>CBDCEL010000004.1:0-2405000 GCA_965215845.1 Aurantibacter sp.
AGCATCTAAAAAGGGATCTTCGGTAAAACTCAAGGTAAGCGGGGCGTTGCGCGACCCAGGGGATATCACTACATTCGATAGGTCATATGATTTGCAGTATTGTACAAGAATCTGGGCCGTAGGTATACTTGACTGCTGCATATTGGGCACAAAAATACAACCGAAGTTTTAGTTGGCCCAATTAATTTTCGATGGACAAAACACGTAACATGGTTTCACTTTTATAAACGGTTTCCAGCCATTCTTTTGTGGGATCCGAATCTTTCGTAACTCCTCCCCCAACATAGATTTTCATTTTATCCCCTACTTTCTGCATACACCTGAGATTTACATAAAAGGCTGTGGAATTTTCGTGGCCGAGGTTCAGCTCGCCCAAATAACCTCCATAAAATTGCCGTTCGTACCCTTCGTTCTCTAAAATGAAATTTAATGCCCGCTTCTTTGGGAATCCGCATATGGCAGGTGTCGGATGCAGCGCATGAACGACCTCTCGCAAATGATCGTGCTTCAAACTTCCTGAGATTTTCGTCCGCAGGTGCAATAGATTACCTGCCCGCAAAGTTTCGGTATCTGATTTATCGATGTCTACCACCTTATCTTGCAGTGCACTCAAGATATAATCTGTCACCAATTCTTGCTCTTGCCGTTCTTTTTTGCCCCAATCCGGGCTTTTGATTCCTTCATACTTCATTGTTCCAGCCAATGACATGGTGGTCAATCTATCGCCTATGAGTTGCAGTAAAATTTCAGGGGTGGCCCCTAGCCACATTCCCACCTTCGGGTGGTACCACAAATAACAAAATGCATTTGGGTAAGTAGACAGTATCCGCTTCAGAAGTTCAAGTGGTGGATGCGTGTGTTGAACCTCCAACACTCTTGACAAAACGACTTTTGCCAGAGCTCCTGTCTTAATTTCGTCGATGGCGTCATTTATAAGCTCCTTATACCCTTCTTCCACTTTGCCTGATCGCTCTATAATGCGCGACCCGTTATTTACAACCTCGTTCGGTAAAAATGGAAACTGGAGTCGATCATCGTCACGCAGTAAGATGACTTTCTTTCCCGGGGCAAAGGGAGCAAAGACAAATCCGGTTTCGGTAAAATCGTCTACATGATTTATTTCATTGTCGCTTTGAAAAACGGCATTGACGTCTTTGTCATGCGGTTTTCGGTAAACAACAAAAGGAAGCTTTGCAGTAAGTTGGTTTTCGATAATCGACCACATGTCATTTCTTTGGAAGGGCGATGGTCGACAGTCGACAGGAAGAAATCAACTTACCATCTGAATCATTCACTTTAACATCCCATAGCTGTGTCGTTCTGCCCATATGAATAGCAGTTGCGGTAGCAAAAACTTCCCCATCAGCTAGACTTCGAATGTGGTTCGCCGTTATCTGGGTACCCCTTATCATAACATCCTGGGCATTCATGAAGATATGGGCGGCAACACTGCCTACGCTTTCCGCCAAGGCAGCGGTCGCACCTCCATGCAGCACTCCATCAGGTTGATGGACTTTTGGGGTAACTGGCATCTTGGCCTGCAGGTAATTTTCGCCTACATCAATATATTCGATGCCCAATGTCTCCATAAAGGTGTTCTTTGTGGTTTCATTGCAGATTTTGAGTATTTTTTCCTGGAATTCGTTCATAAAATTCAATTTTTGTAAAAGTAGTATTCAGAGTGCAATTAATATCAATACCAATGTGGTATTTGAATCTTTAGTTATGGCCAACACCGAAAGGCAAATTTCGTACTTAGCGACAAATTCCTATTCAACACTGAATAGTTTAGGCAAAAAGACCAAAAATGTCTGGATCGTATTTCACGGCATCGGATACTTAAGCCGTTACTTTATCAATTTCTTTGATGAACTTGATTCCGATGAGAACTATATCATCGCTCCCCAGGCCCCATCAAAATATTATTTGAACGGAGCGTATAAATATGTTGGTGCCAGTTGGCTGACCAAGGAAGCAACCAAAAAGGAAATTGGCAATGTTTTGAATTACCTCGACTCGGTTTTTGAAAATGAGATCATGCCCGAGGACCTCAATTTAATCGTCTTTGGGTTTTCACAAGGGGTCTCCATTGCGACCCGTTGGGTGTCAAGTAGAGCAATCAAGTGTCAGCAGTTGGTTCTCTATGCCGGGGGGCTACCTCGTGAACTCAGCTCAAAAGATTTTGACTTTCTTCGAAAAAATGAAACCGAAATCAAAATAATTATTGGCGATAAAGACGAATATTTGACGCCCGAGAGAATGGAATCTGAAAACCAACGGATCGAACGACTATTCCATGGAAAAGCAAAAGTTATACATTTTGAAGGTGGGCATGAAGTTAAAAAGGAAATTATTAAAGATCTCCTCAAGTGAAGTAACGTATTGCCCATATTACTTTGGTAATTGAAGATCATGATGATGCCATCGAATTCTATACCCAAAAATTGGATTTTGACCTAGTGGAAGACATTGGATTGGATGAAAGCAAGCGCTGGGTTTTGATCAGGCCGCCAAATACAGAGGAGTGTTGTCTGCTATTGGCAAAAGCTGCTAATGACGAACAGCGGAAGTACATAGGCAATCAAACAGGCGGAAGGGTTTTTCTTTTTCTTTATACAGATGATTTTTGGCGTGACTACAAAAAAATGGAACAATGTGGAATCACTTTCGTTCGTCCCCCAAGGGAAGAAGTTTATGGAACGGTTGCAGTTTTTGAGGATTTATATGGGAATCTTTGGGACTTGTTGGAACCGAAAAATTGAGTGTATCAATCTTAAAGACCGTCCCCGCCAAGCTTATCTCGGGATACTCCACCCCATCTTAAAGGGGGAGCCAAAGTTCTGAACTACTCCTTATCCGCAATTTTTTCCTCGGGGTAATATTTGATTTTACGCGTGGTATAAAGATTGTCAGGGGTAACGATTTTTTTTACCCAGTTGCCCGAACCGGCATTATCATATTGATAAATTAATTCTTGGGTACTTTCAACATTGCCCTCTGTTGTGACGAATCGAGCTTAGTATTCCATTTTCATCGTAACTGAAGCTTTCAACTTTTTGAGGCACATATTTCTTTGTTTTTTCATCAACGGCCATCTCGGTCTTTGAAATCAATTTCAATTCATTATCAAACACCTCTTCAATTGCCGTGTTCCTGACCCCATCGACATAATTAGCCTTTAGTACGGTCTTGGCAGCTCCATTTTTGTCATAACTGATCGTTTCTGTTTTTTGAATGACCCCATTGGAGATATAGGTTTCTTGTTTGTATTTGCCTTCACCGGTTCTCCCAATTATCGTTTCATCCTCGCCGTCAGGTCCTGATCGAATGATTTTCTGCAGATCTCCTTCAGAATTAAAATGGTATTGATAGCTGTCCAGAAATTCCTTGTCATAAGAATATATCCTTTCTGTGACAATACGAGGTTCCTTTTGATCAACGGAGTAAAAATTTGCGAATGAAGTCGAAGGTTCGAATTCACCGTCGCGATAATGCTCCATTCGCTTCTCTACCAATTCTGCCTCTTCAAATTTGTAATGGGTAAGGTCGTAATCGGTCTCACTGTAACGGGTAGTCGATTTAATGAGTCGCCCGGTTTCATCAAATTCATATTCCTCCTTGCCGTAATCGGTAATTACCAAACAAGATTTAACATTGCCCCGTAAGTCAAAATCACTGACCTTGAAAATCTTTATCTCTTGTGAAGCAGAAATAAAAGGGCGAAGAAAAAGTGCAAGAAAAAGCGTTATCGAAACGGGTTTGGTCATGGTGCAAAATTACTTGATATTAGGTCAAGGAAAAAACAATTCTCGTGCCAAAAAGAAAAGACCCTACAGGTACTGAGTACCTATAGGGTCTTAATGCAAGGTTTGAATCTTGAATTATTTCACTTGTTCGGAAGTTATCGCTTTACAGCTCTCCATAACCAGCGGGCTACTTGACTTCCTCGAAGTCTACCCTTCGGCTCCGCTCAGGACAAGCTACTTGACTTCCTCAAAGTCTACGTCTTCAACGTTATCGCCTTCGGTCGCATCACCTTCTGATGTGGTGGCGTCTCCGCCGGAGGCTGCTCCATTCTGTTGTGCCTCGGCCTGGGCCTTGTACATTTCTTCGGACGCAACTTTCCAAGCTTCGTTGATTTTTTCCAAAGCAGGCTCGATTACGGCCACATCTTTGGTCTCATAAGCCTTCTTCAATTCTTCCAAAGCCTCTTCGATCGGTTTTTTCTTGTCATCGGACAATTTATCGCCGAATTCGTTCAACTGTTTTTCGGTCTGGAAAATCATGCTATCGGCCTCGTTCAACTTATCGGCCTTTTCTTTGGCAGCCTTATCCGATTCGGCATTGGCTTCGGCTTCGGCCTTCATCTTTTCGATTTCCTCATCGGTCAAACCTGAAGATGCCTCAATACGAATGTCCTGTGTCTTATTGGTCGCCTTATCGGTAGCCGAAACTTTGATGATCCCGTTCGCGTCGATATCGAAGGTTACCTCGATCTGAGGTGTACCTCTTGGCGCAGGTGGAATTCCATCTAAATGGAAACGACCTATGGTTTTATTGTCAGCGGCCATTGAACGCTCGCCTTGTAACACATGTATTTCAACGGAAGGCTGATTGTCGGCCGCAGTTGAAAATATTTGTGACTTCTTCGTCGGGATCGTCGTATTCGCATCAATCAACTTGGTGAATACCGCACCCATTGTTTCAATACCCAAGGATAGCGGGGTTACATCCAACAGCAATACATCTTTCACATCACCGGTCAAAACACCACCTTGAATGGCTGCTCCGACGGCAACAACCTCATCAGGATTCACTCCTTTCGACGGTTTCTTTCCGAAGAACTTTTCGACAGCCTCCTGCACAGCAGGAATACGCGTCGATCCCCCGACCAAAATAATCTCATCGATATCACTTTTTGAAAGTCCTGCAGCTTTAAGCGCGGTTTCACAGGGTTCAATGGTTCTTTTTACCAAATCGGCGATCAATTGCTCGAATTTCGAGCGAGGCAATGTCCGCACCAAGTGTTTCGGTCCTGTAGCTGTGGCAGTCACATATGGTAAATTAATTTCTGTCTGTGCAGACGATGACAATTCTATCTTAGCTTTTTCAGCCGCCTCGCGCAAACGCTGCAATGCCATGGCATCATCTCGTAAATCAATACCTTCATCTTTCTTGAATTCATCGGCCAGCCAATCGATGATTTTCTGATCAACGTCATCGCCTCCCAAGTGGGTATCTCCGTCCGTGGACAGCACTTCGAATACACCATCGCCCAATTCCAAAATCGAAACGTCATGGGTGCCTCCACCAAAGTCAAAGACAACGATTTTCTGATCCGTATCCTTTTTATCCATTCCATAGGCCAAAGATGCGGCCGTAGGCTCATTGATAATTCTTTCTACCGTCAATCCTGCGATTTCGCCAGCTTCCTTTGTAGCCTGACGTTGTGCATCGTTGAAATAGGCAGGTACCGTAATTACCGCCCGGGTTACATCTTGCCCCAAATAATCTTCGGCGGTCTTCTTCATTTTTTGAAGCACCATTGCCGATAATTCTTGTGGTGTATATAAACGCCCATCGATATCGACCCTAGGCGTATTGTTATCGCCTTTGACCACTTTATAGGGCACACGGTCGATTTCCTCTTTACATTCAGAGAACTTGTTTCCCATAAAACGTTTAATCGAATAAACCGTTTTTTCAGGGTTCGTGACCGCTTGCCTTTTGGCCGGGTCGCCAACCTTGATTTCACCGCCTTCCACGAAAGCGATGACCGATGGGGTAGTTCTCTTTCCTTCAGCATTAGGAATGACCACTGGCTCGTTGCCCTCCATAACGGAGACGCAGGAGTTGGTCGTACCTAAGTCAATTCCAATAATTTTGCTCATTGTCTATATTTTAAATATTAGTGCTTGCTTTTTTAAAGTCCGCTACGTTAATGTCAAACAATATGCCAAGCAAGAAATACTGACAGGATGTCATTTGGCCGATACAGGGCCCTTAAATTTCAATGCCCAAATTGTAATTATCACGGTTAATGTTCTGCCGTTCGAATCTCGGATTTCCTTTTTTCAAATCTCAATATGTATATCTTTACCTCGATCATCCATATTATTCAAAGAATGGAATGCATTAGCATTTTCGACATGCTCAAAATCGGGATTGGCCCCTCAAGTTCCCATACTTTGGGACCGTGGCGTGCCGCAGAAAGATGGATTTCAGAGTTGAGGACTGCAGGGCATTTCAAGAAAGTGGCCCAAATAAAAGTCCATACCTATGGATCGCTCTCCTTGACCGGAAAAGGGCATGCCACCGACTACGCAATTATGCTCGGACTTTCAGGTGCCGACCCTGAAAATGTTCCGGTTGCCGATATCCATGGTATTGTCAAGAAAATCGAGGAAACAAAAAAGTTGTATTTCGGGAAGGAAATACTAGTGCATTTCGACCCTAAAGAAGATATCATTTTCAATAGAAAGTTTTTGCCTTTTCATGCAAATGGCCTCAAGTTTACGGCGACCTTCAAATCGGGAAATAAAAAATCAAAGACCTATTACTCCATAGGTGGTGGATTTGTCATTGTCGAAGAACGAAAAAATGCCAAAAAAAATAGGGTAACCTTTAACACCTTTCCATTCCCTATACAAAAAGGAAACGAATTGCTTGACTATTGCCACAAGGAAGGCAAATCGATTTCGGAAATCGTATTGGAAAATGAACGCTCTTTGCGAACAGACGAACAGATTGATTTTGAAATGCGGCGCATCTGGGATACCATGTTGGAATGTATGTATATTGGATGCCATACTGAAGGGAGCCTTCCCGGGGGGCTCAATGTAAGACGGAGGGCTTTTGAAATACATAAGAATTTGATGGGTGACCTACCCTATTCCGATCCTCAAGAATGGTTGCACTCCATCCGTAATACCGAGGTAAAATTTCGACAGATCTTGAAATGGGTCAGTTGTTTTGCCTTGGCCGTCAATGAGGTCAATGCTTCCCTGGGCAGGGTTGTGACCGCCCCGACCAACGGAAGCGCAGGAGTCATTCCTGCGGTGCTGATGTACTATATGGTCATTGAAAACCACGAGGCCGATTTTGAACATGTCAAAAGGTTTTTGTCGGTGGCCGGTGAGATTGGAAGTATCTTCAAAAAAGGAGCTACCATTTCCGCGGCCATGGGTGGTTGTCAGGCCGAAATCGGCGTGTCATCGGCAATGGCGGCAGGGGCACTGACCGAACTCTTAAATGGTAGTGCCGAACAAGTTTTAATGGCCGCCGAAATTGCCATGGAACATCATTTGGGTTTGACCTGCGATCCCATCGGCGGATTAGTTCAAGTACCTTGCATCGAACGAAATAGCATGGGTGCCCTTAAGGCGATCAATGCCGCAGAACTAGCATTGGGCTCCGATCCCTCTGAGGCCAAAGTGCCACTTGACAAGGTGGTTCAGACCATGTGGGAAACTGCAAAGGATATGAATTCAAAATATAAGGAAACTTCCGAGGGCGGACTGGCAGTAGGCGTGTTTTTAAGTGATTGCTAAATCAGGTTTACGAAAACTATAATCCGGACCAAAGTCATGCACAAGGAAATCGAGGTCAAATCGGTACTGAACAAATCGAAGAAAAGGGATTCGTGGTTTCTTAGCGATTATACCGTAAATCTGTATAGCAGCTGTTCCTTCAACTGTTTGTACTGCTATATACGCGGAAGCAAATATGGCACCAACCTCGAGGAAAGCCTCTCGGTCAAAAGCAATGCCATCGAAATATTGGACAAGCAGTTGTTCAATCGGGCCAAAAAAGGGCAATATGGCATTATCGTGCTGTCCTCGGCCACGGAACCCTATCTCAAATTGGAAAAACAATATCAATTGACCCGGAAGGCCCTTAAGGTAATCGCCAAATATAAATTCCCGGTACATATCATTACGAAGTCCGATTTGATCGAGCGGGATTTTGACCTATTGCATCAAATCAATAAAACGGCCATCATTCCCAATGATCTGAGTCGGCGATTGGAAGGAGGGGTCATCGTTTCCTTTTCCTTTTCTACACTTGACCCCAAGGTCGCCAAGATTTTCGAAAAGGGAGCAACACTTCCTTCCAATAGATTGGTCGCCTTGAACAAAACCTTGAAGCAAGGTTTTTTAACGGGCGTCTGTCTAATGCCATTGTTGCCTTTTATTTCAGACACCACCGAAAGTTTACATTTATTTTTCTCCACCTTCAAAGAAAATAAAGTCGATTATATTTTGCCCGCTACGATAACACTATTTGGCAACGACAAGGCCGATAGTAAAACCTTGGTTTTGAAGGCCGTCAGAAAGCATTATCCCGAATTGGAAAATCGATATTTAAACTACTTCAAGAACGGATCGGAAATGCCTGAATTTTATCGAAATGCCTTTTATAAAAAAATGATGGCACTATGCGGGGAATACGGTCTGAAGAATTTGATAGAAAAAAGAAGTAATCAATAAAATATGAATCCATTGGCGGTGGACTTGCATTTTGTTGATCATTGCTGTTAAAGCTCCTTTGATTTTAGTAACTTTTACTCGGTATAACAAGTGGATTATGATTAAGCCCTTATTGTTCATATATATCTTTTGTCTAGTGAACCTAAGTACTTATGGGCAGGATTCACTATTGTGCGTTGGGCACCACTGGTCGGAAGATGAAGCAAGCCAAATGATGAAAAAATTCTCCTCTGAATGGGAAGATTTGAAAAGCTGGGAAAGTAGGCGCCAAAGGATTAAACGAGGTATCATCGAGGGCATGCAGCTTGATAAAATGCCTAAAATTTCCGGAGATTTCAATGCCATTATCCACAGCAAGCGCGAAATGGACGGTTATACCGTTGAAAATATCGCAATAGAAAGCTTCCCTGGGTTCTATGTGACCGGCAATCTCTACCGACCGACGGGTCATAAAAAAAAATACGCTGGAATATTGAGTCCGCACGGCCACATGAAAGACAAGCGTTTTACAAGTTTTGTCCAGAATCGTGGTGCCGTGTTGGCCAGAATGGGGGCCATTGTTTTTGCCTACGACATGATCGGTTATGGCGAAAGTGGCCAAGTCGAACATAAAATACCAATCGCCCTTCTATTGCAAACCTATAACAGTAAGAGGGTCCTCGAGTATTTACTTTCGCGCCCCGATGTAGACTCGGCACGAATCGGTATGACCGGCGGATCAGGCGGGGGTACCCAGACGTTTATGCTGACCGCCATTGATGACCGCATAAAGGTTGCTATTCCTGCCGTACAAGTGTCTGCCCACTTTTTCGGGGGCTGTGTCTGTGAAAGTGGAATGCCCATTCACAAAAGTAACGACCACCAAACCAACAATGTTGAAATTGCGGCCTTATGTGGGCCAAGACCCATGTTGATGATTTCTAACGGTGGGGATTGGACGCGGAATACCCCTCGATTGGAATACCCATATGTTCAAAACGTTTACAAACTTTACGATGCCGAACATCGGGTAGAGAATGTACACCTTCCTTTGGAAAGACATGATTATGGGTATTCAAAAAGGGCAGCGGCCTACAATTTTTTTCGCCATCATTTGCAGTTACCTTTTGACACCCCTTATGACGATGGATACAAAGAAGACTTTGTCACAATTCTACCTCCTGAAGAATTGAAGGTCTTCAATGTCGAAAAACCTAGGCCGAAAAATGCCTTGATGGGAGAAAAAGCAATTTTGGATTATTTAAAAATTGGGCTGTAGCCTAAAAAATATTGGGAAATAATCTATTCGCACCCTACTTTTCGCCCGACATCTACAATATAAAAAATCTTCCAGCCAGTGCCATCATTCATCAATTGAAAGGAATTGGTACCACAATGACTGAGTTTGCCATCGATCCAGAATTCAAAACCGGTCCATGCATTCGCCATGGCTCCATCTATTTGAATATGGTATGAAGTAATTTTTTCCTCAAAATTTCTATCCTTTGGTATGCCCACAATTCCCTTTAAGAATTTGTTGAAACTATCGGTTCTTAATACTACACCTTCCTGATTCTCACTTACCCGTTGCATGACGATTTCGGGCATAACGGTTTCCTTGATCTTTATGGAATCCTGGGCATGGAACCCAGCGAAGAAATCTTCTATCGTCTTTTGTACTGCCGCCTTTTCATTCTCTTGTGAGGAGACTGTAAACGAGACCAGTAAAACTAGTGGTAGTAGATATTTTTTCATTTTTTTGATTTTTTTCAAATGTAGCTTAAAATGACCGATCCCATTGTCAATCTTTCCAAAAATCCGATAATCGAACCCTCCGACATTTTCCTTACATTTATCGCACCTAAACTGAACACCATGTCAACCGCAAAAAAGGAATACAAAAGGGTCACCGTAAAATCGCTGGTCGAAATGAAGGAGAACAACGAGAAAATCTCCATGTTGACGGCCTATGATTATTCGATGGCCAAAATTGTCGATTCGGCCGACGTCGATGTCATTCTTGTAGGCGATTCGGCAAGTAATGTCATGGCTGGTCACGAAACTACACTACCAATAACTTTGGATCAAATGATATACCACGCCTCATCGGTCATACGGGCCGTAAAAAGAGCATTGGTTGTTGTTGATATTCCTTTTGGCAGCTATCAGAGTGACCCCAAGGAGGCACTGCGTTCCGCCATTCGAATTATGAAGGAAAGTGGTGCGCATGCGGTAAAATTGGAAGGCGGAATCGAAATCAAGGAATCCGTTAAACGTATTTTAAATGCCGGTATTCCCGTTATGGGCCATTTGGGGCTGACCCCGCAGGCTATTTATAAATTCGGTACCTACGCCGTTCGCGCCAAGGAAAAAGACGAAGCGGAAAAATTGATGGAAGATGCCGTTTTACTTGAAAAATTGGGTTGCTTCGGAATTGTGCTCGAAAAAATTCCGGCCGAACTGACCAAAAAAGTTTCTGAAAGTATCTCCATTCCGACCATCGGGATTGGCGGAGGCAAATATGCGGACGGGCAAGTATTGGTCATTCACGATTTATTAGGGATGACCCACGAGTTTAATCCCCGATTTTTACGGAGATATATGAACTTATACGAAGATATGGGGAAAGCTATTTCCCAATATGTGGATGATGTCAAGCGTAAGGACTTTCCCAGTGACGAGGAACAATATTAGTAGTTGCGATAAAAATCAACGGTTTGATAAAGAGAATCATAATAATTTCCCTGGTTTTGATGAACATCGGATGCGACCAGATTTCAAAGGAAGTGGTTCGAAAAAACATTGTTCCCAATGATTATATCGAAGTGGTCGGCAATAATCTTGTTTTGACCAATGTTGAGAATACAGGGGCCATGCTGGGTTTTGGGCAGAACCTCCCTCCTATGTTGAAAATCATTTTTCTTCAGGCAATTCCAATAATCGTATTGTTGATTCTGCTTTATCGCTTACTTAGTAAAAAAGAATTTGATAAATGGATGGTCGTCGCCTTTGCCTTTGTAATTGGCGGTGGAATCGGTAATCTAATCGACCGAGTTGTTCATGGTTCTGTGACCGACTTCTTTTTGGTCGAACTCGGCTTTTTCAAGACCGGAATCTTCAATATGGCCGATGTCTCTGTTACTCTGGGTGTGCTGATGATTTTACTTCTTTCTCTACGGGGTAAAAAATTCGCGTTATAGTGTCCTCAAAAAGCGAACATTCGAATTCGTCGAATCTTCAGGTGATCTATGAAGACAATCATCTAATCGTCGTCAACAAACGAGCCGGGGATATTGTTCAGGGAGATAAAACTGGAGATACCCCATTGAGCGAATTCGTCAAGATGTATATCAAAAGAAAATACAAGAAGCCCGGAGCAGTTTTCTTAGGTGTGGTTCATCGACTGGATCGCCCAACTTCTGGGGTTTTGGTCTTCGCGCGAACCTCAAAGGCGCTGACCCGGTTGAACAAAATGTTCGCTGAAAAGACTACTGGAAAAAAGTACTGGGCCATTGTAAAAAATCCCCCTCCCAAAGAATCTGATACACTGATACACTGGTTAAAGCGAAATTCGAAACAGAACAAATCATATGCCCATAAAAAAAAGGTATCCGAGGGCAAAAAGGCAATCTTGGATTATCGGCTTTTAAGGAAATTGAACAACTTCTATTTGTTGGAAATCGATTTACATACGGGTAGGCACCACCAGATTCGAGCCCAACTGGCAGCCATTGGCTGTTCAATAAAGGGAGATTTGAAATATGGGGCGAATCGCAGCAATAAAGATGGCAGCATTCACCTACATGCAAGGGAGTTGACCTTGGAACACCCGGTAAAAAAAGAGTCCATGACCTTCTTGGCGGACCCTCCCAAAGATCCAGTTTGGAACGCTTGTTGCTGAAGTGCTATTGAATCACTTTTTTTATATTTAACCTTTTAAAACACTAGACCATGATAAAGAGAGCACTATTTATTTTTTGCGTAATCCTGATTTCTTCTTGCGGAACGTACAACTCCATTGACAATTTCTATGAGGCCCATAAGAACGATGATCAGGTAACCGCGGTTCGCGTACCACAATTCATGTTGTCAATGATCAGCAATATTTCACCGGAAATGAATTCATTGATCGGTAACACCAAGGATCTTCGTTACATGCAATTCCCAAGTGCCACGCCGGCCAAAACTCAATTTTTGAACAAACAGATGAACGGAATCACCGGCAATTCATTCATAGAAGTCTATCGTAAGAACGACGACCTTAAACGCAACATCGTTTCCATTCGTGAAAAGAAAAATGCGGTCAAGGAAATTCTGATATATAACAACAATTTGACACGCGGCTCCTTTCTGTACTTCAATGGAAATTTTGACCCTGTAAAAGTGCGACAAATGGCCAAGAGCGAAGAATTTCAAAAACTGGGCGACGGACTCATCAACCAATTCGGAATGGGTACCCCGGGTATCAATCAGGGTGAGGAAGAGAAGAGCAACTAGCAGTTCCCCGTGAGTTTTGCTGAATCGAGCCTTAGGTCTGCAGCCTAAAGCTCTCGATCAAAACGGAAGCAACAATCAGAATGCCTCCGAAAATTGTAGGCCAAGAAGGTATTTCGGAAAGAAACAAGACGCCAATAACGATTCCATAAACAGGTTGAACACTGCTCAAAATACTTGCCGTTGTAATCGAAAAATGTCTAAAACTTCTCAGGAATAAGGTGTGGCCAATGGCGGTAGTCAAGATGGCCAATGCCATCAAGCCTTTCCATTGCGATAAGACCATATCAAAATCGGCAAATATTACCGCCGGAATTAGCATGAGGCCGGTGATTCCGGCTTGATGGGTCATCAGCAACGAACCATTGTATTTTGAAACTTTCGATTTCATAAGCAGATTACGAAGCGAATAGCACAGTGCGGAGAAAACCCCGATGGCCACCGCCATAGTGTACGAATTATCAAAATTGAAATCGGGCACAAGAAAATAGATTCCGCACAAAAGCAAAACACCCAAAACCAAGTGTATTTTCTGAAACTTGGTCTTTAGCATAAAAGGTTCCAAAAAAGCAGTAATCACCGGGTATGTAAAGAGAGAGAGCATTCCAATGGCGACATTTGACCACTGCAACGAATAAAAATAAGTAAGCCAATGGACGCACATCAATATTCCCCCTAAAACTACCAGGGGAATATCCCTTTTTTCGACTTTAAGCGAAATGCCTTTCCACCTGCAATATACGGCCAACAGCACGAACGCCAACAGGGCCCTTAGGCCAATGGTAACAGGTACCGGAAGTTCTACATAACGCCCTAATGCGCCAGAGGTACTTATAAAAAGCATTGCCAGATTGATCTCAAGCAAATGTGCAATCTGTGGCTTTTTGTTCACTGCTTTCTTTAGCGGGTAAGTAGTTTGGCTCTTTCTTGAATAATCAAGGCCACCGGCCTGTTTTGCAGGTGACTTTCAAGCCAAGAAATGATATCCAAATAGAGAAATGGCCTTTTTTCATACGGATGGTCTTCATATTTCTTGAGCTTTCTGTAAAGCTTTTCAAATTCGCTTTTCAATTCATGGGGATAGATATTTCGTAGGTTCCTCAAGAAATCCAACATCTCTTTTTGTACCGCATGCATATCGTTCATCCGTAATAGAAATTTATAGGTACTTTTTAACTGCACCTCTAAATGGTAGTCCATTCCCGCCTCATAATGCGCGATCAGACTGAGTATACGTGCAAAGCACATCAAATCCTCGCGCATTTTCAGCCCCCTGTTCTTTATGATCTTATTGAGGTATAAAATGCAATTCTTGTAGTCGGCATTGCCAAAATAGAGAGAGGCAACCTTGTAGTAAAGAACCATGATATGATGTGCGTCAATACGCCCTTTGTGCTTGTTTATTCCATATTCGATTATGCGCACTAAATACAGCCCTTTCTTAAAGGTGCCATCCATAAAATGAAGGTTCAATCTATGCGAATTCAAATAGAGAAAGACCAATGAGGATATATTGTCGTTTTTAGGAAAATCCTTGGCTTCGACCGTTTTTTCGAGTAATTCAAGTGTTTCTTTAAATTGGGATCTATATCTTACATTAAATAAAGACTCTAGCAAATAATTATTTCCTTTCAAAAAGAATACCGGATGCCGCGCCATCATATCGGGTCTTTCGTAAAAAAGATCGACCCATTTACTGGAATATTTATAGCAAGAAAGAAAATCCTGGGTCAAAAAACTATACCATAGATATGCCTTGTACAGCCATAGTTTTTCTCGAAAGCCTAGTTTTTCGATATCGTGTTTCGGAAGCTGCCGCTCAAAATATTTTTTAATTTTTTGGTAGTCCTCGTCATTTCTCACATAGCCGACTTTCAACATCCATCCATAAAGCTGAAGTGACAGATTAGACAATTTGCTGGTCATCACATTAGCCGCGGAAAGTTCTTTTGCCTGAACGGCCAGTTCATCTGCCCTATCTGGAATGCTACGTGTAATGAATTGTGTCTCAATTATTTTTTCGAGTTCGACTATTTCATAGGCAATGTTCTTTTCCTCATTCTCTATGGCCGTATTCTTGGCCTTGTCAAGAATTTTCAAGCTCTGTTTGTAAAGCCCTTTTTGGTAGAGAATGGTCGCAAAATCGAGTTGTTCGCGTATTTGCACCCTAATATTCTGGTTCACGGGGTTTAGTCGAAGGCTTACCAAAATCTGCTTGTATAAATGGGCCTTTAAATTTGAGAGCTGCGCCTTTTTGACAATTCCACTTTCCAAAATTGCCCTTTCGTCGTAGTTTCTGAGTTTATCGAGAAGCACGAACAGGGCCAGAAATTTCGCATCGGTATTAACGCCCAAACGGCCTACATAAAGCTTGAACTGCCGTTTTTCAGATTTCGATAGCGATTTGATAAGAACAAATAGAGCATCTTTGTGCGTATTTGTCATCGTAAAAAATAAGGATTAAACAATTGTTTATCAGGTTTTTATAGAATACCAAATATGCTTAAGTGTTGTAAACGCAAAGGTAAATCCTATGACGTTTGGCCCAAGGGTCATATATTCGTAATTACGAGCTAAACTACGCAAATATAATGAGCAAAGATATAGTACACATTTTTGATACCACCTTGCGTGACGGGGAGCAGGTACCAGGCTGTAAACTTGACGTAGGTCAAAAATTGGTCATTGCGGAAAGGTTGGACAACCTTGGGGTAGATATCATCGAAGCTGGTTTTCCGATATCGAGTCCAGGTGACTTTAGCTCGGTGACCGAAATTGCAAAATTGGTCAAACATGCAACCGTCTGCGGCTTGACCAGAGCAGTAAAGAAAGATATCGAAGTGGCAGCTGAGGCCCTAAAACCTGCAAAAAAACCGAGGATACACACTGGAATCGGTACATCTGACTCCCATATCAAACATAAATTCAATTCAAATCGCGAGGCCATAATCGAACGGGCGGTTGCCGCAGTAAGCCTTGCGAAGTCTTTCGTGGAGGATGTGGAGTTTTATGCCGAGGATGCGGGCCGAACCGACAACGAATTTCTGGCCAGGGTCTGCGAAGCCGTCATTAAGGCAGGTGCAACGGTCCTCAATATACCTGATACTACCGGTTATTGCCTGCCTGAAGAATATGGCGCCAAGATGAAATACCTAAAGGAGAATGTCAAGGGAATCGAAAAGGCCATTCTTTCATGCCATTGTCATAACGACCTTGGTTTGGCGACCGCCAATTCGATTTCGGGGGTCATCAATGGCGCCCGTCAAATCGAGTGCACCATAAACGGGATAGGCGAGCGTGCCGGAAATACTTCTTTGGAGGAAGTAGTCATGATCTTAAGGCAGCACCCAGACCTGAACTTGGATACCAATATCAACAGTAAGTTATTGTACAGCACAAGCCAAATGGTATCGCAAAAAATGGGAATGTTGGTACAACCCAATAAGGCCATCGTGGGATCGAACGCCTTTGCTCATAGTTCGGGAATTCATCAAGACGGGGTTATAAAAAACCGGGAAACTTATGAGATAATCGATCCCGAGGAGGTCGGAGTCGATGAATCATCCATCGTGCTGACCGCTAGAAGTGGTAGAGCCGCCCTTGCCTATCGGGCAAAAAAAGTAGGGTATGAACTGACCAAGGTCCAGTTGGACGAGGTGTATGATGAATTTTTGAAGCACGCCGACCGCAAAAAGGAAGTGGTTGACGATGATATCCACGAGATCATTGCTGCCACCAACGTAAAAATCGAAAGTGTCACTTAATGCAGCTTAAGATTGCTCTTCTAGGAGGTGACGGCATCGGGCCCGAGGTGCTTGAACAATCGGTTAAATGCTTGAAAGCGGTTGAAGAGACTTTCAATCACACATTCGTTTTTACCGAAGCCCCAATTGGCGCCGCTGCCATTTCTGAAAGTGGGCGTCCACTTCCTGAAGAAACCTTGGAACTTTGTAGGGATTCTGATGCCATTCTTTCCGGCACCATCGGTGCACTGGAATATGATAATAATCCTGAGGCCAAAGTACGGCCCGAACTGGGTTTGCTCAAACTGAGAAAAGCGCTAGGGCTTTTTGCCTGTATACGACCTGTAAAGGTTTTTCCTTCCATAGTCGAAAAAACCATATTAAACGACAAATCCATTGCCGGAACGGATCTTGTCATTTATCGTGAACTTACGGGCGGCATCTATTTTGGAGAAAAGAAATGGAGTGCCGATGGTACAATCGCGTCAGACCTCTGTGAATATTCTGAAGGTGAAATCAGCCGAATCGCCCATTTGGCCTTTAAGGCCGCAAAAAGTCGTAAACGAAAATTGACCTTGGTCGACAAGGCAAACATTCTTGAGTCCTCGCGATTATGGCGCAAAGTAGTCACCGAAATCAGCAATAGTTATCCCGAGGTGAAATTTGACTGCATGTTCGTTGATAATGCTGCGGTTCAAATGATGTTGAACCCCTCTCAGTTCGATGTCATTTTGACCGAAAATATGTTCGGCGACATACTTTCAAGCCAAGGAAGCATAATTATCGGCTCGGTGGGCCTTTTGCCTTCAGCCTCGATCGGAACCGATAATGCGATGTTTGAACCATTTCACGGTTCTTACCCTCAGGCCAAGGGGAAAAATGTGGCCAATCCGGTCGCTTCAATCTTAAGTACGGCCATGTTGCTGAGACATTTCGACTTAAAGGAAGAATCAAATGCCGTTATAGCGGCCATACGAAAGTCATTCTCGAAAAAGGTGGTGACGCCCGACATCATGGGAAGTAGTAAGTACGGTACCGATTATGTCGGGAATTTTATCGCTGATAATATCGTCGATTCAGACGAAAATCAAAGCATCAATGACGAGAATATCGGCTTGGGCAAATCAACCATTATTTAGCTCATTCCGCTAAAAGCCGCTGAACGAATTCGGTAAACTCCTCTTTAAATTCCTCATGTTTTTCACCCGTTGCTGGACCATTATAGCCTGTATGGATTTTTCGCACTGCTCCTTTTTTGTCTATGAAAATAGTTGTTGGATATGAAAGTATGTGGTTCAGCATCGGAAGTTTTTTCTGGGCCTCATCTTTATCAGAGGTACCAAACTGGGCCAAAAGAATTGGATATTCCACACCTATTCGCTCTTTAAGCCTAGCGATACTTTTAAAGGCCTTGTCGCTTGTCTTGGCATACTCAAAGGCCAATGCCACAATCGCCAAGTCTTTATCGGGATTCTTTTTTAGGAAATCAACATAGAATTTGGTCTCATCCAAGCAATTCGGGCACCAGGTGCCCATGACCTGCACCAAAACAACCTTGTTCTTAAATCGATTATCGGTCAAAGAAATTAGATTCCCATTTTCATCGGGAAAAGAAAACTCAAATTTCTCATAGCCCTCTTTCAAATAAGTCAACGAATCGGCATCCGGCAGCTCAAAGGTCTCGTTTCGTTTTGCAATAAATGGTTCTTTAAAATGATTGCCCGAATAGAATGTTCCTCGAAGGGTCGAATCGGTCACCTTCGCAATAAATAAAAAAGCGTGCGCCCCGTCAAAGGCAGATACCTTTAGCGAATCCCTGCTTACAACACCGTCTAAATAGCGGTAATCACCTGTAGTCGTTCTAAAGGTACCTTTTACTTTATCGTTGGATTGGGTGAAGATCCCCTTGGCCATATAGCTGTCTTCAGTACCGGGACTGAACTCGGCTTCCCAGATTCCCGAAACATTTTGCTCAGAAGGTCTAACATTGAGAAATCTATCTTCAACGCCCTGGGTGGCTCTAAATGGCACATATCGGTCAAGGTCTTCCTTGATAAATTGGCCTTCAATTTTGTTTGAAGCGAACTTACCGGCCAAATAGCCTTGAAAAACTGGTGGTTTGATGATGATGGAATCTCCATGAAATTCAATTTCATCGACCTCAATGGCTTCATCCGCGTTGAAAAAGGTTATTCCAAGTTTACCGGAATCACTTTGCCGCAATTCAAAATTGAAGGGCAACACTTCGCCATCTTGCACTTCGAGTTCCAAAAGCCAGATTCCCTCGGTAAGCGAGGTCGATGCTTTTTTCGAATCTGTACATCCGAAGAGAAATATCACAAGAATCGATGTCAGCACTCTTTTCATTCCGTTGATTTTAATTGTCTGCCGAAGAAACGATTTTATAGCTGTAATAAAAAATTCCGGCGTTTCGATTTAGTGACTATTTGATTTATCTTTACCGACCTTAAGACTGACCAATGAAGATTTCATACAACTGGCTCAAACAGTTTCTTCAAATCGACTATGAGGCCGAGAAAATCGGTGAAATCCTGACCAATCTTGGCTTGGAGGTAGGCGGAATAGAACCATATGAATCGGTAAAGGGCGGACTGGAAGGTGTGGTCGTAGGCCATGTTTTAAGCTGTAAAAAACACCCAAATGCCGACCGATTAAAACTTACCACCGTCGACGTCGGATCAGCAGAACCCCTACAGATAGTTTGCGGGGCGCCCAATGTCGATAAAGGTCAAAAAGTACCCGTTGCGACCATCGGCACAACACTCTACGATGAAAAAGGTTCTCCCTGGAAAATCAAAAAAGGAAAGATCCGTGGAGAAACGAGTCAGGGCATGATCTGTGCCGAAGATGAACTCGGCCTAGGCAATAGCCACGACGGAATAATGGTTCTCCCAAATTCCCTAAAGCCGGGTACCCCTTGTTCAGAGGTCTTCGAATTGGAAAGGGATGAAGTTTTTGAAATAGACCTCACACCTAACCGTGCCGACGCAATGAGCCACTATGGTGTTGCACGAGATTTACAGGCCGGTCTGTCACAGCTGAAGGTTGAAAGGAAGTTGATGACACCTGCGGTGGGCAAGTTCCATGTTGATGTTCGGTCAAGAAAACTGCAGGTCAAAGTAGAAAACAGCAAATTGGCTCCCAGGTATTGTGGTATAACCATGGACAATTTGACGGTGCAACCGTCTCCGCAATGGTTAAAGGATCGATTGAAGGCAATCGGGGTCAAGACCATCAACAATGTGGTCGATACGACAAATTATGTACTTCATGAGTTGGGCCAACCTTTGCACGCTTTTGATGCCGATCGAATTTACGATAATAACATCATCGTCAAAACAGTCGATAAGGGAACCAAATTCATGACTTTAGATGGAGAGGAGCATATTTTGCACGAAGATGATCTTATGATCTGTGACGCCGAAAAACCCATGTGTATTGCCGGAGTATTCGGAGGTATAAACACAGGTGTGACCGAAGAAACGAAGTCAATTTTTCTTGAAAGTGCCTATTTCGATCCGATATCCATTCGTAAAACTGCAAAAAGACACGGGTTGAATACCGATGCCTCCTTCAGGTTCGAACGTGGAATCGATATAGAAAATGTGGAATATGCATTGAAACGTGCGGCTTTGATGATCAAAGAAATTGCCGGTGGCGACATTACCTCCGATATTGTTGACTACTACCCGAAACGTGCGGAAGATCACCCAGTGTTTCTGTCGTTCAACAAAATTGACAAATTGATCGGTGAGGAAATTCCAAGGGATACCATCAAATCGATTTTGGCCTCGCTTCAAATAAAGGTCAAAAGCGTCACCGAAAGCGGACTCGGCCTCGCCATACCTTCATTTAGAGTCGATGTCAAGCGCGAAGTCGATGTCATTGAAGAGGTGCTTCGAGTCTACGGTTATAACAACGTTCAATTCGAACAAAAGCTGAATGCCTCTATTGCACCTACCTCGAAATACGAAAGCCATAAACTCGAAACGAAAATTGGAAATCAGCTGGCTTCAC
Source organism: Aurantibacter sp. (assembly GCA_965215845.1). Classification (GTDB taxonomy): domain Bacteria; phylum Bacteroidota; class Bacteroidia; order Flavobacteriales; family Flavobacteriaceae; genus Aurantibacter_A. The sequence continues at coordinate 20,744 of CBDCEL010000004.1, forward strand.
AGGGATTTTTGGAGATTATGACCAACAGTCTTTCCTCCCCTGCACATGCCGCACTGTCGTCAGACCTAGTTGAAAGTGCATCGGTTAGGATGATGAACCCATTGAGCAAAGAGCTAGCCGTTCTTAGACAGTCCATGTTATTTACGGGCCTCGAGGCAATTGCATACAACCTGAACCGAAAAGAACAAAACCTGAAATTCTTCGAATTCGGAAAGACCTATTCCCAAAAAGACGGAAAATGGGAAGAACAAAAAAGTCTCGCACTCTACATTACCGGAAACCGAAACGACGATAGTTGGGCACTAGAGACCAAAAAGAACGATTTTTTCCTCCTAAAAACCATAGTTGAGAACATTCTGGTCAGATTGGGTGTCACGGGCAGCGACTCGACGGCAATAGAAAACGATTTGTTCTCGGAGGGGCTGACCTTGCTCATAAAAAAGAAGGAGCTGGTGTCATTTGGAATGGTCAAGAAATCGATTTTGGAAAATTTCGGGATAAAGCAAGAAACGCTTTATGCCAATTTCAATTGGGGAAATATCCTATCCCTTGTCCCTAGCCACAAAATTGTTTTTAACGATATTCCGAAATATCCCGAGGTGAAACGTGATTTTGCCCTTTTACTCGATGATGATGTACCCTTCAAAAAAATTCATGACCTAGGCTTTCATACCGAAAGAAAATTGATAAAAAGCATCAATCTTTTTGATGTATACAAGGGCTCGAAATTACCTGAAGGAAAAAAATCCTATGCCGTAAGTTTTACGCTTAGAGACGATAAAGGTACTTTGACCGACAAGCAAATCGACAAGATTATGCTTAAGCTACAGAAACGCTACGAAAGTGAACTAGGCGCAGCGCTCAGATAGTCGCTATAGTTTTCGAGGGAGTATTACACTGTCGATTTGGTGAATAACGCCGTTACATTGGTCCGCATCGGCTACCGTGATTTTGGCAGAATTTCCTGAAACATCGGTCAACACAATGTCAATTCCGTTCATAGTGGCCGTAATCTCATTGCCCTGTACGGTCATAAAGGAGGCTTTGCCATTTCCACGGCACATCGCCCTCAAAATTTTCGATGCGGAAAGATTTCCGGCAACGATATGGTAAGTCATTAGTTCTTTAAGCTGGTCTTTGTTCTCGGGCCTAAGCAGTTCCTTTATCAAATCCTGCGGAAGTTTATCAAATGCAATGTCTGAAGGGGCAAAAACGGTGAAGGGGCCATCGAATCCCAAAAGTTCATCCAAATCGGTCGCCTTCATGGCCGCCAAAAGTGTCTTGTGATCCTCTGAAGCTTCGGTATTCTTAAGAATTGACTTTTCAGGATCCATCTCTGTGATTCCATCATTTTTGTCAATTTGGGCAGTTGAAACCAAGGTCAGTAAAAGAAAGATCAGGGACAGGGGGGGCGTCAAGCACTTCATATATTCACGACAAGATTTTTGTTAATAAACGGCAGGATGATCGATGAACGGTCAAATATGTCGGTAATTTACAATAAAACCCAGCGAAGATGCAATAGGCCCTATCGTCGTACATCTAAATTAACATAATATTAACATGTGTTTTTCGACGTACTGCGCATAAAAAACTCGAATTCGCTAATTTTGGTTGAAAGGGTGCTTAAAAAGCATGGCTATGAAGCGAGTGAACATCCAGGAAAAATTAGTTAAGGCAAGGGAATCATCGGTAGATGGAGAGATGATTTTGGCCGAGGTGGCAAAAATCTTGGAAGAAGTTCGAAATGACCACACGAAAATCAAGAAAAACCTTAAGGAAAATACCCGCCATGCACCTAATGATTTTAATCTAAAGCTACTTTCTTCGGAAGATATTTTCCATATCGACCAAATCAAAAAAATCTGCATCGATTACCGACTGCGTTTTTTGGATTCGAAGTTCTTCAAGGGCGATATTCCACAGGAAGCCATCTCGAAAATCAGACGATTGGAAAAAGCACATAAAACCGAACTGACCGATTTCAAAATTCTTGCCCCTTCGAAAATGTTCAAATTGAAGGATAAAGACGACCCGATTCTTTTTGCAACGATAGGAAACGGTTATCACCTTTTGATCCATAAATGGGGCAACGACTTACATCCCTTAAGAAAAATTCTAATGTGGCCCTTTAAGAATTTTGTGAATATTGTTCTCTTTGCCCTTCTCGTCAGTTACCTTTTGACACTTCTGGTTCCCGATGGTTTGTTTTCAAGACATGGTTCGATCGCCCAGTTCGGCATACTCTTCTTCTTTATGTTCAAATGGGTGGCTGCAGTGATTCTCTTCTACGGTCTGGCACAGGGAAAGAACTTCAATGACGCTATTTGGAATAGTCGGTATATCAACTATTAGTTCTATCAAATAAAGGGAGGTTGACGAATTAGATCGTCCTTGCCATCTCGAATATGCAAGATAAGGGAATCTTCAAACCATATCAGGGCATCGCTGATCGATTCGTTCCTCGAGATGACTTACCCGGAATGGCATTTTGGCAAGCCTCGTTTACCGTGAATAAACTACCCTACCGCACAAATAACTTATATGGAATTCCATCGACATCCAAATTATCAATGAGTTTGGGTTCAGGTGCAGGTTTAATACGCATCAACCCACCTTTGTTCGATTCTCCAACCTTTTTATATCCGATCAAGATCAATTCATTCTTGTCATCATAGCAGACCATGGTCGTGCTTTCGATTTCATACTCGAAGTTACGCTCCGCTTCGGTAAGAAAATTTTCATATGCATACAGAATGATCAATTGTTCATCGAAATCATAAACTGCCGGTACAATAGGGTAAGAACTATGGGAACCGGGTGGCATTTCATAATACATTCTTCCTGTAACGTCAAAATGATTGTATTTTGAATATTTAAACTCAGGGTTGGTATCCGGTTGATAGTTTGTATAGTCTACGGCCATATTGCCACTGTTGACTTCAGAATGAAGTTCATCATAGCTAACGATTATGTTGTCCTCTGGGTTGGTGAAAATTTGTCTTACATTGAAACCGAGATTTATGTCATAAATCATATTGTGGGTAGCGCCGTCCAAGACCAAAAGATGAAATTCGTTCGTGGCATCCTCATCGTGGCCCAAAATGAACAACCTGTTGTTCGCATAGACCAATTCCTTGGGAATGTATGTAGGGTCCGCAGGTTCTTCCTTCAAGGCGATATCCGTAAAATTCGATTCAGATTTGCTCGGGTCGATCGCCCTAATGAAATATTCCTGGTTCATCTGGGCATCCTCAAGACCATATGCGATGTATAACATATCGTTTGAATGCGAAATTGCTGTTGCCGTCAAATTGCAGTCTATCAAATCCCCAAATAAATCGAAGTCTTGAGAGCTATTATCCGAGAAATCGAATTGGGATAACTTTCCGCTGCAATCGGTATCTTTATGATAGGTGGTGAGTATTGCATCTTGTTTGTACACCAGGTCGGGTGTCACCATATCTTCAAATGGGCTTGTTGCGGGGTTCAATGTGGTGGTCTCTGCCGTTGCATTGATGAGTGTACTCGTCAGCAGACCATCTTCGACAACGAGCAGGTTGTAAGATGCATCGTCACCATTGTTGTTTCCGCCACCGCCATTGTCCATATCAGATTTACTGCAGCCAATTATTGCCAATGCCAAGAAGGCATAAAGGAGAGAGTAGGTTTTCATTTGATGTAAATTTGGGTTCTACATAAAATCACACCGGAACTGCGTACATTTTGTCGCGCTGCTCCTTGATTGTCTTGTCAGACATGTATTCATCAAACGTTAAATATCTGTCAATGTTGCCTTTAGGTGTCAATTCTATGATACGATTTGCGACCGTTTGGGCAAATTCATGGTCGTGCGTGGTAAAAAGTACAGTACCCTTAAAGTTTTTCAACGAATTGTTAAAAGCAGTGATACTTTCAAGGTCGAGATGATTGGTAGGTTCATCAAGCATCAACACATTTGCCCTTAACATCATCATTCTACTCAACATGCAGCGTACTTTTTCACCACCGGAAAGTACAGCGCAATTTTTAAGGGCCTCATCACCGCTAAACAGCATTTTTCCTAAAAACCCGCGTATATATACCTCTTCGCGTTCTTCTTCCGTTTTGGCCCACTGCCGCAACCAATCGACCAAACTATCGTTCGATGTGAAATAGCTTGAATTATCGGCCGGCAAATAAGATTGTGTCGTGGTAATGCCCCACTGAAAGCTACCCTCATCGGCCCTTCTTTTATCATTCAAAATTTCATAAAAGGCGGTGGTCGCCCTTGAATCCCTTGAAATTATCGCCACCTTGTCCCCTTTTGCCAAATTGATATTGACCTTGCTGAAAAGCAATTCCCCATCCTCTGAGCTGGCCGCCAATCCATCCACATTCAAAATCTGGTCTCCGGCCTCGCGCTCCCGGTCAAAGATTATCGCGGGGTATCTTCTGCTTGAAGGCTTGATATCTTCGATTTTCAGTTTGTCCAACATCTTTTTGCGTGATGTAGCCTGTTTGCTTTTTGCCACATTGGCACTGAATCGCGAGATGAACTCTTGAAGCTCCTTGGCTTTTTCCTCCGCCTTCTTGTTTTGTTGGGCCCTTTGCCTGGAGGCCAGCTGACTGCTTTGGTACCAAAAAGTGTAATTACCTGAATACAGGTTCATTTTGCCAAAATCGATGTCGGCGATATGGGTGCATACGGTATCTAAAAAATGTCTATCGTGCGATACGACAATTACCGTATTCTGGTAGTCGGCCAAGAAGTTTTCAAGCCAGTTAATGGTCTCGTAATCAAGGTCATTGGTAGGCTCGTCCATAATCAATACATCAGGACTCCCGAACAAGGCCTGGGCCAAAAGTACCCTTACCTTCAATTTGGCATCCATGTCGGCCATAACGGTGTAATGCAACTCTTCTGAAATACCAAGATTTGACAATAGGGCCGCCGCATCGCTATCGGCATTCCAGCCGTCCATCTCTTCGAAACTCACCTGCAGTTCGCCAATCTTATCAGCATTCTCATCTGAATAGTCGGCATAAAGCTCATCGATTTCCTTTTTAATTGCGTATAGCGGCTTATTGCCCATGACCACGGTCTCAAGAGCTCCAAATTGGTCATACGCGTTATGGTTCTGCTCAAGAATCGACATGCGCTTGCCAGGTTCAAGAATGACCTGCCCAGAAGTTGCATCGGTCTGACCCGCCAAAATTTTCAAGAAGGTCGATTTACCCGCGCCGTTGGCCCCGATTACACCATAGCAATTTCCTTGTGTGAACGAAACATTGACTTCATCGAAAAGTACTCTTTTTCCGAATTGAACCGACAAATTTGATACAGAAAGCATGATTTTCGCTTTAAAAATTCGCGCAAAAATAAGCAATATTTATTGCCCGACACAGTTGGACGAATCTTGTTTCAACCGATTTAACCCACGTTTTGCCAAGGTATTAACTAAGACCGCTTACTTTTAACTCCGAATTAACAGCACTGCCTATACCCGTTTACTAATTTTGTTCGTTGAAGATGTAGCAAATTTTTTATGGATAAAAAATTACTTTATCTCTTTCTTTTCTTATTGGCTGGTTGCGGAAAAGGTGAAAAAAGTTCTCCCAATGTATTTTTTGCAGGGGAAATCGTAAACCCGACAAGTGATTATGTGGTTCTCTATGAAGGGGAATGCGTAATCGACTCTGCCCAGTTGGATGAGCACAATCGTTTTGCTTTTAAATTGGATTCGATCAAAGACGGGCTATATCACTTCAATCATGCTCCCGAATATCAATATATATACCTAAAAAAAGGAGATAGTCTCGCCATTCGATTGAACACGGTTGCCTTTGACGAGTCACTCGTATTTTCTGGCAAGGGCGAAGAAATCAATAATTTTTTATTGGAACTATTTTTGACCGAGGAAGACGAACAATCGGAGATATATTCAAGTTATCGCCTTGCATCCGATGAATTTCTCGAGAAAATAAATTCACTGGCAGCAGAAAAATTGGAGCAATTGGCAAGCCTTAAACAAGAAAACGTACTGACCGAAAAAGAGATAAAAATTGCCGAAGCCAGCATTAACTACACCTATAATACCTTTAAGGAGAAATATCCCTTCATCCACCGAAAATATTCCAAGGACAAAAAAATCAAAAAACTTCCTGACAATTTTTATGATTATCGCAAAGATTTAAGTTTCGATGATAGTGACCTTACCTATTTAAGGCCTTACTACAATTTCATGAACTACCATTTTGGCAATGTTTCCTTTATGACCTGTTCGCATAAATGTCAGGTCGAGAATGACGTGGTGGGCAATAAGTTACATTTCAACAAACACAAATTAAAACTCATCGACAGTATTGTTCAAGAAAAAGAGCTGAAGGACAATTTATTCCGAAATGTTGCAATGGACTATCTACTTAAGAACAATGACATTGAGGAGAACAAAATATTTATAGATCAATTTCATAAATTCTCGAACAACAACAAGCATATTGATGAAATCAATAGCCTATATCAAGGTGTGCTGAATATTCAACCCGGTAAAGATTTGCCTACGATCAATGTTCAAAATCTAGATGGGGAAATGATTTCATTGCAAGATATTTCAAAGGGGAAAAAGACGATATTCTACTTTTGGTCAGGCACCGAAAAGAGGCATTTCAATGAGTTGACCAAACGAATAAGTTCCCTTGGTGAAAGTAAGTCAGATTACGAATTGGTAGGCATAAACATACGAACCGAAGAGCCAATCTGGAAAGGCATGATCAAATCGAACCAGCTCAATGCCGCGACCCAATTTCGTTCTACAAATTCCATGGAAATGAGAAGGGCTTTCATTATAGATAAGCTAAACAAATGCATTATTGCCGAAGATGGCAAGATTGTCAATGCCTTTTCAGATATTTTTTCCAATGCGGTAAGCAAGGAAATAAGGAACGGCACTGAAAGCCAAATTGCCAAAAACTAGCCCCTTAAACAATTCTTTCCCTTAGTTTCCCTTCTTATAATCCGCCAAGAATTTCTCTAAGCCTATATCGGTCAACGGGTGCCTTAAAAGACCCTCTATTGAAGATAGAGGCCCTGTCATGACATCTGCGCCGACTTTCGCGCAATCAATGACGTGCATCGTATGTCGAATGGATGCGGCCAAAATCTGGGTCTCAAAAGCGTAGTTGTCATAAATATGTCGAATCTCGGCAATCAGATTCAGGCCATCGGTCGAAATATCATCTAAACGTCCGATAAATGGAGATACATAACTTGCCCCTGCCTTGGCTGCCAATAACGCTTGGCCGGGCGAGAATACCAAAGTGCAATTCGTTTTTATGCCATTGTCTGAGAAGTATTTAAGTGCCTTGACCCCATCTTTGATCATCGGTACCTTTACCACGATCTGCTCATGCAATTCCGATAGTTCCTCCCCTTCTTTTACCATCGCCTTGAACTCCGTTGCGATTACTTCGGCAGAAACATCCCCATCGACTATGTTGCAGATATCAACGTAGTGCTTTAGAATATTGTTCCTCCCCGTAATTCCTTCTTTGGCCATTAACGAGGGGTTGGTCGTAACCCCATCAAGAACTCCCAATTCTTGGGCTTCACGAATTTGATCTAAATTGGCGGTATCGATAAAAAATTTCATTTGTATTTTTTTGCGTGAATATTAAAGGTCCTTTTTCCCTGGAAGGGGATATCAGGAATGCGGCAAAACTACAACTTATAATGGTTCATTAACAATTTCTCATAGAGTTTGTCGGGCAATATTCTCTTCAATGCCAATGAAAACCTTTGCATAGGTTCGCCGACCCGATAATGTACTTTCGGGGAACTCGATTTTATAATTTCAAACACCTTTTTGGCCACTTTGATCGGGTCCTGACCTGATTCGACATGGGCATTCATGGTCTCAAGGCTTTGTTGGTATTTTGTATATGGCGAGGAAGCGGTCACCGGGACATGAAAACGTCCGCTTGCAATGTTCGTCGCAAAATCGCCCGGTGCCAAACAGCACACTTCAATACCAAAATCCTTTACCTCAATACGCAAAGCTTCGGTGGCCATTTCAAGCGCACCCTTGGTCGCCGAGTATATTCCTCGAAAAGGAAGCCCCATATATCCTGCGATCGAAGTAATATTGATAATAAGGCCCTTTCTTTGATTACGCATTTGGGGCAATACCGCTTTGGCAACACTCAGGGGGCCGTTAAAATTTGTGTCGAAAGCTTTCAGTATTTCTTCATTGGGGGTCTCTTCGATCGGTCCGGTAATTCCAACACCTGCATTATTGACCAAAACGTCAATGCTCTCTTCCTTCGAAAGAACCTGTCGAACTGCATTTCTTATACTGGCGACCTCCCGAACGTCCATTTCGAGAAGTTCAAATTCCGTAAAGTCCGAGTGTTTTGATAAATTTCGAGTGGTTCCATAGACCTTGTATCCCTTCGATTTCAAAAACAGGCAAATGGCCTTTCCAATACCCGACGATCCACCCGTGACAAGAACAACTTTTTGCGACATATACCCTTGCAAAATAACGAATTATATCATGTTGACGAAGTGGAAAAACTTTGGCGGGGCCACAGCTAAAAAAAGAGAAGGTGGCTATGACCAAAAAACGGCAAGCTACCTACATCGCACCGCTACAACCATATACCCTTGCTGCGTTCCCACCCTGGGGGATTCTATAGGAGCTGGTCGTGTAGGACTTGCCGAACCGCAAATATACAACGAACAAAATGCAACTTCCAAACTCCCATCTTCTAAATTCACCAAAACCCCGAAAGTGTATCAAACTACATATCCTTTATGAAGAATGGTTAACTTTGTAAGCCTAAATCAGTTTGACATGGCATTGACAAAATTTTTCATTTCCCTGATGGTCCCCATTCTATTTTTGGCTTGTGGCGATGGCGGTTCAGACGGTCCATTGTTCAAGATCAATCTCGAAGGCGGGAAAAGTAAATTTCAAAAAAATCAGACTATTGTAGTCGGCATTGAGAATACAAAAGAAAAGGCCATAAGTAAGGTTGTTTACTCCATTGATGGTAAAGAGCTTCCGGTAAACAACAACATCATTACCCTTAATGCACCCCGGTTGGGCAATAGGGTGCTTAAGGCCATGGTCAGTTATGACGGAGGCAGTGAGGAAATCACAAAAAATGTAAGGATCCTCTCTGAGAATGCCCCTTCGATCTACACCTATGAAATAGTGAACACCTTTCCGCATGATAAGGAAGCTTACACCCAAGGCCTTGAATTCCATAATGATACACTCTACGAAAGTACCGGTCACAAAGGCACTTCATGGTTGCGCAAAGTTGACTTCAAAACGGGTAAGGTCTTAAGGCAAATCGATTTAGACGACACCTATTTCGGTGAGGGCATTACCATAATGAACGATAAAATCTATCAACTTACTTGGAAGGCCAAAACGGGCTTCGTGTATGACCTGACCAAATTTGAAAAGACCGATAGCTTTCAATATGGCGAGAGCCGAGAGGGATGGGGTCTTTGCAACGATGGCACCAAGATCTTCAAAAGTGATGGCACCGAGAAGATTTGGCATTTGAATCCAAATACCCTAATTGAAGAAGGTTATATAGAGACGGTCACCAACAAATCGGTTTTCAATAGGGCGAACGAGTTGGAGTATGTAGACGGAAAAATCTATGCCAATGTATATCAGAAAGAAAGCATGATGATCATCGATGCCACAAGTGGGGCCATCGAGGGGGTAATCAACTTCGGCGGATTGAAAAGTAAAGTGACCCAACATGATAAACTCGATGTCTTGAACGGGGTCGCCTATCATCCAACTCGCAAGACTTTCTTTGTCACTGGTAAAAATTGGGACAAGCTCTTTGAGGTGAAAATCTCAAAGAAATAGAAATGGGCAGTTACGAGAAAACACTGACCGTCAAGCATGACGACCTTGACGAATTGGCGCATGTAAACAACGTGCGATACGTACAATGGATTCAAGATATTTCTAAAGAACACTGGCAAAGCAAAGCCCCAAAACAACTTCAAGATAAGGTTGTCTGGGTGGTCATGCGGCACGATATCGTTTACAAAAATGCGGCCAAACTAAACGACAAAATTCGCATCGGCACCTATATTGAAAAAAGCCATGGGGCTACCTCGGTTCGTGTCGTAGAAATGAAAGACGACAAAACAAATGTGCTTTTGGTACGTTCAAGTACTGAATGGTGCTTGTTAAGCGCGAAGACCTTAAGACCTATGCGAATCCCCCGGGAAATTCACGAAATTTTTTCAAAAGGCATATAGCCATTGAGGGTGCCGAATCTGGGACCCGGTTTTTTCAACCTTGACCAGCCCCAAAACCCGAATTGGATAATCGATAAGAAATGCGCCACTTTCTGTTTATCATACTGATTCTCGTCTTGATATTTTCAGGAATTTCTTGTAGTAAGAATTTCGAATATGGCCCCAGTTCAGGCAACTTGGAGTTTTCAAAAGACACTGTTTTTCTTGATACGGTTTTCAGCAATATAGGCAGCAGCACCTACCACCTTAAAGTTTATAATCCGACTCGTGACGATTTCGAGATTCCGTCCATTCGACTTGGGCAGGGTGAACAGAGCGGCTATCGCCTGAATGTCGACGGGGTTGCCGGCAAGACCTTTAAGAATGTACCGATTCGAGCACAAGACAGCATGTTTATTTTTATCGAGGTCACTTTCGACGGGTCGGCCATAGGTCAAAATGAATTTCTGTATACCGATAGATTGCTGTTCGATGTTGACGATGATCAACAACATGTTGAACTGGTCACGTTGATCAAGGATGCCGTTTTTTTGTTTCCCAAGACAGATTCGGAGGGAATAAAGGAGACGATTTCCATTGGTTCGGATGGCGCAGGAAATGAAATTAAGGTCGATGGTTTCTATTTGAGCGATGGCCAATTGCAGTTCACCAATGAAAAACCTTATGTCATCTATGGCTATGCAGGGGTCGCCAACGGAAAGACCTTGACCATCGACGAGGGCGCCCGCGTACACTTTCATAAGGATTCTGGAATCTACGTCGCCGGTGGGGGTCGAATAGCGATTAACGGGGATGTAAGTGAGGACCTTACCCTCTTGGAAAAGGAGGTAATCTTCGAAGGAGACCGTCTTGAACCCGAGTTCGCCAATATTCCAGGTCAATGGGGCACCATCTTGATCGATAGTGCCAGTACCGACAATGACATAAACCATCTGACCATTAGAAATGCGACCGTTGGCATATCTGTCAAAGGCGATGGACTGTTGAACTCCCCTACCCTCAGTCTGAAAAACTCACAGATCCGCAACAGCCTATCCGTCAATCTATGGGCGAAATCGGCATCGATCACAGCTGAGAATCTGATTCTCGGCGGTGCCGGAGACATCTCTTTGTACCTAAATCTTGGAGGTGATTATAGCTTCAAGCATTGTACGATCGCCAACTATTGGATGCATGGGTTTCGAACAGGGAAAGCCCTACGTATTGATAATTTTGAAGGCAACAAGATGTTCGATCTTGACTCGGCTACCTTTGCCAACTGTATTGTTGACGGTTCGCAATCCCGCGAATTGGAATTCTTCACGAACACCCCGGCCGCTTTCAACTTCTCCTTTACAAATTGCTTGATTTCCTTTGAAAAAAACGCACAATTCGAAAACGATCCGTTATACGATTTTGAAAACCCCCAATTGTATCGCAACCCCTTCTTGAACGAACCGATCAACTTTGTCGACTCGTTTGGAGGTGATTTCGAATTGACTGCGTCTTCATTTGCCATCGATAAGGGCGACTTACAAATTGCTGCCCAAGTACCCCTGGACATATATGGACAGGATCGAAAAAATGCACCGGATATAGGGGCCATCGAATTCAAGGTCGAAAATTGACTTACCGAATAATTATGTGGTTTTGTCGGGTTTTTCTTCAAAATTCCTTCATTTTCAGCAAATTAGCCATGAAAACCTTAGAAATTCTAAGGGAAATCTATAATCGACCAATCGATTCTATGATTAATTTGCGGCATAGACAATAGGCGATGGAATACAAGTACTCCATTTTGGATTCTGATGCTACCTCAGACCTACAACTGCAGCATTATTTGGCGGAATACGATGAGCTTTGTTTGATCTCAAATGCCAGAAACGGGGAAGAAGGTCTGAACACCATTTTGAAACACAGCCCAGACCTTGTCTTTATACATTTGAACGACCGTTCCCAAGAATATTTCGACATGCTGGTCAAATTGCATCAATACCTAGAGCAGCTACCCGCATTTATAGGCATCTCGAAAACCAAGGGATACGCCTATGAGGCCATCAAAAACAATTTTTTCGACTACTGGTTGCTGCCCTTTGATGAATTCAATATCAGAAAGACACTTCTCAAGCTCAGAAAAACGACGCCACAATCGGAGGTCTCGAAAACCATATGTTTGAAATCATATCGTGACTACCAATATCTCGATACCAACGACATTCTCTATCTAAGAGCTGACAACAACGCTACCGAATTCGTTCTGAAAGACGGTACAATAATCAATTCCTACAAAACCTTAAAGACCTATCAGGCGCAGCTCCCACATAATTTTATACGCGTACATCAAAGTTATATCCTGAATACCGATTACGTCTCGCGGATCAATTACGGTAAATCGATGTGCACGTTGAAACTGCGAAAGTTACAATTGCCGTTCTCAAAATCATATCGCGAAAATGTTGATGACCTTAAAAAGGCACTTTCAAAAAACACCATTTCTGCGGTGAATTGATTGAATTCTAATAGAATTTGCCTGCACACTCGCAAACCTTCTTCGATTACTATCAGATTTTTTCGGTCATGGCCCTGCTATACCCAAGATACTAGCTTTAACACTGTATAGTAATTAATAATCATCTAAAACAAAAATCATGAAGAAGGTAGTATGCATTTTGGCCGTGGGTCTTATGACGTTGAGTTTATTCTCTTGTGATAAGAACAGTGCAAACAATGACGATATCTATGAGAATATTGACGTTTCAGCAAACGATAGTAATAATTCTAATGATTCTGGAAGCGGGGGGCAATAACAGAAAAACTCTTATACTCAAAAGCCTTAAATACTACGTTTAGGGCTTTTTTTATAACTTGTAAGGAATGAACGACCAATTCCGACTTCCTTTTCAGCCTTTAGTCATATGGCTGATGCTCGCACTTGCTCTGTTATTTGTGTTTTCTTGTAAAAAAGAAGAACCCTCAAATAGCGATCATCCCGAACAGGCCGTCTTGGACAGCATTGCGCATTGGGCGGCCAATGGTAGAAATGTCAACGCATCGATTGAACACAGACAAGAGCAGCTGCGGAAGGCATGGGAGGCTGCTCAAAGAATACAGGACGATTCGGCAAGGCTCAAAAGCTATTCCCGAATCCAATGGTCGTATCTGAGTTCAGGGGATTCCTTGGGTTTTCGAAAGACCAACCATGGCACTCGCCGTTTGGCCCAACAAATGAACGATACGCTTCGGGTCGGTTTTACCTATTGGGACCTCGGAATATTTTTAAGCCGAAAGGGAGTTAAGGACAGTGCATTTTACCATCTGTCCCAGGCTCGCAAATTGTTCGAAGCGCTGGGTGATCAAGGGAGGGTAGGTAGATTAATCTATAGCATCGCCAACATCCAATCTGGTATCAAAGACTATACAGGGGGAGAAATCAATGCAATTAAGGCCATTGAATTGTTAAAACCCTTGGAAGAGAATTTTTACCTATACCGATGCTATAATCTTTTGGGAATCCTTGCCAAAGATCTAAAAGAGTATGAAAAATCTTTGGAATACTATGACATTGCCGACACCTATTTGGAAAAGGCTGGCGCCAAAAAACAATCAAAGGCCACACTTGATAACAATATCGGAGTGACCTATCGAGAAATGGGTGAACACAAAAAAGCAATCGATTATTTTACAAAAGTGTTGGGAATGGATAGTCTATTGCTGAAAGACCCTGATGCCTACGCCATAACCTTGACCAATCTAGCTACCAGCTCTCAAAAGATCGGTTCTGACAACGATATTGAGTCCCTATTTCTTGAAGCGCTTCGTATTAGGGACAGCATCGGCGACAAGGCCGGTATGGCAGGAGGGAGCGTGGAGTTGGCCCAATATTATCTCGCGCGAAACGATAGTGCCAAGGCCCTGGCGGCCGCACAAAGAGCCAAGGTCTACGCAAAAGAAAGCACCAACAATGAGAGATGGTTGGAATCGCTAGATCTTTTGGCGCAACTCGACCCGACCAACGCATCACGTTACAGCAGAGAATATATACGACTTAGTGACAGCCTACAGAGTGAGGAGCGAAAAATCCGTAACAAGTTTGCGCGTATTCAATTCGAGACCGACGAAGTAGAGGCCGAAAATCAGTTGCTTGCCCGCCAAAAACAGTTATGGACCGGTATTGCCGTAATTTTATTGCTCTTGGGGGTTTCCATATTCATTATGATCACCCAACGGGCCCGAAACCAAAAACTGAGCTTTGAAAAAGAACAACAGGCCAGTAACGAAAAAATATTCAACCTTATGCTCTCTGAAAAGCAAAAATTTGAAGAGGGCAAAAAATTGGAGCAAAAAAGAATTTCGGAGGAACTGCACGATGGTGTTTTGGGCAAGATGTTGGGGGCCCGTATGGTCTTGACCGGCCTTAACAAAAAGGCTGACGAAGAAGCGATCAACAACCGGGCAGAGGCCATCGCGGCACTAAAGGACGTTGAGGGCGAGGTCAGGTCATTGTCGCATGAATTGAGCCATGCCGCCTATCAACAAATCGATAATTTCATACGTTCGATCCAAGATTTGCTAAAGAACATCGCAGATGCTTCCAAGATAAATCATACCTTTAACTATACCAAAGAGGTCTTTTGGGATGATCTGCAGGGAGACATCAAAATCAATGTGTACCGCATGGTACAAGAAAGCTTGCAGAATACGGTCAAGCATGCAAGGTGTCAAAATGTCGAAGTCGACTTTTCCGTTGTCGATGATCAAATTCAGATCTTGATCAAAGACGATGGCATCGGTTTCGATATCAACAAACGAAAAAAAGGAATCGGCATGAGAAACATCGGTTCTAGGATCAAAAAAGTTGATGGAACCTGGCAAATAGAAAGTTCACCGGGTGAAGGCACCACGGTAAAGCTTAGCATCCCAATTGTATATTTTTCAACGGACCCCCAGGTTCTTGATGAAGCCGCTCCTATGGAAAAAGTTTAATCGTTAGAAAAATGAAGACTTTCAGAATATTGGCCGTCGACGATCACAAAATGACGGTGATGGGCTACAAGTACATTTTAGAAGATGCCGAATTCGATGGTTTCGAAGTACAAATGGACATTGCGACCTCGTTCGATATCGGAAAGCAAAAAATCGAGCAATCGGTCCACCGTGAGAAATATGACCTTTTGTTGTTAGACATACAGATGTTTCCCCATGAGGCACAAGATCCCAGGTCGGGCGAAGATCTTGGTGTTTTGGCAAGGGAAATTGTAAAGGAGACGCGCATCGTATTTATGTCTTCCTTTAGTGACGGTCTGCGTATTCAGAGTATTTTTAAATCGGTCACTCCTGATGGTTACATGGTAAAATCAGAAATAGATGAATATACTTTGGTCGATATGGTCAAGACGGTTCAGGCGGGAATCCTTTATTACTCCCCTAGTGCCTTGATGGGCATGCGAAATACATTGTCGCAACAGTTCGAAATCGACAACCACGACAAAATGATATTGCACGAATTGTCAAAGGGCACCAAGACCAAAGACATGGCCGGTGTGGTTCCTTTGTCCTTGGGGGCGATTGAAAATAGAAAAAGGCAACTGAAGTTGAACTTCGGGATAAAGGACCAAAACGATTTGGCATTGATAAACGAGGCTCGTAAGAAGGGGTTTATATAGGTAGAAAAAATGAAAACCTTAAATCTTATAAGGTTTTCACATAGTGGCCCAACATAAATTCGAACTAATTTTGTATCTGGTAACACAAACCAGAGAGTTGATGTCGCTATTTCTTGACAGCTTTAGCAATCTACCTGTTGGCCGTACAGAAAAGGTAGATTTAGATGGGGTCGCCACTTTTAAGAAAGAGATTGAAAAATATTTCTTCGCCGAGGCGATTGTGCGCAAAAACAATTCAGAATCTTCAAAGACGGAGCTCATCTTGGAATTGCGCTGCAATTTCAGTCTCGCCGATGCGATTTCTTTTTTCAAAAAGGAATTATTTACGGAGCCAAAAAGTGGAATTGCCGATCTGCCCAGATTTATTTCCCATTTGCAGAAAAAAAATAAATCACCGATCGATATCAGCGAGTTTTCGATGATAATGACCGATACGACCTTTGTGGTTCAAAAAATCTACAAAAAAAGTATTTTGGAGCACTGGAACAATATTCTTCACCAATTGATCGATCAATACGACACTATGGTGAACAGTTTGAATGAAATACCCTATGAAATATTTGTTCCCGTATTCAACGAAAATAGGTTAAGAACGAATACGAAATCATCTTTCAACAAATACGCTTTGGTTTCCGCGAAGGATTATTTCAATTATTGGGGACTATACTTTGAATCGGAACCCGATGGAATTGTCTATGACGTCAGAACCTCTTCACTTGTTTTTAACGAGCTTTACATTCTGAACAGGTAATCTTTTTAGAAATTGAACAGCGGCCTGCCGCTCATTAGATCATTGACCTTCTTCTTAACCTCCAAGATTTTCTGATCATCCCCATGATTTATCAAAACTTCGTCCACAAGGTCGGCAATGGTCTCCATATGTGATTCTTCAAGACCTCTTGTCGTAATGGCCGCCGTACCCAAACGAATTCCGGAAGTAATAAAAGGCGATTGGTCATCGAAGGGCACCATATTCTTATTTGCCGTTATATCCGCTTTGACAAGAACAGCTTCCGCATCTTTTCCTGTAATGCCCTTATTCCTGAGGTCGATCAACATCATATGATTGTCGGTTCCCCCCGAAATCAAGTGGTAATCCTTTGCCACGAAGGCAGCCGCCATGGCCGCGGCATTCTTTTTTACCCTAATCATATAATGTAAAAATTCGTCGGTCAATGCTTCCCCGAATGCAATCGCCTTGGCCGCTATGATATGTTCCAATGGCCCCCCTTGATTTCCAGGAAAAACGGCCAGGTTCAATAGTGCCGACATCTTTCTGAGCTTTCCGCTCTTCAACTTTATTCCAAAGGGATTTTCAAAATCTTCGCCCATCAAAATCAAGCCCCCTCTTGGGCCCCTGAGTGTCTTGTGTGTGGTAGTCGTTACGATATGACAATGCGGAATCGGATCGGACAAAATCCCTTTTGCGATCAAACCCGCCGGGTGGGCGATGTCCGCCAACAAGAGGGCCCCCACACTATCGGCAATTTCCCTGAACTTTTTGAAGTCCATGTCCCTCGAATATGCCGAGGCGCCCGCTACGATCATTTTTGGCTTTTCGCGATCGGCGATCTCCTGCATCTTATCATAGTTCAAGACCCCTGTATCCTTGTCAACACCATAGAAGACCGGCCTGTATAGTTTACCTGAGAAATTGACAGGTGAGCCGTGGGTCAAATGGCCGCCATGGGATAGGTCAAAACCAAGTATGGTATCACCGGGTTTCAGACAGGCATGGTAAACCGAGGCATTTGCCTGTGAGCCCGAATGGGGCTGTACGTTTGCGTAGGCGGCACCAAAAAGTTGCTTGGCCCGATCGATGGCCAATTGTTCAACTTGATCGACAACCTCACAGCCTCCGTAGTAACGCTTGCCGGGGTAGCCCTCGGCATACTTGTTGGTCAAGACCGACCCTGCGGCTTCTTGAACCTGGGGGCTGACAAAGTTCTCAGAGGCGATTAGTTCTATACCGTTCGTCTGTCGCTGCTCCTCTTCCTTTATCAAGTCAAAAATCTGGGTATCCCGTTGCATAAAAACTTAAGTTTAATTAGGCTCCAAAAGTACAAATTGACAATCGTTAATAGGAAGAAAATAATATCTTTGATCAAGAATTTATCAAACGAGAATTAACAATTTATTATGCCCATAGAAGCCAATAATCCTAACAAAAAATCATGGTTGCCTGTTCCTGAAAATTCTGATTTTCCGATTCAGAATATCCCTTTTGGCGTTTTCTTGACACGCGACGATATTATTACGATCGGCACTCGGATCGGCGATTACGCCATTGACCTGGCCGCACTTCACCAATTGGGCTATTTTGACGGCATTCCGTTGACCGACGATATTTTTCTTCAAGACACCTTGAACGATTTTATTTCGGACGGAAGAAAAACATGGCGCGCCGTTCGAAATCGAATCAGTGAAATTTTCGACAGCGAAAATGCTGTTCTAAAAAACAACGAATCGCACAAAGAAGTGGTTTTGTTCACCATGGACGAAATCGAAATGAAATTGCCCGTAAGCATTGGTGACTATACCGACTTCTATTCGAGTAGGGAACACGCCACAAATGTAGGAACAATGTTCAGGGATCCCGAGAACGCATTGATGCCCAATTGGCTCCATCTGCCGGTAGGCTATCACGGAAGAAGTTCTACCATAGTGCCAAGCGGCACCCCCATCAAAAGACCTGTGGGCCAAACGATACCCAAAGGGGCGGACAAACCGGTCTTCGGACCATCGAAAAGAGTCGATTTCGAATTGGAAATGGCTTTTATTACCACGGATGCCAACATAATGGGCGAATCGGTTTCGGTCGATGAAGCTGAGGAATACATATTCGGAATGGTGCTTTTCAACGATTGGAGTGCCCGCGATATTCAAAAGTGGGAATATGTGCCATTAGGGCCCTTTTTGGCAAAAAGCTTTGCCTCCTCGATTTCCCCTTGGATAGTAACCTTGGATGCCTTGGAACCCTTTCGTGTTGAAAGTCCCGAACAAAGCCCAGAACCCCTACCCTACCTCCACCAAACGGGTAATCACAGTTTTGATATTCGGCTTGAGGTGCAAATTGCCACCGAAAATGCAAAACCGACAACGGTCAGCAAATCAAACTTCAAGTACATGTATTGGACGATGGCGCAGCAATTGGCACACCATACCGTAAATGGGTGTAAGGTCAATAGTGGCGATATGATGGGCAGCGGTACAATTTCAGGGCCCACACCCGATTCTTACGGTTCCATGTTGGAACTCTCCTGGGCGGGCTCTAAACCCTTAAAACTTGCCGATGGCTCGCAACGTACCTTTATCGAGGACAACGACACGGTAATCATGAAAGGTTACTGCGAAAATGACCAAATCCGTATCGGTTTTGGTGAAGTTTCTTCAAAATTGATGCCTGCGGAAGAATCTTGATTCGATACTCAAATCAGGTTATTCAACGAGATTATACTAACACTTGGCGCATTTCGTTATGGTTGAGACCGGTTTTGGCACAGCAATTGAAATTATATGCCTAAACCTTAAAGTCTAATGTCATGAAGAAAGCACTACTATTTTTAACGATCTCGATTGTTTTGGTTGCTTGTGGAGGAGTCAAAAAGACCCAAAAGGCAATAAACACGGGCGATTACTATCAGGCCATGAATACGGCGATCACCCATTTGGCGAACAATAAGGCCAAAAAGGGCAATCAGCCTTATGTCATCTTATTGGAAGAAGCCTTTAAGAAGAATACGAAAAGGGAATTGGAGCGAATCGCATTCTTGGAAGATGATGAAAACCCCGCCCATTACGAAACCATATACAATACGTATTCAAACCTGAGGTCCATGCAAGAACGTATCAAACCCCTGCTTCCGTTAAGGGTCTATGATGAGAATAGAAATGCCAAATTCTCATTTAAGAACTATCAAGATGATATACTTGATTCAAAAGATGACCTCTCGGAATACCTCTATGGGAACGCCACTTCCCTTTTGAACAATGCAACGAGCAAATATGACTATCGCAAGGCTTACGATGATTTCACGTATTTGGAGGAAATCAATCCAGGCTACGATGACGTGAAGCTAAAAATTGAGGAAGCCCATCGAAAGGGACTGGATTTCGTGAGGGTAAATATGATCAATGATAGCGACAAGATCATTCCGGCCCGTCTAGAAGAGGAGTTGTTGAATTTCAATACCTATGGGTTAAATGACCTATGGACAAGGTACCATGCGAATACCATGGCCAATATAGATTACGACTATGAAATGCAGGTTGCCTTTAGGAATATCGATATTTCACCTGAGCAGGTTCAGGAAAAACAGATCATCAAGGAAAAGCAGATCAAAGACGGTTACAAATATCTCTACGACAACAATGGTAATGTAGTGAAAGATAGTCTAGGCAACAAGATAAAGGTAGATAAATTCAAAACCGTAAAATGCAATTTCTATCAATTTACCCAAAGTAAGGCCGCACAAGTTACGGGCAATGTAACCTATATCGACTTGAGAACCCAGCAGCAATTAAATTCGTATCCCTTGGCAAGTGAATTTATCTTCGAGCATGTTTATGCAAATTATGACGGAGACAAAAGAGCCTTGGACAATGATCTTGTTTCATTGTTGAAGTTGGCCGCCGTACCATTTCCAAACAATGAGCAAATGGTATATGATGCAGGTGAAGATTTGAAGGCGCGCATAAAAAACATTCTGGTTCGGCATAAATTCGACCCAAATAGAAATCTTACTTCTAGATAGCTTAAAAAGGTCCTCAAAATGAGGGCCTTTTTCATATCAATTCCGAAAAATCGGTATCCGAAATACTTCCGTGGGACGCGTTGGCAACCGCTATGCCATTCTTGACAAGAATTACCTGCGGGGATTGATGTATCACCTGAAAGCGATAGCCGGTCTCATTTGAAACTTCTCGATAAGCGTGAAGATCTAAATAATAGATATCCACTTCATCAAAAGGGATATTGAAAGTGCCTTGAAAAGTGCGAATGACCATTCGGCTAATTCCACAGCTAGTCGAATGCTTAAAGATCAGTTGTGGCTTTTGGTTTGATTTTTCGGCAATCTCCTCCAGTTGGTCGATAGAGGTCAATGGAATCCATGGAAAAGATTTCCGCTCTCCTTCCGATGCATTCGTCTTTCCAAATAAGCTTGAAAATAGTCCCATTGTTTCGTTTTGAACTATAAGTCGTATTCCGTACAATAACTTACTACCTGCCGAAATGTCCTATTTTTATTGACTTCAGGTGCCATTTTGTCTTACATGATGCCTTGGTAAGATTATTGACTTATAGCTTGTGAACAAAAGTTTAAGATAACAATTACACAAAGATATGAACCCAAATAATTTTACGATCAAGTCGCAAGAGGCGCTTCAGATGGCCCAGCAGCTTGTACACGAACTTGGGCATCAACAATTGGAAAACGAACATATTTTCAAGGCCATCATGCAGGTCGATGAAAATGTGCTACCCTTTCTATTGAAGAAATTGAATGTCAATGTTTCGATACTCGAACAAATCTTGGAAAAAGAATTGGAGAGTTTTCCAAAGGTCGATGGTGCCGATATTATGTTTTCCCGCGAAGCGGGCAAAACCCTAAATGAAGCAAGTATCATTGCCAAAAAAATGGAAGATGAGTTTGTTTCAATTGAACATTTTTTGCTGGCCATACTAAAATCAAAAAGTAAAATCGCACGGATTTTAAAAGATCAGGGGGTCACCGAAAAAGATTTGAAAGCCGCAATCGAAGAATTGCGTAAAGGTGGAAAAGTCACTTCGCAAAGTGCCGAGGAAACCTATAATGCGTTGGATAAATATGCCCGCAATCTGAATCAACTGGCCGATAGCGGAAAGTTGGATCCCGTCATCGGTCGCGATGAAGAGATTCGGCGGATACTTCAAATACTTTCGAGACGTACCAAGAACAATCCCATGTTGGTCGGTGAACCTGGTACAGGCAAGACGGCTATTGCCGAAGGGTTGGCACATCGCATCATACAAGGTGATATTCCCGAGAATCTTAGAGACAAGATAATCTACTCATTGGATATGGGCGCCTTGATTGCCGGGGCCAAATACAAAGGTGAATTTGAGGAGAGGCTCAAATCCGTGATTAAGGAAGTGACCACTTCAGACGGAGACATCGTTCTTTTCATTGATGAAATACACACGCTTGTTGGAGCCGGAGGAGGACAAGGTGCCATGGATGCCGCGAACATTTTAAAGCCCGCCCTGGCAAGAGGTGAACTCCGTGCCATTGGTGCAACCACCTTGGACGAATACCAGAAATATTTTGAAAAAGACAAGGCTCTAGAGCGCCGCTTTCAAAAAGTATTGGTCGACGAGCCCGATACCGAAAGCGCTATCTCGATTCTTAGGGGAATCAAAGAAAAATATGAAGCGCACCATAAGGTCAGAATAAAGGATGAAGCAGTCATCGCCGCCGTAGAATTGTCACAGCGCTACATAACAAACCGATTTTTACCCGATAAGGCCATTGATTTGATCGACGAGGCAGCATCAAAGTTGCGTATGGAGATCAATTCAAAACCTGAAGAGTTGGATGTTCTCGACCGCAAAATCATGCAGTTGGAAATTGAAATCGAGGCCATTAAGCGAGAGAACGATAAGGCAAAATTGAAATTGCTCAATGCCGATTTGGCCAATCTGAAGGAAGAGCGCAACGAGATATTCGCCAAATGGGAAAGCGAAAAGACCGTGGTCGACAATATTCAAAAAACAATAGAGGATATCGAAAGTTTCAAGTTGGAAGCTGACCGTGCAGAACGAAACGGAGATTATGGAAAGGTTGCCGAGCTACGATATGGCAAGATCAAAGAAGCCCAGGAAAAGCTGGAAGAACTGAATAAGGAACTCCACGAACAACAATCTGGTGGCACATTGATAAAGGAAGAGGTCACCAATGAGGATATCGCCGAGGTCGTTGCCAAATGGACCGGCATACCAGTCACCAAAATGTTGCAAAGTGAAAGGGAAAAGCTTTTACGGCTTGAGGATGTGCTACATCAACGCGTTGTAGGCCAAGAAGAAGCGATCCAGGCGGTATCGGACGCCATTCGCAGGAGCAGGGCGGGTCTGCAAGATGCCAAACGCCCAATAGGGTCATTCTTGTTCCTGGGTACCACCGGGGTGGGTAAGACGGAATTGGCAAAGACATTGGCGGCCTATTTGTTCGACGATGAGAATGCCATGACCCGAATCGACATGAGCGAGTACCAAGAACGGCACTCCGTAAGTCGTTTGGTCGGCGCACCCCCAGGATATATTGGATATGACGAAGGCGGTCAATTGACCGAGGCCGTGCGTCGTCGCCCCTACTCGGTTGTATTGCTCGATGAAATCGAGAAGGCCCACCCAGATACCTTTAATATATTGTTACAGGTATTGGACGAAGGTCGACTTACAGATAATAAAGGTCGGGTTGCCGATTTCAAGAACACGATCATTATAATGACCAGTAATATGGGCGGGCACATTATTCAAGAGAAGTTCGAGAACTCAAATGATATAAATAGCGCAACCGAAGCGGCAAGAGTAGAAGTGCTCGGATTGTTGAGACAGAGCATACGACCTGAATTCTTGAACCGTATTGACGACATCATTATGTTCACGCCATTGAACAGGGACGATATCGAGAAAATCGTCAGGTTGCAGGTGGGTCAGTTGAAAAGGATGTTGGCCAAACAACACATTACCATCGATGCGACCGACGAGGCCATCGAACACCTGGCCAAGAGGGGATATGACCCTCAATATGGGGCAAGGCCCATCAAACGGGTGATACAGAAAGAAGTGTTGAACAATCTGTCAAAAGAGTTGCTCAAAGGCGATATCAAGTCTGAGAGTATCGTATTGATCGATAGCTTTGATGACAAACTGGTTTTTCGAAATCAAGATGAACTGGTGCAATAAAGGAGCTGTTGCAATGATAAAAGCATCCCACAAGGGGATGCTTTTTTTTGATAATATATACCACACAGTATATAGTTTTTTTATATTCGTATAAAATTATCCCACAGCATGGCCAGTAAGGCGGAAAGAACTACAAAATACATCATCGAGACCGTCGCTCCCGTTTTCAACAAACACGGGTATATTGGCACTAGCATGAGTGACCTTACCGAAGCCACCGGATTGACCAAAGGTGCCATTTACGGAAATTTTGAAAATAAGGAGGCCTTGGCCTTGGCTGCCTACGAATACAACAGCAAGCGCCTGTTGACCAAGCTGGACGAACTTCTGGCATTGCCCGGCTCCGCTTTGGACAAGATTTTCAATCTGACCAAATTTTACAAACAGTACGATGTCTTCACCTTGGATATGGGCGGATGCCCAATTTTGAATACAGGGGTCGATGCGTTCAACAACAACCGGTTGCTCTCTTCTGCCAATCGGGAAATGTTGCGGGAGATTGAAGGCAAAATCGCCCTGGTCTTGGAAAATGGGGTCAATAGTGGGGAACTCAGATTGCCGGTTACTCCCTTGCAGTTTGCCAAGCAATTGTTCACCATGCTTCAAGGTGCCGTCTCGATGTTCACGATTACCCAAGACCGAAAATACCTGCTCAATACGGTCGCCTATCTTGATTTGCTGATCAAGAATGAGTTAAAAAAATAAACGGCCCAAACTTTCATTCAGGCCGTTCTTTCAAAACTGAATTTAATTCTATTCCCCGACTACCCTAAAGACCCAGGTTTTGTCTCCATATCGACCATTGAACTTACTATCCCTGGCCCTTCGCGCCTCGGCCATCGTATCATAACGCTCCAAGTAGACGTAGTTGTAATTGTTCAGGCTCCTCAAAAAGGATTTGGGAGCGAGTCCCCTGCCCTTTAAGTCGGCCATAAAAGCATCGAAATACTTTTTGGTGCCAAAGACGTTTGCGATGAGATAGAATCCGGGTTCTAGACCATCTTCCGTTTTCACCTCTTCGTATTTCTCGCCAGCTTCTGGTTGCACCTCTTCCTTGTCAGCCACAGCTTCAGCCGCTTTGGCCTCGGCAATCGAGTCTTGCTTACGTCTTATTTCTTCCGCCAATGCTTCCGCCTGGGCAATGGAATCTTGCTTTCGCTGCAATTCCCTGGCCTGTTGTTCTGCCGCGGCTTTGGCTCTTCGAACCTCGTTCAGTGAATCCAAGCGCTTTTTGGCCGCTTCTTGCTGCGCCAGTTCACGTGCCGTATTTTGGGCTTCCGCGATTGAATCCTGTCTTCGCTGTGCGGCAGCAATTTCATCGGCCTGGCGTTTCTCCTCAGCGGCTTTTTCTTCCGCTTTGCGCAGTTCTTCCTGCTGTTTTTCAGCCAACTCGGCCTGTTTGGCTTCTTCTTTCCTTTTTGCTTCCGCCTCCTTGAGCTCTCGCTCGATTTGTTCTTGTTCTTCTTTTGCCAGGCGCTCTTGTTCTTTTTGCAATCTTTTCGCCTCGGCTGCCGCTTCCCGTTCGGCTTTTCGTTGTTCTTTTTTGCTTAATTCTTCTGTGGCAGGTGCCTGTTCTTCAACGGCCTCGTCACCTTGTTCCTCTTCAACATTCTCTTTCCGTTCTTCATCATTGGCCAACTCCTCAGCTTTTTCCAGCTCTTGCTTGACCTTCTCCTCTTCGGTCAATTCATCGGCAGCAAGGGTTTCCGCATCCATTTCATCTTGATATACCTCGGTGACGTCGCGCTCGTCTGGGTTGCCCAAAAAGTATGAGGCGACAATTTCAAAAGAAGGGTCTTTGGAATTAATTGATGCACTGGTACCGAATTCGAATACCGCGCCCAAATTGAAACGCTTTAAAAAGGTGCCTCCCGCGCCAACGCCTACCCCATAAAAATTGTTGTATCCCAGTTGACCCCAGAACTTCGCTGTTCTAAGCATCGAAAGAATTCCTATTTGGTTTTCTTGCTCTGGTATGGTTCTCATGTACAAAGCCGGTCTAAGTACTGCGCTATTGGCTCCCAAACTCAACGGAAAATCGTAAGACATCATTCCCATGAATATTTTGTCCGATGTTGGCGTATTGGCTTCCTTGGCCCTAAAATTGTAATCGAAAAGATTTTCAGATGCCAAACTCAATGTCAGGCGTTCAACGCTCAAACTCGCCCCAGGGGCCAATTGCAGGATAAAATCATTGGTGGTTCCGGGTAATGGAATCGGAAGTTGTGGGTTGTTGATAAAGCGATCATCGGCCAATTTTTGTACAAAACCGAATAAATTGAAACCAAGCGAAAGTTTCGTACTTTGGGTGAACTGCCATTGATGCGCATAATTCAAAACCCCACCTGTATTAAAGAATATTCCGGTATTGTGCTGAAAGAAAGCCGCTCCAGCAACTGACTTTTCATTAAATTTTCGAGTATAGTTAAAAAATAGGCTTGTTGGATCGGTATCTACGGTTTGCCATTGCCATCGTGTCCAAAAAGCTACCGACTGCGGATCATTTCTATCTAAGGCAAAGATCGGATTAAAAAGGCTGGCATTATAGGTCGTAAGATTATGCTGCCTGAGGTCAGCGGGAAGCCGCACTTCATCCTGGGCGGAAATCTGAAAAATCCAAAGGAAAAGTATAAGTAAGGTTGAAATTCGGTGCATATGCAAAAAAACAAAAAACAACGAGTTCTGCATACTATTTTGCCGTTATTTTAGTTAAAATAAAAGAAAAGTTGTCAACAATTCGAAAATGGCCGTAAGTCTTGCCAATAGGTTCATGATCGATGAACGGAATGGCAGGGCACAATCAAAACAGGGCATTCTTATTCGTTGGCAGATACAACAAATTACCATGAAAGCAATTCGACTTTTAGCACTAATGTTCGTTATAATCGGTCTTACCTCTTGCAAAGACGACCAGAAGGCAAATGAAGAGCCGCTAGATGTGGGCGCTTCTACCTTCTACCTGATCCGCCATGCCGAAAAAGATCGTTCCAATCCTGAAAATACGGATCCAGAACTTTCACAAAAAGGATTGGGTCGCGCCATGCATTGGGCCGAAATTCTATCTGAGGTACAAATCGATGCAATTTACTCGACCGACTACCAACGTACCGCCATGACAGCAGCACCGACCTCTGTAAAAAAGGATGTCGACGTTATTTACTATGACCCCTCCATCATCGATATCGAACAATTCAAAGCTGACAATTTAAACAAGAATGTTTTGGTCGTAGGGCATAGCAACACCACCCCTGAGTTCACGAATCAGTTGATAGGCGAAGACAAGTATTACGCGCTTGACGATGGGGATAACGGGAGCATGTTCATTGTACAGATAACCAACGGAATCGCAACTTCGCAAAAGCTGAACTTCAATTGTAATTGCCCTGATTGACCTGAACATGCTCTAACTCAATCTTCGAGAGTAGTTCAAGATTTCCGGCCTCGAAAAGACTATCGATTTGAAAAATCGGGATGTCTAAATTATTGGCCTTGTAATTATTGTAGTCTACATATCTGATACCATTGACATAACGCTCGTTAAATGCTTCACGAAAACGCATTCCCCCTCCATCGACGTGAAATTCATAGGCAAGATAGTCGGGCTTAAATGTTTGCTTGTTGAACCAATATACATAAGTGTCGTCGAAATCATCTCCTCCGCCCTCTTGCTCAAAGGTTACTTTCACCTTATAATAGGTTTTTCCTTTTATCGAAGCCTCGCCTAAATATTCCTTGTTGACGGCAGGATCGTTAAGTCCATAAGGAAGATCCGCAAAATAGTGTACCGAATTGACCGAATTCGCGTACTTGTTCGCCGTAGTATCATGCAACCGAACCAAACTGTCGTAGATATAGCGTTCGAATTTTTGATGGGTGCGTACATCAAGAATATGTGCCGTATCGTTTTTCAGGATTCGTTTTAAAACCTGCCCACCCTTTCCGTTTTCTGAAATGTAATGTCTACCTCGAAAGGTAAATGAACGTGTGGTCTTCGCATACAAATCCCCACCACTTGCCGTAATACTACTGTCAATGATACTTTGGGCCGTGAGTTTGGATTTTTCCTTATGTGTGCAGGAGGTCAAAATCATGACCCCAAAAACCAATAACAATCTGTGCATAGAATGATTTTTACTTAGTTATTCGAAAAAAGTGTCTCTTCATTACATTCACACACGGGCGAGCTTTCTATAATTGTTCCTATTTTTGCGCTGTGGTTCAAAAGACTATCAATATCAAAAACAAGAAGGCGCGCTTTGAGTACGAAATACTCGACAAATATACTGCGGGAATCGTTCTTTCGGGTACCGAAATAAAATCCATCCGTTTGGGCAAGGCCTCGATTACCGAAAGTTTTTGTGAGTTCAATGACCAAGGTGAACTCTTTATTATCAATATGCAGGTCGACGAATATTCGCATGCATCGCACTTCAACCACAAACCAAAGGCTGAGCGCAAATTATTGCTTAACAAGCAAGAACTCAAAAAGCTGCGCAAAGATGTTGTCTCATCGGGAAATACCATCGTTCCATTAAATCTCTTCATCAACGATAGGGGTTTTGCCAAGTTGAATATCGCCCTCGCCAAAGGAAAGAAACTCTACGATAAGCGGGAGACGATCAAAGATCGGGATAACAAAAGAAACCTAGATCGCATCAAGAAGAATTTCAATAATTGACGGAAAGCTTGTTTATGTTGGCTCCTTCCCTTGGCTAAGGGAAGGTGGCCTCTGAGGGGAGAAACCGCTATCCATTCAAAGTCCCAACAAACTATCAAGATCTGTATTTTTTTATTGTCTCAAACTTCTTTAATTTGGAAGACACCTTAAAATATGGAATCCGATGAGCACCTTGAACATTGACAAACAAAAAAATTCACGTAGAGACTTTATCAAAAAAGGGGCCCTGGCCTCCTCGATATTTATCGTCCCTAGACATGTTTTGGGCGGACCTGGTTTTATTTCTCCCAGTGACCGTTTGGCGCTTGCGGCCATCGGGGCCGGAGGTAAAGGTACCAGTGATATAAAAAATGCCTCGGTCAACGGTCGTGAGAAGGTGGTGGCTTTGTGCGATGTTGATTTTTCAGGATCGGCAAAGAGATCGGTCGAGAATTTCCCGAAAGCCAAATTGTTCGATGATTATCGGGTGATGCTGGATAAGAAAAAGAATATCGACGCTGTGACGATTTCCACTCCGGATCATGTACATGGCCCCGCGGCCAAGGCTGCCATGGAAAGAGGCATTCACGTCTATGTTCAGAAGCCTATGACGCACAACATTCGTGAGGCCAGGCTGTTGACGGAAATGGCCCGAGAAAAGAAGATCGTTTCACAAATGGGAAACCAGGGTGGATCCAATCCGTATTTGAATATGGTGCAAAAATGGATCGATGAAGATAAAATAGGAGCCGTCTCAAAAGTACAGGTCTGGACAAATCGGCCGGTGTGGCCCCAAGGAGGACCGTTTCCTAAACCTGATCCAAGCTCAAAGCCCGACGCCTTGAATTGGGACCTTTGGTTGGGCCCAGCCCCGCTACGCGAATACACCCCGAATTTACACCCCTTTAGTTGGAGAGGTTGGTGGGATTATGGTACGGGAGCCCTTGGCGATGTCGGTTGCCACCTAATCGATATTCCTTTCAGAACCTTGGGGTTAAAATATCCTACGGATGCCGAATGCAGTGTGGGATCTGTGTATTCCCAAATGTGGACAGCTGATTACCACCCGGACGGTTGCCCCGCTTCTTCGTTTATCACACTTCATTTCGATGCCACGGAAAAAACAAAAATGCCCATTGAAATGACGTGGAGCGATGGCGGCATTCGTCCATCGCATCCAGATATCATTCCTGCCGATCACGATATAGGCGGAAGAGACAGCGCCAACGGGGTTTTGATCATTGGGGAGAAAGGAATCATTTCTACCAACATCAATGACAGTTCACCATTGATGCCAAAATTGTATCTGAACGATGGCACCACCGACTTCGGACCAGAAATCGAAGACTTCGACGAACCCGAGTATGGCCACCAAAGAAAGTGGGTCGATGCATGTAAGGCCGGTTTTGGTAGTGAAGAACATTTGGGTTTGACCTCTTCATTCGACTATGCGGGGCCCATGACCGAAACAGTTTTGATGGGCAACTTGGCCATTCGCTCGTACCTGCTGCGTCGAGAAAACGAAAAACAGCAAATGGAATTCTTCGGCCGAAAGAAACTTTTATGGGATGGCGAAAACATGCGCATTACCAACTTTGAAGAGGCAAACCAGTTCGTGGGTAGAACTTATCGGGAAGGGTTTGAGGTATAAAAGATTGAATCAAACGGCCGTTTTTTTAATTTTTGTCTTCTAACAAGGGGACAAATCGAAAGGCGCCTAGTTCTTTTTTTTCAAATTCTTTTTCTGAAGTCCTAATGTACAGGGTCATGATTTGGCTGTCTTTTCCCACGGGGATAACCAAGCGCCCACCAACCTTCAATTGTGACAACAGTGTTTTTGGCACCTCAGGTGCCCCTGCGGTTACAATGATACCATCAAAGGGGGCTTCTTCGGGCAACCCCTTATAACCATCTCCAAAAATCAATTTCTTGGGGCGGTAGCCCATTTTCTTAAAAAAAAGTTTCGTCTTTTTAAAAAGTTCCTGTTGGCGTTCAATGGTATAGACCTTTGCCTTTAGTTTTAATAAAACTGCTGTTTGATACCCGCTGCCCGTACCTATTTCAAGAATTTTTTGTCCGGCTTTCACCTCTAAGAGCTCAGTTTGAAAAGCGACCGTATAAGGTTGTGAAATGGTTTGGCCGGCAGAAATGGGAAAGGCCTTGTCTTGATAAGCATGGCCTTCAAAACTACTGTCCATAAAAAAATGCCTGGGAATCGTGCGGATCGCATCGAGCGTCCTTTTGTCCACAATGCCTTTTTCAATCAGCACCTCAGCCAATTGGTTTCGCATTCCGCTATGCTTTAGGGTATCTCGCAATGGTCTGGTATTGGTGACACGAAGTTAGAAAAGTTTACAAAATTTCAATGATAACATTTTGCCTAATACATAAATCACTGTTATTCGAACTTCAACGGTTTTTGCTTTTCGAAATCATCCTTAGTGATTGGCATGCCATTTATTTGAGTAGTGTCCCAGTCTTGGGTTATTCTCCAGATACCGTTTGTCTTTTTCAAAACGATATGGAATTGACCATATACGTTCTTT
Organism: Aurantibacter sp.; assembly: GCA_965215845.1. Classification (GTDB taxonomy): domain Bacteria; phylum Bacteroidota; class Bacteroidia; order Flavobacteriales; family Flavobacteriaceae; genus Aurantibacter_A. Next base: position 51,810 of record CBDCEL010000004.1, read on the forward strand.
TCTCCTTTCGAATTGACCGACTTGATTTTGTAGAATCCAACTTCATACGAGGTCGCACCATTGGTGTGACGACTATCGAACCAAAAATCAAGGTCAATTTTGGTGTTGTTGGCTTTGTAGGATTCAAACCGCTTCAAATTCGCTTTCTTGAACTTGTTTTCGGTGTCAATTCCATTGGGAGTTACCCTCAGGACCTGGTCGGCATAAAGTGCGTTCAAGGCAGGGCCATCCAATGCCTCAAAAGCTTTTTTAAAAGGTTTCCAAAGGGCCTGGTCGATTTCTTTTTGAATCTCGAATTCATTCTGTGCAAACGAGGGCGTCAATGAAAATAGGACTAAAATTAAAAGTGTAATACGCATGTTGGTGATTTACGATTAAAAGATCGTTTTGAAACAGCCTCTTAGGCAATCTTACATAAAAAATTCGAATAAACATTTTTTCTAATCCAGTTGGGGCTTTCAAGTTATTGAACAAATCTCCCTATTTTTGAGCAAAATTCGAGGCATGTTGAAAGTTGGAGTTTTGGGAGCGGGTCATTTGGGAAAAATCCATTTGCGTTTGCTAAACGAATCGGAAAAATATGAACTTGTGGGTTTTTATGATGCCGATGCCATAAATGGTAAAAAAGTATCGGAAGAATTCGGCTATACCTACTTCGACAACATAAACGACCTCATCGATGCGGTCGAGGTAGTAGATATTGTGACCCCTACTCTTTCACATTTTGATTGCGCCAAAAAGGCCATTGAAAAAAGCAGACATGTTTTTATCGAAAAGCCGATCACAAATACTTTGGAAGAGGCTACCGAACTATTGCAGCTTGAGGGAAAATATAAGGTGAAGGGGCAAGTCGGACACGTTGAACGCTTCAATCCGGCTTTTACCGCCGTAAAGAAAAACATCAACAACCCCATGTTCATAGAGACCCATCGCTTGGCCGAGTTCAATCCACGGGGTACCGATGTACCGGTGGTACTCGATTTAATGATCCACGATATCGACGCGATTTTGAGTGTTGTGAGTTCGGAAGTGCGCCAAATCAATGCCAGTGGAGTTTCGGTCATCAGTAATTCCCCAGATATTGCCAACGCGAGGATCGAATTCGAAAATGGCTGTGTCGCAAATTTGACGGCGAGCAGAATTTCATTGAAGAACATGCGCAAGTCACGGTTTTTTCAGAAAGACGCCTATATAGCGGTCGACTTTTTGGAGAAGAAGGTGGAGGTCGTCAAAATGAAGGATGCCCCAAAAGAGGTAGGCGACTTCGATTTGGTATTGCAAAATGCAGAAGGCCAGCGAAAACAGATTTATTTTGAGAATCCTGAAATCGCAGCGAACAATGCCATAAAAGATGAACTCGAGACCTTTGCCGACGCCATCGCAAATGACACCACACCCGTAGTAACTTTGAAACAGGGGGCAAAGGCCTTGGAAGTGGCTTTAAGGATTATTGGTTCGTTTGAGAAGTAGGCGTTTATTTATTTGAATTTTAGAATAAAAATAATACTCGTAGCTCCACCCCTTGAATAAGGGGAGGTGTCAGAGGAACGAGGACGGAGGGGTTGCAGGTCAACCTCCCCTTTCTCCCGACGAAAAGTCGGGATTCATTCCCCTTTCCATATGAGGAGGGGAGCTTTTAGCTTTTATTAAATAGAAACTAGTTCTATGAAAAACATTGCGGTAATCGGTGCAGGCACAATGGGTAACGGAATAGCCCATGTGTTTGCACAAAACGGATATCAGGTCAACCTAATCGACATTTCACAAGACTCTTTAAACAAGGGTATGGCGACCATCACCAAAAACCTGGACCGTATGATCGCCAAGGAAAAAATCTCAGAAACGGACAAAGCGGCGACCTTGGAAAATATTTCCGGTCATACGCAAATCTCCGAAGGAATTAAGAATGCAAACCTTGTCGTTGAGGCCGCAACCGAAAATTTGGAACTCAAACTCAAAATATTCACTGAGCTTGACAGTGTTTGCGCTACCGATACGATTTTGGCAACGAATACCTCTTCCATATCCATTACCCAAATTGCGGCGGCCACCAATCGCGCCGATAAGGTCATCGGCATGCACTTCATGAATCCAGTACCGATTATGCAATTGGTGGAAATCATCCGTGGTTATAGTACTTCGGACGCCACCACGGAAACCATCATGGAACTTTCCGAAAAATTGGGCAAGACACCGACAGAGGTCAACGACTACCCTGGTTTTGTGGCCAATAGGATCTTAATGCCGATGATCAACGAGGCAATCGAAACTTTATACAATGGGGTCGGAGGGGTTTCTGAAATTGATACGGTGATGAAATTGGGCATGGCGCATCCGATGGGGCCTTTGCAATTGGCCGATTTTATTGGCCTAGATGTCTGTCTTTCGATACTCAAGGTGATGTACGACGGATTTAAGAACCCAAAATACGCCCCCTGTCCCCTACTGGTCAATATGGTCACCGCGGGAAAACTGGGCGTGAAATCGGGAGAAGGCTTCTATGATTATTCCGAATCAAGAAAAGCGGAGAAAATTGCAAAGCAATTCAGTTAAATGCTTACGGGAAGTCAGGGCTAATTGCAAGAATTTCTGATACCCGGTCAGACAACCCATTAACTTTTGACCATAATCGATACATCACAACGTATGGCAGTCATAAAACCCTTTAAAGCGATTCGACCGGCAAAAGACAAGGTCGCTTTTGTTGCCTCGCGTTCCTATCAAGAATATTCAAGAAGGGAATTGAATGCCGTTCTTGATTTCAATCCCTTTTCATTTTTGCATATCATCAATCCAGGGTATAAGTATTCCAAAAAAGTGGCAGGACAAGAACGGTATAAATTGGTACATAACCGTTATCAGGAATTTTTGGAGGACAATGTGCTTTTGAAGGATGCCAAAGATAGTTTTTACATCTACGAAATTGAAAAGGACGATTTCAAATGCTGCGGATTCTTTTGTGCCACCAGTATTTCAGACTATCAAAACAATATCATCAAAAAGCATGAAGACACCATTCACCGTCGAGAGGTTCTTTTTGCGAACTATCTAAAAACCGTCAAGTTCAACGCCGAGCCTGTCTTAATGACCTATCAAAACAATACCGTGGTAGCGAATATTATCGCGAATGAAAGAAATAAATCGTCAGAATACGAATTTACGACCCGGGACAAGGTCAAACATAGACTTTGGGTCGTTGCGGAAAAGGAAGTGGTGAACGAATTGAAGAGCGAATTCAAAAATTTGGATGCCCTATACATTGCCGATGGCCACCACAGAAGTGCATCATCAAATCTTTATGCCGAAAACTCAAAAACGGCGAACAAAAGACATACGGGAAAAGAATCGTACAACTTCTTATTGAGTTATTTGATCCCGGAGTCAGAGGTGAAGATTTATGAGTTCAATCGAAAGGTAAAAGACCTGAACGGCCTCGACAAAGAGGAATTTCTCATACGGCTGGATGAACATTTTAGAATCGAAAACAAAGGGGCTATCCCATACAAACCGTCAAAAAAACATCATTTTAGCATGTATCTCGATGGTGAATTCTATTCTTTATACCTTAGAAAAAAGATATATACATTTACAGATTCCTTAAGTGAACTCGACACCCAAATATTGTACAAAACCGTTCTTGAGCCCATTCTGGGCATTCACGATCTACGAAAGGACAAACGCATCGCATACGGCTACGGAAAGCATAATGTGGTGGAAATGAAGGAGGAAATCGACAAGGGAAAATTCAAAGTCGGCTTTAGCATGGTACCGATAAACATTGGGGAGCTAAAGGCAATAGCCGATGCCGGACTGGTAATGCCACCAAAAAGTACCTATATCGAACCCAAATTGAGGAGTGGAATTGCAATTTATGAGTTATGAACTGTTTAGTTGTTAGTTGTTGGTTGTTGGTTGTTAGTTGTTAGTTGTTGGTTGTTGGTTGTTGGTTGTTGGTTGTTGGTTGTTGGTTGTTGGTTGTTGGTTGTTGGTTGTTAGTTGTTAGTTGTTAGTTGTTAGTTGTTAGTTGTTAGTTGAAAATATAATGTCAATAGAAAAAAATCTCAAAAGAATAAAGGAAGGATTACCAGACCATGTGACCTTGGTCGCAGTCTCCAAAACCAAACCCCATAACGAGATTATGGAAGCGTACAATGCCGGGCACTACGTATTCGGGGAGAACAAGGTACAAGAGATGGTACAGAAGTGGCAAGAATTACCCAAGGATATAGAATGGCATATGATCGGGCATGTACAACGCAATAAGGTCAAGTACATGGCCGAATTTGTTTCGTTGATACATGGGGTAGACAGCTTCCGGCTACTTAAGGAAATCAATAAACAGGCCTCGAAGCATAGCCGAATTATCGATTGTCTTTTACAAATACATATTGCAACGGAAGACACCAAATTCGGACTCGATGAAACAGAACTTCAAGAGATAATATTGTCCAAAGAGTTCAAGGAATTGGAAAATATTCGAATAGTGGGCCTTATGGGAATGGCAACCTTTACCGACGATCAAGACCAAATCAAAAAGGAGTTCAACTGGCTTAAAAAGTTATTTGACGACCTTAAAAATTTAGTGCCCGACATTTCGATACTTTCCATGGGCATGAGCGGTGATTATCAGATAGCCATTGAAGAAGGCAGTACCTTGGTACGCATCGGAAGTAGTATCTTTGGTGCTAGAAACTACCATTAAACGACCTGACAAAGGCATTACTTAAAAGATTTGATGTACAGCGTTCTTGATATTGAGACTACCGGCGGTAAATACAATGAAGAGGGCATTACCGAAATCGCAATCCATAAATTCAACGGACATGAGGTGGTCGATAAGTTTATCAGCCTAGTCAATCCTGAAAAGGAAATACAGCCTTTTGTGGTAAAGTTGACGGGTATAAACAATAAAATGCTTCGGTCGGCCCCAAAGTTTCATGAAGTTGCGAAAAGAATTGTCGAAATAACCCAAGGCACGGTTTTGGTCGCCCATAATGCGCAGTTCGATTACCGTATTCTTCGCACTGAATTCCGCCGACTTGGCTATGAATATGAACGAAAGTCTATTTGCACCGTCGACTTGGCCAAAAAATTGCTTCCAGATGCCGAATCCCATAGCTTGGGAAAATTGGTACGGTCATTGGGCATAGCCGTAAGTGATCGGCATAGGGCCAATGGTGACGCTTTGGCCACCTTGAAGTTGTTCAAATTATTATTGGCGAAAGATTCCGACAAAACAATCATAAAAGATGTGCTGCGCAGTGAATCGACAGGAGAGTTATCAGAACGTCAATTGGATATTGTTGCTTCGCTTCCGGTCGAGACGGGCGTGTTTTACATGCACAACAAGGACGGTGAGATTATTTACCTCTCCCGCTCAAGAAATATCCAAAAAAAGGTCAACCAGCAATTCATCAAACCTGGCTCACGGGCCAGAAAATTACAGAAAGAAACTCGAAAGGTGACATTCGAGAAGACGGGAAGTTCGCTAATTGCCCAACTCAAGGAGTATGAAGAAACACAGCGCATCAAACCCTATTACAATCAGCCTAATGGAAGGCTGTTCACCCATGGCCTATTTTTGGGAGAAGACGATCAGGGCTTTTTGAAACCCAAAATCAAGATGCTCGATAAAAAAGAATCGGCCGATATCACTTTCAATGGACCTGAGTCGGGTGCCAGCTTTTTGCAAAAAATAACTACTGAACTTCGAAGTGGTAAAAAGGGAGGGAACTTTGAAGAATACAACTTTGGCTTAGAAGACCTTCTTTCAAAATATGGGCTTGGTCAACGCACATTTTTGCTTAAGGATAAGGGCAGGGAAATCGGTGAGCAGAGCATCGTATTCGTTAAAAACGGATCATACATGGGTTACGGTTACTGCGAACTGAACCATCAAATAAATAATATTCATATCTTAGAAACGCTAATAACGGCTGCAAAAGGAGACGAGAACACCCATCACATCATTGTTTCGCACTTACGTAAGAACGGTACGCACAAAATCATGGAACTAAATTCATAGGCTTTGAACGAAGGCATTAGAAAAAAAGGCTGGAAAGCAAAGATTCATGAGGTTATCTACGGGACCCATACCCCGGCCGGCAAGCTTTTTGACATTGTCTTGTTGATACTTATTGTCTATAGTGTCATTATTGTGATGCTCGAGAGTCTACCCAGATTCGATATTAAGTACCACACGTTTTTGGATATCTCAGAGTGGGTAGTGACCATTCTGTTTACCATAGAGTATATCCTCCGCATAATCTGCATCAAAAAGCCCAGAAAGTATATTTTTAGTTTCTTCGGTATTGTCGATCTTCTTTCCACCATACCCAAATATTTGTCCTATTTCATTATAGGGTCACAATACATAACGGCTTTCAGGGCTCTACGGCTATTGAGGGTTTTTAGAATTTTAAAGCTCGTGCGTTTCGTAGGCGAGTCAAATAATCTGGTGCGAGCATTGCGGGCGAGCCGCACCAAGATTTTTGTTTTTGTCTTCTTCGTTTTGATCGTGGCCGTTTTGCTAGGTACGGTGATGTACTTGGTCGAAGGTCCAGAACATGGTTTTGAGAGCATTCCCCATAGTATTTACTGGACCATCGTTACCCTTACCACAGTGGGTTACGGAGACATTTCACCTGAAACTTCTTTGGGCCAGTTCATCGCCACCTTTATCATGATCATTGGTTATGGGATAATTGCCGTGCCCACCGGTATTGTTTCGGCGGAATACGCCTCGAAAGACAAAAAGAAGGCCGATGAAGAGATTAAGGGAAGTTCGTGCCCAGATTGCGCAACGGAAATCTTAAGGATGGATGCCGCCTACTGTAGAAAATGTGGTTGTAAACTAGAAGATGGCTGATGTCAGCAAAGATGCTTATCTCGGTAGTCGGGCAGACCGCAATCGGCAAGACCAAATTGGCCATCGCCCTAGCCCAGAAGTTCAAAACCGAAATCATCTCGGCCGATTCAAGGCAGTTTTACAAAGAAATGTCCATTGGCACGGCCGTTCCTTCCAAAAGCGAACTGGCCACAATACCCCATCACTTCATTCAACACAAAAGTATTTTTGAAAATTACTCCGTTGGTGATTTTGAAAAGGAGGCCCTCACGTTACTGGATGACCTATTTCAGCGCTATAATACGGTCATTATGGTGGGCGGAAGCGGGCTTTACGTAGATGCGGTCACCAAAGGATTGGATGACTTTCCGGAAGTTCCGGCCGAGATTCGGGCCTCTTTGAATCATAGATTGGAAGTCGAAGGTATCGACAGTCTTCAGAAACAGTTAAAATCTTTAGATCCCCGGCAATACGAAAAAATCGATTTGAGCAATCCGCATCGGCTGGTTCGAGCGCTTGAAATTTGTATTTCCACGGGTAAACCCTATTCGTCTTTTCTTGATCAAAAGAAGGCATCAAGACCTTTCAAGGTTGCAACCGTCGGCCTGAAAGCCGAGCGTGAGCTTGTGTACGACCTCATAAACAGGCGTGTCGACCGCATGATGCAACAAGGTTTGCTCGAGGAGACGCGTTCCCTATTCGAATACAAAAATCTTAATGCGCTTCGAACTGTCGGCTATAAAGAGCTTTTCAAGTATTTCACTGGGGAATGGGAGCTCGATTTTGCGATTTCCGAAATCAAGAAAAATACCAGGAGGTTTGCCAAAAGACAGATGACCTGGTTCAAGAAAAATGAAGACACCCTTTGGGTCGATTACAAATATGACTTGGAACGATTGATTCCAGGTTTAAAAAAACAATTTGATGTCTGATTCTCGAATTTATATCGTTATGGGCGTCTCGGGATGCGGCAAGTCGACCATCGGGAAACTTTTGGCCGATGCCTTGCAATTTCCTTATTTCGACGGGGACGATTTTCATCCTGAAGAAAATGTGGCCAAAATGTCAAAGGGAAAAGCCCTCACGGACGAGGACCGAATGGGTTGGCTGCAATCGTTGAACCAACTCTCCAAACAAAATTCAGAAAAAGGAGCGGTCATTGCCTGCTCCGCCCTTAAAGAAAGCTATCGAGAGGTATTGTCGCAAGACATGGTCAAGACGATGGTTTTTATTTATTTAAAGGGAAGTTTTGACGAAATAAGTAGAAGAATGCGAGAACGAAAAGATCATTTTATGCCTGTGGACTTACTCAAATCGCAATTCAAAACATTGGAACCTCCTAGAAATGCAATTACGGTTTCGATAACCGATCCACCTGCGGCAATAGTCTCTAAAATATTGGAGCAAATACCATAAAAGAAAATGTCTAAAAAGTTTGGTCAAATTTCATATTGAACCTGCCTTGCCGACGGGAAGGCTTTTCGCATTATCCAACCTGACAACAAGACCAGGTTGACTTTTTAGACACCCGCCGCCTGTTCACTACAACTATTGTCTTATTGCTCCGACTCCGATTTTACGACCAAGCGGAAACCTTCCCCATGAATATTCAAAATCTCGACAGTATCGTCTCGCTTTAAATATTTTCTGAGTTTGGCAATATAGACATCCATACTTCTTGAGGTGAAATAATTGTCATCGCGCCAAATCTTGGTCAAGGCCAATTCCCTCGGCATCAGGTCATTTTCGTGAAGGGCCAACAGTCGCAACAAATCATTTTCCTTCGGAGATAGTTTGATGGTCTCTTCATCCTTATATTTCAAGAATCGAAGTTTTGAGTTCAAGTGAAAGTTTCCGATCTGGAACTCAAATTTCTTACTGTCGGCCAAAGTATTCGACGCCTTCCGTTGTAAAATTGCCCTAAGCTTGACCAAAAGGACTTCAGAATCGAAGGGCTTGTTCAGATAATCATCGGCACCTGCCTTATATCCCTTCAAGACATCTTCCTTCATAGTCTTGGCGGTAAGAAATACAATGGGTACATCTTCGTTCTTCTCACGGATTTCCTTGGCGAGGGTAAAGCCATCTTTGTACGGCATCATGACGTCAAGAATACAAACGTCATAGCTGTCCTTTTTGAATTTTTCAAAACCCTCCATTCCATTTTTCGCCAAAGTGACGTCAAAATCGTTCATCGACAGATAGTCTTTTAGTACAATGCCGAAATTCGGATCATCTTCGACCAAAAGTATCTTCTTGTTCATTGTTTCCATAGTTTGTTAAATTAGGGGCAATTTTATGTAGAAAGTACTTCCTTTATCCTTTTCACTCTCTGCGTACACCTCACCCTGGTGATCCTCTATAATTCGTTTTACATAGGCCAAGCCTAGGCCGTGCCCCTTTACATTATGAATATCCCCGGTATGCTCCCGGTAGAATTTCTCAAAAACCTTTTTTAAAACCGCCTTGCTCATTCCGGCACCTTGGTCTTTTACTTTTATGACTATATTATTTTTGGCAACTTCGGTCGACACATCTATTTTCGGAGCTTCAGGCGAATACTTCACGGCATTGTCAAGCACATTGACCATCACGTTGGTAAAATGCATTTGGTTCGCCAAGACTTCTGTTCTTGTTGCATCTAGATGCGTATGGATATATCCCCCGCGATCTGCCACAATCAACTCGATATGTGTAATGGCATCCCTTATTATGTCGTGAACATCGACTCTGTCCTTACTGATATCCAATTGATTTTTTTCCAACTTTGAGATACGCAAGACATTTTCGACCTGGGCATGCATTCGTTTATTTTCATCACGGATCATTTGCAAATAGCGTAAAGTCTTTTCTTGATCACCGATAATCTTCGGATTGCGTATCGCCTCGACCGCCAAGTTTATCGTCGCAATCGGAGTCTTGAACTCATGGGTCATGTTGTTTATAAAGTCCGACTTGATCTCTGATATCTGTTTTTGCCTTATCAGCTGATATATCGCGCTTGCATAGGCCACAACTATCACCAATGTGAACAAAAGTGAAAGCAATGCCATACCTATTACGGAGCTAAGCAGAAATCCTTCTTTTTTTGGAAAATTGACCAGCAACGAGAAATCGGTATTTCCCTCCATATCCTTGAAAATAGGAGCTTTATAGGATGTTGATTTCGAAGGTTTGAACCGTCTCGACCTGACCTTTGTGGGCAAGCCCTTGCTATAAACCCCATATTCAAAGTCAATATCCCAACCATGGTTCTCCAGTTCGCGATCCAACAGTAATTCGATTTCCTGTTTCGACACCCTCTCGTGAACCGGCACCCGCTTCGCATATTGACTAAAGGTGTCTTCCCATGCCGCCTTCTCAACTTTCGATAGACCCCCGATTTTAACCAAGGTCTGCTCTGGGTTCAACTGATATCGATTTCCATCAAGATCATAATCTTCCCTGAAAATAGTCGTTGTGCGTTTGCTCGTATAATTTTTTATTGTGGTACTGTCATTGACATTACCATTATCAAAGAACGTAGATGCTATATTGTAATCCTCTTCTAAAATACCATGCGAATACAGTCGTATTTCGTTGGAGTTTAAATCGCGATCTATAAAAAAGATGTTTCGGAGGTTTGAACCCTTGAATTCCCCAATACTGTCCTTAAGATTCAGATAACGATCTGAATAGTCTTTCAATTCGCGCTTTTCAATCTTGTCGGTCACCCGATTGAGCACCTCTGAAATGGTATTGGAAAACTGTTCTTCTTTGTCCTCAACCGATTTTTTGATCCAAAAACCCTGAACAAAAATGATTCCAATAAGTGAGAGGCTCATCAAGATCACCAAAAGCACAAACAACCTCTTATTCATCCTCAGGTAAATTTAGAAATTTAACAAATAGCAACTTCGTGGTTTAACCTAACCTTAACACAAGTCAAAAGCGTCTAAGATCGACCATTCCAAAGCAGGGCTTCATGAACCTGCAGAACCTTGGATTTAGTGCTTTTCAACTCAAGGTTCTCGATTACGAAATCCGCTTGTTTGATTTTTTCGACATCGGGCAATTGATTGCGCATTCTATCTTCGACTTGTTCAAGCAACATATTTTCGTCACGCCGTAAAATGCGTTCAATTCTGATTTCAACGGGGGCCGTGACCAAGATTATCTTGTCATAAAAATTTTGGTTGCCCTGTTCGAAAATAATGGCCGCTTCTTGAATTACATAGGGTGACTCCTGCTTTTTTGCCCACTTGACAAAATGTTTCCGCACCGCCGGATGTACTATAGAATTCAACCGTTCGAGCAAATTCTTGTCATTGAAAACTTTTTCTGCGACAAAAGCCCGATCTAATTTTTTGTCGTTGTATGCCTTCTTTCCGAAAATGCCTTTAATAGCTTTACGGATTTTTTTGGAGGAGTTCATCAATCGCTTTGCCTCTTTATCGGAATCATAAACGGGCACCCCAAGTTCACCGAACATTTTGCCAACTGTGGTCTTGCCACTGCCGATACCACCGGTAAGACCAATGATCATCATTCTTTGTTCAAGATATATTCAACTTTGGTTTCCATCAAACTGGCGCTGAAAATTTTTGCGGGACTTTTGGCAAGATTCAATTTCAACATGTTCGATTGCGAGCTTCTGGCCTGTTCATAGTCGGCAATTACACTAAAGTCTGTATCACTGATATTCTTGAGTTCCTCAATTTTGGCCTTGCAGAGTATCGACACCTCATCGGGAAATGTGCGCACCTTCATTCCACTGGGTAGATTGGTTACTTCAACAGGTACGTTGATGATCTTTTCGGAAAACTTTGAAACCTTGCCACTGATAAGAACACTATTCGTTGAAAACGAGGTATGTTCCAGGTCGTTGGGCTTATACAAATCCGCTCTTTCGGAAAAATCGGTAGTCAGCTCGGGAAGGTCAAGTCGGGCCGTGCGAATCGAGACTATGGTATCTATTTCAACGCTCGGCCCCCTTAGGGTGACCGTAGAGGGTTCGATTATCAATTTTCCTTCCAATAAATAATTATGGGCAAGGTTGAGTTCGATATTTGATTCAACAGGAACCTCTTTCGATTTTAATTCCATTATTTCAAAAAACAACGTATCCTCGTCCATTTCGAGAAGGACCATTGAACTGGACAATTGCTTTTCAATTTGGCCCCTGTACCCATCAGGTGTCAGGTAATAATCATCTCCCTTCTTTTTAACATCGGCCAAATCGACCGTAACTGATTTTTTCCTGAAATTATAGCCTAGAAACTTGAATCCGCCGGTCTGTAGCTTCACATCCACCTTCTCGGTCAATGCATTTACCAGTTTTAGGTTTTCGTTTGAATTGACATAGTCAAGATTGAACGAGGTTTTGGCTATATAGGTTTGGGACAAGTTATTTAGAAACCAAATTAGCCCTGATGCCAATAAAAAAAGTACAAAGACCCTGACTTTTCTTTCGCTAAGGCCTTTTTTAAGCTTATGTATCACTTGACTTTATTTAAAGAATAGATTTGGAAAGAGCTCTTCTGGCTTCTTTTTGCTAAAGTTAACCAAGAAGGTTGATTTTAAAAAACCAAGTCCATAGCCGACAAATTGAATGATTACCGCTACGATTGAGAGAACCGCTACCAAAAGGCTTTTGTTTTTGACCAATGAATCGATCAAAATCAATACAAAATAAGAAGCGACGAGTATAATAGGTAGCCTGATATTTAAAAAATATAGAATGACGGAAACCAAAAATGCAAGACAGAAAAAAGTGGGAAACCAATACGTCACTTTGGCTGTTTCGGGGTGCCATTTATTTAAAATAGGCCTGACCTTGCCAAATTTATTGACTTGTGTGTAAAACTTGTTCCAGTCGATTCTTCTTTTGTGATAGACATAGGCATCGGGTATCAATTTGGACTCATAGCCCTGCTTCCAGATTCGAAAGCTAAGGTCGGGGTCCTCACCGGGGTGAATTTTCCCGAATCCGCCCACCTCATTGAACAACTCCTTTGAAATGCCCATGTTAAAACTACGGGGTTGAAATTTGTCAAATGAATTTTTGTTACCGCGAATACCTCCTGTCGTCAATAGTGAAGTCAGCGCATAGTTGATCGCTTTTTGAACTGGGCTAAAAGACTCGTGGGCCGTATCAGGACCTCCAAAACAGTGCACGAACCTCTCTTCAAGTGATTTTTTGACTTCGGTCAAATAGTTGGATGGAAGAACACAATCAGAGTCTAAAATGATAAAGTAATTGCCCTTGGCCTTCTCCATACCATAGTTGCGAGAAGCACCCGGGCCCGAATTCTCCTTTTCGAAATAGGATATGGAAAGTCGACCGGCAAATTCATCGACTACCTCTTTCGAGCTTAGCGAAGAGCCGTCTTCAACAACAACAACCTCAAAAGAAATGTCGCAGACTTGTCGTACCAAACTCTCCAATAGCTCCCGAATTTCTTCAGGTCTGTTGTAAACAGGAATTACAAAGGAGAAAGAAAGGTTCATGTTTAGAACCTACGAAAATTTATCGATTACCTCTTGACTGACTCCTGTGTTCGAAAATCCGCCATCATGAAAAAGATTTTGCATGGTGACCTTTCTGGTCAAATCAGAGAATAGGGTAATCGTATAATCGGCGCAGTCTTCTGCGGTTGCATTGCCAAGGGGCGACATTTTCTCGGCATAGGAGATAAATCCATCAAAGCCTTTTATTCCTTGTCCGGCGGTTGTTGCAGTCGGGGATTGAGAAATGGTATTTACACGTACTTTCTTTTCTTTTCCGAAGAAATAGCCAAAACTGCGGGCAACCGATTCTAAATAGGCCTTGTTATCGGCCATATCATTGTAATCTGGGAAGGTTCTTTGGGCGGCCATGTACGTCAATGCCACAATACTGCCCCACTCGTTCATCGCATCCGCCTTGTGCAGACTCTGCATAACCTTATGAAAGGAAAGCGCGGAAACATCCCACCCTTTTTGGGTGAAATCGTATTTCTCATCGGTATAGGCCCGTCCCTTGCGAACATTGACCGACATACCGATGGCATGTAATACGAAGTCAATCTTGCCGCCAAGAATTTCCATCGATTTCGCCACCAAATTGTCCAAATCCTCCTCTAGGGTGGCGTCGGCGGGAACTATTTCAGAACCCGTCTTTTCTGCCAGCACCTTGATTTGGCCCATGCGCATAGCGATGGGGGCATTGGTCAAAACGAAGGCTCCACCCTCTTCATGTACGCGTTCAGCCGTTTTCCAGGCAATGGAATTTTCATCCAAAGCGCCAAAAATGATTCCTTTTTTTCCTTTGAGAAGATTATATGACATAGTGTTCAGGTTCTTGTGTTGAGAGGGCAAAGATATTAAAAATTTATAGGCAGTTTTAACACAATGGGCGCGTAAAAATGTAAATTCCAAGCATCATATCCCATACCGGAATTTGGAGTTTCGAACTTGTCTTTTCAGAATTTACGGCTAGTTCAACAGCTGTCGAGCGTGTGCCAAAGCTGAGTCGGATAGTTCTTTGCCGCCCAACATTTCGGCAAGCTCCACTACCCTTTCACCATCATTCAGTTTTCGCATTTGTGTGTTCGTCGACCCGCCTTCCTCTTCCTTGAAAACCTTAAAATGGTGATGCCCTTTTGAGGCGACCTGAGGTAAGTGCGTAATGGAAAAAACCTGCATTGTCTTACTCATTTCCATCATGATATCCCCCATTTTATTTGAAATTTCGCCCGAGACCCCACTATCGATCTCATCGAACATCATCGTTGGCAATTGCTCGTACCTCGCCAAGATAGATTTGATGGTGAGCATTATGCGAGAGAGCTCTCCCCCTGAGGCTACTTTTTTGAGTTCACCAAATTCACTGCCCTTGTTCGCAGAGAACAAGAAGGTCAAATCATCCTTTCCGTTATGCTTGAAGTCTTCTGAGGGCACTACCTCAATTCTAAAGGATGCACTAGGCATGCCCAATGCCGTCAAATTTTGGATTAATTGATCCCGCAATTTGGGAATAATCGCTTTTCGCCTTTCCCTAATTTTTTGGGACCGATTCTCCAAAGATTCCTTCAATTGGCCAAGAAGGTTTTGTTTCTTCTGAATTTGTTCTTCAATATTCTCGGTAACTCCAACCTTACGAGCCAATTCATCGCGAACTTCGATCAATTCTGAAATTTCTTGAACGCCATGTTTTTTCTGCAGGTCATAAATACGCTTGAGCTTGGCGTTGATTTCTTCCAACAATTGTGGGTCTGCTTCCAAATTTTCTTGCAAACCTTCCACCTCAGATGAAATATCATCCATTTCGATAGATGCCGAGTTGATCCGATCATGCAGGTCGGTATAGCTATTGCCAAAATCAGCCAGTCTGTTTGAAATTTGCTTCAACTCGCCCAGCAATGTTGAAATCCCGATCTGTTCATCGGAAATCAATCGATGGCTTTTTGAGAGATGATCCATAATTGTTTCAACATTGTTCAATTGCCCATAACGTTCTTCCAATGTTGACAGGGACTCAGCTTCGAGATTTGCTTCAGAAAGTTCGTTCAATAAAAAACTGTTATAATCCAATTCTTTATTTGCATTATTCTGAATATCAATCAATTGCTGTAGCTCTTTTGAAGCATTCTTGTAGATTTCAAGTTCTTGTGAGTATCCACTCAACAAATTTTTGTTTTTTGCCAGCGCATCCAACAATTTCAACTGGAAATCATTATTGGCCAATTGTAGGGTCTGATGTTGTGAATGCACATCTATCAACCTATTCCCCAAGCGGGAAAGTACATCAAGCGTGACCGGGGTGTCATTTACGAAGGCTCTTGATTTTCCCGTCGGATGGATTTCCCTGCGTATGATCGTCAAATCTTCATAGTCAAGATCATTAGCCTTAAAAAGCGGTTTTAGGCGGTAATCCTTTATATCGAACTCCGCTTCGACGATACACTTATGACCACTGTCCCTCAAGGTGGAAAGATCTGCACGTTTGCCTAGTACCAAGGAAAGTCCGCCCAACAAAATGGATTTACCGGCCCCGGTCTCCCCCGTTATACAAGTAAAACCTTTGTCGAAAGACACATTGAGTCGATCGATCAGGGCATAATTTTTAATGGAAAGGTTACTCAGCACTTTTGTTCACGTTAAGGAGAACAAAGATATACAAAGCTTGATGAATTGTCAGTGATGGCTCGATCAGTACTTGATGTCATTCCAAGTGCTGGAATAAAGCGGGGCAATATTGTTCAAGGTCTCCTTAAGGCTGACAATATCGACTTTAGGGCCGTCTGAAAAAATATTCTGGATCTCTTCTGATTTGGCATCGAAAAAAGTGGTGATCAAAAAGGCATTGGGTCTTCTTTTGGTCAAGGTCTCAAAAAGTTTCATTGTACCGGCAATGACCTGCTTGGCCGTACTGTTGTTGTCTCCCATGATATCCAAACCCTTACGATGATAGTTGTACATCGCAATTCGATACTCGCGAAAAGTATTTGATAGCAGGTCATCTACGAGATCGAAACGAGTTCTATTCTCGGTGGCGGAAGGACTCCATCCTGCAAAGTTACTACCTTGTGCCTGTGTGGTTATCTGTTGTGCCTTTCTAAAATGTTCCGTTCCTCCCTCCAAAGAAAATGTATCCGCATCGAGCCCAAGTATGATATATATGTAGTAGGCCACTACTCCCACGAGGTTCGAATCAAAATTGTTTTCATTGAAAATCAAGGGCTGGAATTCAATGTACTCAAAGTTTAGCCGATTGTCCTTATAATTAAAAATCGGCGTTTCATAAGATGTATTAAAGACGGGCCTTGAGGACTGAATTTGAATATTGCCCTTGAACCGATCCGACTCATATTCGGTAATCGTGATGAACATCTGGGCATTGATGCGTTCATTTTCCTGATAAATGCGATTCGTCCATTTATTCTTGTTGACAAAATCGTTTAGGGAGCGCTCCAAGGTTTTGAAAACCTGCTGATTGGTTTGCGCCACTTGGTCCGAATTAATTGTAACCGTGCAATTCAGTTCTTGGGCCCAGGTCGTGAGGGCCAAGAGCATACCTGCAAGAACGGAAAGTGTTTTACCCATGAATTCGTTTTACGATTTCGCCCCAAATATCGGCCGAGACTTCGGCCTTTGTCTTTAGTTCAAACGCTTTAATCGTCAAATTCTTGTCTATAAAGGTGATTTTGTTGGTAGGCTTTCCAAAGCCCGCCCCTTCGTCATTAAGGGAATTTAGCACAATTGCATCGAGATTCTTTTTCTTAAGTTTCTTTTTTGCATTTTCCTCCTCATTCTCGGTCTCGAGGGCAAAGCCTACCAAGAACTGGTTCTTCTTTTGTTCCCCAAGGGAAAAAAGAATGTCTTTATTCCTTACCAATGGAATCGTCAAATCGTCTGCGGATTTCTTTATTTTCTGGTCGGCTTTGGTTTTGGGCTTATAATCGGCTACGGCGGCAGCACAAATGGCAATATCAGTATTCTCGTAATGTTCATGCACGGCCTGGTACATTTCTTCGGCAGAAATTACTTTGACCAATTTTATACGATTGTTTGCAATCGTTAAATTTGAAGGGCCGGAAACCAAAACGACCTCCGCGCCAAGAGAGGCGGCCTTATGGGCCAATTCATATCCCATCTTTCCTGAGGAATGGTTCCCTATAAATCTTACCGGATCGATTGCTTCATAGGTTGGGCCGGCAGTAATCAAGACTTTCCTACCATTTAAGGGTTGCCCTGAAGCAAGGTGATTTTCGATGAATTTCAGAATTTCTTCGGGTTCGGCCATTCTACCCTCTCCATACAATCCACTTGCCAGTTCCCCTGTTTCGGCCGGAATCATGGTATTTCCGAATGATTCCAACTTCTCAAAAGAGGCTTTTGTAGATGGATGTTTATACATATCCAAATCCATTGCGGGAGCGAAATATATAGGACATTTGGCCGAAAGATAGGATGCCAACAAAAGGTTATCACAGGCCCCGTTGGCCATTTTGGAAAGCGTATTGGCCGTAGCCGGTGCGATTACCATCACATCGGCCCAAAGGCCCAGTTCTACATGATTGTTCCAATCAACGCTGCCTTCTTCCTCCTGAACGAAATTCGTCAGCACAGCATTCTTCGAAAGGGTGGCCAGGGTAAGGGGAGAAACAAAAGAGCTGGCACTTTCGGTCATGATTACTTTGACCTCGGCTCCAGCTTTTATAAATAGGCGAACGAGAAAGGTAGTCTTATAAGCGGCGATACCTCCGGTAATGCCTAAGAGGACTCTCTTTCCGCTCAACATAGGATACTGAATTGAAATGTTCCAATTGTCTCTTTGCGCATTACTTCGTTAAAATTTCGAACCGTAGCTCTGCTATGCTTAAAAATTTGCCTCGCAATGCATCAAAAATACTCCATAAAAAATAATCCCACACTTCGATCAGTATCTAGGCCTGATCTTCTTTCTCCGTATTTCGGTAGTATATTTTGTCCATTAACCATTCTTCAATGGCCAAGGCATGTGGTTTAGGCAGCTTTTCGTAGAACTTCGAAACCTCAATCTGCTCCTTATTTTCAAAGACCTCTTCCAAGCTATCACTATAGGTGGCAAATTCCTCAAGCTTCTCCAACAATTCCTTCTTTATTTCGGAGTTGATTTGTATGGCTCTTTTGGCGGTAATCGAAATGGCTTCGTAGATATTTTCTGTTTTGTCATCGAATTCATTTCGGTTTATCGTCTTTGTACTGACGGCCGCCTTGGAATTTTTTAAATCGTTCATGTTCATGATTTACTAATTTATTTAGTGCTTGTAATTTCAGGTTGCACGAAATCCTCTAACTCCCTATTTATTTTTTTCAACAAATCATCGGCCTTCTTGGCAAACTGTGTCTCGGGAAAATTCTTAAAAAGTGTTGCATGGGATGCTTTGGCGCTTTTCAATCGCTCTTGTTTTACGAAATCAAAACTGTTCAGGGCCAAATTCGTTGTGGCCTCGATTTTAAGATATAGCGCCTCTTCCCTAAATATTGAACCTGGATAGTCGGAAATAAAATTATCCAATGAGGCTACCGCCGATTTTAAAAGGGTATATTGAAATTCTCCAAGTTTGTTGTATTGCTTGGCAATCTCAAAGGCCTTTCGTTCTTTTTTCGTGGTCAACTCTTTTGCCATTTCATTGGCCTCGTCAAAAAACTGTGATTCCCCATAAGCATTGATAAAAGTCTGCAGTTTCGCCAATGCCTTGTCGGTATCGGTTTGATCCAAAGAATAGTTTGGGGAAAGTTGATAGTAACTTTTGGCCCCGTAAAAAGCAGCTTCGGGTACTTTGTCGCTCTGAGGGTATTGTTTTATAAATCGTTCGAATTGATAGCCCGCCATATTGTAGTCACCTCGTTGAAAATAGGTATTGGCCAAAAAGAACATAATTCGCTCACCTTGGGGCTTACCCGCATACTTTGGGGCAATTTGTTCATACAGGCGATTGGCCCTCTTATAGTCCTGGGCATCATAATATTTTTTGGCCAATTCATTTTTTGCCTTGATATCGGTGTTCTTGAGCACTTTTTGGTACTCATTACACGACAACAACAGTACCAACACCAGAATGGGAAGTATTAACGACCTCATTTTAAAAAACATTTTGCAAAATTAATTATAATCAATGGATTTAAAAAACTTTTCATTCTCCGAATTTAGGGGGATTTCTACCACCAAATCAGGATTTTAGCAAACTTTAACTATAGATTCCAACGGCAAGATTAGGCCAGAATCTTTGCAAAAGGCTTTATAAAAGAAGAAAGTTCGGCTTTTAAACCTGTAGATGGTTCGACCAACGGGAGTCTTACAACGGCCTTTGACAGTCCTAATAGCTCGAAAATACCTTTGATTCCAGCGGGATTGCCCTCCTTGAAAATAAGCTTCATACCGTCCTGAAGTTGGTAGTGCAAATCATAGGCTTCCTTGACATCCCCATCCAGTGCCAGGCGTATCATCTTCGAGTATACTGCCGGAATCCCTTGCCCAAGTACGGAAATCACTCCATCACCACCTGCCAGAACCGTTGGCAATGCCATGATATCGTCACCGGAAATAACCATGAAATCATCAGGTTTGTGTTTGATAAGCTGTTGTATCTGTACCATATCACCTGACGCCTCCTTGATTGCAACAATGTTATTGAAGTCATTGGCCAATCTCAAGGTGGTTTCTGGCAACATATTACTACCGGTACGACCGGGTACATTATATAAAATAATCGGCTTATCAGTAACTTCTGAGATGGCCTTGAAATGTTGGTAAATACCTTCTTGTGTCGGTTTATTGTAGTAAGGGGATACCGAAAGTATCGCAGAAAAATGCTCAGACTCGAAGGCCTTGACCTCATCGACGATTCGAAAAGTACTATTGCCGCCAATGCCCAAAACCATGGGCAATCTTCCAGCATTGGCCTTCACGACCGTCTCCATGACCAATAATTTTTCAGCCTTGTTCAAGGTAACCGATTCCCCAGTGGTCCCTAAGACCACCAAATAATCGACCCCACCATCGATACAATAGTTGACGATACGTATCAAGGCATCGGTATCTATTGACATATCGCTGTTAAACGGGGTCACAAGTGCAACTCCCGTACCCATTAATTTCCTCATCGGTCTCGGTCTATTTCGTTCAATACCCCCAAATACTTTTTTAGTTCAGATTTGAACGTTTTAAAGTCTTTCATCGGGGAATCCAAAATGATGTCGTTATAAATTTGATCTACCTCCTTAAAACCAACACGGACCCTAGCTTTCGTTTTAACGCTCATAAGCTGGATCATCAGATTCTCTTGTGTGTAATAATTCACCAAAAGATCATATTCCCGGCTCAAAAACTCATGGCAATAACTATTTTCTATCTCTCCGTTCCAACCTAAGTCCTTATCTGAAAAGACGGGGGTCGAATAAGGTGAGTTTTTGTCATAGAAGCTCTTGTAGCCTATAATCTTAACCGCGTTTGGTCTCAATTTGTAATCATCGACAAACTCATAAAATAAATTCGCATCATCAAAATTGTCTAAATCCACCAAACATGCCAATGAGGTAATACCTCTAGTGCGCTGAACAGTCTGAGCTGGCTTTTTCAGCGCCTCGTTCAAAAATTTAACCGCTGATTTATGCTTGAATTTATCTTTTATTCCCTTAAACATGTACTTTTACATTTCTTCACAAATGTA
This sequence comes from Aurantibacter sp., assembly GCA_965215845.1. GTDB lineage: Bacteria > Bacteroidota > Bacteroidia > Flavobacteriales > Flavobacteriaceae > Aurantibacter_A. The sequence continues at coordinate 72,834 of CBDCEL010000004.1, forward strand.
AAGAATTCTACATGCAATTGTTTTGCGAAGATAGGCACTTCAATTTTTTAAAAATAACACAATTTGTTGTTTTTCTAACAATTTGTGTTTTCAGTTCCTGTAAACGGGATGTCGGCATCCACGAAATCGCAGGGAAACAAATTACCTTGGACAGCTCTGTAGCAAAGAATGCAGAGATCGATAGTTTTATTACGCCTTACCACAACCGAATCAATGCCATATTGGATAGCACTTTGGCATATGCCCCAAAGATGTTGACCAAAGATGACGGGCGTTATAACACTTCCGCCGGAAACCTTATGGCAGACCTACTTTTAGAGCAATCAAATCCGATCTTCAAGTCAAGAACCGGCAACGAGGTCGATTTAGTCTTGTTCAATCACGGCGGAATTCGTTCAATAATATCGAAAGGCAATGTTTCGGCCAGAACCGCCTATGAGGTAATGCCCTTCGAAAATGCGATTACCGTGGTGGAACTCAGCGGGGAATCGGTTCTTGAATTGGCCAAATTTGTTATCGAGTCGGGAAGAGCTCACCCAGTGGCCGGCCTTCAAATCATAATTGACAAAAATGATTCGGTAAAAGAGTTGAAAATTCAAGGAAAGCCCTTCGACAGGAATCGAAATTATTTTGTGGCCACCAGCAGTTATTTGGTCACTGGGGGCGATAATATGGGTTTTTTTAAGGATGGGCTCTCGTTCACCGATATCGACTATTTTATCAGAAACGCCATTATCGACTATTTTAAAAAGAAAGATACGATTTATGCCGAAGTAGATGATAGGATCATGAAAGTGAAAAAGTAGGTTCCAGCGCAAGTTTGAATTATGAGCATTATAATCTAAAAATGAATAGAAGAAAATTCATAAAAAAAACCTCGGCCGCCTCTGCGTTGATAGCATTGGGGGGGCAAGCTTCTTGTGTTTCAAATTCAAAAAAACATTTGACCATTCTCCATACCAACGATGTACATAGTCATATAGATACTTTTCCAAAAAGCCACAGTCGGTATCCAAACCTTGGGGGATTGGCCCGACGGGCGACTTTGGTAGAACAAATCCGTATAGAAAACGCCAATACCTTGTTATTTGACGCAGGTGATATTTTTCAGGGTACCCCCTACTTCAATTTTTATGGAGGGGAATTGGAGTTCAAATTGATGAGCAAATTAAAATACGATGCCGCAACTATCGGCAATCATGACTTTGACAATGGCCTTGAAGGATTGTTGGCCCAAATGCCACATGCAACCTTTAAAATGCTTTCGGCCAATTACGATTTCTCGAACACTATCATGGACGGCCTGACAGAACCCTACCACATTTATGAGATCGATGGGCTCAGAATCGGAGTGTATGGATTGGGAATCAAACTCGATGGACTTGTGACCAAAAAGCTGTATAAGGAAACCCGATATCTTCACCCCTATGAAATCGCCAAAGACATTGAGGCCGAACTAAAGACCAAAAAGAATTGTGACCTGATCATTTGCCTTTCGCATTTAGGTTATACCTATAAAAATGAGGAGAGGCCTTCAGATTTGGGCTTGGCGGCACAAACCGAGTATACCGATTTGATTATTGGCGGCCACACCCACACTTTCCTGGACAAACCGACAATCGTTAAAAATCAGATGGATAAAGATGTTCTCGTCAACCAGGTTGGGTGTTTTGGCATTAATCTGGGAAGAATTGATTTTTATTTTGACAGTGCCAAAAACAAAACTGCGGGCGGAGTAAGTATCTCTGTTTAGCTTTTTAAGATATGAGTTACCAATTCATGCAATTCCTCCCCTAAACTGATTTTAGGGAAGGGTTTCCCAGCTTGGCGATACCAATAGCCGGCATTCCATTCATCACCTTCTTTTCGGTGTAGATAGGCATGGATCCAACTGCCAAGACCACCGTGCATTTCTTGAGCGATTTCGTGAGAAGCATTCCAATCACCTTTGGCATCGTACCATAAGGCCTTTAAAGCGTCCGACCAAGTTTCAGCCGGACCACCATTCGACAAAGTGCGCTCAAATTCCGAATAGTTTTTAGGCATCTCCATATTAGGGCCTTAAATGATAGGCTTTGGGCTGAACAAAAGCACGAATGCCCTGTGAAGATAGTGTTGAACCTAAACCGGAATTGTTCCGACCCGACCAAGGTACATTCGGGCTCACGCGGTCGCAACAATTCCAATAGGCGGTACCCACATTCAATTCTTTCAAGATTCTCATTGCCTTTTCCCCATTCGAGGAAAAAACGGCAGCGGTCAATCCGTATTCGGTATCGGCCATCAAATTCAAAGCCTCTTTATCGGAAGCCACTTTTTGGATTCCGATTATCGGGCCAAAAGATTCCGCTTTCATGACCTCCATGTCATGGGTACAATCGGCCAAGACCGTCGGTTCGAAAAAATAGCCTTGACCGTCCATTTCTTTTCCTCCGGCCAGAAGAGTTGCGCCCTTCCCGACTGCATCGGCCACCTGATTTTTTAAAATCTCGATTTGTGGTTTGCGGGTCAACGGGCCGATAAAGGTCTCCAAACTACTGGGATCTCCAATTTTATAGGATTTCACTTCTTCAACAAATGCCGCCATAAACTCATCATAAATCATATGTGAAACATAAATCCGCTCTACGGCACAACAACTTTGTCCGTTGTTGTAAAAAGCGCCTTCGGCCGCATTGATGGCCGCTTGTTTTACATCGGCGACATCGTTCATGATATAGAGCGGATCTTTACCCCCTAATTCCAATTGCAGAGGAACCAATTTATGGGCGACCGTTTTGGCAATATGCAATCCGGTAGCATGAGATCCCGTAAAAAAGTAGCCGTCGAGATCGGCTTCCAATATTTGTTGACCCAGACTTCCGTCCCCGATTACACATTGAAATACACTCTCAGGGATTCCGGCTTCCCACAAATATTTTCCGAATTGTTTTCCCGTCAAGGAAGCAAATTCAGATGGTTTATACAATACCGAATTACCGGCGACCAATGCATAAAGAAAAACATTGTAACCCACGTTATAGGGAAAATTCCATGCAGAAATATTAGCGATGACTCCCAGGGGCTCATAAACGATTTTTTCATGGGTATTTCCCGAATCGACCAAAGTTTCCGGGGCCAACCACTTTACTGCATTTTGCTTTAAGTGTTCGATTCGATTCTGCGCACCCTTGATTTCATTCAACGATTGCTGTAAGGGTTTGCCGGTTTCCGAGGTCAGTATTTCTGCCAACGCATCGACATTTTCTTGAATCAATTTACCGAAGCGGATGACACAGTCCAATCTATCTGAAACCGATTTTTGTGACCATGCTTTTTGGCCCTCACGAAGGTACTCAAGTTTTATGCCTAATTCGTGTTCCGAAGTCCCATGCAGGTCAGCTATGATTTTATCCGTCGCCGGATTCTTTATCTGCATTGTTCTCACTTAATGTGTTTTAAAAAAGCTTCGTAAAGTTTATCTTCATCTATTACCGCCGACCCCAAGGTTGGGGAAAATTCGGGATGCCACTGAACCCCGAACACCTTGCCTTCGGGTTCTTTCGTGTAGCCAAATGCCTCTATGAGTCCGTCTGGCGAAGTTGCATAGACCTCCAAATCATTTCCCAAGTCCTTTACGGCTTGGTGATGTACCGTATTCACATATGGTTTTTTTTCATCGGAATATAGATTCGCCAAAAAGGTTCCTTCCTCAAATTCAATGGGGTGTTTTATGGTGTCGTACAATTCGGCCGAGCGGTGCTCTTCGACATCGGGACTCTGCGTTACAGTGTCCTGATAAAGTGTTCCCCCGAAATAAACGTTCATCAGCTGCATCCCCCTGCATATTCCAAATACAGGTTTTGAATTCTTTATGGCATAGTCCAAAATCTTTAGCTCATATTGATCACGATACGCATCGCCTTTCCATCTTCCGATCGGCTGTTCCCCGTAGCTTTCCGGGGCCAAATCGTTTCCACCCTGAAAAACAAATCCGTCTATTTCTGATAGGATATCGTATAACAGTTCCTCACCGACATCCGGGATCAAAATCGGAAGGATGCCCTTTTTAGTCAGGTAATTGACCATATCATTTTCGATATAGGTCAACGATTTGGGTCCAAAGACTATTCTTTCCCTATCAGGATATAGAAAGCAGGCTGAAATTCCGATTTTGATCATAGCGCCTCTAGATAGAGATTTCTAAAATCTTCCCTTAATACCGGCTTCGGATTGTTCGGATGGCAAAAATCGGCGTTTGCCAAATCGGAAAGTTCTTCGATATGGGTTTGCTCTACTCCTATTTCGGTCAGTTTGGTAGGCATGCCCAGTTTATCGTTCATTTCAAAAAGATGGTCTACAACCCTATCGCCATTGCTATTGCCCAAGCCGAAGGCATCGGCCATTTTGTTGAATCGATTTTCAGAACCCCCATAGTTGAATCGCATACCGTAAGGTAAATTCACCGCATTGGCCAATCCGTGATGGGTGTCGAGCAGACTTGATAGCGGATGCGCCAAACTATGCACCACACCCAATCCCTTTTGAAAGGCAACCGCACCCATCAAAGAGGCCAAAAGCATTTTGGAACGTGATTCCACATCTGGGTTGTGCGTGGCCGCCTCCAAAGAATCGGCAATCAGGGCGATGCCCTCCAGTGCAATTCCATCACACATCGGGTGATAATTTTTGGCCAAATATGCCTCCATATTATGTGTCAGGGCATCCATTCCGGTGGCGGCTGTTATGAACGGTGGTAATTCCATCGTAAGTAGCGGATCGGCAAAAACGATTTTTGCCATCAACTTCGGACTGAAAAGAATCCGTTTCTTTTTTGATTCATCCTCAGAAATGATAGCACTACGACCTACTTCACTTCCCGTACCGGCAGTAGTCGGAATGGTAATAAAATGCGGCACGTCTTCGGTCACATATTTATCTCCGCCGATCAAATCATCGTAATCGAATAAATCCCTTTTGTGGTTAATCCGCAAAGCAATGGCACGGGCCACATCCAAGGCTACTCCCCCTCCAATACCGACAATACAATCCCTATTCGTTTCTTGATAGGCATCCCCACCTTTCAGCACATCGGACTTCACGGGGTTTTTATGCATTTTACTGAAAACTTCAGTGCTTAATCCTTTTTGCTCCAAATCGTCCTTTATTTCCTTAAAAAAAGAAAGTTCGGCAACCGTACCATCGGTCACCAACAAGGGTTTTGATAGGTCTTGGTCTTTCAAGTAATCGGCCAATTCGTTGCTGGCGCCTGCGCCAAAGCGAATTGGGCAGGGAAAATTAAAGGTGTGGATTTTGGTGAAGTCCATTTTTTAGATGATTTCGAAATACCGCCTCTTCTCCCAGTCGGTCACTTCGTTGGAAAATTGTTTCCATTCCCATTCACGGGTTTTTGTGAAGTGATCGACAAATTCGTTTCCGAAGAGTTCCTTGGCAATTTTGGAGTCTTTCATTTTTTGGGAGGCATCCCATAGGTTCGACGGCAATATTCCTTTTTTCACTTCATAACCATTGGCCTTTGTCTGAGGTGTATCCAGTTTCAATTTGTTTTTGATGCCATATAGTCCGCTTGCCAAGCATGCGGCCATTGCCAAGTACGGATTCACATCCGACCCCACAACACGATGCTCAATTCGGGTGGATTTTTTACCCGAAGCCAATACCCTTAGCGAACAGGTTCGGTTATCATTGCCCCAGGTTTGGTTTATGGGCGCCCAAGCCCCGACAACCAATCTTTTGAAACTATTTATGGTCGGCGCGAACATGGGAAGAATTTCCGGGAGGCATCTTAACTGCCCCGCTAAATAGCTCTTCATCGTTTCACTCATCTGATTCTCGTACTTTTCATCGTAAAAGAGGTTTTCCTTCTTTTTCGAATCCCAAAGACTTTGATGAATGTGCCCACCACAACCCGGAAGCGCACTTGTCTGCTTCGCCATAAAACTTGCGATGATTCCATGGCGATAGGCAATTTCCTTTACGGAAGTTTTAAAAAGTACAGCCCGGTCGGCGGCCTCCAAAATGTCGCTATATTGAATCGCGGCTTCCGTAACCCCAGGACCTGTTTCGGTATGAAGTCCTTCCAAAGGCACATTAAAGGCTTCCAACAAAGTAAACAGGTCATCGAAGTAATTGGAATTCTCTGACATTCTCAAAATGGAATATCCGAACATACCGGGTGTCAAAGGTCGAATATCTTGATAGTTCTTTTCCGCCAATGAATCGGAAGTCTCCCGGTAATTGAACCATTCGAACTCTTGGGAAAACATGGGGGCAAAGTCCATTTCCTCCGCCTTTGAGATAACTTTTTTCAGAAGACTTCGCGGGCATACCGCAAGATCTTCGGATTTATCGCTCCCAAAATCGACCAGAAAAAAGGGAACATCATCTTCCCACGGAACGGTGCGAAATGTGCCTAAATCGACTTGGGCATCAAAATCGCCGTAACCCGTGTGCCAACCTGTTATCTTGATATCAGTGTCCTTGTCATAGTCGCCGTCGACCATATCCCATCCGAAGACAACGGAACAGAATCCAAATCCATTTTCCATGGCGGATAGAAACTTATCCTTATGCATGAACTTTCCACGTAAAACCCCATCGATATCCACGATTGCGACCTTTACCTTGGAATGATTGCTTTCTTTTACCCTTTTGATAATTTCATTCTTATCCATACCGAAAGTTACTTCATTTTTTTGTTTAGAAACAGAAGGAAATATAAATATGAAATGCCAACAATTGCGAAAAATATAGCTGCCAACATCGGATTATAATATGCCATTGCCAATAAGGCGACCGAGGCGATAATCAATGCCACAAAGGGGAATGCAGGAAACAGGGGCACCTTGAAAGGTCGTACCATTTCGGGTTCTTTTTTGCGCAGGGCAAAAAAGGAAAACATCGAAACGATATAAAGGGCCAAGGCACCAAAACAGGCTATGGTAATAATTTCACCCGTAGCACCTGTAAACAAAGCCACGATACCGACAACCGTATTGGCAATCAAGGCATTTGTGGGGGTTCTAAATCTACTGTGCACCTTTCCCAAATACTTTGGGGCATAGCCTTTTCTGCCAAACTCGAAAGTGGCCCTACCCCCGGCCAAAATAATGCCATGAAAGGAAGCTATCAGACCTAAAAGCCCAATCCCCACCAACAACTTATATAAAAAATGTCCGCTATCGACTACCTGTGAAAGTGCAAGCGGCAAAGGTGAATCGGATGCCAGATCACTTCCCTCAGGATATACGACCGCCTCCCAACCGGCTACCCCTACCGCAGAGGTAAACGTTAAAATGCAGAGAACGACCAAGGTCAAAATGGCGGATCCAAAACCAATCAAAATACTTCGCTGGGGATTGATGGCCTCCTCCGCCACATTGGCAACCCCTTCAATGGCCAGGAAAAACCAAATTGCGAACGGTATTGCCGCGAAGATTCCCTCATAACCATTCGGCAGCGGGTTCATCTGCAGATTGTTCAACTGGAATTCGGGTAATGTCACTCCCGCGAAAATCAGCAATTCAATGACTGCCAGAACCGTGATAATCAGTTCGAACGAGGCCGCCAACTTCACCCCAAGGATATTGATTACGGTAAAGATCAGATAGGCCCCTATTGCAAAAACCATCAAATCAATGGAAGGATAAACCAAATTCAAGTACGCACCAATCGCCGCCGCGATGGCAGGTGGGGCGAAGATAAACTCAATGTTTTGGGCGATACCGGCCACAAAACCCAGATGCTTTCCCAAACCTCGATTGGCATATTCGAAAGCACCCCCAGCCTTCGGGATGGCACAGGCCATTTCAGTATAGCTAAAGGTGAAGGTAACATACATGATGATAATAAAGACAGTGGCGATTGCAAGGCCGTAGGTACCGCCCTCGGCAAGGCCCAGATTCCAGCCGAAATACATACCCGAAATCACATACCCCACACCCAAGCCCCATAGCATTAATGGGCCAAGGGCCTTTTTTAATTTAGCTTCACTCATATGGGATTGTTATTTGGCGGGTGATACACGTTCTTCAAAAATAACGGAATTTACTTTGTAACCACACACTCCATACAAAAAGAAAATCTAGGTTAAGTTCATTTCTTTGAGGCCATGGTGCTTTTAAGTATCTTTCGATTAATTCGTAAATGACATTGATCAACTGTTATGAAATTCGTAATCGCCCCTGATAAATTCAAAGGATCTCTGACCGGATTTGAATTTTGTGATGCTGTAGAGAAAGGTTTGCGAATGGCCATCAAAAATGCTGAAATCAAAAAAATGCCATTGGCCGATGGAGGTGATGGCACCATCGATGTGGTTGACCATTATTTACAGGGCCAGAAGATTTCCATAACCGTTAACGATCCATTTTTTAGACCTGTTCAGGCCAGCTATCTATACTCTGATAAAAACAACATTGCATTTATTGAAATGGCCGGGGCATCCGGTCTTAAATTATTGAACGAAACTGAGAAAGACTGTTTGAACGCCACCACTTTTGGCACCGGTGAACTTATTGCCGATGCTCTGGATCGCGGGGCAAAGGAAATCATTTTGGGTATTGGCGGGAGCGCCTCGAACGATGGTGGCATGGGTCTGGCTAACGCTCTGGGGTTTCGTTTTTTGGATGAAAATGGAAAAAATTTGAAACCGATCGGAGGCAATCTGATCAACGTAAGTCAAATTGATGGATCAAGAAAACACGCTGAAATCAATAATTCAAAATTTAAGGTTGCCTGCGATGTTATAAATCCCTTTTATGGGGAAAATGGCGCCGCCAAAGTGTATGCGGCACAAAAGGGTGCATCTGAAAGTGAATTGGAGTTGTTGGATGACGGGCTCCAAAATTTTTCGGAGGTCATTAATAAAAAGTATGGTGTGGGTCTACAGGACATTTCCGGTTCTGGAGCCGCTGGAGGGGTTGGCGGAGGCGCTTTTATTTTTCTAAAGGGCCAACTGACTTCGGGCATCGAGCTTATCAAGGAGTTGGCAGATTTTGACAATGAAATCGAGGGCGCCGATTGGATCATCACTGGGGAAGGGAAATTGGATCTGCAAACCCTTTCAGGCAAGACCATTGCCGGGGTCATTGCCTCCGCCAAAAAGAAAAACATTTCCGTTGCGGCCCTGTGTGGCTGGGTAGACCTATCGGTTGACGAACAAAGTAAGTTGGGCCTCACCTATGTAACTTCAATTGTGCCAGGTATTTTTAGCTTGAAGGAAGCCATGGAATCCAGTTATGAAAACCTGGTCAAGGCAAGTTTTAATTTTGCCAAACTATTGAGGAGCTGACTTTTCTACTTTCTTATCCAAATATCAGGGTCTAAATGAAACATTTTTTTCCAACCTTGAACGGCCACCGTATCCCTTAAATGAAAATACGGGAACGGCGTCGTAATGGCATAGTGTAAATGTGGCGGCTTGCCCCTGGCGTTTCCGGTGTCGCCAACGGTTCCTAAAACAGCCCCCCGACCTATAGGTTTTAAAGGAAAGGTTTTTATCTCGTTCAAATGGGCATAATAGTGAAAACGCCATTTGGGGCCCAACATCATGACCGACTTCCCTCCTTTTCCACCTTCATGGGTATAGATGACGATTCCATTGGTCGAGGCAATCACATCGGTACCGCGCTCAGCGAATATGTCGATGCCCTTGTGGGTGATCGAGCTACCCCAGGGATAGGCCCAAAACGAGGCATCGTCCCAACTTTTGGTAGTGGCTCCCTTAACCGGTATAATCATATGTTGCGGTAGTAAGAAACCTATTCCAATAATCACCATGGGCACCCAAAACCATTTGCGCATGCGTCTATCCCTAATGATAAAGGCGAATACCGACAGAAGGGCAAACCAAAATCGATTGGTGGTGTTCGTGATCATAAATCGTTTACTATTGACCAAGGGTTGAAAACAAAAATAGGTTTTCGAATCGACTTGTACGCTAACCCTCCTATTTGTACTTTGCCCTCGATGGGGCAAAAATCAAAGAGCGGATTAACACGACAAATGGGACTCTTGGCCCTTACGGCAACAGGTGTCTGTTCTATGCTCGGAGCTTCCATCAATGTCGTTCCCTTTATGATTCAGCGAAATGTGCCGGGAATCGGACCTAACGTTCTACCGGCTTTTGCCTTTGCCGCACTGCCAGCACTTCTTGCTGCCCTGGCTTATGCCATTTTGGCCTCGGCCATGCCAAGGGCCGGTGGCAGCTACATTTATGCCAGCCGGGGTTTGAATCCGTATTTGGGTTTTGTGGCCAGCTTTTCCCAATGGTTCGGGCTATCGATAGTCATCGGTGTGATCGCCTATATCACAATCCCTTTTATTCGTGATGTCTCCTCAAATTTGGGATGGGAAGAGCTTAGCCATTCCCTGGAAATCGGCTGGATCCGGGTCATCTTGGCCTTGGGTCTTGTATGGACCTTTGTCTTGGTAAACATCCGAGGCGCGAAATCGTATGAGCGCGCCTTGATTCCTATGATGTTTTTAATGTTCGCATTGGGGAGCATCGTCATATGCTCAGGATTGATATATGATTCGCAAGACTTCCTTTCGGCCTTGAAGCCTGAGGAGACCGTAAGTTTTTCGATGGCCAAAAATTCAAATTTTGATTGGAAGGTGTTCCTTTCTGCCGCAGCCCTGTTATTCTCCAGTTTCATTGGGTTCGACTCCATTGCCCAAGCGGGGGGTGAGGCCAAGAATCCTACAAAGAACCTACCAAAGGCCATCATGTTGGCAATTCTTGGTGTCGGACTTTTCTATTTTCTGTTTGCATCAGCGGTCTACCATATCGTACCTTGGGAATTTGTTGCGGCCCAGGCAATGGAAAAGGATATCAGCGCGCCGGGATTGTTGAGTTATGTTCTTCCTCCGGGTTTAGGGGTCGCCATACTGCTCGGAGCGGCAATTGCGTTGATAAATGACCTCCCGGCCATGTTGTTATCGGTTTCTCGATTGATGTTTGCCTGGGCAAAAGATGGTATCTTTCCAAAAGGCATTTCCAAAATCCATCCGAAAAGAAATACGCCCCATATCGCATTGATCGTTGCCGGAAGCATGGCCAGCATAGGAGTTTTAGGTTCGCATTTCGCTGGAGATTTTTTCTTGGGAATCGATATCATGGTGACCTCAATGATGGTCAACTTTTTGTTGATGTGCATTACCTTGTTGACCCTTAAAAAGGTAAATCCTGATCTGGCGAATAACATTTCGGTGATAAAAAACCGAAGGCTGCAATTGCTGATCGGCATTTTCGGCACCATTTTATTGGTCGGGTTCTTAACGATACACACCTATAAAGACATGAATGCCGAGCTTAGCGCCTGGTACTTCCATTCTACACCTATTTGGCTGATTGTCATGGCATTGGCAAGTTTGATCTTTGTCTACAAATGGACACGGTTAAAAAAAGAGGGAACGGACCTCAAAAAACAATTCGAAGAACTTCCAAACGGATAATTATGCAAGACACTGTTCAACTGGCCCCAGGCTTGACCATTTCAAGAGTCGTCACCGGACTATGGCAAATTGCCGACATGGAACGTACTGGAAATACCTTAGATCCCAAGGTTACATCACAATATATGGCCCCATATGTCGAAGCTGGATTGACCACCTTTGACATGGCCGATCATTACGGCTCAAGTGAAATCATTGGCGGAACCTTCAAGAATGAACATCCGCTTGGCCCGAAAGCACGGTTGTTGACCAAATGGGTTCCCATGCCCGGTCGATTGAACAAAAAAAACGTGCGCGACGCAATTGAAAAAGCATTGGAAAGAATGCAACTAGAGCAATTGGACCTATTGCAATTTCATGCATGGCACTACCCCGACCCAAGTTGGTTGGACGGATTATTCTTCCTAAAGGAATTAAAAACGGAAGGTCTCATCAAACATATTGGTGTCACGAATTTCGATGCGGCCCATTTACGGATCGCGCTGGCAAGTGGAATTCCGATTGTGAGCAATCAAGTATGCCACTCGCTGATCGACCAACGTGCCAGTGGAAGTATGGCCAAAGTCTGTACTGATTATGGTATAAAGCTATTGGCCTTCGGTACTTTGGCCGGGGGTTTTCTGACGGAAAAATGGCTGGGTGAAAAGGAGCCGTTACCGGATCAATTGAACACCTGGTCAGAAATGAAATATAAAAGATTCATTGATGCCGCTGGTGGCTGGGAACCTTATCAAAATCTTCTAAGGACCATCAAAAAAGTCGCCGATAAACACAAGGTGTCAATGGCCAATATTGCTACACATTATACGCTACTGTCAGAGACGGTAGCGGCGATCATCATCGGAGCCAGGCTCGGCGAAAGTCAGCACATCGAGGATAATAAAAAAATACTGGATATCAAATTGGATAAAGAGGATCTTACCAGCATTCGAGGCGCCCAAAAAGAGTTGCTACCCATACCTGGGGATTGTGGTGATGAATATCGCAAACCACCTTTTTTGACGGCTTCCGGGGATTTGAGCCATCATATCGGTGATATTCCAAGGCCCTTTGAACCGGTTTGGAAATCTGAGAACCGTCGGCACATCTATAGTGGAACCGCATGGGAAAAATTCGCGGGATACAGCCGTGCCGTCAAAATTGGCGATCAAATTCATGTCTCCGGTACGACGGCCACTCATGGGTCAATGCAAATTGGTGGAAACGATGCTGTCGCACAGGCACACTTTATCTTTGACAAAATCGAGGGCACTCTCGAATCTTTCGGCAGTTCGCTTCGAGATGTCGTACGCACGCGAATCTTCGTCAATGACCTGAAAGATTGGCAATTGGTCGCCGAGGTACATGGCGCGCGTTTTCGGGGAATTGACCCAGCCAACACTTTGGTAGAGGCTAAATTGGTTGGCGAAGGTTATTTGGTCGAAATCGAGGCAGATGCCATAATAGGCAATACCCGCTCAAAATAAACAGAAAGTCGGGCTAGGCCTTTTTCCCTGCTAAGAAGCTAATCGCCAAAGCCAAAAGACCCAGGCCGATCGTTATGTAAGAGTTTGTATTGTCTTGGGCCTCAACGCTCAATCCTCCCAGGCTCACAGACGCCTCGGGGGCAATCATCGTATAGATACCGTAACCGAGAAGGATTACGCCAACAACCAAAAGAATTGTTTTCACGGTCTTGTTCATAACTTCTTGTTTTAACTGGTTCGAAAATTGCTTTCAATTCAATTAAAACGGACTACAATACCTAAAATTGCATGAAATCCACAATTTTCCCGACCTCGAGACGCATCATTTTTAAAGCCAAAGATGGCGGAAAGTCTATTCAGCAACCGCTGGATGCGAAACTGTACAATCATTTCACATAGCCGCATACAGGCTAAACTACGTTTTGCAAAGAGAAATAGCGAGTGCTAAACCATGCTCAAAAAATCATCTTCCGAAATAATCGGAACACCCAAACTTTCGGCCTTGGTTTTTTTACTGGGGCCCATTTTGTCGCCGGCTACCACATAGGAAGTTTTCGAGGAAATCGAAGAGGACACCTTGCCTCCATTGTCCTCAATCATTTTCTTCAGCTCATTACGGCTGACTTTTTCAAACACCCCGGAAACCACAAAAGACTTACCCTTTAAGGTATCGGTCTGGTTCTGCAATTGTTCTTCTGAGAGGGAGAATTGTAGTCCATATGATTTTAATCGATTGACAATTTCGACATTTTCAGGATTACCAAAAAACTCCACCACACTTTGTGCTATACGTTCCCCGATTTCATCAACAGCGGTAAGGTCAAGCTCATTGGCAACCATCAAGGCATCGATATTCTTATAGGCCTTTGCCAATTTTTTGGCGACAGTCTCCCCAACATAGCGAATGCCAAGGGCAAATAAAACACGTTCAAAGGGAATATTCTTTGAAGCTTCCACCCCAGCTATTAAATTCTCGGCAGATTTCTCGGCCATGCGTTCCAAAGGCATGATCTGTTCCTTGGTCAAGGTGTATAGATCGGCATAATTGTATATCAATCCCTCTTTATATAACAATTCCACGGTCTCACTGCCCAAACCTTCGATGTCCATTGCCTTACGCGAAATAAAATGCTGAATACGGCCTGTTATCTGGGGCGGGCACCCCGTATCATTAGGGCAAAAGTGTTGGGCCTCACCTTCTTGACGGACCAATTCGGTCCCACATTCGGGGCAGTCGGTAATGTAGTTGGTGGGATTCGAGCCGACTGTGCGCTTGGCCAAATCGACACCCACAATCTTAGGAATGATCTCGCCCCCCTTTTCTACGAACACGGTGTCGCCCTCACGGATATCCAATTTTGCAATTTGATCGGCATTATGCAGTGACGCCCTTTTTACGGTAGTGCCAGCCAATAATACGGGCTGTAAATTCGCTACAGGGGTAATTGCACCTGTACGCCCGACTTGGTAGGTAATCTCATTGAGAACCGTCGAAACCTGTTCGGCCTTGAACTTATACGCCAATGCCCATCGCGGTGCTTTTGCCGTATGGCCCAATTCATCTTGCTGTCTCAAATTATTGACCTTGATGACCACTCCATCGGTCTCGTAAGGCAACTCATGCCGTTTCTCTTCCCAATCCTCAACAAAAGCCAAGACCTCGTCCGTGGTTTTACAAAGCTTGGCAATTGTAGGAACCTTAAATCCCCACTTACGTGCTTTTTCCAACATCTGCCATTGTGATTCGATATTGACATCCTGACCCACGATCTGGTATAAAAGACACTCTAACGGACGTTGTGCGACCAAGGCGCTATCCTGTAATTTTAAACTACCTGAGGCGGTATTTCGAGGATTCATATAAGGCTCTTCGCCATTCGCTATGCGATCTTCGTTCATTTTGGCAAAACCCTCAAAAGGCAAAACGATTTCGCCGCGAATATCGAATTTTGGGGGATGGTCTCCTTTCAGCTGCAATGGTACCGAGCGAATCGTCTTCACATTGGTGGTAACCTCATCACCTTGAAAGCCATCTCCCCGGGTAACCGCTCGTAGCAATTTACCCTCTTCATAGGTGAGGCTAATACTGGCGCCGTCATATTTTAACTCGCAGGTAAACTCGACTTGATCGGTTCCCAGAATACGGTGCACGCGTTTTTCCCAATCCTTCAATTCTTCCTTGGAGTACGAATTGTCTAAAGAATACATGCGATGCACGTGTTTAATGGTCTCGAAGTTTTTGGTCACCTCGCCACCCACTCGAAGCGTCGGTGAGGATGCATCGAAGAGCTCAGGGTGCTTTTCCTCCAAGGCCTGCAGCTCCTTTAACTTCATATCGAATTCATAATCCGATATGGTCGGATTGTCGAGTATATAGTAATTATAGTTATGCTCACGAAGCTCTTTGCGAAGGGATTCTATTTGTCGTTTCGTATCCATTTAAACCTGATCTTTTTTAATCCATTTGGGTAGCGGAAGCGGTTTGTACCCGGCCATCTTTTTTAATAGACCATCTACATCGTCATCCACCAAAATCATATCGTAGTGCTCTTTTTTCAAAAAGCCCTTTTCGACCATTCTCAATAACATTTTCAAAAGGTTGTTATAAAATCCGTTGGTGTTCAAAATACCGATCGGGTTTTGATGCAGGCCCAATTGGGCCCATGTAATCATTTCGAAAAATTCTTCTAAAGTGCCAAAACCGCCCGGTAAAGCAATCACGCCGTCCGACAATTCGTGCATCTTCAATTTTCGCTCATGCATGTTCTTTGTAATGATCAGCTCGGTCAAGCCATCATGATAAACTTCCCGCAGCATCAAAAAATCAGGAATCACGCCGATGACCTTGCCCCCTTCGTTGAGGACAGCTGAAGCAATGCGGCCCATCACCCCTATCTTGGCAGCCCCGTAGACCAAGGCAATATTTCGTTTGGCAAGGGTCTGTCCGAGAATTTCGGCCGATTTCAAAATTTGTGGGTCATTGCCCTCACTACTTCCACAAAAAACTACGATACTTCTCATAAATTCCAAAATTCAAACTCCCAATGTCAAAATACGTCCAAGTCACGGCTACTATAATGAAATCGTTTGAACAAAAGTTAGGTATCGGGCATCGAACGCCTCTCATCAAACCTTCCCTTTAGCATTCGGTCATTCCCGAACAAATCTTTTCGAAGTTCAATATCCTTAAAATTATTTGCTTCTAAAAGTTCCATCGTTTCGGCTGCCAAATATTGATTGATTTCCAAAAAAAGTTCCCCACCGACCTTTAAATTTTCTTTGGCCACTTCGACAATTCGTCGATAAAACAATAATGGATCTTCGTCAGGCACGAACAACGCGGTCCCCGGTTCATAATCGATTACATTTTTTGACATATCTTCTTTCTCGGTCTCCCGTACGTATGGCGGGTTCGAAACGATGATGTCATATTCGCTTTCTGTGGCATCCCACTTGAAAATATCCGCAAAAATGAACGCAATTTCCGCTTGATGAAAACAAGCGTTCCTTATGGCTACCTCAGATGCTTTCTTGGTAACTTCCAAAGCGTGAATTTCGCTGTGCGGCAAATATTTTGCGAGCGTTATCGCAATACAGCCACTGCCGGTGCCGATATCGAGAATTTTTGGGGCTCGAGCTAGTTTATCTTGAGCCTGATCGAAAGGAACGACCTGACAGTCTTTTAAAATCCATCTAACCAATTCCTCGGTTTCCGGCCTGGGAATGAGCACATTTTCATCTACCTTAAATTCTAGGTCCATAAATGTCGTCTTCCCAATGATGTATTGAATCGGGCGATTCAATTTAAGTTGTGCCAGTGCTTCGAAAAGGGGTTGTTCCTCTTCCTTAGAAATAACAATATCAGGGTGTATGACAAGAACGAACCGTTCTAAATTCAAATGGTGCTCGATCAAGAGGTAGAAAAAACTATCGACTTCTCCCTGAGAATAAAGCTCGTCGAGTTCTAAATGGAATATGTTTTTTATCTCTCGAAGAAGCATTCTTTTTAATTCGAATCCGTGGCGTTTAAAGTCCTATTTTTGCGGAGTGAATATACATTAATTCCTGCTCTTTGTTTTATGCGTAAATCCATTTTGTTAATTGTCGTACTCTTCATCGTAAAGGCATGTAAGCTGACCGAAAAGCCCGAATTTGTGCGCGTCGATAAAGTCGATGTGCTTCATGCCGATTTGAGTACGGTTGCCTTAAAGGCAAATGCGGTTTTTCAAAACCACAATCATGTGGGAGGCACGTTGCGTACCGACAATATTGATGTCTTCATCGATAATCATTTGGTCGCCAAGGTTTCTTCCGAGGAGTTTAAAGTTCCTGCCAAAGATGAGTTTGTAATACCATTGTCAGTCGATTTTGATACATCCAAGTTGGTCGATGGCGATAACGTTGATTTGCTGGGATCCCTTTTAAAACAGTTTTTAGAACGAAAGGTAATTGTACAGTTCAAAGGGGAATTGGTCTACAAAGTTGCCGGTTTTGGCTCGACCTATCCCATAGATCATGTTGAAGAGATAATCATTAAATGAATTGAGCGAGGATCAATCTTATATGACAAGGGCCATTCAATTGGCGAAAAATGGTTTGGGCAGTACTTGGCCAAATCCAATGGTGGGATGCGTAATCGTTCATAGCGATAAGATTATTGGTGAAGGATTCACCAGTTATTATGGAGGAAATCATGCCGAGGTAAATGCAATCAATTCGGTCAAAGATAAATCACTTCTGAAGGAAGCCATCTTATATGTTAGTTTGGAACCCTGTTCGCACCATGGAAACACTCCCCCCTGTGCAGATTTGATTGTTAAAAATGAAATCCCCAAAGTAGTTATTGGCTGTCAAGATCCACACGAAAAAGTTGCCGGCAAGGGAATTCAGAAACTGCGTAAGGCAGGTTGTGTGGTTGAAGTTGGAATTCTAGAAGCTGCGTGCCGTGAACACCACAGACGGTTTTTGACCTTTCACGAAAAGAAGCGACCCTATATTATTTTAAAATGGGCGGAAACCGCAGATGGATTTATCGCCCCCGATAAGAAACTTAGAAAAAATGATCCCGAACCTTTTTGGATCACAAATGAAAAATCGCGGCAACTCGTACACAAATGGCGTGCGGAAGAGCAGGCCATTTTGATCGGAACCAATACCGCTCTGGAAGACGATCCAAGATTGAACGTTCGCGATTGGGCAGGAAATTCGCCCATTCGAATCGTCATCGATAGGGAATTGAAGGTGCCTTCCGATTACAAAATTTTTGATGGAAGTGTTCGAACACATATTTTAAACGAAAACAAAAATGAAATCAATGCATCGAAGAATCTGGAACACCTAAAAATCGATTTCAAAGAAAAAAACGCCCGGCAAATTTGTAATGTACTTTTCAAAAAGAATATCGTGAGTATGATTGTAGAGGGAGGGGCAAAGACCTTACAGGCTTTTATCGATGAAGATTTATGGGATGAGGCAAGGGTCTTCAAAGGAACGCACAATTTTGAAAAAGGGCTGAAGGCACCTGTCTTTTCAGGAAAATCTATCGATGAAAAAAAAATATTGACAGACTCATTAACCATCTACCGCAATGATTAAAAACATCATTTTTGACTTCGGCGATATTTTCATCAATCTGGATAAGCAGATCATCTTTAGAGAAGCGGAAAAGTTCGGTGGCACTCTTAGAATAACGCCTGAAATGAAAAAAGTGAACGATGATTTTGAGATCGGGGCTATTTCACCTGAAGAATTTATCAGCGCTATGTGCAGTGTTTATCCGAAGGCCACAAAAGCAGAAATCTTGGATATATGGAATGGTATGTTATTGGACTTTCCGGACTATCGATTGGAGTTCATCGAGAATCTAGCTCGAGAAAACAAATATCGACTGTTCTTGTTGAGTAATACGAATGCCATTCACATTCCTTTTTTGGCCAAAAAATGGGGGCAAGAAAGATTCGATCGCTTCAAGAACAGTTTTGAAGAATTCTATTTATCCCAAGAAATCGGAATGCGAAAACCCGATGCCGAAATCTTTGAATTTGTGCTCGATGAAAACGGACTCCTTGCCGAAGAAACTTTTTTCATCGACGATACCAAAGAAAATACCGACGCCGCAAAAAAATTAGGGATCCGTTGTTGGAATTTACAGGTAGGCACAGAAGATATTGTGAATCTAAAGTCCCATTTGAGAAATGCTTGATCTAGCGTTAAGTATATTTTGTTCGAGTATAATTTTTGTGGTATTCAAACTGTTCAAGGTCTACAAAATCGAGACACTCTATGCGATCATCGCCAACTATGTGGTGGCCTGTCTTTATGGTTTTGCCATGTATCAGGGCGATATCGCCATTACGGCAATTGCGGGCAAAAATTGGTTTTGGGGAACACTTTCTTTAGGGGTTCTCTTCATTATAGTCTTTAATTTAATGGCGGCCACCTCGCAGAGATTGGGCGTTTCCGTGGCCTCAGTTGCGACCAAGATGTCGCTGGCGATTCCCGTTCTATTCGGGGTACTGATATACAAAGAGCAATTAGGGCCGCTTAAGGTCTTGGGTATTTTGCTTGCCCTGATCGCCGTCTATTTTGCATCGTACAAAGAAAAGTCGATGAAGGTGAACAAAAATGCCTTGCTTCTTCCCTTCTTGGTTTTTTTAGGTTCAGGGATCATCGATGCCGCCATCAAGTACATGCAGGAAGTCTATATCGCGGAAGCGGAATTTCCGCTTTTCTCTGCCACTGTTTTTGCGGCAGCGGCAATAACCGGTGTTGTTTTCATTTTGGTTAGGTCCGTTCAAAAGCCTCTGAAAACCAATATGCGAAACATCTTGGGCGGCATAGCCCTGGGAGTTCCAAACTACTACTCGATCTATTTTCTCATGCGTGCCCTGCAAAATGATACCATGAACAGTGCGTCCATTTTCACCATCAACAATGTCGCCATTGTAATGTTCTGTACGTTATTGGGAATCGTACTTTTCAAGGAAAAAATAAGTCTGAAGAATTGGGCGGGCATTGCAATGGCGGTAATCAGCATTCTTTTGGTGGCACTTTTCTAATGGATAGCTATAAAACCATTTTAAAACCATCGCCAGAAATTCTTTTTAAGGAAAAGAAAAGCAAATTCTACGGCTATGCGCTTCCTTTGCAATCAGAGGGCGAGGCAAAAGCCTGGCTTGAACAACTATGGAAAAAACATCACACCGCCAATCACGTGTGCTACGCCTGGCAAATAGGTGTTGAAGATATGCGGTACCGCGCAAATGATGATGGTGAACCGAACAATTCGGCGGGTATGCCCATCTATGGACAAATACAATCTTTTGAAGTAACAAATGTCTTGGTAGCGGTGGCAAGAATATTCGGTGGGACGAAACTCGGTGTAGGCGGACTAATAAGTTCTTATCGTGAAGCCGCAAAAATGGCACTACAAGCCTCCTGTGTTGTGGAAAGAAAATTGAAAAGTTCATTTCAGGCTGAATTCGAGTATTCAGATATGAACAATGTAATGGCATTGATCAAAAGATTGCAGTTGGAAATTACATCGCAGACAATGATGTCTGATTGCAAATTGGTTTTCTCGGTGGATAGGGAGAACGAAAACAAAATGCTCGAACTGTTTGCACACCTGCATAAAGTTCGGCTTGTGAAGCTCGACTAAGCCCGGAGTTTTTCAAGAATATATTCGGGGCACCGGGTCGGTTTATTTTTTTCCATATCGATAAAGGCCAAAACGGTATTGGCGGTTACCAATAATTCCTCTTGCCCATTATAGATTTTATAGTCAAATTCTATCTTTACGGAAGGTATTTTTTTGAGCCTTGTTTCCACTGTGATAAGATCATCATAGAGCGCTGGTTTTTTAAAATCAAGCTGCATCGATATAACGGGAAGCATCACCCCTTTTTCCTCCATGCTCCGATAAGAAATTCCCAGTTCCCGAAGCCACGACACCCTTCCCATTTCAAGGTACTGTGCATAGTTACCGTAATATACATAGCCCATCTGATCGGTTTCCGCGTAGCGTACGCGAAAAGAAATTTTGTTAAAATCGGTCATTTTCGGGGTAAAAACTTTATATTTAAGAAGTTCAGGGAAGTAGCCTTTTAACTTCCGAAAAAAAAAGAGAAAAATCAACCCCTGATTGATTTTTTTTTTAATTTATTTGTTCACATATTTGTCCAGCCCTAATGAACCCAAAGAACTTACTACCATTGACCAACAAACTTAATCACTAACCATAAAAGAGAGCACAATTTCACATGGGTGTAACTGCAAATTCGGTTTGGAGCAATTGTTTGGCATTTATCCAAGATAATATACAACCGCAGGCATTCAAAACATGGTTCGAACCTATAAGACCGGTCAAGCTTTCCGACAATGCCTTAAGCATACAAGTGCCTAGTAAATTTTTTTACGAATGGCTTGAAGAGCATTATGTAAAGTTGCTCAAGGTAGCCTTGACCAAAGAGCTGGGCGAGACCGCGAAGTTGGTCTACATCATCAAGATGGAAAACACTTACGGCAACCGTGAACCCTTCACGGAAAAAATTCCGAGTTCGAACAGAAGCTCGATGAGTCCTCAAGAAATGGACGTTCCGATAAAATCGAAGAATCCTGAGTTGAAAAACCCTTTCGTGATTCCAGGCATTCGAAATATAAAAATCGAGTCACAGCTCAATCCGAATTATAATTTTGAGAATTTTTTGGAAGGTGATTCAAATCGCCTGGCGCGTTCCGCTGGTATGGCCGTGGCGAACAAACCCGGCGGTACTTCTTTCAATCCCCTATTGGTTTTTGGGGGCGTCGGTTTGGGCAAGACGCATTTGGCACATGCCATCGGCGTCGAGATTAAGGACAAATATCCCGAGCGAACCGTACTTTATATTTCGGCTGAGAAATTTACCCAGCAATATATCGAGTCTGTCAAGAAGAACACAAGAAATGATTTCATTCATTTCTATCAGTTGATCGATGTGTTGATCATTGATGATGTGCAGTTTCTTTCCGGAAAATCAGGTACGCAAGATGTGTTCTTTCACATCTTCAATCATTTGCACCAAAATGGCAAGCAGGTCATTTTGACCTCTGACAAGGCTCCGGTCGATATGCAAGATATCGAACAACGATTATTATCTCGTTTCAAATGGGGGCTTTCCGCAGAATTACAGAACCCTGATTACGAGACGAGGATTTCCATCCTTAAAAACAAATTGTACCGCGATGGCGTTGAAATGCCCAATGATATTGTCGAGTACGTGGCCAAGCATATCAAGACGAATATTCGCGAACTTGAGGGGGCAATCATTTCATTGATCGCCCAGTCGTCTTTTAATAAACGGGAGGTCACCTTGGAACTTGCACAGCAGGTTGTGGAAAAATTCGTCAAGAATACCAAGCGTGAGGTGTCCATCGACTATATTCAAAAAGTGGTATCGGACTATTTCGAGATGGACGTGGCCACTTTACAATCAAAGACCCGCAAGAGACATATTGTTCAAGCACGTCAACTGGCAATGTTCTTCGCAAAGAAATATACAAAGGCGTCTTTGGCAAGTATCGGATCACAAATCGGGAAAAGGGATCATGCCACAGTACTCCATGCCTGCAAAACTGTCGACAATCTTGCCGAGACCGATAAGCAGTTCAGAAAGTACATCGAAGATCTTACCAAGAAGTTTTCTTGATTGTGCCAGAACCCCATAGTTCTTAAAACCCCATTTGCAATTTGGTGATGTTGGAATTAATTTATGGGTCACTGATTGCGCAAGTATCAATTGACCATCAATGTTGAATCAAGATAAAAGTCAACTCTTGAAAACCAAAGTATTAATGGTGTGCCTGGGAAACATATGTAGATCCCCCTTGGCAGAAGGCATTTTACAGAGCAAAGTCGATCCTGAAAAGGTTTTTGTCGATTCTGCCGGGACGGGAGACTACCATCTCGGTCAACAACCCGACAGACGTTCAATCAAAGTGGCACACCAAAACGGAATCAATATTTCGGGCCAACGCTGTCGTCAATTTACCCCAAAAGATTTTAAAGACTTTGATCTGATCTTTGTCATGGACAAACATAACTATGCGAACATATTGTCAAAGGCAGAATCGCAGGAAGATGCCAATAAGGTCAACTTGTTGTTAGCAGTGTTGGACAATGGTCCTGGGGAAGTACCAGACCCTTATTATGGTGGAGAAAATGGGTTTGAAAATGTCTATCAAATGATAGACCTGGCCTGTACCAAAATAGCCAATGAGTTGAACAAAAAGGATTAAATGGCAAAAGCAAAACGGTCAATAGGAAGAATATTTTTGATACCCAGCATCTTGGGCGACAACGAGCCTTTAGAGGTATTGCCCATTTCTGTAAAAGGGGCCATCGAATCAATCGATCATTATGTGGTAGAGAACGAAAAGTCGGCGCGAAAGTTCATCAAAAAAATAAGTCAGAGAAAATCACAGTCTAAATTAAAGATAGAAACCCTGAACAAATTCACCGAACCATCTGAAATACCTTCTTTTATTCAACCCTGCCTTCAGGGTTTTGATCTTGGTATCCTTTCCGAAGCTGGCTGCCCGGGCATCGCAGATCCTGGAGCTGAGGTTGTCACACTTGCCCATGAAAAGAACATTCGAGTCATTCCCCTTGTAGGGCCGTCCTCGATTTTATTGGCGATGATGGCCAGTGGCTTCAATGGACAAAATTTTGCTTTCAGGGGCTACCTTCCCATCGAAAGCACTGAAAGGAAAAAAGCGATCAAGAGTTTGGAAAAAATTTCGAGGGAAACCCAGCAATCACAAATCTTTATCGAAACACCCTATCGCAACGATAAGCTGCTTGAAGAATTATTGAAAACATTATCTGGCAGTGTAAAACTGTGTATCGCATGCGACATCACCCTACCTACCGAACAAATTGCCACAAAAACTGTTTCGGAATGGAAAAATGTGAAATGGGGACTTCACAAGCGACCGACCATATTCATCGTTCAAGCTTAAGAAGCAGACCTAAAATGAGGAAATAAAAATCCCCTGACCTCATGGCACTAAGATCAGGGGGTTTGATCGGATCGATCCGTTTTTACTTAATTTTTTACTTTAGGGTTCCGCACCGGGGAGACGTGTGAAATATCATAACCAGAAAACCTGTGCATATAATTCCTAATGTTGGTACCATACGCATCTTCAAAGTCGATTGCGCCATAGGAGCGCAAAAACTTTTTGACATTTCCCGGTCCTGCCAAATGTGCTGCGGCCAATATACCCGATTCGGTTACGTGGACACCACCAATTGATTTTCCCTGAAAGCGGGGGATATCCCTTCTCAGAATCCATTTGTTTCGAGCGATATTCGTCTGAAAAGCCTGTTCTTGAAGTACCGGGTCATTCAAAAACCGTGTGGCATTGTAGACTCCCACCAATTGAAGGGTTCCTATACCAAATTGGTATTTTCCCAAATACCCAAAGGTGTTTGTCGAAAGATAATTTCCTTGTGACTCCTTAAAAGCCAAAGCTTCCCTAAATCCAATAAAGGACCTACCTAAAAATGGTGGGGCGAAGGTAATCCCTTCGTAATTGAGTTCTTGTTTCGGATAAATTACATCAACGGGTTCAGTAACCCTTAACGTTTCCGGAACCTTTACTTCCCTCGGCATAAACCCGTAGCTAACTATAACCAATACTACTACCAAGGGAAAAATAGAGTTAATCCACTTTTTCATAGTCTCGTTCTTTAGTTAAACATATGGCCCCTCGGCCAGCTCAACATATACGAAACAAAGATACCGCCGGATTTCCCCAACTCTGCGAAGGCTTTGTTAAATTCGACCAAAAATAGTTAAGAAGTGCTAAAATTGGGATATTCGGGCTATCTGGTGATATTTTGAGAGTTGATCCAACGGATATATTGCACTTTATTTCGGTTGTGCTGCTCGGCCGTTTTAGCGAATTTATGGTATCCGAAGTCCTCTACATTGGCGACCATATACAGATAATCGTGTTTTTCGGGCGTTAGAACGGCATCAATGGCGGAGATATCCGGCATTGTTATAGGGCCGGGCGGAACACCTGCATATTTATAGGTATTGTAGGGAGAATCAAGTTCCAAGTCTTTGTACAACACTCTTTTAATAATGGTATCGAAATTACCCGTTAGCTTCTTGATGGCATAAATAACCGTTGGATCGGCCTGCAGCCGCATATTCTTTTGCAGCCTATTCAAATAAAGGCCGGCAACACGGGGGCGTTCATCGATTTTCGCGGTTTCTTTGTGCACTACCGAGGCAAGTGAAACCACCTCTTTGGGGCTTAAACCGACTTTTTGGGCATTTGATTTTCGATCATCGTTCCAGAAGCGGTTGAATTCTGTCACCATTCTTTCCCTGAACTTTTCTGCCGAAGTGTTCCAAAAGAACTCATAGCTATTAGGAATGTAGGGCGTAATCTCATGACCATTTTCGAATCCGTTTTCCTTTAAAAAATCGGAATCTTCGAAGGCGTTCAGCAGTGAGACGCTATCGGCCTCTATTTGAGATGAAATGCGGCCGGCCAGGTCTTGAATTGTTTCCTGATTATTGAATGAGACCTTCACCGGCAAATTATTGCTTCGCAGGGAATTGATGATATCATTATTGTTCATTCCTTTATAAAGGGCATACTTTCCAGCCTTGATATTTCCTGAATATCCTTTACGGTCGGCGGCTTGTTCAAAGGTCTTCAAATCATCTAAAAGCGGCGACAGCGATTCCTTCACGTCCTCGAATGAATCATCCGATTTTATAAAAACGAAGGCCTCATCGTTGTTGAATTTTGTGTTCGGCGTAAAAAAAGCACTGTAAACCTTATATGCGAAGAAACCTCCGACGATAAGTCCGGCCAAAACAATAAAAAGCAAAATTCTCTTAATGTACATTAGCTATGAATCTTTTGAAATAGTATTTCGTCTTTATAATCCCCTGCTGAAAAAATCCAGTCTTTTTTTGTCCCTGCTTTTACAAAGCCCATCTTCTCGAACAAGTGTTGGCTTGGGGAATTGTCCACCGTTACGTTCGCAAAAATCTGGTGTAGGCCCAAGGTCGAGAAGGCGTAATCACATAATAATGCTATGGCTTCTGACCCAGCACCCTTGTTCCGCTGGTCTTCGTTCAACACGACTATTCCCATTCCTGCCCTTTTGTTCTTTGGGTCAAAATCAAAAAGATCGATAAGCCCGATCAATTGGCTTGAATTTTTGCAGATGCAGAGTCTCAGTTGCTTTACATCGTAAATATCACGATGGGCATTTTCTAAATAATCTCGGAGTACCTTTTTTGAATAGGGCGTAACTGTACCGCTGATTTCCCATATTTCAGGGTTGTTTTCCAATTCATAAAGAAAATCAAGGTCAAGAGGTTCCAATGCCCTTAAATAGATATTTTTCCCCTTCAAGGTCATAGCTCAATACTGCCTTTAAACACTTTTTCCGCGGGTCCGGTCAACCAGATATCCCGATATGAATCATCTTTGATATCAAATTGAACTTTCAGTTCGCCACCCTTCGTATTTATTTTGGCCCTATTGCCCTTTAGTCTACCCGTATGCCTCATGGTAAGGGCGACAGCGGTGACCCCCGTACCGCAGGAGAGTGTTTCATTCTCTACCCCTCGCTCGTAGGTACGAACGTCAAAACTATCTTCTTGTCGTTGTTCGACAAAGTTGATGTTACTGCCTTTTTTGCCATATAGTCCGTATCGGAGTTTTTTTCCCTCCGTCAAAACATTGAAATCGTTTAACCCGGTAACCATTTGAACATGGTGTGGTGAACCCGTATTCAAGAAGAAGTAATCCGGTTTTTGTCGTATTTCTTCTACATCGCCCATTTGAAGACTAATTGATTCCCCATTTATTTTTGCATGGTGCAGACCGTCGACCGCGGCGAAAGTCGCCTGATCCTGAACTAGTCCGAGAAATTTGGCAAAAGCCACAATACAGCGTCCCCCGTTGCCACATAAACTTCCCTCTTTGCCATCGGCGTTGAAGTAGACCATCTTAAAATCTGACATTTCGTCGTTTTCCAAAAGAATAAGTCCATCGGCCCCGATGCCATATTTCCTATCACAAAGCTTGGCGACCAATTTGGTATCATTTTTGGGGAATTTCAATTGGCGGTTATCGATCACGACAAAATCGTTTCCTGTTCCTTGATATTTGTAAAACTCGATGCTCACGGCTATGGATATTGAACAAAGATACTATATTATTAAGGTTTTGTTGGCAGTTAAAAACTCGTTAAACCAAATTTGACGAATACTGAAAATCGATAAATTCGCGTTAAATCGAATGAATTAAAACTAAAGACACCATGAAGAAAATCGGAAGCATGTTATTAGTCTCCCTTATTGCGGGAGCCATCACTTTGGGAGCTTATAAGTTATTTTTCGAGCAACCGAATATCTCCGTTGTGGGCGAAAGCAGCGGGCTCAAGACCTTCAATACGAGCGTCACCCCTACTTCTGCCAAGGGTTCTGGTATTAATGAGGTCGATTTTACCGTTGCGGCCGAAAACACGGTGAACGCCGTTGTACACGTTAAAAACGTAACCTTGAATTCTGGGGGAGGCAGCATAATGGATTTCTTCTATGGATCGGGAGGTGCTCAAAGGGCACAAGTCGGTACCGGGTCAGGAGTGATAATTTCCCCTGACGGATATATAGTGACCAACAATCATGTCATTGACAAGGCCAATAAACTTCAGGTAACCCTGAATAATAACAAGACTTATAAGGCCGAACTGATCGGGGCGGACCCCAATTCTGATATTGCCCTTCTTAAGATTGATGCCGATAACCAGCTACCTTATCTGGCATTCGGCGATTCAGACAATACCAAAATTGGTGAATGGGTTTTGGCTGTTGGCAATCCATTTAATTTGACCTCGACGGTGACGGCCGGAATCGTAAGTGCCAAAGCTAGAAATTTAGACCCCCGTAGACGCCAATCATTCATTCAGACCGACGCGGCCGTGAATCCGGGTAATAGTGGTGGGGCACTGGTAAATACCAATGGTGACTTGGTGGGAATTAATACGGCGATAAGCTCACAAACCGGTTCTTACGTGGGCTACTCTTTTGCAGTACCCAGTAATATTGCCAAGAAAGTTGTTGAGGATATAATGGAGTATGGCAATGTTATCAAAGGGGTCCTTGGCATCAAGAATATAAATGTGAATTCAAAATACGCCATTGAAAATGGCTTGAACGAAATAGATGGTGTGTATATCTCTTATGTGGAGGAGGAATCTGGAGCTTATGACGCTGGTTTGGAAGAGGGGGATATCATCAAGAAGATTGATCATGTTACAATTCGAAAGTTTGCAGATCTTTCAGGCTATATATCCACCAAAAGGCCGGGTGATGAAATTAACCTGACATTCGAAAGAAACGGTGAGACAAAAGATGTTTTGGTAACGTTGAAAAAACTGCAATCTTTAAATCTTCCCGTGATGGGGCTTGAAGTCAAAAATCTGTCGGAAAAAAATAAGAAAAAGTTTAAAACGGATAAGGGCGTTTTGATTACCGGGGTACCGGAAACTTACCGGGGTTATGGTCTTCACGGTAAAGTGATGATCGCGGTCGATGACGAGGAAATCGATGATATTCAAGAGGCCCGAGACCTTTTCGGTGGAATTTCACGTTACGGCAGAACCAGCATCACTCTGTTGAATGAAGATGGTGAGCGGGAGCGACTGATCTTCCAATGAGAAAAAATTGAACTGATTCAAAGCGTCCTTCAAGGGGCGCTTTTTTTATGGAAAAAGGTTTTTACACCCGCTTTAAATATCTAATTTTGCATTTATTTGGGCATTCGGCCTTTATAATTGTGAAATCAATAAAATGAGCGCATCAAAGTCCTACGAAAAAGAGCTGGCATTTCAGGCTGATCGCCGAAAAGCGACCACTGAGTTCATCAAAATTACCAGCGACCTGTGGTATGATAAATCCATCGAAATCGTACTTTTTAAAAATCAGGTAATCGATAAAAATGTCAGTGATATCATCAACCTGCACGAATATGCAGGGGAATTTGTTCAGAAGCCGATCTCTATTTTTGATTCCGTGGAAATATTGAGGGCAATCAATGATATCAAAATGCCCCCCTCAAAATTGGATATCGGCAAACTCACCTACGAATACCATTCCGATGAAAATAACTTCAATAATGTCAAGGCATTCGTAATCAATAAATTAAAAGATTCCAATAAAACGAAAAATATAGAACCAAAAGATGTCGTTCTATACGGTTTTGGCAGAATAGGAAGATTATTGGCACGTGAACTAATGGCCAAAACTGGTAAGGGCAATCAACTTAGGCTTCGCGCGATTGTGGTTAGGGGGTCATTGGATGCTGCAGTACTAGAAAAGCGAGCTGCTTTGCTACGTACCGATTCGGTTCACGGGAAATTTTTGGGAACGGTCGACGTCGACCTGAAAAATAATGCGCTGATAATAAATGGCACCACGGTCTACATGATCAATGCCCAAAACCCTGAATCGGTCGATTATACAAAATATGGTATTGAGAAGGCCCTGGTGATTGATAACTCAGGGGCCTTTAGAACCAAAACGGAACTTGAAAGACATCTGAAAGCAAAGGGTGCAGCTCGAGTACTGCTGACGGCTCCGGGAAAAGAAGTTCCCAATATCGTTCATGGCGTCAACCACACCGAGTTCAACCCAGATAAGACCAAGGTCTATTCGGCCGCTTCGTGTACGACCAATGCCATTACCCCAATTTTGAAGGTGATCGATGATTCCTTAGGTATAAAAAAAGGGCATCTTGAAACCATACACGCCTACACCAATGACCAAAACTTGGTCGATAACATGCACAGCAAATACCGTCGCGGACGGGCGGCCGCTCTTAATATGGTCATTACGGAGACCGGGGCTGGCGAAGCCGTCGCCAAAGCGTTGCCGGCCCTAAAGGGCAAATTGACCTCAAATGCGATACGAGTGCCCGTGCCCAATGGATCATTGGCAATTTTGAATTTAGAGATCAAGAATAAGACCTCATTGTCGAGTATCAATACCATTTTGAAAAAATATGCCCTGGAGGGCGATCTGGTCGAACAAATCAAGTACTCCCTTAGTAAAGAAATGGTGTCTTCAGACATTGTAGGCACATCTGCCCCGGCTATATATGATAGTAAGGCGACCATAGTCGCGCCAAATGGAAAGAACATCGTTCTTTATATTTGGTATGACAATGAATATGGATACTCTCATCAGGTTATTCGATTGGCGAAGTACATCGCCAAGGTCAGAAGGTATACCTATTACTAATTGCCAAGCACTTCCTGTATTGGCTTTTTTCGACTAAACCACAGCTATTCATCAATTTTTTTTCTTAATTGATAATATTCGATTACTTTAGTCATACTCTAAATCGAATAATTAATATTTAAGACCAATTTCTGAAATGAAAGGTTATAAAATACTGATAATAGCAGTTGCCTTGTTCGCGTTTAACCTACAATTTGCACAAGACTCGCAACAACAAGAATTGTCTTTGGACAAGGGTACCATTGACAGTCAGTTTGAATATGTCTATAAAAAATCGGGCAACTACCGGGCCGATGGAAAAAGATATGAGGTCGTACGCATCATATCATTGGACAAACTTCGCAAAAATGTGATCGATAGTTTGAACGCGCAGTACAAAAATGCTGCCGCTTTGCAGGCGACGATCGATGGCCACGAGGCCACCATTTCCTCTTTGAACAAGAAACTCGATGAAACCACGAACAACTTGACATCGGTCACCGAGGAAAAAGATAGTATGTCTTTTTTGGGTATTCAAGTGTCGAAGGTTACCTACAATTCCATTCTTTGGTCGATCATCGCGGGACTTTTGGGGTTGATGTTATTCTTTATGTACAAGTTTAGGAGGAGCAATATTCTTACCCAGGAGGCCAAGACGAATTTATCTGAACTAGAGACCGAATATGAGGACCACAGACGAAGAGCCCTGGAACGTGAGCAGAAAATTAGCCGACAGCTGCAAGACGAGATAAATAAGTACAAAAAGACCAAATAAAATTGAAAGCTCCGAATGGAGCTTTTTTTAGCGAATGATCAAAATCTTCAGGGCGCAAATTGCCGATCTTGACTTAATAATCCCGCTTTTTGATAAATACCGTGTTTTTTATGAACAAGAATCCGATTTAATAGGGGCGGCGGAATTTCTTCGGAGGAGGATCGACAACAACGAATCGATAATTTTTCTTGCCGCGTACAACAAAATACCTGTTGGCTTCACCCAACTCTATACCTCCTTTTCATCGGTATCGATGAAACCGATCTATATATTGAACGATCTTTATGTCGATGCTACATACCGAAAAAAAGGTATCGGCGAAGCCCTGTTGAATGAAGCCAAAATGCTCTGCAAAAAAAATGGCTTCAAAGGATTGGCCTTAGAGACTGCTATTGACAATCCGGCTCAAAAGCTATATGAACACTTAGGATGGAAGAAGGATTCGGCCTGTTTTCACTACTTTTGGAAGGCATAAAATCAGTGGTTTATTATAATGGATAGTTGGCTTCAAGAAATAGAGTTGACCGGTGCGCGGGTAAAATTGGTTCCACTGAAGGCATCCCATAAGGAGGCTTTACTTGAGGCCGCTTCAGACGGAGAACTCTGGAACCTTTGGTACACTTGGGTTCCATCTGAGAAGGATATTGGGGAATACATATCAATCGCTTTACAGCAAAAAGAGAACCAGACGGCACTCCCCTTCGCCGTACTAGATCAAAGAAGTAAAAAAGTTCTTGGTACGACAAGATATCTTAATGCCAACAGCAATCATAAGAGGTTGGAAATAGGTTCCACTTGGTACACCAAAAGTGCCCAAAGAACAGGGGTTAATACCGAATGTAAATATCTAATGTTGCAACATGCCTTTGATAGGTTGAACTGCATAGCGGTGGAGTTTCGTACGAATTGGTTCAACTATCGCTCGCGGAATGCCATTTTAAGACTTGGGGCCAAACAAGATGGTGTACTTCGAAATCATCGCATCGACAGACAAGGCAAACTAAGGGATACCGTTGTTTTTTCCATTATTGAATCGGAATGGCCGACGATCAAGCAGTCGCTTGATTTTGAAATGAAGAAATATCAGGAATAAAATGAGAATAGATATTATAACGGTATTGCCCGAGTTGTTAAGGAGTCCATTCGAGGCATCCATTCTCAAAAGGGCCATTGACAAAGGTTTGGTCGAGGTGCATTTACATAACCTGCGCGATTATACCGATAAGAGCTACAACCAGGTCGATGATTATCAGTTTGGTGGTGGAGCCGGAATGGTGCTAATGATCGAACCTATAGACAAATGCATTACCAAACTAAAGTCAGAAAGGGAGTATGATGAAATCATCTATATGACTCCCGATGGGGAAACCCTGAACCAGAAAATGGCCAACAGTATCTCGCTAATGGGCAATATTATCATCTTATGCGGGCATTACAAAGGTGTTGACCAGCGCATTAGGGACATCATGATAACCAAGGAGATTTCGGTCGGGGACTATGTACTCTCAGGCGGTGAATTGGGTGCGGCAATTCTTTCCGATGCCGTTATTCGATTGATACCGGGAGTTTTGAACAATGAGACTTCCGCATTGACCGATACGTTTCAAGATAACTTATTGGCACCGCCCGTATACACACGACCCGCTGAGTACAAAGGCCACATGGTGCCGGAAGTATTGTTGAGCGGCAATTTTCCGAAAATCGAGGCATGGCGTGAAGAAAAGGCCTTGGAGCGCACTAAAAAGCTTCGCCCCGATTTACTCGAATAATAAAAATTGTCAGGTCCATCCTCTTAAAAATCATACAAAATAACTTGCGGATTCTAATTTTCGGGCTATTTTTGCACCCTGTTTGGCTAACCTCTGACGAAATACGTGAATGTTGGTCAAGATCAAATGCTAAACGCAAGCAATGGAATCTTTAGTAAAATTTGTTGAGGAAGAATTTGTACCCAAAAAAGAATTTCCCGAATTCTCCTCGGGTGACACCATCACCGTATACTACGAAATCAAGGAAGGTGAAAAAAAGCGTACCCAGTTCTTTCGAGGAACCGTGATTCAAAGAAGGGGTTCAGGAGCCACTGAGACCTTCACTATTCGAAAAATGTCGGGTACCGTAGGTGTCGAAAGAATATTTCCGGTCAATATGCCGGCACTTCAAAAGGTCGAGGTGAACAAAAAAGGTAAAGTCCGTCGAGCCAGAATTTTCTATTTCAGGGGCCTTACCGGTAAGAAGGCCAGAATCAAAGAAGTTAGATCCTAACAAGCCAGCCGAAAATATTTCAATCAAGCCCCGTAAATTAGGGGCTTTTTTGATATCAACAATTGTTAACATTAGAGGTTCATAAAGTGTTGATTTCTAAATTGTTAAATTTTTTGGTATTACCAGTATAAAAACATATATTTATTTCATGGTTTAAAGGCCAACCTGTCTAAGGAAAGTTAGAGGACCATTATGAAGTTTACGTTCTTTGTATTGTTGTTCAGTTTGTCTTGATTTGATGGTAATTTATTACGATCAGAGAAAAATAAATGAGCATTGATTCAAAAGGCTGTCGCTTTTTATCGATTGATGTGAATATCTTTTGCGTTACATTTCTGACCTCGGTCATCTATGTAAGATAGAAGATGTAAAGACAACAAAAAGAAATACATATTAGTTGCTTGGTTGAATAATTGAGAATGAATTGTATTTCAAACGTAGATATAGCTTGATAAATGCAATCAATGGTTGCCCAAACGTAGCAATGCGTATCGGAAATATTTATCTGCTATTTCTAAAAACCCATAACAATGTACTTGTACAATGCTATGGGTTTTGTTTTTTCCAGTTGGTTCAAATCCCATCCAATATTCGCTGCGCTGGCATCTTTTGAGCATTTATAAAATTGTATATTTGCTGCGCTTTAATCAAAACCAGATTGCGGATGCCCAAAATATTCTATACCCTGACTGACGAGGCCCCTGCTTTGGCCACACAATCATTCTTGTCTATCGTCGAAGCGTTCACTAAAAATTCCAACATAGAAATTGAAACCAAAGACATTTCTTTGGCGGGAAGGATTATCGCCGCTTTCCCTGACTTTTTGAGCGAAGAACAAAAAATGACAGATGACTTGGCGGTTTTGGGCAAGGCAGCAAAAAAGTCGGATACGACCATAATTAAATTACCGAATATAAGTGCTTCGGTGCCACAGCTGAAAGAGGCCATTGAAGAACTGCAACAAAAAGGTTATGCGCTTCCCGACTATCCTGATGAACCCAAAAATGCCGACGAAAAAGAAATAAAGGCTCGATACGATAAAATCAAGGGTAGTGCGGTAAACCCTGTACTACGTGAGGGCAACTCTGACCGGCGTGCCCCAAGGGCGGTCAAAAATTATGCGAAGAAAAATCCGCATTCAATGGGGCCATGGAATTCAGATTCCAAAACTCATGTAGCGACAATGGGTGTCGGTGATTTTCAAGCCAATGAAAAGTCTTTGACGGCAAACGACGCAACTGAAATCCAAATCGTTTTAAGGGGCCAAGATGGTCAAGACCAGGTTCTAAAGGAAAGCGTTGCCTTGCTAAAAGGTGAGATTATCGATGCCACGGTGATGCAGAAAAAGGAGCTACTGGCC
This sequence comes from Aurantibacter sp., assembly GCA_965215845.1. Classification (GTDB taxonomy): domain Bacteria; phylum Bacteroidota; class Bacteroidia; order Flavobacteriales; family Flavobacteriaceae; genus Aurantibacter_A. The sequence goes on from CBDCEL010000004.1 coordinate 107,451, forward strand.
TTTTTGAAAGAACAGGTCGAAGACGCAAAGAGCAAGGGAGTTCTTTTTTCAGTTCACCTAAAAGGGACGATGATGAAGGTATCAGATCCCATTATTTTTGGACATGTTCTAGAAACCTTCTTTGCCGATGTCTTCAAGAAGCATGAAAAGGCATTTGATGAAATAGGCGTTAATGCAAGGGAAGGACTGGAAAGTCTTTTTACTAGATTGGAAAATCTTACTCAGGAAAAAAGAAATGAAATCGAGGGTGATATTGCCCAAACCTTGATAAATGGCCCAGATTTGGCCATGGTAAATTCAGATAAGGGAATCACCAATCTTCATGTACCGAGTGACATCATTATAGATGCATCCATGCCGGCCATGATAAGAAACTCAGGTCGAATGTGGAATTCAGATGGTAAGGCCCAAGACACCAAGGCTGTTATTCCCGATAGCAGTTACGCCGGAGTTTATACTGCCACAATCGATTTCTGCAAAAAGTATGGAGCATTTGACCCGACCACAATGGGCACAGTACCCAATGTTGGATTGATGGCCCAAAAAGCCGAGGAATACGGTTCGCACGACAAGACATTTGAAATTCCATTTACAGGAAAGGTAGAGGTCATCGACAAAAATTCAAGGGATGTTCTTTTGGATCACCAAGTTGAGGAAGGTGATATTTGGAGAATGTGCCAGGTGAAGGATGCCCCCATACAAGACTGGGTCAAATTGGCCGTAACCAGGGCAAAAGCCTCAAATACACCAGCAGTCTTCTGGTTGGATGAAAATCGCTCCCATGATGCCGAGTTGATCAAAAAAGTCAATACCTACCTTCCGGAACATGATACCTCGCATCTCGATATTAAGATTATGGCCCCGATCAAGGCGACCCATTTTACGTTGGACAGAATCAAGGAAGGCAAGGACACCATTTCGGTTACCGGTAACGTACTACGCGATTATCTGACAGACCTCTTCCCTATCCTTGAGGTCGGGACCAGTGCGAAAATGCTGTCGATTGTTCCTTTGATGAACGGCGGTGGACTTTTCGAGACCGGGGCCGGAGGCTCTGCCCCAAAACATGTTCAACAGTTTTTGGAAGAAGGCCATCTTCGGTGGGACTCCCTTGGGGAATTCTTGGCTTTAGGGGTAGCCTTGGAGTTTTATGGTGATAAGTTCGATAATCAGAAGGCAAAGATATTAGGTGATGCCTTGGACAATGCAACCGAGAAATTCCTAGATAACAACAAATCTCCCTCAAGAAAAGTAAATGAGTTGGATACCCGCGGAAGCCATTTTTATCTGGCCCTGTATTGGGCGGAGGCAATTGCCGCCCAAGACGATGATCGAGATTTGAAGGCCGAATTCACAAAAGTAGCCGAAGGTCTACGAGCTAATGAAGACAGGATAGTATCGGAATTGAATGACGCTCAAGGGGCGCCTCAAGACATCGGGGGTTACTACAAACCGAATACCGAATTAAGGTCGAAAGCAATGAAACCAAGCGCTACCCTGAACTCTATTTTAGGTGAAATCCAATAAAACCGGACATTAATGGTATGGGCTCTTGCACGGTGCAAGAGCCTTTCCTTTTTAAATTAATGTTAAGCCGCTTCAAATACTCCCTGTTTATTCCTAGTTTTATATAAAATTGCTAGGTTACATGAGAAGACTGACCAAAACCGTTTCCCTACTATTCTTTCTTTTTTTCAGCTCAGTTCAAGCACAACAAAAATATACCTTAAGTGGCACCGTTTTCGAGGCTTCAAGTAACGAAACCTTAATCGGGGTAACTATATTGATCCCCGAGCTTTCTACAGGTGTGACCACCAACGAATACGGTTTCTATTCGATTACGCTTCCGAGAGGTGAATATCAAATTCAGGTAAGCTCATTGGGCTTTCAAGATATCGTTCAGACCATTTCCCTGTCCTCGAATCAGCGCATGAATTTCCGAATGGAGGAAGAGGCGGAAGAGCTCGAGGAAGTAGTCGTAACCGAGAATGTCGAGAAGTTGGACATTCGTAAACCTCAAATGAGCGTCAATACCATGAAGGTTGAGACCATCAAGAAAATACCGGTGATACTGGGCGAGGCTGACGTCATAAAGGCCATCTTACTGTTACCAGGGGTGACCAATGCCGGTGAAGGTGCCTCGGGCTTCAATGTTCGAGGGGGCGCGGTCGACCAAAACTTGATTTTGTTGGATGAGGCCACAATATTTAACTCCTCGCATCTCTTCGGTTTCTTTTCAGTTTTTAATCCTGATGCGATAAAAGACATCAAATTGTATAAAGGTGGGATTCCCGCCCGTTATGGCGGCCGGGTTTCTTCGGTTCTTGATATTTTTCAAAAAGAAGGAAACAGCAAAGAGCTCAAAGTGAATGGGGGCATTGGAGCGGTTGCAAGTCGCTTGCTGGTAGAGGGGCCCATTAAAAAAGATAAAGCCGCATTTCTTGTTGGGGGTCGTGGATCGTACGCTCACCTTTTTCTTCCCTTGTTCGATATCGATAACTCCGCGTACTTTTTTGACTTGAACACAAAGCTGAATTACAATATCAATGACAAGAATAGTGTTTTTCTCTCAGGCTATTTCGGAAGGGATGTATTTAGCATTAGCGAGAGCTTCGTTAACACCTATGGGAATGCCGTTGGGAATTTTAGATGGAACCATTTATTCTCCGATAAGCTTTTTTCAAATCTTTCTTTGATCTACTCAGATTACTATTACGGCCTTAAACTTGATTTTGTGGGCTTTAATTGGAATTCGGGTATACAGAATTTCAATGTAAAGTATGACCTCAAGCATTATCTAAGTGATAAGCTTCAGGTCAACTATGGGCTCAATAACATTTATTACCAATTCAACCCTGGGAAAATAGAACCTAGTAATGCTGAATCTGGTATTATCGAAGAGCAGTTGATTCAAAAATATGCCAATGAATTTGCTGCATACATTGATGTTGAACATGAAATTACAGAAAAACTTAGCTTAAACTATGGGTTGAGGTTCAGTTATTTCAATCGATTGGGACAAGAGGAGCTAAACGTTTACGAAAACAACGATCCTGTTTTTTTCGACCCGTTTACATTGGTCTATCGCGAGGCACAGCCCATTGATACGATAAGTCCGGGCAGAAAGGGCAGCCTGGCTACGTTCAGTAATTTCGAACCACGGGTTTCTTTGGCTTACACAATTAATGATGACAATTCCGTCAAGGCTAGTTATACCCGGTTGGCACAATACCTGCATCTATTGTCAAATACCAGTTCCCCTACCCCATTGGATGTATGGACACCTAGCGGACCTTTTGTCGAACCGCAATTATTAGATCAATATGCCCTTGGCTATTTCAGGAACATAGATGACGGGGCCTTTTCGTTGGAGACGGAAGTGTTTTACAAGGATATTCAAAATCGGATCGACTATATCGATGGTGCCAACCTAATAGCCAACAATGCCATTGAACAGGTAATTTTGAATGGAGAGGCAAGGGCCTATGGCGGGGAGATTTTACTCCGTAAAAACAAAGGGAAACTACAAGGGTGGCTCGCCTATACATTATCTAGGTCAGAACAGCGTACCCCTGGGCGCATACCTTCATTCGACAATGGGCGGTCCAATATCGAAACGGGTATCAATTTTGGCGAATGGTACAGTACCCCTTATGACAAGACCCATGACCTGTCTCTCTTTGGAAGTTATGAGCTCAACAAAAAATGGACATTCAATAGCACCTTTGTCTATCAAACAGGGCAACCAACAAATTATCCGGTCGGTCAGTTTGAGTTTCAGGGCCTTACCATTCCCTATTACGGTCTAAGAAACAAAGAACGATTGCCCGATTACCATCGACTTGATATTGCGGCCACCTTGACGCCAAGAAAAAATGAAAACCGTAAATGGAAAACAGAGTGGGTATTCAGTGTCTATAATCTGTACAACCGAAGAAATGCCGCTTCTATTAATTTCAGAAGAAATCAGGATACCGGAGTGAATGAGGCCGTACGTACATCAATTTTCGGAATCGTACCGGCAATCACTTATAACTTCAAATTTTAGAAGATGAGAAAATTGTTCTTTTTTTTGGGCATAACTCTTATTCTAATAGGATGCGAAGACGTTATTGAAGTTGACCCTCCAAGTGAGGAACCGCGTCTTACCATAGACGCATTGATCCGCATTGATGAGAACGAACCCATCACTACAGCCGTGGTAAAAGCCAATTTGACCAGTTCATTCTTTGGGGATATCACACCGACCGATTTAGACCAAATAACCATTATAAATTTAGACTATCCCTCGCAAGGCCTTGATCAAAATGTCATTGTTTTATTGAAGAGCGGGCCCGGGGAATATTCGGGCTCAAAGGGCACTGACTTTTTCACAAGCGGAAGGTTGCTTTTGACCATTGAGCATCAGGGACAGCGCTATATTGCTGAAACCACCTACGCCCCGTCGGTTCCCATTGAATCGCTTCAACAGGGCACCGGGACACTTTTTACGGGCGACGAGACAGAAATCCTGATAAGCTTCGTAGACGAGCCCGACCGCACTGACTTCTATCTCTTCGATTTTTCATTCGATGAATATTTGGTTTCAGAAGACACGTTCTATCCCGGTCAGCGCTTTCAATTCTCTTATTTTTATGAGGATGGCCTTGCCTCGGGTCAGCAAGTGGAAATAAGTATTCTTGGGGTAGAAGAGCGGTTCTTCAACTATATGAATCAGTTAATCGTACAGGCTGGCGGCGATCAAGGCCCCTTTCAGACTCCCTCTGCAACGGTAAGAGGTAATCTGATAAATGTGACCAACATTGACAATATTGATAATTTTGACAATGTTGAGGATTCGAACAATTTTGCCTTGGGCTATTTCTCGGTCTCCCAGGAGTTCAGTAGCACTATTACCATTGAATGATTAAGAAATCAATTTCCAGATTTTTTCGGGCACCGTACCTTTTTTTGATGGTGCTTATCGCAATTTTCTCAATTTTAGGATGTGAAGACGTGATTCAGGTCGATACCCCATCTGAACCACCTAGGTTAAATGTTGATGCCCTTTTTTAGGGTAGATGTTGACCAAGAGTTTATTCCGGTTCGAGTGAAGGTCACCGAAACGGATAACTTCTTCGGGGAAGTGCCGGTAACTTCCCTGGAAAGTATTCTCATTCTTGTTTCGGCAACAGATTCACTTGGGTTCGATACGACCGGAGTCAGTTTTCTTGCGGAAGAAATGCCAGGAACAGGCATTTACATTCCAGATCCCAATTCCACGACCGATCAAAGAATAGGAACCTCGGCCACAGAACAAGATTTACGTTATGATCTGATCATACAGCACAAAGGGCGTAGGTATTATGCATCAACACGATATGTTCCAGCTGTTCCTATCGACACAATTTTTCAAGGAGACAATACACTCTTCGATGATGATGAGACCGAGATCGTCGTGGGTATAGCCGACGATCCCGATAGGGATAATTTCTACATCTTTGATTTTGATTTTGATGAGTATCTGGTGACCGAAGACGAATTCTATAAAGGGCAAGAGTTTCAGTTCTCCTATTTCTACGATAGAAAGTTCGAACCGGGCACCGAAATAGACATCAGCATTTGGGTGCCGATCAATCCTTATACACCTATATGGATCAGTTGATCGAACAAACCGAGGACCAACAAGGTCCTTTTCAAACCCCGGTTTCGACCATTAGGGGAAACGTATTCGACATTACGGGCATCGATAACCGCGATCTTTTTGACAATGCCGAACGACCGCAGGTTTTTCCACTAGGGTATTTTGCCATTGTACAAGAAATAAAAAGTACGTTTATAGTTCAATGAGGGCAGAATCACTTGTTTCAGGGGTCTCAATTCCACTTCGATTTTTGATGGTGCTAATGGGCCATATGTTGATTTTAGGATGCGAAGATGTTATCGAGGTAGAGGTCCCAACAGAGGAGCCTCGCCTGATCGTTGATGCATTTACACGTATCGATGTGACCGAGGAAATCATTCCCTTTAAAGTTAAGGTCACCACATCAAGTAATTTCTTTGAAGAAACACCGGTAACATCATTAGAACGTATTGTCATTCTAGTTGAAGAAACCGATGAGGATGGCTTTGTTACCACCTCAGACAAAATATTGACTGAATTAGAGCCTGGATCCGGCATTTATTTTCCTGATCCTTGTTGTGATGGCAGGTATATTACGTACACAGATGTATTAGACAGAGATGTGGTGTTCAGACTGATAATAGAACATAAAAGCCGTAGATATTTTGCTGAAACACGATATGTTCCAGCTGTTCCTATCGACACAATTTTTCAAGGAGACAATACACTCTTCGATGATGATGAGACCGAGATCGTCGTGGGTATAGCCGACGATCCCGATAGGGATAATTTCTACATCTTTGATTTTGATTTTGATGAGTATCTGGTGACCGAAGACGAATTCTATAAAGGGCAAGAGTTTCAGTTCTCCTATTTCTACGATAGAAAGTTCGAACCGGGCACCGAAATAGACATCAGCATTTTGGGTGCCGATCAATCCTTATACACCTATATGGATCAGTTGATCGAACAAACCGAGGACCAACAAGGTCCTTTTCAAACCCCGGTTTCGACCATTAGGGGAAACGTATTCGACATTACGGGCATCGATAACCGCGATCTTTTTGACAATGCCGAACGACCGCAGGTTTTTCCACTAGGGTATTTTGCCATTGTACAAGAAATAAAGAAGACCATTACAATAGAATGACCCGGTATTTTACCTTGATAAAGTGTACATTTGATTTTTCGATGGAATAGCAATGAAAACCAACAAGGTGTTACTGGTAAAGGGAATCAAATATATGGGCATTACCATTCTCTTGATGTTCACCGCGCCCGTAATTTTATCACAAGCTTTTAAAAATCAGGGACATCCATTTTTCTGGCCAGTACTCGTCATCGGTTCGTTGCTTGCCATAGGTGCTATTGCTGGCGGTTTCTACGGCATAAAAGTTATTATGGACGCCTTATTCGGAAGTAAAAAGTAATGGCCCGTACTCAATTGATTTTGCAATCGCCTTTGCTTTTTTTGTTAAATTACAGGATGAAAAATAAATACTTCGCTAGAATATTTTTTCTACTAGTTGCCCTTTTAATAAGCTCTTGCGAGTTAAACGAATCGAGTGATCTTGAGTTCAGTCCGCTTTTTTCGGATCATATGGTTTTGCAGCAACAAGATGAAGTGGCCTTCTGGGGAACCAGCAGTCCTATGATGGAGGTTACGATTTTAGGAAGTTGGGGCCAGAAGACTTCGACCACGGCCGATGCTGAAGGCAATTGGCGACTCAAACTAACTACACCAAAAGCAGGAGGCCCATTCGAGGTGACGATCGAGACCTCGGGCAATTCAAATACCCTCAAGGATGTCTTGGTCGGGGAAGTGTGGTTGGCCTCGGGTCAATCGAATATGGAAATGCCCTTGGAAGGATTTCTTCCCAATGAACCGATCGATAATTATAAAGAGGAAGTCGCCTCCGCCGATTATCCCCAGATCCGCTATTTTGATGTTCCTAGGACAATTGCGACTTCACCGGAAAAGGAACTTGAAAGTGAGTGGAAAATCACTAGCCCGGAAACGGCAAGTTCATTTAGCGCCCCGGCCTATTTTTTTGCTCGAAAACTCCATCAAGAATTGGGTGTGCCCATAGGAATCATCTCGAGTACTTGGGGCGGAACACCAGTCGAATCATGGATGAGTAAAGAAAAGATTGTCGAACTGCGAGAGTTCGAAAAAGAATTGGAAGCCATCTCAGACAAGAATACTGCCGCATTCAAAGCATGGTACGCCAAATTTCCTATGCAAAAAATGCCTTCCTCCGAAGAAGATTGGAACAATCTGAATTTGGGTGATAATGACCTGAGCAAGTCTGAATACGACGACTCAGAGTGGAGAAAAACCGTCGTTCCCGTGGTGGTCGAAAATATCGAAACAACAAGTAACGATGGTGCTTTCTGGTTTCGAAAAAAGGTTGTGATAAATGACATTTCCTCCGATTACACCCTCGCGATAGCCGAGGGAATAGATGATTCCGATATCACTTATGTCAACGGTCAAAAAGTGGGCGGCACCCTTGGTTGGAACACGCCAAGGTCTTACAAGATTCCCAAGTCAATCTTGTCCAAGGGAGAAAACATTATAGCCATTCGTGTCATTGACACCGGCGGTGGCGGAGGTTTTGCCGGTCGAATGAGCTTGACCAACGATACAACGGGTGAAGAGATAGACATCATAAAAGATTGGAGCTACTTGCAGATAGCGGGCATACAGCAATCCAAATTTTTACTTTTCCATAAGAATAAAGAGGCCTTACAAAATCCGCCGCCAGGTATTGCGTCGTTCAACTTGGGGTCAGGCACCCCAACTGTTCTTTTTAACGGAATGATCAATCCGTTGATACCTTATACGATCAAGGGTGCCATTTGGTATCAAGGGGAAAGTAATGTGGGGCGCGACGCGCAATATCTGAAGCTATTTCCGGGAATGATTGCCGATTGGCGTGAGCGGTGGAACAGCGAGTTCCCTTTCTATTTCGTGCAAATCGCTCCCTTTGATTATGGTCACGACCTAAGTCCGGCATTGCGAGACGCACAGCGAAAAAGCTTGAATACCCCAAAAACGGGAATGGCGATTACTATGGATATAGGGCTGCCAAAAAGTATTCACCCGGGCAATAAACAGGATGTTGGCAATCGATTGGCGCGACTTGCACTGGCCAATGATTATGGAAAGAGCATTGTTTCGTCTGGCCCTCTCTACCAATCGTATTCCATTTCCAATAATAAGGTTCTATTGGAATTTAGTTTTGCACACGGACTGATGACCAAGGGTGCCGAACTATCAGGATTTGAGATTGCCGGTGAGGACGAAAATTTTGTACCTGCCACGGCAAAAATTGTCGATGACAAAATCGAGGTTTCCTCGGTGGACGTTTACAATCCAAAATACGTCCGTTACGGATGGAAGGATTATATTTCGGGGGCTTTGTTCAATTCTGAAGGACTTCCGGCTTCATCATTCACAACTAAAGAATAAAAATCAAAATATGAGCACGTTAGACAGAAGAAACTTTATCAGAAAGACCTCGTTGGCGGGGGCGGCTTTATCAATGGGCCCAATGATGGCGGGAAGCGATGGAACACATTCCGAAAGACCGTCGATGCACAAATATATGGGTGATTTTGCAGCACCCAAACTAGAGACCGTTAGGGCTGCCTTTATTGGTGTTGGCAACAGGGGTCCCTCACACTTGAAATTTTTTGCCGGACTTCCGGGAACGGAAATCGTCGCGGTCTGTGATTTATATGAAGACTTTGCTAAAAAATGGAGCGATGAAGCAAAAAAAATTGGCGGTGGAAAACAGCACAAAGACATCAAACTTTACTACGGCGGGGAAAATAAATGGCGTTCGATGCTCGACGAGGTTAAACCCGATGTCGTTTTCGTGATTACAAATTGGAAGAACCATGCGCCTATGTGCATTGAAGCCATGAAAAAGGGTGCACATGTTTTTTGTGAAGTTCCCTTGGCCTTGACCATACAAGAACTCTGGGATGTTGTGGATACTTCAGAAGCCACCGGCAAACATTGCATGATGATGGAAAACGTGAACTACGCGCGGGAAGAATTGATGTACTTGAACATGTGCCGCTTGGGCGTGATAGGCGAACCATTGCATGCAGAGGCCGCCTACATTCATGAGTTGCGAGGCCAAATGGAAGAGCAAGAGCGTGGAACAGGATCTTGGAGAACGTATCACTATGCCAACCGTAATGGCAATCTCTATCCAACTCACGGCCTCGGACCTGTGGCACAGTACATGAACCTGGCCCGAACCGAAGACAATTTTGAAAGCTTGGTGTCATACTCGACACCGGCGCGAGGCAGAAAACTCTACGCCGAAAAAAACTACCCGGCCGATCACAAGTGGAACAAGCTTGAATTCAAGGGAGGTGACCTGAATACTTCGATTATCAAATCTGTTTTGGGCCGCACTATAATGATCCAATGGGATGAAACAAGTCCAAGGCCCTACTCACGCCATAATTTGATTCAGGGAACCAAAGGCGCCCTAGCCGGATTTCCAACTCGAGTGGCTTTGGAAGGTGGTGTCGAAGGTGCCACCAAAGACCACCATTCATGGGCTCAGGGAGAACAACTGGCCTCGCTTTATGAGAAGTACGATCACCCATTATATAAAAGATTGAACGAGGCGGCGAAAGGAAGCGGCCATGGTGGCATGGATGGTCTAATGATGTACCGAATCGTCGAATGCCTGCAAAAGGGTCTTCCTATAGACCAGAATGTTTATGAGGGTGCTTTTTGGAGTGCCGTTACGCCCCTGAGCGAACATTCGGTAGCGAACGGTGGGATGCCTCAAAAATTCCCGGACTTCACGAGAGGAAATTGGAAAAACACAAAACCCTTGGGCATAATAAGTTAAGTTTAAATCAAAAGATTCCTGTCTTGACGGGAACGGTACTAAAATTAGTTTCAATGAAAAGAATAATAGCAATAATGGTGCTGGCCTTGATGGTCATTTCTTGCAAAGAGGAAAAAAAGGCCGAAACACAAGAAGTGGATATCGCTGAAAAAGAGGCAAGGAATACCGATTGGATTTACTTGTTCGACGGTACCTCTACCGAGGGTTGGCGAGGCTACAATGGTAAAACAATGCCTCCAGGCTGGGTTATTGAAGATAGCGTTTTGACCTTTAAGACAGAATTGGGGCTTGAGCAAGATTATGAAGGTGGCAAAGACATTATTTATGCGGCCGAGGAGTTCGATAATTTTGAGCTTTACCTCGAGTGGAAGCTTCCCGAAGGTGGCAATAGTGGTATCTTTTATCATGTAAGGGAGGGCTATGATGGGCCTCCCGTGGTCTCACCGGAATATCAATTGATCGATGATGAAAATTACGCCCGTATTCACGACTTGACGGAATACAACACAGGTTTGGGCTATACCGAAAAGCCCGAGGAATTAAAACCCTTGCAACAAACTGGAGCCGATTATGCCATGCACCCCGCTCCGGCAGAAAAGATATTGCATCCTTTTGGGGAATGGAATTCTTCAAAAATCGTTTTCACTCCTGAAAAAGTCGAACATTGGCTGAATGGGGAGCTATTGTTTTCTTTTGTCCCTTGGGATGAGGCCTGGCAAGAAAAGAAAAACTCCGACAAATGGAAAAATGCGGAGGACTACGGAAAATTCAAATCAGGTTTTATCGGTTTGCAAGATCATGCGAGCCCCATCTGGTTTCGAAATATTAAAATCAAAAAACTATAGAAGATGAATAAAAGGGACTTTCTTAAAAAAGGTGGTTTAGGAGCAGCGGCATTAGCTCTTTCTCCATCTATTGTGCTGGGAAAAAATAGACCACATTCCCGCCTAAGGACTGCCCACATTGGTGTTGGCGGAATGGGCATGGAAGATTTGAAGGCAATCTCTTCACACAACTCGGTGGACGTAACGGTGCTGTGTGATGTTGATGCCGAGCGATTGGCCGCTGCCAAAAAAATGCACCCCAAGGCAAAAACGTACGCTGATTATCGCCTTATGTTGAAGGAAATGGCAAACGACATTGATGCAGTGATCGTTTCTACGCCGGATCATACACACGCACCGGCATCAATGTTGGCCATGGAGATGAACAAACCTGTTTATTGTCAAAAGCCTTTAACCCATTATGTATCAGAGGCCAGGTCAATGAATAAACTGGCAGCTGAAAAAAATCTGGTGACACAAATGGGAATTCAAGTGCATTCGTTCTACGACTATAAGTTGGCGACACTTTTGATTCAATCGGGCATTATCGGAAAGGTACATACGGTGCATGCTTGGTCCCCTAAAGGCTGGGGCTATGATGGCCCGCCGCCCGAAGGAAGCGATCCTGTACCAGAAACCTTGGATTGGAATCTATGGTTGGGAACCTCGGCCAAAAGACCTTACAAAGAAGGTGTTTATCATCCGGGGAATTGGAGAAAATTAATGGACTATGGTTGTGGTACCCTAGGTGATATGGGAGTTCATATTTTTGATACTCCGTACAATGCTTTGGAATTGGACGTTCCCAAGACCATCAAAAACGAATGCCGAGAATCGACCGGTTTCGGTTACCCCGAAAACAATATCGTTACCTATGAATTCCCAGCTACGAAATATACCACCCAAACCCTAAAATGGATTTGGTATGATGGGCCCGGAGCCCCTAGAATGCATGAAGACCTGAAATTGCCAGGTTCCAAAAGTGAAATGACCAAAAAAGGAAGTGCCAAGAAAAAGGGCGATGAAAGTATGGAAGATAAGATTTCACTTGACGCCAAAATTGCACACGAGGGGCAATTACCAGATCAAGGAGCCATGTTTGTTGGCGAAAAAGGGAGACTACTTTTACCACACTTCATGCAATTACCAAGAAAAATAGTCGATGGTCAATATGTAGACATCTCCAAGGAAATCGAAGAAATGGGGTTGGGCGAACCTGTTCGAAATTATGAATCAGAAGGACCAAAACACTACCATCAATTCGTCGATGCCTGTCTAGGTGAAGGAGAGACAACCGCGCCTTTCTCGTATGCTTCCCGATTGACAGAAACAATACTCTTGGGGGTTATTGCCGGACGTTTTCCGAATCAGACTTTGCATTGGGACAGTTCTGCGGCAAGGTTTTCAGAGGAAAAGGCAAATCAATACTTGGAGGGACAGTATAGGGAATTTTAAATGGTTCGAATGATGAAGTTGCTCCTACTGGTTTCATTAGTGCAACTATCATTCTTGCATGCCCAACAAGATTCCATTCGATGGTGGAATCCTGTTGGGCATGATTTTCATACAATCGAAGGTCAAGCCTGGCCCGATGAGGTAATCGCACCTTATGATAGACTTCCTAGACGTACCGAAAAAACGGTTCGTAAAGCGGTTTGGAATCTTTCAAGAAATTCTTCCGGACTGAAAATTAGATTCCGCTCCAATGCCAAGGAAATTATCGTCCGATATAAGGTTCAGCTTCGTAAGGCGATGGATCATATGCCGGCAACCGGTGTAAGCGGTATTGACCTCTACGCGATCGATAGTGATGGAGGAATTCTTTGGTGCAACGGTCGCCGGAACTTCTCAGATACCATAACCTATCGTTTCGGGGGTTTACGGCCTAATGACCGTTACCATGATTTGGGTAGGGAATATCGACTGAACCTACCCCTTTATAATAACGTTGAATGGCTCGAAATCGGTACTGCACAAGACTCGTATTTTGAACCCCTACCTGTTCGCAAGGAAAAACCCATCGTTGTTTATGGTACTTCGATTGCGCATGGTGCCTGCGCATCAAGGCCGGGAATGTCCTGGCCGAATATCCTTAGTCGAAAAATGGATAGGCCTATCGTCAACCTGGCGTTTTCAGGAAATGGCCGATTGGAAAAAGAGTTGATCGACATGCTGGGGGAAATCGACGCAAAAGTCTTTGTTTTGGACTGTCTGCCGAACCTTTGGCGCACCGAATTGTATGATGATGTTGAATTGGAAAAACGAATTTGGAACTCGGTCAGGCAACTCAGAAAAGAACGGCCTGAGACGCCTATTCTGTTGACCGAACATGCCGGCTATACCGATGGATTCATAAATCCAAAAAGAATGAACGACTACCATAGGGTGAACGGCATTCAAAAAGCAACATTCAAAAAATTGCAAAAAGAAGGTACAGAAAATCTGCATTATCTCTCCTATGAAGAAATCGGATTGCAACTTGACGATATGGTCGATGGCACACACCCCAATGACCTGGGCATGATGCGGTATGCCAACGCTTATGACAAAAAGCTACGGGAAATTTTAGCGGAGCCGATCGGTAGGGCGTCCACCACCATGCCCGTCGTCCAATACCGCGAACCCAACAATTATGATTGGGAAAAACGACATCATGAAATTTTGAAAATGAATCAAGACAATCCGCCAAAAAAAGTAATCCTGGCCAATTCGATTATCCATTTTTGGGGCGGGGAGCCTAAAAGTAAAATTGTACGGGAAGAAAAATCTTGGGAGAATCACTTCACACCGATTGGCCTTCGAAACCAAGCCTACGGCTGGGACCGCATCGAAAATGTACTATGGCGCATTTATCATGGTGAACTTGATGGCTTTGATGCCGAACAGGTTTTGATCATGATCGGCACCAACAATCTACATCTAAATACTGACAAAGAAATCGTGGCAGGTCTAGAACTATTGATCCAATCAATAAAGATTCGACAGCCCAAAGCAGAATTGGTTTTAACGGGAATTCTTCCCAGAAGGGACAAAGAGGCAAGGGTCAAGAATCTAAACGATCAAATTGAAAGTCTGGCTTCAAAATTGAACATTAAATACGCCTACATTGGCCATATTTTTTTGAATGAAGACCAAAAAATAAACGAATCGCTGTTTTCTGACGGATTGCATCCCAATAGAAATGGGTATCTAAAAATGAGAAAGGCACTCCTACCCCTACTCTCAGAATAAGTTTCGATCAAGGTATATTTCCTTCCTTGCATTGGTTATGTGCCAATTGTAGCCTTGCTTGAATTTCTTGGAATACACTATGAACCTATGTGGTAATTTGTTAAATTGAAGGAAAACGGGTCCACTTCGTCTTTAGACAAAATGGGAAAGCGATGTTCTACAAAAAATACAGACCGGCAAAGGAACTTGAGGACTATGTCGAATGCTATTTTGTTTGGGAAGGAAATCCTGAAAAGACTTTGGATATAGAAAGTCCACCCAACGCCTTGTGTTCCCTGGTTTTCAACTATGCAGAGGAGTATCGCATTTCCAATCTAAAATACAGAAACCAGACAGTTCCTATCTGTTTTGTGAGCGGTCAGGCGTTGGGCAATTACACCTTGCACCTCAAAGGAAGAATCGGTGTTGTCGGTATTGCTTTTAGACCTGCGGCCCTTTATCATTTTTATGGCGTTCCCATGTACGAGTTGACCGATGAACGCATCTGCTTTTCCGAAATCTGTTCGGAATCATGCCAAGAATTGCATAGATCAATTGGAATGGCGATGGATAATCAGGAAAAAGTACAACTGCTGGAAAAGTATTTGTTTCGTATTCTAGACAGACCTAAATATGGTCAAGAAGCAATCATAGCCTCTGCCAACGAAATTTTTGATGAAAAAGGCCAGACCAATATTACCGAACTGCTGGATAAAGTGCCCATGAGCCGGCGCAATTTTGAGCGCAAGTTTTTGGAGGAGGTAGGAATCAGTCCGAAAACATATGCCAAAATCAGAAGATTTGGTTATACCTGTTCACTTATGGCGGGAAACAGGGATGTGAATTTAATGGATGTATTGCATCAAGGAGGATATTACGACCAAAGTCATTTTATAAAGGATTTCAAATATTTTTCGGGGAGAACGCCGCGTAGATATGCGAAGACCAATGTAGAGTTGGCAAATTATGTCGACGGTATCACCCTGGTGGAAAGAAGGCTTCAAGAGGAGGGCCATCAAGCATCATAAGCACTAAAAAGGGCCTTTGTCGCATTTTTACAATTTTTTGATTTTTTGTCGAACTACTTTTATTCCATCAACCATTAATGACATACTATGGAAGCTTTAAAAGATAACCCCCAAGAACAGCCCCTGTCCATTTCGTGGAAAAATCGAAGCGTAAACTTCATGAAGGCCTACCAAGAACAAGATGTGAAAAAAATGCTCGAAAATTGTTCCGAAAACGGAACGGTCTCCTTTTTGCCCTTGGGAGAAGGAGGCAAGGGAAAGATTCAAGAAAAAGGCAAGGCCATTTGGAGTGCCTTGATCGATAGTTTCCCGACCATCGACAATACGATAAATTCGGTGGTTACAGAAAACGGGAAGGTAAAATGTGATGTCACCATTCGCGGCAAACAGGAAAAAGATTTCAGTGGGCTACCGTCAAGGGAGAAATCTTTCGAGGAAGACCATATCTTCATATTTAAAATCGATGATGATGGCTTTATCGATGACATTAGCATCGAATGGAACCATGAAAATCTTGTTTCGCAATTGGTCCACGACAGACCCGATAACGAAGATTTGAATCGTACCTATAATGGGGCGTTGAACGAATCGGAAAGAAAAAAACAACTACATGACCTGGCAAGGTCATACGTCATCGATGGTCTGGGAGCCGGAAATTTTGAAGCCATTCCGTATCACGAAAATATCGAATTGCGAGCACCGATACATCCTATGGGTTCCCAACAACCGATGAATGGTCGTTCCTTTATCAAGGAAAATTGGTGGACTCCCCTGCCTGGGCTTGTTGCCGGTACCGATCTTTTGGATACTTATGTCAACGAAAAACTAACCCGTGTCACGGCGGAGTTCTTTTGTCATATCAAGGAACCGGCCTGCACCCTTCGAATTGTTGACCGATTCACGGTGGATAATGATGGAAAAATCACCAACCAGGAAAATTTCTTCGACCCAAGGGATATTACCAGCCCTGGATGGCGATCGCAATAAGAATATCCTTTTTTGACGAAAAGCCCTATTCGCTTTCAACACTTAACAGTAACAAAAGTATAAAGCCAAAAAAAATGAAAAAACTCATTTTAATACTCTTACTATGTCCAATTTTACTCTTGGGACAGTCGAATGAAGCAAACGATATTACGGGGGTCTGGCGTGTTACCGCCGTTTCTTGGAACAAAGACACCAAGAAATACGCCGATTGTGAAATGATAAAGTTTATAACCGATACCCGCTGGGCCTCGATTTTTTATTGGCCAGATACTAAAAAATTCGCCGGCACAGGTGGCGGAACCTATGAGTGGAAAGATGGCACCTACATAGAGACGTGTGAATATTTTACATGGGATCCGTCAGCGGTGGGAACCCAACAGACTTTTCAGATGTCAATTCAGAACGGCGCATTGATCCAGAAAGGAAGATTGAATACCGATAAATTCAAATACCCGTACTATGCCGTTCATGAAAGAATGGACAAATCGAGTTGGGTCTATGAAAATCAAAAGTCACCACAGGGTGTATGGGATTTGGTGCAAGTCACTTATGGAAAAGAAAAATTGAATAAAAAGGGTATCGAAGAGAAATATGGCCGGGTGATCAAAATCATCACGCCCAATTTTTTCATAGGCACTTTCTTTGACCAGGACAAAAGAAAGGTAGATGGGGTCACCTTTGGCACCTACTCCATTGACAAGGATGGCAAATATCAAGAAACGGTCAGATGCTGGTCTTGGGAGGATCAAAGCATGGTCGGCACCCAACCCGATTTTGACTGGGAACTTATCGATAACGATCGTTACCATCAAATGGGTTGTTTAAATTCTGATACCTATAGCAACTATTTAATCGATGAGCAATTCGAACGCTTAGAAGCGTTAGGCTTTCAGACCAAAATATGGACCACGGACGACAAAAAATCACTTTTAAGTGAGTTAAAACGCACCAAAAAAGAAATGATTGCCGCCACCGAATCGTTGACCGATGAGCAATGGCATTTCAAGCCTGATGAAAATTCATGGAATATTGCCCAGGCTGTTGAGCATATGGGTATTTATGAGCGCCTATACTATCAAGAGGGTCGGGCAGCCCTTCAAAATACAGATCCGATGCCGGAAATCGCGAATCAAGTTTTAGGAGATGGCACCTATCTCGACTGGATGGCCGAAAAACAACCCCATTTTGCACCAAAACACGCAGTGCCCTCAGGGTTTATGAAGGGCAGGGACAATCTTGATTATTTTATCTACGGAAGAAATCTGTTGGAGGATTTAGTAAGCTCGACGGATAAAGACCTCAAATCACATTTCGTGCCCAGAAAGAGTGAACCCAAAGGACTTCACAGTATACATGGCCTGCTAGTGGTGCATTATGGCCATACCGACAGGCATTTACGTCAAATCGAACGAATCAAAGCACATCGCGATTACCCGAAAGGTCTTTCCATAAAAGGTAGGTAATATCAACTATTTAGCGCATGAAGCATTCAACGAAAACACTCATTGTACTATTTATACTTTGGACGATTTTAGGTACAGCACAGACCAGTAAACCCTATACGGCAAGCTATATCATGGAATGGGGAAATAAAGACACCAT
Source organism: Aurantibacter sp. (assembly GCA_965215845.1). Lineage (GTDB taxonomy): Bacteria > Bacteroidota > Bacteroidia > Flavobacteriales > Flavobacteriaceae > Aurantibacter_A. The sequence goes on from CBDCEL010000004.1 coordinate 125,587, forward strand.
AGCCATAGAGACATTTACGCTCTACGAAAACCAAATTTACGGAAAGGCAGTTCACGGGTTTCCCGAAAATTATGTGCGTCATTTCGATATCGCATACGATAAAACCGGTTCGATTCAAGAATTGAATTATTTGTACAACGATGTTGCCAATACCTCGCTTCCTATCAATTCCAAGACAGGTTATCTACCCTACAGATTTTCCGCAAAATTGAATAACGGTTTGTTGGATTTCAAAAGTCTAAAAAATGCCCATCAGTATAACAATCCCGAAACGGTAACGGGCCTAACCAGAATTGTCCATAAAACAGATGGTTTTCATTTCAACGGAGACTGGATTCCCATTATTGCCCAATTTGAGGGGTTGGTCAGTTGGTTTCTTAAGCAGGACAAGGAAAAAATAGAAGGATTGAAATTCATCAATGCCTATATAGGGGTTCACGATCTACAGCTCGAGCGAATCGATAAAAACCATATCCGTTTTTGGAGCAATATATCCGAAGCCATCGAAATCTATTTGGATGATACCGGTAGAATCGAAACCATTGACGCCATCGGATCGGTATGGAACTTAAATATTCACCGAATAGCAGCTGTTGACATTGAGCATTATACAGCAAGATTCGAAAACAGGCCCACAATAGGGAATCCCTCGCCCCACGAGGCAATCTCAAAAAAAATTGGTGATACAACCATCGAAATCGATTATGGACGGCCCTCGATGCGAGGTAGAAAAATATTCGGCAATATTGTTCCCTATGATGAAATATGGAGAACCGGCGCAGGGGCAGCTACTACAATATCCTTTGACCGCGATATGCTTTTTGGAGGCCAAAAGCTAAAAGCCGGAAAATACAACGTGTATAGTTTGCCCACCCAAGACTCCTTTACCCTGATCCTAAATTCAAAACTTGATGCCTGGGGCAGTGTTCACCTTCCCGAATTTGATGTAGCGCGACTGCCTATGAAATTAAGCCGTAACACGAGTGACACCGATAAGTTCACCATCGATATTTTGGATGAAGGCATAAAAGGTGTATTGAGGCTTTCATGGGAAAATATGGTAGCCGAAATAGAACTCGAATCAAAGTAGAAATCCAAAAATACTATTTGTTAGGTTCTGAAGGCTTATTCCACTTATTGCTCAAGGCAGCATAATCGTATTCCAAGGCCGATTTCTGCCGTTCGAGTCGATTGGCAACAAAGGCACGTTGTAATATATCCTCGATAAGATAGTCTTCATGAACCTGATCCGGATCGAATTCTTCCTTTATGCTGATCTTGAACATCTTGGCCGTTGTCTGGTACCAAAAGGCCCGCCATCCGCTTCTAAGCTCTTTCACTAGATCAAATGCCGTTATTCCCGTTTGGCGATGCACTAATTTGACCAAAATCTGACCTTCTGTACGAGTCAGTTTTTTAAGTTCCTCCGAAAATTCGCCCTCGATATACTTCTGTATTTTCTTCGTATATCGTTTTCGGTGCCGCTTCCTTTTAATTTTGGTCAAGCTATCGTTTAATTCGACCAAACGTTCCGCGGCCAATTTTGCATAAGGGTACACCTTAAGCGTCTTTCTTCGCAAAATATAGTACTTCAACTTATCTCTATAATTGTCGAACTTAAGCTTGCCAAAAATATAGACCTCATCAAGTGAAATCGATGTCTGAAAGATAGAATCGCCCTCCATTATGATCAGTTTTTCAGCCACAGAGTCCAAAGGCTGGTCCTTGACCTGGGCAAAGCCCTGAAAAACAGTGACTAAAAAGATAATGGATAAAATTGTACTTCTCATATTACGATTTAGTGCAATTGCCTTGCCAAAGTTAACGATTAAGCTTCCATGTTATTATTAAATAAACGTGAATATGGTTAAGTTTGTATGCAAAACAGACCTAAATGAATACAAAGAAAATATTGAACAAAAAATCCCTTGATTTTTTGGAAAAATACCTGAATAATGCGTCCCCTACCGGTTATGAATGGGAAGGCCAAAAGCTATGGATGAACTATCTGAAACCTTATGTCGATACTTTTATTACCGATACCTATGGTTCTGCTGTAGGCGTTATTAATCCGAAGGCCGATTACAAAGTAGTCATCGAAGGGCATTCAGATGAAATCTCATGGTACGTGAACTATATTACCGATAACGGCCTACTCTATGTCATTAGAAATGGTGGAAGCGACCACCAGATCGCTCCCTCAAAATGGGTTAACATTCATACCAAAAAGGGAATTGTAAAAGGTGTTTTTGGCTGGCCTGCCATCCATACTCGAAATCGCGCCAAGGAAGAGCCACCGAAAATTGACAATATCTGCATTGATATTGGTGCAAAAGACAAAGAGGAAGTTGAAAAAATGGGAGTTCACGTGGGTTGTGTGATTACCTACCCCGATGAGTTCCAGATTTTGAACAAAGATAAATTTGTATGTCGAGCTTTAGACAATAGAATGGGTGGGTTTATGATTGCAGAAGTCGCACGTTTGCTAAAGGAAAACAATAAGAAGTTGCCCTTCGGACTCTATATCACAAATTCGGTACAAGAAGAAATCGGATTGCGAGGTGCAGAAATGATCACCGAGACCATAAAGCCGAATGTTGCCATCGTTACCGATGTATGTCATGATACCACTACCCCCATGATCGACAAGAAAAAACAGGGCCATACCGAAATTGGTGCCGGACCGGTGATTTCGTATGCACCTGCGGTACAGAATAAATTAAGGGAGCGTATTATCGAAACGGCGGAGAAAAAGAAGATTCCCTTTCAGCGTATGGCAGCATCCAGGTCTACTGGAACAGATACCGATGCCTTCGCATATAGTAATGGTGGTGTTGCTTCCGCATTAATTTCCTTGCCGCTGCGGTATATGCATACCACGGTCGAGACCGTTCACCGTGATGATGTGGAGAACGTAATCCGCTTGTATTATGAGACCTTGCTTAACATAAAGTCTGGGGAGACTTTTAGTTATTTTGAGTAGGATTGATGTTAGAGGTCGATTCTTTTTCGATTTCCGAAAATATTAACTGAAGTGACCCCGACCAAAATAGTCGGGGTTTTTGCTTATTGTTTTAAATTTTTTGATTGGATGGACGAGCTAGTCGATATTCTCGATTCCGAGGGAAACATGACCGGAAAAACCGCCTTAAAATCCGTTGTGCATCAAAAAGGGCTTTGCCACCAAACGGTGCATATTTGGTTTTATACCTCGGATGGAAAAGTGTTATTACAGCAAAGAGGAAAAGACAAGGAAACCCATCCAATGCTCTGGGATGTTTCCGTTGCAGGTCATATCGGTGCAGGTGAAGCAATTGAAACCGCCGCCATTCGTGAGATTCAAGAGGAAATAGGACTTACCGTTTCAGCCAAGAAGCTTCAAAAAATTGGTTTTTTTCCTTCCTTTTTCAAACATAACGAAGGTTTGATAGACAATGAATTTCACCACAGTTTTATCTGCGAGTTGAAAGAGCCCCTGAAAAGTCTTCAAAAACAGGAAAGCGAGGTAAGAGCCCTACAATTGGTCACAATCGACGAATTCAAGATGGTACTGGGCAACAAAGAATCCCCGAAGAGATTCGTGCCTCACGAAGGGACGTATTATGAAAGGATAATCGATGAAATCGAAAAAATCATAGCGACCCGATAAATTCGGAGGGAGCGCTCAAATCATAAGTCTTTTGCTCCCCATTGGCCATATTCTTGACTACGAACGAATTGTTTTTTAACTCTTCCGCACCAAGTAAGATCACGTAGGGCACTTTGCGGTTATTGGCGTATTTGAATTGTTTCTGGATCTTTGTGTTCGACGGGTATAGGTCAGCTTTTATTTTTGACTTTCGAAGGGTATTGACCAATCTCAAAGCGGCTATGGCTTCGTTATCACCAAAATTCAAGCAAAGTACATCCAACGACCGATCTATGCTTTGCGGAAATAGGCCAAGTTCTTGGAGCACCAAATAAATACGATCCAACCCAAAGGAAATTCCTACTCCGCTTACATCCTTTAAACCAAAAACTCCCGTGAGATCGTCGTAACGACCCCCACCGCCTATAGAACCCATATTAACTCCTTCGGGAGCGGCAACCTCAAAAATCGCCCCGGTATAATAATTTAAACCTCTCGCCAAGGTAACATCGATTGAGAGTGTACTAGATTTCAAGCCCATTGATTCGACCGTTTCGACTATAAAGAAAAGTTCCTCAACCCCTTCGCTTCCCTCTTCCGACCGGGAAAGCATAGATTTGAGAACGTTCAATTTATCAGAACTATTTCCATCGAGTTCGAACAAGGGTGCGATTTGCCCGATCGATTTTTCTGAAATTCCTTTTTCGAGCATTTCCTGCTTTACACCTTCTGCACCAATTTTATCCAACTTATCCAATGCAACCGTAAAATCAACCAGCAAATGCTTGGCCCCGATAACTTCCGCAATGCCGGATAAGACCTTGCGGTTGTTCAATTTGATGTTGGCACCTTCCAACTTTAAATCGGTGAAAACGGCATCATACAATTGAATCAATTCGACCTCCTGTAGTAATGAATCTGCTCCAATCACATCGGCATCACATTGATAGAACTCTCGAAAACGTCCTTTTTGTGGTCGGTCTGCCCGCCAAACAGGTTGAATCTGATAGCGTTTGAACGGAAAATCGATTTCGTTTTGGTGCATGACCACGTAACGTGCAAAGGGCACTGTCAAATCATAACGAAGTGCCTTTTCGGTAATTTTAGGAGCAAGGGAGTTTGAATTCTTTGAACTATAGGTCACATCATCAACCTTGCTGATAAAGTCGCCCGAATTCAAAATCTTGAAAATCAGACGGTCGCCTTCATTCCCATACTTTCCCAACAAAGTCTGGGAGTTCTCAAAAGAAGGAGTTTCTATAGGCTGGAATCCATAAATCTCAAAATGTTTTTTGACCACGTCAAAAATATAGTTGCGCTTGGCAACTTCTGAAGGGGAAAAATCGCGGGTACCTTTAGGAATACTTGGTTTTTGGGCCATTTATGCTTTGTTCTCTTGCAAATATAGTCCTCCCCTCAATCCCCTCCAAAGGAGGGGAAGTTTCATTCACTATTTTTCAGTTCTGTTTACGAAATAAGAAAACGTCTGGGTTGAAGTTCCCCTTTGGGTGCTAGGGGGCCGCTACTACCTTTTCAAACCATTGATACAATTCGCCTTTGGTAATAATCGCTCCCTGTTGAATCAAACCAAACTTATCGAGGTTCTTATCTCCGGAATAGGCCTTTGAGGCAGTAAGATACTCTACAAAATCAGATTGCCAGTTCTTTTTGAACCATGCAAACCCCACCGAAGTGGTCAAATCGATTTCAGGATTCATGACCTTTACGGAAATCAACTTCATTTCTTTATCGGAACAATGAAAAAGGTGCATCTGCTGGGCCGAAACATTTTCCAAATACCCCACATTGTTCAAAACACCCTCCCAGACCAAATCGCTAAATACATCGATTTCATCCTCGGCGACCTCGGGTTTGTCTTCTTTCAACTGCTTCCATTCATCCCCTGACACGGCCTGGGCCGCTAAAAAATTAATGAATTCTTGGTGCAACTCCTCCAGCTGTTGTTTTGTAAGCCTAGTGTACTTCATCCGGCAAAAATAAAAAGGCCGCGCGAAACGCGCGGCCCATGTTGGGTTAAATATGCTATCTTAATTAAAAATATAACGGACTCCCAACTGGGCCCGCCATCTCGACCTGGCATCTGAGACCGCCGTGAATGTATTAACACGATCTGGGTCAAAAGTATAGGTCGGATTGTTCGCATCGTCTACCGTTACGCCCAATAGTTGGTTGAAGCCCGGTGCCTGGACAACGCCCCAATTTGAGTTGATCAAATTGCCGATGTTCAATACATCAAGACTAAGTTGTAATTTATTATCCTCTGAAACCTTAATATCTTGAAGCACTTTTACATCCCAACTTCCCCTCCATGGCGCCAATGCCCCATATCTTTCGGCATAGCTACCTCGGTTGTCGCTTAGATAATCATCTTGTTGTATAAAAGCCTCAAAAGCTTCTGCCTGGCCAGGCCCACTGAAGGTCATCTGCCCCAATTCACTGGAAGTCGGAATATAGAGTAGATCATTGATACTCGAGCCATCGTTATTGATGTCCCCTCCATAAATGTAGTTAAACCTATTGCCTTTGGCATATTCGAAAAATGTGGAGATGGTCGTACCAAAAGAAAAAGCCTTTGAAAACACCCCTATGAAACGATGGGCATCACCATATTTGGAAAATGCCAGAATATCATTGTTCGAATTGCCTGAAATCGCATTGCCGGCAAAGGCATCACCCGTAATTTCGGCTTCGATCGAATTGACTTCTTTTGAATTCAAATAGCTATACGCCAACATACCATAGAGTCCATTGTCCCAATTCTTTTGTGCCTTCAACGAGGCGTTAAAAATTCTTCCCTCATCAGAATTCGTAAAGACATAGGCGTTGGTGGGGCCTCCAAAAATCTGTGATTTATCGGTATCTTCATAAACCGGTCTGTTGTCGACCCCGTTCAAGGTACCCGAAGGAGTATCAAGACCCCAGTTTTGAACGTGGGCAGCATTCAAATCTTTTGTATACGAAAGATCGGCAGTAAGTATCAGCCCGTTTTCAAGTTTTTTGTCCAAACCGAGATTGGTGCGCCAAACTTGGGGAAATTGAAAATCTGGGTCGACCAACTGATAGAAGAAAAAATCAACCCCTTGCACTTGGTTGCCCAACCACACGAAAGGAAACCGGCCCGTAAACAGACCGGAACCCCCACGTACTTGAAACGAATTATCTCCCTTAACATCCCAATTGAAACCCAACCTTGGGGAAATCAAGAAATCGTTGTCGGGCATTCCCTCGGAATCCAAAAAGATGGGCTGATTCGTCTCTGGGTCAAAATATTGAATGGAAGGAATGTACGTTCCGGCAGCTCCACCCTTTCGAGCAATGTTTTCGGCCACCTTTTCGGCCGTGTCAAAAAACAGTGGTTTATCGATACGCAGCCCGTAGGTCAATTTGAAATTCTCGGTAGCATTCCACTCATCTTGAAGGTAGAAGGCCAATTGACCAACATTGGTCTCGGCCAACGACCAACCGCCGGGGTTTCCTGTACCATTCGCTTCCAAAGAGTTGGCAGAATTTATGGCTCCGTTAAAAGCGGCCTGCAAATCCCCAGAGCTCGCAAAGGTCGGGAAATCGGTAATTGTCGTGGTAGGGAAAAAAACTCCCTGGGCTCCAAATGCACCAAGATTGAACGAATTGTCAAACTGAAATTTTTCAAAGGAAAAACCAATCGTATAGGTATGGTCGCCTTTGAAGAAATTAAGATTATTGGTTATCTGGAAGACCTTTTGGTCCAATCGGTTGTTTATCGAAAAGGGTTCATGCCCGGCAATAATGTAATTCGAGCTGCCTGTGGCATCTAAAATGGTGATTGTTGGTGCCGGGGTCGACAAAGGGTTTCTGAAATCGTCGAAATGGGTATACCCAATCTGCAATTTGTTCGTGGATTCGTCTGAAATGGTAGAGTTCAGTTCTACCTGAACAGACTGTATGTTGTTGTTGATTTCATAACCTGTGTTCTCAAACTGCAACGTGGCCGCATTTGGTCCTCTAAAACCTAAAGCCGTCGGGTGGGCGGGCTTTTCTTTGGAGGCACTCAAAAAGTTGTAGATAAGGGCCAACCGGTTATTGTCGTTTATGTTCCAATCCAACTTGACGATACCTTTTGTTGATTCTTGATCAAAATTAAAGCCCTGGTATTGCCCTGGATTATAAAAAAGGTCATTTCCCTGTGCATCCTGACCAATTACAACTTGCCTCAATAAATTGTCGACCAGTTGAAAGTCAGTGGCGGAAACCCTTGATTCGTTAATGGCCCCGGTTCCCGTACTTGGCATGAAACCGGCTGAACCCAACTCTGTAAGGTCGTCCCTTTCAAAATTGGCGAAAAAGAAAAGTTTATTCTTGATGATGGGGCCGCCGATGCTGAATCCGTATTGCAATTGCTCCAATCCGGTCTTGAACACATCGTCACCATTGATTTTACCTCCGGTCAGGTCATCGTTCCTGAAAAACCCATAGACCGTTCCAGCGAATTTATTCGTACCACTTTTGGTCACGGCGTTCACTGAGGCACCTGTGAATCCTGATTGGGTAACATCGTAGGGTGCAGTTGAAACTTGAATCTGGTCAATGGCATCCAAAGATATCGGTGTTGACTCGGTCTGTCCGCCAGGTTGGGCCGCATCCAATCCGAAGGGGTTGTTGAAAATAGCGCCGTCCAAGGAAAAGTTGTTGTATTGGTCATTTCGGCCACCAAAGGAACCGTTGCTCGCGGTGGGCTCAAGTCTGGTAAAATCATTGGTCGACCTTGAAATGGTAGGCAGCCGTGTTAACTCCCGTCTTCCTACCGAGGTCTCAGCCCCGGTTCTATCGCTTCCGAAGGTACCGGCCTGGTCTGAGACGACAATTACTTCATCCAAGGCTTGGCTTTCCAACGTCAATTTTGCGTCCATGTTGAAGGTCTTTCCCAGGGTAAGAAAAACATTGTTGTCTGTCTGGCTCTTGAATCCGATGTAAGAAATCGTTACTTCATACGGCCCACCGACCCTAAGGTTGAGCAGGTTGAATCTTCCATCTTCGTTGGAAATAGCTCCGTATGTGGTTCCTGTAGGCGTATGTACCGCGACTACATTCGCCCCCAACAAAGGGGCGTCTTGATCATCGACCACGGTTCCACGGATATTCGAGGTCGTTACCTGGCCGAAAGCCGAAAGGCTTATTAGGGCCAATACTGTAAAAAGAATGTGTTTTTTCATTTGGAGTTCTTTGAGTTAGTGAAAAGGAGTGCCTATAAATGTAAGACAAAAAAAAAGAGCTATGCGTGCATAGCTCTCTTAAAGTTATCAACAGTTACCTCCTTATTTTTTGGCTTCGGCCACTACTTCAAAAGGAAAATCGACGGTCACATCTCGATGAAGTCTTATCTGTGCATTATAAGGGCCGGTTCTTTTCACTGTACCTCCTTGGATCTTGATGAATTTCTTGTCGATGGCGTGGCCTTTCTTCTCAAGTGCAGCTGCAAGATCGATGGTGGTTACCGAACCGAATAGCTTGTCGCCAGCACCTGTCTTTGCTGGAATTTTCAACTCGAGTTCTCCCAACGCGGTTGCGGTCTTGTTTGCCGTATCGATTACTTCTTTCTCTTTATGGGCACGTTGTTTCAAGTTTTCGGCAAGTACCTTTTTTGCGGATGGAGTGGCCAAATGGGCCAGCCCCCTTGGAATAAGATAGTTTCTACCATATCCGTTCTTTACCGTGACAAGGTCGTCTTTGAAGCCCAAGTGCTCTACGTCTTGTTTTAATATAAGTTCCATAGTCTCGCTTCTTTTATTTTAACAAATCGCCTACATAGGGCATTAGTGCGAGGTGCCGTGCACGTTTCACCGCTTGGGCCACTTTTCGCTGGTACTTCAATGAGGTTCCCGTAAGTCTTCTGGGCAAGAGTTTTCCTTGCTCATTGACCAATTTCATCAAGAAATCAGGGTCTTTATAGTCGATATACTTGATACCGGACTTTTTGAACCTACAATATTTCTTTTTGGTATTGGTCTCGATGTTCAATGGGGTCAGATATCTGATTTCCCCATCCTTCTTACTTTTTGCCTGTTGTTCTATAGATGCCATATCACTTATGCTTTAGCTTTTAACCTTGTTCTTCTTTTCTCTGCCCACTCAATGGCGTGCTTGTCCAATTTAACCGTCAAAAAACGCATGACGCGCTCATCACGGCGAAATTCTTGCTCGTAGGGCATAATCGCTTCGCCCGGAGCGGCAAACTCGAACAAGTGATAAAAACCACTTTTCTTGTGTTGGATCGCATAGGCCAGTTTCTTTAGGCCCCAATTCTCTTTGGAGACCATTTTGCCTCCATTTTTCTTTAAGAAATCTTCAAATTTCTTCACTGTTTCCGCTATCTGGGTATCAGAAAGCACGGGATTCAAAATGAAAACAGTTTCGTAGTGATTCATATAAATTATTTTTAGGAGCGCAAAAATATGATTTTTTTGAGACTAAGTCACACGAAAACCGATTTTTCTTCGTTATAGTAGGGAATCATAAAAATCGCACTTAACCTAAATCTTAACCTATGGTCATAACAAACTACACAGAAAACCCTGCAATGTTTACAACTTTTGTTGCATTTAAACGGCATTAATGTGTAATTTGTCGATGATTTAACCCCACAAATCAAACCTTTTATGAAACTAAGAAGTATCATTGTCGACGATTCGTCCATGCAACGAATGGCAGTCGCCAAATTGGTTAACAACCATCCCAATCTTGCTATGGTGGCCGAGTACAGTAATGCAATCGAGGCCAAAAACGGAATCAAGAACAGCCAGATCGATGTAATCTTCCTTGATGTTGAAATGCCTATTATCAACGGATTCGACCTACTCGAGTCTTTGGAGAATCCTCCACAGGTCATTTTGATCACGGGAAAACCTGATTATGCGCTAAAAGCATTCGATTACGATGTAACCGATTATCTGCACAAACCGATTACAATGGCACGTTTTGACGCCTCTGTTAAAAGAGCCGTTGCCAAATACGAGCAGATGCACAGGGTAAACGAGGACGAGGAGCATATCTTCGTGAAAAGTAATCTAAAGAAAAGAAAAGTCATCCTTAACGATATCAAGTGGATAGAAGCTCTTGGCGACTACATCAAATTGGTCACCGATGAAGCGAATATCGTTATCCTTTCAACAATGAAATCTTTTGAAAAGCAATTGCCAGAAGACAAATTCTTAAGGATTCACAAATCGTATATCGTAAACCTGGAGAAAATCGAAAAATTCAACAGCAAGAATGTTGAAGTCAGTGGGCGATCTATCCCTCTGAGCAGAAACAAAAAGACAGAGTTGGCCGAAGCTTTGAGCAACGTCTAAATCTTTGTTTTTTATCTTACAGAAAGCCGCCGGTATTTACTACCGGCGGCTTTCTTTTATAGATGATCCACATTGTAAATCACTCGTACCGACCTAAAATTTGAAATCGCATTAAATGATTTCTCGATTCGCTTGATACTTTTTTTGGTCTTGCCCAAGGGTTGCCTGTTCGGAATCTTGACCAATACGTGTTTCAGATACTGATTACGGATTCTTGCCACCGGAGGAAATTCGGGTCCCAAAACATTCGACGTGAACAAATTTCGAAGCGATTTCGCAAACCAGTCGGATGCTTCGTTCAAGCGATTGTACTCTTTATGTTTGAAGGTAATCTGAATGATTTTATTGGTCGGCGGATATTTATATTGTTCGCGTTCATACAATTGCTCTTTGAACATGGCTTCATAATTGCCATCGGTCACTTGTCGCAATATTTGATGGTAGGGATTATACGTCTGAATAATGACCTTTCCCCTTTTTTGGGTACGCCCCGCCCTACCGGCCACTTGGGTCAATAGTTGAAAACTGCGTTCGTGTGCCCGATAGTCGGGAAAGTTTAACAATGAATCGGCATTCATAATCCCGACCAAATTGACATTCCGAAAATCCAATCCCTTGGTCACCATTTGGGTACCAACCAATATATCGACTTCCTGCTGCTCAAAAGATGTAATGATCTTTTCATAAGCATGCTTTCCACGAGTGGTATCCAGGTCCATTCGAGCGACCTTCACCTCATGAAAGAGCGCTTTTAATTCTTGCTCTACCTGTTCGGTTCCGAATCCTTTTGTATCCAAGGTAGGACTGCCACAAGCCTGACAACTCTCTTGTATGGCCATATTATGACCACAATAATGGCATCTTAACTGTTTTCTAAATTGATGGTAGGTAAGGCTCACATCACAGTTGGGGCATTGAGGTGAATGCCCACAGGTGGTACATTCAACAATGGGCGCGTATCCCCTTCTATTCTGAAAAAGGATTACCTGCTCTCCTAGCTCCAGTGTTTCTGTAATCTCCTCCAACAATCTTTCAGAAAAATGGCCTTTCATTCTTCTTTTTCGATGCTGCTCCTTTAAATCGACCAATTCCATTTCGGGCATCAATACATTTCCATAGCGTCTTTCTATTTGTGCAAGACCGTATTTACCGGTTCGCGCATTTTGAAAACTTTCAATGCTGGGCGTCGCTGAACCAAGGAGTATTCTTGCCCCATGAAGATTTGCCAAAACTACGGCCGCATCACGGGCGTGGTATCTTGGTGCCGGATCGAATTGTTTGAACGAACTTTCATGTTCTTCATCTACCACGATCAAACCCAAATTTGAGAAAGGCAGGAATAATGATGACCGAGCACCAATAACAATTTGGGCTTTGGATTTATTCCCCAAGACATTATTATAAACCTCGACCCTTTCTTGCAGGTTGTATTTGGAATGAAAGACGGATATGTGATTGCCAAAATAGTCTTGAAGACGACTAATCAATTGGGTGGTCAGTGCAATTTCGGGCAAAAGGTACAATATCTGTTTGCCCTCCTTTAGATACCGTTCAATTAGTTTGATGTAGATTTCGGTCTTGCCAGAGGAAGTTACACCCTTCAACAACGTGACCTTTTCATTTTTGAATTCTTGGATAATAGCCTTTAAAGCCAATTTTTGATATTCATTTAGCTCTATTTGGGAGGCATCGGTAATTTTATCCCTATTGCCGACGCGATCTGTTTGAATAAAATATTCCTCTAAAATTTCCTTATCGACCAAAGCTTTGATTATCGCCCTTGAGCTACCGCTAGATTTTTCAAGATCCGAAACTTTAATCGGTTTCTTGGCGGTCGCCTGTAATTGAAAAAGAGAGAGCACGACTTGACTCTGCTTCGGTGCACGCTTTAAGGATTCGAGCAAGCTTTCGAGTTGACTTTCCGATTGGTAAGCACTTCCCAATTTCATATAGCGCACCAATTTGGGGCGGTATCGCTCGTAGATTTCCTCCTTCAGCAAAATGACTCCTTTTCGCATCAGTCGGTTTAGAACGGGTAGCACATGCTTCCTTTCGATAATGTCGGCCACTTCGCGAACCCGCAGCATCGATTGATGTTGAAGAGCCTCAAAAACCAAAAATTCATCGTCTTTAAGGTCATTTTCATTCACCTCTCCCCTTTTGTTCAGAAGAATGAGGGTCTCACTTTCCAACAAAAATGCACTGGGCACGGCACTTCTGAAAACTTCACCCAAGGTGCACATATAATAATCGGCGATCCACTGCCAGTGTTTTAGTTGTATCTCGTTGACCAATGGCCGGTGGTCTAAAATCTGATGAATGGATTTTGCCTGATAAACCGCTGGGGGGATATCGTGCAACGAATGCACCAGTCCGGTATAAATCTTGGACTTGCCAAAGGGCACGGCCACCCGCATTCCCGGCGAAAGTATTTCGACCTGCTCTTGAGTTATTTTATAGGTAAATTGTTGTTCGAGGGGAATGGGAAGAACAACATCGATAAAGTATTGCATAATACAAACTTGCTAACCCTCGACCCGCAACCAGGTCTGTGTACGGTAAAGAAAGGCCAAGTAACCCCTGACTTTCAACTCATCGGTGTTATCGGGGTTCAACCATATCTTACAGCGAAAGGTCATGGCCTGTTCAGGGTCAAAGAGGGTTTTCCCTTTCCATTCGCCATCTTCGTTTTCTTTAAGTCCATCTATGATTGTCATTCCCACAACAGGTTTGTCCTTTCTGTCCCCGTCGCATTTTTTACATAGGGCGTCTTCTTTGCCCGGCTCTACGATTTTCTCCACAAAACCGTACATCAATCCATCTTTTTCATAAATATTGATAATGGCCTTAGGATTTCCGGTACGGTCGTCAATGGTTTTCCATTTGCCAAAAACGGTTTGTGAACTCATATAGTTCGTCGCTAAAAATATCAAGAAAAAAAAGGAAAACCTATTGGGGAACATCATTCTTTTTGTATTTATTCCGCAGTGAATTCAATGCTGCATTCAGCTCAAAGCCAAGGAGCAAGATATTCGAATTTAGCCAAATAAACACCATTAGAATCAATAATCCGCCCAAAGCGCCGTACAATTCGTTGTAGCGGGCAAACTTTTCAACATAAACGCCAAAAAGATAGGAAGTTAGGACGAAAAGCAAGGTCGTCATCAAGGCACCGGCGGAAAAGAATTTAGCCTGTTTACCCTCGGCAGTGCCAAAATAGTAGAGAATCGCCACGGTAAAATAAGATAAAAGGATAAAGAAAAGAACCTTGGCCAGTTTTAACCCCCAAATATCTCCTTCATCGCGCACGTAACCTCCCGTTCTTGCAGCAAAATCACTAATCTCAGTCAAAATATAAACCTGAAAATATCCGTAAACAATAAACCCGATAATTATTAAAATCGACAAAATCAACCCGACCATCAACGCATAAAGATATTGCCTAAAAAAGTTACGCGTCAGCTCTATGTGGTACGAAGTTTCGAACCCCCCAAAAATTGCATTTACCCCATTTGCCATAAGAAAAATCGAAAGTAAAAATGCAGACGACAAAATACCACCGCTTTTTTGTTCTTTGATTTGTTGATAGATATCACTGAAATAGTCGGCCGTTCCAGAGGGCAGAAACGATTCCAGAAATGGTAAAAATTGCGTATCGATATTTGAATTACCAAAACTGAAAAAAGATACCAGGTGGGGCACCAGAGTGACCAAAAAAATAAGTAGGGGAAACAATGCCATAAAGAGACTAAAAGCTATCGAACTGGCCCTCGTACCCAAGGCACCATTGATAATACCGCCAATGTACATTTCTAACAAGTCATATATAGAAAGTCCCTCAAAGCCCGGAAGTTTAAGTTGTTTCAAAAGTTTTACCAGCCAATTGACAACCGGAATCTTCTCTAATCGTGCTTCGATTTCTTGCGACATCTATACCGCTTTTAGGCTAAGGTCCATATTGTAGACGGAGTGTGTCAAAGCCCCCGACGAAATATAATCAACACCACACTCGGCATATTTGCGAATCGTATTTTCATTTATACCGCCCGAGGACTCGGTAAGGCATTTATCACCGATCATCGCAACGGCCTCTCGCGTATCTTCATAATTGAAGTTATCGATAAGGATTCTGTACACCCCATCGGATTGCAATATTTCTTCAATCTCTTTTAAATTTCGGGCCTCGACAATAATTCTTAGGTCACGATCGGTTGCCTTAAGATAGTCTTTCGTCTTTTGAATGGCCCTGGTAATTCCGCCGGCAAAGTCGATATGGTTGTCTTTCAACATGATCATATCATAAAGGGCAAAACGATGGTTCTCTCCCCCTCCTATCTTCACAGCCCATTTTTCCAAGGCGCGAATACCTGGGGTAGTCTTTCGAGTATCCAAAATTTTGGTACCGGTCCCTTCGAGCAAACCGACAAAAAAATGGGTCTTGGTCGCTATGGCACTCATTCGTTGCATGGCGTTCAAGACAAGGCGTTCGGCTTTCAAAATGCTTTGCGAGCTTCCGGAAACGTAAAAGGCTATATCGCCGTACTTTACTTTCTGACCATCTTCGATCAATATTTCCATTTCCAAATTCTTGTCGACATAGGCGAAAACCTGTTTGGCAAAATCGATTCCTGCAATGACCCCCTCGTCTTTGACCAGTAATTTTGCTTTGCCAATCGCCGTTTCGGGAATACATGCTAGGGAGCTGTGATCCCCATCGCCAACATCTTCTCGAATGGCGTTTGAAATAATAATGTCAAGTTCTTTTTGAAACTGTTTTTCGGAAATCATCTGCAGCTATTGTAATGCACAAATTTAGCGAATAGTTATCAGGTTGTTCGTCAAATTTACAATGGTTCAAATAAGACAAGTTATTTTGTCAAGCTTCAAAGAGCCCGAAAAGATAAGCGCCGTCTATTTTCCCCGGAATTAGGAATTTCTATTTTTGGACTTTGCAAACTACATTTACCCTTATGACGATAAAACTCATAACCGTTGGCAAAACGGACCGTAAAGAACTTCAAGTACTGATTGCAAATTATGAAAATCGTCTTAGGCATTATATCAAGTTCGAACTGGAGATAATTCCCGATATCAAAAATGTCAAAAACCTTTCAGAAAATCAACAAAGGGAAAAAGAAGGCGAACTGATATTAAAAAGGGTAAAGACTTCTGATATTCTTGTACTGTTGGATGAAAGAGGAAAGCAATTTTCTTCGGTTTCATTTTCCGAATTCCTTCAAAAGAAAATGAACTCCGGTATTAAGCAATTGATTTTTGTAGTTGGTGGCCCTTATGGATTTAGTGAAGCCATATATCAAAAAGCACAAGGGAAGATTAGTCTTTCAACCATGACATTTTCACATCAAATGGTGCGCCTTTTTTTTGTGGAACAACTCTATAGGGCTTTTACCATTCTAAGGAACGAGCCTTATCACCATGAATAGGTTCAAACTCAAAACAGTGACCTGACCAAAATGCCTTCTGTCAACCTCAACTTAGTACAATACCCTAAACTTAATCGTGTTCTCCACTTTCTTTAAGGCCTTGACCACCTCTTTGTTATACTCCTTATCAAGATCAGTGATCACATAGCCGACTTCACTATCGGTCGAAAGATACTGCCCGGTAATGTTCATTTCGTACTTGGCCAAGACCTCATTGATATGGGCCATAATACCGGGGACATTCTTGTGGATATGCAAGAAACGATGGGCGTTTTGTTGTTTGGGCAGGCGTATGTTGGGGAAATTGACCGCATCAACCGTATTGCCAGAGTTGATATAGTCCATTATTTTGTTTGGAACGAAATCGGCGATATTTCGTTGTGCCTCTTCGGTGCTCCCGCCAACATGCGGGGTCAGGATCACGTTATTCAAACCACGAAGCTCTGTCTCGAACTTACCATTACTTCTAGGTTCTTCGGGATAAACATCGATTGCGGCACCGCTCAATTTTCCTGTTTTCAACGATGCAACAAGCGCCTCTATGTCGACCACAAATCCGCGTGAAAGGTTGATAAGAATTGCCCCCTTTTTCATTTGGGCGATTTCGCGCTCACCTATAAAATTCTTGTTCGCCTTATTATCATCGATATGCAAAGTGACCACATCGGATACGTTCAATAAGTCTTCAAGCGTATCACACTTTACGGCATTGCCCAACGCCAAACGATCTTCGATATCATAATAATATACGCGCATGCCCAAAGCTTCTGCCAGAACGGACAGCTGCTTTCCGATATTTCCGTAACCAATGATACCGAGGTTTTTGCCTCTTACTTCCCGCGAATTGATTGCTGTCTTGTTCCATTGTCCCTCATGGATTTCCATACTTCTAGGAAAGACATTTCGCATCAACATGATAATCTGCCCAATGGCAAGTTCGACCACGGATCGGGTATTGCTATAAGGCGCATTGAAAACGACCACCCCATTTTTCTTGCAAGCATCCAAATCGATTTGGGTCGTACCTATACAGAAAGCTCCGACCACCAACAATTTATTGGCCGCCTCCAGCACCCTTTTGGTGACTTGTGTTTTTGAACGGATGCCCAAAACATGTACCCCTTTGATTTTTTCGATCAGTTCATCCTCAGGAATACTATGATCGACAAGTTCTACGGAAAAACCGTCTTCTGAAAGATTGTCGAAGGCAGCTGGATGCACATTCTCCAACAGCAAAATCTTGATTCTATTTTTTGGATAGGAAATATTTCTCGGCAAGTCGTTTACAAAAAGAAACTCGTCTAAATTCGGCGTCACATGGTCGGCATTGTTTGCCGCCTTATCACGGTGCACGTTTTCGGTGTAGGCAAAAAATTTATCGGCAATGCCAGCTTCCCGCATTACATAATCACTATAGCCATCGCCAATAACCTGTACCTCGCCATCTAAGTCCATTTGTTTTAGGCAATCGATTTTACCGTTATGTTGTGATAGTACGTTTTCCTCGTCAAAACCGACAATGTTTCCTTCTTCATCGAACTCGAAGGTATTGGCAAATACGCGATCGGATGGAATGTTATATTCTGCAACAATGGGGTCGATGAATTCTTTGAATCCGCAGGAAATGACATAAATATCATCAGAGAATTTTTCAAAAAACTCCTTGTTCGATTCGATTGATTTTGAAATCTTCTTTCTTAGCTCTAACACCAATCCATCTAAATCAGCTTTATTGGCATTCAACAATTTGATGCGTCGTTCCAAAGATTCCGTAAAAGAAATGTCGCCATCAATACCCAAATTGGTAATCTTTTGAATTTCCTCAATAATCTCGTCTTTGTTCGATTTTCCACGTAGGGTCATTTCAGCCAAAACATCCAAGGCCTCTACCCTTGTCAATGTGCTATCAAAATCGAAAACATACTTACGTGCCACTTCAATCATAGTATTTTACGCAATTTAAGCCGCAAAAATAGGCATTAAATTAGCTTGCCGATCAATTCATTAACGAGAATTGTCTCATTTGGCCATTAACAGAAAAATTTTATCGATTTAATAATGAACTCCCCTAATTATTCGGAAATGTTCAATCTTCCTTCCCAGTCATTTCCCTTATGAATTTCACTTCCATTTCAGAATATGGAGTACCATCGTTTCTTAAAATATCGTGATGCCAAATCTTGGGTTCGGAAGTAAAGGTAGAATCCCAGCTCTTCCAAGGATAAATGGTCTGGGTCTTGCCAGAAACAAAACCCCAGTTGATGGCGGCAATTTTATCCTTTTTAAATAAGGGCATAACGGTCTCAAAAGTATTGCCGCCTCCACGGGCAACATATTCGGTACATAAGAGGGGTAATCCATACTTTTTGAGTTCCGAGATTTTACGCTTTACTTCATCCATATTTCCGTCATAGGCGTGAAACGAAATGATATCGGAGTTTTCGACCATATACCTATCCACTGCCGGAAGACTATCAGGTGTTCCCCAATGGTCGATATTCCCTCGCCAAATTCCCGTTGTCAAAGGTTGCGTCGGATTCGCCTCTCGTGACCATCTGAAAACCTTTTTCAACAAGGCCAATGAAAAATCATGCTTGTTCTTGACTTCCAACTCCTTCCGGCCTGGCTGGCCCGCAACATTATCAGGTTCGTTATAAATATCCCAAACGAGCACTCTATCATCATTGGCAAAGGCCTTGACGACCCCTTTGATATATCCTTTCAACTCATTATGGCGGGTCGAATCTCCCAGAATTTCAGCTCCTGGGGCCTGCACCCAACCTGAATTATGAACATGTGGAATTGGGTCTGGCTGTTTGCCCAATTTCGGTACTGGGTGCCAAACATCGTCCAGTAAGACAAGCATCGTCTTGATTCCATATTTATCTGCAATGGTCAGGTATTGATCCAATCGATTCAAGAATCCGGTGGAGTCTTGATCCCACAATAAATTATGGAGATAAACACGATGTATGTTCATGCCAAGGTCGGCCGACCATTTGAGCTCCTTGTCTATGGTCTCTGGGTCAAAGGTGTCGGCCTGCCAGAATTCCAATTGATTGATCGACGTACTCGGATTGAAGTTGGCGCCCACCAGCCAAGGTTGTTTGTCATACCATTCCCAGGCTTTTTCCTTGGACCACTGCTCGGTAACAACGATTTCTTCGGTTTCGGTTTTCTTTTCCTCTTTCTTTTTTTCAGTACAGCAGATGAGCCCCACTACCAAAATTGAAACTATTAATCGTTTCATAATTAAAGTTTTGTATAAATAATCCCCGTTAGAATAGCGATTCCGAAACTTAACAACGTTCCAATCAATATATATTCGGTCAGCTTCCGGCTGTTGCTCTCTTTAAGGTCATTAAAGCGAAAGACCGATTTTGCGGTAATCAAAAGTCCGATAGCTTCCCACCTTCCCAAGATAATAAAAACCAGAACGAAAAGCCTTTCGATGATACCGATGTACTTTCCTGCGTTCGGCAATGATTTATGATCAAATTCGATCTGGCTTGACATTCCTTCCAATAGTTTTCCCATAACAATTGCTGCGGGAAAACTTACAAATACAATGGCGGTGACCAATGCCCAATCCGTTTCTTCGAAGAGAGAGGTGGTATGTTGCCATAAATCCCCATAAAAAGCACAACAATAAAGCACCAAAATATGCAGGGTCTGATCGATGAAAAATGGAATGCTGCTTAATTTAAAAAGCGGATTGACATACAATTTTGCAACATCGATCAAATAGTGTGAAACCGTAATTATAAGTGCCATTTTCCATGCCGACAAATCCCACAAAATTAGCATGGTGACCGTAAAATGAAGCAGTATATGAAAATATAGATACTTTGAGGCCGCTTTGTTAGCTTCTTTGTGTATGACCCATCTAGTGGGTTGCACCAAAAAATCACCAATGAAATGCGCCAACAGAAGTTTTACAAATAAAATCATGAACGGATTTCTTTAATGGTATCGGAATAATAGGCCAACAGTTCTTTCACGAGATCCAAACGCGCCCTTTTTTGCCTTTGGCTTACCGCCGATTGTTGAATACCCAAATCATTTGCGATTTCGTGTTGCGAAGCCTCGGGGTTTTCAAGGGCAATTGCTACGATCTCTGCTGAAACCGGGCTCCAACGATCCATGAAATCAAGGGCCAATTTTATCATAAGGTTCAGGGTATGGTCATAGTCTTTGTTCTCGGTTGCAATGGTCAAACTTACCTTGTTTTCTTTTAGGGCTTCGAAAGTTCTGCCCGATAATTGGTATGCCGGGCCGTTCGATTCGCTCACCCCCATACCAACGAAAGTAACTTCACCAATACCAATGCCCATTCTTACATCAAGACCTTTGATCGACTTCATTAAGGCTTTTATGCATATGGCCACTTCCATAGCGGACGCCAATGGCACCCTCAATTGAAACTCGTCGCCCCGGTAGATTTCCCAATCGGTAGGTGAATTGCCCAATTTAGAGAAATAAGCTTTCAAAATACCAAGCCATTCGGAAGTCTGATAATCTTCTGAATTAATAATGTCGCCCGTAATAATTGCCTCCATAATATATAAGCGAAAGCGCTAATATACAAAAATATAAGTTAAAATGATGATAGTTACTATTTATAAGTAAATCAACTTATATTATAGTTTTATAAATCAAATCGCCAATAAAAAGGAATTTGTTCACAAATGACTTAAAACCATCTTCGTACATTCTTGCAATATATTTGATATTCTTTACCGAAAAGTTGGGCAAGCGCATTCTCTTCAGGCTTAATCTGAAATCGGTTCATATAAGAAACAAATCCTGCGGCCAATAAAGTGTTGAATGCATTGCACAGCCACAGCCCCCAGGCCAAAAGCATTATCAACATACTTAAATACATCGGGTTTCGCGTAAATCTATAAATTCCATTAGTGACCAATTTGGTAGTTTTCAAAGGATTTGAAGGGTCTACCGTTGTTCTTGACCGAAAAAATTGCGCAATCGAGAATACCGACACAAGAATCGATGTGACCAACAAAACTTTTATTAAGGTATGACGTCCAAAAAAGTCGAACTCCCCAAAGGGCAAAAATCGATCGAGAACATACATCAAGAGCGCAAAGGAAAACACAATGATAACAGGCGGTAATTTTAACTCCATCTGATAAAAGTACTATTTTTGACAGTGTCTCTTTGCTTATCGATCAAGACAAGATGAAACTCGTTTTTGCCACTCACAATCCGAACAAATTATCCGAAGTGAAATTGTTGATGCCAAAACATATTATACTATTGTCTTTGGACGATATCGGCTGTACTGTGGAAATCCCAGAAACATCCGAAACTTTGGAAGGTAATGCGAAACTAAAGGCCGACTATGTCACCAAAAATTACAAAATGCCCTGTTTCGCGGACGATACGGGGCTTTTAGTGGATATCCTGAAGGGAGCCCCGGGAGTTTTTTCCGCCAGGTACTCAGGCCCACAAAAGAATGCCAATGACAACATGAACAAGCTTCTTTTGGAATTGAAAGGAAAGGAAAATCGTTCTGCCCATTTCAAAACCGTAATTGCCTTGGACCTTCTTAAGGAAAATCATCTTTTCGAAGGAATCGTGGAGGGAGTTATCACCACGGAGAAACAGGGAGATGGTGGTTTTGGCTATGATCCAATTTTCATACCCCATGGCCAAACTAAAACTTTTGCCCAATTACCGGTCGAAACAAAGAATCGAATCAGTCATCGAGGCAAGGCCCTTCAAAAACTGATAAATAAACTGGAAACCACGGTATACTGACCGTTAAGGGAATAAACAGTACCTTTGCCTTCTTATAAACCGCCGCCGGTATGGCAGGTGTTGCGCTGAGTACAATAGGTTATGTGCGATAATCGCTCTATGCAACACACATATTTGCGATTGAGCATAACATAACTATGAAAAAATTTAAAGCGCTGGGGCTGCAACAGTCCCTTTTGGATGCTGTAGCCGACATGGGTTTTGAGACCCCGTCTGAAGTACAGGAAAAAGCAATCCCTATTTTGTTGGAAGATGAGACCGATCTTGTGGCCTTGGCACAGACCGGAACGGGCAAAACCGCCGCCTTTGGTTTTCCCTTAATTCAAAAATTGGATACGGGCAGTAGAACAACACAAGGTTTGATATTGTCCCCCACCCGTGAATTGTGTTTACAGATCACCAAAGAAATACAGGCTTACTCAAAATATGAGAAGGGTCTGAACACCGTGGCCATTTATGGTGGGGCGAGCATCACGGAACAATCGAAACAGATCAAACGCGGTGCCCAGATCATCGTGGCCACCCCAGGTCGTATGAAAGACATGATCGGGCGACGCCTTGTCGATATTTCAAAAATCGACTATTGTATTTTGGATGAGGCCGATGAGATGTTGAACATGGGCTTTTTTGAGGACATTAAGGACATTCTGTCCAATACGCCGGACGAAAAATCAACATGGCTCTTCTCGGCCACCATGCCGAAAGAAGTAGCCATAATTGCCAAAAAATTCATGTACCAGCCACGCGAAATCACGGTTGGGGCAAAGAATTCAGGTGTCGACACCGTGCAACACGAATATTATGTCGTTGGCGGGCGCGATCGGTATCCGGCCTTGAAGCGATTGGCCGATGCGAACCCTGGAATTTTTTCCGTGGTGTTCTGCCGTACAAAAAGAGATACCCAAAAAGTAGCGGAAAAGCTGATCGATGATGGTTACAATG
Source organism: Aurantibacter sp. (assembly GCA_965215845.1). Classification (GTDB taxonomy): domain Bacteria; phylum Bacteroidota; class Bacteroidia; order Flavobacteriales; family Flavobacteriaceae; genus Aurantibacter_A. The sequence continues at coordinate 148,728 of CBDCEL010000004.1, forward strand.
CTGGTGCATTGCATGGAGACCTTAGCCAAAATCAGCGCGACCTGGTAATGAACGCCTTCCGCAAAAAGCAAATACAAATGCTTGTGGCCACCGATGTTGCGGCTAGAGGTATCGACGTAGATGATGTCACCCATGTCATCAATTATCAACTTCCCGATGAGATTGAAACCTATACACACAGAAGTGGCCGAACCGGGCGAGCGGGTAAGTCTGGGATATCCATGGTCATTGTGACCCGAAGTGAAATGCGCAAGATTTCAGCCATAGAGAAAAAGATCCAACAGAAGTTCATAAAAAAGAGTATTCCGGATGGAAGTGAAATCTGTGAGATCCAGCTATATCATTTGGCCAATAGCATCAAGGACACCGAGGTCAACGAGGAAGTGGAAAATTACCTTCCGGCAATATACGATGTTTTGGAAGGAATCGACCGGGAAGAACTTATCAAGAAGGTGGTCTCCGTTGAATTCACAAGGTTCTCGAACTATTACAGCAAAGCCAAAAACCTTAATGCAGACCCCTCTGACGGACATGGGGCCCGAGAAGGTGGGGGTGGAAAATCTTCGGATGGTTCGGTCAGGTATTTTATAAATATCGGTGAGAAAGATGGCTTCGATTGGATGTCTTTAAAAGACTTCTTAAAGGATAGATTGAGTTTGGGTAGAGATGACGTATTCAGGGTCGACACCAAAGACTCTTTTTCGTTTTTCAATACCGAAGCCGAACATACCGATTCCATTCTTGCATTCTTTTCTGATTATAAAGAAAATGGTAGATTCATCAATGTCGAAGTTTCAAAAAGTGGGGGCAGCGGTAGTCGCGGAGGGAAAAACAAAGGCCGTAGAAGAAATCGAGGCAAATTTGGTGCGAGTGGTACATCTGGGCGAGGCCGTTCTCGAAGAAAAGATCGTAATTCATCAAAGGCCAGTGCCAAACATTCGGGCAAGCGAAGAAAAAGTAGCAAAAAGAGAAGCGGCTTCTACTAAATCCAATGCGTTAATTGTTTATTAAAAGTACGATTGAACGTATTTTTTTCGTTTGTTTAGTACTCCAAAACAGATAAACCTTCATGCCCAAGTATTTTCCCCTTCTTTTTTTTCTGATCGGATTGACCGTTTCTTCGCAGGAAAACGACGAAGATATCGAGTTGAAAGAGTTTGCTGCAATCGTGGTAAACGCACAATCTGACCAACCGATGGAGTCTGTTCATGTTGTGAACCTCAATCAGGTCATAGGCACAATAACCAACGAAGATGGTGAATTCACGATTAGCGCCGCAGTAAACGATACCCTCTATTTTTCATTCCTTGGGTTCAAATCCCAAAAAATTCGGGTGACAAATGATATGTTCAAATTTAAGGACACAAAAATTTCCCTTACCGAATTGGCCTATGCCCTTGAGGAGGTAATCGTAAAACCGTATCAGCTAACCGGTTATCTCGAAATAGATGTTAAGAACCTGCCGGTAAATACGGCCTACCAATATAGTATTTCCGGTCTTGGGGTCAGTTACGAGGCAGGCAGTAAAAGTCCGAGTGCAGTTACCAAGGTTCTTGGGGCAATTTTGAATCCGGCGGATCAGCTTCGCAATCTTTTTGGCAGAAAGCCGAACCAAATGCGCAAGCTTAGAAAAGTAAAAGAAGATGATCGCATTCGTGACCTCTTGGCATCAAAATTTGATCGGGAGACATTGACCGAAATCCTCCAAATCGAAAAAATCGATATTGAGGATATTTTGAACAATTGCAATTATTCTAAGTCTTTCATCACCACCGCGAACGATCTTCAAATTTTGGACGCCATCAGTAGCTGCTATGAAGATTTCAAAGTCTTGAACCGCAAAAAATAAATTTTTTCCTTCGGGCATCATTTTATAGCTTTAGCCAAAATAGATGTCAATGAAAAAACTTCTGGTCGCCCTTGCAGTAATCCCTTTTATTTTTGGTTGTAAGCAAGAGAAAAAAGAACCTGAGACTGATACGGCGATAGTTCAAGACTCTATTATCATTCCTAAAAGAAAGGCCCCTTTCTTATGGGAAGGCGCCAATGTATACTTCCTTCTTACAGACCGTTTCAAGAATGGCGACCCATCGAACGACCTAAATTTTGACCGTATCGATTCGACGGCCGTGCTAAGAGGTTTTATGGGTGGTGATATCACCGGAATAACCGAAAAAATAGAAGAGGGGTACTTCTCTAAACTTGGCGTCAATGCTATTTGGTTTACACCTGTCGTTGAACAAGTACATGATGTTGTCAATGAAGGTACGGGCAACACACATGCATATCACGGCTATTGGGCAAAAGATTGGACGGCATTGGATCCCAATTTTGGCACTCGAGATGAATTGGCGACTATGATCAAGAAGGCACACGAACGGGGTATTCGTATTTTGATGGATGTGGTTGTGAATCATACGGGACCAATAACCGAGAAAGATCCCGTTTGGCCTGAGGAATGGGTATTGACCTCACCGACCTGCGAGTTCACCACCTACGAAAACACGACCAGATGTACGTTGGTAGACAATCTACCGGACATACTCACCGCTTCTGACGAGGCTGTCGAACTGCCCGATGCGCTATTGGCCAAGTGGAAAACCGAAGGCCGCCTCAGCCAGGAATTGGATGAGTTGCAACTATTCTTCGAGCGGACTGGGTATCCTAGAGCACCAAGGTTCTATATCATAAAATGGCTGACCGACTACGTGAACGAATTCGGCATCGATGGCTTTCGAGTAGACACCGTAAAACATGCCGATGAAAAAACGTGGGCCGAACTTTACAAAGAAGCTTCTTATGCGTTTTCGACCTGGAAAAAAAGAAATCCCGGGGAAGTACTCGACGACAATCCCTTTTTCATGACCGGTGAAGTTTATAATTATGATGTCGCGGGCGGAAGGGAATTCGATTTTGGCGACAAAAAGGTCGACTATTATAACCACGGATTTAAAAGCCTCATCAACTTTGGCCTGAAAACCGAGGCGCAAAAAGACTACGACCTAGTTTTCAGAAAATACAGCAAGCTACTGCATGGTAAATTGAAGGACAAATCGGTACTGAACTATCTGACCTCACATGATGACGGGGAGCCTTATGACAAAGACCGGAGCAAGCCATTTAAGACCGCCAATTATTTATTGTTATCACCAGGAGCGGCACAGATCTATTATGGCGACGAAACCGCTAGAAATTTGACCATTGAAGGCGCCGAAGGCGATGCTACCCTGCGCTCTTTTATGAATTGGGACGAACTTGACAGCTTACCCGAAAAACAAAAAATACTTGAACACTGGCAAAAATTAGGGAAGTTCAGGGACAATCATCCAGCAATCGGTGCAGGTCGCCATAAAAGGCTCGCAAAAAAACCCTATGTCTTCAGTCGAACCTATATTAATGGTGACTACAAAGACAAAGTCGTTGTTGGCCTAAATCTACCGAAGGGTAGGAAATCACTCTGGGTCAAAGGTTATTTTGGGGATGGCACCAAACTCTATGACACCTACTCGGGGACCGAAGTCATGGTCGAGAAAGGAAAGGTCATTCTGGAAAATGACAATGATATTGCGCTACTTGAGTTGGCAAGATAGACGACTTTATTTCTGGGAGTGCAACGCAATCCTGTTCCCTTCTGAATCCTTCATCAACGCCATAAACCCATGGCCATCACCTATCTCTGTCTTACCTAGCATGACCTCACCACCAGCACTTGCCACCCTACCCAACTCATTGGACAGGTCTTGGCAGGAAAAATAGATTACAACACCATCGGTTGAACTAGGCCTATAGGCATCCTCATGTTTGACCAAAGACCCGCTGCTGGCCCCCGGCTTGTCGTGTGCATTGGGAAACCATCCCATTTCGAGAACGCCCATCTGGTGAATTTCGATCTTTAGGTCAAAGACTGCTTCATAAAACTTTTTCGCCCGTTCCATATCGGTTACGGGTATCTCGAACCAACCTACCATACTTTGTACTTTAGAAATTATTTTTCCATAATCGTTTTAAGAGAGGCAAGACCCTCTTCGAAGTCCTTGCCGACCATTTTATCCATGCTCATAAACAACATCATAATGCTCATTGGAAATTTGTTCTTACCAGAAAATCCCCAGGTGACCTTTGTCTTGCCAGAACCTGTATCCTCCACTGTCGTATAACAGTCGGAGGTAGATTTCCACGGCTTTAAAAAGCGTAATTCCGATTCGATTCGCTCACCGTCGATGATTTTTGTGATTTCCTGCTCACCTTCCCCAACATCTTTGTTACCGTTCCAATAACTGACACAGCCCACTTCTCCGTCCGTTCCTGTGAACTTCTTCTCCATATTCGGATCTTTTTTTGCCCAGGGGGACCATTCATCCATCTTTTTTAAGGACCGTAAATAATCGAAAATTTCTTGTTTGGGCCGTGATATTTCGACCGAACGTGAAACATCATAAGTTTTTGGGGCAACAAGGGCCAATAAGAGCACAAGGGTGAGAATCGCCACAATAATATAAAGCGCTATGTACATGATATTGATTTTAAGTTAGTTGTAACTATAAATGTAATGAAAAATCAGTTTCGGCCATGATACCTTTCTAAAATATCATCGATACTTTTTATCGACTTTTTTGACCAGTCCAAAAGTATTTCTTGCTTTTCTTTTTCGGTCAATTTCCATTCGATTTCGGATTCCTCAAGCTGGGTCCGCAACTGTTGCAAAATTATGGCTGCCGACACCGAGATATTCAGACTTTCTGTAAAGCCGACCATAGGTATCTTCAAAAAACCATCTGCCCCATCAAGCACTTCTGGGCTCAAGCCCTCTTTTTCGGTACCGAAAAAAAAGGCGGTCTTATGGTCAAGTATGAAATCCTGCAAGAGACAAGAATCGTCATGTGGTGTCGTAGCCACTATTCGATAACCATCTTCCCTCAGTTTGTCCATACATTCCCGGCTACTGTCATAACTTTTGACATCGACCCACTTTTCGGCGCCCAGGGCAATATTCTTATCCAAACGTTTACCGAACCGCCCTTCAATGATATGTGCTTGCTGTATACCGAAAACCTCACAGCTTCGGATGACTGCGCTTGCATTGTGCATTTGGAACACATCTTCAATGGCCACCGTTAGAAAATTGGTTCTTTGCTCTAGAACTTCCTGAAAACGGGCCTTTCGTTCAGGGGTTAAAAACTTTTCCAGATATGCCAACAATACTAAATCCAAGCTGGGCAAATATTATGCTAGTAAATGCGTTTTATTAAAAACTCGACCGTTATGCCTTTAAAATTAGTAAAACCCGTAATATTAGGCCTTGCCTTCTTAATCTTCTTGTCTTGTTCAGAATGGCAAACCAAAAAATCGACTGCACTTCTTGAAATTCCGGCTGCGAAGGAATCCGAGGTCAATGATTCGATCGTCATGTCATTTGGTCAAGAAATTGAGAATCTGATTCATCAAAAGAACTCCAAGGCCTATATCGACAATTTTGACTATCGTCGTTTCGTTCAAAGAATCACCTATGTTGAAGGAGGGGAGAAATCGCTGGCGGAATTTAAAAAGAGTTTTTACAAAGGGTTCAAAAAAGGGGTTCACGAAATTCCCGATAGAATCATTTCAGAGGTCGAGGCAGGCGGTTTCTATGATTTCATTTCATATACCTACGATATTCAGAGCATGTCATATCGAATGCTGTTTCGATTGTATTCTGAAGAAACAGGGCTCAATTATCACGACTACGAGTTGGTCAATAAAAATTCACAATTTCAGATTGTCGATATTTATATCTATTCGACGGGTGAAAACCTCTCTGAGAGCATGAACAAAATATTTCTTTCAAGTGTTCCGAAGAGCATAGTGGAAAAAATATTGAAACCCAAAAATACGGGAGATGCCGCGCATTTCGCCGAGGCCTCAAAGGCCATTAAGCAGCAAGATTTTGAGAATGCCCTGAATCATCTGGATAAAATCAAAGGTGATATAAAGAACAAGAAAATATTCCATGTCATAAAAGTACAGGCGGCCTCGCAACTCGCCGATGATATTCACTTGAAAGCCCTTGAAGCTTTCAAAGATCAGTACCCTGACGATCCAAGTGGCAATCTAATGTTCGTGGATTATTATGTACTCAAAGGCGATTACCAGTCGGCAATACTAGCTTTGCGGAAACTTCAAGAGGCGACCAATGACGATTTCCTGAATTATCTTAAGGCAAATTTATTTTATGAGGCCGGGCAAATCGAAAAAGCGATCGACAATTACAAAGATGTTGTGGAAAACTATCCTGACTACTCGACCGCATATTTAAACTTACTCGGGCTCTATACCGAAAAAGGCATGTACGCCGAAAGTATAGGATTAATCGATAGTATGCTGTCCGCCAACTTTTTCCTACCCAATGAAATGGTAGATTATATCGAGGCCACCGAACCCGATGGCAGCAATATTTTGGAAGCATTGGTCGAATCTATCGAATATCAAAAATGGAAGGCCAACGTGGTTTCGATCTGATATATCGGTAATAAAGGATACTTTTGAAAAATGAAAAACATCGTAGTGTTAACCGGTGCCGGAATCAGCGCCGAGAGCGGATTGAAGACCTTTAGGGATGCCGATGGACTTTGGGAAGGGCATGATGTAATGCAAGTTGCCACCCCGCAAGGCTTCGCCCGAAACCCTGAATTGGTGCTAGAATTCTACAACCAACGTCGACGACAGCTTGGCGAAGTCAATCCGAATAAAGCCCATGACGCACTTGTTGCGTTGGAGCAGCAATATCATGTACACATTATCACTCAAAATGTTGATGACCTTCACGAAAGAGCCGGAAGCAATAATGTCTTGCATCTTCATGGTGAACTCTTTAAGGCCCGAAGCACAGGCAACGAAAGTGATGTCTTCGAATGGAAAGGGGACATCAATCTTGGCGACAAATGCGATCAGGGCCATCAAATAAGGCCGCATATCGTTTGGTTCGGTGAACAAGTACCAATGCTACAGTCAGCTATTGAAATCACCTCGACAGCCGACATTTTATTGATTATTGGCACCTCTATGCAGGTATATCCCGCTGCCGGGCTTATTCACGAGGTAAAATCTGGCACACCGATATATTTTGTTGATCCCCGGCCCAACGTGGACCAAAACGATTTCAATAATTTAACCGTAATTTCGGAATCGGCCACAATAGGCCTACCTATTCTTGTTGAAGATCTGCTTCGTAAATAAGTCTGGTCTTCTTTGCCCATTCGACAATGGCATTGCGCTGTTCAGGGGAAAGTTTTGCTTCCCTATGCGTCCAAGTGTACTCGTTCAGAGGCATTTCTCCTTCTTCGACCATCTCAATGACCTCTTCCAATTTATGATCTTTTCCCTTTGTGTCATAGGTGTTCCATTCAGAAAAATTCAGTTCTTCCTTTCCATGTCTGATATGGTTGGCCAACCAATAAGAAATTGGGGCAACATTGTTATACCATGGGTAGACCGTGTTGTTACTGTGGCAATCGAAGCAAGACTGTTTCAACACGGCCCTTACTTCATTTGAAGGATTTGTTTCAACGATAAAGTCGGCAGAATGTTCTCCTTGGGCAATGTTCTTATCAGGTCGGAAAAACTGCATGATAACAAATACCAAGAGCAATACCAAAAAGATTTTTTTCAGTAGTTTCATACCATAAACCAATTAAGTCCAGAATTTGAGGTTCGACTAAAATACGACATTTATGACAAAGGACGAACTGCTTCAAAAACTTGACTATGTCGACCATACACGTGAAAAGAGGGGTATGATGGCCCAGTTCACAATCAATCGCCCCGACATACTTCCTGCACTGTTTGAAATTGCCTTTGAAAATCGTACGTCGATTTCTGACAAGGCGATATGGGTAATCGAATATGCGGTGAAACAAAATGTTTCACTGCTTCTGCCCCATATAGAACTATTTTGTCAAAATTTACATAGGTTGAAACACGAATCCGCCATTCGACCTGCTGCCAAAATGAGTGAGTTGCTCTTGACTGACTACTATTCCAAAAAAGACACAAAGTCAAAAAGGGTCTTGACCAAAAAAAATCTGGAGCAGATGGCCACCGCTTGCTTTGACTGGCTCATTGGCCCACACAAAGTGGCTCCCAAAGCCCATTCGATGACCTGTCTTTATTTATTGGGTAGAGATTTCGACTGGATCCACCCCGAGCTAAAAATGATCATCGAGCAAAATTATGCCTCAGGTAGCGCGGCCTATAAGGCACGGGGCAGAAAAGTCTTGGGGAAACTGAAATAATATAAGGTAAAAGTGCTTTTAGCACATTCCGTGCCTTCAAAATTCAAACTTTTAAACTCCCATTCTAATAGGTATCTTTGCGCCTTCAACTTCAACCACGAAGACAATGAGCCTGAACCAATTAAATGCGATTTCGCCAATAGACGGGCGTTACAGGAATAAAGTCGAAAACCTTTCCGCCTATTTTTCTGAAGAGGCATTGATAAAATACCGCGTACAGGTCGAGATCGAATATTTCATAGCCTTGTGTGAGATTCCGCTGCCTCAATTGACCGAATTCGACAGCGGCAAGTTTGGTTCGCTTCGTGAGATATACACCAATTTCGATACCGTCGATGCCAAAGAAATCAAAGAATTGGAACTGACCACCAATCATGACGTCAAAGCGGTCGAATATTTCATCAAAAAGAAATTCGATGTATTGGGACTGGAGACCTACAAGGAATTCATCCATTTCGGCCTTACCTCCCAGGATATCAACAACACGGCCATTCCGCTGTCGATCAAAGATGCCATGAACGATGTTTATGTGCCCAAATATTTTGAGTTGCTCAAGAAGTTGGAAGAATTGGTGGCCGACTGGACAAACATCCCCATGCTGGCAAGAACCCATGGGCAACCTGCCTCCCCCACCCGTTTGGGAAAGGAAATCGAGGTCTTTGCCGTTCGGTTAAAAGAACAATTCAATCTTTTGAACGACATACCCAGCGCCGCCAAATTTGGAGGTGCAACAGGAAACTACAATGCACACAAAGTTGCATACCCTGATATCGACTGGAAGGAGTTTGGTCAGCGATTCGTTCAGGAAAAACTGGGACTGCACCATTCTTTTCCGACAACCCAAATTGAACACTACGACCATATGGCCGCGTTGTTCGATTGTATGAAACGCATCAACACCATCATCATAGATCTCAATAGGGATTTCTGGACATATGTATCGATGGACTACTTCAAGCAAAAAATAAAAAAAGGTGAGATAGGTTCTTCGGCCATGCCGCATAAGGTAAACCCAATAGATTTTGAAAACTCCGAAGGAAATCTAGGAATCGCAAATGCGATCTTTGAACATTTGTCGTCTAAATTGCCCATCTCACGATTACAGCGAGATCTTACAGACAGTACCGTACTCCGGAATGTCGGAACCCCCTTTGGGCACACGATGATCGCCTTTCAGTCTACACTAAAGGGATTGGGCAAATTGTTGTTGAACGCGGAAAGGTTCGAGGAAGATCTTCAGAAGAACTGGGCAGTTGTAGCAGAGGCCATTCAAACCATTTTGAGACGCGAGGGTTATCCGAATCCGTATGAGGCTTTAAAGGGGTTGACTCGAACGAACGATAAAATCGATCAAAAATCAATTTCCGATTTTATCGAGACCTTAGACGTTTCCGAAGATATAAGAACCGAGCTGAAAAAGATAACGCCACAAAATTATACCGGGATATAGGCCTTCGAACAAGCAATAAAAAAAGACCGCGTGCGCGGTCTTTTTTTGTTTCCATTGATGTGGCATGCCTATCCGGCTTTCTGAATTTCCACTCCGTGTGGGTAAGGAATTTCGATATTAGCGGCATCCAAGGCCAGTTTTGTTTTTTCGATGGTACCAAAATAGACATCCCAGTAATCTTCCGGTTTGCAATAGGGCCGTACAGCAAAGTTTACCGAACTATCGGCCAACTCACAAACATTTACAGAAGGTGCCGGATCTTTTAGAACCTTTGGATTGGAGGTAAGAACCTCCATCAAGACTTCTTTTGTCTTCTTGATATCTTCATCGTAACCTACACCGACGACCGTGTCAACACGAATCTGTCCTTCCTCGGTATAGTTGATGATGTTTCCGTTACCCATTGCCCCGTTCGGCACGATGGCCAATTTGTTGTCGGGCGTGACTAACTTCGTTGTGAAAATTTCGATTTCCTTGACCACGCCGATTACGTCTTGGGCTTCAATCAAATCTCCGATTTTATAGGGCTTGAAAATCATAAGCAACACCCCTCCCGCGAAATTGGCAAGGGATCCCTGCAATGCTAGACCAACGGCAAGACCAGCAGCGGCTATAACGGCTGCAAAGGTGGTGACATTGACTCCTAAACTTGAAATAATGGCCAAGATCAGTAAAATCTTGAGGGCCCATGACGCAAGGTTTATCAAGAATTTCTGTAAAGATTCCTCGTAATTGCTTTTCGCCATCGACTTTCTCAGTACCTTAATAATCTTCTTGATGATCCATGACCCGATAATGTAAATTACAATTGCCGCCAATACTTTTGGGGCATATTCCTTTGCTAAATCAATTGCATAGCTAATCCATTCCTGTGCTTTTTCCATAATGTGGTTGTTAATGTTTATAGTTAAGCGACCAATATATGAAGAAGGTTTTAAAAAAGTAAGGGCCATGAAAATTCTTAACATATGTACATAAAAAAACCCCGTAAAGACCGAAGCTTTACGGGGCGATTTTTGAGTTAGTTTATTTTATTTGAAAAAGCCTTCCAACTGTTCTAGGCCCTCGCCCTTATAGTCGGACTTTTCGATGGCTTTGATCAATTCCATCAGGTGTTGGGGCTTCATGTCATCGCCCAAAACACGAACAAGTGCAAACCCCTTGTCGTCACTGCTTCCGTAAATGACCACCTCGTCAATGGCATCATCATCGCCCAGATATTGCACACTGGCTTTTCCCATTCCGGTGTTCACCTTCATGAGCTCATTGAACTGATCGTTTTTCAAAATGGTCTTTACATTTTCCTTTTCCTTTGAATACTCGACCACGTTCTTTTTTGTTTTCTTAAATGCCAAAATATTAAGCTTTTGAAATGACTCAACTGCCTCGCGCTGAGAGGCCGTTAAATCCACTTCCTCTAAATTCAAGACACTGGTCGGGATATCCAACTTCAAAAAATTGGGATTATCGGAATTGTCGACATAGTATTCCTGTAGGCTTTGCGTGGATGAACAGGATACCGCCAAAAAAGCTATCGCTGCTACTAGTGTTATTAATTTTTTCATTTTTTCGATTTTTTGATTGAATGTCAATTGGTAATGGCAGTTGGTAGGTAGATTTGCCAACTGCCATTACTACCTCTTTGATTGTTATTCTCCCTTTTTATCGGATGCCTTTTCCAATTGCTTTCCTCCCGGAAGGTCCATCTTATCAGTCAATTTTCCGATTTTACGAAGGTCGATATCGCCGGTCAAAGAAAGTAAGACCGTTTCCATTTTTCTTCCTTCGATTTCAATATCCTTGTCCTCCAGTCCGGTGACGAACATCAATAGTTCTTTGACATGATCGTCGTCTTTACCTTCCTTGACATAAAACTTCACATTGGAATCCCCATCACGTACGCGCATCAACTCCTCATAGGTAGAGCCTTTCAATCTGTTTGAGACCCACCCGTCGATATCACTTGATATAGAGGCCTCAGCGGTAGTAATAACCCTGAAACTCGTGATTGAATTGACGAGCTCGAAAAACTCCTGTGCTTCGGGATCATCTGAACTTACACTCATTTTACCGAGCATCTGAAACATTTTGGGCTGCATCGCCACAAATGTCACATCGTCATTATCTTCGTATTTCTCAAAAATATCTTGACTGTAAATGAAGGTCGGCAACAAGGCCACCAATAATATTGCAATTTGTTTTTTCATCATGTTTAATTTAATCTTAGTACATAAAGTACCCTTAGTTTTTAATCAAAAATTTATTCGTGTTTTTCTCGAATTCCCCCAAATGGGAAATCTGTTGTGTACCCATATTGAAATTATCACCAAGTAAGGCCAAGGCTTCTTGGGCCGCTGCTATTTCCTCTTGTGTGTAAACCTCCTCAATGGTTTTGGTTTTGGGCTGATTAAAATACAACCCTATGCAAATCGCGACCGCCGCGGCTGCAGATATCCATCCGTATCGTCTCTTTCTAGGTTTTAATGGAACCTGCTTCGTAAAGCGTTCTTTCTTTGCGTTTGAAAAATATTGAAACATGGGGGCATACTGTTCAAGATGTGGTGCTACACTTTCCTGTGAGAAGTAGTCTCGCAATGCTTCTTCCTCAGCTACCGTTGTGGTCGCCTCAAAATACTTTTCAATTAATTTTTCGATCTTATCCAATTCCATAACTATGTTTTTCCAATAATTTTTCCCTGACTATTTTTCGTGCCCGCGATAAGGCAACCCTGACAGCGGTCGGTTTCATATCGAGCATCTCCCCTATTTCGTCAAAATCATATTGCTCTACGTCCCTCAACTGTAAGACCATTTTTTGTTGCTCTGGCAGCTCTTCCATTATTTTTTCCACCCATGAGACACTATCGGCCGCTTCTACCTGTTTTTGTAAAGAACTGCTCTCATCTCCATAATTGCTATGTACCAATTTTAGGTTACCGGCCTGCTTTGACTTTAATCTGTCCAAGCAAAAATTCTTTGTCATCGTCATGGCAAAGGCCTCAACATTTTTATATTCTTCGATGGCGTCGTTCTTTGACCATAGTTTCAACAGTATTTCCTGGGTGGCATCCTCGGCCTCTTCAGTGGATACCAATAAGCGCTTTGCCATTCGAAAAAGCTTGTCTTTAAAGGGCATTACGATGTTTAAAAACTCCGATTGCTGCATTTTTGGTCGTTGTTGTGTAATCGTTGTTATCCGGCTACATTTTCAAGACGAATTATAACGAATATTGTTACAATTATATTCTTATTCCTATTTATTTGAGTAAATTGTTCGACTAAAAAATAGCTAGTTACGGTAATCAACAAAGGATAAAAGCGACTTATCGAACGATAATGGCATTTTATCGATTTCTCTAAAAAATCAAATTCTATGAAAAAGTACTTTATTTTACTCCTCGCCCTGGGCTTTGCTCTAATAAACTGTAAGAAGAACGATGATCCGGCCATTGATGCCATACAAGTAGAGCCCGAGGAAGAGCAACAAGAGGAGCAGCAAGAAGAACCAAAAACGAGAGGTGATTATCCAGTTCAGGATTTTATGTGGCAAACAATGAACTTCTATTACCTCTGGCAGGGCGATGTGGCCAATTTGGCAGATTCGAGCTTCCCTGAACTTGAGGATCCATCGTACGTACAGTTCTTGAGTTCGCGCATGGATCCAGCGGATTTTTACTATGCCGATCTTTGCTATATGCATAGAAACATCGTGGGTAACGATGCCGCGGTAGACCGGTTTTCTGCCCATCGCGAAAACTATAAAGACCTGGTTCAAATTTTTCAGGGTATTACCAAGAGTAACGGTCTTGAGTTTGGCCTTTCCCTTTATGGCGAAGGAGAAGACGTTTTGGGCTTTGTGAATTACATTGTAAAAGACTCCGATGCGTCCACAAAGGATATAGCCCGGGGAGATATTTTTACCGGAGTAAACGGAATTTCCCTGAATCTTGATAATTATATAGAATTATTGTTCGGTGATGCCGACACCTACACGCTGAATATGGTGGATATAGTTGACAACACCTTGGTACCCAATGGCAAGGAAGTTACCTTGACAAAATTCGAGGGTTTGGAAGAAGATCCCATACTCGTGACCAATATTGTTGAGCGGGGTGATAAAAAAATTGCTTATTTGATGTATAACCAATTTGTTGGAGGTTCTGGAGAGCGGTTAAATGAGGTGTTCGCCGACTTTAAGGCCGCCAATGTTACGGACCTAGTTTTGGATTTACGCTATAATTCAGGTGGAAGTGGATATACGGCCGCTATTTTAGCCAGTCTTATTATCGATGCCGATGAGTCCAAGATTTTTTTCCGGGACAGATATAACTCGAAATTCGAAGCAGTTCTTGACCCAGAAGATGTAGAGAATCCGTTTTATAGTACCACTGGAACGGCATTTGGCAATTCTGACGCCCCATTGAACAATTTGAACCTCAATAAGGTCTATATTTTGGCCACTGACAGTTCTGCCTCCGCCAGTGAATTGGTCATGGTAGGTCTTGAGCCCTATATCGATGTTGTTCATATCGGTTCGACAACAGTGGGAAAAAATCAGGGTTCAAGCACCTATGTCGATGATCCTGAAAATGGCAATTGGTATGACCCTGACCGTGAAGAACAGATTAACCCAGACAATCAGTGGGGCCTTCAACCGATTATTGTAATCGCAGAAAATTCGGCAGGTTTCTCTGAATATACCAACGGCCTGGTACCCGACATACCACTTTTGGAGGATATAGCCAACCTAGGAGTTCTAGGTGATCCTGAAGAACCCTTGTTCGCAAAAGCTATAGAAGAAATAACGGGTATTAGCTCTAAACGCGGTTTCGATGTTCAAATGCCCGTCGATTTGGTCAAACATTCAAAAATGTTCACCCCATTTTGGGACCAATATCAAATGGCCAAGGCTCCTGCATCTCTTAAGGAACATTTCATAAAAAGATAACCTCCCTATTTAAACATGACCGTTTGCACGCTTTAAATTGTTGAATTTTTGCCTCGATGTGTGAATTTCACAATGCCGTGGGAATGCATAATTGGCATCTAGTAATTTTGCGAGCTTCAAGTTTTTTGCCCTTGTAAATAATTTGCACGACCATAAACTAAATCTTAACGTATGTACGTTAAACATATTAGTCTACGGAGTAGAAAATTACATCTCTTGGAACGATTATTGTAAAATGAAAAAGAAAATTAAAGAAAAAGCTATGAAAAAGTATTTCCTGTTACTGATTGCAACCGGATTGTTGGTCGGTGGGTGTAAAAATGATGACAATGGAGGGGTCGACCCAAACATCCCAAATCCGGATCCTGGAGCAGCGGTAGCAACTCAAGATTTCATGTATAGAGCAATGAACAGTTGGTATTTTTGGCAAGCCGATGTCCCAGATCTGGCAGATGACCGCTTTTCGAATTCAGAGGATTATACGGCTTTCCTGGCATCGGAAAGTGATCCTGGTAAATTCTTCGATGACAAGCTGCTCTTTACCGAAGATCGGTTTAGCTTTTATTCGGATGACTATAAAGAGTTGACACAACAGCTTTCAGGTATCTCGAAAAGCCATGGGATGGAATTCGGACTCGTACGATTTTCGGGAAGTGACGATATTTTCGGGTACGTCTGGTACATTGTGCCTGGCTCTGATGCCGCCACCAAGGATATAAGCAGAGGCGAAATTTTTACCGGGGTAAATGGTCAAACCTTGAATCTGACCAACTATACCACCTTATTGTTCGGTGATTTGGACACTTTTACCTTGAATATGGCCGATATCGTAGGTGACGAAGTAACGCCCAATGACAAAGAGGTGGTCTTGACAAAACAGGAAGGCCTTATGGAGAACCCTGTCTTTTTGGACAAGATCTTTGAAATAGGGGGCAAGAAAATTGGTTATCTGGTCTATAACGGTTTTACCAATGAATATGACGAGCAGTTGAACGAGGCATTCGGTCGCTTTGTGGCAGGAGGAGTCAATGAATTGGTCTTGGATTTCCGCTATAACCCCGGAGGTTCGGTAAACAGTGCAAGATTAATTTCAAGCATGGTCTATGGCACCCACACCAATGATATATTTCTAAGACAGCGATGGAATGACAAGTGGCAGGCTAAATTTGGTGAAGATCAATTGGTAGATAAATTCGCTGACAAAACAGAGGCAGGTACAGCTGTGAACACATTGAACTTGAACAAGGTCTATATTTTGGCCACAAATAGCTCAGCTTCCGCGAGCGAGTTGGTCATCAATAGCCTCAGACCCTATGTCGAAGTGGTACATATAGGCGAGGCCACCAGAGGCAAAAATGAATTTTCACTGACCATGGTCGATGATTCCGGTAGCCCTGATTTTCCCTACTTATATACACCGAGTCGAGAAGACAAAATCAATCCTAATAACAAATGGGCCATTCAACCCTTATGCGGACGTAATGAGAATGCCGATGGGTTTTCAGACTATACGGACGGATTGGTTCCAGACATCGAATTACAAGAGGATTTGGCTAATTTGGGAGTTTTAGGTGACCAAAATGAGCCCCTTCTGGCAAGGGCGATACAAGAGATCAACGGAGCTTCGGGAAAAAGGGATTTCTCGGTCAGAATGCCGGCCAAGATGATGACGAACACCAAAATGTTCAAGCCGTTGAAAGATAATATGTATATCGAAAACCCTTTTAAGTAAGATAATTTTCACCGAAGGACATCGACAAAAAATAAATAAGGGCGGTCAATACGAAGTCGAATTTTCGGGACTGTACCGACCGCCCTCATTTGACACTTTAAGTGCTTTCTTATAATCTCAAGGTTGCCCCCGCCCGAACGTTTCTACCTTCCGTGGTAAAGCCTATAATCTCTACAAAATCTTCATTCAACAGATTTTCAAGACTAAAAAAAGCGGTAAGCTTTCCTGGAACCAAATCATGGGAGATGTAAAAATCCAATAATGAATAGGGTTCAAGCTCTATATCCGAAAAAATGCTAAAGTCGGTATCGAATCGCTGTCCCGTGTACGCATATGAGAGGGAGGCAGCTGTTTTTTCAGAAATATCATATCCGATCACTGCATTCAGTTTGTGCTTCGGAATACGAATGGCATTGTCGCCCTTCCGCTCGGTAAAGGTATAATTGGCGTTCAGTTGCAAATCATCCGTTGCATTCCAAGCGAACTCAAGTTCAAATCCATTTGCATCGATTGTATTATCGGCATTTAAATAGCGAGAATTAACACCGTCGAAAAAAACAAAATTCTCCTCCTTTCTGTTAAAATAGATTCCGCTCAGACGCAATCCGCTTTCATTATGATATTCGATACCTCCTTCCAAAGTACGATTATCCTCAGGCTCCAAGTCTGGATTGGCCCCAAAATTACCGAACAATTGTGTCAAAGAAGGCGTAATATAAGAGGTTGCATAAGAGCCCATAAACTTTAGGTAATCTCCGTTCATCTTGATTACATAAGACGGGTTCAAACTATATACCAGATGATTGCCATATTCCGAATGCAGGTTCATTCGCAATCCGGTATTGAGGTTTAGTCCGAAAGATGAGACATATACGGCATTGATATATGGGTCTGTTATCGAAAATCTCTTGTTCTCGGCCAATTCTGCCTCGTCATTTATCGCATTCAATCCGACAATTGTATACCACTGATCGTTGATGGTCAACTTATTGTACAAATCCAGGGCGTAGTTCTTTCCTGAAAATGTAAAAGGAAAAGCACTTATATTTTCGGAATCGTATTCTGCTATGGCGGCATTCAAATGCAATGAGCCCTTTTCGTAATTAAGTTCCGCCGATAATCCGGCCCTTTTTTGGTCGCTTATAAATTGATTGTTCGCATCGATTCCCGAAAAAGAATCATCATAACCGTTCTTTAGCTTCGTATTATTACCATAAAGATTGATCTTAAAAGCATCTGAAAATCGGTAACCCACGTTCATATCTATGTTGAACTTTGAAAACACATCTTCTTCATTATTAGGCGTTATATTTGCCGACAATCCATCTGAATATCGATTCGAAAATGCCAATTGATAGGTCAGTTTATCAAGGGTACCTCCCAATTGCACACTGTTGAATGCCTGTGCCAAACGATAATTTTGATCTTCGGTCGTATGATTGCTACCACGACTGGTCTGAACGACCAAGGCGGCCTTTTTTTGCGAGGCCTTTTTTGTAGTGATATTGATTACAGCGGTCGCCGCATTCGTTCCATAAAGTGTGCTCGCCGCACCTTTGATGATTTCTATGGACGCGATATTGGTCGTCGATAGCATTCTAAGGTCATATTCTTGGGAAGCAGACGAAGGATCTGTGACGCGCACCCCATCTATCAATACCAAGGTTTGACGTCCACGACCTCCCCTGGCGAATACCCCAAGAACGTTACCATCAAATCCCCTACTTCCAGCAATTTCGAAACCACTGCGCTTGTTGATGACCTCGGCCACCGATTTGCCTTGATAACGCTCTAATTCTTTCGAAGTAATTTTGATTACCGTCTTACCCGAATTTTCCCGTTTCAGGGCAAAACGGGAATCTGTTACCACGACCTCATCCAATTTTTGAAGTTTGATCGAATCATTTTGTGATTGTGAAACCACAGTTGCACATACCAAAGTGGATGCACAAAAACCTAAAATTTTTTTGTTCATTTTGAAAATCTCTAAATCGAGAGAATAACATGTAATTCACATGTAAACCTTTGTCCCGAAAGTTTAACAATCCTTGTTTGAAATTGGCAGGTCTCCTGACTCGTTCAATACTGTTTTGCCTTCCCATACGCCGAAGCGGACAGTGGCTTAGAAGAAAACAGCATCCTTCACTTAATGAGGTGCCAAAACAAGCCTGTCTGTCGACAGGTAGATTTGGCATGAACTTACAGTTGCGGGAACAGTCTCGGATTCTCACCGAGTTCCCTTTTAATCGACAAGGCCACCACGGCCTCATCAAACCAAAATTCAATGCGAATGTAGACAATCTTTTTCCAAAGAATCAAATAAATGTACATTTGACCGCAAATAAAATTCCGAGACTTGAGAAAAATTATAGTAATCATTGCACTTTTGGCGCTAGGCTGTAAGGTAGATAAGAAGGAAAAAGGGAAAGTTCTTCCACCTACGAAAACCGAAGCTTTTGAAATCATGTACGCCAAAGGGTTTTCTTTGGAAAAAAGTGGCGATCTAACGATTCTTAAGGTTTCTTCGCCCTGGCCCAATTCAGAAGGTTCATTTAAATATGCCCTAATCCCCAAGACTAAAATGGCGGCGATGACCTTAAATTCCGATGCATATGATGCAATCATCGCCACACCTGTTGAAAGTATGGTCGTGACCTCGACCACCCACATTCCAGCATTGGAAGCCTTGAATGTTCTGAACGCACTAAGCGGATTTCCCGATACCCAATATATTTCCTCGAAAAAGACCAGGCAACTGATCAATTCAGGAAAAATCAAGGAGTTGGGCAACAACGAATCCTTGAATACTGAAATGGTCATTGAACTCAAGCCCGAAGTGATTATTGGTTTTTCAATCAATAGTGAAAACAAGGCGTATGAAACCCTACAAAGGGCTAACATACCTGTTGTCTATAATGGGGATTGGACGGAAGAAACTCCGCTTGGTAAAGCGGAGTGGCTCAAATTCTTTGCTCCCTTTTTCGAATTGGAAAAAGAGGCCGATCGTATTTTCAAGGAAATAGAAAGCTCCTACCAAGAGATAAAGGCCATTGCGCAAAACGCAAAAATCAAACCTTCGGTTTTGAGCGGGGCCCTATACAAAGATGTATGGTACCTCCCTGGCGGAAACAGTTGGGCGGCCAGGTTTTTGGAAGATGCCAACGCAAATTATCTGTGGAACGAAACGACCGAATCAGGAAGCCTTTCACTGAGTGTCGAGTCTGTATTGGCGCAGGGCGAAAACGCCGAATTCTGGGTTTCACCTTCCCAATTCATATCATATGAGGAGATGCTGGCCTCTTCAAGGCATTATTCACGTTTCAATGCTTTTCAAAATAAAAACGTCTACACCTTTTCCAAAGCACGGGGAGAAACCGGTGGCTTGCTCTATTACGAACTTGCCCCCCAACGACCTGATTTGGCATTGAAAGACTTGGTACATATCTTCCATCCTGGGTTGTTACCTGAACACAAAACTTTCTTTTTTAAACCTTTGGATGAATAAAACCAAAACATACCGCATCTCATTTCTGATATTGTTCTTGATGCTGTTGGTGGTTTTTGGCTTTAATATCAGTACGGGTTCCGTACTTATTCCGATAACTGATACCTTGAACTCGTTGTTCGGGGGAGATGTTCAAAACGAATCTTGGAATTATATTATTTGGGACTATCGCCTACCCAAGGCCATTACCGCCATTTTGGTCGGTAGTGGTCTTGCGTTAAGCGGACTTTTGATGCAAACGCTTTTCAGGAATCCCTTGGCGGGCCCTTTTGTATTAGGTATAAGCTCGGGTGCCAGTCTCGGAGCGGCCCTGTTGATCATGGGTTCTTCATTTCTTGCCGGAAGTATTTCCCTTGGATTTATAGGCGATATTTCGCTAGTTATTGCCGCAAGTCTAGGCAGTTTTTTGGTTTTGCTAGTTGTAATGACAGTTGCCACACGGGTAAAAGATACCATGGCCCTATTGATTATCGGTTTGATGTTCGGCAGCATCACTGCCGCTGTCGTAAGTGTACTTTCGTATTTCACAAGTGCTGAAAAATTGCAGCAATATATTTATTGGTCTTTTGGCAGTTTGGGTGATTTATCTTGGGTACAGGTCGCTCTTTTATTCGGAATAGTATTATTAGGAGTTTTCATGAGTATCTTTTCCGTGAAATCCTTAAATGCCCTCTTATTGGGGGAAAACTATGCACAAAGTCTGGGGGTGAATATGAAAAAATCGCGGTACCTCATTATTGTGGCTACGGGCATACTGGCTGGAAGCATTACCGCATTTGCCGGGCCAATCGCTTTTGTGGGTCTGGCCGTGCCCCATTTGACAAGACAGGTATTTGATACAATGGATCATCGAATACTTGTGCCGGCCGTTTTGGTCTATGGAGCGATATTGATGCTTCTATGTGATACAATCGCACAATTGCCAAGTTCGGCCAATGTGCTCCCTATCAACGCAATCACTAGCATCATCGGGGCACCGGTGGTTATTTGGTTGTTGGTCAGAAAGCGAAAAATGATATTTTAAAGTTAGAAAATCAAAGAAGACAGATCACATATAACCCTTTGTGCCAAAAACCTTGAGGTCGGTTATATCGGTAAGAAAGGCAATTTAGTCATAGCCGATCACATTGATTTCAATGTACTCAAGGGCGAGCTTATGGCCATCATCGGGGTAAACGGAGTTGGTAAATCAACCTTGCTGCGCACATTGGGCAAGGTGCAACCCAAGCTCTCCGGCGAGGTCATGATCAACGGTCAGTCTTTGGAGAACCTTAAGCCTTTGCGTTTGGCCTCAGAAATAAGTGTCGTTCTAACAGAACATATCGCCTCTAAGAACATGACAGTTTATGAATTAATTGCCCTTGGTAGATCGCCTTACACCAATTGGCTTGGAACCTTGACGCAAGACGACAACACGAAAATAGAAGTGGCAATTGATCAAATGGAACTACATTTACTCAAAAATAAAAAGTGCCATGAACTAAGTGATGGACAGCTGCAGCGAGTCATGATCGCAAGGGCCCTGGCCCAAGACACTTCGGCTATTTTGCTCGACGAACCCACAACTCATCTAGACCTTTATCACAAAGTCCAAATTTTAAAACTCCTAAAATCCATCGCCCATGAAACGGGCAAAACGATTGTCTTTACCACACATGAAATTGAAATGGCCATTCAGGTCTGTGACAAGATGTTGATTTTAAACGGGGAACAAAATCCATTTGGAGAGCCCTGCGAGCTGATCGAACAAAAGGCTTTTGAAAAATTGTTTCCGGCCGATACCGTTTCCTTTGATGCACAAACGGGTTCTTTTCGAATAAAGAAATAAATATCTTAAACACCGAGTATATCTGGGTGAATTCTTTGTACCGCTCCGCAAAATAATTATTTCACAAAGATTCACCGAGAAACACAGAGGACCACAGAGAAATTGAAGTCAAAAATGTATCTTTACCCAAACACTGTGACCAAGAATGAACGAATACCTCATCTACCTCTTAATCGGACTCGTCTGCTTGGGAATCGGCTATTTTTTAGGCAATTACATTCGTTTGCTTAAAACAAAGTCTGAACAGAGCGCCCTGCTCGAACGTGAACAACAATTGAGCAATAATCTCAATGTTCTAAATGAGAAGTTGATGGCCTCGGAGGCCGAAAAAAATGAACTCCGCCTACAAAAAGAACGCTTGGGCAATCAGATTACCAGATATGAGGCCGATATCGAGAACCTCCAACTAAAAAATGACGAACAAAAGGCGGAAGTAGAAAAGCTCCAGGAAAAGTTTACCAAGGAATTCGAAAATCTTGCCAACAAGATTTTGGATGAAAAAAGCACCAAGTTCACCGAGCAAAATCAAAAAAACATCAAA
This sequence comes from Aurantibacter sp., assembly GCA_965215845.1. Classification (GTDB taxonomy): domain Bacteria; phylum Bacteroidota; class Bacteroidia; order Flavobacteriales; family Flavobacteriaceae; genus Aurantibacter_A. The sequence goes on from CBDCEL010000004.1 coordinate 170,999, forward strand.
AATATACTGAATCCCTTGCAGGAGAAAATTCTGCTTTTTGAAAAAAAGGTCGAAGAAAGTCGAAAAGAAAACTATGGTATACATCAGGCATTAAAGGAACAATTGCTAAACCTTCAAAATCAGAATCTCAAGATTACCCAAGAGGCCGAAAACCTGACGAAAGCCCTAAAGGGCGATAGTAAAATGCAGGGAAATTGGGGAGAGCTGGTGCTCGAAAGGGTTTTGGAAAAATCGGGACTCGAAAAAGACCGCGAATATTCTGTGCAGCAAAGTTTCAAATTGGATGACGGCACTCGAGTGATGCCCGATGTGATCATTCATCTTCCTGATGGCAAAAAAATGGTCGTCGATTCAAAGGTTTCCTTGACCGATTATGAGCGATACATCAATGCCGAGGATGAGTCGAAAAGTAAGTTCTTAAAAGACCATGTCAATTCCCTCAGAAAACATGTCGACCAATTGTCCGCCAAAAAATATGAAGACTTGTACGAAATGGAAAGTCCGGATTTTGTACTTCTCTTTGTTCCCATAGAACCTGCATTTGCGGTCGCCATCAACAACGACAATAGCCTTTACAATAAGGCATTCGAACAGAATATTGTCATTGTCACCCCATCGACGCTGTTGGCTACATTGCGAACCATAGATAGCATGTGGAATAACGAAAAACAGCAACGAAATGCCATTGAAATCGCCCGTCAAGCCGGTGCCCTATATGACAAGTTTGAAGGGTTCGTGGGTGACTTGACCAAAGTTGGAAAGAAAATGGACGATGCCAAAAACGAATACAAAGGGGCCATGAACAAATTGGTCGAGGGCCGTGGAAATATCATTACGAGCATCGAGAAGCTGAAAAAAATGGGTGCCAAGGCCAAGAAATCGATTCCTGAACCCATTTTAAAAAGGGCGCAAGAAGACGATTATGAAGAACCAAAGTTAGAACTGTAACAACATGAAAAAAATCCTTTTATTGATTATCGGTGGCCTATTGGTACTTCTTGCCCTGTACTATGCCTTCATTTATTTTGTGCCGTATAGTCAAGGCTATCGTTCAGGTGAATTGATAAAATTCAGCAACAAAGGGGTCGTCGTGAAGACGTGGGAAGGTGAAATCAGTCAAGGTATTTCAGGGGCGCAGATTTTCCCGTTTTCGGTATTGGACAAAGAAAAGGAAGTCATCCAAAAATTGAAGGACTACCAAGGTAAATATGTGAAATTGACATATGTCGAACGCTATGCCACCTTTTTTTGGTTGGGCGACACCAAGTATTTCATTAGCGAGGTAGAGCTTGAACAGTCCCCACATTTCAATAATTGAACATGGAAGCCTACAAAACCACTCGAGAATCGCGCGTTTCCATGACCGAGTTAATGCTTCCGTCCCATTCCAATTTTGGTGGAAAAGTACATGGTGGCCATATATTGGCATTGATGGATCAAGTCGCTTTCGCCTGCGCCTCAAAACATTCACAGTGTTATTGCGTAACCGCCTCGGTAAATAGAGTCGATTTTTTGTCCCCGGTCGAAGTCGGCGAATTGGTTACCCTTAAAGCCTCTATAAACTATACGGGAAAAACCTCGATGGTCGTTGGCGTTCGGGTCGAATCAGAGAATGTAAAAACCGGTAAAAAAAGACATTGCAATTCTTCTTATTTCACAATGGTCGCGAAAGATTCAAACGGGAAAAATGCAAGAGTACCGGGTTTGCTTGTTCAAGACAAAAATGGAATTCGCAGGTTTGCCAGAAGCAAATTTCGAAAAATGTCGGTCTTTGATCGAGACACCAAATTCGACGAGAGCAATTTCGATCCTGAAGAATACTTCGATGTTTTAAGAAATGAGAATGTGAAGTTAGAACTTAGTTGAGCCGTTCAGCGGCTGCATCATCTAAAAACCAAGTCAATTTTCCGGATCCCGGGAACGCCAAATTTGCGGGATACTCATTACAATTACCCTCACCTTTGATCACTTCCCTTACCTTCTCCGCCTTGCCTTCCCCGGTCACCAAAAAAACCACCTCCTGTGCGTTATTGATAATTTGTCCGGTTATGGTAATACGCTTTTGCCCTGTTTCAGGATGTTCGGCGACCTCACAGTATTTTTTGGAATGCCATAGATCGATTTGATGCGGAAAAATAGATGCAGTATGTCCGTCATCGCCCATTCCTAATATGACCAAATCGAAATGAGGAACATTTCTCATCTTTCTAAGTGCGGCAAACAATAGCTCTGAATAGCGATCCGCCTCATAATCAGGTTTGTTCTCCCCCTTGATGCGATGTATATTATCTTCAGGAATATTTATTTTCGACAACAAATGATCTTTGGTCATTTTATAGTTACTCTGATCATCGTCGGGAGGTACACATCGTTCGTCTCCCCAATAGAAATATACCTTCGTCCAATCGATTATGTCGGTATAACTTTTGGCCAACTCGTCGAATACAATTTTGGGAGTGCTGCCGCCTGAAAGAGCAATATGCGCTTCTTTACGGGCCGCAATGAAATCAGCCAAAAACTTTGTAAAGTTCTGCGCGACTTTTTGTTTGGTCTTATAAATCTTAATTTCCATAGCCATTTATTTTAGATCCACTCGTCACCCCCCTTTTTTCCTAAGAAAGGATAGTTCAGCCGTTTCCGAACCGGGAAGTTCAAAAGTCTAATCCCTTAAAAATTTTAGTACGGTCCAACTTTAAATACAAACCCCAACTGCCCTTCCATTAGGGATATGAGCCTCTAGTTTCAAGCATGCGGTATCGGACCAGTTATGAGATAACACAGAACCCTGGGTCGTCGGCCAAATTGGCCCCCGGATTTCTCCAACGACCTAGGCCTTCAATAAGTTCATCGGCATTTTCAGGGCCCCATACCCCTGCAGAATATCCATATACAGTGGCATCAGAGTTTTTCCAATATTCCAATATCGGGTCTACGAACTCCCAGGCCGCCTCGACCTCATCGGCCCTCGCATACAAGGTGGCATCGCCCTGCATGGCATCGAGCAATAATCTTTCATATGCTGTCATTACGTAGGTCTCCGTTAGGCTTGAATAGTAAAAATCAAGATTGGCACGCTCGACCTTAAACCCTTGCCCGGGTACCTTGACCCCGAATTTTATCAATACCCCTTCATCGGGTTGAATGCGTATGATCAATTTATTCTCCTTATTGCTCATGCCTGAATCCTTGAAAATCAAATGATGGGGCGACTTGAAATGTATCACTACCTCCGTGACCTTGGTGGGCATCTTTTTTGCCGTTCGAACGTAAAAGGGCACATCGGCCCAGCGCCAGTTGTCTACGAAAAACTTGAGCGCCGCATAAGTCTCTGTCTTCGACTCGGGGTCAACGTCTTCCTCCTCTCGATAACCCTTTACCTTTTCGCCATCTACAATAGAACTTACGTATTGCGCACGAATGGTATTTTTAAAAAGTATTTCCTCATCGTTCATTATCCGTAGCGACTTTAGCGCACGTACTTTTTCGTTTCTGATTTCCTCGGCATGGGCACCGATCGGTGGTTCCATGATAATCAGTGAAACGATCTGTAGCAAATGGTTTTGAAACATGTCGCGCAAAGCTCCGGATTTATCATAATACCCTCCCCGCTTTTCGACGCCGACACTCTCGGCATTGGTTATCTCGACATGATGAATATAATTTCTATTCCAAAGGGGTTCGAAAATGCTATTGGCAAAACGGGTCACCAACAGGTTTTGTACTGTCTCCTTACCCAAATAGTGATCTATTCGATAAATCTGCGGTTCCTCAAAATAGCGATGCAACGCATTGTTCAGATTTCTGGCGGTTTCAAGGCTGTATCCGAACGGTTTCTCCACAATGAGCCTTTTCCAACCGTCACTTTCATCGTGCAGCCCTTGTTCATGTATGTTCCTCGCAATTGGTTCATACGCGGCCGGCGGCACCGAGAAATAAAAGATATAGTTGCCGTCTGTTTTATGGTTTGTGTTTAAATCGACAATCCGATTCTTGAGCGAACCGTAATCGTCATCTTGATCATCGCTTAGTTCATGATAAAACAGAATATCGCAAAATCCCTTGATAAAATCCGCGTCCTCATCCTTTAGGTCATTTTTGAGATACGGGCTTTCCTCGACCACGTTCTTCCTAAAATCATCATCGCTCCAATCACTCCGACTCGCACCCAAAACGACGAAATGTTTTGGCAGATGTCCGCCTTTGTAAAGATTAAATATTGCCGGTATCAGTTTACGGGCGGTCAGGTCGCCTGACGCACCGAAAATGATAAGCATCTGGTTAGCAGTTTTGTCCATGTAAAATTCTAATTTTTATTGTCCAAATACTTTTCAGGAACCCGAATTCCATTTGAATCCACCGTCCATACCATGTTGGCAATCCACCAACGGTCTTCGTAGAAAATCAATTGGTAACTTGAAATACCACGCACGTTCAAATTTTCGGAGTCCTTGGCGTGAAAACTTTGAAAAACTTGGGCCAGGCCGTTATACTCCTCAACCGTCTTGCCTGTTTCATATTCAAAAAATTCCTTGTCGCGATAACTGTTCTCAAATGAACTGATAAACTCCTCCAAGCCAAGCGAACGATAGGGTTCAGAAATCGAGTCGCCTTGATTCAATATGGTAAAACGGGCAGTAGGCAAAAAAAGCTGCCTATAGGCATTCCAATTCCGTACTTTACCCTTTTTCCCCGAAACAATGTTCAATACTTCCTTTACGATGGTGTCAATTGACTTGACAACCTCACTATCCTTAAACGATTTTTCCTGTGCACCCAAGGCCATTGTAAAAAGTACTAGAACTATGAAAATCGATTTTTTCACTTTCCAAACATAGGTGATTTTAAATATAATCAACCTTAAGGAGTTTACAAGGTCGATGCGATCAAAACTGGATATTTTCATTTATTTTTGAGTTTACACCAGCTTTGGCTTAATAGAAGAACAACATATGGAACAGAAGTACGATTTCGGATTGGTAGGATTGGGCGTCATGGGACGTAATTTCATTTTGAATGTGGCCGATAACGGTTTTTCGGCTTTCGGAAACGACCTGGATGAAGAAAAAGTAAATGCGCTGATCCAGGAAGGCGGTGACACCGATAGTGTAAATGCATCCACGGATGCAAAAATCTTTGTCAATTCTTTGTCTGCACCACGAAAAATTATGCTTCTGGTCCCTGCCGGAAAAGTTGTTGACATCGTAATCGAAAGTCTGTTGCCTTTATTGGCTAAGGATGATATCATTATCGATGGGGGAAATTCCTTTTTTACCGATACCGATCGTCGTGAGGCTTATTTGGCAGAAAAAGGCATTCACTTTTTCGGGGCCGGGGTTTCGGGCGGGGCGAAAGGTGCCCGCTTCGGACCAAGCATAATGCCTGGCGGAAATCGCGAAGCCTATCAACATGTAAGGCCAATTTTCGAAGCCGTATCGGCAAAATTCAAAAACGAACCCTGCGTGGCTTATTTAGGGCCGAAATCGGCCGGCAATTACGTGAAAATGGTGCACAATGGCATCGAATACGGACTCATGCAATTGACATCCGAAATCTATGATCTGCTCAAAAAGGCAGGAGATTTCTCCAACGAGGAATTGCATCAAACCTATGCCAAATGGAATGCTGGTCGTCTGCAATCTTTTTTGATCGAGATCACCTCTGAAATCTTCGAGCAAAAAGATGATTTGGGAGATGGGCATCTCGTGGATAAAATCCTCGATAAGGCGAAACAAAAAGGTACTGGAAAATGGACGAGCCAAAATGCTATGGACCTGGGCATACCTGTACCCTCAATCGATATAGCAGTAAGTATGCGGGAAATCTCAGCCTTGAAAAACGAACGGATTCAGGCCGATAAAATCTATAACCGTCCCGAGGTGACGAAAATAGACAAGGCCAAACTGGCCGATCTTGCCGAGAATGCCCTCTATTTTTCTTTTATCGCCACCTATGCACAAGGGCTGCACCAATTGGCAGATGCCTCAAAAGAATATGGGTATGAACTTGATATTGCTACGATAGCCAAGGTCTGGCGTGCCGGTTGTATCATTCGGGCCGCCTTGTTGGCCGATATCACCGTGGCCTTTCAAGAAGATGCTTCATTGCCCAACTTGCTACTCTCCCCTACATTTGTCGATAAGGTCAAAGACACGGTGGAGGCCGCAAGAGAGGTGGTAGCTTTCGGAGCCAGAAACGGTATTCCGCTGCCGGCTCTTTCAAATTCGTTAACTTATTTCGATGCCTATACCTCATCACGCCTACCCTTGAATTTGATTCAGGCACAACGCGACTATTTCGGGTCGCATACCTATGAGCGCCTTGACCGCGATGGTGTCTTTCATACAAATTGGGAAGATTAGGTGCCGACAATTGATCGACAATGAATTGCACCGCTTTCAAACGATTCAAAAAACATGGCCAATAGTTCAAACAAAGACTTGTGTCTTTTATATTTAAAAAAATATGCCGAAAAAGATATTCAAGGAGTTGAAGCACTTTTTTCAAATGAGATCATTTTGCGCGATTGGAAAATTCGTGTTGTTGGCAAGGAAAGTGCCTTGAGCGAGACCCGTAAAAATTTCGCGGCTGCCGATTCCATCGACATAGAGGTACTTGCCACCTATGAAAACAACGACACCGTAGCCGCAGAGTTAAAAATTACCGTTGATGAAACCGAAGAACTGTTTGTGGTCGATGTGATTACATTTGATTCAAATTCCAAAATAGTATCCATAAGGGCCTATTTGGGAAGAGGGGACGATTGAATCAAAAAGACACATCAATTATGAGTGTTGGCCGGCCGCTATTGTGCCAGAACCAAGAATGGCCTAAAATTCAGTGATGAACAAAATGAATACATCTGCCGAAGATTATTTTTACAGTGGTTGTGGCCGATGTGCTCTTGGGGGAACATCTGATTGCAAAGTCCATTCTTGGCCAGAAGAACTCAAGGCACTTCGAAACATTATATTACAATGTGGTCTGAACGAGGTTGCCAAATGGGGCGTTCCCTGTTACACTTTTCAAAATAAAAATGTACTGCTCTTAAGTGCCTTTAGGAATCATTGTAGCATTAGTTTTCTGAAAGGTTCTCTTTTGAAAGATGCCGAAAATATTCTCGAAACACCCGGGCCCAGTAGTCAAGCAGGGCGCTTTTTAAAGTTTACCGACGTAGAAAGAATCAAAGAACTCGAAAAAGACATTAGAGCATATATCTTCGAGGCCATTGAGGTTGAGCGAACTGGTTTGAAGGTGAAATTCAAAAAGAATCCCGAACCGGTACCAGAAGAGCTTGAACGGCGTTTTAGGGAAGACCCAACATTCAAATCAGCTTTTGAGACCCTGACGCCTGGTCGCCAAAGAGGCTACATTCTCTATTTTTCACAACCCAAACAGTCAAAAACCAGAGAAGGCCGTATCGATAAATGCATTGGCAAGATACTTAATGGCGAAGGCCTGCACGATAAATACCAGGCAAGAAAAAACTGATCAATGACCCAATAGTCAAAATTTATTCGCAAAGCCAATCCCATACCTAACCCTGTTAGTATCAAAATCAACAAATGTCAAAAACCTTATATCGCGTCTATGTAGTTGAACTGCACAAAAAAGTCTTTACCGAAAATCGGAAATTTCGCGAGGCCAACCCACAGTTCAATGGAGTATTGGAATGCCTTTATGTGGGCATGACCAGTAAAAGTGCGAAAGAACGCTTTGAACAACATAAGAGGGGCGCATTGAGTAAAAAAGGCCATAGACTTTCTTCAAGTTTGGTCGAAAAATATGGTAGTTACCTCCGCCCTAGCCTTTACAATCATATCGAGCCGGTGAACTCTCGAGCCAAAGCCTTGAAAATGGAAAAGGCACTTGCCCTTGAATTACGAAGGAAGAAATATGCGGTTTGGTTTAATTAAATCTTCCCCCTCTACTTTTACTCGTAGGTATTGGAAGCCGCTTCTGCAGGTGTTGAGGGATACTTTTGTGGGGCTTCATAAACAGTTTTTGCAATCTTGTGAAGATCGGGAATTACGGTTCGGGCTATTCTTGAATTACTGTTCAAAAGTACGCAGATGCCCAAATCAGAATTGGGATAAAGTGCAATTTCATTCCGATATCGGTTGACGCTTCCCCCATGGTGCCAGATTGTCTCATTCTTCTGCGCAGTCGTATTCTCGAATTCGTGCACCCTCCAACCAAATGCGTAGTGCGATTTTACATGTCCGGGCCATCGTTTGTAATACTTGCGGCCAATATTGATTTCAACCTGCGGGGTAAATGCCTCGGATATTTCGGCCTTGCTCATCACTTCGGGATTGTGCCCCAATAAAAATCGCATCCATTTTGCCATATCCAATGCGCTGGCATCAATTCCACCTGCGGCAACGGCATTGTAATAACTATGGTTCAGCTTTAAGCTCTTGTAACCTCTTCGTTTCCTCACATGCGGCAGGGCGACGTTTTTTTTCTTGTCCAGTGCTTCGTAGTCGGTAATGGCCGTTCGCATTCCCAGTGGTTTAAAAAAACGATCTTTCAAAAGTGCATTGATATCCTTTCCCGTGGTTTTCTCGAAGACGAGCCCACTCAGGGCAAACATTGCGTTTTGATAGCTATACATTTCGCCTGGTTCGCTGATGGGCTTTACCTCACCGAAACGCCCTGCGATGGTCGACATGGGCAACCCGGCCTCGACCAAGTTGGTAAAGCTGTGGTAAGGTGTTCCCGAGGTATGCGAAAGTATATGTTTGAGCTTGACCTTTTCGGTATGTGTGGCATCTCCCAATTGAAATTTGGGAATGTAATCGATGACCTTATCGTTCCAATCGAGTTTGCCCTCATTCTTAAGATCGGCCGCCAAGACACCGGTAAATCCCTTTGAAAGTGAACCAAGGCGAAAAATTGTTTCGCCGTCGATTTCTTCGTTTCCGGTAAAGCTTCTTTTGCCAAATCCCTGTGCCAGCACTATGGAATCCCCTTTGACAATGCTTACTCCGGCCCCGACGATTTCGCCGGATTGAATGGCCCGTTCGAAATAGGTCGCCACGGCATTTTGAAGTTGTTCTTTCCGTAATTGGTATTGTTTGATTCGATTTTCGTTATCGACCAAATTTTTTGGAGCAAGATTGGCTGCAGCTTTTTCAGCACTCAAATTGGGCGTGCCTACTTTTTCATCCAAAGTCATAAAGGCGAAAATGGAGAAAATCAATACAATACTTCCAAGCAGGATCTTAAATCGCCGCATAGGTCAAGTTTTTTTATTTTGGGGGTTCGGTGCCTAAATTAGGGCTATCTTACGTAATAAACGGCTGATTTTCCTTAATATTTCATTAAATTTTGATCTAAATACAAACCCATCTTTTCATGACCACATTATTCCGTTTCGCACTTATGGTTTTGTTTCCGGCCGTAATGTCTTGTCAAATAACAGCTAAAAAATCGGCCGAAGAACAAATCGCGACAATCGTTGAGAAAACAGGCGCCGAAATCCTTCCCAAAACCGTGGATATTATCAAAGAAGGAAATGCCGATACCCAGGTGACCGGCATCGTAACCTGCATGTTCGCTACCATGGAAGTACTGAAAAAGGCGGTTGAAATGAACTGTAATCTTATCATCACACACGAACCGCTCTACTACAACCACCTTGACCGTAATGAGGCCTTTGAAACTGACGAAGTTTATTTGGCGAAGAAGAAATTCATTCTTGACAATGAACTCGTCGTTTGGCGATTTCATGATTACATACATCGTATAAAACCTGACGGAATTATTTCGGGAATGGTCAAAAAACTGGGTTGGCAAGATTATCAGAGTAAGCAAAGTGAGTACTTCTTTTCTTTTCCGAAAATGACTTTGGAAAAGTTTTTAAAAGGAATAAAAATCACATTCCCTGAAAACGCATTTCATGTCGTGGGCAATCTCGAAATGGAATTGTCAAATGTTGTTTTGGCACCTGGAGCATCGGGCTCTTTGGTGCATATCTCACAATTGAGAAAAAAAGATATCGACCTTGTTGTCGCAGGTGAAGTACCTCAATGGGAAACCTATGAGTATGTTCGTGACGCACTTGCCCAAGGTAAGGACAAGGCCATTGTCTTTATTGGCCATATCAATTCTGAGGAAAGTGGCATGAAGTTCTGCGCCGACTGGCTCCAAGAATTCATTACTGACATTCCTGTTCATTTCGTGGAATGTGGCTCTTCCTATTTTACATATTGAAAAAGTGCAATCTGAAGACTGAAAATTCGATTTGCTAAATGCCAGCTTGCTGCCCTTCACATTTACACAAATCTCCTTTGTCCGAAACAATGACCTTTCAAATTAGAACCTTCGCATCACATCGCAAATTAAAATCCTATCTTTAAAGCTTGTTGAGATTACAAAGAATGAAAACTATTCCATACGTTTTTGCCATTATGTTCGTATTACATTCCTGCTCACCAGAACAAAGGACCTATACCCGATTTGAAGAATATCCGACTCCAGCAGAAGCGAACCTATGGCTGGATTATACCGGGGAAGCCACCACATTTAAAATTTGGTCGCCAACGGCCGAGGAAGTGAAATTGAATTTTTATAAGACTGGAAACGGTGGGGCGGCCTTTGAAAATCATATATTGACAGCTGACAAAAATGGGATATGGTCAAAAAAGATCGATGGCGACTTAGATGGCACCTACTACACCTATCAAGTCAAAGCCAATGGCGGTTGGTTGAATGAAACTCCCGGCATCTATGCCCAGGCAGTTGGTGTAAATGGGCATCGCGCCATGGTCCTGGATTTGGAAAGCACAAATCCGGAAGGTTGGAAAAATGATCGAGGCCCTAAGCTAAACTATTCGAACGAGGCCATCATTTATGAGTTGCATATTAGGGATATGACAATACACCCAAATTCGGGATCTACCATGCCCGGTAAATACTTGGGGCTGATCGAAGAAGAAACCAGGGGACCCGAGGGTATCTCCACGGGAATCGATCACCTGAAGGAATTGGGAATTACCCATGTGCACTTGCTACCAACCTATGACCACTACTCCATTGATGAAACCAAATTGGATTCAGCGCAGTTCAATTGGGGCTACGACCCTCAAAATTATAATGTACCCGAAGGTTCTTTTTCCACAGACCCCTTTAAAGCCGAGGTGCGTATTCGCGAGTTCAAACAAATGGTCAAGACCTTTCATGATAATGGTATTGGGGTAATTCTCGATGTTGTCTACAACCACACAGGGAAGACCGATGAATCGAATTTCAACCAAGAAGTGCCTGGTTATTATTATCGCTTCCGCGAAGACGGCACCTACTCCGATGCCGCCGCCTGCGGAAACGAAACGGCTTCTGAGCGGACAATGATGCGAAAATTTATTTTGGAATCGGTGGAATATTGGGCCAAGGAATATCATTTAGACGGATTTCGATTTGACCTTATGGGCATTCATGATATAGTGACCATGAACGAAGTGGCTAAAAAGTTGAAAGAAGTCAATTCGAATATTTTTGTCTACGGCGAAGGATGGACCGCGGGAGATTCTCCCCTTCCAGAGGAAAAAAGGGCCCTAAAAAAACATATGCAACAGATGTCCAATGTTTCGGCATTTAGCGATGACCTACGCGATGGACTAAAGGGTTCTGTTTTCGAAGATATGGACACGGGGTTCGTGAGCGGAAAACCGAATATGGAAGAATCGCTAAAATTCGGTATCGTTGGATCCATTGAACACCCACAGGTCGATTATGAGTCGGTGAACTACTCGAACGCCCCGTGGACCACGAATCCTTGGCAGGCCATTTCCTATGTCTCATGTCATGACAACCACACCGTTTACGATAAGTTAAAAATATCAAGGCCCGAGGCTACCGAAAACGAAATAATCGCTATGGACAAATTGGCCAATGCCATCGTATTGACCTCCCAGGGTACCGCATTTATCCATGCCGGGGCCGAAATGTTGCGAACCAAAAATGATGAACACAATTCGTACAACCTGCCAGATACGATAAATCAAATTGACTGGAATCGAAAAATTACACATTCAGATGTTGTTGCATATTATAAAAACCTTATCGCCTTACGCAAAGCACATCCTGCTTTTCGAATGACATCGGGCGAGGACGTACGTAAGAATTTGGAATTCAAAAAAGTCGAAAGCGGATTGCTCTCCTTTGAACTAAAAAACAATGCCAATAACGATGTTTGGAAGGATATCCTGGTAATCTATAATTCACACATAAACCAAGTGCCCTATGAGTTGGAAGGAAAATGGGAATTGGCCGTTTTGGGCGACGACTTTGACATCGGCAAATCGGTAGATGGCCGTTTGATCTTACCCAAAATCTCAATGGCCGTCCTTTTTAGACATTAGCAATGAGAATTGTTTGTTTGCTTTTGGCTATTGCTATGCTAGCCCCTTTCGATGAGGTAAAAGCCCAAGATTCGGCTTTCAGGGATTTTGAAACAAAGGAGTTTAAAACCAACGGAAAAAATGCGAAAATTGTTTTTCCGAACAAGGTCGACCCTCAACGACCATGGGTCTGGCGCGCCCGTTTTTGGGGACATGAACCTCAGACAGATTTGGCACTCCTCGAAAAAGGTTTTCATATTGCCTATATCGATGTAGCGGGGTTTTTCGGCAATAAAGAGGCTGTAAGGATATGGGATGGGTTCTATCACTACATGGTCAATAAATACAACTTGAATAAAAAGGTCGCCTTGGAAGGAATGAGCAGAGGCGGACTGATAGTCTACAATTGGGCAGCGAAAAATGCACCCAAGGTTTCCTGTATTTATGCTGATGCACCTGTATGCGATATCAAAAGTTGGCCTGGTGGACTGTATTCAGGCGAAGGAAGCAGTTCTGATTGGCAAGAATGCTTGAACGCCTACGGATTGAATGAGGAGAGCGTTCTGAATTTTGAAGGAATCCCGATCCATACAAGTATCGAGGTAGCCCGGGCCAACATTCCGGTGTTACATGTATGCGGTGATGCCGATAAGGTCGTTCCCTATTCAGAAAACACGGCAAAACTGAAGAAAAAATTCGAGGCCGCAGGTGGCAGTATCAAAATTATTTTAAAGGAGGGAGTCGGACACCATCCACATAGCCTGGAAAACCCGAAGCCCATAGTCGATTTCATTTTACAACATACACAACAGGATTAGTTAATCACATGATTTATATATTTGATCTCAAATTTTGACCTATGTACACTAAAAAAATATATACCGCCAGACAAATGGCCTGGTGGACCAGATATGAGACCTTTTTGTTCATTGCAATCGTTACCGTATGGGTGGCAGCCTATTATTTCTTAGATCTTTCATGGTTCGAAATTCCGTGGACACCTTTGGCCCTCATCGGTACGGCTGTAGCCTTCGTCATTGGGTTTCAAAACAATTCGGCCTACGGAAGGATTTGGGAAGCTCGAAAAATATGGGGCGGAATCGTGAACACCTCAAGAACCTTTGGCATGTTCGTACAAGATATGCTTACCAATGAATATAGTGAATCTCCGCTTTCAGAAGAAGAATTGAAAAACGAGGTCAAAACATTGACCTATAGGCATATTGCATGGATGACGGCATTAAGGCATGCCATGCGAATGCCAAAACCATGGGAGACCACAGTCGCTCACAAAACCAATCAAGAATGGGACATGAGACCCCCAGAATTGGAGTCTAGTGTTGAAGAAGACCTGAAACCCTACATTTCGGGCGATGATCTCGAGTATACAATGGGCAAAGGCAATAAACAGACAGCCTTGCTATATTTACAATCACATCATTTAAGGAGACTTAAGGAAAGAGGTGTTATATGGGAATTTGCCTTTTTGGAATTGGAAGGTGTTCTCGAAGAACTTTTTACACTTCAAGGTAAGAGCGAACGCATTAAGAACTTTCCTTACCCAAGACATTTTGCAACGCTGAACCATTTCTTCATGTGGGTGTTTGTGTTATTGCTACCGTTGGCGCTCGTTCCACAATTTGCAGAAATCGGCGTGGATCTTCAAAGCGAACATCCTTTGATCGGTAAATATTTTATCTGGTTGGCCATTCCCTTTTATGTGATCGTTGCCTGGGTGTTCCATACCATGGAAAGAATAGGCCGAACAGGGGAAAACCCATTTGAAGGTACGGCTAACGACGTGCCCATTTCTACCATTGCAAGAGGTATCGAAATTGATTTGCGCCAAAATCTGGGTGAGAGTGACGATGAGATTCCCAATCAATTTCCCATGAAACACAATACGCAACTGTAACCGTGGATAGCCGAATACGAATTTCGTAAAAGATTATTTCGACAGGTACATTTTGCGCCTTCCATAAAGGTCATAGAACTGATCGTCTTTTAGGCTATCAATAAATAGGATGCTTTCGCCGGTACTTTTCATTTCCGGACCTAAATTTTTGTTAACGTTCGGAAACTTGTTGAACGAGAAAACCGGCTGTTTGATGGCAAAGCCTTCCAACTCAGGTTTGAAATCAAAGTCCTTGATTTTTTTATGGCCCAACATCACCTTGGTCGCATAGTTCACGTAAGGTTCTTTATAAGCCTTGGCAATAAAGGGTACCGTTCGTGAGGCACGCGGATTGGCTTCTATGATATAGACCATATCGTCTTTGATCGCGAACTGGATGTTGATCAAGCCAACCGTATTAAGTGCCAAAGCAATATTTTTGGTATGGTCTTTTATTTGTTGCAGCACGAATTCACCTAAATTGAAAGGTGGAAGGGTTGCGTTTGAGTCACCTGAATGAATTCCGCAGGGTTCGATATGCTCCATGATACCGATAATGTATACTTCCTCGCCATCGCAAATCGCGTCAGCTTCGGCCTCTATGGCACCATCCAAATAATGATCTAACAACAACTTATTATTCGGAATCTTACGCAACAAATCGACTACGTGTTCTTCCAATTCCTCCTTGTTGATGACAATTTTCATGCCCTGGCCGCCTAAAACATAAGAAGGTCTTACCAAAAGTGGAAAGTTCAATTCATCGGCCAGGGCCAGGGCCTCATCGGCCGATTCAGCCACTCCGAACTGCGGATAGGGAATGTTGTTTTCCTTTAAAAGCTCTGAGAAGCTACCACGATCTTCGGCCAAATCAAGGGATTCAAAGCTGGTACCTAAAATTTTGATTCCGTATTTCGAGAGCTTTTCGGCCAATTTCAAGGCAGTCTGACCACCCAATTGAACGATAACCCCCTCGGGCTTTTCGTGTTTGATGATATCGTAGATATGCTCCCAGAAGACTGGTTCAAAATACAACTTATGGGCAGTATCGAAGTCGGTGGAAACCGTTTCAGGATTACAATTGATCATAATCGTCTCGTATCCACATTCGGCCGCGGCCAATACTCCGTGTACGCAACAATAATCGAATTCGATGCCTTGACCGATACGGTTGGGGCCCGAACCCAGCACGACAATCTTCTTTTTATCGCTGACCACGCTATCGTTCTCAACATAACGTTCGCCATCGGCGGTCTCGATTTCAGCCTCAAAAGTGGAATAATAGTAAGGTGTCACCGCCTTGAACTCGGCGGCACAGGTGTCTACCAGTTTGTAGACCCGGTTGATATTCATTTCAACCCTTTTTGAATGCACCTCACTTTCATAACAATCAAGCATGTGGGCAATTTGACGGTCGGCAAAGCCCTTTTGCTTGGCCTCGAGCATTAGCTCACGTGACAATGTATCGACCGTGTAATTTGAAATCTCCTTTTCCAATTGGTGTAGCTCTTCATATTGTTTCAAGAACCACATATCGATTTTGGTGATATCATGGATTCTGCTCAACGGAATGCCCATTTGTATCGCGTCATAAATCACGAAGACCCGGTCCCAACTGGGTATGGTCAATTTAGAAATGATCTGATCGTAATTTTTATATCCTTTTCCGTCGGCACCCAATCCGTTTCTTTTGATTTCCAAAGATTGGGTCGCTTTATGCAGGGCTTCCTGAAATGAACGGCCGATTCCCATCACCTCTCCGACAGCCTTCATCTGTAGCCCTAACGTTCTATCCGAACCCTCGAACTTATCGAAATTCCATCGAGGTATTTTTACAATAACATAGTCTAAGGTCGGCTCGAACAAAGCGGAAGTAGATTTCGTAATCTGGTTTTCCAACTCATCTAAAGAGTAACCTATCGCCAGTTTAGTGGCCACCTTCGCAATGGGGTAACCTGTTGCCTTTGAGGCCAATGCAGACGAGCGCGAGACCCTCGGATTGATTTCTATGGCAATTATGTCTTCCTTCTCATCAGGGCTTACCGCAAATTGTACATTGCAACCTCCCTCGAAATCACCAATGCTCCGCATCATATGAATGGCCATATCCCGCATTTTCTGAAATGTTCGATCAGAAAGGGTCATTGCGGGGGCAACCGTTATCGAGTCACCCGTATGAATGCCCATTGGATCCATATTTTCAATGGTACAAATGATGACGACGTTATCGTTACGGTCACGTAACAGCTCCAGTTCATACTCTTTCCAGCCCATCATGGCCTTATCGATCATTACCTCGTGTATGGGTGAAATTTCAAGCCCCCGGCTTAAAAGTTCATCGAAATCTTCGGCTTTGTATACAATTGATGCGCCTGCACCCCCAAGTGTATATGAGGCACGAATGACCAATGGAAATCCGAACTCTTGCGCTATCTCCTTTCCCTTGAGAAAGGAGGTGGCTGTCGCCTGCGGTGCCATAGCGACACCGATTTCACCCATCAGTTCTCGAAACTTCTCCCGGTCTTCGGTAATATTGATGGCATTGATATCCACTCCTATTAGCTTGACATCAAAATCTTCCCAGATACCTTTTTCATCGGCCTCTATACAGAGGTTCAGCGCTGTTTGGCCACCCATGGTGGGCAGTACTGCATCAATTTCAGGATGCAACTTTAAAACTTCGATTATCGATTTGGTCGTCAAGGGTTTCAAATACACGTGGTCGGCCATCGACGGGTCGGTCATGATCGTGGCCGGGTTGCTGTTGATCAACACGGTTTTGATTCCGTCCTCTCTCAATGAGCGTAGGGATTGTGATCCTGAATAATCAAATTCACAGGCCTGACCGATAATAATCGGGCCAGATCCAATTATTAAGATCGATTTTAAGTCTTCTCTTTTGGGCATAGCTGTTAAAATTCTGTCGTGCTAACTAATTTAAAGGGTACTTTTTCAGACCCGGGCAAAAAAAAAGTGCTACTTATAGTAAGTAACACTTCAAATATTATAAAAGGTTTGATCATTATCTTTTGTGTCGTGGCTCAGATGATACGGTCAACTTTTTTCTTCCCTTGGCCCTTCTTCTGGCCAAAACCTTTCTACCATTGGCGGTAGCCATACGCTCCCTAAAGCCGTGCTTGTTCTTGCGCTTTCTCTTTGATGGCTGAAATGTTCTTTTCATCTATCCTTTAGTTTATGGACCTACCTTCGTAAAATCCGGGGGCAAATATACGAAGACTTTTTGCTTTGACAAGTCGATGTGAAAAAATATTTTTTCAATTTTCAAGCTTTTGGAGCCTCGGGCTTTTTACTACTTTTGCCAAACCCCAAACCCGGTTAAAACAATAGCCTGAAAGGTTAGAAAGCAACAATCTTCGAATCGAAATATTATGTTCAATAAAAATATAAAACTCATCATTGCCGGCCTGATCGTTTTCTTTGCAGGATATCAGTTCGTCGAAGGGAATATCGGAAACGGAATCGCCCTAATACTGCTCTCGCTTATTTTCATATTTCTCTATTTCCGTAACGAAATGATCCTACTGGCCTTCCTGCGTATGCGCAAACAAGATTTGGACGGCACCCAAAGATGGTTAAGTAAAATCAAGAATCCCGAGTCGGCTTTGATAACCAAACAGCAAGGTTATTACAACTATCTCCATGGAATCATTTACTCCCAGAAAAACCTGACCACTGCCGAAAAATACTTCAGAAAGGCTCTGAAATTAGGCCTTACGATGGACTATGACGTGGCCATGGCCAAATTGAGCCTAGCGGGCATCGCCATGCAAAAACGTAGAAAAAGGGAGGCCACTACCCTATTACAGGAAGCCAAGAAATTGGATAAGAACAATATGCTGACCGAACAGATTAAAATGATGCAGCAGCAAATGAAGAAAATCTGATTTCGAACAGGGTTGAAATCAGATTTCTGAATGCCAACGCAAAAAATCCCAAGTTCCAATTTATTTTTTTGGAATTTGGGATTTGTAATTTGGAGTTTTTTGCTTCTATTTCGCCTCTCGATAATACCCTTTATTCGGAATTTCGATAGTATACTTCTTGCCCGATTTATTGTTCAGATGGGGCTCTCGCAACCAAGGGTTGTGACGCTTCAAGATTTTGTAGTTGATTTCATATTGCTGGGCGAAATCGGCAATGCTGAAAATAGGAGCGTCAATTTCGACTTCGAAAGTCGGTACCGCAGAGTACATATCCTCTTTGTCCAAATCAAAACCATACTTTTCAGGATGTGAGAGTATTTCTTTGATGGCCATGATACGAAATACGTAACGTCCGGTTTCCTGACCCAATAAAAGATCATAATAGTCGTCGACCTGTTGAATACCCAAGAATTTATTGATGGCGCCAGGGCCTGCGTTATATGCGGCAGCCGTCAATGTCCAACTTCCGTATTTTTCCTTCCACTTTTTCAGGTATCTACAGGCAACCTCGGTCGATTTGACCAAGTGATAGCGCTCGTCTACATTCGAATTGACCTCTAGGCCGTACTCACGTCCGGTACCCTTCATTATTTGCCAAAAGCCGGTAGCTCCCGCATGGCTCACCACATTCTGTAATCCGCTCTCGGCAACCGCCAAGTATTTGAAGTC
The DNA here is from genome assembly GCA_965215845.1 of Aurantibacter sp. GTDB lineage: Bacteria > Bacteroidota > Bacteroidia > Flavobacteriales > Flavobacteriaceae > Aurantibacter_A. Next base: position 189,847 of record CBDCEL010000004.1, read on the forward strand.
GTCAGGAATTCCGTTCTTGGCCAAAATGGGCTCGATAATAGGGAAATATTTGTTTGCCCGTTTGATAAGAAGTACGGCATTCGACTGCCAATAGGTGTTGACCAGAAATTCACGGTCCACACGCTCCATGATCTCAGGATCTTCTTGGGGTACTTTTTCACCTGCAAAATTCAAATCCTCGGGAATGTCAATTGCGGTAATCCGATATTCTTTGGCCACATTCTTGTCGATTTCCCTATCGATTGGCTGTTCTGCGGATGCAGTATCGTCTTGAATTGCAAAAATCAGTGTGCTTATGACGAAAAACACACCAAGTATCATCAGAATATTCTTTAAAATTTTCATTTGGTCAGGTTTGTTTGTTAATCAAAGGTAATATTAGAACTCCCTTATCGCAAAATAATTGTGGGCAAGTGCTCATTAAACCACTTCGCCTTGTGAATGATCATGGTATGCGTACCGTTTTTGACCGGTATGCAACCCGAAATGCGGCCAATGGGAAAAACCGGGTCTTTTTCGCCATGGATATGTACCAGATTTTCAAGGGATTCCTTTTGTTCCCATGTTACCATCTTATCAATGGCCCAATTCAGATATTTCACATCTCGAACGGCCAAATATTTTTGATACAAAGCCAATCGTTTCGAAATCGACTCGCCAAAAGCGTATTTTGCCAACAATTCGACATTGTTGACAAGGCTGGTCGGTAAAACTTTATGGGCCTTTGTATATCGTGCAATTTTCATTCTTTTCGGAAGTTCCTTAGCACTTTTCACACTGGAAATGATAATTGTTTTTCTTACAGAGAGGTGTCGGGCCATTTCTTGAACCAGTATACCCCCAAAGGACACCCCCACCAAAACCGGAAACTCGTGGTCAATAGCTTTATTCATTTCCAAGGCATACTCCGTTAGACTGAATTCTTTCTTAGGAACGAACCATTCAAGTAAATGAATTTCGAATTGTGGGCTAGGCAACTTGATGTATTCAAATATACTTGGGCTGGCAGCCAGACCAGGCATAAAATAAACATGGATTTTCTCCTGTTCATCGCTCATGAAATACCCATTTTACTAGGAAAACCGTATTTTTTTTTATACTTTTGTCTTTCGGCCATATTTCAACTCTTTATTTTGGAAGGCTTGTCCGAAAAACTGAAATTACGACCTCAGAGCACCGTAATTTTTTGTGTTAGAGACCAATTAAAATCAAACTATATGAATGAAATGGAAATTAATGACAACAGTTTCTTGCGCCAATTTGAAACCAAAGTTGACGGCCATCTAGCAAAGATCGAGTATTCTTCCCAAGAACGAAAAGTATTTTTGACCAAATTGGTCATTCCTGAAGAAATTATGGAGGAAGGTTTTAAGGAAAACTTCATCAGAGCGGTATTACACCACATTCAAGAACAAAACCAACGAGTTGTTCCAACTAGTCCTCAAATCGCAGGCTTTGTTAGAAAAAACAGACAGTACAAGGAAATGTTGCCCGTTGGCATCCGTATTTAAAATAACTTATCGAAATAAATGAATCCCGCCAATAGGCGGGATTTTTTTTGTGATTGTTAGAGCCGAAGCGATCTATTACCGTCATACCCCTTAAGACCCAGATAGCTTCGTCGCTTCAATCAAGGAATATTTTGTGAAATTTAATTTGTCTCTCATTATAACCGTTTCGATCAGACTTTGATAGCATTCTTCATAAACTCAAACCGCACCAATCCGTCTTCGTCGATATTGGTCAATTCGACTTCGTGCAGGGTATTCACCAAATCAGGATTCCATGGCGCCTTTACCTTTACATAATTTTCGGTGAATCCATGTATATAGCCTTCTTTATTCTCGCCTTCGAACAATACCGTTCTTTTGCACCCCAGTTGACTTTCGTAAAATGCCCTTCTTTTCTTGACGGAAAGTCCACGCAACATTTTGCTGCGCTTGCTTCGAACATTTTTAGGCACCGCCCCGACCATACTTGCGGCGGGGGTATTGTCCCTTTCGGAATAGGTAAATACATGCAGATAAGAAACATCCAATTCGTTCAAAAAATGATAGGTCTCCAAGAATTTTTCATCGGTCTCCCCTGGAAAACCTACGATTACATCGACTCCGATACAGGCATGTGGCATTATCTCCTTGATTTTTCCGACTCGGTCCGTATAAAGTCCACTCAAGTATCTTCGACGCATCAATTTCAACAGTTCGTCACTTCCACTTTGCAATGGAATATGAAAATGAGGAACAAAAGAGTTGCTCTTTGCCACAAAATCTATGGTCTCGTTTTTTAACAAATTGGGTTCAATCGAAGAAATGCGAAAACGGTGAATTCCATCCACCCTATCCAAGGCCTTTACCAAATCTAGGAAAGTATGCTCGTGTTTTTTGTTACCTAACTCCCCTTTTCCATAATCACCAATATTGACCCCTGTAAGAACGATTTCCTTGATTCCCCGGGAGGAAATCTCCTTCGCATTTTTCAAAACATTATCCAGCGTATCGCTTCGCGAAATCCCCCTTGCCAATGGAATTGTACAATAGGTACACTTGTAGTCACAACCGTCCTGTACTTTTAGAAAAGCCCTTGTCCGATCCCCGATAGCGTAGCTACCAACGTAAAAATCGGCCTCCTCAATTTCACATGAATGTATTTCGGTCATCCGGCGCGCAGTCGAAGGGCGACTCAATAAATCATTGATATAATCGGTAATCTTGAATTTTTCGGTGGCGCCCAAGACCAAATCGACCCCGTCAACGGCAGCCAGTTCTTCTGGCTTTAATTGCGCATAGCATCCGATAGCCACTACAAAGGCATCCGAGTTCTTTTTCAGCGCTTGTTTGACAATTGTCTTGAAGCGTCTATCGGCATTCTCAGTTACCGAACAGGTATTGACAACATACATGTCGGCCTTTTCCGAAAAATCGACACGCTCAAAACCATCCTCGGAAAACCCTCTGGCAATTGTAGAGGTTTCTGAAAAGTTAAGCTTACAGCCCAACGTATAAAAAGCAACTTTTTTTCGCATGGAATATCCTGGAATTCTGGGAATGCAAATATAGAAAGAAGTTGTCAGTGGCGGGCCAAAGACATTTTTGCTCCCAAGAACCGATTTGGTTATATCGTATTAAGGGATAACACCCGTCAGTAATTCCGCCATTTCTTGGTGAGTTCGAAAACGTGTTCCAAAATTCGGGCTTCGACTTCATTGAACTCCATTCCCCTGCGGGCCATCATCACTTTTGCGGCCTCGAAAGCCTTTCGCGGTAAATAGGTGGAAAACCCTGAGGCACCGCCCCAACTAAAACTGGGAATGAAATTCCTGGGAAAGCCAGGTACATAGAGATTCACATTTACCCCGACGACCGTTCCCGTATTCAACATCGTATTGATGGCCGTTTTACTATGGTCACCCATCATCAGACCGCAAAATTGTAGTCCGGTATGTTCAAATTTTTCGGTGGCATAATTCCAAAGGCGAACCTGGGCATAGTTGTTTTTAAGATTGGAATTATTGCTATCGGCCCCAATATTGCACCATTCACCCAAGACCGCGTTGCCCAAATAGCCTTCATGGCCTTTGCTCGAGTAACCGAATATGACCGAATTACTTATTTCTCCACAGACTTTTCCATAAGGGCCCACCGTAGTCGGGCCATAAATCTTGGCCCCCATTTTGACCACCCCATTATTGCATAGGGCAAAAGCACCGCGAATCAAATTGCCTTCCCACACTTCGGAGTCTTTGCCCAAGTATATAGGTCCTTCTGTTGCATTTAGAATACTGTGTTCCACCTGGGCACCTTCCTCAGCGAAAATGTTATCTGCATTGATCAAAGTATTCGTTTCAGAAATTGGGGTGCTCTTTCTTCCTGCGGTCAAAAATTTAAAATCAGCTTCCAATGCCTCCCCATTCTTAGAAAAGATATCCCATGTATATTCGATTTTAAGCAAGTCCTCTTCAAAATTTATTCGACGATAGTTCGTAAAATCGATTTGGTCCTTTGCCTGGGACGAACAAAAAACTACTATCTCATCTTCATGGTAGATTGCCTCGTTCTCCTTTAGGTTTTTGACAATTTTGGCCAAGGATTCATTGGGCAAGAAAGAAGAGTTGATCAGAATATTGATATCATCTTCCACCATCGGCCATTTTTCAGAAAGGTACTCCTCGGTAATCGTACTGGTCTTGGTATCCAAATACTTTTCCCATTTTTCTCGAATGGTCAAAATTCCTACTCGAATATCGGCCACGGGACGGGTAAACGTAAAGGGTAGCAGGTTTTCGCGAACAGCTCCGTCAAAGAGTATGTAATTCATTGATGCGTGATTTGTGGCTACAAAATTAACGGAATAAGACCAATAACATTGTCAATACACTAAGGCGACTAGAAACAAAAAGCCCTGACGATTGAGTCAGGGCCAAATATTGTGTGTCGTACAGTTTTATTCTTCTTCGGTTTTTGCTTCTGCCTTGGCCTCAGCTTTCGGCTCCTCTTTTGCCACAGTCTTTTCTGCTGCAGGAGTTTTCTTGAATTTATCGTACTTGCTCTTGAACTTGTCGATTCGACCTGCCGTATCGACCAATTTGGCCTTTCCGGTATAATAGGGATGCGAAGTTCTGGAAATCTCTAACTTGACAAGTGGATATTCGACGCCATCTACCTCTAAGGTTTCTTTGGTCTCCGCAGTAGACTTTGTCAAAAACACATCGTTGTTCGACATATCCTTGAATGCGACCAACCTATAGTTCTCGGGATGTATACCTTTTTTCATTCTGATGAAATTTCATATGCCCATTCCGACAGGCACTTATTTTTCAGGCTGCAAATTTACTGTTTTTTTATGATTTCACAATTTTATCCCTAAAAAAACAAGCGGAATTTAATGTATATTTAAGTGTAACAAAAATAGCTGTTTTGTAACTAACACTATAAACCCAAAAACCGACAAAATGGAAAACATTCAACCTAAAACTAGCAAATATGCCTTAACCTATGGTATTCTGGCCGGACTTGCAGGAATTGTATTTTCGCTCATGCTATACTTCATGGACATGCATTATGAGCAGGGGATAGCAATTCAAGCTGTTCAGTTCGCTATTCTTGCCATTTTCGTAATCATTGCAATTTTGCAATTCAAAAAAGCCAATTCTGGCTTTCTTTCAATCAACCAGGCAATTAAAATCGGACCAGGTGTGGCCGTAATAAGCTTCATCGTAGGCATGCTATATTTTTTGGTTTTTTCGAATGTTATCGAACCCGACTTCATGGCAAACAGCTACGAAATAGGTAGACAAAAAGCCATTGTCGAAAATCCTCAACTTACACCTGAACAAATCGATCAGGGAATCGAGTTCCAAAAAAAGTTTTTTTGGGTTATCATGGGGGTATTCATGTTAATATCGGCAATTTTTGCCTTAATCGTAGGGGCCATAACAGGCGCCATTGTCAAAAACAAAAGACCTGAATAATTAATATTCGTACTTTTGAATTGATATTCAAGGGTACGATATGAATCTGTCGATAGTTATCCCTCTGCTTAACGAAGAGGAATCCTTAAAAGAACTTCATGATTGGATTGCAGATGTAATGCAGTCCAATCATTTTTTATATGAAGTTCTATTTATCGATGATGGCAGTACCGATAATTCATGGCAGGTAATCGAGCAACTCTCTAGGTTAAATTCCAACGTGAAAGGCATTCGTTTTCCGAGGAATTTTGGTAAGTCGCAAGCCTTGCACGCTGGTTTTGAAGAGGCTCAAGGTGATGTTATCATTACGATGGACGCAGACCTTCAAGACAATCCAGAGGAAATTCCCGAGTTGTACAAATTGATAAAGGATGAAAATTACGATCTCGTTTCCGGCTGGAAGAAAAAGAGATATGATTCGGTCATTACAAAGAACATTCCCTCGAAATTGTTCAATTGGGCCGCCCGAAAGACTTCAGGGGTAAGATTGCACGACTTCAACTGTGGGCTGAAGGCCTATAGAAGAGAGGTGGTCAAAACCATTGAGGTTTCAGGTGAAATGCATCGCTATATTCCTGTTTTGGCCAAGAACGCCGGATTCAAAAAAATCGGCGAAAAAGTAGTGCAACATCAGGCACGGAAGTACGGAAAAACAAAATTTGGTATGAGCAGATTTATCAATGGATTTTTGGATTTAATAACGATTTGGTTTGTCTCGAAGTTCGGCAAGCAGCCAATGCACTTGTTCGGGGCAGTCGGTGTGCTCATGTTCTTGATCGGTTTCGGTTTTGCCGCCTATCTTGGCATTGATAAGCTTTTTATCAATCCCACCGGACGTTTGATAACCGATCGCCCGCAGTTCTATATCGCATTGACGGCCATGCTTATCGGTTCACAATTATTCTTGGCCGGTTTTCTTGGAGAAATCATCGTGCGCTCCAAGAGGAATGAGGCACGTTATACAATTTCTGAAAAGATAGACGAAAGTACGATCAAAGAGCCACAATCTTTGTAAATTTGCCCCTCACTAATAGGCTTGAAAATGGAGGATATTCTAACCACCGCCAAAAGTTGGTTGACTGACTTTTTTGATACCGAAGTAAGATCTGAAGTTCAAAATTTAATTGACAACGATACCGAAGAACTAAAGGATCGGTTCTATAAAAACATGGAATTTGGTACCGGTGGTATGCGCGGTGTCATGGGTGTTGGAACGAATCGCATCAATAAGTACACCCTGGGCAAAAGCACCCAAGGCCTTAGCAATTATCTCAAAAAAGTCTATGCCGGGCAAGATTTAAAAGTGGTCATTGCATATGATTGTAGGCATAACAGTGATACCTTGGCGAGGACCGTTGCAGAAGTGTTTTCGGCTAATGGAGTAAAAGTTTTCCTCTTTTCAGAACTACGTACCACACCCGAACTCTCATTTGCCGTTCGCCATCTAAAGTGCCATGCGGGAATCGTTCTGACCGCTTCACATAACCCTCCTGAATATAATGGATATAAGGTCTATTGGACAGACGGCGGGCAAATTGTTCCTCCGCAGGACGCTGAGATTATTGCAGAAATAAACGGCCTCAGCTTCGAGGATATCAATTTCGATGGAAACGACAAGCTCATCGAACTGATCGGTAGCGAGATCGATGAAGCCTTTATGGACGCCTCGGTCGCCAGAGGAAATTTTAAAGCCGACGGAAAGGATGATTTCAAGATCGTCTTCACTTCGTTGCACGGAACATCGATTACCGCCATACCCGAGGTCTTGAAAAGAGCAGGATACAAAAATGTGACCGTAATTGAGGAACAAGCGAAGCCCGATGGCAATTTTCCAACAGTGGAATCACCCAATCCCGAAGAGCCTGAAGCCCTATCGATGGCAGTGGCAAAAGCTGAGGAAATTGGGGCTGACATGGTTGTGGGAACGGATCCCGATAGCGACCGATTGGGTATCGCGGTGCGTAATTTGGAGGGCAAAATGCAAATTGTCAATGGCAATCAGGCAATGGTGTTAATGACCAAATTCCTCTTGGAAAGACAGAGGGAAAAGGGTTTTAAGGGCAATGAATTTATCGCCACGACAATTGTTTCAACCCCAATGTTGGAAGTAATGGCGAAGGCCTACGGAGTCGAATTCAAGACCGCCCTTACAGGGTTCAAATGGATTGGTAAAATGATAAAAGACTTCCCTCAATCGAAGTTTTTGGGGGGCGGCGAAGAGAGTTTTGGTTACATGGTGGGCGATTTCGTTCGCGATAAAGATGCCGTCACCTCTACCCTTTTGGCCTGTGAAATTGCCTCACAAGCCAAGGCCAATGGAAGTTCCTTCTTTAAAGACCTCATCGATTGCTATGTCGACTATGGATTTTACAAGGAGCATTTGGTATCGTTGACCAAAAAAGGAATTTCAGGAGCAGAGGAAATCAAACAGATGTTGAAGGATTTTAAGGAAAATCCGGTTGAGTCCGTGGCTGGTTCAAAGGTAAAATGGATCGAGGATTACAATACTTCGATCGCAAGAAATGTCTTGGAAGGTGATGAGAAGCCAATTGACATTCCGAAGTCGAACGTCTTGATCTACGAGACCGAAGATGGTACGCGCGTTGCGGCTCGCCCCAGTGGAACCGAACCTAAGGTAAAGTTCTATATAAGTACCAACGCCCAGCTCGAACGGGCCGAAGACTTCGAAAAAGTCTCCAAGGAGCTCGACGATAAAATCGCTCGCATCTTGAGCGAACTCAATCTCGGTTAATGGACTATTTCAAGAAAATCCTGCGGTTTGCAGGGCCTTACAAGAAGTATGGTTATCTGAATATTTTCTTTAACATTCTCTATGCGCTGTTCAGTGCATTGTCTTTTACCGCACTGATTCCCATGTTACGGGTGCTCTTCGAACAGGAAGAACCGATCACGAAGAAACCTGTCTATGAAGGTATGCGCCATATTAAGGATTATGTAATGGATTCCTTGGCCTTCGAAGTAAACCAATATGCCGGGGATGATAAAATGAAAGCTCTTGTTCTTGTTATCGGCCTAGTACTGGTACTATTTCTCTTAAAAAACCTTTTCAATTACCTCGCGATGTATTTCATAACCTTTCTGCGCAATGGCGTTCTAAAGGATATTAGGAACGCAATGTACCAAAAGGTCACCGAATTGCCGATTTCCTATTATTCGGAAAAGCGGAAAGGCGATGTAATTGCCCGAATTACCTCAGATGTTTTGGAAATTCAGCATTCGTTTCTGTCGATTTTGGAATTGATCATAAGAGAACCCTTAACGATATTGTTCACTATCATCGTAATGTTTATGATAAGTGCGAAACTCACCATATTCGTTTTCATCTTTATACCTATTGCAGGAATGATTATTTCTTGGATCGGAAAATCCCTTAAAAGACAATCGGATGATGTACAAAAGGAGCAAGGACAATTTCTGTCCATCGTTGAGGAAACCTTGGGCGGACTGCGCGTGGTCAAGGCCTTTAACTCTGAATCAAGGTTTTACAAGACATTTTCAAATTCTACCAAAAGATTTTTCGACTTCAGCAACAAATTATTGAACCGACAGAATTTGGCATCACCGACGGGTGAATTTTTGGGCATCTTGGTCATTGGCGTATTGTTGTGGTTCGGAGGAAAAATGGTCTTGGTCGATGGCACTTTGGATGCCCCAAGCTTTATCGCCTATATGGGCCTCGCCTATAATATTTTGACCCCCGCAAAAGCCATAAGCAAAGCCTCGTATGGCGTGAAAAAAGGAAATGCCGCCGCTGAAAGGGTTTTAGAGATTCTAGAGACCGAGAACCCTATCATCGACAAACCCGATGCCCTTGAAAAAACAGGCCTTGACTCCAACATCGAATTACAGAATGTTTCTTTTAAATATGAGGACGAATATGTGCTCAGGGATTTCAACCTTACGGTTACCAAAGGAGAAACGGTTGCGCTCGTCGGTCAATCAGGAAGTGGTAAAAGCACCATTGCCAACCTAGTGACTCGATTTTACGATGTGAACGAGGGCGAAATAAAAATCGACGGAACCGACATTAGGGATATCACAAAAAAATCACTTCGCAATTTGATGGGCTTGGTCACCCAAGATTCGATTTTATTCAATGACACTGTGGCAAAGAATATTTCTTTGGGAAATGCAAATGCCTCACTTGAGCAAATCACCGAAGCCGCAAAAATTGCCAATGCCCATGAGTTCATAGCCGAACTACCAGAGGGTTATGACACTAATATTGGCGACAGCGGCAATAAACTTAGTGGCGGTCAAAAGCAACGACTTTCCATTGCCAGGGCCGTTTTAAAGAATCCCCCGATCATGATATTGGATGAGGCCACCTCTGCCCTGGATACCGAAAGCGAGCGCCTTGTACAGGACGCGTTGGAAAAAATGATGCGAAATCGCACCTCCATAGTAATCGCGCATCGTCTTTCGACCATTCAGAAAGCAGATAATATTGTAGTACTACAAAAAGGTGAAATTGTCGAACAGGGAACCCACGAAGAGCTTTTGGCCAAAAATGGTACGTATCAGAAATTGGTCGAGATGCAGTCTCTAGGCTAGAAAAATGCTTAATTGAAAGTGGCTCCCCTCCTCAGTTGATAGGGGGAATGAATTTCGTCTTCTTCAGGCAGGAGAAAGGGGAGGTTGTTTTTTTGAACCCCTCTGTCTTACTGTGCCGGACACCTCCTCCCATATGTGGGAGGAACCTTTAAACCATCTACACTAAACCTTTTGCAAAAACCGTTGTCTTAATGACGAACCTAAGTCCAACATATTGATTGCAGAGGAAACCTTAGTACATCAATTAAAGCAAGCGGATACCCAGTCGAAGGCCTTTGAGGTACTTATAAGCACCTACAAAGAGCGTTTGTATTGGCATATTCGTAGAATCGTGTTGGATCACGATGATGCCGATGATGTATTGCAGAACACTTTTATAAAAGTCTTTCGAAATATAGCAGGATTCAAGGGTGACAGCAAGCTCTATTCATGGATGTACCGTATTGCAACCAATGAAGCGCTTAGTTTTTTAAAGACCAAATCACGAAAGTTAGGGGTAAACAATGAAGAACTTCATGAAAGAATGGCAAATAATTTGCAGGCCGATGTTTATTTTGAGGGAAGCGAGATACAGCTAAAATTGCAGCAGGCCATCGCGACCTTGCCCGAAAAACAGAAGCTGGTTTTTAACATGAAGTATTTTGAGGAGCTGAAATACGATGAAATATCAGAGATCTTAGAAACCTCCGTGGGTGCGTTGAAAGCTTCGTACCACTTGGCCGTCAAAAAATTGGAAACCTATCTAAAGGAATAACGAAAAGCTTGGCGGCCTCGGCTTCAGCGCAGGCAGATTAAACCTTTTAAACGATTGAGAGTCAAAGTAAAGCATGAACAAGTCTAATAAAAATAGTGGATTTAAAACTCCTGAGGACTACTTCGAAGGATTGACGGACAGATTGCTCGAAAAGCTATCCGAAGAGGATTCCGTATTGCCCAAGGAGGATGGTTTTGCCGTACCTGAGGCCTATTTCGACACTTTGAACGAAAAACTAGCCGATAAAATCCAACAAGAAGATACCAAAGTCGTTCAATTGAATCCGTACCGGAAGTATTATTTTGCAGCGGCCTCCATTGCCGCAGTTGCCCTGATCATATTCGGATTGAACATGGGGCAATCTGAGGAAACGACTTTTGAAGATTTGGCCAGCTCCGATATTGAAGATTACTTTGAAAGCAATGAACTCGAGTTGTCGTCTTATGAAATTGCCGAGGTGCTCCCTGTAGACGAACTGGAAATCAACGATATTCTTGAAAACCAACTGAACGAAGATAATGTCATTGAATATCTGAACGATAACATTGACGATTTTGAAGAATTAAACCTAGACAGTGATGAATACAATTAGAAACCTGCTCATAATTACGGTATTATTGACCTCAACAATAATTTATGCCCAGCGAAGACCCGACAGGGGTAAAATAAAGTCGCTTAAAATCGCTTTTATCACCGAAAGGCTGAACTTATCAAGTAACGAGGCTGAGGCATTTTGGCCCGTTTATAACGCACATGAGAATAAACTGAACGAGTTTAGAAAGACCGAACGCGTTGAAATTCGTGGTAAACTTAGAGACCTTGATGCAATTTCAGACTCAGAGGCGGACAAATTACTTGAAAAGTATATCGCTCTGGAAGAAGAAAGGGGCAAAGAGCGGCGGTCATTTCTAAGAAAAATAAAAGGAATTATTTCGGCCAAAAAAACAGTGCTCTTGATGAAGGCCGAAGAAGATTTCAAAAAAAGGTTGATACAGCAATATCGAAAAAATAGAGGTGGTGGAGGCGGGCTCCGTTGATTGTTTATCTGAAAGTCAATTTTGCAATCTTTCCCTTCCCGGCGGCATAGGCAACGGAATCATTGTGAAATCGAATGGTATAAAAAGGCTCTTCTGAAAGCTCTTTCCAAGTTGCGCCCATATCGTTTGAGTACGATATCCCTGTAAAGCCTAAGGCAATAATTTCCTTTCCGTTGGAATTTGGAACAAACTGCACACAGCTTTTATAGTCGGGTTCTCGGCCGTCGGCGATGAGGTTCCATGTCTTGCCACCATCATTGGTGATGGCTTTGTTGGCCGTATTGCCATTCGGGTTCGTATAATCTCCACCAAATGCGACTCCCAAATTTTCATCATAAAAATCAATGGAGTAAATTCCTTGCGTCGGCTCCTCTTTTACTATAGGTGTTTCTCGAATTTCCCATGTCTTTCCCTTGTCAGGAGAAAAATAGATACGACTACTTGTGGTTACAATCCAAGTTTTGTCTCCTTTGACTTCGATATTGGTATCGCTTGCCGCAAAGGCCCCTTCCCCTTCTAGCCCTTCAGGAAGCTCATCGCATGAAAGTTTCATCCAATGATGTCCACCATCGCGGGTTACGATGATTGACAGGCAACCATTCACCGAATCACCGATCGCGATTCCTTCGCGATTGTTCCAAAACATCATCGCGTCATAGAAAACACCTTCCCCCTCCTCCATATAGACCAAATCCATTTTATCGTCCTCCCCAGTTTTATAGAGTAGCGCCGGACTTCCGACCGAAAGCATGAAAAAATCGGTGGCGTTATGGGCGACCGCCCGAAACTCCGGAATCACGGTATGGTATTTTTCAACTTTGGAGCGAATCGTTCCACGGGCCATGTCAATAGTTCCGTAAACACCCTTATTGGCAGCAAAAGCAATACTATTGCCCATTAGTTCAATGGCGCGAATGCTTAAGGAGTCTTCATAGATATTTTCAATTTTGACCGAAGTAAAAGGGATCTTCTCAGAAATTTCAGAGCAGGAGAAAGTCGAAAGGAGAATCAGCGAGTAAAGAAGATTGCGCACAGTATTAAATTTATCAAATGTAAAAGTAATCAGTGCCAAAACAATACCTTTGAACCCTTAATTTAAAAGGATGAAACTTCATAGAAATTTGGTCTTTGCAGTTATCGACGCCCTGCATTTGATCTTCAATGAAAATGAATACGCCGATAAGGTGGTTCAAAAAGTCTTGAGGCTCGATAAGCGATGGGGATCCCGTGACCGCGCTTTTATTGCCGAGACGACCTACGAAATGGTTCGTTACAAAAGGCTTTATGCCGAAATTGCAGAAGTCACTCCCCCTTTTAAAAGAAAAGACCTTTTTCGCATGTGGGCCGTATGGGCGGTTTTAAAAGGAATTAAATTACCGGATTGGAAACAAATCGAACCGACACCTGAAAGACGCATCAAAGGAAGGTTCGATGAACTTTCAAAAATTAGGAAATACCGCGAAGCTTTCCCAGATTGGATCGATGAACTTTGCTCAAAAGCCTTGGGCGAAAGTTTATGGACGGCTGAAAGTGCCGCGCTGAACAAACAAGCTAAGGTCATTTTGCGAACAAATACCTTAAAGACTTCGAAAGAAAAACTTAGAAAAGCGCTGTTGGATGAAGGAATTCTTACCGAACCCATAAAGGGATATCCATCAGCTCTCCGACTTCCTGAACGGGCTAATGTTTTCGTTACGGAATCATTCAAAAAAGGACTTTTCGAAGTGCAAGATGCATCCTCTCAGTTGGTTGCGGAACTTTTGGCCGCCCAACCCGGTCAACGCGTGGTCGATACCTGTGCGGGGGCAGGAGGCAAATCGTTGCACCTGGCCTCCATAATGGAAAACAAGGGGCAATTGATTGCCATGGATATTTATGGAAGTAAATTGAAGGAACTCAAGCGCCGCGCCCGGAGAAATGGCGCCCATAATATTGAAACTCGTGAAATCACCTCGACAAAGGTCTTCAAAAAGCTTTATGGCACCGCAGATCGTGTTTTGATCGATGCCCCCTGCACCGGACTTGGGGTCATTCGAAGAAACCCGGATACAAAATGGAAACTGCAACCCGGTTTTTTGGAAAAGATAGTAAAAGTTCAATATGACATTCTCCGTTCCTACAGTAAAATTGTAAAACCAGGCGGCAAAATGGTTTATGCCACCTGTTCCATTCTTCCGCAGGAAAACAGTGAGCAGGTAACTTCTTTTTTGGCCTCTGAAGAGGGCAAGGATTTTACCTTGACAAAAGAAAAGAAAATCTATGCCAACAAGAGCGGTTTTGACGGGTTTTATATGGCTTTGATAGAGAGGTCAAAGTAATCAACGATCTGTTAACTATTCTTCGAAAATCGTTCTGTAAAAAGATGTATTTTTGTGCTTTCTTAATCCACACAACCCAAACGTTCAATGATTCACTTTTTCGGGGATGCGAGTTCCAAGGTTTTTGCAGTACAGACTGCCCAAGAACTTACAAAGGAAGATACAGATAAACTTTTCTGGTTGTTCGGCAACCAACCCAAAATAAACGCGGCGTCAATTGACGCCTTTTTTGTTGGTCCTCGCGCCTCCATGGTTAGTCCCTGGAGTACCAATGCCACCGAGATTACCCAAAATATGGGTATTGAGGGTATCATTAGAATTGAGGAATTCAAAGGTGTCGATAGGGCTTTTACCGATTTCGACCCCATGCTTTTTCAAAAATTCCCGGTCTTGAATCAATCGATTTTTAGAATTGATGTGGTTCCCGAGCCTGTTAGGGAAGTCGAAGACATTGCGTCTTATAACCAGCAGGAAGGTTTGGCACTAAGTGATGAGGAAGTCGAATATTTAGAAGACCTTTCAAAAAAAATTGGCCGCCCTTTGACCGATTCCGAGGTCTTCGGCTTTAGCCAGGTAAATTCAGAGCACTGCCGACACAAGATTTTCAACGGTACCTTCGTAATCGATGGCAAAGAGAAGCCCAGCTCGTTATTCAAACTGATTAAAAAGACTTCACAGGAAAATCCAAACGATATTGTTTCCGCCTATAAAGACAATGTTGCTTTTCTGAAAGGACCAAAAGTCGTTCAATTCGCCCCCAGAACCGCTGACAAACCCGATTTTTATGAAGAAAAAGAATTTGAATCCGTCATTTCCTTAAAGGCCGAGACCCACAATTTTCCCACAACGGTAGAACCTTTCAATGGTGCTGCCACAGGTTCGGGCGGGGAAATTCGAGATCGTTTGGCCGGAGGAAAGGGATCGCTACCCTTGGCCGGTACAGCGGTTTACATGACCGCCTATTCAAGACTTGAAAAGAATAGAACCTGGGAAAAGGCCCTACCAGAACGTGAATGGCTCTATCAAACGCCCATTGATATTTTGATCAAGGCCTCAAATGGCGCTTCCGATTTTGGCAATAAATTTGGACAGCCATTGATTGCCGGATCCGTTCTGACATTTGAACACCAAGAGGTCTCGATGGAGCCTGCCCTGAGCGGAGCCGAAGGGCTCGACCAGACAGCAAGGCGTTTGGGATATGACAAAGTCATCATGCAAGCAGGTGGCATCGGCTACGGAAAGTCAGGGCAAGCATTAAAAGACACCCCAAGTGCCGGCGATAAAATCGTAATCCTAGGCGGAGACAATTATCGCATTGGTATGGGGGGGGCGGCCGTTTCAAGTGCAGATACCGGCGAATTCAGTTCTGCGATTGAATTGAACGCCGTACAGCGGTCGAATCCTGAAATGCAAAAACGTGCAGCGAATGCCATTCGTGGAATGGTGGAAAACGAGGTGAACGATATCGTTTCCATTCATGATCACGGCGCGGGCGGGCACCTCAATTGTCTCTCCGAATTGGTCGAGGACACCGGTGGTAAAATCGATTTGGATAAATTACCGATTGGCGATCCCACCCTATCGGCCAAGGAAATTATCGGTAACGAATCACAAGAACGTATGGGGCTTGTCATCGGGAAAGAAAATATAGATTTATTGCAAAGAATAGCCGAAAGAGAACGTTCCCCAATGTATCAAGTTGGCGATGTAACCGACGATGACCGCTTCACTTTCGAATCACTCAAGACGGGGCAAAAACCTATGGACGTGCATTTAAGCGATATCTTTGGAAGCTCTCCAAAGACCGTAATGACCGATTCCACCGTCACGAGAACGTACGCCGAGGTAGATTACGCATTGGAGGCTTTTCATGACTATCTCGAACAAGTGTTGCAATTAGAGGCCGTGGCCTGCAAGGATTGGCTGACGAACAAGGTAGACAGATGCGTCGGTGGACGAGTGGCGAAACAACAGTGTGTCGGTCCCCTTCAGTTGCCTTTGAACAATGTTGGGGTAATGGCCTTGGACTTCAAAGGGAAGGAAGGCATCGCCACCAGTATAGGGCACTCCCCCATTTCAGGACTCATCGACCCATCGGCGGGAAGCAAGAACAGTATTGCTGAAGCTTTGACAAATATCATATGGGCTCCCTTGAAAAATGGATTGAAATCGGTTTCTCTCTCCGCCAATTGGATGTGGCCCTGTAAAAATGAAGGGGAAGATGCCAGGTTGTATGAAGCGGTACAAGCCGTTTCGGAGTTCGCTATCGAATTGGGCATCAATGTGCCCACCGGAAAGGATTCTCTTTCCATGAAGCAGAAATACAAAGACGGTGATGTTGTGGCCCCAGGTACGGTGGTGATTTCCGCAGCCGGACATTGCAATGATATCACGAAAGTCGTTGAACCTGTACTGCAAAAAGAAGGAGGGGATGTATTCTATCTTGACCTTTCAAAAGACCGTTACAAGCTTGGCGGATCATCATTTTCCCAGATTCGAAATGCCTTGGGAAGTGAGACTCCGACAATAAAGGATAGTGCCTATTTCGCAACTTGTTTTGATTCAATTCAAACTTTAATCGGTGAAGGTCAAATTATTGCAGGGCATGATGTTGCTTCCGGCGGTTTGATTACGACTCTTTTGGAATTGTGTTTTGCGGATATTGATTTGGGAGCCAAATTGGATCTTTCGGCTCTTGGGGAAGCCGATACCATTAAATTGCTCTTTTCCGAAAACGCGGGGATTGTTTTCCAAGCGAAAGATGCATCGATCGAAGCTAAATTATCGGAGTTGGGTATCGA
This sequence comes from Aurantibacter sp., assembly GCA_965215845.1. Taxonomy (GTDB): domain Bacteria; phylum Bacteroidota; class Bacteroidia; order Flavobacteriales; family Flavobacteriaceae; genus Aurantibacter_A. The sequence continues at coordinate 206,802 of CBDCEL010000004.1, forward strand.
CTTCAAGAAAATTGGATCTGTGGTCGCCGATTCAACTTTGACCATCAAGAATGGCGGTATGGAAATAGGTTTGAATATCACCTCACTTCGAGATAAGTGGTTTAAGACTTCTTTTTTATTGGATGATAGACAGACCGCGAACGGTTTGGCTACAGAGCGTTTCACAAATTACCGAAATCAACCCTTACAATATCTTTTTCCCAAGAACTTTACGGGAGACCTTCCAAACCCGAATATCGTGTTGAACACGGTCGAAGCGAAGCGTGGCCAAGACATTTCGGCCTCGATCAAAGAGGCAGATCGACCCAAGGCGGCCATCCTTCGCGAAAAAGGTAGTAATTCAGAACGTGAAATGGCAAACGCCATGTACTTGGCCGGTTTTCAAGTGAAAGATGTCCATATGACCGATTTGATATCCGGTCGCGAAAATTTGGAGGATATTCAGTTCCTCGGGGCAGTTGGCGGATTCTCAAATTCAGACGTATTGGGGAGTGCCAAAGGCTGGGCCGGTGCCATTAAATACAACGAAAAGGCAAATGAGGTGATCAAAAACTTTTTTGCCCGCCCCGACACCCTTTCGGTGGGTATCTGCAACGGTTGCCAGTTGTTCATGGAGTTGGATTTGATAAATCCCGAACATGGAGATCGACACGGAAAAATGACCTATAACGACAGCCATAAACATGAAAGCAATTTTACCTCCGTAAAAATTGGGAAAAATAATTCCGTTATGCTTTCTTCTTTGGAAGGAACGACCTTGGGAGTTTGGATTTCCCATGGTGAAGGCAAATTCAGCCTGCCACTTACCGAAGACAAATATGGTATTGTCGCGAAATATGGCTACGCAAACTATCCCGCAAATCCGAATGGCAGTGATTTCAATGCGGCCATGCTCTGTGACCCCACAGGAAGACACCTCGTTACCATGCCGCATATCGAACGCTCAATATTTCCTTGGAACTGGGCACATTACCCCAAAGAAAGAAAGGATAAAGTTACACCTTGGCTGCAGGCATTTGTAAATGCCAAAGAGTGGGTGGAAAAAGTCAAAAGCTAACCTCATGGTCATCCGTCCCGCAAAAAGAGAAGACCTCCCCGCAATCGTTCAAATGATCGCCAACGATAAATTGGGTCGATTGCGCGAAAATTACCAAATTCCCCTTCCGCCCGAGTACTACCATGCCTTTGAGAATATCGATAAAGACCCGAATCAGGAATTGGTGGTCATTGAAGCCAAATCTGAAAAGGTAATCGGCACCTTACAGTTAAGCTTCATTCAATATTTGACCTATCGAGGTGGAATTCGAGCACAAATAGAGGCCGTTCGAATACACGAAGACCACCGCGGTCATGGTGTCGGACAGCGATTGTTCAAATGGGCCATTGATCGCTCAAAAGAGAAAGGTGCCCATGTGGTGCAGTTGACCACCGATAAAAAAAGATCCGAAGCCCTTGCCTTTTATGAAAAACTGGGATTTGTCGATAGTCATGAAGGCATGAAACTGCACCTTTTGTAGATTCGAAGTGTGCTAATAATAAATTCCGGTAGCCCCCAATTAAGATTTTAATTCCATGGTCTTTTGCCATAAGTCAATGAATTTATCGCACTCCAAGCACCAAACCGCGAACACCTAACAACTTTTTTCCCTATTTTGCAGTTACTCAGACGAAACTAACTATGCAAAACGTAACCCGACTTTTTGATTTTCCCTATTACCAACTAGAGAAATTCAATCTTGAAAAATCCCTCGTTACCAAATACAATGGTAAGTGGGTGGCCACCTCGACCAAAGAATATCTGGATCGTGCAAACGATGTCAGTCGTGCTCTTTTGCGTATGGGGGTGCAAAAAGACGATAAGATTGCCATCATATCTTCCACCAACAGAACCGAGTGGAACATCATGGATATCGGTATTCTACAAGTAGGGGCGCAGAGTATCCCTATTTATCCAACAATTTCTGCCGAAGAATATGAATATGTATTGAACCATAGTGGGGCAATCTATTGCTTTGTATCCGATGTCGAAGTACTTGAAAAGGTCAACGAGGTCAAATCATCGACCCAAATAAAGGAAGTGTATAGTTTTGACCAAATAGCTGATTGCAAGAACTACTCAGCACTTTTCGAACTGGGCAAAGACGACAGCAATCAAGATGAACTAGAGAAGCGAAAAGACGATGTTCGGCCCTCTGACTTGGCCACTATTATCTATACCTCCGGTACCACGGGCAAACCAAAAGGGGTTATGCTATCGCACAGCAATATTACCAGCAACGCACTGGCCAGTGCAAAGAGGCTTCCGATAACGGGTGCAGGCACCAAGGTACTGAGCTTTTTGCCAATTTGCCATATTTTCGAAAGAGTGCTTATATACCTGTATCAGTATTCTGGTTCAACCGTCTATTTTGCGGAAGGGCTCGATAAAATCGGAGATAATATAAAAGAAGTCAAACCGCACCTCATGTCGGTTGTTCCCAGACTTTTGGAAAAACTATTCGACAAGATTTTTGCAAAGGGTGAAGAATTAACGGGAATCAAAAGAAAGCTCTTCTATTGGGCCGTTGAACTTGGAGAACAATGGGAACCCTATGGCAAAAACGGGTGGTGGTACCATTTCAAACTTTCCATCGCCGACAAATTGATCTTTAGCAAATGGCGAGAGGCCTTGGGTGGTGAGTTGAATACAATGGTCTCGGGCAGTGCGGCACTTCAACCTAGATTGGGCCGAATTTTCGGGGCTGCCGGAATGCAGGTAATGGAAGGCTACGGTCTTACAGAAACTTCACCTGTAGTTTCGGTGGGCATGTACAAAAACAATATGTATAAAGTAGGTACGGTAGGAAAGGCAATCGATGATGTCGAAATCAAGATTGCCGATGACGGTGAAATCTTGATCAAAGGTCCGAATGTAATGATGGGCTATTACAAGGATGCCGAGAGAACGGACGAAGTGATGACCGACGATTACTTTCATACCGGGGACAAAGGTGAAGTCGATAGTGAAGGTTTCCTCAAAATAACCGGCCGAAAAAAAGAAATGTTCAAGACTTCAGGTGGCAAATATGTAATTCCGACCTTACTTGAAAACGAATTGAAGCAATCTCGTTTTATCGAACAAGTGATGGTCGTCGGCGAAGGGGAAAAAATGCCGGCAGCCCTCATTCAACCAAATTTTGAATTCGTCCAAGAATGGATTGCCAAAAAGAAAAAGAATATTGGTAATTCGGCCAAAGAAATTTCAGCATCACAAGAAGTAATCAGCCGTATTCAAAAAGAGCTCGATAAATGCAACAAGCACTTTGGCAAATGGGAACAAATCAAAGTCTTTCGATTGACAGAAGATGTCTGGTCGCCTGATTCTGGGCACCTCACTCCTACCATGAAAATGAAACGAAGTGTCATAAAAGAGAAATATATAGACCTGTACAACGATATGTATGGGCGTTCTTGACTTGACCTCCTTCCCATAAAGCCCACCCTTGATCTTTTGGTTGTTTTATTTTATTTTTTATTATGCATGCATAATAAATTTTGTGTATATTTGGGTTCCTAAAAACCTATTATGCCGGATATCACCATAGACTATGCGCTTCGCGAAACATGGTTGGCCGTGGCCAAAATGTACAATGAAGAAGCCAAAAACTACGGAAGCACTATGGCCATGGGCTTTACGCTTTTAAGTATAGATCCAAAAACGGGGACTCCTTCGACGGCACTAGGGCCTAAAATGGGGATGGAAGCAACAAGCCTATCACGAATATTGAAAAGTCTTGAAGAAAGAGGTTTTATAGAACGCAAACCCAATCCGAAAGATGGTAGAGGGGTTTTAATCCATCTTACCGCGGCCGGACTTGAAAAAAGAAACCTATCCAAAAATGCTGTTTTATGCTTCAATGATATGGTTCGACAAAACGTCTCCGAGGAAAAAATGAGGGCATTCTTCGAGGTAACGGATGTAATCAATAAATTGATTTCGGAAAAAAACATTTTTGCAGAAAACACAACTAATAAATAATAAAGCAATATCAATGCATAGACATATTAATAAGGTAGCTGTAATCGGATCCGGAATTATGGGAAGTGGCATTGCCTGCCATTTTGCGAATATCGGTGTTGAGGTACTACTACTCGATATTGTTCCCCGAGAACTTAATGAGAAAGAAAAGGCAAAAGGACTGACGTTGGATGATAAAGTCGTTCGTAATCGGTTGGTCAACGATTCTTTGGCAGCGGCCTTAAAATCAAAACCTTCGCCTATTTATCATCAAAAATTCGCGAGCCGAATTACGACCGGAAATTTAGAAGACGACATTTCGAAAGTCGCCAATGTCGACTGGATCATCGAAGTAGTTGTTGAAAGATTGGATATTAAGAAGCAGGTTTTCGAAAATCTTGAAAAGCATCGAACTGATGGAACTTTGATAACTTCAAACACTTCGGGTATTCCCATAAAGTTCATGAGCGACGGGCGAAGTGATGATTTTCAAAAACATTTTTGCGGAACACACTTTTTTAATCCCGCACGATATTTAAAACTGTTCGAGATAATTCCAGGACCGAAAACTTCCCCCGAGGTGCTGGAATTCTTGAATGGTTATGGTGAACAATTCTTGGGAAAAACATCGGTGGTCGCCAAAGATACTCCCGCATTCATAGGTAATCGAATCGGCATATTCAGTATTCAAAGTCTTTTCCACGCGGTCAAAGATTTGGGAATGACAGTCGAAGAGGTCGATAAATTGACCGGGCCGGTCATTGGCCGTCCGAAGTCGGCAACATTTAGAACGGTCGATGTGGTCGGGTTGGACACCTTGGTTCATGTAGCGAACGGAATTTCAGAGAATTGCAAAGACGACGAGCGTCATGAACTTTTCTCTTTGCCCGATTTTATTTCAACCATGGTAGAGAACAAATGGTTGGGTAGCAAAACGGGCCAAGGTTTCTACAAAAAGGTAAAGGATGATAAAGGCAAGAGCGAGATTTTGACCTTGGATTTGGACACGATGGACTATCGTGCAAAAAAACGGGCCAAGTTCGCGACCTTGGAATTGACCAAGGCAATCGACAAAGTAATCGACCGGTTTTCCGTTCTGGCCAATGGAAAAGACAAAGCGGGCGAGTTCTATCGAAAAAGCTTCGGCCAGTTGTTTGCATATGTCTCACATCGTATTCCAGAAATCACTGATGAGCTTTACAAAATCGACGATGCCATGAAAGCCGGTTTTGGCTGGGAGCATGGCCCTTTTCAGATTTGGGATGCCATCGGGTTGGAAAAAGGATTGGAATTAATAAAAGATGAGGGGCAAGAAGCGGCCCCGTGGGTAAGCGAAATGAAAGATGCCGGAATCGATTCATTCTATACGGTCAAAGAAGGTGCAACCTATTTCTATGACATTCCGGAAAAGTCCATGGAAAAGGTCCCCGGTCAGGACGCCTTTATCATTTTAGACAATATTCGAAAGTCGAACGAAGTATTCAAAAATAGTGGTGTTGTCATTGAGGATTTGGGAGACGGTATTTTGAATGTCGAATTCCAATCCAAAATGAACACCATTGGTGGCGATGTGATTGCAGGCTTGAACAAAGCAATCGACCTGGCCGAAAAAGACTTTCAGGGCTTGGTCGTAGGAAACCAAGCCGCCAACTTCTCGGTTGGCGCCAATATCGGAATGATCTTTATGATGGCGGTCGAGCAAGAATACGACGAATTGAATATGGCCATCAAAGCATTCCAAGACACCGTGATGCGTATGCGGTATTCTTCGATTCCGACCATATCTGCTCCTCATGGTATGTGTTTGGGCGGTGGATGTGAGCTTTCGATGCACGCAGATAAGGTGGTCGCCGCGGCCGAAACGTATATAGGCCTAGTAGAGTTTGGTGTGGGAGTGATTCCAGGAGGAGGCGGGTCAAAAGAATTCGCGCTGCGCGCACAGGATACGTTCAGAAAAGGGGATGTAGAACTCAATGTTCTTCAAGAGTATTTCTTGACCATAGGCATGGCAAAGGTATCTACATCAGCATACGAGGCCTACGATTTGGGAATATTGCAACACGGCAAAGATATTGTGGTGGTCAACAAAGACCGCCAAATCGCTACGGCAAAGGCGCATGCAAAATTGATGGCAGAGGCGGGTTACACCAGACCTCCCAAACGAAAAGACATTAAAGTGCTTGGAAAGCAAGCCCTTGGCATGTTCTTGGTGGGCACCGATGCAATGGAAGCTAGCCATTACATCAGTGAACATGACAAAAAAATAGCGAATAAGTTGGCATATGTGATGGCCGGCGGTGACCTCTCAGAACCCACTAGAGTAAGCGAACAATATTTGTTGGATATCGAGCGTGAGGCATTCTTATCGCTTTGTACCGAAAAGAAAACTTTGGAACGGATTCAGCATATGCTCAAAACCGGCAAACCCCTTAGAAATTAAAAAAATGAGAACTGCATATATAGTAAAAGGATACAGAACCGCGGTCGGAAAAGCACCTAGAGGAGTTTTCCGATTTAAGCGTACCGATGAATTGGCCGCCGAGACCATCGAGCATATGATGAAGGAATTGCCAAATTTTGACAAGAAAAGAATTGATGATGTCATTGTGGGCAATGCAATGCCCGAAGGATCACAGGGTCTCAATATGGCTCGCCTTATCTCCCTGATGGGTTTGGATATCGTTGATGTTCCCGGGGTAACCGTCAACCGGTTTTGCTCCTCCGGAATAGAAACGATCGGAATCGCGACAGCAAAAATACAGGCGGGAATGGCCGATTGTATCATTGCCGGTGGTGCTGAGAGTATGAGTTCCGTTCCCATGACGGGTTACAAGACCGAATTGAACTACGATTTGGTCAACGAAGGCCATGAAGATTATTATTGGGGGATGGGCAACACCGCGGAAGCCGTTGCCAATGAATTCAATGTGTCAAGGGAAGACCAAGACGAGTTCGCCTATAACTCACATATGAAAGCCCTTAAGGCTCAGGCAGAAGATCGTTTTCAAGATCAGATTGTTCCTATTGAAGTAGAGCAGACGTATCTCGATGGAAGTGGAAAAAAAACCATCAAAAATTATACGGTCACCAAAGACGAAGGTCCAAGAAAAGGAACCTCGGTAGAAGTGCTGAACAAACTCCGCCCTGTGTTCGCGGCCAATGGAAGCGTCACGGCCGGTAACTCTTCTCAAATGAGCGACGGAGCTGCCTTCGTAATGGTCATGAGCGAAGAAATGGTGAAAGAATTAAATCTTGAACCCATTGCAAGATTGGTCAATTATGCCGCAGCCGGAGTACCTCCGCGCATTATGGGTATTGGCCCCGTAGCCGCGGTTCCCAAAGCATTAAAACAAGCCGGGTTGAAGCAGGATGACGTTGAATTGATCGAGCTGAATGAAGCCTTTGCCTCACAATCCTTAGCCGTGATCCGTGAGCTGAAATTGAATGATGAAATCGTCAATGTGAATGGTGGTGCGATAGCACTGGGGCATCCGCTGGGTTGTACCGGCGCCAAACTTTCCGTGCAGCTTTTCGATGAAATGCGCAAAAGAGATATGCAAGGAAAATACGGAATGGTCACCATGTGCGTTGGTACAGGACAGGGTGCCGCCGGCATCTATGAGTTTCTTTCTTAAAAAGAACATAGAGAAGAGAATTGAGAAAAAGGACTATTAGGAATGGGTCTAAGGCATAATTACAAGAAATTGAAAATTTGGCAATTGGGTCTTGAAATCGCTAATGATATATCCGATGTTCTAATGAGTTTTCCAAAATACGAAAGATATGATTTAAGTTCTCAAATCGGCAGGTGTTCCGTTTCAATGCCTAGCAACATAGCCGAAGGATCCGGAAGAACGGATAAAAGTTTCAAAAATTTCATCGATTATTCCTTAGGTTCTTCATTCGAATTGGGAACTCAACTTTTGGTAGCACATCACAGAAAATATATTGACGATAAAACATTAAAAAAATTAGAGGACAAAATAGCAGAGTGGCAACGTATGACCATGGGCTTTCAAAACGGACTGGATTAAGTAGTCTCTTTTCTCTATTCTATTTTCTCTATTCTATTTTCTCTATTCTAAACAATTTAAATATGAGTAACGAAACAACACAGAAAGACATACTTCGAGGAGGCCAATTTTTGGTAAAGGAAACCAAGTGCGATGATGTTTTCACTTTGGAAGATTTGTCGGAGGAACAAAAAATGATGCGCGACAGTACCAAAGAATTTGTAGACCGTGAACTTTGGGCGCATTGGGAAAAATTTGAGAGCAAAGACTACGCTTACACCGAGGAGTGCATGCGCAAGGCAGGTGAACTCGGATTGTTGAGCGTTGCCGTGCCAGAGGCCTATGGCGGAATGGGCATGGGGTTTGTTTCCACCATGTTGGTCTGCGATTATATTTCAGGTGCCACAGGCTCTTTCAGCACGGCCTTTGGGGCCCATACCGGAATCGGTACTATGCCCATCACCTTATACGGAACCGAGGAACAAAAGCAGAAATATGTTCCCAAATTGGCCTCAGGGGAATGGTTTGGCGCCTATTGTCTGACAGAGCCAGGTGCGGGATCCGATGCAAACTCTGGCAAGACCAAGGCGGTATTGTCCGACGATGGAAAATATTACAGCATCTCGGGTCAAAAAATGTGGATTTCCAATGCCGGATTTTGTAGTCTTTTTATCGTATTCGCACGAATCGAAGATGACAAAAATATCACAGGTTTCATTGTTGAAAATGACCCTGAGAATGGAATTTCACTTGGGGATGAGGAAAAGAAACTGGGCATCCACTCCTCCTCTACCCGTCAAGTTTTTTTTAGCGACACCAAAGTTTCCATTGAAAATATGTTGTCAGAACGTGGCAACGGATTCAAGATTGCCATGAATGCCCTAAACATAGGTCGAATCAAATTGGCCGCTGCCTGCTTGGAGGCACAAAGAAGGGTTATCGGCGAAGCGGTTAAATACGCCAACGAAAGAATACAGTTCAAAACCCCAATTATGAATTTCGGGGCGATCAAAGCGAAAATAGCCGATATGGCCACGAGCACTTACGCCGGGGATTCTGCCTGTTACAGGGCCGCAAAGAATATCGAAGACCGAATCGCGATTCGAGTGGCCGAAGGAAATTCACATCAAGAAGCCGAATTGAAAGGTGTCGAAGAGTATGCGATCGAGTGTTCCATTTTGAAGGTCGCCGTCTCGGAAGATGTTCAAAACACTACGGACGAAGGTGTTCAAATTTTCGGCGGAATGGGCTTTAGTGCCGAAGCTCCCATGGAAAAGGCATGGCGAGATGCGCGGATCGCAAGGATATATGAAGGCACCAACGAAATCAACAGAATGCTTTCTGTTGGCATGCTTATCAAAAAAGCAATGAAAGGCCATGTGGATCTGTTGGGACCTGCAACCGCGGTAGGCGAAGAGTTAATGGGAATTCCATCTTTCGATGCCCCTGACTTTTCAGAACTGTTCGCAGAGGAGAAAGACTTGGTGGCGAGGTTGAAAAAAGTCTTCTTGATGGTGGCTGGCAGGGCTGTACAGAAGTTTGGCCAAGAACTGGAAAAGCACCAACAATTGATGTTGGCTGCCGCAGATATTCTTATCGAAATTTATATGTCAGAAAGCACCATTCTTCGAACGGAGAAAAATGCAAAACGTTTTGGAGAGGATGCGCAAGCAGCTCAAATCGCAATGGCAAGATTATACTTGTACAATGCGACCGAAACCATAATTAAAAAAGGAAAAGAAGCAATCATTTCATTTGCGGAAGGCGACGAACAACGCATGATGCTGATGGGATTGAAGCGTTTCACAAAATATACGAATAACCCGAACGTAGCGGCCTTGCGCACCCAAATTGCCGACAAGGTAGCCGCGGACAACGGTTACACCTTTGACTAATTCAGATTATCACTTTCTTGAGACAGAAAGGAGAACCGTCCGCCTATCGCGGACGGTTTTTTTTGTAGGAAATACATTTATCGGATCGCCAGTGATGGAATGTTAATAATTTCTTTCCATTTCTTCATATATTTTTTAACAAAACGACCCATTTCTGTTGTATTTTTAGTATTTTCCGGACGTTAACTAAAAAATCAAAACACATATGAAAAACTTTATTACAAACCCCCACAATCATTATTTATCCATTTTATTCGCAGCACTCTTTCTGTTCTCATGTTCCAACGAAAATGATATTCCGCAGGAAGAGGAATTAAATGCGGTTTATGCCAAATCGACGGCAAAAAAGGATTATATGGTGATCATGAAAAATGAAAGTATCCCCAACGGCTTCCAAGCAGAAATGGAAAATATGGGAGCCACAGTAAAATCTGTCATACCTCAAATCGGTGTGGCCGTTGTATCTTCGAACAAAGGTACCAGTGACGCCATAGCGCAAAGAAGCGATGTTCGTTCAGTGGTACAAGATTTGAGCATTCGATGGATCGAACCCAATAATTTCCATCCGGCGGCCAATCCTTTGAGCATTGGAAGCGACGAACCCTTCTTTGATCTAATGTGGGGTATGGATGCCATTGATGCACCTGAAGCTTGGAATACCGGCGAAACGGGTGAAGGTGTGCGCGTAGCTGTTTTAGATTCCGGGGTCGACGGGACCCATCCAGATTTAGCACCTAATATGAACGCAGGGCTAAGCAAATCTTTTATCGACGGTGAAGATTGGCAAGTACAACCTGGCTTTTACTTCAATCATGGAACGCATGTCGCAGGTACTATTGCGGCCGCTGACAATGAATTGGGAGTGATAGGTGTTGCTCCAAATGCTGAAATCGTTGCCGTAAAAGTACTCTCTGAATTTACGGGTTCAGGACCTTTTAGTAGCATTAATGCCGGAATCGTTCATGCAGCCGATGTCAATGCCGATGTTATCAATATGAGTTTGGGCGCCACCCTTTTCAAAAATGGAAAATTTGTTCAAGAAGATGGATCAGTGTTTAAATACACCGGTAAGGTAATTGCCGAAATTGTTCATGCGCAACAAAGAGCGATCAACTATGCATACAGAAAGGGATCCACCATTGTTGTTGCCGCAGGGAATGACGGACAAAATGCCGATGGCGATGGTTCAAGAGTAATTCTTCCAGCCAGTTTGAACAATGTAATTTCCGTATCGGCCACGGCACCTTTTAGCTGGGCAGAAAACCCTGATACCGATTTGGATGTTCCATCCCACTTTACGGATCATGGAAGAAGCCTTGTTACCGTTTCGGCACCAGGGGGCGATTTTGATAGCCCAATAGCACTATGGTATTACGATATGGTACTTAGCACCATTCCGGGAGGATGGAGCTGGAGCGCAGGAACCAGTATGGCTTCACCACATGTGGCAGGAATTGCCGCCCTGATCATCGGGAAGAATGGTGGAGATATGCATCCGCACAATGTGACCAAACAAATTACCAAGACCGCCGATAAAGTCGATGGCAATGGAACCAGTGTTTTCCATGGCAAGGGTAGGGTCAACGCCTATAGGGCAGTTACCGAATAAATATCGGAAAAAACGAGTCATGAGACCGTCCGCCTATCGCGGACGGTTTTTTTTATATCCATTTGTCCAACCCCCATTCGTACGAATCGAAGGCTTTGGCCACAGTTGTTCCAAAGATAAATACCGACTACATTTACCGCATGAAAAAAGACCTCCTTCAAGCTGCATACTCCCCTGAAGACTTTCAAAATCGGGGCCGCCGATTGATCGGAGAGCTAGCACGCCATTTGGATGACAAACTAAATGAAAAATCAAATAATGCAATCCATTGGAAAGAACCGGAGGAGGAGCTAAAATTCTGGAAAGATTACCTTCAAAACGGCGGGGAAGAAGCGCTGTTCACTGAAATAGTCAAACGCACTACCTATGTTCATCATCCCAAATATATTGGACATCAGGTGGCACCGACCGCTCCCATAACGGCCTTGACGGCAATGATAAGTGCTTTGTTGAATAACGGAATGGCCGTCTATGAAATGGGCATGTCGCCTTCCGCTATCGAAAGAGTCGTTATTGATTGGCTTTGCCAAAAGATAGGATGGAATTCCGAAGCTCGGGGATTTTTGACTTCCGGTGGCACATTGGCAAATTTGACAGCTCTTTTGAGCGCCCGCAAGGCGGTTCTTGAGCATGATGTCTGGAATGAGGGCCATACCGAAAAACTTGGAATAATGGTTTCCGAGGAGGCCCACTACTGTGTTGATCGTGCAGCTAAAATAATGGGCTTGGGTGAAAAGGGAATTATAAAGATCCCGACTACCAAGAGTTTTGAAATGGATGTTTCCCTTTTGGAAGAAAAGTTTAAAGAGGCTTCCAAGGTGGGAATCAAAATTTTCGCGATAATCGGCAGTGCTCCATCAACGGCCACGGGCGTATATGACAATCTGGATGCCATTGCCAATTTTGCCAGAGCACACCAACTATGGTTTCATGTTGATGGTGCCCACGGTGGTGCATCTATTTTTTCCCCAAAGTACCGCTCCACGGTCAAAGGGATCGAAAAAGCCGATTCAGTGGTCATCGACGGACACAAAATGATGATGATGCCTGCAACCACCACCGCCTTGGTCTTTAAAGATGGAATAAATGCTTCGGCCACCTTTAGTCAAAAAGCCGATTATCTTTTGGTACAATCCGATCATGAAGATTGGTACAACTCAGGAAAGAAAACATTTGAATGCACCAAGAACATGATGAGCATTCATTGGTTTGTTATGTTAAAAATCTACGGAGAGGAGGTTTTTGACCAAAATGTCACCACACTTTACGATTTGGGCCATAGATTCGGGGAAATCATAGAAAAGGATCCTTCTTTTAAGTTGGTCGTCAAACCGGTATCCAATATAGTCTGCTTTAGATACGCCGTTGAATCTTTAAGTGCCAGGGAACTAAATTCAGTTAATAAGAAAATACGGCAACAATTATTGGAAGATGGTGAATTCTATATTGTTCAAACAACTATTCAAGGCCTGCACTATCTGCGTTGCACGATAATGAATCCGTTTACGACCGAAGCCCATTTTCAAGAGTTACTCGAAAAAATCAAACACTTGGCTTCCAATCTTAAATAGGGCGGCCCACTTTTATTGAAATTTCGGTACATTTAAGAATTGTCATCCAATCTTTGAAAAATGAAATTTCGATTCACAATTTTGTTATTGTTGACCTCACCCCTTTTATGGGCCCAACCCAACACAGAGGTTTATCTATTCGACCTTTATGAAAAAGAAGGAGGGGTTGAACTTTCGAACATACGTAACATATCGAACAATGAGGGCTATGACAACCAACCTTCCTTTTATGACGAAAACACGATTTTATTTTCTTCTACACGAAACGGCCAGACCGATATTGCCCGGTATGATATAAAAACTGGAGAGGTTTCTTGGCTTACCAATACTTTAGGCGGAAGCGAATATTCGCCCTTGCGAATTCCAAATTCAGAAGATATTTCAGCCATTCGCCTGGATACGACAGGATTGCAGCGTCTATATCGATATGATCCCGTTATAGGAAAATCGGAAGAACTACTCAAAGGCCTAAAGGTGGGTTATCATGTCTGGTACAACGAAAACCTGTTGGTTTCGTCGGTCTTGGTGGAAGACCGAATGGATTTGGTCGTATCGAATTTAACCGATGGTTCCAATACCACGGTTCAAAAAAACGTGGGGAGGTCTTTGCATAAAATTCCCAATACCGACTTGATCGGCTATATAAGCAATGAGGATAGTGACTGGGTCATTAAATCTATGAATCCCATAACGGGTGCGACCAATGCTATTTTCAAGGCCGTTCGCGGATCGCAGGATATGTGTTTAAGTTCCGACGGCGGCATTTTGATGAGCTTAGGGAAAAGTCTTGTAGAATATAATCCCGTCGCGGACCAGGACTGGGAGGCCTTTTGGAATTTTGAACAATCTGGGATTCATCATGTTACAAGGATGGCCATAAGTCCCACCGGAAAGCAAATTGCCATAGTTGCCGAAGGGTCTCCCGCGGCCATTGTTCAAAAACAGGTCGAGTCTTACAATGCCGGAAATCTCGATGCCTTTGTGAACTGTTATTCCGAAGATGTTGTGGTAAGAAGATTTCCAGCCGATACCTTGTATGTCGGACATGAAAAAATGCGACGGAATTATAATGGTTTATCCCCCGACAGAAAAGTCTACGATGTCGAAGTCACAAAACGCATCGTTATCGGCAACAAGGTAATTGACGAAGAAAAAGTGACCGGTAACGGCAGAATACAAATGCAAGTAGCCCTATATGAAGTGAGCAACGGGGTAATTTCCAGTATGACCTTTATTTTCGACGATGACAACAAAACACCCGATCCAGAAACCATCGTACAAAAACAACTCGATGCTTATAATGCAAGGGATATCGACGGGTTTTTGAACACATATACCCAGGACGTGGGCTTATTTAATTTTCCAGCGGAAAAGCGAACAAAAGGGCAAAATGAAATGCGGGGGAATTACGCGAAATTTTTCGAATCTACACCCGATCTACATTGTGAGATAAAAAACAGAATGGTCATTGGCAACAAGGTTATCGACGAAGAATATATCACGGCGAACGGAAATAATTTCAGTGCCGTGGCCATTTATGAAGTTGAGAATGGTAAAATTTCAAAAGTCACGTTTTTGCGATAACTTTCCAACAATGAAATATCCTCACAATATAGGCAGGATCGAGGCTTTTAGCGATGCCGTTTTTGCATTCGCCGCCACGCTCCTTGTGGTTTCGATTGGCTACGAGGAGAGTTCTTCGGTCATCAAAATCGACTGGGCGGCATTTATCGGTTTTGGGGTAAGCTTCTTTGTTTTAGTGGCACTTTGGTCGTTGCATTATAATTTCTTTAGAAGGGCCAACTACGTAGACAACTGGATAATCGCCATTAATGCGATACTGCTTTTTGTTGTGCTATATTATGTATTTCCCCTTAAGTCAATGGTCAATTCCATGACTGGTAGGCAACGGCTGTCGATTGATGATTTCTCTTCGCTGTTCCAGTTATATAGTTTGGGGTTTTTGCTGATTTTTTCTTGTTATTCGATAATGTATTATCGCGCTTACAGAAAAACAAAAGAAGAGCGTCTCAATTATGACCTATTGTTCTATTCAAGACATTTCGCCATTTACATATTGGTGGCATTAGCGTCTATCGTCACTTCTAAATTTCGGATAGGATTGAGCTTTGTTCTACCTGGGGTTATTTATATCTTATTAGGACCTCTTTGTTATTTTCACGGAATCCAATTCAGAAAGAAATATCCAGATTGATGAAGTATAAATTTGTAATCACCTTTTGTTCCCTTTTGTTCGTAACCCTCCTTTTTGCGCAATCCGACAGGGAAATCTATGAAATTATCAATAATGTTTCTTCGGAACGGATCCAAGCCGACATAACCAAACTTGCCGATTTTGGTACCCGACATACCCTAAGCGATACCGTTTCGAAAACACGCGGAATTGGTGCTGCAAGACGGTGGATAAAATCAGAGTTCGAAAAAACCTCTGCCGCCTGCGACAATTGCCTCGATGTCTTCTATCAAAAAGATCTGGTCAAAAAGGGAGAAAACCAGCGCATCGTCCATGATGTCTGGGTAGTCAATGTAGTGGCAATTCAAAAAGGAACAAAATACCAGAACCGTTACATTATCATGAGCGGTGATATTGATTCACGGGTCAGCGATCCCAACAATTTCACTTCAGATTCCCCGGGAGCAAACGACAATGCCAGCGGTATGGCCGGCACACTTGAAGCGGCAAGGATACTTTCAAAGTATAAATTCGAAAACAGTATTATTTATGTGGGACTCTCTGGAGAGGAACAAGGGCTTTTTGGCGGAAAGGGCCTAGCGGCCTATGCCAAGGAATCGAGCTGGGAAATCATAGGCATTCTCAATAATGACATGATCGGAAACATAAAGGGGGTCGACGGGGTGATCAGCAATACCGATTTTAGAATCTTCTCTGAACCTGTTCCTCCTACCGAAACCGAAAAAGAGCGAAGGGCAAGACGTTTTTATGGGGGTGAGGTCGATGGAATTTCAAGACAATTGGCACGTTATATTCACAAAACCACGAAGAAATATATGCCCGAAATGAATCCGATCATGGTCTATCGTTTGGATCGTTTTGGAAGGGGCGGGCATCATCGTCCATTTAACGATGCCGACTTTGCCGGAATTCGAATTATGGAGGCCCATGAAAATTACACCCAGCAACACCAAGATATACGCACAGAGAATGGAATCGAGTATGGTGATGTACTAAAGCATGTGAATTTCGATTATGCAAAAAAACTTACGGCCGTCAATGCCATCAATTTGGCATCGTTGGCTTGGGCTCCGCCAGCACCGAAGGAAGTAAAAATCGGAGGTGTCGTTCAACCTTCGGCAAAATTCCAGTGGAGTTCGGTCGATGGTGCCGTTGGTTATAAAATTTATTGGAGGGATACAACCTCGCCCACATGGGATCATAGTCGATATGTGGGTAACGTAAACGAATTTACTTTAAATGGAATTGTGATAGACAATTATTTTTTCGGAATTTCGGCTGTCGGTAAAAACGGCTTTGAAAGTCCGGTCGTTTTTCCAAATGGAATATTTAGGGATTAGAATTTAAAATGGCTCCAAAAATCAAAAAAACCTACAAGACCTGCCTTGGTATGGTCATTACAATCGCTTTAGTCGGTTGCGCTGCCGATAAGAAGTCGGCCTCAGAAATGCACTTGCCCGATATAAATACGTTGTTCGAAGACTATGAACAACTTGACAGTACGATGGCATATGCCGATTTTGCAGAGAAATTGGTCGAGGCCAATGAAGATCTTCGATCCTCCCAAATTTATGTAGAGGCTGCCGCCCTATACCATGAAGAAGGGGAAACCAACGAGGTAATCGAAAGCTTGCACCAAGCCATCGATGTCGGAATGGCCAACCCGAAAATACTTTCGAAATTTCAGGATCTTGAGCAAGAACTGACCTCTCAAGAAGGCAAAAGGCTCAAGGGAAGATTAGACTCCATACAGCAAAAAGTGAGTGATTTATCGCATTTTAGTTTGGAGATGGAATCAATGAACCAATTCTGGAACTATTTCGAAAGGGCTAGAAAGGATTCAGCGAACGCCCGAAGTATTTTCAAGGAATTTATTTTCGAAGGCCCACGAGAATTACGTGATTTTTATGTTGTCCGATATGAAAATGTAGACAATATGTACGCCCAAATGATCAACGCTGCACCCGACTATTATGAGTATTTGAAAGGTCAATTCAATCCTGATAGCCTAAACTCGTTGAAATCAAAGACTAAGCAGTGGATGCGCAATTTCAAAAGTATTTATCCTGAGGCTGTATTTCCGAAAGTTTATGTAGTTCCAGGAATACTCAACTCAGGCGGTACCGCAACCGAATTGGGCATGTTTGTCGGAGGCGACATGTATGGTAGGTCCGATTCAATGCCAACGCAAGGTTTGAACGATTGGCAAAAAGGGGCCGTGATGAAGTTTTCTGATTTACCGGCCCTTACCTTGCATGAATTGATGCATTTTCAGCAGAGCTATCGGGATACTGAAAATTCAGAGACCGTAATGGCTGCGATAATAGCTGAGGGGGTTTGTGACTTTTTTGTCGAACTGGCTTCCGGTGAGCCGTTAAAAAATGGAAATCTCGTTTATCTTGACAATCCTGACAATATGGCAAAGATTTTGCAAGACCTTAAGGAAGATTTATTTACAGATGACAATTCAAGGTGGTTGTACAACGGTGATATTCAAGATAGGCCCTATGATTTGGGCTATACCATGGGGTATTTGATCACTAAATCGTTTTATGAAAATCATCCGAATAAGACAAAAGCAGTATACGAACTTTTAAACACCGATGACTTCAGTTCGATTTTAAGAGGTAGTGAATATGCGTACCTTTTAAGCCAATCATAAAAGAAAGAAATGAACATTAAATTTTTTATTCACGTATTGTTAATGACTACGGTCGTAAGCGTTTCAGGTCAGGAATTTTCAAGACAAGACACCCTACGGGGAAGTATCACGGGTGAGCGCGCCTGGTGGGATTTAAACTATTATCATTTGGATATCGAGGTCAACCCTGATGAAAAATTTATTACCGGAAGCAACACTATTCGATATAAGGTCTTGAACGAAGAGCAAATAATGCAAGTTGATTTGCAACCCCCATTGAAAATTGAAAAAATTACCCAAGAAGGAAAAGAGCTGGATTTTGAATCAAAGGTCAATGCACATTTCGTCAAACTTGAAAAACCACAAAAAGTTGGGGATTTCAATGAAATTGTGGTTCACTATTCAGGGAATCCCAAAGAGGCGGTTAGAGCGCCCTGGGATGGAGGATTCTCTTGGGCAAAAGACAATAATGGAAAGCACTTTATTGCTACCTCATGCCAAGGTCTGGGCGCAAGCGTTTGGTGGCCCAATAAAGACCATATGTACGACGAGGTGGATAGCATGTTGATCAGTGTCAAAGTGCCCAAGGAGTTGATCAACGTTTCAAACGGTAGATTACGAAAAATCGAAGAGGAGACCGAGACCAAAACGTACCATTGGTTTGTGGGCAATCCCATCAATAATTATGGGGTGAATGTCAATATTGGGGATTATGTCCATTTTGGCGAAAAATATCAAGGGGAGCAAGGCCCATTGGATTTGGACTATTATGTATTAAGGGATAATTTGGAAAAGGCCAAGGAACAATTCAAACAATCGCCGATGACAATTGAGGCTTTTGAACATTGGTTTGGCCCCTACCCTTTTTATGAAGATAGTTTTAAGTTGGTCGAGGTTCCTTATTTGGGAATGGAGCACCAAAGTTCTGTCACCTACGGCAACCAATACCAAAACGGTTATTTGGGCAATGATCTGTCGGGTACAGGTTGGGGCTTGAAATTCGACTTTATCATCATTCATGAAGCAGGGCACGAATGGTTCGCCAATAATATTACCTATAAGGACATTGCCGATATGTGGGTGCATGAAGGCTTTACCTCATATTCAGAGAACTTGTATCTTGACTACCATTATGGCAAAGAGGCTGCCGAGGAATATGTTATCGGTCTTCGCAGGAATATCCAAAACGACAAACCCGTCATTGGCAGCTACAATGTGAACAATAGGGGCAGTGGCGATATGTATTACAAGGGTTCCAACATGCTACACACCATCCGCCAATTGATTGATGATGACGAAAAATGGCGACAGATTCTCCGAGGGCTCAACAAAGATTTTTATCACCAAACAGTGACCACGGCACAAATTGAAAAGTATTTGATCGAAAAATCGGAAGTCGATCTCTCAAAAGTATTTGACCAATATCTGCGTACGACTAAAATTCCGGTTTTTGAATACAAGCTGGAAGATGGCAATGTCATCAAATATCGATGGACCAATGTTGTGGAGGATTTTGTCATGCCCATAAGGGTTTTTGTGGACGACAAACCGCTTTGGCTAGAACCCACCGAAGAATGGCAAACAGAAAGAGCCGATGCCAATGCGAGTACTTTCAAGGTCGACCGAAATTTTTATGTTGAAAAAAAAGAACTCGATCAATAGGCTCTTCCTTATTTCAATACCAGCTACTAAATCCTTTTTTCCCGGATAATATCACGTGAGTAAAACGACCTTCAAAAAAAAAGTTTCAAGACTGGTTGCGTCGAAAGTTCCCTTCCTTTTCGTAATCGATTTTGAAATGCACAACCCTTTGGCGTTGACTTTGGAAGAGGCCGAGGCGCATGGGTTTTTGTTCGACATCAAAGGAAGGAAAAATGTAAAAAGACCTGTGGTATCCCAGAAGGTCCATTTGGATGTCAAGCCCATTTTAGAAGAAATATACGTTGAAGCCTTTTCAGAAGTACAATCGAATATCAACAAAGGAAATTCCTTTCTACTCAATCTTACATTTCCATCGGAAGTCAAACCAGATGCATCATTGGAGACAATTTTTAATTCCTCGAAGGCATCTTATAAACTATACCAAAAAGACAAGTTCGTCGTCTTCTCTCCCGAATGCTTTGTAAGAATCGAAAATGGCTACATTTTCTCCTACCCTATGAAGGGAACCATTGATGCCAGTTTGCCAAATGCCGAATACGAGTTACTGAACAATGAAAAAGAAATCAGGGAGCACAACACCATCGTCGACCTCATTAGAAATGACCTTTCAATGGTGGCTTCAGAGGTGACCGTTACCAAATTCCGATATGTAGAACAAATAAGATCTTACCGAAACGAAATTCTTCAAACAAGTTCAGAAATCCGAGGAAAATTACCTGAGGGGTGGGAGGAGAACTTTTGTGAGATCTTATTTAGGTTACTGCCAGCCGGTTCTATTAGCGGGGCCCCAAAACCGAAAACCTTGGAAATAATCGATGAGGTCGAAATAAGGAAGCGAGGTTTCTACACTGGTATTTTCGGTATTTTCGATGGAAAGAATGTCGATTCAGGTGTGAGCATCCGATTTATCGAAAAAGACAATGACAAATTCTGGTATCGTAGTGGCGGTGGTATAACCGCGCTTAGCAAAGCCGACGATGAATATCAAGAATTGTTAGACAAGATATACGTGCCCTCTGCTTGAAACAAGGGCCTTTTCATTTGGCAAATTACCATCCGAAAACTTTTTCAAAACAATGACTAGTTCAACCTCCGTCCTGGTGTATAGGGTGCCCCAGCTTGCTCAAGATCAGCTTCGAAGGTTTCAAAGCTCTGAAAGTAATCGGCCAATTCTCCTTTGAATTTTTCAAAATCACGTTGACCGATTTCGATATTTTGTTTTTGTGTTTCAGTCGGGGTCTGGCGGGTTTCCCAATGCCCGTAGGCCACATTTCCAATTCGTGATCGAATGGAAGGCTTGGTCGATTCATTGAATTTCTGACGGACAAGATCTCCGTTCAATTGCCTTTGCAATCGATATAGTTCTTTCTCCAATTGATTCAAACGATTAAACAGGGAAAGCTCCGCTTTCGGAGTTTCGGGTAAGGCCGCCTTCATATGTCGCAAACGGTCACTCGCCTCGCCCAATTTTTTGTTGGCACTGGAAAGCTGTCGCAACAAGTCATTGGTCAATTTTTGAAATTGGGCCACGGCCGTGAAATCCGTTCCCTCAACCGAATTTGGCACAGGCTTCACCTGAAATTCTTGTGCCGATCCCTGTGGTACAAAATTGCCCTCTTGGGCGACAAAAAGTTGTACGGAATACTTTCCGGGTGCAGCCAATGGTCCCTGCGCATCTCCCGCCCAAGGTGGTTTGAACCCTGGTTCGGTCAAATCAATGGGATCTGGCGCCGGTAATTTTAAATCCCAGTTTACTCGATGCAATCCTTTTTTGGCGGAACCTTCTATCCACCGAACAGGATTACCGTCCGCGTCGCTCACCAATAGCAAAACGATCGGGTCATTTTCAGTTTCTTCTTGCCGCAACTTTTCCCATCCGGGAAATGGAACGCTCATTTTTTTCTCCCGTAACTTTTTTTCGGATTTTTTACGTCTCGTTTTTCCCGTCTCAGGAACATCAGTAATGTAATAGGTGAATAAAGCTCCAAAAGGAGGGTTCTCGGCGCGATAGCTCGTTGTACCTTGGCCCGGCATACCTTTGGCTTGCATCGGAACGCTTGGCACGTACCACCAAGCATCCCTGACGGAAAATAATTGATTTGTATATTGATCGGTGATCGTACTCAATGCTCGCAAAGCGGAATAATCGTCCAACACATAAAAACCACGACCAAAAGTGGCTCCAACCAAATCAGAATCGCGTTCGTGCAACTCCAAATCACGAAAAGCGATGGTCGGCACACCCGCGTCCAATTTAATCCAGTTTGCTCCCTTGTTCGGGGAGAAATAGATACCATATTCGGTTCCAATAAAAAGCAGATTTTCATTTTGATAATCTTGTTTTAAAACCCAAACAATGGTTCCCGACGGCAAATCACCCGAAATGGATTCCCAAGAACGGCCGCGATCTGTACTTATAAATATATATGGACTGAAGTCTCCAAATTTATGTGAATCGATTACCGCAAAAACCGTATTGGCATTATGAGGCGATGCCTCAATATCATTGATGAAAGAGCGAACACGAATTTTCGGAAGTGCTCCACTCTTTTGCCAACTTTGTCCACCATCTTCGCTGATATGAATCAGGCCATCGTCCGACCCTGTGTAAAGCAGGCCTTCAACAACCGGTGATTCGGCCAGGGTAGTCAATGTTGCATATTTCGACATCGCCCCGGTATCATATAATGCATCTGAACCCCAAACACGATTATCGATCGTCTGTAATTCGTAGCGGTTGGTATCGGTGGTCAGGTCTTTACTGATGGGTGTCCATGAATTTCCCTGGTCTTCGCTGCGCCACACCCGTTGAGAGCCAAAATACAACCGCTTATTGTTATGGGGGCTGATCAACAAGGGACTATCCCAGTTCCATCGTTCCGGTTCCTCACCTGGAGCGGGTTGTGGCTGTATGTTCAGCACCTCTTCGCTACGTCGGTCCAACCGATGGAGCAGCCCTTGTTGAATTTCCATATAAACGATATTCGGATTTTTGGGGTCAAAGACCGATTCATAACCATCGGCCCCTAATGGCACGTACCAATCTTGATTTCGAATACCTTCCGCATTGGTGGTTCTAGACGGACCTATTAAGGTACCCAAGTCTTGTGCCCCGCCCACAATATTGTAAAAAGGCTCGGCATTGTCCAGCCCCAATTTATAGAATTGTGAGATTGGAAGGTTTGGGAAATGTCTCCAGGTCATACCCTCGTCAAAGGTCTCATATAGTCCTCCATCGGTGCCCGCAAGCATGTGGTCGCCATTGTCGGGGTCAATCCACAAGGCATGGTTGTCACTATGCTTTTCCCGACCCGTACCAAGTACCTTAAAGGTTTTACCTGCATCTCGGGTCACGTGAAGAAAAACATCCATCTGATAGACCAAATCAGGATTTACGGGCGAGGCCTCGATTTCTTGATAATAATGGGGGCCGGTTCCGCCGGAGATATAACTATTTTGTTTTGACCAACTTTCTCCCCTGTTCGAGGAACGGTAAAACCCTTTTTCCTTGTCATTTGCCTCGACGGTAGCATAGACCAAATTCGGATTGGCGGGGGTCACTGCAAGTCCGATTTTACCAATATCCCCTTCGGGCAAACCGGTTCTGACCTGACGCCATGTCTCCCCATTGTCCGTCGATTTGAATATCCCAGAATTCGGTCCACCACCCAATAATGACCAAATCTGTCGACGACGTTGATATGCCGCGGCATAAATGACATCTGGGTTCGATGGGTCAAACTCCACATCGGTTACCCCGGTATTCTTGTCTATTTCGAGGACCAAATTCCATGTTTTGCCGCCATCTACCGTTTTGTACAGTCCACGTTCGCCCCCCTCTGACCATAGTGGTCCTTCGGCAGCCACAAAAACCACATCACTGTTTCTTGGGTCAACCAGAATCCGACCAATATGTTCAGAATTGGCCAGTCCCATTTGTCGCCAGGTAGTACCTCCATCATTGCTGCGATATACACCATCGCCCCAAGCAACATGACGACCGCTGACATTTTCACCTGTACCTACCCAAACAACATTCGTATTATTAGGGTCCAGGGTTACTGTACCTATGGAATATGTTGGTTGCTCGTCGAAGATAGGTGTAAATGTAATTCCGCTATTGGTGGTTTTCCATAGGCCACCCGAACCGACAGCTATGTACCAAATGCTGTGGTTGTTCGGGTCAATGGCAATATCAGCGATCCGACCGCCCATAAAGGCGGGTCCAATTTCCCTCAACTCGAGTCCAGATGCGGCTTTGGCCAATTCTTTTGAATTCTCTGTTTGGGCCAAGATTGAGCATCCAAGGAGGGCCGATAAAAAAAATGACCCCGTTTTTTTCAATAAGCTGTTTTTAGGCATGGTCGAATTATTTGAATGAATGAACCATTTTTATATTTGGTGAAGCCAATGGATCAATAAAGAAATGTTGTCAATTTTCAGCAAGCAAAACAAATTGAAACCGGGTAAAAAGCCGATTAAATCCCTTAAACACCAGGCAGTTCAAAACTGATTACCCATTATCAACGGGTTAAACTGTTTTGACAAACCGGATTCGGTCATCTTCTAAAAAGAAAAGACTGGTTATCTTTTCTTATGTTGATTGATCAACTCCCAAAATTTACGTTCATCACAGCAACGAATCCCTCTCCACGTGGTTTGGATGGATCCGGTTTGTGAACGAAATACAACTCGTTGGCCTTTTCGTCCATTGGGCCGTTCAATACTATGGGGATTGTACCTATAAATGACCCTTGCGGCCCAGGCCTAAATTGGGACATTAAACTTCCTTTGCCTATGACCTCGCCATCAGGGGCATTTAAACGTAACTCAAAATCCATCGGGAAATCAGGTTTCTCCTGAAAGCCTGCAATCAGCGCAGCCGTTTTTATACCCTTTAAATCAATGTCGTCAAGTACAAACCAACCTTCTTCCGCAGGTACCATCAGTAACTTCATACCGCCATATTCCACTTGCATGAATTTGTCGAGTTTCATGCCATTGGTAAATGAAACCATACTTCCTTTCAAAGCAACAGACTTTGTCCCGGTCAGGGGCAGCACCCCTTCCATACCGGTATCGGTATAGCTTGCGGTCAGCACCATGACATTAGCGCCCGGGGTTGGCTGTGGAATTATGTTCCCTGCGGCAGGCAGTGACTTGGTTTTGGAAGAATTTTCGGCCAATGAAAGTATATACTCGACAATTTGACGGGTCTCTTCTTTGGTGAGATCTGGGTGTGCGGGCATCACTACTTCTCCCCATACGCCACCACCGCCTTCTACCATTCGCTTTTGAAGATAGCTTTTGCCATTGGGATCGTCTTTGTACTTCATCGCGACATCGTAATAATTCGGCCCGATCGAAGTTTCCTTCTCTTTATGGCAGGTCTTGCAATCCAATGCCTGCGTCAAGGCCTTACCGGTCACAGCCGCCGAAACCTCTTGATGGCCCAAGGATTTATTCTGTTCATCAAAGCTTTCAAGATAATCTACCGAAACGTAAAGGTTTTCAGGGTCGATCTCACTTCCATCGGGGTCTTTGACCGATACCGCATAACTCACCGGAATACCGGGCATAAAGAATGAAGAATTTCCTCCTTTGAATTCAATGTCGACTTCAGGCCTTGAATTTCCGGCAACCACCGAAACAATATTACTTTTGGCGGACTCACCTTTATCATCTTTGACTTCAACCGAGATCTTATAGTCTCCCGCATCGGCATAAGAATATGTAATTTCGGGTTCGCTGGTTTCTTTGGTCTCACCATTGCCCAAATGCCAGACATAAGAGATCGGATCATTTTCTCGATCGCTGGCCTTTACAGTGGCCTTCACCGAAAGTGGTAATTGCCCAGAGGTTTTATCAACCATCATATTATCGATGACAGGAGGGCGATTTCCACCATTGAATTCGACATAGCCCAATGATGAGTTTGCATTCTGGGTGAACCAACCGCTTCCATATTCCAAAAGATAGAGACGGCCATCAGGACCCATTTCCATGTCGATAAGGCTATTCACTTCTATCTCTGGGGCGAAGGGCTCCATTTTATTGAAAGTACCGTCATCGAAAAAATGTGCGGCCATCATCCAACCACGCATCCAGTCATAAATAATTACTTTTTCATCATAATAGTCAGGGAGTCCGCCCCCGTCGGGGTACATATCGGAATAGTACGTCGGGCCTGCCATGGCATTTCTGCCTCCAGTGCCGACCTGTGGAAAATCGGGTGTATCAACGTAGGGATAAAAAACATAGGCTGGTTGGGCAGGTGGAAGTTCTTTTAAGCCTGTATTGTTTTTTGAATCGTTGATGGGTTTTTCGGGATCAAAAGTGATTCCGCTTTCCCCTGTTTGGTAATCATAGTCGACATACGGTTTATTGTCTCCAATGAACAAGGGCCAACCAAAATTACCGGCCTCACGTGCCTGGTTCATTTCATCATACCCGCGAGACCCCCGTTTGGCGATATCGTCTTCTCGGGCATCCGGTCCCACATCGCCCCAATAGACATAGCCCTTTTTTGGATCTACCGATATACGGTAAGGGTTGCGATGACCCATCGTATAAATCTCGGGCCGTGTTTTTTCAGTACCTACGGGAAAAAGGTTCCCTTCAGGGATATCGTAACTTCCATCTTCATTGACCTTTATACGAAGAATTTTACCCCTTAAGTCATTTGTATTTCCCGACGACCGGCGGGCATCATATTGTTTCTTCCCCGGAAGATCGTTCAAAGGGGCATAACCATTGTTAACGTATTCTGCACCCTTCTCGTCGAAGGGCGTTGAATTGTCCCCTGTTGACAAATACAATAATCCATCTCCACCAAAGGCAATCGAACCACCGGTATGACAGCAGATTTCACGATCGGAGGCAACATCCAAGATTTTTTGTTCAGACGCCATATCCCAGACCCCATCTTTGAATTTGAAACGGGACAAGCGATTGACCTGCTCGGTTCCGGTCGGGGCAAAATAGGCATAAACCCAGTTGTTTTTAGCGTAATCGGGATCCTTTTGTAAGCCCATTAAGCCCTCTTCGACATTGACCCCAGGCGTGTTCAAGGCCTTTGCATATACATCTAAGGCGGCAACTTGGGTCAGACTATCGGTACTCGGGCTATATAACAATATTTCTCCCCGACGTTGTGCAATCAAAACATCGTTATCTGGCAAAATGGTCATTTCGATGGGCTCAAAAAATTTACCAACGGACAGTTGCACTTTTGAAAAACGATCACCATCGGGCGGAATTTGGGTGGTCGCCTTGGAATAATCCAAATTTAGATTTTCGCCGATTGCATATTGAATGCCTCCCAGCAAATGTTTTAGAAAAAGGTCTTCAGAATAGCTTTCATCGGTATGACCTCCTCCGGTATAAAATGCGCGCCCACCATCGAATTCATGATACCATGCAATCGGGTGAAAATCGCCATTCTGCCCTCCTTCATAAGTCGATTCGTCTAGGGTCATCAATACATTGACATCCGGATTTATCTTTTTATAGTTGTAAAGCTCGTCGGTTCGATGCCATACCGAGTCGGTAAACATCTTTGTAGAAATATGGCTGTTGTCCTTGATGATGAAATCGGCCTCGGGCGTGCCGGCCGGGTGGCTAAGAAAATACGCTCCGGCCAATTTGTTATACCACCCCCAATCGTACTCGGTATCGGCGGCAGCGTGTACACCGACATAACCCCCGCCCGCTTGAATATAGCGCTCAAACGCAGCCTCTTGCTTGGCATCAAGCACATTTCCCGTAGTACTTAGAAATACAACAGCCGAATATTGTTTTAGGTTTTCCTCATTGAAAACTTCGCCATTTTTGGTGGTATCGACCTCAAAACCATTTTCGTTGCCAAGCACTTGTATGGCTGCCATACCGGCTGGAATAGAGACATGCTTAAAGCCCATGGTTTTTGAAAAGACCAGGATTTTTGGCTTTCCACCCCGCTTATTTCCACAGGAGCAAATCACCATTGCACAAAGCAGTGCCGTAATTAGATATACTTTTTTCATTTAATTTGTGAATATTGAGTTAATCAATCTCCTAAAATAGCAATTCCGACCTTCAAAAACCAAGGCGCCAATGACTAAAGCCTTATTTTTATTAAAAATGCTATTTTAATATCTTCTGAATGGCATAATCTCAAAAGGAATGAAAGCATTGGTATATGAGAAATTTCAAGAGGGCCTCAAGATTCAGAATGTACCGGACCCCCGCCCAAAACCTGATGGGGTCATTGTAAAAGTTTCCGCCTCTGGATTGTGTCGAAGCGATTGGCACGGTTGGATGGGCCATGATCCAGACATAACGCTTCCACATGTTCCGGGCCATGAATTGGCAGGTACGATTGAGACCATTGGAAAGGAAGTAAAACATTTCAAAGTTGGTGATCGAGTGACTGTTCCGTTCGTCTGCGGATGTGGAAATTGCATACAATGTAAATCGGGAAACCATCAGGTTTGCGACCATCAGTCCCAGCCAGGTTTTACGCATTGGGGCTCCTTTGCCGAATATGTGGCACTGGACCATACCAATATCAATCTGGTGAGACTTCCGGACGAAATCAATGATGTGACCGCGGCAACCCTCGGATGTCGATTTATTACTTCCTTTAGAGCAGTCGTCGATCAAGGCAAAGTCAAAGAGGGACAGTTTGTGGCCGTTCATGGTTGTGGTGGTGTAGGGCTTTCGGCCATTATGATCGCCAATGCCCTTGGGGCTCAAACAATCGCCGTGGACATCAATGAGGAAAACTTGAAATTGGCCAAAACACTTGGTGCCGTAGCCACCATCAATGCCCATTCAAAAGAAAATATTGTAGACGCCATCAAGGAATTAACCAATGGCGGGGCACATGTTTCCATAGATGCCCTTGGTAGTCAAACCACTTGTTACAATTCGATTTCAAGTCTTCGTAAAAGGGGGAAGCACATTCAAGTTGGCCTGATGACAGAAGGCCATAGACATCCACAACTGCCCATGGACCAAGTTATCGCACATGAACTTGAAATCATCGGCAGTCATGGTATGCAGGCGCACAAATATCCCGAAATGCTTAAAATGATACGAAATGGAAAACTACATCCGGAAAAGTTGGTCGGCCGAACCATTTCCTTGGAAGAGGCCGCAACAGAACTTCCGAAAATGAACGATTTTCGAAACACCGGAGTTCTGATAATAGATTCTTTTTAAAATGCAAGAAATAGAAGAGCAATACTTTAAGAACGACAAAGAATTTCGTAGTTGGCTGCATAAGAACCATGACCGATCCAAGGGTGTCTATCTAATATTCTATGCCGTTAGCCACGAGAACGAAAGTATGCGTTGGGAAGAGGCGGTTCGGGTCGCCCTTTGCTACGGTTGGATAGATAGCACGGTCAAAAACATCGGCCCAGGAAAACGCAGACAATATTTTTGCCCGCGAAAACCAAAGAGTGTCTGGAGCAAGGTCAATAAAGATCACATCAAAGAATTGATTTCGCAAGGGCTGATGCACGACAGCGGGCATGCTACAATAGCGATGGCCAAAAAAAATGGTTCATGGGCTGCACTCGATGACGTAGAAAATGGGGTTATTCCCCAGGACCTTCAAAAAGCCTTTAATCGAAATAAAAAAGCCTTCAGCAACTTTCAAGGTTTTACAAGGGGCCAGCGAAAAAGTTATCTATATTGGTTAAATAGTGCAAAACGAGACGAAACCAGACAGAAGCGGATATCCACTATTATTGAACACTGTGCGGCAAATCTCAAGTACTTAAACGGCGGAGGAAGATGATGCCCTTAATCGTTTTTTGTCATATAAACGATAATAGATGAGTGAGGCAATGCCACCAACTAGGGCAAATGCGGTCAACATCCAAAAGACATTTTGATGGCCGGTTTCTTGTTTGGGGTACATATCAAGTAGATAGCCATAGGCCGGTCCTGCAAAAATATCAGGTGTATAGCCGATCACTGACATCAAGCCTACGGCGGTTCCGGTCAAGACCAATGGAATATTTCCTGCCTGCATTACGGCAAAATAAAGGGCCCTTGCCGCATAAACCCCTACGGCGACAATGACGACCGAAAGAAAGAACAACGCAGTGGCCGATGGCTCTATAACACCGGAAGCAAATAAAACCCCTCCTATAACCGAAACGATAAAGCTAAAAACCAGCCACAGGGTGATTTTAAAACGGTCGACCAAAAGTCCCACCGAAATACCGACGGTCGGACGTAAAAATTGCAAAAAAGTACCTACCTGGGCAGATTTTACTTGATCATATAACATCACTTCATTGGCATACTGTGAAACAATATCCGTTATTTTATAACCCGTATACGCGCAAAGAATAATGACCATCAGTAACCATACCGATGGGAGTCTCAAAACGGAACCTATCTGCCGGATCGTTATTCTTTCCAGCTGAATTTCCTTTTCGTCTACATTTGATTTCATGAAAAACCAAGTCAAAATACCAATGACCGAAATAATAATGGCCGAACAATAGAGTACATATTTGAATGAATTCTTTCTCTCTGAAAGTTGTGCCAATTCAATATCCGTGGAAATAAAGATTGAAAAAATCAAAACCCCTAGCAACCCAAAAAGTGCTCCGGTAAGTCCGCGACCACCATCCAAAAGACCATAAGCCCTACCCTGCGATGAAGCACCGCCCCATACGCGGGTCGCCTTGATCATCGGGGCCCAAAACAAGAAAATAGTCGTAAAGCCCCAATAGCCATATAAAACCTGTAACATAGCCAAACTGGGAAAAGTGGCATAAACGATTCCTCCGGCAGCGGTCATCCAAAGAGCCAATGCCATCAATTTTCGGGGGGGGTATTTATCCGCCAACGGTCCACCTAGAAGGTATGAAACCATTGCCACTATTCCATAAACCGATACTCCCAGATTATACTCCAGGTTGGTCATTTCAAACACCTCCAATACCGTCGGCCTAAATATACGTGGCAAAACAAAGGGAAGTATAAAAACGGCCTCCCCTGCCAAAATTAGAAGAACTAAAAAATACCAGGGAGCCGCTTGCTTTTTCATAGGATCGCAGAAAGATAACCACATCCTACGAATTACCGAAAATATCTCAAAATTGGGGAAGGGCCTTATTGTAAAATATTATCTTTAAAGGACCAAAAAGTAGGTGCAATGAAAAAATTAATATTCGTCTTAACTTTAATCTTCTTATGTTCTTGCAATCAAGCCCAAGAAGAAGTAAGCCCGACCGCAATCTTGATCTCAGATGTGAACATCGTTGACGTTCGGTCTGGCACCATTCTGGAAAATCGACAGGTAGTCATTGACTCGGGAAAAATCAAAAGCATTTACGAAACGATCCCGAATGGTGAATTATACCCTCAGAATATTGACGGAAGCGGAAAATACCTCATGCCGGGGTTGGCCGAAATGCATGCACATATTCCAGCACCATCTGCCGGTGAGAAGCGGATCGAGGAGGTGCTTTTTCTTTACCTCTCGAACGGCATAACCACCATTCGTGGTATGCTCGGCGACCCTGCACACTTGGTTTTGAGGGAAAAGGCATTTAGCGGAGACATTTTAAGTCCGCGTATTTTCACTTCGAGCCCGTCTCTAAACGGCAATTCCGTTCGTACCGTGGAGGAAGCCTCAATCAAGGTATCGGATTACAAAAATGCGGGTTATGACTTTTTGAAAATCCACCCAGGTATCAAAAGGGATGTTTTCGACCAACTGGTGCGCACATCCAATGCGGTGGGAATTACCTTCGCAGGCCATGTTCCGGTTGATGTCGGTATTCGTCATGCCCTTGAAAGCAAATTTGCCTCCATCGATCATGTCGACGGATTTTTGGAAGGCCTTGTACCTGAATCGGCCGATGTACAGCCCAACCAAAATGGTTTCTTCGGGTACAACTTTACCGATTTGGCCGATGCCTCAAAAATCGATGAGTTGGTAGCGATGTCCAAAGAAAACAAAGTCTGGATCGTACCCACCCAAAGTCTTTTCACAAAATGGTTTGCTCCTACCACCGCAGACGAAATGCTCGCATTACCGGAAATGAAATATATGCAGGCCTCCACCTTACAAACTTGGAGGCAACGGAAAGAACAGGCTACAGGCGAAGGCACTACTTTTGACAAGGCCCAATGGGAAAGGTTCGATGCCCTTCGCAAACAACTAATCAAAAAATTAAGCGATAATGGGCATGGAATGCTTCTAGGCTCTGATGCGCCCCAATTGTTCAATGTACCCGGGTTTTCCATACACAAGGAAATGCAAGATATGGCAGATGCCGGAATGACCAATTTGGAAATTATTCAATCGGGTACCATAAACCCGGCCAAGTATTTTGGATTGGAGAATACCTTTGGTGAAATCAAAGAGGGCCTAGACGCCGATTTATTTTTGATCGACGGCAACCCTCTTGAAAATTTAAATGCACTGCAAAAACCTTTCGGAGTTATGCGTCAGGGGAAATGGATGCCAAAAGTGGAAATTGACAAAAGACTGGAAGAAATACAACGCTCCGCTGCCAATAACTGACTATCTTTTGTATTCTAAAATGTTTATTGGGGCATAAAAAATCCCTTTACGACCCTTGCAATTTTATATAAAATAAAAAGAATCAAAGCGAGCACACTACCAAAAACTATCGGAATGGTAGCACCAAAGGTATAAGCGCTACCTAATACCCAACCCAATAGGTATTCAGACTTGTACAATGGAAAAACGAGGGCCATTACAAAAATGGCCAACATGATATAGTCGATAACATCAACACCAGCGGTAAACAGAATCGAAATCAAAATGGCGACGCCAAGGGCGGCCAAAAATCGATGAATCACCGTTTTTAGTCTATCCTTCGGGTTCGGCGCGTCTACTCGCCTATGAATACGGTTCAACAAAAACCAGGTGAAAAAGGGCAATAAAATACCTCCCACCCAATTCGGTATTCCCGGCATGTTTTCATCATGTAGCATATAGTGGGTTGGTATGCCGTCATGAAAATAGTCCCATCCAATGTGACCCCATATCAAAAGTGTGGCGATAGCAGTAATAGTTAAGCGGAGGTTTCTCGAAAGTGCCATTTTGGAATTTAATCGATGGTCTATAGAAAGATAGGACGCTATGACGGAAATTTTGTTACAATAAAGCGACCCTAATTAATGGACACTCCCAAACCATTTTGCAAATTACCAACCCTGATTTTAATATTTCAGTGCAATGCAAAAACCCTCCGGAGTCTTGCTTCATAGGAAATGGATGCCAAAAGCGGAAATCGACAAAAGACTGGCACAGATGGCAGAACACGCCAAAAACAATTAATCACAAATTGGTGTCTTCTAATGGGTCACCATTGGTGTATATTAGTTGGAAAAGGTATTCAAACAAATATTATCGCTGTCTTTCCGTTAAGGAAAACCAATTTCCAGAATCATCTTTGAAAAGGGCTTCGGTTGCATAAAACTCTTTGGTAGGTGGTTTGGTAAATTCAACTCCTTTTCCCTTCAATTCTTCATATGTTGCATGAATATCATGGGTTTCGAAAACGCCGAACCCAAAAGTTCCTTTTTTAATAAGACTTCGCAACAAATCTGCAGATTCTTTGGTGTGCTTCTTTCCCTCGGATATCTCCATCAATGTAATTTCCAAATCATTTTGTTCAGGGGTGGTAATCGTCAACCACCGTTCGCCCTCTCCGAAAGATGCGTCGGTGTGGACTTTGAAACCGAGCTTGTTGACATAAAAATCATAGGCGCTATCGTGATCGAGAACATAAATGGCGGTGTGACTTAGTTTAGTGATCATAATTTTAGGTTTTATTAATATCGAACCAAATATATTTCGTCTCGACTCATTTGAATTCTTCAAAATTGCTCTTTTTCCAACCTTCCTTCTCGGTAAAACATCCCGGCACATAATTGAGCGGTTCATCTTTTATGGAACGATTTCTTTTATGACACTCTTTTTGGAAGTTCTTTGGGGAAATTCCGAATTCCCTCTTGAACAACCCACAAAATGACGAAACGCTATCATAACCTATTTCATGGCAAACTACTCTTATGGGCAAGTTTGAAGAAGCCAGGAGTTCAGTGGCCCTATTTAACCTAACCTGTTTCAAATAGCCGTATGGAGTCTTCCCATAGGTTCTTTTGAACTGTCGAATAAAGTCGAATTTTGAAAACAGGGCTTCATCCGCGATATTTTGAACATTGATGTTTTCAAAGTAATAGCTATCTATGTATGTTTTGGCCAATACGATTTTCTTGTAAAAATATTCCCTTGGATATACCTCCACCCCTTTTCCATTAAACCCTGTGTTGCCCATACCTAAAAATAGTTTTTTTAACTCTTGGTCAAAATGAATATCCGGTGAATTTCATTTTCGGATGTGGGAACATCAATTTATTCCTTCTTTATGACTGGCAGTAAGTTTTGACTATATTTAGAACGACTAATTAACGCCACTCAAATGATTAAAAATTTACTCCTGTCAACCCTCTCGTTGATATCTTTTTCCCTTGTAGCACAAGACGTTAAGAAAGACACCACCAAATGGGATGTTGCCAATCCCGGCGCCGATTTCAATTATAAAGAGCATAAATTCTCTACCGATGAGGGTACTTGGATGAATTTGGATGTCAGTCCCGACGGTAGAACCTTGGTCTTCGACGTATTGGGCGATATTTATTCGATGCCAATTACGGGCGGTAAGGCCAAGGCATTGCGCAGCGGAATTCCCTTCGAGATTCAGCCGCGATTTAGTCCTGATGGAAAGAAAATCGCCTTTACAAGTGATGCGGAAGGCGGCGACAATATATGGGTAATGAATGCCGACGGTTCTGATGCAAAAGCGGTCTCCAAGGAAAAATTCAGGTTGTTGAACAATCCGTATTGGATGCCCGACGGTGATTATCTGGTTGCCAGAAAGCATTTTACATCGCAGCGGTCTTTAGGTGCGGGGGAAATTTGGCAATACCACCATTCGGGTGGCTCAGGAGTGCAGTTGACCAAAAGGAAGAATGACCAACAAGATGTGAATGAACCTTGTATATCAGCAGATGGTAAATACTTGTATTATAGTGAGGATATGTATCCCGGAGGGTTTTTTCAGTACAACAAAGATCCAAATAAACAGATCTACGCTATTAAGAGGTATGAATTCGATACGGGAGAAACGACCACTGTAACGGGAGGGCCCGGTGGTGCTGCACGGCCTCAGGTCTCAAGGGACGGAAAAAAACTGGCCTTCGTAAAACGAGTGCGAACCAAAACCGTACTCTTCATTCATGACCTGGAAACAGGAGAAGAGTGGCCTCTTTTCGACGACCTCAATAAAGACCAACAAGAGGCGTGGGCCATTTTTGGGGTGTACCCCAATTATAGCTGGATGCCGGACAATTCTGCCATTGTTTTCTGGAATAAGGGCAAAATATATAAAATAGACATCGATTCACGGGAGGTTAACAACATACCCTTCACTGTCGATGCCACTATCAAAATTGCCGAAACGGTGCATTTCAACAATCCTGTCGATACCGAGGAATTTGATGCCAAAGTCATTCGCCAAGCGGTCACTTCCCCTGACGGAAAAACATTGGTGTTCAATGCATTAGGTCATCTTTGGAGTAAAAAATTGCCCAATGGAAAACCCAAACGACTGACGCAGGCGACAGATTTTGAATTCGAGCCATCTTTCTCACCTGATGGCAAAGAATTGGTATATGTTACCTGGAACGATGAAAATCTCGGCGCTGTTCAAAAGATGTCAGTGCAAGGTGGTAACCCGACGAAGCTGACCAAGGAAAAAGGAATCTATCGAACGCCCACTTTTAGTCCCTCCGGAAAAAGAATCACATTCAGAAAGGAGTCGGGAAATTTGGATCAAGGGCGATCCTTTTCAAAGAAATCCGGATTATATATCATGTCGGCCGACGGAAGTAATCTGAAATATGTTTCCAAAGAGGGGGAATATCCTCAATTTACAGCAACGGGCAACCGTATTTTTTACCAAACAGGAGGTACCTATTTTGGAAATCTTACCAAAGAACTCAAGTCGGTCAACTTAAACGGAAAGGACCAAAAAACACATGTCAAATCGAAATACGCGAATCGCTTGGTGCCCAGTCCCGATAATAAATGGATCGCTTTTACCCATTTACATAAGGCTTACATCGCTCCTTTGTTATTGAACGGAAAGGAAATCGACCTGGACAACAAATCCAAAATCGTACCTGTTTCGCAGATTGCAAAAGATGCAGGAATCAATCTACACTGGTCATCCGACGGTAAAACAATCCATTGGACCTTGGGAGACAGTTATTTCTCAAATGACATTAAAGACCGGTATACGTTTTTGCCAGGTTCTCCTGAAAAGGTGGCAAAAATGGATTCCGTAGGTACCAAAATAAATCTGTCGTCAAAAATGTACAGGCCAAAAGGTAAAATTGCATTGACCAATGCTCGAATAATCACCATGGAAGAGGGCAAAGTCTTTGAGAACGGAACGATTGTCATAAATGAAAATAAAATTGAGTCTATTGGAGGTGCCAATGATATTACCATTCCGTCAAATGCCAAGGTATTTGACCTGGCCGGAAAAACAATAATGCCGGGAATTGTTGATGCGCATGCGCATGTTGGTGGGTTCAGATATGGATTGACTACACAAAAACATTGGCAACTGTATGCAAATTTGGCCTATGGGGTTACCACCGCGCATGACCCGTCTGCAAATTCGGAATCTATTTTTGCAATGGCAGAGCTTATTAAAAATGGTGATATGATCGGGCCTCGGATATTTTCCACCGGGTTTATTTTGTACGGTGCTGACGGAGATTTCAAGGCCACCATCAACAATTTGGAAGATGCTCGGTCTTCAATAAGAAGAACCAAAGCTTATGGGGCGCAATCGGTCAAAAGTTACAATCAACCGCGTAGGGATCAACGTCAGCAAGTGATGAAAGCGGCCAAGGAACTGGGAATCAATGTGGTACCTGAAGGAGGTTCCACCTTTTATGCCAATATGTCGATGATTATGGATGGTCATACCGGAATTGAGCATAACATTCCCGTCGCCCCAGTATATAAAGATGTGCTTGAACTTTGGAAAACAAGCAATACGGGCTACACCCCTACCCTCATTGTCAATTATGGGGGTATGAACGGCGAATATTATTTTTATCAAAAAGACAATGTTTGGGAAAATGACAAATTATTGAGATATACGCCACGTTCGATTGTCGATGCAAGATCTCGCCATCGTACCATGGTACCCGAAGAGGAATATGAGAATGGGCATATCTTGGTTTCCAAGACCGCTAAGGCCTTGAGCGATAATGGTGTAAAAGTGAATCTGGGTGCCCATGGTCAGCTTCAAGGACTTGGTGCGCACTGGGAGCTTTGGTTGTTGCACCAGGGAGGAATGACCAATATGGAAACATTGGAGGCAGCAACGATCAACGGGGCGAACTACATTGGCGCAGGCACCGAAATAGGCTCGTTGAAAGAAGGTAAGTTGGCAGATTTGATCGTCTTGGAAAAGAATCCTTTGGAGGATATTAGAAATACCGACACGGTGACATACACCATGGTCAATGGCAGGCTTTTCGAAACAGCGACAATGAACGAAATTGGTAATGTGGAAGCAACCCGAACCCAGTTCTGGTGGGAGAACAACAAGTACAATACTGCATTTCCATGGCATGAGGATGCGCAAAGTTTTACCAGACCAGGATGTGGTTGCCACCTTGGGCATCAATAAGAAGCGATAACTAGCTAATTCAATAGAAAAATGAACCCTTTTTTACGAACTCTACTCTTAATTCTCTTTGTAACAACCGGATTTTCCCAAGACTTCAAAATGGAGTTGCTCCAAGACCTAAAGCCCCGTAACATTGGGCCAGGCGGAATGAGCGGGCGGGTCACCGCTATTGATGTGGTAAATGAAAATCCTGATGTGATGTATGTAGGTACGGCCTCGGGAGGGCTCTGGAAATCTACCTCAGGCGGTATCAAGTGGGAGCCTGTTTTCGATGGTGAAGCCACCGCTTCTATAGGTGCCGTTGCCATTCAACAATCAAATCCTTCGGTAATTTGGGTAGGAACTGGCGAAGGCAATCCTCGAAATAGCCTGAATGGCGGTTATGGTGTTTACAAGTCTCTGGACGGGGGCAAGAATTGGAAATCCATGGGGCTAGAGAATACCCGTCATATACACCGGGTCATCATTGATCCGACAAACCCTGATGTAGTATATGTGGGGGCAATTGGCTCACCTTGGGGTGAACATCCTGAACGGGGTGTCTTCAAAACCGTGGATGGCGGGGAGACTTGGGAGAAAATCCTATTTATCAATAATAAGGTGGGGGCTGCCGACTTGGTCATGGACCCTGCCAATCCGAATAAATTGTTCGCCGCAATGTGGGAACACAAACGAGACCCCTGGTTCTTTAAGTCAGGTGGGGCGGGAAGTGGACTTCATGTCACTCATGACGGTGGTAAAAACTGGAAAAAAATCACCCCCGAAGATGGTTTTCCAAAGGGTGAACTCGGCCGAATTGGTGTTGCGGTGGCCAAAAATAAACCCAATGTGGTCTATGCCCTGGTAGAAGCGAAAAAAAATGCACTTTATCGTTCCGATGATGGTGGTTTCAAATGGAAAAAAGTCAACGATAAGGCCGATATCGGCAATCGTCCTTTTTACTATTGTGAGATTTACGTTGACCCCGAAAACGAAAACAGGGTCTACTCCATTTTTACTTTTGTCAACGTTTCGGAAGACGGCGGCAAGAATTTCAAACAATTGATGAATGCGTATGGCAGTGATGTGACCAATGGGGTGCACCCCGATCACCATGCTTGGTGGATTCATCCTGAAAATGGCCAGTTCATGCTCGATGGCAATGACGGGGGCATGAACATCACAAAAGATGGAGGTAAAACCTGGCGCTTTATCGGCAATCTTCCGGTGGCGCAATTCTATCATATCAATGCCGATAATGATTTCCCATATAACGTCTACGGAGGAATG
The DNA here is from genome assembly GCA_965215845.1 of Aurantibacter sp. GTDB lineage: Bacteria > Bacteroidota > Bacteroidia > Flavobacteriales > Flavobacteriaceae > Aurantibacter_A. Next base: position 245,433 of record CBDCEL010000004.1, read on the forward strand.
CAGGATAATGGTTCGTGGCGTGGTCCGGCCTATGTATGGCGAGCCCAGGGAATCCGTAATAGCTATTGGCAAGAAATCTCCTTTGGCGATGGATTCGATGTCGTGCCCGATAAAGATGATTCACGTTATGGTTACACCCAAAGTCAACAAGGATTTGTACAGCGCTACGATTGGCAGACCGGCAACAATTATATGGTACGCCCTACCCCACCTGATGCGAAGACAAAACTCCGTTTTAATTGGAACGCGGCCATCGGCCAAGACCCCTTTGACAATAGCACCGCTTACTTCGGAAGCCAATTTGTACATAAAACGACGGACAAAGGTCTGACTTGGGAAGTAATTTCTCCAGACCTTACCACCAACGACCCTGAAAAACAAAAACAGACGGAAAGTGGCGGACTGAATATCGATGCGACGGGCGCCGAAAACTATACGACGATTTTGGTAATCGAGCCCTCTCCTGTGGAAAAAGATATGCTCTGGGTGGGCACCGATGACGGCCAGGTTCATTACACCCAGAATGGCGGAGCCGATTGGGTCGACGTCACCCAAAATATCAAGGGCATGGCACCGGGTAGTTGGATTCCACAAATAAAGGCTTCCAACAAGAACAAGGGCGAAGCCCTGTTGATAGCGAACGATTACCGTCGTTTTAATTATACGCCCTATGCATTCCGAACAAAAAACTATGGCAAAACATGGGAACGTATCGTTGACGAACATGATGTAAAAAGCTTCGCACTTAGTATCGTGGAGGATATTGAAAATCAGAATTTGATGTTCTTGGGAACCGATGACGGACTTTACGTCTCGTTCAATGCCGGTAGCAATTGGCAAAAATGGCCCGATAAAGGATATCCAACGGTTCCAACGATGGATTTGGTCATCCATCCCAGGGAACACGACCTGGTCATCGGTACCTTCGGGCGCGCCGCTTGGGTCTTGGACGATATTCGACCGCTACGCACCTTGGCCTCAGATAAGTCATTTCTTGAAAAGGATGTGGCATTGTTTCCATCTCCAACTGCATATCTGGCAGCATACCAACAGCCTACAGGAAGTCGATTTGGAGGCGACGCGCTATATAATGCGGAGAATAGAAAACAGGGGGCGATGATCACCTATTATTTAAAGGAAGGGAAAGACCCGCTCAAAAAACCTGAAAAGAAAGAAGAAAAAGACGATGATGAAACTGAGGATGAAGAAGACGAGGGTTCATCAAGGGATACGACTAAAACGGACGGGGTGGCTAAAAAGGATTCCGTTCAATTTCAAATTTTTGACGGGGATCGCTTGATTCGAACACTGAAATATAAGACTCCGGAAAAAGCAGGTTTTCATAGAATCTATTGGAGCATGTATGAGAAAGGGGCTGACAGGCCTTCCCGAAAAATCACCAAAAACAAAAGGGAGCCTAGTGGTGTCTTGGTAAAGCCCGGTATCTACAAGGTTAAGATCAGCCATGGTTCCACGACCGATGAGACGACTATAGAGGTGAAATCCGATCCGCGGATAAATTTTTCCCTGGCAGCCTTAAATGAATCTTATGAAGCCGGTAAGAAGCTGCAGAAGCACCAACAAACGGCCGCCGATGCGGTCAAGCAATTGGTGGAAAGCAAAAATGTAGCCGATAAATATAAAAAGGAATTGAAGGAGCTGGACAATGAGAAATACAAAGATCAAATCAAGGCCTCTACAAAAATCGTTAAGCAAATAGATTCTGTGATAGCATTATATTTGGGCAAAGAAGATAAGCGCCAAGGTCTAACTCGGAGCACGGATCCAAACGTGGTCAATAGAATTCAGACGGCCAGCTATTATTCGGGTAGCCGACAGGCGGGGCTTACCGAAACCGAAAAAAAATTGATTCGTTTCGCAGAGGAAGACCTGAGAAAGGCCTTGGATAAAACCAATACCTTCTTTAAGGATTACTGGAAGGCTTATCGCGAGAACATTGAGAAGCTCGACCTTTCCCAGTTCAAGGAAACAAAATCATTTAGTCTGGAATAAAAACTGATTTCAACAAATTTCACAGTAGCAATATGAAAAATGTCTTAATTACCATTATACTAGCTATTTCACTTTCTGGTTTTGGTCAACAAAGCGGTGAAGACAAACTAGGCTCTTGGCATATGTACTTTGGAACAAACAAAATCTCTGAAAACCTGAGTATACATACCGAGGCCCAAGCCCGGTATTACGAGCAATTGAAAAATTTCAATCAGCTCTTGTTGAGAACCGGCTTGAACTATCATATCAGAGATGAGGCCATCGTTACATTTGGGTATGGCTTCATTGCCACAGACGGTACTTTTGAGGAGTTTCCCGATGAAGTCGATTCAAAAGAGCATCGCATTTTTCAACAATTCATTCTAAAAAACAAGGTATCGAAGTTTGCCTTCGAACATCGATATCGGTTGGAACAGCGTTTTTTGGATTTTGGCAATCGTAGCGATACACAACATCGCGCACGTTACAGGCTTCAGGTTACGGTTCCCCTGTCTAAAGTAATGTTCTTGAATTTTTATGATGAAATCTTTATCAATCTTCAAAACAATGTTTTCGGTCAGAATAGATTGTACGGCGCCCTCGGGTTCAATGTTTTCAAGGACATAAGTCTGCAGGTGGGATACTTGAAAAACCATTTTCCATCGGCCCATTTTGACAGGCTACAGATAGGAGTCTTCATCAATACCGACTTAAGGAAAAAGGTTAAGAGTTAATCGTTAGGTGTTCAGACGGTTGCTTATAACCATTGTAACAGTAACGAATAACGAAAGAATGAATTTACAGAAAATTGAATTTCAGAACAACGACGGCCAAACATTGGTAGGAAGACTGGAATTACCCATCGACCGGCATCCACATAATTTTGCAATTTTTGCGCACTGTTTTACCTGCAACAAAAATCTTGCGGCCGTAAAAAATATCAGTCGGTCATTGACCGCAAATGGCTTTGGGGTACTGCGCTTCGATTTCACCGGACTAGGTGAAAGCGAAGGTGACTTTGGCGATACCAATTTTTCAGGAAATGTTGAAGACTTGGTGGCTGCGGCCGAATATCTAGGTGAAAATCATCAGGCCCCTACCCTATTGATAGGTCATTCGTTGGGAGGTGCCGCCGTACTTTTCGCGGCAGCGGAAATTTCATCGGTGAAGGCTGTGGCTACTATTGGAGCGCCTTCGAATCCCGTTCATGTAAAGCATTTATTCAAAAGTGATTTGGAGGAAATCGAGTCAAGCGGTAGGGCAAAGGTCAACTTGAGCGGAAGGGATTTCACAATCAAAAAACAGTTCTTGGATGATCTTGAATCAAAATCGTTACCAGAAACGGCCATGCGGTTGCGCAAAGCCCTATTGATCATGCACTCACCGCAAGACAATACCGTCGAAATCAAAAATGCAGAGGAAATCTATTTGGCGGCCCGTCATCCCAAGAGTTTTGTTTCCCTTGATGGTGCAGACCATTTGTTAATGAACAAAAAAGATTCAATTTATGCGGGAGATGTCATTTCAGGTTGGGCAAAAAGATATGTAGATCTTCCCAATCAAGAAAAAATACGAACAAACCATCAGGTCGTTGCAAGCTTGGACAAAGAAGACGGTTTCACCACGGCCATGAAAGTTGGAACCCATTTCATGACCGCAGACGAACCGGTAAGCTTTGGAGGAAACGATTTTGGCCCCTCACCTTATGAACTGGTGTCGGCCGGACTGTCGGCATGTACGGCAATGACCGTTCAAATGTATGCCAAACGCAAAAATTGGCCCCTGGAAAACATCGAAGTACATACTTCGTATGGAAAGGATCATGCGGTAGACTGTGAAGATTGCGAGGCCGACTCCGCAAAAATAGACACCTTCAAAAGGGAGATAAAATTTATTGGAGATCTAGATGAAAAGCAGAAAGAACGGATGTTACAAATAGCCGATAAGTGCCCTGTACACCGTACTTTGCATAGCGAGACCCAAGTAATCACAAAATTGGTCGATTAGTGAAAAGCGAGGCTTTTGAAATCACCTTGACGGGAAAGTATTATTCGCTTTTGCTTCCCGAAGAAATCGTTTCTCCCTTTATCGAAAAAAAATTGAAAAGGGTCAAGGTCAAGGCCAGTTTTCAAGGAAAAGAACTTGTTTTTCATGCGGCCCTCCAAAAAAGAAACGGCAACTTTTATATGATGTTTGGCAAGCGCTATCAAAAAGAGCTGGGTGTTTTTCCGAACGATTATTTTCAGCTGCAGTTTTTTGAGGACACATCAAAATACGGTGTCGAAATGCCCGAGGAACTGGATGCCGTGCTTATAAGTGACTATGATGCTTTTGAGATTTTTGAGACCTTGCCCATTGGCATGCAAAGAGGACTTATTTATACGATCATTCGATACAAAAATGTGCAGACACGGGTCGATAAGTCCTTGCTACTTTGTGAAAATCTAAAAAGGGGCATTCGAGATCGGAGAAAGCTATTCAGTCCGTTGTGAATCGTAAATCGGGCAATTGTGCAAAAATTCAATTTTGCCCACGCTTGAAATGGCATAATTTATTCCGTATTTTTAGCGAAATCTCTATACCGATTTCTGGTCAAAAGCCAGCGTGGTAATCAAAAAATCGAATCATGAAAAAAGTAACGTATTTAGTATTGGCATTGGCAATTTTGTTTGCCTACAATTGCAAAGAGACCAAAAAGGAAAGTAAGGAAGAGGTTAAGGAAATTGTCTCCGAAAAATTCAGCCTGATACAAGATTCTACTAAGGTAAGCTTCACAGCGTACAAGACTTCTGAAAAATTACCGGTCGGTGGTAAATTCACGAAAATAAATATTACAAAAAGCAATTCAGGCACCTCTGCCCTGGATGCTATGGACGGTACGACTTTTACCATCCCGATCAGTAGTTTGTTCACCAATGATCCCACTGAAACTAGAGACCCCAAAATTATCGAATTCTTTTTTGGGGCATTGAAAAATACGACTCTTATTTCCGGAGTTTTTAGGGTGTCGGATATTGAGAAATGTTCCATTGACGTGACTTTAAACGGTAACACGGCGAGTATTCCGTTGGAATACGAAAAGACATCCAGCAACGCCTATACATTTACTGGTGTGATGAAACTGGAAAACTGGGATGCGTTGGATGCTGTTGCTTCCCTAAACAAGGCGTGCGAAGCCCTACATACAGGAAAAGATGGTGTTAGTAAAACATGGAGCGAGGTAGCAGTGCAGGCAGAGGTTTTGCTACAAAAAGACGAATGACCATAAGTCGTCGATGATTTTACTTCACAGCCCAGTGGAGATGCAGGGCGCGGGTAAGTTGTTCGGGAATTATACAGTAAGAAATATCTTTTTTTGCGGCCCTCTGTTTTTTGACGGAGGGCTATTTTCATGCCCCTACTGTGAGGTTCGCCTTACTATGTTGTTAATTAAGCAATAATTCCACCGATCTTAAAATCCAAGTTGTCCTTTTCATTCGTATAAATTTCTAAGGGGGAATAAAATTACGTAGCACTAACCATGCGAAAAAAGAAAAGGGCCATTTTGCCGGCTTTATTGGCAATGGTTGCTTTTGCAACCTCCTATTATCTCATTGACAGATTCTCTTTTGCAAGAGAATTGCGACCTTATCCTGTCGGGAAACAGACTGATACAACATTGACAATTGGAATTATTGGCGATAGTTGGGTCGCTGGTGGGAAACTGGATTCCTTACTCGATCGAGAACTAAGGAAAAAAGGGAAAATCAGTAAAATAATTTCATCGGGACACCCAGGGGCCAAGAGCAAGTTGATTTATCAGAATATGTTCAAGGACAAAACCGAGCGACACTCTTCTAAACCCTTGATCGAAAGTAAGCCCGATTATTGCATTGTCATTGCCGGGGTAAACGATGCACTGGGCCAGACAGGGGCAAGGTTTTACTCCCATCACCTTACCATGATAATCAATACCTTGATAGACTATCGCATCAAACCCATAGTTGTTGAACTGCCCGAATTTGGAATCATCGAAGCCACCAATGAATTGAGCTTGGTAAAAAAAATTCGCAACAAACTTTTTTCGAAATTCAATAACAACGGAGAACTAGATAATATAGAAACCTATAGAACAAATTTAGATTATGCCCTCCATAGGCAAAAATTCGATGATGATATAATATTTGTCGACTTCGACAAAGTATGCTCAGATTACGAAGAATTTAAAGAGATTTATAAGGCCGACGGTGTTCACTTGAACGAAAAAGGAAATGAACTGTTATGCCAAATCATTGCCAATGAATTTGTCCTGAATTAAGCTTTTACCAAATTGGACATTTCATGAAGTAATGTCAAAACCATTTAAAGCCAATAATCAGTCGAGAGGCCGTTAGAATCAATCGACTTAGCCAATCGCGCTAAGAACTGCCCAATTTATCTAAAAATCGGTACGATCGGAAATTCTGAGTAGCCTGTTGTGAAGCGATTTCAATTTATTTGCCGGACAACCCAACTTGAATAACACCAACAACAATAAGTTCGTAAGATTGATCCTTAAATATGAATTCGTCTTGTACTTCCGTGCGGAGACGGTCAAATCATTATCGACAATCTTGTATCGCACCTTATTCTTCTTCATTCGTTGGAAGAGCTCGAAATCCTCCATCAACACCTGATTTTCATCAAAACGACCTAGACCTTCGAACACTTCTTTTTTGATAAAAAGGCATTGGTCGCCACCTCCCGTAAAAAAGCCATCTTTCGCAGTAAAAGAGGCATTGATTTTCAAAAAGAAATCCTTCTTATCAAAGCAATAAGAGAAGAATCCAGCATCGTAACCTTGGCTAATCGTTTCGGTAATATCATTGAAAAAATCTTTGGGTGGACGCACATCGGCATGTAAAAACACCAAAACATTTCCCTTTGCAAATTTGGCGGCGAAATTCATTTGTATCGCCCTTCCCTTTTTTTCCATGCAACGAACAACGCGAAGAGCCTTGTTATGTTCGAAGGGCGACAGATCTTCCGTACCTTCTGCTGATAACGAAATGAGAATCTCAACTGATGAACCTTCACGCAGAAGAATCAAGAGCGGAAGAAGTTCCTCTAAATTCTTTTGCTCGTTATAGGCCGGTATTATGACGGAAATCATCATGATTTAGTTGATCAAAACATTGGCTTGCCTTCAATAACCATGTTGTTTTTCGTGCCTTTATGTGTAATTTGAGCGGTAAGGTTTGAACCGTATTTCGACCAATTCGTTATCAAACTACCAAACAATGATACAATTCTAAATCTAGATGAATGGGTTCGATGTACTATAAAATTCTTGCAATAGTCCTTGTCGTTCTTCTTATTGGACAAACGGATGAAGCAGATGATTCCCCTAAGCGGAAAACGGGAGCAGCGAATTTGAATATACTCTCGGAGCAATTTCTGCACCAAATTAAAAATGGTCAGGAAACCCATGATATAAGGGCTCAGCTATACAATCTCACTTTGGGGGATTTAGAAAAAGGTCTCACCAATGATGAACAAAAGCTGGCTTTTTGGGTAAATCTCTATAACGGCTATATTCAGCTGATTCTCGCGGAGCATCCAGAAAAATACGATGACCGGGGGGAATTTTTCAAGGCTGGGCAAATTCCGATTGCGGGAAGATTGATTTCTTTCGCCAAAATCGAACACGGCATTATAAGAAAGTCGCAATGGGAGTTAGGCCTGGGTTATTTTCGCAAGTGGTTTCCCGACAAATTCGAACGAAAGTTACGTGTTGATGAACGTGATTATCGCATTCATTTTGCCTTGAATTGCGGTGCAAAAGATTGTCCGCCTGTGGCTATTTACCAAGTAAGTCGGTTGCACGAACAATTTGACAGTGGCACCGAAATGTATCTCAAAAAAACATCGGACTACGATGAAGAAAAAAACGAGGTTGCCGTCACCTCACTTTTCAGTTGGTTTCGGGGCGATTTTGGTTCTAAGAACGGTATAAAGAACATTTTGAAAGAGCAAGGCATCATTCCCAATACCGATGTCGAAATCAACCATAAAAATTATGATTGGACGCTAGATCTAGATAACTGGATTGAGCTTTAACAACCTCTTTGTGGGCCAAGTGAAGTAATTTTTTGAGTATTTCCCAAGATTCAAGAGATTGTCTCTTCACTGAAGGCTCTTGGTAAAGGGCACTATTAAAACGCCTCTTTAAGCGTAAAATAAAAGTTGCTGCCCTCGCCCGAAATTCCGTAGTCGATGCGAATTCGAACCCCATCACGTTTATTGATGACATAGCGTAACCCTACTCCGCCCGAATTTTTATATGCCGACGATAACGCCCTACCCAAATCGGGGGCAACGGTGCCTGTAGAGCCAAAGGCAACGGCGCCAAAACGGCCGGCAATCGGAAAGCGATATTCGACTGCCAAACTCAATTCGGCATTGTCTTGAAAACGGCGGTTCTCAAATCCCCGTGTACGTTTCGAACCTAAATAATTCAGGTCATAGAAGGGGGTTCCAGAACTACTGTTCGCCAAGAAGAGGTTGGCCGCAACCACTTGTTTCTTTCCGACTTTTTGATACATGCGATTGTCGAGTTCAAATTTTGAATAATTGAACGAGGAACCCAAAAGTTTCGAAGACGTAAGATAACTGCCTTGAATAAAAAATCCTTTTGTTGGGAAAAAAAGATGGTCACGTGTATCAAATAAAAATCGGGGGCCAATGTTAGAAACGGTTCCGTCGTCTTTACCCACCACAGTGGTAGCCTCTAAAATACCGCCCTCTCGAATCCCTAAATTCGAGAAAGCATCCAACTCATAGGCCAAACCCATTGAAAAATTGTCAAGAACCTCACGAAATAAAGTAAGTCTTACCCTTGGAAAGGTCGTTTCGTATACTTCTTCATCTTCCTTTCGCGAATCGATGCCCAGCCCAAAAAAGTTGTACAAATATTTATAGAATCCCAGTTCGCCGATAGCCCGCCATTTCTCATCATCACGATAAAACTCGAATGGCGCAAAGAGCAAGAATTGACTCTTGGTGGTATAACTAATGGCGACCTGTGCCGAAGAGGGCCTTGTTTCCATAGATTCGCCCCTTAAACGGAACGTTCCAATACCAACACCACCAAAGCCAAGTGAGGTCTCAGGGGTGTAAAAGACAACCGGAAACGCAGCTAGTTTCAGATTTTTGGTCGAATCACGCGCTATCTCTTGCGAAAAAACGGAACAACTAAAAGTGACTCCGATGAAAAAATTAACCAAAATTTGTTTCTTATCCATTGATCAAGAGCTAAGAACAAACAAACTGATCTGCCTATAGACATATTATTAAACCTTTTTATAAGGCTTAAATTGTCCGGTAGTATCTTTGTTTCTCAAATTTTCGTGAACTCAATCAAAACGGAGCTTGATTACCCATAAAATATTGGCCCAAAAGAAGGCCATTCTGTTCATTTTCTTGATTTTGTCGGTGGGATCTGGCTTTCTTCTCCCGACCCTTAAATTCTCTTTTGATTTCAGTCAGTTCTTTCCAGAAGGAGACGAGGACCTTCTTTTTTACCAAGAATTCACCAAAGATTTCGGGGTAGACGACAGTTTTATGTTGGTTGCCGTCGAAAACAACGGTACTGTCTTCGATCAAGGGTTCTTAAGGCGGTTCGCGGCATTTTCCAACTCATCGAGAAAACTTCCCTATGTCACTGATACCCAATCTTTGACGACGCTTTTTTATCCCTTGAAAACATCTTTTGGGTATTCCAAATTGCCAATCATCCATATTGATGATTCCACTAAGTATGAACAGGATTGGAAAAAAATAAAGCAGGACAAACTCTTTATTAATACCCTTATCGACAAAGAGGCGAACTCGCTGGTATTATCTCTTGAAACGGAGGATAAACTTGACTATAAACGGTGCATTGAACTATTGGAAGCCCTTAGAGGTTCATTGAATGCGCATGGTTTTGACAATTATCATCTGCTTGGGCGCGCCTTTTTCTACGAGGCGTTGATAGACATGCAAAAGCAAGAACTGATAAAAACGACCATTGCATCAACTTTGCTGGTGCTATTGATACTTTTTTTGGTCTATCGACGCAAGGTGGTCGTGATCATTGCCATGTCTTCGATCATATTGGCGCTTCTTCTGTTTTTGGGCCTGTTGGCCTTAATGGGAAAGGAACTCACGACTTTGGCCTCGTTCTACCCTATTTTAATCTTAATCGTAGGTACCTCGGATGTCATTCACATCTTGGACGATTATCTGACCAAATTGAGAAATGGGTTTGAAAAAGAAGAGGCCATGTTGGTTTCATTAAAGGAAGTGGGCGTTTCAACGCTCTTGACCTCGGTAACCACGGCCATTGGCTTTGCCTCTTTATTGACTTCAAAATCAAGTGTGGTCAGTGGCTTTGGAATCAATTCGGCCATAGGTGTCTTGATAGCCTATGCCACGGTTGTCGGATTCACCTGCTCATTGCTACTTTTAATCAAGAAGGAATATGTGCTTTCCAAAAAATATAGTGATAACAAGTGGTCAACGCAATTGGGGAAGGTCAATTTTTTTACGCAACGATTTCCCAAAAAAATCCTGATTTCAAGCGGAATTCTATTGGTGGTTTGTATTTGGGGATTGACAAAGGTCAATACCAACTATCAAATCAAGGAGAGTCTACCGGCCGGAAGCCAAATTGGCTTGGATTTCGACTTTTTCCAAAAAAACTACGGTGGTTTTCGTCCCTTGGAAGTTGCCGTTACCACACTCAATGGCCATACGACCACGGATTTCGAGGTCGTCAATGAAATCGAAAAAGTAACGCGTAAATTGAAGTCATTGGCCCCGATACGAAATGTACGATCTATAACCGATTTCTATAAGGCGATCAACAAGGCAAATAATCTCAACAAGACCGAATATTATCAACTTCCGAAAGACCAAGCGGTTTTTGAAAGCTATCAAAAGGAAATTGAAAAGTTTGCCAAAAGGCCGTATGCCAAGTTTGTCAGTACCGATGAAACCAAGACTCGAATAACGGCCAAGGTACTTGATGTGGGCCTTGATACCCTAAATGCGGTATATGATGACTTCACTTCTTTTACCAAGACCCAAACCGATTCGGCCATGGTAAATTTCAAATTGACGGGTACCGGAATTTTATTGGACAAGAATGCCTATTATGTGAAAGATAGTTTGATCCAAGGGCTATTGTTAGGTTTGCTTTTAGTGGCGATCATCATGGCGATACTCTTTAGAAATTTAAAGTTGTTGCTCGTCTCAATAATCCCGAACCTCTTGCCCCTACTCTTTGCGGCGGCGCTTTTGGGTTTCTTTGGAATTGCCTTAGAGGCCACCATATCGGTGGTTTTTGCCATTGTTTTCGGTATTGCGGTAGATGATACCATCCATTTTTTGGGACGATATAAAATTTGTCTTGCAAAAGGGCTAAACAAAGAAGACGCCTTAAAAATCACTTTTACGGAAACGGGAAGGGCCTTGATCATTACAACGCTCATTCTATTTTTTGGTTTTTTGGTGCTTCTGTTATCGGTTCATGTACCCAGTGTTACCATAGGCCTGCTCATCAGCGCAACCTTGTTGATGGCCTTGATTCTAGACCTATTGCTCTTGCCCGTCTTGATAAGAAAGTTCTTATGACCGATTAGCAGGTATTAAGATGCATGAAAAGTGCGTTAAATTCCGTTATTTTGAGGCTCCAAAGCCTCAGCTAATGAACCCTTCCTCATCCGGTTGGATCGATAAATTCGGTTTTCTCATCGAGGACCACCCTGATGCCTATCACGATTTTAGCGATTTGTACGGGGCCTTAAAGCAAATCGGGTTCGTTTATGGCATCAATGTCAAAGTACCCCGGTTCATTACTACGGCCCATAAGCTTTCAGAGGACGAAAACGCCAAGCTTAACCTTCTGACGGCACTTTATTTTACGTTTAGAATAGAGAAAAAAGAGACCGACTTCGATTCGTTCCTGGAAAGTATCTTTTCCTTTTATCAAGATTTGGATGTGGGTGGCCTTTCTTTCCTCAACAAGCTGTTCACGGGCAACAAGACCTCAGCAAAGCTCGAAAAGCTCATAGATTCAAGGGTTTATCTCGAAGATAATGTGCTTAGCAAAACGTTCAATAGCATTATTACCAATTCATTACTGTTCATCGATGTCTTGACCTACAGGCACTTTTTACACCATGGGGAAAATAGCAGGCCGCACGCCCAATTGCTTGAGTACCTCATAATCAATACGATTTATCACGCCCTAAATTCAAAGGAAAAAAACAAAAGCGACGAGCGTCTCGAACACTTGTTCGAAGCCTCCCTGACATTTGTCGACTTTGAGAGACAATCGTTCGACGGATCGTATCGTGAAAAGTTACTGGCAAATGCCTCTCAGTGGGAGAACAGATATATCTTAGATGTTGCCTGTCTTACGGTTTGGGAAGACAAATCACTCGAATATCAGGAATCGGAGTTCATTTTCGGAATAGGAAAGGATTTGGGTTTTGAGGAAACGACAATGACCAGGGCCTTGGAGGAAGTAACTGCCTTTTTTGCCAAGAATTCAGAGATAATCCCATTTTTGAAAGAGACGAATTTGGCGGTTCAATTCTATGATAGCATGGCCAAGGTCGTCGACAGGTTGATATCGCGAAACAGTAAGCGGCTCAAAAAAGAACTATCGGAAAGCAAGGAACTTGTAGCCCTTCTGACAAAGTCAACCATCAGAGATCTTGATGAGGAGGAAAAAAAGAAGGTGCAAAAACAACTCATGGACATCTTTAAAAGTATTCCATCATTGGCCATATTTATTTTGCCAGGGGGAGCAGTTTTATTGCCGATTTTCATTAAGCTTATTCCGAAGTTGTTGCCCTCTTCATTTGACGACAACAGAATAGAAAAAAGTAAGTAAAAAACTACTTTTTTAACACTATAAGAAAAATCTATCGTTATATTTAAAATGCTATTTTTCAGTATTTTAAATACCTTTATTCAAGCCATAACTTAAAATCACGTACTCGCTCCCTACTTACGATAACCTCTTGCTCGGAAAAGTGATTTAGTTTGATTTGAAGGCGTGAATTGGTATAGGAAATGATGTCTTTTATGTGGTTGACGTTGACATAGAATTTTCTGCTGACCCGAAAGAATATTTTAGGAGAAAGTTCCGATTCAAGATTTTCCAATGTGGTATCCATCAAATAATTTCTACCGTCGATCGTCGCGGCATAGGTTCCCTTATTTTCACTAAAAAAACATTCGACCTCGTCGGCATTGACAATTTTGAGGTGTTGACCCACCCTTATGGTAAATCTTTTTTTGTATTCCCTTTCTATTGGATTCACCAGTAGTTTCTTGATATCATCAAAGTCAAGGCTCAGTTTTTGTGTTTTGGGCTGGATACTGCGATATTTCTTCACTGCATTTTCAAGATCTTCATCGTCAATGGGCTTCAACAAATAGTCAATACTGTTCAATTTAAAGGCTTGCAGCGCATATTCGTCATACGCGGTCGTGAATATGATAGAACTTTGCACCTCGATTTCATCGAATATTTCAAAAGACAATCCGTCTGAAAGTTGAATATCCAAAAAAATCAGGTCGGGGTGTTCATTGTTCCGAAACCAATTTATCGATTCCTCAACAGAATGCAGCATTACGGATACCTCGACATCGAAATCGGCCAAAAGCCTCGCCAGACGCCTAGCAGCAGGTTTTTCATCTTCAATTATGATTGTTTTCATGTTTCTCTGATTAAGTGTCTGATGAATCGATTAAAAGTTAGTGGTCTATTGGTCTCCCTCAGTCCCTATCTTCGTTCATGAGTTCTTGTATCTTACGCTCTTCCCAATCTTCTATGAAATGAGACTTTAGTACGAAAAGTTTGAAAGCCTTTATCAACAGAAGGATGACAAAGATCATGGGGATGAGGTATATATTATAGTCTATCCACTTGAGCGTTTCCTCGTTTTTAATCCCATTAAGAATTATAAATTCAAGAATTTTGTTCTTCAACAATAAAAGGACAACAGTGGCTATCAGGAAACGCACCACCGTGAGATAGAACTTCCTCAGTCTTTGAGCGCGATCTCTTGCTTTAAAATACTTCTTATTTACCGCCTCGTCTTCTTTCATCCCCTAAATTTTTCAGCTTCTTTTTTCTCTTTTTCAATGAATTTTTGAATCTGTCGTTCCTCCCAGTCTTTTCCAAATATGGGTGCCGTACCAAATACTTTTGCCGCATGGAAAAACAGGCCGATGCCCCAGAAAAACCAAATGGCAAAGGTTCCGAAATCGAAAAAAGCCTCATCAAAACCCTCGCCGCTTGCGATATTTCGACTAATTTTCGAAATGGTGATAAAAAGGTTCACTGCCAAATAAGCTGCTAAGTGCCAATAAAAGCCTTTTAGCTCTTCAACTCTTTTTTTGGCACGTTGTAACTTGCGTCGGTCGTTGTCATTCATTAGTTCCATCTGTTCTGATCTTTATCTTCGTTCATAAACTGCTTTATCTTTCGCTCTTCCCAATCCTTTCCGAAGAATGGGTTGAAACCGAAGGCTTTTACACCTTGAAAAACCAAACCTATTCCCCAACCAAAGGCCGCCCAGAGAAACCAAGGGTACCTCCATTCATTGGTATAATAGTTCAAGCCCGCCAAAAACGAAATGAAAAATATATACGAAACCAGGCTCATGTAGAACTTTTTTATACAATCGACCCTTTCCCTGGCCCTAAAGTATTTGTTTTCTCTATCTAAATCCTCCATTTTAATACGATTAATTGTTGAATCAAATTTCCAACTCTTTCAAGACCTTTCTAAATCTTTGATGCCGAATTGTATTTTTTCAAGGATGAATCGGTAAGGCTTCAAATGAGCGGAGCCCTTTTTACTTCCGTTTATCGAACCCATTCAGCCCAATAATCCTGTCTCTGAACCAAGGGACATCTAAAACCTGTCGTCCTCCATATATTCTCTGATCTTTCGCTCTTCCCATTTCTTTCCCCAAAGCGGGTTATAACCGAAAGCTTCCATGCCATGGGCTGTCACTCCGAATCCCCATCCCAGTATGGGGAATATGATCCATGGGAAATCGGTCGTTCGATAGTTGAGATAGGCCAAAAAAGGAATCACGATGCAATAGGCCAATAGATTTCCATAAAACCCCTTGATCTTTTCGACCCTTTCCTTTGCCTTTTTATATAACTTCTCATCGATATACTCTTCTTGAGCCTCCATCGAAGAAACTCGTTTTGTCAAAATAGGGAGTCGAACATTGAATTCATTTGCACCCTTATCGATCAAAATCTGTCTTTCGGTCAAGATTCCATAGCGCTGTCTAATGTTTTGAAGGCCGACCCCGCTGCTTTTTTTGACCACCTGTTTTTCTTGGAGGTTATTGCCGACCACCAGCATGCCATTTTCCTCATAAACCCTTATTCGCAGCGGGCGATCCGAAGTGACCACATTGTGCTTTACGGCATTCTCCAACAAGAGCTGAAGCGAAAGCGGTACGATCTTGGCCTCGGAATCAGAACTTTGGTCCGGAATGTCGAAAATAATGCTATCTTCAAATCTCATCTTCAACAAGCGCACATAGGTCCTTGCGAACTGCAGCTCTTCATCTACCGAAACCAGGTCTTTGTTTTTTTGTTCAAGTACATACCGATAAACTTTTGATAATGAAGTGGTAAATTTTTGAGCTTGATGCGGATCCTCTTCGATAAGGCTTGTCAAGACATTTAGGCTGTTGAACAGAAAATGGGGGTCCAGCTGGTTCTTGAGCGCATCGAACTTTGCCGATGCCGTTCCGGCGATTATTTTCTGCTCTTTGACTTTGGTTTCCTGTCGGTATTTATAGTACCAAACAAGGTAGAAAATCGCCGATACGATCAAGGTAATGACTATGGGCTGTAGGTACTCAAAAAAGGGCTGGGAGGTCAGAACTTCCTGAATCGGCCTGTTATGAAAACCAGACAAAATAACCAGTCTACCTATAAAAACCGCTATACACGTGATGACAACATTACCCAAAACGGCGATGGCCATTCGTTTGAAGGTGTACAAAAAATTATCCCACTTTTTCAAAAGAAAAAGAAACCAAGACATATTGGCCATATAGATAATTATCGTAAATAAGCAATTGGTAAATAACTCTTCCCAAAAATTATCTACTATGGCATCAAACCTCCATTTCTCGGCAAAATAAAAATATGCCAAGAAGCCAAAAAAGAGTAGTACCCCTAACAGGAAGGCCCTAAGAAATTCTTTTAATAAACGATTTACTGTCATTCTTTACAGTTTTCCAGAATAGCCTCGGCCCTATCCCTTCCCCAATTGGGGTGGAATTCAGATGCCGGCTTAAAGTTATCGAAAAGTTCGATTGAACGCTCAACATCTTTGCAATAGGGTGTAATGTCACCACCGAAATATCGGGCCGAACCCATATCCCATTCCGCCTTTGAAAAAATGACCCTAGGGTTTTTGGAATCCAATTCAGCCGCCTTGGCGTAGATCGAGGCCACTTTAGGGGCCAAGGTCATTCCATGGGTCGCGCCGTCGAACGCCACCCAGGCCGTATACACCATCGCTTGTTGCACCAAGATTTCGGGATTGTCTGGGGATATGGCCTCGGCCAAATCGACATATTCCTGTGCTTTTTCAAGTTGCTGTGTCAATTTGGCCTCATCTTTTTCACCAAAAGAGGCCACGGTATTGACCTGTGAAACATAGTAGAAAGGAAGCCAATTGTCAGGTTCGGCCGAAGCAATCCGCTCAAAGAGGTTTGAGGCCTCAGCAGTTTTTCCCTCGCCCCAAAGCCCAAATGCTTTTTGCATTCCCTTGGTGTACCGATCTTGGGCGAAAATGATCGTTCCAATAAATAAAAATAATATGGTTGTCAGCTTTTTCATGATATTAAAGTTTTATGATACAAATATGGAATGTATCGCCGACAGCTTAAAAATAGAGTGACCGAACTGAGGATATAAGCGGATGAATTGTACGTTGTGGAATCAATGCGGAATGACTGCATTGAAAAAAATCACGCAACTGGTTTTCGAGCCGGGATTTCAGTTCTTGGAATGTTCTTTGTAAATCGCTTTCGTGAACTCGGCCCAATGCGCATTGGTCATTCTACCGGGCGTAAACAGGCAGATGCCTTTCGCCCCGTTGATCATTGACTGTCTGATGGCCTCGCCCAATTCTTCTGGTAGCAATCCATGGCCTTCGGGATCTTTTTCCGCAGCCTTATTTTCGGGCCTTGGACAGATGAACAATCCGCTATAAACAGGCCTTTCTTGTGCGGCAATCACTTCTTCCTTTGTCAAACTACCTATCCATAGGGTATTCCCTAAGTAAAAATCATTATAGTTCATGGGGTAGAATGCATCCAGATTCCATTTATCCCATTCTTGCCGCACTAATTTTTTTGAAATGGAAGGACCCGGAAAAACGGCTGCATTGATTTTCTTTCCTTTTTGATGCACCAAATCGCTTAAGCGATTGACCAATTTGGTAATTACATCGTATCGATACTGTTTCCATTCGGCAACTTTAGACGGGTCGTCACTGCTTTTAATATCGATTCCGCTCTTTTGTTCAAAATCGGAGGTACAGGTATCGCAATAGCAAAAGTCGTATTCCGGAAATTCCCGATCTTGAACGAGCCCGTATTTGTTCCATAGTCCGCGTGCCAAAATCACATCTGGGTAACGAATGTAATCCAAATGAATACCGTCGACTTCCTCGACATCTGCAACACTACCATAAATTCCTGCCAAATAGTTGTAAACCTCCTCCTTATTCGGACAAAGAAATTTGTAGTACGAAACATAAGGTTGTATTTCGTAAGCGGAATCACCTTTGCCGCTCACTCCATACCATTCCGGTTTCAGCTTGGGGTCACCCTGTACCATGGTCGGAATCCAAGTGTGGAATTCCATTCCTGCTTCCTTCACAAATCTCCCCACCCTTTGGTAGGTGGCCGGATCGTGACCTCCATTATACATCAACCCGTCTATTCCCTTTTCCTTTAAATCCTTGAATTGGGCCCGCAATTCGGTGTCGGTGGCCTCACCGGGTCCGCCCATCCAAGCATAAACAGTAATTTTGGATGTTTGAGCAAGGCAGGATATCGAAACCAATAGGAGAAAAGAACAAAAAAATTTCATTGAAAGGAGTTTATGATGTGCTTAAATTTAGTGATTTTAGTACTTGCTAAATGACAAGTGCCAACGTAAAAGTAGGCACATAAATATCCCGACAAAAAAATAAAACCTGTAGACACTACCCTACAGGTTTTATTCGTCAGTGAAATACCCCTATTATAAAATCTTCTGTTTAACGGGCCATTCGAATCAATTCTGCAAGATAGACATACTTCATATCCCTTGCTGCTATACCCTCTTGCATCTTCTTGGTATTCTCCGGGTTTGCACCTTCGCTAAAATTGATATTTTGATTTAAGGCCTGCTTATAATCTTTGTACATACTTACGGTCATATGGGAGGCATAGGTATCACTTCCTATTGGGTTTATAAACCTAATCAATCCCCAGCTATTCTTTTCACCGGCATCGACCGCTTTTTGATGTAAGGGCTGAAAGACCTCTGCCTCAGCTTTTTCGTAAGCAGAATAGTTACCAAGGGCCACTTTCATCATATCGATTTGGGCAACAGTTCCTAAAACCATTTCGGCAGCCGATGAACCAGTGGTTGTCGCAATTTCCTCGGCATATATTCTTACTGCTAAATCTCGGGTTTTTGCCGAACCATTAAGCTTGTCCATAAGGTCAGCTTCGCTCATATTGGGGTAGGCGGTCTTTGCCCGATCCATTAAATTGGCCCAGCTGCTTCCATCCATCATCTTTACAGGGTCATTGTACAACGACACGGTCAAATACTGAAAATCCTGCATTTCCCCACCGGGACTAAGTGACCAAAGATCCCATCCGATGATATCTCCTCCCTTAACACGCTGCTCCTGGATTTTTTCCCAGAACTCTTCCGTCTCGGCATAAGCCGCTTCTTGTTCGTTATCTACTTTCATAAATTCGAAAACCAGATACAATTTTTCTTGTGCATTGGTCGTAAAACCAAATAGCATCAAAGTTGTGATCAGTACTACTTTTTTCATACGTTCATATTTTAATTGGTTGGAAATGAAATGGTTTTCTCGAACCACTTTTACAATAATAACCAATTGACAATCAAAGACTTTTGAAAAGAGGACGAACCCATGTTTTTATTGTCCGAAGCTTAACTTTGGGTTACCCGATGAAATTGAAGAATCAAATCATTTGAAGACGGTCCATCAAAAGCCCCCTATGGGATTTGCTTAAGGGAATTACCTTTCTTTTGATCTCTAGATGGCTGTCGGCCACAACGTCCAATTTAGAGATGTTGACCATAAAGGAGCGATGAACCCTAATAAAATGGGATTTTGGAAGCTTATCCTCCATATTTTTGAGGGTACTGCTCAGCACATAACTGCCCTTTTCGCCCACTATTGTACAGTAGTTCCGATCGGCCTCAATAAATAGGATGTCATTAAGTAAAAGTTTGGTCATCCTTCCTTTGTGCCGAACAAAAATTCGATCCTTTAGAACCTCCAGATTCATATGGTTTTGAACCGAACCGTGGTTTTCTTTCTTCAATTGCTCCACAACCAGAGCGATACTTCGCTCAAGGTTCAATTTATTGAAGGGTTTCGTTATAAACGCTCTCGGTCGTGTCTCCCTGGCGCTAGCAAATGTGGCTTCGTCGTTATTGGCCGTGAGGTATATTATCGGGATATTTTGAAATTCTTGAATGGCTTTTGCCGTCTCAATTCCGTTCAGGCTTCCTTTCAAACGAATATCGAGCAGCAAAATATCAGGAGGGTAATCCTTGACCTGCACTATTGCCTCTTCGCCCCGAGAAATTATTCCAGTGACCTCATAACCCAGTTTGGTCAGTTGTAACGAAATATTGGCCGCGATGATCATATCATCCTCAACAATCAATATGCTGGTCTTATCGCCCATAATCATGCTGCCTTATACTCTTGAAATTGAATGGATACACAGGTTCCCTGATTGGTATTCAAAACCATTTGACCATCCAATTGCTTGGTCAAAAGTTCAATAAGTTGGGTGCCAAAGCCCGTACCTTCAACTGCGCCATCTGAAAACCTTCCAATACCATTATCGGTAACATCCAATTGCAAATGGTCTTTAAATTTTTTTAACGATATTTTTATTGTTCCCTCAAGAGAATTTGGGAAAGCATATTTAAATGAATTTGTTATTAATTCATTAACAATCAAACCAATAGGTATAGCTATATCAACATTTAATTCTAATTTTTTCATTTCGACTTCAAGGGTGATATGCTTTTTATTCCCAAAAGAATCACCAATGTATTCGGCCAGGTCTATCAAATAGTCTCTCATTTCAATGGTAGCCAAATTTTTTCCCATGTAGAGCTTTTGATGGATCATGCTCATACTTTGAACGCGATTTTGGCTTTCTTCCATTGCACTGAGCACATTGGTATCCTTTACTTGGGCCGATTGCAATGCCAATAGACTCGAGACCGTCTCTAGATTGTTTTTGACCCTATGGTGTATTTCCTTTAACAAAAACTCCTTTTCCTTGTTTTGTCTCCTAAGCAGCTCATTGATTTTCAACTTATTTCTTATCGCCTTATAGGCCAAGAACAGAAGCAACAACAATAAACCGGTGATAATACTTATCAATATTTGCCTGGTACGGTGCTTCTTGATTTGAGCCTCCTGCGCTATGATCAGACCCTCTTTGTTGGCCACATCAAATTCGGTATGAAGCAATGAAATACGTTGGTCGGCCTCGGCGGTAAAAATTCGTGTCTTGAGCGTATCGTATTCAGCGAAGGCCTGATACGCTTTTTGGAAATCGTGATTTGCCGCATAGGCCTTGCCCAAGGTCTCATAGGCTTGGCTCAAATAAAATTCGTCACCAAAATCGTCGGTGGCGATCGTGATGCTCTTCTGCAGACTTTCGACTGCTTCATTGAATTCGCCTCTGGCGAACTGCAATTTGCCCATGGATAGCCATGAGCGCATGACCATAAAATTATTCTCAAGTAATTCGGCATATTTCAAGGCTTGCTCGGCAGCTTTCTCGGCTTTGTCAAATTCTTGAAGGTAATTATGGAGGTCTGCAATTGAAATATAGACGTCGCTCAAATTGTTGTAAAAGCCATAACGCTCACCGATAATGATCGAATGCCCATAATACTTCAGGGCTTGTTGATAGTCCCCAAGGGCAAAGTAATTGTTGCCGACCACATATAGCGTGAAATCATAATCGAGGTCCGTTATACCGGTTTCCTCAAAAAGCTTCAAGGCCTTCAGGCCGTATTCCAGCCCTGCATCAAGTTTCGACTGCTTCCAGAACAGGTTGCTGAGGTCACTATAGGCCAATGCCATTGCTTTTTTATCCTGTAGCTTTTTAGCCAGGCGCAATGCCTCCAAAGCAAAATCGGCGGCCCTATCCAATTGTCCCCTACGTTCATAAACATAGCCCAATTGTGTATTGAGAATGGCTAGGTCTGCTTCCAAAACCTTGGGAATTGCGGACCGCAAGACGATTTCGGCACTATCTAATTTTTCCATTCTTAGGAGGATGGCCCCTTGTGTAATCTGGAATCGTCCATGCCACAAATCATCTTCTTTTTCAGAGGTGCGCCCCAATCCTTTTTGGGTGAAATCCATGGCCTTTACCAAATTTCGAGTGTGCCAATAATAGGCGAGGTCTTTAAGTATGGAAAATTTCAGGGAATCGACGGTTACCTTTTGATAGGCATCTTCAAGTTGATCTAAATATGAGGGGCCGAAGTTGTCCGTATCGACAAATACCTTTTTGTAGGGATTTTCCCTTGTCAAATCGATAATTTGGGAAAAGGTCGTGTTACTCTTTAAAAAACAAAAGGTGAATAGGAAAGCCGCTCTTAAGAAAAAGCTACTCATTTCTCGGTTTGGTTGTTGTCGGGGGAAACGAGTCTGTTAAATATACAACTTTATGCCCAACTATTGTTCGATAATCCAAAAAGGTCGTTCGGACAAAAAAAAAGCATGTTCATCCTGATTTGCTTTCCAGTTTGCCCTAAAATTGCTTCTTTAACGATGGTTCCCATTTGAAATATCCAATAGGAGAAAGTATAATCTTTATCAAAATGGGAAAATCGTCTTTGTTTCTGCTCTCTTTTTTGACGCTCTTCGTTTTTTCCTGTAAGGAACAAGAAACCAACTCTTCAATGGAAGCGGGCGATAAGCTCGAATTGACCGATACATCATTAAAGGTTTCGACCGAAAACTATATCAAAGCCTGGAACAATAAAGACCTCGATTTATTGGAAGCTTTGACAACCCAAAATGTTACCAGGGAAGCCAACGGAGAAATAGCTTCCGTCAATCTTGAACAACTTTCAAACACCATGGAATTTTGGCATACGGCAATGCCCGATTTCAATATTGCAAGCAACCAACTTGTGGTAAAAGGAAATAAGACCTATGCAAGTTGGACCAGTTCTGGGACCAATACAGGAATGTTCGGCGACCTGCCGCCAACGGGAAAAAAAAGCACCACTAGCGGTTTTACCGTTCTAACATTCAATGATGATGGCCTCATCATTCACGAACAAGCCTTTTATGATCTCTTGGGAGTAATGAACAGTTGGGGCTATTGCCTGATACCCCCTATTATGGAATAAAGAAAAATCACTTATTAACACTAAAATCGAACATTATGAAAAAACTAAAATCAAAATTGCTCTTGGTTCTAACAGCAGTAATGATCTCTGGAACCTTCTATGGGCAAGGAGAAAAAACCCAGGCTTATTGGGTGCATGAAGATGTGGTCAAACCTTCAATGACCGCTGAATACGAAACCATCTGCAAGGACCTGACCTCGAATATGAAAAAACACAATATTCAAGACTTTAATGTCATCGTATCCAATACGGTCGATAATCGCTATTTGTGGGTCAGTCCGATAAGTTCGATGGCAGACATCGACCGGCCTATTTTTAAAACCCTGGCCGAGCGAATGGGAGCCGAGGCCTTAGGTGCTTTGTTCGACAAAATGGACAAATGCTATGACACCGAACACAATTATGTCATCCAATTGGACAAAGAACTCAGTTATATGCCAGACGGCATTACCCAAACCCCTGAAGGACAAGATTATAGAAAGTTCCATTACTTTCATTACACCCCTTCAAATGAAGATTCGGTAAGGGAAGGGGCCGCTGCCATAAAAAAACTCTTTGAGAGCAAGGGTTCAAAAGTCCATTATCGCACGTACAAAAGCGGATTTGGTGCTAGAGGTGCGTTCTATCTTGTTGCCATTGCAGCCCAAGACGCGGCCGATTATGCCACCAAAATAGCGGCCAATAACCAAATGTTGGGCGAAGAATGGCAAAAAATTTACAGTGACTTCCAGGCCAGTCTTATCAAGTACGAAGCCTTTGAAGGGCAAATGCGGCCGGATATGGCATATTCATCTTCGAATTAACACTAAAAACCCGAGGGCACGCCGGTTCGGGTTTTTACTTTTTAACCAAATACCATTAAAATCTCCAACAAATGAAAAAAACAAAAAATCAATTCGTATTAATTTTTGTGCTTGCCCTTGTATTCGTTGTCTCTTGCAAGGAAGCAGCAACAAGCGAGGGTACAGCAACCGAGGAAGTCAATACCCTATCATCTGCCAATTACGCAGATTTTGATAAAAAGGTTGAAACCATACGTGCTTTTTTCCAGGCACACTGTGATGAGAATTTACAGGCCCAGTCAGAAATGTTGGCTGATTCCGTTGCATGGAGCCCACCGAGCTATAATGGAAATAAATGGTTGGGCAAAGAGGAATTTCTAGCTGCCATAAAAGGCTATCACAACACTTTTGAAAATATTAAGTATAAAGAAGGTGTCATTACGGCCGATTCGATTGTAGGAGGCTTTTATTCCGGTTCGGGATATCCCAAGGAAACCGCCGAAACAACTGCCAATATTATTCGTGTTTATGGCACGTGGACCGCAACACATTCAGAAAGTGGCCAAGAAATGGGCGTAAAGTTCTTTAACCTGACCAGCTTCGATGAAGATGGAAAGATTGCCACCATGTCCGATTATTTTGATTTGAGCAGTTTGGTGCCCAAGGAAAAGGACGACTAAGACCAATTATTGAACAAACCAACCTGCCGAGGCCAGGCAGTCGGTTTTAAGGAAAGCGTTTTTGACAGAAAGCGTTGGGGCGGTCTTCAATTTTAATGATAGTGAAAAAACCGCGCGAGTATTGTCAGAATTAGGTCTGTCTGTTTTTGGCCGAATAAAAAGATCGAAAACCTTCAATAATATAAAATCGAAAGAATGAAAACTACAATCGAAAACATATATAACGCTTATTCCAAAGGTGACGTCCCGTCCGTTCTTTCCGCCATGGATGACAACATTGTGTGGAATGAGGCTGAAGGGAACAGCCTAGCGGATGGCAATCCATATATTGGGCCAGATGCGGTACTGAATGGAGTCTTTGCTAGACTTGTTGAAGAACACGAGTACTTCAATCTCAAGAACATTGAACTCCATAATATGGAAAACAACCAAGTACTTGCCACTCTACGCTATGATGCCAAAAGAAAGAACAACGGCGCCCTAATCGACGCCCAAGCGGCCCATCTTTGGAAACTCAAGGACGGTAAAGTGATTTCATTTCAGCAATATGTCGATACCAAACAATTGGCGGAGGCAGAGAGCAAATAAATCAGTAACCATAAAACGGAGTAGACAAACATTAAAAAAGCAAATGAAAACAGCACTTATAACAGGCACAAGTAAAGGTATCGGCCTTGAAACGGCACTCGCCTTCGGGCGAAACGGTTATCGGGTATTCGCAACTATGCGAAATCCCGAAAATGCCGATGACTTTAAACAAATAATTGCCCAAGAGTCTTTGGCAATCACCATTTCCCAAATGGATGTTGATTCCAATGAATCCGTCAGAAATTGTATCGATACCGTGTTGGATGAAATCGGAACGCTCGATGTGGTGGTGAACAACGCCGGAATCGAGCGCCATGGCTCGGTTGAAGAATTGAGCATGGCCGATTTTAGGGCCATTATGGAAACCAATTATTTTGGGGTGATCCGATGCATCAAAGCGGTTCTGCCCCAAATGCGCAAAAACCAAAACGGCTGCATCGTCAATGTAGCCTCCGTAGCCGGTCATATTAGCAGCAGTCCATTGGGCGGGTATGCCGCGAGTAAATTTGCGCTTGAGGCGCTGAGCGAGGCTTTGGCCCAGGAAGTAAAGCCATTCGGAATTCGAGTGGCGATTGTTGAACCCGGTATCATCGATACACAAATGGCCAATGATATCAGTGTCGACGGTAATTCGATCTATCCCCATTCAAGACGCTTTGCGGGACTTTTTGCGGCTTCCCTTAAAAATCCGACACCTCCGTCAATGGTTGCAGATAAAATTTTGGAAATAGCAAATAGTGAATCCTGGAAGTTAAGACATCCGGTCGGACCTGATGCCGCGCCATTTTTGGAATGGAGAAAATCCATGACCGATGAAGAGTGGGTAGATTGGAATGCTGCCAATGATGATGACTGGTATGAGGCCGTAGAAAATACCTTTGGTCTCAACGCCAGACAAGATGAACAAATACCAAAACAATAACATATTAACCCTTTAAATACAGAACCAATGAAAAAGTTATTTTACATTTTACTACTACTACCGATTTTGGGAATGGCCCAAACAAATGAAGATCTCGTCATCGAGAACGTCATGTTGACCGTCCATCCCGAAAAAATCGTGGAGTTCGAGGCCGGTATTGCCGCCCACAACAAGAAATTTCATGCCGACGGCCCTTACGGGGCGCGTGTCTACAGCGTTCTTAATGGCAAAAATGCCGGCAAGTATATGCTGATCATGGGGCCCTTGCCATGGAGCGCCATAGATGGCAGACCCTCTGGGCAGGACCATACCGATGACAACAACAATAACGTATCGAAGCACATCATGCCTGAAGTAGAGGTAAACTATATGAAGATGCATCCCGAACTTTCTAATTTTTCACGGGATTTTGAAATCAACAAAGTGTCCGTTTTCATGATCGACGTCAAACGCTTTAAGCAGCAAGATTTTATTGAAAAAGTCATCAAGAAAGTGGTGAAAGTCTATAAGGAAAAAATGCCGGACCAACTCTACGGTGTATATTCAAACGAGATGAACAATATGGATGGTATGGACTTCGGATGGGTAGAATTCTTCGATAGTTCTTCGTGGTTGGGAAAAGAAGATAAGTTTATGCAAAATTTCGAGGAAGTGCATGGCGCCGGAAGTTTTGCTTCGTTTTTGGCCGATGTTGAAGCAACCACTGATGGTGAAAGAACCGAAATATGGGCCCTGAGAAAAGACCTTAGTGGGCCTGATGCAAAGGTAGTAGCCGCAACACGTCAATAATACGATTGAGAATTAGCCAAACATAAACTGACCGACGCCTACAAAACCCGAAAGATGCTTTCGGGTTTTGTTTTTATCCACTTAAAATATTGATAACGAGTCTATTTCACTACATTTAAAAACATCAAGCCAAAATATGAAACGAACAAAACGCTCTTTGCAATTTGAAAACTCGGGCTATTACTTTATAGTGCTGCTCGCTTTGGCTATCGCCGGCTTCTGGCCTTCGTACTTTTCAAAGTTCTTTGAGGGCACAGGTGGTTTTAACCTTTACTTTCACGTTCATGCTTTTCTTGCCATCCTCTGGATTTTTATGCTTATTGCCCAACCCATTTTGATCCGTCGAAGGGAATTTGCCTTTCACAAAAGAATAGGAAAACTGTCCTATATACTTGTCCCCCTTATTTTTATTTCGATCATCCTTTTGGCACATAGCACACTTAAAGGCCCAATAGAAAATGTTGGGTTTGAATTATGGGTGCCGTTTAAAGACCTTTTGATTTTTGCTATAGGTTATGGCATCGCAATCAAATACCGAAATACGATGGCCATTCATGCACGAGGCATGATCATCGCAGGAATTGTCTTGATTGAGCCCGCTTTTGCACGACTCGTTCTTTATGTCTTTTTCCCAGACGCTGGTTTTGACCCAAGTGGCTATTTGATAGCAATCAGCTTGGTCTATATTCTTCTAACGGGATTGATCATTGTAGAGCGAAATCAAAAAGTTGGTAGATGGGTCTTTCCATTGGCTCTTGGACTCTATCTTTTTGTACATTCTGTCTTGATATTTCAAATCAGGGTTCCTGGTTGGCAAGAATTTGCAGAGTGGTTCGCCGCGTTGCCTCTGACCTGACAAAAAGAACAATTATAAGTTAACTTTAAAAAAAATATCATCATGAAAAGAAGAGCATTTACAAAATTGACGGGGCTTAGCGCAATTGCGATTAGTACTACAGGTTTTATTAAGTTCAATGGTGAAACCTACAGTGGCGATTGTGAAACAACAACGGATATTTTGGGGCCGTTTTATAGGCCCAATAGCCCCAAGCGAAACAATTTGGTCATTGAGGGAATGCCAGGAGATTTGGTAGAACTATCGGGTGTTGTGCGCCATAGAGATTGTAAAACTCCTTATAAAAATGCAAAAATAGAGCTATGGCATTGCTCTGCCGAAGAGGTATATGATAACGATTCCGATGAATACAGGTATCGCGGTACGACCTTTTGTGATGAAAATGGTAAATACAGTTTTCAGACCCAAATGCCCGTACCCTATGATGTAGGGAACGGAACAATTAGACCTGCGCATTTTCATATGATGGTCTCCGCCCCTGGATATCAAAGTTTGGTAACCCAAATTTATTTTGTAGGTGATCCCTACGTGCAAAAGGATGCTACCGCCTCGTTGGCCGAGGCGAAAAACAGGATTCTAGAAGTTCAAAAGGAAAATGATATGTTGAAAGTTTTTTTTGAGTGCAATATGAACGAGAAATTAAAAGCCTCTTACGGTTCACTTTCCAAAATTGTTGGACAGTATAAAAATGAGAATACGGGCGAGGTAAAGGAAATATTTGAAAGGGATGGTCTTTTGTGGCTAAAAAACGAAGTCTATGGAGTGAGTTTTGATTATGTGGGCAACAATACATTCGCCTATGCCGGTTTGCCGGAAGGAATGTATAGAAAGCTAAAGTTCCATTTCGACAAGAATACAACAAAACTTCAATATATGGCCTTTGAAGAAGACGAGGTGAAAAGAGATGTACTATACATAGGAGTTTGATTCTTAGTTTAATCAAAACCCAGTCGATACCTTTCCTATACTGAACACGTTAAAGATTGACAATGCAAAAAATCCTTCGAAAATTCCTACCAATCTTGGCCTTGGTTTTTTTGATGTTGACCTTCTGCAGGAAAAAGCTGGAAGTTAAAAAAGATCCAATATTTGAACATGGAATTACCTCAGGCCCTACCCCATGGACGAATGATGTTTTCGAGCTTGAAGAAGATAATTTCACCTTTGCCATTATTTCCGATTTGAACGGTGGCGAACGGAAAGGGGTCTATAGTACCGCAGTTTCGCAACTAAATCGGTTAGACCCGACCTTTGTATTGAGTGTAGGTGACCTAATCGATGGAGGAACCGAAGATTCGGTGCAATTGGCAAAGGAGTGGGACTATTTCGATGCCCGTACATCCAAACTAAATATGCCATTCTTTTATTTGGGCGGAAATCACGACCTGACCAATCCCGCCATGCGAAAATTTTGGAAACAACGCTTCGGCCCGAGATACTACCACTTCATCTATGAAGATGTACTTTTTCTCATGGTGGACTCCGAAGATTATGAGGAACAACGCATGATGGAAATTTACGAGGCCCGGGGCGAGGCCCTGAAAATCATTGCAGGCGAAATAGATGGTGTATATGAAGACTCGGAATATTACAAAATGAAAGAGCGAAGGGTCGGAGGTATGGGCAATGACCAATTTGACTATTTTAAAAACGTGCTGGAGAAGCATCCGCAAGTCAAGTGGACCTTTGTATTGATGCATAAACCCCTTTGGATGCGCGAAGATGACAAAGGGCTGGGAAGGCTGGAAATGATTTTGGAAAAAAGGCCCTATACAGTGATCAATGGACATTTTCATTCCTTTTCACACCAAAAAAGAAACAAACGTGATTATATGATATTGGGAACAACCGGGGGAGGTCAAAATAAAACCGATACGATGTCATTTGACCATATCTCGTTGGTTCGAATGGCAAATGAGCCGGTCATCACGCACCTAAAAATGGATGGTATTTTAGATGAGACCGGCAAAATGCCCCTGGCAATGGATACCCTTGAATAGTGGAAACCCGCCCTAGCCCTTCCCGAGAGGGCAACGCCCCTTACTCCTAGCTCCCAGCCAAAATCAAACATCCCGATAAAAGGTCAAGCCATTTTTAAAGGGGTCATAAAAGGCAAATTCTTTTGTGCCCCAGGCAGTTTCCCTCAAAAGGGTGTGGGCGTGAAAGACATCTTTTTCTGCGTATTCTTCATACAAGGCCTCGATATTTTGGGTTACGATACGCAACATGGGCCGGTCGATTTCGACTTCCCATTCTTTGGCATCGTGCCATTGTAAATGTATCTCTATCGCATCGCGTAGAATTCCCGCATATTTCGGATTTTTTTCATCATCGGCAAAGGCAATCTTGAAACCCAATCGGTTTACGTAGAAGTCCAATGCCTCAACGACATCCTTTACAGGCAGTACAGGATGTATCTGATGTAAATATCCTTTTTGCTCCACAGCTCAAAGATAAAGCGATTATGGTTAACTTGCCTGAACAATCCCTTGAGCAAAAAAAAAATTGAAAAACAAGATTTGCATTCTCCTAGTGATGATCACAGGGTTTCTTTCTGCCCAAGATCTCAAACTGATGACCTATAACATCAAGTACGACAATGTCAATGACACGGTCAATAACTGGAACGATAGAAAAGCTGCCCTGGTCAAGTTAATCAAGCATTACAAAGCTTCCTTTGTCGGAACACAGGAGGTGCTTCACCGACAATTGATATACATTGATAGCAGCCTGTCACGCTTTTCATATATCGGGGTGGGCAGGGATGACGGAAAACGAAAGGGCGAGTACTCCCCTATTCATTACGATTCAATTCGCTTCAGGGTTCTTGAAGACCATACTTTTTGGCTTTCAGAAACCCCTGGGGAAATCTCTGTGGGCTGGGATGCGGCAATGGAACGTATCTGTACCTACGGACTGTTTCAAGAAAAATCAACCGGCAAAAAGCTCTACGTCTTCAACACACATTTCGACCATATCGGAAAAGTGGCCCGGGAAAAGTCCGCGGAACTCATCGCCCAAAAAATCGAGGCGACGAACAAAGAAGGGCATCCGGTGGTTTTGATGGGCGATTTGAACCTAACTCCCGATACGGCGCCCATTCAGTTTTTGGGGAGCAAGTTTTCAGACGGCCAGACAATCACCCAAAGTAAATTCTATGGGCCAAGGGGTACATTCAATGGTTTCAATCCCAAAATGACGGTAGACCGAAGAATCGACTATATTTTTGTAAAAGGGTTCCAGGTCAAAAGCTATATTCACATCGATGACCGAAAGGAAAACAACAAACATATCTCAGACCATCTTCCAGTACTGGTGGCTATAGCGGAATGAAAAAGGTAAAGGACCGATTTTCGAAACTGGCCGATACTTATAAAAAATATAGGCCGACCTACCCTAGTGAACTCTTTGATGAAATTCTAGAACTGACCTCGGAAAGGGAAGCATGCTGGGACTGTGGTACCGGAAACGGGCAAGTCGCCTCCCGGCTTTCCCCACATTTTAAACAAGTGTTCGCCACCGATATCAGTAGCGAGCAAATCGCCAAAGCCGCGAAAAGGAAAAATATTACCTATTCGAAACAAAGAGCTGAAAGTACAAGTTTTGATAAGAATCAATTTGATTTGGTGACCGTGGCCCAAGCAGCACATTGGTTCGATATGCCCACCTTCAATCGCGAATTAAAAAGGGTAGTTAAAAACAACGGATTGGTCTATGTTTGGGGATATGGTTTATTGCGTATCGACCCAACAATAGATAGGTTGATCGACAATTTTTATACAAAGGTGGTTGGCCCCTATTGGGATGAAGAACGAAAACATGTCGATCGTCAATATGAGACCATCGTTTTTGATTTTAATGAAATCAAATCGACCAAGGCCCATTGCATTCAGGTATCATGGAGTTTAAAAGACCTGGAAGGCTATTTCAACTCTTGGTCGAGTGTGCAAAATTTTATCGCCAAGGAAGATCAAAACCCCGTAGCGGAACTAATTGGGAGTATAGGGCACCATTGGAAAAATGAAACCGTAAAAGCAATCAAATTCCCTATTTTTACGCGGATAGGGCGAATCAAAAAATAGTATGTCGTGTACATTCCGCATCAATACAAAAACGAAGATGTTTCAGAGGTCAAGGAATTTCTGAAACAAAACAGTTTTGGCATTCTAATCAACATTGTGGATGGAAAGCCCTGGGGTACACATATCCCCATGGAATTGGATATAAATATAGCCGGAAAGGATGTTTTAATGGGTCACTTGGCCAAGGCAAATCCGCAATGGAAAAATTTCGAGGACAATTCAGAGGTATTGTGCATTTTTAACGGACCCCATAGCTATGTTTCGTCGTCATGGTACCAAGAAGAAGAGGTACCCACATGGAATTATATCGCCGTACACGTTTACGGAAGACTTAAAATTATATCGGGCGAGATCCTTTTAGACCACCTCGAAAAGTTGGTGGATAAATATGAAGTAGGCTCTGAAAATCCGGTGAAGATTGAAAATCTTTCAAAAAATACAATGAGGCAGATTCGGGGTGTCGTAGGATTTCAAATCGAGATTAACGATATTCAGGCCGCCTATAAACTTTCGCAGGGCCGAGAGCACGATCATAAGAGAATAATTGCCGAACTTAGAAAACTCGATTATTCTGGAAGCAAGGCGATTGCCAATGAAATGTTGAAAAGATAGTACATGAAAAGAAGAAGGACATTTATAAAAAAAGCTACATTGGGCGCCACAGCGCTTACCCTTATGCCTAAAACTTCATTTGCAGACCCTTTTGAAAACCAAGGTGAAAGCCCACTTAAGATTTCCTTGGCACAATGGTCGCTGCACCGCGCATTGGAAAAGGGACAGATAAAAGCCGTGGATTTTGCCAAGATTGCCAAAAGAGATTATGATATTTCCGCAATTGAGTACGTCAACCAATTCTATACAGACCATGCGACCGATGAAAAATTTTGGGGCGGACTAAAAGTGAGGGCTGAAGATGAAGATGTTCAAAGTCTTTTGATCATGGTAGATAATGAGGGGGAATTGGGTAATCCGAACGATTCGAAAAGAAAAACGGCGGTCGAAAATCATTTTAAGTGGATCGATGCCGCCAAGATTCTTGGCTGTCACTCCATTCGCGTAAATGCATTCGGAAAAGGAACGAAAAGAGAACTACATGCCGCGCTGGTCGATGGGCTTGGCAAGCTTGCCGAGTATGGGCAAAAACACAACATCAATGTATTGGTCGAAAACCATGGACTGCACACCTCAGATGGCAAGTTCGTTGTCAGTGTGCTTCAACAAGTCAACAATCCCTTTTTGGGTACGCTGCCAGATTTCGGCAATTGGTGCCTTACGGCCGAATGGGGTAGCACGGAGCCCGCAAAAGATTGTGAAAAGTTCTATCCACATGAAGAGGGGGTGACTGACTTTTTGCCCTATGCCAAAGGGGTTAGTGCCAAGACCTATAATTTTGACGGAAATGGTAACGAAACCTATTTAGATTATCCGAAGCTTTTGAAATTGGTCAAAGATTCCGGTTTTGATGGTTATATCGGCATCGAATATGAGGGAACCAAAATGAGTGAACCTGACGGAATTAGAGCATCTAAGGCAATGTTGCAAAAAATTTGGTCAGCACTCGATTGAAATAAAAATGTGCTGTTCGCATTCATTTCCCTTTGGGCAAATACATCGTTCCCCCTACGACCAATGCCGCCGAAATGATCATTAGATTCTTCATGATATACTGCCCTTCCATGGTCGGCAATAACAAATTGCCATTTTGAAAAGTGGTTTCGGGCAAGAAAACCAAGGGCATAAATGTACCTAGCATCTGTAAAAGCAATAACGGTATTGCGATTCTCGTAGTTTGTTTGAAAAGAAAAGTGATTCCAATCACGACCTCCCACCATCCGATGAGCACCAACCAAAAATCAGGCTCCCAAAAAGGAAGCCATGCCACCGTAGCCTTCAAGAGCGGTTCGGCCGGGGACAATCCGAAAGGTTTCAAGATACCGAACCAAACAAATATGATCGCAAAGGAAATTCTTAGGGCAACAGTGCCCCAATTCTTCATAAACAGGGAAATCTTCTGGTCAATTCTTTGAAAGTTCATTTCAACCCTATAAGTATTCTTTGCATTGATTCCCTACTGATATTGGTAAGGGTCACCCCCTACCCGGCAGTAATACAATACCACTTTTTATTATTGGCTCAAAAGTACTAAAGTCAGTTGTGCTTTATATCCTTCAAGCTAACAATTAATCCCCTTAAAAAATGCCAAAAATCACGTTTAACTGTAACCTTTCGAAAATTCCTTAGTCTTTAATACATAGAAAGCAGAAATAAGCTTTCAACATAGTTCATTGACAATCAGTAGTTTAAATATATATTCAAGAAAATTGAAAATGACTAAATGTTAAAATTTATACAATATAGTACCTTTTTATGCATAGTACTGTAACAAAAACAAAACAGCGTCGTCTATAAGATGTAAAACAATTAAAAACAACATATAAAAATATTGAAATCATGAAAGCATCATTCAACAAAACGGCAACAGAGTCAAGAACAGGGCAATACTTCTCTTCACTTAGTAATAGCAAGAGAGCCCAATGGGCCCAGTACAGAAATTTCAATCGCTAAGATTTAAGTTGAGTTGGCAATAATTACAATTGAATCTTTAAAAAGTACAACTCGGTAATTACATTTTTCAACCAACGATAGATCAAAGCATATTTGTACCATCATTAAAAAACAACAACATTAAAAACATAACATCATGAAAGCATCATTTAACAGAACAGCAACAGAATCAAGAACCGGACAGTACTTTTCAACTTTGAGCGACAGCAAGAGAGCTCAATGGGCACAGTACAGAAATTATAATAGATAATTCAAAAAGAAAACAACAATAAACAACATCAAAAAACGAAAATATCATGAAAGCATCATTCAACAAAACGGCAACAGAATCAAGAACAGGACAGTACTTCTCTTCACTTAGCAACAGTAAGAGAGCCCAATGGGCACAGTACAGGAACTTTAATCGCTAATCACGATTTGCAGTACCTCAATCAATAAATGACAGTACCATGAAATCATTCATCAACCTGCCTGCCGTCAGGCAGGTCAATCATCCAACGGAGTCTCGAAAGTTCGCTCTACTGAGCAACAGACAAGATAGCAAACGAATTCGTTGGACGAATCAATCACTCAGCTTCTAATCAGGGCTATATTTATCACATGACAAAAGGGATACATTTCTAAAATGTATCCCTTTTGTCTTTTCGCACGAAAGGTCTTGTTCGAAGAAACAAATACCTATCCAATGGTAATTCGGCCACCACTAATAAATAAGTGAACCGACTATGCCGTTATTACCTTTTTATTGCCAAATGCCCTTAAATTCATTACTTTTACAGGCAACCCTCACTAAACACTTCACTTGGGCACTTTTGGTGCCCGATACTAAGTTTATTCATTTTAGCGTTCAAGTCTTAGAAGAAAGTTGCCATGAACATAACAATGCGCTTTTTGCATATATCGCTGAGTTTCATTTTGGTATTGGTTCTATCGTGTAATTCCAAAAATGACGATGTGCCCAAAGACGGCGAAGATCCGACCGATACCATTGAACCTAAGGATACCACTCCCCCTACCAATTCATTGGATACGGTGATTTTTACGGTAATTGGGGATGTACCTTACAATTCGGACCAGCGCGACGGGTTGATTTCAATGATTCAAGCGCATAACACAAAGGCAAAATCGGAGTTCGTGGTACATGTGGGCGACATCAAACCCGGTGCCGATCCCTGTGATGAGCCGGTCTACCAGGATGTCAATGGAATTTTAAAAGAATTTACCACACCGACCTTTATGCTCTTAGGCGACAATGAATACAATGATTGTGATAATCCTCAAGCGGCCCTTCAATTGTGGAACCAATACTTTCTAAACTTTCATCAGAATTGGGCATTTGAGCACACCATTACCTATCAAGAAGACCGGCAGGAGAATTTTACCTGGGTGCAAGACAACGTCATTTTTATGGGACTCAACCTTGTCGGAAGTGATGTTCATGACCAAGCAGAATGGGACACTCGCCTTGCTGACAATGGCAATTTTCTTCAGGAAGTGGTCGCCGCCCATAAAGATGATTCAAAGGCATTGGTCATTTTCGGCCATGCAAACATGGTGGAGCTCGGTCCTGATAAATTCAAGCCGTTTACCGACGTACTTCGATCGGTGGCGAACGATTTTGACAAGCCAATACTTTATATGCAAGGTGACGGCCATTTTTGGTTTATGAACAGGCCTTATGAAGAAATGAACCTATTGAGGGTTCAGATCGAGGGAGGCGCAAACGCCGTGCAAGTGGTTGTCAATCCGAATAAAGAGCAGCCTTTTAGCTTCGACAGAAACTTTTTAGATTAGGTAAACACTGGCCTTTCGCCCTCCTTTTTAAAACCTTTCATTTCTAGAAAGGTTCTTTCAAAAGAAAAATTCGCATTTTTATGTCCCGATCTTTCCTATTGGATCGTCCCACGGATATAAACAAAGAAAAATATAAGATTATGAGCGAATTTATGATGATTTTTAGAACGGAGAACATTGACAACTCGGCACAGACCCCCGAAGAAATGCAGGCGGTCATGCAAATTTGGCAAGACTGGATCGGTGGTATCGCCGCCCAAGGAAAATTCGTCAGCACAAATGCCCTTGGGTCGCAGGGAAAGACGGTGACCACTGAGGGCGTCGTAACTGATGGGCCGTATGCCGAAATCAAGGAAATCGTCGGTGGCTATATGATTGTAAAAGCCGAAAATTTGGATGAGGCTGTGAAACTGTCAGAAGGTTGCCCAATACTTACGATACCCACTGGAAAGGTAGAAGTGCGCGATGTAATGGTTTTTGAGAATTGAGAAAACCCCGACCACAAAATCAAGAAAGTGGGCTAGCTTTAGTTCACTTTCTTTAGTATGGAAAACAAAGGTCTCATACCCGAATTGTTTCGAACGGAATTCAGTAAAATCGTTTCCGTGCTCTGTAAGACCTTCGGCCTGGCAAATATTGAGTTGGCCGAAGACTTGGTAAGCGATACTTTTTTGGCAGCTTCAGAGACCTGGGGGCTTAAAGGTGTTCCTGAAAATCCCAAGGCATGGCTCTATACGGTTGCCAAAAACAAGGCAAGGGATACCTTTCGCAGGGCAAAAGTCTTTCGTGAAAAAATCAAGCCCGAATTCGAAAACCGAGCTTCCAGCTCTGAAATCGATGAAATAGATCT
This sequence comes from Aurantibacter sp., assembly GCA_965215845.1. Classification (GTDB taxonomy): domain Bacteria; phylum Bacteroidota; class Bacteroidia; order Flavobacteriales; family Flavobacteriaceae; genus Aurantibacter_A. Next base: position 282,054 of record CBDCEL010000004.1, read on the forward strand.
CTCTGAGCATAACATCAAAGACAGTCAGCTCAAGATGTTCTTCGCGGTCTGTAATCCGGTGATTTCGTCTGAGGCGCAAATTGCACTTGCCCTTCGTATTCTATGCGGATTCAGCATTCCCGAGATTGCGACCGCCTTTCTAACCAGCAAGGAGACCATAAATAAAAGGCTGTATCGGGCAAAGGAAAAACTGCGGGGTAACGATGTCGAACTTAAAATGCCTCCAACGAAGCTCTTGGAAAGGCGACTGCAAAATGTACTCGTTGTACTTTATCTTTTATTTAATGAAGGGTACTATTCCTCCAGTTCTGAAAAAAAGATACGCAAAGAATTGTGCATTGAAGCCATGCGTTTGAATTACGTGCTCTTGAATTCGGAGATGACCAACACGCCATCTGCAAATGCCCTAATGGCATTATTTTGCTTTCACTCCTCCCGCTTCGATGCTCGGATCGATGAAAATGGCGGACAAATCACATATCATGAACAAAATACGGCGGATTGGGATAAAGAACTGATAGCCAAAGGGGAGCTTTTTCTAAATCGTTCGGGCTGCGGAAATAAAGTAACCAAATATCACTTGGAAGCCATCATTGCCTTTTGGCACACACGCAATGAAATGGATCCGAAGACAAAATGGGAGAATATTCTACAATCGTACAACCGCTTGCTGCAAATCGAGTACTCGCCCATGACCGCCCTGAATCGCACCTATGCCTTGGCCATGGCCCGCTCCAAAGATGAAGCGCTTAAGGAAGCCTTGAAAATCAAACTTCAAAAAAATCACATGTACCATTTGCTGTTGGCCGAGTTATATGAAAATTCAAACAGTGAAAAGCAAATAGGGCACCTTAAAAAGGCCATGGCCCTGACCTCTTCAGAGAATGAGCGACAATGGATTTTAAGGAAAATATCGGAAAAGTCAACTGAAAAAGGTACATTATAGATAATTTCGAAAGAACCGTATATGAACAAAGAGCTCATTCAACTTCTAAATATCATCGTCTATCGTTTGGACAAAAGCCTGCACAATGCGGATCAGGAATATTTTGACTACAAGCTGGGAAATGAATCAAGGTCTCCCTATGAGATTCTTTCACATTTGGTCGATGTAAGCGCTTATGGTCTTAGAATAATCGATTCGTCAATGGCTATCGATAAAACAGGCGACATTTTGGAAGACCTCCATTCAAATCTAAAAATTATGAAGTCCATTCTGTCTAAAGAAGAATTGGCCGATGAGACTTCCAAAAGGCTAATCAATGGGCCTTTAAGTGATATTCTTACCCATATTGGGCAACTTGCCTTTTTAAGAAGGTTGCAGGGAAATCCGATTGAACATGAAAATTTTTCAAAAGCAGATATTTGATCATTATGGCATACGATGAACTTTTGGCCGACAGGTCGCGGCAAATATTGAAGCAGAAATCTGTTTCATTTGAAGAAAAGAAAATGATGGGCGGCCTCTGCTTTATGGTCGATGGTAAAATGTGTTTCGGAATGCATATCGACAAAGCTTCGAATTCTTCCTTTTTAATGTGTCGGGTTGGTGTAGATGAATACGAAGCTGCCTTGCAAAAAGAACACTGCACCGAAATGAAGTTTACGGGACGCCCGATGAAGGGTTACGTTTTTGTCACAGAAGAGGGGATCGACCTTGATGACGATTTGGAATATTGGATTCAAAAGTGTTTGGATTTCAATCCGCTTGCCAAAAGCAGCAAGAAGAAGACCAAAAAATAACAATCAATTTTTCTGTCTTGACATCCAATCGAGCCATACCAAATGCGATGGTCTTTGGTTGCCTTCCCCATCGAGAAGACCATTATCACGCCACACTTTAAGAATGTCGGGAGGATTGGCGGTGGCCTCATATAACAAATCATAATCCCTGTAAACGAACCATGCCAGAAACTCAGCATCAAGCGTATTTGCCTGCTCGAAAAGTTTGGTCATATAGGCTTCTTGCCATTCGGCCTTCCCCTTCACGTTGACACCCAGATTCTCGATGACCAGATCGTCAGCGCAGAAACCCGTCTCTGAGATGGCAAACGGCTTTGAACTGTCGAGGTCTCTAAATTCCTTGAGCCAAAGGTCAGCAAAAAGGTCCGGATTGGCATCTCTGGTCAGATTTCCGTAGTCTAAAAAGGGATAGCTGCTGATCGCTATGAAATCTGAGTAGGGCAGCATGGTTTTGGTAATTGCCAACAATTCTTGATGGGTGTTGTTGAACGAGCGATCTTGAAAAGTCAAGAAAATGGGAAGGTCGGGGTATTCAGATTTCAATGCGGGGTAGACATTTTGGATCAAGGTCAAGAACTGTGTGTAATTCTCGTCATCTTTGGTGAACGCCGCCGTTACCTCTATTCCATAGGCAAAATAATCTGGTTGTACGGCATCGATAATCCGTCTACAATATTTGGTAAAAGCCGATATGACATCTGGATCGTCAAAAGTCTTGCCTTGCCAAAGGTTTGGTAAAGGCTGATGGCTTCCATTGTCGTTCCAGTACTCGGCAATGTCATCCCGGGTCTGATTGGTGGGCGTGGTCGTGAGCAAAATTTTTGTACCAGGATTCAAGCCAGATTTCGTGGCATCGATACTCGTTTGTACTTCTGTCGGAAAGGGCAAGTCGTTCAAGGCCTCGTCCCAAGGGACACCATGATCAAGGTGATTTAGAAACAGGTCCCCCTCTCTCGCCACATTTTTATAGGTCTCTAATTGGGCATCAACACTAAAGTCATAAGGAAAAGCCGTAAAGCCCATATAGAAAGAACGAAACTCTGGTGTCGATTCACCGTTTGGGTCAGCATCATCGGAACAAGACATCATGGTCACTGCCGCCAAAAGAAAAAACAATCTTTGCATAGCCCGTACTTTTTTAAAATTTAACGGGAAACACGATCAAGATATTGCCGGGTAAATACAATTACTGGGGACAAGTACCCGAGCAGCGCAAAAACTAAAAAGATATGGGCAATAATTCTTCGCGGGTGATAACCGACTCGTTATTCATCATTTCAATAGCGTTCATATTGTCCTTAATGGCCACACCGGCGCCGTTCCAGCTATGCCATTGTAGAAAGTAAGCGGCCTTGCCCTTTAGTTTTTCCACAACTTCCATCATGTTCCAATTGCCGTAACCTTCCTCACCAGGACCGATTTCCGACATGACAACGGTTTTTCCCAAAGATTTCAGTTCTTCATAATGGGGAAAATCAGGATGGGTTCCATAGTAGTCCATACCCACCAGATCGACATAATCGGAACCCGGGTAATAGGCTGTGACATTGGCATACCAAGTCATGCTGGGAACTACCGAATAGGTCCAGATCAGGTTATCCAAGCCATAATCCCATCTGAAGGTATTGTACAGGTCTATCCACAGCGCCTTATAGTCATTCTCATTGGTTTGTTTGTCGCTATGGGCATTAATGCCCCACCAAAAAAAATCACCGTTCATCTCATGAAAAGGCCTCCAGATTACCGTAACGTTCGCATCTCGAAGCTTTTGCAAAGCCCCCGCCACTTTATCGAGTTCGATGCGATAATTCGTCCAGGCCTCGGTTTGCGGCGCATCCTTTAAGAGTGAGGTCAAATCGATCTTATCTTTGTTCTCAACGGTGTTCCAATATACATCCGTGCCATCGACAAACGGATTATCGGCATGCCAACTTACGGTGACCAATCCACCATTGTCCCAATGGTCGATCAATGTCTCTACTGGGTAATCACTGCCGGAGAACCATCCAAAATCGGCCCCTATTAAACCGACGTGCCTTCCGGTTTCGTCGACCAATTGATCCACATAGGTATTGTAGAATTCGGCGGTGGTATCAGGGGCATCACCACATTGCTGGCCTACAATGAGCTGCTCATTGGTTATAAGCGTATCAAAATAGGCCAAGATTTCTTCCTTGGATAAAATTCTTGGGGTTTTCGAATCGCCCGCGCGGCCGGTGGTCGTTCCATCGTCTTCCATGGTTTCAGAATTTGGAATGGGAGTTTCTAGATCATTGTTCGGACTACACGCAAACAACAACAATCCTCCGAAAAAGAAAATCAGGCGACATATCTGAAATGCGTGAATGGTCATGAAATGTTGGTATCAAAGACCGTTCCGAAAAATTACCGAAAGAAAAAGAGCCCCCTTTCACAAATTTGAATTGCAAATCACACTTTCCTTTGGCTCAAATTAAGTCATCTTTTACCTCAATCAGATAATGATTCCTTGATTAAATTGTTTCGATAACTTTTTCGATGCTCATTCTCGATTTGGGCTTTTTGTTCGGCTGGTTAAAATCATCTTCATCCCGATAACCTATGGCTGCCGCAACGATAGAGGCATACTCACTTTGTCCTAAAATTTTATCATAGTTCGCCGGTTCGATACCTTCCATTGGGGTCGCGTCGATACCCATATTCGCACATGCACTTAAAAGAACACCCAGGGCCAAATAAACCTGGCGGTCGAACCAAGCTTTTATTTGTTCATCTGACCAAGGCTTTATAAATTCTTTGTAATAGTCGACCGCGCCTTTCGGAAGCTCCCTCTCAATTTGCTCTTCAAATAAGGCAATATTGTCTATTCTGCTAAATACCAACACGGTGTCACAATCAAGAACTTTAGACGTATTCAACCATGATACCTCAGAAAGTCGCTGCTTCGTATCCTTGTCGGAGACAAAGGTGAATTTCCAAGGTTGACTGTTTATGGAAGACGGGCTAAGTTGTAAAATTCGTTTGAGCTCTTCGATTTTGTTCTTTTCAATTTTCTTTGACGCATCATACTTTTTAGTCGTATAACGCTGTTCCATGGTCTCAATAAAACTCATTTCTATAATTGTTTGTTTTTACTATAATTTTTATAGTTGCAAAACTAAGTATAGTAATTTATCTTTGCAATAACGGTCAAAAAGTATAGTAGCGCTTTATTTGAAAAAATCTTATTATGTATAAGGTAAAAGGCAAGGAGTACCCTTGTTGTACGAGTGTGACCATGGGTATTATAGGAGGCAAATGGAAAACGGTCATTCTATTTTATTTAATGGAAGGGCCGCTCCGTTATAATGAACTCCGAAAAAAAATGAGCGGTGTTACCGAACGTACCCTGAGCCTGCAATTAAAAACCTTGGAGGAAGACGGTGTTGTAAAACGGAAGGTATACACGACCAAACCCCCTTTGAGAGTAGAATATTCGTTGACCGATTTTGGAAAAACATTGATTCCGCTTCTAAAATCCATAGCCGAATGGGGCGACCTTGTCGTGGCCAAGTATGCCGATCGATAAAAACGCGTACTTCGGCGGTTGCCAAAAAAAGTAGCGGTAAGGACTTCACCTATACCGCCACCACAACTACGATAACCGAAAGATTAATTTGCCTTATATCGCGTCATTTGCATGGTGCTTGCCTGAATCATATTTACATAATCGGTAACCGATTTGTCTTCCATGAATTTGTGCATCGAGGCATCGGCATCCGTTGCGGTTTTCCATCGCACCAGCACCAGTACTTCGTTCGAATCTTCTGAATAGCCGCTTTCCCGACTTATGAATCCCGGTTGCCTACTGGTATAGTTCGCTTGAACTTTTGCATCTTCTGACCAAAAAGTGTCCGTATCCACAGTTGATTTGTATTTAAAAGTCGTTACTTCGATTACATAGGGTTTCATAGTTTCCGGGTTTTTGTTGGTGCAGGCCGCTAATTGAATCAATATGCATAAAAGAACAAACCAATTCATTTTCATAGCTGCCTTTACTTATCGGTTTCATTTAAAAGATCGGCCAAATCCAAGGCTTTGGTATATATGGCTATACGACCATCTTCGCTTTTGGGCCATTGATCTTTGGGTCTATCCCAATATAGTTCCACACCATTGCCGTCTGGGTCGTTGAGGTAGATGGCCTCGGAAACGCCATGATCTGCCGTTCCGGTTATTGGATACCCATGTTTGTTTAAGCGTTTTAAAACCAACGCCAAATCTTTGCGTGTTGGGTATAAAATCGCCGTATGAAACAATCCAACACTGTTCTTTGGGGGTTTTGGGCCATTTTTACTTTGCCAGGTGTTCAACCCGATATGGTGATGATATCCGCCAGCCGACAAAAAAGCGGCTTGGTCTCCCAAAAAAGTGGTGATTTCAAATCCCAATAAATCCCGATAAAATTCTAGGGCCTTGTTCAAATCCGACACTTTTAAATGAACATGTCCTATTCGGGTTTGTGGCGGTACAGTATAACTTTTCATGTTAAGATGCTTCTTTAGCGGATATCATCAACAAATCGATCCGACTCGAATCTTAGTTTGGAAAATTGAATTTACCGTTCGTGTTTTTCCATTCAGATTCGGGCAGTATGGTTTCCATGACATCCCAATGTTCAACAATTTTTCCGTTTTCCACTCTAAATAAATCATAGTACGAGGTGGCGTTGCCAGCAAATGCGCCTTCGCTGATGGCCAATACAAAATTACCTTCCCCCAGCACTTTGTGTATGGTTTTGTACTCCATGGTAATTCCTTGTTTTGCCATACCTTCCAATGCTTGGCCGAGTCCGGATAGCCCATCGCCGATAGCAGGATTGTGCTGAATGTAGTTTTCCACCCCGATGTCGATATAATTGGCAAGTTTGTCCATTTCGCCTTTCATCAAAATAGTGGAAATAAAATCACTCACCAATGTTTTGTTCGCTTCAGTTTTTCCATGGTCGCTCGATTCGATTGGTCCATCTGTTTGGGTATGTCCACTGGGGTTTGGTGGTGCTACCTCGATCAAGTTGTCCCAGTGCTCAACGATCTGTCCATTTTCAAACCTAAAAACGTCAAATCCTATTTTCGGTCCAAAAAAATCGTAAATCGTGTGTGTGAAGACATAATCCCCATCTTGATAAGACCTCACCACATTTGCCTTAAAACCGCCTTCAGGTGCATTTTGCAATACGGCCCCAAATCCTTCTAAACCATCTGCGACGGACAAATTATGCTGAACGTAATTCTCTGCATTGATGTAACCGACGGCTGTTTGATCCCCAGTCTCAAGGCTTCTCAAAAGAGCTACCCCTTTTTCTTTGTTTGATAATTCCATTTTTACTTGTTTTTGTTCGTTTGTAATTACTTCTTTCTTTTTTTCGTTCTTGCATGAGACCAATGTGGTGATCAGTACAAATGCCAAGGTGCTATTTTTCATAATTGTTACTGTTAAACTTGAGCAAAACTATTCCAACAGCGGAGATATCCGTTGGTTAAAATGAAGATAAAAATGGTAAATATCGAACCTTTGAATGCTATAGGTAGGATTTTTTGAACATATTAGGGGTTAATCCCGTATGTTTTTTAAAATACTTTACAAAGTTCGTCGGTTCTTCAAAGCCCAGTGAAAAAGCAAGTTCGGTACTTTTAATCGTAGAATTGATCAGCTGTCTTTTAGCTTCCAAAATCATAAACTCATCGATAAATTTTTTTGCGGTCACATTAGCAACTTCCTTGCAAATAACATTTAAATGTTTGTAGGTGATGTTCATTTTTCTGGCATAAAAATCCGCATTTCGACTTTCCGTAAAATGCCGCTCCAAAAGTGACTTAAACTTTAAAAAGGCTTCCAAGGTATTTATTTCGTTCAAATGGAAAGTCTGATACTGTTTCAGCTGTTCCAGTTTTGAAAAAATAATGGTGTACAGGGCATCGACAATATTCTTCTTGTTGAACTCATCTTTGGCATTGTAAAACTCCTCATATAACAATTGGATATATTTTGGAACGTTGGAACTTTCAGGGATTTGAATTTTTGGCGAAAATAGATGTGAGGTGAATAAACGTAAAACAGCATTATTGGGAAGTTTATTCAATTGTGCTTTAAAATATTCTTCTGTAAAAAGAATGATAAAACCGCGTACGCCTTTGGTAAACTTGAAGGCATTTACCTGATTCTTTGATAGATAGAAGAAAGTGTTTTTGCGCGCTTCATGCCAAACAAAATCCACAAGATGTTTGGTCTTGCCCCCTGAATAAAATACCAACAAGGAAAAGTTCAACTGATGCGCTTTTTCAGGAAAGTGGTTTAAATTATCTTTTCGCTGAACCAGGCTTTCTATGGTAATAATTTCAATTCCCTTTACTTGGGAATAATTGGATTTGAATTGTATATGCGGAATTTCTTTTGTCATATTGGCCGATTGCCATAAGTACCACTACCGAAAACTCTATTTTCGTTTTGCGCCTTCGCTTCTAAATTAGGGTTTATTTTAATTTGCCATGAATATGAGAAAGAGGAAACCCCCATGTGACCATTGGTCCATTAGTAAGATGGTCCGTACCTATTAGATCATTGGACTTTGCTCAAGGTGGTATATCGACGCTCAGGCAACCGTAGATTTTACCACGCCTCTATGACTTCCACAAGATAGGGGTCAACTTCTTCGGCAAGTCGTTTTTTAAAGGCGGCTTCATCCAATTTTTTTGCCCAGCTTTCGTCATATTTAATGAGAAAGTCATTGAGGGGTTTTAGAATTGCATTGCCAAGTTTATCAATAATTTGCTGGGCGGCTTTGGTAAATTTCATTTGATAAAAGCCATAATCGCCGGGCGAGAGATCATAATAGTGGGTATTGAAATCCTCCAAGCTAGTGTACTGCGGATCGGGTGGTGGGTTGTTCAGGCTAAAATCCACCAAGGTCATGACGTATTTCAATTCACTGGGTTTCTTGCTTTTGTAAAAGGCGTAGAGCCCCATATTGGCATGTATTTCCTCTAAGCAGCGACTCATGGAAAAGCCATCTGAATTCTGGGGGTCTTGAAAACTGTGGGTCAGTTCATGAACAGAAAGCTTATCAAAAAAAAGCTGCATATCGAATTCGCCCTTGGCATTGGTATACACGGTTTGTAGGTCTGCCGTCATCTCAGGAGGGAAATCCCCGATCATTTGTTCATAGCCATCGGCCATACTGTTCTGCCCTGCCCCTACGATCAAATTTCCTTTATAGTATTCAGGCATACCAGACACGGGAGAATAGGCATTGGTCGCCCAATCGGTTTCAGAGACCACCAGCAGACAGTTCGCTTCTTTCGGCCCCATGATATCCGCTAAAAATTCATAGGCCTCAGCAACAAGGGCTGCCTGTTGTTTGGCATGCGCTTCTTCACCCCTACTGTACAGCACCGAAAGGGGCATCGAAATGTCCATTGAAATGAGTCCTGCATGTTTTGTAGTATCCACGGCTGGTTGTTGTGCAAAGGTATTCCATGAAAGAGCCAGTAGGCCCCATAAAAGTATCGGTACACTTCTCATCATTTTGGGTTTGTACGAATAAAAAACCCCGATTTGGATATCGGGGGTATTTGATTTAAAGTTACTATTAATTTTAATAGGTCTCGCCCTTTGACGGAGTCTGTCTTTAGCACAATCGAAAGGTTCAGCATGACATCTTGACTCCGCTCGATTTGACAGTATTATTAGCTAAGCCTCCAACGCTCTTTTGACCATAACCTTTGCCAAATGTGAACGATATTCGGCATCGGCAAAATGGTCACTCATTACCTCAACGCCTTCAACGGCGTGTTCGGCCGCCTCTTCGGCATTTCCTGAATAAGCACTTTCAACGGCAGAAGCGCGATAGGGTGTATCGGAAACACCAGTCACCCCCACTTTCACCGTATCGCCATCTTTGACCACGGCAACACCGACTACCGCAAATCGCGAAGCGGACTGAAAGAACTTTTGATAGTTGCCATTGGATACCTTTGGAAAACGAACTGATGTGATGATCTCATCGTCTTTCAGGGCCGTGGTAAAAATCCCCTGAAAGAAATCGGTAGCGGCTATGGAACGTTTGCCATTTTTCCCTTCAGCTTCGATGGTCGCATCACAGGCCAAAACCGTCGCCGGATAATCCGATGAGGGATCGGCATGGGCCAAACTGCCTCCGAGGGTACCCCGATTTCGTACTTGAACATCACCGATGCTACCCGCGGCCTGCGCCAAAACATTCAATTGTGAACTTACCAAATCGGAATTCGCGATTGCCGTATGCGTGCAATTCGCACCAACAACAATTTCGTCCCCGTCCTCTGATATTGAGTCCATTCCATCTATGCCACTGATATCGACCAAGACTTCCGGTCTGTTCAAGCGTAGTTTCATGGCCGGCAACAAACTATGGCCCCCGGCCAATATTTTGGCATCGTAGCCATGTTCGTCCAATAAATCGACGGCCTCCTTTACCGAGCTTACCTTTTTATAATCGAATTTTGCTGGAATCATTTTATATATTGTTTGTTTAAACTTTTTTGTTCTTAATTGCTATTGCGGTTTCTTCACCTTTTGTCCTTTTCAAAGGTTAGAAGTTGGAAGCTCGAGGCTCGAAGTGTGAAATCTATCGTCTCAATCTTCATGCTCCGTGCTTCGCGCATTAAGCCTGCGCCTGCATCGCCTTCCATACCCTTTGCGGAGTCAACGGCATTTGGATATCGGAGACTCCTAAATGTGACAGGGCATCGACAACCGCATTTACAACCGCTGGCGTTGAGCCAATGGCACCAGCCTCCCCGGCCCCTTTGACTCCCAATGGGTTATGCGGACAAGGTGTAGTAGTTCTATCGGTTTCAATGCTGGGTACATCATCGGCCCGGGGCATGGCATAATCCATATAGGAACCTGAAATCATCTGCCCCCCTTCATCATATACCACTTCTTCCAACAATGCCTGACCTACGCCCTGCACCACTCCTCCATGAATCTGCCCGTCAACGATCATAGGGTTCATTACGTTACCGACATCGTCACAGGCTACGAAACGTTGCAAATCGACTTTACCGGTTTCCGCATCCACTTCGACGACCGCAATGTGCGCCCCAAACGGATATGTGAAATTTGTCGGGTCATAGAAACTTGAAAAATCGAGACCGGGCTCCAGACCTTCAGGGTAATCGTGCGGCACATAGGCTGTCAACGAAACATCACCGAACGAAATCGACTTATCGGTACCCTTGACCGTCCATTTGCCTTCGGCGTATTCGAGATCATCCTCGGCAGCCTCCAATTTATGGGCGGCAATTTTAGCCCCCTTCTCCAAAACCTTATCGATACTTTTTATAATGGCGCTTCCGCCTACAGCCAAGCTACGGGAGCCATAGGTTCCCATGCCAAAGGCCACCTGGTCGGTATCGCCGTGCTCGATTTCAACATCGTCCATTGCGATTCCGAGTTTGTCGGCAACAAATTGGGCGAAAACCGTTTCATGGCCTTGCCCGTGCGAATGTGCCCCGGTCAAGACCTGCACCTTTCCGGTAGGTTGCACGCGAACATGTCCCACTTCATAAAGTCCGGCCCGGGCACCAAGCGAGCCTACAACGGCCGATGGGGCGATACCACATCCCTCGATATAGGTCGAGATTCCAACGCCCAATAGCTTTCCTCTCATTCTTGCCGCTTCCTGTTCTTTTCTGAAATCTTCATAGCCCAGCATTTCCAATCCCCTTTTGAGGGTTCCTTCATAGTTGCCACTATCGTATTGCAGGGCTACCTGCGTCTGGTAACCTGGTTCGTTTACGCCATCAAAGGGTGGAATGAAATTCTTAAAACGGATTTCGGCAGGATCCATATCCATTTCCTTGGCCGCCTTTGACAACATGCGCTCGAGTAAATAGGTTGCTTCCGGTCTTCCGGCGCCGCGATAGGCATCGACGACCACCGTATGCGTGAAGGGTGCTATTACATTCAAATGAATCAAAGGCGTCGTATATACGCCTTGAAAAAGCGTTCCGTGCAAATAGGTCGGTACGGCAGGCGCAAAGGTCGATAGGTAGGCCCCCATGGCACAAAATTCATCTGTAAGGTGGGCAACAATTTTTCCATCCTTATCAAAACCCATTTTCGATTTTACCACATGGTCACGACCATGGGCATCGGTCAAAAAAGCCTCGCTACGGTCAGAGGTCCATTTTACCGGCCGCCCAATTTCCCTTGAAATCCAAGTGAGCAAAGCCTCCTCGGTATAGTGGTATATTTTACTGCCAAATCCGCCACCTACATCCTTGGAAACCACGCGCACCTTGTGCTCGGGAATTCCCAAAACAAAGGCACACAACAGCAGACGGATCAAATGTGGGTTTTGGGTGCTTGTATACAACGTCCATTTATCGCCGTTCACGTCATAATCGGCAATATAACTTCTGGGCTCAATGGCATTTGGTGCCAATCGGTTGTTGCGATATTCCATTTCCGTGACATGATGTGCACTGGCCAGGGCAGCTTCGACTTCTGCCCTATCATTGCCGATGCACCAATCGAAGGCCGCATTGTCTTCCCATTCATCGTGTACTTTGGGAGCTCCGGGCTCCATGGCCGCTTTGGCATCGGTAACTGCCGGCAGTTCTTCATAATCAACTTCGACCAGCTCGGCGGCGTCTCGGGCTTGTTCCAAAGTCTCGGCCACTACAATGGCCACCGCCTCGCCCAAATGTCTGATCTTGCCTTTTGCCAACAGCGGATGTTTTGGTTCGCGCATCGTTTCGCCGTTCTTGAAATCGACTTGCCAGCCACAGGGTACGCCATATTCCCCACAGCCATCATTGGCCGTATAAACGGCTATGGCCCCATCGGCCTTTTCAGCCTCCGAGGTATCTATCGAAAGTATCTTGGCATGTGCGTACGGACTTCGAACGAAAGCCGTATGGGCCATTTTGGGTAGCTTTATATCATCGGTATATTTTCCCGCCCCTTTTAGAAAACGGGCATCTTCACGTCGCTTTATCGGTTTTCCTATAAATGTTTCCATAATTACCCGTTTATTTTTTCAGCGGCATGCTGTATCGATTTGACAATATTGTGATAGCCCGTGCACCTACAGAAATTACCTTCGAGTCCGTGACGGATTTCCTCTTCGCTCGGATTCGGATTGTTCTTAAGGATATCGGCAGCGGTCATGACCATACCTGGGGTGCAAAATCCGCATTGAAGCCCATGGTTTTCCTTAAATGCTTCCTGTATCGGATGCATTTGTCCATTGGTCGCCATTCCCTCAATGGTGGTAATCTCACAACCATCGGCCTGAACCGCCAAAAGTGTACACGATTTGACCGCATCGCCATCCATAGTGATCGTGCAGGCTCCGCATCCGCTGGTATCGCACCCGATATGGGTACCGGTAAGGTCTAAGACCTCCCGAAGGTATTGTGACAACATCATGCGGGGTTCAACGTCATGGGAATGGACTTTCCCATTTACCGTTATTGAAATATTCATAAGTGTCCGTTTTAAATTATTAAAGTCTTTCTTCTAAATTTTCTAGGTTTCGGCAGCCTCCAATTCCTTTTCGAAGGCTTGAAAAAATTGTTTTGACAAGGTGCTCACAACACCGCTCATAATGCGTTGCCCCATGCGCGCCAGCATTCCCGAAAGCTTGGCCTCACCCGTATATGCGATCTGGGTCTTTCCATCCTCTTGGGCAACGAACTGCATCCCGATTTCGGCCACCACATTGCCCGACTTGCTCTTTTGGTCGACGACCAATACACAACGCTGCTGCTCTATCTTGTCTTTCACAGAAAGTTTTCCTTCAAAGCTACCGCGTACAGGGCCGATTTTTACTTCGCTGATTGCATTGTAGACATCCTCTTCAAGAGGCTCGAGTTTTTTAATTCCGGGAGTGACCTTTTCTAGAACTTCGGGATCCATCAGCATCTTCCAGACCACATCTGTGGGAGCATTTAGTCGATAGGTTCCGTTAATTTGCATCTTTGAGGAATAAGCCTTTCAAGATAAAAAATATGTTGTGGAATATATACTTTTTTGGCAATTTTTATGGAGTATAAATAAGAAATGGGAGCAGTTTTTAAGGATATCCCATTCGCAAGCTAAATGTATTCGCGATTCAGCAGATTTCTTTTCTTTCTTATCTGGGAAATTGCCCGCTTCAAACTCTCTAGGTTATGTGCCGAGGCCAACACATCGATATAGGGCAAAGCTGTTTTCATGCCCAAGACATCCGGCGAAAAATCAAGGCTACCTGCCAAGGGATTCAACCAAATCACTTTCTTCGATTTCTTGTATATGGCCTGCATCGCAGACTTCATTGTCTCCGGGCTCCCTGTATCCCAGCCGTCGCTCAAGATCAGGACTATTGTTTTTTTGTCCAATAAATGATACCCGTAACCTTCGACGAAATCATTTAGGCAAGAACCTATGGTTGTACCGCCCGACCATTGGGGCACCCGATCTGAAATCATTTCAAAGGCTTTGTCAAACTCGTGGTTGTCGAGTAACTCGGTGACTCGGTGCAAAGCGGTACTAAATACAAAGGTCTCTATTTTGTCATAGGCATTTTGAAATGCATAGATCAGGTGAACGAAAAAGCGGCTGTATAAATCCATAGATCGACTCACATCACAGAGCAATACAAGCTTCAACCTCCTTTCTTTTTTTTGGTTGAACCGTATTTCGGTCAAATCTCCCCCTCGGCGCATATTGGCCCTAATCGTGCCTTTTAGGTCGACGTTCCTTTTTTGCCGCGATCTCTTTTTCAGGCGGCTTTTTTCATGTGCAATTTTCCTGGCAACTTTCTTCAAAAGGCGCATCATCAACTGCATCTCTTTATTGCTCAAATCTGAAAAATGCTTTCGGGTGAGCACTTCCATATCACTGTATGAAGCCATTTGCTGCTCTTCTTCAAAAGCGCGAAGGTTCAACCAGTTTTTTAGGGATTCAAACTGGGCCTGGGCCTTTTCAGATTCGGATTTCCTTTCCTTCGTCTCTTCCTTTTCCTTGACCTTGGAATCTGCGGACTTTTTTAATTCATCCTTAAACTCCAGGTACAATTCGTCGAAACCTTGTCGTTGGTAAGCACTTTTTGAAAGTACCGTTTTTAATGCGGCCCTAAAATATTCCTCTTTGTGGATAGGAAGAAAAGTAATTGCCCTTAACGCTTCTGCTTCTTCAAGGGCACCTATTGAAAAGCCCTTTTTTCGTAGAAAGCGGCAGAGCAAAACCACATGGGCCGAAATTTTGGTTTGGTAAGGGATGCTCGATGCACGATGCACGATGTCGAAAATTAAAGGTTGAACTTAGTTATCAAATCCTTGGTATCATTTATAATGAAATCAAATTTTGTTTCGAAAAGCAATCATCGAATTCATCAATTTGTAAGAACCGTTGTAGTACCTTTTGAAGGTATCTTCGTTTATATATTTACGATTCCTAGCTTTGTGCAAACAAGTAACCACTTCTGCTAAAGATCGAATCGCATACCCCATAAACTTTCTGAATTCTGGTTTTGATTGTATTATAGACCCTTCGGATATATTCAAGGCAATCGAATCGGAAGCCCTTCTAGGCTGAGATGATAGGTTATATACCTCTTTTCTTGGAAATTCGTTTGCCATTTTGTCCATCTCATCGCCCATTTCCATCGCATCTTGCCAAATACGCAATTTTTCAAACTTAAATTTGGCTTTATTTTCCATTTTCTTTTTTTGCCGATTCTGCTGGTCAATGTTTTAATAGATTACCGAATCCATCATCTCCCATTTTACGAAGAGCGCATACGTCCGATTTTGAGCATCAATTACCTATACTTTGACATCAGACATCCTGCATCGCGCATCTATTCCATCTACACAATCCGTGAAGTGACACCCGTACGCTCCAACAATTCCGAAAGTGAATCTTGGGTATGGCGAATGTCTTGCCAATCTTTTAGCACCACCCCCAAAGTATCTTCGACCAATTGTTTGTCTAAATGTTCTAAGTGCATACCAGCCAATGCCCTGGCCCAATCGATCGTTTCGGCGATGCCCGGGGTCTTTTCCAATCTCAATTCTCGAAGTTCTTTCATAAAGGCGCAAATCTGCTGGCCCAATTTCGCATCGATTTCGGGCACCTTTGCCGATACAATGGCCAACTCTTTTTCAAAGGTCGGATAGTCTATCCACAGGTATAGACATCTTCTACGCAAAGCTTCCGAAAGTTCGCGGGTACGATTACCGGTCAAAATGATCTGTGGCCTACTGCTGGCCTCAATGGTCCCTATTTCTGGGATGGTCACCTGCCAATCAGAAAGTACTTCCAATAAAAAACTTTCAAACTCCTCATCGGCCCTATCGATTTCATCTATCAAGAGAACCGGATTTTTGTCATGCGTGATCGCCTGAAGAACGGGTCGCTTCAACAAAAACCTATCCGAAAAAATAGTTTGTTCCAAATCCGCCACCTTCTTATCCTTGTCTTCTTGCATTTTAAGATAGAGCAACTGATGTTGATAGTTCCATTCGTAAAGGGCATGGGTACTATCAAGCCCTTCGTAACACTGTAGCCGAATCAAATCGGTATTCATCGCCTTGGCCATTACCTTTGCAATCTCGGTCTTCCCCACTCCTGCCGGACCTTCGACCAACAATGGCTTTTCCAATTTCATGGCAAGGAAAATAGACATGGCAATGGCACCATCATCAATATACCCCTGCTCTTGCAACATTTTTTTGATCTCGGAAAGGTCTTTCTCTTGCATTCTTACGGGCGTTTTAAAGTGGAGAAAAGATACCCAAATTCAATCGGAGTGACAAGTTTTGTATTCCAATTGGGTATATTTCCAGAGGATTAATTCCCGATAAACAAAAGCAAATGGGTTGGATAGAAACTATTGATTACAACGAGGCCAAAGGCAAACTTAAAAGTCTATATAAACGGGTAAAAGGTCCTGGCAATGCTATAGACAACGTATTAAAAATTCACAGCCTACGACCCCATACGCTAGAAGGTCATATGGTGCTTTACAAAGCGGTCTTGCACCATTCTGGTAACACCTTGCCCAAATGGTATTTGGAAGCCCTGGGTGTATATGTAAGTTATCTTAACCGTTGTATGTATTGTTTCGATCATCATTATGCCGGTCTAAAACGTTTGTTGGATGATGAAAAGCGGTCGAAACAGTTTTTGCAGGCCGTAAAGAAAGACATGCCCGAGTCTTACTTCGATTCAAAACATGCCAGTGGGGCCGCCTACGCCAAAAAGTTGACCTTAAAAATTCAGGGCGTCACCAAAACGGATTTCTCAAAACTTCGGGATGCCGGGTTCTCTGAAGGGGAAATACTCGAAATCAATCAAGTGGTCAGTTATTTCAATTATGTGAACCGCAGTGTAATCGGCTTGGGCGTCAATACCCAAGGGGATGTTCTAGGGCTGTCACCCAACAAAAACGATGAACCGGATAACTGGGGGCATTCCTAATGACAAACTCAAGTTCAAGTGTCAAGCTCAAATTCAAGTTCAAACACAAATGTTAAATTCAAAAACGTATGTCAGACTGAGCTTGTCGAAGTCCAAATGACTAGTTGAAGTTCAAAATTTCCAATCTTTTTTTCCGAACCAATTCGTACTTCAAAATGCCAACCTCGTATTTTATAAATTATCCAGCTGGTTGCTGCTTCTGTCATCACTGATGGTCCAAAAGAACCCTACGAAAAAGAAAGCATCAGCAGTCGGTCTGATTTCCCGTCTGTCAAAGATTCCGTTCGCATTTGGGGTATCGGCATATTGATACCCGTTCACATTTCGGAAACCTGTCGCATTGCTCACCGAGAAATACAGAATCTTCTGTTGCGAAATCAAATAGGCCCAATTCACGCTGAGGCTATTGAACGGCTTTGCCTTTTCTGCGTAAAACTCCGGTGTATTCGGATTATCATAGGGCCTACCGGAAGCAAAGTTATACGATAGGCCAACCTGCGACCGCCAATCTTCGATGAAGTACTTTGTGACCAAGGAGAGATTGTGTTTTGGTGCAAAATTCGGGGTGGCCCTTTCACGAAAGTCGCGATAGTCGCGTTCGGTATTCAAATAGGAATACGAGGCCCAATAGTCGAGATTCTTGATGCTTTTGTTATCCCTCCAAAAAACATCCAACCCTGAGGCATAGCCGCTTCCCAAATTGTTGAAATCGGAATCAAATTGGGGAAATTGCGTATCGTATTTGGTCAGCTTGTCGTAATCTTTGTAATAGGCCTCCGCACGAAAGGTTTTTCCGTTGGATAAGTACTGATAGTTGAGAATGTAATGGGACGTTTTCTCAAAATCCAGACTTCGATCAAATTTTAGATAGTCATTCAACGGATTTTGATAGAAGTCGCCGTAGGCCAATGAAAATTGTCCGTTTTCACTACTCTTGTAGGCCAGCGAAATTCTAGGGGAAACGTTGGCGTCTTTCAAAGCGCCTGAATATTCCCCACGTACGCCCAACTTCATGGCAAATTTATTGCTGAAGAAAATGTCAGCTTCCGCGAAACCCGCACTAAGATTATCGGTAAACCCGGAATCAAATGTAAATCCCTCAGGTGATAAAAAATCTTCCCGATAGTCCATCACAAAATGCTCGGCGCCAAAATTCAATTGAAAGCGGCTGCTAAAATTTTTCTTCAATTTCAACTTCAAGTGGGCCGCTGTTTCCTTGGTGTCAATATCATTGGCCTGAAAAACGATGTCGTTCCTATCGGAAGAGATGCTGGCCCCCGCACCTAGCGTCCATTCGTTCTCGAAGAAATGTTTGTACGAGGTATTCGCATAAAGATTGTTGTTCTTCAATTTAAAATTGACAAATTCGTCAAAATTGATATCCTCCTGATCGATGTCGAGATTGGCCTGATTGAATCCCGTATAGAATTTGAACATACTTTTATCCTTTTTACTTCGGAATACGGCCTCGCCCGAAATAGATTCGTAGGGCTTGTTCCAATGTGCCCCTATTTCATTGGGAACAATCCATTGGTAAGGTGCCAAATTGATATATGAGGTATTGATGCTCAGCGATTCATCGCCCCATATTTCTGTGTGGCCGAGAGTTCCGCCGACCGACATGATACCGATATCGGTTTTTTCCTGGTCGGGTACATCGGTCGTATTCAATAAGAGTACGCTCGATAGGGCCTGCCCATACTCGGCGGAATATCCTCCTGTACTAAAGGTGATTCCCTTAAACAAAAATGGCGAAAAACGACCTCGGGTGGGAATGTTGTTTGCCGTTGCGCTAAAGGGTTGGAACACGCGGAGTCCGTCTATAAAAACCTGGGTCTCGCCCGCTTCCCCACCGCGAACGAACAATCGTCCATCCTCGTTTACCGTTGAGGTGCCCGGCAGGGTCTGCAAGGCCCCCACAAAATCACCCAACGCACCCGCAGTCGTGACAATATCGAGTGGTTTTAAGACCGAGACTTTCGAATTATCACCGGCTTCAAAAGTTCCCGCCGTAAGGGTTACGCCCGATAATTGATTGATGGCTTCCCTAAGTTCGATTTTCAAATCCTTTAAATAGGAAACGTCGCCTGTTTGCATATAGGTTTCGTAGGATAGCATTGAGGCAATCAAGGTCTGGGTGCCTTTTTCCGTGGTCTCAAAGGAAAAATTTCCCTCGTCATTGGTAGAGGCCCCATCGTAGGTGCCTTCCAAATAGACATTGACACCAACGATCGGATTACCGCTCTGATCGGCGATGTTTCCCGAAATGGTCGATTGTGCAAAAAATAAGGATGATGAGAAAAATAAGGTCAGGAGGCTAAGTCGTTTAAACATGATCGTTCGTTCTTTAATTGTTGAATTCATTGATTGACAAAGCAAATTTGCCATGGTCTGAACGATCGTCATAAAGAAGTCTACCGAATTGTTCTTTTTCAAGACTGAATTGCATGTAGAAAATGTGATTACAATTCAACCCCAAAATCCAACAGTTGGGTATTTTGTTTTTCAAGGGAGGAATAAATTGGCCGAGTTTTGACCCATCATTAATAACTGATAAAAACGAAATATCATGAAAAAATTTGCACTACTATTAGGATTGGCTTTAATCGGATTCACTTCAACGGCCCAAGACGCCTCGGGCGCAACTGTGACCGTTACCATTGAAAATGTACTTTCGGATGGCGGTACCATTCTGGCCGGACTCCACACCACGGATACCTTTATGAAAGGGGTAGGTGTTTCGAACGCCATGGCCCCGGCCGTGAAAGGCGAGGTGACCTTGACCTTTGAAAATGTAGAACCCGGTACCTATGCCATCATGGTCATGCACGATGCCAACGACAACAAACAAATGGATATGGATTCAAACGGCATTCCACAAGAAAGCTATGCCACCAGCGGAGAAATGAATATGTATGGCCCACCAAGTTTCGAAAATTCGAAATTTGAACTGACGGACGAAGACCAAGAATTCAAGATTCGATTTTAGGTTATTCCGGATCACATCGAGCGCAGTGAGGATGTACTCCACGAAATAATTCATCGACCTGCTCCTTAGCAGAGTCTAAGGGTCAATAAAAGGCTTGCCTCTGGGCGGGCCTTTTTGCGTTTAAAGCGATAAGCATTACATTTATAAGAACAACAAACCAGCCGTTCCCCCCTATTTGAAATGAAAAAAGTCATTCTCATACTTCTTTGGGGAGTTTTTGCGTGCCAAGTTTCCAAGGGCCAAAACGCAAAAATCGATAGTCTTAAAAAAGAGGTAAGTCTGGCAAAGACCGATTCTGCCAAAATTTTTGCCTTAAAAAATGTCTCATGGGAATACCTGAACACCAGGTCCAACATGGCACTGGCTAAAATCTATATTGATAGCGTCTATCATTTGAGTACGTCCTTAAATAATAAAAGAGGGATTGCAATAGCCAATTATCAATATGCCGTTCTTGAACGTCAAAAAGGCGGCTACAATGAAGCCCTGAGGTTTATAGAGAAATATCTGGACTATTCCAAAGAAGTAAATGACAGTATTGCATTGGCCAATGGGCTTTATCAAAAAGCCATCGTTTTGGACGACCTTGGTGAGGACGAGAAAACCACCGCAATTTATTATGATATTTTAAGGATATATGAAGCGAGGAACGATTCATATAGTATCGCCACGATTCTCAATAGCTTGGGGGAACAACTTAAATCATTAGGGCAAATTGAGAATGCCATGGACCACTATGAAAGAGCCCTGCAGCTATTTATTGAGCTCGGGGAAAAAGCGGACATTGCTATTGTGTATTATAATATTGGAGGCACCCACCAACTTAGAAAAAACTACGATGAAGCCTTGGACTATCTCAACAAGGCACTAAGAATAGACCAAGAATTGGAAAGCGCATGGGGCATGGCCTATGACTACGAGGCGATCGGTGAGGTCTACAGTGAGCAGGAAAATTACAAGGAGGCCTTAAAAGTTCATTTAAAAGCTTTGGAAATCCGTGAAGAACTCCAACAAAAAAGGGAATTGGCAGAAAGCCATACGCATGTCGGCACCGATTATCTCAAATTAAAGGATTACCCCAAAGCCAAATTTCATTTAGAAAAAGCCATTCAGCTCGCAGAAGAAATAGGTGTCAAGTCGGAAGCCCAGAATGCCTATGAAAAAATGTCAATGGTGTATGCGGCTTCAGGGGATTATAAGAATGCCCTTCTTTTTAAGGATAAATTCATAGCGGTCAAAGACAGCCTGTTCAATGAGACCAAGTCAAGGCAATTGCAAGAGCTACAGGTCAAATTCGATTCTGAAAAAAAGCAGGCAGCCATTTCCGAATTGGAGAAAGATGCCGAAATCAAAGATCTGTTGCTTGAAAGGCAGCGGGCAATAAGAAATACGATTATCGCATTATCCGTTGGTATATTGCTGTTCGGTTACTATTTGTTCAACCGCTATAAAAAAAGGCAAAAACGAAAAAGGGAAGCCGAGGAAAAAGAACGTCAAATCGAGGCGGAACGGCGAAAGACCCTGATTGAAAAACAGCGCGTAGAGGAGCTTGAAAAAATAGACAAGCTGAAAGACGAGTTTCTTGCCAACACCTCGCACGAACTGCGGACCCCCTTAAGTGGCATTATCGGACTTTCAGAATCGTTAAAAGATGGGGCCGCCGGAAAATTGCCATCGAAGGCCATCGAAAATCTCGATATGATTTCCAGTAGCGGTAAGAGGCTATCACACTTGGTCAATGATATTCTCGACTTTTCGAAATTGAAGAATCAAGATTTGATCTTGGCCCCAAAACCGCTTGATATTCGAGCCGTCGCCAATGTGGTGTTAAAGCTCTCGCAGCCTTTGGTACAAGAAAAGGAACTAAAACTTGTCAATGCCATCCCGAAGGACATTCCGTTGGTCGAGGCCGATGAAAATCGCGTGCAACAGATGCTGTACAATCTGGTCGGCAATGCCATCAAGTTTACCAAAAAAGGAAAGGTCGAAATCCGGGCCCGTGAAAAAGACAAGATGCTTGCCATTTCCATTTCGGATACGGGCATCGGAATATCAAAAGACAAATTTCAAAATATCTTTAAGTCATTTGAGCAAGGTGATGGTTCCACTCAAAGGGAGTTTGGTGGGACCGGACTCGGACTTTCCGTGACCAAACAATTGGTCGAGTTGCACGGGGGAACGATAGATGTGGTTTCAGAGCTGGGCAAGGGGTCGATTTTTACCTTTACACTACCCCTTAGCGGAAAAAAACGAGAAGAAGTTTCGTTGGGAGCGCCTTTTGAGGAGGAAGGAATTTCACAACTACGTACCGAAATCGATGAAAGCAAAGCAGTTTTCGAAAACAATGCCCTGCATCAAAACGGACAGGCTAAAAGGGTACTCATCGTTGACGATGAGCCCATAAATAGAAAAGTGCTCGAAAACCATTTGACCGTTGGCGGATATCATTCCGTTCAGGCGAAAAACGGCCCTGAGGCCCTAACAAAATTAGAGAATGGGGAAGCATTCGACATCGTTCTTTTGGATGTGATGATGCCCGGCATGTCAGGTTACGAGGTCTGCGAAGAAATACGAAAAAAATACCTGTCGAGCGAACTCCCCGTTGTCTTGTTAACGGCCAAGAACAGGGTGCGTGACCTAGTGGCCGGATTCAATGTGGGAGCCAATGACTACTTGACCAAGCCCTTCTCAAAAAGTGAGCTGCTGGCCCGACTAAAAGCCCATTTGTACATGAACGGAATACATAAGGCCGCCAGCAAGTTCGTACCCTCGCAATTCATTAAATCGGTAGGGAGGGAAGCGATTACCGATGTGGTCCTGGGCGATCATGTCGAAAAAGACGTGACGGTCCTTTTCACCGACATTCGTGGTTACACAACACTTGCCGAGGGCATGACCCCTAAGCAAAATTTCAAGTTCGTGAATTCGTATGTCGGCAAAATGGGTCCCGAAATCCAGAAAAACAAAGGTTTTGTGAATCAATATTTGGGCGATGGCATCATGGCCCTATTTCCGCATGAGGCCGAACATGCGCTACAGGCCAGTATTGATATGCAAAAGGCCATTCAAGCCTATAACGGGAGACGGATAGAAGAAGGCAATGTACCTATTTCGGTAGGTATGGGACTCCACACCGGGCCTTTGGTCATGGGCATCATTGGCGATCTTGACCGAAATGATACGGCCATTATCGCCGATACTGTGAACACGGCCTCACGTATGGAGGGCGTTACCAAACACTATGGTGCCCATATCATTGTAAGCGAAGACAGTTTTAAGACCATTGAAAACAAAGACGATTATCATTTTAGGTATCTGGGCAAGGTGCAGGTCAAAGGAAAAGACAATATCACTGGCATCTACGAATGTTTTGATGGGGATGAACCCGAGGTGGTCAAGCTCAAAATAAAGACACTAAAAGATTTTGAAAAGGGACTTGAACATTTCTTCAACAATCAGTTCCCGAAGGCATCGGCCGCTTTTGATAAGGTGTTGACGAAAAATCCCGATGATAAGGTCGCCAAGTATTTTGTCACCAAATCTGCAGAATATACCATTTCGGGCGTACCCAAAGATTGGGAAATTGTCAATACGATGAGTGAGAAGTAGGTCTAGCCAAGTACGATTTCCTTCATTCCGTCTAAAACGGTATTCCATCAATTTTAAGGCACTTGATCAACTTTAATGATATGGGCTTTTCCATTTCTATTTTCTTCATACAATTATTGCTCCAAATATTATTCAATTGTAGATTTTAATGGAATTTGAAAATCAAGAGCTACTGCCCAGCTAATCAATGCTAGTTCCTCGGAGAAATCAATTATTTCAATTGATAGCATAGCCATGCTGTAAAGCCATGTGGACGGTTTTACCCTGATCGGCCAGTATCTCTACGATTTCTTCAATATCCTTTTTAGAGGTTCTGAAGTTAACGATACAACTTCGCAAGCAGTATTTTGAATCGACTATCGCGTTCGACATAAATAAACGCCCTCCCGCTTGTAGCTCGTTGTCAAGCGTCTCGTTCAAGGTGTTTAAATAGCCTTCCCTATCTTCAATTTTTTGTGGAATATCCAAGGGAACATACCGCAGGGTGGTAATACTCAGATTTTGCGTGACCGCTTCCAATTCAGGATGTTTTTGCGCCAATTCGAATAAAAGTTTAGAGAGCTCAACATCTTCCCCTATCATTTTGGCATACCCATTTTTGCCTACTTGTCGAAGCATCAACCACACTTTTAAGGCGCGAAATCCTCGGGAATTCTGAAGTCCGTATTCGTAAAAATTCTGCTCATCATTAGCATTACCAAAGTTGTAATATTCGGGGTGCGAACTATAGGTATCGACCAAATACTTCGGGTTTTTGACCAATGTACAACCCGCTTCCAACGGACTGTACAACCATTTATGGGGATCGATTGCTATAGAATCAGCTTCTTCCATTCCTTGAAACAGATGTTTCAGTTCGGGTACGATCGCCGCCGGAACGCCATAGGCCCCATCAATATGAAACCACAGATCATATGATTTACAGATTACGGCCAGCGCCTCTAGATTGTCTATGGCCCCCGTACTCACATCGCCTGCGGTACCAACTACCATAAAGGGTTGATGACCGGCTTCCAAATCTTTTTTTATGGTCATCTCCAAAGCTTCAATATCCATTTTGTTGTTATCGTCGGTCGCTATCCAACGTACCGACTTGGCACCGTGACCAAAAAGAATTGCGGCTTTCTCGATCCAGGTATGGGTAGTTTTCGAACAATAAACAATTAGGTTTTTCGACGAGTTCGTCAATCCGGTTTCTTTAAAGTCCTCTGGTGCCTTGGCAGTTCTGGCGGCGAGAAAGGCAGTAAAGTTGGCCATATTGCCACCACTGACAAATATGCCTCCAAAGGTCGTAGGTATTCCGATAAACTCGCACAACCACTCTATCGTCTGCTTCTCGATTTCTGTGGCGACCGGACTCAAAATATAGGCACCCACATTCGGATTTACGGCTGAGGCCAATAAATCACCGAAAATTCCCATTGGCGCTGGCGATGCCGTGATATATCCCATAAATTTGGGATGTCCGTTGAACAGGGAGTTTTCGAATAGTAATTCTGAAGTGTGCTCCATCAGTTCCGAGACTTCCGTGCCATCTTCCGGCAGTGATCTTTTACCGATTAAACTCCGAACCTGATCTGGTTTGACCCCGACGGTTACTTTCTTATCACAAATAGTGGCATTGAATTGACCAATCGTATCGATGAGCTTATGACCGACTTTTCTAAATTCGTCCTTGGAAACTTCCAACGGTGTTCTTCTTGATGATTTTTTAGCTGTCATTTCTTTTTCTATATATTACCGTTTATTCGAGTACCATTCAAATGAGATTATAAAGGAAGCTGAAAATTAAGAGTTCTGGGGAAAAAACATTGCCTATCTGTACATGCCTGATAGTACAAATCTCCTTCTAAAATAACATTTGAAGTATTTTCCGTACGTTTTAACGTCACCATAATTTCAAATCGGTTCGAGATTACCGAGTGTTCAGCTCCATTGAGAACAATGGTTTCATGCTGCTTTAAAGAAAATTCTTGATGTTCGATCGTATAATTATTGTTCTCTTTAAATGTGATTTCCGTAGCTATCAAACCGCCGGAAATTTCAGAATACGATTGTATATGATACCCTTCCAACACCTCGAAAGGCAGTCTTACGGTCGTGTAACCATGCTCTGTGACCTCAACAACTTCCATTCTTTTAAATTCGACGAACTGTTTGGGGTCGTTACCCAATACCGATAATATGAAACATATCAATAGGCTATAATAATTCATTGAGGCGTTTTTTCAAATCAACCAATTTTACATCGAAATTCTTGGTGTCTAAAAGTGACATAAATTGAATTTTACCTTGGGGGTCGATCAATATATTCGAGGCCAGCATAATTTCATCCCTTGCCAACTCTGGCAGCACATCCTTGGGCGCAAAACTTGCAGCGACAGTACCATCTGTATCCAGCAACACCGGAAATGAAAGTTCAAATTTGTTCTTAAGCTTTTCTTTGACCAAAGCTTTTGGTTCTTTGACATCTATAATCAATACCTCAACATTCTTATCGTTGTACTCCTTATAGATTTCTTCTAGATAGGGTGCTTCTGCATTACAATAAGGGCACCAAGTGGTCGCAATGTGTATGACCACAAACTTTCCTTTATAATCACTTAATTCCACGGTTTCACCTTCGGTTGATTCCAAACTGAAATTGGTGATTTCAACGCGTTGATTTTCTTCGGATGACCATTCTTGACTATAGGCAAATGAACTTAACAATGATAATGCGACAATAATTTTTGCAATAC
This sequence comes from Aurantibacter sp., assembly GCA_965215845.1. Taxonomy (GTDB): domain Bacteria; phylum Bacteroidota; class Bacteroidia; order Flavobacteriales; family Flavobacteriaceae; genus Aurantibacter_A. Next base: position 308,607 of record CBDCEL010000004.1, read on the forward strand.
GATTTTTCATGATGCTGTTTGTTTTAATTGTTTTTAAATAATTCCCTTATAGCTTCGGATGCTTGCATTCGGGACATACAAGCCGATTTTTACTGTTTATTTTTAAATTTTGAGATTATCAAATTCAACTAGCGGAATTTGGCCCGCTTGAGATGAATAAGATCGATAGCGCTTATCCACTTTGTCTTGGAGCTTTTCAAATTGTCCCTTTCCGACGAAATAATTATTCGTGAATAGTTTCGCAAAGCGCTCTTCGAGTTTTAAATACTTTTCAATAGGGATACTCGGTGTGGGGGAATCCAATTGAAAAGAATTTTCAGTTTTATTGGGATCCCTTCGGTACAACAACCATTGCCCAGAGGCAACCGCGGCCCTATGGTATCGGCTCGGATTTTTGGTATCGATACCATGAGCCGGACTGTGGCAATAGGCGATGATGATCGACGGACCGTCATAACTTTCCGCCTCTTGAAAGGCTTTTAAGGTCTGTTCCTGATCTGCACCGATGGCGACTTGGGCAACATAAACATCATCATGGGCCATCATCAGACGCCCCAAGTCTTTTTTCTTTTTTTGTTTCCCGTTAAATGCAAATTTGGCCGATGCCCCATAAGGTGTGGCCTTTGACATTTGTCCGCCCGTGTTCGAATAGACTTCATTGTCCAACACCAAAATATTCACGTTTTTTCCGGAGGCGATTACATGGTCCAATCCGCCGTAGCCAATATCATAGGCCCAACCATCGCCACCCACGATCCATACACTCTGCTTCACCAAACCATCGGCCAATGCCATCAATCGCTTCGCATCGGCGGTGTCGACAGCGGTCAAAAGGTCCTTTAATTTTTCTATTTGCCTTCGCTGTTCCTGAATTTCTTTTTCGGTGTTTTGGTCGGCCCCTAAGATATCGTACACCAATTCAAAGTCGAGCACAGGCATTAATCTGTTCAACAGGGTTTTTGCCTGCGCCTCCTTTTGGTCAAGGGACAAACGATATCCCAATCCGAATTCGGCATTGTCCTCGAAGAGGGAATTCGACCATGCCGGCCCCCTACCCTCGCCGTTCTTTGCCCAGGGAGTTGACGGGAGTGCGCCCCCGAAAATCGAACTTGCCCCGGTCGCGTTGGCCACCAACATTCGATCTCCGAATAACTGTGACATCAATTTTAGATAGGGCGCCTCGCCACATCCATCAACACCGATCGAATATTTGAACAAAGGTTCTTGCAACTGTTGTTGGCTGACCTTGGTCGTATCAATTTTGTTTCTGTCAAACTCGGGAATGGATTCAAAGTGTTTCCAGTTTTCTAAGTCATTCTCGTATTTGGATTGCACTTCGACAGTGCCTGTCTTGAGCTTGTCGAAAGGCTCAGTGTGACATGCTTTGCCTTTCATCACCAGCGCTTTGGCCGGGCAGGCATCCACACAATTATTGCAGCTTGTACATTGCCCGGGGTTCACCTGCACCGTGTAGTTCAACAAATCGATTTCCCAATCCGGTTCCATGCCCTTCACCGATTGAAACCCCTCGGGAGCTTTTTCCAGATACGAATCATCGTATACCTTCATGCGGATGGCCCCCTGCGGACAAGCCATGCTACAGGCCCCGCATTGGGTACAGGCGTCTGCATCCCAGTCCGGCAGGTAATTGCCCGTAGTTCGAATGTTGAATTTGGCGGTATCGGTCGGGTAGGTTCCATCTTCGGGCAGTGCGCTTACCGGAAGCCCGTCTCCCCTACCCGCCATCAATTTTCCCAATAGGGAATTCGCAAATTCAACATCCGTTTCAGTGGGGGCCGCTGTTGCGGCATTTGCTTTAGAAGATTTGACCTCCTCAATAAAGTCCCGAACAAATTCGAGGTCTCCATCTACCTTCAAATCTTCTTGTAGCGCCAAGACGCAACTATGAAAGCCTGTCATGGCTTTACCTTCTATTATGTAATTTTTTGAAATGGCCTTTCCGTTTACAGTGAACAATTGAATTTTTTTGAGCAGGATTTCTCGCTGCTTTTCCCCCGAAATACTCGCCCAAAATGCCTTGGCAGATAACTTCGTTTGCACCAACAATTTTCCATCCTTTTTGATGCGCCCCATTACGTTGTCATTTTCCAAAAATGCCACGGAATCGCAGGCGATGAAATCCGCATTTGAAATCAAATATGACGCTTTTATGGGTTGCTTGCCGATGCGCAGATTCGATACGAAACGCGAGCCCGATTTCTTATAATCGATTTCAGAATAGCCTTGTACATAGTTTTCTTCTCCAACAATTCGCACCACCTTATTAAAATTGGTTGTCGAAGCATTCGACTTGGTTTCGTACATTAAGATTTGAAGGTTATCATGCTGCAAGTGCAGGTCGTTCGCATAGGGCAGACTCAAATTTGTCACGTCATCGTTGATTCCGATGGTGAAGTTGTTTTTCGGATGTTCGCACCTTAAATTCTCGACAATTGCCTTCACCATATTCGGAGTGAATTCCTTGGAAGAAAGTCCGTAACGGCCACCCACGATTTTAGGAAGTGGGTTGCGGGCGTCCGTCACGGATAAAAGTGACTGTAGTATATCGAGATAAAGGGGTTCCCCTGAAGCCCCGGGCTCCTTGGTACGATCCAAGACCGCAATGGACTTACAGCTTTTTGGAAGCGCCTTGATCAAATGTTTTGTACTAAAAGGTCGAAATAAACGGACTTTTATCAATCCTACTTTCTCGCCTTGTTCGTTTAAATGGTTGACCGTTTCTTCAATGGTCTCAGTGGCCGAGGCCATGGCGACGATGACCTGCTCCGCCTGCGGATGGCCGACATAATCGAATAATCGGTACTGCCTTCCCGTCAAGGCCGCGAATTGGTCCATTTGCTTTTGAACGATATCGGGGCAGGCATCGTAATAGGTATTCACCGCCTCCCTACTTTGAAAAAATACATCGGGACCCTGCGCCGTGCCGCGCAAAACGGGCGCATTCGGATTCAATCCGCGTGTGCGATGAGCGTTGATTAAATCTTGATCCATCATTTTGGAAACGACCTCGTCAGCGATCCATTCGATTTTTGCAGTTTCGTGTGAGGTTCTAAATCCGTCAAAGAAATGCACAAAGGGAATCCGGGATTCCAAAGTGGCGGCCTGCGCGATCAAGGCAAAGTCATGGGCCTCCTGTACCGAAGCGGCCCCCAAAAAGGCATAGCCCGTATGCCGTGCCGCCATGATGTCGCTATGGTCACCAAAGACCGATAATGCATGTGTCGCGACAGAACGGGTCGCGACATGAATGACATTGGGCGTGAGCTCGCCCGCAATTTTGTACATGTTCGGCAGCATCAATAACAGACCCTGAGAGGCCGTAAAGGTGGTTGCTAACGACCCTGTGGTAAGCGCACCGTGCAAAGCTCCGGCCACGCCAGCCTCGCTTTGCATTTCAAAAACGGACGGTACACCGCCATATATATTTTCTTGCTCCTCTGCACTCCACTCCTCCACCAGTTCCGACATTTCGGAAGAAGGCGTAATCGGATATATCGCGCAGACTTCATTGGTCTTGTAGGCGATGTGGGCTGTCGCACTATTGGCTGTGGCTATGATGTATTTTTTAGATTCCATTGGTGTCGATGGTGGATGTTGTGCGTTTAGGGCTCAGTGTTTGGTGCTCGGGATTGGATGTTTGGTGTCTTGTGCTTCGCGCATCGCGCATGGCGCACCGCGCTTCCTTCTTCCCACTTCACGTTCGTAGCTCGTACTTCCTGTTTCCTGTCTCTTGCTTCTAGCTTCTAGATTCCTGCTTCGCGCATCACGCATGACGCGCCGCGCTTCCTTCTTCCCACTTCACATTCGTATCGCGTATTTCGTACCTCGTACTCCTTTTTACTTCATGCTTCGTGCCTCGTACTTCAAGCTTAAAAAAGGCCAGCTCGTTTCGAGCCAGCCTTTTTTAGCGCTCTTACTTTTCGAATTCGATTTTAACCGGAGTAGGATTGGTCAACATATCGAATACTGGGGAGAACATGGCCAAGTTGCGCAATTGCTCCTCCGTGGCCTCAGATTTTACCTTGAACTTTACGGTAATACCGTCAAAGCCTTTACGAACTTCAGGGTCAAGGCCCAAGAAACCGTGTAGGTCGGCACCGCCTTTAAGGCTGGCCTCGGCAGCTTCGATATCGATACCGTTCGCTGCGGCATGGTACATCATTGCACCGGTCAGACAAGAACCCAAGGCGTGCAATACGATCTCTGCAGGCGTGGCGGCCTTGTCTTCGCCCAACAATACATTGGGGTGATCGGCCTCCATGGTAAAGGTTTCTTTACGCGTAGTGTCTTCTTGACATACGCCGTAAAAACTCTTCGCACTTGATACACAATGTCCGCCTGTTATCCAGTTGGTCTTTGCGCGAAATTCGAATTTTGCCAATTCAGGTTGTTCTTGAACGTGCTGAATGGTTTCTACCAATTGATTGACGTTTACTCCGTTTTTGATGTTTGCTGTTGTAATCATTTTTTAAAAGTTTAAAATTATCTGGCATCATTGCCGCCCTGATGAATACCACAGCCGTGCCAAACCAATTAATATACTGATTACCAATTATTTATATAGATACTTTGAATTTTTAGGTGTGACGTAATTTCGAAGATTTACGAGATTTCGTAAACGGATTTACGTGATTTCGCGGATTTTGTTTGGGATTATCCCCTTGAGGGGATTATAGGGGTGTTCGAAAGTTATCGAGCCTGCCAGTGTCAGGCAGGCGAAGCTCATAGGGGTGTTTTGGTAATAACTAGTTGATAACTATGGCCTCAAAAGACATTGGGATTTTCTTACAAAAACTATATTCGTCATATTAAAGAAAATATAGATCATATGATCTATACTCATACGTTGGCAAGCATTTGAAAATAATAATATGGAAATAAAAGACTTTACAAATTTACTAGAAACACCAGTTAATTTATTACTAAAATCTATTGGAACTGAATTAAAGCAAGTTGCTAAAAATAGAATTTTAGAATATCAGGCCAGCGAGTTTAAAAGAAACTATTTCACAAAAACTCTTTTACATCGTTCAGAACCAATAAAACTTACTGACTTTTATCAACCATTATATATTGCTAACCAAAAAGACTATAGAAAATTTTCTCGTAAACTGAAAAAAATATCAACGGAAGATATTTCTAAATTATTTAAAAAATCAAATTACATAACACTTATTGGAAATGCTGGTAGCGGAAAAAGTACAATTGTTAAATATTTGTTTATTAATGCCGTACAAAAAGGTTATAAAATACCGATAAAAATAGAATTAAGATATCTTAATGAATATAAACACTCATTTACTGACTATATATTTAATGAAATTTTTCTATTTCACAAACTTGGATTCACAACGCCAATTATAGAGAGATTATTAGGAGGCGATTCATTTGTTTTCTTTTTTGATGGTTATGACGAAATTAGTTCAGATAAAAAAGAGCAAGTCACACAAGAAATTGACAAATTCGTTAGCAGATTTCCGAACAACAATTTTTTAATCACTTCTCGTCCCTATACTAACATTGATACTTTACCTCTTTTTTCAAATTACATTGTTTGTGATTTAGATGAAAAGGAAATACCTGCATTCGTAAAAAAACAAATTTCAGATAATGAAGAAGAACTGTCTGAAAAAATAATAAAAGCCATAAGTAAAATAGATAATAGGTCTTACAGAACTTTTTTAAGTAACCCTTTGCTACTATCAATGTTCATATTAACGTTTCAATCTTATTCTGAAATTCCAAAAAAAAGAAGTGATTTTTATAGGCAAGTATTTGACACATTATATTCAGTACACGACAGCGTTTCTAAACTATCCTATGTACGAGAAAAAATCTCTGGATTACCTAAAGATGGATTTGAAGATATATTGAGGCTTTTTAGTTTCATTTCGTTTTTCGAGGAAAAATTTATTTTTCAGCTTGAATATCTTGAACAGAAACTAAATATAATCAAAGAAAAAAAGAAAAATTTAAAATTTTCTAATAACCACCTCATTGAAGACTTACAAATTGCTATTGGTATATTAAATAAAGAAGGTTTAGACTATACATTCCCACATCGTTCCTTACAAGAATACTTCGCGGCAAACTATATAAGTAATTTAAGTGACCAAAATAAAGAGCTCATATTTAAGAAAATCAAAACTATTATTGAAAAAGAATACTTCTACTTAATAAATAATCATCATTTTCTAGCACTATTAGGTGAGCAAGATTATAATTCAATGATGAAACTAGTTACAATTCCTTTGTTAGAGGAGCTGTTTCAGACTTTAGAGACTTCTAAAGAACTAAATTTAAATGATAGGTATGATATTGTCTGTAAAACATTTTTGACAGCGGTAGAATTAATGCAGCCCGAACTTCGAAAAGAAATGATTCACAAAGAATTTTGTGAAAACAATCGCCTAAGTATCATTTTAATAGGTGATAGTAGAAACAAATTTGAATTTCCAAAAGATGAAAAAGTTATTAGTGAAAAGGATGTCAATGCATCAATAGAAATTATTAGACAAAAAGGGCAGACTTGGATTGAAGACATTAGAAAAAACATCGCTGACCAAGAAAAAAGTGATGCTGATATAATTGATATAATTTAAATAAAAACGCTTGTCAACAATGGCTCTTATGAAAAGCCATAGTCCAGTCTCTCAAAGATAGTTAATATGTCTTTTTTGTCATAAACCACTTCTTTCTTTTTGGTATAACTTGCTCTGCACCTGCCTCCCGGCAGGCAGGTCCTATCTGTGATATCCGACTATGACGGATTCACCGGCATCTTTTTGATCAGGTTATGGAAGTCCAGCCACTTGCTATAAATATGTGGTCCCCGAGCACTCGGACCACTTAACGACAGAAGGCATCGGGAGACAGCACAAACATTAGAGCATTTTCCGCACCGTCCTTGTTGGCTTTTGCTATATTTCCATGAAAAACCGACGGACCTGCCTTCCGGTTTACGTGCCGTAGGCATGCAGACAGGCTGCCCACTTGTCCGCCTTTGGCGGATAGTGCGGCGTTTGAGCCAATATAAACCTACATATGAAAACAAAAATTATACTATTAATTTCAGCATTCATATTTATTTGGTCTTGTAAGCCCTCAATTGAGGAAACTGTTGATTTAAATGTTCAAAATTGGATTCATGGTTCTGAAAACTGTGAAGACAATGCTGACCCAGCAATTCAGATCGTTAAGTACAATAACAATACTTGGATTTTACGTCAAAATAAATGCACAAATTACGAAGCACCTTTCATGTTTCTATTTTTTGGCAAGAACAAAGCTTTGTTAATGGATACTGGAGCAACCGAAGAAGCTACTATTTTTCCTCTTTATGAAACTGTAAGGCAAATAATTGGCGATTGGTCCGATAAGAATGGAGACGTCGAATTAATCGTGGCCCATACCCATAAACACGGAGACCACTATGCCGGCGACGGACAATTTAAGGGAAAACCGAACGCTACAGTAATCGGACTTGAAGTTGAGGATGTACAAGAATCTTTTAAAATAAAGAACTGGCCTGAAGAAATTGTAGATTTTGATTTAGGAAATCGCATGATGAAAATAATACCAATACCGGGCCATGAAGCTTCTTCAATTGCAGTTTATGATACTTCGACTAAAATTCTCTTAACGGGAGATACCTTTTATCCTGGAAGACTATATGTAAAAGATTGGAATGTTTTTAAAAAGAGTATTGAACGACTTGTAAAATTTACTGACAATAATGAGGTTTCAACAATACTTGGCAACCATATTGAAATGACTCAAACACCTGGAGTTGATTACCCAACAGGAACTATTTATCAGCCAAATGAAAGCCAGCTTCCTTTAAGTGTACTTGAATTAAAAGAACTTTCAAGCGCTTTGACAAAATTGGGAGATACTCCAACAAAAGAAGTACATGACCGTTTTATTATATACCCTGTCGATTAAAAATACCGGCTCTAACAATAGCTATAATTCATTGCGGCATTCTTGCTAACTTTAAACCAATAAACCTAGTTAACACGGCTGGATTTCATACAGGGGAAATGCTCCACATTTCAACCTCGCAACGAAATCATAGCCATACCCTTAGCTAACATTTTAGAGAATTATTGAGCTCAGGAAACTACATACTTATTGATAGTTTAGAAAAGGGGGATTTAGAAAAAATCTTGAATGACTTTATCAAACTTTACTCTAACGAAAAGTTTGTTGAAGGAATAAAGTTTTCCCAAAAAAAAGATGGGACTAATTCATTTTTAATCTCTTTCACAAATCAACCTGATTTTGAAGGATTTTCTTTTTTAGTAAACTATTTGAAATACCCCACTGGGTTTAAGGAATTGGATACTAATCCTGTTGGGTTTCTTAAAGGTGAATTTTTAGGAAATAAATTTAAACTTTCCACTGGGGATTGGAACATGATTTACGTTTCAACGAATGATAAAGATTATGACAATGTGAGCATTACTACATCTTCTAATGAAGCCTTTTTATTTGACTTTAGCAGAGGAATAAAAAAACAGAATGTAATAGAAAAAGAATTTTATCATAATATGGAGAGGCTATCCGATTTCAATCAAGCAATCACCATATCCACAAATAGACAATCCGGTCCAATAGAAAAAACTAAGCCCTTCCCCTGGGAAAAAATAAAAGATTTAGCGGCTGGAATTACTTGTTTATTTCTTTCTGCATTCATTTTCATTAATGATGGCATATCCGATTTTAAGCCAATTTTTGGGAGTGTTTTTCTGGGAGTCGCAGGCATTTTTATGATTTGGAAAGAATTACGAAATAAAAAATAAAACCTTAGCTAACAATGGCTATGATTCATTGTGCTTGAATGACTGTCGGCAGACAGGTTCCTGCCTTCGAAGGATAGTGCTGCACTTGAGTCGATTCGCGACTAATAATCCAGGTCCCCACAGCGTTTAACGGAACGTTGTGCGCTATTAAAAGAGAACTATGATAGAGGCAATACCAATAAATTCAGGTGGATTCCCCAAAAAGAAAAGAAGGGTCAAAAAGTATATTTTGGTCTGGTGCTCCGAGGGAAGGATTGAAATGGAAATTGATCGTATCAATTTTATAATTCCAGCGAACAACCTCATAACCATAACATCGGGGCAATTTCACCAATTCAAAAAAACCTCAAACTCGAAGGGAATACTACTACAGTTCACTTATGAGTTTTTCTGTAAGGACGATAAGGACGTTGAGCTTATTTTTCAGAATGGGCTGTTTTGTCACTTTGACAGAAATGAAGTAATTGATGTAACTGAATATCCATCGATTAAAAAGCATTTAAAATACATTGTAAAAGAACTGAAAGACAAACCTTATCAATATCTGAGTTCAATCCATTCACGAATTGAGCTCATCTTGATTGCAATCAATAGGGCAAAAATTCGGCAAGGTGACGAAATTTGGAAACCGAATGCCCTTTTCCTGAAATTTCTTGAAATCATTAGAGCGGATTTTCAGCACAACCTTGGCGTTAAACACTATGCGGAGAAATTGGATACTACGGAGTTGAAATTAAATGAACTTTCAAAGCGGCACGCCGGCAAAACCGCACAGCAGATAATTCACGGGTTGATCATTTCCGAGGCCAAAAGGCTTTTTTATTATGAAGGACAATCGGTAAAGGAAACTGCCTATGCCCTTGGGTTCAAAGACCCTTTCTACTTTTCCAATTTTTTTAAACGGCACACAGATTTGTCACCCCAATCGTTTAAGGAGCAAGTGAAAGCTTGAAAATTACATGGTTTACCCATAATCTTCCATTCCTTGGTCTAATTATACAACTCAACTTTGCAACGATAAAATCTCGTTCACGATTAAAAAATAACGTAAAATGAGTACCAAGATTGAAGATTACATTGTCAATACCAATTCGGCCGAATGGAAGCCCCTAAGGGAAAAAGGGGTCGATACAAAAGGCATTTATATCAAAACATTGCGGTTTGATGCAACTGGAAGACCTCCCAGCTTTTTGTTGAAATTTGAAGAAGGTGCAAGCTATCCGTATCACAATCACCCCAAAGGGGAAGAACTGTTTGTTTTGGAAGGCAGCTGCATTATTGAAGGGGCAACTCTTAAAAAAGGAGACTATCTTTATACGCCTCCGCATTTTAAGCATAGTGTAAAAACGAAGACCGGTTGCATTTTATACTTTATCGTTCCTGAGGAAGTTGAGATTTTAAAAGGAAGGGGGAATAAGAATGAAACAACAAAATGGCTTATGAAAAATCATGGTCCAGTTCCCCTAACTTGACTGCCACAGTTGGGCCGGCCACTTGTACGCTTTCGAGGATAGCGCGGCGTAGCCAATTAGACAAGACACCCTATGAACAAAAAGAAAATCCTGATCATAAACGGACATCCTGACAAAGAAAGCTTCAACTACGGACTTTCCGAGGCATACAAAAAGGGAGTTGAAAAATCGGAAGCCGAGCTAAAGGAAATCAGGATTAGAGAATTGAGTTTCAACCCGAATCTTCAATTTGGATATAGAAAGCGAACAGAACTTGAACCTGACCTGTTAGAGGCGCAAGAAAAACTGAAATGGGCCGACCATATTGTTTGGTTTTATCCGGTTTGGTGGGGTTCTGTACCCGCAATTATGAAAGGGTTCTTGGATAGGGTATTGTTGCCAGGGTTCGCATTTAAAAAAAGAGAAGGCTCGGTATGGTGGGATAAGTACTTTACAGGAAAAACATCTCGATTGATTTGCACAATGGACCAACCAACTTGGTATTACAGACTGATAAACAAAAGTCCATCCCATAGCGCAATGAAAAAACTGACAATGAATTTTATTGGGGTGAAGTCAGTGAAAATAACGTCGATCGGACCCTTACGACTTTCAAAAGATGAATTTCGCCAAAAGTGGCTAAAGAAAATTGAAAAACTTGGTGAACAAAATAAATAACAACTGCTACAACCTTGTACATAAATAATAGTTGTGCCAGCCTCGATTTTTCATCACTAATCCCCAGCCGAATAAGCGCGGCCAACTAACGACCTACGGCATCGGGAGACAGCACAAACATTGGAACATTTCCCATGCCATCGTTAAAGGTTTTTGCTATATTTCCATGGAAACCGACGGACCTGCCTTTGGCGGATAGCGCGGCATCAGTGACAAGCAGAACAAACAGACGGCAAATGGAAGAAATAATCAAACAAAATAAACTATTAATCGTTCTGACCATTTTGATTTGTATCGGAGTATTGATTTTTAATGTGTTTCATTTTTCAGAAAATTATGGAATCGTAGAAATCAACAATGTCAATTCACTTTTACTTGTACCCTTTATTATTTTGGTTTGTTGGCTGGGTATGACCCTTGGCTCAAACAGAAAAAGTGAAGATTTGGAGATGGCTTTTCAGAACGAACTTTCCGAAAGGGAAAAAGAGGTGTTTGAATTGATACTAATCGGCAAGAAAAACCAAGAAATCGCCAATGAACTATTTGTGGATATTTCGACCGTAAAAACACATATCAACAACATCTACAAAAAAACAGGGGTAAAAAATCGAAAAGAACTTCGTTTTTGGGGTCAAAAAGAGCTGAAAAGGGATGGAATTGGCTAAATCAACCCTTTTTTCCACCTATTTTCACTTGCTTTACCTTTTTGCAGATTTGAATTTTGTCGAAACCAAAATTTAATGGAGGTGGCAAAATTTAAAATTTCAATCTTTTACGGACTTATCGTTTCACTTGCCGGAGGTGGATTAATGGTTTCACTTGTCGGGCTAAAATTACTTGGGCCAAAAGCTATTTTGTTGGACAATGAAATGACTGGCGGAACAATACTTTTTCTCTTTCTTTACCTTTTCTTACTGTTCGGCATTTACTTCGCCATAAAAAAGAAAAAACAAGAAAATGGACAAAAGATTACCTTCAAAGTCGCATTACTGCAAGGTGTAATAGTCAGTTTATCAACAGCAGTTTTTAGCGTACTATTTACCTACCTATTTTATGATATACTTTATCCAGAATATGTTCCTGAAACCTTGGAAGCCCTGAAAATTAAAATGGAAAGTGCAAACGTCCCAAAGGGGATGATAGACGAAAAACTCTGGGAAAAGGAGGCATATTACACTACTTCGACTCAGAGCTTCTACTCGTTCATTGGTAATATCATTACAGGAATTGCATTCACATTATTATTGAGTTTTTTCCTTAAATCAAATGTCAAAAGATGAACTACAATCCCAATATAACAGCATATATAAGTAAGGCAACCGAAGAGCAGATTGTCGTTCTTGAAAAAGTAAGACAACTTGTTCATACTTCGGTAAAAAACGTTGGAGAAGAAATAAAATGGGGCTTTCCAGTTTTTAATAATGGAAAGGACTTTGCATATCTTAGATTCGCAAAAAAACACATTACATTAGGCTTCTACAACATTGACAAATTGAAAGACCCAAACCACTTGCTTGAAGGACAAGGAAACACATTAAAACACATAAAACTTAAAGAATTAAACATCGAACTAAAAGAACAAATAGTAAAATGGTTAAACCAAATAGCTGAATAAAGCCAGCCGCAACACTGTATCCGATAATGCTCCCTATTAGTCGCGTTACTCATATACTCGCCCTTAGCTACAAGCAAAAAAACAATTCTCAGGCAACCATTTTACATCCAGTTACGTCTTCTTAAATAAGCGGGTAATCTTTTTAATAAATGCAATCGGTATGTCTGAATCCAATAAAAAATCAAGGGCTTCAAAAATTTTAATTTTAGTTGGAAGTATCTTGCTGGTAGTCATGGCAATATTCCATGGAAGTGGTATTTTTTATGTCAGTGATTTAGTAAATAAGTCCAACGCAGAAGAGTTTCTCAAAGAAATTATTCCTGTTCTATTTGCCCATCCTTCTATTCACCTTATTGGACTATCAGCACTCGGTTTTGTTTCATTATATCTTAAGCAGGACGCAAAAAAGGTCTTGTATTTACTCACAATTTTGGTCTTAATTGATACGGTTTTAGCATTTGTGATTGGAGGACCAATTCCAGGAATCATTCTTACTGTTCCGGTGCTATGTTTCTCGTTTGCCACTTTTATTTCTTATCCTAGTGCTGCCGGTAGCCAACAAGGTGTATAAGCCATACCCTTGGGGATACGAACCATATACAAGGTAGATGACGTAGCATTCCCTAGTCCATTTTGTGGCCGTCGTTTTCTACGCCCGGAACGTCTACGGCGACTTAAATCACTATATCACATACTTCGCACCGGCCAAGATTTTCCATTCCCAATAACCCGCCGAATAAACGGGGCCACTTGACGACCAATAGTGCGGCGGACATTACAAACATTGGAGCGTTTCCCATGCCCTCGTTGTTGGTTTTTGCTATATTTCCATGAAAAATCGATGGACCCGTCCAATCGCTCTCTGTCCGAAACCCAGACAGTCAGGGCCGCGATCGTTCCCATCACTATATAATTCCCGAAAAAAGTTATGGCAACAATCATAGAACTCAAAGAGATCACTTCGATTGTAAATGATGTTGATGTCGTTGCGGCCATGAAAGAGGGGTTTATTCAATACAGCAATGGAAATTCAATGGTGCCCCCTGTGGGGGAATTGATCTTCAAAGACCCTCCCGGTGATGTTCATATCAAATATGGCTACATCAAGAACCAGGAATTTTATGTAATTAAAATTGCTTCCGGTTTCTATGACAATATACAACTCGGAATACCCTCTGGTCAGGGTTTGATGCTGCTGTTCAATCAAAGAACGGGGCAGTTACAAGCCATCTTATTGGATGAAGGATACCTGACCAATGTGCGTACCGTAGCCGCGGCCACTTTGGCCACACGGTATTTTGCTCCGGAAAGTGTACAGGCAGTCGGAATCATAGGCACCGGAACCATAGCAAAATTGCAAATAGAACAACTCCATAATTCAAATGGTCACCTAACTTTTTGGGTCTGGGGAAGAAACCGGGTCAAAGCGCAACAATTGATTGCCGAATTAGGGGATGAAATTGATATTCGTATCGCGGCATCTTGTAAGGAACTGGCCCAAAAAGCCACGGTAATCATAACCACTACACCTTCTGAACACCCACTGCTCTTTGCGGAAGACATAAAATCGGGAACTTTGATCGTGGCCATTGGTTCCGATACCGAACACAAGCAGGAATTGGACAGTGCCATCTTAAAAAAAGCAACCTTGGTAATTGCCGATAGCATTTCCCAAAGTAAAAGCCGAGGGGAAATTTACCAAGCTGTCAAAGCAGGGGCCATTTCGGAAAAAAAGATAGTGGAACTCGGTAACGCATTGCAAAGTGACCAGTGGCAGCACAGCACAGATGAACAGATCATTGTCGTCGACCTTACCGGGGTCGCCGTTCAAGATATTATGATCGCTTCCGCCGTTTATTCAAATTTCAAAAATAAAGGACCATGTTGAATTTTGTCAGTAACAAAGGGGGTGGCGTCGCTGTTGATATTGAAACTGCCGTCTTGAATGGCTATGCACCCGATGGGGGGTTGTATGTACCTGAACGACTTCCCCAAGTTTCCCCCGGACAATTGAGTAAATGGAAAAATCTTTCCTATCAAGAATTGGTATTTGAAGTACTGAGCTTGTTTATCGATAGGAGCATTGTCCCCGCCCAGGACTTAAAATTGATCATCGCCAAATCTTATGCGACCTTTGAAAAAGAAGAAGTAATTCCCATTCCGAAATTGGCATCGCAAAAGAACATCTACGTTATGGAATTGTTCCATGGTGCCACCCTTTCTTTTAAAGACATTGGTCTCTCGTTCTTGGTGAATCTCATTGATTTTTTCCTGAAAAGAAAACAGAAAAAACTCTCTGTGATCGTTGCGACGACCGGAGATACAGGGCCCGCAGCAGCGGCCCATATTGCGGGAAAATCTACCTTGGACGCATGGGTCTTATACCCCGATGCACTGATAACCGAAGAACAGAAACGGCAGATGACAACGCTGCACCACAACAATGTTCACCCCGTTGGTGTCTATAACTGCCCTGAAGGTGGGGATGATTTGGATGCGGTCATCAAGAAATTATATGCGAATCAGGAATTCAAAGACAAGGTGAATCTCTCCAGTGTAAATTCACTAAACTGGGGCAGGGTCATGATCCAGACCGTTCATTATTTTTACGGTTATTTTCAAATCGCCGACAAAATTGGGGAAGAAATAAGCATGGTCGTACCCTCAGGGGGGTTTGGAAATTTATGCGGGGGCGGTTTGGCCCGTAAAATGGGATTGCCCATTAAAACATTGATCGCAGCCAATAACAAAAACGAATGCATCAACCGAATCTTTGGCCAAGGTGTCTTTTCAATGGCTCCCATCCATAAGACCGTTTCTTCGGCCATTGATATCCTCGTACCGATGAATTTCTGGAGGTATTTGTATTTCTGTGTAGACAGGGATGCCCAAAAAATAAAAAATTGGATGGAGGAATTTGAAAAAACCGGAACCGTTCGTTTTGACGAAAATTCATTTCATGCCTATAAAAAAGGCTTTCTTTCGGCTAGCGTGTCAGATGAACAGACTATAGCGGTCATAAAAGAGGTATTTGAGGCAGAAGGGTATCTATTAGACCCGCATACCGCTGTCGCACTTAGCGTTGCAAATGCGCTGAGGGCCGATATCGGTGAACACAAGGTACTGGTACTTGCAACGGCACATCCGGCAAAATTTCCCGAGATCATTCAACGATCACTTGCTTCGGGATCCTTACCCAAAGCGGCGACCCATACTTCAATCGAACAGGCAAAAAGACAATGTCAAAAAGGCTATACCGCAGACCTATCGCATTTAGAAGAGGCATTGTTGGATGCCATGACAAACCACTGGGAGCAAAATGAAATGGTATAGCAATGGAGCACTATACACGCTTGGACAAAAAAGAAATTGAAACAATTTTGGCCCGCTTTGATATTCGGCCCATTGTGTCTTTTGAAGTGCTTAGCGGTGGTTCGGAAAACACCAACTATTTAATAAATTCCAAAAACGGAAAATATGTGCTGTGTATCTGTGAACAAAAGACGGTCGAAAGGTCAAAAGAATTGACTGCACTTCTGGAACATTTGGAAAAAAACCATTTCAATACCTCAAAAACAGTTCGCACCCGCGATAATGATCCCATCACCATTT
Organism: Aurantibacter sp.; assembly: GCA_965215845.1. GTDB lineage: Bacteria > Bacteroidota > Bacteroidia > Flavobacteriales > Flavobacteriaceae > Aurantibacter_A. The sequence continues at coordinate 324,788 of CBDCEL010000004.1, forward strand.
GGAATGGGAAACCAATAATGGTCAAAGAATTCATTGAAGGCAATATTAATAAGGAGCTCGCTCCCCATTTATTGGAACTGATCGGGCAAGAACTCGGCAAATTGCATCAAATCGAAGCCCCTGACTATCTTCCAATTCAATTGAGCTATGGGAAGGAACAATTTTCGAATGTCAAGAAATACGCGGCCAATTCAGAATTTGACATTTGGTTGACCGATATACTTGAGTATATGCACCCATTCTTTGATTTAAATCTACCCAAATCACTTATCCACGCCGACCTTTTTTGGGACAATGTGATAATTACAACGAATGAACGTTCAGCGATCATCATGGATTTTGAGGAAGCCGCCTATTATTATCGCGTTTTTGATATCGGCATGGCAATTATCGGAATATGTGCCGAGGGCGAAACCGTGAACCTAGTTAAGGCAAAACATCTTTTAACTGGCTATCGATCAGAGATCAGCTTGTCGGAGGAAGAATTAAAAAGTCTAAAGGCCTTTACCATTTATGCAGGGGCGTCGATGACCTTTTGGAGGCATCAAAATTTCAACCATGTCAAACCCGATCCACAAAAATTCGGGCACTATCTAGGGTTAAAGGTTTTAGTTGACTTTATGAGGGAACAAGTTGATGACTGCTTTGCCTGAACCATTAAAAACAACAGAAGGGAAAGCTGAAATCCCTTTTTACGTCTGACTTCCATTGTAGATCGATAACCCGTCAATACCTCCGATATAACAGGGTCCGAGGCAACTATTCGACCAATCCAAGTCATAAGTTAAGGGTAGTGCAATATTCGATACGGCATCTTTTAATTCCCCAATATCAGCTTTTTCCGTATGTTAGCCGCTTGATTTGCATTTTGTAGGCTAATGGTAGACAAATAAATGGAAACCACACCAAAAACAGGCTTTAAGGGTTTAATCGAAAATTGGCAGAGTGATTTGATCGCGGCGGTGAGTGTCTCGCTCATTGCCTTACCGCTTTCATTGGGTATCGCCTTGGCAGCAGGGGCGCCCGCAATGGCAGGCATTCTTTCGGCCATTGTCGGCGGTGTGGTAACGACCCTGTATCGTGGGGGTCATATATCGGTCAACGGACCCGCCAAGGGGGTCATTGCGGTCATACTTTTAGGTATCGCTTTGATGGATGATGGTTCGGGGCAGGCCTTTAATTATGTGTTGGCAGCAGTGGTCGTTTCGGGCGCAATTCAAGTATTATTGGGATTATTGAAATTGGGTCGACTAGCCGATATCTTCCATTCTTCAGTGATTCACGGTCTTTTGGCAGCCATCGGAATTATCATTTTTGCCAAACAGATCCATGTAGCCATGGGCACACATTCAGATAGTCCGAGCATCATTCAAAACCTTATCGATGCTGTTGTACTCTTGCCCCAAGCGAATCCTTTTGTGGTGATCATTGCTGTGACAGGCTTACTTTTATTATTGTTTCATTCCAAGATCAGTAATCGGTTTTTCCATATTCTACCCACGCCCATGTTGGTCGTTGTGCTTTCCATTCCGTTTGTCTATTTTTTCAATTTCTTTGACCAACATACGCTTTCACTCTTTGGAAGGGCCTATGAGGTAGGGCCTCACCTACTGTTGGACATTCCCGATAATATCATGGATTCCATTATGCATCCCAATTTTGGTAAAATCAATACCCTTGAATTCTGGGCTACCGTATTATCCATTTTGATCATCACAAGTATTGAATCATTGGCCATAGCAAAGGCAATTGACAAAATCGATCCTTATAAACGAAGAACGGATCTGAATAAAGATTTGACGGGCATCGGACTGAGTACGATAGCGGCAGGTTTGATCGGCGGATTGCCCATTATCGCCGTGATCATTCGAAGCACGGTCAACATACACAATGGCGCAAAGACAAAATGGTCCAATATGTATCAAGGATTGCTGTTGTTACTTTTTATTGTGGTATTGAGCCCGATTATGACACAAGTACCGCTATGTGCCTTTGCCATTTTACTCGTTTATACCGGGTTTAAACTGGCTTCGCCGGCCGTCTTTAAACAGGTTTATAGTCAAGGAACCGAGCAATTGATCTTCTTTTTAGCTACAATGGTTTTAACGCTCTATACGAATTTATTGATCGGATTGCTCGGTGGATTATTGTTGGCCATGGTCAGTCACATGCTATTGGCGAGGGTGTCCATCCCTCGATTTTTTAACATGGTGTATAAATCGGGTTCAAATTTGGTCGCGAAACCAGATGGCAGTTACAATCTGAATATTAAGGGCATTGCGAACTTTTTGGGCATCTTAAAGGTCGACAAATTGGTGTCTCAAATTCCTTCTGGGGCAGACGTGAATATCGATTTGTCGGAAACCAGATTGGTCGGCATGACCTATATGGATTATATCGTGGACTACCTAATACTACAAAAGGGCTCTGGGGGTAAAGTCGTCATAAACGGATTGGATTCACATGTTTCATCATCGAGTCACAATAGAGCCTTAAAAATTTCCTTAAACAGTTCTGCCGCTAAATTATCGCCCCGGCAAACGCGATTACAAGATTTAGCCAATGAAAAAGATTATCAATTCGCGAATCAAGTAGATTGGAATACCTCCTACCTAAAGAATTTTCACTTTTTTGAGATTAGGCCCATAGAAGGTAAATCGAATTGTATCAAAGGAACATTCAAAGGTTTGGATGTGTCTTGGGAAATTGCGGATGTTACATTTAGTGAAGGTGCTGCTTTTACAGCCGAGACTTTTAATACAACGCTAATGGTCTTAAAATTGAATAGAAAGATCCCCATTTTCACCATGGAAAAAGAAGGTGTGCTTGAAAGACTATTTGACCGAGTGATGGCATATACGGGCTATAAGGACATTGATTTTGAGATGTACCCTGATTTTTCCAAAAAATTTCTGATTATGGGAAATAATGAGTCCGAAATTCGATCATTTTTTACGGATGAAGTCATTCGCTTTTTCGAAAATCATCAGATCTATCATTTAGAAAGCAATGGCGAGGCGCTGGTCATTTTTGATAAGATCAAATTGGCGAGAACAGATGAAACGATTGCGTTTATCGATTATGGTAAGGAGTTGGCAACCCTCTTAGCTGGAAAGACGGTATTTAAACAAGCCACCTAACAACCTATAAGACGTTCGAGGCCGGCAAAAGCCGATTACAATGTTTAGAGAAGACCGTTGCTCAGTCCAAAATCGTTTGAACCCCATTTTCCAAAGCGGCAAGCACTTTGATCTCATTTTCCGTCAGATTTCTATTGTAGATCGATAATTCGTCCATAAGTCCGATATAACCGAGTCCGATATAAATGTTCGACTGGCCCAATTCCCAGCTAAAGGGAAGGGCGATGTTCGATACCGCACCTTTTAATTCCCCGTCCAAATAAAGGGAGGCCTCTCCTTTTTTGGTATTCAGCCCGGTAAAGTTGATCAGCACATGGGTCCATTTTCCCGATGCAAAAGGCGGGTTGTCGACAGGCGCGACCTGGGGAAGAAAAAGATGTTCGGCTTCTTCCAAGTTTTCGGGGTTCCAGACCGTCAAATCCCCAATGACGCCCAATCTAAAGATTCGCGGGTCATCGTCGGTAAAATCTACCCAAATAGAGGCGTCGTTGTAATTGACATCCGTAATTTGAATGGGGTCACAATAGCCCTCGGCCAGTTCGGTATTGGGATCAAGGCTCAGCCAAAAAGAAATGGCCCCGTTCCAATTCTCTTTACTATAAGCTATGTTTCCTGCACTGGTATAATAGATATTTCCTTTGCTGCGCTCGGTAAATTGAAGTCCGTGGCCATATTTGCCCTTTCCGGCTTGACGACTGATATCGGCTTTGTGAAGCCCGATCATGGCGGAATCGCGAGCTTTTCTGTTGGGCACGGTATACATGAGGGAATCTCCCACCGCAAAATCGGCATGGACACCGGTGTCAAAAGAGGTGTAAAAAGTAAGTGCCTCCCTTAAATCTGTGGCGGTGGTGTTTTCTTCAACGGCTGGCTTTTCAGCTTTTTTCTCTTTACAACTGGTCAATGCGCTGCCATAGAGCACGATCAACACCATGTACGCCACTCGATATATTTTAGTCATTTATCCAATAGTTTAAGGGTTACTAAATAAGCACAATGGTCTGAAGCATAGGTGTCACAAATTACTTCTTTATCAATAACTTTCCATCTATTTTTTGGGTAATACATTATATAATCGATTTTTCCCTTAGGCCCAGTTGATGGGATGGTAGGTTCAGGGTTTTCCTTATCATAAGTTCCGGTCCACATTTCTTCAAGAATGTTCATCGGCTCGCTTCCGGGACGCGAATTAAGATCTCCCGCCAAAATGCTAGGGTATTTATTTTTTGAAAATACTTCGTTGATTCTTTTGGCTTGCAAAACTCTTCCGGCTTCCCCCTCATGGGCCAGATGGGTACCTACAAACGCAATAGTGTCTCTAGAAGGAAGCTCTACAACTACTTCAAGAGCAGAACGGGGCTCTTGACCTTCTAGATACGGAAGAGCAACATTACGCGTCGTCAAAAACGAAAATCTTGATAGAACTCCCTCTCCATACTCTCCGCCATCGTAATACATAGCTCTTGCAAAAAGAGGTATCATACTTGTTTTCGACCCTATTTCAGTCGCCAAATCAACATTGTTCGAACGGTTTACTTTATAATCTACTTCTTGCATGGCCACTAAATCAGGGTTTATCTTCTTTATGACCTTGACCACTGCATCATAGTTTAAATCCTCTTTGGTAGTTCTTCCTCCATAAATGTTGAACGAAAGTACTTTTATGATGCCCCCTCCTATTGTTTGGTCTTTTTTGATGTCTTCTTGCGATGACATGTTGCCACAGCAGAGCATTAAAGCTAGTGTAAACGTTATACTTGTTTTCATTTTTCTATTCATTATTTCTACGCGATATACCAATATTTCAATTCAAATTTTGAAACCATTAAAAAAAGATCGGAAGGGTAGCCCGTTGGCCGAGATGAAATAATCTCCGTGGAATTATTTTTCAATCCTTTTCTATTTGCAGGAGATGGATACAGTAGTAAAGGGCAGTATTATCAGTGCGATATGTTGCGCGATATATTTTGGTCATTTCTTTTGAATTTATGGTCGTCAGATGCCCTAAAGTACACAATGATGCAATTTAAAAAGACAAAAAGGCTTGACTTTAACTACTATTTCACAAGTCTGAAATCGTATGCGGCGGTTGTGGTCGAACCATTATTCCAAGCTTATTTCTTAATTTAGGGCAGTGCTTAAAGAGCCAACATACCCTTCCAAACGACCTCGTCTTGACCGATAAAAGCCGCTACAAAACTGTACAAATCGTTATTGCGGTTGTTTGGCTGGTCAATGGGCTATATTGCAAGATTCTAAATTTCGTACCCAGACATCAAGAGATCGTTGCCAGAATTCTTGGTGATGAATATGCGGCTATAATGACCCGTGTGATCGGAGTTCTCGAAGTCTTAATGGTTGTTTGGATATTAAGCGGCTACAGGTCTAAACTAAATGCGGTCATTCAAATAACCATCATCCTATTAATGAATATCATCGAGTTACAATTGGCCAAGGACCTTTTACTTTTCGGTGCCGCGAACATCGTATTTGCATTTCTATTTTCCCTGTTGATATATTATTATGCGTTTCGATTAAAAGGCAACTATGTTCAATCTTAAAAATCACCCCTTTGCCGTTGAAACGTTTTTCGAAAGCTCGATCGTGCTCACCTATGCCGTCGCAAAGGAAGAATTGGAGGGTTTGATACCTGAATGTTTGACCTTGGACACTTTCGATGACCAATGGGCTTTTGTCGCCTTGGCAATGGTCAATACAAAAGGGTTGCGACCCAAGGGGTTTCCAAAATTTTTGGGCAACGATTTCTTTTTGATCGGGTACCGCGTGTTCGTGCGCTATACAAACCATAAAGGTAAGCGACTACGGGGCTTGTATATTTTGAAGTCTGAGACCAACAAAGCGAAAATGTCTTTCTTCGGAAACATCTTTACGCATTACAATTACACCACCACCGACATTTTTTATCAAAACGAAGGGGAATCCTTAAACATTCGTTCCCAAAATTCGGGGTTGGATGTTACGGTCAGCGCCAACGATAGTAACATAGCATTGCCGAAAACCTCCCCTTTCGATACTTGGAAAGAGGCCAGACGATTTGCTGGCCCACTACCCTTTACATTCACCTACAATGAAGGAAAAAAGGAGGTGCTGATCATTGAAGGTGTACGGCAAAATTGGAAACCGCGACCCCTTTATGTGCAAAAAGCTGAAGTTGGATTTATTCGAGACTACAATTTTAAAAATATAAATCTTGCCAACGCGTTTATAGTGAGTAACATTCCCTATTACTGGAAGAAAGGAAAAGTTGAACAATGGAAACAAAACGTCGACGGTTTCAAGGCGTCCTGAACATTTTAAGCTTCAACAGACATTTTTATGTTTTCGGCTTGCTTGTTTTGGCAATATTGATTGTGGGCCTTTCGCTTTTAAAAGTACCGGTTTTATGGACATGGATCATCACAGGTGCATTTTTCTACGGTCTTATCATGCCTTTATTGGTTTCTACCTTTGTTTATGACTTTTCAGGATATTATGATTTTCATTGGTTAAAATCGCTCGATTTAAATCCTGAGAAAGTAGAACAAATAGTCAATATAAATGCAGGTTTTGATGAAACCAGCTTTATTCTTGAAAATAAGTTTCCGAATGCAGAACTGAACGTTTTTGATTTTTACAATTCCAAAAGGCACACTGAACCGGCGATCGTAAGAGCGCGAAAAGTAAGCATGGTATATCCGAATACGCGTCAAATAAAATCAGACGAAATACCATTGGATGACAGGTCGGTTGATATTGTTTTTTTGTTATCGGCGGTTCACGAAATTCGTTCCCATAGTGAAAAAGTGGTTTTTTTAAAGGAATGTCAGAGAATCTGTAAGCCTTCAGGAAAAGTTATCACGGTAGAGCACTTACGAGATGTTCCCAACTTTTTCGCCTTTTCCATAGGCTTCACGCACTTTTTTTCCCGAAAGACTTGGAAGAGAGCGTTCAAAGAATCGGGTTTCTCTACTTTTAATGAAACCAAGTTTACGCCATTTATGTCTATCTTCAAATGTCGCCCTTAGTCCTCCGCTATGCAGATCCATTTTAAGATTATCGGTGTTTTGTTGATGGCTTTGGCATGTGTACATGTTATTTTCCCGAAATATTTCAATTGGAAAGGGGAACTGAAATCATTGAGTTTAATGAACCGACAGATGTTCGCTGTTCATACTTTTTTCATTGCCCTGGTTGTTTTTCTCATGGGTCTGCTCTGCATTACCTCTTCTAAGGACCTCATCACAACTGAACTAGGTAAATCGATCTCTTTGGGGCTTGCCATTTTCTGGACATTTAGACTTTTTATTCAAATTTTTGGCTACTCGACAAAGCTGTGGAAAGGGAAAGTCTTTGAAACATCAATACATATTTTTTTCACCGCATTGTGGACATATTTATGTAGCGTATTTTGGATGAATTATTTAAGCTAGAAACTCTTTTTCTCCATAAAATAGTCACTATGTCTTCCCTAATGATGCACCGAATCACCAGCTAGTCGGTCTATAAAGTTGATCTACCAACCGATAAACAAGACTTATTTCATTCAAAAGCTTACATTCGTGTTGAAAACATATGTTGGCACGACTCCATAGAACGCCTATGGTCAATTTGAAAAAAATATGAAACAAACAAGCAAAATTTGGGGCCTAATCATCGCCCTCTCATTCTTTATTTCATGCAATCAAACTACTGAAAAGGCGGTGACCGAAACCAATGAAGAACAGAACACCATAAAGGTGCTGTTGATCGGCACCTTTCATTATAACAATCCAGGGGCCGACGTAGCCAAGACAAAAACCTTTGATGTGCTAAATGAAAAGTCTCAAGATCAATTGGAACGAATTGCGGAAAAGATTCGGGCCTTTGACCCTGACAAAGTGTTTGTCGAATGGCCCTATGATGAACAAAAGGAATTGGACTCCCTTTATACCCTGTATCGGGAAGGCAACTATTTTACAAATGATAGCTTATCCGATTTTTATCTCAAAAACGAAATCTTTCAATTGGCTTTTCGGGCATCACAAAAAAGTAATATGGAAAAGGTGTATGCCATCGACTATCGCGAAACTGAATTTCCGTTTGATAGCGTCATGCAGGTCATTGCGGCCAATGGACAGTCGGATCTGCAAGCCGAAATAGAAGATGGCATAAAATACTTCACCACGGAATTTGATGAACGGGTCGAGAACGGCACTTCATTGCTAGACCTTACCTACTTTCTGAACACTGATGATATGCGCTATAAAAGCAATAGGTTGCAGGCCGAGATACCATTACTGGTAGGAAAAAGCGATGAGTTCATCGGACCCTATCTCGTCTCGGAATGGCACAAACGAAATTTGTATATGTGGAGTTTGGCCCAAAAACAATTGGAAAAAGAAGACCAGAGAATAATGTTGCTATTGGGTGCCAGCCACGTCGCCATGATCAAGGATTATATCGAGGGCAATAAAGATTTTGAGGCTGTCGAACTCAAAGAGATTATGGAAGAATAACCCAATCCATCCGTAAATATGATACATAAAAGCAATTGGGTCTTGATCGTATTGATTATTATATCGGCCTGTTCCCGACCAGTTCCCAAGGAACAAAATACCAAAGCAGCTTCAGAGCCGTCGGATTGGAAATCGGAGGTTGAAAAGAACTTGCAATTGTTCGGACACCGCAATTGGATCGTGGTTGCAGACGCAGCCTACCCACTCCAGAGCAATCAAGCCATCAAAACCATAAAAGTCGATGCGGATCAGCTGGAAACAATCGCCTTTGTCAATCAAATGATCAAAAAATATGAACATGTCGATGCCACTATTTTTGTGGACAAAGAAATGGCATTTGTCACGGAGAACGCGGCCAAGGGCATTGAGAACTATAGAACTGAACTCGACAAACTATTAGGGAGAAATGATACCAACGCATTGTTGCACGAAGACATTATTCGAAAACTGGATGAATCGGCAAAATTGTTTACCGTTTTGATTCTGAAGACGGATTTGACAATTCCGTATACCTCTGTTTTTTATCAGTTGGAATGTGGTTATTGGGATGCAGAATCCGAGGAAAGCCTAAGAAATGACATGTCCACTGAATAGTTATATAAAAAGGAAAAAGAATTGCTACACCCCTAAGACAAGCGAATGGGCCGAAGGAATTTCAAGGCCCGCCTCAATTCTTATAAGTTGAACGGATAGCGATGCGTAATTGACTACCATTCCCATTTGGCAATCGAAAGAATCCATAAAACGAAATTCATTGGGTAATGTTTATCTTAGGGCAACGGACGCAAGTCACTTGTTCCAAAGATCTTATGAGAAATGCCTTTTTTATATTGCTTTTTTATTTGGTGGTAAGTTGTTCGGAAAAGAAAACGAACGAAGATACTTCAATTTCAAATCTTCAATATACCTTTCTGAAAGACAGCGGGGTTGTCAATCCCTCAATTCAAGGGATATGGAAATCAATCGGCAATGGGTATTACCTTGAAGCAAGAAGGGACAGTATTTTGCTTTACAGTTACACGGAGAACTTCTGTTATAAGGAAAAGAACGATTATTTGGAGGGTCTCCTTAATTCCGAAAGCCAATTTAGCCTTGGTCTGGACACCCTTTCCGTTTACCTGACCGACTATGGCCAAAAAACCCGAAACTTACAATCAAAAAAGGATTTTGTGCGAATGGAAGGCCTTCCCGAAAATTGTATCACATTTTTGGAAATGACCGAATTGGATGAGCGTGAGCTCTTCGATCTATATCTCGAAACTTTGAGTGAAAACTATGCTTTCAGCAAAAGGCGAAACTTGGATTGGACCTCAATTTACAATACCTATAAAGACAGCATCACATTCGACGAAGAATCCCTTTTTGAAATCATGGGCAAAGTAGCCACCTTGACAAAGGACCAACACACCAAAGTGATTGACAAGGATGGAAGAAAGTTGCAATATCGTATAACACCTTCGGCACTGATCGTTCAAGAAGCTTTCACCGAACAATCCGAGATTACCTACCTCAACGATTATTTCAATCTTTATTTCGAGACCAACTACAAAAACATTTCGGATAGCCTCTTACTCGGAAAGGGAAAGAAGGTAGTGAACGGAAAATTGGAGTGGGGAAGTTTGAATAGCAGCATAGGTTATCTTAACATCCACTCTTTTGCAGGGTTTGCATCCAGCAAAATCCCAAGAAAACAGCAAATCGATAGTATTGATCATCATATGCGGGAAATACTGAATGCCTTTGCCAACAAAGATGCGATCATCGTCGATATCAGTTTCAATTTTGGAGGATTTGATGCTTCGGGACTCACCATTGCCAGCTACTTTACTGATAGACCCGTTTTGGCGTATGACCAAGAGGTCTACAGCAATGGCGATTTTTATCGTGAGGATCAAATAACCATCGAACCGAACGATTCTTTGAACTATTCAGGGCCCGTTTACGTGTTGATGACCGATATAAGTCGCAGTGCGGCCGAAAGTTTTGCAATGATGATGGGCGCTCTTCCGAATGTGAAACTTGTGGGTACTAGAACTTTAGGGACCCTGTCTGGTATGTTGGGCAAATCAATTGGCGATTTCTATACCACGATCTCCAATCAAAGACTTTTGTCTACCGATGGTCAATTTTATGAAGCCGTTGGTGTCAAGCCTGATATTGAACTTCAAGTATTCAAGAAAAAAGATGTATTTCAAGGCCATAAAACTGCCGTAAAGGATTTGATGGGAATCATCGGGGAAAACAATAGAAATAGGAATATTGATTGAATCAACATTAGGTTTCCGATTCTTGGATTGTATTGGAAGAACCTGCTCTTTATTACTTTTTATAGCCATTCTGCCTTAACTTTAAGGGATGGACCTCAGCCTGATCTCATACCTCTCTTTTTTGATCGCCTTTCAGCTGTTATTTGTCGGTATCTTTCTGATCACCCATAAAAAAGGTAATCGACGCAACAATTGGTTACTGGCAGCACTATTTATCTTGATCGCCTGGAATATGGGATTCCTCACCCTGCAGATGAGCGGCTTCGTTTTCAAATCGGAATTCATTCAACATATCGATGACGGCTTTTTTCTACTCTATGGCCCCATATTCTACCTGTATGCCCAAGGTGTCATCTATAAGGATTTCAAATTGTCTAAAAGACACCTGCTGCATCTGATACCCTATTTGTTGCTGACCATTTCATTGTTCACGCTGAAGAACAATACCCCCATCACCTCAGAAGAGATCATTATGAACGATTTTCCCTGGCAGTACCATCTGGTCGGAGCTTTCATGTACATCCACCTCTTCGTGTACCTGGCGCTGACTTACAAATCGCTCTCTAAATATCGTAGAATCATCAAGAACAAATATTCACAGATAGATCAAATGAATTTGGATTGGCTTAGTTCTTCCCTCAACACTTTTGGCCTGATCGCCGTTGTATCGTTAATCCAAAATTTTGTTGTCTTTACCGAAAATAGGTCCGTGGTCACCATTGCTTTGGTACTGTTGCTCTTTTTTGTCTTCTACTTTGTGAACAAGGTAATTTTTAAAGCGCTGCGACAACCGGAAATTTTTGCGGGCATTTCCCAAAACGAAACGGCCAAATACCAAGGTTCGAATTTAACACCTGGGCAAATCGAGGAATACAAAGAACAATTATTGACTTTGCTGAAGACCGAAAAACCCTTTTTGAATCCCCAAGTGAGCATAGCCGATCTATCTGAAAAACTGTCCGTACCGACGAAGCAGTTGTCCCAGGTAATCAACCAATCGTTTGATAAAAGCTTTTTCGATTTCATCAATAGCTATCGAATTCAAGAGGTACAACATATCTTGACGACTTCGAAAGATGATAAGTTGACCGTTCTTGAGGCAATGTACCAAGCGGGTTTCAATTCTAAATCTTCGTTCAATACGGCCTTTAAAAAAGAAACCGGACAAACGCCCACAGAATTCCGGAAAACGATTTCACAAATGCGTTCGACTTCCTGATATCGGTCGACTGGGGTTAATATAATTGGGATACTTGCTGTATCATTTAAAAACTTGAAATCATGCAGCAAGAAAAAAAATCAACTTATCCGTCAAATGCCTTTGGGCGATTCTGGATGACAATGCCCCTGGTCGTCCGCTCGATTTTAATCGGTTTTGGTGTCACCACCTTAGGCGTGGCCCTTTGGGGCCTGGTCCTGGCCAAAATTCCCCTGACCTGGGCTTCCCTGCCCATGGGTATAGCGCTTATTTTTTATTGGGTATATTTCAGTGGCCGGTGGGGGCCATCGAACACACAAGCCTTCCGGCGTTTTTGCATGCGCTGCACCCAACTGAAAAAACCGGTATGGGTCTGGGGATTGGTCGCGGCTTTCTTCCTGTTCATAGTTTGGCACGCCTTCCTCGTATTGACCTTTCGTATCGTTGAATTTCAACCGGAAACGTTTAAGATTTTTAGGGATATAGGTACATCCCCTTCATGGACGAATTGGTCATTGATCATCATGGGATCCCTTGTGGCGGGAATATGCGAAGAAATCGGTTATCGCGGTTATTTGCAAGCTCCGCTCGAACAAAAATATGGTCCTCTTTTTGCCATTACGCTTACCTCGGTGGTGTTCGTTCTCATTCATCTGCATCAGGCTTGGGCGGCCGGTCCCATATTGGTGTTACTGTTCGTCGCATCGTTTATGGCCGGGTATTTGGCCTATGCGACCAAATCACTGCTGCCCGGTATTATTGCCCATATCGCCCTCGACATTATCAATTTCTCTTATTGGTGGTCTGATGTGCTCGGAAATTTTGAGCGGAAACCAATAAGCGTTACAGGCATTGACCATCACTTTGTCATCACTGTTGTGGTGGTGGTGCTGTCAACCATTTTGTTCATCGCCACCGTCCGAAAACTTTTGAAAATGAGACAAGAAGAGGCAGTACTTTTGGCCTAGCAAATAAAACTGTCAAATCTAGCGATTAAGCATAATGGAGGAAATCAAGAAGCGGATCATTGCTTAAACCAATGATCTGCTTTGGGCATTCAGATGGTTTTTGAAAACATTACTGAAATGAAAATTGTCGCTTATTTACTACCTTAGGCCAAAAGAGAACAAACACTAAAGTTTCGCCAGGCTACCTATGTAAATTTTATTTTGTCATTTGCATACCGACAGAAAATAAACAAGATCAAACCCCTTGGAAATTAGGTAATCCATGTGCCCAAAAACGAGAACCTTAAAAGAACCCATCAAAATTTTAAATTACTTCTATCATTTTAATATGAATGCTATCAAGCCTTTATCTTTATCCCTTTCGCTATTGGGAGTCATCTTCATTCTTTGCACGGGCTGTGCCCAAGAAAAGTCAACTGAAGCCGAAAAAACGGCACAGGGAATAAATCCCGAGAATTGGCCAACCATCAAAGCCTTGCCATTAGATCCGGAAATCGAGGCACAAATCGATGAGATACTGCCCAAACTTACCTTGGAACAAAAAGTAGGTCAGGTGATTCAAGCCGACAATGGATCGGTCACCCCGGAAGAAGTGAAGAAATATCGATTGGGATCGGTACTCAGCGGGGGTAATTCAGCGCCCGGACCGTTGCCCTATGCCGATACCAAAACATGGCTATCCATGGCCGATGAATATTATCATGCGTCTATTGATCCTGAAGGGGTCGAGATTGCCATACCCTATATTTGGGGTATCGATGCCGTACATGGCCACGCCAACCTTACCGGCGCCATCGTCTTTCCCCATAATGTAGGGCTGGGTGCCATGAACAACCCAGACCTCATCGAGAAAATTGCCGTAGTGACCGCTCATGAACTGACAGTTTCAGGTCACGATTGGACCTTTGCACCGACTTTGGCCGTTCCACAAGACGTACGTTGGGGTAGAAGTTATGAAGGATTCTCTGAAGACCCCGAAATCGTCAAGTCATACGCCGATCGTATCGTCTACGGACTGCAAGGCCGTGTTGGCGAAGAAAATTTTATGGGCGATGGCCGTGTCATATCAAGTGCCAAGCATTTTCTTGCGGATGGTGCCACAGAAAAAGGAGTCGACCAAGGTGATGCCCTGATCAGCGAAACCGATCTGCGCGATGTGCACGCGGCCGGTTATTACGGTGCCATACCCGCTGGTGTACAAACCGTGATGGCCTCTTTTTCGAGCTGGCAAGGCAGAAAGTTACATGGTGACAAAGATCTGTTGACCGATGTCTTGAAGGGGCGGCTTGGGTTTAACGGTTTTGTAGTAGGTGACTGGAACGGTCACGGCCAAGTTCCGGGTTGTACGAATACCGATTGCGCTGCCTCTTTAAATGCAGGTCTCGATATGTACATGGCGCCCGATAGTTGGAAAGGTCTGTATGAAAGTACCCTGACCCAGGTAAAGGATGGTACTATTCCGATGACCCGATTGAACGATGCCGTCCGCCGTATCCTAAGGGTAAAAATCGCGTCGGGCATATTTACCAAAGGTGCACCGAGCACCCGCAAAAATGCGGGAGATGAAAGTCTTCTGGGTCTTCCTGAAAACAGGGCCATCGCAAGACAGGCCGTACGGGAGTCAATGGTTTTGCTGAAGAACAACAACAAAGTATTGCCCTTGGACGCCTCGAAAACCATTATGGTCGTTGGTGATGGCGCAAATAGCATTTCAAAGGCCTGTGGAGGTTGGACGAGGTCATGGCAGGGTGTAGGTCATTCGAACGATAAATTTCCAAATAGTGAGTCCATCCTTGAGGGCATTAGGCAAGCGGTCGATGAAGCTGGCGGCAAGGTGATTTTTTCTGCCGGGGCGGATACCGACGAAGTGGCAGATGTGGTAATCGCGGTATATGGTGAAGATCCCTATGCAGAGTTTCAAGGTGACCGTGAAAACCTCGACTTTGCAGCCAATGGTTTTGACGTCAATAAACTTGCCAAATTCCGAGATATGGGTATTCCTGTGGTATCCGTTTTTCTATCGGGACGCCCGCTATGGAGCAATCCCGAACTTAATCTATCGGATGCTTTTGTGGCGGCCTGGCTACCGGGAACGGAGGGCGGTGGTGTTTCGGATCTGTTGTTCCAAAGAGACCCTTCGTATGATTTTACCGGTCGTCTGTCATTCTCCTGGCCAAGCAGTGCGGTGGTTTCGGAAAACGTAGTACAACGCAAAACGGATGCCCTGTTCAAGTTAGGTTATGGCCTTTCCTTTGAAAGTACCGATACGGTGCACCAACTTCCGGAAGAATCGGGCTTGGAAAGCACCGAAGTAGCCTCAACCGGCAATTTTTTCAGCAAAGGGGCCCCCGTTGCGCCATGGGGCCTATGGTTGAAACCTGAAGGTTTGAGCAAACAAATCGGTAGCTTCCCCACTTCAGTGGGCGGACTCATTGTTAGCAAAATCGACCATGAGGCGCAAGAAGATGCCTTACGGATCCAGTGGACGAAATCGGACTACGACCAATTTCGGGTAAGTAAGACCTCACCAACGGATATGTCGCGACAAACCAATGGCGCGATGGAGCTGACATTCTCGGCCAAATCGTTCAAAGACAACACGGCGGTCGTTAAAATCAGCATGGGGTGCGATCTTGACTCGGATTGTCACCAAACGATCGATATCAACATTGAAGGAAACGAATGGAAAGAATATCGCATTAGCCTAAGCTGCTTTGCCAATCTAGGGATTGACATGGGCGAGGTATACACCGCATTCATGGTTGCTGCTGGAGAAGGTGTGGATATTGGCCTTGGTAACATTCGTTTGGAATCGGATATCGATGCCAAACCAGGTTGTGACGGGAGGTAAGCAGATTTTGGCTTGCTTGGCAAACGTAAATGAACATGGCGCCCCACTAAATTTTGCGCTTACTATCTGCTATCATAAATTCAATGGGCAAAGATGAAGTATACTCCCACCCTATTACTCATTATTTGTATCGTGGCCTGTACCTCAAAGGCACCATCAGAATACATCTTGGATGAAAAAGACCTGGTACCCGAGGGCATCGCCTACTCGGCCATGAAGGACGCCTTTTACCTTACCAGTGTCACGAAATCAAAAATCATAACCGTGGATAGAATGTCTGGAAAGCAAACTGATTTTATCCGGGAAAACGAATTTGGGTACCAACCCGGGGTCGGAATCTGGGTCGATGATCAGCGGAATAGATTACATGCCCTTGGCGGTTATTATCGATTGAAAGATTCTCTTTCCTCTTTATACACCTTCGATCTCAACACTCACAAACTGCTAAAACGGTATGATCTTACAGATGAACATTTTTTGAACGATATGGTAGTCGACGCCAAAGGAAACATATACTTGACCGATACCAAAGACCAATCTATATTCTTGCTCAAGTATCAAGCTGATTCTTTGGAACTGTTTTACAAATCCCCAGAAATTGAATTCCCCAATGGAATTGCTCTATCAGATGATAATTCGAAGTTGTACATTGCCTCTATGCCGTTGGGCATCAAAATACTTGATATATCCACGAAAAGAATCCTAAACAAAACGGATACCCTTGGTATTTCCCAGGGCATTGACGGACTTGAATTTTACGAGGGAAATTTATATGCTGTTCAAAATGGTGTTCAAGCCAACGGTTTCAATTTTCGAAAGTTGGATTTGAACGAAGCTCAAGACAAAATCCTGGGCGTTAAAATCATCGATAGCGGCAACCCGGAACTCTATGTACCGCTTACCTTTTGTTTTGCCGAAAACAAGGCCGTCGTAATCGGTAATTCCAATCTGGGGCACTTGGATCAAGTGACAATGCGGTTCTCGCAATCCGATACCATTCCGAAGACAAAATTGTTGGTATATGAAATCGAATGACCGGTAGGTAGCCAGATATTTATCGAATAGTGTTTATTTGATATCTTTATTGAAATGTTCAACTAAATCAATACATCATGGACGAAAACATCAACTGGCTTTCAATGGTTCTAGCGACCCTTACGCCAATGCTCATCGGATTCATTTATTATCATAAGGCCGTATTCGGTAAGGCCTGGATGGATTCAATCGGCATGACCGATGAAAAGGCCAAAGAAGCCAATATGATCGTCGTTTTTGGCGTATCGATCGTACTTTCATTTTTGCTGGCGTTTTTTCTATTGAATTTTAACAATAGTGGCATTAACCAAGAAGGTGAATTTGACACTTTCAAACACGGTGCATGGCACGGCGCGTTCGTTGCCATCATAATTGTCGCTCCTGTCATGATCATCAATGGATTGTTTGAGCAAAAGTCATGGAAAAACATGCTTATCAATGCGTTGTACTGGATTATCACGCTTGCGCTAATGGGCGGTATCGTTGATGCCATGAATCACTGGGAAAACGTTACAATTCCGTAGCCAATATGTTTCTTGGGAAAGCCCTGGGGAAATCCTGCTTCCCTTTTAATTCTTCATGCAAAAAATGACGTGACCTACAGTCCAATGGAATTCAATACTTGCCAAAGAGCCCCGATTCAATATTGTAGGCAGTAACCAAAGGTATTCGAAATCCAATGCTTCCGGCAAGTCCGGATGCTGGAAATAGGTCGTTCATCGCTTCGGGAAGAACCTTGTACATTTCCCTCAAAAGCCTACATTCGTCATACCGTAAAAAAATGAAAGTGGATTACCAAAACCTGCCCAAAGTAGAGCTTCACTTGCACCTAGATTGCAGCTTGAGTTTTCAGGTGGTCAAAAAATTAAAGCCCTCTATTACACGGCAAGAATATCGGGCATCCTTTATTGCGCCACCCAAATGCACTGACTTGGCCGACTATATCTCAAGGGCTGCAAAGGGATTTGAACTCATGCAGACCGAAGAGCAATTGAGATTGGTGACATTCGATTTGTTCGAACAACTAAAAGCGGACAATGTAGTATATGCAGAAATTCGATTTGCGCCTTTATTGCACACCGCCAAAGGGCTTTCTCCCGAACAGGTCGTTGAAATCGTCAATAAGGCGGTTGTTCAATCTATCGAAAAGTATCGTATTGAAGCCGGCATAATACTGTGTACCCTGCGGCATTTTGATGAGGGGCAAAGTATGAAAACGGTGCAATTGGTAAAAGAATATCAAGGGACCAAAGTCGTGGGTTTTGATATAGCAGCGGACGAAGCGGGATTTCCGATTGACAATCATCTTCGGGCTTTTCAATTTGCAAAGGCGAACAACATCAAATGCACGGCACACGCAGGAGAGGCCAAAGGTGCCGAAAGTGTCTGGGAAACGGTTAACAATTTCCATCCACTGCGAATCGGGCATGGGGTCAGAAGTGCCGAGGATGAGAAATTGCTTTTGTTTCTAAGAGAAAAACAAATACATCTCGAAGTGTGTCCGACCAGTAATATCCAAGTCAATGTATTCGATACCATTGATGACCATAGTGCCGATAAGTTATATGATTTTGGTATTTCGATGAGTATCAATACCGATGCCCGCACAATTTCGAATGTCACCTTAACGCAGGAATACGATCTTTTGGAAAAAACCTTTGGCTGGAAAAATGGGCATTTTAAAACATGTAACCTTGAGGCCATTGAACACTCCTTCGCCACGGAGGAAGTGAAAAGAAAAGTCAGGCAGCAATTGGAAAAAGGGTATCAGCTTTGATAGCGGCGGTGGAGATTGCAAAATGGATAGTGTCAAAATTCCAGATCGAACAAAAAAGCGGAACAATGGTCTGACCAAAGTTCCGTTCCTGGTATTTGAATCGAGATGGAGGTAATTACTTCGCTCCTCTTCGCGTATTCCAAAGGTACCTTTTGTTAGCCTCGGAAACTTGGGCAATTTGATAGTGATATCTAACTGACATCTCACCCACTCTTTGCTGATTATCTATTGAATTTCCCATCTTATTTTATTTTGCCGTTTAGACTTAGGTTTTAGTGATACCTTCTTATGGCATTCCATACCGTACCCCTCGGGCTACTGGCATAGGCCAATTGATAATTCAGGCGTGATGAAATCTTGTTGATCGGACTCTGATTGCTTTTTGTTGTTTTCATTTTATTTAAGTTTTATTTGATTAAACAATTTCGTTGACCAATCAAATGCATTTGCCATGCCAAATAATTTAACTTATTGACAATCAAATTATTAACCAAAAAAAATTATAAATCGAGAAGTAACGAAATATCGTTGTTTCTTGATATTTCGTCTTGTGTTAACGAGAATTCGCGAAGTTCATCGACGTAGTTGCATCCTGGAGGGTCATCCCAATTATGGAAATCGTGGGCGCTTTTTACCCCTAGTTGTACAATTTTGTATTCTTGGTCCCGATAGGGACGCAATCTTGGTAAAAAAAGATTCGGTTTGTATTAACCGTGCCGTCAGGTACGAGAAATGTTCAACAACGAATATGGGGTTCTATTGAATAGGTCGTGCTAGAATGTACGATATAAAACAGGTAATAAAATTTCACCAATGTTCCATGCTGAACACCACAACATGTCCAATTCTATAAGGATTTGAAGATATATCGTTCATCATAATCAATTCCAAATTTCTTCAAAAAGTCGAGGTATTCTTCGGTAAATGATTGCTGCCTATGATGTTCTTCTTGATTTTTGATATAATCGATTATCATCGGTACTTGTTCTTTTGTATATGAAAAAGCACCATAGCCAGCTTGCCACGAAAATCTTCCATTGACAAATCTACTTTCATTTATCCATTTGGATGAATCCTGCTTTAACTGCTTCATTAAATCCGACAAAGATTGAGTGGGCCGCATTCCGATCAAAATATGTACATGATCAGGCATCCCATTGATTTGTAAAACTTTGTGGCCATGATTCTGAATGATACCTGTCATGTATTTGTAGAGGTCGTCCTTCCAAACCCTTTTTATCATGGAGCGTCTATTCTGAACTGCAAAAACCAACTGGATGTGTATTTGGGTAAAGGTGTTTGCCATGTTTAAGAGACTTATATGTCGTACCTGACGGCACGAGTTCTTGTTGCTATTTCACTTTTTATCAATATGTGGTGCCCAAAGGCACCGGTATATTACTAATCTTTGGCCTACAATCCTCTAAATCTTCAAGGTTAAATCGGCCGAACGATATTGAGCGCCTTGATTTTTGAAGTCAATGTGGTGGGTTTCATTTTAAGGATTTCGGCCGCACCATTCTTGCCTGAAATTTTCCAACTTGTTTTGCGCAGTGCGCGTAGAATGTTTTCTTTTTCAAGTTGTACCATTTCTTTCGAAGTGAAGATTTGCTCTTTTTGCGGTTCGATCTCGATAGGATCGTCTTCCGAAGATCTGGGAATCAAACTGTCCCAATTGATGGTGCCATCTTGTGAAATGATTACCGCGCGTTCGATGATGTTTTGAAGCTCACGCACGTTCCCAGGCCATGGATAGCGTGATAACATGACTTTGTCGGCTTCTGAAATCGGATTGATTTTTTTATTCAGTTTGGCCGAAAACTGATTGATAATCTCTTGGGCTATGAGATGAATATCATCACCACGCTCACGCAACGCAGGAACCACGATCGGAAATACGTTCAACCGATAATAGAGGTCCTCCCTGAATTTCCCTTCTTTTGAAGCACTCAATAAATCGCGGTGGGTCGCCGCGATGATGCGAACATCCACTTTGACCGTCACTGAACTTCCTACCGGGTCGAATTCACCTTCTTGGATGATACGTAATAGTTTGGGCTGCAGATCCAGGGGCATCTCCCCTATTTCGTCCAAAAAAATGGTGCCCTTGTCCGCTAAAAGAAAACGACCTTTTCTGCTTGCCGTCGCCCCGGTAAAAGCTCCTTTCTCATGTCCGAACAATTCACTCTCGATGAGATTGGCGGGAATTGCGCCACAGTTGATTCGAATCAACGGCCTATCGTTTCTTTTGCTGGCCTGATGTATGGCCCTTGCAACCAATTCCTTACCGGTGCCCGTTTCACCATTGATCAATACCGTGGCATCTGTCTGGGCCACCTTTTCAATAAGGCTCAAGACGTTGGCCATACTCTTATCTTGGGCAATGATACCATAGCTACTGGTCAGTTCGTTGATTTCTTCGGCAAGATATTCCGCTTGGTTCGTGAGCAGGCTTATAGTATCTTGAGCGGCCAGGCGCTCCTCGATATTTCTTAAAATCAGCGTGTAAAATGTTTCATCCCCTTCACCATATCGACTGATGGTACCCTCGTTCAAGGTTTCTTTTTCTTGTGAACCAATGACCTTTACAATATTGGGCAGGTAGTTATTAATGGCTTTATCATCGCCTTCCAATCCCGATTTTACCAACGACTCGATCAATTCTGCGCTAGCTTCATCAAAGAAGAAAAGTACATTGCGCTGCAATGCATCGTCATTTTCCAATAATAGGTCGGCGGAAGGGTTGGTTAAAATGATCCGGAATTTTGCATCGAACATGATGATTGCGTCCATGGCGCCATTGATGAGTCCACTCATTTTGCCATTCGCCTGTTCAACTTCTTTTTTTGACTTTGCCAGTTGCTCTTGGGTACTGTCCAATTCACGATGACGCTTGATCATGACGGAGAGGACACCCTGGGAAAAGCCTTTGTCTTTTTTCATTAAATCCTGAAAATGCTCGCGATCTATCTTGGCGACTTTCGTTTCGCCAAGAGCGGTAACCGAAGCCGACCGGGTTTCGTCATCTATTAAGGCATATTCGCCGAAGCATTCTCCCTGAGACAATTTTCCGAAGTCGTGTTGAGCTTCATGTACTTTGACCTCACCCTCCAAAATGGCGTACATGGCATCACCAACTTCCCCTTTGCTAATGATAGCGTCGTTTTTGTAATAGGTCTCGACTTCAAGATTATGACAAAGGTTGTTCAATGAGGTCTTGGACACCTCTGAAAAAAATTGCACTTTGGCCAAGAACGCCGGAAGATCGGCCGCAACATCTGACATAATGGGAATGGGCTGGTTGTTCACTCTAAATATAAAGATTTATGCCCTAACAGCTAAATCAGCATTTATCCGAACAAATCGCATAAAAAAAACCCGCCTAAGCGGGTTCTCGATAAAACCATTGACTTTTATATCTCCTCTGCCAACCAAGCTTTCATCATCCAAACCGTTTTTTCCTGTTCGGTAATGAAATCGCTCATCATACTATTGGTGCCTTCATCGTTGGCGTCGTCAGAAGTGCCCAAAATTTTCCGCTCGATAATCAGCAGCTCGGTCAAGGAGTCGACAATCAAACGAATGGCATCCTCATCTTGGGTTACATTTTTTCCCACGGGCACTTTTGAATTTTGGATATAGTCGTTAAAGGTATGCTGCGGTACTCCGCCCAGTGTCAGAATTCGCTCTGCGATTTCATCGACCTTGATATTGGCGTCATTGTATAATTCTTCGAACTTTACATGTAGGTCGAAAAAACGTTTGCCTTTGATGTTCCAGTGAATTCCCCTCAAATTCTGGTAGTACGTCTGAAAGTTGGCCAACAGTGTGTTCAAATCACCGCTCAATTCTTCCGATTTTTTGGCATCCAAGCCGATACTGTTCATTTTCATCCTTAAACTTTTACTGTTCCGTGAATCTCTATTCCAATGGTTCGATAATCAAAATTACCATCTAGGTTCGAACCCCGACATGACTTCCGTCATGTCTGCTTCTTCTACTATGGCTCTAAATTCATTATAAATTTACAACATACTA
Organism: Aurantibacter sp.; assembly: GCA_965215845.1. Taxonomy (GTDB): domain Bacteria; phylum Bacteroidota; class Bacteroidia; order Flavobacteriales; family Flavobacteriaceae; genus Aurantibacter_A. The sequence goes on from CBDCEL010000004.1 coordinate 347,557, forward strand.
TTTCCTATTTATGATAGTTTTTATCAATGCATTTTATACTTTTATAGTCTTGAACTATTCTTATGACGATTACACAATTGCAATATGTTTTGGCAGTTGCGGAATACCGAAATTTTACCGTTGCCGCGAAACATAGTTATGTTACGCAACCCACCTTGAGTATGCAGGTGCAGAAGCTGGAGGATGAACTTGATGTACAAATCTTTGACCGGGGAAAGAAACCCATTGCAATAACGGAAGTTGGTAAGAAAATCGTTGCCCAGGCAAAAAATATAGTTGCCGAGGCCGGTCGTATCAAAGATATCGTCGACCAAGACAAGGGCTTCATCGGTGGCGAATTCACCTTGGGAATAATTCCCACGATCATGCCCACTTTGTTGCCAATGTTTCTGAAGAATTTCATCAATAAATACCCAAGGGTCAATTTGGTTCTTAAGGAGCAGCCTACGGAAACGCTCATTAAAAATATCGCCGACGGTCATCTCGACGCGGCCATCGCGGCCACTCCCCTGGAAATCGAATTCATCAAGGAGCGCCCCCTCTATTATGAACCTTTTGTCGGCTACGTACCCAATGGGCATCGCCTGTTCAAATCGACCAAGATCGATCCAACCGATTTGGATATCAACGACATTCTACTTTTGCAAGACGGGCATTGTTTTAGAGATGGGGTCATCAACTTATGCAAGTCTGTGGGCAATAGCACGAATGAGAATTTTCAATTGCAAAGTGGAAGTTTTGAAACTTTGGTCAATTTGGCCAATGAGGGCCTAGGCATGACCTTGCTGCCCTATTTAAATACATTGGAGTTGGAAGACGATAAGAAAAAACAATTACGCCATTTCAATGATCCCCCTCCCGCAAGGGAAGTAAGTCTCATTTATCACAAAAACGAGTTGAAGATGCAGATTACAAATGCCTTGATCGAGGTAATCTCAGGTGTGGTACGCGGGGCCATCGCATTTCAGGATGTTAAAATTATAAGCCCGTTAGGGGGAAAATAAAAATCCCGACGAAAGTCGGGACTTAAATCTTTATGCTTTTAAATAAATTAAACTTTCATGAAGTTCTGGTTTGTCAGTTATAAACCGTTCTAACCATTCTTTTAGTTCTTCGATTTCTGGGGGAAGTAGTCTTTCGATTGCCTTTTTTAGTTCTTTGCAAAATAATTTTGCATCAAAGCTAACTTTCTTGAGTACGGTTTTGGTGTACTCGAGCATCGCTCTTGCCATATGAAAAAGATTAAATTAGTTGTACACAAAAGTAACTATATTCATCCCGTATTTATTGCACCTTATCAGTTAAAATTTCTGCAAATTCATGTTAAGACCAATTAAAATGGTGCTTAGGGTCCTTTTTCAAAAGGTGTATTTCATCGGCAAAATCGTGTTTCTGTCCCTTTTGACCCTACTTATTCTCGCCGGTTGCGCCTCTTCAAAGAAGAAGGTCGCCAAAAGTATTTCGGCCACAATGGAGGCTCGAAATACAGAAAATTACTTTGCTGGACTGTTGGTGATCGATCCCCTGAAAAACGATACGATATATGAACAAAATTCCCGCAAATATTTTACCCCGGCCAGCAATACCAAAATTTTTACGTTGTATACCGCCCTGAAACTGTTGCCCGAGAAAATTCCCGCACTGAAATACACCGTCCAAAATGACACCACCTATATCGAGGGCACCGGTGACCCTACCCTCTTGCATGCCTATTTTAAAAACGAGGCCATTCTTGATTTCCTGAAGGATAAAAAGAACATTGCATTGCATCTGAATAATTTTTTGGATGCAAAATTAGGGCCGGGGTGGTCTTGGGACGATTACCATTACTACTATCAACCCGAGAGAACGGGTTTTCCGATGTACGGTAATGTGGTAACACTTTATAATTTTCCGACAAAATCGACCACGCCCGACATTTTTAAGGATAGTGTGTTCAACCTCAATTTCGGCCTCAATCGGGAAGCCGAAAAAAACCATTTCTACTTTTCAAACAAGAGGAAGGATACTGTCGAAGTTCCGTTTCGAACAGATTCCGCTTTGACAAGACAATTATTAGAAAACGTTCTCGACCAGAGCATCAAGCTCGTGAGCAAAATGCCCAACAGGGAAAAAAAATTGATTTACAGCTCCCCTCTAGATACCGTTTTAAGGCGTATGATGCACCTGAGCGACAATTTTTTGGCCGAACAATTGCTGATTTTGGCATCTTCCACACTATCGGATACGCTAAACAGTACCCGGGCGAGAACTTTTGTTTTGGATTCCCTGCTACAAGACCTAAGACAACCTCCCCGTTGGGTAGATGGATCCGGACTTTCGCGTTACAATCTCTTTACTCCCGAATCAATGGTACATGTGCTTCGTAAAATGTACCTGGAAATTCCGAAGGCCCGCCTTTTCGGGTTCTTTCCCAAGGGAGGTATTTCGGGAACATTGGAAGATTGGTATCCAGGCAATCCTGACCCTTATATCATTGCCAAGACGGGAAGCTTGGGGAATAACCATTCCGTTAGTGGATACCTGATCACCAAATCTGGAAAGACCTTGATCTTTAGTTTTATGAACAATCATTTTCGGCAGCCATCCTCAGAAATAAAAAGAACAATGCAGCGAATTTTTGAGGAGTTACGGGATAATTATTGATCCGCCAATACCATATCGAGTATAATGGTGAGCATACTTATTAAAACAATGTCCCGAAAAACACTTTGATTGCGCTCAGTAACAATTCTGAGAACCAAGTACCAAATTCCAAGGTCATACGATACTTTTTCGGGTTTGGGACTTTGAAGTTTTAGATCAATCCGTTGATTTGCGCGTATTGCAAAAGCATAATAGTTTTGGCATCGTCAATTTCGCCTGATTTTACCATCTCAAGGGCCTTTGCAAAAGTTATCTCCAAAACTTCGATATTCTCCGATTCGCCCTCGACACCTCCGCCACTACCTACTTTCATATCGTCAGTGTACTCCCCAATGAAGAAGTGCAATTTCTCGGTGACCGATCCCGGTGTCATATAGGCTTCATAGATTTTCTCGACTTTCTCTATTTGGTATCCAGTTTCTTCGAACACTTCCTTGATGATGCAGGTTTCAGGATCATCAGCTTCCAATAGACCCGCGCAGACCTCTATCATCATTCCCGATACATTGCCATTGATAAAGGTTGGAAAACGAAATTGCCTTGTCAAGACCAAAGACTGCGTTTCGCTATTGAACAGTAGGATGGCCGCCCCATTGCCATGGTCATATGCTTCACGCATCTGTGGTTCCCAAGTGCCGTCCTCTTTTTGATATTCAAAGGTGAATTTATTAAGAATGAAATGATTGTCAGATAGCAATTCTTTTTTCAGGTCGCGAATATTTCCGTATTTCAAAATGGTGGTTTTTTGTTTTACATATTGTTTGCAAGTATCAACTAAAAATTCCTGTTAGGGCCGCATATTGGAGTAGAAGAATGGTTTTGGCATCTTTGATCTCGCCAGATTCGACCATTTCCAAAGCTTTGGCAAACGGGTACTCCAACACCTCAATATTCTCGGTTTCATGCTCCGCTCCACCTCCTTCGCCCACTTTCATGCGATCTTCATAAAATCCGAGAAAAAAGAACAAAATCTCGGTTACCGATCCGGGCGACATATAGCTTTCAAATACCTTTTGCACCTCATTTAGCTGGTAACCGGTCTCTTCTTCGACCTCTTTCTTGATGCAGTCTTCCGGATTGTCACCATCCAAAAGCCCGGCACATACCTCGATCATCATTCCATCGTCATTGCCGTTTACATAGGTGGGCATACGAAACTGACGGGTCAAAACAACGGTACCCCGGGCTTGGTTGCACAATAGAATAGCAGCACCGTTTCCACGGTCATAGGCCTCTCTTTGTTGGGCTTCCCAAGTACCATCATCTTTTTGATAATCGAAGGTGAACTTGTTCAAGATATACCAATTGTCGGATAGTAGCTCCTTTTTTATATTCCGTATTCTTTCGTTCTTCAAACCATTATTCTTTTTAGGATATAACTATATTTAGAGCCAAGATAAGTAAACATTTCACTTCCATTTTAAATTGCTTTAGTTGGATGCTAAATCTTAAAACCGGATTATTTATAGTTCTTACGCTCATATTGCTGGGGTGCAATAGGGCTACAAAATCCACCGTGGACAAAACGGAAATCGAGCCGATCGGTTTACAATTTGACTCTTCCGATAAGAAATTGACGGAAGCATTTGAGTGGGCAAAAGAAAAAGCACTTTCCTATGCCCATGACGGTTCCGATCCAGTGGGGTTTTGGTATGAGGCCGCACTGCCCAACCGGGAAGCGTTTTGTATGCGTGATGTCTCACATCAGGCCATCGGCGCAGAAATTCTGGGATTAGGTGAGCACAATTACAACATGTTCCTAAAATTTGCGCAGAATATTCGTAAGGAGATGGACTACTGCTCATATTGGGAAATCAATCGTTACGATCTACCGGCTCCGGTCGATTATGAGAACGATGCCGATTTCTGGTACAACTTGCCTGCGAACTTCGACCTGACTTATAATGCCCATCGATTGTATAACTGGACCGGAAATAAGGCATATCTCGAAAATGTTGATTTACGAAAATTCTACAAACTCAGCATGAATGAATATGTCGATCATTGGGATTTAGGCCATAGGGAGGTTCAAAACCGGAAACGTGATTTACATGTCAAGAAAGACAGTGAACGATTCGGAAATAAGCGAGGCATACCGACTTACAATGAAGGTGGTAGAGGGGAAACCGTATTGGGCATCGACATGACCGCTTCGCTGATAGCGGCTTATAAGGCCTATGCCGAAATGCTAAGGTTGAACGGAGAGGTAAATAAAGCCAAAATATATAGGGCCAAGGCGGAAGAGGAACAAGACTTTCTATATGATTTCTGGTGGGATCCGGAACAAAATGCCTTTCGTTCCATTTTGTACGATGATGGGGAATTCGATTATTTTATGGTCGGAAACAACCAGGCCTTTTTACATTACCTTCTTTATTTCGATGCACTTTCGCATGCCGATAAAAAGGAAGGAGTCGTAAGTGCCTATGCAGAAAATTTTGATAAGTTGATCGTAGAGCTCAAATCTTACCTACCCATTATTTTTTACGAACACGGTAAAACGGCAAGGGCCAATCAGATGATTATCGATTTATGCGGGGTACAAAATAAGCGAAGGGATTATCCTGAAAATTCATTTACGATTATCGAGCATATCACAAGAGGGCTTATGGGAATTGATGCGCAGGCGGAATCAAATTCTTTTTCTACCCTGTCTAGACTGGAAAACCAGGACTTCTGGGCAGAATTGAAAAATGTGCCGATTTTTTCGAACAAGATTTCGGTAAGGCACGAAGGAAAAACGAACACTGCGGTCGCCAATGCATACGGACCCACGATTCAATGGTCGGCCCAAATAATGGGTGACCATGATTTTTTATATGTCAATGGCGCCAAGGTCGAATGCGATCAAAAAAAAGAAAACGGCAAAGCAATTTCCTATTGTGTCATTACCTTAAAGAAAGGCGATAAGGCCACGGTATCGATAAATCCGTGATAGCAACTCGAATTAATATCATATTAAAAGTTATTGGCCTAAAGCGATGGGCAAAGACTGGGGAGGCCATAAAACACATAGGGTGCGGCGTTCAGCCCCAGAACTACGGTCAATTACAATCTCCGTATTAATTCCTATCTTTCTCGATGAAGTCGATAGCCAGTCAAACCGTGAAATCCGTATTAAACAAACTTTTTGTACCTGTCTTTTTTTTCTCCGTCGCGATTTGGTCACAAGACCTTGGAGAAACTTATGTCACTGCCTGGGAACAATTCTATCCTTCTCAGGCCCTTTCAAAAGGAATTCATGCTTCCGTATTTGAATTCGAGGATTTTTCGGAGGAAAAAGTCATCAAATGGCTTGGTCTTAACGAGCGGATTTTAGTGGAACTTGCTGCAACCCATGCCGATATCGATCCAATCGACGCACGACTGTTGCGGGTACAAGCCCAATCAGAAGTGGATAAGTGGAAAAAGCTTTCGAAACATGAAAATTCCCTGCGCCTTTATAGTGACCTGATTTCAAATGCCCTACCTACAATTTTGGAAGCGGGTTTTCTTCTTTCCCATGAAAAATCAAACCTCATATGCAAGCGTTTGACGGCAATGGAAACCCTTGCTCGAGCAGCACAATACAATCTGAGGCAGGCTTCGGCGAACGATCTGGAAAATGGCCTAAAAGACTTGTCAAAGACCCTGCACTATTTGGAAAAGGATTTAAGCCAAGACCTGATCGCCGACGGAATGTCGAATACTTGCAAAGATTTTGATGAACGGTTATCCGGTGCGATTAAAGGCCTAAAATCACTTCATGAGTTTGTGACCACAACGTTACGACCTGATGCAAAAGATTCGGAATCGGTGCTCGGTCAAAAAGAATATGACCGTCGACTTCAATTGTACACCGATAGTGACCTTACCTCAAAAAAATTGGCTGGGATGGCCTTGCAGGAAATCGAAAAGGTAAAGGGTATTATGTCCAAGGTCTCAAAAGAGTATCTTGAAGCGACTTACCCCGATAATGACCTTCCCGAGTCAAGCTTGGAAATCACAAAATTGGCCTTGGCCGACATGGAAAAAGATGCACCCTTGAACAGCGCCGATTATCTGCAATTCTGGCAACAGTTGGCAGCCGCGGCAGTCGCTTTTATCGAGGAAAAGGATATTGCAACATTGCCAAAAAATCAAACCTTACGCATTCAGACGGCGCCTGAAAGTGCAGGACCGGCCGCTCGTATCGGATGGGTGGCAAGTGCTCCACCATTCGACCCGAACCCAATGACCACCTTGAATCTACCATCTATTCCCGATACCCTGCCCAAACAAGAGCAAATCGATTTTTGGGCCTCGTTCAACAAGCCCTTCAATCGCATGATCGTCATTCATGAACTGTTTCCGGGGCATTATATGCAACTGAAAATCAGCCGTGAAACGCCACATCCCATTCGGTTGTTATTCCCCTATGGAATCTATATCGAAGGTTGGGCAACATTCACCGAAAAGGTATTGTTGGATGCCGGTTGGGAGGCGGAAAATCACCTTACACTGCTGGCACACCTACGTAAAAGATTGGAAAATGCGAATCGCTCATACACCTCGGTACAGGTACATTGCAATGGATGGAACCAGGACCAGGTCATGGCATTTTCAACGGAAACTTCGTTGCTGGCCCCTCAATTTGCAAAAAGCCTTTGGGGTCGGATTACGAATTCACCGATGCAATTGACTTCATATTTTTTGGGAGGCTCCCGGTTCACCGAATTGTTAAGGTCTGAAAAAGAACGGTTGGGCCCTAGGTTTAACTTAAAGTTATTCATGGATACGGTGATGAGGGCCGGGCCGATTCCCATAGGGGAATTCCATCAAATCTTCGAGCGGGCCATACCGAATTAACATATGCAGCGGATCGAATTACAAACTGGATACTCCATTTCAAGGGTTCTCAAAGGCGGTTGGCACTTGGCGGGTGGGCATGGGAGTATTTCGGAAACCCAGGCCCTTGAAGACATGCTTCACTTCGTAAAGGCGGGAATCACAACATTTGATTGTGCAGATATTTATACTGGGGTCGAGACGCTTATCGGCAAGTTTCGTAAAAAGTATGCCGATGCATTTCGGGCCGGGGATTTACCCGCTATTCAGGTGCACACGAAATACGTACCTGACTACAATGCATTGGCGACCCTTACCAAGGAAGAGACAACCCAAATCATCGATCGTTCTTTAAAGCGGTTGGGTGTGGAACAATTGGATCTGGTGCAATTCGCTTGGTGGGATTACCAATTTCCCAGATACCTGGAAACCGCAATACATTTGTCGGAATTGCAAAAAGCCGGAAAAATCCGGTTTTTGGGTGTAACCAATTTTGACACCAAGCGTATTCAAGAAATATTGGATGCAGGAGTGAAAATTGCGTCAAATCAGGTGCAATATTCGTTGTTCGACCGACGGGTGGAAAAAGAGATGACCGCTTTGGCCAAAAAGCACAATATTCCATACCTCTGTTATGGCACTGTTGCCGGCGGATTTCTTAGTGATCGTTACCTAAATGCCCCCGACCCGGTTCCTCCCTATGAAAATCGCTCGTTGACCAAGTACCGTTTGATCATCGATGAATTTGGGGGTTACGAGCTGTTCCAAAAAGCTTTGGGTGTCCTGAGGCAAATCGCCGATAAACACGGAGTGGGCATCGCCGAGATAGCTTGTAAGTATGTCATGCAGAAGCCGATGGTGGCCGGAATCATTGTCGGGGCTCGCAATCGCAATCATTTGCAAAGCCTGCAAAAGCTTGACAAATTTACCTTGGATATTGACGACCTCAGTAAAATTGAGCCCATCATTACCCAGGCTAAAGGCCCAAACGGACCCTTTTACGAACTTGAAAGGGACAAATCCGGCAGGCATGGTTCCATTATGAAGTATAACCTCAACGAAAACTAGATTTGCAATTAGACCAGCCAAATGAAGCGCTTCCAAAAATCCAGTTCTATGGGGGAGCCATTGGTGCCTTGTTTCCTTTTTTCATTTTTATTGCCGGGGTGATTGCAATTGCCCTATCGGGGGCACCCGATGAACGAGGGTTTTGGCCAGTTTTGATTTTGGCATTGGGCTTGGGCCTGATGCTTTGCAAGAATAGAAAGGCCTTTTCCGAAGTGGTGATTTCAGGTATGTCACAAAAAATTGTAATGATTATGATTACGGCGTGGATTCTGGCCTCCATCATTGGCATACTTATGACCCTGACCGGTTTCGTCGAAGCACTTATCTGGATCTCGAATCAACTGCATCTCAACGGAACGAGCTTTGTCATGGCCACCTTCGTTATATGCTGTATTGTATCCTTATCAACGGGTTCCAGCTTTGCGACTATTTTGATTTGCAGTCCACTCTTATATCCCACAGGTGGAATTCTAGGGGCACATCTTCCGGCCTTGGCGGGTGCAATATTGGGCGGAGCCACCTTTGGCGATTTTATCGCCCCGATTTCCGATACCACCATTGCCAGCGCCTTGAGTCAAAATGCCGACATTGGGGCGACCATAAAAAGTCGATTGAAGTATATTCTTCCGGCAACCCTTTTGGCACTGGCGGGCTATTTGTTGGTTTCCTCTGGAAATGATTATCAAACAAGTGCTGCCCAAACAACTGCCATGGGAAATCCTAAAGGGCTGCCCATGCTCTTGGTGCCGGCTTTCATCATCTATCTCTTTTTAAAGGGAAAGCACCTGTTACACGGGCTTCTTCTAGGTCTGCTATTTGGAACCGTACTTGGGTCGGTTCTAGGATTGCTCCCATTGTCCGAAATCATCTCCTTGGATTTGGAGAACTTCACGGCCAAAAGTTTTATCATTGACGGTATCGACCGAGCTGTCGGACTTAGTTTCTTTACCATACTGCTAATGGGGTTGGTGGCCACCTTGAAGGCAAGTGGCCTCATGGATCGTCTGGTAGACTTTGCCGCGAATCGTACCAAGACGGAAAAACATGCCGAGGGTTGGATAGCTATTGTAATGGCGCTGGCCGTCTTGCTTACGACCCATAGCATCGTGGCCATTCTGATGGTTTCCGATTTCACAAAAAAAACTGGTGGGCAACTCGGAATTTCAAAAATTAGAAGGGCAAATTTATTAAGTTTGATAGCTTGTGTGTTTCCATTTGTATTGCCCTATTTCATTCCGGTAATCTTGATGGCAAACATGACAGGTACGGGCAAGGAATACGATATTCCACAAGTTGGTCCCCTTGAAGTAGGATTATTTAACTTTATGTCTTGGGGCTTGCTGGTGATCGCCCTGGTCACACTGCTATTTGGATGGGGAAGAAAAAAGACCGTAGAAAACAATGGATAGAAAAAAAGAACTCCGTGATGACCAATTCGAATTATACGACCTGACCATAGTGGTCGAAAAAATTGAAGGTCTGTGTACTTGCCAGATGAGCGTGGGAGATAAGTTTTATTTGAAGGGAGGAAAGCTTTCAATGCCGGAAGGGCAAGATTTCTGCCTTTATGCAATGCAATCGACAATCCCTTTGCTGCCACCGAAACAGCGAAAAAATCATCCGGCCGACTGGTTGGAAACCGATGCCCGCGTTGTATGCCCTGACCCCGAATGCAAATTGGTCATGCGTATCGACCGAAATGGGTCAAGGGTTTTGAACCACGATGATGTGAGCCCGGTGAAATGGAAAAAAGATGAACACTAATATTTTCGTTAATGAATAAAATAGCTCCATACCTAATAGCAATTGTCTTTTTATTTTCGGATTGCAAACCTAAAGCGGAAACCGATCAAGTAAGGGCGCAACTGCCCCGCATCGCGATCGCGGGTATCGGTATCGAATCAAGTACTTTCTCCCCTGCCCAAACCCATGAGGAAGCCTTTCACGCGAGAATCGGGGATTCAATTTTCGATAGATACCCTTTTTTCAAAGAAGGAAGCGACATTCGAAAACGTGCCGAATGGGTGCCTACACTACTGGGCAAATCCCTTCCCGGAGGAATCGTTACCCGTGAGGCTTATGAATCAATGGTCGATAAAACTTTAAAGATGCTAAAAGAAGGTGGCCCCTATGATGGCCTCTTTTTCGACATTCACGGTGCAATGAGCGTCGTAGGCCTGGAGGACGCGGAAGGAGATTTGCTCAAACGTGTCCGAGAGGTGATCGGCACTGATGTATTGGTTTCCACTTCGATGGATTTACACGGAAACGTATCGGAAACATTAGCCGAGCACTCCGATTTGATTACCTGCTATCGGATGGCGCCCCACGAAGATGCCCTGGAATCAAAAGCGAGGGCGATTACCAATATGCTCGATCGTTTGGAAAACGGCAAGGGAAAACCGAAATACAAGGCCTGGATACCCGTTCCTATTTTGTTGCCCGGGGAAAAAACAAGTACGCGAATCGAGCCAGGTAAAAGCCTGTATGCAAAAATACCTGCTGTCGAACAACAGGAAGGCGTTATCGACGCCGCCATATGGATAGGTTATGCTTGGGCAGACGAAGCCCGGAATCATGCAGTGGTCATGGTCACCGGGGATGATAAGGAGCAAGTGACCAAAGGTGCCCAACTATTGGCGAATGCCTTTTGGGACGTTCGCCACGAATTTGAATTTGTAGCTCCGGTGGCGACCTTGGAGGAAAGCCTGAAAATGGCAATTGAAAGCAAGGAACAACCCTTCATAATCAGCGATATGGGCGACAATCCGACGGCCGGAGGCGCAGGCGATGTAACTTGGACCCTTCAACAAATTCTCTCCCGGCCTGATTTCAAAAATGAAAACGGGCCCTCATTGATCTATGCCTCCATTCCCGGTCCTGAATTTATCAAAGAAGCCGTTAAGGTTGGTGTTGGGGGGAAGGTCTCTGCGATGGCCGGGGCCCAGGTCGATGATAGATTTGCTCCTCCCTTGAAATTGAAAGGAACAATTACCGCCATAAGAGAAGGCGACCGCGATGCTGAGGTCGAGGTAGTGGTAAAAATAGGGAGCATCAGTGTCATCGTCACTAAAAAACGGAAGCCCTATCATAACGAAAAAGACTTTACGGATTTGGATTTGAATCCTCGTGAAACGGATATTGTAGTTGTCAAGATTGGTTATTTGGTCCCAGAACTTTATGATATGCGAAAGGGCTGGGTCATGGCCTTGACACCAGGTGGCGTCGATCAAGATCTTGAACGGTTGGGTTATAAACACATCAAACGCCCCATGTTCCCTTTGGATGAGGATATGGAAAATCCTGATTTGAGCGCCAGACTGCTTCGTGCTTCCAATGACCTTAAATAACCGACCATGTACATAAAAAAGAATTTTGGACTACGATCGATATTAAAATTTACCGGCGGCCATATTGTCTGGATTTCTGTTTGGGCCATTATTGCTGCGGCAGTTTATGAATATACATCGTTGGGCGAATGGATGGTCATACCATGGTTGCCACTCTCGGTCATTGGTACCGCAGTGGCATTCTACGTAGGCTTTAAGAACAATAGTGCGTACGATCGCCTTTGGGAGGCGAGAAAGATATGGGGTGCAATTGTAAATGGCAGTCGCTCCTGGGGAGCAAGCGCAAAGTCGTTTTTAAGCAATCAGTTCCGCAATGACAACCTAAGCGAGTCAGAACTAAATGCATTTCGCAAAAAGCTGATCTATAGACATATCGGATGGCTATATGCCTTGCGTAGCCAGCTTTTGATACCAACCTCGTGGGAGCATATCAACCAAAACAGGCATGTGAGAAGGGTTACAGAAAAACGCATGAAACAATTAGGCGTGGGCCTTCATGGTGACGAAGTGAGTCAAAGGGAATTGAACAAATTCTTGCCCCAGGAAGAGTACGAACGTCTCATCAATTATAAGAATACCGCTACCCAAATCATTGACCAACAAAGCCAAGATCTGAAGTATTTGCGAGAACGGAACATCATCGATGATTTTCGCCATATGGAGTTGCAAAATCTGCTGGCTGATTTCTACACCTTTCAGGGGCAATGTGAACGCATCAAGAAATTTCCCCTGCCTCGGCAATATGGAAGTATGAGTTTTGTTTTTGTAGGGATTTTTATTTTTCTCTTACCCTTGGGGATGGTTTCGGAATTTGCCAAACTAGGGGAATTCGGAATTTGGCTTTCCGTTCCATTTACCGTTTTAGTTGGCTGGGTATACCTGATGATGGAATTAGTGGGCGACTATTCCGAAAATCCATTTGAAGGCTTGGGTAACGACATTCCCATGCTTTCTTTATGCAGAACAATTGAAATTGATTTACGCGAAATGTTGGGCGAAACAGATTTGCCCGAACCAATTAAACCTATCAACGACGTGTTGATGTGAATTATACGATATCCTCCAGTATCGGCTCGACTCTTAAAGGCACCCAATGGCCTATAATTATTACTTTAGGGTATATTTCAAAATTTCCGGAAATTTAATTTATCCAACTCTATAAAGCGCATCAGATATGAAAAGTCTTAAATTTCTAGTCCTTTTGGCTATGATGGTTTCCGTGACTTCGTGCGAGGAGGAAACCAGAAAAGCGAGTGTAAGTTCGCCGAACAATACCAATACCATCGATTTTTTTCTTGCAGATGATGGTAGTCCGTATTACTTGATCAGACACAATGAAAACACTGTTATCGATACCTCGGCCCTCGGTTTTGAATTTATTGGGCAGGCAGCTTTGAAAAAGGGGTTACGCATTATTTCGGCTTCCGAAAATACAATGAACGAAACCTGGGAAATGCCGTGGGGCGAGCAATTGGAGGTTGTGAATCATTACAATGAACTTATTGTGCAATTGGAAGAAAAAACGGTACCCAACAGAAGATTGAACCTTTATTTCAGGGCCTATGACGATGGAACGGCTTTTCGCTATGAATTTCCAGAACAAGAAAACATGCTGGAAGCACTTATCGCCGAAGAACATTCGCAATTCAAATTGACCGGAGACCATACGGTGTGGTGGCAACCTGGGGATTGGGATATTTACGAACATCTGTATTCCACTACCAAATTTTCTGAAATCGATGCGAAGAAATTTGAAAACCATGAGAATCTTGCCGCAACCTACATTCCTGAAAACTCGGTGAACACACCGGTAACCATGAAAACCGCTGACGGACTCTATCTCAGTTTCCATGAAGCCAACCTAATCGATTATTCGGGCATGACGTTAAAAGTTGATACGGTGAACTATTCGATGACAAGTGGTCTCGTCGGTTCAGAGAACAATGATTACAAGGTAAAACGCAAAGGGCCTTTCAAGACCCCTTGGCGTACGATTCAAATTGCTGAAAAGGCCGGTGACCTCATTGAATCGAAACTAATCGTCAATTTAAACGAACCCAACAAACTGGGCGATATATCATGGTTCAAACCGATGAAGTATACAGGCATTTGGTGGGAAATGCATTTGGGCAAATCTACTTGGGATTTCGGAATGACCCAAGATATGGGCACTTGGGTGAACGATGGAAAAGCCCATGGGAAGCACGGGGCCACAGTGGAAAACACCAAAGCCTACATTGATTTTTCCGCAAAAAATAACATCGGCGGAGTTCTGGTGGAGGGTTGGAATACAGGTTGGGAGCATTGGATCGGTTTTGAAGATCGAGAAGGGGTATTTGATTTTATCACAGCTTACCCTGACTATGATTTAAAAGAAGTGGTTCGCTACGGAAAGGAAAAAGGCGTCGACATTATCATGCACCACGAAACCTCGGCGGCCACCGAAACCTATACCAAACAGCAAGACACCGCTTTTGCACTGATGCAAAGCTTAGGTATCCATACCGTAAAAACAGGTTATGTGGGTAAAATTTTACCGAAAGGGGAATACCATCATGGGCAATATATGGTCAACCACTACAACAATACCGTCGAGAAAGCTGCCGAGTACGAAGTGGCCATCAATGCGCATGAACCTATCAAGGCCACTGGCCTAAGGCGTACTTATCCCAATACCATTTCCAGGGAAGGGTTAAGGGGCCAAGAATTCAATGCCTGGGCCACAGATGGTGGTAACCCGCCCGAACATTTGCCCATCGTCGCTTTTACACGCATGTTGGCAGGACCCATTGATTTTACACCCGGAATCTTCAATATAAAATTTGACGAGTTCAAAGAAAATAATCAGGTCAATACCACTATTGCCCAGCAATTGGCCCTATATGTAGTGATATATAGCCCAGTTCAAATGGCTGCAGACCTGATAGAGCACTACGAGGGCAATCCGGCAATGCAATTCATTAGGGATGTCGGGATCGATTGGCAACAAAGCAAAGTGCTGAACGGTGAAATCGGTGACTTTGTGACCATAGCCCGCAAAGAAAGAAATTCTGAAAAATGGTTTGTGGGAGGAATAACGGACGAGAATTCGCGGAACATGGAAATTTCCCTAGACTTCTTGGATGCCGATACAACCTATCTGGCAATCATTTACGAAGATGCCGAAGATGCCCATTGGGATGATAATCCAACAGCATATGGCATTCGAAATATGGAAGTCACGAACAATACCCGTTTAAATATGAAATTGGTTCCCGGTGGAGGTTTCGCAATCAGTCTTTCTCCCAAGAAATAAGTGCTTCGTCCACTTTACACGGTCAATGCATGATTCAGATATCTTCTAAAAGGAAGCATCTCTTTGTATACCTGAATTACCTTTTTCTCAAAACCTTCTTTCAATACCTCCTTTGATGAAAACTCGGTGGCGACGGCAAAGGTTTTGTTTCGTAGCAAATTGATATGGGGATGGTCATTGGAGAATCCCTTTGGGGCATTGGAAAGTTTCACATCTTCATAAAGATCACCAAAAGTTTCTTTGAACGACTTTTTATTCAAAATCTTTGTCAATTCCATACCGTTATAGTCAATGGCGTCCCTGATACTTCGAAGTCGCTTTGGATCGGGTCGCCAAAGGCCGCCGGCAAACATTGAACGTTCGATGCCGATTTCGATATAGAAATCTCCCGTACCCGGTCTTTTATCAAATCCGGCCCCAAAATGGTCCTTGTAAATTGGTCTGTTCGGGTGAAACATCAAATTATTATTGATGCGATTGATTCCTTTTTTGCCCGGAGTGTCATAATACTCGTCATCAATGGCCGCCAAGCGATCGTTCATTACATCCAACCAAGAAATGTAATCATCACGGACTTCTTTGTACCACTTTCGATGGGCGTCCATCCATTCCTTGTTGTTGTTCCGCTGAAGTTGCTTCAGGAATTCAATTTGGTTTTTGAAGTTCATGGGTTGAAAGTACGAAATACGAAGTTAGAAATGCAGGACGATAAAAAAAGTCCGGTCACATCGAACCTTTCGACTTCGCTCAAGACAAGCTTAGGTCGAGATGCCTTCAACGTTCTTGACCTGGTTCTCGACTGCGCTCGAACTGACAGGTCATCGAAAATGGCGAAACCCTTAATTATAAGTCCACTCTCCCTTTGGGGAGGGTCCCCATGGCTATCGCATAGGGGTAGAGCCTAAAACCTTTGATCTCCTCCGACAATATCGCCCAAGGTACCCAAAATACTACCTTCGCCCTTGTCTTTTCCACCCCTAGGGATGGAGGCCAGCACACGGCCCGCCAAGCGACTAAAAGGCAAAGATTGAATGTAGACGGTACCCGGTCCGCGCAGGGTGGCAAAGAAAAGCCCCTCCCCGCCGAATACGGTATTTTTTATGCCGCCCACGAATTCAATGTCATAGTCCACAGTCTGTGAAAAACCTACGATACAACCCGTATCGACTTTCAAAACCTCACCGGCCTGTAAAACCTTTTTGGCCAAAGTGCCGCCGGCATGTACAAAGGCCAAACCATCACCCTCTAATTTTTGCATGATAAAGCCCTCTCCGCCAAACAGTCCACGCCCCAGCCTTTTCGAAAATTCGATTCCTACCGAAACACCTTTGGCCGCACAAAGAAAGGCATCCTTTTGACAAATGAATTTTCCGTTCTCCTCAGAGAGGTCAACAGGAACAATTTTTCCGGGATAGGGAGAGGCAAAGCTGACTTGTTTTTTGCCTTGGCCTACATTTAAAAAGGCGGTCATAAAAAGACTCTCACCTGTGAGCACTCTTTTGCCAGCGGAAAAAATCTTTCCCAAAACCCCTTTTTCCTGATTACTTCCATCGCCAAAAATGGTATCCATTTTGATATCGGAGTCCATCATCATAAAACTCCCAGCTTCGGCTACAACGGCCTCTTGGGGATCAAGCTCGATTTCGACATACTGCATTTCTTCGCCGTAAATCTCAAAGTCTATTTCGTGTGCGTTCATTTTTTTTGGTTTATTGTTTATAGTTGTTAGTTGATGGTTTTACTTAAAATGTTACAGCGCGGATCAAAAATTTTGACCAAATCAATAAATCCCATCTTTGAAAGGGATGAAGAACGATTTGCGGCCAACTGTCAATAATCACCCTTCAACCGTCAACTCTTTTTCACTCTTACCGTCCATTCGAAATTAAAGGTGCTCACCACTACCCCATCCTCGTTTACTCCTACTGATTTCATCCAAAAGGTTTGGCCCTCCCCTGTTGCAATTGTCTTGTCAATTGCTTCGCCGATCAAATGTCCGTCTTCGCAGGTGAAGGTAATTCTACCAGTAGCCTTCTTTGAAAAGTTGGCATTGTTATTCGCGACCAGCATGGAAATCTTCTTTCCACTCTCGCGAATTTGATTGATGACCATTGCGCCCGTACTCAACTCGGCTGCCATACCTTGTACCGCCCAAAACATAGAATTAAATGGGTTCTGATTACGCCAACTGTGCTTCACGGTCACAAGACATTTCTGCCCATCGATGGATTTTACCCGCACCCCTGTCCACCAAGCGGCCGGTAATTTGAAAAAAGTGAATTTGTTGAATTTACTAGCGGAAACGCCCATGTTTACTATATGTTTCAGCAAAAGTATTGAAAAAAATCCAATTGCATTATTGTTAATTATTTGTTAAATATTAGTACTATGTTTTGCAAAGTACCTTCTTTTAGACATATATTTGCATTGTAAGTTATTATGTAATCAATGGAATTATGTCAAAAACAAGCACATACAAACTAAGGAACCGGACTCCATTCTCAATAGGAATCAACACAAGCCAACAAGGTTCGATTCGTTTTACGCATCGCAATTTGCATTTAATAAACAACTAGGCTATGGAAAGCACATTGACCAAACATGAAAGAAATTTGTCGGCATTGATACATGCATCGACTTTTTCGAAATTTTTTATTCCCTTCGGAAATTTTATCCTTCCCTTGGTACTATGGACAGCGAATAAAAAAGAGTACGCATTCGTAGACCATAATGGAAAACAGGCATTGAACTTTCAAATAAGCATATTACTCTATTCCATTATTTTAGGAATTATCAGTGTACCATTCTTTATTGGGTTCTTTCCTGAAATTTTCGACTTTGATCATTTCGGACTGCATAGTTTGAACAACTTCAACAACCTCAATATACATTTCGATAGCGACGATTTTCGATTTGGCAGATGGTTGCTTCCCATTGGTATCGCCGGCTTGATGCAGGGCGCCTTGTTCGTAATCAACATTGTATACACCATTTTGGCAACCATTCGAACCAATGAAGGGCAGACGTTCAACTATCCCATAACCATAAAATTCATCAAATAATGAAAGCGAACATCTTGATAAAATCACTGGTAGCCACCCTATTTTTCGGCTTCACATCAATGGGCGCATCGGCAATTCCTATCACGCATCTCGAATACTATCCCTTTGAAAGTGGCGAAGATCTTTATAAAACGATTGTTGCCCTAGACAGTATTTTCTTTACCGCATATAATACCTGCGATTTAAAAAAGCAATCGGAATTGATATCGGAAGATCTGGAATTTTACCACGATCAAGGCGGACTTTCAACATCCAAAAGCGATGTGATGACCGCGATGGAGAAGAATATTTGCGGTAAGGTGACCAGGGAACTCGTAAAAGGAAGCATAGAGGTGCATGAAATACCGGGTTTTGGAGCCGTGCAAATGGGCCTGCATAAATTTCACAACAGTGAAGAACCAGATGCAGAATCAAAACCGGGCAAATTCGTCACGATATGGAAAAGGCAAGATGACGACTGGCTGATCACCAGGGTTATCAGCTTACATTAAAAAAACCGGGGTCTTAATCACGCCCTTCAATAAATAGAAGTTTAACCCGCCTGCCATTGGGCAGGTTCATTAATCAAATCAGGATGTTTATTCATCAATCGAAAAACGAACAGTTAACATATGCAGACCACATCAGATACAAAAAATACCAAGCCATCTGGCAAGAGGGTTCGGCATAAAAAGCAAAAAGAAATTATGAACGTAGAAAACACAAAAGCGCAAATGCGAAAAGGGGTTTTGGAGTATTGCATACTTTCCATTCTCAACGGAAAGGACAAATACGCCTCTGAAATCTTAGGAACCCTGAAAGACGCAAAAATGCTTGTAGTGGAAGGTACGATATACCCCCTGCTGACAAGATTGAAAAACGCGGGACTGCTCAACTACCGTTGGGAAGAGTCCACTTCAGGACCACCGCGAAAATATTATACGTTGACCGAAACCGGGAAACTTTTTCTAAAAGAATTGGACACCACTTGGGACGAACTTAGAAAAGCCACCAATCTGGTCACCAACACTAAAAATAGCTAACGATGAACAAGACAGTAAATATAAATTTGGCAAACGTACTCTTCCACATAGACGAAGATGCGTACAACAAAATGCGACGTTACCTTGAATCGGTAAAACGATCCTTCGCAAATACGCCCGGCAGCGATGAAATAATCGCTGATATCGAAGCGCGTATCGCAGAACTTTTCTATGAAAAATTAGAGAATGAAAGGCAGGTCATCACACAAAAGCAAGTCGATGAAGTGATAACCATCATGGGGCAGCCCGAAGATTATATGGTCGATGAAGACATCTTTGAGGATGAACCAAAATCGAGTAAGACCAGGTCTGAAGGCCGTGCTAAAAAATTCTATCGCGATACCGAGCAGAAATATGTGGCCGGTGTATCCTCAGGCCTTGGTCACTATTTCAATATCGATCCCCTATGGATAAGATTGTTGTGGATTGTATTGACCATAGGGTCTAGTGGTGGATTTATCTTAATATACGGACTACTTTGGATACTGATTCCCGAAGCGGTTACCACATCGCAGAAATTGGATATGCGCGGCGAAGCCGTTAACATCAGCAATATCGAGCGAAAGGTAAAGGAGGGATTCGATGACGTCGCGGATAAAGTAAAAAACGCCGACTACAGTAAAGTCAAAAGCAGCGGAAAGACCTTTTTCGATACTGTAGGCGATGTCATCATGTTCTTTTTCAAAGTTTTCGGCAAATTCATAGGAATCATTTTAATTATCATAGGTGCCGCCGCAATCATCGGTATGTTTATCGGTATGTTGACCATGGGCACGTTGGATTGGATACACCTTCCCGGGTTCGACGCCTTCAAAGACAACCTCACCGAGTCGCCGGTCTGGCTGATATCGCTGTTGAGCTTTTTCGCAATTGGCATTCCGTTTTTCTTCCTGTTGTATTTAGGATTGAAAATTCTTGTGAACAATTTGAAATCGATCGGCAATATTGCAAAATTCTCGTTGCTCGGCCTTTGGTTGATCTCGATAATCGCGTTAACCGTAATCGGTATTAGGGAGGCCGCATCACATGCCTTTGAAGGGGGGGTGACCGATGAGAGCGAGTTATATATGGGCAATCCATCCGACACCCTGAACATTCAATTGGTTTCCTCGGAATTGTGGAACAATGGCGCCAATATGAGAATGAACGATATGGTGATGACCTATGATGATGCCGGCGAACCCGTCTTACTTTCCGATGACGTACGTTTCAGGCTCAAAAAATCAAAAGACTCGATTATTCGAATAGAGGTGCGGAAAGAGGCAAACGGACCCTCAATCACCGAGGCCCGAACCGTTGCCGAAAATATCAACTATTCGTATGAGCTGTCTGGCAATACATTGACCTTGAACGATTTTCTGACGGCAGATTCCAAAAGCAAATTCAAAGATCAGGAGGTGCGGGTGAATTTATTGCTTCCCGTTGGTACCACCCTAAAATATTCCTCTGAAAGCGGACGCAATTGGACGATGAGCGCGGATACAGATCGCGCCACCGATGGCATTGAGGGTTATTATTGGAAAATGGGCAGCGATGGAGAGCTCAAATGTCAAGAATGTCCTGAAGAAACATTTGATTATGATGATGACGACAACCATATCCGAATCAATAAGGATGGTGTCGATATTGATATCGAAGACAATGGGGACTCGTTCAAAATGAAAGTCGATGAGGATGGACTCAACATTAAAGCAAGTGATAATGAAGACAGCGTTGACATTAAAATCGACGAAAGAGGGGTCAAAATAGACGCCGATAATGACTGAGGTGACAATTCATCCTCAAAAACCTACAGTTCAGAAATATCAGTTCATTGAAACCAATTTAGAAATACGAATTTTACATCAATCAATATAAAAAACAACAAACATGACAACATTAGCAAGAATTACAATCGGAATAATACTGGCCGTTCTGGCATCATCCTGCGGCATGGACATCAATTTTGGTGACTTCGGCACAGGCGTCAAAGGCAATGGAGAAGTGGTGACAGACACACGAAAAATCACCGATGAATTTACAGTGGTCTCAGCCTCCGAAGGTTTGGATGTATTTGTAAAACAGGGCAAGAATTTCAAAATAGAAGTAGAAGCCGACGAAAATGTGATCGATTTGATCGGTACGGACATCAAAAATGGTAAACTAAGAATCCATGCCAAGAAAAACATCGGCCGCGCCACTAAAAAAGTCTATGTATCGCTTCCAGAAATAGGGGGCCTAAGAAGTTCTAGCGGTGCCGAAATAAAGGCCGAGGGCATCATCAAAACCGACAAACTTGCAGTCGATTCGAGCAGCGGTTCGGTAGTAAAGGTCGAGGTGGTTGCAGATGACGTCGAACTCGATGCGAGCAGCGGGGCCAATATTAGAATTTCAGGAAGGGCCAACATGCTTTATGTCGATGGCAGCAGCGGTGCAAACATCATTGCAAAAGACCTAAATGCAAAAATTTGCGACGCGGAGGCCAGCAGTGGCTCAAACATAAAATTGAATGTATCCGAACGTCTTACCGCAGATGCGAGCAGTGGTGGAAATATCGCCTATGCGGGTGATCCGACCGTCAAAAAGAACAAATCGGTATCGGGTAGCGTACATCAATATTAGAATATCAAATAGGCGACGGTCGTCGCTAAAATCACCTAGACCAAAAACCCATTGAAAATTCAATGGGTTTTCTTTTTTTCAAGGTGTGTTTATCTATATTAGTGCATTCATTCCATTATGCAACTAGACCTAAAAAAGTTCAAACTGCAACTCAAACATACTTTTCGTATTTCTAGGGAGTCGCATGATTTTCAAAATACATTGGTGGCCTGTCTTTCGCTGGAAGGCAAAACGGGTTATGGCGAGGCGACATCGAATCCGTATTACGGAGTTACATTGGAAAGCATGTCTGCCGAGATAGAGGCAATTCGAATTGAGATCGAAAATTTCGATTTTGGCACACCTCAGGCTTTCCATCAATTTTTAATGGACAAAAAACTAAGCAACTTTGCAATTTGCGCCCTTGATCTGGCGGCTTGGGACCTTTATGGTAAAATCAAGGGCAAACCCTTGTATGAACTTTGGGGTACTTCGAATGAAAAGTATCCGATTACCAATTATACCATAGGACTTGATTCCATTGAAAAAATGGCCGCAAAGATGCAAGAAGTTCCCTGGCCCATTTATAAAATCAAGCTTGGCACCGACAATGATATCAATATCATCAAAGAATTGCGGAAGCATTCCGATGCTGTATTCAGAATTGATGCCAATTGTGCGTGGACATCGACCGAGACCATTCATAACGCTCCCTTATTGAAAGACCTCGGCGTCGAATTTATCGAACAACCGCTAAAGGCCGATGATTGGTTCGGTATGGAAAAAGTGGCACACCACTGCATTTTGCCCGTAATGGCGGACGAAAGTTGTATTGTTGAAAAAGATGTCGAAAAATGTGGGCTGCACTTTAACGGCATCAATATAAAACTGACGAAATGCGGTGGCCTGACCCCTGCCCTACGCATGATCAAAAAAGCAAAGGAATTGGGGTTGAAAACAATGGTCGGTTGTATGACCGAATCTACTGTCGGTATCTCTGCCATTGCCCAGTTGCTGCCTCAACTGGATTATGTCGATATGGATGGCGCAATGCTTTTAAAAGAAGACATCGCCAGCGGGGTCACTTTGACCAAAAATGCGGAAGTTGTTTTTCCAAAAACCTTTGGAAGTGGAATTAACTTGAATTAATGGGCCATCTTGTAGATTCATTTCCCGGACGCGAACTTTCAATAAATGGGGAACAGTTTTTGTATTTCGGTGGTACAGCTTACCTAGGTTTGCAAACCGACAAAGATTTTCAAGAGCTATACATAAAGAACGTCAAGCGCTACGGCACCAACTATGGGGCCTCAAGAAAAGGGAATATCGGCATATCGGTTTACGAAAAGGTTGAAAGGTTTTTGGCCAAGCTGATTGGCGCCGAAAATTCCCTTACCGTTTCTTCAGGATATTTGGCGGGGCAACTGATCTTGTATTATTTCGCCAAACAAGGATTCTCAATTTTTTATGCACCTGGAACACATGAGGCCGTTCATTCTAAACAATCGAAGAATCACGAGACACTTGATGCCCTTATAGACGATTTGAGAAAAGCAACCGATAGGCAGGGCAACAAAACTGTTTTATTTTTGGATTCCATTGATTTGAAAGGAAGCAATTATCCCAATTTCGGTTGGCTTGAGGAGCTTCCAACCGATAAATTGATTCTGGTGGTCGATGATTCCCACGCGTTGGGGATTATCGGTGATGACGGAGGTGGTGTGTTCAGAAAGTTACAGCGATTTAGGTTCAACGAACTTGTGATATGTGGATCTCTGGGAAAGGGGTTTGGTATTCAAGGTGGTGTCATTGCGGGTACGAAAAGATTGATCGAGGATCTTCGGCATACCAAAATGTTCGCTGCTGCGAGCCCTGCGGCCCCATCATCATTGACAACCCTCTTGGAAGCAACGGAAATCCTCTCAAAACAAAGAAAATCACTGATTGGGAATATCGAATATTTTCTGACCAGATTTGACCATCCCAATTTTTTTGACCACCTGCCCCAATATCCCTGTTTTGCCTTCAATGATAGCTCCTTGTGCGATTATCTGGAAGAAAGAAAAGTATTGATCACGAATTTTAGTTATCCGACCGAAAACGACCCTAAGGTACAGCGATTGGTCTTAAGTGCAGCACACTTCAGGGAAGACATAGACAAACTAACCTCCCACATCAACGCCTACCGCTCTAAGTAGCTTGGTTGCGAATATTTTGGCCCACAAACGCAATTAACAAGATTACAGTCGTTTATTCAGATTTTAACAGATTTTTTCGTAAATTTTAGGGAAGATTTATTCGATAACACTAAAAATATACGACCATGAAAAAACTACTCGGATTGGCACTTTTGATGCTGGTTTTAATCTCCGCCACAGTTATAAGTTCTTCCAAGTCTGAAACAATGCATACTATGGAAGGAACTTGGGAACTTCAGAATTTTTACTTGTTCGACGGTAAGGATATTACAGATACCGTACCGCTTCAAGACGGCTACAGGCAAGTAAAGATGTACTACAATGACAAAATTATGTGGTCTCGTACCAACCCAAAAGATACCATCGGTAGGTTTGGTTTCGGATCTTTCAGAATTACCGATACCGAATTGATTGAAACGATCGAGTACGGTGATTATCAAATGATGCAGGCCTTGGATACCATACGCAACTTTACGTTTGAGCTTAGGTTGACCGACCGGTCTTACAGTCAAATAACGGTAGACGAGGAGGGTTATAGAACATTTTCCGAAAACTACAAACGAATCGATTAACGTTTGATGCCATTAAAGGGTCAGGTATTATTTCTATCATTTTAGCGGAAATTGTTGTAACTTTTTAGGGAACAATTTTTTGATAACACTAAAATACTTGACCATGAAAAAATTATTAGGATTGGTTTTCTTGATGCTGCTTCTTATTTCGGCGACGAAAATGGCATCTCCGAAACCAGCACTTCACCCATCGATCGAAGGAACCTGGGAACTTGTTAGCAACTATAATTATGTAGACGGGGTAAACGTATCGGATACGATATACCCTGCCGAAGGTTACCGTCAAATCAAAATGTACTACAATGGCAAAGTCATGTGGACCCGGTATGTCCCCAACGATTCAGTTGAATGGTTCGGGTATGGCTCTTATATGGTGGAAGATGGTCAATTGATCGAACAATTGGAGTATATGTCGGCATCCATGCGAAAAATCGCGAACAAAGACATGGTATGGAAAATGGAGCTGGAGTTAAAGAACAACAGCTTTAGCCAAATCTTTGTTGATGAGGAGGGCAATCGAATAAATTCCGAAAATTACAAGCGAATCGACTAAAATTCGAATCCACCAAAAAAGGCCGCTCTTCGCGGCCTTTTTTAATGGATTTATAATAATCTAAATCAATTCCTTTTCTTCGGGCACCTCTTTGGAGGCCAAATATCGTTCGGCATCCAAAGCTGCCATACAACCCGTACCTGCCGCAGTAACTGCTTGGCGATAGACATGGTCGGCCGCATCACCTGAAACAAACACCCCTTCGATATTGGTTTTTGAGCTACCTGGCTCATTGATGATATAGCCCGTTTCATCAAGTTTCAGAAAATCCTTGAAAATTTCCGTATTGGGTTGATGCCCGATTGCGACGAAAAAGCCCGTTGCCGGAATTTCAAAAGTTTCACCCGTAATATTGTTCCTGGCCCGTACACCGGTTACTACCTGACCGTCACCCAAAACCTCCTCGGTCTCAGTATTGAACAAGATTTCAATATTCTCGGTATTGCGTACCCTGGCCTCCATGATTTTCGACGCCCTAAAAACGTCTCGACGCACCAACATCGTAACTTTTTTACAAAGTTTTGAAAGATAATGTGCCTCTTCGGCAGCCGAATCCCCAGCACCGACCAAAACTACTTCTTGGTTCCGATAGAAAAATCCATCACAGACCGCACAGGCCGAAACTCCCCCGCCCAGGTTCAAATACTTTTGTTCAGAGGGCAGGCCCAAATATTTGGCGGAAGCTCCAGTCGATATAATCACCGTATCACAGTGAATCTCAGTCGTCTCGTTGACCCATACTTTGTGTATAGGGCCTGAAAAGTCAACTTTTGTGACCCAGCCATCCCGCACATCGGTACCGAATCTTTCCGCTTGTTTTTGAAACTCGATCATCATTTCCGGACCTGTAATTCCATCAGGGTAACCCGGATAATTCTCAACATCGTTCGTAGTGGTCAGTTGACCCCCCGGCTGTGTACCTTGATACAGTACCGGGAACATATTCGCCCTAGAGGCATAAATGGCCGCCGTATATCCGGCAGGTCCCGAACCTATGATCAAGCACTTTACTTTCTCTATATTTTCCGACATATTTCAGTATGGGTTGTTACTTAAGCAAAAGTAGGTTTTTTGCAAAAAACCTTACTTTGAAAGTTATCAAAAGTTTTCGGTACATTTGTTCCATAAAACTGGATTACGATTGTTGTAAGACTTTTTCTTTGTCGGCTTCAAAATAATCCTAAAATCATGCAAAACAACGATAAACAAGGACATTCAACAGATTTTCACCCAACTTTTACGGTTGTTTCCCCACTTAGTTTTAACAGTATTTTAATAGTTTGGCAAGGTTTTTGAAATCTGCCAAACCACCAAACCAGATACTAAAAATCAGCTAAAAGTTACGATCATGTCTGAAAAAAAATTGAGGAGTATCGTAGTGGATGATTCGGAGATACAGCGCAATACGGTCGCGAAATTGATCAAAAATCATCCGAATTTAGAACTTGTCGCCGAATACCGAAATGGCGTCGAAGTACTTCAAAATGTGAAGAGCGATGAGGTCGATGTTATTTTTTTGGATGTCGAAATGCCATTGGTAAATGGTTTCGACCTATTAAAGTCGATGAAGCATAAGCCGCAGGTGGTCATGATCAGCTCGGCACCTGAGCACGCTTTAAAGGCATTTGATTTTGATGTCACCGATTATTTATTGAAGCCAATCGAATCGCCGAGATTCGATACCGCGGTCAAAAAGACACTTATTGGATCTTTTGCAAATCCTGACAAACAAGATGTGCCCGAAGACAAGCATATTTTTGTGAAGAGCAGCCTTCAAAGGGTCAAGGTGAGGCTTGGTGATATAAACTGGGTGGAAGCCTTGGGAGACTACGTTCGACTTTTGACCGATGAAACCAATATCATCGTGCTTTCGTCGATGAAGTCATTTTCGGAAAAATTACCTGAAGATCAATTCCTCAGAATTCATAAGTCGTATATAATCAATCTTGATAAGGTCGAAAAGTTCAACAGTACATCGGTAGAGCTATGCGGAAAGAAATTTCCGCTGAGCCGAAACCGTAAGACCGACCTGAGGGAAGCTTTGGGAGCTGCGTCTTAAGGAATGGATTCAGTTCCAAGAATGAAAGGTTCCCTTGCTTGGTTTGGCTTCAAAGGATTCCAAGTCAATCCCAAACTTTTTCTTATAAGCTTTACCTGCCTCGGTAACGAATGCTTCAACAGCATCTTTGTGAACAATGTTCAAGGTACAACCTCCGAATCCGCCACCGGTCTGTCTCGCCCCCAAGACATGGGGATTTCCTTTTGAAAAATCCACTAAAAAATCAGATTCAGGGCAACTCACCTCATACAGTCTACTGATTCCGTCATGGGCCTCGTATAGCAATTCACCCATGGCCTCAAAATTATTGGACTCCAAAGCCTTTGACATTTTTAACACCCTTTCGTTTTCCGCAACGATAAAGGCACAACGATTGTACACCGTTTCGGTCATCCTTCCTTTGGATGCTTCCAACATTTGTGCCGAAACATCGCGTAGCGAATCCACCTCTGAAAAATCTCTCTTTACTATGGAAACACCTTGCTCACATTCCTCTCTTCTGGTGTTGTATTCGCTTGAGGCCAAATTATGCGAAACTTTGGTATTTAATAGGATAAGTTTATAATCGCCCAGGTTTATTGGAATCGGGCTATAATCCAAAGAACGACAATCAAGCTGTAACACATGTCCATCTTCACTCATTACGGAAGCAAACTGATCCATGATA
Organism: Aurantibacter sp.; assembly: GCA_965215845.1. Lineage (GTDB taxonomy): Bacteria > Bacteroidota > Bacteroidia > Flavobacteriales > Flavobacteriaceae > Aurantibacter_A. The sequence goes on from CBDCEL010000004.1 coordinate 375,435, forward strand.
CCGCACAGTGTTCCTACATAGGTATGCTCGGCGATTTGTGATAGTTTGACCATCTCCAATTTTGACAGACCCAGATCGAAGAGCTCATTGACACCATAGGCCAAGCCACATTCAAGTGCAGCCGAAGAGCTCAGACCTGAACCCAAGGGTAAGTCACTTTTCAAAATGCAGTCGAAACCCCTTAATTTGTCGGTGCGCTTCGAAATCTCATTCAATACACCCAAAATATAGTTCTCCCATTCAACCTCGCTCGGCGAAATACGGTTTAGATCCAACTCGAAACCAATGTCAAAGGTTTCGCTATAAATACGGCAAATGTTGTCCGATTCGTTTCTGGCAATTCTAAAATAAATCTTCTTTTCAATGGCGGTGGGCAATACATACCCCATATTATAGTCGGTATGCTCGCCAATAATATTGATTCGCCCCGGGGATTCAACGATCAATTCAGGTTTGAATTTTTCCAAAAACTGCATCTTCAAATCTATTTTTGATTTTCAAGCATCTCTGCGTCAACAACCGTTCTAAAACCCAAATGCTCCAATGAGGAATCAAGGCTGGTCGCCATTCTTGCCGAGATGCGATAACTGGCACAATAGGAGGCACTGCACAAAAAAGAGCCTCCTTTCATTATTTTTTCCCGGGCGTACCGGTCTCGTTCATTAAAGGGATTTGTTGCTCCCTGCGGATTATGTATTTCAATGCCTTGGGAAGCCATCTCGCTATAGTAATTGGTATTGTACCAATCGCTTGTCCATTCCCAAACATTGCCGGCCATGTCGTAAAGACCATTTTCATTGGGAGGATATGATTTTACCGGTGCCCTTTCCTCAAATCCGTCGATTTTGGTGTTGTCTACCGGAAACTCGCCTTCCCAGGTATTGGCCTGTTTTGATAGCTGTTCGACATTATTGCCCCAGGTGTGGATTTGATCAAAGGTCTTGCCCCGTGCAGCCAGTTCCCATTCCGCTTCCGTGGGCAATCTACGACCGGCCCATTCACAATAGGCCAGCGCATCTTCATAGGCAATATGCACAACCGGATGATCATCAAGGCCCTTGATCGAACTTCCGGGACCCTCGGGGTGCTTCCAATTGGCCCCTATGGTCCATTTCCACCATTGCGAAAAATCGTAAAGGTTCGGAACTGTGCTCTTTGATTTTTTAAAAGTCAGGGATCCGGGTTTCATGATACTGTCATGGGGCTTTGGTGTCCCTTCCGGCAACTGCTTTTTCATTTCCTCCCAATCCAATTCACGTTCTGCGACCGTAATATATTCCGTTTCATCAACGAATTTCTTGAATTGGACATTGGTCACTTCGGCAACATCCATAAAAAAGCCATCGACAACGACAGCAAAATTTGGACTCTCATGTCCCATGGCCATTCTGTCTTGGGCAACGGCACCTTGTGAAAACCTCCCGCCTGAAATCCAAACCATGCCCTCTGGTGATTCTATCTGTACCGGGCGGTCTTTCAACAGTTTTATGGTTGATTTTGGTACCACGGCATCCGTTTCTTGCGCTGCTTTTTCAAGCCCGGTCGCCTCGGTTGTTTTTGCATCCTTGCACTGCATCATCGAACCGATGATTACAGTCAGACATGCTATTCTGAATAACTTCCGCATTGAGTATTTTTTGAAGAAGGGCAAGTTACTTTTTCTGTAAGAAATACGAAAGGCATCCGCATTTGCCGATTATTTGTCCTTGAGCACTCCTTGTGCAAGAATGGGCATTCTAAATCGTTCCACTTCGGCCTGGGTTCTTTCCTTCTTAAAAATGGAATCGATCTGTGCCAATATCTCCGGATGCATTTTTGCCACATTGTTCATTTCGGTCGGATCCCTCTTCAAATCATACAACTCCAAGGTCGGGGACAATTTCGTGCTTTTCAAATTTTGTCTAACAAGTTTCCAGTCACCCATTCTAAGGGCCACTTGGCCTTCGTAAGCAGGGAATTCCCAATACATAAACCCATGGCTCTCTTGGCCTCCTTCGCCCAAAAGGGTTGGTAAAATACTGATTCCGTTGGTATTCACCGGTTTTTCAAACTCTGCGACCTCGGCAAAAGTGGCCAACATATCGTAGTGGGCCGAAGCAAGGTCAGAGGTCGATCCTGCTTTAATTTTGCCGGGCCATGAGGCGATCATGGGTACACGGATTCCGCCTTCATAGACAAAGCCCTTCCCCCTGCCGTATTTGCTCCTGAAGGGTTTGGCACTATCAAAATAATCGGGGTCTGCACCTCCCGCGTAGCTCGGACCGTTATCAGAAGTGAAGATAATCAAGGTATTTTCATATATCCCTTCGTCTTTCAGCTGCTTTACCAACTTGCCGATATTTTCATCCAAATAGGAGACCATGGCCGCATAGGCCGCCCTGGGGTTTTTGTGGGGGAAATATCCTCGTTCTCCCAAATACGGTTCTTCTTCCCCGAACTTCTCGACATAATAATCCACCCAACGTTGCGGGGCTTGTAATGCCACATGCGGAATTGGGCTCGCCCAATACAGGAAGAAGGGGTGTTCCTTACTCCGGCCGACAAAATCGGTCAGCTCTTCGAACATAAGATCAGAGCTATAATACTCCTGATTAAAGGCTGCATAACTTTCCGATTTGTTGGGATCTGCCCCTTTGGGCAATTTGGTTCCTGGGGGTATGGTATCATTGGCATAATGTACCCGCTTTCTATTTTTATAAAGAAACAGGGGGTTGTAGGTATGTGCCTGCCGTTGGCAATTGTAGCCAAAGAAAAAATCGAATCCCATTTCATTGGGTATTGATTTCGTGTGTGGCGCACCCAAGCCCCATTTACCGACCAAACCGGTGGTATAACCCGCATTTTGCAAGTGGTTGGCCAATGTAATCGTTCCTTCCGGTACAGGGTGTTGCCCCTCAAGGGTCGAATCTTTTGCCATTTCATAATAGTTCCAAACATCACCTCGATCTCCCCACTCGTGATTGCCCCTTATGTACGACTGTCCGGCATGTTTTCCGGTCAAAAACATATATCTTGCAGGGGCGCATACCGGTGCCGAGGAATAGTGTTGCGTAAAAAGCATTCCTGATTTGGCAAGGGCATCGATATTTGGCGTTTCTATTTTTTCCTGACCATAGGCACCCACCTCGGCATAGCCCAAGTCATCGGCCAAAATATAGATGATATTCGGCTTTTGCGGTTCTGCAATAGCTTCTTCAGCGTTCTTTTGCTCCTTACAGGATAAAACAATTGTCCCTGCCAACAGCAGGGACAAAAAGAATTTACATCGATTCATATCAACTACTTGCCCGCTAGGATAACCTCTGTTTTACCGGGCATTGGTATTTTGTACCAACCGTCGGCGTTGGGTTGCACCGGTGCTGGCGAGTCCCATGTCAAATTATCGGGCACCAACTTCAATTCAGATTTCATGGCCTCATCCCAGCTGATCACCTGCCCTGAATAGGTGGCCATTCTACCTATTATGGCACTCATTGTACTTTTGGCCCCGTTTTCGGCATCGGCCAAAACCCCTCCATTTCGGATCGACTCGAATAATTTGACATGCTCCACCTGATATGGGTTGGGATCGTCTTTACCTCGATGTTCGAAAACCGTACCGCCATTCCAATCTTTCAAGACGGCACGATCACCTTCGGTGGAAACGGTACCCTTGGTACCTTGAAAGAATTCTGAAACCCTTCGCATGGTGTCAGGCTGATGTCGGCATTGACTGGCGACAACTGCCCCGCTTGGGTAGGTGTACTCCACAAAATGATGGTCGTAAATCTCACCATGGTCTTTTCCGTTTCGTACTTGTCTGCCTCCCATACCCTGTGCCGAAATTGGATATTCGCCTATGAACCAATTGGCCACATCAATATTGTGAATATGCTGCTCAAGAATATGGTCACCGCACAGCCAATTAAAATAGTACCAATTGCGCATTTGGTATTCCAATTCAGACTGTTCCGGTTTTCTTTCCCTTACCCAGACACCTGCACTGTTCCAATACACTTGGCCGGAAACGATTTTTCCGATTTTGTCTTGCCTTAACTGTTCAAGGGCAGCCAAATAATTGTCTTGATAATGGCGTTGGAGTCCGACGACCACATTCAATTTGTTTTCCTTGGCCTTCTTGGCCGCGGCCAAAACTTTTCTTACACCGGGTACATCTGTTGCAACCGGCTTTTCCATAAATACATGCTTGCCATTGTTAATGGCATACTCAAAATGCTGTGGCCGAAATCCTGGTGGAGTCGCCAAAATTACCACATCCCCTAGATCCATTGCTTTTTGGGCAGCGTCGAATCCAACAAATTGATTTTCCTTTTTGACGTTGACTTTTTTGCTATCGCCCATCTCCTTTGAGATGTTCGTCAAACTTCCTTGAAGGCGATCCTCGAAAGCGTCGGCCATTGCGACAAGTTCTACATTGTCATCTGCATTCAAGGCCTGAACGGCGGCTCCGGTACCACGTCCCCCACATCCGACCAATGCAATTTTCAATTTCTTGTCGTTCGTCGAATTGAACATTGCGTTCATCTCAAAAGAGGGCATTATTATGGCCCCGGACAGAAGCGCCGAGTTTTTCACGAATGTCCTTCGTGAGTTTTTTCCTTTTTGTGATTTAGATTTTTGATCATTCATCGCTATATAATTTTCTGAAAATTCTACTATGAACTTGGCTTAAGGCAGGAAGATACAACAAAATGCAGTAACCATTGCCTGCTTTTACAAGGTCAATGTCAAAATTTTCACGGAAAAGACGTTTCAGTCGCAAACTGAATCACAAATCAATTGGCAAGACGATAAGTTTTGAAAATAGGCTATCTTACCGCCCAAGGGATTTACTTCCAACCAAATACTTTGATTTATGAAAGGACTCGACACCTTGGATTGGGTGGTAATCGCAGCTTACTTCGTGGTATTGCTAGGTATTGCCTGGTGGGTCATTAGGCAAAAACAAAAAAACACGGAGGACTATTTCTTGGCCGGTAGAAATATAGGCTGGTTTGTGGTCGGTGCTTCGATTTTTGCCTCGAATATCGGTTCTGAACATGTCGTTGGCCTAGCGGGCAATGGGGCCGGGGATAAAATGCCGTTGTTGATCTACGAGCTACACGCTTGGATCGTGCTCATGCTTGGCTGGGTTTTTCTACCCTTCTATGCCAGAAGTGGGGTTTTCACGATGCCCGAGTTTTTGGAGAAAAGATTTGATTCAAGGTCGCGTTGGGTTCTTTCGGTCGTGTCATTGGTCGCTTATATTTTGACAAAAGTTTCGGTCACTATTTATGCGGGGGGAGTAGTCGTATCAGCGCTATTGGGAATCGAGTTTTGGATAGGTGCTGTTGCGACCGTAATGCTCACTGGAATTTACACCGTCTTGGGCGGAATGCGTGCAGTGGTCTATACAGAGACCATTCAAGCCATCATATTGGTGCTTGGGGCAGGTGTTTTGACCTTTATGGGATTGGATGCCGTAGGCGGATGGGGAGAATTGAAATCTACTATTGGTACTGACTACTTCAATATGTGGCGACCAAATTCGGACCCCGATTATCCGTGGTTGCCTCTTTTTATTACCAGTACAATCGTGGGAATCTGGTATTGGTGCACGGATCAAGTCATTGTGCAAAGGGTTCTGACAGCAAAAAATATCAAGGAAGGCCGACGGGGCAGTATTTTTGGTGCACTTCTAAAACTATTGCCAGTTTTCTTGTTTCTTATCCCGGGTGTGGTCGCCTTGGGGCTGAAAATGCAGGGAAAGTTGCACTGGGATAGTCCTGACGAGGCATTCCCGGTCTTAATGAGCCATATTTTACCTTCGGGATTGAGAGGATTGGTAGCTGCGGGATTACTGGCCGCGCTAATGAGTTCGCTGGCCTCGGTATTCAACTCCTGCTCTACCCTATTTACTTTGGACATCTATAAAAAAATGAAGCCCGACAAACCTGAAAACGAATTGGTCAAGACCGGACGTATAGCTACCTTTTTTGTGGTCGGATTGGGATTGTTATGGATTCCGATAATATCAAGGTTGTCAGATGGTCTGTACGAATACCTGCAAAATGTGCAGGCCTATATTTCGCCTCCGATAGCGGCCGTCTTTCTTTTGGGCATTTTTTATAGGCGCATCAATGCCAATGGTGCCTTGGCGACCTTGATCGGCGGATTCTTAATCGGCGGGGGCAAACTCACTTTGGAAATTTTGAAATCGAGCTTTTCCGAGGAAAGTTTTCTTTATAACCTGGCCGATATCAATTGGTTGGTTTTCGGAGCTTATTTCTTCGCCCTGTGTATTGCCATTGCAGTAGTTGTAAGCATGCTATATCCCGCACCCTCCCAAGCACAACTTCAGGGACTTACTTTCGGCAACATAAGTGCCGAGCAAAAAACGGCCAACAAGGCCAGTTATAATATTTGGGATATTTTGGTATCGATAGCGGTCATCCTTATTGTGGTCTATATCATGATATCTTTTAGCACTTTATCTCTTTAACCAATTATTTGGATGAAATAACAGGATAATTCTAACAGACTTACTATTTTTGCCTTCCCTTTTTCAAGGGAATCGGCAAATTGAAATTTGAACATTGAGATTTGAGACCTGCCTATCGGCAGGTAGGTTTGAAAATTTTGGGAAAGTCAAAAAATTTCGGGATGTAGCGCAGCCCGGTAGCGCACACGCCTGGGGGGCGTGGGGTCGCAGGTTCAAATCCTGTCATCCCGACAAGCAGAAAGCCCAAAAATCCATGGATTTTTGGGCTTTTTCATTTTAAGGCGTTACCAATTTATTGGGATGAACGATAAAATGAAAAAGCCGGATAATGGCGAAGCCATTTAGGTTTTCTATTTCCAGCGGAAAATGTAATTAGGATTCTTTAAATCCTGTCATCCCGACTTAGCGAAAAGTGATTTGTAAAAGCAAATCACTTTTTTTGTTTCCGAAAGCGAGCCAAACTCGATTTGAGCAAGGAGAAGGAAAATAAAATAAGTGAAAGGCGTAAGCCTCCACTTTTTATTTACCAGGAGGGTTTATTGGGATTATCTAAATCCGAACATCCTGACAAACTGCCATTTAGGTAACATCAGAATCTCGATAATTTATTGATTGTAAGGTTTTTCCATTTTTCCTGCAATCAATTTGATATCATCTGAAACCATCTTTTTGGTGTCAATTCGCTACACAATTTGTGCCAATTTTAAATGGTATTTTGAGCAATTCGGATATAGTCTTTAAGTAACAATGTTTAATCAAAAAGACTGAACAATTCAGAAAAACTATGACCAAGATAATTGAATGAATATTGTATGTTGGTCTTCTTTTGAATTCCCAAAAACTAGACCATGAGAAAATTACTTTTTATCTTGATTATTCTATTCTTCTTGCAAAAATGGCAATATCCCAATCACGAGAGTAGTATTTAAGGACGATAAATGTATTATGTTCAAATACTGTATTTGTACGTTTCACCCTATACCACATTCCACAAAACTGCGTTATAGCGTTAACCATATCTTGTTAAGGATAAACTTTGTTCAAGGTCATATCCCTTCGAAACACTTTCAGGTAATCACTCGAATGCTTGGTTAACCTGCAAATCTTGGTAGTAAAAATGAAATACTTTTCAAAGTCCGGTGTAGGTAAGAAAGACCTTATAATTCTCGATAACTACAATTCAAGAGATGGATTTGTAGTTATTGAAGAGCCGGAATTCCATGATATGATGGATTATTTAAGACGGTATGGAATTTATAAAAACCTTATACCTATCCTTACCGACAATAACTCAAACTATTGGTGTTTATATGGGGATGGAGCTCTTAAGGGAATGATTTGTTATGTAAGCCACGATGAATTGAGCTTGGAGCCAAAATTTAAAGGGGTATCGGAGTTAATCAATGCGATAGACAACAATCAGGATGCCTATGACTTTGAAGAATTGGATGAGGAAGTTTTTGACTTTCCTATGAAAAGGGATTCAAATCAACTAAATAACGATAGAGAAATTCTTAATACCCTTTTGACCGAACTCGAGGTAGCAAATCAGCAAGATGTAAGGCAACAATTGGCTTTTTCGATAATGGCTTTAGCTCCTAAAAACGAAATAGAATCAATTATTTACCCGTTTCTAGATAATGAAAATATGCACATCCAAGAAAGGGCGATTCAATTGATTGGCTTTCACAAATATCGACCCGCAAGAAATAAGCTGATCGAGTTGACCAAAACGGCTATGGTGAATGGGAAAGCCGCGGCGGGAAAGGCGTTAAAGGAATTGAATAAGGTAGCTTAGTGAATACAATGAATGAAAAAGACACTCCTTTACTTTTTAATTCTTATTCTGGCGGGGTGTTCCATAAATGTGGATCAGGCTTTTGAAAAAGAAAACTTTGACCCAAACAAGGAATATGAACCTTTGAGTCTTCATCTCAAAGGGCAGCCTATTTTCAGTATTGGACAAAAACTTGCATCCATCAATAGTTCATTGAGCATTCAAAAAGATGAATCTGGTAAATACCATCAAAGTCCTCAAAGTATAACAGATTATATTTGCCATGATCGAAATTTAGCCATTTGGTTTAATACGGGATCGATAAGTGGCAGCATTCAATTCAGCTCCGACAATGAACAAAATAGAATTTTCAGATGTATAGGATTCTGGATGTTCAACCTACCTAACAATACTAAAAACCTGAATGAGGCGAAGCAAAGATTTAGCAAGGAATTTTTTCCAGCTCTAGTTGGTAAAATAAATTTCAAAAAAGACTGGAGGCAAACAATTGAACACCCCAACTACCGGGAAATATTCAAATTAAAACGGAATAAAAAGCTTGATTCTTGGGTGTTGTCCTATGAGGTCAAACTCAAATAACGATTTGTTAAGTTGCCCGCACATTAGAACGTTACAATGCACTTTTATAAACTCGATAACAGCCAAAGATAAAAAATGGGAATAAGAGATCGACTTTTTAAATGGATAAAGACCGCCGACAAGCATGGTCAGGCATTGAACACTGGTTATATCCTTGATGGAGAACCGAAAACAATGGAAGACCTGGAGAAGGTTTTTCACGCTTTTAGGTTGGAGGCCAAGTTTCATTTGTTCAAACCTTTGATTCGTTCAAAGATCGACCTAGAACTAACACCTTCCAGCGATGAAATGCTGAAAATTGGTCAATCAAAATTTGGTGGCAAGCCAGACTTGGAAAATGTTGCTATTTGGCCAAAAACAAACTCCAACAAATTACTTTCGTTTATTGCACAACTCAATTGTGGAGAAATTTCCCCTTTTGATAACGAATCATTATTGCCAAGAGAGGGCCTGATTTCATTCTTTTACTGTGCCGATCAAGAGGCATGGGGCTTTGACCCAAAAGACAAGGACCGATTCAAAATCCTTTACACAAAAAATATAAGTGGCCTAAAACGAGTGGATTTCCCAAAAGACCTTGAAGAACATTCGATTTTTCCACCAAATGAATTGGAATTTGATAATAGTTTGAGTTTGCCGGGTTGGGAACACGATAGTATTGATGGTATTTTATCGGAAGATGAAACTGATAATTACATTAAAATAAGTAGTGGATGTGAAAATCAAATCCTGGGTTATGCAGATTGCGTGCAAGGCCCTATGGAACTTGAATGCCAATTGGTGACAAATGGTCTGTACTGCGGGGACCCCTCAGGATATAATGATCCACGAAGGCAAGCGCTTGAAAACGGAAAAGAGGATTGGGTCTTGCTGCTACAAATCGATTCGAACGATGACAATGGCGGAATGATGTGGGGAGACATGGGTAAACTGTACTACTGGATTAAAAAGCAAGACTTGAGGGAACAAAACTTTGATAGCGGTTGGTTCATATTGCAATGCCATTGACCGCTCAATGGCATCAAGGCGCATAAGAATAGTATAGTAAAACACCCTGCATGACCTTATGACTATCAAGGAAATAATAAGAAGTAGAAATATTCCCCGAGAACAGAAGTAATGAGCCTTATTTAAAAAAGATATGTTTATATGGATGAGGAGCTGAAATTCATAACCGAAGGAGTTGCAAAACAAATTAAGGAATTGGTCAAAGCCTTAGCTAAAGATTGTGTGAAATCGATTTACAAGAAGGAAAAAGAAATTTGCTCCTTTGGCATTTTTACCGATTCAGATGCTTCCCGTTTTTTATTTGGCTATAATACGATTGGCCAACTCGATAAAATTATAAAGGACGGAATAGATTATAAAAGGGAGTTTAGCGAACATCAATTATCCGATGATTTTCTTAAATGGTGGTTGCCCGAATGGAAAAATGAAATTGACGAAGAAGTTTTTCATAACGACCCAAAAACCAAAGAGATTTTTAAAATTATGAATGATTTGGTCGAGCCCATCGAATTTTTCGATAGTAATTGCGAAAATGATTTTTTTATCAAGTATAAGGAGGATGTCTTTGATTTGTTTTGTCAAGTGTTGAGAGAATTGAAGGAAGAACATGTTTTTTCGAGGACAAATGAAGATTTCTACCTCCTTGTTCAAGAACATGACAATGGAGTTTACGGAACACGGGAAAGAAGCCTTTTAAAAATAATATCCGAGAAGCAACTCAATGAACTTTTAATATTTGGCAAGCATTATTTGAATAGTTAGTTATCACACAATTGATGAAGTTCGGAGTTTATCGGTTCAAGTACGGTACTTGTACCAAGTAGCGTCTTCTGCATATCTCTTTGTTGACAATTGCCTCATATCTTGGCAGCATATAATTTAAAACGTACAAGCTTATGAGGTATTTTAATCTTTTTATAATTGCCGTTCTTTTAGTATCGTGTAGCGAAAAGAATGTCGCACAAACCCCGGCCAAAGCATATTCCTTCAAAAAGGGGGAAGTGTTGGATATTTTTATGCTCTCACAAAAACAAGGAGCCGATTCCTTGTTTCAAGAGTATGTCAAATTAGCCTTCCCCATAGCGATGAAAATGAGTTATACCAATTTAAAGGGAAGACCTATTCTGAAAAACCTTCAAGGAAGCGTACAACCCCAATTTATGGGCATCGGTAAATGGGCGAGCATAAAGCAACGAGAGGATTTTCTGGGAAATATTGAAGATCAAATCCCAGATTTTCATCAAAGACGGCGCGGCATTTGGTCATTGTTCAACATGACTTATTATGAAGTGCCTGAGGATATCACCTTTGACATCGATAAAAAAAAGTACAATGTGGTGACTGCATATTGGAAAGAAGATGCCGGTGCCTTTACCGAATTTATAGACCAATTTAAAAAAGAGGCCGGTAAACATGGTGGTAAGACCATTATCGAATTAACGAATGGCAAATCTCCCTTTATGTACCGTTATCAGCCTGATTATTTTGTCATTACCGAATGGGAAAGCAAAGAACAATTTGATGCTTTTTATAAGAAAAACATCAAAATGAAGCCCTATGGGGTCTTGAATGTCAATCAATTCGTAATCGGCTAAGAACATTTAAGAAGAACATGCAAAACATTTTTGATCAAGTAGTCTACTTTGCTTTTTTCCAGAGCTTATTGCTGCTCTTGGTATATCTATTTTCACCCAAAAACCGAAAAAAAAGCAACCCCTATCTGATCTTTTTGATTTTTGCCATTTTCTTGGGGCTCAGTGGAAGAGTATTATATATGTCCGAAGTTTTAGGTCAGAACCGCAAACTTTTTTCGATTTCCGAATTTGCAGGGCTGCTTTATGGCGTTTCCCTATATCTTTTTATACGTACCTCCCTGAGATCGGAAAAACCAAAACGGGAACACCTATGGCATTATTTGCCAGCATTGGGCTATATGGTTTTCCTCAGCTATTATTATCTATTCGCACCTATAGAAGTGATAAGGGAGCGTATCTTGTCGGGGGAATTCGGATTGGTTGTATACCTATTGATCGGCATTGCACTTACCATAAACATCTGCTACTGGATATTTAGCCTTAAAGCGTTGCTGAATTATAAAGATTCGCTGAAAAATGAAATGTCCTTTTCTGTCAAGACCCGATTTTTCATGAATCTCCACTTGGCCGTTGGAATGTGTTTTTTGGTCTGGTTAATTATTTACCTAATCAGCCTGTTCGGACTTCCTATGCTTGAACGCAATGTTCGTCCATATATATGGTTATCACTGGCTTCCATAATGTTGTTTATGTCGTATTATGCGCTGTTTGCTCCTGAGGTATTTCATCTTCCACGGGCAAAGTCGCCTCAAAAATATTTGCAATCCAAATTATCGATTGCCGATATGGACAGGCTCAAACAAGAATTAGATGCTTTAATGGAAACCAAAAAGCCTTATTTGAACAACCGATTGATGAAGGCCGAATTGGCCGAAATGCTTGGGGTATCCAATCCTGAGCTTGCCAGATTGCTCAATGAACGTATCGGCATGAATTTCTTTGAATATGTGAATTATTTCAGAATAAAGGAGTTTGTTGAAATGGCGAAATCGGATAAAGCTGGCCAGTACACGCTTTTCGGTCTCGCCCAAGAAGTGGGGTTCAATTCTAAAGCCACATTTAATGGGGCTTTTAAAAAACTGATGGGAACCACACCGTCCAATTATTTTAACACCGTAAAAACAGACCAATGAATCTCGTAAAAATAATTATACTAGTGATGCTTTTTGTTGCTCCAACCATAGCTTCTGGGCAATTACAAATTCCAGATTTAAGCCCCAAAGCAGAAATAATACAAACTATTGGTTACACCAGGATTTCCGCAATCTATTTCAGACCCTCATTAAAGGGACGTTCCGCCTTTGGCGATGAGGGTATCTTGCCTTTTGGCCAAGTTTGGCGAACAGGGGCCAATGCAGCCACCAAAATCTCGTTTAGTGATAATGTTTCATTTGCCGGTAAAAAAATTCAAAAAGGTGAGTATTGCTTACTTACAATTCCAGATAGAACACAATGGACCATTAGTTTATATCCTTATTCAAGTACCGATTGGAATGATTATGTAGAACTAAAACCTGTTTTACGCGTACGGCGATCCGTAACCGCTTTGAAGACCCCTATTGAAAGTTTTGAAATTGTCTTTAAAAATATCGGTATGGAAAACGTAGATATGGTATTGGGCTGGGGCAATACGGCGGTTTACATCCCCATTGAAATCGAGGTACGGAAAGTAGCCTTGAAAAAAATAGAAAGGGTCATGGACGGACCAAGTGATTTCGATTATTTTCTGGCAGGTCTTTACCTACATGAGATTCAAACAGATCTTGAAAAGGCATTGATGTACGTGCGAAAAGCAAGTAAAAAAGTAAATGCCCTATTTTTTCAGGTGTATCGAGAGGCCCTTATTCTGAAGGATCTCGGCAAAAAAGACGAAGCTTTAAAGGCTGCCCACCGGGCTTTGGAACTTTCCAAAAATGCCGATAATGATGATTTCATACGGTTGAACAAAAAACTCATAGATCAATTGACTAGTTGAATATCATAACGAAATTCCTAAGTCAATGCTGACCATTGTCAACCATTTTAAGACGCATATAAAAACTACAATTGATTTTTGTCGATTTCAAAAAAATTTGTGTGAAAGGCCAAGGACAGACGGTTTTGAAAAATGTCGAAAGAATATTTCAATAAACGAAGGTTTCTTAAGACAACCAATTTCAAACATCGCGATTTAATTGTTCTTGATGGAATACTAGATTTTCATTATTTAAATAATAAAGATTTCATCACTTATGTCCATTTAGTTAAAAAAGTGCAAATCGGTGTACAACTTTAAAATGATAAGGTAAAATATTAATAGTCAGTGAATTACAAAAGTTGTTTTACCTCTGTCATCCCAACTATGTAGAAGGGTCCCACCAACACGGAATCACTTTTTGTTAGCGAGAGGAGCTCATTGGGTACATTTAATCTTGCTGGAAACCCAGTATTGGCAGTTCAATCAATATTCTTTTCGAACCTTACCCACTGCATACCAAATAGTGATGGCAATACCGATTAAGCCATTATGGATCCGTCTCAAAATCCCTAGTTGAATCCCAAGACAAAGGATGTTTCCTTAAAGGGGATGGAATGTACCTTCATTGTACCGCCGTGCAATTGCATGATCTGTTTTGATAGGCTTAGCCCAATACCTGTGCCAGTATCCTTGGTCGTGAAAAAGGGCACAAAAATCTCGTCGATCAAATCTTCAGGGATTCCTTGGCCGTTGTCAGATACCTTTATGAATTTTTTACCTGTAGGCGCGACGGCCGCCGCGATGATAATTTTTCCTTCCTCTTGATTGCCCAATGACTGCAGCGCATTTTTTGTCAAGTTGATCAAGATCTGCGAAATCTGTTTTTCATCTATATACAGTTCCAAATCCGCAGGTTCGACCACAACACGAAAATCAATAGTTCCATTTTGGTTCTTCTGATTCATCAAGACTTTTACCCTCTCCAGTAACTGTTGTGCAGGCACCAATTTTTTGTCAGGTTTTGGAATGGTTAAAAAACTGCGATACGATTGTACAAATTCCATAAGATCGCTTCCTTGTTCCTTGATTACTTTTAGGCCCTTTGCAGTGCTCTCTAGATGATTTTCAGTCAAGTCTACCTTTACTTCTCCATTCTTAGGTCTAAAATATTTTAATATAGACTCCGAAATGGAAGTGATCGGCGTGATGGTATTCATGATTTCATGCGTTAACACACGGATCAGTTTGACCCAAGAGTCCGTTTCCTTTTCGTCAAGCTCTTTGTGAATATCTTGCACTACAACCAATAAAAGTGATTGATCGTCAACGGTGATCGAAGTGCATTTTAGCGATAACTGCGTCTTTTCACGTTCGTTTTCCAGTTGAAAAATTCTACTTTCGAATGGCTCCAAATCCTTGAAGAGACCATATAACTTTTTGTCGATCTGGTTCAATTGCTTGACGTGGTTCAACGGATGGTAATTCAACAACCTTTCGATCGTAGGATTGGCAAAGAGAATGTGGCCCTTTTTGTTGATAGTCAAAATCCCGATATCGGCCTGTTTGATGATTTCTTGGTAATACTGTTCTTGCGCCAGCTTTTTGAGATGGATGTCCTGAATCATCTCATTGAGCATATTGAGGCTGTGATTCAGTTCTTCCAAGGATTTTACGCTCAATTTTTCTGGAAAGCGCAACGTAAAATCCTCGTTTTTAATGGCGTCAAAAAAATAGGCGATCTTGCGGTTGGTCTGGTTCACATAACGGATTAGAAAAACGGTAAGAAAAACAAGGATGACGACGGCCAATCCCGCTAGAATATACTGTTTGCCAAAAAAGAAAAAAGCGGCCGCCACGGCCGAGGCCGAGATGAGTACAATACGAAAAATAAGTTGTAAATAAATATACCTACTTACCATTTCTTGCCCAGTTTTTTCATTTTGTTATACAAGGTCTGTCTTGAGATACCTAATTGATCGGCCGCGGCGCTATAGTTTCCATCGTTTTGACTAAGGGCATTGGCGATCATTAACGATTCCATTTCCTCAAGGGTCGACGGACCCGATTCGACAGATGTCAAAGCCTTTGTACTCAATGGAAAATCTTCGGCTTTCAATACATCGCCTTCGGCCAAGATTACCGCGCGTTCCATGGTGTGAAGCAACTCCCGTACATTTCCCGGCCACGAATAGGCCATTAGCTTTTCTCGCGCCGATTGATTCATTCGAAGTCCTTGTTTGCCATACTTGGCAATGAATCGGGTCAAATAAAAATCTGCCAGCACCAAAATGTCCTCTCCCCTATCGCGCAATGGCGGAACCTCTATGCTGATCGTGTTTATCCGATATAGTAGATCTTCCCGAAACAAACCATCGGCCACCATTTTGTCTAAATTCTCATTGGTCGCACAAATCAGGCGAATATCCACCGGTATGGGCTTGTTGGAACCTACCCGAACCACTTTTTTGTTTTGGATGGCCGATAACAATTTTGCCTGTGTCGGCAATGACAGATTGCCTATCTCATCCAGGAATAGGGTACCCCCATTGGCGGCCTCAAATTTTCCAGCTCGATTCTCCTTGGCGTCCGTAAAAGAGCCTTTTACATGTCCGAACAGCTCACTCTCAAAAAGATTTTCGGAAATAGAGCCCATATCGACCGATATGAAAACCTCATCTTTTCGATTCGAGAGCCCATGCAGTTCACGCGCAATGAGTTCTTTGCCCGTTCCATTTTCACCGGTGACCAGAACATTGACGTCGGTCTTTGCTACCTTACCTACCAACTTCAGTACCGAATTGAGGGCCTTGGAACTTCCGACAATGTCGTTCTTATTTTGATTGATGACCTTTTTGAGATGATCTTCTTTTTGTTTGAGCTTATGTATCTCCTTTCGCGATTTGCGTAGCTCATAGGCCGACTTGACCGTGGCCATCAATTTATCATTGTTCCAAGGTTTCAATATGAAATCAGAAGCGCCTTCTTTTAATGCTTTGACGGCAAGATCTACGGCCCCATAGGCGGTCATCATGATGACGGAAATCAGTGGGGCTTTCTTTTGGATCTCTTTCAGCCAGAACAGGCCTTCATTTCCAGTATTCACCCCGGCGGAAAAATTCATATCCAATAAAACGATATCGAAATCGGCCAGATTCGGAAACGAAGAAATCTGATTGGGATTCGATATCGTCTGAACCGTCTTGTACTCGAATTGCAGTAAAATTTCAAGCGCGCTCAATACGCTCTTATTATCATCGATGACCAATATTTTCGCCTCTATCATTCCTTTGTTTATTGACTTTTCCCCTACCAAAAAACATTCCGTTTATCGCATGGAGGCTTCACACCTTCGTTAGATACCCTATTTATAGGGCGTGAAAGATTCTAAAGCTACAATTTGAAATTGAAAAAATTCACGGGGTGTCCATTTTTTTTACATTGAGTGTAAAATTATTTTACAATTGAATTCCTGCTCATTTTAGAAATGATTTCTAAGTAACTGATAATGTGTATTTTAAATTCTTGGCACAACAATAGCAAACGCTTTGGCATACTTATTAATTATGAATCTAAAGCTTGCCATAAAGTGTTTATTTCTGTTTCTGCTGTGTTCGGGTGTTTTCGCCCAGGAAAAGTGGACATTGGATGAGTGTGTTGCATTCGCCCTTGAAAACAATCTTCAGCTAAAAGATTTCAAGTACATCACCCAATCGGGCAAGGAAACCTATCGGCAATCGATACGAAATCTATTGCCCAATATAAATGCCTCGACCGGCTATAATATCAATTTTGGTAGAAGCACAGATCCCTTTACCAACGATGTGGTGACGACCGATTTCTTTTCGAACAACTATTCATTTGATTCATCGATCGATCTTTTTCAAGGGTTTCAAAAAATAAACTCCATCAAGGCCTCAAAATTCTTGTACCGGGCAACCCAACTAGAAACTTTGCAACAAAAATACCTTCTCGCCTTTCGCGTGATGCAGGCTTTCTACGATATCGAATTTTTTGAAGGATTGGTCGAGATTTCAAAAGAGCAGGTCAATGTATCGCAAACAAATTACGACTTGGTCGAAAAGCAGGTCGAACTGGGGTTAAAAGCGGGAGCCGATCTATATGAGGCAGAATCACTTCTTCTTACCGACAAATTGAATCTCACCCAAAGCGAAAATCAGTTGGCCGCCGCAAAATTGCAATTGATTCAAGAGATGAACTTAGAGGGTACCAGCGAAATCGAAATACAGACGGGTATTGGCGAGGTGTCTGCGGCGTCCGAACCAGCTGAAATGCAATCCGATACTATTTATACGAAGGCCAAAGATTTTTTGCCCCTGATCAAAGGCCAGGAATTGAGGGCCAAAGCGGCCAAAAAGCAAGTAGGTGTCGCCCGCGGTAGGCTCTATCCGTCATTGACCTTGTTCGCAGGGGCGGGAACGGGTTACTTTGAGACTACCCGGGATACCTTGGGCAACACCCTTCCCTTTCGCGAACAGTTTCGAGACAATACCTCTCAATATGTCGGAGTGCGTCTGAACGTTCCCATAAGTAATGGATGGTCGGCAAGATCACAAGTAAAACAAGCCAAGATCGCACGTCTAAGGGCCGAGAACAATCTCGAGGTTCAAGAGCAACTTCTTTTTCAGACGATTCAACAACTGGTTCAAGATTACAATAGTTTGTTGGTAGAATTGGAGCAAAGCGCCAAAAATATGGAAGCCCAACGCCTTGCATTCGCCATTGCACAAAAACGATATGAAAAAGGCCTTATAAATGCAATTGAGCTTTTTACGGCAAAAAACCTCTTTGCAAATGCACAAAATCAAAACCTGCAGGTGAGGCTGCGTTCGGAGGTAAACAAAAGTACTTTGGATTTTTATAGGGGACTCCCAGTATTCAACATAAATTAATTGATGATGAAAAACAGGATAAATACAAGACATCAGATACAATATATAAGGTTTCAGGTTTGGGGATCTTTGGATGGGGATATTTCAAGAGCCCCTGTTCGATCAATTAGAAGAAAACCGCTGAGCCAATAACAAAACGAACAATTCATAAAGATGGATATACAACTAGAAAAGAAAAAAGGGTTACGCCCGAAGCACTACGGATATATTGCGCTTGGTATTTTAGTGCTTTTCGTAGGATATCAATTGATATTCGCAACTTCGGTCTCGACTTTCAGAACGGATAAGGAAAAATTATCGATCGGCAATGTCATGGCCGGAAAGTTCGATGATTACATTACCATCAATGGAAATGTTGCTCCAATAACCACGATCTACATGGATGCCTACGAGGGTGGTCGTGTAGAGGAAAAATTGATCGAGGAGGGGACAATGGTAAAGAAAGGTGATATTATTCTGAAGCTCGAGAACATCAATCTCTATGAACAGATTATGACCAGCGAAAGTAACCTGGCCCTAAAACAGAACGATCTACGCTCGACCAAGATCAGCTTTGATGCCCGACAGGTAGAAGGTAGAAGGTCATTGGCCACCGCAAGTACGGATCTACAGCGTCTAAAACGAAATTTCGAACAGAATCAGGCGCTATATGATGAAGAGTTGATTTCTAGGGAAGAATATTTGACCTCTAAGGAAAATTACGAGCTGTCAAAAAAACAGTATGAGATTATAAAACTGCAAACCGAAAACGATGATCAACTTCGAGAGACTTCCCTAACCGGATTGGACGCCGATTTGGCACGTATGCGCAAAACCTTGGGAATGGTCTATCAAAGGTTGGACCATCTCAATGTAAGGGCTCCTGCCGATGGCCAACTTGGGTTTCTCGATGCCGAAATCGGCCAAAATATAACCCAGGGCCAACGTATCGGGCAAATCAATGTGCTGACCGACTACAAAATTGAAGCCGATATAGATGAGCATTATATAGATAGGGTAAAGCGCGACCTGATAGCCGTTCTCGAACGCAGTGGCGCCGAATATCCACTGCGGGTGCGCAAGGTTTATCCCGAAGTACGTAATGGAAGGTTTAGGGTCGACCTTGTATTCACAGAAGACAAGCCCGAGACAATTCGAACTGGGCAAAGCTATAACATCAAGTTGCAGTTGGGCGAATCGAGCGATGCATTATTGCTCCCTAAGGGAAGCTTTTTCCAAAGCACGGGCGGACAATGGATTTTTGTTGTCAACCCCGATGGCGATGAGGCCCTCAAACGAAACATCAGAATCGGAAAACAGAACTCACGATACTATGAAGTCTTGGAAGGTCTCCAAGATGGTGAAAAAGTAATCACTTCAAACTATGATAGTTTCGGAGAAGCCGAAAAGATCGTTTTGAAATAAAAATACTGTCACTAAACGGAAATAACCGAGTCTTTAATATAAACGTATAAAACTCAATCAAAAAATGATAGCAATACAAAACTTAAAAAAGAGCTTTAGAACCGAGGAAGTAGAGACCTTGGCATTGAACAACGTCAACCTAAATGTAGAGGAAGGTGAATTTGCCGCGATCATGGGGCCTTCTGGTTGTGGTAAATCCACCCTACTCAATATCATTGGAATGCTTGACAACCCCACAGAGGGTAGCTACCAATTTGCCGGGCACGAGGTTGGCGGACTCAAGGAACGTCAGCGCACAGAATTGCGAAAAGGTAATTTGGGCTTTGTCTTTCAGAGCTTCAACCTTATCGATGAACTTACGGTTTTCGAGAATGTCGAGCTCCCATTGATCTACTTGAAAATGGGGAAAAGCGAACGGAGGGAAAAGGTAATGAAGGTACTTGAGCGTATGAAAATTGCGCATCGCGAAAAACATTTTCCACATCAGCTATCTGGAGGTCAACAACAACGTGTTGCAATAGCGCGAGCTGTGGTCACCAATCCGAAATTGATCTTGGCGGATGAGCCGACAGGTAATCTCGATTCGAAAAACGGAATCGAGGTTATGAACCTGTTGACCGAACTGAACCAAGAAGGTACGACCATTGTAATGGTCACACATTCCGATCGCGACTCTCATTATGCGCATAGGGTCATCAACCTATTCGATGGGCAAATCGTTACCGAAAGTCAAAACAGGGCCATAGGGGCAATGAGCTAAATAAAAATCCGGGTTTATTCATCAATCTTAGCTGAACCTGTTTCAGCAACCATTAATCAAAAACGGGCATCATGTTCAAAAACTATCTAAAAATCGCTTGGAGGAGCCTTAAAAAGCAACCCTTTTTTACTTTTCTCAACACTTTCGGACTTGCGGTCGGTATGGCCGGGGCGCTAATGATTTCGCTATATATCTATGACGAACTGAGCTATGACAAGATGTTCGCTGATGCCGATCGTATCTACCGAATAGATTCAGACATCAGATTTGGGGGAGCAGAAAGTAGATCGGCCGAAGCATCTGCACCAATGGCAGCGACCATGCAAAGTGATTTTTCACAGGTCGAAACCACTGTCAGGTTTCGAAATCAAGGGAGCATGCTCTTGCGAAGAAGCGGCACCGAGACCAATGCCAAAGAATTGCAAACAACTTTTGTCGATTCTACCTTCTTCCAAATGTTCGGAATCGACTTATTGGTTGGTGACACAAAGACCGCTTTAACCGAACCGAACACTTTGGTACTTACGAAAACTGCGGCCGAAAAGCATTTTGGGGTACAGAACGCCATCGGGCAAAGCCTTTTGGTGAATAACACCGATACTTATACGGTTACGGGAGTACTCGAAGACCTACCTACAAACTCCTTTCTTCGTGATCATTCAGTTTTTATGGCGATGGCCGGCTACGCAGATTCCCGTGAAAATAATTGGGGCAGTAACAATTACTTCACTTTTATCAAATTGATCCCAAGTGGAAATATTGCCGATTTACAAGAACCCCTACAGGCCATGTTCGGCAATTATTTGATACCCTGGGTACAAGATATTTATCCCGGTATGACCGAAGAATCCTTTCGGGCGGCAGGCAATTACATTCAATATTATACCATGCCCTTGACCGATATCCATTTGTATTCGAACAGGGATACCGAGCTTAGTGCCAATAGCAGTGTTCAAAATGTCTACATACTCTCCTTTATCGGTTTGTTCCTAATCGTACTGGCCAGCGTGAATTTCATGAATCTTTCCACAGCGCATTCACTGAAAAGGGCAAAAGAGGTAGGTGTACGCAAAACACTTGGATCCAATAAAAGTGATCTGGTGCGACAATTTTTAACAGAATCCGGACTGATATCCTTTATTTCCTTGATACTGGCCTTGATTATTGCAATCGTAGCACTTCCGTACTTCAATACACTTTCAGGAAAGGCGGTTTCCATTCCATTTACAAGTGTATTTTTCTGGTTGACATTGCTCGTCGCAACCTTGATTTTAGGGCTTTTCTCAGGTAGTTACCCCGCTTTTTTCATGTCGCGTTTCATGCCTGTTTCCATACTCAAAGGTTCAGGTCAAAGTACTGTTGGAGGTGGAAAAATCCGAAATTCCCTTGTCGTCTTTCAATTTGCCATTTCTGTATTTCTCATTATTGGTACGCTAGTCGTTTTTCAACAATTAAAATTCATACAAGGCAAAAACCTTGGTTTTACAAAAGACCAGGTAGTCCTAATAAATGATGCCTACGCCGCGGGAAGTCAAGCTCAAGTGCTTAAGGAAGAAGTACGTCAATTGGGTGAAGTAAATAATGTTACGCTAAGCGGCTATCTACCAACACCCTCATGGCGGGGAAATTCGTCCTTTTTTAGAGAGGGCGCAACAGAGCAGGAAAATGCAATCCAGATGCAGAATTGGTATGTTGACCATGATTATATCTCCACCTTGGACATGCAGATTGTCGCCGGGCGTGATTTTGACAAAGAAATAGTTACCGATTCTACGGCAGTTTTAATAAATGAGGCCGCGTTGGCAATTTTGAATATGGAGCCTCAAGAGGCTCTGGGAATTCGAATTTCGCAAGACCTAGGTGAGGAAGACCCACAGTTCTATACCATTATCGGGGTAGTTAAGAATTTTCATTATGAATCCTTACGGGAAAATATCGGCGCATTGGGCATTTTTATTGGGAATTCTATCGGCACAATGGCCGTAAAATTAAACGCGGGGAATTTTTCGAACACCATTGCAAGTATCGAAGATATATGGGATAGGGTTGCCCCTGGCCAACCCTTCAACTATCGTTTTATGGACGATTCTTTTAACACTACCTATGAGGCAGAACAAAAATTAGGAAGGATTTTTATGGTTTTCACCTTACTCTCGATTTTCATTGCCTGTTTGGGATTATTTGGCCTTGCGGCATTCAACGCCCAAAAACGTACCAAAGAGATTGGTGTTCGAAAAGTTCTCGGTGCGAGCGTGGGCCAAATAACCTTCCGCTTGACGACCGATTTTTTGAAAATGGTGGGTATCGCAATTCTGATATCATTGCCCATCGGATGGTATGCCATGAATAAATGGCTCGAAGATTTCTCATATCGCATAGAGGTCAGCTGGTGGATACTGGTGCTGGCAGCCCTAATGGCAATCGCAATCGCAATAATTACCGTGAGTTATCAGAGTATCAAAGCGGCAATCGTAAACCCTGTCAAAAGTTTACGTACGGAGTAAATTCATCAACTTGTTCGCCGCTGGCGGATCAAAAAAAGAACAATCATGTTTAAAAACTATTTGAAAATAGCTTGGCGAAACCTCCTTAAAAACAAGGCCTATTCCATAATCAACATTGGTGGATTGGCCATTGGCATTACGGCCTGTCTATTGATTTTGCAATATGTAGCGTTTGAAACAAGCTATGAAAATTTCCACACGGACAAGGACCGAATTTATCGCGTAAAACAAAATCGTTACAATGATGGGGTCTTGACAACCGAATGGGCCGCAGGAGCGTTCGCCGTAGGAACCCAATTTGGCGAGGCCATTCCTGAAATTGAAGATTATGTGAAATTGATAGATGCGGGTCAGGTAATTGTTGATACGGGAGACGAAACATTAAAAATTGAAAAAGTATTCTATGCGAGCGAATCTTTTTTTGAGATGTTTTCGTATCCGTTGATCGCCGGTGATAAAACCGCTGCCCTCAATGAAAACAGAACGGCAACATTGTCGGAAACCTCGGCCTTGAAAATATTTGGGACGACAGATATTATTGGAAAAACCCTTGAGCTTAATGGTAATAGCGCCTATAGAATAACCGGGGTTTTCGAGGACATGCCTATGAACACCCAGCTTAAACCTAATATTTTACTGTCTTACACAACTTTTCGGGAAAGGATTCTTGCCGAGAACGACCAAGACCCTGAAGCTGACTCCAATACATGGTGGATGTCTGATGGTTGTCTGACCTACATGAAGCTAAAAGCGGGAGTTGATCCTTCTACGGTTGAAGCCAAGTTTTTGCCGATACTGGAGGAGCAGGCCGGTGAGGATCACAAAAACTACAATTCGAGCGCCGTGTATTTGTTGCAGCCACTCACCGAAATTCACCTCTATTCGAACTATATGATGGAACCCGGCCCTACCGGTGATGGCAAGACGGTATACCTGCTGCTTGGGATCGCTTTTTTCATTGTGGTAATTGCCTGGGTTAACTATATCAATCTTGCCACCGCCAGGGCCATTAACCGAGCCAAAGAGGTTGGCATAAGAAAAACTTTGGGTTCCCAGAGAAAGCAGTTGATATTCCAATTTTTCACTGAGTCATTTATCTTCAATGGCCTGGCACTATGTATTGCCCTTGGCCTAACGGCCATCTCCATTCCATTTTTCAATGATATTTCCGGGCAGGCACTTTCAATCAACTTTCTTCTTGATGGTGGTTTTTGGGCGGGTTTGATTTCATTGTTCGTCATTGGAGTTTTACTCTCTGGGGCGTACCCCGCATTTGTATTGTCGAGGTTCCGTCCTGTTGAAGTTTTAAAAAGTAAGATGGTCAGTACAAAAGAAGGTGCTTTGTTGCGTAAGGGCCTGGTCGTATTTCAATTTGCGGCCTCTCTATTTTTACTGATAGGCACTTTAACCGTGTATCAGCAAATACAGTTCATGCGAAAACAATCTTTGGGGCTTGATATCGATAAAACCCTCGTGGTGGTTCCCCCGATTGTTACAGACTCGACCTACATGGGTCAAATGAAATCGTTCAAGGAAAATCTGTTGAAGTATCCTGCAATCAAGAGTGTGGCAGCCGCCTCTACCATTCCTGGTCAGCCCGTAGGATGGAACGCCGGAGGAATCAAATTGGTAACCCAAGAAGAAACCGAAGGAAAACAGTATCGAATTATTGGTGTAGACTATGACTACGTAGATCAATTTGGGTTAAAAATGATTGCCGGCCGGGCATTTTCGGAAGAATTCGGAACCGACCCTGAAGCAGTGATTTTTAATCGGGCCGGTATAACCCAACTTGGTTTTAAAAACCCCGAGGAAGCATTGGGCAAACGAATCGATTTTTGGGGAAATCAATACTCGATAATCGGTGTTTCAGAAAACTTCAATCAAGAATCACTGAGGCTTCCTTATGAACCCTTGGTCATAAGGTTAATTCCGGATGTTCGTGGCTACTTTAGCATAAAGCAAAGTTCACAGGATGTTGCACAAACAGTAGCGTTGGTCGAGCAGGAGTGGAACAAGTTCTTCCCTGGAAATACCTATGAGTACTTCTTTCTAGACGATCATTTCAATGAACAATATAATGCCGACCGAAGATTCGGAAAGGTCTTCGGACTGTTTACGGGATTGGCAATTTTAGTGGCTTGTCTGGGACTGTTCGGCCTGGCTTCTTTTACAACCTTGCAGCGTACCAAGGAAATTGGTATCCGAAAGGTTTTAGGTGCTTCTGTACTTGGAATTTTAAAACTGTTATATAAAGAATTTGCCCTTCTCTTGGTATTGGCCTTTCTTATTGCAATTCCAATAGCATGGTTTGCTTCCAGTAATTGGCTTGAAGGATATGCCTTTAGAATTAATATGCATTGGTCTTACTTCTTGTTGCCCTTTGCCGTAATCGTTCTAATAGCCTTCGTTACCGTCAGTTTTCAAACGATCAAGGCATCATTGACAAACCCCGTAAACAGTTTGCGTACAGAATGAAATAAAATCATCATCAACCTGTGCTTAGCGTTCACACTGTGCATGTCGAAGTGCGGTCGAAGCATAAAAAACGAGAATCATGTTCAAAAACTATCTAAAAATAGCTTGGCGGAATCTGACAAAGAACAAACAACAAACCCTTATAAACTTGTTCGGGCTTACCATTGGTACGGTAAGCTGTCTTGTTATATTACTTTACGTCTTTGACCAAACAGGTTATGACCAACATCACGACAGGGCCGAATCGATTTACAGGTTACGTACTGAAATAGATGGTGCAAGTCTAGGTACCGATGACATAAATACCGCAGGTTCTTCACCTCCGATTGCATTTGCCATGAAAGAGGATTTTCCTGAAATCGAGGAGGCGTGCCGAGTAGTTTTGGTCGACCTATTCAATGTAGACATCATTAGGGCGGCAGGTGAAGAAAGTGGGTTCTATGAATCGAAAGCCTATTTGGCCGATTCAACACTCTTTAAGGTTTTCGATTATCGATTATTGGAGGGAAATACCAAGGCCCTGAACGAACCAAGCACCTTGATCCTCTCGACCTCCCTGTCAAAAAAACTGTTCGGCGACCAAAAGGCCTTGGATCAAACAGTGGAGATTTCAGGCTACGACGGAGATCCCCTAAAACTGACCGTAAAAGGGGTTTTTGATGAGAACTACGGCAAATCACACTTAAAGCCAAATTACATTATAAGCATGAACACGCCAGGTCTTGGCGAATGGGTCAAGGGCAATGAGAATTATGCGCAAAACAATTTCGCCTACACCTATGTCAAGCTAAAATCGGGTGCAAGTGCAAAAGGATTGGAAGGGAAACTTCCCGGTTTTCTTCAACGGAGGGGTGGATCTAATCTCGCCGCCCTAAACATGAAAAAGAAACTATTTCTTCAAAAAGTTACCGACATTCATTTGTTTTCAAAAGGTGTGGCCAGTCAAATCGATAGGGTTTCCGATATTCAATATCTCTATCTGCTCTTGACCTTGGCCTTATTTATCCAATTGGTGGCCTGCATCAATTTCATTAATCTGAGCACGGCAAGGGCAAATAAAAGAGCAAAGGAAATCGGTGTGCGAAAAGTGGTCGGGGCGAACAAAAAGTCATTGATCTTCCAGTTTTTGGGCGAATCGTTGCTACTTTCATTTTTTTCGATTTTGGTAAGCATTCCCATCGTATTGATACTGCTTCCCTTCATAAACGAATTGGCCCAGAGCAATCTTGGTTATGCAGACCTGCTTCGCTTTGAAATCGTTTACTCCTTATTGGGCATCGGCCTTTTGACCGGTTTTGTAGCCGGTATTTATCCTGCCCTCATATTGTCGTCGATCAAGCCCATGCTCGCGATAAAAAATGTCGTAAATCTCAACTCGGGCAATAGCGGATTGAGAAAGGGATTGGTGGTATTTCAATTCGTAATCTCCATAATACTGATAAGCACGGTAATCATAGTGGTTCAACAGTTCAATTATACCCAGCAAAAAAATCTAGGTTATGAAAAAAACAATCTGATCGGCGTACAATTGAATACGCGCAATGCCAGGGACAAATATGAAGGATTGAAATCTGAATTTTTAAAGATTCCGGGGGTCAAGGAGATTTCAGGAAGCAGGATTTCGCCCTCCGAAGACGTGATCAACAGTGCCGGTTTCTACCTACCGGGCAAGAATCCCGAAAACAGAACCCAAGCACAATTGAATTTTGTCGGGAAAAATTATTTGAAGACCATGGGTATTCCTCTATCCAAGGGTAGAAATTTTAGGGAGACCGATAGTACCCAGATCATTGTGAACGAAGCGACACTAAGAGTTTTTGGAATCGACAAGGAAGATGCATTGACCTCTCGGCTTCTTACAGGTCCGGAAGGTATATATGAGATTATTGGGGTGGTCGGTGATTTTCACTTTTCATCTTTGAAGGATGCCATTCAACCCTTGGTTCTCTTTAGGGATGGAGACCCCCATAGATTGCTGTTGCGGTTTGAAACTTCGAACTATTCAGAATTATTGGCGAATTTGGAAAACGTATGGAAAGCGAATGTAAAAGACTCGCCTTTTGTTCCCGCATTCATTGATAAGGAGGTCGAAAAACTTTATGCCGAAGAAAAACGAATCGGCCAAATTGCAGGTCTGTTCACCATCTTGGCTATCATTATCAGTTGTTTGGGACTATTTGGCCTCGTCTCTTATGTGGCGGAACAAAAGAAGAAAGAAATAGGCATTCGCAAAGTATTGGGCGCCAGCATTAATTCGGTTGTCAAACTATTGACAAGGGATTTTGTGAAGTTGGTGGGAATCGCATTCTTGATTGCCTCCCCCATTGCCTATTACTTCATGCAGCGTTGGTTGGAAGACTTTACCTATCGTATAGAAATCCAGTGGTGGGTCTTTGTATTGGCAGGAAGCCTTGCATTGTTGATTACATTCTTGACCGTGGGTTTCCAATCAATAAAATCGGCCATGGCAAATCCGGTAAAAAGCCTGCGCACGGAATGAATTAAAGTCGACAACGTCCGTCAAGGGGCGTATCAAAATAATAGATTTATGTTTAGGAACTATCTTAAAATCGCTTGGAGAAGCCTTAAAAAGCAACCCTTTTTCACCTTTCTCAACACGTTTGGACTCGCTATCGGTATCACCGGAGGTTTGCTTATCTCATTATATATCTACGATGAGCTGAGTTATGATACCATGTTTACCGATGCCGATCGTATACATCGGGTCAATGCTGACATTAAATTTGGTGGTGAAGATCGCAAATTCGCCGTTACCCCCGCCCCTATGGCCGAAACAATCGACAGCGATTTCCCAGAAGTTGAATTGACCACGCGATTTCGCACCCGGGGAAGTATGCTCATCCGAAAATCGGATACCGAAATCAATGTAAAGGAGTTACAATCGACTTTTGTCGATTCCACTTTTTTTCAAATGTTCGATGTGGATCTTTTGGTAGGGGATGAAAAAACCGCCCTTAAATCTCCCAATACCCTAGTATTGACCAAAACGGCCGCCGAAAAGCATTTTGGCATCCAAAATGCCTTAGGTCAAAACCTTCTATTGAACAATACTGAAACATATACCGTTACGGGAGTAATTGATGATTTCCCAAAAAATTCTTTTTTACGAGATCATTCGATTTTCATGGCCATGGCAGGTTACGATGATTCCAGGGTGGTGAACTGGGGTAGCAATAACTATCAGACCTATATCAAGCTAATTCCATCGGCGAACATCGAAGACTTACAGGCTCCTTTGCGCGCTTTTTTAGGTAGGTACGTGATTCCGGGGGTGCAACAATTTATGCCCGGAATTACCGAGGAGCAGTTTAAGGCCGCGGGCAATCACCTGATCTATAGCACCATTCCATTGACCGATATACATTTAAAATCGGATCGCGTGGCAGAAATAAGTGGCAATAACAATATTCAGAGTATTTACATACTTTCTTTTATCGCCATATTTCTAATCGTTCTTGCCTGCGTGAACTTCATGAATTTGAGCACGGCACATTCCTTAAAAAGAGCTAAAGAGGTAGGGATACGAAAAACATTGGGCTCCAAAAAATTAGAGCTTGTACGTCAATTTTTGGTTGAATCTGGCCTAGTTTCCTTCGCATCACTTTTGGTGGCGATCGTCTTGGCCATTTTGCTCTTGCCCTATTTCAACGATTTGGCCGACAAGAATATTTCCATACCATACATGAATCCGGCCTTCTGGTTGATTTTGATTGCTTCCGGCATCATTTTGGCTTTTTTTGCGGGCAGTTATCCGGCGTTTTTCATGTCAAGGTTTATTCCGGCCAAAGTACTGAAAGGCACGAGTGGCTCAAATTTGGGGGGAGGAAAAATTCGAAATGTATTGGTCATCTTCCAATTTGCCATTTCAGTGTTTCTGATAATCGGAACATTGGTCGTCTATCAGCAACTACAATATATCCAAAATAAAGACCTTGGTTTTTCCAAGGATCAGGTCTTGATCGTGAACGACGTCTTTACCGCCGGAAATCAAATGACCGCCTTCAAAGAAGAGGTGAAGAAACTGGGCTTTGTCAAGAATGCTTCCCTAAGCAGCTATTATCCGACCCCCTCGAACCGATCTGACTCCACCTTTGCACCCGAAGAAGGGGCCACTGATCAAGAGAATGCGCTAAGCATGCAAACATGGGGTGTTGACCATGACTATTTGGAGACCATGGATTTCAAAATTATTGCAGGCCGCAATTTTGACAAGGCGTTCAAAAATGATTCGACCAGTATAATTATCAATGAATCTGCCATTTCCACGATCGGGGTTTCTGCCGAACAAGCTATAGGCATGCGCTATACACCCGATATGGGAGAAGAAAATCCAAAATACTTTACCATCATCGGTGTGGTAAAGAATTTTCATTTTTCCCCTTTTAGGGAAGAAATTGAAGCCCTAAGTCTTCATTTGAGTGATAGGGCCGGGTCGATGGCGGTAAAATTAGAGACCGATAATTTTTCCAATGCCATTGCGTCAATAGAGGGTGTTTGGAATCAAGTAGCACCAGGCCAACCCTTTGACTATTACTTCATGGAAGATTCGTTTAACGACACCTATAAATCAGAACAACGCTTAGGTCGCATATTTATCATATTCACGGCACTTTCAATCTTGATTGCCTGCCTTGGGTTATTTGGTCTGGCCGCCTTCAACGCAGAAAAGCGAACAAAGGAAATTGGTGTGAGAAAGGTATTGGGTGCCAGCGTGGGTCAAATTTCATATCGACTTACGATGGACTTCTTAAAACTGGTGGGCATCGGTATACTTATCTCATTGCCCATTGGTTGGTATGCCATGAACAAATGGCTTGAAGACTTTTCATATCGCATCGAAGTTGGGTTATGGGTTTTTGCCTTGGCCGCTTTTCTGGCCATCATCATTTCGATTATTACGGTAAGCTACCAAAGTATAAAGGCAGCAATTGTCAATCCGGTGGATAGTTTGAGAAGCGAATGAATTAATGCTAAATCGAATGTCATGCTTAAAAACCATTTAAAAATCGCCCTTCGCTTTTTCCTAAAGAATAAGCTTTTTACGGGCATCAACGTCCTAGGGTTATCCATTGGCATTACGGCATTTATTCTCATCACACAATATGTGGATTTTGAATCCAATTATGATCGACATCAAAATCGTGTGGAAGACCTTTATCGTGTGACTTTAACGTCCAATTTGGGAGAAAAAGGATTTGTGACCTTGGCAACGAACCACCCTGCGGTCGGCTTTGCCATGAAGCAAGACATTCCGGAAGTTGAAAGTTATGCACGTTTGGTCGACAAGTCGGTCATGTGGGGAAGTTTTGTACTTTCCCATACCGATGCGCAAAATAATTTGATCAAATCAAATGTAGTCGATGACAAAATGTTCATTGCAGACAGTACTACCTTGGATCTGTTTGACGTAGAATTACTACATGGGAATTCGAAAACCGCTTTAAAGGAACCTTCATCCATTGTCTTGTCGGAAAAGGTGGCGCATCGATTTTTTGGAGAACAAAACCCCTTGGGCAAAAATTTGAGAATGAACAATAATGAAAACTTTCGCGTTACGGGAGTTTTCAAGGAGCTTCCCGAAAACACACATATAAAGTTCGACATGCTCGCGTCTTTCTCCTATTTGGGCCCTTGGACCAACGAAACTTGGATATGGCCTGATTTTTATAACTATGTACGCCTAAAGCCCGGCACAGATCCCGCTGTCGTCGAGGCAAAGTTTCCCCACTTTGTGGAAACATATCTAAGCGACATCATGCAAGAACATGGCTTTGAAGCGCGATTTGAACTGCAACCCGTTCGCGACATCCATTTGAAATCACATCACATCAATGAAATTTCGCCCAATGCGAATGAGCGGACGTTGAACTTTCTATGGATCATCGCTCTTTTTATAATAGTAATTGCTTTGATAAACTTCATCAATCTCTCTACGGCCAAATCAACGGAAAGGGCCATGGAAGTTGGGCTGAAGAAAATGGCCGGGGTAAAGAGGGGCACCTTGGTGTGTCAATTTCTTTTCGAATCGTTGGTCATAAACTTATTGGGAGCCCTTGTTGCTGTTGGTTTTGTATTTCTACTTATTCGTCCTTTTAACGAATTGGTGGGCCTCGAGATTTTGTCGGCAAACCTATTGTCAGAGCCAAAAATAGGGTCGCAACTAATTATTTTGGTGCTTTTGGGGGGACTTTTGGCCGGGGCCTATCCCGCTTTTGTGCTTTCCAGATTCAAGCCCATAGAGGTTTTAAAGGGAAAATTTCATCAGTCGGGGAAAGGAACTTTAATGAGAAAAGTGCTTGTGATTGCCCAATTCTCGGTATCAATCGCCTTGATTGCCGGCACCTATATCGTTTACAACCAGTTCTCATATATGCAAAACCAAGACCTTGGATATGACGCTGAACACAATTTGATCGTAAATGCCCCTATGGTTATAGATTCAACCATTTCGAATAAGATGGAAGTATTTAAAAATGAGCTGCTTAGAAATTCGAAGATCAAGGCTATTACGGTTACCGATGAGGTTCCTGGCAAAAAAATAGGGGAAGATAATATGGCCAGACAAGCTCATGAACAAAGGGAGGCCGGCGTGAATTGTCATTTTTTGAGAATCGACAGCGATTTTCTTGATACTTATAAAATTAAACTCTTGGCCGGAAGAAACTTTAGGAAAGAGGACCGGACATCTTATGGTGCGGATGTGGAAAGAGACAATGGAAGAATGCATCGCGTACTGATCAATAAAACAGCGGTGAAAGCTTTAGGCTTCAAAAGCCCCGAAGAAACCATAAACAAAAAAATCGTCTTTCCAATGAATGGGCCGGTCGATCGTACGGTAGAGGTTGTTGGTGTTGTGGATAATTATCATCAACAATCGTTGCGAACCGATTACCATCCTACCATATTCCTGAACCCTGATTTTTATGATGCTACTTATTTGACGATCAACCTGAATACTTCAGATATTCAAAACACCATCGCGCACATTGAGGAAAAATTTCTCGAATTTTTCCCGAAAGATCCCTACGATTACTTCTTTCTTGAAGAACATTTCAACCAACAATACAGGGCCGACCTAAAGTTTGGACAAATATGTCTGTTGTTCGCTGCTCTGGCAATCTTTATTGCGGTATTGGGACTGTTCGCCCTGGGCTCTTATATGTCCCTAAAAAAAACCAAGGAACTTTGCGTTCGAAAGGTTTTGGGAGCCAACATCGTGCAAGTTTTGGTATTGATTCCGAAAAACCTGTTGAGTTTGGTTATGATATCCGGTTTCATAGCCTTGCCCATTACTTATTTTCTTGCAGCGGAATGGCTCTCGGGCTACGCTTTTAGAATTTCCATGAACCCCTTTATGTTCATTGTTCCGATGCTTTTGGTAATGGTTATAGCCGCATTGTCGATTTTACCTGAATCCATAAAAGTGGCATTGTTGAACCCCTCAAAGTACTTAAGGGATGAATAATTGGATTTATTAGAAAACTAAGATCATGCTTAAAAACCATTTAAAAATCGCCCTTCGCTTTTTCTTGAGGAATAAGCTCTTTACCGGTATCAATATCCTTGGTTTGTCGATTGGAATAACCGCATTTATTTTACTGACACAATATGTGGCTTTTGAAAAAAGCTACGATCGATTTATTCCCGATGTCGATGATCTATATCGGGTGACCCTTACAAATAACTTGGGTGATAATGGTTTTATTACCTCGGCAACCAATCATCCGACGGTTGGGCCTGCCATGAAACAAGATTTTCCGGAAGTGGAAAGCTTTACACGCATAGCCGATAAACCAATGGCCCTCGGCGGAACCGTTAATTTTTCGTACACCAACACCTTGGGCCAAGAAATAAAATCCGATGCGAAAGACGACCATATCTATTTTGCCGACAATGCAATCATCGACCTTTTCAATATTCAACTGATTCACGGGGATGCCGCAACGGCCTTGGAAGAACCAAATTCAATCATGGTTTCCGAAGACATTGCATATCGTTTCTTCGGCAACGAAGACCCAATTGGCAAATTGCTTGAAATCAACGACAATTTTGAATTGAAGGTTACAGGCGTTTTTGAAGAAAGGCCAGAGAACACGCATCTGCCAATGGGCATGATTATTTCATATAATATTTTCGGGCAAAATGGAGATTACGCCAATAGCTGGGTATGGCCCGAATTCTATAACTACGTAAAACTTCGGCCGGGAACTGACCCGGCGGCCATCGAATCAAAATTCCCGGCCTTCGTTCAAAAATACCTTAGTGAGATTATGAACGAACATGGTTTTGAGGCCAGGTTTGCTTTACAGCCAGTGGCCGATATTCACTTAAAATCACATTTGGTAAAAGAAATCTCCCCCAACGGCAGTGAGGGAACCTTGTATTTTTTGATGATCGTAGCCGCTTTTATTATCGCCATCGCCATGATAAACTTTATTAATCTATCTACGGCGAAGTCAATGGAACGCGCCAAGGAAGTCGGCTTAAAAAAAGTAGTGGGGGCCAATAGGTCGGTATTGATACATCAATTCTTGTATGAGTCGCTCATCATCAATTTCTTCGCCCTTATTTTGGCATTCGTGTTCATAAATCTCTTGATTCCATCGTTCAATTCGCTTGTGGGTATAGAGGTTTTGAATTTCGATATGTGGAGTCGTTGGCAAATCTGGATGGCCATGACGGCTATTTTTATTGGAGGCGGTATTCTTGCAGGTCTCTATCCGGCTTTTGTCTTGTCAGGTTTTGTGCCGATGGACGTTCTTCGAGGCCAATTTCATAAAACAAGTAAGGGCAATGGACTTCAGAAGGCCCTGGTGGTCACCCAATTTGCCATTTCGATTGCACTGATTGCCGGAACGTACATTGTCTATAACCAGTTCTCGTACATGCAGAATCAAGACCTCGGTTTCGATTCCGATCAAAATCTTGTTCTCTCAGCACCTACCTATACAGATTCTACGACACAGCAAAAAGTAGCGTCCTTCAAAATGGAATTGGTGCAGCATCCCAATATAAAAAATGTCGCCCTATCCGACGAAATACCTGGTAGAGCACTTGTTCAGGGAAATACGATTCGCCGGGTACACGAAAGAAAGGAGGAAGGGGTCAATGCCAAGTTTGCGGGAATCGATCATGATTTTATAAATACTTACGACATCGAACTCCTGGCCGGAAGACATTTTCGTAAAGAGGATACCAATACATTTTATCGGCGTAACGAGCCGCCGGTCTCATCAGGCCATCGTGTGGTAATCAATCGTTCGGCATCCAAAATCCTTGGATTTTCAGATCCGGAGGCCGCCGTCGATCAGAAAATAATATTCAAATATGGTCCCATAGACCGAACGGCCGAGGTTATTGGGGTGGTAGCCGACCATCATCAACAAACATTACAAAAAGGTTACGATCCCATTGTCTTTATCTATTTCGAAGGTTACTTCGCAAAGTTCTTGACCGTGAATATCTCAGGGGGCGATATTCGTGGAACATCGAGCCAGATAGAGGCAAAATTCAAGGAATTTTTTCCCAACGATTTGTACAGCTCTTTTTTTATCGACGATTATTTCAATCAGCAGTATGAAGCCGACACCAGGTTTGGCATAATATGTCTGTTGTTTTCCATACTGGCCATATTTATTGCCGCCCTTGGCCTTTTCGGACTGGGATCCCATATGGCGATGCAAAAAACCAAGGAAATAAGTGTGCGAAAGGTTATGGGCGCCACCATTGGACAAGCTCTGGCCATAATTCCAAAAAAACTATTGGGCCTGGTGCTCACAGCCGGAGCGATCGCCCTGCCCATCATTTATTTAATTGCAAAAAAATGGCTCGAGAACTATGCCTTTAAAACCCAAATCAACATATGGATGTTTTTGGTGCCTTTGCTGCTGGTGATGGTCGTGGCGGCCATCTCAATTTTAGCGCAATCGCTTAAAACGGCCATGATAAATCCCGCCGAGGCATTGCGTAACGAATAATAATGAAATAAAAAGTCATGCTCAAAAATTATCTAAAAATCGCTTGGCGGAACCTACTTCGAAACAGAAGTTTTTCATTGCTGAATATACTTGGGCTTTCCATCGGTCTTGCCGTTACCGCCCTTATCATGATATGGATCAATTTTGAAGTAGGCGTAGATCAATTTCACACAAACAAAAATCGTATCTACCAGGTATACAATAAATATCCGGTGGACGGGGAATTATGGACATGGAACTCCACACCTAAGGTTATGGGTCCGGTCATTAAAAAGGATTATCCAGAGGTAGAGGCGGTCACCCGTTATTTCTACGATACTCCGTTTCTGTTTTCCAAAGATGACAAACGAATCAAGTCGACCGGTACCATTGTCGATCCCGATTTTCTAAAAATGTTCGACTTCCCTCTGGTGGAAGGTACTGTCGAAACAGTTTTGGACGGGGTGAATTCCGTTGTGGTCACCGAAACTTTCGCAAAAAAAATGTTCGGCAACAAATCGGCAATGGGCAAAACAGTGAAAGTAGACAATGCAGATAATTTTATGATTACTGGAATTTTGAAAGACTTGCCTTCGAACACTGGTTTTAGTTTCGAGTTTTTGATGCCATGGAAGTATCTTGAACAAAAGGGTTGGCACGATGAGTACTGGGGCAACAATTCCGTCGGTACTTATGTCATGCTCAAGAAAGGGACGGATTATGATTCCTTTTCCGAAAAAATTGGGACTCTACGTGAACGCTATGACAAGGATTCTCCCGATATGGAGACCTTTCTCTATCCCTGGTCAAGGTATTGGCTACATTCTGAATTCGAAAACGGCGAAGAAATAGGCGGTCGCATCGACCTTATTCGAATGTTCGGCATTATAGCCGCAATCATTTTGATTATTGCCTGTATCAATTTTATGAACTTAAGTACGGCCCGCAGCGAAAAACGGGCCAAGGAGGTAGGTATTCGCAAAACCGTCGGAGCCAAAAAAACGGCCTTGGTCGTACAATTTTTAGGGGAGTCCATTTTGATATCTTTTTTGGCGGCCCTTTTGGCCCTTGTAATCGTGATGATATCCTTGCCATCGTTTAGCACATTGATAGAAAAACCCTTGTCCCTTGATTTTGCCAATCCCCGGTTTTGGTTGTCTACCCTAGGTGTTATCATTTTTACGGGCATCTTGGCAGGAAGCTATCCTGCCCTCTACCTTTCAGGTTTTCGCCCTTCCAAAGTATTAAAGGGCACCTTCAGGAAAATGGACTCCCCCATAACGCCGAGAAAGGTTTTGGTGGTATTTCAGTTCGCCATGGCCATCATTCTAATTACCGCCACGATTATCGTGGGGCAACAAATGGACAAGGTTCAAAATCGACAACTGGGCTATGCCAAGAACAATCTTGTCTATACGATGATGGAAGGGGATATCGAAAGAAATTATCCGCTGATCAAGGAAGAACTGTTAGCCTCGGGCACAGCAATATCGGTCACCAAGACCAACTCCCCGGTTACCGAGAATTGGAGCAATTCCATGGAATTTCAATGGAAAGGAAAAAGTGAGGATAATCGAACCTTGGTCTATCGGTTTTGCGCTGACGATGCCGTGGTAAAAACGATGGGACTTGAACTTGTGGCCGGCCGGGATCTTGACCTGGAAAAGTATCCGACCGATTCCACTGCAGCCATAATCAATGAATCGGCTGCTGCTCTTATGGGTTTCAAGGAGCCTATAGGACAAACCTTTCGAGATGCGGGCATAGATTGGCAGGTGGTGGGTGTAATCAAGGATTTTGTGATGCGATCCCCTTTCCAAAAAACAGATCCCATGGCCATTGAAGGTGCAAAGGCTTGGTTTGAAGTCATCCATATCAAGTTTGATGGGAGTTTAGGAACCTCTGAGGCCCTTGCGGAAACAGAAGCCGTTTTTCGCAAGTACAATCCCGAATATCCTTTTGAATATGAATTTGTAGATGAGGCCTATTCCAAAAAATTTGACGATGAGAAGCGTACGGGACAGCTTGTTAGCCTATTTACCCTATTCACCATTTTCATCTCTTGCCTAGGGCTGTTCGGTTTGGCCAGTTATATGGCAGAGAACCGAATCAAGGAAATCGGTATCCGAAAGGTGTTGGGCGCGTCGGTACAAAACATTGCAACACTTCTTTCAAGGGATTTTTTAAAACTGGTCTTGATTGCCCTTTTCATAGCAATACCGGTTTCATGGTACTTTATGAGCGGATGGTTGGAAGATTTTGCTTATCGGATAACCATTTCTTGGTGGACTTTTGTCCTCGCTGGAATTTTGGCATTGGGCATTGCCCTGATTACGGTAAGTTATCAAGCGATACGGGCGGCCGTTCGTAATCCTGTAAAAAGTATTCGCACAGAATGAAAAGGTATAACGCATAATAAAATCGAACGATCATGTTTAAGAACTATCTAAAAATCGCCTGGCGGAACCTTTTGAAAAACAAAGGATATACGCTTATCAATATTTCAGGACTGGCGGTCGGGGTCTGTTGTTTTATTTTAATAGCCCTCTATGTCAAAAACGAATTTAGCTATGACCGGTTCCATTCAAATTCCGATAGGATTTACAGGGTATGGCAGCATGAAAATTATGGCCCGAAAGAAGATTTCGTAAGCACCACCACCCCGGTTTCAATGGTCAATGTACTGAAGAACAACTATCCGGAAATTGAAGCCGGTAGCCGTGTTCATCGGTTCAACGCACTGGTCAAAAAAGATGAATCCGAATTCAACGAGGCTGTAAGGGCCGTGGACCCCGGTTTTTTTGAAATATTCGATTTTGAGGTTTTGCGCGGCAATTCAGAAGCACCATTGATAAATGCAAATGCGATTGTTTTATCTGAGTCTTCGGCATTAAAATATTTCGGTGATGAGGACCCTTTGGGCAAATCGCTGTCGTTGGAATTCAACGGAGAAATAAAGTTCTTTGAAGTCTCGGCCATCGTACAGAATCCGCCCCAAGAATCCAGTATTCAGTTCGACTTGCTGGTTTCGCTTCAAGACGAGTCGATATTCTTTAGTGAAAGAGCCCGGCGAAGTTGGTTCAATGTGGTAGTCGAATCTTATTTGTTGTTAAAGCCTGATCAATCTGCCGCACAACTTGAGAGTAAGTTCCCTACGATTATCGAGCAGTACCTGGGCGACAATTTTGAGGAAAATACTTTTTTCCTCCATTTACAACCCATAACCGAAATACACCTAGACCCATCGCTGCCCGCAGCTCTTGAGCCAATTTCAAATCCAAAATATGGTTACGTCATGGGTACGATAGGGTTTTTAATCTTATTGTTGGCGTGTATCAATTTTGTGACCTTGGCAGTAGGACGTTCTTTTTCAAGGGCGACCGAAGTAGGTGTCAGAAAGGCTCTGGGAGCGTTCCGCAAACAAATTGTACATCAATTCTGGGGAGAGGCCTTGTTGATCACCATCATGTCAGTATCATTGGGTATTGTACTGGCCTTTTTGTTTCAGGGAACCTTTAATTCACTAACGGGAATACCTCTTGAGATAAATCTCAATTTGAGCTTTTGGCTGATCACCCTAGGGTTAATAATCTTCATCGCGTTAATAGCGGGAATTTATCCATCGGTAGTTCTTTCCAGATTCAATCCGATCGAGGTTTTGCGCAGTAAAATGGCCAAGGGAACTTCCATGGGCCTATTCGGAAAAAGCTTGGTCATCACCCAGTTTGCGGCATCCATAATTATGTTGATAGGCACTCTGGTCATAGGTCGCCAAATCGACTTTCTGGTAAACAAAGATCTCGGCTACGAAAAAGATACCATCGTCGTTGTACCGACCAATATGTCTGGCGACGAGGCCGACACTTTTGCCGACCTGTATGTGGCCGAACTTACAAAGCAGCCAATGGTTGCAGAAGCCTCAAGATCGTTGTTCAGCTTTTCCGAAAACGGGTGGATCACAGCTGGGTTCACCGATAGCAAAAATAAATACCATGAGTTTATGGTGAACGTTGTAGATCCAAGCTTTCTGAAAACACATAATATCCGGTTAAGCGATGGAAGGGATTTTTTGGCGGGTAGTGCGAGCGATGCCCAAAACGGGGTACTGGTCAATGAAACATTTGTAAAAGAGCTTGGCTTGGAAAATCCGGTAGATATGGCCTATGATAAGTTTGACATAAAAATTCTTGGCGTGATGAAAGACTTCAACTTTGAATCTTTGAACAACAATATACGCCCACTTTTGTTGACCATAAATCCAGATCCGGTTTTTCAACAGACCGATAATGTGAACATACAATACAGTATGCAGCCCAGGGTTTCGGTTCGCCTGAAAACCGAGAATGTGGCCGACGGAATTTCGATGCTAAAAACAGAATGGGAAAAAATCAACCCGACACAAGAGTTTGAATATGCCTTTTTGGATGAAACCTTATCGGCTCAATATCAGAACGAACTGCGTTCAAAGAGTATTGTGAACATTGCATCGATCCTGTCAATATTCATTGCCTGTATGGGCTTGTTCGGTTTGGCCACTTTGACCGTGGCGAGAAGAACTGCCGAAATAGGCATACGCAAAGTAATGGGGGCAAATGTATCGGACATTGTCGCGATGATCTCGAAGGATTTTGTCAAATTGGTGTTGATAGCAACCCTATTCGCTTTCCCGGTAGCCTGGTGGGCCATGCAAGAATGGCTGCAAGGGTTTGCCTATAGCGCGGGTATTCATTGGTGGGCCTTTGTTTTGGCGGCTATTATCGTTGTCGCAATTACCCTAATTACGGTCAGCTTTCATTCCATCAAAGCATCATTGGCCAATCCCGTTCAAAGTTTGCGGAGTGAATAAACTAAAATTTCCGGGCAATCGGAATTATGATAAATAAAAAGAAAGTAAACGAAAACACCTTAAAATGAAGAATAGACTGATCGTAACACTCGTTTTCACCATTTGTACAATAGGTTTGAAAGGGCAGATCACTTTTCCGCCCGACGGCAATAAAAAGGCTTCCATTTCAGAATTCATCGGAATTACCGAAGTTAAAATCAACTACTCGCGACCAGGGGTAAAAGGGCGTGAAGGTCAAATTTGGGGAAAATTGGTACACTACGGCTTTGCCGATCTCGGCTATGGAACAAGTAAGGCCGCTCCATGGCGCGCAGGTGCCAATGAAAATACAACAATTGAATTTTCTACCGATGTCTTGATCGAGGACCAGGTATTGCCAAAGGGCAAATATGCATTCTTTATCGCCATGGGTGAGGAAAAGGCGACATTGGTCTTCTCAAAATTCAATAACGCTTGGGGCAGTTTCTATTATAAGGAAGAGAATGACGCACTACGCGTGGAGGTCCCTGTGCTGACGATGGAACAAAACATAGAAAGACTCAAATACGAATTTGACGATCAGACCGAGAATAGTGCGGTAATTTCCATGCAATGGGAAAAGGTCAAGGTTCCTTTCAAAGTCAGTGTCGATCTGCACAAGACCCAAATAGAAGCTTTTAGAAATGAGGTGGATTCGGGCATTTTCTATCGCTATTGGCAGAATTTGCAAATGGCCGCCGATTATTGCTTGACCAATAACATCAATTTGGAGGAGGGCCTCCGCTGGGCCGATCGTTCAATAAATACCTATTTTGGCGAGTCTAATTTCAAGACCTTATCGACTTACGCGGGCCTGTTACAGAAGCTGAACAGAGGGGTCGAAGCAGACTCAATTATGCAAAAGGCCATGCCGATGGGCACTTCCCAAGATTTGGCCACATATGGCGTTCGCCTGAACAGAATGGACTTGCATGAAGAAGCCTTCAAAATTTTTAAGAACAACTATGATAAGAATCCCGATGACATTTACGCACATTTGGGAATGGTAAGCGGGCACTTCTATTTGGGCGACAAAAAGAAGGCACTGCAGTTTTGTGAATCTGCCAAGGAAAAAACCAAAGATCAAGGTTTTTTGTCCTATATCGATGCACTAATTGATGACATTAATACAGGAAAAGAAATTTTTAAATAGTTCAACCGCAGTTTACGAACGAATTACATCATCAAAAAAGGAGAAACATGTTTAAAAACTATATAAAAATTGCTTGGCGAAACCTCTGGAGGAATAGAGGGTATAGCGCCCTCAATATTTTCGGTTTGGCAATCGGCATTACATGTGCTGGTATCATACTGCTTTGGGTAGAGGATGAACTGAGTTTCAACAACGATTTCCCTAAGCGGGATTTTGTTTATTATTTGCCGACCAACCAACTTTACGAAGGTGAATGGCGTACCTTTTTTCAGGCTACCCCCGGTCCTCTGGCCAAAGTAATTAAAGATGAGATTCCTGAAATTATCGGGAGTTCGCGCTCCGTAGGCGCAGACATTCTGTTTGAGGTCGGCGAGAATTCGATCAGCAAATACGGAAGACTGGCAGATCCCGATTTCCTAGACATATTCAGTCTTAATTTTATCGAGGGAAATCTTCAAAATGCATTTGAGAAACCTGATGCCATAGTATTGTCGCAAGAAAGTGCCATCCATCTCTATGGTCCGGGTTCATCTGCATTGGGCAAAGTGGTGCGGGTGAACAATGATACCGATTACACTGTCACCGGAGTATTCGAAAACTTACCGCCAAATGTCAGCTATGGCTTCGATTGGGTCGCTCCCTTTGAAAATTATGCGGCTGACAAGCCCTGGTTGAATGAGTACGGGAACCTCTTTTCCGACACTTTCGTAGAACTCTCTCCCGAGGCCGATTTTGAAACCGTCGATGCCAAGGTTCGCGGTATCATTGAATCCAAAACTGGAGATGATGAAACGGTGGCCTTTCTTCATCCGATGAAAGATTGGTATTTGAAATCCAATTTCGAAGGTGGTAAGCAGGTGGGAGGTCAAATTATATATGTACGACTATTTTCACTCATTGCCCTTATCATAGTTCTGATTGCCTGCGTCAATTTTATGAACCTTTCCACCGCGAGAAGTGAAAAGAGGGCAAATGAAGTAGGCGTTCGTAAAGTGTTGGGGTCAGGTAAGAGAACTTTGGTTTCTCAGTTTATGGTCGAGGCTTTAATAACCACCACCTTGGCCGCGCTCGTGAGTATTGTTCTTTTAATGGTTCTTATACCACAATTCAATATTCTTGTTGAAAAACAGCTCGAGCTGAAGCTTTTCAGTCCGACTCACCTATTGCCGCTATTGGGCATAACAATGATTTGCGGTCTTCTCTCAGGATGGTATCCCGCTTTCTATCTTTCCTCTTTTAAACCCGTTGAGGCAATGAAAGGAACTCGCAATAAACAGGGCAGTGCCGCCACAATCCGAAAGGGATTGGTAATTACCCAATTTACGGTTTCCATCGTATTCATCATCAGTACTATCATTATATATCAGCAGGTAAATCATGTAAAAAATCGAGACTTGGGGTTTGAGAAGGAAAATCTTGTTAGGGTTCCGGTGAACGGTGATGTCGTCAAAAATTTCAATCCCATACGTCAGGATATGATCGCCACAGGTAAAATAGAAAATATCGGGCTGAATAATTCCGAGGTTCTTTCGGGCGGAAATAATGGTTCGGGTTTTGAGTGGCAAGGTGGCACGGATACCGAAGATATTCTAATCTCATTCAGGTATATTAGTTCGGGTTTTTTCAAGACCGCAGGGATGGAGCTTATCGAAGGTAGGGCCTTTGAAGATGACTTGGGCAACGATAATATTATAGTTACCGAAACGTTTGCCCGAATGATGGGAGAGGGAAGCGCTGTGGGCAAAACCGTAATGCGCGACGGTGAGACTTATACGGTTATTGGTGTACTCAAAGACTATTTATACGGCGACATGTACGGAACCAGCGATCCGGTAATGTTCTTCAACTATCATGGTGATGCGCGACACTTGTATGTAAAAACAAAACAAGGCATAGCAATTGGTGAGGCCCTGGCAACAATGGAAAGTGTACTGAAAAAGCACAATCCGGCATTTCCATTCGAATATGAATTCGTAAACGATGCTTTTGAGGCCAGATTTAAAGGTGAACAACTTATAGGCAACCTTTCGAAAATCTTCGCATTGCTTGCCATCGCCATTTCTTGTTTGGGCCTCTTTGGTCTGGCCGCTTATACCGCTGAACAGCGCCGCAAGGAAATAGGTGTACGCAAAGTACTTGGATCCAGCATCAAAGGTATCGTGCAATTATTGGCGACAGACTTTATGCGTCTGGTAATTTTCGCGCTATTGGTAGCTGGGCCAATTGCCTGGTGGATGATGGAAAATTGGTTAGAGCGTTTTGCATATCGTATAGAAATTAATTGGTGGGTCTTTGTAATTGCGGGGATAGTAGCAATTTGTATCGCCCTATTAACGGTTAGTTTTCAAGCCATTAAGGCCGCCATGACAAACCCCGTAAAAAGTTTGCGCACCGAATGAAACACTTTAAAATTTTTGGAGTCTTTATATAGTAAAGGTCCAATTCAAAAAATCATCAACCCATGCCGAGCGCTGGCGAGGCATCAAAAATCGAATAATCATGTTTAAGAACTATCTAAAAATCGCCTGGCGAAACCTAAAAAAGAACAAGGGCTACTCGGCCATTAATATTGGCGGGCTCGCATTGGGTATGGCCGTGACCCTATTGATCGGTCTTTGGGTGGTAGACGAGCTATCTTATAACGAA
Source organism: Aurantibacter sp. (assembly GCA_965215845.1). GTDB lineage: Bacteria > Bacteroidota > Bacteroidia > Flavobacteriales > Flavobacteriaceae > Aurantibacter_A. The sequence continues at coordinate 419,549 of CBDCEL010000004.1, forward strand.
CATTACGCCGATAAGGCCAAAATCGCCCAAGTATTTCAGTCACAGACCTTCAACGGAAATACAGGTACCGGCCCCGCCATTCCCCGGCCCTTGGAGAAAGCCTTACGAGATGGCTACTCTGATAATTTTGAACACCTGATCATGTGTTCATGGACGAGCAGTCTTTATCTAAAATACAACGAGACCAGTCTTTCCAGAACAGGCAACTATATGCAAAGGGAGGCTCCCGATTTTTTGGAGCTCGAAATTCTAAAAGGCGAAAAAGATGGATTGCGGGAAGTCAAATCGATCATGCTAGCAGAATCTACTGCCGACGCACTTTTCGGTGATGAAGACCCCATCGGAAAGGTCGTAAAGGCAAGTAACCAGTACGACCTAATGGTCACCAGTGTTTACAAAGACATTCCTGTCAACAATAGCTTTAATGACACGGAATATATCATTCCATGGGAGCAATATCTTGCCGCCAACGAATGGATCAAGGAAGCCGAAGACCAATGGGGCAATAACTCATTTCAAATGTTCGTGAAACTCAAGGAAAATGCCGACATGGCCGCTGTGAGTCAAACCATTCGCAATGTCAAGAAAGATTTGAACGAGGATACCGCGGAATTCAATCCACAGATTTTCCTTTTCCCAATGAAGGAGTGGTACTTACGGGGCAATTTCGAAAATGGCAAACAGGTCGGCGGTAGAATCAAGTACGTATGGCTCTTTGGTATAATAGGGGCCTTTGTCTTACTTCTGGCTTGTATCAATTTTATGAACTTGAGTACGGCCCGTTCGGAAAAAAGATCAAAAGAGGTCGGCATTCGAAAATCGATTGGTTCCCAAAGAAGGCAATTGATCAATCAATTTTTGAGTGAGTCTTTTTTAGTGGTCGTTTTCGCGTTTATCGTTGCGATCTTGATCGTCTTATTGTCTTTAGATGGATTCAATGATTTGGCCAAAAAAGAAATCGCCTTTCCCTGGTCAAATCCTTTGTTCTGGCTTATTTCCATAGGCTTTATTCTTTTCACTTCTTTGGTTGCCGGAAGTTATCCCGCACTATACCTGTCATCATTTAGACCCGTCGATGTCTTGAAAGGAACTTTTAAGGCGGGAAAGTATGCCGGCCTGCCCAGAAAAATATTGGTGGTACTTCAGTTTACGGTTTCGGTCGCCTTTATTATCGGAACGGTGATTGTCATGCAACAAATCAATCATGCCAAGAACCGACCTGTCGGATATGATAAAGAGGGATTGGTACAGGTTCCGACCTTTAGTCAAGATTTTGAAGGAAAGTATGATTTGATGCGTACCGAGTTCATAAACTCAGGTGCGGTAGTCGAAATGTCATCTTCCAGTAGTCCCACTACCCGAATTTGGTCAAACCGAGGCGGGTTCACCTGGGAGGGTAAGCCCGAAGGGTTTCAAGAAGATCTTGCATGGACCGAAGTTTCCCCCGAATATGCAAAATCGCTCAATCTAAAAATCGTCGAAGGAAGGGATTTTTCAAGGGACTTCGCATCGGACTCTTTAGGTGTTCTTATCAATCAAACGGCAAAAAAATACTTGGGCATGCAAAACCCGGTAGGCAAATTTTTGAAAGACGACGATGAAGAAGATCCAAATCCACCTTTGAAAATCATAGGTGTAGTGGAAGATATGATTACACAATCACCTTACGAGCCGGTGAAGCAAGGCGTATATGTATACGATAGGTACAATAACTCAAGCTTCTATAATCTTCGGTTGAATCCGAAACAAAGTGCCAGCCAAAACCTGGCCGTCGTGGAAAGGGTCTTCAAAGAACATTTTCCAGACATCCCATTTCAATATGATTTTGTCGATGACGAATATGGCGAAAAATTCGCTGCCGAAGAACGAATCGGAACCCTATCGGGCATTTTCACCGCATTGGCCATATTGATAAGCTGCCTTGGACTGTTCGGACTGACCTCTTATGTGGCGGAACAACGCACCAAAGAAATCGGGGTTCGAAAGGTTTTAGGGGCCTCTACCTTCAACGTGTGGAACATGCTTTCGAAAGACTTTCTAAAACTGGTGGTCATCTCCTGCTTCATTGCCATTCCGATATCCTATTACGTAATGAACGGGTGGCTGCAAGACTACCCGTATCGGGTTATCCTTGAATGGTGGATTTTTGTACTTGCCGTCGTCGGGGCCTTGGCAATTACCCTACTTACGGTAAGCTTTCAAGCCATCAAAGCGGCAAATGCCAACCCCGTAAGTAGTTTGCGAACAGAATAGGCCTCCCCTAACCCCTGACTGAATGACCAAGTCGGACAGGCGGCCTCTCCAAGAGGGGGATGCTCACTCTGATACAGGGTTTGCTTAATGGGATTGGCCACTTGAGGATGTCACCCTGAGCACAGTCGAAGGGTGAAAGGTATCGATCCAAATATTTAATGATACAGCGAAAACGAGAACCATGTTTAGAAACTATATAAAAATAGCCTTCCGAAACGTCTGGAAAAACAAGGTGTTTTCCTTAATCAACATAATCGGTCTCTCCGTAGGGCTGAGTGCCGCTTTTGTGATTGGAATCTTAATCTACTATGATTTGACCTTTGATAAATTTCACGCAGATGGAGATAGGGTATATAGGGTCGTATCTGATTGGACCACTCCAGAAGGAGAGGTCTTCAATCGAGGGGTTGCCGTACCAGTTGGAAAGTATTTACAGCGAGAAATGGTAGGTATCGAATCGGCCGCGCTTTTTTTCAACACATTCTTTCAGAAAATCGAAAACAAGGAAAGCGGTAAAGTATTTCGCAATACTGATGATATTATCTTTACCGATGCCTCATATTTTGAAATGTTCAAGTACAAGTGGCTTTCTGGAGAACCCAATGCAATACTTTCAAATCCAAAAGAAGTTGTTTTGACCGCGTCAAGAGCCGCCAAATACTTTCCCAACAATACTCCTGAGCAAGTAATCGGAAAGGTTTTGGTCTACAACGATTCAATACCGGTGAAGATTACCGGAGTAGTGGAAAATTTCAAGGAAAGGAGCGATTTCATTTTTCAAGAATTTCTTTCCCTTAAGACAGCGGTCAATTCTCATATGAAGAATACGATCATCACCGACTCGTGGAACGACACCAATTCGGCAACCCAGGTCTTCGTAAAGGTCTCTAAGGATGAAGATATAGCATATATTAGAGCGCAGTTGGACAATCTCGCCGAAGACCATACCGACGAAAATCTTTCAAATTTAGGTTTGATCAGGTCATTTGGACTTCAACCTTTATCAGATGTCCATTTCAATGCAAATTATGGAACGTTCAATAACGGTGCTGGCCCGGTAAATAGAAAAGCGCTTGCTAGTTTGGCACTTGTTGCCCTCTTTTTGCTCCTACTCGGTTGTACCAACTTTATCAACCTTAATACAGCCCAAACTGCCAGGCGTTCTAAGGAAATAGGAATCCGAAAAACACTGGGAAGTTCAAAAAAACAATTGATTGTCCAGTTTTTGAGCGAAACTTTTTTATTGACCCTGATAGCTGCGGTTTTTTCTCTATTCTCGTCATCTTGGTTGTTTCGGGCATTTTCAGAATTCATTCCCCCAGAAATTGGCCTCAATTTTTATGCAGATCCACGGATCGCAATATCAATCATCATCTTACTGCTCTTGGTTACGTTTTTGTCTGGCTTCTATCCCGCAGTGGTACTTTCGCGTTTTAGGCCTATAAAAGTTCTTAGAAGCAAGGTCATGAAAATTGGTGACAAGGGATCATTGCGTAAATACCTGACTGTCTTTCAATTCGTAATCGCACAAGTTTTTATCGTAGCTACCCTATTTGTAGTAAAGCAGTTGAATTTCTTAATATCAATGGATATGGGATTCAAAACCGAGGCCAATGCATATGTCAGGGCCTGGCATGACGATGACCTTGGAAGCCGTATCAATTTTGCCCAGGCTCTTGAAAATATTCCGGAAATCTCCACCATAAGTTTGGCCAAAGACCCCCCCGCTTCAACAAATGTCAATTCTACAATTGCAACATATATAGGGGATGACAAGGAGATAAATACCGATATGCATCAACTTTTTGGAGATTTGAACTATTTAAAACTTTACGATATAAAATTACTGGCCGGCCGTGACCGACTCAATGATACCATTAATGAGCTTGTCATTAATGAAACCTATTCCAAAATCTTAGGTTTTGGCAATCCTGAAGAGGCCATAGATAAACAACTTACCTTTTGGGAGAACAAAACCGGTACTATTGTAGGTGTAATGGAAGATTTTCATCAACGTTCCCTACATACCGACATCCTTCCCATGGCCCTGGTCGGTGATACCAACAGGGATTTTTATGCACAATTCAATACCCTTCATTTCGCTTTGAGCCAAAATGGCACAGCTCACTTGCCAAATGCGATCGCCAAGGTAGAAAGGGCTTGGAAGTCGATTTATCCGGAAGGCGATTTTGAAATTCATTTTATCGATGATGAGATAAAGCAATTCTACGAACAGGAAAGAAAGACATCAGTTTTATTGAAATGGGCCACAAGTCTTGCCATATTGATAAGTTGCTTAGGACTTTTAGGTTTGGTCATACATACCACGGAAAGGCGTACAAAAGAAATCGGGATTCGAAAAGTACTTGGGGCTTCCTTGACACAATTGAATGTTCTGCTGTGCACGGAATTTCTGATTTTAGTGGGTATCGCCTTTACTATTGCTACCCCAATAGCCTATTGGGGAACGAAGAATTGGCTTCAAGGTTTTGCCTATAAGACCAATTTGAGTTGGTGGGTTTTCGCAATAAGCGGAGTTGCTTTGTTATTAATTTCAATGGTAGTTATTAGTATTCGGACCATAGCCGCCGCAAACAAAAATCCCGTAAAAAGTTTGCATACCGAATAAATGAAGTCTGTACCATTACGTCATTCCGGCCTGGAAGGCAGTAGCCCTGAACTATGACACTGTCAATATTTTGTACATAGACTGTAAAATTATTTGACAAAAAACAGAGCCTCTGTCCGTATAATCATCATAAGATATTAATAATCAGGTAATTGAATATATGGCATGAAAATAGTTTTCTTGTCAGAACAATCGAATAGCAATACTTCATCGGGTAGACCAAAAACAAAAAGCATGTTTAAAAACCACATAAAAATCGCCTGGCGAAACATCCGAAGAAATAGACTGCACTCTTTGATCAATATTGCCGGCTTGGCCATGGCGTTTTCGGCAAGTATCCTATTGTTTTTGGTAGCATACTTTCATTTAAGCTACGATTCTTTTCATCAGGATAAGGATCAACTTTTCAGGGTATCACGTTTTGAAAATTCTGGGGAGGGCATTGAACTAAGTGCCAATATGCCGTTGCCTCTTGCTACAGCTTTGGAGGATGAAATCCCAAACATTGAAACCGCCCTGACCGTCCATATGGGAATGCCAGAAAACATTGCATATAAGGGTAAGAGCCTTGAGAGGTCAATTGTTCGAACGGATCCAGAATTTTTCGAAGTGCTCAACTTTCCAATCGTCAGAGGGAATGTCGTTTCGGTCCTTCCAGGTATACAGCATATTGCTTTAAGCGAAAGTACGGCCAGAGCCCTATTCGGGAATGTAGACCCAATAGGCCGAGAACTGGAGATTGGAAAGACCGGAGAAAGTCGACCATATACCGTATCGGCTATAATCAGGGATGCTCCCAGAAATTCCAGCATCCACTTTGATGCCGTTGCGAGAATCGAATCCATGGCTGACTATGTCTCGAATAAAAATAATTGGGGTTCCAACGCGTCCAATGTTTTTGTTAAGCTTTCCAAAAACAGCAGTAAACAATCAATGGAAAGCAAACTAATTCCATTTGTAGAAAAGTATTATCCCGAACAATTGGCACAACTTAAAAGAGTGCATCCAAAAATCAAGGAAACCAGCGAATTGTTGGGCTTAAATCTAGTCAACATAGAGAACATTCATTTTTCTGGTCAAAAAGGGGCCCCATTGACCTTGATATATGCCCTAATAGGTTTGGGTATATTTATTTTATTGATCGCCTGTTTCAATTTCATAAATCTGAACATGGCGAATTCTTTCAAAAGAAGTCGTGAGTTGGGTGTACGTAAGACCTTGGGTGCCTTCAGGGCACAGCTATTTTTCCAATTGTGGGGCGAGGCATTCCTGCTCTATTTTATTGGTTTTGTGATAGGCCTTCTTCTTGCCTATCAACTGGTTCCCGTGTTCAATGCCCAATTTGGTGGTGGCATTGACATTTCAACTTTGTTGCAACCCGCATTTTTGGCATTGATGTTGGGAGCTTTCGTGTTGGTTACTTTGATCGCGGGGGGATATCCCGCACTAAAAATGGCCAATTTTGGATTGGTCGAAATATTGAAGGGCAATATTTCCACCAAAAAACCTGGCACACTGCGCAACTCAATATTGGTGAGTCAATTCGCTATCTCGAGTCTGCTTATCTGTATCAGCGCAATTGCTTGGCAACAACTGAATTTTCTAAAGGAAAAACCCATCGGTTTTGAACGAGAACAGGTCATCAGTATTCCTGTGGGGAATCAGGTCGACGGCAGAAAGGTATTGGCGCGGATGCGAAATGACCTGGCCAACGATCCCGGTATCATTTCCATAACCGGAGCAGGCGGCAATTTGGGCCGGGGTCGAGATCGGGTAACCACCAGGTCTACCGTGGGAATGGATTATAATGGGAATCAAGTTTCCGCAGATTGGCTTTTAACCGATTTTGGTTATCTGAAAACCTTACAAATTCCGGTTTTAAAGGGCCGGGACTTTAATCGTAATTATGCCTCCGATACCACAAACGCCATAGTAGTTACGGAAAGTTTTGTGCGGGCAATGGGAGAGACGAGTCCCTTGGGTAAATATATAGGGGGACAGGATAGTATCACGGGAAATCAGATCATCGGGGTGGTTCCTGATTTTTATGCTTACTCTCCCTCCGAGGAAAATCGGCCGATAGCTATGCACCTATCGGCAAATGAGGCCATAAATTACATTTTTCTAAAGGTTAGTTCAGATAATCCAAGCGTAATCATGGAAAAACTTGCCACTGTTTGGGAAAAGGTAACCGGCGATATTGTCTTCAGGGCCTCCTTCTTAAACGAAAACCTGCAGGCATGGTATGAAGCGGAGAGCACTATGACCACTATTTTTGGTATTGCCTCAAGTATTGCAATATTCCTCTCCTGTTTGGGGCTTTTTGCCATTTCTTTATTGGTTATCGAGTTGCGCACCAAGGAAATTGGTATAAGAAAAGTGTTGGGTGCCTCCGTAAAGGGCATTGTAAAGATGATTTCTTTTCACTTTTTAAAGTTGGTGGCGATCAGTCTTTTGATTTCGATGCCCATAGCCTGGTTCGCGATGCAGAATTGGATATCGGGTTATCAATATCGCATAGATATTAGTCCACTGACCTTTGTAGGGGTCGGTTTTCTGGTTGCCCTGGTGGCAGTGTTAACAGTAGGTTTTCACGCGATAAGGGCGGCCATTTTAAACCCTGTAAAAAGTTTACGGACCGAATAGAACAACCCTAAATTCCGTCTATTCCAGTTCATAGAAAGGGTTTAAAGTTGAGCACAAGAAAATATGAATTGAATGAATCCATACACTTCCCCTTATTTCGTAAGGGGTGAGACAACGGAAAAAAACAAAAAGCATGTTCAAAAATCACATAAAAATTGCCTGGCGGAATCTCAAAAAAAACAAGGTCTATTTCTCCATTAACGTACTCGGACTTTCCATTGCCTTGACCGTATCGTTTCTCATGTTGTTATGGGTCTATGACGAATACAAAATGGACAAATTTCACGCGAACGACGATCGTCTGTACCGAGTAAAGCGCTCAATACCACTAGAGGGTGGCGTCTTTGATGTTTATGAGGGCATATCATATCCATTGCTAAAAACAGCCACCGAACAACTCCCAGAGGTTGAAAAATACATCACCCTGGGCCGAACATTTGAGGATAATCTGAAAATAGACAATGTTGACTTCAGGGCCAGTGGAACTTTCTCAAATGCCGACCTGTTCAGAAGTCTGAGCTTTCCGGTTCTTGTTGGCGATATATCCCAATTGGACAAAAAAACTGAGGCCATTGCCATATCGGAAAATCTTGCACATCGCATTTGGGGCGACCCTTGGATGCAAGAAGCCATGGGCAGCACAATAACAATTCTTGATAATGGCGATTTCACGGTGGAAGCAATTTATGCTAATTTGCCAGAAAGCTCATCGATACAAAATGATTTCTATTACAGTTTTGAAAAGCACCTCAATGACAATGATTGGATGCTCGAATGGGGAAACAATGGTATGCAGGGGGCTTTTCTTCTACGTGAAGATACCAATGCCGATTTGGTCGGTGCGAAAATTCACGACCTTTTTCAAGCAAATATCAAAGGGGAGAACAAAGAGGGGATCCTACTTCAAAAATTTTCAGATGACTATCTCTACGGAAAGTTCGATGAGATGGCGCAGGTTAGTGGAGGCCGTATCGAGTATGTAAGAATATTTACGATAGCCGCAATTTTTCTTTTGTTGATTTCATGTATCAACTTTGTAAACCTATCCACGGCATATGCCATCAACAGGGCGGGCGAAATTGGCATTCGCAAGGCCATCGGAGCCGGAAAAGGTGCACTCATCAAACAGTTTCTGACCGAAACTGCGATTGTCACCTCAATTTCGTTCGTAATCGCCTATCTGCTCTCATGGCTGCTGCTGCCGGGCATGAATACCTTTGTTGGCAAAAACCTGATAATTGATTTGACAAATCCGGGTTTATGGTTGAGCGTTATTGTTGTTTTTGTGATTACCACACTGCTTTCCGGATTATATCCTTCCGTGGTCATTTCATCCTATAAGCCGGTAAGTGCCTTAAAAGGAAAGGGCCAGGAAAGAAAAAATACCATCTCATTGCGAAAAGGATTGGTCGTTCTTCAGTTCGGTTTGGCCGTGTTGTTGATAGTCGCGGCCATAACCGTACGACAGCAAGTGGATTATATTAACGAAAAAGACTTGGGGTTGACCAAAGATCATATTCTATCAATTCACCAAGACGGGGCACTAACGGCCAAATATGAGCCGTTGCGAAATGAATTATTGGCCGACCAAGCCATTGATGACGTTACACTCGCAGGGCCGTCTCCTTTAGATATGGTGGCTTCCTCAAGTGGCGTACAGTGGCCCGGGAAAAATAGTGATCAAGACAATATAGAATTCTCACTGTTATGGACCGCCCATAATTTTCCTAAGGTATTCGATATTCCCCTTCATGAAGGTTCATACTACCGCGAGGGAAGCACCGATACCTTGAATATCGTGGTCAATCAAAAGGCCGTCGAGATTATGGGTATCGAAAATCCGGTCGGAAAGACATTTCAGTTATGGGGAAAGCAGAGACAGATTCTCGGGGTTCTAAAGGATTTCCACAACAGATCATTGTACGAACCAATCCAGCCGGCCATCTTTTTGTTGGATCCAAACAACGCAGGAAACATGTTTGTAAAAATCAAGGCAGGAAAAACCAAAGACGCATTGGTCGCCATGCAGTCTGCATTCGCGAGAATGTTACCAGACCTTCCCTTGCATTATGATTTTGTCGATGAGCAATTTGCGGAGAGTTATAGAAGCGAGACGCTTACAGGTGCCCTGACTTATTATTTTGCAATCATCTCGATATTGATCTCTTGTCTTGGTCTCTTCGGCTTGGCAACGTTTATGGCCAAACAGCGTACCAAGGAAATCGGGATTCGAAAAGTGCTCGGAGCTTCTGTTGGAAACATTACGACCCTAATATCCATGGATTTTCTGAAACTGGTGGGGTTCGCAATCTTGATTGCCTCTCCCCTCGCCTATTATCTAATGAGCGACTGGCTTGAAGGTTTCGCATACCGTATTGACTTGAGTTGGTGGGTATTCGGTCTCGCGGGCTTATTGACCGTCTTGATCGCTTTTGCGACCATTGGCTTTCAAGCTGCCAAGGCGGCAATGGTCGAACCGGTCAAGAGCTTGCGAACGGAATAAGGAAGAAGCCATGTATAAACTATTCTTAAAAATTGCGACCCGGTACCTGCTTAAGAACAAGCTGTACTCATTTATCAACATCTTCGGGCTGGCATTAGGCATAGCCTCATTTATACTGATTATGCTCTACGTGAACCATGAAAGAAGTTATGACACTTTTGACGGTTCTGAAAACGTGCAACGCGTATATATGGATTACTTGGAAGGAGGGGAATGGGTCGCCGGTGATGCCAATGCCTACATCGTTACAGGGCCTACCTTGAAGGACGAGTTTCCGGAAATTCTCGATTTTGTTAGGCTGCGGCAGATGTACTCCGTGGTCTTAATGAGAGGTAATGAGGTTTTCGATAAAAATCAAGGCTCCTTGGCCGATCCTTCGTATTTCGAAATCTTTGATCGTGCATTGAACAAGGGAGATGCAAGAAAGGCACTTAGTGAACCATATTCCATCGTTCTTACCAAGGCCCTTGCCGAAAAAATTTTTGGAAGTGAGTCTGCCATGGGCAGAACACTCAAGGTGTTTGATGGCGAAAGCCCTCTCTTCACCGTGACCGGAATCCTTGAGGAGAGCAACCGTAACACCCACATCAAAAATGATTTTTTGATTTCCTTCAAGTCTTTTTACACCTGGAGGTCTTTCGAGGGTGATTGGGATTTCACATGGAACCAGAACATGTACTTTACCTATCTGAAAATCAATCCGCTTGCGGATATCGATCGGTTAAGGCAAAAAATAATGGACTTCAAAGTGGAGAGCCTTCCCTACGAACGTCATAATATCGAGCCGCTTGAAGACATCCATTTATATTCTGACAAGCCCTATGAATCAGAGGCAAACGGAAGTGCCAGTAGGGTTAGTTTTCTGCTGGCAATAGCAATCATAATCATAGTACTTTCATGGTTGAACTATGTCAATCTCTCCACCGCAAAATCGCTGGAGCGGGCAAAGGAGACGGGTATTCGAAAAGTGGCAGGTGCCCAAAGGCCACAAATCATTTTTCAGTCCCTCATCGAGTCCTTACTTTTAAATTTGTTCGCAATAGTACTTGCCGTTTTAGGGGTACTGATCGTTCTTCCCACATTCAATGGTTATGTCGACAAAGAGCTAATGGTCGGCATTCATAACATCAAAGAATTTTTGCCGATGATCGCCTTCATACTGTTCGGAGCCATGGTCTCAGGTATCTATCCCGCCCTCACCCTGAGCAACTATGCTCCGGCAACGGCGCTGAAGGGTAAGACCCGACATACGCAGGAAGGTGTCATGATCAGAAAAGCATTGATCATCGGACAGTTCTTGGCAACCATCGTGTTACTTGTAGGCACTATCGTGGTTACAAAACAAATCAAGTTTTTACAAAATCAGCCTATTGGAGTGAATCTCAATAGGGTGGTAGCCTTAAGCGGACAGGTTTTAAATACCCTGCCCGACTCAGTGTTTCTTGGCAATTTAAATACCTTTAAGAGTGAACTTGAAAAACTTCCTTTTGTCGAAAAAATAGCTGGTGCACGAACCTATCCCGGAGGAGGGTATGACGCGCTGAACTCCAGTGCCGGAATTACCTTTCCCAACGGTATTAGGGATGATAAGCGCATTACCTATAATTATAGCGTTGACCCAAATTATTTTGAATTGATGGATATGGAATTTATTGCCGGGGGTCCGTTTCGCAAAAACGCAGAGGGGCAAAGCAATCAAATAGTTATGAACGAAAAGTTCGTACGGTTTATGGGTATTTCCAATATGCAAGATGCCATAAACAAAACCGTGAAATTTTTTGATGACGATTGGATTATTTCAGGTGTCATAAGAGACTATCATCACTTTGGCCTAAAAACCGACATTGAACCCATTCTTTTACGGTACGAATCAAATGGAGACAATCTCTTGGTAAAATTCAATGAGGGTAGTTCTTCGATTGCAGGCATGACCGAGGCCATCTCCCAAATCGAGGGCAAATGGAAAGAGCTATTCCCCCAAAGCACGTTCAACTACAAATTCTTAGACCAAAACTTCGAGGCACAATACCAAGAAGACAGGGCCTTTGGCTCTGCTTTTGGGGTCTTCACGGTTTTGGCAATTCTCATTGCGTCGATGGGGCTGTTCGGCCTGACCTCTTATATATGCACGCAACGAAGAAAGGAAATCGGGGTTCGAAAGGTCAACGGTGCCAAAATTTCACAAATACTGGCATTATTGAACAAAGACTTTATCAAATGGGTCGGTCTGGCCTTTGTTATTGCCATTCCAATCTCATGGTATGCCATGAACAAATGGCTGGAAGGTTTTGCCTATAAGACCGAAATGAGTTGGTGGGTTTTCGCACTGGCGGGTATCATTGCCCTGGTGATTGCATTGCTAACGGTCAGCTGGCAGAGTTTTCGGGCCGCAAGAATGAATCCGGTAGAGGTTTTAAGGGACGAATAGCAAACGGTCAATAACAAATTAAGAAAATGAAAAAATCAACACTAATTTTTCTCCTGTTTCTTGGGGTTTCGGCCTTCCCCCAAAAAATGGGCGAGTACATACAAATGAAACCTGAAAACTGGGAGTTCAAGAAAGGGACCATCGAGTTTATCGCCCACAGATCGAGGCCCTCCCTTAAAATTTTAACCAGTAACGATAAAGTCATTTTGAGGGATGTAAATTTTTCCAGCGGAACAATCGAGTACGATTTCGAACCGATAGATCCTAGATTTACTTCCCTTTATTTTAGGATGAAGGACAGCCTCGAAAATGAATGTTTTTATTTTCGTACGGCGAGAGCGGGAAATCAAGGTGCGGTTGATGCCGTACAATATGCTCCTCATGTTGATGGTGTTAATTTATGGGATATGCTGTTCCATTTTCAATCCAACGCCAATTTTGCGACCGAAAAATGGAATCATGTGAAATTAATCGTTTCTGGAAAACAAATGAAAGTTTTTGTAAACGACATGAAACATGCCGCATTGATCGTTCCAAAATTGGAAGGCAATGTCTCTGAGGGCCTATTGGCTTTTGACGGCCAGGTCATCATTTCCAACCTAAGTATTAAGCCAGATGAAGTAGAGGGGCTTTCGCCAAAAGCCGGATTGGATTTAACCGACAATGACGCTCGCTATCTCAGAAAATGGAGGGTAAGCGAGGTCATCGTTCCTCCCAGTAATGTTGATTTCGATTACAACTATTTTCCCAATGAAAAAAATAAATGGGAAGAAATTCAAGCAGAACGTAGGGGCCTTATTAACTTGACTCGAAAATTTGGGGCATCACAAGAACGTCGTATCGTTTGGCTTGAGACTAATATCACTTCAAATAAGGCCAAAAAGACCAGACTTGATTTGGGCTTCAGTGACGAGGTATGGGTTTTTATCAACAAACAACCTTTGTACTTTGATAAAGGCTATTATGGCACTCCTTCAATGAAAATGCCCGATGGTCGCCTATCTTTGGAAAACGCGTCCTTCGATATTCCTTTGGCGGAAGGCGACAACGAACTATTGATAGCTGTTGCTAACAACTTCTTCGGTTGGGGCCTTGTTGCGCGTTTTGAACAAATTGAAGATTTAAAAATTGAGAATTAAAAAATTAATAAATGCTATTACAATTAAACAACATTTTCAAATGGGTACAGTCCGGCGGACAACGTATTTTTCTTTTAAAAGATATTAATCTAGAGGTCGAGGAGGGAGAGTTCATCTCTGTAATGGGACCTTCTGGGTCGGGTAAATCGACCTTGCTCAATGTCATCGGAATGCTCGACGGTTTCGATGAGGGCGAGTATAATTTTTTGGATGAACCCGTGCATCAACTAAAGGAAAAACATCGTGCCAATCTTTATAAGCAATATATTGGTTTTGTTTTTCAAGCCTATCATTTGATAGACGAACTTACTGTATATGAGAACCTTGAAATGCCCTTACTCTATAAAAAGTTGAAGGGTTCAGAGCGTAAGGCCATGGTGGCCGACATGCTCGACCGCTTTAATATAGTAGGCAAGAAAGATCTTTTTCCGACCCAATTAAGTGGCGGACAACAGCAACTGGTCGGAGTGGCACGCGCCTTGATTTCAAAACCGAAATTACTATTGGCCGACGAACCTACCGGAAATCTCAATTCACAGCAAGGCGAGGAAATCATGGAACTTTTTAAACAGTTGAATGATGAAGGTGTCACTATTATTCAAGTGACACATTCTGAAAAGAATGCCGCCTACGGCAAGCGGATCATCAATTTATTGGATGGTCGTAAAGTTTAGGTTACCCCACCCTATGTTGCCTTAAAAGCTGTGTAATCATTACTTGGATTGGTCAAATACACTCCAATCGTTCAATAAACAACTCTTTTAAAGCCTTGGACTCGAACACGCCTTGAGTTCATTGTATCGCCCAATTCCATTATCCCCATATTGATGATCGGACAAAATTACATAGGCTTCGAGAGACATTTGCTTCGAAATTTGCCATTGTTTATTTTTTGTACAAAATCAAATGGATTTTAATTTCCCCAATATCACTTATCTTTAAAGTGTATTCCTTCAAAGGAAAATCGATTGACAATTATTTGGGAAAATAGTATGCCAAGGGTCAAATTTCCACTTCTAATTCTTATTGGATTCGCATTCCTCGTTTCCTGCGGTGGTCCAGATATGCCCCAGGAAGTTCAACTGGCCTATGAACAACTGCCTAAGGAAATCGACTTCAATCAACATGTAAAGCCTATTTTATCGGATAAATGCTTTTTATGCCACGGGCCGGACAAGAACAAGATTTCGGCCGGATTGCAACTGCATATAAAAGATTTGGCATATAGGGAATCGGAGAACAATCCCGGTAAATATGCCATCGTTCCGGGCAATGCCGGGAAAAGTCTTTTGGTCGATCGTATTTTAAGTGAAGACCCCGAGCGGGTCATGCCCGAACCGGAAACACATCTCTTTTTGACGAATTACGAAAAAGCAATGTTAATTCGATGGATTGAAGATGGAGCCGAATACAAAGACCATTGGGCATTTATCCCTCCTTCAAAACGGAAACCTCCGAAAGTTGAACTTACTGACAAGGTGGCCAACCCCATTGATAATTTCGTCTTGGCAAAATTAGAAGTGGAAGGTTTACAACCCAATAATCCGGCGGATAAAGAAACAATTTTGAGACGCTTGTCATTTGATTTGACCGGCCTACCTCCTTCCATAGCCGAAATCGATGCCTTCGTAAATGACGATTCTTCCGAGGCCTATGAAAAGCAGGTAGATCGCTTGTTGGCATCTCCTCATTTTGCAGAGCAACTCACCTTGGACTGGATGGACTTATCACGCTATGCCGATACCCATGGTTATACGGTTGACCGTTACCGCGATGTTTCCCCTTGGCGCGATTGGGTCATCAAAGCGTTTCAAAACAATATGCCCTATGATGAATTTGTACGTTGGCAAATTGCGGGCGATATGATGCCGAATGCGACCAAAGATCAGGTTTTGGCCACCACTTTTGGACGTTTACATCCGCAAAATAGCGAAGGAGGTATTATCGACGAGGAGTTTCGTTCAGAGTACGTCGCCGACCGTACCAATGTGGTCGGTGAGGCCTTTTTGGGGTTGACCATGTCCTGCGCCAAATGTCACGATCACAAATACGACCCCATTTCACAGAAAAACTATTATGAGATGTATAGTTTCTTCAACAATGTCAATGAATCAGGTCAGATTTCCTTTGATTTTTCCGTTCCGGCCCCCAACCTGTTGCTTCCGAACAAGGAGCAAGAAGAATTTCTTGCTTATATAGACGACCTGATAATTGAAAAAGAAAATCAAGTAACCGACATTGCTAAAACGGAAAATAAAAGTATGGCCGATTGGTTTGCCTCAGAAGGCTATAAAAAAATAAATCCATTTCATAGTCCAAGTCAGCTGGTGGCCAAGGTTGCTTTTAAAAACGGAAGCCTGAACAATACGCTCAGCCCTTTCCAAAAAGGAAAAATGGATCGTCAATTCGCCCCAAAACAGATTGCGCAAATTGTTGAGGGGTACTCGGGTGAAGGGTTGCAATTTGATGGGGATGCATGGTTGAGCATGGGCGGGATCGGTAAATTCGGCCGTCATCAACCTTTCAGTATAGCTTTAAGAATATTCATTCCCGAAGACCTCGAAAACGGTGTGATATTTCACAAAGGTATCGGGGCGAAACTTTACAATTTTAGGGGATATCACCTCGCCCTAAAAGACAACAAACTTGAATTACTTTTGGCGCACCTGCACCCTGAAAATGCCATCGTAAAGTATGGCCTGAAGAGCGTGCCCAAAGAGCAATGGCTACATTTGGCCTTTACCTACGATGGGTCGAGCAAGGCCGAGGGGGTAAAAGTCTTTTTGAACGGTTTAGAACAGTCTACCCAGACCATGGTAGATAATCTTTATAAGGACATCATTTTCAGGAAAGACACCTATGGCACCAGGCACACTCCGCCGGATCCTGGCCTACAACTAGGTGCTCGATGGCGAGGCAAAGGAATTGGAAAAGCTATCGTAGATGACATTTTGGTCTTTGATAAAGAACTGACGTCAATCGAGGTACTTCAAATATCAGACCCTGAAAAATTACAAGGCATACTGTTAAAAAGTTCAGATCAATTAACAACTGCCGAAAAATCAGACCTTCAAAAGTACTTTTTGCAAACTAGTTCAAAAGCGTACCAGAAGGCGTTGGAGAACCTTAAAATGAATAGAAAAGTCTTGTCAGATAGTATCGAACCTATTCAAGAGGTAATGGTCATGAAAGAAATGGACGAACCGAGGGAAACCTTTGTCTTGGAACGCGGACTCTATGACCAATACGGCGAGCAGGTTTATCCGAATACTCCCGAAAAAATATTTGCCTTTCCCGATAGTCTTGTGAAAAATCGATTGGGCTTGGCCAAATGGGTGACCGGTAAAGACAATCCCTTGTTTGCCCGGGTGACCGTAAATCGGTATTGGAAGAATATTTTCGGGACAGGAATCGTTCGTACCGTCGAAGATTTTGGTAACCAAGGCGAACTACCAAGCCATCCAGCTTTATTGGACTGGCTTGCCCTAAAGTTCGTTGAGTCAGGTTATGATGTGAAGGCCTTATATAAACTCATGGTCATGTCGAATACCTACCGACAATCTTCTTTGGCAAGTGAAGAATTGATGGCAAAAGACAAGGCAAACCGCTTATTGGCCCGCGGACCCTCACGAAGACTCACCGGTGAAATGCTGAGAAACAATGCGTTGGCCGCGTCGGGATTGCTAAACCGAAAAATCGGTGGGCAAAGTGTAAAGCCTTACCAACCGGCCGGACTTTGGAAAATCAACGGGGCGGCTTATGAGGAAGACAAAGGCGAAAAACTGTATCGCAAAAGCATGTACACCATTTGGAAACGCTCAGTTCCACACCCTACAATTGCTACTTTCGATGCTCCCGAAAGGTCTTTCTGTGCGGTGCGCCGACAAGAGACCAATACGCCATTGCAGGCATTGGTTTTGATGAACGACCCCACTTATGTGGAGGCATCGCGGGTGCTAGGCTACAATATGCTTCAATATTCAGATCCGAAATCAGGTATTGCCGACACCTTTAAAAAATTAACGGGAAGAAGAATACAAGATGAGGAATTGAAACTATTGGTTGACCTGCGCCTGGAAGAATACGAAAAGTTCAAAACAAACGGGCAGAAAACCGAAGGTTGGTTGAATACAGGCGAGTTCCGTATTACCAATGTCGATGATGAAGCCCTGGTAGCTGCAAACGCAGTGGTGGCCAGTACCATTCTTAATTCGGATGCCGCCATAACAAAAAGATAGGAGAATATGTGCCATAATCACAATGAAATAAAATCAAACAACAAAGATTTGCAGCAAATTGAACGTCAAATGGACCGTCGCAATTTCTTGACAAAGACCTCCATGGGACTCGGTGCAATTGCCTTGGGCACTCTGTTGAATACTGATAAAGCTCTTGCAGCGTCAAAGAGTAGAGCCTTTGATACTGCCAGTTCTGATACCTTGTTGAATTCATTTAATAAGAATCGCTTAGGGCTTCCACATCATTTACCGAAAGCCAAACGTATTGTTTATCTATTCCAAAGCGGAGGGCCATCGCAACTAGAAATGTGGGACTACAAACCGAAACTGAAAGATATGTTCGGGCAAGACTTGCCCGATTCCGTTCGCCAGGGCCAACGATTGACCGCTATGAGCGCCGAACAGACAACTTTTCCGATGGCTCCCTCTATGTTCGATTTTAAACAGTATGGTGAATCCGGTACCTGGGCGAGCGAATTATTGCCATATACCTCCGAGGTGGTTGATGATCTATGTTTCATCAAATCAATGCAGACCGACCAAATCAACCACGACCCTGCGATTACTTTTATGCAAACAGGAAATCAATTGCCGGGGCGACCTTCGATAGGGGCTTGGTTAAGTTACGGGTTGGGTTCCGACAACGAGAACCTGCCAACCTTCATCACCCTGATTACCAAAAACATGGGCGGACAACCTCTGTATTCCCGTTTATGGGGCAACGGTTTCCTTCCAACGGAACATCAAGGTGTGCAATTCCGTTCAGGAAAAGATCCGGTTCTCTATCTAAGCGATCCCGAGAACTACGACGGAAATGATAGAAGAAAGATGTTGGATTACCTCGGCAAACTTAACGAGGTGCAACACGAAGCTTACGGAGATCCCGAAATTCAAGCTCGAATGGCACAATACGAAATGGCATTCCGTATGCAGACTTCCGTACCAGAAGTTACTGATATGTCCGATGAGCCCGATTACATTTTTGATATGTATGGTGAAGACAGTCGAGACCCTGGCACTTATGCCGCGAATTGTCTGATGGCAAGAAAGTTATTGGAGAAAGATGTGAAGTTCGTTCAATTGTACCATCAAGGTTGGGACCAACATAGTTATTGCCCCAGTGGTGTAAAGGCCCAATGCAAACGTACCGATCAGGCCAATGCGGCTTTGATAAAAGATCTAAAACAACGCGGTATGCTTGAAGACACCCTTGTGGTCTGGGGTGGCGAGTTCGGTCGCACCGTTTATTCGCAAGGGCAATTGACTCCTGAAAATTATGGACGGGACCACCACCCGAAGGCCTTCACCATGTGGATGGCAGGTGCGGGGGTCAAGGCTGGGTACACCCATGGCGAAACTGATGATTTCAGTTACAATGTAATCAAGGACCCCGTTCATGTACATGATTTTCATGCCACTTTGATGCATCTTTTCGGTATCGATCATGAACGCCTGACTTTCAAACATCAAGGACGCCGTTACCGATTGACCGATGTGCACGGCAATGTGGTCAAAGACGTATTGTCTTTGTGAGGCTTCGTTGTCTTAGCCTCTCTTCCCCTTATTTTTATCTAGTTGCCCACTAGGAAATTTAACCCCTCATTTCTTATATTTAAAGACACTTTAGAAACGTACAAGATGGGAAATCGGCTCCTAAATATTGCTGTGGTAATCTTGCTTATAGCATCGATTTCTTGTGTGGAGAACGAAAACGGCACCGAAGCTCAAAAGCCTAACATCATCTACATCATGTCTGATGACCATACGACCCAGGCTTTTGGAATCTATGGAAGCCGGTTGGCCGGTTTGAACCCAACGCCCAATCTGGATGCCTTGGCGAAAGATGGAATGATTTTCGATAACGCCTTTGTCAACAATTCCATTTGTGTTCCTAGTCGTGCGGCCATTATTACCGGGCAACGGGCCCAAACAAACGGTGTTCTAGATTTGGAAGGAAGCATCGCGCCCGAAAAACAATTCCTTCCAAAGGAAATGAAAAAGCTGGGCTATCAAACCGCCATTGTCGGAAAATGGCATTTGCATCATGAGCCTGCCGCTTTTGATTTTTATCAGGTCTTGCCAGGCCAGGGAAAATACTACGATCCCGAATTCAGGGTGCAAGGGGAAAAACCATGGCCTGAAAATATGATTCAAACAACGGGGCATTCCTCTGACATGATTATGGATGCCACCCTTGATTATCTCAAAAACGAGAGAGACCCCGACAAGCCGTTTTTCCTCATGCATCACTTTAAGGCCCCCCATGATGATTTTGAATATGCCCCACCTTATGAAGACTATTTGGCCGATGTTTTTATTCCCGAACCCGAAAGCCTCTATAAAATTGGAAATCACGGTTCAGAAGCCGTTCGAGGTAAAAATGATTCCTTGACAAGAATCATCGGTTCTTCGGTCTCCCATCGAAATGTCATTCGCAATCAGGCCATGAATATTTATTGGAACGACAGTACTATTTATAAACAATATCGCAATGCCCGAGACATAAGACCCAACGAATATGCAAAATGGGAAATCGACGAAATGAAAAAAGAATATACCAGTCAAGTATATCAAGATTATCTCAAAAAATACCTGCGTTGTGTAAAGGGTGTTGATGATAATATCAAGCGTCTGGTCGATTATTTGAGGGAAGAAAATCTTCTTGAAAATACCATTATCATATATACCGGCGACCAAGGCTTCATGTTGGGCGAACACGATTATATTGATAAACGTTGGATGTATGATGAATCGATGCGTATGCCTTTCTTTGTTCGTTATCCTGAAAAGATCAAAGGAGGCATAAGAACGGATGCCATCATCAACAATACAGATTTTGCTCCTACAATGATTGAATTGGCGGGAGGTACAACTCCTGATTATATGCAAGGCAAGAGCTTCAAAACCATTCTGGAAACGGGCGAAGAATCTGAGGACTGGCAAAAGGCTACTTATTATAGGTACTGGATGCATTTGGCCCATAGGCATCAAAATCCGGCACATTTCGGAATTCGAACAAAGAATCATAAATTAATCTTTTACTACGGAAAATATTGGGTCGATACAGATGACCCAAATGCGGAATGGAACAGAGAAAGCTGGGGCAACGACTTCGCAAACCATACGCCACCGGCATGGGAATTTTACGATTTGACCAAAGATCCCAAAGAAATGAACAACGCCTATCAAGATCCCACCTATAGGGAGACCATTGCTGAACTAAAACAACAATTGATTCAAATGCGCGAAGATTTGAACGAGACCGATGCGAACTATCCGCATATTCAAAAAGTAATTGATGCGTATTGGAATGATTAAAAAATCGAGATGAAAGTAGTTGACAACGCAATTCTTTTTTTCGCCTTGCTATGTTTTGGCAATGCCCTTGGGCAAGAGGTTTTAGTGGAAGCCGAAAGCTTTGACAGTCCAGGTGGATGGACAGTCGATCCGCAATTTGAACAGCAAATGGGCTCACCGTATTTATTGGCCCATGGCATTGGAGAGCCTGTAACCAATGCGAGTACGAATGTGAAGTTTGAAAAAGATGGCGAATACCACGTTTGGGTGCGCACCAAAAATTGGGTCCCCGGAGACTGGGAAGCACCGGGGAGATTTAAGTTAAAAATCAATGGAAAAATTATCGATAAGACTTTAGGAGTCCGTTCAGGCTGGGGCTGGGAATATGTCGATAGAATCTCCGTGAACGCAAATCATATCGATTTGGAATTGGTGGATCTTACCGGATTCGATGGAAGATGCGATGCCATTTATTTTTCAACAAAAAATGAAGAGCCTCCGTCATCATCGAAAAAATTGGCCGAATGGCGAACGAAAGTAAAGACAGAACCCAATGCACCTCCCTTGACCAAATCGTATGACCTGGTCGTCGTGGGTGGCGGACTGGCAGGGTGTGCAGCTTCTATAGCAGCCGCGGAAGAAGGGCTCAAGGTCGCCTTAATTCATGACCGCCCGGTTTTGGGAGGAAATGCCAGTGAGGAAATCCGTGTGCATACCTTGGGTATCTATGGAAATTTTGAACGCATTCTCAAAAAAATAGATACCGAACACTATCCCAATGGAAGTGCCGATGCCAAACTAGATCAGAAAAAAAGGGATGACAATGTCAAAAGTTATGCGAATATCGATTTGTTTTTGAACCATCGGGCGTATGATGCAAGAGCTGAACATAATTCGATCCAATACGTTGACGCACGACATACCTCGACAGGAGAACGCATCCGTTTTACCGCACCTCGTTTTGTCGATTCCACCGGGGATGGATGGATTGGGTATTGGGCAGGTGCGGAATTCAATTACGGCCGTGAAAGTGCTGAAACCTATGGGGAAGTTTGGGAAGAACATGGGGAATTATGGACACCCACTGAACCCGACGATGCCGTAATGGGCTCTTCTGTGCTTTGGGGCTCAAAGGAAACAGATTCAGTGCAAGAATTTCCCGATGTACCCTGGGCCATGCCGGTAGCGAGGGAGTACGCAAGGGTGGCCGGGGAATGGCAATGGGAGTTCAGCAGCCCCGATTACAATCAAATAGATGATGCGGAAGAGATTCGTGACCATATGCTAAGAGCAATCTATGGCTCTTTTTCCAATGCAAAAAAAGATACGGAAAATGCGAATCGAAAATTGGAATGGGTCTCTTCTTTGGTCGGCAAACGTGAATCCCGAAGATTGATCGGCGACCATATTTTTACGTTCAACGATGCCAAGGAGGGTCGAAAATTTCCTGACGGGGTTGTCATTGAAATACGTGAGGTAGACATTCACTATCAGACGATACTGGAAGACGAGAGCAATCCTGATTTTATTTCGGAGGCCCTATTTTATAAAACTCCCGAATATTATATCCCATATCGAAGCCTCTATTCCAAAAATGTCAAAAACCTTTTTATGGCCGGAAGAAATTTCAGTTGTTCACATGCCGGCCTGGGTGGGCCCCGCGTAATGCGAACCACGGGACAAATGGGGGCTGCAGTAGGCTTCGCTGCATCACTTTGCAAAAAGTACGATGTAAATCCGAGGGAAATTTATACAGGATATTTGGATGAATATCTGGCCCTGATCGAGAAACAAAAGTTCGTAAAAATTCCAGAGTCCAAAAAATGAGGCTTGCTTTTTCAATAGCGCTGTTATGCTTTCTTTTTTCGGAAAAAAGAGAAGCCTCCTTTTCAAGCCCATTGGAAAATTGTTTAAAAAATACATTGATCGATGAAGCTCCAGAATTTTTTGTTTTGGATTGGAAAGAAGGTACCCGATTGACTTCGGAACCTACCAAATTGTTTGTTGAAGTTGATTCAAGTGACAAACAAGAAGTAGTAGCACTTATCAACGACAGAAAAGAACCTGTTTTATATGCAGCGGATATTGCAACTCCTGTCTGTGCCGATGGGGAATGTAAATTGATGAACATCAAATTGTATTGGACACTCTTGGGGGAATATGCCGGGTTTGACCGTTACTCGAAGATGCCTTTGACGAAACATGACCATGATGAGTTCGGCGAACAAGATTATCAAAAGTTACATGAGCTCTTGGCCGACGCCAAAAACCTAATCGGCCGAAGACGAATCGACCAACTGGTCGAGAAACCCAAAAAGCGCACTGTCAATGGCGTAGATGCTATTTCGGGTGCAACCATAGCACGCATCAAGGAATCAGTGGTTTCTGGCGCCCTATATTCGTGCTACACCGCTTGGCATTTGGTACATGGGGATATTCAAGAGCAATTGAAAGCGAACACCTTATCGATTTTAACCAAACAAATGATAGTTGATATGCTTTATAGCATTAATCAGGGGTATCAAATTTTTGGATTGCAAAATATTGATTTGACCGAATACCAAGAACATTATAAGCAGATAGCCAAAGTTTTTGAAACAAGCACACCGCTTGTTCGTAGTATTTTGGCAAAGCGCATAACTTCAAAATATAGGAATACTCCAAACTTGCAAAAACCCTTTTGGGAAGCATTTGATATAATCGATTCCGGCAGCAGAAGTTTACTGGTCAAATATTTGGATGAGGCACCTGACTATGTATCCGAAATTCTTTCAACAAAGTTGGGCACGATGAGCAAAAATCAATTGAGGACTTTTTTAGAACATTTGTCGGAAAAGGAAAAACTAAATTATGGGGTTCGAGCTAACGTGAGGGAATTTGCCAATTCAAAAAAGGAGACCTATGCTTACTTAGCCATGGACTTTCTAAACGAATCTCCATAAGGTGTGAACTCAAAAGATATTTCTCAGCAGATGAATATTGTGCTATAGTATTCTTTATTACGGGGCTTCCATACTATTTTGTACTGAGCATAGAGGTTGGGACCCTGGTAAAATTGAAATTAAAACTCAATGACAATAATTTCGGAAAGCGCTATTGCCACGGGTAACGGTACTTTTGTAATCGATTCGGTATCGGTCGCCCAACCCAAAAGGGATGAGGTTTTAGTTAAAATCAAAGCGGCAGGACTTTGCCATACCGATTATGATTCCCTGAACTGGGGCAAATCAATTGTAATGGGTCACGAAGGTTCAGGCATTGTTGAAGCAATCGGTTCGGAAGTTCAAAATGTCTCCGTTGGCGATGCCGTAATTTTGAATTGGGCAACGCCATGCAAAAGTTGTTTTCAATGCGAACTCGGCAATTTTCATATCTGTGAAAATAATTCCCCTGTAGTTGCGGGAGCGAATGGATACACCGATGGGCATGCACATCTAGAAGGAACCCTTTATCATGGAATTCCCATCGAACGCTCCTTTAACATAGGTACTTTATCAGAGTATACCTTGGTCAAGGCTTCGGCAGTAGTAAAAAATCCGGCACCTGGCATGGGGTTTCCCTCAGCTAGCATCATCAGCTGCGGAGTGATGACCGGTTACGGTTCGGTTGTGAATTCAGCGAAGGTAAATTCAGGAAGCTCGGTAGCTGTTCTCGGTGCAGGAGGTGTAGGCCTTAATGTGATTCAGGGGGCCAAAATAAATGGGGCATCTAAAATCATTGCTATTGACATCAATGAAGGCCGACTCGAAATGGCGAAGAATTTTGGTGCTACACACTGCATTTTAGCTGATAAAAATGACCATGGTCTCTTAGAGGCTTCGAGAAAAGTAAAGAATTTGACCGATAGTCGTGGTGCAGATTATGCCTTTGAATGTACGGCTGTACCTGAATTGGGGGCTGCGCCCTTGGCGATGATACGAAATGCCGGCATGGCAGTACAAGTAAGCGGTATCGAGCAAGAAATTACCGTTGACATGAACTTGTTCGAATGGGATAAGGTCTATATCAATCCGCTTTACGGAGGATGTAATCCAGAGGAAGATTTTCCCAAGATTATTGGGCTTTATGAATCGGGCAAACTCAAACTCGACGAGATGATTACCAGAACCTATACCCTTAACCAATTGAAACAGGCTTTTGAAGATATGTTATCGGGAAAAAACGCCAAGGGTGTAATCATATTTGACTGATGGAGAAACTGTTCAGAACAACGGAAATTTCCGACCCGAAATTTGAAAGTGGCAACCTTCGCTTTATAACCGTAAAAACCAACACCCTCAAGGGTCGTGGAGATATCTGTGTCTTCATTCCGCCAATGGAAAATTTAAAAAACCTACCCTTGGTGATTTTATTACACGGCGTCTATGGCAGCGCCTGGGTCTGGTCGCAAAAAGCAGGGGTGCATCACCTGGCTTGGCAAATGATCAAAGCGGGAACCATACGACCCATGGTCATAGCGATGCCCTCAGATGGACTATGGGGTGACGGATCGGGCTACCTTCGTCATAATGAAAAAGATTTTGAAAAGTGGATTGTCGAAGATGTACCCAATGCTGTACTTCAAAACATACGATCTGTAGGCAAAACATCAAATCTATTCATTTCAGGGCTCTCTATGGGCGGTTTTGGTGCCTTGCGACTGGGGATTAAATATTCAGATAAATTCAAGGCTGTTTCGGTACATTCTGCCATTACCGATATCGAACAAATGTCTCTCTTTGTTGAGGAATCTCTGGAAAATTACCAACAGGAAGATCAGCGTGAAAATACCATTCTTGGGATTGTTGAAAAATTCAGGGATAAGCTACCGGCATTCCGCTTTGATTGTGGTTCCGAAGATGAACTAATTGAACCGAATCGTAGACTACATAAGGCCCTTCGCGAAGATAAGGTCGATCACGTTTACGAAGAGTTCAAAGGCTCTCATGAATGGTCATATTGGCAAGAACATATCAAGGATAGCCTACTATTCTTTGACTCCAAAATATAAAACACTTCCTAAAACATAGTCTTTGAGGCAATTTTAGTCCGACAACGGATAAAGGCGTCAGGCCAAGGAAACTTTTTGTTTTATATGGAACAAAGGCTTTGAATTACTGGAATATGATTTACTTTTATGTCATATGATCCGAATAACCTGAATATGACGCCAGATCGACCACGGGCTATGTCTCCCGAATTAACAAAAAAAATAAATGACACCGGAGTCGTTGCCGTACTTGTTATCGATGATGTAAATCATGCCGTACCTATGGCTCGGGCTCTTCTGAAGGGCGGAGTTGATGCAATTGAATTGACATTGCGAACACCGGCCGCAATCGATTCGGCAAAGGCGATCAAAAAGGAAGTACCTGAAATGACCTTGGGCTTTGGTACCGTTCTAACCGTAGATCAGGTAAAGGCCGTTGTGGACGTAGGGGCCGATTTTGCGGTGTCACCGGGCTGTAACCCAAAAATAATTGTAGAGGCACGCAAACAAGGGTTATCGTTTGCGCCCGGTATAATGACCCCAACGGACATAGAGATTGCAGTTGAACAAGAATGTCGTATCCTGAAATTTTTCCCTGCGGCAACCTCCGGGGGACTGAAACATTTGGAGAGTATGTCAGCCCCTTATAACCATCTGGGATTGAAATTCATCCCTTTGGGAGGATGCAATATCGATAATGCAAGTTCATATCTTCAATCTCCTTTAGTAGCTGCAATCGGCGGAACATGGATAGCCAAAAGGCCTTTGATTCAATCCGAAGACTGGGACACAATAGCAAAGAATGCAAGGGAAATTCGGACATTGATCGCCCGAATACGAGGAAACGAACAAACTTAAATTGAAGGTGCCCAACAAAATGTCGTAAGTTCTGATCGAGCCTGTCGAAATTGATACTGAAGATCAATTGATTGAAAACCTTGACAAGCTAGGTTTGGCATCAGACGTATTTTTAAACACCTTTGTTACGGTTTAAACGAGAAGAAAATGAAAAAAGTGGTAACCTTTGGGGAAATCATGGGGCGCTTGGCCTCACCTGCAAATTTACGTTTACGTCAGACCAGAAACATAGAGGTGACCTATGCAGGCGCCGAGGCAAGCGTAGCCGCATCGATTTGCAATTATGGCGGAAAGGCACGATATGTCACTGCCTTGCCCAAACATACCTTGGCCGAAGCAGCGATGGATTCAATACGCGCAGTTGGCATCGACACACAATTTATTTTGAGAACCGACGAAGGCCGACTTGGGCTCTATTTTTTAGAGACCGGAGCAAATCAACGCCCGAGCAACGTAGTATATGACCGAGCCGATTCGGCCATATCGATTACTCCCGCAAATCGATACGATTGGGATCATATTTTTAAGGATGCCCAATGGTTACACCTCAGTGGAATTACTCCCGCACTCTCAAAGAATGCCGCGGAAGCCACCTTGGTTGCCGCCCAAAAGGCCAAGGAGGCTGGTGCCTCGGTTTCCATTGACCTGAATTTTAGGGGAAAACTATGGAAATGGGACTCGAATTATTCGCAAAGGGATTTGGCGCAAAAAACCATGCGGGAAATTCTACCCTTTGTAGATGTGGTGGTTGGCAATGAAGAAGACTGCCATGATGTCTTGGGCATACAAGCCGGGGATACCGATGTACATTCGGGTACTTTAGATACCTCGCGATACCCTGATGTTGCGCGCCAAGTAGTACAGCAATTTCCCAATGTAAGTAAGGTTGCCATTACACTTCGCGAGAGTCTTTCAGCGAGTCATAACAATTGGGGTGCAATGCTATTTGATGCCAAAAGTGGCCAACCCTATTTTGCTCCCTTGGATGAAAATGGCGAGTACAGTCCCTATCAAATCAAGAACATCGTAGACCGGGTAGGTGGCGGGGATTCATTTGCCGCAGGATTGATTTTTGCTTCCATTACTCCTGAATTGAGTGAACCCCGGACAGCCTTGAACTACGCGGTTGCAGCCTCTTGCTTAAAACATTCCATAAAAGGGGATTTCAATTATTCAACACGGGCCGAGGTCGAGCGTTTGATGGGAGGGAATGCCTCAGGCAGGGTGGTTCGATAAAATCAAGGTGAATTCATGAAAAAGCTATTAGGGCTTTTTGGCATAGTACTTCTCCTATGTTCTTGCGATGAAGACAGGAAATCA
Organism: Aurantibacter sp.; assembly: GCA_965215845.1. Classification (GTDB taxonomy): domain Bacteria; phylum Bacteroidota; class Bacteroidia; order Flavobacteriales; family Flavobacteriaceae; genus Aurantibacter_A. The sequence continues at coordinate 447,829 of CBDCEL010000004.1, forward strand.
GAAGAGAAATCCGAAAAACCCAACATTGTCTGGCTCGTAAGTGAGGACAATTCCAAGCAGTATCTAAAATTATATGATGAAAGAGGGGCATCAATGCCAAATGTTGAGGCCTTGGCTCAAAAAGGAATCGTTTTTAACAACGCATTCTCCAATGCCCCCGTCTGCTCGGTTGCCCGTAGCACGATAATAGCAGGTTGCTACGCCCCTAGGGTAGGCGCCCAATACCATCGTAGAATGAAATTGGCACCTATGCCCCATGGTTTGAAAATGTTTCCAGAATATCTGAGGGAGGCAGGTTATTATACTACCAACAATGCCAAGGAAGACTACAACTTCATAAAGTCGGATAGTGTATGGGATGAATCCTCAAAAAAGGCAACCTACAAAAACCGTAAACCAGGGCAACCCTTCTTCCATGTGCAAAATTTTGGCGGAACCCATGAAGGGCAATTACACTTTGATAAAGCTTTGATGGACAGTACTAAGACTAAAACCAGAGGAGAGAATGCTATCGTCTTTCCATATCACCCCGACACTCCTACCTATCGATTTACAAATGCATACTATCGCGATTTACACCAAAAATTGGATGCCCAAATTGGTGATTTTCTCGATCGGTTGGAAAAAGATGGGTTAATGGAGGATACGATTATCTTCTATTACGGCGACCATGGAGGCGTACTTCCCAGAAGCAAAGGATACATTTATGAAAGTGGGCTTCATGTGCCAATGGTCGTTTATGTTCCTGAAAGATGGAGACATTTGGTGCCTTTGGAAATGGGAACTAGAACGAACGCTTTTGTGCAGTTCATTGACCTGGCCCCCACAGTTCTGGACTTGGCCGGGATAGATGTGCCCCAACAAATAGATGGAAAACCTTTTCTAGGGAAATCAGTGACCAAACCACATCTTGATCAAAGGAACACGGCCTTTGGTTACGCCGATAGGTTCGATGAAAAATACGACCTGGTAAGATCCATTCGAAAAGGAAAATATAAATACATTAGAAATTACCAGCCTTTTAATATCGATGCGCTTTATAATTTTTATCGATATAAAATGCTCGCTTATAAAGAATGGCAAGAATTATTTGAACACGGTAAATTGAATGAAACCCAGCAACAATTTTTTAAACCCCGAGCTGCCGAAGCATTATATGACCTCGAAAAAGACCCGCACGAAATCAATAATCTAGTTGCCGATACATCACGACAAACCATTTTGAAAGCGCTAAGGGCCGACTTGCAAAATCGAGTAAAATCGTTACCAGATCTCAGCTTTTACCCCGAACCTTACTTCCTCGAAACCGGACTTTCGAATCCAGTTGCCTTCGGGCAGCAAAACAGAACCGAAATCGCCGAACTGATAGATGTTGCGGATTTTTGTTTAAAACCCTTCAAAGAGGCTAAAACGGGTATTGAAAAGGCCCTGAAATCCGATAACCGCTGGAAGCGATATTGGGGGTTGATCGTATGCAGTTCTTTTGGAAAAGAAGCTACTCCGTTTTTCAAAATGGCCGCACAAATGTCTCAGGAGGACAAAGAAAATCTGGTGCGCATTCGAGCCGTTGAGTTTTTAATTTTAAATAACCAAGATGTATCCTCTGACTTGATTTTGGAAATAATCAAAAATTCCAAATCCGAAACAGAAACCAATTTGATTTTGAATAGCATTGCTCTGCTAAAAACCACGAGGCCTGATTTCGAAATCAATATCCCAAAAACCATGTTTCCCCCTAATTGGCATGATAAACCCGGAGATTTAGTGAATCGTAGGGTTGATTTTATTAATGACAATAGCAATTGAAATTCAACATCATGAGAAAAACTATCAATTTCAAATTCTTATTTTGCGCGATTGTTCTGCTGGTTTTTGCATCCTGCAAAGAAGAAAAGAAAACCGTTGAAACATCCGAGGAAAAGATCAAACCAAATATTGTCATTATCTATGCCGATGATTTAGGTTATGGAGAGTTGGGTGCCTATGGAGCCACCGAATTGGAAACGCCGAATTTGGATAAACTCGCGAATGGTGGTATGCGCTTTACAAATGGGTATGCGTCTTCGGCCACCTGTACGCCAAGTCGCTATGCGCTGCTGACCGGCATATATCCTTGGAGGAATAAGCGGGCCAAAATACTTCCGGGAACGGCTCCTTTGATAATCGATACCGCCCAAATGACGATTCCTAAAATGCTAAAAAAACAAGGCTATCACACGGGTATTATTGGAAAATGGCATTTGGGACTGGGTACCGGAAATGTCAACTGGAACGAACGTATCTCTCCAGGACCAAATGAAGTCGGTTTTGATTATAGCAATATTTTGGCGGCAACGCAAGATAGGGTTCCAACTGTTTACATCGAAGACGGCCATGTTGTCAATTTAGACCCCAATGACCCTATTGAAGTTAATTATCAGAAGAATTTTGAGGGGGAACCGACAGGTTTGGAGAATCCTGAAATGTTAAAAATGAAATGGCACCACGGGCACAACAATAGTATTGTCAACGGAATTCCCCGTATCGGTTTTATGAAAGGTGGTGAAAAGGCCAAATGGATAGATGAAGACATGGCCGATTACTTTTTGTCCGAGGCGCAAGACTATGTAAAAGAACATAAAGACGAGCCTTTCTTTCTATTCTATGCTTTACAGCAACCACATGTTCCGCGAACACCACACGCCAGGTTTGTAGGTTCTTCCGGAATGGGTCCTAGGGGCGATGTTATCGTGGAAGCCGATTGGATGGTCGGCGAATTCATCAAAACATTGGAAGCTGAAGGATTATTGGAAAACACCTTTATTGTCTTTTCAAGTGATAATGGTCCTGTGGTCAATGATGGATACTATGATGACTCGGTAGAAAAATTAGGCAACCACAAACCGGCAGGAGCCTTACGTGGCGGAAAATATAGCCTATTCGAGGCCGGTACCCGGGTGCCCCTTTTTACGTATTGGAAAAAAAGGATTTCTCCTGGGGTTTCCGATGCCATGGTTTCCCAACTGGATTTATTTTCTTCCATAGCGGCTTTGGTCGACAGTGAAGAAAGAACAAAGGACAGTCAAGAGCTGTTGGACGCATTTCTTGGAAAAAGTCAAAATGGCCGCAAGCAAATGGTAATTGAGGCGACCTCAAGAACAGCATTTCGAAAAGGAGATTGGGCAATGATTCCTCCATACGAAGGTCCGGCCATCAACAAGCAGGTAAATATCGAGTTGGCGAATTCCGATGAACATCTTCTATATAATCTAAAAGAGGATATCGGGCAGCAAAACAATCTCGCCAAAAAAAATCCTGAAAAACTTCAAGAAATGATCGCGGCATACAAAGCGGTCCGTGGGACCGATAATTCAAAAGTCGAGCCACTCGAATTGAAATAATAATTACATTTCTATATCGAATTTAAGCGTGTCCAATTCGGAAGCTTTCCATGGGTCGATCTTGCCCTGGGTACGAAAACGGATTCCACTTACCGTGCTCCGTTGAATCTCTGGATCAGAGTGGCCCCAGGTGTTTCGAATATAAGTTGCAATTGCCGCGATATCTGCATCTTGGAGGGTCGTGAAGGAAGGCATGCTCGGCAAAATGTCAGGTACATCATACCTTTTTCCGTTGACATCTAGCGCACCTTCCATACCGTGCAACATTATCATTATCAATTTATATTCATCCCCAATAACCCATTCAGATTGTTTAAGAGGTGGCGCAAATCTCCGCATGCCCTCCCCTCCTGTTCCATGGCAACTGGCACAGAGATTCAGATATTTTTGCCTTCCGGTCGTAAAAACCTGAGGGTCGATTTCATGGGATGGATTATCGGCCACTTCTGTTTCCGGCAAGTTGTTTTCAACCACATTTATTCCGTTCGCTATGGCATTCCTTATCCAGTTTTGGGAAGAATCTTTCGTGACAATCATAATCTTCTTCAGTTCTTCGATATCTTTTTCAGATTCGGAATTTGAAATGGCCGTGGCCAGCATCTCAAAAACTATTTCCAAGTTCTGGTTGTAACCCTTTTCACCTTCACTCGATATTAGACGGCTTAACATGGCATACTCCCTTCCTTCCAAACTACTCATTACAACATCTCGAGCCACAGGAAGTTCTCCGTATTCCAATAGAAACCGTTGTGAAATATCGAAAGCCGTCGCCGATTCTATTTCACCACTTGCGAGCACCATATGCATTTTTACGGTAGATTCGGCTTGGTCATAATTATCTTGGATAATGCGCTCAATGGCTTTTAAAATATCAGGGTTTTTCTGGGCCGCCAACAATAAGAGGCGTAGGGCCGTTTGTACAACTCTAGGGTCTCTTGATTGTACCGCGGTCATAAGAATGGCTGGCTGTAGATAATTCATCCCTTCCATCGTCCATAAGGCATGTAATTGGGCCAATGAATTTTTTCCAGCCAATATTTGCACTAAACCCGATATAACTGATAGGTCATCCTTTTCAATCAACAAACGCTGGGCAGTATCCCTAGTCCAACCATTTCCACTATTGAGTTGCTTGGTCAGTTCGCCCACCCCTATTGTCGCAAGATCTGGAACATCCTCAGTTTTATCCTCTTTAGACGTAATTCGCCAAATGCGGCCCATATGGATGGGCTTATCGAGCCCCCGTTTTAAAGTTTCCTCCCGCAGGTAGGGTGTCATATATGGGCCATGCTGTATGATTCCCTTGTACATATCGACCACATACATAGCCCCATCAGGTCCGGAGGCCAATGAAATAGGCCGAAACCGTTCATCTGTCGATGCCAAGAATTCTTTGTCTTCATAAGCGCCCTCGGCACTCAGTATAAAGCCGTCTTCGACGATTTTGTTTCTCTTAATCAAATTTGCGGTCGGTTCGCAGACAAAGGCGTCGCCATAATACGATTCTGGCAATGCACGGCCACGGTTGATCAACGGGCCACAGGCCGAGGCAAATTCGAGAATCCTTCCTTGTTCGTCCAAAGTACCGGGGACGTAACCTCGATTTATTGCGGTATTACTTCGAATGGGGAAAACCCTTCTATCAAGGGTAAGTCCATGATCTATACCGCTCGATGGTGTATGGTTCTTATTCTGGCCCAAAGAATTTGGTGGTACCAAATCGGCATGTAATTGCGACCAGTTATAATTGTAAAAAAGTCTTCCGGCATCATCGTGGCAGATGCCCCACTGGCCCCGGAACTCGGTCTCCTCTTTTATCCACTCACCATTTATTCTTCGATACCGGTATTTCGACTTGGCATTATAATACCAATTATCAATACCACGCCATAGTCCATTTGCCGAATGTTCGGGCATTCCTTGTCCGCCATATTCTGCGTCGATCAATATTTTTTTATCGGCTTTGAAGTCCCCATCGGTGTCTTCTGCGTACCAAAGCGGTATATTTTCCGCCACCAGGGCACCACCATCGACTACTGCAATAGCACGTGGCAAGACCAAACTATCCAGAAAAATGGTGCTTCTATCCATGCGGCCATCTTGGTCATCATCGAAGAGTACGGAAATTCGGCCGATTTTTTCATTCTCCCCGGTCCCATCTATGTCCTGCATAAAACCAAGCATCTCGACCACCCAAAGTCTCCCACCTTCATCAAAAGTTATGGCAACGGGATCTTGTACCAGAGGTTCCGAGGCCACCAATTCAATTTTGATCTCCGAATCGGCAAGTACAAAGGAATCGAGTGCCTCTTCGGGGGATAATGCCGGGGAAACAGGTTTCCGGCAACAAAAAAGAAGTAGGCCCAAAGTCATTGATAGAATCACTTTGGAACAGATGAAGGCAGTAAAATTCCGTTTTGAAAAATACATTCTACTAGTCAACCGCACCCCAAATTATATAAGATTCCCGTCCCTGTCCGCCAGCTGGCTGGTTCATGGGAAGGACTAAAAAATAAAGCTCGCCGCGAAAATGAGCAATGCCGCAAAGCATCCCACGACCAAAGTGCCCAAAGTATATACCCGATAACCTGTTTTCACATCGATACCGGAAAATTGCGTCAATATCCAGAACCCGCTGTCATTTGCATGGGAGACCACCATCGCACCTGCCCCTATTGCCGATACGACCAGCGCCTTATCAATATCGGTTACAAAACCCAAGGTACCCAATAGGGGAGCAACAATGGATGCCGTTGTAATCAAGGCCACCGTTGAAGATCCTTGGGCGGTTTTTATCGCAGCACACAAAAAGAACGGCAACCAGATTCCCAGGTTTGCACCGGAAAGTGAATCGGCCAGGACATCTGCAATCCCACTTTTTTGCAATATGGTTCCAAAGATACCGCCAGCGCCCGTAATCAAAATAATATTGGAGGCATCCATCAGCGCCTTGCCGACCCAACCGGTGGTCGCAAGCATTTCCTTATCAAATTTTGCGGGTAACAAAAAGGCAAAAAACATACCGATGATCAAAGCAATAACAGGAGAGCCCAAGAAAGAAACAACCTTCACCCAGCCCAATTCTTGATCCGCTTCGGTAATATTGAAATCCATCAACGACTTGCCAACTATCAATAAAATCGGAATAAGAATAGGCAAAAAAGACTTAAAGGCACCTGGCGCCTTCTTTACTTTCTCCTCAATTTCAGTATCAGATAAATCGGGATTGGGGTCAATATAGGTTTTAGAGCCCATTTTTTTACAATAAATAACCGCGACTATCAATGATAGCAGTCCGATAATCAAACCGACCAACATGACCAATCCTACATCGGCCCCGATTATTCCCGCCGCAGCAATAGGACCTGGGGTCGGAGGAACCAAAACATGTGTAATCATCAGGCCCAATATCAAAGCTGTAGCGGTTCCGACTATGGAAAGTCCGGCACGCTTGGTCAAACTTTTGTTCAAGGGGTTAAGAATGATGAATCCACTATCGGCAAACACGGGAATGGAAACAATAAAGCCAACAATGCCCATGGCCTCATGAACTCGTTTTTTTCCTATAATCTTTAGAACTACCTCGGCCAATTTAAAGGCTCCTCCGGTCTGCTCTAAAAAAGCTCCGATAATCACCCCAAGAATAATCACGATTCCGATTTTGCCCAAAGTGCCGCCAAAACCATCATTGATCGATTGCACCAAGGTGGCCAGGGTCATTTCTGAAAACAGCGCAAAGAAAATTGCTGCCCCGAGCAGGGCCAGAAAAGGATGCACGTTGAATTTTGCGGTCAGAATTATTATTATCAGAACGCTTAAAACAAGTAGAAGAATCGAAATCATAATGTTGGTCGTTTGTGGTTTTGGCTATTTGAGTGCAATCCCCAAAAAGCAAGTTAACAAGTTATCATCTTTAAGGCAGTTGTCAAAATACGGTGGTGGATTATTTGAAAAAGTGAGGAAGTTGAAAAAATAATGTAATTTGGATGATCACCTTTTGAGAAGTCAAAAAATGAGAAGAAGGGCATTCGTAAAAAATACAGTGGCAGGAGGATTGGCGATGTCATTGCCCATCTTGCCGTCCCTTGATTTCGTGGCTCCCGAAACGCGATTTGGTGTGGCCCATGCCTCTTATATGATACGTGCTTTTCGAAATATTGAGAGCACGTTGTACCCGCCTTTTACCAATTCAATGGATTTTTTGGAACATTGTTCTGAATTGGGCTTTGGCGGTGTTCAGGCCGGAATAAGAGGTTGGGACAAAAAGTTCGCCAAAAAGATTCGTAGGCGCGCTGGGGAACTCAATGTCTTTTTGGAAGGGCAAGTAGGGTTGCCCAAAACGGATAGGGATAGCGAACGCTTCGAAAAAGAGGTCATCGCGGCCAAGGAAGCCGGTGTTGGTATTCTAAGGGCTGCCTGCTTATCGGGAAGACGATACGAGACTTTTGATAATATGGAGGCTTTTCAGAAGTTCAAAAAAGAGGCGATAAAATCGTTGCAGCGAGCAGAGCCCCTTGTTCGAAAGCATCGATTAAAACTTGCCATTGAAAATCATAAGGACTGGCGCATAGACGAAATGACGAAAATCTTGAACGATCTAGGCAGTGAATGGGTGGGTGTGACCTTGGACACCGGAAACAATATCTCACTACTTGAAGACCCGATGGAAGTTGTCAAGTCACTTGCCCCCTACTCTTTTTCAGTGCATTTAAAGGATATGGCAGTTGACGAATATGAAGATGGGTTTCTGTTGTCGGAGGTAAATCTAGGTGAAGGTTTTTTAGACATTGAGGAAATGATTTCAGTGATACGAAAAGCCAACCCAAATATTCGATTCAATCTTGAAATGATTACGAGAGACCCCTTAAAGATTCCCTGCTTGACGGAGAAATATTGGGCCACTTTTGATCAGATTTCGGCAAAAGAACTAGGCCGATTCTTGCACAAAGTAAGAACACAGAAGTCTAAAGATCCGCTTGCAAAAATCTCGCATAAATCTGGAGATGAACAATTAAGGTTGGAAATTGAAAACAACAAAATAAGTTTAACCACTGCGAAGCAAAATTATGGCTTCAAATAGACCAAATAACGATTGAACTATGGCCGACAGTAAATTACCTGGAATAAAACTATTTGAAATGAATGGGCGAAATGCCCTAATAACAGGAGGTTCAAAAGGCCTCGGTCTGGCGATGGCCGCAGGGCTGGCCTCCGCCGGAGCGAATGTTATGTTGCTCAACCGTAATTTAGAGGAGGGCAAAACCGCTGCAGGGCAACTGCAAAATGATTTTGGGACCATCGCAAAAGCGTACTCTGCAGATGTTACCGATCTGAGCGAGGTCGAGAAGGTAGTGTCCGAAATTACCGAAGAGTTTGGCAGTGTGGATGTTTTGATCAACAGTGCCGGTATCAACATTCGCGGGGCAATCGACGAACTAACACCCGAAGAGTTCAATCAGGTGATGAAAGTCAATGTCGAAGGCACGTGGAATGTTTCTCGCGCAGTTATACCCAATATGAAGGCAAACGGTCGGGGAAAGATCATCAACATGGCGAGTACTTTAGGACTTGTAGGTCTCGCCAATAGAACACCTTATGCCACGAGTAAGGGTGCTGTAGTTCAATTGACAAGGTCGTTGGGTTTGGAATTGGCCCCTTTCAATATCAACGTGAATGCTATTTGCCCTGGTCCTTTTCTAACAGAAATGAATATACCGATTGCGGGCACCCCCGAAGCCAAAAAGTTCATTGTGGGAGCCACGGCTTTGGCCCGATGGGGTGAATTAAAAGAGATTCAGGGTGCGGCCATCTTTCTATCTAGTGATGCAAGTAACTATATGGTGGGGGCGATGTTGACCGTAGATGGCGGTTGGACGGCGAAGTAGTGTCAGTGCATCACTCCAAGCTCTCCATCCATTCGAACATGCGCTCTGTCCATCCCCTTAAATGCTTATTGTCCCTAGCAAGGGAAAATCCGTGTCCACCGGTTGGATAGATATGCATTGTGGCCGGAACACCTTTTTCCTTGCAGGCCTTGAAGAAAGCTATACTATTGTCTACTGGAACACCGGGGTCATCCGCGGCATGCATCAAGAAGGTGGGCGGGGTATCTTCGGAAACCTGCTCTTCGTTTGAAAAGTATTCAATAATCGAGGGTTCCGCATCATCTCCCGATAACTTTTTCCGAGATCCTTGATGTGCAAACATCTGTTTAAACGAAACCACCGCATAACACAAAGCCATAAAATCGGGTCGTGCACTTTGATCGTCGATTTCATCTATCGGTTCGTATACCTTTTCGTTGAAATGCGTACCTAAGGTGGAGGCCAAATGGCCCCCTGCCGAAAAGCCCATGATACCAATTTTGTCAGGTTCGATGTTGAAATCGACCGCCTTACTCCTTACCATTCGCAAAGCCCTTTGGGCATCGATCAACGGCACGAGATGCTTGTCTTTTTGCGATTTGGAAGACGGAAGGCGATACTTGACCACAATGCCGGCAACTCCTTTTCCATTCAAAAACTTGGCGACGTCGGTGCCTTCCCAGTCATAGGCCAATATTTGATAGCCTCCTCCGGGAAAAATCAACATGGCCTGTCCGTTGGCATTGGCTTTAGCGGGTAGATAAACCTCAATGGTCGGCTCTTGTACCTTACTTATTCGCAACAGGTCATCGCCTTGCGTATGTATTTCCTTTTCATCGGATTCGATTCGATTGGGAATTTTATCTTTTGGCCATAACGGTATAATGGCATCTTGTGCCCAGATCGTTACGGGGAATATTAAAAAAACCAGAAGGGTCGTTATTTGTGATTTCATTTTTTTTGATTTGGTTATTTACATTTCCATTTGAAGTTGGCTATGGGGTCTTTATGGGCGCCTTGAAGGTTGTAATGCCACCATTCCGTGCGGGTAGACCAAAATCCATGTTTTTCCATGGTCTCTTTCAATAGCTTTCGGTTATCGAGAATTTTTTCTGGAAGATCGTAATTGTCATGGTAGGCTTTTTTTCCAAAAAAATCAAAATCGGTTCCCATGTCCAATTCCTTCCCATCTAGGGTAACCAAGGTTATATCGACCGCACCCCCCTTATTGTGGATAGATCCCTTTTTGGGATTGGCCACGTACTGCGGATTCGGAACGATTTCCCACATTTTGTACTGCACCGAGTTCGGGCGGTAGCAATCAAAGAATTTTATTTTCACCCCTGATTTTTTGAAATCGGAATTGGCCGCAAGAAGTGCCTTTACCGTTTTGACCCGTGTATAACATTCCGCACATTCATATACTTTTTCCTTTAAAAAATTGTTGTCGGTGGCGTAACGCATATCAAAGGCAAAGCCGTCGCTGAAGTCGGCCAAGCGGACAAAGGTGGTATCGGCAAGATTTTCGAAAGTTCGGAAGGACTTTTTCGCAACCGTTTTTTTATCGGAAATGCTATCGACATTCCTATTATCGGTTTCGCTTCCATTCTTTTTTTCACCAGGGCTCTGTTTACAGGCCAGACCCACCAAAATAAAGATTAAGACCAACTTCAATTTTTTCATTGTGCTTTCCTCATTATAACTATTACCCAATCCTTATCAATTTGACCATTATAGGCTGAAAGTTCGACACTGTTCGGTTTGGTAATCTTCCAACCTTCGTTCTGTTTATCATACAATTTTCCACCCTTTTTTGGGTCGTAAAAGGCAATGGTAAACGCCCCATCCCCTATCGAAAGATCTGTGGTCTCACCCTTGGGTAAATAGACGACGTAGATTTCATCCTTCTTTGCAAAACAAAAAACTTTTTTATTGCTTAGCAATTCATCATGGTTTTTCATTTCCCAGTAGGGCAAATGGTCTTCGAAAAAACTTCTCGCATTGTTGCTGATACTCCACCATTGGTCGCGTGCCCGAAAATTCTCTGCGGCCATATCGTTGTTGGGCATGTCCAATCCGCCAAAATACCAAGAGGTACCGGCAGCACCGGCCATCAAACTGCCCCATAGGCTTGTTCGCATAACCGCCGCATAATTGTTATTGGCCGCTGTATCAGTGGTTACACCAATATCCCAATGCCCGATTTCATCCAAATAGGCCACCCAGGGTTTCTTTTTGCTCTTTGATAGTCTTAGCCATTTTTTTATTTCTTGATGCACCTCGGTGGTATCGAACATCTGTATCGACGGAATCTCGAAATCGGCATAACCCAAAAGAGGTGTAAAAGTTTCTTTGATGGGATCCAAGGGGCGACCTTCCATTCGTTTTCCAGTCACGCGCACGTGGTTATGAACTGCTATGGGATGATCATAGGGGTCGATACTTCGAATATAGGAAGCATAACTTTTTAACTGTTTCGTACTTCGATTCGTCTCTTCGCCCAAGTTCCAAACGACCCCAAGATGATGGCCAAATCGGGCCACCAATTCCTTGTAATAGAGTTTTCGCTCAAGACCCAGCTCACCTTTGTTCAAAATGGTATCATTCTCGGTTTCTTGTGTAAAAACGTTCATAGCGATCCCCAGTTTGTCCATATGGGTAAATACTTTTTCCCATTGTTCCAACTTACTGACATCGTAGCGGGTCTGTTCATCAGGGGCAATCCAGGGCCAGACATTATCACCGTCTCCATGCTCGTTCATGACCATGAAATACATACTGTTCATTTCTTTGGTGGCCAAATAGTTCAAAGCGCCGATGATGCCTTTCCCTTTTCCGTTCGCCCAGGTGACATCTCCGGCCTTCCAATCTTTTATATGGGACGGATATTCGTGCAAGCCATTGTTCAAAGTCGGCGTAAAAGCCCCTCCGTTTTTAAAAGTGCCGTCGAATTCGTGATAGCCCAAAAAAGTCTCGGGACTCCCCACTCCGTTCTTCAAAAAGGCTTTTCCGGTCTCGCCTTCCTCCAAATAGTGTGTACCCACATAGGTTATTTTGCCTTTTTGATAAAATCCGGTGGCTGTGGAATCGACCGGTAAAATTTTGAAGTTGCCAGAGGTCTTCCAGATATCTTTGTCATCTTCGGGAGGCTTAAACGGAGTGACGGCAATATCTTTTTCATCCAAAAGAAAGGCCTCAAACTTCCAATCCCCTACCAAATTAGGGGAGAATTTCACACGCCATTTGTTGCCGCTCTCGGCACTGGTATTCGCCGCATCGCCATCTGCGGCAAAATAACCCGGAACCGAAAATTTTTGCTCCCCATTTTCAAAAATGACCCAAAGACCATGGTCCAAAAAAGGATTGATGCTGTCGGTCTCAGAAACCTGAGGGCCTTCAAAGGTCAAAGTGATGGGTTGCCATTTTCTTAAGTTTCCTTCAATCAAAAAGTTGTTTTCCGTTTTTTCAAATTCGCACGAAGCCAAGAATGAGACCAACGAAAAAATCAAGACCACAGGCCATAGTCTATTTGGTAATAAGGGCATTTTGGTAGTTTAATTTGTGCTGCTTAAGATAGCGATATTTTTCCTTTGAAGAAATTTGGATCGGCCTTCTTGATATTCCCCCATTTCCTTTAAATAAGCGTAAAATCAGTACTTTTAAGAAATCCAATCGGTCAACCCTTTACCCAAAAATCAAGTTTTCATGAAAAGTCGTTTTGCCATTTTCATACTGCTGACATTGTTCCATTCGTGCCAGGAAAAATCAAAATCCAACATCGAAACAGCTTCAAAGAAACCGAACATAATTTTATTTCTGACCGATGATCAAGGTTGGGGAGATTTGAGCATTCATGGAAATACCAACCTCAATACCCCAAACATCGACGCGCTGGCCCGAAATGGGACGACCCTTGAAAACTTCTACGTACAGCCCGTTTGCTCGCCTACACGGGCCGAGCTCCTAACAGGGAGATATGCTTCGCGCCTAGGGGTCTATCGTACCTCTGCAGGAGGTGAGCGCATGAACCATGACGAGACAACAATCGCCGAAATACTGAAACAAGCTGGCTACAAAACTGCCGCCTACGGCAAATGGCACAATGGCATGCAACCCCCTTATCATCCCAATTCAAAGGGTTTCGATGATTATTACGGATTTACTTCGGGCCATTGGGGCAATTACTTCAGTCCTATGTTGGAACACAACGGCAAAATTGTAAAGGGAAACGGTTTTTTGGTGGATGACCTTACAGATCACGGGCTCGATTTTATGGAAAAGAACCGAGAAAATCCTTTCTTTTTATACCTCCCCTTCAATACCCCACATAGCCCCATGCAAGTGCCCGATGAATATTGGAACAATTTCGTGGACAAACCAATTGAAATGAAATATCATGGAGAAGAAGCGGAAAACGAAAATTTCACGAGGGCCGCTTTGGCCATGGTGGAAAACATCGATTTCAACGTAGGGCGAATTATCGGAAAGCTCAAAGAATTGAATATCGAGGAAAACACGATTGTCATTTATCTTTCCGATAACGGCCCCAATGGATGGAGGTACAACGGCGAAATGCGAGGCAGAAAAGGTTCTACGGATGAAGGCGGAGTACGATCTCCATTTTTTATTCAGTGGAAGGACAAAATTCTCCTCGGAAAAAAAATCGACCATATCGCGGCTGCCATCGACCTGTTGCCTACTTTGATAAGATTGACCGGAGTCGAAGCCAAAACTGAAAAAGCCCTTGATGGAAAAGACCTCTCTTCGTTATTGCTGCATGAAAACCCAAAATGGGAAGATCGGCTAATCGTTAACCATTGGAGGGGCAAAACCAGTATTCGCTCACAGAACTATCGGTTAGATCATGAAAATCGCCTTTACGATATAATCGAAGATCGCGGTCAGACCAAAGATGTTACCATACAGTTTCCGGAAATTGCCAATACATTAAAAAAAGCCAAAAGCGATTGGTTGGCCATGGTAAAGCCTCCTGAAAAAGATGACAGACCCTTTACTTTGGGACATCCCGACTATGAATACACCCAAATTCCCGCCCGTGATGGAATTCCCCACGGCAATATCGAGCGTAGCAATCGGCACCCGAACAATACGTTTTTTACGAACTGGAAAAATGTAAAAGATTCCATCACCTGGGATGTTGAAGTCTTGGCCAATGGTGAGTTCGAGGTTGAACTGTATTATACATTGAAACCTGAAAATTCGGGGGTCGCTGTTCAACTGTCCCATGGAAACAATTTGTTGCTTACCCGAATAACGGAAGCACATGACCCTCCACTGACCGGAATGGAAAATGATCGTGATCCGCGAATCGAATCATACGTCAAAAACTTCAAACCAAAAGTTTTGGGCAATATCAGGCTTCAAAAGGGAAGAAATCCACTTGTACTCAAATCTCCACATATGGACGGCAGTGGGGGGATTGATGTACGGTTGTTGATGTTTAGAAGGGTAAAATAAAACTGCCTGCTATTGAAACAGGCAGTTTGAAATACCATCGCAATTAGCCGATCTTATTCTGTGGCACCATTTTTCTTGAGGTATTCAATTACCTCATCATGCCCATTTTTTGTGGCCATTTTTAAAGCGGTACGGACTCTTATCTTCCCATTGATTTTTTCTTTGCAAACTTTGTTCACATCGGCTCCTGCCGATACCAAGTACTTCACAACTTCTAGATGTCCTTGTTCACTGGCATTTATGAGCGGTATTTCATCACCAGCTACTTCATAGTTGACATCTGCGCCCTCTTTCACCAAAAACTTGACCACTTTTAGATACCCCCCTTTCGAAGCCATGATTAAAGGGTTACCATCACCGCTTACAGGCATATTTACGTCGGCGCCCATATCGACAAGCGCTTTCGACATCACTAAATCCCCATTTTTTGAGGCCTGAATAAGGGCACTGCCATCACCTGGAAAACTCTGGTTTACATCGGCCCCATGCTGAACCAAAATTGTCACTAAATCCAAATCTCCGCTTTGGGCCGCTATCCAGAGCGGGTAACCGTCAGACTGTGTACCTAATTCAGGGTCAGCACCATTTTCCAACAAAAGCCTTGCGACCTTCATATGGCCGTGCCTTATTGCCAATGTCAGTGCAGAACCGTCACCATTGACCAACATATTCACATCAGCGCCCTCTTTGAGCATCTTTTCTACCATCTCGTAATCGCCTTTTCTGGACGGCCCTCAAAAAGGGAGGGAGGTCTTCATCATACCCTTCGTCGTACTCGTTTTCGCGTTCTCTATCTACATCGATCAAAGAGGTCGATTCATTTTCTTGCGCATAGAGAGCAATAGGCTGGTTCAATACCAAAAGCGTCACGAAAAGGGTAGGTGCAATGAATGCGTACTTCCAATAATTGTGGCTGTTCGATTTCTTCTTGTTCATCATGATTATTCGTTTTTTGATTAATGATTGATTGTAATTCGAAACCAGGGTATTCGATTTTTTATGACTGGCAATACTTAAAAGATTCATTTGATAGTCCTCCGAATCCACTTTTTTAGATTCCAATAACGATGCATCAGTTTGATATTCGATATTCTTTTCGAGTTCTTTTCGATATAGCCAAACCAATGGATTGAACCAGAGAATAATAATGGCCAATTCGGAAAGTAATAGGTCTATTGAATGATACTTCTGTACATGTACTTTCTCGTGTTCGAGGATTTGTTCATAGGTATTTTTATCATATTGGCTGGGACTAATAAAAACATAGTTGAAAAAAGAAGAAGGCTCGGTTTCGTCGGTTTGATTTAAAATGATACATCGATTATTTCTAAGGCGGTCTTTGCTTCCATTGACTTTGAGGAATATGGCCAGCAGCTGTGCAAAGAAATTCAACGAAAGTATTATCACTCCAAAGAAATACAGAAGACCTATCCAATGCATTGTTCCAATATCACTGCTTAAATTGGAGGGAATAACCTCATCTGCATTTTCTTTGATTTCGTAGTTGGGAACTTCGTCAGGAAGAAGATATATGGTCTCCACAGAAGGTTCATTGGTGTTCATAATTGTACTCCCAGAAGCCACTTTCTCTACAATACCCTGATGATCCACCAACTCTGGAAGCGTAACAAACGGAAGCACAAAGGTCAGCACCAAGCCACTTAGTAAATACCCCCTGTTGATGCTAAAAAAACTTTCTTCCTGAAGAACAAGTTTATAAAAACCCAATAGTATCGAAAGCACTATAGCCGCTTTTAAAAGAAATACCATTTCTATTTTTTTTTCGATTTGATAATTGCTATCAGCTCATTTATCTCTTTGTCTGAAAGTTTTTCCTGTTTAGCGAAATGGGCCATCATTTTAGGAAAAGAGTTGCCAAAATATTTCTCCTTGATGTTTTTGATGTCTTCCTTTCTATAGTCATCAATCGACACTTCTGGAAGATAGAGGTCTGTATTTCCCATCTTTTGTGACTTTAAAAAACCCTTCTTCACCAAAATCTTAACAATCGTAGCAACTGTATTGTAATGGGGCTTCGGTTCTGGAAGTTGCTCAACAACATCACGAATAAACGCCTTGTCCCTATGCCAAATTATTCGCATGATCTGCTCTTCACGTTCGGTCAATTTTTTCATTGAAATAAAATTACAAGGTAATTCTACTAACTTTTTAGTAATATTACTAATTTTTTAGTAGATATTTAACGAATCAAAATGTTAAGGGATAGACCATGGGACCTAATCTAGTTTATAGTGCAACACCTCGCTATCATCAAACCCGATACGTTCGGCTTTGGCCTCAAAGGAAATGTCTTTGGGAAGAGGGTTTGTATAGACATACCATATGGAGTCTTGCGGTTTTCGCCAAATAATCGTAGCGTCCTTTTTCGAGGGAATCAAGGCGACACCTTCGCTGGTCTTTTCAAGTTGCAAAGTTCCCAATTTTTTTTGCTTTCCCTTTGGAAGCCACTCTTCAATCAATTCCTTTTCGGGGTATTCGCCCAAGTCGTGGGTTTCAAAGGTCCATTTTTTCAAAACACTTCTGAAGTTCTCCAAAGTGTCTTTAAGATCTGGGCTTTGAACCAGATTGTTTAATTCGAAAGGATCTCTTTTAAGGTCGTACAACTCCTCATAAGGCTTTGTCGGATGTAACCATCGAGCCTGGTCACCATTCAGTTCCTCACTGGTGTGAAGCCTTCTCAATTCACGCATCATGGGCATTTGCTGTCTGTACTTATTGGGTATGGCATGGCTTATGGTCGTGTCGTAGCTTCTGATATATTTATACTGTTGTGTGCGTACCGCCCGCAGCCTGTCGTAAAGGCCATCAAACCGATCGGAGCTATGAAAGGAATATTTCGGTTTTTCCGCGGCTTCGAATTTTCCGAACTGCGCTGTTCCCTGCATTACCTCTGGGGGTCTTATTCCGGCCAAAGAAAGAATAGTCGGTGCATAATCGATAAAACTGATCACACGTTCATCAATACCGCCGGCATTTTCATTTTCGGGGAATTTAATAATAAGAGGTACTTTTAACCCGGTATCGTACAGCGCTCGCTTATGCCTAGGAAAGGGGCCTCCATGATCACCATAGAAAAAGATGATGCTGTTTTTATATAATCCATCCTCCTTTAGATCGGCAATTACCTGGCCGATTTGGTCATCCAATCTTTTCAGGTTGCTATAGTTTACGGCCAAGTCGTGGCGAATCGTATCATTATCGGGAAAATAAGGAGGTATGGGAACATCTTTCGGACTTACGAAAAGTGAATCCTTTCCCCTTTTCCAAATCTGGGATTCATGACAAACCGCAAAATTGAAAACCGCAAAGAAGGGTTGGCCATTGTTTCTTTTTCGCCAATGACGTCCATTACCACTTTCATCCCAAGCAGCTTCCATTTTTTCAAAATTATAGTCCTCTTTGGGGCCATTGATTGTGTAATATCCTATCCTTCTGAGGTATTCTGGAAACATTCTCACCCCTTCAGGAACGACTGGTGAATAACTTGGGATATCAAGGTTTGGATACGGCTTGTCATTTCCACGTCTGCCAGGGGCATAGGTGCGCATATTATGGGTACCCAGAGTTGTAGGATACATTCCCGTAATCAAGGCGCTGCGGGCAGGCGCACACACCGGGACCGGGGCAACCGCATTTGTGAATTTTACCCCATCAGCTGCCAAGGTTTCCAAATTCGGCAGTGAAATGGTACTATCGCCATACATAGGAAACCATTCGGGAGACTGGTCTTCTGCCACCAACCAAATTATGTTGGGCAATTCCTCTTTTTGCACGATAGCCGAAGTCTCTTTCTTCCCCGAACAACTTATAAGTAGGACTATACCTAAAAACGAACTCCAAAAATTTTTCATTTCCCCTTGACTTGGTGACCTCTAAATATAAGTCGTTTATAATTAAAAAGAAAAGCTCCTTACTTTTGAAAAAAGAAAGGAGCCCATGTCTCTCTAATCTATAAATCTCTACTCGAGACCCGCTAAAAATTCGAGGCTCTGGGGTACCTGTTCGACCACTCGCGAGCACTCGTCTTCAATAAACATGTACTTAACTATTCCTAATTCTTTGGAGCGTTTTACGACGCCCGCAATATCTACCTCCCCGGTTCCTAGAACGACATTGGTCTCAACATCCGAGTGCCCGGTGTTGTCTTTTGGCGTACCCTTTTCCATATCCTTTAAATGCAAGAGCACAAACTTCTCAGGGTAGCGATTTAAAAGTGCCAAAGGATCCTCGCCTCCGTGTTGCACCCAATACACATCCATTTCAAAAGCAAAATCCGTTGCGTTCTTGGCCATATAATCGAATAAAGTTCCATCCTCATATGGACGAAATTCATAGCCATGTGCATGATAGGCCAAAGTCAATCCGGCTTCCTTTAATATTTTTCCTGCCGTATTGAACACTTCGGTGGCCTCTTTGGTCTTTTCGATATCAAATTTGTTGCCTTCATGCGATATCCATGCGCACATCACATATTCGGCGCCAAAGGCTTTTGCATTCTCAATGATCTTGTCTAGATTGCCATCCTTTAGATCGTCATAGCCTGCTCCTACACTTACCACATCTAAATTATTTTTCTTCAATAACCCCTTGAATTCATCCATTTCAAGTCCGTAGGTACCGCCACCCTCTAAGTTGGTGATACCCCAGTCGTTGATCAACTTTAAAGTGCCTGGCACATCGGTTTTAAACTGATTGCGAAGGCTATAGAGCTGCAATCCTATTTCTTGTGCGTCTAGGGAAACCCCAAAGGCCAATACTAAAACAAGAGTTGTGATTTTTTTCATATTCATCAATTTTAACTGTCATTCGCATGAAGGCGAATCTTTTTGATTTAACTATTTAATGTTCAAACCCCTTCGCCCCATTAGGGGGCACTTCCGTTTCTATGAGGAGGAGCCTAAATAAACCCAATACCTTCTTTAAGTAAGTAAGTTTCCTTCATCGTCCCAAGTTGCGATTTCGCCTCGTGTACTCTGGTCGATACATTTGGCGATCCACTCTGGATCGTAAGCCACGCCATGTTGATCGAGCACATCTTGGGGAACCCCGTCCCATACATTGGGCATGTTTCCCTTATAGCCCAAATCGGCTATCCCCACTTTTGAGGTATAATACCCGGTGACCGTAAGGCCACGCATCAGATAGAAAAACTGGATTTCCAAGGGTTGTTCCTCCAATGGAATTTCGGTGTCATGCCAGCAAATGGCATCGCATATTTGCTTTTGTTGCTCCAAAGTGGCGGATTTGAATTCGGTTCCGAATTCGGTATTGCTTTTATGATCCAACCACATCAACCCACCTAACAAGGTAGGGGCCATGGTCGGAATATCTTTCCCCATGAACTCAATAAACTCGGGGACATCGGCCTGCAGCGGGCCTCCGTGCGGTTCTTTGGGAGGAAGGATAACCTCACTAAGAACGGCAATAGTCTCCATTTCATGTTCGTTGAAAAGCTGTTCTGCATTCAGTTTTTCAATGCGCTCCAATTCTTCCGGGGTGCGTCCAAAATACTTGGTGTCTGTTGTAGCCGAAACTTCCTCGGTTACCTTTTCAGCATCCGTCTTACAACCATGAAAAGCCAAGGCGGAGGCCCCTGCCCCGAGAATTATCGTTTGTATACTTTTTCTTCTGTCCATAATCTATATGTTCTGCGCTTTAAGCTGTTCTATAATATAATCGGAAGCCCTCCATGAAAGCGCCATAATGGTCCATGTGCAATTTTTGTCCGCTTGAGAAACAAACGGACCAGCATCGGTGATGAAGACATTATCCACATCGTGCAGTTGCTGAAATTTATTGGTCACCGAAGTTTTTGGGTCATCACCCATACGCGTCGTACCCACCTCATGAATGATTTGACCTGGAGCGTGGAGTCCGTAGTCATCCTCTTTTCCAGGTTTTTCACTCAAAGGAGTACCCCCCATGTTATGTATGATTTCCTCGAAAGTCTCATGCATGTGCTTGGCCTGGTTTCGTTCGAAATCTGACCATTTATAGTTGAACTTCAGTACGGGAATTCCGTATTGATCGACAGTCGTCGGGTCTATTTCACAATAATTGTCCTTTCTTGCAATTGCCTCACCACGGCCTCCAAAACCAATTACCGAACCATAGTATTTCTTTACGTCGTCACGTAGACTATCACCATATCCTCCCACTTTCAGTCCGAAGTACTTGTTCATGCCATTGGGATCCCAGCCAAAACCGTAGTTGGGCTGGCCCATGCCGCCCCAAACCTCGATATGGTAACCACGTGGAAAATCAAGTTTGGAGTTGTCACCCCACCAGGGTGAATAGACATGCATGCCCCCCACCCCATCTTCATTATATGATACCTTGCGATTCATCAAACCCGGAATCACCCCGGCCGCACTAGCGCCCGTTGAATCGTGCAAATACTTGCCTACAAGATCGCTACTGTTTCCCAATCCGTTCGGATGTTGCTTGCTTTTGGAATTCAAGAGAATACGTGCCGAACTACAAGCTGATGCCGCAAGTACAACCACCTTGCCCCTTAGTTTGTATTCCTTTCTGTCTTCTTTGTTGACGTAAGAAACCCCGGTAGCCTTGCCTTCCTCATTGGTAGTGACCTCGCGTACCATGGCATTGACAAACAGCTTTACCTGCCCGCTTTTTTGTGCCGGAAATATCAAGCAACTACCAGAGGAGAAGTCGGCATAAACCGAACACGAGCGTCCGCATTGCCCACAATAAAAACATACGCCACGATCCTCGTTAATTCTCTTGGTCAACATCGACATCCTACTTGGGTAAACGGGTATTCCCGTTTTTTTGGCCCCTTCTATATAAAAGAGTTCATGCAATCTAGGTTTTGGCGGAGGAAGAAAAAATCCGTCGGGATCATCCTCCAAACCTTCATTGGTTCCGAAAACGCCCACAAGCTTGTCTAACTTATCATAATAGGGCTTCACATCGTCGTAGCCAATAGGCCAATTATCTCCATGCCCATCGCGATCTTTTCCTTTGAAATCCTTTGGGCCAAAACGCAATGAAATACGACCCCAGTGGTTCGTTCGACCACCCAGCATTCTAGATCTCCACCACATGAACTTGGTTCCCTCGGCATGGGTATACGGTTCTCCCTCGACTTCCCAATCGCCCCAAGACATATCCCATCCGCCAAAGGCACGGTCGGTACCGGCACCTCTTCTTGGCGACTCGTATGGCCATTTTAATTGTGTTTGGGTGACAGGGTCCTTTGGATCAAAAAATGGGCCAGCTTCAACGACGGCAACATTCAACCCGGCATCTGCCAATTGCTTAGTTGCCATGCCGCCCCCAGCGCCTGAACCTACGATAATCACATCATAAACCTCGGCGGATTCTTTTATCTGCATATTCAATTTGTATTAGTCCTTCCTGTGAAGATTGATTTAAAGGGATAAGTTACATTTTTTCGACGAACATCAAAAAATAGGCTTTATATATTATGGGTCAAACAAAGCTTTTGGAAATTGAGGACGGTTTAGAAGTTCGCCAACTGTTGCAATGCTTCATCGACCGTCTCGACAGGAAGTTTGCAGGTCGTGTTTTGGCACACGTAAACCAAGGTATCATCATCTGAATAACGGCCTTTGAAAAGTGGGAGTTCGCTCTCGGTTCTACTTCCGACCAATAGCGTATTGGGAATATGCCTACTTTGTAAATCGGATAAAAGGGGATCCGCCTTTTTTCCAACCACGGCAATCTCATAAAACGGATGGGCGACATTCGTTAATAGGGCATTCCATTTTGAGTATCTTGAGGCATTCTCTTCTATTGCAGGTATCATTGAAGAAAGCATTTTTTTCGATTTATCCATCATGTCCACATCATATACCAGATGGCCCAATCGAAATAGATTATGTGCCATTACTGCATTTGGGGAGGGTATTACTCCATCATCGGTCATAATAATTTTTGCGATCAACTCTTCCCCTTGATTAAATTTGAACATTCCTGTTACTCCATCGGTAAATCTTTCAACCGCAATTTCGTTGAGATGTTGGGCAAATTCCAAATATGCTGTATTCATTGTAGCACCATACAACGCTAGTGCTGCATCGACCAAAAAGGCATAATCTTCCAAAAAGCCTTCTTTTCGCTTACTTCCTTCTTTAAAAGAATGTGCCAATTGTTCGTTCTTCCAACTATTCTTCACCAAAAAATCAAATATGGCCGCTGCCTTTTCTAGGTATTCTTTTTTTCCAAAAGTCTGATAGGAGGTCACCAGACCCTTTATCAACAATGCATTCCATGAAGTTAAGACCTTGTCATCGCTACGAGGTCTGACCTTTTGGTCACGGGCCTGCATCAACTTCATTCGCCAACTTGCCTTGGCAGCTTCCAATTCAGACATGGAAATTGAATGTTTTTCAACAAATTCTTTATCGGGTAGCGATTTGTTCAAAACGAATTTATCTTCTTCCCAGGCCTCGTTGGGTTCGACGTTAAAATAATCTGCGAAAAGTCCAAATTCGCCTTGTAAAATAGACTTCAACTCGTCTTCCTCCCAGACATAGAACTTACCTTCTTCCCCCTCGCTATCGGCGTCTATGGCAGCGTGGTAACCTCCACCTGCATTCTTCATCTCGCGATCCAAAAAATCAATGGTCTCTAAAACGGCATTTCGATAGGCCGGTTTCTTGAAAACCTTGTACGCCTTTGAATATAAATCGACCGCCTGAGCATTGTCATAAAGCATTTTTTCAAAGTGGGGCACTTTCCATTTCTCGTCTATACTATATCTAAAAAATCCGCCTCCCAAATGGTCGTAAATCCCGCCTTGCAAAATCTTGTCCAAAGTGTTCTCTAGGTGTTCAGCGGCTTCTCTATCACCAGAAAGTACCGCATAGTCCAAAAGAAAATCGAGATTTACGGGAACCATAAACTTCTCCCTTCCTAAATCACCCCCCCAATCGGTATCCCAATTTTGTTTCCACTTATTAAGACTTGAAGTAAGTGCATCTTCATTCAACAGCTCAAAATTTTCAGAAGGTTGAATGAGATTCACTTCGGCAATACCCTCCGCGACCATGTTTGAATATTCCTCCGCCTTCTTGGGGTCTTTTTGGTACAAGTCATTTATTTTTGTCAATACCTGTGTCCATTGTTCTTTGGTGTGGTAGGTACCGGCATAAAGTGGCTTCCCGTTTGGCAGGGTAATGACATTCAAGGGCCATCCCGAATCACTCCCGATCAGTTGAGCGGCGGTCATATATACTTGGTCGACATCGGGCCGTTCTTCCCGATCTACCTTGATATTGATAAAGTTCTCGTTCATGACCTTGGCAACTTCCTCATCTTCAAAAGTCTCTTCTTCCATTACATGACACCAGTGGCACGAGGAATAACCAATACTGACCAAGACCAATTTATTTTCTTTTTTGGCATCTACAAAAGCCTCATCGCCCCAAGCCCTCCAGTCAACCGGATTATGGGCGTGCTGTAACAAATACGGACTGGTTTCATCGATCAAGGCATTGGTATGCTTGTGCTCACTTTCCGAAGCCTTCTCGGCCTTTTTTTCCCGACATTGGACGAGTGAGCCAATTGTGAGGCATACTAAAAAGAGGCAAATGGGTCTTAATAAATTCAAAACGTTCAATTAGATTTAACCAAAAGACTAAAATACTATTTTATGGCTCTAGTAAAGGAAAGATCGGTCGAATTTAGCATTCCGGGAAACTTCAAACTTCAATTCAGTTAAAATTTGTACTTTGATAGTCTGAACATTTTGATCAAAAAAAGCTTCAAAAATATGGAAATGAAGAAAAATCGACTGGGCCGTAGAAACTTTATCAAAGGAACGACTGCCGCTCTGGCCCTTTCGTCCCTAGGGGCCTATGGCTTTGAATATGGTCCAAAAGACAAACCCTGGCGTGTCGGCCTCATAGGTTGTGGCTGGTATGGTACGAGCGATCTGTTTAAAATAATACAGGTGGCCAATGTAGAGGTCATTGCGGTGTGCGATGTCGACAAGAATTTTATGGAAAGTACGGCCCAACAGGTTGCGCAGCGGCAAAAATCGGGTAAGAAACCCAAAATGTACGGTGATTATAGAAAACTACTTGACGAGAGCAAGTTGGATATCGTTCTTATCGGCACCCCGGATCACTGGCATGCCCTCATGTGCATAGACGCCATCAAAGCAGGTGCCCATGTTTATGTTCAGAAGCCCATTAGTGTAGATGTCATTGAAGGAGAAGCTATGGTAGCAGCAGCCAGAAAATACAATAAAGTGGTTCAGGTCGGCACGCAAAGAAAAAGCACGCCCCATCTCATAGATGTTAAAAAACAAATAGTTGATGCCGGCCTTTTAGGAACAATTAAGCACGTAGATATGTGTTGCTACTTTCATATGCGCGCCAATGGTAATCCACCTCTGGAGGATGTACCCGATTTCTTGGACTATGAAATGTGGACGGGTCCTGCCCCTCTTCGACCCTATGATGGGCTTCCACATCGAAGATGGTGGCGAACTTTCATGGAATATGGCAATGGCATAACCGGCGATATGTGTGTACATATGTATGATACCGTTCGTTGGATGTTGCAATTGGGTTGGCCCAAAAAGATTACGGCCACCGGGGGCATTTATGTACAAACCGATGGCAAGTCAAATATTGCGGATACGCAGACCGCCATATTCGAACACGACGATTTAAATTGCGTCTGGCAACACCGTACTTGGGGCACACCTGCGGATCCCGAATATCCTTGGTCGTTCAAACTTTATGGTGAAAAGGGTACGCTCTCAGGGAGCACAATGCAAGCCGATTTCGTGCCTCACGATAAAAACGCGGAACCTATTCATTTTGACGTGCTCTATGAAAAGGAGAAATACCCTGAAGATTTGATCGAAAAAGACAATGAACTGAACGCCGCACCGGCCACAAGAAGGCATATGCTCGATTTTCTAAATGCCATCGAAAATAATTCAAGGCCTATTGCCGATATTGAAGAAGGACATATTTCCACCGCAAGTTGCATTTTGGCCAATATGTCGATGGAATTGGGCAGGCCTTTGCTATACGACCCCAAAAGCATGACCGTTCTTGATGATCCCGAAGCGACCAAATTGTTGGAACGCAAATATCGCGGGCCTTGGGAACATCCTTATCCTAATACTGTTTAATCGACCACATTCCCTTATATCTAAAAAAGAATGCCAAACATTGTCCAAAAACCCTATCCCTTTTTGTTTTACTGTTATAACCCATAAAATTTAGGACAATGAAAAATTTCATTTTATTGTTACATGAAAATGTAGAGCAAATCAAAAACTTATCTCCCGAAGAAATGGAGAACCTTATTGGAAGTCATATGAAATACCGCGATGAACTTGAGAAGGCGGGTCAATTTGTTGCGGGAAGTGGCCTAGACGAAGACGGTAGGCTAATTACAGGCAAGGAATCGATAGTTAAAGATGGCCCTTACATCGAATCGAAGGAACTGATGGGCGGTTATTATGTCATTAAGGCAAAAGATTATGCTTCGGCAGTAGAAATCGCCAAAAAATGTCCGAACCATCACTGGGGCGGAACTACCGAGGTCAGATACTTGATGACCGAAGAAGATTATGCAATGTGACCATAGCACAAGTAAGAAAACAACCGAACACCTCTTTAGAAATTTCTATCAAGAGGTGTTCTCTTCTTTGGTCATAAGGTTTGGCACCAGGCATATTGAGCTAATCGAAGATGCATTGCAAGAATCTTTTTACAAGGCCTTGAAATCATGGAATAACAAGTACCCCAAGCAACCCAAGAATTGGCTATACATTGTTGCCAAAAACCATCTTGTGAATGAACTAAAACGCAGTTCGAAGTCCATTGCCAATATCAATGAAAGTGCCTTAAAACTTACGGAAGACGATTATCCCAAAGAGCAAAAAGATTCACAACTTCAGCTGTTATTGGCCTGCTCAAGACTAAAAGTCAGCGATCGCCATAAGTTGATCTTTACTTTGAAATCAATTTGTGGATTCGGAGTAACCGAAATTGCAAATGGTCTTTTGATGTCAGAAGACAATATTTACAAAAGCCATCAACGTTGCAAAATCAAATTGAAACAATTACCAAAACATTACTTCAAAAACATGGCCATTTCGGACATTTCAAAATCCGAGGTGACCTATATAGTTACAATTTTATACTTCATGTTCAATGAAGGTTATGATTCTGTCAGCATTAAATCAAAAAATGCCATCAATGAGGATATTTGCTTCGAGGCCTTAAGGTTAGGGTATTTATTAAAAGAGCGATCTGAGGATCAGGTAGTTGACCATTTCTTGGCGTTGTGTTATTTTCACATGGCGCGTTTCGAGTCTCGAATGGACGGTAAAGGTAACTTTGTCTCATTGCGAAAACAGGACAGGACCAAGTGGGATGCCTCATTAATCTCGATGGGCTTTCAGTTTTTGAAAAAACCGACATACCTCAACCGATTCTATATTGAAGCTTTGATCGCATCACTGCACTTGCGTGCGGCGTCTTTTGAAGAAACAGATTGGGCCGAAATCATTAAGCTTTACGACACACTCTTAAAAATGAGCAATTCAGATGTAATACGGCTCAATAGAGCCGTTTGCCTTTTTGAATTGGGAAGGAACCTTGAAGCTTCCCAAGAATTGGAGAAAGTAAAAGATTCTCTTGAAGATAATTATCTGTATTACTCGATAAGTATGGCGGAATATTTGAAAGACAAAGATGAGGAATTGTCCAAATTTTGGTACCAAAAAAGTATGAAGCGGACCAACCAGGATTTCAGGAAAAAAATCATTGCGGACAAATTGGCGAAATTGAATTAAATTGTAGCGCTTGAATCCAATGGTTGTACATGCATGTATTCCTTCGCTAATTTTAAGCTTTCGCAATGGTCAAAACTAAACTTCTGGAATGCCATAATCGCATTGCGAGCTACATTCATAAGACTCCTGTTCTGACCTCCAGTGCCATTGATGAAATCGTTGGAGCCTCGCTCTATTTCAAGTGTGAAAACTTTCAGCGGATGGGTGCCTTTAAAATGCGTGGGGCGACGAATGCAATTATGCAGTTGACCGACTCCCAAAAAGAAAAAGGTGTAGTCACCCATTCGTCAGGAAACTTCGCCCAAGCCGTTTCCTTGGCAGCCAAAAGTTTGGATATCAAGGCGAATATCGTGATGCCTTCGAATGCTCCAAAGGTAAAAATGGAAGCGGTAAAGGGCTATGATGGCAAAATTACCTTGTCTGACCCTAGTCCGGTATCAAGGGAGGAAGTTGCTGAACAGGTCTGTAAAGAAACCGGTGCGACCTTTGTCCATCCCTCAAATGATATCGATGTCATACATGGCAATGCCACGGCGGCCATGGAGCTTCTGGAAGAACATCCAGGCCTCGATTTTGTTTTCGCTCCTGTAGGTGGTGGCGGATTGATAGCGGGCACGGCATTGGCTGCCCATCATTTTGGTTCCGATTGCACCGTCATCGGTGGTGAACCCAAGGAAGTCGATGATGCCTATCGATCTTTGCAAAGTGGCAAAATTGAAACCAATACCTCAACGAACACGATAGCGGACGGACTGCGCACCAATCTAGGAAGCGTTAATTTTCCAATCATTCAAGAGCATGTCAAGAAAATTGTTTTGGTTACGGAGGAAGAAATCATTTCATCTATGAGATTGATTTGGGAACGTATGAAAATTATCGTCGAACCCTCTAGTGCCGTGGCGTTGGCGGCGGTTATGAATTCCAGACCAGAGCTTCAAGGCAAAAGAGTAGGAATTATTGTTTCAGGCGGGAATGTCGACCTGAAAAAGCTTCCTTTTTAAAACCAAAAAACACAATGAACAAACAAATTCTACTGAACGAGCGACCAGAGGGCCTACCTAATGAATCAACATGGAAATTAATGCCATCCGAAATTCCCAAACCCAAGGAAGGTGAGGTACTGATCCAACAGCATTTTATTTCTTTGGATCCCGCCATGCGCGGATGGATGAAAGACCGCAAATCATACATCGAACCTGTGGCCATTGGCGATGTGATGCGTGCTGGATCTGTCGGTGAAGTAGTAAAAAACAGCAATAACCCAAAATTCAAGGTCGGCGATTTTGTTTCCGGATGGGGAGGTGTGCAACAATACACGGTCACCAATGGTGACAACTATTTTAAAATCGATCCTGGGCTGGCGCCCTTGCAAAAATATTTGGGCATTATGGGAATGCCCGGAATGACGGCTTACTTTGGTATTTTGGAAGTAGGTGAATTGAAGGAAGGTGATACCGTTCTGGTTTCGGGGGCTGCCGGGGCCGTCGGAAGTTTAGTCGGTCAAATTGCAAAAATCAAGAATTGCAAAGTAGTCGGCATCGCCGGTGGGAAGGATAAATGTGATTATTTGATCAATGACCTAGGCTTCGATGGCGCCATTGACTACAAGACCGAAAATATCTATGACGCCATATCCAAAAATTGTCCGAGGGGAATCGATGTCTATTTTGACAATGTAGGAGGGGAAATTTTGGACGCCGCCCTCGCCAATCTAAGAATGCACGCCCGAATCGTTATTTGCGGGGCCATTTCGCAGTACAACAAAACCGGAAAAATAGAGGGTCCAAGTAATTATATGGCGTTATTGGTTACCAGATCTACAATGAAGGGAATGCTGGTCTTCGATTATGCCGATCGCTATTCCGAAGCGATTGAACAATATTCCATTTGGATCCATGAAGGGAAACTCAAAAGTCGTGAGACCATTTATGAAGGAATCGAAAATTTTCACGATACCTTTTTGCGCCTCTTTTCGGGTGAAAAAATGGGAAAGTTGATTTTAAGGGTAATCGAATAGTTCTCATTTTTTGTAAATATCCTTCAACACCCACTCCAGTTCTGGATCCTTTTTTTGTAGTCTATCATTTTGGGTAGGAATGATTACTACGTCAGGTTTTATTCCATAGCCGTTGGGTTCGGTCTTATGTAGAGTTTCGATTTGCATCATACCGAATTTCATGCGCACTTTTGAGTTGGGCAGTATAACATATTTCGATTGGCCGGCAACCGTTCCGTTATAACTTCCACCGGTTTCCTCGCCCACGAAAACTGCACGCTTGTTGGCGTGCAGGTTGGCCCCCAAAGTGGTGGATGCCGAGAAAGAATAGCCGTTGATCAGCACATAGATCTTTCCCTTGAAGCTATTTTGTTTTGGTTTTTTCATTTTGGCCTTGGTCAATCTGTAATAAAGTTGACCATTTTCCTTCTTTGTGTGCAACAGGTCATAAATCAAAACACCAGGAGCTGCCAACAATCTGAATACTCCTCCAAAAAGACCGACTCCCTTCGTTGAAAACATGGCCTTCGTGGCAGGTATTTTGGTTTTCGTCTCCGCATTGTTTATAAAACGAAATGGTTTTAAAGTCAAATAACCATATAAATTCTCGATTTCATCCAAGCTTCCCCCGCCATTGTCGCGAAGGTCTATAATCAAGTTCTTGCTTTTCGCCGAATCAATTTTTGCGAATATTTCTTTATAAAACCGTTTTTGATTGCCATGTCCAAAACCCCTTATCTTCATATAGGCCACCGATCTGTCTTTGCCGATGAATTTAAAATTCCGCAAATAATGATTGCGATGGGGAACATAGCCCCTCTTTCTGCCCGCCTTTTTCTTTTCCCTCTTTTTTTCCTTGAAATCTTTTTTATCTATTTGGGAAGCTGTTTTTCGGTTTTTGGTCAGTGTGCTATCTTTTTTGCCTCCTTCTCCTTTTCCAATCCATCGAAACGTATGAAAGTAGATCGAATCGTTCTTCTTCAACAGTAGAATCAAGCTATCGCGAAATCCCTTTTCCGAATAATGGAAATTCGAAAAATTTCTACCCACATACCGGTCATGATACGTCGTATTGAACCCATCCGAAGCGAAAAGACCTTTATATTTTTTAAGTAATTTTTTAGCGGATTCCTTGTCGACTGCCAAAACTTCATCCCCGACCAGGGTCGAGTCTTTTCCCATATTTTCCCTTATCCAAAGCCTGTCTTCCAAGACTTCAAAATCAAGGTCATTGAATTCGAATTTCATCTTGTGCAGGGCCTTTAGCTGCTTATTGGTAAATCGTTTGGTTGGAGGCCTTGACATTAAATGCCCCTGCCGTACCTCTTTCAAAACAGGGGCCAACCGTTCGTAGAACTCATTGCTACCCATAGGGCGGTCTATAGCATTTTTCAATGACGCAAATTTTGCGTCAAGTTCATCCTTATTGATATATTGATATAACTTTGGGTGAAAACGTTGCAATTGCGAATAGGCCTTATCGACATCTTCGTGAAGTTCGGAAACGGAATGAAGGCCAGAAATCTGCGCATTGTACTTTTTAACGCTGGCACATGACGTGCAAATTACTAGCGTAAAGGCAAAAAGAATTCTCTTCATCACTTCAAAGCTACTACTTATGGTCATTTTTGTACACCGCATTCACAATTATTGTTATAGATAGCTATAACGACTAGCAATGTCCTACTCCTTTTCTATATTTGAAAGAGGCAATAAAACAAAAATGTGAAACTCACAACACATCTCACTCTTCGACTTACATTACTTCTGGGAAGCCTACTTTTGACTTCCTCTTGCAAGGAAGGTCGAACCGAAGAGGAAAGCTCAAATATCAGACCAAACGTTATTTTGATCGTGACCGACGATCAAGGCTATGGCGATTTGGGATATCATGGAAATCCGATTGTCAAAACACCGAATTTAGATGCTTTTGCAAAGCAATATTTCGAATTGACCAACTTTCATGTGGGCACGACCTGCACCCCTACAAGAGCCGGTATCATGACGGGTAGAAACGCCAATAGAAACAACGCCTGGCATACCATCGCCGGCTGCTCCATTTTATTGGAAGATGAAGAAACCATAGCCGAGGTCTTTCAACGAAATGGTTACCGAACCGGCATGCTGGGCAAATGGCACTTGGGCGATAATTATCCGTACCGGCCACATGACAGAGGGTTTCAAGATGCTTTTTATCATGGTGGGGGCGGGGTACAGCAAACTCCCGATTATTGGAACAACGACTACTTCGACGACACCTATTTTAGAAATGGGGTTCCTGAAAAGACAAAAGGATATTGCACGGACGTCTGGTTTGACGAGGCGATCGCCTATACCCAAAAACAGCGCGACGAACCTTTCTTTATGTACCTGGCCCTGAACGCCGCACACGGACCGTTCAATGTTCCTGCTTCATATGCCGAAATGTACGAGAATGCCCCACTCACCGATATCCAAAAGAGATTCTATGGAATGGTCACCAATATCGATGACAATTTCGGGAGGCTTATAAACCATCTTGAGGATTCAAACCAATTCGACGACACAATTATCATTTTTACCACGGACAATGGCACGGCAAGAGGAATCGCAAAAGCCAAAGAAACGGGCGAGGTATTTGGCTACAATGCGGGGTTACGCGGTATAAAGGGAAGTCATTATGACGGTGGACATAAGGTACCCTTCTTCATTAGTTGGCCCAATGGCGCGATCATGCAGCAAGCCCAAAGCAATCAATTGGTCGCCCATGTCGATTTGTTGCCCACTTTGGCGGAACTCGCAAATATTCCATTCTCACCTAAAAAAGAACTGGATGGTACGAGCATGGCCGCTGTATTAAAAGGCCAAGAAACCAACTCCAACAGAATGCTGGTTATCGATACCCAACGAAATCAGTTACCAGAGAAAGGAAAAAGTCCTGCGGTAATGCAAGGTGAATGGCGTTTGGTCAATGGTATAGAACTATACAATACTTCTGAAGATCAAGGGCAAGAAAACGATATTGCGCAAGACCATCCGGAACGGGTTAGTGAAATGCAGGATTTTTATGAAAATTGGTGGACGAGCATCCAACCCGATATCAGATATGCCGAAATTCCATTGGGGCACCAAGAGGCCAATCCGGTTTTGATAACAGCCCATGACATGCATACGAAAAACAACCTTCCGTGGAATCAAGTCCAAATCAGAAAAGGCGAGGCCAATCCAGATGGTTATTACAGCATAAATGTCGTTGAGGAAGGCGCGTATCTTTTCAAGTTATATCGCTATTCGCCCGAATCAAAATTGGCATTGAATGCCTCACCAAATCGAGTTGAAGAAACAATTTTCATGAACGGCTTGCCCGAGGGCAAGGTAATTAACATCGCAAAAGGAGTGATAGAAATCGGGGGCAACACCATTGAGGCCAATCTTGAAGATCATTCTCGATTCATTGGCGTGAAAGCGAACCTGACCAAAGGAAGCCATGAATTGAAAAGCAAATTTTTGACCTCAGATGGCGTCGAGTTCGCCGCTTATTACACAGAAATCGAAAAAATATAACCCATGCAAAAATTGACCGTTCTGCTTTTGCTGTTGACACTTTTGTCGTGTAAGGAGGAGCAAAAAAAAGAACCAAAAAAACCGAATTTCGTTTTTGTCTTCGCAGATGACATGACCTATACAGCGGTCAATGCCCTGGGCAATTCCGAAATCAAGACACCCCATATCAATCGCTTTGTCGATCAAGGAACGACTTTTACCCATACCTATAATATGGGTGCATGGAACGGTGCGGTTTGCGTTGCCTCAAGGGCAATGATCATTTCCGGTAGAAGTGTTTGGGACGTCAATAAATTTCGCCAAGGATGGAAGGAGGGTAAGGATTATGACAAAACATGGGGCAAGCTTATGGAAAGGGCAGGCTACGACACCTATATGACCGGTAAATGGCATGTGGATGCACCCGCCGATAGTGTATTCCAAAATGTGGTTCATGTACGCCCAGGAATGCCCAGAGACTCCTGGAGTCATCAAGGTACCATTCCGATAATCAATGAAATGATCGAAAACGGCAAGTCTGAAGAAGAAATTCGAGCTGTGGGTTATAATCGGCCATTAAGCGAGAGCGATACCGCATGGTCGGCGACTGACAAGAAATTTGGAGGTTTTTGGCAAGGCGGGAAGCACTGGAGCGAAGTCTTGAAAGACGATGCTTTGGGCTTTATCGAGCAGACAAAAAACAGCAATAATCCATTTTTTATGTATTTGGCCTTCAACGCCCCGCACGACCCGAGACAAGCTCCCCAGCGGTTTTTGGATATGTATCCGCTTGAAAAGATCAGTGTGCCCAAAAGCTTTTTGCCCATGTATCCTTTTAAGGACAGTATTGGGAATGGCCCTGATTTGAGGGATGAGGCGTTGGGTCCTTTTCCGCGTACCGAATATGCCGTCAAAAAACACATTCAAGAATACTACGCCTTGATTACCCATTTAGACGAACAAATCGGCGGCATTTTGGACGCCTTGGAAGCAACGGGAAAAATGAACAATACATATATCGTTTTTACGGCCGACCATGGTTTGGCCGTCGGGCGACACGGATTATTGGGTAAACAAACCCAGTTTGATCACAGTATCAGGCCTCCCTTTATGATCATGGGTCCCAATGTGCCCGCTGGTAAAAAAGTAGATGCCGACATTTATTTACAGGATGCCATGGCGACAAGCCTAGAGCTCGCCGGAATCGAGAAACCCGATTATGTGTTCTTCAATAGTATCATGGGCCTAATCGACGGGAGTAAAACCAAGGGCAATTACGAGGCGATTTACAATGGGTATGTCGATTTGCAACGGATGATCCGTAAAGATGGACATAAATTGATTGTCTATCCGAAGTTGAACAAAATTCTGTTATTCGACCTGAACAAGGATCCAGAAGAAATGAATGACCTGGCCAAACTTCCCGAACAGCAGGAAAGAGTCGAAACCCTGTTCAACCAACTCTTGAAACTGCAACAAGAAATGAACGACCCGCTGGATATTTCACAGGTTTTGAAACAAAGATCAAAACGTTAAGCGTAAAAATTAAAATCATCCTCATGAAGAAAACGACCGATACCAAAAACAGACTGTCACGCAGATCTTTTATCACGAGAACGGCACTTACCGCTGGGGCCATTACAATCATCCCAAGACATGTGTTGGGCAAAGGATTTGTTTCCCCTAGCGATAAAATCAACCTTGGCTTCATCGGTCTCGGTAAGCAAAGTGGTGGGCTTGCCAGAAGGTTCATTGCGGAAACCCAGGCACAGATCGTGGCAGGCTGCGACGTCTGGTCAACAAAACGCGACTGGTTCAAAAAACATGTGGGAAAGCAGTATGCAAAGGAACGGAAACAAAAAGGTTACGACAGTGTCGAGCTCTATGACGACTACAAAGCGTTGTTGGAAAGAAAAGATATTGATGCCGTTGTAATTGCCACACCCGATCACTGGCATGCACTTATGGGTATCGACGCCTTGAACGCAGGTAAACATGTTTACCTGGAGAAGCCTTTGACCCATCGAATTTCAGAGGGAATCGAATTGGTCGATACGGTGAACAAAACAGGATTAACCTTACAGACGGGCAGTATGCAACGCTCGAGCAAAAATTTTAGAAAGGCGTGTGAACTGGTGAGAAATGGGTATTTGGGGGAAATCACCAAAGTATTGGTCAATGTTGGCGATCCTGCAATCGATTACGACTTGGAGGAAGAAGAAACTCCGGCAGAAGTAGATTGGAACAAATGGTGTGGGCCGGCCCCCCTATTGGCCTACAACCATCGATTGGCGCCCTCAAAAAACAATGTTGATTTTTGGCCTGATTGGCGAAAGTTCAAGGAAGTTGGCGGGGGAATTCTTTGTGACTGGGGTGCGCATATGTTCGATATCGCCCAGTGGGGATTGGGAATGGATGATTCGGGGCCGGTGCGTTATTTGCCCCCAGAGGATAAAACCGCCGTACGAGGGTTACGAATGTTCTACGAAAACGGAATTGAAATGATACACGAAGATTTTGGTCGGGGTTGGGGTGTGAGATTTATCGGTTCAGAAGGCAGTTTGGATGTCAGCCGCTCTTATTTAGAGGCCACCCCCGCTACCATTCTTACCGCAGAATTGAAAGATTCCGATATGCGCTTGTATGACTCGGGCGGCAATCATTATAAAGATTGGCTCGATGCCATAAGAAACAATACAAGGCCCCTATGCGATGTCGAAACCGGACACCGTTCGTCTTCGATTTGCAACATAGCCAATATTGCTTACCAACTTGGTAGGGATTTGCAATGGAATCCACGGGAAGAGCACTTCATGGGGGATGCGGAAGCCAATGCGTTACGCTCGAGAAATAATCGCAATTACGAAAACTAGAGTTTGTAGAAGGCCACTGCATTTTCGCCCATAATCGCTTTTTGTTCCGTGTCATTCAACGAACCGATAAAATCGGTCACCAATTTTTTGACCTCGGCATATGTGCCGGCCACAAGACAGACCGGCCAATCGGATCCATACATGATCCGGCTAGGGCCGAAAGCGTTCAACACCAAATCCATATAGGGGTTGATCTGCTGGGGTTTCCAAGCATCATAGTCAGCCTCGGTTATCATTCCCGATAGTTTGCAATAGACGTTTTCTTGTTTTGCAATCTCTTTCATCAAAACGGCCCATCCATCGAAAAACCCGTCTTTGATATAAGGCTTCGCAATGTGATCGATTACGAATTTCTGATGTGGAAATTGCTTTACGAATTCCAGGGTTGCTCCCAACTGGTGCGGAAATATCAAAATGTCATAGGTATAGCCATACTTTTCCAAATAGGAGATTCCCCTTAGAAATTCTTTCCGCATCAAAAAGTTATGATCCGCCTCGCCTTGAACCACATGGCGCCAACCCTTTAGTTTCTTCTGGGGATGGTATTCCTCCAAAACGGAATCAATCGATTCTGAACGGAGGTCTGCCCACCCGACAACGCCCTTAATGAAATCGTTTTCGTTCGCAAGCCCGAGCAAAAAATCAGTCTCCGCCAAGGTCTGATCCGCCTGGACCGCCACACAACCATCAACTCCGTTTTCCGAGTAGACCGTGCTCAAATCCGAGGGCAAAAAATCCTTTCTTATGACCGCCATGTTGTCGTCGATCCAAATGTGTTTTACGGGTTCATATTTCCAAAAGTGTTGATGTGAGTCGATTGTCATGTCTTAATTATTTACCCAAATTTACAACGTAGCCAAAGATGCCTTTATCCCCAGGGTCTCAATATTTTTTATGTTGGCCGAAACTTGTTCCACCAGACCTGCGAAGCGGGTCAAATCTTGACCCCAAATTTCGGTGTTCGATAAAATCGACGCCACGGCTTCCGGCAATGAAATTTCAGCTTTGTCCAATGCTTTATAAGCAGCTACAAAATAGCCAAGTACTTTGGCATCATCCTTCAAATCAATAGATTTTCCCTTGAATTCTCCCTTATAAAAACGAATCAAAGCCGATAGTCCGAAAACAATTCGCTTTGGAAGCTCCTTATCCTTATTGTAATAATCTATAAGTGATGGGAGCAATCTAGTTACAAATTTAGAAGTACTATTTAACGAAATACTTATCAATTGATGTTTTAAGAGTGGATTTCTAAAACGATCTAAAACATCCGAAATAAACCTTTTCTTGACCGATTCTGGAAAATTTAAAGTCGTATTGACCTCATCGCACAACAACAATTCTACAAAATCGCAGATGCTATCATCATCCATGGCATCATTCACAAAACGGATTCCGGCCAAATAGCCAACCGGTACCATTGCGGTATGTGCCCCATTCAAAATGCGCACTTTCATTTCTCGATACCGTACAAGGTCATCCACCAATTCGACATTTAAGTCCGTTTGGGCAAACGGGAGCTCTTGTTGAACAATTTCATGGCCCTGAATGACCCAACTATGGTAATACTCCCCAGCTACCAAAAGTTGGTCATCGTACCCTAGCGCTTTGTGAATCTTTTCGGCACGATCTTTTGGATAGCCCGAAACAATCCGATCTACCAAAGTGTTGCAGAAATGATTGGCCGAATTTATCCAGGCGTTGAATTCGCTTCCCAACAACCAGTGTTCGGCATACTTCAGTATCGTCCTTTTCAGTTCGATACCATTATTCTCGATTAGCTCACAAGGCAATAAAATCAGTCCCTTGGTCTCATCCCCTTCAAAGAATTGAAATCGATGGTACAGCCACCTCGTCAATTTGGCAGGAAATTCCTTGGGAGGATTATCATCCAAAGCATCCTCTGCATTGAATTTGATACCTGCCTCGGTGGTATTTGAAACCACAAACCGCAAATCAGCATGCTCTGCCAACCGCAAATAGGCATCCCAATCTGAATAAGGGTTTAGTACTTCTTGCACACAATCGATCAATTGTTTGTTGGCAACCAATTCACCACTTTTAATACCATCCAAAACAACCGTGAAAAGTCCATCTTGCGATTTCAGTTCCCGATAATCCCCACGTTCAGTGGGTTTCACTACTACCACTCCCCCGTTGAAATCGGTTTCTTCATTTAAAACTTGTACCATCCAATCGACAAAGGCACGAAGAAAATTACCCCCGCCAAATTGAACTATTTTTAACGGTAAGTGCTTTGGTCTGTCTACGATGTTTCGATTTAGTTGATGCATTTCTGAAATCATAAAACCTTAAAGATAATGGCGGAATTGGTAATCACAATTCAAAATACCATGAAATAATGTATCATTGGATCAAATCACCTTGCCAAAAGAGAATCTTATCAATATTGGTCTACCAGCGAGTTACGGCAAATGGAAAGAAGCACCTTGGTCGGGGGGCTATGGCGCACTCGCACTTAGCTTTTGGGCGAGTTCCGCTACAACCAATCTGATCCCTCTAGGATTCCAGTGGCTGTCATCAAGATGGTAAATAATATCTGAACTTGATTCCCGATAATCATTGAACAATTCCAAGGCATTAATGCTATTTACTTTTTTCCCAAGCAATGAATCAAGCTTTACCAGATAATCGGGTTGGGTATCAAAAGGCACCTTGTCATAATAGACGGTTTCTTTATTCGGTAGTGGCAAAAAGATAAAATCAACGCCTATCGAATCGCAATACTCTTTATAGCTCAGAATGTTGTTGGCTACTTCCCTTAGTTTATCGTAATGATATTCTTGATTCTTACCATTTAGAAAAAACATTCGCGAATCGGGTGTTCCTTGAATACCACTACCGACCTCACCCTTAATTCGGGCCTTTAGGTATTTCTTTGAGTAAAACCGGTTCATCTTATCCTTAAAGACCGCAAATGCCGTTTCTTTTCTGGAGACCGCTCTTTCTTCGGCCGACTTTATTGGGGTCGGAACAAATCTTTCGACAAACGAAAAAACAATGGTCTTGGGTTTTTTTATTATTCCACGCTCATATAGATCAACGAAATCTGTAAATGCGGCAGGGGAAATATTGTATACTTTATTATTGTTCAATTCACCTTTGAGCAAATTCGTTATCGTCGATTCTTGTGATATGCTTGAACCAGTGATAAATGAATCGCCGATCAATATGACATCGGGGTCTTCAACAAATGTGTTGTTTCGGTAACCCAGCTCATCGGTGACCCAATTTTCTTTCTTTCGAATGGCATATGGGGTATGATGGCATAAACCTCCCACAGATATGAAATCAAAAGTCTGATTGGGATAAAAAGGCATTGCACTGCTCGACCTAAAAAGCAATGCCTCCCAAGGTCTATGCGTAAAAGTGCCAATAGGCAAAAAACCTTCACCCAATAAAATGGTGAAAGGAAGAACAAAAAACAACGATTTGAAAATAAACCTCCTCATCACCTAGAATTGAAAATAAATAAACTGTTGTTCCTCACCTGAAAACAATATTACTGAAATAAAGATTACATAGTACATGATATATCTCCATGGTCGCCTCCACTCCAGGCCTAGTTTTTCAATGGCGTACTGATCTTCCCTGCCCAGCCATTCAATCAAGATAAATGGCATTATCAGGGCGGTGGTCATCAGCGCCTTCATCATTCCCGTAAATTCAGGAATCGTAAATAGAGACGATGACGAAATCCCTGAAATGTAACTTATTGCATGTTCGATATTTTCGGCCCTGAAAAAAATCCAAGCAAAAATAGTCAGGCCAAAGGTAATTCCCATTTGGTAAAACTCTTTCAATGTTGGGAAATTTTTACCTTGTGCCACCGTATTTAAATTTGTTCTGTTTCTGTTACTCAAAAGTAGGGGCAAAAAGTACAGAGCATTCAAAGCTCCCCAAATAATAAAAGTCCAATTCGCGCCGTGCCAAAACCCACTGACGATAAATATGATAAAGACATTTCTAATCTTTATCAAAGTCCCGCCTCGACTTCCGCCCAACGGAATATACAAGTAATCTCGAAACCAGGTCGATAATGAGATATGCCAACGTCGCCAAAATTCTGCCACATCTCTTGAGAAGTAGGGGAAGGCGAAATTTTGCTTTAGGTCAAACCCAAAAAGTCGTGATGTTCCAATGGCTATATCTGAATAGCCCGAAAAATCACCATATATCTGGAAGGTAAAAAATATTGCCCCCAAAACCAAAGTGCTACCGGAGTGGTCGGTAGAATTATTGAATATTTCATTGGCGATTTGGGCTGAATTATCGGCAATCACCATTTTCTTGAACAAGCCCCATAGAATCTGTCTTGATCCATCGACTGCCCTACTATAATCGAAAACTCTTTTTCTGTAGAACTGGGGAAGTAGGTTTGTAGCCCTTTCGATAGGACCGGCTACCAATTGGGGGAAAAAGCTGACAAAGGCCGCAAAAGCAATAAAGTCTTTTGTCGGTTCGAGTTTTTTCCTATAAACGTCTATCGTATAGCTCAGGGTCTGAAATGTGTAAAAGCTAATGCCTACCGGTAAAATTATATTCAGTGAGTTGGCGTTGATTTCAGATCCGAAGAATGAAAAGGCGCTGACAAAGTTGTCAAGAAAAAAATTGTAGTATTTGAAAAATCCCAGAAAGCCAAGATTGACGAAGACGCTCGTAAATAAAAGTATTTTTCTTTTGGACCCTTCTACTGCAACCGACAGCCTTCGTCCCACTGCATAATCTACCAAGGTGCTAAACAAAATCAAGGATAAAAATCGCCAATCCCACCATCCGTAGAAAACATAACTGGCAACGACAATAAGAAAGTTTTGAATTTTTAGATTTCTATTGGCAACAAACCAGTACAATAGAAATACTATCGGTAGAAATATGGCAAAATCCAGTGAGTTGAAAAGCATCTAGTCCTCCACGCTTTAAAGTTCGTAACTCTGATTCCATGTGGGGCTCAATGACTCAGCTATGATTTCAAGGTAGAAAGGTAATAAATTAAGTGAGGATTTCTTAGTGGGATGTCAAACTGGAATTAATTAGATATTTTAAAGGTGCAAAAAGACCAAAGGTCTTGTTCGTCACATCAATGAAGTCTTTGGATGTCGAGCAATTGGCCAAGGCACCCTTCGTCTATAAAGAAATTCCCCTTTTCCAAGGAATAAAATCATCTTGGGCCAATCGAACAGCTGCGGGAACTTCTTCCCCGCTTGCCACCTTAATGATATATTCCAAGAGCTCTTCGCCTTTTGATTCGATAGTGTCTTCTCCCGTGATAACGGTACCGGTATTGAAATCGATGATGTCCGACATCTTTTTGCTCAACGCATTATTCGAGGAAATCTTGACCACGGGTGCCACGGGATTTCCTGTTGGTGTTCCGAGCCCAGTGGTAAAACAAATCACATTACAGCCAGACCCCGCCAAGCCGGTGGTACTTTCCACATCATTGCCCGGGGTGCACAAAAGATTAAGTCCTTTTTTGGTCGCTTTTTCGGTATAGTTCAACACATCGGTAACAGGAGAAGTGCCCCCTTTCTTTGCCGCACCTGCCGATTTGATCGCATCGGTGATAAGTCCGTCTTTTATATTTCCAGGA
The DNA here is from genome assembly GCA_965215845.1 of Aurantibacter sp. Taxonomy (GTDB): domain Bacteria; phylum Bacteroidota; class Bacteroidia; order Flavobacteriales; family Flavobacteriaceae; genus Aurantibacter_A. The sequence goes on from CBDCEL010000004.1 coordinate 489,388, forward strand.
GATGGATTATTCGCAAAAGCCGAACCAAGGGCAACTGCACGGGCGGAATAAGTATCCATCAATTCGGCGAATTTCTTTGCTTCGGCCCGCGTCTTGCAGCGATTGATCAGTTCTTGTTCGACCCCATTGAGTTCGGGAAACTCCGATAGAATCGTGGTTGCGCCCAAAGCGACCAATAAATCGGAAGCATGCCCCAAAACGGGATTTGCCGAAATCCCCGAAAAGCCATCAGAGGCTCCACATTCCAAGCCCAATGACAAATGGGATAAAGAAGCGGGACGTCGTTCGATCTTGTTGGCCTCGATCAGGCCCAGAAACGTCTTTTTAACCGCCTTCTCGATGAAATGTCGTTCGCTTTTGCTTTTGTGCTGCTCTAGAATATAAAGTGGTTTTGAAAAATTCGGATCTCGTTCCCGAATTCCCTTTTCCAGATTTTTTACTTCGGCATTTTGACAACCCAGGCTGAGAATCGTAGCACCGGCTACATTCGAATTTGTAATATAGCCTGCAAATAGCTCACAGAGAGTTTCCGAATCCAAACGAAAACCGCCACAGCCGCCCTCATGGGTTAAAAATTTGATGCCATCTACATTGGGGAATGTCCTATTTTGTTTTGCTTCTTCCGAGGTTTGGATAATGTTCGCATCCATCAACTCTTCACGCGAAGCACCATTTTCGTAGCTTTTTACCAAGGCCTCGGTATCCACTACAAAATCTGTGGCCGTATGGTAGCCCAGGGATTTCATCAGGGCCGATTTCATCACTTCGACATTTCTGTTTTCGCAGAACACCATGGGAATGACCAACCAATAATTGGCCGTACCCACGCTTCCATCCGCTCGATGATAACCTTTGAACGTACTATTTTCCCATTTGGTGACATCAGGAGCCTGCCATATTGTTCTTTCCTCACCGACGGAATACTCCAATGAAGCGTGCACCACATTTTCGGTAGTAATCGTTTCCCCTTGGGCAATATACCGGGTGGCTTTTCCTACCAAGGTTCCATACATGATAACCTCTTCCCCTTCTTCACGGGGTTGCAAAGTAAATTTATGTTTGGCCCGGGTGTCGGTGGTCAATTCAAATTCACTTCCATCATGTTCGATGACCGTTCCCTTCTTTAAATCGGTCAATGCGGCAAGCACATTGTCATTCGGATGTATCTGTAAATAGGCTTTCGACATAATCAAAAATTCACTGTTGCTTTTATGACCCCATTGTTCGGATCCAACCAACTGTCAAAATGGGCAACCATTTCGGTGCAGTCAACATTATGGGTCACAAATGAATCCGTCGGAAAATCGCCATTGCGCAAAACGGAAATCACCTGTTCAAAATCTTCAAAAGTGGCATTTCTACTGCACAACAAGGATGTTTCCTTGGCATGGATGGCAGGGTGTGTAAAAGTCAACTCCCCCTTCGAAAGACCCACCAAGACATAGCTTCCGCCATGTGACATGTAAGCAATGCCCGACTCAAGAGCACCCCTATGTCCAGTGGCATCAAATACGACCCGGGCCATGTCTCCATTCGTGATTTCCGAAACTTTTTGAACGGCGCCCTCTCCCCCTAAAATCACGTGATCCGCACCGATTTTCCCATGGGCATAATCCAGACGTTGTTGGTTCATATCGATTGCAATCACCTTTGCCCCTTGCAATTGGGCAAGTTTTAAAATACCGATTCCAATGGGTCCACAACCTACAACGACCACGGTTTCGCCAGATTTCACTGCTGCCCTACGAACGGCGTGGGCACCTATGGCCAAGGGTTCGACAATGGCCATTTGATCATCGTTCAGTCCATCCGCGGGAAGTAAAATATCCGTAGGTACATTTATCAATTCCTGCATTCCACCATCGGTGTGAATTCCTAAAACCGCGATCGAGGTACAACAATTGGTCTTTCCATTTCTGCAGGCTACGCATTTGGTACAACTCAAATAAGGCATGATCACGACATTGTCACCAACTTTGATTCCCTGTGGGTTTTCATCGATATCAACCACTTGGGTCGCCAGTTCATGGCCTAAAATGCGTGGATAGGTGAAAAACGCTTGATTGCCAGTATAGGCATGTAAATCCGTACCGCATATTCCAACTTTTTTGACCTTGAGCAAAGCTTCACCCGAAGCTCTTTGGGGTTCTTCTTTTTCCTTCAGGGCAAATTTTCCCGGTTCTTCACAAACAATGTACTTCATAGAATCGTTAAAATTACGACATTGATCAATATATTATCATACCAAAGAATGGAATTGAGATGACAGTTTTGAACATTGAGTGGCCACCATAGTCCGCCAGCACCAAAAAATGAAGTTATTTTTCTACTTGGAAATCAAATGCTTCGGAAGGTCTTTTACATCTTCACAACAAATCTGTTCCATGACTTGCTTCAATTGGGTCTTCAGCAGTGAAATTGTATGATGCCCCCCTTTTGTTCCCAAGGCGGAAACCCCGTACATAAACGAACGCCCCATGAACGTAAATTGTGCGCCAGATGCAAGGGTTCTGGCAATATCAGGACCGGACCTCAAACCACTATCCATCATGACCGTAATTTGATCACCGTATTTCTCCGCGATGCGGGTCAATGGCTTGATGGTCGATTCACCAGCATCCAACTGTCGACCACCATGGTTGGAGACTATAATACCATCGAGGCCGAGTCGAATTGCCCGTTCGGTATCCGCTTCCGAAGCGACACCTTTTAAAACCAACTTCCCTTTCCATAAATCTCGAATGGGTTTGATCTTTTCTTCGGGCAACCGGCCGGAAAAAGTCTCGTCCATAAACTTTCCCAATTGCTTCAAATCAAGGTTTTTGGGCATATAGGGCTTTAGGGTCTCAAAATTGGGTTGACCGTGAATCAGTGTTTTCATCGCCCATTCGGGTTTCCCCAAAATCTGCAGTATGTTTCCAATTGACATTTTGGGAGGCATTGCCAACCCGTTTCGAATATCACGTGGTCGGAATCCGAAAATAGGAACATCACAAATGACCACGAGAACAGGGCACTGGGCCGCTTCTGCCCTTTTGATGATATCATCCCGTAGATCGTTCTCGGAAGGATGGTACAACTGAAACCAGGCACGGCCCTCTGTCAATTCCGAGATGCGTTCAATGCTACTTGTCGAAACGGTACTTAAGACAAAGGGAATGTTGTGTTCAAAGGCGGCCTTCGCCAAAATTTCAGGGGAATTGGGCCACATCAATCCTTGAAGTCCAACCGGGGCAATTCCGAAAGGAGCATCATAGGTATGGCCGAAAAGTTCAGTTTGTAAATTTGAGCCTGCATGTTCCCTTAAATACTGGGGCTCCAATTCGACCTCGCGAATTTCGGAGGTGTTTTTACGCAGGTTTACATCTTCATTACATCCACCATCAAGATATTCAAAGGCAAATTTCGGAATCTTTCTTTGGGCCCTGGTCCGCAAATCCTCAACCGAAGGATACTTTGAATTGAACTGTATGTTGGTGAGTCTTCCCATAAAATTTAAATCTCAAATCCAAAACTCCAATCACGGATATAAATTATTGGATTTAGTACCGATCATCAGTTATCAATATGCTTTTGCCTTTTGCATCGAGCTTCCCAATCCTTCTATGCCCAATTCAACTTCATCTCCGGGCTTAAGGTACCGCGGTGGGTCGAAACCCATTCCCACACCTGATGGCGTACCCGTCGAAATTATATCTCCCGGAAGCAAGGTCATAAATCTGCTAATATAACTAACCACCTCTTGTACATTGAAGATAAAATCATTGGTCGAACTGTTCTGTACCATCTCACCATTCAGCTTCAACCAGAGGTTCAAATTATTGGGGTCGGCAATTTCATCGGAAGTGGCAATATACGGGCCAATTGGCGCAAAGGTGTCGCAACCCTTGCCCTTGCACCACTGGCCTTCATGTTCAATTTGAAAGGCGCGTTCGCTATAATCGTTGTGCAATACATATCCCGCGACATGGTCAAAGGCATCGCGCTCCAAAACATAAGAAGCTTTCTTGCCAATTACGATACCGAGTTCAACTTCCCAATCTGTTTTTTCGCTGCCCTTTGGAATAATTAAATCATCATTGGGGCCGACCATGGCCGAGGTCGATTTGAAAAACAATACAGGTTCCTTGGGGGTGTTCATTCCGGCCTCAGCGGCATGCTTGGCATAATTAAGACCGACACAAACAATCTTTGAAGGGCGTACCATAGGCGGACCAAGGCGTACCGCATTGGAAATCTCGGAACAACTGTCTTTGTTTGACTCCAACCACTTGCCTAATCTTCCAATTCCGTCATTTCCAAAAAAGTTCTCGTCATAGTCTTCACCAAAGGCCGAAACATCAATTCGAGAACCATCTTCCAATTGCAGACCGGGTTTTTCGGTTCCATTGTTTCCAAATCGTATTAATTTCATTCAGAATTAAATTAAGAGTTCAGTTTAATAAATCCGCCATCTATCGGGAAATCGGTACCCGTGATAAAGGAAGCTTCATCAGAGCATAGATATAGTACAAGATTCCCCACTTCCTCAGGTTTCCCCATTCTTCCAATAGGTTGCGTTTTTGACAAATTTTCGAACATTTCTTTTTCCCTTCCAGGATAGTTTTTAGCGATAAATCCGTCGACAAAAGGTGTATGTACCCTTCCTGGGGAAATACTGTTACATCGAATGCCAAAATCCAAATAGTCCTTCGCAACCGAATAGGTCATGGTCAATACGGCACCCTTGGACATCGCATAGGCAAAACGATCACTTATACCAACAGTAGCAGCAACAGAGGCCATGTTGATGATTACCCCGCCCTGTTGCTTCATGAAGGGAATCGCTGCATGGATGCAATTGTAAATTCCTTTGATATTGACATCATAAATTCTGTCGAGATCTTCTTCGGTGGTATTCTCAACATTGCCGATATGCGCAATACCGGCATTATTGATCAGAATATCGATTCCCCCACTTTGCTTGATATTATCAATGGTATCGATTACTTGTTTTTGGTCGGCGACATTACACTCGTGCACAACAGCGTCGCCACCGCCTTCCGTAATCCTGGATAAGGTTTCATTCGCTTTGTCCTCCTTAAGCTCCAAAATATGCACTTGGGCTCCATTTTCGGCCAAAGCAATCGAAATTGCCTTGCCTATGCCACTTCCACCACCGGTGACTATCGCATTTTTTCCTTGTAAATTGAACTTCATATCTTAGTGGGTCAAACGATATCTTGGTCTTGGAGGTCGTTTAAGTTTTAAAGTGGCGAAAAGATAATAAGAACTAGCTGAACTTTTTTCAATTGAAGAAGAAATTGTTCCTTGGAAATTAATAAAAGCTTTATCAAGCTGACTTTCACAATTTTCTTCAGGACATCGTTTGATGAATCTAAAACGTTAACTTTAATTTAAAATGAGGACATAACAACTATGGAAAGTTCAAAAGATTTGGCAGAAATACATGGATTAATTTCTGACCTGTTCCATCTACCCAAAACCGCGGAAGAATGGGATCAATATCGTTTGAGCGACGAACAGGTCGCCTATTTTCATGAGTATGGCTATCTGTCAGGGATTAAACTTTTGGACGAGGGTCAAATTGAGGTGCTTCGAAAAGAGCTGGATGAAATTCGAGATCCCGTACATCCCGCGCATCATCTTTTCTACGAATTCCATTCAAATGAATCGAGTGATGCCGATTCCGTTTTGTTCCATTCCCTTGGCCACTGGCGAATTACGGAGGGTTTTCATGACGTGCTCTGGAATCCGGCTTTTCTGATGGCCGCCCATCAATTGTTGGAATATAGACCCGTTCGCTTCTGGCATGATCAATTGTTCTGTAAACCGGCAAAACACGGCGGGGTCGTTGCCTGGCATCAAGACTATTCGTACTGGACGCGCACTATTGCGATGCAACACCTCACCTGTTGGACGGGTTTGGACGATGCCACCGCCGAAAACGGGTGCCTCCATTATATTCCAAAAAGTCATAAGTGGGGCCTTTTGGATGCCCCTGAGATTGCCGGTGATATGGATGGTCTTATGCAGTACCTGAACGAAGAACAAAAGGCGCAGTTCAAACCGGTCTCAGTCGCCTTGAAAAAGGGCTATGCCACTTTCCACCACCCCTTGATGGTTCATGGCTCTTATGAAAACAGATCTGAAAAGAGCCGTAGGGCCTTTGTTCTCAATGTATTCGCCGATGGCACCATCAGCAATACCGATGACGAACTATTGAAAGGGGTGCCCAGAATTCCAAAAGGCAAGAAAATGGAAGGGAAATTTTTTCCATTGCTGTTCGATAACGAATGGTTGGTTTGATCATAGACCCCATCGATTTACCACTATTTAAAAAAATGCCAAGATTATTCTATCTTTATGTAATCACCAAATTTGTCATTACCATTCTTCGATGAAATGAACGCCATTATTGAACCGTTAAAGCAAAAAGCACCCTATCTGGATACCTCTAGAAACAAAATCTTGCTTATTGGTTCATTGGCGGTATTCACCTTTATTTTCTTATCGGTTTACAATCCGTTCAACATGGCCCTTTGGGGCGGTAGCATCACCGGATATGTGGTTATAGGTGCCTCTGTTCTACTATTCAGCCAATTTGTGGTCCGACCGGCGCTGAAAAAGCAAAAACTCAAACTATTTGAATTGATTCTTTTCGGGATAGGTGAAATTTTAGTAATGACCCTTTTGCTTCAGCTGGCTTATGGGCCTGAACTCTCAACTTTTAGTGAACAAGCGGCAGAATATTTTCTGACCTTGAAATTCGTATGTTTAATACTCGTTGGTCCATATGTTTTGATAGTTTGGTACATGGCCTTCCGACAAAAAATTTCATCCTACAGGGAAGCCCACAATAACATACTCGGATCTGACACTGACAGAAGCGCCGACCTTCTGACGATAACCGGTGAAAACAACAAAGTAATTTTGGCCATTAACTATGATCAACTTTTATATGTCAAGTCTTCAGGAAATTATTTGGACATTTTCTATCTAAATGGGGAAAACAAATCCAAAGAATTGGTCCGGGCAAGCCTAAAGGAGCTCGAATCGAAAATAACCGATTCGAGCATAGTTCGCATTCACCGCTCCTATATGGTCAATAAACACAGGATATCGTCCTTCAAAAAAAACCGAAAAGGATATAAACTGATGGTGCAGCATGCACCCGAAGAAGTAATTCCGGTCTCCATCGGTTATAAGGATAAATTCGAAGAAGCGCTCGAATTAAACCTGTCCCATTAATCACAGTATAGGGTCATTTCATAACAAAACCTACGAAATCCTCCCGCTCTTTCCTTAATTATTTTTATTTCGCAGGTATCACCAATCTGGTTTGAGTTAATAAGTCTGTAGTGAGGTCATTGGGATAATGAGCAAAAAAGACATTTTAAAATCAAGTATTTCCGGAATCCTTCTGGCCTCCCTACTATTATTTCTAATCCCGAATAGCCCCTCCTCAAGTTATGGGGTTGTGTCAAAATTGAACTCAAACTGCCCGCCGGGCTTTAAGAAAAACGCAAAAAACGAGTGTATTGCAATGAACTTGTATATGCAATACGACTCGCCAAACAACAAGGGTGTCGGAGGTTTGAGAACGGGGCTTCCCAAGATTCGGGATGGATTTTCCCCACAACAAATAGATCTTGGAAGATATCTTTTTTTCGACCCTGCATTATCTGGGGATCAAACAATGTCGTGTGCGACTTGTCATGACCCAAAAAAAGGCTTTTCCGACGGATTGCCCACGAGCATAGGCCACAATGGCGTGAAGCTAAAACGTGCGGCACCTTCACTTTGGAATGTCGCCTATCTGAAAAAGTTCTTTTGGGACGGTCGCGCAACCACTTTGGAGGAACAAATGCAGGGCCCACTGTTTTCGGAAGAAGAGATGAACAATACGCCAGAAAACCTATTGGAAACCCTAAATGGCGTCGACGCATACAAAGACCTGTTTGCCGAGGCTTTTCCAGAAAAAGAAAAATCCACTATCGAACTTAGCCAGATTTACACTGCGATCGCGGCATTTCAAACTTCCTTGATTTCCTTGAACAGCAAATACGATCGCTATGCCCATGGTTATCACGAGGCCTTGAACGAAAAGGAAATTGCGGGCATGAACGTGTTCCGCTCTTTTGTGGCGCGTTGCGCCGAATGTCATACTCCGCCGCTATTCACTAACCAACAATTTGCCGTCATTGGTACCCCCGAGCCTGACGGCCTACCTCTTGACCCCGGTGCCCAGGTTCCCTTTCAAGACAAGACATTGAGAGGGGCCTTTAAGGTACCGGGTTTGAGAAATATAGCAAAGACGGCACCGTATATGCATTCGGGAAATTTCAAAACCCTCAGGGAAACCGTGGAGTTTTATACCAGGGGGCGAGGCCATGCCGTACCTGAGGATGAAAACCTCATCGTTCATTGGCATATCTGGGATCCCCAACTGAGCGATCACGAACTAGATCGGCTGGTCGACTTTCTCGAGACCCTGACAGACGAAACATTTACACCACAAATACCGGAGACCTTACCTTCTGGATTAAAACCTTCCATTTAATCATAATTAAAATAAAATAATACCTATGAAATCAACATTAATGAAGATTCTTGGCGCCATCGTTCTACTGGCCATCGGCATTTTTTTGGGAAAGTCATTTTTCTCCTCCCCTCAGGTCGATACCGTTCCCATGCCATCGACTATCAAATATCGAAATGTAGGGCATTCAGGAGATACTACCCAAGTGGCCCAGAGCAAGGGTTTCAACGGGGAAATCAGGGAAGTAAGGGATGGCGGGTCCATACAAGAGGCCGTTAAGGCTGCCAACCCTGGTGATTTGATCAGGGTTTATCCGGGCACCTATTCCGAGAACGTTTACATAGACAAAGATGACATCAGCCTTCAAGGTGTTGTCATCAACGGTGAATGGCCAGTTTTAGATGGAAAAAAAGAAATCAACGATGCCTTTCTCTATTCAGGCAACGGTATTCTAATTGAGAATTTCAAAATCATCAACTACAAGGGCAACGGTGTCATGGGCCAGGCCGGAAACAACTTTGTGATCCGCAACAACTGGATCATTGATACAGGTGTCTATGGAATCTTTCCTCAATATGGCAAGAACGGCCTCATTGAACACAATGTACTCAGTGTTATAGCCGATGCGGCCATTTATGTGGGCATGTGCGATAATGTCGATGTATTGCATAACGAAGTGTTCGATAGTGTGGCAGGCATTGAAATCGAAAACTCTCGACATTGTTTGGTCGAGAACAATTATGCACACGATAATACCGGGGGGCTCTTGGCGTTCATCACCCCTGGGCTACCAATAAAAACAACATTTGACGTCATTTTCAGAAATAATTTTGTGGTCAACAACAACCACGAAAATTTTGGCGCCCCTGGATCTACCGTTGCCGGTATTCCCCCAGGAACGGGAATTCTTATCATGGCCGCCGATGATGTCATCGTCGAGAACAATATTATAACGGGCAACAACAATTCAGGTATCACCATCGTGGATCTTGCTACCGGTGATCCAAAGGCCAATGATCCCAATTCGGAGGGAAATCCAGACCGTATCGTCATTCTTGACAACATCATGTACGAAAACGGCAGTGATCCAACGGGAGAATTAAAGGCGATCATGTTGACACAGATGGATACCCGAGGTCCCGATATTTTCGCTTATGGCGGGGGAACCGGAAGTACCATACGCGACAAGAATAAATACCGAACCTTCGGCTTGGATGGCTATGGGGTGGCCCAAATAACAGATACGCGGGATATAACGACCATGATGACCCCTTCTCCGGTACCCCCGAGATTCGTATCGAAAGAAGAACTTGGCGAACTTACCTATTACGGGGTATGTGCCGGATGCCATGCATGGGGCACCCGCTTAATCGGCCCCCCGACGGATATTCTACAGGCAATCCATAACAACAACCCACAAGGAATAGTCGATTATATCACAGAGCCAAAAAATCTTAGGGACGACTATCCCGAAATGCCGCCACAAGATTATTTGTCGGATGAGGCCAAAATGGCGGTGGCCGAATACATACTGGCCTTGAAGGAATAATTTTCTAATAAAAACCGCAGAAATAACAGTCAAACTAACACAAACCATATGAAAAAACTACTGCTATTTGCCATTGCGATCGGTTTTTCGATTTCGACCCACGCGCAAAATTCAGTTTCCGGACAGGTACTGGACAAAGGGAGCAATACACCCCTTCTGGGAGTTAGTGTTCTCGTAAAGGGCACAACAAGCGGAACCACGACCGATTTTGATGGCAACTACTCGTTATCAAATCTTGAAGACGGGAGCATCCTTGAGTTTTCTTACCTCGGTTTCAAAACACTGGAGGTGCCCGTGGACGGACAAACCACGATCAATGTCTCCCTTGAGGAGGATGGCCAACAATTGGATGAAGTGGTCGTCACGGCACTCAACATACAGCGGGATAAGGAATCGCTTGGATATTCGATCTCGCAGGTATCCTCAGATCAGGTAAATGTCGCCCGTGAAAACAATGTCATGAATTCCCTTTCCGGCAAGGTTTCCGGTTTACAGATTACCCAATCGAACACGGGTGTCGATGGATCTAGCCGTGTGCTACTAAGAGGAATTACTACAATCAGTGGAAGCAATAGACCTTTGGTCGTCATTGACGGTATCCCAATCGATAACGGCTCTGGTGGGGCTGGGGGCGGTGGCGGCATTGACCGCGGCGATGCCCTTTCTGACATAAACCCCGATGACGTAGAGTCTATAAGCGTACTTAAAGGAGCAGGAGCGGCAGCGGCCTACGGATCTTTGGGAATGAACGGAGTGATTTTGATAACCACTAAATCGGGTACCAAAAAAGAGGGAATCGGTGTTTCACTGTTATCTTCCTTTCTGTTCACCGATATTGCCTTGACACCGGATTTTCAAAATGAATACGGTGCGGGGGCCTTTGACGATTTCGCCCCAATTAACGCAGATGGCAGACCTGTGCTGGACTATCCCTTCTCCTGGAGCTGGGGCCCAAAAATGGAGGGGCAGACCTACACCAACTGGTTGGGGCAACAAGATATTTATTCCCCAAATCCGAATGGAAATCCGTATAAGGAATTCTATCAGACCGGATTTACGATGTCGAATACCCTCGCATTTGAAGGAAGCGGTGACCAAGGTTCTTTTAGACTCTCTATCACCGATGAAGACGGTCAGGGCATCGTTGGTAACAATACCTTGGCAAAGCAGACATTCAATATGAGGGGCTCTACCAAGTTGACCGACAATTTTACCGTCGATGGCAAGATGACCTATATAACCTCAAAGGTCGAAAATCGCCCGCAGTTGGCCGAAGGTAGCGGTAATACCGCATTACAGCTCTCGTTAATGCCGAGGGACATTCGCTTGGAAGATGTGGCGAACAATACGGTGAATGCCAATGGGGAAGAAATCAAATGGAATTTAGACAATACCTTCAACAACCCTTATTGGGCCTTGGAAAATGCCGGAAATGTAGATGAAGAAGATCGCTACCAAGGTTTTATCGGGGCAAACTGGAAGCTGAGCGATAAATTCAACATTAGCGGAAAGTCGGGTATCGACTATATCACTTTTGACTTTACGAGTTTTGGTGAACGAGGTGCACAGGCAGTGTCGAATGGCTTGGGCCAATATAGTCGCAACACAGGCAAGAGAAGTATTTGGAACTCAGAACTCATCGGAACCTACAACACAAATATTTCCGACCTAGGCGTAACCTTGAGCCTAGGCGGCAACTATAGAAACGAATTCAGTACGGCCTTAAATGTATCGGGCAACGATGCAAAAGTCTCCAATTTCTATCGCATCAGTAATTACAAAAATTCCTTTAGCAACGAAAACACCAGTAAAAAGGCAATTTATTCGTTCTTTGCCCTGGGGCAATTCAACTACAAGGGCTATCTATATTTTGATGCCACCGTTCGAAATGACAATTCTTCGGCCCTGCCCCAGGCCAACCGATCCTATTGGTACCATTCAGAGAATATGAGTCTCTTGTTTACAAAATTGCTCGGAATCAATTCCAATATTCTCAGTCAAGGTAAACTTCGGGGCTCTTTTGCCCGGGTCGGAAACGACACGAGTCCGTATAGAACACAAGCCGTGTTCAATGTAGACCAAACAGTGACCCTACCCTATACGGTGGCCTCGATTTCAGGCAGCCTTCCCTCGTTTGATCTAAGACCCGAGACCTCTGAATCATGGGAGGTAGGCGCCGATTTAGGATTTTTGAAAAATCGCATTCAATTGGATTTTACCTATTACCAGACGAATACCACCGATCAAATCATGGCCGTACCCCTATCGGGTACGACCGGGTTCGATACAAAGGTGGTCAATGCGGGTGAAATTCAGAACAAGGGATACGAGGCACAATTGAATGTGATTCCCTTTGATTCGGATAATTTTTCGATGGACTTAGGATTTAACTTTACCAAAAGTAATTCAAAAGTACTTTCACTGAACGAAGGACTGGAGAGTATTAGTTTAGGTTCTCTATGGACGGCTTCCGTCGAGGCAAGGCCCGGTCAAGAATTTGGCACCATATACGGAAACGACTTTCTTAGGGATAATTTCGGAAGAAAAATCATCGGAAACGACGGTCTTGCTAAACGGGGAGATCGCGTGCCGCTAGGAAACATCAACCCCGATTGGTATGGCGGTTTCACCACCAACATAAGATATAAAAACCTTACATTGAATACCTTGATAAGTGCCCAAGTAGGTGGGGAGTATTATTCATATGGTAGGGGTTATCGATTATTCTTCGGAACCGACAAGCGCAGTCTTGTGGGTCGTGAAGAAGGCATCATTGAAGAAGGTATCAATGAGTTCACGGGTTTCGAAAACGACATTCCGACAACGGCCCTGCTAAAACAGTTTACCGATATTTTCTCAAATGAGGTGGCGACCGATATTATTTTGGACGCGACCAACGTAAAACTGAGGGAAGTGAGACTGACCTATGATTTTCCGAAACCCATGTTGAAAGGCACGTTCATACAATCTGCAAGTTTATCTGCGGTGGGTAGAAATTTACTTTTTCTATACAATGCCGCAGGAGATATCGACCCAGAAGCCACCTATAGCAGTGGGCCGGCCAGTACGGCATTCGAACATTCCTCATTACCGTCTACACGAACCTATGGGGTGAACCTAAAAATCAACTTCTAATACCGATGACTATGAAAGCGATACAGAATACAATTCAGAAAATAGTAGTCGTCGCCTTGACCGGAATGGTAATCCTTTCCTGTGAAAAACACCTCGACGACCTTTATGACAATCCGAACGCGGTAACCGAAATAGATGATGCCGCCCTTTTCGCCAAAGCGGTCAGAAGCCTATTTCAGGGCACCACAGATCAGGCCTCATCACGTTTTGCCGGCCAACATGCCCACTATTATGTAGCAGGTAGTACGTGGCGGGCACCGGATCAATACGGCGATGGTTTTGACAACGCCTACAATAGCATTTTAAAGGAGGGCTATAATGGAACCATTCGGCATATCGAGGAAGTTTTACAAATAACGACCGCCGAGGGTACCCAGAACAATGTGCGCAACGCCATAGCCAATATCGTCGCCGTTTTGGGCTATGCCAAGGTAACGGACGCCTTTGGCGATGTACCTTATTCAGAAGGCGGGAAAGGCAAATCGGAAAATATACTGCAACCCAGGTATGACACACAACAAAGCATTTATTCCGATTTAATTGCGCGTCTAGGTTCGAGTATAGCCGTTTTGAAGACCGCTGACCCGGCCTTGGGCTATTCCGGCTCAGATCCCATTTTTGATAATGACCTGACGAAATGGGTGCGATTTGCAAATAGTGTAAGATTTCGCTTGGCAATGAGATTACGATATGCAGATGCCGGACTGGCACAGTCAACGGTCGCCCAATGTCTGTCTGAACCCCTAATGGAAACGCCCGGGCATGACGCATTCATGATAGAGACCGAAGGAACGGGAAATGCCTGGTTCACGCGAAGAACAGGATTTCCCTCTATCAAAATGTCTACTTTGTTGATAGATCAACTACAGGGTACGGATGACCCCAGATTGGATGTATTTGTCAGCCAAGATGCAAACGGTCAGTATTCCGGTATCACTAACGGACTGACCGATGAGGCTTTCGGAAACTCCGATTTTGCCAATTTATCTGATATGGGGCTGCCACTTTCATCTCCCGAGAGCAAACTTTACGTCATGACCGCAGCAGAAACCTGGTTGCTAAGGGCGGAGGCCGCTTTGGCTTTTGACAATGATCCCGCGACAGCAAATACGCTCTATAGAAACGGTATCGAAACCTCATTGAACCAATGGGAAATTGACCCCGGTGAAATTGCAAATTTCATGGCATCCCCAACGGCCACTTTGGCCGGGGTAAACGACGAGGAACAGATCGGTGTGCAACTTTGGCTGGCGCTAACGCCCAATTTCTTCGAGGGTTGGACGCATATTCGTCGTACGGGGTACCCCGTCATTCCGGTTCGAACAAGTGAAAACCTCTCCGTCGGGGCAACCAACGGCATCATGCCGAGTAGATTTAATTACTCATCCTTTGAACAGGGCTCGAACAGCGCCAACGTGCAAGAGGCCATTTCAAGGCAAGGGGAGAACAAGATCGATACCCCTGTCTGGTGGGACAAAAATTAAGAGGACGAAATAGAAAATAACAAGACATGAAACATAGTAAGATAATAGTTCTATTGCTTTTCACCCTTATCTTGATGAACTGTAGCAATGAGGACGATGCCCCATTAACGCCCCTGGCCGATTTTCAATTTCTGGTCGAAGGTGCAGTGGTTACCTTCAATGGTACCGTTGAGAACGCCACCTCGATCAATTGGGATTTTGGCGATGGCTCAACAAGTACCGAAGAAGACCCTGTATATGCCTTTGCCAACCCGGGAACCTATACCGTTGTTATGACGGCCTCTGGCGCCAATGGTACTTTCACGGAAACGAAAGAGGTCACGATACTTCCTTCTTTTGAAATTCTTTTGACCGGTGGGCCCGGTAGGCCCGAAGGTAAAACTTGGCGTTTAAAAAGGGCATATACGGCAGGCAAAGAAGGTGCGGGATTGATCGAAAACGAATTGGGGCTGTTGATCGCTTCTTTTGACAATCTATTGGAAGCGGTCAGTTTGGGCGCCTCCTACGATGACTCTTTTACCTTTGTCCATGACGGTACTTATAAGGTTGACAACGTCGACGGTCAAAGCCTTATGGGCCTGATCCACGCAAGCGCCTTCTTCCCCAATGAAATAACGGGCATTTCGGCCGATGTGAACAACGTTCCCTTGGCGCATGCGGTTTACGCACCAAGAACCGATGCCACTTGGTCGGTAAGCGAGGACGATTTCACGATTGATACGCTATATCCCCAAGTGGGACCTATATCCATTCCATTTACCGGCAAACAGCGCCTTATCTTGGATGAGTACCTGGGCTTTAAGGAGACCAGCAATATCGTCATTCTAAAGGAACTTACCGAGACCACAATGAACGTGGCTATTGCCATTCACACGGAACCCAGTTTTTTTGATACCCCGACCCTGTTCTTTCATTTGACCTTGGAGTCATTGTAGCATTGGAGGTTTGATTATTGATTGAATTCGTTAGTTGTTAGCTTAATACTTTTCAAATCCCCAAATGTCAAGTTTGGGGATGTTTTTTATAGTACATTGAACCCTATGGAGATTTTACAAGCACAGCATGCCTTTTTCGCGACCCAAAAGACCAAGGATGTATCGTTTCGAAGAAAAGCGTTGAAACGATTGCAGAAGGAAATTATTAAAAGGGAGGACGATATTGCCGAAGCTATATATCGGGATTTTAAAAAGCCAAAGTTCGAGACTTTCGCGGCCGAAACGCAATTTGTATTGGCCGACATCAAGCATACGTTGCGCAAAATGGAATTTTGGGCACAACCGAAAAGGGTTGGCACTACCCTGATGAACTGGCCTTCTTCAGATTGGATCTACAAAGAACCCTATGGTGCCGTTTTGATCATCGCACCATGGAACTATCCATTTCAATTGGCATTTGCGCCATTGATTGGAGCCGTTGCGGCGGGCAATACCGCCATTATCAAGCCTTCTGAGGTCACTTCGCATACAGCCGCCATAATTTCAGAGATCGTCATTGCGGTTTTTGAACCGGGGCATGTGGCCGTGGTCGAGGGAGGCGTAGAAGTATCTCAGAGACTATTGGCCCAAAAATGGGATTATATTTTCTTTACAGGAAGTACAAGGGTGGGACAAATCGTCTACGAGAGTGCCGCGAGACATTTGACCCCTGTAACTTTAGAGTTGGGCGGAAAGAATCCCACAATAGTCGATGAGACCGCGGCAATAAAGCTGGCCGCAAAACGAATTGTCTGGGGCAAGTTCTTAAATGCGGGGCAAACCTGTATTGCCACCGATTACATACTGGTGCACAAAAATGTAAAAGACAAATTGGTAAGCGCTCTAAAGGAGAACATCACAAAATGTTATGGTGAAAATATCGAAGCATCTCCCGATTTTTCGCGTACCGTAAGTCGAAAACATTTTGAAGGGCTAAAGGATATGCTCCAGGGCGAGGAAGTTCTCTTTGGTGGACACAGCAACAAGAACGACAATTATCTCGCCCCTACCCTGGTCAATGAACCCAGACTAGACGGCAAATTAATGCAAGGCGAGATCTTCGGGCCCATACTTCCGATAATTGCTTATGAAAACGAAGCCGATATCGAACGTCACATCATGAACTATGGCAAGCCACTGGCCACCTATATTTTTTCGAATCGGAAATCCTTCCAAAAGAAAATCATCAGTAAATATAGTTTTGGAGGTGGGGCCATAAACGACACCGTAATTCAAATCACCAATAAAAACCTTCCGTTCGGGGGCGTCGGTGCAAGTGGCATTGGTGCCTACCACGGCAAAACATCCTTCGATGTTTTCTCACACCATAAATCCATTATCAAGAAGGCGAATTGGTTCGACGCACCCCTTCGTTATCCCCCCTATAATCTGCCCATGAAAATCGTCAAAATGGTGAAACACTTATTCTAATGACCCACGAACCCATAGAACTTAGGCCTTGTATACCATCCGATGTAGATGCGGCCGTACCTTTAATCTATAGTTCAGGGCCAACGGCTTTCGATTATGTATTCAAGACCGGTTCGAAAACGGCGCAAGAATTCTTGAAGCATGCTTTTCAAAGAAAGGGCGGGGAATTCAGTTTTGACAATCACCATGCGATTTTAACCAACGATCAATTGGTCGGTGTCGGATCCGCTTTCTCCGCAAATAAGGCCCGAACATTTATGCTCAAGGATTTATTGAACATTGTTCGCTTCTATAAATTTGGAGCGCCCTCCGTTTTGATCAGGGGCCTAAAAATAGAGCAGGTTCTGAAGCTCCCGACCAAAAATGAAATTTGCCTGGCGCATTTGGGCGTTAGGGAAGACAAAAGAAGTATGGGCTTTGGCCAAAAATTGATCCATTATTTGATGACGGAGGAAAAGAAGAATGCTTCAAACTATTTTGTATTGGATGTTGCGGAAGAAAACCCAAAGGCTAAAAAATTGTACGAACGAATGGGCTTCAAAGTCGACAAAATGGTGAAGGGAGGCCTGAAAACCAAATTTGGATACGTGCCCAATTTCTTTAGAATGCACCTGCCCGGTTAATTCATTATTTTTATCTCAATACCGCCTTTATGATCCAATCTTACAAGAAAAAACCGCAATTACAAGCCGCTTATGACACCATTATCATAGGATCTGGAATGGGAGGCCTGGCGACCGCCGCCATACTCGCGAAACAAGGCCAAAAGGTACTGATACTCGAACGACACTATACGGCAGGGGGTTTTACCCATATCTTCAAAAGAAAAGGATACGAGTGGGATGTAGGAATCCACTATATAGGAGAGATGCAGCGCGAAAACAGCATCTTAAGAAAGTTGTTCGAATATGTGACCGATGGCAAATTGAAATGGGCCGATATGGGCGAAGTGTATGACCGGGTCGTTATTGGCGAACGGCATTTCGATTTTGTCAAAGGTGTTTCCAACTTTAAGGAGCGGATGATTTCATATTTTCCAGAAGAGGAAAAGGCCATTCATCAATATGTAAACTTGGTGTTCAAGGCAGTCAGATCAAGTAAGAACTACTACATGAGTAAGGCCCTTTCGCCATTCTTAAATGCGTTGATCGGCAGATTTATGAAAAGGCCGTTGCACAAATATTCCGATAAAACAACTTATGAAGTACTTCGGTCGTTGACCAACAACGAAACGCTGATAAAAGTGCTGACCGGTCAATATGGTGATTATGGACTACCACCAAAACAGAGTAGTTTCTATATGCACGCCTCCTTGGTTCGCCACTATTTTGACGGGGGCAATTTTCCAATAGGTGGTTCCTCTCAAATTGTCAAAACGACCGATTCGGTAATCGAGGCCTCGGAAGGCACTATTCTGATCAGTGCCGAGGTCGAAGAAGTTTGCATTGAAAACAATACTGCCTTTGGTGTAAAAATGATCGACGGAAAGATTTTTAAGGCCAAAAGTATTGTCAGCAATGCCGGACTGATAACCACCTATAACAAATTATTGCCCCAAGAATCCGTTGAAGAACACAGGTTATTGGAACAATTGCAAAAGGTAAGCCCCTCCGCGGCCCATTTAAGTCTATATGTCGGCCTTGAGGGTTCGCCCTCGGAACTCGGACTCCCAAAAACAAATTATTGGGTGTATCCGCCGGAGGGCGACCATGACCGCTGTGTCAAAAGGTATTTGGAAGATTTGACGCGGCCATTTCCTGTGGTATATCTCTCCTTTCCCTCTGCCAAAGATCCCGACTGGTCGAATCGGTATCCGGGCAAAAGCACGATCGATATCATAACTTTGATTCGCTATGACCTTTTCGAAAAATGGAAAGATACCCCTTGGAAAAAAAGGGGGGCGGCATATGAAGCGCTTAAAGAAAACTTTGCCCAACGACTCCTTGGGGAATTGTACAAACAATTGCCACAATTAGAGGGTAAGGTTTCATACTATGAACTCTCCACTCCGTTAACCACCCAACACTTCGTCAACTACGAAAAAGGGGAAATCTATGGCCTTGACCATACCCCTACCCGATTTAGACAATCTTTTTTAAAACCTAGAACGCCGATCAAGAATTTCTTTCTAACGGGTCAAGACATTGCAACGGCGGGGGTTGGGGGTGCCCTCTTTTCAGGAGTCTTGACGGCAGCTGTAATTACCGGAAAGAATGTGCTGAAAAAGGTTCGACATATGAACTGATACGAACAAGCTTTTTCAACTGAATCAAAATGAATAGGACTGATTCGGTTTTTCTACCCCACCACGCTGCTCAACTTGAACATCGGCAGATACATCGAGACCAATATCACACCGACGAAGATACCGATGACAACAATGATCAACGGCTCCATCAAAGTGGACAAGAGTTTTGATTTTTGCTGCACCTCCACGGCATATTGTTGGTTCAACCGTTCAAAGATATATTCCGTTTGGTTCGTCTCTTCGGCCACCTTGACCAATGAGATCATTTTATTGTCGAAAATCTTGTTGCCCGACATGCTTTTGTGAAGACTATTCCCCGCCAAAACCCCTTTCTCCATTTTCGAAAGTGCTTCGTTCAAGGGGTGGAAATCGATCATTTTCTTCACAAGTTGAATGCTATTCAGCATAGGCACTTTTGACGAGGTCAACAAAGCCACCGCCTGCGTGAATTGTGCCAAATAAACGGAGCTGATAAAATTTCCGATATAGGGTATTCTTACCATTAACTTGTCTTTTCCCGTTTTGTACCATTCCTTGTTCGAGAAAGTTCTTCGCAAGACCAAAAGGGACGCAATGCCCAACAATACCAGCCAGCCATAATCCCTTATAAAGTTTGACGCCGCGATAATCATCTTCGTAATCCCCGGTAGATCGACGCCGTTCTGCTTAAAAATATCCTCGAACATGGGCACCACCATCCGAAGCATAAAAATGACCACGAGAACGGCCGTGCAAAGAATAATGATCGGATAGGTCAAAGCATTCATCAAACCTCTTCGCTGTTCGTTTTTTCGCGTGTAAAACTTGCCAAGTTCATCGACAATTCGGGGCAGGGTACCCGTCTCCTCCCCTATTTTTATCGAAAAATACTCGTATTCAGAAAACTCGGATTTTTCATGAAGTACCTCAAAAAAACTTTTTCCCGATACCAGGCCATCGACCATTTCACCGTAAAAGCTCCTGAGCTTTTCCTTTTTTTGATTTTCTTGAATCAAAGAAAGTGCTTCCTTTAGGTTGATGCCCGCCTTCAACAATACACTCAACTCAGAATAGAAATCCTCTTTCTTTTTATTTCCAAAGGATTTTCCAAAGAGGGTGACCTCTTTTTGGAGTACGGTCGACAACCAATCCTTTTCTGAATCGGTCTCTTTGCGCGCTATGGTCTGTTCGAGCTTAAATCCCATGTCTATTGGTTCAAATAGGTGTCGGCGGCATTTTCCTTGTAGACGAAAACGTATTGCCCGCCAGAGGCCTTGTCTGTTTTCAGTTCAATTGCATCTATTTCGCCATACAGCCTTTCCTCATTTTTAAAATAAAATTTCATCGACTCCACCGGAATAAAAAAAGTATCCCGCTCGGTCGTGAAAAAACCTTCGGCAATCTGGTAATTCTTCGTTTCCATTCCATTGCCCAAACTCAATTGACGCTTCTTCGCATCATAAAAGGCATATGAGTATCTATTGAAATCGATCCAAAGCGATTGCCGCAACTGATTGGTCTCCATTTTGGTATCGTAAATGCCGTTGATATTGTTCATTTGCCTTTGCACAAGATTCAAAACCGAAAACGCCATACCGACCACGATCGAGGTTATCAACAACACCACGATCATCTCTTGTAGCGCAAAGGCCTTTATTTTTGTGTTTTCAATCCGCATATGAAATAACGCTTTTCAATGACTTCCCTGCTTTTGGGTTTTCGGCCGACACAACGACCAATCGACCTTCATTTCCACCTTGCGCCGAAATGCTGATTTCCCAAGACTCGAATTCTTCGATATAGGGCAATTCAAGTCCACCATTGATGTATTTATATTCAAGGGCGTTTATTCTTTCTTGGGCCAATTCGGTATTCTGATGCACATTGTTTCTTAGTATATTGTTCAATATCATACTTGAAACCATAAAAATGATGACGATCAAGACCGTGGCCACCAAGGTTTCCATTAAAGTCGACCCTTTTATCTTTTTTTTCAGTAGAGCCATTTCATCACCTTTTTACTTTGTTCCGGATCTTCCAAAAACAATCCACTATATGAAGCGTCAATGGTTTGATTGTTGATCTGCCCATTGTAGAGATGGTTCTGGTAGACACTTCCATTTTCCATTGCGATAAACGAATCGGTAATGACACTCCCATTCACGCGGCCCTTTAATTCCAAGTTCTTGGTACAATAGACCTCCCCTACGATCTTGGCATTTTCCTCAATCTTGATTTGCGGGGAATATTGCTGTTCGGTGGTTTTTTCGTTCACCAAAACGACCCCTCCGACCCAGGCATACGAATCGATATAAATGCTCGGCACGATCGGAACAAACTGGTTCGCTCCAGCTTCCGATCCTGAATTGTCTTCTTCTTTTTTATTGACCACAAGGGCCGTCGGATAGGCCAATACGCACTTCTTCCCCACGGAAATCGATTCACTGGCAATGGCTTGAAAATTTCCCTTGACCCAATCTTTGATCACAATTTTAGGTGCCATTAGAATGACATCCTGCAACTGGGTGTCAGGCTCCACTACGATCTTATCGGATGCCGAAACGACGATATTGCCGGTCAGCTTCAGGTTTCGCAATCGAACGCTTCGTTCGTAAATGATCAGGGTTTCCGCAGCGAACGAATTATCGAACTCCCGTACCGGAATAAAGGGAAGCACTTTACCCTCTGGGGTAAATTGAACATCGGTCAGGCTTTCAATTTGGTTTGACAGTTCGGTGCCCAATCGGGGCAATGTGGCATCGCTTTTCTTCTGAATACCGTAAAGCAGTTGCGAACCGTTGTAAGAGTTGCCATAGATATTTCCCATTTTCAACCCCTGCTCGGGGAGATATGCGATGCCGGTTATCCTTGAATTTCCAGCGAGGATCAAGGGTCGCTGTTTATCGGCAATGTAGAGTGAAGGCATTTCGTTTTTGGCCCGACCGCCCACCAGGGCCATTTTCAACTGACTGGTCTTGCCATGGGATGCCAGGGCCGTTCTTTTTTCAAAGACGCCCCAAAGCTCTCTCTTTACCACAATATCAATGGGCAGCTCACTCTGGTCTTTGATTGAAATTGCATTTCCCAATGGCATCTGTCGGGCAAGGGATGCGTCTATTCCGAATCCGGCGCTTTTGATGGTACTGATCACAAAATCGGTCTGCCTGTCGAAATGTTTGTGTGTATGTGATAACAGCACGAAGGCCATTAGCAAAATGGCGACCACCGCGCCTATAAAAAGAACGAATTGAAGCGCCCCCGCCTTTATTTTTTTTGCCCAAATCATTCCGTTAAGGCTATGGTTCGGGTTTTTCCGTTGCAACGTACCGTTATCTTGTCCTTGGAGCCACGAACAAGTTCGACCTCCTGAACCGTTTCGTTCAAACCCATCATGTGCTGTTGGCCCTCAATGGTCACAAAGAAGATTTTTTGCTTTGAAGCACCATCCGTGATAAAACCGGTGTAGCTGATTTTCTTTTGGGGTATGTCCTTTTCAATCTTTTTTTTGGGCGCAACCTTCTTTTTTACTTTTTTGTTGGCAACGATAGTACCCAGGAAAGGGTCGCGGTAATCGGCCTTGATGCTAAAAGTGTCACGGTGCTTAATTTTTTTGGGCACAAATACTTCGCTAGACGCAATCGGACCCATTTTGGCCGGTTCCGGGTTGGCCGCATTTAGGATCTTGAAGGCGATCAAGCCCCAAATACCGATGACCACGGTCAAAAGTAGATATGTTTTTTGATTCTTCTTCATACGTATTTTTATAGTCTAAAGTGCCTAAAAATTTTGCTTAAATGTCATATTGAGCCTGCCTTGCCGGCAGGCAGGCCTGTCGAAATATTCTGACTTGTTGCTATTCAATAATTGGCTTCGACCGACCGGGCCCGACAACAAGGTCAAATTGACTTTTTAGACACTCTCCTTCTAGTTTGACGTGTCGACCGTAAAGCTGTTGACCGTAAATTCGGTTTCGTAATCGCTGTTCATCGCCTTCACCCGCCATTCATATTCCGCGTCGACCAATGTTCTTGAAATTCGCGGACTCGTAAAAGTGCTATCGACCACGATTAGGCTGTCCACAACAATTTGCGCCGCGTTCTCGAAGCTGGGCGATGCCACCTGCACATGGTATTGTGATGCCTCGTAAACTTCGGTCCAATTGAATTGCACCTCGCTTTGAACAACCACGGTACTATCTGAAGGTGCCAATAATTGCACCTCTTGATTCGAAATATCGGTCACCTCCAATAGGTCTTGACAGCCCATGCCGACCATCAAGATTAGGGCAATCGTAAAAAGTGATTTTCCCACTCGCATATTCAAAGTTTTAAAAAGGAATTGTTGTCGACCAATTTTTGGGCATTCTTTTCCGTGCCTTCGGGGCAACTGCCCCCTTCGTTCAACAGTTCGATTCTTGGCTTGCCATAGATATCCTCTCCCCAGCAAAAACCGGTCAGCGCATATTCGAATATTTCACTTTCAGGAATCGCGATTTGTTGCTTTTTGCCATTGTGGATCCTTACAATGCGTAAACCGCCCATGGCATCGGTCGTCAAAAAGATATTTTTATCATTTGATGCATACTCCGTTTCCATGGGGTGTGCATAGAACGAAACGCCCGAAACGATCTTACAAGAGGCATCTTTGGTCAGATACGCTAGAGTTTCGGAGTTTTGGGCCGCATTCAGCTGGGCCTTCAAACTGATTTTATCCTTGATTTCCAAACGATAATATTTGGGTTTCTCGGCGATTGAATCGACGTATTTGATTCCAATTTGTTGACCGCGCTGGGCCTTTAGGTCGCTATACGTCTTGAACCGGGTTTTCGTAAAGGGCAATTCGGACACCGAAACGGCGATGGGTCTCGAAATTACTGGCCTTCCGACCTGTTGAAAGTTCTTGGCGATCAATGATTTTTCATCCTTGCCGAGTACCCCCAAGCTTGGCACATCGGTCTTCGCGACCTGGGTTTTTTTCAAGGGTGCACATGACAAGATCAGCAGTGCGCAAAGCACAAAGAAATGTGTTGGTCTCATAAGTAGGTTTTCTTACAAATACTAACGAAAATATCGGCTAAAAGTTGTGTGAAAGGGGATGAAAGTTGCGCGCTGCGAAGTTTTAAACTTCGTAGCGCTTGCAAACGATCAAAAACCCTATCGCTTCAACGAAAAATGCCCCGAAAATTCGGTTCCGTCGACATTCGTAAATCGGAACCAATAGTCGGTCGAGGGTACCGAAATTCCCTGATAGGTACCATCCCAGCCTGGGCCCGTAGGCGATAATTGAGCCATCATTTTTCCATAGCGGTCATAGATGTAGGTCAGTGATTCGGGGAAATGCTCCACGGCAATGATATGCCAACGATCATTGGCCCCATCTCCGTTCGGGGTAAAGAATTTTTGATAGCCCAAGGCAATGATTTCCTTTGAAAGGGTGCGGCATTCATAAATGTCACGAACATAGATCGTATGCTTCCCGGGGAAAACCTGCAACCTATTGCCCGGCTGAAAGTTTTGGCCGTCGGCGGAGTATTCGAATTCCCCTGTTCCGGTGACATCGATGTCGACATAAATCACATCTGAGAAACCGCCCAGCTCGTAAGTAAAGTCTTCGGGGGCGCCCGAAGAAACCACCTCAAAATATACCGTCTCTTCACATGTCAACGAATTTGCGCTTAGCGATACGGTCAGGCTGTAGTTTCCAAGCGTGGCGATCTGCACCATTTGTCGGTTACCGATTTCTTGGCCCGTATCGTTTTTCCATGACCAAGATTCAAAGTTGCCCCCATCAATTTCGAGGTCAGGGCTATCTGGACAGATGATATAAATTTCCTCTAAATTCGGTTGAGGTAAAGGGTTTATTCGAATGGAAAAGTTGGCAATGTCAAAACAATCATCCAGATTTATGTGGTGCACCCTGGCGTAAATGGTCTCCTGCGGCAAGGTATTCACATAGTCATTTTTGGGCAGGGCATTCGAATTGGCTTGGGCATCCGTTTGACTGCCAAAATAGGTTACCGAATATTGACTTGCATCTTGTCCGTTCAGCAATTCCACATCTTTTTGGGAAAAGTCAAAAACATAACTTCCCGTTTGATCCGCGGCACAAACAATCATATCGGCGGGGCTATGGGCAACCGGCATATCAAATACTTCCAACTGAAAACTACCGCTCAAGTAGCAATCGGCGTTGGCCCCACTTTCCAAGCGATAAAATATTGGTTGCCGATTTTGTGTATTGTCAAAGTTCCCGACAATGGCATTTTGGTCGGCATCGGCTTCTGCCTGCGACAAATGATAGCTGACCGAAAAATCGGTTGCGGACTGGCTACCTAGCACTTCAGAATCCTTTTGGGTGAGGTCAAACGTAAAAGTTCCATCGCCATCGGGATCACAGACCTGCCAATCGATAACCATTTGCTGAACCGGTGAATCGTTCACCAAAAGCTCGAAAGAGGTCGTATCGTAACAACTAGGGTCCGACGTATTTTCCACCCGAACATAAACCGTTTCTGAATGGGCCACGGTATTCGTATAGTTTACCGGATGCGGATTCACCTTGCTTTCTGCATCGGCCAAAGCGGAATGGTATGAGATCGCCAAACTCGCCGGATTTTGGGTTCCCAAAATTTCAGTTTCCGCAACCGATAGATCGAAGGTGTAAAATCCGTCGTTGTCATCGTCACAGACTTCCAAATCAACAGGCGTATTTGCGGTGACATCGGTAATCACCTCCAAGACAAAACTGCCCGTTTCATAACATTCGGGATACACGGAATTGTCTATGCGATAAAAAATGGTTTGGGGCGAAGTCGTATTCGTGTAGATGGGACCTATCGCATTCGCATCGGCATCGGCATGGGCCTGGGTTTCAAAATAAGCAACGGAGAACGTGCCCGTATCCTGGCCATTAAAAATTTCAACGTCTTTTTGGGAGAGGTCAAAGTCGTAAAAACCGTCGGTATCGGTATCGCAGACCGTCCAATCGATGGCCTGGTAAAATTGGGGGGCGCCCTTTACCCTAATATCAAAGCTTGTCGTATCAAAACAATCCGGGTTCAGAATATTATGAATGCGTACATAAATGGTTTCGGTCGGTAAGGAATTGGTATACAAGACGGGCAGCACATTTGTCTCGTTTTCGGCATCGGTCAATGTAGCATGATATGTCACTTGATAATCAGCAGGCAATTGGATACCCAAAATTTCGGAAGTTTTGGTCGATAGGTCGAATTCCACATTTGCCACAAGGCTACAAACTTCAAAATCGGCAGCGGTATTGGCCACGGGAGTGGCATAAATCATAATTTCCTCGGTTTCGGTTTTAGTGCCCGATGCCGTGGTCACCGTTGCACTTACGGTATACGCACCTCCAGACGTATAGGTATGCGACGGATTTTCAATAGTTGAGGTATTGCCATCCCCAAAATCCCACAGCACCGATAAGACCGTTTCACTCGTGGTGAGCTCAAAATCGGTGGGTGAGCCCGAACACAGGTTTTCGGCCGTAAAGGCCACCTGAAAAAAAGATTGGATAAAAGGGGGCAGCCCCAATTGCGAAAGTCGCCCGTTCAAATCGACCCCGGCCAAGGCGAAACCACAGCCCGAACCGGGCACCTCGGGCTGGTCGATAACGCTCAGGTAACTCTCGAAGTTATGTGCCATATAGATTTTGCCATCCAAAGCCAACTGTAGACTTCCTATTTGAATGCCCAAGTCTTGAAAAATTGACAGCTCACTGGCCATTACATCGGGGGCATCGGTATCGTATTGAAATAGTTCACCATGAAAGTCGGTCACATAGAGCATACGGCTATCCGCTGCGAATTCCACCCCATAATAACCTTTTGAGGTGTCGCTAGATAATATTCGAGGGTTGCTCAGCTGGCCTGTAGCGTTATCAAAATCGTAGAGTTCAACCAGTTTCCAAAAAAAACAGGAGGCAATCTTCGACCCGTTCGGTGAAGCCTTTATGGCCCCAAATGCATTTTGAGGTAAAAAATCACCATTTTGATTGTGGCCCACGTTCGAGTTGACCGAGGTGGTCGTCACACCGGCCGCGGTTACCAAATAGGCCCTATAGGTATCGCTCCAACGATCGTGCGCCAGTACCCATATATCGACTCCATTGGCATGTTCCACAGCGGTCAGTTTTTCGGCGACCGGCGTTGCCAATTGAATGTTTTTCGTTGCCGTAATATCGCCCAGTCCCCCATCGAGGGTCATATCAAGTTCAGAGTATTGCAACCCATCACTGTTTCCCCAATCGTCGACGGTAAAAATGTAGAAAATAGTCGATGAACCCGGCCTGGGCACGATAATCGCGGATTGCGTACTCGAAAAATCGCCCTTGAGACCCGTACCGTTGGGCATAATACCGTGATTACGGTTGTAGACCGTGATACCATCGGTATAGAAAAGCAAATTGCCGTTAAAATCCGAAATCGATGCGCAGCCCTCTTGCGTATGCATTTGGCCATCGGTCAATGCGACCGGGGCACCGCTATTAAAGTCAACGCCGGCGTTCACGCCAAAGTACCAAATAGCGGTCTCGCTTTGGGCTTGGCAAAAAGGTATAAATGATAGAAAAAAAAGAGTGAAAAACAGTTTCTTCAAAACGAATGATGGGTTGGTCTACAGGTGCAGGAATAATGGAAGTTCGAGGGTTTGAATCGGTTGTCAAACCATAACGAAAAAATCGGCAATAAAGTGTAGGAAAAAAGAAGTTTTTAATAAAGTTCCGCGAAGTTTTTAATAAAGTGCTGCGAAGTTTCCACCATAGGCGTACAAGTGAAATTTCTCCGAAGTTTAAAACTTCGGAGAGCTTTGAAACTTCGCATACTTCATTACGATGTTGCTCCGCGAAGTTTCCGCCATAGGCGGACAAGTGCAACTTCGCGGAGCACTCGGCATTAGCACAACAATAGGTATTACCACGAGAACACTTTTCCAAAAACTATGCCAGATCGTCAAGACATCGACCACTGGGATTGTGCAACAGCGTCACATTGACCTTACCTTCTCCCTTTACATAATTGGTCGCACTTGAGTAGCGATAGTCGGATGCCTTTTCCACCAAACCGGCCCTGACCGGGTTCAGAGTGGATATAGTTCAATTTGGACCACATGAACTTTTCTGAATAAATCTCTTCGGGATGATTGCCATATTTCCAGAATTGATAGGTTTTGTTTCTATTGTGCGATTCGGTCGCCTTTGCAAAACGATCCAACATCCATTGCCTTCGGCTTTCGGGTTCTTCGGTTATGGAGCGTATGACTCTTTTTGGCGATGTGCTTTTTGAAATCTCTCACAAGATCCGAAAGTTGGCCGGCATTGCTTTGCATTATGATGTGCACGTGATTGCTCATGATCACATAACCGAATATGACCATGCCCTTATGGGCAACACAATAGTTCAGACTTTCGACAATGATATCTTTATAACGTTGCCTGGTGAATACGTCGATCCAGTCCACAACGGTAAAGGTGAGGAAATGGGGCTTGGTCTGGTCGTGTATTTTATAGCCATCACCATGCATGGTTTGAATATACGAAATGTTACGTTCCGCGAAGTTTCACAAATAGTCTCCGAAGTTGCAAACTTCGGAGAACGTTTACAAATTTGAACTTTCAACTCCAAAAATAGATCCGTAGATGGGCCTCAAGGTATTTTTGGTTTTTGGTAAAGCAAATCGTTTTTCTTGAAAGTCTTTTTACGTGTGTTCTCAAGGTCAAGTTTTTTCTTTCGATCCTGTTCGTGCAATACTTGAATACCCTGTGTATCGGTCCCGGAATAATACTTGGATAAATATTCAATTTGTCCGTGTATATCATGGCAGGTTTCAGTAAAAGTAATTTATTGATCATTGGTTCAATCTGTTCCTTAGACCTCGCATGGCTTACCACAAAGTCGATTACCCGTCCCGTTTTTTGCTCAATACAATAGGCCAACCAATTTTGGTAGTGGCCATTTGATATTCTCACGAACAATTCATCTACTTCGTACTTGGCACCAATGTTCTGCAAAGTTTGAAACTTCGCAGAACAGTGTGCGTTGATCTGTCGGCTCAAGGCCAACATTCTAGAAAGTACCGTGGTCGTGGCGATTCCAAGAATCCTTGAAATACTTCGTATGCCACACCCTTCCTTTAAAAGCATGCGGATCAAGTTGTTGGTCGAGGATTCATAAGCCTTGTAGGTATAATGAAGTTGAAATCGTTTGCCGCAGCTTTTACAGCGTAAGCGTTGCCTATTGTTTTGCTTTCCGTTCTTCACTGCCCTTCCGTTACATCTTGGGCATGTGGGTCGTGCGAGGTCCGTGGCTTCGCTATTAAAACTTTCATCCATATTACCTTGACTCAAAATAAAAAGTGCGAAGTTGCACTTGTCCGCCTATGGCGGAAACTTCTCACAACAAGCTACAAACTTCGGACAACATTACATTTTCATCACCTAATTTGATACACGACGCTCTTTAAAACCGCTATTTTATGAGCCCTGGCGAACTTTCGGAAGCGTCTATAATGTTCGGGATACCCCAAAACCGCCACCCGGCCCGACTTCGCATGCTGGTTTTCAATGTGTTATACGGCCAGATCTAAAAATCACCTAATTTGGAACACTACCCCTTCTAGCTCTATTTTCCAAACTGGATTGTTGGATGCAAATTGATATGGGGTTATGTAATGGTATTCTTCTGTTATGGGATCGACACCGAAGAACCTTCCTATTTCAGGCATGTAATTTCTATGTCTGAACGTGAGCCAGTTAAGACCAAGCTCCTTGTTCATTTCCTGACCTAGATAGGTCTGGTAATTGCTTTCCGTACCGTTGATGTTTCCATTATAGCCCTTGTGTTCGAGACCGAAGGGATATGTATTTCTTTCTTGCAGGATTTCTGTGCCTGGCTCAATAGAACCGTTTCCGTTGAAGTCGCTGTAAGTCAAGCGCACGGTTCCAAGGTGGTCAAGGTAGGAATACACATAATCATATCCGCCGTTTCCATCGACTTCAACATATCCTTCGGAGTGACTAAATTGTTTCAGACTACCGTTCTCATAGACATAGTTCCCCGCGTAGTCAGTAGGGGTGTTGTTCCCATTTTTAAGAACGTTCTTCCGGAGCTTTGCCCCGGTAGCGTCGTAAATATAGGAAATTGTTCCTACATCGGGGGCGTTATCGACTACGATCGTCGTGGGTAGGTTCAGGTGGTTATATGTGATTCCGTCAGTATTGGAGTCGCCGATTCCCTTGTTCAGGTCACGGACCATATTGCCGTTGGCATCGTACCAAAAGTCTTGATTGTCGGCCGAGCGTTCTTTCTCTATTTTTATTCAGCTAGATGCAATCCTGATCTAAATTAAGTTTAGACCAATCGCCACCATAAGCTTCTATTTCTAAATAATATCTTTCTTTTTCTTCATAAAAATCAAGAATCAGTTTATTGGATAAATCCTGTAATATTATTATTATTAGGCCATAATGTTCGTCATTAAAATTAAAGTTAACATTAAAATCTTTTAGACTATCCAATTTTAGCAGTCCACAATCTTCCGAATAAGAGGTATAAAGATATATTTTCCCGTCCTTCAAACTTATTAGCCTGCCTATTAAAAGCAATAACTTTTCTTTATCAGAAAATAAAATCCTTGTTTTATAGCATTCTTCGAACAAGGTAGAATTCACCTTATCACTATCAACAATGGATAAAAGCATACTCTCGTCAACCTTTTTGTTCGTAATTGCATTTAACTCCTTTAAGTATGCTACTAAATGTTGTCTGCCATAAAGCCTTCTTTTCTTTTGTTCTACGGTTTCCGTATTATTCGTCATATTCTACCTTAGATTTATTATTCGTCAGTTTTGGTCTTTTGTATCGGTTCATTCTTACTCTTGTATTGTCCATTTTAACCGCACCAGCTTCCCAATGGGGCCTATCATGATTTCTATCTTTAGTCTGTTGTTGAACGGACTTCTTTTGTGTGCCACCTCCTTTTTTAGGAACAGTATAGGTATATTCTCTTCCTGAGGCATTTTTCGATTGAGAACTTGGCTGTTGACTTGTTGGGATTCCTTCATCCCTCATTGCTTGTCTTCTAGCTGCTCTTGAAGTCATTGGCTTAGAGACAGTCGAAGCAGAGTTTGCACCCTTACCTTTGCCTCCGCGGACTAAAGTCGGCAATGTACCCGCAACGGCACTTACTTTGGCACCGGTCGGTACGTCCGGGTCCATGACCACCGCGGTAGTGTTGTCGATTGCGTCGATGCCCATTACAGACAAACCGATAAAAGATGCATCCTTCAAGAACGCGGTAATCGGTTCAAGGTCATACTGAACATCTGTAGCAGGTGTGAAAGCTCCTTGAAAACTATCGTCGTTGAACAACCCAGATCTTATTTCCGTTGTTGGCAAATAATCTTCGACTGCGAATATTGTAGTTCCAACTTCAGTGTTTCCAGTTACCGGCTCACTATTCGGGATGTCGATCGCTCCTGGAATCTCTGGGGATATTTCTCCTTCCAATCCCTCAAGTTCGATTTTCCAGACCGGATTGTTATGAGCGAACTGGTAAGTGGAGATCGATAAAAACTCCTCGCTGATCGGATCTATCCCGAAGAACCTTCCTATCGTGGGATCGTAGTTCCTGTGCCTAAAGCTCAACCAGTTGAGACCAAGTTCCTTGTTCATCTCTTGGCCTAGATAGGTCTGGTAGTTGCTCTCGACACCGTTTTGGACATTGTTGTACCCCTTGTGTTCGAGACCGAAGGGATATGTATTCCGTTCCTGGAGGATCTCGGTCGCGGGCTCGATGGAACCGTTGCCGTTGAAGTCGCTATAGGTAAGGCGCACCGTACCTAAGTGGTCAAGGTAGGAATAAACATAGTCGTAATCCCCGTTCCCGTTCACTTCCACGTAACCCTCCGCATGGGAGAACTGTTTGAGATTCCCGTTCTCATAGACATAGTTTCCCGCATAGTCAGTAGGGGTGTTGTTCCCATTTTTAAGAACGTTCTTCCGGAGCTTTGCCCCGGTAGCGTCGTAAATATAGGAAATTGTTCCTACATCGGGGGCGTTATCGACTACGATCGTCGTGGGTAGGTTCAGGTGGTTATATGTGATTCCGTCGGTGTTCGAGTCGCCGATACCTTTGTTCAGGTCACGAACCATATTGCCGTTGGCATCGTACCAAAAGTCCTGATTGTCAGTGGCGCTATCCGAAAAGCCATAGGCGGCATTTCCGTTGTCTTTTACCTTTAAGAGCCTGTTGCTGACCTCGCCGTTATGGTAGTCGTAATCCAGAATGTCCATACTGCCAAAGTCGTTATCATCGTTATCGTTTAATATGGGACTGGTCCAGCGGTTACATGCCCCGATCTGAAAATCACCTAATTTGGAACACTACCGCCGTTGTGGTATATTGAAGAATTAAAAGATGAATAAAAGAAATTTAAAAATTGCTAGGCTTTATATAATTAGTTTGGTCTGTATAGTCTGTTATTTCTTATTGGAGCATTATAACTTCATATTTGTACTCGCTGAAAAATCGAGTACATTAATCTATGACAGATTTGGTACACTTATTCTCTCAGGATTATTTCAATATGGATTATTAATAATTGGAATAAGTATTTTTATAATGCTGAGCTTTCTGTTAATCAAAGAAAAAATATCAAAAGGCAAAAAGAATTGAGTTAAGGACTAATAGAAAACAAACATAGTTAAGTCTCTAGTTTTAATCCTTTTCCGATTTCAATATTCTTTTAATTACGCTGTCAACTTCATTTGAATCGAATCCTGGTTTCATTTTTGGATGATATAATAATCTAATAATATCCTTATCCAGTTGCGAATATCGTTTTATTTCTTCTTCCAGCTTATACTTATCTTCATAAAAAATACTAGTTGCATATCTTTTGGAATCAAAAGCCAAACCCAGACTTTGGGTTATCTCTTCTAAGATTGCGGACTCCTGGACATCAAATATATAATCGGTGCTTATAAAGATTAGAGTTTTGTCTATCACATACGTTGCTGGTAAAGCTTCCGAATATGCATAACCTGAAAAGTCATAATCAATGTTATTAAGTAATTCATAAAATTCTTGATTCAAATCTTTGACTCTTTCTTTTTCGCATAGATAAAGAATAGCATTACTATTTGAAAAATTGTCAGTAATTTCTATGTAAAATCCATCCGTTGCTAATTGATTGATTTCATTAATCGTCTTTTTTATAGCTGACATCTGGGGTTTGAACTCTTTTTCTTTCATGACAAAAAGAAACATTGGTTCCACCCATTTTATTACTTTATCGTTATTATCGTAAAATTCTGATTGTAGGGTAATCTCTTTGAAATAGTCAATAACTTCTTTTTCATAAGGAGTTGGGTGATAGTCTATGTATCTTTTCTTTAAGTAAAAAAAAAGCCCTAATAGAATAACTATCGCTATAAATATTTTACTGAGTGTTTTTATGTTATTCAATTTTATTGATATTCTTTGGATTAAATAAGGCTGATATAAACTTACAAAAGTTTATATCAGCCATTGGGAATTTTGTTATTTTAGATTTGTTTACCTACCGCTTTTTTTCTTTCTAGCATTTCGTTTCAATCTTTTTTTAAACTTTTTCCGCCTTATTTTTTCCTGTGCTTTTATTTTCATTCTAGAAGTATTACTTCTTGCCGTTGTAGCTGATTTTATTTTATTACCATAGGTATACCTATTTGTTGACCTTGTTGATTTAAATTTCTTGAAATTAGACATTTTTAGTCCACTCAATACTTTTTTTAAACGTTTACTACCTTTCAAAGGGTCAGCCATCTCTGTCGTTATTACAAGTGCTTTTCTATCATCCTCTGCTTTTAGTGTGGCTTGATCTTTCTGAATTGACCCCAAATCAACTTCTTCAAGATCAGTCTCTACGGCATCAGAATCATTCGGAACAACTCTTATATCTCTTGCATTTTCTTTTTCAATGATTTCGCTTCCTTCCGCAAGAAGGGTAAATGAATCTTCTGGGTCGATATTCGAAAATTCTTCGCCGTCCTCAACTCTATTTTCTCCAAAAACATGTTCAATTATGAAATTCGCTTCATCGGCATTAAACCCATCTTGTTCCCCAAATTGCTCAAAGAGCGAAAATGCACTATCGCCATCTTCTGCCGTATAGGTTACATTTCCATCATCATCAACTGTACGTATCCAGAATCTGCCATCTATCTCTAGGTTAATCATTGGATTATTATCAACAAATCCATAAGGTGAAGCGCTATAGTAATCATCAGCTAATTCATCAACTCCAAACCAACGACCAAGAGCCGGGTCATAGTTGCGTGCTCCAAAATCATAGGTGTCGATATTGAAAGTATTATCAAGTTCGTTGCCCTTGAACTTCCAACGCTTGGCGGTACTGTTCCCATAAGGGCTTACGCTAGAGGTGGCACTTCGCATAAGAAGACCGAAGGGGTAGTAGGCGTTGTCCTCGATGATCTCGTTAGCAGGGTCTATGTTTCCGTTACCGTCAGCATCGGTATAACTAAGTCTTACAGAACCCAGATGGTCTACATAATTATAAACATAATCATATCCGCCTTGTCCGTCGGGTGTTACATAACCTTCGGGATGGCTGAAAAACTGTAGTTCGGAAATTCCGATACCACCTTCATAAATGAAGTAGCCAGCGTACAGCGTTTCCGTACCCGTACTGGAAGTCCTTTTGAGCTTCGCGCCCGTGGCATCGTAGACATATTTGATGTTATCACTCCCGAAGTCCACTTGCTCCGGTAGGTTCAGATGGTTGTAGGTTACACTTGTTATCCCCTTGTTGCGGTCGATTTTCAAGTTTCCATTAATGTCATATTCGAAGTCGTCGTTGTTGTTCGTACCGTCCTTAAAACCATGTGCATCGTTACCGGCATCGGTCACTTTTGTCAACTTATTCCCTGAATCATAATCGTAATCCAAAATATCCATATTGGTGAACGAACCGCTGTTTTGGAATCCATTTCGGGCCAACATGGTGATGTTGCCGTTCTTGTCGTAGCTGACACTGTTCAGGTTATAGTCGGTCGTATTGTCGATGGCGGACGTTATGCGGTTGAGGGCATCATAGGTATAGTCATAAGATTTCAAAGAACTGTCGGTATTGGCCGTACGCCACTGGGTCTTTGAAATGTTGCCGTTGTACAAGGGGTTTGCCCCTTGGTTATAGCCAATGCTAAAACTGAATAATTTATCCGTCGAGACGATATCGTTGATATCGGTCAGCCAACCTCGAATGTTGTATTTATAATCGACCTGCTGCAGTCCCCCTCCGCCTACGGCACCTCCCCCCGTGGGGGAGGCAGGGCCGCCTACTTTTTTACTTTTCAATTGGCCCAGGTTATCGTATTCGTTAAAGACGATCAGTTCTTGGTCGCCCAAAAGGCCACTGCCATTGATATACAGCTCGGCATCGGGCAGGATCTCGGTATCGGTGGCCGTAATGCTGTTGCCCGCCACATGCGTGCCGGTCACGTTTGTTTCGCCGGGCAAAGGCAAAATCAGGTCCACGGGGATCGTGTTTCCGCCACCGGCCTCTGAACAGTCATCGTTCAGGGTCTCGTCACCGATACACTGGGTCTGTGCCAACAGACGCCCCGTTTGGTCGTATTGAAAATTATCGATGGTCACGATGGTCACTTCGACTCCGCTCTGTGCAGGGTCCGTGTCACGGGTATGGGTCGTTTTGGTCTTTAGGGGCTTGCCGATAAAGTCTAACCGGGTCTCGACAATGTCGACCGTAGCCAAAAATTCGTTTTCGCTATAGGTATAGATCGGTCTGGCCTTATCGTCATAATAGGTGGCCGTATGAATCCATTTGGCCGGATCTTGATCAAGTACCTTTACCTTACTGACGGTGGCGAGCCCTTGAACATGGGCCGTTGCCGTTTCATTTGTAGGGGAATCAAGTAAAACGATCGTTGCCGGTACGCCCGAAGGTTCGTCGACATAGGTGTCGTAGTAGTTGATGGTCAATACCTCATCTACACTGGTAGGGTATGCGCCATTGTCATAGTATATTTCAATGTTCTCGGTAAACTCTGAATTTCTGTCAGATGCTTGCCGGTCTACCCATAATTGAACGGTCAGCCCGGTTACCGTATTCTGAATGGCCGTTCGATTTTGAGCATCGGAGGTTTTGCCCGTATAGGCCACGCGGCCAAGGCCATCGTATTTGGTAAAGAGCCATTCGTTATTTCCCCTTTGGTTGCCGTCTTGGGTCATGATGGGCTGATCGAGCGCATTGTAAACGATGTACTCGGGGTCTTTACCGGGTATTTTCTTCTCCACCAAGCGGTTACGATAATCATAAACGTACTGGTAGCAAAGCTCATCGCGTTCGGTCTGGTCCACCCCGTCAGCGGTGTTCACCTTTGGGGGTATCACATAGGTCAAGTTGCCGAAATCGTCATAGACGTAATAGGTATCGTGTTCCATCACTTCCGGGGTCGGGATCGACACCATCGCATAGGTACGTTTCAGTACCACCCTGCCCTGTTTGTCGGTAAACTCCTCCGTGGTATGCAATTTGCCATCTGCGGCTTTATGGTTTTCGTCTTTGGTGACGTTTTTATAGAGCTGGTTCGCCGCATAAAAACCATTTTGGGCAAGTTGCGGATTTTCATTGCCGCCACTTAGGTCTACGGTGAACAAACGTACTTCATCCGCGCTATTGGCCTCATAACCGAACTCGATCTCATGGTCGCTGCCCATTGCCCAGTCGTCGCCCGGGGCCGCTTGTTTCAGCACGCGATTCAAGGGCGAGGGCTCAAAGTCTTTCTGTGAAAAGGGGTTGCCCGTATTCTCATGCCGATCATCGACATCGGAATAAAAAGCTGTTGTTTTGCTTAAGGCGTCGGATCTAAAGGTACCGGGATTTCCGACCGTGGTCGCATAGGGCAAATACTCTTTTTCCATGCGGCCGAAATCGTCGTAGGCCATATGGGTGACCAGGTCGCCGAAGTTACCGCCTTGGTTCGGCGATTGGTCGATACCGATCTGTTGTATGGGGCGGCCGAGTCCGTCGAAATAGGTGATCTGTTGTATCAAATCTTCGTTCTCGGTAAAGAACGGTATTTCGGTGGTGGTCGAGATACCCATCTCTGCCGCGCTTTCTTGGTAGGTGCGGGTGTAGATGTAGTTGTTTCCGGTATATACGATGTCTCCGCAACCGCTGGTCGGGGCCTCATTCACGGTCGCCGTATACGAGGTCGATTCACAGCCCTGTGCGCTGACGATGACCACATGGTCTCCGGTGGGCATTCCCGATTTGGTGTTTTCAGGCTGATAAGTGGTACCCCCATCAAAACTATAGGTCAGTCCGGTAAGCGAATTATCGACGAGGTTCACCGTCAATGTTCCGGTTGCCACTTCGCAATTTGGATTGGACACACCGACCGATGCAATTTCAGGGGTTTGCTTGTAAGGAACGAAAACAGATGCCGATTCTGTACTCCAGTTTCCATTTTTATGGGCCCTGATATAGTAATTGTCATCGGCCATTTGGCCTGTAATCGTGTAGGTTTCTCCCGAACCGAGAAGCGTACTGGTACCCTCGGGGTTGTTTCCTTGCCAGTACCAAGTTTCCCCGGGGTGGTTTTGTGTCAAATCGGTATCTGAAATACGTTGCAACACCACATCACCACACCCGTCGCCTACAATTTGAATTTCATCGTTGCCCGGGTTGCCGGGGAAATTCGTGCTATGCTCTTGCTTCACATCGATGGTCACCATTTGCCCGCCATCTTGTTGTATTTGAACGATATCGGCTCTATCGCCCCCACCATTGGCCTGGGAAATCAGTTGTATCGAACTATTGCTTAAAATGTTGTATGAAATCCAATCCGGTTTTTGGATTACCTGGAGGGTGCAGTTCAGCTCTCCGGTAAAATTTAGCTGGACCATATCGGAACCCGGACTGAATTCGGCCGGATCGGGCAACACACCAGTAATCGTACATCCACCGCATGGGTTTGAGGGCGCAACGATTTCAATACTCGAGGGATCTGAGATACAATTTCCCTCCCGTCGGGTGACCGTATAGGTACCCGCCGGAGCGGATACCACCCCATTGGTATCGGGGCCCGATATGTCGATATCGGGGCTTATTTCATAAACATAGGTGCCTGGGGCATAGCTCTGAATGGTAAATGTGCCATTTGCCGTGGCACAGGTAGGGTCGGTCTTCACCAAACTCGGCGCGGTAGGCGTGAACGGGCCGTTCAAATTTCTGATATCCACGGTCGCCGCATTGCTCGTGCAGCTGCTACCTATGGTAGTCGCCGTAACGGTATAAACGTCACCGGGCAGGTTAAAAGATGGCCCCCCCGTGTATGTCGCATTGGTAGACGAAGTGACCGTATAGGTATATAGGGCACCATCATAATTTTCAATAAAGAAACTACCATTAGGGTCATTGCAAGTAGCGTCGACCTCTTGTGTAATCGTAAGATTTTGTGGCGGTACCGCATAGACCGTAGCCGTTACGGCCTTTCTATCAGTATCTTCACATTGGCTCGTCGTATTGTACGAAGCGGCATAGTAGGTGGTCGTGCCTACTTGAAGGGCCGTTGGTGTTATGTAGCTTGGGCCGGTATGTTTGAGGGTTCCCCCACTTGCCGCCGTGTACCATTTGATGCTATTGGCGTTGCTCCCCGGGGTGGCCGAAAAGGTAAATACGCTTGGTCCGCATGTCGGAGCGGGATCAGTGGCCGATGCTAATCCTGGAATTGGATTGATGGTAGCGGTAACCGGGGTGCGAGAGCTAGAGACACAGCCCGAGGCACTATCATAGCTCTCGGCATAATAGGTTTTATCCGTCGATAACGAAGTTGTTGTGAGGTCTAGCGTATTGCTGCTCACACCTGTCGTCAAATGTGTACCACCGGTCGAAGTGGTGTACCAGCGTATTTCATCCGCACTACCACCCGGTGTGGCACTTAGTTGTACAGTACCCGTACCACAACGTTCGCCAGGCGTAACCCCGGCCGCAGATACTTGTCCGTTTACCGTAATCTTTGAAGCATTGGTAACGGCCTCCAGTTGATCATTGCATGAAAATGCCCTGCGTCGATACCATCTATCGGAAGTAAGGTTAGAGGGTGGGGTATATTCCTTTACGTTCGTATTGTTTATGGGTGTGTATGATCCGTTGACGGAAGTAGCCCATTCCCACTTATAGGTAAAGCTATCATTGCCGCCATTGGGATCCGATGTACTGGTAATTTTACTTGGGCTCGTATTGTAGCATATGGTCTGGCCGGTATCGATTCCACCTCCGGTCAAGGTATCGTCGACATAGGTAGCCTGAATGGGTATCAGATCGCTTTCGCAACCGTCGTATTCCGCCATCACATAATAGGTGGCAGTTTGGTTGGGAACGATAATATAGGTGGCCAAGGTACCGCTCGGGACTCCCGAGTCGGTCTGGTGGGTAATTGGGGTTCCCGTGCCGTTGGGGTTATCATACCACTTATGGTCCATACTGCTTCGAACGGTGTTATTGATCGATTTTGTGTTTTGTGCCGAGAGCGTCAGACCCGAGGTACCACAGGCATTTATCGGACTGTTATCGGAGGGGTTAGGCATACTATATATGTACACTGGTACGTCGGTGGCTACACTTTCACAATCTGTTTCTGTATTATAAGCTGTTACCGAATAGGTACGTGTTCCTAAAACATTCAAAGGCTGTACATCCCAGCTATCACCTGTAAATTGAAGAGAACCTGAGGGACCCGGACTGTACCATCTATAAACGATATCGCCCCCTAAAGGAGTATCGATATAGAAATAGGCCCGATCACCTGCACACATTTCGGTAGTGGTCGTTGTGCTAGTGAGTGTAGGTGGCCCTGGCGGAGACGGTTGCCCTGGGATCGTAGCCGTTTTGGTGGTTATACAGCCATAGCTATCTTTCAACCTCACCGAGTGGTTACCTATCGAAAGCCCCGATTTGGTATTACTGGTGACCCAAGCCCCATTATCAAAACTATACTCATAGGTGCCCGAAACTGTGGGATTGACTGTTACCGCACCCGTGGAAGTAGTACAGGTCGGAGGGGTAATATCCATTAAAAACCCGGGGTTATCACAATCTACGCTGATTAGTTTCGACCCAAAACTGGCTCCACCGTCAAGCGTAATATTTAGGGTAAAAGAGTTGTCTGCAACCGCTTTGACCCAAACCGTGCGATTTGTGGAACTACCTTGAATCTCGCCACCATCCCCATTAATGGTCCAACTATATGAAGAGGCAGTTGTTGTCGTTACCTCAAAAAGTTCTTGTTGCCCCAAACTTATAGTGGCATCACCATCTCCGATAATGGGGACGTTTTGTGCTTCCATTGTCATGAACGAAAACAAAGCCATGATAAGGGCAGAAAACGGTATTCGTGAATTAAATAGGTTATTGGATTTCATAGGTAAAATGCTTGGTTGGAGGTTTTTTAATTGGAAATAGGTTGTTTGTAGCTGTAGTCGTAGTCGGAGACAAAATTGCCATCGGCGTCCTTGACGGCCTTTAAACGATTGAAATCATCGTATTCATAGTATACCGTGTATCCACGCGAATCGGTCATGCTTGTCGCACCCACAAGCGGATCATAGGTGTATGCGGTAATGTGTGAATCGGCGGGGAGCAATACCCTTAGATCGTCCAAGGCCTCTCGAAGATCCCCTTCTTCACCGATATAATTTTTGGTTCCGTTGCTATTGATCGTGTCGATGGTACGGTCAAAATCCAAGTCGGATGCGTTGACAGCCAAATTGATCTTATCTTGAATCGC
Organism: Aurantibacter sp.; assembly: GCA_965215845.1. Lineage (GTDB taxonomy): Bacteria > Bacteroidota > Bacteroidia > Flavobacteriales > Flavobacteriaceae > Aurantibacter_A. The sequence goes on from CBDCEL010000004.1 coordinate 530,559, forward strand.
TGTGGTTATATCGGCATCTTCGAAATTGTCGATCTTGGCAATTGGTCTTGTCTTGCGGTATCCCCAGATATAATAGGTATGAGGGCCGTCTTGCCTTGATATTTCCTGGGGATTTCCTTTGGAGTCATAACTATGATATGTCGTACGGGCTTCCAAAGGATCGTTTTCCTTTGCTGTTTCCATGGATTCAGGTCTGAAAATGGTGTTACCCCAGTCGTGATAATTGATTTTTGTACTGGTGGTGGGTTGATCATTGAAAAAGTTCTTTTCCTCCACCCGATAGTTGAGCATGTTCAGATTGTTCATATCATTGAGTACGGTAATCGTAGTGTGGTCCGAAGGATAGGTGATTTCTTTTTTGGTCAAAAGATTTTCCATGGTGTTGCCATCTTTCCTTGAGGTAGTAGTGGTGATTTCGCTGACCAGGTTATTGGAGTTATACAGATAAGAGGTAGTGGTCGAAATCGTCGATCCATCGTCGTGGGTCAACTTCTCTGTGGTCGAAGTCAGGTTTTTGGTGCCTACCGGAATACTGTAGGGGGCATAGGCATAAACGGTCAAGCGAGGACTTGTATAATTAAAGAACCAATCTTCAACATGAATATTTTGAGATACGGTCTGCGTCCCCTGGGGAAAAATGTAGTTACGCTGTACATGTAGACCTTCGATGGCATATGGCTCTAAAGTAGTATAGGTATTGGAAACCTTTCTTCGCTCGTCGTAACCCTGAACAATATTGTTTATGTCTTTCACCGCCTTATACTCTGTTTGATGCTTGAGCATTGGGGTATTCCAGTATTTATAATTTGTAATATGCCATTTATTATTGCCGTCATGATTGGCGAGCGGAAAGGGTGTCCATTGCGGATTATCGTATTCGTAGATGATCTTTCCTTCATTATTGGTCTTGTCGCCTCTGTATTCGGTAACATAGGAATATCTGATAGGTCTTGCCGACAACTCGCTCAAGCTCGGTATGAATCCGGAATGATAGGTTCTTTCACGATGATCGCTATTATTGGCTGGTGCATGGCGATACAGGTTCTGAGTGAACATGAATTCAAGTTTAGGCTCCAGTTCGATTTCACCATAGTGCGTAATCTGATCCGGTAAACTGCTGTATTCAAAAGTTCTTTTGATCGAACTACCTTGTCCATCGGAATTGATAATTTCCTCTACCCTTAGACCCGGACCAAGTTTCGTAACCCCGCTCTCGCTATCCTTGTATTTGTTATTCTCATAAAGAAATTCGGTATTTCCTCCGGTCGGATAGTATATTCTTTTCAAAACACCACTTTTTAGTGCATCGAGTAAGGGGCCACGAAAATCCAGCGAAGCCTGGGCGTTTCCAACAGTAATTGTTCCCGGACCAGAGCTTTGTTTAAAACTGTAATCGTCGACCGTCCATTTTGGAATCATATTGTTTTCGCCTGAAGCATTATAATAGCCCCAAAAATCAATATGACGGACATCTATTATTTGATTGGCGGCATTTCCGGCAGTATATACCGTAGGGTAGTACTCAAAAGAATAATGTTCTTCGGTAGTGCCGTTTATGTCTTGAATTTCAATACCCGTCAACTTGTGCGTAACCAGGTTGGTCGTGCCCAAAACGCCCCATATGGTATGAAGAGGGCTCCGTTTGAAATTGATCTTTCGTATCACTGTACCATTTCGGTCTTTTAATTGTATGTGATCGATTAGATGTTGATCTTGGCCGGAACCTCCTACTAGAACAAATTCCACCGTACCCTGCTCAAAATCGATTTCCACGATTCGATTTATATCATAGTGTTGTTCGATATTACCTTCTTCTGGGCTAGGATCTGAGGGGGGAGTGTTGTTCGAGTCGGGCCAAAGGTCGTTTATAATCTGATATCCACTAGCATATTTTCTTGATTGTCTAATTGCGGTAAGTGGATTTGTATCATATGTATAATTGATATAATGTTGCCCATTGGCCGAAACAATGCTGTCAAGAGCGAATCCCGTAGCCTGGCCATCATCGCGGCGTTCTCTTGGAACAAAGGTGTAATGATCCCCCATATCGTCGATGATTCGCAACTTATTCAGACCGGTGGGATCCGTTGATGGGATTACGCTTATTGGTTTCAGGGGTAACATTACAGGGGTCTTTATTCCGGCATTGTCATCAAAAAGGAATTTGCCGCTATGTTTGCCTAGACTGTATGAAAATATGTCGTATTGCGAGTCGGCCCATTCTCCGCTCGTTACCAAGGTTGGGTTGTCGGGGTAATGAGTAACCCTTTCAAGTATCTCTAAGGTATTTTGTCCAGGTGTACTTAAATACGGGTCAAATGGATCAGGAAAGGGATAGACCCCAAAATCTGGGTCGCCATGAATCGTTCTTGAGACCATGCCACCGACATTCAAGCTCCAACCTACCGCTATGGGTCCATCGACATCGGTAACCTTAAAACCTGAGGCATGGTAACTGATGCTGATGGGGACACTAAGACTTCCATTGGTAACCGTGAACAGTGGAATCGATATCTGTGGCAACCCTGTGGAATAGTCCATTGGATAATCTTGATATCTGAATAGCGCTGCAGTTTCAGGTGAGGGGAGTACTACATCTTGCTCTTGGGCCTTTATTGAAAAAATAAATAAGGATGCTGCTGCAAAAAGAACAATTCTTTTCATCTTGATTGTTTTGGTTGGATAAAATGTGGAATGATTATGCCGGACTATTTCTTTTGAATGCTCAATTCGAGTTCTTGAATGCGACTTTCCTGTTCAAGAATATACAGGGTGAGCTCCTCGATTTTTTCAAGAAGAAGTTTGTTCATCTCGCCGAGTTCGATACCATTGGCCTCGACCTCTTCGGCGGAAGGAATGTTCATCAAATGGCCTTTTTCATCGATATGCGTTTTGACTTCTTCTAAGGAGGGAAGGTCATAATCGTTTTCAAAGACGTAGTCGGCCCAGTTGGTTTCGACTTTTATTTTTTTGGCCCGGATATCTCCGTTTACGGCCAAACGATAATCGGATTGCGGATCTGTTCCGATACCCACGTTGCCATTACCAAGAAATGTGTCAACATCATCATAGGTTTGCCAGAGATCGCCGGCAGGGGTCGAGGAGGCATTTGGGTCGCTAACGGTCACCGTGGCTTGGGCCGTCTTATTGCCATCTACGGTGGCAACCGTTATGGTGGCGGTTCCAACGGCATGGGCCGTTACCAGTCCGGAAGAATTTACGGAGGTTATCGACGCCTGGTCACTTGACCACGAAACATTTTGGTTTGTCGCATCGTTCGGTAAAATTGTCGGGGTAAGTTGGCCCGTGTTTCCAACGTCAAGACCTAAGCTTGTCGGATTCAGCGATACACTATTGACAGGGATATTGGTCGGAGCTACACCCAATACCTCGATCGCATTGATGATAGGGTCGTTCTTACGCGTGCCACTTACCAGTCCCTCGGCAAACTCGATGGTTACCCCGTTCCCTCCGCTGGCAGTCACGGAATAGGTCTTTGACATCGATTGGTTCAGCCCGGCCGTGCAATACACGCACAAGTTGTCTTCTACATTGGTACCGTTGATGTTTACGTCGAACTGCCTGTGGTCGTCAGCGTTACCAGAAAGGCCCGTACCATGGTAAGGTTCAGCCCAGTGAAGTATTACCTCGTAGTCCCCATCCTGAACCGGAAAGCTATAGTCCATAGATGTCAACTTGGTATAACGGGTCTTCGCCCATATTTCGCCAGGATTGGTCTTGAGTGTAAAGTTCGAATGGCCAGAGGTGGCTTTATTGTCCCCGGTAAAGGTGTAGCCGTTTCCATCATCGGCATCATAGGTCTCACCATTGTGACTGGTAGCACCGGTATCACCACAGTTTACCCTCTTCACATAATTTGTCTGTCCATTAGAGATCGCGGCACACAATAAGACCGCCAATACAGCCAAAAGGCCGTTTCGTTTTTTCATGTTTTTTGTTTTAAGGTTGAAAAAGAAGTTCGAATTAGCGCCCAAGAGGTTGGGCATAGTGATATGGATAAGATGCATCCTTCGGGGTTTTTGGTTGGTTGTTAAAATATATTCTCACAAATAGATTGTAGTATTTATATCGCAAATATTTTATGAATAGTATTTATTAAGATGTTTTCTCTTGCTAATTGTTGTACAACTTATCTGAATTGTTGTGAATCATAGCTTTTTTGTGGTTAAGAAAATTTCGATATAGAACACATAATATTCGATGAAATAATTAGTTATAATAATCAAGATTTGAACTAAAATAAAACCTATTTATGCAGTTTTTTACACGTCGAGTTTCGGCTTTGAATCTTCAGGAAACGCTTATAGTACTTGCCATTATAGGCATTTTACTTTTGTTGGCGTTGCCCAATCTTATGCCCTTGATATCTAAAGCAAAGAGCATGGAGGCACAGACCCAACTCAAGGCCATCTACAATGCACAGACCACTTACAACTATATGTATAGCAAATACAGTCCTGACTTTAACGAGCTCGATTTTATAGCTCCAAAAACGGTGAAAGAAAATGGCACGGCCAACTATCAGTATGAGATTATAAGTGCCGAAGCTGGTTCTTTCAAGGCAAGGGCCGAGGCGATAACCGATTTTGATGGTGACGGGGTACTCAACGTTTGGGAAATCGACGAGAACGGCAACCCGAAACAAATCATCAAAGATTGATTCTTCTCTTAAAAATAGCGACCATTATCTGCTGTGCGGTAATCGCCCTGCAAGACTTTAGGGAACGGGCCGTGCAATGGGTCTTGTTTCCCCTCTTGGCCTTGACCATGACCTGGTTGTATTTAGAGAATGCTCCTTACGATCAATATCTGATGTTTGTTTTTGTCAATGTACTTGTCGTAACTGTCATATTGCTTATTCTTTATCTATATACCAAACACATCGCCCGAATGAAATTTCTCAATGTCAGTTTTGGCCTGGGCGACCTATTGTTCTTTTATGCCTTTGCATTGGGCTTTCCGACCCTGACCTTTATCATCCTATTCGTCGGGTCCATATTTTTTTCCTTGATGGTCTTTTGGTTCTCCCTTCGAAGGCAAAATAAAGACACCATTCCGTTGGCAGGTTTGATGGGCCTGTTTTTGATCGGTATCCATTTGGCCAGTTTTGTTCCCAACCTACCCTCGCTATATCGATTCTAAAATGATCTCTGAAGACTATAAAATACCGAACAACCTTGCCCAGCGTATCACCGCCGATCAAGCTTTCCACTACCGCATCGTACCCATAGCGGATTCAGGACAGGGTATGGTCTTAAAAACGGATACCGAATCATTGGAAAACCTCTTGGCCGAACTTCAAATCGTATTGGACGCCCCGGTGGTATTGCAACCCTGCCAAAAAGAAGAATTGCAAAAATACCTTTCGACCAACTATCGACAGTCGCAAAAAAAGGAGACCGGTCAATTAAGCTATACGGCCGATTTTTTGGAAAAAATCCTATTGGACGCCAAACATACCGGTAGTAGCGATATCCATTTTGAACCCTATGAAAAAAGATGTCGGGTGCGCTTTCGCCTGGATGGGAAGTTGATCGAGCAGTTCAATATTCCGTTGGACGACTACCCTACCATTATCAACAAGATAAAGATCAAGGCCGACCTCGATATTGCCGAAAAACGGTTGCCGCAAGATGGTCGTATCTCCATCAACACAGAGGGCACCGAATTCGATATACGGGTCTCTTCGCTACCGACCCTTCACGGGGAGAAATTGGTGCTTCGTATACTAAGCAAGGACACCGGTGCCCTCGATTTGGAGGCCCTCGGTTTTACCGAAAAAGAACTGAAACGCTATAAGGAGGGCATTCGAAACCCGAACGGCATCATCTTGATTTCCGGCCCCACGGGATCGGGTAAGACAACGACCCTGTATGCCACCCTAAAGCATTTGAACAATGAAGAATCGAACATATTGACGGTGGAAGATCCCATCGAATACACCTTGGAGGGCATCAATCAGGTGCAGCTCAAAGAAAGTATCGGACTCGATTTCTCAAGTACTTTACGAACTTTTTTACGTCCAGGATCCCGACATCGTAATGGTCGGGGAAATACGGGATGTAAAAACGGCGAACATGGCCATTCGTGCCGCTTTGACCGGACATTTGGTGCTCTCGACCATTCACACCAATTCGGCATGGGCCACCATCTCACGACTGATCGATATGGGCGTGCCCTCGTTCTTGATCGCCAGCACCTTGAATATCAGCGTGGCACAACGCCTGGTCAGAAAATTATGCGATTGCAAACAGAAGGCCGAAATCGAAAGTTCGTTGTTTCCAGAAAATTTTGTGGTTCCCAAAAACATGAAGTCACATTATGTGGCCGTTGGTTGCAACCAATGCCACCACACAGGCTACGAGGGCCGAAAGGCCATTTATGAAATCTTGCCGATAACGCAGGATCTGATGTTGCCCATAAAGGAAAACCATTTGGAGATCGATACCTATCTCAACGAAAACAAAATCGACACCTTAAAACAAAATGCGATTCAATTGGTGCAAGAGGGAACGACCTCCATTGAGGAAGTCTATTCCCTATTGACCCATTGACCCATGACGCCCCACCAGCGATAATAGCCCCAAAGGGCAATAGCCAAATAACCATGAACCTACCAACCCCCCTTACTATAAGACGACGCCTAAATAGGAAAATTCTTTTTCTGCTACTACTGTTACTTACGATCGTTGTGAACTATGGCCAAGAGTCTCAAAGGATACAACAAATTCAGAACAATCTTGAACTGTTGTCCATCGAGAATACTGAGCTCAAGGAAAATCTAAAATTGGAGATCAATGTAAGCAATGTAACGCTTCCGAATTTTTTGCTGGCCGTATCAAAGGTGCATAAACTGAACCTTTCGATTTCCCCCTGATGTTTCGAACATCAATATCGTCAACAATTTCTCGAACGTGACCGTGGCCGATCTCTTGGTCTATCTCTGTAAGGAATACGCACTTGATATCGAGTTTACCGGAAACATCCTTTCCATAAAAAAATACAATCCGCCTGTTCCCGAAATCAAAGAGCGTGAGATTCCCGTAAGCTTTGACCCGGCAACAGGTACCATCAGTATGGACTTGAAGAATGACCCATTGAACAAGGCCTTTCGAAAGATCATGGATGCCACAGGCCAGAATCTGTTGTTCGACAACAGTATGGGAAACACTCCGCTCAACCTTTATGTCAATAATGTTCCCCTTGATCAGGCCCTGGAAAAATTGGCTGCCATGAACCGGCTTTCCTATTCAAAATCGAGGGATGGTTTTCACCTGTTCGACGCCCTGGGCGATGAAATGGCCAACAACACCGGTGGTACCCGAAGAAATAACCAGAGGTTCGGCAACAATTTGAACTATGAGGTATTGGATACCATCAATAGACTGCTGAACGTCGATTTTAAGAATACACCCATAGCCTCGAATCATCAATGAGATGAGCTACGATCTCGACTTGGATGTATATACCGCTACCCCCTTGGAGGAAGCGGGGAGTGTTACGTTTAACGCAAAGGGTATTTATTTCGATGAATTGTTGGAGCATATTTTTGCAAGTCAGGAAAGCAGTCCGCCCCAGATTCAAAGCCAACCCCAAGGCAGAAACCAGAATGTCAGGCAAAACAATGCCACGCCTGTTCAAAGCTTGCCGACCAACTTTACCTTTAAAAAGGAGAACAACATTTATTTCTTTGGAACCGCAGACCAATTGAGCCTTCGCAAGGTCGAGGTGGTGCAAATGATGCATCGATCTGTGGAACTGCTGGGCGACCCTTCACAATCGCAAGGGTTTCGTACCTCTGGCCGAACCTCGAGCGGCGGGGTCAACTATTTCGGTAATGGGGTGCAAGGCCAACAAAACCAAGGGAGCAATCGAAGGACCCTTAACACCCAATCAAGTGGTTTCGGGGATTACCAAGATGGCGCCGAGGCCATCGTCAATATCATTCCCGATGAAATCAAGGCAGAATTGGATATCAGGGTAGACTATGAACTGAACAGCTTTTTCGTCAGCGGGCCTTCGGCCAATATCAATCGCTTTAAAAAGTTTGTCAAGGAAATCGACAAGCCCGTACCCGTGGTATTGATCGAGGTCATGATCTTGGAGGTCAAAAAATCGGCCACGGTAGAAACGGGGAATCAGCTGGGGCATTGGAGAAAATCCCGTAAATACACAGGGGCGTTTGTTCCCGGATACGGAGGTGACCTTGGGTGCCCAGACCGTAAACAAGATAATAGGGGGGATTCGACGGTTTCGGTTCGTTCAATATCGGAAGGGTCATTCCCGAGTTCTTTGCCAACATCAAGGCCATGGAAGCCAATGGAAACATCAAAATCAGGTCTACCCCGAAATTGTCGACCTTGAACGGGCACCGTGCCAACCTTTCCATCGGCGAGACCACCTATTATGTGGTGACCAATCAAAACTTCTTCGGGTCACAGATCCCGACGACCTCCGAAGTACGCAATTATGAACCTATTGATGCGGAACTGGCCGTTAGCATAAAACCCCTGGTTTCCGGGGACGGGCAGGTTACCTTGGATATCAATGTAATCCAATCTGATTTCAGTGGCGATCGCATTGAGGAAGATGCACCCCCGGGTCTGACCTCGCGTGAATTCAGCTCCATCATTCGGATGCAGAACCAAGACTTGGCCATTTTAGGGGGATTGGAAGAAAAGGTCAAGAATGATTCAGGAAATGGAGTGCCCCTATTGGCCCGAGTGCCGGTCATTAAATGGCTTTTTAGCAAACGTAAGCGCGAAGATACCAAACAGAAACTGACCATCTTGATCAAACCTACCGTTATTTATTGATGATCAACAAGCTACGTACATATCTTAGGGAAGGGTTCACCTATTCGGGGCTGGAGGTCTCGGAAATCGAGGGTAAAGAATCCTACTTTTTATTGAAACTGAAGAAAAGCAATAACGAGTTGGTATTGACGGATAAAATCGTATTGGATCGATTGGACAGATTGCCCAAGCTGATAAAAAAGAACAGCTCCATTTTTTTGTGCATCAACACCTCATCAATGTTGACCAAAAAAGTGGAAGGGGTCAATACCAAAAATCCCGAGGCCCTGGTGAACCAGGCTTTTCCCAATTTGGACCAGAACAATTTTTACTATGAGGTCTTTTCCCAAGATAATGAATCGGTCATCACGATTTCAAAAAAGGAAAATGTCGATTCGCTGCTTTCAAAGTTGAAGGACCTCAAGGTGCAGGTGTCGCGTTTCTCTTTGGGTGTTTCCGCACTTGGCAACCTGCTGCCGTATTTAGATGGACCTACCATTGCCCTTTCGAACAGAAAATTGATCCTGGAAAATCACCGAATCACCGAATTGGAACCGATTTCACCGCAGGAGGAAAATGCGATCAATATAAACGGGCTAGAACTTTCCAACAATCATGTGCTGTCGTTCGGGCAGATATTGGGGCATTTGGGGGAAAAGGAACATTCGACCAACTTTGAAGAGGTATGCGCCGCCCTAAAATGGGGTGCAAAGAACCAACGCATCTTTGGCCAAGTGCTGAAATATGCGTTGGTATTCTTTCTTCTATTGTTGCTTTCGAATTTTTTTGTTTATGATTTCTACCACAGCAAGGTAAGTGAACTCAACGCCGCGATGGCGTCTACAAGTTCGCAAAAGGAGGTGTTGACGCTCTTGGGGGAGTCTGTGCAGAAAAAACAGGAACGGGTGGAAACTTTAAGCAATTCCTCCAATTCGCGAGCCACCTACTATTTGGACCTGTTCGCCCAACAGATTCCGAACTCGATTCTATTGACCGACATCAAATACCAACCCCTGGCCAAACCGGTTCGTGAAACCAAACCGATTATCTTGGAGGAACAGACCTTGTCGGTATCGGGAATTTCAAGAAACGTGAACGATTTTTCTTTTTGGATCGAGGAACTCGAACGATATAATTGGGTACATACGGTAGAAACATTGGAATATGATTATGTATCAAAGGACACTTCAAGCTTTTTGCTCGAAATAGGATTTTATGAGGATTGACAATAAAAATAAAATACTCTTTTTGGGTATCGCCCTACTATTGATTGCCAGTTACAAATTGGCTATTGACAAGACGTTGTTGATGAAACATGAATCCGTTCGATTGGAAGAACAAGTAATGCAATTCAAGAACATTCCGAAAAAACTATCGATACTCTCCCAAAAGGAAAAACACTACGATTCAATTTTGGGGAAAATGGATCTGGTAGACACCTCGGTTCAAAACAATTTATTGAGAACCATCAACCAAGAGGCAAATAAGCACAATATCAGGGTCATGGATTTCGACCAACCCCATATCTATAAAATGGGCGAGAACAAGCTGCATACCTTCAGTTTTAAGTTAAGCGGCAATTATACCGACATCCTCAAAGTCATCCACACCATCGAACAAAAAGGGAATTTCGGGGAAATCGTCCATGTCAATTTTGAAAAAAAGAAGAACTATCGAACCAACAAATACAGCTTGGGGGCAACGGTTTTTGTGCAACAGGTCAAATGATAAGCCGCTCATTAAGGTGTACTTTCGATAAGACCGAGACCGCTTCGCCTCTTTCCATAAAAAAAGCCGAACAAAATTTGTTCGGCTTTCTTTGTCGGGGTGGCAGGATTCGAACCTGCGACCTCCTGCTCCCAAAGCAGGCGCGATAACCGGGCTACGCTACACCCCGAATGGTGTAAAAGTCAATATTTCAAGTACCAAACCCCCAATGTCACTTTGATCAAGTAGACCGGGAACCGGGCGGAGCCTGTCCTGAGCAAGGACGAAGGACTACACCCCGCATACAGCCTACCGGCTGAAAAACACAATATTTCAAATTCCAAAACACAAAGCTATTATAAAACAGTAGCCCGGTTCTGGGCGGAGTCTATCCTGAGTGAGCTTTTCAAAGAAAACGCACCGAAGGACTACACCCCGAATGGTGTAAATGTCAATATTTCAAGTACCAAACCCCCAATGCCACTTTGATCAAGTAGACCGGGAACCGGACCGAGCGATCAAAAAAGGTCTAGTAGACCTTTTTTAGCAAGGGGCCAGACGGTGCGCCGGCCTCCCACCTAATCGCTTTTTAATTTTTCAAATCCCAAACTCCAAAATTATTTGGGTATACTACCTAAGCAAATTGATAGTTCAAAGGAAATTGCGGAGAGACCGGGACTCGAACCCGGGCGACACTTACGCGTCGACAGATTAGCAATCTGCTCCGTTACCACTCCGGCACCTCTCCAATATTGTTATTTTCAATGAACGACTGTCTTCTCCTATCAAGAAAAAGCGGACGCAAAAATACTTCTTCCAATATTAGAACACAACATTTCTAGGTGGTTTTTTTACTAAAAAAGAATGGATTCAAAAGCTTGCCTTGGAATGGCCTATCTGGCCTATTTCGGTGACCGCACTTGCCCGTAACTCCATTCGCTGGCCTCTGGAAGGAGGAACGAAGCTCACAATCACCTCGCCATTGGAATCGGTTCTTAAATCTGGATTCCAATATAAAGTAATGGGCAGACCGCTTTGGTTTCTTTTTTTGTTTGAAATCGATTCTTGATAACTCTCAAAGTTGACGGATCGATGAAAGCCTTGAAACGTCAATTGGGCCTCTTTCCTTTTGATGTAATCAACATTACCTGTTCTCGTATAAATAAGAATTGCGCCTCCTGAAGATCTTGTGCCATAAACGGCCGCTTGGGGGCCAAAAAGAATTTCGATCCGTTCGATATCAGCGGAACTGACAGTATTCATAATATCCACCAGCGAAGTTGGCTGAATCAAGGGTTGACCGTCCAAGACCCATATAAGCGGACCTTTCCCGGTTGCTCGCGGTATAAATAATCTTGGTCTTAGGCCACCGATATCTTGTACCTGTACCCCTGGAATATTCAAAAACAATTGAGGTAACGTCTTTGGCTTATCAACATCTTGATGGACAACCCTGGTTGCCTTTACCCCGTAGGCAGAATTCGAAGAACTCTTCAGATCTCGTTCTTTACTGATTTTAACTTCTTCAAGTTCTACCAAATTTGTTGAATCAATGGGCCGCCAAGTTGAGGGTTCTACCCTTTGGTTTTTGGTGGGCTTTGTCCGTTCCTTTTTTAGCGAGTCTATGGCTTTGCCAGGAGTTTGGTCCATTGGCTGGAATTTTACCAGGCGTGACTTTGGATCATCGCCTGATGTTCTAAAGATGAATTGGGTTTCCCCTACGAACTGTAAATCATTAAGACGTAGCAGACCTTGAGCATCTGTAATGACCTCTTTCGCGAAGAAATCATCTTCAGAACCTGCAATAACCTGAATTTTCGTATTTGGCAACAAATTGTTGTTCAAATCATAAACATGACCGTAAAGCTCCAACCCCTTTTGAAAAGGGTATCTAATTCCGTCTGAAGAAATATCTGATAAACCGATCTTCCCATCCTCTTTGGTCAATACCATCAAATCATTTAAGAATCTTTCCTTGCGCCGATTTGGGTCGACCCCCTTATCAAATTGGCCTATTTGAAATGAGTTGGCAAAGTCTTCTTTTCCAATTGCAGTCGCCCCCAGCGATAGGGAGGTTTCCATGGGATTGCCCTCTGAATCAGTGACCTTTACCTTAAAAGTTGCTTCGCCGGAATTGGCCGTATTTGCAATTGGGTTTATTTCGATGTTCAGGGTTTTGTTGCCCCTCACAAAAATCTGTCTTTTGGCCCATACAAATTCAGAGTCGTCAAATAATGAAATTGCCAGAAAACCTCTTGGCATAGCTGCTTTGGGTATGTCTAGCTGCAATTCATCATCAACAAGTTCAAGTTCTTGGCGAAAATATTCGACCCCGTCCATTTCTCCTTTTAAATAGACCTTTTTACCCTTTCTTTGATCGGAGGCTTGAACATTCACTTTCACCAAGGAATCGTCAAGATTATTGACCCTGACGACATATCCTTCATCCTGAGCATTGGGTATCGCCTGTTCTATGCCATTGGGGCCAACGAATTTATACCTCCTGTTCGGTAAGGGTTTGATGATGGCCGAGGATATTCCTGCTTCAAAAGAAGAAACCTCGGTCGTAGCCACCCCGTTTTCATCAACAATATTACCATCGATTCTTAATGGACGACCATGATTGTCCTCGATTTTGATTAAAAGATGATTGTTCAAACCAGAAACCAAACTACCTCCTTCAGGATAGAAATTGATTTGTAAAGTCTCGATTTCATTTTTTTTATTCGATTTCAGTTTGGAGCCAATCACTTGCACCTGCCTAGTGAAATAATATGGTTCTCCATAATTCTGCATCCACTGGGTATAAGCTCGCAGCGTATAAAAACCTTCTTTTAGTTTTTTGGGTAAATTCAGCGTACCATGTGACATACCTTCAATGATCCTGTGGTACTGGGTGAAAGCGATTTCTTGGTTTTGGTTCACCAATTCCACCTTAAGCACGCCACTCTGGGTGGCCCTTACCTTGTTGGGTCCGGTAAGCGTATATGCCTTGAAAAAAGAAGGTGTGTCCTTTATCAATTGTGGCTTATCAAGATGCACCACCAACTGCTCGTGCCAGGTTATCAAGGAATCCAACTCATTCTTTTGAGGGCCCTGGGTACCAGGATCAAGTCCAAACTCCTGTTTCAAATTACGTGGATTCGGACCAAAATTCTGCGAATGGACTGTTTTTGTTGTTAGTAAGAGAACGAACACCATACTTAAGGAAAGAATCTTCATGGTCACATATTTGCAATTAAACAATAGGGCCGCAAAGCCCGTACCAAAATCAGGCGCTTTCGAAATATTTTGAGCACGCCATTTTAGGGGAAATTATAAAAATGGGCAACTCTTGGCCCCATTCAAAATCAATTACTCGGGATACTCTACGCGTAAATGGTAAATGTTCGTAAGCTTCTGCTTCAACACTTTTTTTACCGTTTCAATTTCCCGAAAAGTGATGTTTGCGTTCAAAAATTGGCTGGCAGACATTTGTCCGTCGATTATTTTATCAATGAATTCATCGATAATCGTGAAAGTCGGATTTTTAAGACTTTTCGAGGCCGCTTCCACAGAGTCGGCCATCATCAAAATCGCCGTCTCTTTCGAGAAAGGTATGGGGCCCGGGTACTTGAAATCATCTTCGTTTGCCGGCCGACCTGATTCTTGCTCCTTTTTGAAAAAATAATACACGGTTGTATTGCCATGATGTGAGCGAATAAAATCAATCACCCGATCGGGCAGATTGTTCTTTCTGGCCAATTCAATACCCTTGATAACATGATCAATGATGATTTTGGCACTCTCCCGTGGAGAGATTTCGTCATGCGGATTTACATTGGTAATCTGGTTTTCCGTGTAAAATGTAGGGTTCTCCATTTTACCAATATCATGGTACAGTGCCCCTACCCTGACCAGCATGGCATTGGCACCTATTTCATTCGCGGCCGCCTCGGCCAGATTTGAAACCTGTAAGGAATGATGAAAGGTCCCCGGGGCCTTATTCGACAATTCCTTGAGAAGCTTTGTATTGGTGTCTGAAAGTTCCAATAATGAAACGTCAGAAACAAGACCAAAGATCCTTTCATATATATAAATCAAGGGCTGAACGAATAGGGTAATCATACCGTTGAGCAGAAAAAGACCTAGGGTTACCCACTCAATATTGTTGAGATTTCCCTCGTGAATCGTATGGAATGCCAGATAGCCCACCATATAAATGAGGGTAATCTGACCGACCGAGATAAACAGATTGGCTCTTTTGTACAGCTGTTCTACGGTCAAAATAGTAACAATACCGGCAATAATCTGTAAAAAAATATACTCATAACTGTTCGGCACCACGAAGCCCAATATCAGCACGGCCAACACATGAACGAAAAGGGCAAGACGGGCATCAAAAAAGGTCTTGATAATCAAGGGTAAAATACAAAGCGGTACCACGAAAATGTAGGCTTCGTTGTATTGCACAACCAAGGTGGTAACAAAAACCATCAACACCACATTGAAAAAAATGAAGGTGACTTTTGTGTTGTCTTCATAGATTTCCCTTCTGTACTTTTTTAGAAAAAGCAATAGCATCATGAGAACAAGTGCAACCAGCACGGTATAGCCACTGAGTATGTAATAGAAGTTGTCATTGGCCCAGAGTTCTGATTCAAACTCCTTCTTAAGGGAATTGAGAATATTGAGATCCTCAGCCTCGACCACAGCCCCTTTGGCGATTACCAATTCCCCTTCTGAAATCGTCCCCCTAGTGTGCGAAATCTTTGAAAGTTCGCTCTCCAAGGCTTTTTCGGTAAGCGCCTTGTCAAACGAAACATTGGGCTTGATAAGACCGGAGAACAACCTCTGAAAACCATTCGCATATCCACTTAGGCCTCTTCTTTTCAAAAAGGCATTGATCGAATTTTCGAGGAGGTCGATACTACGGAGTTTCGTGTATTCGATTCGGTTGGCCTCTTGATTCTTGACCAGATAGATATCCTTGAAAGTGCTCCCTTTTGCTTTGGTTCTTACAACTCCGAATTCGTAGAGCTCGTCCAAAATTTCCAAGGCAGCTTGTTTTAAAGTATTAAGCTGGCCCCTGTTATAATTATCCGTTGAAAAAATGACGGGAAACCTTTCGTCAAAATTGGCCCTTACCTCAATGGGAACACTATTATCATAACTATAATAGTCAAGTTTCTCGTCTTGGATACGCTGTTGTTCTTTCAAAACTTCAGCTTGACCCTTGTTGATGGAAAAATCGAAAGGGGCATATAAGTTCTGATACTGCCAAGGCCTTCCTTTTTGGAATTCGTACTTGAACTGTCCGCCCTTCGGAAAGAAAAATACAATAAGGCATGCCGAGGCAACGTAGAGCAGACTTTTGTATATAACGGATTGATTCTTAAAAATCTTATCCAAAAATTTTCGCATAAGGAAGGTATCTATATCAAAAATAGAAAATTAAAAACTTAAGAATTTAGCAAGTGGAATGTTTTAACCTCACATCATCTTATCTCAAATATCTTTTGGACGAATATTTCTTAATTTCGCATTCTGTAATCAAACAATGAATTCTTATGAAAGAGGTGGTCATAGTATCGGCGGTGAGAACCCCAATCGGAAGTTTTATGGGTGGGCTTTCTTCCATTCCCGCTCCAAAGTTGGGGGCCGAAGCCATAAAGGGCGCTTTGGCGCAAATAAAATTGAGACCCGATTCAGTGGAGGAAGTTTTAATGGGAAATGTGATACAGGCCGGCACTGGGCAGGCACCTGCACGCCAAGCTGCGATTTACGCGGGAATACCAGATACAGTACCGTGCACCACGGTGAACAAGGTCTGCGCCTCGGGAATGAAAACTGTAATGCAGGCGGCCCAATCGATAGCTTTGGGCCAGAACGAAATTGTTGTTGCGGGCGGAATGGAAAATATGAGCCTTGCACCTCATTTGGTTAATATGAGATCCGGGCAAAAGTTTGGTCCGGCCAGCCTGATAGATAGCATGCAAAAAGATGGCCTGGTAGACGTCTATGATCAGAACGCAATGGGTGTTTGTGCAGATGCCTGCGCAACGGAATATAATTTCAGTAGGGAAGACCAAGATGGTTTTGCCATTCAATCATATAATAGATCGGCAGAAGCCTGGGCCGCAGGAAAATTCGAAAATGAGGTCGTACCGATCGAGGTGCCACAGCGACGAGGGGAACCCATCGTAATTGCGGAGGATGAGGAGTTC
This sequence comes from Aurantibacter sp., assembly GCA_965215845.1. Lineage (GTDB taxonomy): Bacteria > Bacteroidota > Bacteroidia > Flavobacteriales > Flavobacteriaceae > Aurantibacter_A. The sequence continues at coordinate 547,288 of CBDCEL010000004.1, forward strand.
AAGAATGTCAAAATGGAAAAAATACCCAATCTTCGACCTGCTTTCACCAAGGATGGCACCGTTACCGCTGCCAATGCGTCGACCATTAACGACGGGGCCGCGGCCATGATTTTGATGAGTGCCGACAAGGCCCAAGAATTGAACCTAAAACCTTTGGCAAAGATCAAAGGCTATGCCGATGCGGCACACGAACCGAAGTGGTTCACCACCGCACCCGCCAAGGCCCTACCAAAGGCCCTTGCCAATGCAGGAGTAGAAATGGAAGATGTTGATTATTTTGAGTTCAATGAAGCATTTTCGGTCGTTGGGCTTGCCAACATGAAACTATTGGACTTAAGTGACGACACCGTCAACGTCAACGGCGGGGCCGTATCATTGGGCCATCCCCTTGGATGTTCAGGGGCACGAATCATCGTTACCCTGATAAATGTATTGGAACAGAACAATGCCCGTTTCGGGGCCGCCGCCATATGCAATGGAGGGGGCGGTGCATCTGCCCTTGTATTGGAAAGAGGTTAGCGTTCTTCGTAATTTAATTGCGTAATAATAGCGCACAAAGAACGGTAAATAAAAAACCTCCCATGTCCTGGGAGGTTTTTCAATTGAATGGTAAATATTGGATTATTCGCCCATCAACTTCTTTACCCTCATGAAGTTTTCATTGTCTCCCATGGCACCATAGATGTTCTTGAGTTGTTCAAGCAGACCTTGGTTCTCAGGGTTGGCCTTTAAGGCATCTTCCAAAACCTGGGCACCTTGCATGAAAAGTTCATCCTTTTGCGCCTTTAATTCATCATATCTTGCAATATCGGCCTTTGAACTGCCAAGACTGTTCATCTCGTCAATCAAACCATTCCCCTCGTTCACATAGGTAGTCGAAAGGTTGAGTTGTGCATTGGTATATCCAGGATTGATTTCCAAAGCCTTCTTATAAGCGGCACGAGCCTCTTCAAGATTTCCTTGTTCCATATTGATCACGCCAATATTGTAATGCAAGTCTGGATTATCTGGAGCCACAGACGCAGCTTCTGACATCAATTCCTTAAACTTATCCTTATCACCCAACTTGTAATGAAGATTGGCCTCGTTAAGAATCAAATTCACATCATTGGGATCATTCGCGCGCGCCGCTTTGTAAGCCTCCATTGCTTTATCATCTTGGCCCAATTGGGTATAGATCAATGCCGTATTTTTAACGATCTCTGCAGATTTTGAGGGTAATTTTTCATCTACCGGATCTTTATGTGTACCTGCTTTGACCATAAGGTCACGCTGAGCCAAGTCCATTTCTTCAACCTGGCCAGATTCGATATTTGTCGCCTTGTATACCATGCCACTGCCATCGTACCCGATTTGCTCCAACTCTTGGTAATACTTTAGGGCATCTTCGAAATGCTGCCCATTTACCGCACTGCCTGCTGCATAATACAGATAGGTTGTATCTTGCGGACTCAGGGTGTAAGCCATATACAGCTTTTCGGCTGCTTCCTTGAACTTCTTGTTCCCATTGTCCTCTACGGCAGAGTTGACCAAATCGGCGGTTATCGACTGAAGGTATTGATCGGTCTCTCCCATGTATTTTTTTCCGGCGGGCATGCCCTTCACTTTGGTGAAAGCATCGGCCGCCTTCTGAAAAGCACTTGCGTCCCCTTTTTTGGCAAGGTCGGCATAAGCTTTACCGGTCAGGAAGTGGTACTGGGCCTGGTACTTTTCGTCCGCTCCCGCAATTGAGCCGGAGATGGCTTCCAAAGCCGTTTTCGCTGCCTGCGAATCGCCTCCCTTGAGGGCCTTTTCAGCAGCTTTCAATTCGCTTTTTTGGGCAAAACCAATTGCACTGAAAAGCGATACCATAAGTATTAATAGTTTTGTTTTCATCATCATTTAAATTAAATATTAGTGTGTTATAAATTATTCTTCTGATTCGTCCGAGCTTGTAGTATCAAGAGCCGTGCCATCTTCTGTAGTGACTTCGATATCCATAATATCGACCTCGTCAAGATTGTCTTCATCTTTCATGACCTTGGCCACCGCGGCGATGGAATCGTTGTCTTTCAAGTTAATCAATTTTACCCCTTGTGTGGCTCTTCCCATGACCCGTAGATCCTCTACGCTCATACGAATGGCGATACCCGATTTATTGATGATCATCAAATCATCTGAGTCGCATACGTTCTTGATAGCGACCAGTCCTCCTGTTTTTTCGGTAATCGAAATCGTCTTGACCCCTTTGCCCCCTCTATTGGTGATCCTATAGTCTTCTATGCTCGATCGCTTGCCATAGCCATTTTCTGAAACCACCAAAATCTCATCCTCGAAGTTGTGTACCGAAACCATTCCGATGACCTCATCATTTTCGTCGGCCAATTTGATGCCTCTTACACCCGAGGCATTTCTTCCCATCGGTCTGGTCTTGCTTTCCTCAAAGCGGATGGCCTTTCCCGATTTTAATCCAAGGAAAATCTGACTGGTACCCGTAGTGAGTTTGGCTTCCAACAATTCGTCGCCTTCACGGATTCCAATGGCGTTGATCCCATTCTGGCGGGGGCGGGAATATTGTTCCAATGAAGTTTTCTTCACAGTCCCCCGTTTGGTCGCCATAATCACATAATGACTGTTGACATAGTCTTCATCCTTAAGGTCGCGGGTGCATATAAATGCCTTGACCATATCATCCTGTTCTATGTTTATGAGGTTTTGAATGGCCCTTCCCTTGGAAGTTCTACTTCCTTCGGGAATTTCATATACGCGCATCCAAAAACACTTTCCCTTTTGGGTAAAGAACAGCATGTACTGGTGGTTCGTGCCAACAAAGAGATGTTCCAAGAAATCCTCATTACGTGTAGAAGAGGCTTTCTGCCCGACGCCCCCGCGATTTTGGGTTTTGTATTCCGATAGCGGAGTACGCTTGATATAACCCAAATGAGAAATGGTAATCACCACTTGTTCATCAGGGATCATATCCTCAATACTCAAATCGCCGCCTGCGAAATTGATTTCCGATCGGCGAGCGTCCCCATACTTTTCCTTGACCTCCAAGAGCTCGTCCTTGATGATTTGCATTCTACGCTCCTTCTTCGCCAAAATGTCTTTCAAATCGGCGATGGTTTTGACAATCTCATCGTACTCGGAACGCAATTTATCTTGTTCAAGACCCGTCAATTGACGCAAGCGCATCTCGACAATGGCCTTGGCCTGGATTTCGGTCAATTTGAACCGCTCCATCAAATTCTCCCGGGCCTCATCGGCATTTGAGGAGGCACGAATTATTTTGATGACCTCATCGATATTGTCGGAAGCGATGATCAGCCCCTCAAGAATATGCGCCCGATCCTCAGCTTTTTTAAGTTCGTAGGTGGTTCGCCGAACCACGACTTCATGTCTATGTTCCACGAAATAGTGGATCATCTCCTTAACATTCAACAATCGGGGCCGGCCATTGACCAATGCAATGTTGTTTACACTAAAAGAGGACTGAAGTGCGGTGTACTTATAAAGTGTGTTCAACACGATATTCGGAATGGCATCTCTCTTCAGTACATAAACGATGCGCATTCCCTTTCTATCCGATTCATCGCGAATACTTGAGATGCCATCGATTTTTTTCTCGTTGATCAAATCGGCCGTCTTCTTGATCATGTCCGCCTTGTTAACCTGATAGGGTATTTCGGTGACAACGATACATTCTCGACCCTGTACCTCTTCGATTTCAGCCTTGGCCCGGACCTTTACGCGCCCCCTACCGGTGTGAAAGGCATCTTTTACACCATCGTATCCATAGATAATTCCACCTGTCGGAAAGTCAGGGGCCTTGATATGCTGGATCAACTCATCGATTTCAATATCGTTGTTATCGATATAGGCAACGGTTCCGTCAACTACTTCAGACAGGTTGTGGGGCGGCATATTGGTCGCCATACCAACGGCGATACCCGATGCCCCGTTAACCAAAAGATTGGGTACCCTTGTTGGGAGTACGGTGGGTTCTTCCAATGAATCATCGAAATTCAGTTGATGGTCGACGGTTTCCTTGTCGATATCGGCCAGCATTTCATCGGCAATCTTGCGCATTCTTGCCTCGGTATACCGCATGGCTGCCGGACTATCACCATCCACGGAACCAAAATTTCCTTGCCCATCGACCAACATATATCTCAAACTCCATTCCTGCGCCATTCGCACCATCGAATCATAGACCGAGGTATCTCCATGAGGATGATATTTACCCAAAACCTCACCTACGATACGCGCCGATTTCTTATGTGAACTATTGGATCTGACACCAAGTTCATACATGCCATAAAGCACTCTTCGATGGACCGGTTTAAGACCATCACGCACATCTGGCAGTGCACGTGACACAATGACCGACATCGAGTAATCGATGTAGGCCGATTTCATTTCGTCTTCTATGTTGATCGAAATCAATTTTTCGCCTTCCGCCATATATAAAATTCGATATTTTAGTTAGTGTTAAAAAAGCATGCCAATTTACGTAAAATAACCGCTTTTGCGGCACTTTGACCGCACTTTCTTCAACAATTTATCAACACCCGAAAGGCCGATTTTAGTGGACAAATTGTGGTGTCACAATTTGCTAATTGTTGGTTTTTTTCGTCATTTCATACAACTTAATCGAATATAGGAACACTATTTGCGTTAGATATGTATAGTTTTACTAATTTTATGAATGAAATTAAGGTTGGTTTATGGATGATAATTTCTCCCCAAGGGTAAAGGACGTTATAGCTTATAGCAAGGAAGAGGCCTTGAGGCTCGGTCATGATTTCATTGGTACCGAGCATTTGATGTTGGGACTTCTTAGAGATGGCAATGGAAAGGCGATTAGCATTTTGGATGCCCTTGAGGTAGACCTTGACCATTTGAGAAGAAAAGTCGAGATATTGAGTCCGTCGAACCCCAACCCCGGTAATACACAAAAAGACAAGAAGAACCTTCATCTTACAAGGCAAGCCGAAAGGGCGCTGAAAACTACATTCCTTGAGGCTAAATTGTTTCAAAGTTCCTCAATAAATACGGCGCATTTGCTATTGTGTATTCTTCGAAACGAGAACGACCCGACCACGAAATTGCTGCACAAACTAAAAGTGGATTACGATGGGGTAAAAGAACAATTCAAGTTCATGATCACCAGTGATGATGATATTGTGGATGCCCCTACGTCGGAATCCTTTCCAAGTGATGATGATTCAAACGAGGCCAAAGAAGGTTCGTTCGGAACCACTTCAGGGCAAAAAGGGAATAAAAAATCAAAAACTCCGGTCTTGGACAATTTCGGAAGGGACCTTACGCGTCTTGCCGAGGAAAATAGATTGGATCCCGTTGTAGGCAGGGAAAAGGAAATTGAACGGGTCTCGCAAATCCTAAGCCGAAGAAAAAAGAACAATCCGCTATTGATCGGCGAACCGGGTGTGGGCAAGAGTGCTATTGCTGAAGGCTTGGCACTTCGGATCATCAACAAGAAGGTTTCCAGAATCTTGTACAATAAAAGGGTCGTCACCTTGGATTTGGCTTCGCTGGTGGCCGGTACTAAGTATCGCGGACAGTTCGAAGAGCGGATGAAAGCGGTCATGAACGAATTGGAAAAGAACGATGACGTTATTTTGTTCATTGACGAAATACATACCATCGTCGGTGCCGGAGGGGCAACAGGAAGCCTGGATGCCTCAAATATGTTCAAACCGGCTTTGGCAAGGGGCGAAATTCAATGTATCGGCGCTACGACTCTCGACGAGTACAGACAATACATTGAGAAAGACGGTGCATTGGAACGTCGTTTTCAAAAGGTAATCGTAGAACCGACCACGGTTGAGGAGACCATCGAAATTCTCCAAAATATAAAAGGCAAATACGAAGACCATCACAATGTATCTTATACAGATGAAGCGGTCATCGCTTGTGTAAAATTGACGAATCGCTATATGACGGATCGCTTCTTGCCCGATAAGGCCATTGATGCCCTTGACGAAGCGGGATCCCGTGTTCATATCGTCAATATGGATGTGCCCAAACAGATCTTGGAGCTTGAAAAGCAATTGGAAGATGTCAGGGAACTGAAGAACAGTGTGGTCAAGAAGCAGAAATATGAAGAGGCCGCCAAACTTCGAGACGATGAAAAACGAATCGAGAAAGATTTGGCATCTGCACAAGCCCAGTGGGAAGAAGACAGCAAACAGCACAAAGAAATAGTTTCAGAAGACAATGTTGCAGATGTTGTCTCTATGATGAGCGGCATACCCGTGAATCGCATTGCCCAAACCGAAAGCAATAAACTGGCAGAGCTTCCCGAATTGATCAAAGCCAATGTCATCGGTCAAGATGAGGCAGTGGCCAAAGTGGCCAAAGCGATACAAAGAAACAGGGCCGGACTGAAAGACCCGAACAAGCCCATAGGTTCGTTTATTTTCTTGGGCCAGACTGGTGTGGGCAAAACACAATTGGCCAAAGTTTTGGCAAAGGAATTGTTCGATTCTGAAGATGCGCTTATTCGCATCGATATGAGCGAATACATGGAGAAATTCGCCATTTCTCGCCTGGTTGGGGCACCTCCGGGATACGTAGGTTATGAAGAAGGTGGCCAACTCACCGAGAAGGTAAGACGCAAACCCTATTCCGTTATTTTGTTGGACGAAGTCGAAAAGGCGCATCCCGATGTGTTCAATATGTTATTGCAAGTATTGGATGACGGCTACCTTACTGATAGCTTGGGTAGAAAAATCGATTTCCGGAATACGATAATTATCATGACCTCGAATATCGGGGCACGGCAATTGAAAGACTTCGGACAAGGAGTCGGATTCGGCACGGCGGCCAAAAAATCGCAAGAAGATGCACATCAAAAAAGTGTCATCGAAAATGCTTTGAAAAAGGCCTTCGCACCTGAATTCTTGAATCGTATCGACGATGTGATCGTATTCAACCCGCTGGAAAGAGAAGATATACACAAAATTATCGATATCGAATTGGATAAATTGTTTGCCAGAATAAAAGATATCGGCTACAATCTCAATCTGACCGAAAAGGCAAAAGATTATATTGCCGACAAAGGTTTTGACAAGCAGTACGGTGCCCGCCCATTAAAAAGGGCCATCCAGAAATATATCGAAGACGCCCTGGCGGAAGAAATCGTCAATTCAAAATTGGAAGAGGGCGATAGCATCTTTATGGATCTTGATAAGAAAAAAGAGGAACTTACGATTAAGATAAAGAAGGCTCAAAAGTCTTCGGAGACCGAGAAATAGGTTCTCGTTCAAGTAGGAAATCATTGATAAGAGGGTCGGTAAAACGGCCCTCTTTTTTTGATGCAAAAAAGGTGAAGAAGTAAGAAATGGCGGACAGGGAATCCCCATCAAATACAGGACAAACGATATTTAGGCGTTTTATCTAAAATTTTTCAAAATACCTTACCATAGGTCTACTTTCGTTCAAGACACTGGAAACTATAGAAAATGAAGATAGATCGACCGAAAAAAACGGTAATCGTTCAAGAGTACCGATTAGAGACCGCCCTGGTACAGGTATTCAAGAATTATATGGTGGTTATATTCGATGAAGGCTCTACGCTAACACTTGAAAGGGCTTATCAAATCATCGGAATAAGTGAAATACACTTTCGTGATAAAGACTTCGGATATATCAGTTTAAGAAAAAATTCTTATGCCATAGACCCTACGATATATACCTACCTCAGACAATTGGAAAACCTTAAAGCCTTTGCCATTGTATCGATCAAGGAAATCGATATGCACAACTTTAAGATTGAAAAATTGTTTTATAAAAAATCAATGAAATTCTTTATCGAGTTTGACAACGCCCTTGCTTGGATCAAACAGCGGCTGAAAAGTTAAGGATATTCAGGTTGTGAACGGCGAACCTAATTTGAAGCCCTAGGTCTAAATCTAGGGCTTTTGTTTTAATTTGTCTTTATAAGGTCAGGCATCATCTTCCCCCTCCTCAGGTTTTTCTTGTGTTTCGGGTTCTTCGGGCAATTTGAATAGGTCTAAAAGTGCATCTCCCAAGTATTCGATAAGGTCGCCCGCCGTCAAGGCGAGGTATCCACGAATTTCAGCTCCTACATCCCCTGCCCTTCCGTGTAAATAGACCCCAAAGACCGCCGCCCGTAAAGGGGCATATCCTTGTGCGACCAAGGCCGTAATGACACCGGTCAGCACATCACCGCTTCCGGCCGTGGCCATACCAGGGTTACCGGTCGTATTGATATATCCCTTATCCTTATATATCGTAATCGTATGGGCTCCTTTGAGCACCAATATACAGTCATATTTTTTGGAGAATTCTTTCGCCTTTTTGAGTTTGTCAAAGTCATCTTCCCATGCGCCCACCAATCTCTCAAACTCTTTGTCATGTGGGGTTAAAATGGATTGCGGTGGCAATTTCTTCAATAAAGTCTTTCCAGCGGATAAGAGGTTCAATGCATCGGCATCAACGACCAAAGGCACCTTATTGTTCTTTAAAAAATCGCCAAAGGCTTTTTTCGTTTTCGCATCTTGGCCCATACCGGTACCGATACCGATTACCGTGGGTGCGATGTCAAAATCGATTTTAGTAATGATCCGCTCATCTTGATCTGCCAGTACCATTGCCTCGGGCACCGCGCTTTGCATCGGTAGATAGCCACAATTGGGAACCATAGCCGTCAAAAGGCCCGTACCGGTCCTCAAACTCGCATTGGCCGCCAAGATAATCGCCCCTATCTTTCCATGGGTGCCGCCAATTAAAAGGGAATGCCCATAAGACCCTTTGTGTGAATATTTCTTTCTGGGAATATACCAGGCCAATAGTTCGTGTTTCGTGACCAGTTCATAGTCGGTCTCGGTACCCAAAAGAAACTCAGGATCAAGACCGATATCCAAAACCTGCCAATTTTCGATATAGGGTCCATTTTCTGGAAGGAAAAACATCAATTTTGGGGCCTGAAAACTTAAGATAAAGTTTGACTTGACAATACCTTCGCCGCTTTTCGCAATGCGGTCCATAAAAAGCCCTGAGGGCACATCCACCGAAACGATGAAAGCTTCTGTATGGTTCAGATATTCGATAAGTGTCTTCACCCAACGGTCGGGTTCGCGGTTGAGACCGATACCAAATATGGCATCGACAATGATATCATCGGGCCCAATTTTTGGGAAAGGCGAATTGCTGTCGATAAAATTTGGCCAAATCTTACGTTCTTTCAGCCGATTAAGGTTGGCCAAGAAATCAGGCGAACGTTTTTCGCTATAGTTGACCACGTTCACTTCGATGTTGTAACCATGCTCAAAAAAATGACGGGCCAACGCAATTCCGTCACCCCCATTGTTTCCGATGCCACAAAACAGATGAATCTTCACTTGGGCCCCTTGCATGCGCAAATGGAACCAATTGAAAATCTCCAACGAAGCCCTTTCCATTAGGTCATCGCTTTTTATGCCATGTTTTTCTATTGTGAATTTATCAGCTTGGTAAATCTGATCTGCGGAGAAAATTCTCATGCTGCAAGTCGGTTTAGCAATTTTTGAGGATTCCGTAAAAATCCTTGACATCGTTTGATTCAGTTGTTAAATGTACTACTTTTGACACATTATTAGAAGTTTGCCAATCAACATGTCGAACATCGGAAGCCTTTTTTCCAAAACCAAAAATGGTGGCACTCGCACAACTACCACGACCCACTGTGGTGGGTAGTCTCTTATATTTTCTCGTTCGTACATCGCTATTAATTAGTTTTCCAATTTATTTGTTGAAATGAAGGTTTTAAAGTTTGGCGGCACCTCGGTCGCCAAAGCAGAAAATATCAAGAAGGTCAAAAACATAGTCGGCAAGACAAGGGGCGACAAATTGGCCATAGTCGTATCGGCATTTGGCGGAATCACCGATTTGCTCCTCAGAGCTGCGGAAAAAGCTTCGCAGCAAGACGAATCCTATGCTAAGTTCGTAGGTGAAATTGAGTCGCGCCATTTGGAGGCCATCAAGAAATTGCTTCCCTTAAACTCGCAAAGCTCGGTTTTAAGTAAGGTAAAATCAGATATAAATACATTGGAAAGCCTTCTTGAAGGTGCCTATTCCATTGGCGAATTGACGCCAAAACTATCCGATAAAATTGTTAGTCAAGGAGAATTATTGTCCTCCTATATTATTTCGGAATATTTTTTACAGGAAGGCTTGGATGTCATCTTTAAGGATAGTCGTGAACTCATCCGAACCGATGAACAGTTCGGAAAGGCCATTGTCGACTTTGAGTACACCAATAAAAAATGTGCTGATTTTTTTGAAGGTCACAACCACAGGGTTTCTGTCTTGGGCGGATTTATTGCTTCATCGGAAAACCGGGAAACTACAACCTTGGGGCGCGGTGGATCTGATTATTCCGCTGCAATAATTGCGGCGGCAACAAATGCTGAGGTTTTGGAAATCTGGACGGATGTCAGCGGCATGTACACCGCTAACCCAAGTATTGTAAAACAGGCCAAACCCATTGCCAAACTTTCTTATGAAGAGGCCATGGAACTTTCGCATTTTGGGGCTTCCGTCTTATACCCCCCGACCATTCAACCCGTACTGTCTAAGAACATTCCAATCCACATCAAAAATACTTTTGAGCCTGATGCCTCTGGCACTTTGATAGCAAAATCCGAAAATGGGGACAAGAAAGTGGTTACCGGTATTAGTTCTGTTGAAAGTATCGGGCTGCTATCTTTAGAAGGTCCGGGTATGGTGGGTATTCCAGGGGTTTCGGCACGATTCTTCGAAGAGCTCTCAAGGGCCGAAATTAATATAATCATGATTACACAGGCCTCTTCAGAGCACAGCATATGTGTTGGGGTCGATGAAAAAGATGTAAAAAAAGCTGTACAAAAAATAAATGAGGCCTTCGCCTTTGAAATCGCACGGAAGAAAATAAACCCCATAATATCTGAAACCGGAATGGCCATAATTGCCCTTATCGGTGACCATATGAAAAGTCATCAAGGGTTGAGTGGAAAGATGTTTAGCACCCTTGGAAAAAATAATGTAAATATTCGAGCGATTGCACAAGGGGCATCCGAACGCAATATTTCGGCCGTAATCAAGTCTACCGATGTAAAAAAAGCCTTGAATGCCCTGCATGAGGAATTTTTTGAGGAAAACATCAAACAACTGAATCTATATGTGATGGGCGTCGGTAATGTCGGCGGAAAGTTTTTGGCCCAAGTGGAACGGCAGCGAAAATACCTCAAAGAAAACCTAAAGCTCAATATCCGTGTCATCGGAATCTCCAATTCGCGTAACATGGCATTTGACGAGAGTGGCATTTCCTTAAAAAACTGGGAATCGGTTTTAGCCAACGGACAAAAGGCCGATAAGGCAAAGTTCGTCGAAACCGTACAAAAGCTCAATTATCGAAATAGTATTTTTATCGACAATACTGCAAGCGAAGAAGTTGCTTCCACTTACGATTCTTATCTAAAAAATAGCATTTCAGTTGTAACTTGTAACAAAATTGCTTGTTCCTCTGAGTATAAGAACTACAGGAATTTGAAAGACTTGGCCACACTGTACAACGCTCCTTTTCTTTTTGAAACGAACGTCGGGGCCGGTCTGCCCATCATCGATACCCTTAAACATTTGATGGCCTCAGGAGACACGGTCCTAAAGATTCAAGCTGTACTTTCGGGCAGCCTCAATTTTGTCTTTAACAATTTTAATGACCAGACCACTTTTCATGATGTAGTCAAGCAAGCACAAGAGGAAGGCTATACCGAACCAGACCCTAAAATCGATTTAAGTGGCATCGATGTCATGCGGAAGATTTTGATTCTGGCCCGCGAAAGTGGCCATCAACTTGAAATCGATGATATAAGGAACAAATCTTTCTTGCCTAAGGAAAGTTTGGAAACTACAAGTAATGATGATTTTTTTGAGTCATTGAAAAAGCATGAATCCGATTTTCAGGAGCTTTACAAGAATGCGATCGAAGCCGACAGCAAACTGAAATATGTGGCCCAATATGAAAGTGGAACGGCAAGTGTTGGGCTGCAGAAGATTCCGAAGGGACATGATTTTTATAACCTGGAAGGAAGCGATAATATCGTATTGTTCTACACGGAACGTTACCCGAACCAGCCTATGATCATCAAAGGGGCCGGGGCCGGGGCCGATGTAACGGCATCCGGAATTTTTGCCGATATTATCAGAATAGGAAACTTTTAGGCCCAAATGTCACATCGAGCGCAGTCGAGATGTTTTGTGGCATAAGTAGTTCTCGACTGCGCTCGAACCGACAGCAAAACAAGTTAAATGACTTCTAGCGAAATAAAAATATTCTGCCCGGCCACCATCGCCAACATCTCTTGCGGATTTGATGTGTTGGGTGTGGCCCTAGATTCTGTTGGTGATGAAATGATTGTTCGCGAAGTTCCTGAGAAGGGAATTCGAATCAACAAGATTACAGGGCAAAACCTTCCCTTTGAAACCAAAAAAAATGTGGCCGGTGTGGCTGCTTTGGCGTTAATGGAAGAATTTGATGGCAGACCACTGGGCTTTGAAATCGAAATCCATAAAAAAATCAAGGCCGGCAGCGGTATTGGCAGTAGTGCAGCCAGTTCAGCCGGCGCTGTCTGGGCAATAAATGAATTATTGGGGCGACCATTCTCAAAATTGGATTTGGTCAAATTTGCCATGCAAGGCGAACGTTTGGCAAGTGGTGTGGCCCATGCCGACAATGTGGCCCCGGCCCTATTCGGCGGCTTTACTCTGGTACGAAGCTATGAACCCCTTGACGTAATCCCCATTCCAAGTCCTGCTGAATTGCATGCCACAGTAATCCATCCCCAAATCGAGGTAAAGACCTCGGATTCAAGAAGTGTTCTGCGCACCAAGATTACCTTGGCCCAAGGCATAAAGCAATGGGGCAATGTCGGCGGTCTGGTAGCTGGACTATTTAGCAACGACTATGACTTGATCGGAAGGTCTTTGGAAGATCATATCGTTGAGCCCATTCGGTCGATCTTGATTCCCGGTTTTGATACCGTCAAGTCCGAAGCCATGAAAGTCGGAGCATTGGGATGCGGTATTTCGGGTTCTGGGCCCTCGATTTTCGCATTTAGCAGAGGGATTGATACTGCGAAAAAGGTTGCCCAAACTATGAAAGAGGTATATAAAAACGTTGGTATAGATTACGATGTTCATGTTTCGGGAATCAATACTGTCGGTATTCGAAATATTTCAAAATAATGGGGCGCCTCCCCTCAACCAAGGAGAGGTGACATGAAGCTTTGCGCGCTGATATGCGGCTAAGTGAAGAAGACGGAGGGGTTGAAAAATCAACTGCCCCTTTCTCCCGACAAAAAAGTCGGGATTCACTCCCCTCCTTATCTCAGGAGGGGAGCCTTAAAATTTAACAATGGATGAACTTCTACAGCCTTAACAATCAAGCACCAAAAGTGCCTTTTAAAGATGCGGTCATTGCAGGAATTGCCCCTGACCGGGGCTTGTATTTTCCTGAAAATATCGAGCCGCTTCCAAAAAGTTTTTTTGAGCGAATCGAAAATCTTTCAAATCCTGAGATTGCGTTCAATGCGATCCACCAATTTGTTTCCGACGACATTCCGAATGAGAAATTAAAGGAGATTCTTGTCAAAACTTTGGACTTTGAATTTCCCATTGTAGGGATAGAGGAAAACATCGGCACCCTGGAACTTTTTCATGGTCCTACAATGGCCTTCAAAGATGTGGGCGCCCGTTTTATGGCCAATTGTCTGGGTTATTTTTCCGAAGGAAAAAAGGATAATGTCACTGTTCTGGTAGCGACGTCGGGCGATACCGGCGGGGCGGTCGCAAACGGATTTTTGGGTGTAGATGGGGTCAACGTGGTCATTCTTTACCCCAGCGGAAAAGTCAGTAATATTCAAGAACGGCAATTGACCACCTTGGGCGAAAACATTACCGCCCTTGAGGTCGATGGCACCTTTGACGATTGTCAAAAAATGGTAAAGACCGCTTTTTTGGATGAAGAACTTTTGGTCAAAATGAAATTGACATCGGCCAACTCGATAAACGTCGCACGTTGGTTGCCGCAGTTGTTCTATTTTCTTTTTGCCTATAAACAGGTCAAATCAAAAGAAAAGGAAATTGTCTTCTCTGTGCCTTCAGGGAACTTCGGAAATATTTGTGCGGGTATGGTCGCCCAGCGTTTGGGCATGCCCACGGGGCATTTTATTGCTTCGACCAATGTCAATGCCACCGTTCCTGAATTCATGCGCACCCGGAAATACTTGCCAAAACCCTCGACAGCAACAATCTCCAATGCCATGGATGTCGGAGACCCCAGTAATTTTATCAGGATTCGACATTTGTTTCAAGATGATTTCGAACTATTGAAAGGGCATCTTTCTTCCTATTCCTTCACAGATGAAGAAACAAAAAAGGCGATGCTCAAAATCCATAAAAATTCAGGTTATATCTGTGATCCACATGGGGCAGTCGGTTATTTGGGACTAAAGCAATATCTAGAAAACCATCCCGATCGCTATGGTATCTTTTTGGAAACGGCGCATCCGGTAAAGTTCTTGGATGTCGTCGAAGAAACCATTGGACGAAAATTAGAACTTCCACTCCAAATACAAAAAGTGATGGACAAAAAAAAGGAGTCGATCCATATTAAATCATATGCGGGATTAAAGAGTTATCTGCTGGATGGTACTCATTAGATCACCATCTAAAATTTGACATAGAATTCGATCACCATATTTTCACATCCTTCATTTATTCTCTAGCTTTGCGCAGTTAAATTCAGTAACATGAAAGATACCGCTCTGTCAAAAACCCATGAAGCTCTTGGCGCTAAAATGGTTCCCTTTGCAGGATATAATATGCCCGTTTCGTATGAGGGCGTAAATGTTGAACATGAGACCGTTCGCAAGGCGGTAGGTGTCTTCGATGTCTCCCACATGGGCGAGTTTTTGATCAGCGGTCCGACTGCTTTGGATCTCATCCAAAAAGTAACCTCCAATGATGCCTCAAAATTGACGGTCGGCAAGGCACAGTATAGTTGTCTGCCCAACGAAACTGGCGGAATCGTAGACGACCTTATCGTTTATCGCATTAAGGAAGAACAATACTTATTGGTCGTCAATGCCTCGAACATTCAAAAGGATTGGGAGCATATTTCGAAATACAATGATGAGTTCGAGGCAGAAATGCGAGACCTTTCGGAGAATTATTCATTACTGGCCATTCAAGGCCCGAAAGCGGTAGAGGCAATGCAATCACTTTCCTCGGTCGATTTGGCCGAAATAAAATTCTACAATTTCGTGGTGGCCGATTTTGCCGGAATCGATTACGTCATCATTTCCGCAACCGGATATACCGGATCGGGCGGATTCGAAATCTACTGCAAGAACGAGGAAGTAAAACAAGTATGGGACAAGGTTTTGGAGGCGGGTGCCAACTACGGAATAAAACCTATCGGATTGGCAGCTCGTGATACCTTACGACTTGAAATGGGCTATTGTCTGTATGGTAACGACATTGATGATACGACCTCTCCTTTTGAAGCTGGCTTGGGCTGGATAACCAAATTCACCAAGGATTTTGTAAACCGTGAGGAACTAGAAAAAGAAAAGGCAAGGGGGCTTGAAAGAAAGTTGATCGCCTTCGAATTAGACGATCGCGGCATTCCACGCCAAGATTATGACATTGTAGACGGCCAAGGCAAGAAAATCGGTGTCGTTACCTCGGGCACCATGTCGCCTTGGCTGGGCAAAGGCATTGGATTGGGCTATGTACCTCCCATTTTTTCCGATGTGGGCAGCAAAATCAATATACAGATCCGCAAAAATGCGGTACCCGCAACGGTGGTCAAACTTCCTTTTTACAAAGGTTGATCGTGTATGGTCAGGCGTAAGGGAAGGTTGGAAGAGGGAGGCAAAAAAATTCTCATTTTAGGGGGAAGCGGCTTTCTCGGCAATGCCATCTACAAAGAACTCTGCAATTACTTTGATACTTACGGCACGTACTTCACCGCCCGCAAGGCCTTCGAGGAAAACCAGCAATTCTCTCGGTATGATATGCAAGAAGATGACGTTTTTCAGTTGTTGGAAAAGATTAGTCCGCAAATCATTGTTTCCGCGTTGAGGGGAAATTTCGCCGCACAGGTACAGGCACATCAACACTTGGTGGAATACGTCTCAAAAAACGATTGTAGGTTGTTTTTCCTTTCCTCGGCCAATGTTTTCGATGCTTATAGCAAATATCCCTCTTATGAAAATGACAAGACCTTGTCTGAAAGTGTTTATGGGCGTTTGAAAATAAAAATCGAGAATATGTTGATGCGCCTCCCGAAGAAGAAAACGGCCATTTTGAGGGTGCCGATGGTTTTTGGCAATGGCTCTCCCAGAATAAAGGAAATCAAACAGTTTATTTGGAACAACGAACCTGTGGAGGTATTTCCGAACCTGATCATGAACGTGACCAATGACGATAAATTGACCCAGCAGATACACTACCTTATCAATCGAAACAAAAGCGGAATATTTCACCTCGGTAGTGAAGATTTAGTACATCATGAAGATTTCATCATGGAAGTCGTAGACCGAATCGGTAACTTCAACCCTATCTATAAAAGGGTGTTTACTACAAATGATGAACGCTATTTAGCGGTCTTGCCCAGAGACAACAAGCTTCCTAAAAATTTACGGGTGAAGAGCCAAGACATCATCGCGCACCATATCATGGGTTGAAGAACTCCTTCAGCTTGCCTATCTTTAGGAATTAAAATGGATTCCCACCTGCGGGAATGAAACCAAAGCTTCAAAATAATGGAAAAGTTAACGGAAAGGGCCATAGAGGAAAGACTTGATAAATTGGAAGGATGGGAATATACCAACGGGGCCATTGAGACCTCATTTCAATTCAAAGACTTTAGGGAAGCCTTCTCGATCATGACCCTGATCGCCTTTGAATGCGAAATACAAAACCACCACCCGGATTGGAACAATGTCTACAATTCCCTGAACATTCGCTTGAATACCCATGATGCCGGGGGTGTGACCGACAATGATTTTCGGTTGGCACTTGCCATAGAGAATATAGTCGGTAGGCAATGAATTGTGACAGTCCGCAATTGTAAATAATCAAAACTATTTGCTTTTGAACTGGAGACTCCGCTAGAACTTTTTTTTAAATTTGTCTTTGTTCAATTCACAAACTAGGGATGGGAAGAGCTTTTGAATTTCGAAAGGCACGAAAAATGAAGCGCTGGGCGGCCATGTCAAAGGCGTTTACCAGAATCGGCAAAGATATTGTTATTGCGGTCAAGGAAGGTGGTCCGGACCCGGACTCAAATTCGCGATTGCGAGCGGTCATTCAAAATGCGAAGTCGGTCAATATGCCCAAAGACAACATCGAGCGTGCCATTAAACGGGCCACCGATAAAAGTCAAGGCGATTATAAAGAGGTTCTTTTTGAAGGTTATGCACCCCATGGTATTGCCATTTTGATAGAAACGGCTACCGATAACAATACACGCACCGTAGCGAATATCAGAAGCTATTTTAACAAATGTGACGGCAGTTTGGGTACTTCAGGCTCGGTGGAATTTATGTTCGACCATACCTGTAATTTTCGAATTCCCGCCGAGGGTATCGACCCCGAGGAATTGGAATTCGACATGATCGATTTTGGGGCAGAGGAAGTTTTTGTCGATGATGACGGAATTCTGATCTACGCCCCTTTCGGTAGCTTTGGCGATATTCAAAAAGAGCTGGAAAATAGAAACATAGAGATTCTGTCCTCGGGATTTGAGCGCATTCCACAGGTCACGAAACAACTCACCGAAGAACAGACGGCCGATGTGGAAAAGCTATTGGAGAAAATCGAAGAGGACGACGATGTGCAGAACGTATATCATACGATGCAAGAGTAGATTTTAATTATTGGAATAAAAAAGGCCCGAAAATCGGGCCTTTTTCTCATTTAACTGATAACTTAATTCTTCCTGTCTTTTCACCACTATTTGCCTTCGGTAAGGCATTCCCTATCATCTATCATTTTGAGGATATGGATACCTTGTTGGCAATGATTCCCATCGAAAAGGTTGTGAATCGTTACTTTTGATGCACTGGGGGTTGTAAGACCTGATCGAATAAACAGACTAAGAAAAAAACGGATTCATGAGATACTTTCGAACACTTCTTATGTTGACCTTCACAGGTCTTGGCACTGTAGGAAATGCCCAAGAAATGACCGGGGAAAAACTGGGTTCCTTAATAGAGCAATCAGCCGATACTTTGGAACAAAACGGAAACTGGATTCGTTTTGCCTTTAAAGAGCGTCTGTTGATTTGTGTGTATGACGAAAACGCCAATCGTATGCGGATCATCACTCCTATTGTCGAGCGAAAGGATATCGGTGAGGAAGAATTGCTCAATGCCTTGGTCGCAAATTTTCATTCGGCTCTCGATGTGAAATATGCCTTGAGCGACGAGATTATCTGGGCCGTTTTTATTCATCCGTTGAGGGAGCTTTCAGACCACCAAGTCTTGGATGCCATTGAACAGGTCTATAATGCCAGCGTTACCTTCGGTACCACCTATTCGAGTACTCACTTGGTCTTCCCCGGAAATACTAAAAAGAACGATTCCATAAAGAAGAAGATCATCATAGAGAAGGGCTAGTGAAATTGGCTTTGTTTTTTCCCTGGGCGCCCTTGTAAAACTCCCTGTAAACCTCAAAGTCCTTTTCTATTTCAGCGGATGGCCAATGCAAATCGGATAATTTGACCCTTTTCTTTCCGTAGTCAAAAACGACCATGACAATAGGTACTTCGGCCTGCTTTGCGATGTAATAGAATCCGGTTTTCCACTTGTCCATTTTTTTTCGGGTACCCTCGGGTGCAAGGGTCAGATGTACGCTTTTGGAATTTCGTATCAGATCGGCACAGGCATCAACAAAATTGTTATTCTTGGTGCGGTCGACGGGCATGCCTCCCACCTTTCTAAAATACCAGCCAAAAGGCCACTTGAACAGACTGCTCTTGGCAACAAAGTTAAATTCCTCATTCAAAACCCGTCTTACGAGCAATCCTAGAAAGAAGTCCATATTGCTTGTATGGGGTGCCACGATTACCACACATTTATCGACTTTCGGAAATGAGCCTGAAAGCTTCCAGCCCATAAGCTTGTAGAAAATAAACTTGGCGAGTCGGTGCATAGGTAAACTATTTTGGAAGTCAACCTTTCCGTCTCCGCGCGATTTCCCGGAACCACCCGGCCTTTGGATAAAGGACGAAGCCGACCATTTTTTGCTTTAAATCAGATTTTTTGGTAAATCGATTTCAATTTTTCAGGGGTAATGGTTTCTTTCCAATTTTTCCCCAACGCATTTTCCCAAAGGGGCTCCATTTTCAAAGCGACGCTGACCATGGTATCAAAATCATCATCCGTCAGGTCTCTGCAAATACCCTTGGGGAGTTCGATATTATGTCGCTTTTTCATTTTCATAAAAAGTTCGACCCCATCAGGATAAAACTCTTGAAGATGCTGAAAGACCAGGCAATTGCCGATTCCGTGCTTGACGCCCAACAAATAAGAAAGACCATAACTCATCGCATGGGCGACACCTACTTGTGAATAAGCGATGCTCATGCCCCCGTGCCATGACGCCATCATCAATTTTTCCCTTGATTCGGAAGGTTCAAGGTCTTTCAAAAAAACTTCTTTGCAAAGGTCGAGGGCCATTTGCCCATAGCTTTTGCTAAATGCATTCAGGTAGGTGCCATTCAACGATTCAATGCAATGTATATAACAATCCATCCCCGTATAGAACCATTGGTCTTTAGGTACCTCCACGGTCAAATCGGGGTCGAGTACAGCTTGATCGAAGACGGTATAATCGGAGTTAATTCCCAATTTTTTATCCGGCCCGAGCAAGACCGTGGTGCGCGAAACCTCGGCACCGGTACCGCTGATCGTAGGTACACCTACGTGATAAACCGATGGTTTTTGAACCAAATCCCATCCTTGGTAATCGGCGGCGCTACCCTTGTTGGTAAGTAATAGGGAAACCGCCTTGGCCAAATCGAGTAATGTACCTCCACCAATTCCGACTATACCCGAGGGAAGGCTTGTGAACTTTCTTAAAATCATACCGACCAATTCATCGACCTGTTTGGTTTTAGGTTCTTCGTCGGCAGAAATAAAAACAATTTCATCATTGAAAATTAAAGGGATTCCCCTGGCCAGTTCACTGTTTTTGAAGACATCATCCACAAGAAAAATAAACGGTGCCTCTGAATGTTTTCGATGTGGTAACAAGATTTCTCCCAATTGATCGAAACTACCCTTGCCAAAGACGACCTTGGGCACCTGGGGAAAATTTCTGTGCTTAACAACATCAACCGTAACGGTATCGTTTGAACCCACCTCTTTCTTAATCTTCATACACTTAATTCAAATATTTTAAAATATCTGTCAATCTATTAGTTTTCAGATATTTGTAATCCTCTTTTTCTATAGATACTTCTTCATGTTTCCATGTGGTGTGAAAGGGCACATGAATTGCCTTGGCCCCAATGTTGACTATAGGCAACACATCCGATTTCAAAGAATTGCCGATCATCAAAAAATCCTTTACATCAATCTCAAGATGTTGCAACAAATTCTTATAGTTTTCCTCTTTCTTATCACTCAATACCTCAACGTGATGAAAATAATCAAGCAGGTTCGAACGCTGTAATTTTCTTTCTTGATCCAAAAGATCCCCCTTTGTCAATACGATTAGGCGATATTTGTCTTTTAGTTGTTCCAAGACCTCGACGACACCATCCAATAATTCGACCTCATGATCGATCATCTTTTTACCCAGATTCAGAATCTCACAAATCGTTGCTTGCGACACATTGTTATTTGATAGTTCAAGTGCCGATTCGATCATGGAAAGCACAAAGCCCTTGATTCCATAACCGTAGAGTTTCAAGTTTTTCATTTCCATCTTGAAAAGCTCTTGATCGATCTTATTCTTGGTCTCATAACCATCAAGTAACTCGGCAAACTTTTCCTCGGTCTCTCGAAAATAGGTTTCATTCACCCACAGGGTGTCGTCTGCATCGAAGCCGATGACCTTTATGCCGCTAAAATCTATCTCCATGCTTCTTGTGCCCTTTTCAGATCTTCAGGGGTATCAATTTCAATCCCACTCGCCGTGGTCTCGACCATCTTTATTTTCTTCCCATATTCAAGATAGCGAATGGCCTCTATTTTTTCTGTAGCCTCCAATGGCAACATGGGTAGTCGGTAGAAATCCATCAAGGCCTCCTTGCGAAATGCATATATGCCCTTATGCTTGTAATAAACCGTATTATCACCTTTTGCCCTTGGAAACGGAATTGCGGAACGTGAAAAATACAAGGCAAAATTTCTGTTGTCAACGATTACCTTCACCGTATTCGGATTGTTTATCTCATCCTGGTCTGAAATTCTCACCATCAGTGAAGCAAGGTCTATTTCCTTTTCCCTGTCCTCTTCAAATACCTCAAGTACTCCGGCCAAGCTATCCCTATCGGTAAAAGGCTCGTCACCCTGGACGTTTACGATAATGTCAATATCCATATCAACGACCGCCTCGGCTATTCTGTCGCTACCACAGTCATGTTCCCTTTGGCTCATAATAGCTTTTCCACCAGCCTCTGAGATGGCGTCGAAAATTATCGAACTATCGGTCACCACAAAAACATCGTCGAACAGCCCTGTATTGACTGCCGCTTCATAAGTTCTAAGGATTACGGGTTTTCCTGAGAGGTCTTGCATCAATTTTGCAGGAAATCTCGATGCCGCATAACGGGCAGGTATCATGGCGATAATCTTCAACGCTACTTTTTTAGATGGGTCGTGTCAACCACTTTTCGGTCGCAATTTACGGTATATCCTAAAAATAATGAACAATATCACGATTACCAACACAGCGGCCAGAATAGGCGCGAAAATAGAAGCTACGGTGACGACAGCGGCCGTACCGGTTTCAACAGTGGACACGATAGGGTTACCAAGTCCGCCTGTGGTTGCCGTGGAGGTGAGCCGGCCCGTTGCTCCGGCCCCTTTGATGGCAGTGGCCGTACCGCCGCCTGCAATTATGGCCAAAGCCCAGGTCACTACCGGGTCTAGATTCGCAACGGTCGATACCATGACCGCAGTACCTGCTATGGCGGCCAAAGGCACTGCAAAGCTGTCCAATAGGTTATCTACCCAAGGAATAAAATAGGCAAAAATCTCGATTATCGTTGCCACACCCAAAGTTATTACGGCAGCGAGGCTTCCTACCCACTGCCAATTTTCGTTCAAATCCCAAACACCAAAATAGGATGCCAAACTCAAGGCGAAAAGGGGAAGGAATACTCGAAAGCCCACAGAGGCCGCAAGACCAATGCCCAAGAAAATACTAATGATTGTTTCAGATGTCATCTTTCGAAAAGTTAATTTGTGTTCATATCCTAGTTTCGAAATACAAACTCCGTTCCAAAAAATACCCACATATCGAACCCTTACGAATTTAGCCTATTCCGATTCAACAAAAAAATCATTGGGGAACCCTATCAGGTACAGTTGTTTTTTGGCACGGGTCACGGCAGTATATAGCCAACGAAAGTATTCTTTGTTCGGGCCGTCGGGCAAATAGGGTTGTTCCACGAAAACGGTATTCCATTGCCCACCTTGAGACTTATGACAAGTTATTGCATACGAGAATTTTACCTGCAACGAATTAAAGTATTTATTGTTCTTTACCTTTAAATATTTCCTGTATTTCGAAACCTCATCCTCATAGTCCTTGAGTACTTCGGAGTACAATCTGTTTCCGTCTTCATATGATAACGAAGGGGTGGTTGAATCTATAGTGTCCAAAAGCAATACGGTCTCAAAAGCTCCCTGGTCGGCATAGTCGACCAGTTGAACTTTGACCTCGGCGAATTTGAAGCCATATAGCTCCTTTAAGGCAAAAATCTCAAGTATTTCAATGATATCTCCATTCGCAATAAAACCGGCAGTTGAGTTGGGCTCCAACCAGAAATAATTATTTCTTACGACCATCATATAATCACCAACTGCCAATTCACTCTCTAGGTACAAGATTTGATTCCTTACATTCCCATTGTATAGGTTCGCCCTTTTATTTGAACGCACAATAAGGGCAGTTTCCCCCTTACCGTTTTCACGATACGACTGTTCGATGGCGTCTTGAATCTCGTAGCCATCGGTCAGGCGAACAATATCGGAATAGGCGGATAAATCAAATTGAAATCCATTGAAAATACCAGCTTGTAACTGCTGTCTTATTCGGGTAGCATTTGATAGAATACCGGAATCCTCTTCTTGCCTCATCACCTCGTCCAGCTCGATTCCCATAACCTCAAAATCGTAATCCCTTGAAATAATTTCAGCATCCAGGGCAGGGCTCAGCTCGAGTTTTACCGGTGGTAATTGGGCTGTATCACCGATTAAAATGAGTTTGCAATTGGAACCTGAATGCACAAACTCGATCAAATCATCAAGCAAAGAAGAGTTATCGCCGAATTTATTGTCGGTTGGCTTATCAGGGATCATCGATGCCTCATCAACCAAAAAAACAGTATTGCTATGCTTATTGGGAGCAAGCGCAAACCGCATTATGCCATTCCCGTCCTTTTTAGGAACATATATTTTTCTATGGATGGTATACGCCCTTGTTTTAGAATAGTTTGACATCACCTTGGCCGCTCGGCCTGTGGGAGCCATCAAGACCGATTTCATTCGGCAAGCTCCCAGGCAATTGACAATTACGCCGATGATGGTCGTTTTTCCAGTTCCGGCAAAGCCCTTGAGTATGAAAACGTTCCTTCCTTGCTTTTCAATTAAAAATGAGGCCAACAGTCTTAGAGCTTCAGACTGCTTATGGGTCGGCTCATAAGGAAACTTATCGACAAATAATCGATGTAGTGAAATGGAGGTCGAAGAATGCATGTCTTCAAAGATAGTACGATTGGGAAGTTGGGGAACAATCTGAAGCCAAAATACATAAGTTTTGCTGTAAACCTATTAATTTCAGGGGTTTTGGGCCTATTGACCAATTTTAAAATCGGTGTGAAAAAATTAGGCAGTTTGCAAAAAAATTGTAGATTTGTGTTAACCACTAAATCAAGAAATACTTAAGAAAATGAAGACCATAATACAAATCGTACTTTGGATTGTTTGCATCGTGTTGGGTTATATGATTTATAAGTCTGTGACCGGGCCGATTGAATTCAAAAAGGTGAAGCAAGAGCGTTTTGCAAAAGTAGTATCAAGCCTCAAAGATATTCGAGACGCGCAAGAAGCCTATAAAACGGTAAATAAGAAATACGCCAAGGACTTTAATAGCTTAATCAGTTTCGTTGACACCGGAAACTACACGATTACACAGCAACGCGATTCTTCTTTTCTAAGATACAACAAGGCCTTTCAAATTGATATGCCCGTAGATACCATCATCATCGACACCTTGGGCACTGTTTCTGTCAAAGATTCTTTGTTCAGAAATGATAATCGATATAAGTCAATGATGAATGTACCCGGTGCTCCCAATGGGGAAAAATTCGAGATGAAAGCCGATATCATTGACAAAAGTGGTTACAGGGCGCCTGTTTTTGAGGCCAAAGTCACCAAAAATGTTATCTTACATGACCAACCGGAAACCTTACTGGCGCGTGAAAACGCCCAGATAAGTGTTGAGGAAGTCAATGGTAATGAAATCAAGGTTGGTTCTTTGACCGAAGTAAGTACAAGTGGTAACTGGCCACCAATTTATGACAGCAAGAAAAGCAATCAGTAATACAACAAAAGATTTTAAAAAATTGTCCATTCAGGTTGGCCTGAATGGACTTTCTTTTTGCATATGGGATACCATCGGCAACAACATGTTGGAATCTGAAAATGTAATCTTTCAAAAAGAACAGACTCCCTATGGTTTGCAAAAGGAGCTCCAGACCATTTGCGACAAATATCAAATCACCGAGAAGACTTTTTCCGATATAATAGTCATACACCGAAACAATCTGTTCAGCCTAGTGCCCAAGTCGTTGTTCGACGAAAAGGAATTGGCGAACTATTTAAAATTCAACGCCAAAATATTGGCCAATGACCACCTGGCCTACGATGAAATCGAGAATAACGACATTGTCAATGTATATGTACCCTTTGTAAACATCAACAATTACATTTTCGATATGTTCGGTGAATTTGTCTTTAAGCACAGTGGTACCGTAATGGTCGAATCGCTCCTCAACAATCATTTGGGTGGCAAAAAACCCGTTTGCTACGCACATGTTGCAGAAACACAGATGGAGCTGACCATCATTGCCAATCGAAAATTGCTTCTTTACAACAGCTATGATTTTGTTACAAAAGAGGATTTTATGTACTATCTTCTTTTCACCCTTGAACAATTGCAATTAGACCCTGGGTCGACCTTGCTAAGATTGTTCGGGTCGGTAGAAGAAGGAGATGATATTTACAACTTATGCTATCAGTACATAAAAGAGGTGTCATTTTTCGAACCTGCCACACCTACCATTGATTTCGATATGGACGAAACCGAGCTGGAAACCATAGATTTCACCGTTTTAAGTTCACTTTGATGCGAATCATTTCGGGATCTTTAAAAGGAAAACGTATCATCGCCCCGAAAAAACTCCCCGTTCGGCCTACCACTGATATGGCAAAGGAGGGCCTATTCAACATTCTGAACAATCACTATTATTTTGATGACATTTCGGTGCTAGACCTGTTCTCGGGCACAGGAAACCTAAGTTACGAATTTGCCTCGCGTGGCTCAACCGATATTGTTGCCGTTGACGCCAATTCTTATTGCGCAAAATTCATTGCGAAAATTGCCGAAAACCTGAAATTTAATATTGAAGTCTTTAAGAACGACGTTTACAAATATCTGGAAAGAACAACAAGGTCGTTCGATGTCATTTTTGCCGACCCTCCTTATAACTTCGAAAAAAAAGATTTTTCAAAGATTGCAGAACTTGTATTCGACCGAAAATTATTACGGGAAAACGGCACGCTTATAATCGAGCACTCTTCAAATACCGACCTTACGGAGCTTAAAATGTTTCGAAACAAACGAAAATATGGCGGAAGTGTTTTTAGCTTTTTTACTAGTTAAGACCCCATTAACATGCAGCTATCCATCCAAATTAAAAAGACAATTCAAGGGTCATCTACACTGACTGTGAAACGCCCGGATGGCACCACAACCTTTTCTAAGTTGAACGTCGGCTTTGAAATTCACGACATCGTCCATTATGTAGTCGAAAAGCGGTTGAATCTCAAAAAATCGTTCTACGGCATGTTGGCCCAGGGGTATGGCATCCAGGATTTTCAATTATCAAATGAAAAAAGACCTGAGGCCCTTCAACCCAAAAATATGGCCAAGGAGGCACTGGTCACCGAACATTTGGTCAATCTCCTAACCATTGACTACCTGTCGACCGAAAATCAGATGAACCTATACGATTCGTTGGAAACCATCCTTAAAGATAAAGGTCTTCCCTTTCCACAGAACTTGAATGTCGAGGGCTTGGTCTCAATTCAAGGGGAGCTGGCCGATTGGATGAACAAATGGAACGGTTTGGAAAATGGGCAAGTTTTGACAATGGAATTGGAGCTTTAGAAAATCGCCTTCGACAGCGCTCAGGGTTAATTCGACTACGCATTTTCTCGTGGAAAATGCTGTCTCATTAAAATAAGCAGGCCGTAAGCCGGATTCTGTGTACCCTGAATTAATTTCAGGGATTCCTTATCATTTATCTGGCCCCGACGTTACCGACGGAATCGATCCGCCTACCCTTCGGCTCGGGCGTGCAACCCTCAAATGCCGATTTACGTGGCGTTTCACCGCATAGAGTTTACCTGATTTCACTACAGCCGCACTGTACTTGCTTTCTGTTGCACTTGTCCGCCCTGACAATGGATGTCAGGGGACGGGTGTTACCCGCTATGCTGCACTATGGTGTCCGGACTTTCCTCCATCCGCTATAAGGCGGACAGCGATAAGATGGCCTGCTGTCGGCAAAGGTAGGCCAATTGTTGATAAGTAAACACTGAATACCATTAAAACAAATTCCTAAAAGCAAACCGATTTTTATATTTGTAGGTATGGCAATCAAATGATTTAAGAGCGGCACTTTGGAACCCTTTGTAGTATCAGCAAGAAAATATCGCCCCCAGACATTCAAGGATGTCGTGGGCCAAAAGTCGATTACAGATACCTTGACCAACGCCATCGAAAACAATCATTTGGCTCAAGCGTTATTGTTCTGTGGTCCACGCGGTGTCGGCAAAACAACCTGTGCGCGTATCTTGGCCAAAAACATCAATCAAGATAGCCAAATCAATGCAGATGAGGATTTTGCCTTCAATATATTCGAACTCGATGCCGCCTCGAACAATTCGGTCGACGACATCAGAAACTTGACCGATCAAGTGCGTATTCCACCTCAAGTGGGCAAATACAAGGTGTACATCATCGACGAAGTACATATGCTCTCGCAATCTGCTTTCAATGCTTTTTTGAAGACCTTGGAAGAACCTCCGAAACATGCAATTTTCATTTTGGCAACGACCGAGAAACACAAAATCATACCTACCATACTTTCTAGATGCCAAATATTTGACTTTAAAAGGATTACGGTCAAGGATGCTTCGGAATACTTAAAATATATTGCCGAGCAACAGGGAATCATTGCAGATGAAGACGCCCTCCATATCATTGCCCAAAAAGCGGACGGAGCCATGCGTGATGCCTTATCGATCTTTGACCGCGTTGTGAGTTTTGCCGGAAAGAATCTGACAAGGAAGGCGGTTACCGAAAATTTGAACGTACTCGATTACGACACTTATTTCAAGGCCACCGATTTGATTCTCGAAAATAACATTCCCGACCTTTTGGTTCAGTTCAATAAAATTTTGGCCCTTGGTTTCGATGGCCATCATTTCATTTCGGGCCTTGCATCACATTTCCGCGACTTGATGGTGTGCCGACACGAACAGACCATCGAACTTCTTGAAGTGGGTGAAACCGCCAAAAAGAAGTATGGCGAACAGGCAAAAAGAACATCGAGTCAATTTCTATTGAAGGCAATTGACCTTGCCAATGACTGTGACCTAAAATATCGAACAAGCAAAAATCAAAGATTGCTCGTCGAATTGACTCTGATGAAATTGGCATCACTTGATTTTTCGGGCGAAAAAAAAAATCCTGAATCGATAGCACTTGCCGATCAGACCGTAGAATTGGTGCCGGCTTACTATTTCAAAAGTCGCACAACTCACGAAGCCAAAACCCAGGAAGAAATACCGATTACCGACAGTAAAGCAAAAACCATTTCCAATGAGCTGTCCGAAAAGACCATAAAAACTCCTGAAAAAAGAGATTCGGAAAACAAACCGGAAACCAATAAGCAAACAGCCGAAGCTTTATTGAGCAACCTGTAGTCAAAAAAATAGGCATCAATATTCCAGCTAAAAAGGTCTCTGGACTTTCAATTTCGAGCTTAAAGGCAAAAAAGCAGCACGAGCTGAATCGAAAAGATGTAGTCATTGACCCCGCCGACCTGCCCAAGGACCCTTTTACCGAAAAGGAAATGCGCCAACATTGGTCAGAATTC
The DNA here is from genome assembly GCA_965215845.1 of Aurantibacter sp. Taxonomy (GTDB): domain Bacteria; phylum Bacteroidota; class Bacteroidia; order Flavobacteriales; family Flavobacteriaceae; genus Aurantibacter_A. The sequence goes on from CBDCEL010000004.1 coordinate 575,963, forward strand.
GTCAAAAAATTGGAAGCAAAGGGTCAAAAAATATTGGCATCGAGTTTGAGCACCGACCTGCCAAAGTTGAAAGACAGTAGCACAATCTACATCGAAATGCCGAATGCTACGATGAAAACCGAAATCGAGCGAGAGCAATATGAGATAATGGAATTCCTGAAGGGAAAATTGAATAACTACGATATTAAACTGGCAATTTCAGTCGATGAGACCGCAGCGAAAAAGTATGCCTTTACCCCAGAAGAGAAATACCAAAAACTAAGGGAAAAAAATCCGGCAATCGACCTGTTAAGAAAGGAGTTCGATTTAGATATTTAGGCTTTTTTAATCCGCCAAGCAAATAGAAGCATTACCAAGGCAAGAATAAACAGTCCGACCGACTCTCGACCTTCCTCGATATTCTTGATATCGCCTTCACCAATTGTAAACCCTTCAAAAGTTTCGGGGAACACATAAATACCCCCGGCCAAAAAAAGCAATCCCATTAACATGGGAATCAAATAAGAAATCTTGTTCAAGGCAAAGGCAAAAGAGACCAAAGCGGTAATTCCGTAAATAACAATCCATAGCACAGGGTCGGGATCGTTGTATTGAAGTGCAGCAGATACTAGGCAAAGAAGGCCAAAAGACCATCCGAAGAATTTGAAAAACTTGTTCATAATGCAAATATAAAGTTTTGTAAGGGTAAGCGATCCCCTTATTTTTGAAAAAATGTTTAAATCATGCTCGGCCTAAAACTACCCACGGACCCAAGATGGGTCAATATTGTTGAAAAAAATATTGAAGAGATTCTTACAGACCACGCTTATTGCGAGCAAAAAGCGGCCAGTATGGCCATCTCAATGATCATTGGTTTTCCTGAAAAACCAGAACTCGTCAATGCAATGACCGCACTGGCCCGTGAGGAAATGGCCCATTTCAAAATGGTTCATGATAAGATTACCGGGCGTGGTTGGGTTCTTGGCCGCGAAAGAAAGGACCACTACGTCTTAGAGCTGAAAAAGTTCTTTCCGAAGGGAGGGAGTCGCAACACCCATTTGATCCATAAGCTATTATACGCTTCATTGATCGAAGCTCGTAGCTGCGAACGCTTTCGCCTACTTTCAGAAAATATACAGGATCAGGAACTTGCCAAATTCTATAAAGACCTTATGGTCAGCGAAGCCAATCACTATACCATGTTCTTGAAATTTGCGCGTCAATATGGAAACAGGGAAGAGGTCGACCAAAAGTGGCAGGCATTACTCGAATACGAGGCGGGAATAATGAAAAATTTGGGTAAAACCGAAACCATACATGGGTAACCGTCATTTTTTGGTTTTTGCCAAATAATAGTCATAAGTGGCAAATTGAGACCTTACCTTGGGCTTATCATTTTTTCGATATACGTTGTCTTGCTTCTCATTAAAAATACGGGCCTTGACATTATCGCTCCATGCGATTTCAAACGTGTCCAGTATTTCCTTCTTGATATCATCATCATAAATGGGACAACCCACCTCTACCCTATTCTCGATGTTTCGTGTCATAAAGTCGGCGGAGGATATATAAATCTTGGTGTCGCCTCCATTGCAAAAAATGAACAATCGTGGATGCTCAAGAAATTTGTCGACTACACTGATGGCCTCAATGTTCTCACTCAACCCCTTGATTCCCGGAATCAAACAACATATGCCCCTTATAATCAATTGAATTTTTACCCCTGCCTGACTTGCCTCATACAGTTTATCGACCATTTTATATGAGGTAAAACTGTTCATCTTAATTTTGATGAAGGCATCCTTGCCTTTTGTGGCATTCGCTATTTCTTCATTAATCAACTTGGTAAAAACACTCTGGGTGTAGTGCGGTGAAACTATCAGGTGTTTATATTTCTTGATTTTATAGGTGGTCTCAAAAAAGTCGAACACTCTGTTCAACTCTTTTAAAATAGGCGGGTGGGCCGTAAACAGTGTATAATCGGTATAAATTTTTGCGGTAGATTCGTTGAAATTTCCAGTACTTATAAATCCGTAGCGCTTGATTTCCCCATTTTCCTCACGCTCGATCATACAGATTTTACTATGGACTTTTAATCCCGGTACTCCAAAAATCAGCTTTATGCCTTCGCCCTGCATTTGTTCGGCATATTCGATATTTGCCTGTTCATCGAACCGGGCCTGCAGCTCGATTTGAACCGTAACCTTCTTTCCGTTCTTTGCGGCATTGATCAAGGCAGAAGCAACCTGGGAATTATTGGCCAAACGATAAACCGTCAATTTGATACTGCGCACTTTTGGGTCAAGAGCAGCCTCCCGAAGAAATTTTAGCACATATGCGAATTTGTGGTAGGGCGTATATTGCAGGTAATCTTTCTCAGCTATTTTTTCAAGTAGACTGCCTTCCATGCTCAAGCCCAGAATAGGTAGGGGTTCAATCTTTTCATAAAGTAGATCCTTTCTGCCAAGGCTGGGAAAGTTCATATAATCGCGACGATTATGGTATCTACCCCCAGGAATCACACTGTCTGCATCTTCAATTGCCATTTTTTCCTTTAGGAATTTCAAGGTGTCCTTACCAATATTCTTATCGTAGACGAAGCGTACCGGGTCGCTTATTTTTCGGTGCTCGACACTGGAGGATATCTTTTCTATAAAACTCTTGCTCAAGTCATTATCGATATCAAGTTCGGCATCTCGCGTAATCTTGATCATATGGGCCGAAATCGACTCATAATTGAACATATTGAAAATGTGCCGCAGGCAATATCGAATCAAATCGTCGAGTATAATGATATAGCTGTTACCATTTTCCTTTGGCAATTCGATAAATCTATCGATTCCCTTGGGTATTTCGATGAGTGCGAATTGCGAATCTTTCTTACTGGTCTTGTCGGTATCAATTATGACCATTTTGACGGCGAGATAGGCAGCGGTATCCTTCAACATGGGAAACTGGGTGTCGTCATCAAGAATTATCGTCATCAGTTGCGAACTGAGTTTATCGATGAAATAATCTTTTACAAAAGCCTGCTGCCCCTCGTTCAGTTCGTGCTCTTGCAAAATGTGAATGTGTTGCCTCTCAAGTTCATCTTCGATATCTTTGAGAAGCTCTACACTTTCTGATTGCTGTTCGATTACAATCTTGGTGATTTCTTCAAGAAGATCTTTGGCGCTGTCGCCACCAAGAACACTCTTGCCTTTCTTGCCCGCATCGAAAATTCGTTTGACGGTCGCATATCTTACTTTAAAGAATTCGTCAAGGTTATTTGAGAAAATGCCCAAAAAGCGCAAACGCTCGATCAAGGGTACTTCTATATCTGCGCTCTCTTGTAGCACCCTTTCATTAAATCGCAACCAACTGATTTCGCGATTTATGTATCTACTCTTTGTTTTGATCATTATCTCAACTGCTTTGGAAAAATGGTCTGGATCGTTGTTCCTTTGGAAATCTCGGACCAACTCCCTGTCTGAAAGTCGATTTCGACAAGGCCCGTGGTAGGAACATTTTCTATATACATATTTCCCAATGAATTGGCGAGATGTGTGAAGGCATGGTTATGGCCGAATACCATGACCGATTCCAAATCATCATCCATCTCTTTTACAAACTCCAAAACATATTCCCCAGAAAAATCATAAAGCAAATTCGATATTTGCAATTTGTGCAACGGAAAACCCAATTCGCGAATAAAAATCATACAAGTGTGCAACGCCCGATTTGCCGGACTCGAAAATACTGCATCGATTTCCCGACCAATGGTCGCAAACGCTGAACTGACCAACTTTCCATCGTTGATGCCCCTTTCTTTTAATGGACGGTCTTTGTCGCCAACCGAGTATTCCCAAGATGATTTGCCGTGACGGACTAGGATTAATTTTTTCATCAACATTATTTTTTATTATTTCCGTGTGGACGGAAGCCTTTAATTTGAGAGAGCGAAAATTCGTGAACATTCAAGGCCTTGAATTCGAAAATCAATCTTTGACATTTTATTCTTATGGTGCCAAGCGCTCTATTTTCCAATCAAAATCCTCTTGCAATGAATATCGAATTCGATCATGCAACCGATTGGGTCTGCCCTGCCAGAATTCCATCGAAGTTGGTTTTACGATGTAGCCACCCCAATTTTTAGGCCGCTCCACTTCCTTGCCCTCAAGTTGTTTTTCCAATCTTTTAAGTGCTGTTTCGAGCACTTCCCTTGATTCGATAACTTCACTTTGGTTGGAAACTATGGACCCCAATTTGCTTCCCTTAGGACGAGATTCAAAATATCCGTCCGAAAGATTTTCGGCAATCTTTTCTACCCTGCCCTTGATAATGACCTGCCTTTCAAGATGTGGCCAAAAAAAGGAAATACAGACATTTGGATTTTCTGCAATGGCCTTCCCCTTTTCACTTTCATAATTCGTATAGAAAATGAAACCTTCTTCAGTATATCTTTTTAGGAGCACTACCCTATTCTTAGGGAAACCATCAAGGCCAATGGTTGAAATCGTCATGGCGTTAGGTTCATCCATACTGTCGGAAGCCTCTACTTCATAGAACCAAGTTTGAAAGAGCTGCATCGGATTGTCAGAAATATTCTCTTCTGTCAACGCACTCTTTTGATAGGATTTTCGATAATTGCCAAGATCTTTTTCCATCTTAAATCAATGTTCAAACCAAGATAGGTAAAGTTCATGAAAAGTAAAGAATTCAGAAACGGATAGAAGTAATTTTCGAGTAAAATATCAAAGCTCAAATATTTTTCCGTCATCTGCCAATTCAACATTTGGGAATATCCCCTGTGCCTCTTCCTTGAATCGGTCGATTGACTTATATCGGGTCGAATAATGGCCTAAAATCAGCTTGCCGACATTGGCGGCTTTGGCAACTGCGGCGGCCTCCCTGGCCGTAGCATGTTTCGTCTTGACAGCGAGATGTAGTTCAGATTCAAGGAAAGTCGATTCATGGTACAACAAGTCTACCTCCTTGATCTGCGGCACAATCTCTGGTTTGTGGGATGTATCACTACAATAGGCATAGCTTTTTGGTGGCGACGGGTCAAAAGTCAATTGGTCGTTCGAGATGACTCGACCGTCATTCAATGTTACCTCCTTTCCTTTTTTAATATTGTTGAAATAGGCCCGGTCAATTTTGAACTTCGTCACCATCTCAATATTCAACTTTCGCTCACCGATTTTTTCCCTGAAAAGAAATCCATTGGTATAGACCCTGTGCGTTAATGGAATGGTCTCAACGGAAACTTTGTCGTCCTCATAAATGAGTTCACTTTCTTTTGACGTAAGTTCATGGAAAACAAGTGGGAAATTCGTCCAAGAATCCCCTAATTTCAGAAGTAGGGTAATTGCTTCCTTTATCCCCTTCGGACCATAAATGTGCATTTCCTTATCCCTGCCTAGTAAACGAAAGGTTGAAATCAATCCCGGTAGTCCGAAAAAATGGTCTCCATGCAAATGGGAAATAAAAATATGGTTGATTCGTGAAAATTTAATCTTACTCTTTCTCAACTGAACTTGTGTGCCCTCACCACAGTCAATCAAGAACATATGGTTTTTCATCTCGAGAACCTGAGCGGTCGGGTTGGTCAATGTTCTGGGTGTAGCAGCGTAACAGCCCAGAATGGTCAATCGTATTGAGGTCATAACTTGCTTTGATAGTTAAGGGCATCATCACTATCAAAATTGCTTTTAAAGGTAAACGCAAAAGGTGTTTCTCCCAACCTGTTCAAAAGGGCCAGGCGCTCTTTGGCCTCTTCGGGAGAGGGATTTTGCCCTTCTTCAACGTACCACAAAGCCATATGCCTATCAGACATTTTATGAAACCATTCTTTTCTTCTCTTAAAGACCTCAACATGGGCCGAGTCGTAGGTAAAATCGAAAAGTGCTTTTTTAGACTCCCAAACCGACATATTGATAATCATGAACTCATCATCAAAAACCTTGATCGAAGTGGCGTCTCCGTCTTCATCTTTCAAACGCCATACAAAACCATCACTTTTCTCGGCCAACGTATTGATCCGGTCCAGATTGTTCTTGAAGTCGGCCATTGTCGGGCTGTCAATGGGAGCCAACATTTTGGCTATGTTTATTTGGGCGAGATGGTAGGTCTTCATAAATCGAGATCTCGTTCGATTTCTTCCATCTCGATAATATCGTGCGCCTCTTGTATAGTGGGTACAACACATATTTCTTCAGGAACATTGTCATATCGAACTTTTTCGGTGACGAGAACAAACGATTTTTTTTTCGCCCTATGCCGGTTAGACAATTGCAGGAATTCCAAAATATCACCGGCCTTGAGTTTGGAAAAGGAAAAGAGATTGATGACCAAATGATCGTTTTTAATCTTCGGATAGGCCGTGTTCAGGTTTTTCAAGAACTCGACCAATGAAATGTTCTCTTGAAATACAATGGTGGTATTACCAATCTTGTCAAAAATCATTTTACTTTATTTTTGAAGCCAACAAATAAATCACGGCCATGCGAATGGCCACCCCGTTTTCGACCTGATCGAGAATAATGCTCTGATCCGAATCGGCAACATCACTTGTTATCTCTACACCCCTGTTGATGGGACCAGGATGCATAATGGTTATTTTCTTATCGAGACTATTCAACAAAGCCTTGTTCAAGCCGAATTGTTGGGCGTACTCACGGGTGGTGGGAAAATAGCTAATATCCATACGCTCATTTTGTATTCGAAGCATATTTGCAACATCGCACCATTCCAATGCTTTTCGCAAGTCGGTCTCCACTTCGACACCCAGGCTTTCAACATGTTTTGGCATAAGGGTCATAGGCCCACAAACCTTGACGTTCGCTCCCTGTAGTTTTAAGGCAAAAATATTCGAGAGTGCGACGCGCGAATGGAGAATATCCCCCACAATGACCACATTCTTTCCCCCAACATCGCCCAATTTTTCTCGAATGGAATAAGAATCAAGAAGTGCCTGTGTCGGATGCTCATGTGCCCCATCGCCTGCATTCACGATAGAGGCGTCAACATGTCGCGATAAGAATATTCCGGCCCCTGGATTAGGATGGCGCATGACCACCATATCGACCTTCATCGAAAGAATATTATTGACCGTATCTATCAAAGTCTCCCCCTTTTTGACCGATGACTGCCCAGCCGAAAAGTTGATGACATCTGCCGATAGCCGTTTTTCGGCCAATTCAAAAGACAACTTGGTTCTGGTGCTATTCTCGAAAAATATATTGGCGATTGTTATATCGCGCAAAGACGGAACTTTCTTGATGGAACGATTGATTACCTCCTTAAAATGATCGGCAGTTTCAAAAATGAGCTGAATATCGTTTCTGTTCAAGTATTTTATTCCCAATAAGTGCTTTACACTTAGTTCGCCCATCTTTTGGAGTTATTCGTTGCTCGTTGTTGTCTGCGTATTAAACCATTCATTATTTGCTAACCAAATAGATAACATCCTTACCATCGTTTTCTTTCCAGAGTACTTTGACTTTTTCATTGTTTATGGCATCCACCTGCCTGCCCCGATAATTGGGCTGAATGGGTAAATGTCTACTAAATCGTCGATCGATCAATGTCAAAAGTTCGATCTCAGATGGCCGTCCAAAAGACTGAATTGCAGTTAGGGCCGCCCGAATGCTTCTTCCGGTATAAAGTACATCATCGATCAGTACCACTTTTTTATCCTCCACCAAAAAACTGATTTTTGTTTTATTGGCCTCCAACGTTTTTTCTCCTCTCCGAAAATCGTCACGGTAAAAAGTAATATCCAAAAAGCCGAGGTCGATATGACCTACCTTATAATCCTCTTTAAGAATCTTGGCCAATCGCTCGGCGACGAAAATTCCCCTTGGCTGTAGACCAATAAGAACCGTCTGCTTAAAATCGAGATGGTTTTCAAGAAGTTGACAGGCAAGACGATGAAGTATTATCTGAATCTCTTTTGAGGAAAGCAGTACTTTTTGACTCATAAGATTATAGGCCGGTGCTTTGTCGGCAAAAATAGGGAATTATCGGGAAAGTGCCTTTGGCAAAAATCAGTTCAAGAACTTTGCGATTGATTTTGATTGATAAACTTTCCTACTACGACAGCTATCAGTATCACCAAGTAAAATTGACCGGCCAAACCCACCAAGATCGCCGCCTTCTGCGCAACCTGGGTAACAGGCACTATTTCGCCATAACCAATAGTCAAAAGTGTGATGTAGGCGTAGTACATGATACCATCGGCCCGAATATCGAAATCATCTTGACTTAGAAGAGGGCCCTGGAAAGAACCTGGGTCTACCAATTCGATCGACATGAATAGAAAGAATGCCAAAAATCCAAGGGAGATATAACCGCTTATCAAGCCGATAATGACATTCTTACCAACCTTTTTGGCTTTCCAAACTTGCTGTATTATGTTCCAGGTCACAATAATGTGGAACAAAAAGTAGATGGATAGTCGCATTAAGATCTGCCCTTCGCCCGATCTGGAAATCATGCTCGACCCAAAAATTAGAACGGAGGCAACGAATAATGAAATCAGAAACCATGCGAGCTTTTTTCTTTTTGAAATCAATAAAACCCCAGATGCAATATTTAATAAGAATAAAATCGGTAATAATATACGCTCGTGAAAATCATGGGGAACGAGCAATGAACCAAAAAGTATGAACAATTGGGTGGCCAAAAAGAGCTCGAACCTTATTTTATATAGGCGCTTGATCATATTTCTGTGAGCGTATATATATTGACTTCTTTTTGTTTGCCCTTGAGCAATGCCGTACCCAATGATTTTGACGATAACGAATCGCCAAGTCTGAGGTTTTTCAACAACGCTTCTGAAATCAAAATAGGAACCTTATACTTATTGCACTCCCCTTGAATACGTGCAGAGGTATTGATAACGTCGCCGTGATAGGCCAGTTCTTTTTTGACAATTCCAACTTCCGCCACCATTAAATCACCCCCATGTAATCCTGCCTTGAATTGGGGTATCACCCCATATTTTTCGGAATAGTAATCGGTCTTTGCCAATTTTTGTCTTTGAAAGGCAAAAAATAAATGTACACAGTTGTTGTTTGCCAATCCTTTTTTATAAGGCCAAGAGAGAACGGCTTCATCACCTACATACTGATAAATCTCGGCATCAAATTTCGGTACTACCTCATTGAGATCGTAGAAGCAATCCTGAATGAACTGGCTATACCTGAAATGCCCCAATTTCTCTGCAATGGTGGTCGAATCTTTTAAATCGAGAAACATAAAAATCCTCTTTTCCTCTTTTGGATCCTTGTATTTCCCCAGCAGCATTTTAAAAAAAACACCTTTCCCGAATTTTTCAATCGCTATTCGAATAAATGAAAATACAAGGGAAAGCAGAGCGATATACAACAAAACGGCCCTAAGGGTCTTATTTGTTCTCCACCACCCTCTTTGGGTGTCGATATTAATTTGATCCAAGGCGGTAAAAATTTCGAGAACAACAGTGAACAGGGCAATAGAGGCTACAAAGTAAATCAAGGATTTGAGTGCCAAATCGAGACCTATAGACAGCTTCTTTGGGCCAAACTTATCAAACAAATAGTCAATGGTCGAATAGAGCAATCCAATTGAAAAACCGACAATTGCATGATTTAAAATTGTCTTCCAAAAAGGCATTTCGGCATATTTTCCGGTCAGCAAAATACCCTCGTTGTCATCAAGGCCATAATATCTCAGGAAACCGAAAAGTCCCATACCTATGGTCCAGAACAACAGTGACTGCCATAGCATTCTCAAAAAAAGTTTAGCATCTCGGTTCATGACTTTGTATAAAGACTAATCTTCCAACAGTGCCTCGTTAAAGGTATAATCCTTATAGCTCACCTTGTACAGGGCACTATAGAGCGATGGTATGAATACCAAGGTTATCACTGTGCCAAAAAGGAGTCCGACCATAATGCTGACGGCCATTCCCTCCCACATTTCGCCTCCACTCAGATAGAGTGGGATCAAACCTAAAACGGTTGTAAATGTTGCCAATAAAATAGGTCGAAAGCGTTGCAAGCATGCCGCTATGACCGCGTCTTCTTCGCTCCGACCCAAATCTCTCTGTTCAACTTCCATACGGTCAATCAATACAATCGCATTGTTGATTACGATACCCGCCAAGGATATAACCCCCAAAAAGGGCATAAATCCAAAGGCTTCCTGAAATAACAACAGGCCGATAACAACGCCTATAATCCCCAGAGGGATTGTCAAAACGACCATCACCATTTTTCGAAAAGAATTGAATTGAATGATCAACAACAGTACGATTATGAATGCCGATATCGGCAAGTACCCGATTACCGAGCCCATACTTTCCTCTGAATTCTTGGCGTCTCCCCCCAACTCATAGTAATACCCTTGTGGCCAACTCTTCATCTGTTCGTCTAACCAAGGGGTGATTTCCGATGTGACCGCTGAGGCATTGGCCCCCTCACGTAGTTCGCTCATCACATTGATGGTGCGTCGCAGATCAAGTCGCTTTATTTTTGAATATTGCCATTGCGGCACGATCGAGGCAACTTGTAACAATGGGACGCTTCTACCCGAAGATTGTGCAAATATGTTCAAGGTTTCCAATGAACCCAATGATTGCTGCTGGTTGGCATCACTGCGCATTATGATCGGGATTGATTTATCATCTTCTCGATATTCACCTGTTTGAAATCCGTCAAGAACGGTTTCTAGTGAAGTTGCAATGTCTTGACTGGTAATACCGGCCGTCTGCGCCCGATTTTGATCGATCTCGATCAAGAACTTTTTACTTTTTGGTCCCCAATCGTCTTTGACATTTTTGGTGCCATTGATTTGCGATAATCTCAATTTTACCCTTTCCGCAATTTTGGAAAGTTCGTCGGGATCGCTACCAGAAACCTTGATTTCAATAGGAACACCTCCACCGCCAGCGCCCAAGGGACCTACCTTGATATCGGCATTGGGGAAATTGTTGAAAGCAAATTTGTCGAGCTTCGCGATCATGGCATTATTTTCATTGAAAGATGAAGTGTTGACCAATATGTGGGCGTAGTTCGAATTGGCCTCATCTGGGGAATACCCAAGGTCATAAGATTCTGGGCCTTCACCGATATAAGAAGACCAGTCGACAATGCCCAAAGTTCTTGAGTCATTGGTCTTCAGCGAGTCCGTCATATATTTCTCCAACTTTTGAACTACCTCGCTTGTGCGTTCGATCTTGTTGCCCTCAGGTAGATTTATATCGACCGTGATCATATTGCGATCACTATCTGGAAAAAAGACGAACGGAATGTACCCGAAACCATATATTGATGCAAAAAAGGCCACAAAAATCCCAATAATCACTTTCCATTTATGCCTTAAGGCTACCAAAATCAAGCCTTTATAATACCCCTTCAATTTGGAGATAACCCGATCAACCAAGCTTGGTTTTTCCTCTCCTTTGGGTTTTACCCTTAAGAACATATAGCAGAACATGGTTATGACCGTAAGGGCAATGATCCATGAAGACATCAAGGCAATGGTTATCACAACGAATATGGGCCCTACAATATCGCCCATGGTGGTCGGTGACAGATAAAAGGCAAGAAAGGCCGCAGATGTGGTAAGTGTAGAAATCAATAGAGGCATCCATAGTTCAGAGAAAGCTTCAATGGCGGCTTTCTTTGCCTTGATGCCCTGTTCCATTTTGACCATTATGGTTTCGGCCACAACAATGGCATTATCCACCAACATACCCAAGGCCATAATCAAGGCGGCCAAGGTGACCTGGTTTAGACCAATGTTCATCATGCCCATGATCATCAAGGTCATGATCGTAACGATTGGAATCAAACTGGCAATGACCAAACCTGTTCGAATGCCCAAAAATATGAGCATGACCAATAAGACTATTCCTATGGACTGGAGTAGATTGACCAAGAAATTTTGAACCTTGTCATCTATATAGGTATCCAATGAAGAGATTCGGGTCAATTCCAAGCCGACCGGTAAACGTTTTTGCCATTGCGCAACCACTTCGTTGACAGCCTCGCCCAAAAAGATCACATTGGCATTTTCCTTTAGGTTGACATGTAATGAGATTGCATCCATTCCGTTGACCCGTACTTTTTGCGTAGGGGGATCTATGTATCCTTTGGTGACGGTCGTTATATCACCTAGTTTGACCAATTGGGTATTCTCATTATTTCCAACCGAAATGAGCATCTCGCGGATAGCCTCAACGCTGTCGAAGTTTCCCGTAGGTTCTAAAATTATTCGCTCGTCCCCTACATTGACCTGCCCTCCCGAATTCAATATGTTCGTTGCCGAAATACTCTGTTGAAGCCTAGAAGCGGATAAACCATACTCCCTTAATCTGGCATTATCAAATTCAACAAACACACGTTCTTCCTGTTCGCCACCGATTTCTACTTTGGCCGCATCCGGCAGTTTTATAAGGTCGTCCTTTATGTCATCGGCGTATTCCTTCATTTCGGCATATGAAAAACCGTCGGACATTAGGCCCACTACAATACCATAAACATCACCAACCCCGTCATCATTCAAATTGGGCTGAACTCCCTGGGGTAGTCCTCTGAGGCTATTGAGTTTTCTTCTCAATCGGTCCCATACGGCCTGCATCTTTTCTTTTGGAACCTCATCTTTCAAGGTGACCATCACAATCGAAAGTCCTGTTCTAGAGGTGCTTGATACTTCTTTGAGTTCTGGAAGTTCTTGCGCGACCTTTTCGATCTTATCCGATACCAATTGCTCAACCCGCTCAGGACTTGCTCCCGGAAAACTTGAAACCACACTTGCAACCCGAACCGTATAAGGCGGCATACTATCTCGAGAAAGTGAAGAATATGTAGTTATGCCCAACAAAACAATGGTGGCAAGTACCATAAAAGTGATTCTATTCTTATCTATGGAGAATCGGGCTAGGTTCATTTGTCGGTTGTTTATGTTTTCTAAGTATGGTTCTCTCCTCGAGAAATAGGTCGATTATTGCAATCGCACCTCCTGTCCGTCAAGCAATGTTTGTAAGCCTGCGGTAGCAATTTTTTGCCCGGCGGATAGACCGGATAGTATTTCAAATCCTTCTGAGGTCAAGTCGCCTATGGTCACTTGCTGTTTGGAAACACTTGCCTGATCGCCTGCCTCATTTATGAGATATACAAAACGACCATCACTATCCTCTCCTATCGCATGTGCAGGAACAACAAGTTCTTTTTTTGTCATTCCATTATCCCCAAAATCGAAGGTGACATTGGTGGCCATCCCACTTTTAATTTCGTCGGAAGGATTGACCACCGTTACCCTTACTGGATAGGTGGCAGTATTGGCATCGACCGCCGGTGCCGCCTCCGTAACCTTGGCCTTGAACTTTTTATCGGGAAGGGAAGCAAAGTCAACGTCAACCTCCATTCCAACTTTTACCGCATTGATCACACTCTCAGGAATACCCAATGAGATTTCCATATCGGTACCAGCATTCAAGGTTGCGACGGTTTGCCCAGCAGTTACATTTTCATCGATTTCGGCATTGACTGCCGCAATCGTACCATCTTCAGGAGCGTATAAATAACCATACCGTATTTGCTCTTGCTGAATGGCAACACCGCGTTTGGCTGATTCATAACCCTCTTGCGCCGTTTTGAATGAGTTCTTGGCAGCCTCAAAATCACTTAGGGCCGAACTTCCCTTTTCATAGAGTGAGCGCACGCGATTAAGGCTCAACTTAGCGGTATTCATTTGTGAGGCAGCGCTATTCAAATCCGTCAGCGACTGCTCATAAGACAATCGCGCTTGTACATTGTCCAATCTCGCAAGTAAATCTCCCTTACTTACTTTTTGACCGAGTTTGATATCGAACTCCGTTATTATTCCATTGTTTCGAAAACTGAGTTTGATGATTTTATCGGTTTGGGCAGTTCCACTGAAGGTTCTGACTTTTTCACCTCCAAGAAAACCGACAACTTCATATTTAACAGGCCTTACGAATTTTTCGGCTTGTTTTTCCTTTTCTCCGCATGACCATACTAACACAACAAGCAGGCCCATTATAATCTTTTCGATGGCATTTTTCATTGCACAGTTTTTAAAGATGTTAGTTTCTATTATTCAGGAATTCAAAAAAACGTTGTTTAAATTCCTCATTCTTTTGTTCTGAATTCAACAGGAAATAATAACCCAAAAAGCGCTCTAATTGTAAGGAGCTTAGCAAGAAATTGTAATTGGCCGTAGCGCTTGCCAGTTGTGCACTTAGGTAATTGTTCTGCGCATCGAGCAGCTGAACAATGTTGACCGCACCATTCGCATAAGAAGTCTGTGTGAGATCTAGGGCTTCTTTGGCCGTTTCTTCGGAGACTTTTGAAAGATGAATGTTCGAGACCTGATTGACAAGGCTCAAGACAGCACTTCTAACGTTGGTGGCAATGGCCAACTCGGTATTCTCCTTGTTGATTTCAAGCTGGTCTTTTTGTATTAAAGCGGTTTGACGGTTGACATTCGTGAGATTTTGATTGATGAGTGGTATTGAGAGGCTGACTCCCACGTTGTAATTATTATCCAACAAGGTGAACCCCTGTGGTGCGGTACTTCCCTCACCAGACCTATTGAAGGTATGATTGTACTGCCCTTGAAGTCCCAATGTCGGTAATATTCGCCCTAAACTGTTCAATTTTATGTTGCGATCGGTCGCATCGAGATTGTATCCCAAAGAACGAAGTTCTGGTGAATTTTCATGGGCTTCCCGAATCAAAAAGTCGATAAAGGGTTCCCTTAAAGTCGGATCATCCAACAACCCGATCATACGTTCATAGTTGTACTGCTCGAAAATCCCCTCCCTTAACTCGGCATCGTCTACGTCGATTTCCATATTCACCGGATTGTTCAAAACCTGATTTAGGTTCACGAAACCCTGTTCCAATTGGTTTATGGCCTCAACCATTGCTTGTGTATTTTGAGCCATCTGGCTACGAAAACGAAGTAAATCGGATTTTCCCGCTTCCCCGGCCTCATAGTTCTGCTCGGCAATTTGCAAATTTCGTTTGGTCAAATCGAGGTTCTGGATCTGAATCTGGGTGTTCGCCTTGAGGATCAATGTATTGAAGAAGGCGTTTGACACTTCGAAAATAAGATCAAGCTCCGCCGCATTGAAAAGTTCTTCTTGCGCCTTTTGTAAATTCTTTTGAATGGCAATATTGGCATTGGCCGCTTCAGAAAAAAGCGTTTGCTGTAATGTAATGTTGCCTGAGGTAGAAAATTCAGGGTTTTGCCCGTTGCTGATGGCGGCCAAATCGGGATCGATATAGGTCCCCGTTGTCGACGCCGTCAATGAAGGGAGGTAGTTGCTTTTGGCACTCTTGACATCTTGCACGCTCAGTTCAACGTCTTTTTCGCTTGCCCTAAGATTGAGGTTGTTTTTCAAGGCATCGTCTATGGCAGTCAATAAATTATACTGCTTTTCCGAAATAACATTTTTGAATTCACCGACAAAGTCGGTTTCGTTGATCAGACTGTATTTGATCGGAACCCCTACCAATTCGGCAGTATTGTAATTTATGGTAAGTCTCGGTGTATAATCAATGTAGACCGGCAAATCTGAAAGTGGCGTACCGTTTATGAACGCCTCAATGTTAAGGGCAATACGCCGAAAAAACTGATCAATGTTCTCATCTGACTGATTGGTAGCCATAATTCCGGCCCATACATCCTCAGGGCCATTGATGGTAAAGGAAGGAAGGCCTTCCTTAATAAATGCCTGGGCCAACTGCTTGTTTTCAGCCTCATTAAAAAAGAAACCCCCAGCCATGTATATAGCATCAATTCCATCAAGGTTGGACGTGATATCGGATACATTGGAAAAAGGTATGAGTTTATATTCGGCATCCAGAGCGCTTATTTCCTTATCAAAAGTCACGTTCAACGGAAGTATCTGACCTAGACCTCTTTCAATGGCAATTCCCAGTTTTTTAAAATTCGTGAGTTCCTTGAATTTTTTGAAATCAGCGTTGTACGATTCCGACTCAACCAAATAGGTGAAATTTTCAATACCCGAGGTTTTCTTTTCAAAATCAATATTGGAAAAGTCTCGATTGACCGCACCAAACAAAATGGTAGGCTTCTGATGCACACCCAACTTTTCAATTATTCGACTATTGACCGGACCAAAAGCCAAGATAATATCGGTATCATTGGCCAAGAGTTGGTTATAGTTTTCTTGGGCTTTTTGCAAGTCGTAATTGTTGACCAGATTGTACTCCTTCCTAAAGTTTACAATGGCATCTTCGCCCACCACAGCTCGGACCTGTGCCTCCAACTCGTCAAAAAGGGGTGCCAGTTCCTCTGTCTGAAAATCCACCAAGACTCCAATATCGTAAGTGGTTTTTTCTTGGGACAATGCAACTGCATTATAAAGACAGATCAGAAAGAGTATGTAGTTTTTCATGGTCGGTAGGCTTTATCACATTTGAAAATATATTCTCTTGGGATAACCGTCAAGTGTTATTTCACCCTATTTAGGGAGCAACTCTAAATATAGTTCAATTTTTGGTTTAGTCGGATGATTTAAAAATATGAATCCTTGTTTGTAAAAATAGTCTAGACAGTTACCTATATCTCCCATCTTCATAACATTCGCCGGCCATTGCACGTTTAGGTCATTGATGCCAGTAAATCATTTGATCGTTCAAAACTAAATTACCGGGGCAACGCCCTCGTATAGATTTTTCGGAAGCTTGAATATATTTTCCAGCTTATCCGAAAAGAAAAAGCCGTGTTTGCCAATTGGCAAACACGGCTCAAAAAAAAATTTAATATCCGGTTATTTCTTACCGTCGGCCTCCATTTTATCTTTCAAGGCCTGCAATTTCGAATTGGCATCGCCCAAAGTGGTCTTTGCCTCTTCAGCGGCAGCAGAAGCCCTCTTCTTAGCGGCTCTTACATTGCGCTGCTCTTCTTCCCTGAAGATAGCGGTATGGCTAGCGACGACCCTTTTGAAGTCTTTATTGAATTCGATAATCTTGAATTCGGCCTCTTCGCCCCTACCCAACTTTTTACCGTCTTCTTTCTCAAGATGGCGCTGTGGGACAAATGCCGTAATATCATCATTAAAATCAATAATGGCGCCTTTATCGACTATCTCTGTGATAGAGGCTTTGTGGGTAGTACCCAATGCAAATTCCTTCTCGTATTTATCCCAAGGATTTTCTGTGGTTTGCTTATGGCCCAAACTCAACTTACGACCTTCAACATCCAACTCAAGAACCTCCACTTCTATATTTTCACCTACGGTCACAAATTCCGATGGATGTTTGATTTTCTTGGTCCACGACAGGTCTGAGATATAGATCAAGCCGTCAATACCCTCTTCCATTTCAACGAAAACACCGAAATTGGTGAAGTTTCTGATGATTCCCGAATGGCGTGATCCCACTGGGTATTTCGAGGTGATATCGGTCCAAGGATCCGGTGTCAATTGCTTGATGCCCAAAGACATTTTTCGATCTTCACGATCCAAGGTCAATACAACAGCCTCTACCTCATCGCCGACTTTGACGAAATCCTGTGCCGAACGCAGGTGCGTCGACCATGACATTTCAGAAACATGAATCAAACCTTCGACACCTTCGACAACTTCAATGAAGGCGCCATAGTCTGCAATCACCACAACTTTGCCCTTGACCTTGTCGCCAATCTTGATCTCGTCGCTCAATGCATCCCATGGGTGCTTCTCCAATTGCTTCATACCCAGCTGAATACGAGACTTGTTCTCATCAAAATCAAGAATTACAACATTGATTTTCTGATCCAATTCGACCACTTCGTTCGGGTGGTTGATCCTACTCCATGAAAGGTCGGTAATATGTACCAGACCGTCAACACCGCCAAGATCAACGAACACGCCATAGGAGGTGATGTTTTTGACGACACCTTCCAAGACCTGTCCTTTTTCCAGTTGACTGATAATCTCTTTCTTTTGTTCTTCGATGTCGGCCTCGATCAATGCTTTGTGCGAGACTACGACATTTTTGAACTCATGGTTGATCTTGACCACCTTAAACTCCATATTCTTACCGACATACTGATCATAGTCGCGTATCGGTTTTACATCGATTTGCGAACCTGGCAAGAATGCCTCGATTCCGAAAACATCGACGATCATACCTCCTTTGGTACGGCATTTGACGAAACCGCTAACGATTTCTTCGTTGTCATGTGCTTTATTGACCCGCTCCCAGGCCATAATGGTACGTGCCTTTCTATGTGACAACACCAGTTGCCCACTTTTATCTTCACGTATGTCTATCAAAACGTCGACCGTATCGCCGACTTTAAGGTCTGGATTATACCGAAATTCGTTCAATGAGATAACGCCTTCCGATTTGGCATTGATATCTATAATTGCCTCACGATCGGTCAAATAGACCACGGTGCCCTTTACGACTTCTTCATCGGCAGTATCCACGAAATTTTCGGCGACCAATTTCTCGAACTCCTCCAATTTCTTATCGTCAACACGCTCAATACCTTGCTCGTATTTATCCCAGTCAAAACTCTCTAAAAATTCCTTTGGATCTTGGACAGGTGCTGCCGCTTTTTCTTCTTCTTGATTCACCACTGCGGTTTCCTCTGCAGGGGTAGGTGCTTTTTCTTCAGCCATTTGCTGATTTGATTTGTATTCTACGATGTCACAAGAGTCAAACAATTATCGCAGAAGCGGTTTATGTTCAATCTATCAAATTCCTTTTCCTCTTGATTATTTGCAAAAAAGGATTGCAAAAGTACAATTTTATTATCGTTTTACCAATGTCTCGGAAGCTTGGCAAGGTCTGAAGGGGAGTATTTTGCCCAAATACACTGATATTTCTTGAATAATCATTATATTCGGCCACTGAATATTAACCGTTTAAACAAAGTAAACATGAGCGTTAAAGCAAAATATCAAGGAGTTTTGAACCTTGGTGAGCAATTAGGTATCAAAGATGGGGATGTCAGGGAAGAGGAAGGAGTTCTTAAAATAAAGGGAATGGCCAATACCCAATATGAAAAAAATCTTTTGTGGGACAAAATAAAGGAAATCGGTGGCGAAAGCCCTTCGGATATCAAGGCCAACATTACCGTAGAAGATGATACCGTATATGCTCGACATACCGTCAAAAGTGGAGAGTCTTTAAGCAAGATTGCCAAACACTACTATGGAGATGCAATGAAATACAAGCAGATCTTTGATGCGAATACCAACATTTTGAAGAATCCTGATTTGATTCACCCTGATCAAGTCTTGGTGATTCCAAATCTATAATCTGTAAGAAACATATTTGATCGAAAAGGGACGCCAAAGCGTCCCTTTTTATTTTGAGCCCGAATTGATGAGCCGCATGGCGAATCCGTGTAGGCGTTCGAATTGCTCTTCCAACCCCATGTCGGTATTGTCGAACTTGATGGCATCATCGGCCATTTTCAAAGGCGAATGGGTCCGATTTGAATCTATAAAATCGCGTGATTGTACATTTTCCAAAACTTCCTCGTAAGAAACTTGTTCCCCTCGATCCAACAATTCCTTGTAGCGTCTCGTCGCTCGGGCCTCAGGTGAGGCCGTCATGAATATTTTCAACTCGGCGTCGGGCAGGACCACCGTGCCAATATCTCGTCCATCCATAACGATTCCCTTATCCTTTCCCATTTGTTGCTGCATTTCTACCAATTTGGTGCGAACCTGCTCGATTTCTGCCACCGGACTCACATATTCGGAAACTTCCAAAGTACGAATTTCCTTTTCGACATTTTCGCCGTCCAAATACATTTCGGAAAAGCCCAAATCCTTATTGAATTCAAACCATAGGTTGATATTGGGTAAATCAGCTATCAATGCCCGAATGTCAGCTTCCCCGTGTCCAAAAAACCCCCTTCGCAGAGCATATAAGGTAACAGCCCTATACATCGCCCCGGTATCCACATAGACATAGCCCAGCGCCTTGGCCAAATTTTTGGCCACGGTACTCTTGCCCGTCGAGGAAAAGCCATCAATCGCGATTGTGATTTTTCGCATGCCCCAAAAATAGCGGAAATAGTGTTCCACCGAACTTGAATGGCCAGGTAATTTGTCTAAAGCTTTTTGGCGTTTTTCACCTTCTTGTCCGTCAAGGCGATGTCAATGACTTCGTGCATATTGGCAACGTAGTGGAATTTAAGCCCCCTTAGATAATCCTGTTTTATTTCAAGGATGTCTTTCTCGTTGTCTTTACAAAGAATAATCTCCTTGATCCGAGCGCGTTTCGCCGCAAGAATTTTTTCCTTGATACCACCGACGGGAAGTACCTTACCGCGCAAGGTAATCTCACCGGTCATGGCCAAACTCTTTTTAATCCGCTTCTGGGTAAAAAGCGATACCAATGACGTCAACATGGTAATCCCTGCGCTAGGGCCATCTTTTGGGGTGGCACCTTCCGGTACGTGAATATGCACATTATACTTGCCGAAGACCCCAGGGTCGATACCGAATCTTTTACTGTTCGACTTGATATACTCCATGGCGATTGTGGCCGACTCTTTCATCACTTTGCCCAAATTGCCTGTAATATTGAGGTTGCCCTTACCTTCGGACAAAATGGACTCTATAAAAAGAATGTCACCACCAACGCTGGTCCAGGCCAATCCGGTAACGACTCCAGCCACTTCATTGTTCTCATACTTGTCCCTTTCCAATCTTGCCGGACCCAATACCTCTACAATATCTGCATTCGAAACACTGACATTGTATTTCTCCTCAGTGGCAATCGATTTGGCGGCATAACGTACCATTTTGGCTATTTGCTTCTCCAAACCCCGAACACCCGACTCACGGGTATAACCTTCAACAATTTTCTCAAGTTGGGGTTTTCCGATTTTCAAATCTTTCGACTTTAGTCCATGTTCTTTCAATTGTTTGGGAAGTAGATGCCTTTTGGCAATTTCGACCTTCTCTTCAATGGTATATCCCGTGACATTGATGATTTCCATTCGGTCTCGCAATGCTGGTTGAACGGTCGAAAGATTGTTGGCCGTTGCAATGAACATGACCTTCGAGAGGTCATAGCCCATTTCCAGGAAATTATCATGAAACTCGCTGTTCTGCTCAGGATCTAAAACTTCGAGCATGGCAGAAGAGGGATCTCCTTGGTGACTATTGGCAAGTTTGTCTATTTCATCCAAAATGAAAACTGGGTTCGACGTACCTGCTTTCTTCAAGCTCTGAATAATGCGACCTGGCATGGCACCGATATAGGTTTTTCGGTGTCCTCGGATTTCGGCCTCATCTCGAAGTCCTCCCAAGGACATTCGGACATATTCCCGACCCAAGGCTTCAGCGACCGACTTGCCCAAAGAGGTTTTACCAACTCCCGGAGGCCCATACAAACATAATATTGGCGATTTCATGTCGTTTCGCAACTTCAAGACGGCCAAGTACTCGATGATACGTCGTTTTACGTCCTCAAGGCCATAATGGTCCCTATCGAGTATTTTCTGGGCACGTTTTAAATCAAATTTATCCTTTGAAAATTCATTCCAGGGCAAATCAAGAAATAGATCCAAATAGTTTCTTTGGATGGAATACTCGGCCACTTGCGGATTCATTCGATGCATTTTTGCCAATTCCCTTTCAAAATGTTCCTTGACCTTTTTGCCCCACTTCTTCCCTTCGGCCCTTGCCCGCATCTCGTCGATTTCCTCATCATATGAAACCCCGCCCAACTCTTCTTGAATGGTCTTCAATTGTTGATGAAGAAAATATTCGCGTTGTTGTTGATCCATATCGCTACGAACCTTTAACTGTATATCGTTCCGTAGCTCCAATCGCTGCAATTCGACATTCATATATTTTAGGGTGGCCAGGGCCCTTTCTTTCAAATTACCGATTTCGAGCAGCTCTTGCTTCTCGGTCACCGTGAGATTAAGGTTCGAAGAGACAAAATTGATCAGAAAAGTATTGCTCTGAATGTTCTTTATGGCAAAAGAGGCCTCGCTGGGTATATTCGGATTGTCCTTGATTATTCGAAGGGCCAACTCCTTTATCGAATCGATAATGGCCAAGAACTCTTGACCGCCCTGATCTTTCCTTTCCTCAGTGGTTTCACGAATGGTCGCCGTAATATAGGGGGTCTCGGTCAACACTTCGGCGATCTCAAAGCGTTTTTTACCTTGAATGATCACGGTGGTATTGCCGTCGGGCATCTTTAAAACCCTTAAGATCTGCGCCACCGTACCCAAGGTGTTGATATCCTTTATCTTCGGATTTTCTGTTTCCTCGTCCTTTTGTGACACCACCCCAATTACCTTTGATCCGTTACTGGCATCCTTGATCAAGTTAATCGACTTGTCTCTTCCAGCCGTAATGGGGATTACGACACCAGGAAACAATACTGTGTTACGCAATGGCAGTATCGGCAAGGTCTCGGGCAATGATTCGTTGTTCATTTCCTCTTCGTCCTCAGGGGTCAATAACGGAATCAACTCGGCCTCGCTATCTATATTCTGAAGCGACATATTGTCAAAACTCATAAATTTTGTGTATCCCATATTCAATATAGTACGTCAATCTGTCATTCGATTGACCGATTTAAGATCTGTTCTTTTTCAATCAAACACCCCGAACTTCGATATAACACCAATAATCGAGGACTCAGAGGCTTGAAGATACCATTATAAGACAATTGTTATGCCATAACACAAGGAAGGAAAAAAAAGGCATATTCGGGCAATATCTTAGCCCAAAATCAACAAATTTTAGAGTAAATGCGGCGGCATTCCAAATTTTGATCCAATAACTGTAACAATCCGTAATTTGGTTTATCTATAATACAAACAACAACCTTTTTGAGCCAACATATTGAACATACTGACAAGCTGTTGCAGCTGTGTCTTAAAGGTAACCAGAATGCGCAAATGGAAATTTACAATCGCTACTACAAGGCGATGTACAATGCAGCACTGAGAATCGTTAAAGACACGGCCGAGGCCGAAGACATCATGCAGGAGTCCTTTTTGAGTGCCTTTACAAAATTGCACACTTTTAAAGGTGAGGTTGCCTTCGGGGCCTGGTTGAAGAGAATAGTGGTCAACAATAGCATCTATCAGTACAGAAAGCAACAAAAGAAGAACGAGGTGGCACTTGAAAATGTAATGTACAAGGTCGAAGATAATGACGGAATTGTTTCGGATCATGTGTTTTCGGAACAGAAGGCTCAAAAAGTGATGGAGACCATGAAACAATTAAAAGACAACTACAGAATTTCTTTGACCTTACATTTAATCGAAGGATACGATTATGAGGAAATCAGTGAAATCATGGACATCAGTTACGCGAACTGTCGAACCACCATTTCAAGAGCCAAAGAAAGTTTAAGAAAAAAAATAGTGGCCGCAGGATAGCGAAGTCGATCTTGAACGGGTCAGAACCTTAAAATAAACAGATGAAAGACGAAATAGAAAACGTTTTCAAGCAGCTTGAGGGAAGCTTCGATACCGAAGAACCCCGAGGTGGTCATGAACTCCGATTCCTTGAAAAACTAAGGCAAGAAGACGGGGTCGTGCGGCTCAATCGCAAAAAAACATCTTGGTGGCGGCCGCTTTCGATCGCCGCATCGATAGCTGTCCTCCTCGCCGTCGGTTTCGGTTTTTTCAACCAATCACCGAGCATCGAGGAAAAACTTGCGGAGATTTCACCAGAAGCCGCCAACACCCAGTTTTACTTTGCCAGTTTGATAGAAGATCAAGTGAGACAGTTGGAGAACGAAAGCAGCCCGGAAACCGAGCAAATAATCGGTGATACCATGCGGCAGTTGAACAAGTTGGAAGCCGATTACAAAACACTGGAAGCCAATTTAATCGACGGGGGAAACACAAAATTGTTATTAAGTGCGATGATTACGAATTTCCAAACCAGAATAGACCTCTTACAAGAGGTTATGAACAAAATAGAATCAATTAAAACCTTAAACGAATACAATGATGAAAACATTACTATTTAAATATACAACGGTGTTATGCCTTGTCATGCCCATGTTGGTCATGGCCCATGACGGCAAGCTGAAGGGCAGGTATACGAAAGAGAAGACTATAAAAAAAGAGTTCAACGTAAATCCTGATGCTCTTCTAAAGGTCAAAAACAGCTATGGCAACCTAAATATTTCATCTTGGGATGAGAATAGGGTACTCATCGAGGTTCACATCAAAACCAACGGCAATAACGAAGAAAAGGTGCAACGCAAGCTTGACCAAATCAAGGTCGATTTTGAAAACAGCAGTAGCATGGTTTCCGCGCGGACCATTTTCGGCGACAAAGGCAGTGGGTGGGGCTGGAACTGGGGCAAGAACAATGTCAATATGCAGGTGAATTACACCGTAAAACTTCCTATAAAGAACAGTGTGCATTTGAACAATGACTACGGAAGTATTATTTTAGATCGTGTCGATGGGCATGCGAAAATAAATTGTGATTACGGGCGCCTTGAAATTGGCGAATTAAGAGGACGAAACAATGAACTCAAGTTCGACTATACCTCAAATTCAAGCATAGAATACATGAACAGTGGTACCATCGAGGCCGACTATTCAGGTTTTACCTTAGATAAAACCAATGACATAAGATTGGATGCCGACTATACAAATTCGACGATAAAACAGATGAAGAATTTAAAGTATGACTGTGACTATGGCAAATTGGAAGTTCGGGAAGCAACAGACATAACCGGTAATGGAGATTATATCAACGTCAATCTCGGAACAATACATGGCAATGTAGAAATCAGGGCCGACTACGGTGCGATAAAAATCGAAAAAATGGCTGAAGATGCCGGTGATTTGACCGTCGAAAGCGATTATACCGGGGTGAAAATGGGTTATGACCCGCAATACCATTTCAATTTTGAGCTCGATTTGGAGTACGCCGGTTTCAAAGGCCGAGACGGACTGGAAATCAATATCAGCAAAGAAAAATCGACATCAAAATACTTCAAGGGTTATCACGGCGGCCAAGATAGCGGCAACAACGTTTCGGTAAATAGTGACTACGGAAGTGTTTCCTTTCATAAGAATTAAATCATCAATTAATCAAAAGATTCCCTTCTTCGGGGAAATCACAAAAACTAAATAAATAAGAAAATGAAAAATCTAGCAGCTTTAAGTTTAATCGTATTGATCAGTGCGTCTTGCACCGCCCAATGGGGCAAGAAAATAAAAGGAAATGGCAACGTCACCACTATTGAGAGATCGGTCGGAGATTATGACCAGATAGGTGTTTCAGGTTTTTTCGATGTCAATTTGGTGTCTGGCAATGAAGGAGAGATTACCCTGAAAGGCGAGTCGAACCTATTGGAACATATCAAGACGGAGGTAAAGAACGGAGAACTTAAAATAAAGGTCGAAAAAGGTTATAATTTAAGACCGTCCAATTGGAAAGATGGCATTGTCATTACGGTGCCTGTCGAAAGTATAGATGGAGTGGCCCTTTCAGGATCAGGGGATATAGTCGGAAAGACCAAAATCAAATCTGACGATTTCAGGACAAGTATGTCAGGTTCGGGGGATATCACTTTGGAAGTAGAGGCCAATTCGGTATCGACCTCAATGTCAGGTTCTGGCGATATTCGCTTGAGCGGTAGTACCACGAATTTTGATGCCACAATTTCAGGTAGTGGTGACATCGCGGCATTTGACCTTGAAGCCGACAATGTCGAAGCAACTGTTTCGGGATCTGCCAATATCGAAGTGACAGCAAACAAAATGCTTAAGGCTCGGGTTTCTGGATCCGGAGATATCGACTATAAAGG
This sequence comes from Aurantibacter sp., assembly GCA_965215845.1. Classification (GTDB taxonomy): domain Bacteria; phylum Bacteroidota; class Bacteroidia; order Flavobacteriales; family Flavobacteriaceae; genus Aurantibacter_A. The sequence goes on from CBDCEL010000004.1 coordinate 601,723, forward strand.
CAACCCGGACAAAGTAGATACCAAGACCTCGGGATCGGGTGACATCACAAAATCATAACATATTAGCATCAAAAAACGAACCTTGAATTGTGAAGCCTCTATTCAATTAGGGGCTTCTTGCTTTGGCACCCTTAACAAAAGAATTATACCGACCAAAAAGAAAAGAAACAGAAATAGAATCGCATAGCGCATTGTACTGATCTGGTCGACCAAGGCAAACAAGGCCATACCAATTACTATACCTATTTTTTCCGCTACATCATAAAAACTGAAATACGAAGTTGTGTCTTCTGTATCCGGTAAAAATTTCGAATAGGTCGACCTCGCCAAAGATTGCACTCCCCCCATTACCAAACCAACAAGACCCGCCGCTATATAAAATTGAAGCGGTGATTCCATAAAATAGGCATAGAAACAAAGGCATAACCAAATAAAGTTTACGACCACCAATGTTCTTATGTTTCCAAATCTTTCAGAAGCTTTCGAAGTAAGTATTGCGCCAATTATTGCGACCAATTGTATGACCAGAATGCTGACTATCAGTCCAGTGGTCTTCTGGTCATTATCCACCCAAGCAATTTCTTTTTCCCCAAAATAAACGGCCATTAACATAATCGTCTGTACCGCCATACTGAACACGAAGAATGCACCCAAATAGCGTTTCAACCTTATATTTTGCTTCAATTGCCTCCATACTTCCTTCAGTTCTTGGAAACCATTGAAAATGATATCCTTTGTGACGCTGTGGCCTGCCGAAACCCCTTTTGGTAGAACGTAAAAGGTATATTGACTGAATAGAATCCACCATAACCCCACCGTTATAAAAGACACCTTCATAGCTTCGAATTTCGCTTGATCATGTTCCTGCTCCGTGTTACCTATATCGAATCCGAACCATTCTGGTTTCATCACCATGGCCAAATTCAAAATCAAGAGGATGACACTACCGATATAGCCCAAGGAGAAACCTTTGGCGCTGATGGCATCTTGTTGCTCCTCGTAAGCGATGTCGGGCAAATAAGAGTTGTAGAAAACCAGACTTCCCCAGTACCCAATCAGGCCCATGAAGTAAAAGAGCAGGCTTAGATGTATATAATCAAGGCTAAACCAATAGAGACCAATACAACCCAATCCGCCCAAATAGCAAAAGAACTTCATAAAGCTTTTCTTGTTCCCGACGTAATCGGCTATTCCGGACAAAATGGGAGAGGAAACGGCAACGACCAAAAAAGTGAAAGCCGTTATCACCGAGATCAAGACAGTCTGCTTCATTTCGAAACCTAAGGCCGAAACCAATTCTTCGGAAGAAGAAAACAATGCCGAATAAAAAATGGGAAATATCGATGAGGCAATGGTCAGGGTGTATACCGAATTGGCCCAGTCATAAAAGGCCCATGCATTGAGTAGTTTTTTGCTTCCCTTGATAGCTTTGGTCATAGTTGGCACAAAAAAAAGCCGCTCCGACTAAGGAACGGCTTTAAATATACGATTAATCGAACTAGGGAGGTTGAACTAGTAAAATTTTGTCACACCAAATTTAGCGGCTTCTTGCTTCGCCGCAGGGGCCCATGCGGCCAAATTCTTTATCCTAGTATCGTTAGAAGGGTGGGTACTCATAAATTCAGGTGGTGCCTGACCGCCACTTTTGGCCTTCATACGTTTCCAAAGCTCGGATGCCTCATCAGGGTTGTAACCTGCAATCGCCATAATCTGCAAACCGATTCTATCGGCCTCGGTTTCATGACCTCTGCTAAAGGGCAGCATAACGCCAAGGGCCGAACCAATGCCATATGCTTGGTTGAACATATTCCTTTTTTGAGGATCCTTAATGGCTACATTGCCAGCAACTGCACCGATTTGCTGTAATGTACCCGCACTCATACGCTGTGCACCATGGTCCGCAAGGGCGTGGGCAACTTCGTGGCCCATAACCACCGCAATACCCGTTTCAGATTGGGTGATGGGCAGAATACCGGTATAAAAAACGATTTTACCGCCTGGCATGCACCAAGCGTTTACATTTTCATCTTTTACCAAATTGTATTCCCATTTATAATCTTTCAAATAGCCCGGATATCCATTGGCAACCAACCATCGTTCGGCCGCGGAAGAAATTCGTTGTCCGACCTTGGTTATCATTCTTGACTCTACAGTATTTTCCACCACAGCATTCTCGGTCAAGAATTGATCATACTGGGCAAAGGCCATGGGGAATATCTGACTATTGGGGTAGAAGTTCAAAACTTTCTTTCCCGTAAATGGATTTACTTTACATGCGGCAACGCTCAAAAAAACGAACATTACCAATAGGGATCTTTTCATTGTCGTAGTGTTTAATTATAGGTTCTCAATATACAAAAATTTAACGTTTTTGATCAGGGTATTCGATACATCCTTGAACAAGAACATTTTTATGGTTTCAAATTCTGTACCAAAAATATTTCAATATATAAGCAACTGAAAACGTTTACGTTACGACGCTTGATGATTACTTTGGAAAATCTCTCCGCAAAATTGGAACGCTTTTTGAAACTTAACGTTTAAGTTTGAAAAACAGTTATGAATTAATACCATATATCATGAAAAAAGCTGCACTACTATTCGGAACATTTATAGCACTCTTATTTATTGCCTGTGAAGGCCCAGCCGGACCTCCAGGCTTCGACGGCCTTGATGGTTTGGACGGACGCGATGGGGTAGACGGACAAGATGGCGTCAATATTTTAGGAAATGTGTTCGACGTGGAAGGAGACTTCACATTGGAGAATGAATATCAAATCTTTGTTGATTTTGCCGAAGTTGCCCCCTCTTTGGAAGTATTTGAAACCGATGTCGTTCTGGTCTATCTTTTATGGGACCAGACAGAAGACAGCAATGGCGAGCCCGTTGACATTTGGAGGCTGATGCCCCAGACCAGGATCTTGGATCAAGGTCTGTTGCAGTATAACTATGATTACACCTTCTTGGATGTCAATATGTTTTTGGAAGCCGATTTTGATTTAGGTACTTTACAGCCCGGAGACACCGATGCCCAGGTTTTCAGAATCGCAGTTCTACCTGCCGAAATGACCTCAAGTTCAAGAATGGACAAATCGAACGTGGCAAGCGTTATGAGTGCACTTGGTGTCGCAGAAGAAAGTGTAGCCCGTGTGAAGGTAAACTGATTTTCATGATAATCCCGAATAAAAACCCTGACGTTCATCGTCGGGGTTTTGTTTTTTTATTATTTAATTTTGAAAGGATATGCCGGGATTCTCGTCGAATACCTAAAATGAAAATCCAACAAAATGTTTAAACAAATTGCTTTGATACTAGCTCTTGCCATTGTAGGGTGCAAGGGCGTATCACAAGAGAAAAAAGAGTCGGGTAAAAATGAGAATGGGTCCGAGAAGACCTTTGCCGTAGTCAAAACGGATGCTGAGTGGAGAAAGGAGCTGACCGATATGCAATACTATATTCTTCGAAAGGCGGGTACTGAAAATCCGTTTACGAGTGAGCTTTTAAACAATAAAGAAAAAGGCATTTACGTCTGCGCAGCCTGTGAAACAGAACTTTTCAAAAGCGAAACCAAATTTGATTCAGGTACGGGTTGGCCCAGTTTCTATCAAGAAATAGAAGGCAATGTCGCCTATGATATAGATTATAAAATCGGCTATAAACGTACCGAAGAGCATTGTGCCACTTGCGGCGGACATTTGGGCCATGTCTTTGATGACGGCCCCCGACCGACAGGTGAAAGGCACTGTATCAATGGAGCGGCCTTGAAGTTTGTTCCAACAGAATAAGGTTCTCCCTAATCTTTTCAAATGGAAAAGGTTCTTGGGCATTTAAGTATGGCTTTAGACTTGTTTAAAAATCATGGACCATCCAGAAAATTATCTCCAAAGTGTAGGGCGTGAATTTCGACGCTATAAGCAATTAGGTGACAAAACCTTCGCTCAATTGTCAGAAGACGAACTAATCTGGCGATATAGCCAGGAAGATAATTCCATCGCCCAGATAGTCAAACATTTAGCTGGAAACATGCTCAGTCGCTGGACCAACTTTCTCGATGAAGATGGTGAAAAGGAATGGCGCAATCGCGACCAAGAATTCACAGATCCCCCAAGCTCGAAAGAAGCACTTTTGGAGGTTTGGGAAAGGGGATGGAACTGCCTGTTCAACACGCTGGACTCGATCGATGAATCAAACTTTGGTTCTAAAGTCAAAATAAGAGCCGAGCCACATTCCATCGTTGAGGCCATCAATCGCCAATTGGCTCATTATGCAAGCCACGTAGGCCAAATTGTATTTTTGGGCAAAATGCTAAAAGGAAAAGATTGGGTCTCCTTGTCCATACCTAAGGGCGAATCTGCTGCTTTCAATAAAGCCAAATTCGGTAAATAAGCACATAAAATTCCAATCGAAAACCCCAGGCTCCAAAAAGCTAGGATTGAAACTCCGCGCTCGGAATTTGGTGTTTATGATTTGGGATTTGGACCTTACCTTTCGTACATTTGCCACTCCTTAAAAATCAGATTTATGAGCAACTTCGATATCATTGTTTTGGGTAGCGGGCCTGGGGGCTACGTAACCGCAATAAGGGCCTCTCAGTTGGGGTTTAAAACGGCAATCGTCGAAAAGGAAAATTTAGGTGGCGTTTGTCTGAACTGGGGCTGCATTCCTACCAAGGCATTATTGAAATCCGCTCAGGTATTCGAATATCTGAATCACGCCTCAGATTATGGCCTAAAGGCTGAAGGGGTCGACAAAGATTTCGAGGCTGTGGTGAAACGAAGTCGCAATGTGGCAGATGGCATGAGCAAAGGCGTTCAATTTTTGATGAAGAAAAACAAAATTGAGGTCATCAACGGTTATGGAAAGGTCAAACCAGGCAAAAAAGTTTCCGTAAAAGACGAAAATGGAAAAGAAACCGAATACGGCGCCAAATATATTATCATTGCGACCGGTGCAAGAAGTCGTGAACTACCAAACCTAAAACAAGACGGTGAAAAGATAATCGGCTATCGAGAGGCCATGAGCCTAAAAACCCAGCCCAAAAAAATGGTGGTCGTAGGCAGTGGTGCCATAGGTATAGAATTTGCCTATTTCTACAATGCCATGGGTACGGAGGTTGTGGTGGTCGAATACCTTCCGAATATCGTTCCTGTTGAAGATGAGGACGTTTCAAAACAATTGGAGCGCAGCTTTAAAAAATCGGGAATAAAAATCATGACCTCCTCAGAAGTTACCCACGTCGATACTTCTGGCGAGGGTGTGAAGGTAAATGTCAAAAGGGAAAAAGGAGCCGAGATCGTTCCGGCCGACATCGTTTTATCAGCCGTTGGGATAAAATCAAATATCGAAAATATCGGATTGGAGGAAGTAGGCATCAAAACCGACCGTGACAAGATTTTGGTCGATGAATATTATAAGACCAATGTAGATGGCTATTATGCGATTGGGGATGTAACACCAGGACAGGCCTTAGCACATGTCGCATCGGCCGAAGGCATTTTATGCGTCGAAAAACTAGCCGGTATGCATGTCGAACCCTTGGATTATGGCAACATTCCAGGATGCACCTATTGCATTCCGGAGGTAGCTTCCGTGGGCCTTACCGAAAAGCAGGCCAAGGAGCAAGGGTTCGATATCAAGGTTGGCAAGTTCCCGTTTTCTGCAAGTGGTAAAGCAAAGGCCTCAGGTAATGCCGATGGTTTTGTAAAAGTCATCTTCGATGCCAAATACGGTGAATGGCTAGGTTGCCATATGATCGGGGTAGGCGTTACGGATATGATCGCCGAGGCGGTTGTGGCGCGAAAATTGGAAACCACAGGTCATGAAGTCTTAAAAGCCGTTCATCCGCATCCGACGATGAGCGAGGCAGTTATGGAAGCCGTTGCAGATGCCTACGACGAAGTTATCCATTTATAGATGAATTTGACCCATCGTAACATCCATAGGGATGTGGCCTACTTCTATGTCGGCTTGATCATCGCCTTTTCATTTTCCGGCATTATTTTGAACCATCGCCAAGATTGGTACCCGATGGATTACAGTTATGAAACAAAGGAGGTTCTAATAACAATTCCAACGGACAAATCAAAACTTGATTCCAAGGAATACATAAAGGGTATTTCAAAAGAATGGGGACTTGCAGAAGATTATGATGGGCATCGTATTCGTAATAACGAACTTCGAATTTTCTTTAAGGACAACGTCATACTCGATGCAGATATAGATACTGGAAAGGGCACGCTTGAATACAAGAGGAAGGTGCCTTTTTTAGGCCACACGATGTACCTTCATAAAAGCACGAACAATTTTTGGATCTGGTATTCCGATATTTTTGGGGCGGCCATGTTGGTGATCGCCATTACAGGAATGTTCTTGGTTCGTGGCAAGCACAGTTTCAAACAAAGAGGTTGGAAATTAGCCCTTGCCGGACTCATTTTCCCATTGATTTTTCTATTTATTTTCGGTTAGGCTATGCAAAAGGCGTTTCGCATTACGGCAATTTTGGAGGGTATATCGTACTTGGCGCTTTTTGCAGTGACCATGCCATTAAAATATTTGGCCGACCTGCCCATGCCGAATAAATATGTAGGTTACGCACATGGGTTTTTGTTCATCGCCTACATCATTCTCGCCATCGTTTTTTGGATGGAGAAAAAGTGGAGTGTCAAACGACTCATAATTCTATTGGTTGCCTCGCTCCTGCCCTTTGCCACCTTCTATGTCGACAAGAAATATTTGAGTTAGTTGTCGGCTTCCTGAAACTTGTAAATAGATCCATCGAAAGCACAGATATATAGTTCTTGTGCCGTGTCGGTACCGAAAGAAGAAATATTCAATCCAGATTCTACGATCAAGTCATTGGTACTACCATCTTCGGTCAATGCCCAAATTCTTCCCGTAATGAAATCACCGTAGATATATTTTCCTTGTAGGGAAGTATTTTCACTACCCCGATAAACGTAACCTCCTGTGATGGAACGATCACCGTTGCTCTGGGTATATTCAAAAATGGGGTCGATCAATCCCGTGGTGTTGCAATCTCCGCTGAAGCAATCGGTGCCTTCAAAAAAGTTCCAACCATAATTACCTCCCGACTCGATTACATCGATTTCCTCGATTTTATTCTGGCCAACATCCCCTGTCCACAATTTACCCGTTTGGGTATCGAAACTCATCCTCCAAGGATTTCGTAATCCGTAAGCGTAAATTTCACTTCTGAAATCGGGCTCATTGACAAAAGGATTGTCGCTGGGAACCGCATAATTCAGACCGCCTTGAACATTATCGACATCGATTCTCAGTATGGTTCCCAAAAGATTTGACCGGTTCTGGGCATTTCCGGAAGTATCGCCGGCCCCTCCGCCATCGCCTACCGCTATATATAGAAACCCATCAGGGCCGAAAGCCAGTTGTCCGCCGTTATGGTTGGTCTGGGGCTGCGGAATTTCTATGATCACAATCTCGCTGTCGGGGTCTACCATATTCCCATTGGCTGCTGAAACCGTGAAGCGCGAAACAAACGCCATACTCGAAACCGGGGTATAATGCACATACAAAAATCCGTTCGAGTCAAAATCTGGATGGAAAGTAAAACCCATCAAACCTTGCTCGCTTGTAGTGGAAATATTTCCCAGGTCTAAAAATATTTCCGTAACGTCAACCCCGGGATCATTCTCAAATACCTTGATAACGCCATCTTTTTCGGCCACATAGATCTTGTTTGACCCTATACCGGTAGCCTGCAAATCAAGAGGCTCTGAAAATGACAAATTCGGAAATGCATTTACAACTCCCAACATTTGATTTTCACCCTCACTTGGTGGTTCTTGGTCCATAGGTTCCTCTGTTTCTGTGGGCACATCAACAACTGTATTGTCATTATTGCACGACATGGAACAAATGTAAAAAACCACCAGAACCATTACTCTTAAGTCTTTCATAACAATCTTTTTTTAAATTATATACGCAAGCCTTAAACCAAAAGTTCTTTAATGCGTCCGGTTTGAAGCATGAAATCAAAGAAAGCTTTGAATGGCCAAGTCATAACTTTGAAGTCCGAATCCTAAAATCACGCCTTTGGCGCCAGATGAAATATGGGAGACATGACGAAAATCCTCACGCTTGAAGGTATTCGAAATATGCACTTCGATAACTGGAGACTCCACTGCTTTCACGGCATCTCCTATGCCAACAGAGGTATGGGTATAAGCGGCCGCGTTCAGAATAATACCATCATATGAAAATCCGACTTCTTGAATTTTATCGATTAATTCGCCCTCAATGTTCGATTGAAAGTATTCCAGTTCTACATCTTTGAACCTGAGCCGAAGTTCTGCAAGATAGTCCTCAAAAGTGGTGCCGCCATAGACTTCCGGCTCGCGTTTACCCAAGAGGTTGAGATTGGGCCCGTTGATAATTATAATCTTCATCTGATAAAAGTATCAAATAGGGGGCTATTAAAAAAGTTACTCCGTTTTTCCAACCAAATAAATTCGGGAGCCCGAATCAATACGGATTTTTGGGCGGGAAAGTATAAAGTATGCCTAGATTGACCGTGTTCCAGTCCTCGCCATCCAAAATCACATTGGTATATGAAACATTAAGCTCTGTTTGGGCACCAAGTAGAAAGCCAACAAGTGGTTTATAGAAAAGTCCGCCTTCATTTCCTTCATTGATTCCGAAAGCATTACCGACTTCCCCCCCAAAGGAGAACGAATTTGAAGGCCAAATACGAACCGAGAGACCCAGAGGAATAAATTGCACATGTGGCAAATCGTCCAAAACCACATCTTCATGAAAAGTCTCCGGAAAGCCATTCGTAAAACCTGTCATAATACCCAAGTCGACCACCTCACCCAAAGGATACATATAGCCAAGGTCTAGGCCAGCTCCCAGGCTCACCAAATTCTTGTTCTCACCTAATGGCAAAGAACCATGTATGCCCAGTTTAAAACCTTTTTGTGCCTGCATCGTAAATACAGATAGTAGTATGGCAATCAGTAAAATGACCTTTTTCATAATGACAATTGATAAATAACGAATCACCCAAAAAAGGGCGAGTTAAAACATAACTCGGTAATACTCGAAAAATTGCATAAAAAAGACCTGGTCACGAATATTCAAACAATTTGAAACCTTTAGTACAAAAAAAAGGCCCGGTCTTTACCGGGCCTTGTCATGCTTCAACATTCATTAAAAGAAATAGCAGGCTCCAACTTGAAAAACTCCATTTTTAATGGAAGATTCTTCAACGGTTTTCGTTAGGCCTAAACTAAATCTGGCCTGAAAATAAAGGTTTTCATCAAGGCGATAACCACCACCAAAATTCAATGCGATCTGAACTGTCTTTGTTTCCAACTCGGTCAGGGTCACATCGCTAAGATAATCGTCGGCATTGCTTCCCAAAACAAACCCTATTTGAGGACCGAACTCTGCCGCAATCTCATCCGTAATGTGGTATTTGCCCATCAGAGGCAGGTGTAAATAAACCAGGTTTAGGTTGCCCGGACCTATATCGGCACCTTGAAAAGATATAATCGCTTCGGGCTGAGCATAGATTTCATCGGTAATGGGGATTTCCGCCAAACCTCCGAAATGGGCTCCGATCTTCGGGGTCACATCAAAATAATCCCTGTTGAGAAACGATGAGACATTCAGACCCGCTTTTGCACCAAACCTAATGTCTCCACTAGGCCCATCGCCGCCAGACGTAGTCTTGTCCTGAACAATTACTTGGGCATTGACGGTCGCGAAAATGACACATAATAAAAAAGTAAGGATTAAGTTCTTGTTCATGAAATTTAGGTTTATTGATTAATTGTTAGCAACTTTCGAATAACCCTTATAGGAAGAATACAACTCCCACATAGAAATTCGATGCCCGTACCGAGCCAAAACTATTGCCAGGGCCGCTATATCTGTTGGTTATTTCCGTGGCAAATCGGGCCTGAACAGCCAAATTCTCCAATACCTCATAACCTGCGCCAAAGGCAATATCAAAACCGACCGACTTAATGCTATCCTCTGCATCCACAAGGCTTAACAGGTCTTTTATTTCATCTGCATTGGTAGAGAAACTGAACTGAGGGCCAACTTGGGCGTACAGCTTGTCTATGATATAGTACTTGGCCATAATGGGCAGTTGAACGTATCCAAGATTACCGGCGTTCACATACAATAATTCGGGCTGTACATGAAATTTTTCAGAAATACCGACATCGCCCACGGCTCCCACAAAAAAACCGAATTTATTCTGTACCGATCCACTTACGATATTAAAGCCAAAAGCCTCAAGGCCTCCCCTCACATTTGAATTGACAACCCCACCGGTCACCCCGAATTTAAAGTCTTCCTGCGCCTGAAGCCCGGTTATAAAAAGAAATGACAAGAGAATGGTAAAAAATACATTTTTCATGATAGTAGTGTTCTTATGTTTATAATCAAAGATAAAAAACTTTAATGATCAACTTGTATGCCAAATTGGTATTTCAGCGAAAATAGTGGGTTCGCGAACGTTCAAAACAACCTCGATTCATGACTTAAAATCGATTTTTAAGTTATGTATCTTTAGAAAATGAATTGGAACCATGCCATAAAAGACTATCGACACTATCTAAATATCGAACGGGGTCTTGCCGATAATTCGATTAAGAACTATGTTTTTGATATTGAAAAATTGATGTCTTTTCTTGAGGCGAACAGTTTCAATGAACCTCCGGATAAAATTAAAAAGGAAACGGTTCAAAAGTTCATTTATGAAGTGGCCAAAACGGTCAACCCAAGGTCGCAGGCCCGAATCATTTCCGGGTTGAAAAGCTTTTTCAATTATTTGGTTTTTGAGGATTATCGATCGGATAATCCGATGGATCTAATAGAGTCACCAAAAATAGGAAGAAAGCTGCCAGATACGCTTTCAGAGGAAGAAATCGATGCACTTATTGGCAATATCGACCTATCAAGGCCGGAAGGAGAACGCAATCGTGCGATGTTAGAAACCCTTTATGGATGTGGCCTAAGGGTTTCTGAATTGATCGGACTAAGAATTTCGGACCTCTACTTTGAAGAAGGTTTCATCAAGGTAACCGGAAAGGGCAACAAGCAGAGGTTTGTACCGATTAGCAAGGTGAACAAAAAATATATATCGATATACAAAAACGAAGTACGTGTTCATCAAAATGTTCAGAAGGGTTTCGAGGATATACTTTTCTTGAACCGCAGGGGAAAACAATTGACACGGGCAATGGTTTTTACGATTATCAAACAGCTTTCGGAGGAAATTGGCTTGAAAAAAAGAATCAGCCCCCATACCTTTAGGCACTCTTTCGCTACCCATTTATTGAAAAACGGAGCCGATCTGCGCGCGATACAGCAGATGCTGGGGCATGAAAGTATTACCACCACAGAGGTATATGTGCACGTCGATCGTTCCCATTTGGCCGATGTGCTTAACAAATTCCATCCCAGAAAAAAAGATTAGATATATTTGATTCTATTTTGAAAAATAAATGAAAAGCCTAAAACCGTTCCTCTGGTGTTTCGGAATCATATTGGCAGCGGAGCTCATTGTGGTCTCTAATCCCGAGTGGAGACCCTTTCGAATGATCACCAAACCAATGGTAGTAGGGTCGCTCTTGGTTTTTTTTCTCCTGCAAAAAGTAGATAGGAAAACAAGAATACTTGTGACAACCGCCTTGGTGCTCTCGATTATTGGGGATATGCAACTTATTTATGCAGGGGAATATGACTATCTATTTGTCGGGGGTCTAATCGCTTTTCTTTTGGCCCATGTCATGTACATTGTCTTGTTTTCAAGGGACCGAAATAAAGATATCGGGGTTCTGGCTCCCTTGTTGATATTATCGGTTTATGCGGTATTTATATTTTGGTATTTGAGTGATTCGTTGAACCACTTTAAGTTACCAGTCGCAGCCTATATCATTACTATTTTGATTATGATACTTTTTGCTTACTTAAGGAACGACCCAATTACGCACAACGGCTATATTTTTATCGTTGCCGGAGCGCTATTATTTGTGTTTTCCGACAGTATTATCGCGATAACAAGATTCAAGAGCGACATTCCGTATTCAGGCATTTTGGTCATGCTTATCTACGGTATCGCGCAATTATTTATGCTTTTGGGAATTCTGAAAGGTGCTGCGATAAGAACCTCCCAAACAAGTTGATATCAAATTATATCTTGAAGAACGAAAAGTGCCAGGAGGGCGTCGTTAACATGGCCATAAAAACTTTGACCCAGAATAGTCATCCATGCCAAAAATGAAAAAAGTTGTTCTAGGTTTATTCGTCATTGTTCTGATTGTGGAACTTGTATTTCTCTCAAATTCAGAATGGTCTTCGTACCGTGTTTTTACAAAGCCTCTTTTGATGAGCTTACTGCTCATATACTTTTTGATGCACGATACGGAACGAAGAACCCGATTACTTGTCGTTGCCGCTTTGCTTTTTTCCCTGCTCGGGGACATTCTGCTCTTGTTCACCGAACGTTCTGAAATGTTCTTTATTTCCGGGTTGATTTCTTTCTTACTGGCCCATATTTTCTATAGCGTACAATTCTCAAGAAAAAGAAACAAAGGGTCAAACATCTTGAAACCCCTTTTACCACTGCTAATCTTCGGTACGTCTTTTTTCTATTTTTTAAAGGATGATCTTAATCAAATGTTGATACCTGTTTCCATTTACATGTTGGTAATTTTGACTATGGCTTTTTTTGCCTTCTTACGAAACGGAAATGTGCCGGGAACAAGTTATCTATTGGTAGTCTTTGGGGCGCTACTTTTCTTATGCTCCGATGGAATTTTGGCCATTGACAAATTTCGAAATCCCCTCCCCTTTTCAGAAATAATGATAATGGCTACATATGGGCTGGCCCAACTTCTTATTGTTCAGGGAATAATTAAGGAAAAAATCAAACCTCCTCGGGCTCCATAGCCCTTTTGGTCTTTTTATAGGGTCGAATAATCAATCTTGCCTCTCGATCGAAGCGTACATAATTGTAGACCCAATTGATAAAAACGATGGCCCGATTCCGGAAGCCGATCAGAAAGAAGAGATGAACGAACATCCATACGAACCAAGCAAAAACACCTTGAAACCTGAAGTGCTTCAAATCACAGACGGCCTTGTTCCGGCCAATGGTAGCCATGGTTCCCTTGTCGATATACTTAAAAGGGGCCAAAGGCTTACCCTTTAACAATCGAACAAAGTTATTGCCCAAATGATTGCCCTGTTGAATGGCAGGCTGGGCCACCATCGGGTGCCCTTTCGGATACTCTTCCGTTACCATCATGGCAATATCGCCTAAGGCATAAATATTCTCGAACCCTTCAACTTTATTGAAGGCATCCACTTTTAAACGATTGCCGGGTACCACAATATCTTGGGCATCCAATCCTTTGATCATCGCCCCTTTTACCCCTGCCGCCCATATCAAGGTGGCCGCCTCGAAGGTATCCCCGGTATTCGTTTCCACGGTCTTTCCATCATAATCGGTGACCAACATGTTCTTAAAGACATGCACACCCAATTTCTTTAGGAATTTTTCCGATTTCTCTGAGGCCTGTACACTCATGGCATCTAATAGCCTGTCCGAACCCTGAATAAGGTTTATCTGTGCGATGCGGGTATCAAGATCCGGATAATCCTTGGGAAGGATGCCCTTCTTGATTTCGGCGAGGGCTCCCGCCAACTCCACGCCGGTAGGCCCACCGCCGACGATTACAAAATTCATGAGGGCCTCACGTTGTCGGAGGTCGTCAGTCAACAAAGCTTCCTCAAAATTTTCCAAGATCAAACTACGGAGATTCAGACATTGGGGTATCGTCTTCATCGCCATAGCATTTCTTTCAATATTCCTATTTCCGAAGAAATTCGTTTTCGACCCGGTGGCCAAGACCAGATAATCGTAGTCCAATAATCCAATGTCGGTAATGATGCGATTCTCCTCGGCCTCGATTTGCATTACGTTGGCCAATCTGAAATAACTGTTCGGAAAATCCTTGAGTATTTTTCTCAGGGGGTAGGCGATCGAATCAGGCTCCAACCCACCTGTGGATACCTGATATAGCAGTGGTTGAAAAGTATGGTAGTTGTGTCGGTCGATCAGCACGACTTGCACTTCCAGCTTTCGTAACTTTTTGGCAAGGGCCACACCCCCAAAACCGCCACCGATGATGACCACTCTGGGTAGGCCTGACTTGGGTATATTCATGCATTTTATTCTACTGCAAAAATACGCTTTTAAAGCCTAAAATACTTCTGTGGAAAGGCATTTTTGCTATCTTTAACAACTACGTAAAAACCAGACTATCATGAGAAAATTATGCTTGTTCGGGCTACTGTCTTTCCTTAGTATTTGCGGCATCTATTCACAAAAAAAGGTTGCCGACGTGATTTCAAAACTCGACGAAAAAAGTAGTGCCTATGGCGAAATAGCGCAGGAGATTTGGAACTTGGCCGAAATGGGCTATCAAGAAGAGAAAAGCGCTGCCCTTTTACAAAAAACACTTTCGGATGCCGGATTCAAAATCGAAAAGGGAGTGGCCGAAATACCTACGGCATTCATAGCGGAATACGGAAGTGGATCTCCCGTAATTGCGGTTATGGGAGAGTATGATGCGTTACCCGGACTATCACAGGAAGCCATTGCCGAGAAAAAATCGGCAGGCGGGGTGGCCGGACACGCGTGCGGACACCATCTTTTTGGAACTGCTTCGACTGCTGCCGCAATCGCCACAAAGGACTGGATGGTCGCCAATAAAACAAATGGTACAATACGATTTTATGGCACCCCCGCCGAAGAGGGAGGGTCTGGAAAAGTATATATGGTACGCGCCGGTCTTTTCGACGATGTAGATGTTGCCCTACATTGGCATCCTGGAGCCCAAAATTCGGCCAGTGCCGGTGCGGCACTGGCCAACAAATCAGCCAAATTTCGATTTCACGGAATCTCTGCCCACGCAGCGGGAGCACCTCAAATGGGGCGTTCGTCGCTGGATGGCGTTGAAGCGATGAATGCCATGGTCAATATGATGCGCGAACATATTCCGCAAGAGGCGCGTATCCATTATGTGATCACCGATGGTGGAAAGGCCCCGAACGTGGTACCCGATTTTGCCGAGGTATAT
The DNA here is from genome assembly GCA_965215845.1 of Aurantibacter sp. Lineage (GTDB taxonomy): Bacteria > Bacteroidota > Bacteroidia > Flavobacteriales > Flavobacteriaceae > Aurantibacter_A. The sequence goes on from CBDCEL010000004.1 coordinate 616,866, forward strand.
TATTATGCCAGACATGCCAAAAGGGACGTGGTCATCGACATTTTTGACCGAATCGTAAAGGCCGCTGAAGGTGCAGCACTCGGCACCGGCACCACCATGGATTATGAAATGATAGGGGGCACCCATGAACTGTTGCCCAATCTGACCCTACAAAAATTGATGCACGATAATCTGTCTAAAGTCGGCGGAATCGAATATACGCTCGAAGAAAAGGAGTTCGCCGATAAAATAGCCAAGAGTCTAGGCCAAGAGGGAGTCGATATCAATAAAGCCAAAAATATACAACCCTATAAAACCGAGGCAAGGGCTTATGGTTCGACCGATGTTGGTGACGTAAGCTTTGCCGTACCAACTGTCGGTATGGGTACCGCCACCTGGGTGCCGGGCACCCCGGCCCATAGTTGGCAGGCCGTAGCCTGCGGTGGAACCTCAATTGGCAGAAAGGGAATGATGGTCGCCGCAAAGACCTTGACCATGACGGCAATCGATTTGTTCAAGGACGCAGACCTTGTCAGGGATGCCAAAACGGAGTTCTTGGAAAGGCGTGGACCTGATTTCAAGTACATTCCTCTTTTGGGCGATCGGATGCCCGCATTGGACTATCGAAATTAGATGTAACTAAGGGGGAGGTATGTCCTGGCAATCCATTATGCAGCAGATAAAATCTTGACCGGCCACTTCGCCATTCCCTCTTGGTGGAGAAGTTAGGTAGGAACTCTTTTCTTTTTGTAACAAAATGGAACGAAAACATACTAACCAGTAACAACCTGCCAATTTATACGTGAACAAAGAACTGGAACATCAATTTGTGACAGCGCTTGAGAGCAATCAGAACATTGTTCACAAGGTATGCACCTTGTATACCAACGATCGTGATGCACACAATGACCTATTTCAAGAAATTACCATACAGCTTTGGAAAGCGTATCCAAAGTTCCGTGGTGATTCCAAATTCAGTACCTGGATGTATCGAGTAGCGTTGAATACAGCAATCACCTTGTATAGAAAATCAAAAAGGCGGATACAAACACAAGACTATGAATCGGTAATTTTTAAGATCAAGGCCGACGAATATGACGAGACGGAAGAACAACAACTAAAATTGATGTACAAGGCTGTTAAGCAATTGGGCGACATCGAAAAGGCACTGGTCTTTCTGTATTTGGAAGATAAAGATTATCGTGAAATAAGCGAAACCCTTGGTATTACCGAGGTGAATGCACGTGTCAAAATGAACCGTATCAAGAATAAACTAAGAACCATATTGAATCCTTAGAGTTATGGCGGACGAACTGGAACTACTAAAAAAAGACTGGCAGAAGAAGGAAGAACATCTTCCAAAGTTATCGTATAACGAACTCCATCAAATGATATGGAAGAAGTCCTCGTCTTATGTGAAATGGATATTGATTATCAGTATTCTTGAGTTCGTTTTGCCTCACATTTTGTATTTATTTCCTCAGGCGCAAGGTGGAATGGCACTTTACGATAGCGTCGGCCTTAGGCCATGGTCGATTGGCCTTACCATACTTCAGTACGCCATAGCGGCCTATTTCATTTTTCAATTTTATAAGCGATATAAGGAGATTTCAGTACTTGATAGTACCAAGAGCCTAATGGGAAAAATAATTAAAACACGTAATACCGTAAAGTATTATATCATATGCTCACTTACATTGATTTTTCTTAGTATGGCTTTATTCGCCCTTGGAATATATATTACCACCGACTTGAATCCGTTGGTCGAGGCATTTGGATACGATCGACTTGGCGAGTTAGAACCCCAGAAACTAAAAAAGCTATTGGTCGGCACATATTTGGCAATGGCAATTTTGATGCCGTTGATATTTGGAGGTATTTACTTTCTCCTCTACGGGCTTCTTTTACGAAAACTCAAAAAGAATCATGGCGAACTAAAAAAACTGGAGTTCTAGTTCTTGTGTTTTCGAAAACGCCGTTTTTGATGTAATTCTTCGTATGCGGCTATTTCTTCTTGGGGAATAACCTTCAAGAAAGATGGGTGTTGCTCGATGGCAAATTCGAGTTTTTCGATAATCTCTTCATTGCTCTCGTTATCATAATCGATCTCCAACGGTTCTTTGACGTGCATCGATTGTAAAATTCCCTTCTTTTTTATTCGCAGACCTTTTTTGTCAAATGACCTTCTAAATCCGTCTATGACGACGGGGACCACGACCGGTTTGTATTTTTTGATGATATGGGCCGTGCCCTTGCGTAGCGGTTTCCATGGCGTGGTCGTGCCCTGGGGAAAAGTGATAACCCAGCCATCATCCAAAGCAGTACCTATTTTGGTAATATCAGACATTTTTACCTGTCGCTGCACATCCTTTCCATCGGCTCTCCAGGTACGTTCGACCGGTATGGCTCCTGCATAGGCCAACACTTTGGTAAACAAGCTTTTTTGCATCGTTTCCGCGGCCGCGATATAGTACACATTCAATTTAGGCCTCCAGAGATAGGAGACGTTTTTGATACTATCGTCCCGACCATGAAGACTGGCATTGAACACATGGAACATTGCGACCACATCTGCAAAGTATGTCTGATGGTTGCTGACGAAGAGTACATTTTTATCGGGCAGGTTTCGTATGACCTCCGAACCTTCGATTTCCAAGGTATTGAATTGCTTGTAACGCGCGTGGGTTACCAGCCCCATGAATCTAATCAGTAGTTTCTTGAGAAACAGGATGTGCCCAAAAGGATTCTCCTTAAATATGCCCATGCAAGTTTTTGGTTAGGACTAGAACTTCCGAATTTACAAAATAAGAAGCTCACAACACCTGTTTTAACAAGTCCTTCACTTCACTTAGCATCATGGCCGTCGCGCCCCAGACCGTGTAACCGTTTAATTTAAAGGCCGGTACGTCTACATCAACGGCATAGGAAGTCCGTATTTTTTTCGAATGGATCAAGGTATCATCCAAAAGATCTTGAACGACAACCTCGACCGTAGATTCCACTTCTTCCTCTTGGATCAAAAAATCGATTGGCTCTTTGCAAAGCCCTATGAATGGAGACACCATAAAATTACTGGGTGGTATATATACTTTGGTCAACTCCTTCAGGTACTTTATTTTCTGGGGGGCCACGCCCACTTCCTCTTGCGTTTCGCGAAGCGCTGTATGCAAAAGGTCCCTATCGCCTGCCTCCTCCTTACCTCCGGGAAATGCGACTTGGTTCGAATGTACCCCTTCATAGGTTTTTCTCAAAATCAACAAAAACATACTTTGGTTTTCATTGTTTGGATAGAACAGGGCCATCACGCCGGCCAATTTAGGATTTCTCGCCGCGTTCTTGTTCTTTTCGATCAAATCCTTACGAAATGCCGGTACCATTTTGTAATGTGAGGCAACACCTGGTAAGGGCAGATCTTTTATTTTTGATACCTGTTGTGAAAACAAAGTGAAATCCATGGGAATAAGAAAAATCGCTTTAGGCGCAATAATAACATTATTTTTTTTAGCTGGATGCAAAGATGGGGAACGCAAGAAAAACAACGCCGAACAAGTAAGCACCATTCAGGCCGATACGATCAAAAAAGATACGGTTCCCAATGAAGAAGCGGAAAAATTCGTGCTCAATGAGGACAATGCCATTGAATTTTTCTTCGACTATCAAAAGAACCTAAAGGAGAACAGGGTCAAGATCACCACCAGCCTCGGCAGTTTTGTTATTCAGTTGTATGACAACGTTCCCTATCATAAGGCCAACTTTATTTATTTGACACGCAAAGGCTATTTTGACGGCACCCAGTTCCATCGTGTCGTAAAAGACTTTATCATTCAGGGGGGAAACGCTGATGACGAGGCCACGCCAAAAAAAAGAAGGGAAATCGGCCGATACTTATTGCCGCCAGATACCAGAAAGGGATATAAGCACCATAGAGGTACGGTGTCAATGCCGAGCAGCGAAAATGACAATCCGCATAAACTTGCTTCGCCCTATGAATTCTTTATTGTGGTCACCAAACCGGGATCCTATCATTTAGATGGTGGATACACCCCATTTGGAAAGGTGATTTCGGGGATGGATGTAGTCGATAAAATCAATGCCGTTGATACGGGCAAAGGCGATTGGCCCTCGGTCAATGTCTATATTGAGAAAGTAGAGGTATTGGCTCCCTAGCCGAAAACGGATTATGCGATACTTCCGTTTTAAAAATGACATGTGGGCAATGGTACTTGAGCTCGGACTTTGGACTTTGAACTTGAATTTGAGCTTGAACCGCCATTATCTCTTGTAAATGCTGGGCAATGCAATTTTGAACCTCACGGCCAACAACCTGATTCCGATTACGATAATTATCGCCCCTAGGTACGCATAGGTATTTTCAATAGGAAGTTTCCGTAATAAAAAATAGCTTGCTCCGCCCAAAATACAGGCCGTGGCATATATTTCCTTCCGAAAGATAACAGGAATCTCATTGCATAGAATATCACGGATCACACCTCCAAAGCTAGCCGTCATTGTGCCCAAGGCGATACACATAATAGGCAGCAAACCTGCGCCAAGACCCTTCTCTATGCCGACCATGGTATATAGGCCGATTCCAATCGTGTCGAAAAGAAAAAGAGACTTTCGGAAATATTTGAGTTGGTTCCTGAACAGAATCGCAAAAATGACGGTGCCCAAGATAACGAAGACATAGGTCGAACTCTGCATCCATCCGACAGGAGTGTGGCCAATAAGCACATCCCTTAGGGTGCCACCGCCCACAGCGGTCACGAAAGCAATGATAAAGACCCCGAACAGGTCCAATTTCTTTTCCATGGCGACCAATACCCCTGAAATGGCAAAGGCAATAGTACCCAAGATGTCGATGGTGAGTTGGAACATCAATTACAATTGTTGTGTGTAATAATTGTAATCTTTGATAACAATGTCAACAAACTCGATCGGCTGAAGACTCGTGGTAATATCGGTGACTTTTTTGATTTGATCGCTTAATGACAATATCACGTTATGGTCCCCATTTCTTTTGGCCGAATCGAAAAGTTCTTTTATGGTTTGCATTTCGCGATCTTTGAAAATTGTCACTTGCGGAAAACTTGGAGCATAATCCTCAGGTAATTCCCGTAGCAGGGTGTCTTTTAAAGTGACCCTTTTCTTTTCGCTAATGACCGTAGTGCCTGCAGCAATATCGCCTACTCTTTGGCCCTTGCCCCTAATGAGAATGGTCAAAACGGCAACCCCGCCCGAAGTCAATACCACATCGATTATTCGCAATATCCACCGAACGAAGTAACTTGAAAAATTGGGCTTCGAACCATCGACCTTTACGACCCGTATGTGCATGAGGTTCTTTCCCACAGTTTTGCCATCCATAAAGGTCTCGAGCAAAACATAATACAAAAATGCCGGTAGGCTCAACAAGAGGTAGAGCGCCCACATGTCTACAAAATCGATTTCGAGGGCCAGCAGCAACCAAATGACCAGTATCATATAAATCGTAATGATAAAGCTATCTATTATATATGCCAACATTCGGTCACCAAGATGGGCCGTATTTTGATCGATGCTTATGTTTTGAGCGGTTTCTATTTGAATTTGCTCCATATTTTACTTCCTTTGAAGACGGGCGTTGTTTTGGCTTTTGTAAAGCTTTTATTATACTTTTTAGCAATTAACTTCGTTAATGTCGATAGCTACTCGAACGTGCATGGGGCCTACGATCGGCTCTTCATTTCGTTTTGGCCCCCAAATTCAAAACAATTCATTTAACTGCAACATTTTATGCGTGAGGCTGCCTTCGTTAAACAAAATAAGGACAAATGGGCCACTTTTGAAAGCGCTCTGTCAAACAGAACGAAGTTAGCGCCCGATGTATTGTCTGACCTTTATATAGAAATTACCGACCATCTGAGCTACGCCAAGACCTTCTACAGAGGTAGCAACACTGAGTTTTACCTAAATTCCTTGGCTTCACAGGCCCATCAGAAGATTTATAAAACGAAGCGCGAGCCAAAAAATCGGATTATCGAGTTTTGGAAGGTAGAATTTCCCACCCTATTCTATCAACACCATCGCGAATTGTTGATCGCTTTTCTTGTTTTTGGGTTCTTTTGTTTCGTAGGTGCATTTTCGGCCGCAAATAACGGTGATTTCGTTCGCGCCATACTTGGGGATCGCTATGTGAACATGACCCTGGAGAATATTGAAAATGGCGATCCAATGGCCGTTTATAAACAAATGGGAGAATTCAACATGTTTTTGGGCATCACGATCAACAATATACGAGTCGCACTTATGGCGTTTGCATACGGAATTTTTTTGGGAATAGGCACGCTGATAATTATGCTACAAAATGGCATCATGCTCGGCAGCTTTCAATATTTTTTCCATGACAAGGGATTGCTTTGGGAATCGGTTCGAACCATTTGGATCCATGGTACCATTGAAATCTCGGTTATTATAATCGCTGGCTGTGCCGGATTGGTTTTGGCAAATGGCCTGTTGTTCCCCGGTACCTACACGCGCTTGGAGTCTTTCAAAAGAGGTGTTAAGAACGGATTGAAAATAATGATCAGTACCGTGCCATTCTTTATAGCCGCCGGTTTTTTGGAAGGCTTTGTCACCCGTCACACTGAAATGCCAGACTGGCTGGCCCTGTCGATAATTTTGGGGTCATTATCATTGATCATTTATTACTATATCATATATCCCATACAATTGAATAAAAGACCAACAGATGGATAGACAATATATCGAGTTTAAAAAACAACGCGAACTTGGTGATATACTTTCGGACACCTTCGCTTTTTTGCGGTCTGAATTTAAGCCATTCACCACCACTTTTTTGAAAATCGTAGGGCCCTACCTATTGATTATGGTTGTGGCCCTCGGGCTATATTTATACTATATCGGAAATAGTTTCAGTATGGTCTTGGTTGATTCTGATGCAATTCCGAATATGTTCATTATGGTTCTAATTGGCCTTTTGTACATTGTTTCGCTAATCTTGGTGTATACAATGTCCCAATCGACTGTATTGCACTACATCAGGTCATATGCCAACGGAAAGGGAAGAATTGATTTCGATACCATAAAGTCAGATGTTTACGGTTCTTTTTGGAAATTCATCGGTATGGGATTTTTGTTCGGAATTAGCATCATGGTTGGTTTTATGATGTGTTTTATACCAGGAATCTATCTATGGGTACCCCTGTCTTTGGCATTTGCCGTTATGGTCTACAACAACCAGTCGGTTTCAGATGCCTATAGCTATAGTTTTACCCTGGTCAAGGATTACTGGTGGATTACCTTCGCAACCATGTTCGTCGTCGGTATCATTGTAGGAATTGCAGGATATGCATTCGCGATGCCCACGGCTATCTACAATTGGGTGAAAATGGGTGTATTCTCGGGTGCGGTGGATGCCGAGGGAATTGGAGATTACTTCAAAGACCCCATCTATATTTTGTTGAATATCGTCACCAACATTGCCCAATATTTGCTCAACATCATTTCGGTGGTAGCTGGTGTATTCATCTATTTCAATTTGAACGAGCGTAAGAATTTCACAGGCACCTACGAGCGTATTCAGAGCCTGGGAGAAAATAGGGACATATAGATATGCATAAAAACTTCTTTGTCTCTCTTGTTCTTGCTATGTTGAATATGTCGCTATTCGCATTTCAAGATTCTACGGCCACGGTGAAGTATGATACTACTCCCTTGTCCGTACAAGAAATTCAGGAAGATGATCTGCAAGATTTTCGCGCTGATCCCGATTTTGATTATGAGGTCATAAAACCGGACCAGACTTGGTGGGATGATTTCAAAACTTGGCTCTTCAATCTATTGACACAATTCTTCGAATGGTTATTTGGCGTCGAGAAAGCCACCGGCTTTTTACAGGTCTTCTTTCAGGTTATACCTTATATTTTGCTAGTAATATTACTCTTCATTCTTATCAAATTTTTTCTGAATGTCAATGCAAGTGCCCTGAACCATACGAAAAAAAACCAGGCTTTGGTCACATTGTCAGAGGAGGAACATATCATTAAGAATGAGGATATTCAACAATTGATACAACAAGCGATAAACGATAAAAACTATCGACTGGCGATCAGGTATTACTACCTCTACATCTTGCAACTGATGACCGACAAGGATATCATTTCTTGGCAACTTCAAAAGACCAATCACGACTATCTTAACGAAATCGATGTGCATGAATTAAAGAAGCCATTCAGTACCATCACTAGATGGTACGACTATATCTGGTATGGTAATTTCAATATCGACGAGAATAAATTCAAAAGGGTGGAGACCGATTTCGAATCCTTACAAAAAACATTGAGCAATGGGTAAAAAGGGAAGGGTCTATATCGTCATTTCGGTTATCACCTTGGCATTGCTCATGCTTCTTCAATATAATACCGATGAAGAAATCAACTGGTTTCCCTCTTATGTCGGCCACCATAAAATACCCTATGGGACTTTTGTGCTAAATGATGTTCTAGACAAAATGTTCCCAAATAATGTTCAAGGGGTGGCCTTGCCCCCATTTGAATTTTTAAATGAGAATTTCGATGCCGAGGGCACTTATTTCTTTGTGAACGGAAGTATTGAATTTGGTGAGAGCGAATTACATACACTTCTTGATTGGACCTCTGAAGGCAACACACTTTTTATTGCTTCCGGTCAATTTGAGGAAGATTTATTGGACACGTTGAACCTTGAAACCTCAAGTTTGTTTGCCGGCTTCGGCGACGAACAGAAACAGTTTCATCGCTTAGTAAATCCAAGGTTGAAATCAGATGACGGTTTTCCTTTTGAAAAGGACGCCTATGCCACATTTTTCGAAGAAATCGACTCGGCCAAAACTACCGTGTTGGGTACGGTAGACTATCTTGAAGAAGACGGTTCAACACGAAAAGATAATTTCAACGTAATCAAACAACCCTTCGGAGACGGTGAAATATGCCTTACTACATTTCCCAAGGCCTTTACAAATTACTTCATCCTTCAAGGAAACAATAAAGATTATACGGCCGGTCTACTCTCATACCTAGACAGGTCTCGCCCGATTTATGTTGATAACCATCACAAAGCCGGTAAAACATTTTATACTTCGCCAATGTATATTTTTTTGAACACCAAAGAGTTCAAATGGGCCTATTATTTGGCGCTCATCGGGGCATTGCTTTATATTGTTTTTGAGGGAAAAAGAAAACAGAGGGCCATACCGGTGGTACATCCCCTAAAAAACCAAACCATGTCATTTACAAGAACGATTGCCGATATGTATTTCGAAAAAGGGGAAACAAAGGCAATTTCGGATCACAAGGTTGCCTACTTCATGGAGTACATTCGCTCGCACTTTTATTTGAACACGGAAAAATTGGACAACGAATTCTTTCGCAACCTGGCATCACGCAGCAATCATTCCATAGACGAGGTCAAGGAACTTTTTAATTTAATGGAACAGATGAAAAAAAGCGAATCTTTCGGAGATAACAACCTAAAAAGACTAAATACACTGATCGAAAACTTTAAACAAAAAGCCGATGGAAAACAACGAAACACAAAACAATGATCTGAACTTCGATAATCGGATTTCACTAGAGGGCCTCAGCGATGCCGTTGCCGATATTAGAAAAGAACTGGCCAAAGTGATTATCGGTCAAGAGAATTTTATCGAATTACTGATCGTTGCCCTTCTGGTCGATGGGCACGTGCTCATCGAAGGGGTTCCCGGAATCGCCAAGACCATCACGGCCAAACTTTTTGCCAAGACCTTAAAAACAGATTTCAGCCGTATTCAGTTTACTCCTGACCTGATGCCCAGCGATATTCTGGGAACATCGATTTTCAACGTCAAGACATCTGAATTCGAATTTAAGAAGGGACCGATTTTTTCGAACATCATCTTAATCGATGAGATAAACAGGGCCCCGGCAAAAACCCAGGCAGCAATGTTCGAGACCATGGAAGAGCGTCAGGTTACCATGGACGGCACTACCTATCAAATGGACGCCCCTTTTATGGTTTTGGCAACTCAAAATCCGATTGAACAAGAAGGTACCTACGCCCTGCCAGAGGCACAATTGGATAGGTTCATCTTCAAGATAAAGGTAGATTATCCATCGACCGATGAAGAAGTGCGTATCATACAGACCCATCATGAACGCAAGGGGTCAAAGCCCCAAGAAATGGTCGGCGCTGTGCTCAAACCTGAACAACTTTCTGATTTTAAGGCAAAGATCCAAGATGTTATTGTTGAAGAAAAGATAATCAAATATATTGCCGACATAATCTCAAAAACAAGAAACCATCCACATTTGTATTTGGGCGGTTCACCACGGGCCTCCATTGCCACCTTGAATGCCGCCAAAGCCTTTGCCGCGATAAACGGGCGGGATTTTGTTATTCCTGAAGACGTGAAACGGGCGTTGGTACCAGTTCTCAATCATCGTGTTATTCTTACTCCCGAGCGCGAAATGGAGGGCATTACCACAGACAGTGTCATTCAAATGATCACCGAATCAGTGGAAATACCAAGATAGCCCAATGCAGTTCGTAAAATCATTTTACATACATAACACCTTCTTCAAGTACATCGCCATTTTGGCTGCCTGTTTTATTATTTCGTATTGGATACCTATTTTATATCCGGTAGCTTGGGTATTGACACTGCTTTTAATCGGTCTTTTCTTGTTCGATATTTATCTGCTGTACTCTGATAATGGTGTTGAAGCGAGTCGATTGCTTCCTCAAAAATTATCGAACAGCGACCTGAACCCAATTTCGATGGAGTTCACCTCATATTATCCCTTTAAAGCACATATTTCATTGATCGACGAACTTCCGATTCAGTTTCAAAAAAGGGATTTTGAATACAATACCAACTTAATGAAGGGAGATAAAGGAGTTTTCGAATATGCGCTACGCCCCATAGATCGCGGAGAGTACCTGTTCGGAAACCTGAATGTTTATGTCTCTTCCCTACTTAAAATAGTTAAAAGACGCTACGTTTTTCAAAAAGATCAAATGGTGCCCGTCTATCCGAGTATCATACAAATGCAACAATATGACTTCTTGGCCATAAGCAATAAATTGACCTTGTTCGGACTGAAAAAAATCAGGAGAATTGGCCATACCCAAGAATTTGAACAAATCAAGGAATATGTTCAAGGTGATGATATTCGTACAATAAATTGGAAGGCCACTGCCAAACAGAATCAATTGATGGTCAACCAGTTTCAAGATGAGAAAGCACAGCCCATCTACTCGGTCATTGATACGGGCCGCGTGATGAAAATGCCTTTCAACGAACTAAAGTTACTCGACTATGCCATCAACTCGACCCTAGCCTTTTCGAATGTTGCACTTAAACGCAACGACAAGACCGGTATGATCGTTTTTTCAAAAAATATCGAAACGCATGTTCCGGCCGTTCAAAAATTGACCCATTTAAATACCATTTTGGAAAAACTCTATAATATCAATACCGAGTTTACCGATTCTGATTTTGGTTTGTTATATGCCCATATAAAACGAAAAGTAAACCATAGGAGCCTGTTGCTCCTTTATACCAATTTTGAGCATATCTCATCTTTACGGCGCCAGTTGCCTTTTCTCTTGGCCATCGCGAAAAAACATGTTCTTGTGGTCATCTTTTTCGAGAATTCTGAATTGGAAGAACTTATCGCGACCGATGCGGAAGATATGCAGACCATCTATCACAAGACAATTGCCGAGAAATTCTCACTTGAAAAAAAGTTAATGCAAAAAGAATTGCAACAATATGGCATTCAGACCATTCTCACCAAGCCCGAAAACCTGACGATCAATACGATCAACAAATACCTAGAAATCAAGGCACGCGGGTTACTTTAGTCTACTGCAAAAATTCATAGGGTCCATTTTGTTTTAATTCATATCTTCATCGATCTCAAACGACCGATTCGAAAGAGATGATGACCAAGCCAAAACGACCACTACATTACCTGCCATTCCTTTTTTTAATTCTACTGATTACTCAAATCAACGCCCAGACCTATGCGAAGAACGGAATGGTCGTTTCTTCGGATAGAAGCTCATCAGAAGTAGGGGTCTCCATTTTAAAAAAGGGTGGAAATGCCATTGACGCGGCAGTGGCCACCGCATTTTCATTGGCCGTCACCCATCCGGCAGCCGGAAATATCGGCGGAGGCGGCTTCATTGTTTTTATGGACGACAAGGGAAAAGTCACCACCATCGATTTCCGTGAGAAAGCGCCTCTGAAGGCAACACCAGACATGTACTTGGATGATGAAGGAAATCTAATCGAAAATAGCAATCATATGTCCGTCAGGGCCATAGGTGTGCCCGGTACGGTCGCAGGTCTCTATTTGGCACATCAAAAATATGGCAAACTATCTTGGCATGAATTGGTTCAACCTGCCATTGATCAAGCGAAGCAAGGGTTTCTTTTTAATTGGTCGCTCTATCGTGACGCACAATATTTTTCTTCTGAAAAAAACAAAAATGCGTTTATGAAAGACTATTTTTTGAACGCCGAGCATGAAATCGTTGAACCAGATGAGTTATGGAAACAGCCAGAACTGGCCCGCACCTTGACATTGATCCGTGATAACGGTAAAGATGGTTTTTACAAAGGGGAGACCGCCAAAAAAATCGCTTCTTGGATGAAAGAAAACGGTGGTATCATCACAAAAAAAGATTTGAGAAAATACGAGGCCATTGAACGAAAGCCCATAAAAGGAAGTTACAAAGGCTATGATATCTATTCGATGCCTCCACCAAGTTCGGGCGGAGTAGCCCTGGTGGAAATGATGAACCTAATGGAGCTCGCGGATTTCAAAAAAATCGAATTCAATAGTGCTGCCCATCTGCATCTTTTGGCAGAAGCCATGCGAAGGGCTTTCTCGGATCGCGCGGAGCATTTGGGCGATCCCGATTTTAATCCAGACCTTCCCATTGACAAATTAACTTCAAAAAACTTTGCGCAAAAGCGATTTGAGGGCATAGACATGTCGCATGCTTCGATGAGCGATTCGACAAGATTCGGGCAGCTTTATGATGGGGATAGTACTACCCATCTTTCTACAATGGATAGTCATGGCAATGCAGTCTCATTGACCTATACCTTGGAATATAGCTATGGTTCGCAAATGGGATCGCCAGAGCTGGGTTTTATCTTCAACAATGAAATGGGCGATTTCAACCCACAGCCTGGAATTACCAAAAACAACGGGCAAATCGGTTCTCCTCCAAATTTGATCGCTCCAGAAAAAAGAATGCTTTCGAGCATGACGCCTACTATTGTCAGTAAAGATGGAAAACCATATCTCGTGATTGGAAGTCCCGGTGGGCGTACGATCATCAATACCGTTTTTCAAACCGTTTTGAATGTATTGGAATTTGATATGCGAATCGACAGAGCGATCGAAGCCTTGAAAATCCATCATCAATGGTTGCCCGATCAAATAGTATATGAAAAAAATCTGCTGTCACCAGACACCAAAAGAATCCTTGAAGCTAAGGGCCATAAATTCAGGGAGCGTGACAATATGGGGGCCCTTATGGGTATTACTTTCGATGCTGAAAAAAAGATATTTACAGGCGCCTCAGACTCATCACAACCTGATAGCGGAGCCGTAGGCTATTAGCAACCAGATGCAGACTATTAATTTAGCGGTTAGGTCGACCCCTTGATTAAGAAATAAAATCTTAAATTGAGAGATTAACTTTTAGCACCCCGTAGTTTAAACAGAGTGCCCTTAAAACCATTTGAAATGAAAAAACTAACCTCCATTCTGACGATAACGGCATTGTTGGCCGCCCCGATCTTCGCGAACGAAAATATTTTGAAAAATCCCTTTTCAGGCATGTGGGGCCTTGATGTTGAAGGTGGTGGCGTCGGGTGGCTGAAAGTACATGAAGAGCAAGGTTTTTTAGATGCCGAACTGTTGTGGATCGGTGGTAGTGTACTGCCTGTCTCCAATGTTTATTTGGCAGATGAAAATACCTTAATTGTAACGCGCGTCGAAGAAATGAAAAGAAGTGATGACCGATCACATATGAAGAGTTTCATCTTTAAAATGGTTTTGGAAGGTAATCGGTTAAAAGGAACAATGACGGGGCCTTCATGGAAAAATGACTTTGGGGTGGTTACCAATTTTACGGGAAAACGGATGCCTCCCATGCCAGATGCTCCAAATCTTTCGAAAACCCGGTTCGGAAAGGAAATTAAACTTTTTAATGGAAAAGACCTGACCGGATGGAAGCTCATGAATGCCGAAAACAAGGTAAACGGATTCAAGGTCGAAAATGGCAAATTGGTAAACGACCCAGTACAACCCGAAAATGGTGAACATGTTTATTATGGAAATTTGAGAACCGAGCAAGAGTTCGAGGATTTCAATCTCAAATTAGAGGTCAATGTGCCCGAAGGAAACAATAGTGGCATTTATCTTCGCGGGCTTTATGAAATTCAGGTCGTCGATTCCTACGGAAAGGAAGTCGACTCACATCACATGGGCGGGCTTTATAGTCGAGTAACTCCTCTTGAGGCGGCCGAAAAACCTGCCGGTGAATGGCAGACCTTTGATATCACTTTGGCCGATCGTCATGTCACCGTAATTCTGAATGGCAAAAAAATAATTGACAACCAACCTGCATGGGGACCGACCGGGGGTGCCATCAGTTCCGATGTGCTGTCACCCGGCCCGATTTACTTGCAAGGCGACCATGGCAATGTGGCCTATCGGAATATAGTATTGACTCCTATACTAAAACAATGAACAGCGAAAAGTTGACTATTACTGCCACAATTGTGGCCAAACCCGGTAAACGGGAATTGGTAAAACAATCACTTTTGGGTTTAATCCCTCCTACCCTGAGCGAAAAGGGCTGCTTGAATTATGACCTTCACCAAGACCTTGAAAACCCGGACCGTTTTTTCTTTTATGAGAATTGGGAAACCCGCCAACATTGGCTAAATCATAATGAAAGTAAACATATTGCTTCCCACAAAGAAGCAACCAAGGGTTTGATCGCCGAGGTTATGATTCACCAATTGCGTCCCATCAACTAGTCGATTATACTAGAAAGCCATATTGCTCGAGTTTGAATTTTACAACCCCTGACATAATCTGACATATCGGAAAATATCTTTGTGACATATTTAATCATTAAAATCAAAGAATATGTCAAATGCAATTAGCTGGTTTGAAATACCGGCGACCAACTACGAAAGGGCAAAAAAATTCTACAGCACCGTTTTGGACACCGAAATCAAAGATTCACCGATGCCCGAAGGCAAGTATGGAATGTTTCCATACGATGACGACAACAACGGAGTAGGTGGAGGTCTGGTTGAAATGAAAGGGTTAAAGCCCTCTTCAGAAGGGGTCACCGTTTATCTAAATGGCGGCAACGACCTAAGTACCCCCTTGTCAAAGGTCGAATCGGCGGGTGGTAAGGTTGTCATGCCAAAGACCGATATCGGCGAGAATGGTTATATGGCACAATTTATTGATACCGAAGGCAATAAAATAGCACTGCATTCTTGGAACTAGACCAGAAAAACAAGCGGTAGCGAATCTTCAAAGGGTTCGCTACCTTTACTTTTATGACACAACTCTCACGGCTCATATCGATTTTGACTTTATTGAAATCACGTAGGGTGCTCACCGCCACTGAACTGTCCGATAGATATGATGTAAGCATCAGGACCATATATCGCGACATTCAGAAATTGATAGAAGCCGGTATCCCGGTAATTACTATTGAAGGTCGAGGTTACACCTTGATGGATGGCTATACAGTGGCTCCGGTCCAATTTACCGAAAAACAAGCCAACGCATTGATAACGGCCCAACATTTAATAGGCAAATCAAACGATTCTTCTTTTGTAAAGGACTTTGAAGAGGCCTTGACCAAGATAAAATCTGTCTTTCGTTCTTCGGTTTTGGAGAAAAGTGAAATGCTCGACAACAAAATACACGTTTTTGATACGCGCAGAGAGAGCATTTCGAGCAATGCCCTATCGGAAATACAATTGGCGATCACAAATTTCAACTATGTTGAAATCAATTACCGCAAAGCTGACGATCCCAATATTTCATTCCGGAAAATAGAACCCTGTTTTATTTTTTCCACAGAAAACAAATGGATATTAATAGCGTGGTGCCATTTAAGAAAAGACTATCGAGCCTTTCGCATCGATCGCATTCAACACTTTAAAATACTTCATGAGCATTTTGAGGACCGAAAATTTTCCATTCAAGATTATGTGAACTGCGAACGTGAAAAAGTTCACCACGAACGACCAAAAAGTCGTACTTCTTGAAAATTCCACTTAATAAACAATTGGGCCATCTAAACAAAAATCTATTTTTTTGTTCCTTTTGTCTCTTGCCCTCCTTGATGTAAGGTTACATCTACCACCTGGTCTGAGTATGAGGCCCAAAATGAAAATCGGTCACATTCCAATGGAATTATCGAGGTTTTCAAAATCGAAAAAATCAGTATCTTCCTTAGCTAAAACCAACACGAATGAGATACCTTTTTACCGTCATATTAGCGATTTGTGCACTTTTAACAATACAGGCCCAAGAATCGATAACCGGCTTTACCCTTGAAAATGCAAAAAGACAACTCGCCTTGGAAAAGGAATTTGAGGCAAAACTTTCTGTAGACAATCTTAACGAGTGGATGAAGTATATGTCTGCAAAGCCCCACTGGGTGGGTACGGCATACGGCGAAGAATTGGCCAAGTGGATGCAAAAACAATTCAAATCTTGGGGCTATGATGCACAAATTGAGACGTACCATGTGTTATTTCCGTACCCAAAAACCCGAATACTGGAAATGACGGCCCCAACCAGGTATACCGCTAAACTAACCGCCGTACCGGTTGAAGGAGATGAATTTACGGCTCAGGGTGATGCGCTTTTGCCCAGCTATAATGCCTTTTCGACTGATGGTGATGTCGAGGCAGAATTGGTCTTCGTCAACTACGGTATTCCAAAGGATTATGAGGAGCTCGAAAAATTGGGCATTGATGTAAAGGGAAAAATCGTTATCGCCAAATATCAAGGATCCTGGCGGGGGATAAAGCCAAAGCTTGCCGCCGAAAATGGCGCTATCGGTTGTATTATTTATTCAGACCCGCAAGATGATGGCTATGTTCGGGGAGACGTTTATCCCAAGGGTCCCTTTAAAAATAAGACCGGTGTACAACGGGGTTCCGTGATGGATATGCCCACGTATCCCGGTGATGTGCTCACTCCCGGATACGGTGCGACCAAAGATGCAAAACGTCTTGACCGAAAAAATGCGCCGACGATTACCAAGATTCCCGTTTTGCCGATTTCCTATGAAGATGCCCTGCCTTTGTTGGAAGCCTTGGAAGGACCTGTGGCACCCAACTCTTGGAAGGGAGGACTGCCCATTACCTACCATGTTGGACCCGGTCCGGCAAAGGTGCACTTGAAATTGGAGTTCGATTGGCAGCTGAAACCGGCCCATAACGTCATTGCCATGATGAAGGGCACTGATTACCCAGACCAGTGGGTGATGCGCGGCAACCATCACGATGCATGGGTACATGGCGCCAATGATCCTATCAGTGGAATGATCGCATTGATGGAAGAGGCCCGGGCCATCGGAGAATTGGCGAAAAACGGCCAGAAACCCAAACGCACTTTGGTGTATGCAGGATGGGATGCCGAAGAACCCGGGCTTATAGGTTCGACTGAATGGGTTGAGGACCACAAAAAGGAGTTGCAAGAGAAGTTGGTCGCTTACATCAATACCGATGGCAACGGTCGCGGGTTTTTAGGGGCAGGTGGTTCGCATTCACTTCAAAATATGGTGGGCGAAGTCGCCGAGGCCGTTACAGATCCTCAAAAAGGAGTTTCCATCCGTGAACGCAAAATCGCCCGTGACCTATACTATGGCGGCAATGAGGACTTCGATCTCTATGCCCTGGGTTCGGGTTCTGATTATACCCCTTTCATTCAACATGCCGGAATCGCTTCCTTGAATTTAGGTTTTGGCGGTGAAAACGCGGGCGGGGAATACCATACCATTTATGACACATATCCACATTACAAAAGGTTTAAAGATCCGGGATTCCGTTATGGAGTCACTCTAGCCAATACTGCAGGAAGAATTACTTTGCGATTGGCGAATGCCGATGTACTTCCCTTTGAATTCAAACAATGGCACACGACAGTATCAAGATACCTCGACGAGATTTTGGAGGAGACCAAATCGATGCGGGACGCCGTCGAAAAACACAATAAATTGGTCGACAAAAATATTTTTGAACTGGCGGCCGATCCGAAAAAACCCTTCACAAATCCCGAAAAGAAAGAGGCCGTTCCTTATTTGGATTTCTCGCCCCTGCAAAATGTGATGGACGAATTAAAAACAGCCATCATAAAGTTTTCCGAAAAAGATGTATCAAAATTGCCTGCTGAAAAGAGAAATAAACTCAATAAAAAACTAATGAAAGCCGAACAGGCATTGACCTACGAACAGGGGCTTCCTCGAAGGGGGTGGTACAAACATCAAATCTACGCTCCCGGTTTTTATACCGGATACGGCGTAAAAACGCTACCCAGTGTTCGTGAAGCCGTCGAGCAAAAAAATTGGAAAGAGGCGCAAGAACAAATCGCAATTCTTGCCCGAACCTTAACAAACTTCAGAAATCATATTGAAGAAATGAACGACATCAAGTAAACACGGCTACCATGGAATCAAATTATATAAAAATTTTCAGTGGAAATATTATTGAGGGGCAGAAAATTGAAGGTGCGTTGCGCGATATAGGAATCGAAGCTGTTGTCAAGGACGAAGGAGAATCCGGTAGATTGGCTGGATTTCCGTCGCCCCTTGCAGGGCAGGTAGACATCTATGTTCATAAAGACGAACTGGAAAAAGCGCAAGCGGTGCTTCAAGACCTATCATAAAAGCCTATTTTGTAATGGCATATATGAAAGTGGTTTGTTATATTTAGGTGATTTACACCATCATTATCGTTTCCCATTTAAGAAGTTCTCCCTGAACCAGATTAAAGAACACTTAAAATATACGCTGTCATGAAACGAAAAATCAGCCTAGGCCTTTTTGCAATCTTGCTCATTTTAATCGCGGACCTGCTCATTGATCACACTTCCAATAATCCATCAAAAACGCGACAGAAAGCCTCCTTTAGCTTTATTAAATGTACTGCCGCCAAATTCTTGCTTAAAGATGTGGATACCACACGTCAGATAGCACCCTTGTTCGAAAACCTCGGAAATCTTAAATTTAAGATCAGTACCACAGAAGAGAAGGCCCAAGCTTTCTTCGATCAAGGCTTGAAACTGACCTATGCGTTTAACCATGCCGAAGCACATCGCTCATTCTTGGAAGCTTCACGCTTAGATGGCACTTCGGCCATGACCTATTGGGGTCAGGCCTATACTTTGGGTCCCAACATCAATGACCCTTTACCAGATGATGAACGCAAAGAGAAATGCAACGAGGCCTTGGCAAAGGCCATCAAGTTTGCATCAAGCGCCACACCAAAGGAAAAAGCACTGATAAATGCATTGAAGTCGAGATATAGTGAAGATTTAACCGCGGACATCGAGGTATTGAATATAAACTATATGAATGCCATGGCCAAGGTAATGAAAGCGTATCCTGAAGATGCCGACGTTCAGGTTTTATTTGCGGCGGCTGTTATGAATACCGTTCCTTGGAACTACTGGGATGCCGAAGGCAACCCGTCGCCCAATATTCCCGAAGCAAAGGCAGCTTTGGAAAAGGCAATGGAGCTAAATCCGGATCACCCCGGGGCTCATCATTATTACATCCATATGGTCGAACTCCCCCAACCCGATTTGGCAGTACCAAGTGCAGATAGATTGGGCGGGTTGATGCCTGCAGCCGGTCATATCGTACATATGCCCTCGCATATCTATATTCGTGTTGGGCGCTATAAAGATGCCGTGGAAGCCAATCAAAAAGCCATCTTGGCCGACGAGGATTATATCTCGCAGTGCTATTCACAAGGATTGTATCCGTTGGGTTATTATCCCCATAACATACATTTTCTTTGGTCGGCCGCCAGCCTTTTGGGTGATAGCGAAGTTGCCATCGAGGCCGCGAAAAAAACGGCGGAGAAAGTCCCGACCGGACAATTGGTCGAACTTCCCTTTCTACAGGACTTTGCTTCGACCCCCCTTCTGGCCTATACAAGATTTGGAAAGTGGAACGATATTTTGACAATTCCCGCTCCAAGTCCTGAAATAAAACATTTGACCTTAATGCGTCATTATGCCCGCGGAGTTGCCTTTATAAGAAAAGGAAATGCGAAAGAAGCCAAAGAAGAACTCAATGCCATCGCAGAAATAAAAAAGGATTCAACATTGAAAGATTTGGTGGCCACTGCAAATAACGATTCGCAATCTATTGCGAATCTTGCCTATGAAGTGGTAGCAGGAGAACTCGCTGCCCTTAAGGGAGATTTATCGAAGGCCGCCGAACATCTTGAAAAAGCCGTTGAATTGGAAGATAATCTGGTCTATACCGAACCCTCGGCCTGGCATATACCCCCAAGACAAAACTTGGGAGCCGTTTTATTGAAGGCAAAAAAATATGGCGAGGCGGAGGAGGTCTTTAAGGCCGATTTGGAAATTCTGCGCCAAAATGGTTGGTCGTTAATGGGATTGCACCAAAGCTTAAAGGCACAGGGGAAAGCTGAGGAAGCCGAAAAAATCAAGGTCGAGTTCGACAAAGCCTGGAAACATTCCGATATCGATATAGAAACTTCAATTTTATAGCCCGGCGATTTCCGACTTGGCCCGATTGAATTCCTGCATGAGTTCTTCCACAATTTGCGCAGCAGGCTTGATATCATGGATCAAGGCCGAAACCTGCCCGATTTCGAGTTCGCCTTCCTCTAGGTCGCCTTCGAACATTCCTTTTTTTGCCCTTCCACGACCCAAAAGTTCCTTTAGCTCTTCTATCGATGCCCCATCTGCATACGCTTCTTGAACCTCTTGATAAAATTTATTTTTAATAAGCCGAACAGGTGCCAATTCTTTCAGGGTCAATTGCGTATCCCCTTCACTGGCCTCGACCACTTTTTGTTTAAAACGTTGGTGTGAGGAAGCCTCATGACTTGCGACAAATCGACTACCGACCTGAACTCCGTCCGCACCCAAGGCCATCGCGGCCAACATAGCGCGCCCAGTGGCGATTCCACCAGCGGCAATCAAGGGAATGTTGATTTTCTCCTTCACGGCGGGAATCAAGACCAAAGTGGTGGTTTCGTCACGTCCGTTATGACCTCCTGCTTCAAAACCCTCGGCTACCACCGCATCGACTCCCGCCTCTTGTGCTTTCATCGCAAATTTGACACTACTGACCACATGTACGACAGTAATCCCTTTTTCCTTTAGA
Source organism: Aurantibacter sp. (assembly GCA_965215845.1). Classification (GTDB taxonomy): domain Bacteria; phylum Bacteroidota; class Bacteroidia; order Flavobacteriales; family Flavobacteriaceae; genus Aurantibacter_A. The sequence goes on from CBDCEL010000004.1 coordinate 638,301, forward strand.
TGGAAAGTCCAAGTTTTCGGATTTCCAGCGGAAGTAAAAACGATTTTAACGCCCATATCGACAATGATGCCCATGATTTCCTCGATATTCGGATACAGCATCGGCACATTGACCCCAAAAGGTTTATCTGTCGCTTCTTGACATTTTGAAATGTGCTCTTTGAGTACTTCTGGATACATAGATCCCGCACCGATAATACCTAATCCTCCGGAATTGGAAACCGCCGAAGCCAATCGCCAACCACTGGCCCAAATCATTCCCGCTTGAATAATGGGGTATTTGATCTTAAAAAGTTCGGTTACTTTATTTTCTTTCATGGAATGTTATTTGTTCGAACTCGGTCTAGAACTACCCTTGACCTCCCCACTACGCTGGAGGGGACAATCTCAAATTTAAGATATTACACCGGATCCCAACAACTCTTCTCCATCATACCAGGCAACAAACTGCCCTTCGGTAATCGCAGATTGTTTGTTTTCGAAATCGACATAAAGTCCGCTGCCGATTTTGTATAAGGTAGCTCTTTCCAAGGGTTGACGGTAACGTATTCGCGCCAAAACGTTCATCGATTCGTCTTCTTTCAAAGCCAAATCGGCCCGTACCCAATGTATTTCGTCTTCCTTGACAAAAAGTGTTCTACGATATAATCCAGGATGTAATTTGCCCTGACCGGCATAAATGACATTCTCCTCGACATCGGTCTCAATAACGAACAAAGGTTCTTTGGTACCGCCAACGTTCAATCCTTTGCGTTGGCCCTTGGTAAAATAATGTGCCCCTTGGTGTTCACCGACCACTTTACCATCTTCAATACTATATACAGGTTTTTCTGAATGGTATGCCAATTCATCTTCCCTTGTCTCAAATTTTGCCCTTGCCCTTTGGTAGATGGCCACATCTGAAGGCACTTCAACGATTACTCCTTTTTTTGGTTTCAATTTTTGTTGAAGAAAATCTGGCAAGCGAACTTTTCCGATAAAACATAGACCTTGTGAATCTTTTTTATCGGCAGTCACCAAATCATGGTCAGAGGCTATCTTGCGAACCTCCGGTTTTGTCAATTCCCCTATAGGAAAAAGAGTTTTTGCGAGCTGCTCCTGTGATAATTGGCACAAGAAATAAGATTGGTCTTTGTTACCATCTTTTCCCGCCAACAACCTATACGTCTCGGAACCATCATTATTTTTAATGGTTCCCTTTCTGCAATAATGGCCGGTAGCCACAAAATCGGCCCCGAGTTGCAGCGCAATCTTCATAAAGACATCGAATTTAATCTCCCGGTTACAGAGCACATCCGGATTCGGTGTACGGCCCATTTCATACTCATTGAACATATAATCAACAATACGCTCCTTGTATTCCTTACTTAAATCGACCGTTTGAAAGGGAATCCCCAATTTTTCTGCCACAATCAAGGCATCATTACTGTCTTCCAACCATGGACATTCCTCTGAAATAGTCACAGAATCGTCGTGCCAATTCTTCATAAAAAGGCCGATAACATCATAACCTTGATCTTTGAGTAGATAGGCCGCCACGCTTGAATCTACTCCCCCTGAAAGGCCAACAACTACTTTGTGTTTCATCATAAGAAATTAACGAGCAAAAATACAAAATATAGAAATCAAGCCTTGTATAACCATGAATCTATGTGACTGAAGCAACCCTTAAGGCCATTTTTCATCTGATTTTAGACAATGCCTCTATTTTGTTCTGCGTTATCAGTAAGGACGACCGATGTCAATGGACTAAAATTTCCGGAACATCTGAAGGGTAAATTTGAATACCTTTATAATTCTGAAACAAAAAACTATGAGAAAGCTTTTAAAAACAAAATTCCATTTGATTCTGGTAACCGTTTCGTACTTGTTATTTTCTTGCAATAACGATGATGGTCCAGACGTTACCCCACTGCCAGAAACAGATTTGATCCAAGTGGCGAATGCAGAAAATGATTTGTCGACATTGGTCAGCGCCTTGGAACAAGCCGGTTTGACATCGACTTTACAGGGCAGTACAAAATATACGGTTTTGGCCCCGACAAATGCTGCCTTCAGTAGTTTTCTAGGGGCAAACGGATTTGCCAGCATTAGCGACGTTCCTACCGAAGTCTTGCGACAACTGTTGTTGAATCATGTTGTAGCGGGGCTCGTCGATGCCGCTAATTTGAACGTTCTTCAGAAGAATTATTTGGAAACATTGGCAGATGGCCCCGGAACCGGCACCAAATTAGCCATATATTTCGACGCTACCGATGGGGTAGAATTTAACGGAATTTCAACGGTAACGGAAGAAGACGTGCTAGCTTCCAATGGTGTGATCCATATTGTCAATAGCGTCATTGACCTGCCTACCATTGAAACCTTTACATCTACCGATGACAACTTCGAGAACCTGGATACTGCATTGGATTTAATTTCGCCTGTTTCGAACCTACCGCAGACTTTAAAAGATGAACAAAGTGGTCCTTTTACCTTATTCGCGCCTACGAATGAAGCTTTCACGGCATTATTGGATTCCAACGATGACTGGGAATTTTTGAGCGATATCGACGAAGTACTATTAACTTCCGTATTGGAGCATCACGTATTAAATGGAAATACGAGCACCCCTGAACTGGTAGCAGACGCAACATTCGTTACCTTGGAAGGGGATGAAATCATGTTGAAATCGGTTGATGGCGAAATTGAGATTATTGACGGTTCTGGAAATTCTGGAATTGTTATAGCGACCGAAATCCCCGGTATTCAGGCAATCAACGGAATCATACACATATTATCGGACAAAGTTATGCTCCCTGATACCACGAACTAGTATAGAACCCAATGTTCTGAAAAGAGGGGGTCCAAAAAGTATGATCAAAAGTCATATTGAGCCTGTCGAAATATTATAACCAATTGGTAATCAAAAATAGGTTTCGACAGGCTCAACTTGACAATAGGGTCAAATTGACTTTTTGGACACCCTCTTTTTGCTTTGACCAAGTAGAAAATCAACATGTATCACTTTTTGTCTAAACTTTTGTTAAAAATATTAGACAAAAATAATATAGCTCATATATTCGCGTTCGAAAGCAGGTCAAATAAAAACTTTGTTGTCAAAGTATTTAGTTTACTGCTAAACACATCGAACCAATAGTAAGCCAACATAGTACGCTCATCTACAAGGATAATAAGTTTTTCATTTGATTTTAATTAATTAATCATTTAAAAATTTATTATGAAAAAGATTGTTTCTTTAAAGGGCATAATGTTCTTATCAATCATGTCGTTATTGTTCATCTCATGTGATAATGACGACGGAAATCCAATAATTCCCCTGAATCCGGTTCAAAGCAATATTGTGCAGACCGCTCAAAACACGGATGCGTTATCAAGTCTGGTTGCCGCCTTGTCAAAAGCCGATGAAAAGGCCGATAACGACCTTATCGGAACACTGAGCGGCACTGGGCCTTTTACCGTTTTTGCCCCAAATAACGATGCTTTTGAGGCGCTATTAGCCAGTTTGGATGGTTTTGATTCCCTTGAAGATTTTGACACGGATGAAGAGAAAGCGCTTCTAGCGCAAATTTTGACCTACCATGTGGTTTCAGGAGCCAGTGTTGCCTCTACCGATTTAATCAACGGTCAAACCGTCGGAACAGTACAAAGCGAAGAATTGACAATTTCCCTTGACAACGGAGTTTTTGTTCAAGATGCCACTGAAATGGATGCCCAGGTGGTACTCGCCGATGTCGAAACCTCTAATGGCATCGTTCACGTGATCGATAAGGTTTTGGTGCCACAGGCCGTTCTCGACGCCTTGGAAGCTTTAGCCAATCTTCAGAATATTGTTGAACTCGCGGTCGCTACCAATGACCTAAGTTCATTGGTCGGCGCCTTGCAACAGGCCGATGCCGGCTTGGTCGATACCTTGGGTGGTGATGGTCCATTTACTGTTTTTGCACCTACAAATGGCGCCTTTGTCGCACTTTTGGAAGCTTTGGGTAATGACTATAACAGTTTGGCCGATTTTGACACGGACGAAGAAAAAGACTTGCTTGCCAAAGTATTGACCTATCATGTGGTCGCTGGTACCAAAGCCCTATCTACGGACTTATCGAACGACCAGGAAATCACTACAGTTCAAGGTGAAAACCTCACTGTTGATTTGGAAGGCGGGGTCTTTATCGAAGATGCCACTGATAGCAAAGCAACGGTCGTGACCCCTGATGTCATGGCAGGCAACGGTGTCGTTCACATCATTGACAAGGTCTTGTTGCCGCAAGAGGTCATAGATTTATTGAACTAATAATTATCAAAAGGCCAACTTAAGCTTAAGCATTTTGGAATGTCTCAAAGCTTTCTGTCCAATCACATTATTCAATTCGCATCACAGAAAGTTTTTGTTTTGCCCATTGGTATATGAAGGGAAGACATCAAAAGATTTGGGTTTAGCATACAAAATTCAAAGCTTGACAACTAATAGTTTTTTCATAGGCTTATTCGTTGCATATTAGAACTCTCAAATCTTGCCAAACATAACCAGGCTTACGCTAAAAAGCCCCGACCTTGACCGTCGGGGCTTTTTATATTCATCATCGGAAATCGTTACTTCCGCGCCATCACTTTCATCTTGAATTTCTCCTTACCCGTATTGACCACCATGATGTACATATCTGGAGCCAGGGAAACAACATCAAAACTGAGGTCATTCTTTCCTTTCTTAATCGCTACCTCTCTTTTTGACAGCACAAGTCTTCCTCGCATATCGAAGAATTCAACCTTGGCAAAAGCGCTATAGTCTATTTCAATCTGAAGGTTTAACCTTCCGTTGAATGTCAATGGATATGGTGTTACCACTGTTTGAGCCACTTTTTTGGTGACCGTACGCTCACAGGTTACCGCATGGAAAATAACATGCACGCCATCAGCGAACCCGCTAACATCTATTGGATCAAACTCGACCGTGGTGACGTTGTTCAATGGGTCTTTCGTGTTCCCCAATTGGCCGTTGGCGACTGTAGGTCTACCATTGTTACCCAAAGGATAAGGTTGATCACCTACATAAAGATGTGCCTGTGTCATAACAAAGCCTGGTAGCATTTCGGCTGAAACGGTTACCACACCGTTTGAGTATTCCACAGTAACCTCACCCGTCTTTGTTCCCTTGCTCAAATCGCATTGGCCCGCGGCGGAATGGAGGTCCATAGTATAGGTACCCTCAGAGGCGAAATAATTTGTCCAGCCCCATCGGTTGGCACCTATGCCATCATCGATAAAACATGAATTGTTAGCAGCATATCGACCATAGGCAGTTTGACATCCTGTGGGTTGTGTGTCCGGAATTTCCTCGATGGTAACCTCACATGAGGTCTCGCATCCATTTTGATCGATCACCACGACATTATAGGTACCTGGCGCAAGACCTGTTGCCGATTGTGTAGTCTGTGCACTTGGATCATCCCATAAGAAGGTGTAAGGGCCAACACCGCCTCCAACAGCTACTGTGGCCTCGCCATTGTCCTCGCCCTCATTACTGTTAACTACGTCTATAATCTCACAAGTTAATAATGGTGGTTCCTCAATGGTAATCTCACAGGTAGTTTCCCTACCGTTTGCGTCCGTAACGATTACGGAATGAACACCTGCTGTCAGCATAGTCGCTTCCTGGCCTGCTTCTCCGTTACTCCATAGATAGGTGTAAGGTGCAGCGCCGCCTACAGGCATCACGGTGGCGCCACCGGTGGCATCGCCATTACAGAGTACATGTACTACCTGGCCAATTTCGCAGTTAAATACACCTGGTGCCGTTATTGTTACTTCTGCCATAGCCTCACAACCATTAGCGTCTGTCACGGTTACCGTGTGTACTCCGGCAGATAACATAGTCGCCATTTGAGAGGTCTCCCCATTATCCCAGAGATAGGTATAGGGTGGTGTTCCGCCACTGGCACTTACCGTAGCGATTCCGTCTTCCTCTCCAATATCGCTCACTGCGCTTACCTCAGAGGCAGTTGCCGTAAGCTCCATAGGTTCTTCAACAGTAACTTCACAAGTTGTTTCAGCTCCGTTGGCATCCGTTACCGTCACAGAATGAACACCTGCATTTAAAGCTGTTGCTGTCTGCCCGGTTTCTCCATTATCCCAGAGATAGGTATAAGGTGTTACACCACCTGTCGGCATCACCGTAGCACTGCCATTTGCATCTCCGTTGCAAAGAACATGACTATCTATCATTACGGTGCACATCAACGCATCTGGTGTTGGTATCTCTACCTCGGCCACTGTTTCGCATCCGTTCGCATCGATTACCATCACCGTATGCATTCCTGCTGAAAGCATGACCGCGGTTTGAGTGGTTTCTCCATTATCCCAGAGATAGGTATATGGTGGCGTACCACCGCTTGGTGTTACTGTAGCCGAACCATCACTCATACCATTAACGCTTACTTCTGAGACCAAGGTCGCCGTTGCAGTGAGCTCTGATGGAGCTCCAATGGTTACATTGCATGTGGTTTCTACACCATTATTATCTGTAACCGTGACCGTATGCATTCCCGGAGCTAAACCAACCGCAGTTTGGGTGGTTTCTCCGTTGTCCCAGCTATAGCTATATGGTGGGGTACCACCGTTCACCATTACCTGGGCCGATCCGTCTTCACTATCGTGGCATAGTGCATCGCTTACTTTCTCCGCGGTACAACTAAGCGAATCTGGTTCCATAATGGTTACTTCACAACTGGTTTCGCAGCCGTTGGCATCTGTAATAGTTACCTCATGTACACCTGCATCCAGGGCTACCGCCATAGAAGTAGTTTCCCCATTGTCCCATAGATAGGTAAAAGGTGCCGTACCTCCCATAGGTGTAGCTGTGGCTGAGCCGTCACTACCACCATTCGTACTCACATTGCTAAATACGGTTGCCTCACAGGTGAGTTCTTCAGGTGTTTCTATAGTGATGTCGCAAGTTGTTTCTCTACCGTTAGCGTCCATAACTGTTACCTGATGCATTCCTGCAGTTAGCATGGTGGCCGTAGCCGTGGTCTCGCCATTATCCCAGGCATAGCTGTATGGTGCCAACCCTCCTATTGGGGTAACCGTGGCACTTCCATCGTTACCACCGAAACAGCTAACACTTGATATATCGGCTGCAATTCTACAGATAAATTGACCAGCATCCAGAATCTCTACATAACAGACCGTTTCGCATTGGTTGGCATCTATGACCTTCACACTATGGCTTCCGGCCGAAAGCGCTGTAGCTGTTTGTGTACTTTCTCCATTATCCCATAGATAGGTATAAGGAGCCGTCCCACCATCTGGTGTTACCGTTGCCGAGCCGTCCATGGCACCATCGGCACTGACCCCGCTCAAAAGCGTGGTTTCACAGCTTAGTTCCTCCGGATGCCCAATCTCCACACTACAGTCCGTTTTAAAGCCATCGGCGTCAAACACGACAACTGAATGCGAACCTGCGGTAAGCATAGTAGCTGTTGCAGTGGTCTCCCCATTATCCCATAAATAGGTATATGGTGCCGTGCCTCCTATTCCGGATACCGTTGCAGAACCGTCATTACCGCCATAACAACTTACCTCTTGAACTGCAGAATCTATTCTACATTCCAAATCGTTCTTTGGTTCACATCCTGTTTCATCTTCACAGTCAATATGGAAGTTAAAATCAATTCTGTAGCGTTGCTCGTCGCCTTGTGGGCCCATCCAACCCCATCCGGCGAGTCCTTCTGCCGTGGTGTCAGAGTCGTACAACGCACCACCAGGACCTATATGTACGCCCAGGTTCGGTGTATTCGGATCGTCCGGATCCGGACGCTGGGTAACAATAAAGGTATTTTCCTCCACACAATCCCCACCGCTTGTGGTGATCGTACTCTTTGTACCGTCGATTACATAATATCTTAAATCCTCTTTTACTACGGCATCTTTGTCGCAACCTTGGGGTTTAAAGGTACCTCCGTCGGCGCTCCACTGCGTCCAATCTTTAAGATCCTTTAAGACGATATATACTTCGGCTACGCAAGTTCCTACCTGGGTAGTTCCTTCGATCAAAGCCGTACCATCGGTAAACTCCGTAAAGCTCAAGCTATTCGATCCACTCTGAGAGAAGAACCTCGAATCGGATGGCATTTCGAACCAGAAGAAGTTATAGAAAGGTGCTTCGTTCGGGTTGCAGAAATCAATATCCAGGACCTCACAAGTTTGTGTGACAATATCTTCCAGTACCGAAATGGTTATGGTAGCCGTATCGTCAGGGCAGGTATTCCCGCTTGGCACCGTATAAATGATCTCGTATAATCCTGGGGTGAGTCCGGTAGTATCAAAACTACTGCCGCTAAGTCCGCCTGTCATATTAGGATCCGAAAAAGTTCCTCCCATGACACTTACCAAGGTTGATAAATCAACAATCGTACTTTCGCATACCTCAGTGCTGTTATCGGCTCCCGCATCGGCAGGTACATCGACATTTACAGTGATCGTTGCAGTATCATCAGGGCAATTCTGGTTGCCACTACCCACTGTATAGATCAGATCGTAGTTTCCAGGTGAGAGTCCGGAAGTATCAAAATTCGTTCCGCTTAATCCGCCTGTTAGGCCTGGATCGCTGAAAGTTCCTCCCATGACACTTACGAGGGTGGTCAGATCTACCACTTCTCCGTCGCACACGGTGGTCTCATTATCCATACCTGCATCGGCGAGTTCGTCTACAATAACTGTAATAGTAGCGGTATCTACCGGGCAGTTAGGCGTTGCCCCTTCTACAGTGTAGATCAGGTCATAACTTCCTGGTCCAAGGCCGGTAGTGTCAAAATCGCTTCCACTGAGGCCACCAGTAGCTCCAGGATCGGAGAACGTTCCTCCCAGCTCAGAAACAAGAGTAGTTAGATCTACAATCGTACCGTCGCAAACGCGGGTCATATTGTCATCCCCGGCATTGGGCGGATCGGGCTCAGTAATAGTAATCTCGCAACTGGTTTGCGCTCCATTGGTATCTGTTACTATAACGGTATGAAGCCCTGCAGTAAGCATTACTGCTGTTTGAGTTGTTTCTCCATTATCCCAGGCATAGGTGAAAGGGGCCACGCCGCCCACAGGATTCGCGGTAGCAGAACCATCATTTCCTCCATTACAGGTAACATCATTAACTAAATCAACGCTACACGTAAGTTCATCTGGTTCTGTTACAGTTACCTCACAAGTGGTTTCGCAACCATTGGCGTCAGTGACCGTGACCACATGAACTCCTGCATCCAAATTTGTTGGTTGGTCAGAAGTGCTGCCATTATCCCATAAATAGGTATAAGGGGCAGTACCTCCGGCGGGAATTACTTCTGCAATCCCATCCATACCGCCATTAATAGTAACATTACTAATTACCAAAGTGGTACATGTAAGCTCAGCAGGTTCCGAAATGGTGACCTCACAGCTGGTTTGGGCTCCATTGGCATCGGTTACCGTAACTGTATGTACCCCCGCATTAAGTGCAACCGCAGTTTGTGTAGTTTCACCATTGTCCCAGGCATAGGTATAAGGCATCACCCCGCCCATCGGATTTACGGTGGCCGAGCCATCACTATCTCCATTACATAAGACATTGCTTTCTAAAGTAATATTACAAACAAGTTGGTCTGGTTCCGGAACGGTTACCTCGCAGGTGGTTTCACAACCGTTGGCATCTGTAACGGTTACCGTGTGCAATCCTGCATTCAAACCGGTTGCCTGTTGCGTTGTCTCGCCATTATCCCATGCATAGGTATAGGGCGCGGTACCTCCCATAGGGTCCACCGTGGCAGCTCCATCGCTGGCGCCGTTAACAGAAACGCCCATGTCTAAAGCAACAGAACAGGTGAGTTCCTCATCGGGTTGTATAATGGTTACGCTTTCGGTTTCCTCACAACCGTTGGCATCGGTCACCGTAACATTATACGTTCCTGCAACCAAGCTGCTTATATCTTCTGTAGTAGCCCCATTGTCCCAGGAATACGTATAGGGCGCTGTACCTCCGCTTACAGTAATATCAATAGATCCGGTTGCTTCTCCAAAGCACAATACATCCACCGCTTGGGCCGAAAGTGCTAAAGGTGCATCGGGTTGTCCGACCATCACGTCCATGGAAGCTTCACAACCATTGACATCGGTAACCAATACAGCATAGGTTCCAGCTGTAAGTCCCGAAATATCTTCGGTAGCTGCACCATTGCTCCATAGATAGGTATAAGGTGCTGTACCACCCGAAACCGTAAGGTCTACGGCTCCTGTAGCCTCGCCAAAACAAAGTACGCCTGTTGGTACCAGTCCTATTTGTAGTACATCGGGCTCTCCGATTGTAACATCACAACTGGTCTGTGCCCCGTTGGCATCGGTTACCGTAACCGTATGGAGTCCGGCATTAAGTGCGGTTGCCGTTTGTGTGGTCTCGCCGTTATCCCAAGAGTACGTATAAGGTGCAACACCTCCAACTGGTGTTACCGTGGCGCTTCCGTTGCTCTCTCCATTACAAAGTACATCGCTGACCAAAGCAACCGTACAGGTCAGCTCGTCGGGTTGGGTAACGGTTACCTCGCAGGTGGTTTCACAACCATTGGCATCGGTCACGGTTACCGTATGCAATCCTGCATTTAATCCGGTTGCCTGCTGTGTCGTCTCGCCATTGTCCCATAAATAGGTATAGGGCGCTGTGCCTCCTGATGGGTTCACCGTGGCCACCCCGTCACTGGCACCATTTACCGTTACACCACTATCTAAGGTAACAGAGCATGTTAAGTCGGTAGGCTCTGTGATGGTTACGCTGTCCGTAGTCTCACAGCCATTGGCATCGGTAATGGTCACATTATAAGTGCCTGCCGTTAAGCCGCTAAGATCTTCTGTGGTGGCCCCATTGTCCCAAGCATAGCTATAAGGTGCGGTGCCGCCGCTTACCGTAAGATCAATGGATCCGGTGGCCTCTCCAAAACATAATACATCTACCTGGGTCGTAGAGGATGAAAGGGCTTCTGGTTCTCCGATGGTAACATCACAACTGGTCTGTGCCCCGTTGGCATCGGTTACCGTAACCGTATGGAGTCCGGCATTAAGTGCGGTTGCCGTTTGTGTGGTCTCGCCGTTATCCCAAGAGTACGTATAAGGTGCAACACCTCCAACTGGTGTTACCGTGGCGCTTCCGTTGCTCTCTCCGTTACAAAGTACATCACTGACCAAAGCGACCGTACAGGTCAGCTCGTCGGGTTGGGTAACGGTTACCTCGCAGGTGGTTTCACAACCATTGGCATCGGTCACGGTTACCGTATGCAATCCTGCATTTAATCCGGTTGCCTGCTGTGTGGTCTCTCCATTATCCCATAAATAGGTATAGGGCGCTGTGCCTCCTGATGGGTTCACCGTGGCAACCCCGTCACTGGCACCATTTACCGTTACGCCACTATCTAAGGTAACAGAGCATGTTAAGTCAGTAGGCTCTGTAATGGTTACGCTGTCCGTGGTCTCACAACCGTTGGCATCGGTAATGGTTACATTATAGGTACCGGCTGTTAACCCGCTAATATCTTCTGTGGTAGCCCCATTGTCCCAGGAATAGGTATAGGGCGCTGTGCCTCCGCTTACCGTAAGATCGACAGATCCGGTAGCATCTCCAAAACATAAGACATCTACCTGGGTCGTAGAGGATGATAAGGCCTCCGAAGGACCGCCTATCGTGATCTCGCAACTGGTCTGCGCGCCGTTCGCGTCGATGACCGTCACCGTATGGAGGCCCTGGGCCAAGCCCGTGGCCGTCTGGGTCGTCTCGCCGTTGTCCCAGGAATAGCTATAGGGCGCAACACCGCCAACGGGGTTCGCCGTGGCGCTGCCGTCCTCATCGCCGAAGCACTGCTCGTCCTGTACCAGGGCAACGGTGCAGGCAAGTGCATCGGGTTCGGTTATCGTTATTTCGCAAGTCGTTTCACAACCATTGGCATCGGTGACCGTCACCGTATGAACACCCGCATCCAGGTTCGTTGGCTGCTCGGATGTACTTCCATTGTCCCATAGATAGGTATAGGGGGCAGTCCCCCCACTTGGTTCAACGGTTGCAATTCCATCATTGCCTCCATTAATGGTAACATTGCTAACGAGGTCAACCGTGCATGTTAAGTCAGTAGGCTCCGTAATGGTTACGCTGTCCGTAGTTTCGCAACCGTTGGCATCGGTAATGGTTACATTATAGGTACCAGCTGTTAAGCCGCTAAGATCTTCTGTGATAGCCCCATTGTCCCAGGCATAGCTATAAGGCGCTGTACCTCCGCTTACCGTAAGATCAATGGATCCGGTGGCCTCTCCAAAACACAAGACATCTACCTGGGTCGTAGAAGATGAAAGGGCATCGGGTTCTCCGATGGTCACATCACAAGTAGTTTGTGCTCCCGTGTCGTCGGTTACCGTAACTGTATGGAGTCCGGCATCAAGACCGGTAGCTGTTTGTGTCGTCTCTCCATTATCCCATGAATAAGTATACGGAGCTACTCCACCTGTTGGAGTAACTGTAGCACTTCCGGTACTTTCTCCATTGCATAATACGTCGTTCTCCAAAGCCACCGTACATTCCAGGGGATCTAGCTCTTGGATAGTTACCTGACATGTGGTCTCACATCCATTAGCGTCGGTCACTGTAACCGTATGCAAACCACCATTTAAGCCGGTAGCGGTTGGGGTAGTTTCACCATTGTCCCATAAATAGGTATATGGCGGCGTACCTCCGGCGGGTGTTACCGTAGCAACTCCATCACTATTCCCACTGCTGGCTGGGCTATCTTGAACAGCACTGCATGTTAATTCGGTAGGCTCTGTAATGGTGACGCTTTCGGTAATCTCACAACCCAGATCGTCTGTAACAGTTACCATATAGGTTCCTGCCGTTAATCCGGAAATATCTTCAGTGGTAGCACCATTGTCCCATGAATAGGTGTAGGGAGGTACCCCTCCCGTAACGGTTAGATCAGCTGAGCCGGTGGCTTCACCAAAACACAGAACATCCGTGCCACTGATAGACCCGGATAATGATGGCCCAATCGTAATACTGGCTGGGGCAGTACATCCTTCAGAATCAGTTGCAACTACTGAGTAGGTACCGGGAGTTACATTGGTAAGATCCTCCGTGGTGGCACCATTCGACCATAAATAGGTAAAGGGAGGAACTCCTCCTTGTACCGTTAAATCAATGTCGACCATGTTCCCGGTTGAACAAGAGGCTGAGGCCATTGCGTTCAAGGGAGGTGTGATATTGATCGTTGGGTTGGCGTAACAATATTTTCCGTTCGGATTGTTAGCTGGGGTAACCGGGCATTCACCATTGGCGGCTGTCCATACCAGTAAAATATTATCTAAGACCAATTCGCTCCCACACATGAAGGTTACCTCACCAAAATTTAACTCCTGAACCCCATTGTTTCCATTGTTTTGGGTTTCGAGCGGCCCCGAACATTCGGCAAAGGTGCTCATAGAGCTGGTACCGTCCGGGAAGGTTTCGGTTAGATCTCCCATAACAGCCAGATACCTGTTCTGGCTATTGGTCCCGTGCCTAACGGTAATAATCAGGTCTCCCGTGACCGTAGACCCCGGGGTACAATCGTTACAAGTAGTACCCAGATCTACCATCGCTGCCAATATTTCAATATCATTGGCAGGACATTGTCCTTCTACATATTCAGAGTTACCTCTGAGATCCATTTGCTGCGCATTGACGGACAGCGGAATAAGTAAAAGTGATAATAAGAATAAAGAAGCGGTAATTAATTTTTTCAAAGAAATGGTGGCAATCCCCATGGTGACAGTGTTTTTTGTTATTATTTACTGTACCATAACAGGAAATAGGTCGATTCATTGAATCGGTAAGACTGTGGGTATCTTATGAATCAACAACCTATAAAAGAAGTAATAAATGTGTCCGCAATTTTGGGAGAACTACTGTAGTGGGGGATAAAAAAGTGGTCAAGTAGAATTCTATACCATAAAAACGAATCTTGTTATAATTTTCACTTCAACTAATGGTCATGTGATACATAAAGTTCTAAAACTTTTAACATAACGTTAGCATTTTCGGTTTATTATCGATGAAATGCACATAAATTTGTTGTAATGAAAAAAGGTCTCCCATTAAATTGGGAAACCTTGGCACTTTTCTTCTGTGAAGACTATCTTCTGCCCGCTTTTTTCTGCTCCTCGGCCTGCTCCATCATCTCGCGCATCTTGCGTTGGAACTTGTTCTCTTTTTTGGGTTTCTTTTTGTTCTCTTGGATCTGCGCATGTATCTTATCATTGTCCAAAATGACGTTTTTGATCACCAACATGATGCCAATGGTAATCAAGTTCGAAATGAAGTAATACAAACTCAAACCACTAGCGTAATTATTGAAAAAGAAGAGCATCATCACGGGCATCAGGTACATGATGAATTTCATGTTGGGCATACCTGGTTGCTGTGGCATATTCTGTCCTGTGGTCATCACCATATAGAACCCGATGGCCACAGATGCCAAAATCGGGAACAGGCTTACATGATCCCCGTAGAAGGGAATACTGAAGGGAAGCTCTAAAATGGTATCATAAGAAGAAAGGTCTTCAGCCCATAAAAAGGGTTTTTGGCGCAAAGCAAAAGAGGTCGGGAAAAACATAAAAAGCGCATAGAAAATGGGCATTTGCAATAGGGCCGGCACACAACCACTCATGGGGTTCACCCCGGCCTTACCATAAAGCTTCATGGTTTCTTGCTGCTTTTTCATCGCGTTGTCTTTGTACTTCTCGCCCAATTCTGTAATCTCAGGTCTTAAAACCTTCATTTTTGCCTGTGACAGATACGATTTATAAGTAACAGGTGACATGGCCAAACGCACGATAATCGTCATCAAGATTATAGCAATACCGGCGGGCAGCATGGAACTCAAAAAAGAGTAGAAAGGCGTAAAGACATAACGGTTGATCCATCCGAAAATTCCCCAGCCAAAATAGATCGTGTCATCCAATCCGTATTCTTCATATTGGCTAAGAACTTCTATGTCGGTCGGCCCGTAGTACCAATTCAAGTTCTCTGAGAATTCGCCGCCTTCCAAGGCCAGTGGAATCGACGATCCAAATTGTTTGGTAAACGCAACCTCCTTACTTTCTTCTTCGACCAAATTCCTTGAAATCAAGTCCGCCGTCTTGAAGTTTTTCTTTGTGGCCAGTATCGAGGTGAAAAAATGTTGTTTATAAGAAATCCATTTGACATCGGTTTCAGCTTCCTCATCATCGCCGCCCGCCGAAAGGTAATCGACCTTTCCACCTTCGTAATTGTACATGACCTCGGTATATCGATTCTCGTACTGCACACTCTTGTCATGACGAATGCCTTTTAATTCCCATTCCAAATTGATGGGTTGATCGGCCTTCACCACTCCGTTCAGGCCTTGAGACCGAAGTGTGAAATCTACCAGGTACTCAGCGGGCTTCATTTCATATCGATACTCCAAGAACTCATTTGGGGCGATCTTCGCTTTCATCGACAACACTTGATTGCCGCCGTTGTTGGATAGTGATGGCTCGAAATACAGGTCTTTCGTGTTGAGTACCCGATTGTCGGAAGTTGTGAAAGTGAGTCCGAAAGAAGCATTGCCGTCCTTGATCAAATACACCGGAATAGAATCATGGGTATTGAATTGCTTCATTATGGCCTCAACAATTTGACCACCTCTATTGCTAACGACCAAATTGAGCACATCATTCTGTAAGACCGTGGTTCCGTCTGAAGGAGGTGTAAATCCAAAAGCCCCGAGTCCACTCTGATAGTTCGCTACGGCGGTGGAGTCTTGTAAATCGACTTTTACCGGTTGCGTGACCTCTTGCTTTTGCTGCTCTTCGGCCCTACGCTGTGCCTCGACCTGTTCTTGTTTGGCTTTTTGTTCTTCCAATTGCTCTGGGGTGGGACTGTTTTGGTAGAACATATAGATAAGTATCCCAAAAATGAGCACAAACCCAATGATTGAATTTATGTCAAGCTTCCTTTCTTCCATTCAAATTTGATTCACCAAACGGAAAGGTCTGGTTATTTTGGTTTTTGATGAGCAAATATATGCCCAATTGTGCGGTTTATGCCAAAGTGGCATTGGTTTGTTTCATTTTCTGGCCAAGGGCGGCCTTTATGAACCCTACAAAAAGTGGATGTGGACTTGCCACGGTACTCTTGTATTCGGGATGGTATTGCACCCCGATAAACCAGGGGTGGTCTTTCAATTCAACAATTTCAACAAGGCCTGTTTGATTATTGATTCCGGTGGCCCTTAATCCCGCAGCTTCCAATTGATCTCGATAGTCGCTATTGAACTCATAGCGATGTCGGTGTCGTTCCGAAATACGCGTCTTGCCACCGTAGACCTCGCTTACCAGACTGTCTTGGGCAATTTCACAGTCCCATGCCCCCAAGCGCATCGTACCGCCTTTATCAACGATACTTTTCTGCTCTTCCATCAAGCTGATGACCGGGTTATCGGTACTTTCCATCATCTCGGTCGAATTGGCATCTTTTAGTCCAAGAACATTTCTTGAATATTCTATGACTGCCATTTGCATGCCCAGGCAGATGCCCAAAAAAGGAATGTGATTTTCGCGGGCGTATCGCACCGCTTCTATTTTGCCTTCGATACCCCTTTCCCCAAAACCGGGGGCGACCAAAATCCCGTTCAGGCCACGCAGTTTATCTTTTAGATTACCCTCATGAATATGTTCTGAATGAATGGACCGCACATTTACTTTGACCTCGTTGGAGGCACCGCCATGTATGAACGATTCCAAAATCGATTTATAGGAATCTTGCAATTCAACATACTTTCCGATAAGGCCTATGGTCACCTCGTGTTGCGGGTTTTTATGTCTATGAAGAAATTCCTTCCAATTTTCGAGGTCTGGTTTTTTGGCATCGGAAAGATTCAATTTCTTTAAAGCGACCTTATCCAGGCCTTCTTCCTGCATTAAAATAGGTACGTCATAAATCGTGGAAGCATCAATCGATTGTACGACCGCCTCTTTCTTGACATTGCAAAAGAGTGCCAATTTGTCCTTTATTTCCTCTGAGATATGGTGCTCTGTGCGACAAACAAGAATATCGGCCTTGATTCCGCTTTCCATCAGCGTTTTTACGGAGTGTTGGGTCGGTTTGGTCTTCAATTCGCCCGCTGCCGATAGAAAAGGCACCAATGTAAGGTGTACCACAATGCCGTTGTTATCGCCCAACTCCCAGAGCAATTGCCTTACCGCTTCGATGTAGGGCAAAGATTCGATATCGCCAACGGTTCCACCAATTTCGGTGATAACAATATCATACTCGCCGCTATCGCCCAAAAGCTGCACGCGCTCCTTAATTTCATTGGTGATATGTGGAACCACTTGAACGGTCTTGCCTAGAAATTCGCCCCTTCTTTCTTTTTCGATAACACTTTGATAGATTCTGCCCGTTGTAACATTGTTGGCCTGTGAGGTGCGCACATTCAGAAAGCGCTCGTAATGTCCTAAATCAAGGTCGGTCTCGGCCCCATCATCGGTTACGTAACATTCGCCATGCTCATAGGGGTTCAAGGTGCCGGGATCTACATTGATGTAGGGATCCAATTTTTGAATAGTGGTCTTATAACCTCTCGCCTGAAGCAGTTTTGCAAGTGAAGCGGCTATGATGCCCTTGCCCAAAGATGAAGTAACTCCCCCCGTAACGAAAATGTATTTTGTAGTCGGCATTTTAGTATCCTTGTTACGGGATTCAAAGATACAAATTGAGTCATAACTAAGGCGTTATTCTTGCGGAAATTCTTTTTGAACCCTACGGACCAACGGTTCAAGGCCATTAATCTTGATTTCATACATGCTTTGCATCAACTCGCCCAATTTACCTTTGGGAAAGCCCTTGCGCCGAAACCATGTGAAATAGGCTTCTGGAAGATCCACCAAATAGCGCTCCTTATATTTACCATATGGCATCTTGTAGTGTGCCAATTCCACTAATTTTCTTTTGTCAAATTCAACTTCCATTTTTAAATCTAAATAATATATCTTTAAAAGTCTCTAAAGCACGAAAAATGAAACGTAGAACATTTTTGGAAACCTCTGCGGCCGCATCCGTTGCGATCATGGCCGGTAAATCTGCAAATGCCATGTCTAAAACCAACGGAAGCCCAAATGAACTCAAAGGTAATATCAACCACAGTGTCTGCAAATGGTGCTACCACAGTATTCCCTTAGAGGAGTTTCTGAAAAACCTGAACGAACTCGGTATCAAGGCCATTGACCTGATCGAGCCCAAAGATTGGCCGACCCTAAAAAAGTACGATATTCATTGTTCAATGTGCAGCGGTGCCGGCATGGGTATCGAAAAGGGCTGGAACGACCCCAATTTACACAATGAGCTTATCGAGGATTATCTGCAGATGATTCCTAAAGTGGCCGAAGCGGGGTACACAAATCTTATCTGCTTTAGTGGAAACAGAAATGGTATGGAAGATATGGTCGGACTTAAAAACTGTGCCGAGGGGTTGAAGAAAATCATTCCCCTGGCGGAAGAACATGGAGTCGTCATTCAAATGGAACTCTTGAATTCAAAAGTGAACCATAAAGATTATATGTGCGACCACACCGAATGGGGGGTCGCATTGTGCAAGGAAATCGGATCCAACAATTTCAAACTGCTCTATGACATCTACCATATGCAAATTATGGAAGGTGACATCATTCGCAACATTCAAGACTATCATCAATACTTTGGGCATTATCATACAGGTGGAAATCCTGGACGCAATGAAATCAACGATACCCAAGAACTGTTTTACCCGGCAATAATGAAGGCCATTTTAGAAACAGGGTTTAAGGGCCATGTGGCCCAAGAATTCATTCCCACTTGGGATGATCAAATTGCGGCCCTGAAGGAAGGTGTCACAATTTGTGATGTTTAGGATATTCCATTAAATCAAAATTAATAGCGTTTAGGGTTGAATTCATGACCCCTCCGTCCCCTCAAAATGGCGGGATCACCTTCCCTCGCCGAGGGGAGGAGCTATCCAAACCCATAACCTTAATCCAAATTCACTCATCCTCCTTCAATACTTCGGAAATCTTTTTGTTCCAAGCCAGCTGCTCGGCGATATTGCGAGAGAAGTTGGTCTCTCTATCATACTTATTTTGAAAAGCATTCAGTTCTTTATTGATCTCCACAAAAATTGAGCGCACGCTTTTCTTCACATTTTCATCGTTCCTTACCGTCTTGAGTCGCTCCCTGAATTTGCGGGCATAGAGTTCGGTAATATCAAAATGCAATTGTTCATGGCTTAGCACGACCTCATCACACAATTCAGGTTTGTACCAGGACTTATCAGGGTAAAAAAGCGCCATGACATTCACCTCCAATCTCGGTTCGTTGCCGCCAAGAACACTGCTCAAGGAATAGGTTATGCCGCTTGCCGTTGTAGCCGAGGCCCATTCGGTCTTTAACGGACTGCCCTGATAATCTTTCCATGTGAGTCTACGTTCTGATGACCAAGCCAATACACGCTCTTCGTCATCTTGACCTTGAAGGGGAAAGACCGATAGCAAAATAAAAAGCGATAAAAGTCTTAAAGCACCCAATTGAACGTGATTTCCTTTTCGATATCTGGGTGAAGGCTGTAATGAACCGGACAGGTATTTGCCGTATGGATCAGAATCTTTCTTTCCTTTTCCGTGGCCGTGGCAGGAAGTTTTAAATCCACTTCGATCTTCGAGATACGCCTAGGGGAGGCTGCCATATGTTTTGTTACCTCTGCCGTGGATCCGGTCAAATCAACATCCATATCACGGGCCTTAATACCCATCATCGTAATCATGCAACTTGCCAAGCCCGTTGCCACCGTGTCAGTGGGCGAAAAAGCCTGCCCCAATCCGTTATTGTCGACCGGTGCATCCGTATTGAACGTATCTCCAGAGCGTAAATGTTTACACACCGTTCTCAACCCTCCTTTATAGGTCACTTTTGAGGTCATGGCGATTCGGTTTGTATTTGCTTGATGCGCAAATCATCGTAATGCAAAATGTAAGACGATTGATTGAAATATCCAGAGGAAAAATCCTTTTCATAGGAAAACTTGTTCCCAGTGTATTCGGTTTCCCCGACAAATTTTGAAGTGCCTATCAAATCATTTTGATGTGCCAATTTCAATAAGATGTCATAGGTCATATCAAAACCGCGCACCGCATACCTATCCGGTTCGCTCCCAAATCGCTTTCGATAATCCTTGACAAAGGAGTCGTTCGCGGGTTCTCGGTATACCGAAGGATAGGTAAAGTTCAGATTCGATAAATGCGTACTCGAAACAACATCACTATCAAAGGCCTTGTCTTTGTTCGTCGTGAACATTCGAAGTTTTATTCGTTCCGTATCATTTTCTGGATCCAAGAGCGAGTTGTTCAATGAATTCAATATCGAAACAACACTAGTCACCAGTTTAAAATTGTCACTTTCTACGAACACCCAATTCTCCTTTTCTTTTGAGAGCAACAACTTAAGTCCGTCAATATTGACTCCGATATTTTTCTCTTCCTGTGCCACATTGGCCATTTTTGCGTCTTGAAATTTTGACAATAGGGTATCGCGAACGGCAACGTGGCTCGAGTCGGCTATAACGACTATGTTCTGATCAAGGAACTCTTTTTGAACATAATCAATCATTTTATCCCGCAATACTTCTTCGGGGGTGTAAGAGAAAAACACATTCCGCAAACTAATATCGCTTTTGGCCGGAATAGGGGCAATGACCGGAACTCCCGAATTTGCAGCCCGCACCGCTACCTCTTTCAAGGAAGGTACATCCAATGGGCCGATTATGGCGCTGACATCAGATAGGCTTTCGCGCAATAGTATTTCCTTGGTCTTCGTTAGGCTCAACTCGTTGTCAAAGGTCTTTACATCAACTGAAACACCCAATTTGGCAATGGAATCCAAAGCCACAAGGGCACCTGAATAAAGACCTAAGCTCAATTTAATGTCCGTTCGGGTCTCCAAATTTCTTTCGACATTTTCTGGGTCGTTCAAACGCAAACGGTCCAAGCGAAAAGGCAGCAAGAACATCAATTTAGGCCTAACCGCCCTATCGACACTATCCAATAGATTTATCTTGTCGAGTACCAAGGAGTTGCGTACCTCAAAATTTCCCTTTTGGGTTTTTGGCAATTTAAGAATCATGCCTGCCTTAAGGCCTTCTGATAAATCAGGATTCAAAGCCAAAAGATCTTTATACGAAATTCCCAATTTTCGGGTCAAGGAGAATTCGGTCTGTTTGGGCTTTACCTCATAGAAATTGAAATTCTCGGTATTGACCTCGCCAGGGTCAAGCTTGCGTTGTGGAATTCTGATGACCATCCCTTCCTTTAACCCTCCTTTTTCCTGTATTTCAGGATTCAAGCGAACAATTTCATCTGACTTGACCCCAAACTCCTGCTCCAATCTAAAGAAGTTCATTTTGGGTGGAACGGTATACGAAACATAGATTTGGGTCTCTTGGTTTTCCACCGTGCTTCCTGGTATTCTAGGAAGGCTTAATTCTTGCCCTTCCCTCAAATAATCGGAATTTTTTGAAAGATCCGGATTTAAGGCCACCATGCTGTCAATGGTAATGCTATGTTTATGCGCGATACTCCATCTCGTCTCTTTCGGAGCCACCGTGTAAGTAATGTAATCCTCAGGATTCAAAGTGTTTTCACTTGGATCGACCCTTTTGTATTTCGGTATGCGCAAGACCATCCTTTTCTTAAGTTGGGCAGAATACAGGTCTCTGTTGTACTTTTTTATGTCTTCCTCGGTGATATTGTAGCGTTTGGCAATACCGTAAAGGGTTTCCTTTCTTTTCACCTTATGCGACGTAAATCCAATGGGTTCTTGCTGGGGAGGTACTTGTTCATCGGCCCCTTTCCTATCCGTAATCACGGTCGGGGACGACTTTGCACCTGCGGGAATGACCAAAATTGTATTGGGCTTAAGCTCTTGCCCATGTTTGATTTCCTTATTGAAGGTCAAGATTTGGTCAGCTGTAATATTGTACTGTTTTGCAATACTTTCCAAGGTCTCACCTTGTTTCACCGAATGTGTGGCAAACTTTTGTGCAGTGGCCCTACATCCGATAAAGACAAATAGGCATGAAAGCAGCGTTATTTTCAAAAATCGTTTCATTGTTATTCCCATTCTATGGTCGCCGGGGGTTTCGAACTAATATCATATACGACACGATTCACTCCAGGGACTTTGTTGATGATCTCATTTGACGTTTTTTGCAAAAATTCATAAGGCAAATTGACCCAGTCGGCAGTCATGCCATCCGTACTTTCCACGGCACGTAAAGCTACGCATTTTTCATAAGTGCGCTCGTCACCCATAACTCCTACGCTATTGACAGGCAGCAACATAGCGCCCGCCTGCCACACTTTATCGTAAAGGCCCCATTCGCGCAGGCCTTGAATGAAAATATGGTCTACCTCTTGTAAAATGGCCACTTTCTCAGCGGTAATATCCCCCAAAATTCGAATGCCCAGGCCCGGACCCGGAAAGGGATGCCTGCCCAAACGTTCATCGCCCACCTCCATGCTTCGGCCCACACGCCTAACCTCGTCTTTAAACAACATTTTCAATGGCTCTACCACTTTCAGTTTCATAAAATCGGGCAATCCGCCCACATTGTGATGGCTTTTGATGGTCGCCGACGGACCACCCGTCGCCGAGACCGATTCGATCACATCAGGATAAATCGTACCCTGTGCCAGCCATTTGGCATCTTCGACCAAGTGTGACTCATCGTCGAAAACCTCGATAAAGACCCGGCCGATGATCTTTCGCTTTTTTTCGGGGTCACTTTCCCCGGCCAAAGCATCCAAAAAGCGTGCCGAAGCATCGACGCCCTTCACATTGAGCCCCATACCCTTGTATTGCTCCAATACATCTTCGAATTCATTTTTTCGAAGAAGGCCATTATTGACAAAAATACAATGCAGTTGTTTGCCGATGGCTTTGTTCAACAGCACCGCGGCCACCGTGGAATCGACCCCTCCCGAAAGACCCAATATCACCTCGTCATCCCCGATTTTTTCCTTTAGTTCTCCCACTGTTTTCTCAACAAATGCGTCGGGTGTCCATGTTTGTTCGAGTCCGGCAATATGTACCAAGAAGTTTTCGAGAAGCAATTTTCCTTGGGTCGTATGATAGACCTCTGGGTGAAACTGTATGCAGTAGGTGTCTTCTCCGTTGAACTTAAAAGCCGCATTTTTGACATCATTGGTACTCGCCAAAAGTTTGGTGTTCTCGGGAAGTTCCTTTATGGTATCGGCATGGCTCATCCAAACTTGGGAGCCCTCGGTAATTTCGTAGAAAAAAGGCTCGTCGTTCGATATGGCGGTCAAATTGGCACGGCCATATTCTCGGGTATTCGATTTCTCTACATTGCCCCCGTTGAAATGAGCCAGGTACTGCGCCCCATAGCACACGCCCAATAAGGGTTTTTTTCCCTTGATTTCTGACAGATCAGGATGGGGGGCGTCATCGGCCCGAACCGAAAATGGGGAACCCGAAAGAATGACCGCATCATACGCTGAAAGGTCTTCGGGCGGCTTGTTATAAGGTTTGATTTCGGAAAAAATATTCAGCTCTCGAACACGTCTACCGATCAATTGGGTGTATTGGGAACCGAAGTCTAGAATTAGGACTTTGTTTTGCATGGGCAAAAATAGGAAAATCGAAAATTTGGGAAAGGGTTCTCCTTGGATATTTGTAATGGGTTTTTAACAACGTTTTATAATGCCTAAAAGAAAACAGTATCTTTAAAATCAAACCAAACCGATATGAAATCCAAAATCGTATTTTGGTTTTTGTTTGTTTGTGTCATATCTCCCCCGCTCTGTGCCCAAGAATACAAGAATCTTGATAGCCTTCTTAAGATATATCACAAGAGGCCTACTGACACCATTAAAGTCAATCTCGCCGATCGCATTCTACAAAACCTGACCTACACGGATCCTGAAAGGGCCTACAAATTCGCCCACGAAATGGTCAAGATGTCAAAACAGTTGAACTATGACGATGGTGTTGCAAGGGGGTTGAACCAAATAAGCTCTTACTTCTTCAATAGGGATGAACTTGACTCTGCCTATCACTACACCAACGCGACCCATGATATGGTGACCAAAACCCAAAATATCGGGGGAATTTTAACGTCGAACACACGCTTTGCGAATCTTTACGACCGTCAAAATGATTTTAAGGCCGCCAAGGCGTATCTCGATAAGAACATGGAAATATATAGAAACAAAGATACGATCCCGCACGCCCGGGAAGTAGATTTCAAGTTTATTGGCTCAACCTTTTTTATGTTCTCGGAAATAGACCTAAAACAAGGACGGTACAATTTGGCCCTTAAAAATGGCCTACAAGCCCTAAAAGAATATAGGGAGCGAGCAAAGAATCCGCTTTTTGTTGCAGATGCCCACACCTTATTGGGGCAAATAGAAATGAAGCTGGAGAACTATGAAAGTAGCATCGATCATTTCGAGAAGGCGTACAAAGTCTACAAAGAATTTGAAGATCTCTTATGGCAGAGCGATGCCCTGCGGTTTATTGGCGAAAACCTAATGCATTTGGATCAACATAGCGAAGCGATAGGTTATCTTGAGAAATCGATTGAAATGTCAAATGAAAATAATTTTCAATTAAAAGAGGCCAGCGCCTACGACCTTTTGGGCAATGCCTATATCAAATTGGAAAAATTTCCCGAAGCACTCAACAGTTTGAACAAGTCTTTGGAGGTTTACGCCAAAATGGACAATCCCACTGAAATAAACAAAACATATGCAAGTCTTGGCCTGTTGTACAATAAAATGAACCGACCCAATTCGGCCCTACCCTATTTGCAAAAAGCGATAGCCATTTCAGACAGCATTCAATCCATTCCCCAAAAAGCCGATTCGTATTTAAAAAAATCAGAGTCTTATCAACAACTGCGAAACTTTGAACTTGCCCTACAAGATTATAAGCACTACAATAAATTGAGCGACAGTATCTTTAACCATAGAAAATCGCAACAAATAGAGGAAATGCGGGCCATTTTCGATATTGAGACCAAAGAGCAGCAAATCACCCTACAGGAAAAGGAAATCACTGTTTTGGAGCAGCAAGCATCAATCGGTAACCTACAACGCATCATGATGGGAATCGGCCTGTTATTATCGATACTGGGGCTTTATGCGCTGCGCCAAAAAATGAAGCGAAACAAACTGGAAAGGGAGAAAATTGCGACCGAGCTTGCCTTTAAAAAGAAAGAACTGACCACCCATGCCCTGAACCTGGCCCGAAAGAACGAGACTTTGGAAAATCTAAAACTCAAGGCACAGGAACTTAAAAAAAAGGAAGGTACCGGTGCCGGATACAATCAACTGATACGATCGATCAATTTTGACCTGCAGGACGACAACAATTGGGAGAATTTTTCACGCTATTTCGAAGAGGTCCATAAAGACTTCAATAGTAACGTCAAAACAAAATACCCCCAGGTCACCTCAAACGAGCTGCGCCTTTTGGCGCTTTTAAAGATGAATCTATCCTCAAAAGAGATAGCCAACATACTCAATATTTCCTCCGAGGGAATCAAAAAAGCCCGGTACCGACTTCGTAAAAAACTTAATTTGTCCACCGAAGACTCCCTCCAAGATTTGGTGTTAACGCTATAAAAACAATGGAAAAAACAACCCTGTTCTTTATAGTTCTCTTATTTGGTTTTACTATAAGAGCCAAAGCACAAACGAATTCAAAATTAGATAGTTTGCTTCAAACCTACGCGCTTCAAAGAGAAGATACGCTAAAGGTAAAGACTTCATTTGCAATCTTCGAAGAGTTTTATAAATCGAATCCTGCACAAGGACTGACATTTGCGAAAAATGGACTTTCTCTTTCCGAAAAACTGGGTTTTGAAAGAGGTATTGGCGTTTCAACCCTAAATATCGGTCGGTATTTTAGATTGTTACGAAAAAATGATTCGGCCCAACACTATTTGACTTTAGCCTTAAAAAAGTTTGAAGAACTAAAAGACGTCAAACACCAAGATGTGGTGAACTTTCAACTGCTAAAACTTATGGGCCAAAAAGGTAGCTACCAAGAGGCTTTAAAGGGTATAGATGAAAAAATAGCCTATCATACAACTACGAGAAAAGATTCATTTTTCATTGCAAAATATCTTGATTTAAAAGCAGCTACATATCGCATGTTGACTCAATATGATAAAGGCTTGAAAAATGTTTTTGAAGCATTGGAAATTGCCAAAGCATTAAATAACAAAGAACTCTTATTGGATTGCTATACAACCATCTCAAATTTATATCATTACATTATTGATGATGAAAATGCCATCTTTTACAGAGAAAAAGCCTTGAAAATCGCCAGGGAGGAAAAATTTCGGCGTGCCGAAGCAAACTTGCTTAACAATTCTGGCAACACCTATTACTTTACAAACAGGTACAAAGAGGCACTGACATACCTAGAAAATAGCTTAATCATTTCCGAAGAGATCGGAGCTAACGACCTGATATCAATTACAAACTTCAACATAGGTCGACTATTTCTTGCCCAAGGTGATTTTAGCAGAGGGCGATCTTACCTTGAACGGTCTGTTGACCACTCAAGAACCATAACAAAAAACCCTGTTTATCTGGTTTGGGGTTTGAACGGTCTGACGGACGCCTACAATAAATTGAATAAAACGAAAGATGCAATTTCATTGGCAGATGAAGCCATTAAAATTTCGGACTCCATTGGTAATTTAGACGATTTATCCTTGGCCTACCGGCAGCGATCTGAGTCATATGAAAAAGTAGGAGATTATAAAAAAGCACTAAATGACTTTCTAGCCCATAAGAGAATCAAGGATTCGGTCTACAATATTTCAAAAAGTAAAGAGATAAGACGCTTAACCACCGAATTTGAAACAAAAGAGAAAGAGCAGCAAATCGCCCTTCAGGAAAAGGAAATTACCGTTTTGGAACAGCAAGCATCGATCAGTAACCTGCAGCGCATCTTGATGGGAATCGGCCTGTTATTATCGATACTGGGGCTTTATGCGCTGCGCCAAAAAATGAAGCGAAACAAACTGGAAAGGGAGAAAATTGCGACCGAGCTTGCCTTTAAAAAGAAAGAACTGACCACCCATGCCCTGAACCTGGCCCGTAAGAACGAGACTTTGGAAAACCTAAAACTCAAGGCACAGGAACTCAAAAAAAAGGAAGGTACGGGTACCGGATACAATCAACTGATACGATCGATCAATTTTGACCTGCAGGACGACAACAATTGGGAGAATTTTTCGCGCTATTTCGAAGAGGTCCATAAAGACTTCAATAGTAACGTCAAAACAAAATACCCCCAGGTCACCTCAAACGAGTTGCGCCTTTTGGCGCTTTTAAAGATGAATCTATCTTCAAAAGAGATAGCCAACATACTCAATATTTCCTCCGAGGGAATCAAAAAAGCCCGGTACCGACTCCGTAAAAAGTTGAATCTTACCACTGAAGATTCTTTGCAGGATCTGGTACTCGGTCTTTGAACACTCAACTGCAATAATCATAGACTATTTTCAACAGTCAAAATTCCGCTTCCCCGAGATTTATACCCTTGAGATAACCAGTCGATATGTTTTTCTTCATAAAATAGGTATTTTAGAACAGCTCCCCCGGCTAAACTACTTGCTATGCGATATACCAAATTACTTGCATCAATAATCTTCTTTGGCCTTTTTTTCTGTTCGGCCCAGGAAAATCAAAAACTTGACAGCCTTAAAAAAAAATATCTTTCTGCATCTGCCGACACTGTCAGAGCAGCCCTACTTTTAGAACTCTACTCAGAAACCATATACAACGATGCGGAACAGGCAAAAAAATATGCTTTTGAAACGCTGAAGCTGTCAAAAAAAATAAACTCTAAATATTATTCCACGACCAGTTATTATGAGTTGTCAAATTATTATATGAATATTGAGCGTTATGATTCGGCCCAATATTACTTAGGAAAATCCCTCAAAGGGTACCAAGATCTTAAAATCGAGCAAGGTATAGGCACCTCATATCACTCCTACGCCATTATTGAATACTATCTTGGAAATTATGATGCGGCAATAGACTATATCAACAAGGCCATTAAGGTTCTCGAAACGGTGACTGAATCGGAATATCTGGCTGGTTCTTATGACCTAAAGGGCACCATAATGATCGATCAAGGTTATTCTGACATAGCGTTAAAAGAAATACTAAAAGGGGTCAAATTGATGGAAAACCTTGATAACCCCTATGGTCTGGCAGACCTCTATTTGAGTTTAGGTGAAGCCGAAACCAAACTTAAATATTATGAATCATCAATAACCTCCACCAAAAAATCAAAGCAAGTATATAACGACCATAACGATGTATACTTTGAAGCCATATCAGATAACAATATCGGGACCAACTATTATCATTTAAAACAATATGACAGCGCTTTGATATATTTGAACACTTGCATACCAAAACTGAAAAGTGTAAAGCCAAGTATGCACGCAACCGCGCTTAATACCTTGGGCAAAATATACCATGAGCAGGGAGAGTACCAGAAATCTCTATCGACCTTATTGGAAAGTAAAAGGATCATCGATGATGGAATCAACATCAATAAATCCATTGAAAATCTGAACGAGCTTGGAAAGCTTCACAATACATTGAAACAATACGACAAGGCATTGATTTATCTAAATGAAGCAGTCAAATCAAGTGATTCCATAAAGACGATGAACCTTCTGTCCGAAACCCTCAAGACCAGATACAAGAGTTTAAAGGGGCTGAAAAGATATCATGAGGCCGTATTGGATCAAGAACGATTTCATGAAATTTATACAAGTCTGTTCAATCAGAGCTTATCAAGACAAATTGAAGAACTACGAACCATTTACGATACCGAAAAAAAAGAACAACAACTGCTGATAAAGCAAAAAGAAATTACTGTTTTAGAACAGCGAGCGTCCATTGGCAATCTGCAACGCGTCTTGATGGGGATAGGGCTTCTATTGTCCATCATTGGGTTTTATGCGCTACGCCAAAAAATGAAACGGAACAAACTCGAAAAGGAGAAAATAGCGGCCGAGCTTGCCTTTAAAAAGAAGGAACTGACCACCCATGCGCTGAACCTTGCCCGAAAAAACGAAGTTTTGGAAACCGTAAAGCAAAAAGCGGTGGCCCTAAAACTCGAAAATAACAACAAAGGATATCGAGATCTAATCCGCACTATCAATTTCGACCAGCAAGACGATCGGAATTGGAAAAATTTCATTCAATATTTTGAACAAGTACATAAGGATTTTAGTGCCAACATTAAACGGAAATTTCCTGAAATCACCTCCAACGAACTTCGTCTTTTGGCATTATTAAAGATGAATCTCTCATCAAAAGAGATTGCCAATATCTTGAATATTTCGGGTGAAGGGGTTAAAAAAGCCCGTTACCGACTTCGCAAAAAGCTGGGGCTTGCCACTGAAGACTCCCTACAAGATTTGGTGCTAAGCCTTTAAACATAGTCCTTTCAAGACTGTCTACCTTTTGTCCTCCAATTATTTTTGAGGTGTCCACCTCTTGTCCACCCTTGTTTTTTTACTTCTTGAAAACCGCGCTCTAGGTTTGTGTTGTCATTGAAAATCGATCCGAACAATGGCAATCGTTTTGTGTTCTTGTCCGGAAGGTTCTGCAGGCCAGTTCCGGGCAGGTCACACAAACAGCATTCAAGTTGAACCACAAAACAAAACGATTATGAAAACACAAAACAAGTATCTATTCGCGTCCCTAATTCTTTGCTTACTAATGCTGTCTGGTTGCAGTAGCGATGGCACCGATGATGAAATTGCCATTGTGACTGAGCCCGATCCAGAGTACACGGTAGACGACCTCAGTGCGACGATCGAGGAAAATCCCGAAGACGGTGCCGTGTTGGGAACCCTTAGTACCGATTTGCCGGGCACCCTCAGTTTTACGACCGATAACCCCGCCTTTGGCTTTGACCCTACATCCTTGGAAGTGACCGTGGCCGACAGAACGGCCTTTGACTATGAGTTGAACACATCGGTCACCGGAACCTTGACCATTACCAATGGCCAAGACTCGGTCGAATCGATTATATCGATTACCCTTACCGATTTCATCGATGCCATCGAAGGATTGCTCAGCACTTCTAAAGATGCCTATGTATCTGCTTCCAACGGAGATTGGATCGAGGTCACCAAAGACGAATTTGAAACCCTGGAAAGTCAGCTCCAAGAGGTTACCCACAGCGGAACTACACCGGCAGACTATGATTTCATCAACACTTCAACAGGAATCAGTATGGGCACTGGTGATTCTGCAGGCTTCACGCTCGCCAATGTATCCGATGCCACCCTCCCCGTAGGCAGTTACCTATTCGGTATTCGCTTTTTTGTCGGGACCGGAATCTTCGGCGTATGTGAGAACAACAAGGTGAAGCTTTCGGAAACCAATGCTTCCGAAGGGTATGTTGATATAGGAAACCCTTTTCCTGAGAAAACAAGTATAGAAAGAGAAGTCTTTTTTGTGCTTAAGGGAAATTTCTCGGCCACTACGAACATCGCCCATCTGGCACTCTATTTCGGACCCGCCAATGGGGCAACTCGAAAGGACTCATCAGGATTTTCACACCTACAAAGTGGTGACATTACAGATTTTGTAAATGTACCTACAGAAGGCAGCACTTATGCCTATCAAGGTCTAAGTACCACAAAACTACAATGGGAATAACAGATCAAATCAATATAAAAGTTGAACCGCAAAACAAAACGATTATGAAAACGCAAAACAAGAATTTCAGGAATTTAATGGTTGTGGCCTCGATTGTCTTACTTTGGGCCTGCAGCAAAGACGAATCAGGTGAGGGCCCAACTCCAATACCCCCGTAGGCACCATTGCCGAGGTAATCGCCATCGGTGAGGATTTTGAATCTTTTCCACAGACCCCGACAGAGCAGACCTTAAGCGAAGAAGCTCCTGAAAATGAGGACTATGAACGAGAGGATAATGGTGAAACCGTCAAAGAACGCTTTATTTGTACGAAAAGAAGGGTCAGCATTACTGACGGAAACGATGAGTTTCCATTGTTCAACCCGAATTCTTCGGTCATCTATCCCGGTAACATGTTGCAAGGCAAGACACTTGACGACGCTACCCCGGAAGCTATACCGTTAAAGAGAGCTGGAGGAACGATTTCATATAACATCATCGATGGAAACCTGAACTCAAGTTCAGAAGTCGATGAAGTTAAATTAAGTGCTATCCGGGACGCTCAAAACGATATCATATTTGGCTCCTTGGCCGACAATGATTACAAAGTACCCGCCAACTTTTCCCTTAGTGTGGAACAAGTACAATCGAAGGAAGAATTAGCTTTAAAATTGGGGGTCAAGTACAAAACCTTCAATGCCAAGGTTTCAGGAAGTTTCTCGGTGAATACAAGCCGTGAAGTAAATACGGTTTTGGTAAAATTGACACAACAATTCTATACAATGGACTTTGACCTTCCGACAAGCCCAGATGATTTCTTTGATGAAAGTGTGACGCCAGAAGACCTTCAAGCCTACATACAACCCGATAATCCCGCAGCATTCATTTCTTCGGTCACCTACGGAAGGATTTTCTATATGCTCTTTGAATCGACCTCATCTGCCACCGAAATGGAAGCCAAACTCAATGTTGGCTATAAGACTATAGGCGCGTCTGGTGAGGGCAATGTGGAATTCGATTCGTTCAGTAGCCTAAAAAATCTGACACTTCAGGTAATCGCCTATGGTGGTGATTCTTCCGAAACCTTAGATGCGGTCGGCAACTTTACAAATAACAACAGTATAGGCGAATTTCTTTCCAAAATTGGAAAAAGCAGTGACATTCGCACCGGCCTCCCACTATCTTACATTGCCAATAGCGTTGAAAGACGGTCACAAATCATAGGGGCCAAACTGGCAACAGAGTATGATGTTGTGAATTGCGAGCTCAGAGGCGTTTTACCTCCAGTACTGTATTCAGACCTATTAGATCTTTTTGATGATGGCATTGGCGCCATGGTCAATATTTCCGCCAGCAACAATGTGCTCATATTCAACAAGGCTGGTGACAAATATGCTTGGTATAATGGGAACTTACCAGGAGTTTACAAAAATGGCACCAATCCGATCATATTTGACATAAACGACCCAAGCGCGCCTTTAGGCGACATGGAGATTAATGAGGTCGGAGCAGGGGTGGATTTTTCTCTCAATGTCCTTTACCTATTTAATGGAAATGGCACACAATGTCATATTATGACGGTCGACCCCGCAAAAATTCCATCGAACGCCCCACCAGCGCAACAAATCGTCACATATTCAAAACCATCATTGGGATCCGCATCTACCATATTCTTGGTGAATGAAATCTTTGGCGATCTCGGAGAATTCAAATTAAGCAATGGAATTGGCGCCGCCGTGAGTACGGCCTACCCCACAATGGCCTATTTTGAAAGAGATGGCACCCATTATCAAAGATATCGGTCATCTGACCCCAACATTGGATGGAACAGCATCCTTTTCCCATCAAATGGCTGGTTTTCAAGCACCGCAGAAATTTCACCGGGCTTATTCAATAAAGTGGGCGCGGCGACCAAATTCAACATTGGTGGTGGTACCACCTTATATTTATTCGCAAATGAAACGGGGGACGAAATCGTTCAATGGCGCTCTGTACAAGGATCGGGAGATACCTTTCAAGGACCTTGGATAATCAACTAAAATATTCGGAAACCGAATTCAGACAAATTTTCAAGCCTGTTTTCAAACATATCAATAAAAAAGCCCCGGTTTTGACACCGGGGCTTTCAAAATCAAAAAACCAACCTAAACACATGAACTAATTAAATTCAAAATTCTTTTTGAGAAATTTTCTCTTTCATAGCAATTTGTATATAAAACAACCAACCCTGGTTTTACCCTACCCAATTTTCCACTTTTTTTTCGGATTTTTCGCTAACTACTGATAAACAAGTAATTACAATACCATTTTTTTGAAAAAAAATTTCTTGCCCATTCAAAAACCATCGATGAACTGTAAGGCACCCTACAATTCACGGTGTTTTTTTTCTTCTTATCGACTTTAGGCCAAGTTTTTTCCACCTCAAGGCCACGTACAATAATTTTACACCACAATAGTCCCAAATAATTTAAAACATGAAAATCCCCCATTTTCTCACAGACCTATATCCTTTTCAGATTTATTTAAGACACAATTGAAGATTACGCGCAATTGCATATTCGTGCATTGCCAAAGGCAATTTGTAAACCAATAAGATCAAACCAAATAAATTAAAACAGTAGATTATGATTAAAAAACTACTCCACTTATCAAAACTGAAAATTGATCCGGGCAGTCAACACTTTAAAATAGTGGCGACTATCATTATAATTATGTTGTATTTCGGGTCGATCGCGCAAATGAGCGCCCAGAACGTGCCATTCACATCGTCGGAGGAATCGATCCATTATGATTTCAATGAATGTCGTTCATTCTCAAATGACGGCTCAAACTATGACTATACCGAGTTCACGCCAGCGTACGGCAATTCTTGTGCCTCAATCACCGGAAGCCAGTTATATCGACATTCGGGAAAACACTCCTGTACCGACGATGAGGCCGGAAACGCTGGTGATGCGGCGTGTTTCCAGTCAAGTTTGGACAATCAATATTCTGCCGATCATACATTGGCCATTCGCTTCGACGTTACCTTGAGCGGTAACAATGGTAAAAAGGCCAGGTTAGACGGTATTTCGTTCAAGCAATTGGCACCGCACAACTATTTATGGAGTGCTGAAGGATACACCGACAATACCGGTCCGAACAATTACCCTACGAAGTATGGGGTACGTGTACTTAAAGACAGCCAAGAGGTATTCTTGATGTCGGATATCGCGACCAGTCAATCATGGGATATGGCCAATTTCGACTTCTCGTCAATGGCCGACTTCATGGTCGACGCCGGAGCGACTAGTGTCTTCACTTTTGAATTGACAAGTTATGCCCCAGTCGGCAACGGTGCAGCCGTATCCGCTTGGGATTTGGATGATCTAAGAATCTTTACCTCATGTGAGGAAGAATGTAACCTTGAAGTCAATGCAGGTGACGACATAGAAATATGTGAAGAAGAAACCGTTGAACTGACTGCAATGGTAGAAGGTGCCGCTGCTTGTACCGGAGGGTGCGAATATCCTATAGAAAGCACACCCAGATGTCACGATTCGTCGAATTATTCAGATGTATGGCTGAACAATGTGACCGGTACGAACAAAGGTTTCGTTACCAGTAGCTCAAAATTCGAGACTTTTGATGATGGTACTGCACGTTACACGGCCATGGGGACCAATGGACTGGACAATATCGAGGTTGATATCACCTTTTCAGGTTATACAACCGTTGCTCCGGCAGATAGTCCGAAAGAAAACAACTGTGGAACCTATGACACCTCAGATTGGGTGTACTGGACGCATACTTCAGGTACCATAATCACCGAAAATCACGGTACATTGATTATCTCAAGGGATGGTCCTTCAATGCAAATGGGTATTGGCGCGGACACCACAAGAGGCGGTTTCGGCGCCTCAGGATGGCTCACCGTAACCGGTGGCGATGGTTTCTACACACATGGTGATCTGAACCTCAAATTGGGGGAATGCATCCCGATCAATGTGGATTCAAACGTCAGTTATCATTGGACGACCGATAACGGAAACATTGTCGGCAATGCCGATCAGAAGACCATTACCGTTGATAGATCAGGTGATTACAAAGTAACTACCACTGACTGCAAAGGCTGTATAGCGACCGATATCGTAAACGTATCTATTGTCGATGTTGAGGCCAACGCCGGTGAGGACCAAGCAATATGTAAGGGCGAGGAGGTAACACTTACCGTAGAAGGTGAAGGAGACTACCTATGGTCTACCGGGGAAACTACCCAATCGATTACCGTAAACCCAGAGATGGATACCGAGGTATACCGTTACCGTAACCAATGGTAACTGTGAAGCCACCGATACCGTTATGGTTACCGTCGGGGAGGCCAAGGTCGATGCCGGTGAGGATCAGACCATCTGTGCCGGTGAAGAGGTCATGTTGACCGCTGAGGGCGAAGGTGAGTATTTGTGGTCCACAGGCGAAATAACACAATCGATCAAAGTAAGTCCTGAAGTAACTACAACATATAGTGTAATCGTTACCAATGGCAACTGTGAAGGTATGGACGAAGTGAAAGTCATCGTCGACGACAAAGTGATGATCGGCGATTACGTATGGTTGGATGAAAATCGCAATGGTGTACAGGATGATGGCAATACCGGTATCAACGGTGTAAGCGTCAAATTGTATCATTGTGAGGGCGAACTGATCGCCTCTACCGAGACTTCGAACGGCCCAGACGGTGCGGGATATTATAAATTTGAGGTCTGCCCAGGTTCTGGTGACTATTATGTGGTGTTCGGAGATATTCCCGAAGGTCATAAGTTCACGACCAGCAACGAAGGCAGCGATGATATGGATTCAGATGCCGATGCTGGCGGAGTCACCGATTGCTTTACGATTACCGACCAAGACAACCCTACCATTGATGCAGGCTTGGTCGAAATCTGTGATATGGAGATCGATGTGGTCGAAGAAGCCAAAATATGTTCCGATGAGACCTTGGAGCTTACAGCTACCTTAATCGACAACACAGAAGAATGTGAAGGTGGATGTGTCTATCCGATCGTTGAACAAGAACGTTGCTATGGACCAGAAGGTGATTTTGAAATCTGGTTGGTCGGCAATGAGAACGACAGACCCAAATACCACAAATTCAAGGCCTCGGAACAGCGTTTCGAAACATTCGATGACGGTTCTGCCAGGTATACGGCCACGGCCAGTGATGGTGATGACAACATTAAGGTGGAAGCTATCTTTACGGGTCATACCACAACACCAGGCCCTAACGGCCCAAAACCAAACGATTGTCAAGATTATGACATGTCAGATTGGGAATATTGGTCAGACTGGTCTGGAACGATAACTTCTGAAAAGCACGGAATATTCACACTTTCATTGAAAGGAACCTACTTTCAAATGGGTGCGGGTGCCGATGTGACCCGAAGTGGTTTCGGAGCTTCAGGTTGGTTCTATGCCCATGGTGGTGACGGTTATTATGTCGACGGAGACATCAATGTTGCCCTTGAGGACTGTATCGAGAAAAACGCCACTTTTAAGTGGACGACCGAAGACGGAATCATATTGGGTGATGCCGGTCAAAAGACCATTACCGTCGTGAGTCCTGGCACCTATGTAGTCGAGGCCGAAAATTGTCTTGATTGCGTGGCGGTCAAAAAAGTAGTGGTAACACCTGATATTCTATGCTCGCTATATGCCAAATCGGCTTCGCCAAAGATGACAAAAGTATATCCGGTTCCCGTGAAATCGGGCGGTACGCTGACCATCGAGTTTGATGTTGAGGACACCGACGACGGATTGAAGGCTGTTCCGTTAAAGGCAGGTACCAAAAATGGCGCTTCGCAAACAACCGAAAGTATCTCGGTCGTGATGTACGATATGACCGGTAGGGTTATCAATACCCCGAGAACGTTTGACCTTTACGATGGCAAGGCGGTGATCCACCTTGATATCAATTACTTGACCTCAGGTAGGTATATCGTAAAGGCCATGGGCGGTACTTGGTCGCACAGCGAGAATGTAATCGTCAAATAACCAACCCTAACCAGTGCCTTACGGCATGTGAAAGCGGCGACCAGAGTGGTCGCCGCTTTTTTTATGAATCGTTTTAGGTTTGCTTCCCTTTTTTTCAAGGCCTAACTTATCGGGCGGCTACAGAATTTTGGCTATCTTTAAGGTAACGATCAAAACACCGAAATGCCGGGCAATTTTTTCGAGGAACTAAAAGACGAGCTTCATAAGGGTGCCGAGGCTAAGGGTCATCCCTTCCGTTTTTTTGCGTTGGCCACCTTGGGGGTAGATAATTACGCACGCCTGCGTACAATTGCCTTGCGCAAAGTGTCAAAAGATCTAAAATTGACCTTCTTTACCGATCGACGCTCAAAAAAAGTCATCCATATCAAAGAAAATAAAAGGGTAAGCCTTTTGTTCTACCATCCCGAAAAATACTTGCAGGTTCGTTTGCAGGGAGTGGCCCGTATTGTTGGGGACAAAGACTATGTTGAAAAGGAACGCTCTGCGCTGGGGTCCCAATCAAAGAAAAACTACACCACAAAAGAAGCGCCGGGAAGCGCACTTGAAAATCCCGGAACAGTGGATTATTTAAAAGATAGGGACTACTTCTCAGTTGTTGAAATCGAACCCTATAGAATCGAATATCTGAAGCTTGCCGAACCCGAACATATACGAATTCGATTCGTTAAAAAGGAGGACGATTGGCAGGGTGAGTTCTTAGTACCGTAAAACGGTAAACTCCAAATCCAAAGGTTTTAACGCGTCTATAAGATTAGGAATCAGGGCTTCACCCAATTCGAGGTACAATTCGGAAAAGTTGAGTACGCGCTCCTGTAGCGACTGATTCGGGAACAGTTCGTTCCGCAATTCGGTCAGCCGTTGTACATGATCTCTGAGCTTTCGCTTTTGCGCATTTAAAAGGCGTTTTTCCAATTTATCAAGACCCTTTTTTTGCTTGACTTCCTGTGCCTTTACAGCTCCCAAAAAAGATTTGTCGGTCTGCTCGGCGAGCTTGTACATCGATGCAAATTGCTTTTCAAGCAACTCTTTTTGAGGGGAAAAATCGATATCGATGTTTGAAATGTCCCTGATCTTCTTGTTGATCAAATCATTCTGTTTGAGAAAAAGGTCGGCGATTTCCACATTCAGTTTTGCGGTCTTCGTTTTTATCTTTTCAGGAATGACCAAAGCCGAATTGCGCAAGAGTAGCACCGGAAAAGGAACCTCCATTGCCGCGAACATCGACTTCAATTCGAGCCAATAGGCAATCTCGCCACCCCCGCCGATATAGCAGAGATTCGGTAAGATTACCTCTTGATACAAAGGCCGTGCGATCACATTGGGCGAAAATCGTTCGGGATGTGCTTCGATCTCTTGAATCAATTCGTTCTTGTTCCATGAGATTTCGGTGTCGACCACGACATAATCATCACCCTGTTTCGCGATTCGCTCCCGTAGCCCCTCTTTCAGATAAAAATAATTGACCTCTCGTGGATTGACCTGTATTTTATAGTCTTCTGAGGCTTCCCGCAATTGATCAATGGTCTTGGAAACCTCATTGTAGGCCACATTTTCAAAAACGTCCTTCTTAATAAAAGGGGCCAACAACCGTTTCAGTTCGACAGCGTCACCATCGACTATGACCAGGCCGTATTCCCCAAAAAGTTCGTTCGCCAAAAACCGGGTGGCCTCCGTCAAGTTATCGTGGTCGATATAGGCCTTTTTAAAAAGGTCTTGAAGTTCAGTGGCATTTCTTCCGCTTCCCAATTCGTTGGAAAAAGTATCCAAAACCTGTTGAAGGCCATCCGTTGATAAATCACCAACCGCCCCTTTTTTGAAATCATCTGGATTCCACTGTATTTTCTTCCCTTTGAAATTGAAATAATTGATCTCGTCAAAATCGTGGTCTTCGGTGGCCATCCAATAAATGGGCACAAAGTTGTATTTCGGGTAGGCCTTTTTGAGCTCGACTGTCAAATTGATGGTGGAAACGATCTTGTACAAAAAGTAAAGCGGGCCCGTAAACAGGTTCAACTGATGCCCGGTGACCACCGTAAACGTAATCGGCTCTTTGAGTCCGATTAAATTATCGCGGGTCTTTTTGCTCACCTTAATATGACCATACTGCTCTTTAAGACTGTCGTAAAGCACGGCGCGATGCGCTTCCGGAAAATTCCGTTGCTTTTCCTCGATCTGTGTCTTAAAATTTTCCAGCGAGGGATACCGGCCATAGAACCCTTCAACGTCATTTTGCCGATCAAGATAATCACAGATCAAGCGCGAAAAATATCCGGTTTGCTTATAGGGAAGACAGTCAACATCCATAGTTAAGAAATCATTTCCGACTTGATCGGGTAAAGATAACCTTCTCGCCAAAAATGCTTGCTAAAGATACGTTAAATGGGCCAATCGGCCATTCGTCGTAAAAAGCCGGTCAATTGAAGAAAAACGCAAGAAATACCGGATAAAATTCACTAGATTTGAGATTGCCCCAAACGCATTCAAACACTATCTCAAAATGATTAAAAGACTACTCGCAATTACTTTATTTATAGGCTTTAGCGGCCTATCGCAAGAATTGAAATCCCCCGCTGAATTTTTGGGCTATGAGTTGGGCACACGGTTCACCCGACACCATCGGGTGGTCGATTACTACCAGTACCTCTCAGAAGCGGCTGCAGACCGAATGCAATTAGTCGAATACGGGCATACCTATGAACAACGCCCCTTGCTGTTGGCCTACCTTTCTTCAAGGGAAAACATGCAAAACCTTGAACAAATTAGAAGCACCCACCTTGAAAGTACCTCTGGAACCAGCACAGCGGAAAAGGCGATTGTTTGGTTGAGCTACAACGTGCACGGCAATGAAAGTGTGAGCACCGAAGCCTCGATGCAGACCATCTACGATCTCTTGACCAAAAAATCTGCGCTGTTGGAGAATACCGTGGTCATAATGGATCCCTGTATCAACCCAGATGGGCGAGATCGTTATGTGAATTGGTATAACGAAAACAAGAATACCCCCTTCAATGTCGACCCGAACAGCAAAGAACACCATGAGGGCTGGTTGAACGGTCGCGCCAATCATTATATGTTCGACCTGAACCGGGATTGGGCCTGGTTGACCCAGGTCGAAAGCCAGCAAAGAATCAAGATGTACAATCAATGGCTGCCACATGTTCATGTCGACTTTCACGAGCAGGGTGTCGACAGTCCGTATTACTTTGCACCCGCGGCAGAGCCCTTTCATGAGGTAATCACCGATTTTCAACGCGAATTTCAAGTGACCATCGGTAAAAACCATGCAAAGTACTTTGACGCCAATGGCTGGTTCTATTTTACCAAAGAAGTGTTCGATCTTTTGTATCCGAGTTATGGGGATACCTATCCGATGAACAATGGCGGCATCGGCATGACCTATGAACAAGGAGGTAGCGGTAGGGCCGGCCTTGCCATAAAAACATCGATTGGCGATACCTTGACCCTGAAAGACAGAATCGCCCACCACTATACCACGGGAATATCCACGGTGGAGGTCTCGAGCAAAAACGCCGACAGGCTGAACCAAGAGTTCAAAAAATTCTACGGCCAGCGCAATTTCAAGTACAAGAACTACATTTTAAACGGCAATGAAGACAAAATCGATGCATTGACCAAACTGCTCGATCAGCACAATATCAGCTATGGCAGGGCCTCGAATGGCACCTTTAAGGGATTTGACTACGGCACCGGTAAAGCGGGCAGCTTGCGCGCTTCGGAGAAAAGCTTGGTCGTTTCGACCGATCAGGTCAAGGGTACCCTGGTCAAAGTGTTGTTCGAACCCAATGCCAAATTGAGCGATTCGTTGACCTATGACATTACTGCCTGGTCGTTGCCCTATGCGTACGGATTGGACGCCCTTGCCTCGGCGGGCCCCATCAATACGTCTACTTTCGAGAGGGAAACCATGGCGAACAATTTAGACGAAAATGCCTATGCCCATCTAACCGACTGGAACAGTATGGACGATGCCCGTTTCTTGGCGGCGCTACACAAAGCGAAAATAAGGGTACGGGTGGCACATCGACCTTATGTTTCTGACGGCAAAAGACACGAACGCGGAAGTCTAATCATCACACGGGGCGACAACAAGAACAACAAAGATTTCATCACCCAGCTCAAAAAAATTGCCAACGAACACAACAAAAAATTGACTTCGAC
Organism: Aurantibacter sp.; assembly: GCA_965215845.1. Classification (GTDB taxonomy): domain Bacteria; phylum Bacteroidota; class Bacteroidia; order Flavobacteriales; family Flavobacteriaceae; genus Aurantibacter_A. The sequence goes on from CBDCEL010000004.1 coordinate 679,297, forward strand.
AAAAACAGGATTTGTCGATGATGGAAAAGACTTTGGTTCGCGTTATGTACAAATGATCGACGATGTCAAAGTTGCCGTGCTCAGGGACGGCCCCGCCTCTACCTTGCGATTTGGGGAGATTTGGCATTTTTTTGAGCGGCAGTTGAACTACCCGGTGACGGTGATCGGGGCAGATTATCTCGATCGCGTCAATCTATCGGATTATGACGTATTTATTTTACCTGGAGGTAGCGGCTATAAAAAGTTTATCAATGAAAAAAGGCTCGGTAATCTCAAAAGATGGGTCTCGCACGGTGGAAAATTGATCGCCATGGATGGTGCCATCGATGGCCTGACTGGCGATGAGGGCTTTGGCGCAAAAGTCAAAAAAGTGGAAAAGGACAGCACGGCAAATCTCAGGGCCTTTGAGATTACCCAGCGTGAGCGGATCAAAGAAGAAATTACAGGGGCCATTTTCAAAACAAAGGTCGACAACACCCACCCTTTGGCCTATGGCTATGACCAATCGTACTATACATTGAAATTGAGCGGTGACAATGCCTACGAATATTTGGATGAGGGTTCGGTCGTTTTTTTGGAAGACGGTCAAAACGTACCGGTAGCAGGTTTTGCGGGCAGCGAGGCAAAAAAGAAAATCGAGAAAAGCCTTATCTACGGAGTAGAAAACCATGGTAGCGGACAGGTCATTTATATGGTCGACAACCCTTTGTTCAGGGGTTTTTGGGAAAATGGCAAACTCTTTTTCGCCAATGCGCTCTTTATGGTGGATTGATTTGAACTTCGGATCGGAACTGCCGTTCAGAACTATTGACGGCTTGCCTCAGGTGCCAATAAGCCAATATGACCGCATTAAAAAGGGAGAAAATAGAGACGGGTATTTTGTATAACTGATTGACAAAAAACGCTCGACCATTTATACAAAATACCTGTGCGTTTATTTCATATAAACTGTTGATCCATCGGAGCTGCGAAATAAATTCTACCTTCGGTAAAAATGAAATAAATACAGACTTATTTACGTGATGATGTTGAATTCGGCTGGCGCCGACCCGAGTCGCTACGCTGCTATGGCAGCTCCCGCCCCTCGGGAAATTCAACATCATCGAACAGGGCTACACCAAATTGCTCCCATCCCCGAAGGACGCGGCGCTTCAGCCCACCAAGCTCAGTCCTTAAGAACTCAACATATCATTGGGCTAAACGCAATTTGGCACGGCCCACTCTGTCTTTTTCAGTTTTACGTAACTTCGTTACGACAACAAAAAAAACCAGGGCCGTACTGCGCGTAGCCCTGTTCGTTGTGGGAAATAACAGAGAATGATTCTAGACTACAAAAACATAGACCTTTTTGGAAAGTTGTTATTTGAAAAAGTATTATTAAAACCCCCTTTCAAAAAGCAAAATTCAATGCCCAACGAAGCTTGTTTTCTGTATATCATCAAAGGAGAATATAATTCTATTTCTGAATCTGAACAGTTAAGAATAAAAAACGAGGAAGCTGTTTTAATGAAATGTGGAAATTATCTTTCTCAAATGTACAAATCTCCAAATAGCAAAAAATACGAAGCTGTTGCTGTACACTTCTTTCCAGAAGTTTTACTTAAAATTTATGACAACAAATTACCTAATTTCTTAAAACAACAAAATACAAGTTCAGACAATAGCTCAATGGCTAAAGTAAACAGTGACATTATCATCAACAAATATATTGACAGTGTTCTGTTTTACTTTGACAACCCAAACCTAGTAAATGAAGATATTTTAATTTTGAAGTTAAAAGAGATTATCTTATTACTAAACCAAACTCAAAATGCACCGAAAATAAGAACAATACTTTCTAAATTATTTAATCCTCAAACCTATAGTTTTAGAGATGTTATTGAAGCTCACTTTTATTCTACCATTTCGCTTTCAGAACTAGCTCAACTTACTAATATGAGCTTATCTTCATTTAAAAGAGAATTTCAACGAACTTACAATACATCACCAGCAACTTTTCTACTTCAAAAGAAATTAGAAAAAGCATCTGAATTGCTCAAAGTTTCTAACAATAGAATGAGTGATATTGCATTTGATTGCGGATTCAATAACCTGTCTCATTTTTCAAAAGCTTTTAAAAAGCACTACAAAATTTCTCCATCAATATACAGATTGAACCAATAGGAAAATCTTTGAACTTTTTGGCAAAATAAAACTTCGGTTTTCGCTCCACCTTTGTATCAGTATTAATCTTTAAAACTGATTTACAATGAAAACAACAGAAGAAAAATTGGTGTTTCATATGAAAGCATCACCCGAAAAAGTTTGGAATATAATAGGTAAAGTTGGTGGTGTAGACCAATGGTTTGGTTCCTTAATTAAATCGTGTAAAGTAGAAGGTGATAGACGTTACTGCGAAACAGCTGACGGAATTCATCTTGAAGAACACATTTTAGAAGTAAATAACGAATCCAGAACGTTCCGATTCTCAATACCTGAACAAGATATGCTCCCTATTGAAAACCTTGAAGAAGAAATGAAGGTTTTAAATGGAGAACAAAACAATTCTATTGTAGAATGGTCTGCAACATTTAACGCAACTCCCGAAAATTCAAAAATTGCAAAAGAAGCATTACTCAACATTTGGAAAATGGGATTAACCGAAATGGAGACATTCATCAACTCTAAAGACAACTAATATGAAAAGGTTAGCAATATTATTAATAACAGTTTGCCTAATGGCTTCCTGTAATACAAACGGACAGAATCAAAAACAATTAAAATCTAATAAAATGAAAAATCAAGAAATTATAAACACAGCGTTCTTCTATTTAAAAGAAGGAAAGGAAAAGGACTTTGAAAAATTACGTAGTAGAGGAAATGTACTACTACAAAAATATGGAGCTAAAATTGAACGAGTAATTAAACCAAAAATGATAGCGACAGGAGAACTTGAACTTCCAGACGAAATTCATTTTGCAGTTTATCCAAACATAGAAGCCAAAGAAGCTTTTGATAAAGACCCTGAATTTATTCAGTTAAAGAAAGACTATGTAGCTAATTCAGTAGAAAAAATGTTCGGATTCATTTCACATAATGATGAAGATTTTGAATTTTACAGGGAAATTGGAGATTCTAAAAAAACGTATGGAGTAGCATTAATTTACTTAAAAGAACAAAAGAAGTTTAAAGACCAATTTGCAGAATATCATAAAGAAGCTTGTGAGATAATTCCAGAATTTGGAACACACTTTGAACGATTCTTATTACCATTTGCATCGGCTAATGATGCACTTGAACAACCTAGCGAAATTCATAGATTCTATTTCGAGAGTGAAGAAGGTTTGCAGCAAATGGTTAACGACCAAAGAATGCAACAGTTATTTCCTAAAAGAGATGAAGCGTTGAGTAATTTAATATTCATTTTAGGAGAAGCAATACAATAAGTGTTTATTATGAAAAATTTTGATGTACAAAGTATTGATATAAATGTTTCTTCTAAAATAGCTTTCAATTATATTTCTGATAATAATAATTTACCAAAATGGACAAATGCTTTTTCAAATATTAAAGGTAAATCAGCATCTATGAACACTCCAAATGGTAGTATAGAAATAGAATTAGAAACAATGTGCTCGCAAGAAAACGGAACTATAGATTGGTATATGACTATGCCAAATGGAGATATAGGAAAAGCTTTTTCTCGGGTTGTTGAAAACGGTTTGAATTCGTCTATATACTCCTTTGTATTGTTAGCTCCTCCTGTAAAACTTGAAGAGCTTGAAGGAACATTGGAACAACAAAAAACATTGTTGAACGAGGAATTAAAAAAACTGAAAAAAATATTGGAACAGTCATAAATTACTTCCCACAACAATGTGTATAAGTAATAGCGGTTTGGGTGTAAATTCAAACCGCATTTCTTTTTTATTAAGTATATTGTCAACTGAAAGTATTAGCATATAAATCCGCAACTACTCATACACTAAACCGATGATGTTGAATTCGGCTGGCGCCGACCCGAGTCGCTACGCTGCTATGGCAGCTCCCGCCCCTCGGGAAATTCAACATCATCGAACAGGGCTACACCAAATTGCTCCCATCCCCAAAGGACGAGGCGCTTCAGCCCACCAAGCTCAGTCCTTAAGAACTCAACATATCATTGGGCTAAACGCAATTTGGCACGGCCCACTCTGTCTTTTTTAGTTTTACGTAACTTCGTTACGACAACAAAAAAAACCAGGGCCGTACTGCGCGTAGCCCTGTTCGTTAGCGGCAATATATAAACGACTATTTAAAATAAAATATGACAAATAGTAATTCTAATTTAAATCCCTCAAAACTTAGAATGACATGGTGGCTTTATTGCGCTGTTGGCTTTATTATAGGGCATTTATTATTTGGTTTAATAGGACATGGATTCACTGGATCTCATGAAGGAAGGCCAATAGGAATATCTGCTTTTGCGCACACAGTGGCTTTAATTATTGGCGGTTTGACTGTTTTCTTTATCCAAAGAATTGGACTTAAACCTTGGCTTCGAATTTCAAATAGTAGAATTATATACTCTGTTATTATTTATGTAATTGCTTTTCAGTTTGCTGCATATGTTCTTAGACCACCATTTGATCATTTTTTTGCCATGCCTGTCCTTGGAATAGCATTGTGGTTCTCATTTGACAAATTAAAATTAAGCCGAATTATTTTACTCTTGACCGCAGTATTTAGCTTCTGGATTGGAGTAATTGCTAGTGGGATTTTAATCGAAGTAGTTGTTCCATCATTAGGGTATGAATTTGACGATACAACTCTTTTTGATCATGTGCTGAGTTGGGTAATTGGTGGAGGTGCAGCAGGAATCGTTGGTGGATTTTTAAGTGGTTGGCCTTTAAGCAGGCAATTGATTGGACAAAATAACAGCCGCTAACAAGGTGTATAGTTCATTGCTTCGGATTTTCCTTCGGAAAATCACTCGCAAAAGAACTATCGGCAGTTTTATTTACTAAATTAGTCGCTAAACCTAACGCAACGCACCATACACAAACCGATGATGTTGAATTCGGCTGGCGCCGACCCGAGTCGCTTCGCTCGGAACACCTGCGGCGACCAAAATCCCTTCATCCCAATACCCCTCTTAAGGCAGGCATGCGCAAAACCGCACCTGACGCCCCACCGAAAAAGCGGGGCTGCCCAACGACCTACGGCCAAGTGAAACAAAACCTATAATTAGAGCACTTCCCTCGCCTCCATTACGGGATTTTAGTATATTTCAATAAGAAACCGATGGACTACCTGCAACCGGGCTTTAGTGGCCAGCAGCATAGACCCACCATTGGAATGGTAAATAGGGGTTGAATTCTAAAAATCAGATTATGAAAACATTTAAAAATGCGCTTTTTAGCATACTCTTGATAGCTGGTCTTTTTGCATGTAAAACCCAAAAACCTGTAGTAGAACCACAAGTTGACTCCGTCTCTAAAAATGAACTTCAATCTATTCATGTTAATGGGGAGAAGCTGCACTATATGGAACAAGGCACTGGTGAGCCCCTGATCTTTATACACGGCACCATCGGTGATTATCGGGCATGGATTTCACGAATGCAGCCCTATTCCAAAGATTACCGCGTTATTTCCTATAGTCGCCGGTATGCCTGGCCAAACGAGCAGAAATACGACTCCTTACTTGATTATTCAGTCCGTATTCACGCAGACGATCTTCACAATTTGATTCGAGAACTTGGTCTTGAAAAAGTACACCTGGTCGGGCATTCCTATGGTGCATATACCGCACTGACCATGGCCATAGACCACCCTGAAATGGTACAATCGTTGGTATTGGGTGAGCCTCCTGCCGCTTCTTTTTTGAAAAATTCAGAAAAAGGGCAAGAGAATTTTGATGATTTCATGGAAAATAACCTTAGACCTGCTGCAAACGCATTTCGAAGGGATATGAAGGAAGATGGCTTGGAGTATTTTATTCAAGGGGTCAATGGGCCTGACTTTCGCTTGTCTCAAGTACCTCCAAGTTGGAAGCAAGGCTGGTTAGATAATCTTTTGGAGCTTTGGGGTTTTGCCATTAACGAGAGCTTTTTGAATTTAGATCCCTCCGATATTAATTCTTTGGAGGTGCCCGTTCTATTGTTAATAGGAGACAGTTCTCCCACCTTTCTAACGGAGATTTCCAAGGAATTACATAGACTATTGCCCAATAGTGAGATGGTTGGCATCGAAAATTCCTCCCACGGACTCTTTTTTGAGAACCCTGAAGCTGTTGATAAAGCAATGATGGCGTTTTTAATTCGGAATTGACTTTTATGGATAACAAAAAAGCCAGCCGCTAACAACGGTTCCTATAAAAAATCAGCGTCCAGTCACCCAAAGACAGCCCATATGTTCTTGCCGTCTTAAAATCACTTACCCGTATCATAGCCGTGACATCATCAAAGGTCACGATCTGTAAAGATGGCTTCGGGACCCAAACCCATGATCGGAACATTTTCCAAGCCATCGTTGCAGGATTTTACTATATTTCCATAAAAGAACGACGGGACAGCCCACCTATTTGCACACATAGCATAGCACGGCTCGGGCCCTAAGCCTGAAAACAGACAAAGCAAAAAATTATGAAAAAATTATTCTTGTTGATTCTTTTGGTTCCGATTATTTCAAAGGCCCAAGAAAACCCTTTGGAAATTTTCAGGCCATTGGAAAATTATATTTGGAGTGCCGAAGGAAAATGGGGAGATGGAAGTAAATTCAAACAAGATATAAGCCTGGAATTTTCATTGAATGACAAAATTGTGAAAGTTGAATCCATGGGTTTCACCAATACGGAACAAACTGAACTTGGCTCAAGAAATCACGGAATTCGCCAATATGACGAGAAATCGAACAAAATAAGGTTTTGGGAATTTGACGTGTTTGGCACTTTGACGGAGGGAACTGTTGAAAATGACGGGAAAAATTTAATCTATAGATATGATTACGGAGGGACATTTGTGACCGAAATGTGGATTTATAAAAATGAAAAGACATACGGATTTATAGTAGGTATTCATGACGATGGAAAATGGAAACAAAAGTTTCTTGAAACGGAGTTCAAGGGTAAAACGAAATAAAGCCAGAAGGTCAAAAATGGCTCCTACGAAAAGGAATAAGGAGGCAAGTCAAAGATAGTGCAGCCTTGGCTACAAGCCATATCATAAAAAACAGTTGAATGCCACAAAATTTTTACATAATGGTGTTGACCGTTTTAGGGTCTATAAATGGATTGGCCCTATCGGCTTTTTTTGTATTTGGCTCAAAACGTAGGGAGAAACACCTTTTCTTTCTGGCCGGACTTTTTTTGGCACTAACCATTAAAATATCCAAATCCGTTGTATTCAAGGCATTGCCAATCGATAGTTATAAGAACGGGTATGTGACCTTAAGCATTCTCGCCGTTTTTTTAATAGGGCCGCTGCTGTATTTGTACGTGAGCAACTATTTAGGGCAGAACCAAAAGAATACCCAATGGAAAAGACATTTAGGCATAAACACCCTTGTTATAGCATCGATCATGCTTTATTTCCCTTATTGGGATAATACCGACTTATGGAACGACAAAATAGTGTTCCTATTATATTTTCAACGTCTGGCCTATTTGGTTTTTTCAGGAATCTTGATCAAAAAACATATCGGTTTGTTGATGCCAAAAGCCTATGAAAACTTTAAAGGTTTGATTTGGCTTAAGGGAATCTTCTGGGGAATGGTGCTATTATGGGTCGGCAGCACCTTAATCTTGTCAGGAATAGGAAACAGGCTCGTAACAACTGTTCTCTTCTTGTTCATGGTCTATTCCCTGTTCGCGATTCTGGTCTATTCACCAAATGCAAAACGTCTCATACTATATCCTCCGAGACCAAAATATGGCAATAGTAAAATATTATATGGTGAGGCCGATCGCGTATTGGAGAGTCTTTCCGATTTGATGTCGGAAAACCAAATTTATAAGAACCCCAATCTTAAAATCTCCGATACGTCCCAATTCCTCAATATCTCGTCACGCGAATTATCGCAGCTGCTAAACGACAAATTGAATAAAAACTTTAACCGGTACATCAATGAATTTCGTGTAAAAAAAGCGCAAGAGCTCATCCTTAAAAACGATGAATACACATTGGAAGCCATTGGTCATGAGAGTGGATTTAAATCTAAATCAACCTTTTATTCAACTTTCAAGAAACTGACGGGTAAAACTCCAAACGAATTCAAAAAGTCTAAAAAGTAGTTCGAAATCATGATTCCGAACCACTTTTAAACTCTTATTTCAAGGACTAGATTTCGATTTCCATAAGTTCGCAATTCACTTGTTAATCATTTAATATGACAAATAAATCAATACTGGTAATCGGTATGACCTTGGCCATGTTGACATACGGCTGCAAAGTGTCAAATCATGCTTCTTGTGGTTGGAAAAAAGTCTTTGTAAACAATGCCGACGGAACAACTGCCTACGGCGATAGGCAAGAACTCGTTAGGGCCGTGAGAGCAGGATATTCGGTGCGAATTGGCTTTGGCGAAAAACCTATTGAGCACGTTGCCGATGCCAACTTCTTAACCGTTGTGGACGGGCAGGTCTTTAAGGGGGAAGTGTTTGCACAAATTCCGACCATTGTCGGTCAACTACCGACTGTGGAAAATGACAGCTTTAAAATACGGTTTAGAACTTGGAACCATTGGACAAAAATGGTGGGCACCAATGGTTACACCACGGCCATCATGACCGATTATCAAAAAGATACCATAGTGAACGACAACAATGAGCGATACAGGTCGTCTACTTGGTACGTAGCATACCCATGCGGTCAAGAAGTAAATTAGGAACGGATAATGGCCACAAATAATAGCGAATGAACAAGCATTCAAAAAGGGCGGTTAAAAATCTTGCCGCCTTATTGTCAATTCCGTTTATAGTCAATTGGGAGAAACCAAAATACAAATGGCACAACATTCCAAATAGGTTTGAATCTGTTTTTTGAATATGCTCAAGAATTTTTAAAAGAGAACCGATAAAATGAAATATAGATTAATCTTAGCTCTACTACTGACTATTGCAATCTCCTGTAAATCAGAAGACCAAAACGTCCATTATCAAATTGTTTACCAGAATGACAAAGCAGGAAATGCCATTTTGGGTAGTAAAGAAAACTTAATTGCCCACATTCGTGGAGGAGCGGATATAAAAATTGGGTGGGGCTCAAAAGGAAAGACACGCCGTATCGAACATCTTTCAGAACCTCTCTGGATTTCCGTGCTAAATGAGAAAGAAGTGATTGCGCAATTAGACCCGCATTATACGGCAACGACCGATTGGAATACACTAACTTCAAATTTTTCAGACTCTTTGGAAGTAAACATTGAGTGGCGCGTGGTACTTAGCACGAAAGGAGAATTTGACGCCATATGGTACGATAAACACAAGGGAACTTTGGTAAGGCGTGTTCCGCAAAAACATACAATGACGTGGTTCGCTAAAGGGAATGCTAGAAATGAGCCACTATTCCTAGTCGAAAAAGAATAAATACCAATATCATAAATTTGTAAGCCACCATTGTTTTCGAAGCTTTGATACGAGACGCCATCTGCAGTCAAGAAAATAAGAATGTACATAAACGTAGAAACGCAAAGGCTCAGAATAAGACCAATTGAATTGAAAGATGCCAAGTTCATTGTCGAATTGGTCAATTCTGAAGGGTGGCTAAAATTTATTGGGGACAGAAATATTTCCAATACCACCGATGCCCAAAAATATATTCAAAAGATACTTGACACCGATGATTTTTATTACAACGTTTTTGAGCATAAGAAGTCACAAGAGGCCATGGGAATTGTGACTTTGCTCAAACGAGAAAATGAAAGATATCATGATATTGGGTTTGCACTATTACCTGAATTTGAGAAAAATGGTTATGCGATCGAAGCAAGCAAAAAGTATCTTGAAGAAATAGAAAAAACAGACCAATACGACAATGTAATAGCGATTACGATGTCAGAAAATCAAAAATCAATTCGCTTATTGAAGAAACTCGGACTGCATTATAAAGGTGATTATAAAAGAGACCATGAAATTTTGTCATACTATGGCTTGAAAAAATTTAAAGAGGCCAGCGGGTAACAATGTACCCTATGAAAAGCTTCCAAGTTCCTTAAAGATAATTAAGCCCTCTTTTTACCTTAGGTTATTTTTTCTTTTAACATGGCTTGTTCCTTAAAAGATACGATTGTCTGACAACCGATGGCATCGGAAGACAGCACAAACATTAGAACATTTCCCTCGCCATCGTTGTTGGTTTTTGCTATATTTCCATGAAAAACCGACGGACCTGCCTTCCAGTTTACGTGCCGTAGACATGCAAGCAGGCTTCCCACCTATCCGCCTAGGGGATAGTATGACGTCGGCAATCATTGAACAATGAATATAATCGAGGATATCGGATTAATCACAGTGTTTCTTTTACTGCTGCTTTCGGTATTTTTACTTACTTCCCCTTCAAAAAACAAACAGCCAAATATCTTTTTTGCACTCTTTCTCATAGTTACTGCCTTGGATATCTCGGCCTTGTTTTTAGAGGGTTTATTTATGGAATATGAGCAGCTGAATTTCTTAAGGGTATCATCTGTTTTATTACAGATGCCTTTGTTTTACTTCTATGTACAGACCATCTGCTACCATAATTTCAAGCTTCGCCCAAAACAACTGGCTCATTCAATTCCATTTTTTGCCTTCTTGATTCTATTCTCGGTGATAGGTTTGTCAAAGCAAAGCTATATTTGGTATGACATCATTTCACAGCTACAGTATTACATATACATTTTTGCTATCTTTTATTCGCTTAAAAAATATAAGCAACTACATCTCGAAAACTACTCCCTTCAAAATAGAACATACAAATGGTTAATGACCGTATCTATTTTATTCCTGGTTGGTAACTCTTTTGTAGTGATAAGAACCGTCTTACTGAACTTCTATAACTATCAAGGTTCTTCATTGTTAAATTTGGGAATCTCATTATTTGGATTGGCCGTAATTTGCTGGTTTGTAATCAAAACCATGCGAAATCCTGACCTGTTTACGCATGTAGACCAACGTATAAAACCTCTGGAAAAGAGTGTCATTGAAGAAAAACAAAAGTACGAAGGCGAAATAAACAGATTAAGTCAATACATGGTCACAAACAAACCCTACCTAAACGACTCTCTAACTTTGCAAGATTTAGCCCAGGAAATTGATATTCCAGAAAAACATCTTTCATTTCTGATCAATAAAGTAATCGGCAAACATTTTTTTGACTTTATTAATTCCTACAGAGTACAAGAAGCCCAAGTTCTATTGCAAAACAAAGACTTGAACATTCAGCAAATCATGTATGAGGTAGGTTTTAATTCCAAATCTTCATTCAATACGGCATTCAAAAAAAACACTTCACTCACACCATCAAAATACAGAATGTCAAATAGTTAGGAAAAGTTCGACTTTTATTCGAACCTTTTTTGGGGAAATAATAGGTTCGACTTTATTTTCTAAAACGTTTTATTGAATTGGGTGCACTTCATTTGTGTCCGAACAAAATTCAATTCAAATGAAACGTACAATTACAAAAATTTCTTTCACATTATTATTAATTGCCGCTTCCAGCAATATTCATGCTCAAAACCTGAATAAAGAGGTGCTGCACGAAGTTGATTCCATTTTCACATCCCATTTCCAAGATCAAGGCCCTGGGGGCGCTATTGCCCTAATAAAGAACAATCAGGTCGTATTTAAAAAAACAATGGGCTTGGCAAATATGGAATACCAAGTTCCATTGACCAGTAAAACAGTTTTTAATATCGCCTCAAATTCAAAACAGTTCACTTCATTATTGGCATTGATTTTAGAAGAGGAAGGGAAGCTTTCGCACCAGGATGATATTAGAAAATATTTGCCCGAGTTAAGCGATCTGCCGCATAAAGTTACAATCAAACAACTCACAAATCACACCCATGGCCTACCCAATGTTGATGAATTGGCACAGCTCAAGGGAATCGATAGAATGACACATAGGGAAGTCTTGAACATGTTATTCGATATTAAGCAGTTCAACTTCAAACCTGGCGATGACTATCAATACAACAACACGGGATATGTTTTACTTTCAGAAATCATTGCACGTATTGGAAAGAAACCTTTTCATGAACAATTAAAACACAAAATATTTGACCAATTCGAAATGAACGATAGCCAGTCAGTTGGGAATTTTAATCAAGTTATTCCCAACAAAGCCTATTCCTATTCTTCTACGGATAATGGCTATAGCAATAATCCGGTAAAAATAAGTACAATGGGAGCCTCTGGAATATACGCTAGTTTAGATGATTTAGTTACATGGACTCAAAACTTTATGTCTCCAGATAACCCATATCGAGACCATCTAGATAAGATGCGAGAACCGACTCTTCTCAATTCGGGCAAGGTGATAGAATACGGTATGGGACTTCAATTTGAAAACTATAAGGGTGTCGATATTTTATTTCATGGGGGCGGAACAGAAAGTTATCGCTCCTATGTTTTATATGCGCCAAAACATGATTTATCATTGGTGTTTTTGTCAAATGCAGGAGGGTTTTCGGGTTATGAAGTCACCTATCAGGTTTTGGAAACCGTATTAAAAGAATTTATTGTTAATCCTCAAGAAAATACCATGTCAAATGATTTATCGATCTATAAAGGTACTTATGAGTTATATCCGGGTAACTATTACGATATTATTGGAACAAACGATTCCTTGTCCATTCAAATCTTCGGAACCAAAGAAATAGCGTTTCTTCCAAGAATTGGAACAAAATCATTCGAAGGACCCTGGGCTTTTTCCAAAATCATCTTTAGAGAGAATCGTTTTGACCTAAGATGGGGAGACTTCACCTACCCGGCCAAACGAATTAATCCGGTAGAATCAGAGAGTTTGAAAATAGACTTGAATAAGTTTATTGGAACTTACCGGAATAAAGAACACAATGCTATTTATGAAATTGAACTTGTAGATAATACGTTGGTTGCAAAGCACCCTATTAATGGTAGCGTAGTTTTGGACATTTATTCTGAGACCAGCATGTTTGCAAAAAACAGTTCCTTCGGAAAAATCGACTTTATTTTTAATGCTTCGGGAGAAGTTCAAGGATTTAAATTATCACGACAAAATCTTAGAAATCTTCTATTTATAAAATAAAACCATTGTCAACAATGGCCCCTATTAATTGCACTAAGGGAGCAGTCACAAAGATAGCGAATATGCCCTTGTTGCTTTAAACCATTTTTTCCTTTGGTATGACTAGCTCCTCACAAAATGTGGGGCTACCTGACAACCGATGGCATCGGGTCCTGAACCTTGTATCAGCGCTCCGGTGCCATCGTTAAAGGGATTTTGCTATATTCCACATGAAAATATGTACACTGCCCGCCCGAACGCCTTTAAAGGGTAGTGAAGTATCCGCGCAAGATGAAAAAAATGGAACTGACAAAAGAAATAAAAGAAGCTATCGACAAAAGTGTTTTGTGTTGGCTTGCGACCGTATCGACCGAAAATATGCCGAACGTTTCGCCAAAGGAAATTTTCAATTATTATGGAACGGACAAAATAATTGTTGCGAATATAGCTTCACCACAAACCGTTAGAAATATAAAGCAGAACAAAAATGTCTGTGTGAGCTTTATCGATATTTTGGTTCAAAAGGGGTTTCAGGTAAAGGGACGCGCAAGAATCATTAAAAAAACCGATGCTGAATTCTCGAAAATGGAAAAAGTACTGACCAAAATGACGGGCGGAAATTTTCCATTTGCCACCATAACGGAAATTACCCTGAAACAGGTCAAGCCAATTATTGCACCGAAATATAGGTTCTACCCAGAAACGACGGAAACGGAACAGATCGAAAGTGCGAAAAAGACCTATGGGTTTACATAAGCCGTATAGGCCCTGCAGCTGCCACATAATTGCAATTAGATTTCGATAGTCATTTGGCTAAACGGAAAGCTGTAGCATTATAAAAGAAGATTGGGCGAAAATGTCCGCGCTTCTTTGCCGTGACCGCTTATACGATTTCGCTGGCCTATCATCGACCTGACATTTATATTAACCTAAAAGATATCTCGACCAAGTAAGGAACAAATGAAAAAATTGAAGTACTTCTTTATTGCGCTTTCCATTGTAGTAGTGGTACTAACGGTTATTGCAAATATTCCAGAAAACAGAAAAGAAATTAAAACGAAGCATTTTACTTTCCTTTTCAGTAGCAGCATTGAAGCATCAAGTGTTATAGGACTTTCAAGGGCATTGGAGAGCAGCTATTATAAGATCGGCACCAATCTGAATACAACACCTGCCGAGAATATTGAAGTGAACATCTATGCACAAAGATGGAGATACATAAAAGCAACCGGGTATTGGAACGCCTCTGGAAGTATTGAAGGAATTTCAAAGCTACATTTCTTGGAAGATGCTTGGTTAGATACTGAAATCTCCAAAATTGCCATTCACGAATTTGTTCATACCGTAGTTCTCAAACTATTGATCGATAGAGAGCCCAAACCATTGGATAAGAAATTTGATGATAAGTTCTCGACCTTTCCGATATGGCTTTGGGAAGGGGTCAGCGTCTACGAGGTAGGGCAATTTTATGAGCCCAAGACATTGGCCTATTTGAACAATGGCCAATACCCGGAAATTTCGGAACTAAACAATCGCTCAGCCGGGCAAAAGATATACACTTGTGGATATACCATAATTGAGTACATTTTAGACGTGTATGGAAAGGATAAATTAATTGAACTTATCGCATCTTACGGAGACTTGGAAAAAGTTCTAAAGCTGACAGAAGAACAGTTTTCAAGCAAGTGGTACCAATTTATCGTGAACAAGTACAATCTGAAATGAAAGCTTCCCTTTGGAAATAATCGCTGCCAGAAGTTAGCAGCCCCTACCCAAGCGGCCGTAAAGCTAAGATGATTAGGCATTTGACCCCATTACAGCCATGAAACGCCCGATTTGCCCAAAACCATTAATCCCTTAAAAAAATTGCGCAAGTAAATACTTTCATATATATTTGCAAGCAATCACTTGCGAATTTAGCAAAGCCCATGAAAAGAGATGTATTTAATGCCATAGCCGACCCCACGCGAAGAGGCATACTGTTATCATTGACAAACGAGGCCCAAAATGTCAACACCTTGGCCGACAAGTTTGATATGACGCGACAAGCCGTATCGCTACATATCAAATACCTTCAAGAATGCGGTGTTATCACCATAAAAAAAGAAGGACGGGAACGCCATTGCAATCTTGAGGTTCAAAAACTAACGGAAGTTGCCGATTGGTTAGAGCCTTTTCGAAAAATGTGGACGGGAAAATTCAGTCAACTCGATCAGCTATTGGGCGAATTACAATCGAAACCTAAAAAGTAATTATAGAACATAATTAAAATGGAAAGTAAACTACTAATATTGGAACAAGAGTTCAATGCACCAATAGCGCTTGTTTGGCGCGCAATTACTGAAAAGGAGTTAATGAAAAAGTGGTATTTCGACATCCCTGATTTCAAACCGGAAGTAGGCTACAATTTTCATTTTGAAGGTGGTGAGGAAGACAAGCGATATGTGCATCTATGCGAGGTATTGGAAGTAATTCCCCTCAAAAAACTCAAATACTCCTGGAAATATGAGGGATACCCGGGGCTTTCCTTTGTCACTTTCGAATTATCATCGGTGGGTGAAAAAACCCGGGTAAAACTCACTCATGAAGGACTTGAAACATTTACAAATCCTGATTTCGCCAGAGAAAATTTCGTCGGCGGATGGAACTATCTGATCCACGAATCCTTAAAGGCATTCCTTGAAAATGGTGAAGCACTCAGGTATTGGTAATTGCCACAACCCACAACAATGTGATTCCTGAAAGGTCTTCGTCCGCACCAATCGACAGGTCGACCAAGCTCAGATAGTATCTTCCAAGTTTTGAACGCTTATTTCAATAAACTTACCCGCACCATTTCAACAGTATCTGCTGTGGCCAAAACCATTGAAATTGTATTAACTTAGACAAATCATTAAATTCAATCAGATGAAAACGAAAACGATACTCTTGATACTTGGTGCGATTGTCATCTTCTCCAGCTTTGGGTTGGGCAAATCGACAACTGCCCC
This sequence comes from Aurantibacter sp., assembly GCA_965215845.1. Classification (GTDB taxonomy): domain Bacteria; phylum Bacteroidota; class Bacteroidia; order Flavobacteriales; family Flavobacteriaceae; genus Aurantibacter_A. The sequence goes on from CBDCEL010000004.1 coordinate 695,494, forward strand.
AAAAGCTAAAAAAGGCATGGTCAAAGTCACCATTCTGTATCCGAACGACGAAGGAAAAACATTCGACATGGACTATTATTCCAACAAACACATGCCCATGGTCGCAAATTTGTTGGGTGATTCATTGAAGTTGTTGGAAATCGACAAAGGCATATCGGGCAGAACACCTGATGAACCCATCCCCTATTTGGCTATTGGATATTTGTACTTCGACCAGCTTTCGGCCTATCAAAATTCTTTCGGACCAAATGCCGAAAAAATAGTTGGCGACATTCCGAACTACACCAATATTCAACCCGTTGTTCAAATCAGTGAGGTATTAAAATAATTGGGGCGACTGTAGTGGTTCAAAATCCAAAAGATGGCACTCAGGCCTCTAAGGCGGTCTTACAATAATCAAGGCACTTTGCCACTTCCTTCACCGAATTCGAACCTTCGGGAATATCATATTCCAATTCTATGGAGGCCGGAAAAGTATACTTGTTATCCCGCATCTGTTGCATGACTTCGACAATCGGGGTATCACCCTCCCCGAAGGGTCTGTTTTCCTGTCCATTTTCAAGATTTCGACGATCCTTGACGTGCATGCTACTGATTCGATCATGTTTGGCGGTCAACAATTGTACAGTATCCTTATGTCCAGCAGCCGTATAGTGACCGATATCGATGTTCATCATATTATTCGGTGACTGCGCCAATGCGGTGTCCCAAAAAGTGGGCGTCTGTTCCAAATGTCCGTGATAGGCGACATGCATACCATGTTTGGCGGCCATTTTGCCCAATTTCATCGTATGGGCATCATCATCGGGATGTTCCAAGGTAACATGACTTGCGCCCAAAGCCTTGGCGGCCCTTAGTCCGTAATCGATTTCGACATCGCTATTATCTTTTCCAAAGGCCCTGGGTTTAAAAGCATATATGCTAATCCCTTTGTGGGCATACATCTTTCTGAATTCTTCAAATTTCTTCATCGGGGCCTTGGCCCTCCATTGCGATACTTGCGCTTTGTAAGATTCAATCTGGGCCTTCATATCGGCAATTTCGGCTTTTTCGCCTTCGCTAAGTGGATCCCCGCTACGTTCAAGTTTTCGCAATGCCCAGACCTTTTTCATATCAAGTGGATTCTCGGGTCTGCCGGCAAAAGTCTCTGCCGGATCGCCCATCAGTTCGATGGCGTTGATACCCGCATCCAATACATATTGAAGGGTCGCCTCGGCACTTTGATCCGGCATTGCACGAAATGAATAAGTGATACAGCCAATCTGTACACCATTGATTTTCGAATTTGGTTTATGGTAATGCCTTATGATGGATGGGGCGCCAAAAATTTTCGGCGCACCCAAGATGAGTGCCGTTGCGGCCATACTGGTACTTCCGATAAAATTTCTTCGTGATTGCGGTTTTTTTGATCCTTTCATGATATCGTTTTTTTGATGAGATCGGGTCAGGTTGCCATTCCGAGGAACGAAGGGTCCGTACCAAGCGGTTCCAGGATTCTTAACCCCATTTCACTACACTCGGAATGACCAGTGAGATAAATTTACCACCTGATAATCACACTTCCCCAGGTGAAGCCACTACCGAAAGCGGCCAATACGACCAAATCACCTTCCTTGATTTTTCCCTCTTGCCAAGCTTCGGTCAACGCTATGGGAATCGACGCCGCCGTGGTATTGCCATATTTCATGATGTTGTTATACACTTGATCATTGCCCAGGCCGAACTTCTTTTGAACGAACTGCGAAATACGCAGATTGGCTTGATGGGGTATCAACATGTTTATGTCGATCGGTTGCAGGCCATTCGTTTTTAATCCCTCCTTAATGACCTCGCTAAATCTTACGACCGCATTTTTAAAAACAAATTGGCCATTCATGACAGGATAATACGATTCATCGTCGGGATCATCATCGGCCACAATATCATTGACCCAACGACCGCCCATACCAGGTGCCAACAGGGCCAGTTCTTCTGCATGCTGTCCTTCGGAATGCAAGTGGGACGATAAAATTCCTTTTGAGCTGTCTTCTTCCCTACTGAGCACCGCGGCTCCGGCGCCATCACCGAAAATCACGGAAACACCCCTTCCTCGCGTGGTCATGTCTAGTCCCTTTGAATGAATTTCCGAACCGATGACCAAAACATGTTTGTACATGCCACTTTTAATATATTGGTCCGCTACCGAAATACCATAGACAAAACCCGAGCATTGGTTGCGTACATCAAGGGCACCCACCGTCTTTATCCCTAAATCTCTTTGTACCAAGACCCCGGGTCCGGGAAAATAATAGTCTGGGCTCAAGGTCGCAAAAACGATGAAATCAATATCATCTTTGTCGATTCCGGCACGTTCAATGGCAATTTTGGCAGCCTTGACACCCATGCTTGTAGTGGTTTCGCCGCCTTTCTTTTTGACATGTCTGCGTTCTTTGATACCGGTTCGCTCTTGTATCCACTCATCGCTAGTGTCCATGAGTTTGGTAAGGTCGTCATTGGTCACTACCGTATCGGGCACGTAATGGCCAAGGCCTATTATTTTTGAGTTGTACATGTATACTTTTTTTGGTCTTCTCGAATTTGTCAACCATAAATCTAATGATAATCGCCGAATAGTCGTGACAATGCCCCACTGAATTGACAAATAGGAGTGTCAGTTTGTCACTATGGCGCAAAATGGTATTTTTTTTGACAAGGGTAAAGGGTAATCAAAATAATGACTAAAGGACATTTCCGTCAAAGTTTACCCTGAGCATCTCGACTTCGCTCGATACAGGCCAAACGAAGGGGGGCATGACCAAAAATTTATAATAGATTCCTACCTCTGTAGGAACTACCTAAAAAAAATTTACTTTATGGCAACAGGTAAGATCAATGTTTCAGTAGACAACATTTTTCCGCTAATCAAAAAATTCCTTTATAGCGATCATGAAATATTTCTTCGTGAACTGATATCGAACGCGACGGATGCAACTTTGAAATTAAAGCATTTGACATCCATCGGAGAGGCGAAAGGTGTCGAATATGGAAATCCGCAGATTGAAATCAAGGTCGATAAAAAAGGAAAAAAATTGCATGTTATCGATCAGGGTATCGGTATGACCGAGGATGAAGTCAAAAAATACATCAACGAAGTTGCCTTTTCCGGGGCCGAGGAATTCTTGGACAAGTATAAGGATGCCGAAAAAGATGCTGGTATCATCGGCCATTTTGGGCTCGGGTTCTATTCCTCGTTTATGGTTGCCGACAAGGTCGAGATTATCACCAAAAGTTATAAAGACGAGCCGGCAGTACATTGGACATGCGACGGATCCCCTAAATTCAGTATCAAAAAAGCAAAAAAGGAAGAACGGGGCACCGAAATCGTTTTGCATATTGCCGATGACGAAAAGGAATTTTTAGAGGAAAACCGGATCAGCGAACTATTGCGCAAGTATAACAAGTTCATGCCCATTCCGATAAAATTCGGAACGAAAACAGAAACGCTTCCCAAACCCGAGGATGCGAAAGAAGAGGATCCGGCCCCTACACAGGAAGTCGATAATATCGTCAACAATCCGAGTCCGGCATGGACAAAACAGCCCAAAGACCTAAAGGATGAAGATTACAAGAATTTCTACCGCGAGCTTTACCCCATGCAGTTCGAAGAACCCTTGTTCAATATTCACCTAAATGTCGACTATCCCTTCAACCTCACGGGAATTCTATACTTCCCTCGGTTGACCAACGATCTGAATATTCAAAAAGACAGAATACAACTGTATCAAAACCAAGTGTTTGTTACCGACAATGTCGAAGGTATCGTTCCAGAGTTTTTGACCATGTTGCGTGGTGTTATCGACTCGCCCGATATTCCCCTGAACGTTTCTCGCTCTTATTTGCAGGCTGATGGCGCGGTGAAGAAAATATCTTCGTATATCACCAGAAAGGTAGCCGACAAGTTGAATTCGATCTTCAAAAAAGACCGTGAGGATTTCGAAAAGAAATGGAACGACATCAAAATTGTAATTGAATATGGAATGCTTTCCGAGGATAAATTCTTCGATAAGGCCGAAAAGTTTGCCCTCTACCCTACTGTAGACGGAACGTATTTCACCTTCGATGAACTTCAAGAAAAAATCAAGGATGCCCAGACCGATAAGGATGATAAATTGGTCGTGCTCTATGCCTCTGACAAGGAAGCACAGCACAGTTATATCGAAGCGGCCAAAACGAAGGGCTATGAGGTCTTATTGATGGATTCTCCCATCATTGGGCATTTGATGCAAAAGTTGGAAACCTCCAAGGAGAAGCTTTCTTTCGCGCGTGTGGACGCAGATCACTTAGACAATCTCATCAAGAAAGACGACACTGCAATTTCGAAACTCTCCGATGAGGAAAAAGAAAAGTTAAAAACCAATTTGGAAGAGGTCATCGAGGATAAAAAATATACGGTACAATTGGAAGCGATGGACAGCAATGCATCCCCGTTCATTATCACCGAACCCGAATTTATGCGTCGAATGAAAGAGATGCAACAGACGGGCGGGGGTGGAATGTTCGGCATGGGGAATATGCCTGAAATGTACAATCTGATCGTCAATACGAACCACGAATTGGTGGGTGAGATCCTGAATACAAGAACAGCCAAAAAAAGGGAGCGTTTGATCAATCAGAGTATCGACTTGGCAAGGCTTTCAAAAGGCTTGCTCAAAGGTGAAGAATTGACCGAGTTTATCAAACGAAGCTATGAGATGGTGAAGTAGCCTAAGGTCATTCCCAAGAAATCATAATTTGAACAAAACTAAAAGCCGCTCCAATAACCGGGGCGGCTTTTTTTATGGTCGCTAGTTGTTATTCTCGATAAATTGGATAATGGAATTGCGATATTCACTTGATTCGGCAAAAGATAGGTTTCTCCACAGTTGGCCATGATTCAAATCAGGAACATAAATAATCTCGTAATCTTCAAAATTGGTCTTCTCAAGCGCCTTTTCAAAAAACCGCGTGTACCGATCGAGTGCGTTATCTGAAATCAACAACATCGGGATACCCAAATTATCGAGATACGAAGTTGGCGAAGCGTGCAAAAAGTCTCGGCTCGTATCGCCAAAAACAGCTTCCACGTGCAATTCGGCCAAAGCCGGATTATCCCCATTCTTAAATACTTTATGATAGTTGGTGATATCGTAGGTTCCCGAAATCGGAATCATTCCCCTGATAATTTCAAGTGAGAGCCCCACGGCTTCCAAATAAGTGGGATCCAATCCCATAAGGGCGGCCAAATGGGCGCCCGAAGAATATCCTCCGACAAAAAACTTATCCTGGCCAATGCCATAATCGTCGGTATGGGCATACAACCATTTGATCGAAGCGGCCAAATCTTTCATGTGTTCTGGATGTTGAACACCGGTTCTTAGGCTAGAGTCACGCCATTTTGCCGCGCTCAATCTATGACCGATGCTCGCTACGGCAATACCCTCCGCCGCAAATTTTCGGGCCAAATCCATTTCCATATTGCGATCTACGTAAGACCAGGCACCACCACCGACCCAGACCAATATCGGAAAATCCCTGATTCCCTTCGGAACGACTAAATTCAACTTCTGAATGGTGTCGATCGATTTTCCCTCCAAGTAATCTATATCATTGAACTCCGACACCTGAAATTTGGTATTGGTCTGTGCGAATGAACATCCACCCACAACAACAAAAGTTGCAAAAAGCCAAATTAATTTAATGAGTTGAACTTGACGCATATTTCAAGATTATCAGTTACCCAAATATAACTTTTAAGCGACCATGAAACCCATTACTTAATAGGTGATTACGTTAAAACCATGCTAAAAATCGCAATGCAATTGAAACTTCCATTAATTTAAAAGCCATCAATATTCCATTCAAAAACGAAAAAGTAATGAGAACTGTAACACTGCTGCTTATTCTAAGCGCCACAACCTTGGGACTTGCCCAAGAAGCCGAAAAAGTATCGACCATCGACTTTGTACAGATTTTAAACCACAACAAAAAGGAAGCCCTTTTCTATTATGAAAACAATTGGAAGGTCTTAAGGGATAAGGCCCTGGAAAAAGAATACATCCATTCGTACCAATTGCTGGAAACTCCTGTGACTGCGGGTGAACCTTTTCAATTGATGCTGATTACTACCTATGCGAACAAAGATCAGCACGAACTCGCCGAGGAACGCTTTGACGAATTGATCGCCGAAAAAGGTGATTTGCGTTTGATGAACCAGAAGAATCCGGGAGAATTCAGGAAAGTACTTTTTAACAAAACGGCAAAACACCTTCATTAAACAGGTCATGAAAAAAAATTCAAGGAGAACCTTTGTAAAGAATCTCGGGTTGGGGGTTGGTTCGGCGGCACTGCTCCCTTCCTTTGCCTCCTTCACAAACTGTCAATCTGCCAACAATGGTAAAAAGCTGAATATCGCCTTATGTGGCTTGGGCCGTTACGCGAATATTTTGGCCAGAAGCTTTGTCGATACCGAATATTGTCACCTTGCGGGAATCATCACAGGTACGCCATCGAAAGCCGTTTCATGGAAAAAACGCTATTCCATTCCCGAAAAGAACATTTACAATTATGGGAATTTCGATAGCATAAAAGACAATCAGGATATCGATTTGGTCTATGTCGTCTTGCCTAATGGAATGCACAAGGAGTATACCATAAGGGCCGCAAAAGCGGGCAAGCATGTCATTGTAGAAAAGCCCATGGCCATCACCGAAAAAGACTGTCAGGAAATGATCGATGCCTGTAAAAATGCCAAAGTACAATTGGCGCTGGGCTATCGCTTGCATTATGAGCCCAATCACCAAGAAATCATTAGATTGGGTCAAGAAAAAGTGTTCGGTCAAGTTCGTTTGATCGAAGTTTCATTGGGTTACGATATCAGCGGAATCGACCCCAATGACTGGCACTTCAAAAAGACATTGTCAGGCGGTGGACCTTTGATGAATTTAGGGGTCTATTGTGTTCAGGCCAGCAGATATGTCTTGGGGGAAGAGCCCATTTCGGTTACCGCCCAATTCGGACCCATAACCAGGCCCGAGCTATACACCGAAGTAGAGGAATCGATTACTTGGCAGCTGGAATTCGCCAGTGGTGCCGTTGCCACTTCCACAAGTACGAACAACACCGGTGTAGATCGATTTTTTGCTTCGGCAGAAAGAGGCTTTTTTGAACTGAGCCCTGCCGTGAGCTATGGTCCGTTCAAAGGAAGGTCGAGCGAGGGGGAATTCGATTTCCCCGTTATCAATCAGCAAGCCGCCCAAATGGACGGTATCGCCAAGGTCATCCTAGATGGAAATATGCTACCCGACCACATTGCAGGCATTGAGGGCAAAAAAGACATGAGGGTTCTCGAGGGCATTTATCGTGCCGCCGAAAGCGGTAAAAAAGTGGTTTTGTCTTGAAAATGTTGTGTTTTGAGTTTTAGTGAACGTTCGTTTTATAATATTAAAAAAAGTTGTTATAAATTCCATGATCATGTGGCACCGTACAAATTGAATCAGTGTCAAATATAATCAAGGTAATAACTTAATTTTACCAGTACTTAACTTTCGACGAAGACACTGTCAATCAAGGTGGAATGCGATTCAAGTTTTTATTACGATAGCTCTTTCGTAAATTTAAAATCATAGGATGAATCATGTTGATAAGTTTCCAACTGTTACATATTGTATTAATCGCATTTGGTATTTTGATGCTTTCGAAAATCGCCCTTGGCAAAAATCTGCCGAAAGGTGAAAGTCAATATGTGATTTTTTTGATTATCGCCCTAAGTCTATGGATTGCCATGGACATTCAAAGGATGATATTTTATCATATGTCTGATTTAAGTGAACAACAACAATTTCAGAAGTCACTGTTCATCAATATTTTCTCGGCTTGGAACAATGCTTTTCTACTGGCGACGATGCCACTGTTCGCTGCGTCATCCAAAATCGATTTTCTAAAATCGGATAATTGGATAAAATATCTTTTTGGTGCTAATTTAATCTTAACAATAAGTTATATTTTCCTTTGGAGTCTGGAAAACGAATGGGGTAGCCAAGTCATAAGAATCTTTAACGATGTATATAGCTCCGGGACTTTGACCGTAATAGGCTATCTGTTCTTTAGAAAACTAAAAAGCCACCCTCTTTTTGGAAACGCAGTTTCTATTCTATGGGCAATACTTCTTTTGACCCTATTTTTCTTTCCCATATCTTATCGCTTTATTGAAGGGGCAACTCCATTATCAGCCCATTATGCTTTAATTTATTCAGTACATCTGGTGGTTGCCTTTACGGGATTGCTTTTGGTTTTTGAGCGCGTCAAGGCGCATCAAATACAATTATTGCTGAATAAGTCAAATGCTTTACAGGATAAGGTTCGGTATGCCAATGAGGCCATTGAGGCATTAAAGCAATCGGAGCATAAAGGGTTAACGAACCTTGACGGGCTGAAAAGGCATCTCAAATTTTTTAAGGAAAACGGCCATTACGTTGTCGAGCTTACAATGCTAGACCGGAACATTATCGGACTAAAAATCATGAAACCGCAATTGACCCGGGAATACAAAGATCTATTGCGATTTGCAGTATATAAAAAGACTGGATTGATCCTTAAATCCTATGGTGGAATGCTCAAAGGTTTTGGAGAAGTCTCCAAATCAATTCTTGATATTCGAAAACGGTTGATCAATCCCGTATTGATTGAAAATGGATACAAAGAACTAAACCATAATGAGCTTGTAGTACAGCACATAAAAGGATCCGGGGTTTATGAATTGGAGTGCCATGCCGACCAAATACGTATCGATGTTCGGCAATTATCAAAAAATCATGAATTGGCCAAAATTCTTGAACCGATCACTACTCTTCAAAAAGCATAATTATTTTTACAACTCCCTTTAAACCAGTGACTTACTCCTGAAATGTTCATGAAATATTTGTGCTTGCAAATGAAAAAGTCCGATTTGTAGGTTTTTAGGCCTTTGATTTGTATTAGAATCATCTCAATCAAGGCAACGTGTTCAAAACTCTCTTTCGGCTTTTACGAATCGGATTTTTATTTTTATGCCAGTACTACACCATTGCCCAGACAAATCCATCTAACTCTCAAAGAAGGTTATCCATCAGTTTTAAGATAGCAGATATTCTAATTGATGGCAATTTGCATGAACCCCTATGGAATTCCATTGAAGGCAGTTCATCTTTTAAAATGAATTTCCCCATAGATGGCGAGGACGTCAGCGAAGACCTTCAAACCGAGGTAAAAGTATCTGCGGATACAAAAAACTTGTATATAGCAGTACAGTGCTATGGAAAGTCGCCCTATAACATCTTTGGCTTGAAAAGGGACAATGAACAGTTTTGGGGAGGTGATGCTTTTGGGGTTTTGCTCGACCCCGCCAACAACCAAAGCAATGGCTACGTATTCGCTGTGAATCCTGAAGGTGTACAGTTGGAAGGGGTGCTGAACAACCAAACCGTGCCCAAAACATCGGACATCCGACAAAAAATAAATCTTTCGTGGAATATCATCTGGCAGTCTGCTGTTCAGGTCAATGAAAAAGGTTGGACCATTGAGATGAAAATTCCATTGGGATTGCTTCGTTTTGCCAATACCCGGCAATGGGGCATTAATTTCTTTAGGCGTGATGCCAAGTCGAATACCCACCATGCATGGTCGCCGGTACCAAGACAACTTCACGAGATTAGCTTGAACCATACCGGGGCATTGCACTGGCAAAACGAAATCCCGAAGAATAAAAGTGTTGTGGGGTTGAGCCCATACATACTTACTAATCTGGAAAAAGATATTTCACAAAGCCCCGATTGGAAAAACAACAATAAGCTCGGTCTAGATTCTAAAATCAGGGTATCTAAAGGGTTGAATCTAGATATTGCCCTCAATCCGGATTTCTCACAAATAGAAGTGGACAGATTGGTCACCAATTTATCCACGGTAAACATACTCTTTCCTGAACAACGGTTTTTCTTTCAGGAAAACGACGATCTTTTTTCAGATTTTGGCATCGCTCCCATGCGCCCTTTTTTTTCGCGTAGAATCGGGTTGGATGAGAACGGAAGGGCTATCCCTATCCTTTTTGGAGGCCGATTGAGCGGTTATTTGGGTAACAACGTACGTATTGGGCTGATGAACATGCATACCAGGACCTCGGACAAAACGAGTGGAACTAATTTTACTTCCACTGCCCTGCATTACCAATTGAAACCGCGATGGTTGGTAAAATCCTACTTCCACAATGTTCAGGATTTTGATGGCGCGGATATTATCTCCGATAGTTTCAACCGTTTGGCCGGCCTTGAGACCAAATACGTTTCGGGCAATGGCAAATGGAGAGGTACGCTCGGCAGTGGATTTTCGTTGACTTCGGAAAAAAGGGACGAAAATTTTTTCCATAGCATGGAGTTTGGATACTACGGAAAGAAACTCAACCTCTTTGCGAACATTGCGAGAACAGGCGACAATTATACGAGCAGAATCGGGTTTATCCCCAGAATGTTCCATTTTGACGCCATGAACAATACTAGATACAGTTTGGGGTTTACCCATTACTATGCCAGTACCAGCTACTTTTTTTATCCCAAAAATGGGATTGTCAACAATCACCAAATCAATCTAATTGCAATATTCAGTCAAGCACATGATGGCCGATGGTTCAGGAATGTCATACGCCCGGCATATACCTTGAATTTCAAAAACACCGCATCTTTGAATATATTTTATCAAAGGGAAAGGCCCGAATTATTATTTCCATTTCGTTTTACTTCCGAACCTTTGCCCGCCGGTCAATATAACTTCGCGCAATGGGGAGTTCTCTATAAATCGGATGTTAGAAATTCCCTGAAATATGAAATATTGGCGCAACGTGGTACTTTTTACAATGGCAAACAACAGCGCTATGCAATCGATGTTGGATACCGTTTTCCACCGGGTCTTAATTTTTCCTTTGTTGGGGATTATACAAAGTTGTCCTTCCCGGAAAATTACGGCAATAGCGACCTATGGTCTCTCGGGCTGAATGCCGAAGTAGGATTTTCAAAGAATCTTTTTTGGACATCCTTTTTGCAGTACAACACGCAACAGAACAGCTTTAATATCAATAGCCGTTTTCAATACCAACTCAATGCGCTGTCGAATATTTTTTTGGTCTATACCAGCAGCCATGCCACAGATTCGTGGGCGGAGCGATACGGTTCTATTGCCTTGAAACTGAACTATTGGTTGGATTTATAATTAAAAGAATATACCATTTGACAATCAATATGTTCTGCAATAACTTTAAAAATCCGATGAAGATGAGCACTTTTATTTTGGGAATTTTGATATTTTTTCAATCCTGTAACATGAAACAAGGGCCTGTTTATACCGAGCTTCACCCTAATGTTTATGCAATCAACAACCAGTTTTTTTATGGGGAAAAAGTACATACCTATCTTTTGGAGTTGGAGGATAAGGTTTTGCTCTTCGATCTTCCGACCTATTCACGTGAGGTGGAAGAATTTATAACTTCGTTCGGTAAACCTGCCTATGCCATCATTTCCCATGGTTCTTGCGGTATAGCCGACGGCACCAAATGGCAAGAAAAAATAAGGCTGAAGGTTTATGCCCATAAGGCCGATGAAAACCATCCGTGGCTGCGAATGGAACCCGATGTCTTTTTCGAAGAGATACCAAAGTTTGGCGAAAATGTTCAGGTAATTCATACGCCCGGTCATAGTGCCGGGGCCATTTGTGTGTTGGAAAAAAATTCAAAATCACTTTTTACGGGCGACACCTTTTACGGCGATAAAAATGGGAAGATCAGGAATTTTACACAAGAAACTCCGGAGAATTACGAAAGTCCGGCCGATCGGTTGGCGAGTTGTAAAATGCTATTGCGACACGACTTTGAAAATGTGTATCCGTTTCATTATGAATTTATAGAGGGTAACGGAAGAGCGTTGTTAAGGAACTATCTGAAGGGCAAATAGTCTTGATAATGGTCGGGACCCAATTTATTCCTTAAAAAAATGCATCCTCTGTAGTTCAAGTATTTGAATTGACCTACATCTCAATATCAAAAAGTTCGATAAAGGGTGGCGGAAATCATCCGACCATATCCCAGGTATTAAAGGCAAAAAGGACATGAGGGTTCTCGAGGGCATTTATCGTGCCGCCGAAAGTGGTAAAAAAGTGGTTTTGTCTTGATGGGCCAAGAACCTTTTAGCACAAAACAAAACCACCGTATCCCAAATCTTCGATTACTGAAAAAGATGGCCACCATATACGGTCAAAATGACAAAGGCCAAGAAAACAAGTCCGTTCCAAACGGTTCTTATGGCGTGTAAACCTCCCCAATTTTTTAAATCGGAAACGGTTTGTTCCGAATCGGGGTCGACCCCTTCGGCCATCAACCTTCTGTTCGTCGGCATCATGAATTTCAGGGTATAAGGCCCGTTCAAATGCATCAAAAGCGAAATGCCGAACCACCACCAATTTCCACTTGAGAAAGAGAGGACCAAGGCCAGGACACTTACCACAATAGACATCGACAAAACCGTTTTATGGGTCTTGTCAAAAAAGGGCTTGAATACTTCTATGGCCGTTGTGCGCTTGACCATCAGCAATATCGGGTGAACGATCAACGAAGAAGTCAAAGCCACCCCGAATTGGGCGCCCATAATCAAAATAATAAGTACAATTAAAACATTTTCCATAATTCGAATTTTTGATTATCTAAATGCAAATTCCTCATCATAAATCTTATGAATAGGAACATTTTTAGCTCTAAGTTGTTTGGTCAAATTGTCTTTCAAGGCATTGGGGCCACAAATCAAATAGGCTTTATCCTCATAATTTTCTAGGCCCAATTTATCGGCCGTCAAGTGACCCGATTGTTTTGAGGCCCATATCTCGAATTCAAAATTCTGATTGTCATCGGCCGTCTGTTGCAATTCATCCCTATAGGTTGCCTCGTCCTCATTATTGACACACCAAAAGAGCTTTACCTTGTTGGTGTGCAGGTCTTTGGCCAAAGACAGAAAGGGGGTAATGCCAATGCCTCCGGCAATCCAAATTTGATCGTATTCCTTAACGTATTTGGAAGAAAAATGTCCGTACGGGCCTTCTACCAATGCCGTTTCACCCACCCTCAATTCGGTATGCAGATCATCGGTATAATCGCCCAATCCCTTGATCGTCAACCTTAAGGTGTCGTTGTACGGATGATTACTGATCGTAAAAGGATGCTGCTGCCTTCTGCTGATACTGGGAAACGTAAAAAAGGCAAATTGGCCTGCCAGATACTTCAGGTGGTTCGTGATAGGCCTCAAGGTAATCTCGGTTAGACCGTGGTCTAGATCCTTCACTTCCTCGATCTTGTATTCCAATTTCTTATTGAAAAGACCAAAGAGAAAAGCTCTGTAAATCCATGCGGCGATGCCCAAAAATGCCATGCCAAAAACATAGGCCCGGGTTATCGGCAATTCTTGAATGAGACTTTTGACCATTAGGCCATGTACCACTCCCATCACATAGAACACCCCCATGAGTTTATGAATGTTGATCCATTTGTGATATGGTAACTTCCTTTTGAAAATGGGCGCGGCAGAAATGAGAACCCCCAAGAGTATCAATATAAAGGCATAGAAGCCGATGGGCTTACCCGGATTGAACTCGACCAAATCCCTTGGTACAATGATAAAGTGGGCGAGCAAGAGAAAAACCGCAATGACACCCGATCTTCTATGAATGAGGTACATCTTGTCCAATCCGCCAAAGATGCGTTCGACCCATTTTAAACGGGTCGCCATCAGAAAGTTGAAGGCGAAGACGGTAACCACCCAAGAAGAAAATACCTCTCCCAAGATACGGTGTACGTTTTTCCATGATTCGTTGTTCATCTCGCCGAACAACAGGGTATCTGACGAAACTTCCACGAAGGAACCTTTATAGAAATAAAGGTCAATCGCCCAGAAAATGAAGTGAATGCCAATAATGATCGGAAAATAGACTTCCTGTTTTAAGATTTTCATATCAAGAAGTTTATTGAATTATTGCCGGGCATACTTGCCCATCCAGAAAACACCTACCGAATGAAGTTCATAGGTAGCAATACCCTCTTTTGTAAACGGAAGTGAGTCGCATAGGGCCTTTGCCTCTTCCTCCGAATTGGTATTGATGTAAAAAACAAAGTCGGTCTTATCGTTCTCCTTTTGGGTTCCTTCGATATCGAAATACACGTTTTCGATACTTCCTTCGTTCCATAGTTCGAGAATTTTGTCACCCTGGGCTTTTGTAAGTTCGTTGGAGGGTTCCCCGGTAGTGGTCCACACCGAGACAAACGATCGGGTCACTCCCTTTTCATGGATAGTCTTGAATTTTCGATCCAGCCATAAATTTCCAACAGGAAACAATTTGTAAGATGCCAAATGCTTCTTTACAATGGTCAGGTCGTCTAATATTTTTCGTGCCCCGGCATCGGAATGTGCCTTTAGAAAAAAGGAAACATTCGGATGAAAGCCCAATTTGTCTTCCTTCGATTCGGTGTCGTAATACACGTTTTCAACCACATCATCTTTCCACAGGGCAGATAGTTCTTCCCCTATTTGAACCGAGTTGTCGGTAACGGCCTGATCGTCGGTGGTTGTCCATTTCCAGACCACCGCGTAATTGTTTCTGCCAATTTTGGAAGCTTCGACGGCTTCTTTTGTTTTGATCGCTTCTTCGTTCTTGGCCTTTTTCCGTTCATTGCCGCAACCAAGGGCAAACAGACCGATTGCTAGATAAAATAGTGTACGTCTCATAAGAAATAAATTTTTGACAAATCTATTTCTTGGTGATTCGCTTTAATTGTATAAAACGGTCGTTTTGATGTTGGTGAAGTGTTTTTGGGGTTTCGCCCGTGTGCTTTTTTATTTCACGGATGAAATGGGGCTGGTCAAAAAAACCTTCTTCTGGAAAGAACTTTCCTTGGCGAATTTGAATATACGCTTGATAACACTTTTGAATATTCAAATATTTCTTCAAAGAAACGCCCAAGTACCGATTCAGATACCGGTTGATTTGTCGGTTCGTCCAATAGATTTGATTAGAAACCTCGGTAGCCGAAATATTTCCGCGCATTTTATCAAGCAATTGCGAAAGTCTCATTTTATTGCCCGGAACATTCTTGGAAGGCTTGATCTTCAACAACTCTTTCTGCCATTGTTCCACAATAATTTCAAAATTTCGGAGGTCGAACTTGTCAACATTCAGATATGATAATTCGAGCTGCAAGTATCCATTGAGGTAGGAGGACACTTCGCGGCTCAATAGAAATTCAGGTGCCAAGATCTTCAATCGACAACCGTAAGATGTCGCATTGGGCGGAATGGTGAATTCCTTTTCGTCGGTCCACAGTCCAGTCATGAAGTAAGCCAATACGGCCTCATCTCGTACAATCATCACAATCTTAAAATAACTGTCCGGGAAGATTGTAATCTTATCGGGGCTGTCTGTGAGGTTCTTATGGGTCCAAAACGAGTGCACAAAATCCCTCAGCCCTTGAACGGGCTCCAGCTCTCGATATGTACTTGTTTCAGCCATTTATGTTCGGGAATCGGTTTCCTTAAAAATAGTGATTCTATTGGCTATCTGAAAAGGATTGGCGCCAATCACGGACTTGGGAACAATTCTTAGCCTGAACGCTAATTCGATGTTGATCTCGAAAGAATCCTTTCCAAGGCCCCCATCTCTTCAAAAACAACGACCTTTTGCGTATCGATATAATCTGAATGGCCATTCTTCGAGTATGCGAAGACATCGAAACCACCTGCCAAAGCTGCCTGAATACCTACGGCGCTATCTTCTACTACCACACATTCATCGGGCTTGTATCCCATTTTTCGAGCCGCATGAAGAAAAATATCCGGATCTGGCTTCCAACTTTTTATTTCATAGCAACTGAACATTTTGCCTTGAAAAGCATCGATTAAACCTGTGGTTGTCAAATTGTTGCGGATTTTTTCCAACGGGCCACTTGAGGCAACGCAGAAAGGGACTTCGAGATTTTCGATTACCGCATGAATACCCGCTATAGGTTTGAGTTCGGTTTTGAAGGCTTTGTACGTTTTCTTTCTATATTCAGATTCAAAATTTTCGGGCAACCCACCAGTGCTCAGTTCTTCTAAATATTCTGTTATATCATTTAAGGACCTCCCCATAAATTCTTCTGAAAAAACAGGCAGGTCAAGGTGCAACCCCAAATCTTTTGCCATCGACACAAACACCTTGGCGGTTATGGCCTCGCTATCGACCAAAACACCATCACAATCAAAAATGACGCACTTGTATTTCATTTCAAACAACAGGGGCTTACTCCTTAATCCTTCTCGATATTCAATGCGTTCAATATCTTATCGAAAACGGCATTGTTCTCATAGACCCCCAGGAACTCCTCAGAACCAGGACCATAGGCAAATACAGGAATCAAGGTCGCGGAATGTCCGTCTGTAGAAAAGGTCATGCCAATTTCCCTGTAATCGCTATACTCCTCGCCGTCTTCTCCTTTCTTCTTTTTGGCGGCCAAGGTAAAGCCTCCTGTTTCGTGATCAGATGTTACTATTACTAATGTATTGCCATCTTTCTCGGCGTAATCCAATGCCCTCCCCACAGCATCATCAAAATCGATCAGTTCCGATACCAAATAAGGTGCGTCATTATCATGGCCGCCCCAATCTATCTGAGAGCCCTCGGCCATCATAAAAAAGCCTGAATTATCTTTATCCAAAAATTGTATGCCAAGTTCCGTTGCCTCCGAAAGAAAGTCTCCCCTACCTTCCTTGGCAGGGGGCATCTCGTCTTTTGCCAATAAATAACCCGCCTTTTTATTCGATTTGATTTTCTCGAACTCATCTAGTGCCCTAGTATTTATAACGAATTGTTTTTCGATTAACTCGTCTAGTAAATTGCGCCCGTCTTTTCGATCGTTGAAAAACTGTAGTCCACCACCTGCAAAAAAATCCACTTCAGACTGGACCAAATCCAGTGCTATTTCTTCAGCTAATCCTCTATTGATTACATGGGCATAGAAGCTTGCCGGGGTCGCATGGGTAATTGAAGAAGTAGCGATCATTCCTGTTTTAAAATTTTTCAATGAAAGTAACTCTACTAAGTTTTTTACCTCGGTAGAATCGTTCGATACCCCTATTGCTCCATTGTATGTTTTTACCCCGCATGCAAAAGCTGTTGCGCCCGCGGCAGAATCAGTTACGTCTTCCCTTGATGATGAGGTCTTTATCAAACCGATATGATTAAAACGCGCATAATTGGGTGAAGATTCCTTAAAATAGAAGGCGGAAGAAATTTGTGACAATCCTGTACCGTCGCTAATAAAAAGGATGACATTTTTAGGAACCGAATTCCTTTTATTGCCCGCAAACCTGGAAGATTTACACGCAAAAAGCATGAAGGCAATACTTACCAATACAACTCCGTTCAATTTCATATGCTGTTGATTTACATTTTATTAAAAGATGTTCAAGCCGCCCTTTTTGATCTATAATCCGATTCTTCATTCTGCTTTGTAGACCAAAGCAACGATTGTATTGCCAAGATTACTACAATTTGTCGCAATGCCCTAACGATATACATCTAAATATACCAATAGCTCTGGGTGCAAACTAAAACAGTTTGCTCTAATGTGCTTTGATGTCAAGAACCTTAAGAATCTTACCAAAAACGGCGTTGTTCGCATAAATCCCTTGAAACTCATATGATCGAGGGCCGTATGCAAATATCGGCACCATGGTGCCGGTGTGATCATGGGTGGTAAAATCTCCTTCAATCATTCTGTTTTCAAGATTCCCTTGTGGTATGCTAAACCCTGAAGTTTCATGATCCGCGGTAACAATCACCAAAGTATTTCCCGTGGTATCGGCAAATTTGATGGCTTCGCTTATCGCACGATCAAAATCGATGCCTTCGGTAACAATTCCCGATACATTGTTATGGTGGCCATAACTGTCAATTTTGGCTCCCTCGACCATCAAAAAAAACGGTGCGTTCTTGGCCTTTAAAAAAGCGAGCCCGTTCTTGGTAACCGCTGCCAAAACAGCTCCCCGGCCTTCAAGAACACCCGGCACACTATCATTTGAGATAAAATGGGCCACCTTTTTTTCAGTACTGCCGTCAATAGCACCCGCATCGTCTATGACAGCAAAATCCATCTCGGCCACATTACTTTTAAAAGCCTTCGATCCTCCCCCGATCAATAAAGAAAGCTTGCTTTCCGATAAATCTGAAACGATGCCTTTGGTATCGGAGCGATCTATTCTATGGGCGTAAAAAGCTGCGGGGGTTGCACCTGTTATTTCGTCAGTGGTAATACAACCAGAGACAAAACCGCGTTCATGAAGCAGTTCGGTAATATTCTGTAAAGATGATCCGTCAGGGCCCACGCCTATCGCTCGGTTATTGGTTTTCTTGCCAGTTGCCAAAGCCGTGCCCGCTGCGGCCGAATCGGTGGTAAAATCATCGGCCGATTGCGTTTTTAACAAGCCGATACTTTTTAACCGTGTAAGGGTCAAATCTCCGCCGTTGGCCAGAACCGCCGATGTAATCTGTGTCAGGCCATTACCATCACCTATCAATAAGATGATGTTTTTGACGGGGAGATCTTTCTGATCGGACTCAAATGTAGGTGTATATACTTCCGAAAAAACTTCATTGTAATATAGGCGCTGGTCAAGGGTCTTCAAATAGGAGGCCGATGCATAGGGCATATCGGTATTGATAAAATCAACGCCAAGGTCTTTAAATGCTTTCCAGGCCGTTTTGGAATCGGGGCTACCCCAAAAGCGAAAAGGTTTGGCATAACTATGAGCCTTATCAATGACACCTTTCACAATTTTATAATCTTCTTCGGTCAATCGTCCCTTTCCATTCCATGAAGAGTATTTTTTAAAGTTCAAACTTATCAAGGCCACCTTGTTCCATCCCGCTTCATCCCCTATATCTGCAAGACTTTGATAGTCAAAACGTATATGGTCAGGATAATTTATGTATTCGTTTGATTTTGGTCTATTGCCCGATATTACAATGGAAATCTTCTTTTCATTGACAATGCCCTGATACTTATCCAAAACGGAAATGAGTTTCTTTAGGGTCGAATAGGGTTCTGATTTGATATCGACCAATAGCTGTAGCTCTTTGAAATTTCCCAACCGTAAGGACATAGCCTTTTGAATGGGTTGCAAGTATAAATTTTCAATAGTACGATCTTCTATGATTTCATCTTCATCGTGGGTCACGAACAAGGTATCGCCTTTTAAGAAAATGTCGACCTCAATAGAATTGAGCCCATTGGTATAGGCACTCCAGAACGGAACATCTTGGTGGTAGTCGTTGTGGGAATGTATTTGAAATTGTTGGGCGATGAGATATGGTGCACCGAACCAAATGATCAGAAGTACCAAACAATGTTTTTTGAACATATTCATTAGCTATATCGTTAGTCATCGTCCAACTGCCCAATACATGGAAAAAGGCGCCGAGATTATCTAGGCCATTACGAAGATAGGATTCCTATCAATGATTGGGTACGGAAATTGGATGCAAACCTTTGCATAAACAAACGTCTCGACAAAAAATAGAGTCCGGTATTTTATTTCTACTTTAACCAAGGTCAGGACCAGTTATCTCAGCATGATTCTGAATAGCCTAGTTTGTGAATGATGAAATTAAAATAGAATAACACCAATTAATAATGGGTACCATGAAAAGCGTTACATTTTTTGGAATAATCGGATTGTTGATTATGGGCTCTGCTTGCACACCAAGCGAAAAAAAAGTCTTTGACCTCAACCAAGTCAAGCACGTTATCGTAATAGGGGTAGACGCGATGAGTCCAGATGGAATCAGAAATGCGACAACCCCTGCGCTGGATGAAATGATGAAAAACGGAGCATATACCTTGAATGCGAGGGGAGTTTTGCCGACGAGCAGTAGTACGAATTGGGCCTCCATGGTTTCAGGGGCCGGGCCAGAACAACACGGAGTCACTTCGAATGGTTGGGAACGCGATGATTTCAACATCCCGCCGGTACTCACCGGACGTGAAGATATTTTCCCGACTATTTTCGGGATAACAAGGGAACAACGTCCTGAACTCGAAATGGGTGCGATTTATACATGGACCGGTTTTGGCCGCCTGATAGAAC
The DNA here is from genome assembly GCA_965215845.1 of Aurantibacter sp. GTDB lineage: Bacteria > Bacteroidota > Bacteroidia > Flavobacteriales > Flavobacteriaceae > Aurantibacter_A. Next base: position 715,689 of record CBDCEL010000004.1, read on the forward strand.
GAACGGCCTTGAGCTTCGACAGTAATGGTTCTAATGATGACGATACCCTGGAAAAAGCCAAGAAATACATCCGCGAAAAAAAACCTGACTTCCTTTTCATTCATTTTGACGATGTTGATCATGTGGGACACGAACACGGGCATAAGACTCAGTTTTATTACGATGCGGTAAGCAAGGTCGACAAGCAGATCGCCGCCGTCATGGAAGCCACAAAGGAAGCTGGCATTTTTGAGGAAACCGTATTCATTGTCTCGGCAGACCATGGGGGAATTGGCTATGGTCATGGTGGCCAGACCCTTGATGAAATCGAAATACCTTTTATACTTTATGGGAAGGGCATTAAAAAAGGGTACTCCATAAAAAATAAGGTGTATACCTATGACAATGCGGCCACGGTGGCCATGTTACTTGGCGTCAAGCAACCCTATGCTTGGATTGGAAAACCGGTAACAAGTGCCGTTGAAGGGTATCCTGAGCCTGAGTTGGGCAATCAAAAGGTTTTGATCGCGAGTCCTATAATCCATCCAAAACCAAATCTTTATGATCCTGCGGGCGGGCTCTACGTCGATAAGACCCCAACAGTAAAAATCGAAGTACAGGGCAAGGCAGAAATCAGATATACGACCGACGGTTCTGTTCCAGATAAAAGCTCTATGCTCTATACAAAACCGTTCGAACTAACCAAAAGTGCAGTGGTCACGGCAAAGGCTTTTATTGGAAGTCAACAGGAGAGCAACCCTACCACAGCCTATTTTAGATTGGTGAAAAAGAACTCGAAAAATGGGATTCGCTATTCCTATTTCGAAGGTGCCGATTGGAAATTTCTTCCGGTATTTGAAAATCTGAAACCGATAAAGAAGGGAAAGGTTTATGAGGTTCGCATCGGTGATATCAACCAAAGGAGCAATCAATTTGGCATACAGTTCAAGGCGTCCCTGAAAATTATGACGGCTGGGGAATATCGATTTTATCTCAACTCTGATGACGGTAGCAAATTATACATCGACGGCAAAATGGTCGTCGACAATGACGGGGGGCATGGTACCATTGAGCGCAACGGGGATATTGTCTTGAACGAAGGCTTTCATACCATTACCATCGACTATCACAATCAGGGTGGGGGTGCTTGGCTTGATGCTTTTTACAAAGGTCCGAATGTACCGAAACAGATTATACCCGCTGATCTCTTGTTCTTAAATGAATAACAACATTGTGAATACTACGGCCTCCTCCTTCCATTCAAAAAAGTCCCTTTTGAACCGTGCACTTTTCATGCCTGCCATGGCCATAAAAGAAAAGCCGAATACAACATTTCCAAATAGTTAAATAAGCCTAAAGGGCATGTAAATCTATGCAAACCTTTGCATAGACTTTTGGCATCAATTAATTCCGAACATCACAATTTTATTGTTATTTGGTTATCAAATGAACTAATTTAAACTGCATAATATGAAGAAAATTAAATTTTTGATGCTGATTTTCTTGCTAGGGACCGTTTCGGTTTCGTGGGCACAGACCTTGGTAACCGGAACGGTAACCGACGACCAGAATGCTCCATTACCTGGGGCCAATGTAATTGAAAAAGGGACCACAAACGGTACACAAACCGACTTTGACGGTAACTTCTCCATCGAGGTGGCAAATGGTGCGATTCTTGAGATTTCTTATCTAGGGTATACCACTCAAGAGATAGCCGTTCAGGGGCGCTCTTCAATTTCGGTCCAGTTAATAGAAGATGCAACCCAGCTCGAAGATGTGGTGGTTGTAGGTTACGGAGTACAGAGAAAGTCTGACGTGACCGGTGCGATCGGCTCTATAAAGAGCGAAGACTTTAACAAAGGGGTCGTTGCCAACGCCGGTCAACTCTTGCAGGGTAAAGTTTCAGGGGTCAATATTTCTGCGGTCAGCGGTGAGCCTGGAGCTGCACAGAATATTATAATCCGTGGTGTTGGAAGTCTTCGATCGGGTACAACACCCCTTTTTGTAGTGGATGGTTTTGTCATTGACAATAGTCCAACAGGGGTTTCCTCCAATCCTTTAAACTTCATCAATCCCCAAGACATCGCCTCAATCGATGTATTGAAAGATGCCTCTGCTGCCGCAATTTATGGGGCAAGGGCCGCCAATGGGGTTATTGTAATCACCACCAAAAAAGGAAAGGTCGGGAAAACTGAAATGAACCTATCGGTCTCTACTGCAATGTCATCGTTGGCGAATGGCGTAGATGTTTTTGACTCAAATGAGTTCAGGCAACAAGTACCTGCGGTCGAGGGAACTTTATTTGATGGAGGCGCCAATACCAATTGGGAAGATGCATTGACCAGAACGGGTATTTCCAAAAACGTCAATCTATCATTGAGCGGCGCTGCATCCGAAAAGTTCTCCTATTATACTTCCGTAGGTGTAGATGACCAAGAGGGAATATATAACAATAGCTCCTTAAAGAGATACTCCGGCAGGGTGAATTTAAACCAAAAGGCATTCGATGGACGTTTAAATGTAGACGTGAACCTGACCGCCTCAAGAACGGTCAATGAGCGGCCCGATATCGGGAGTATCGTGACCGATATGTTACAATTGAACCCAACCATACCCGTTTTTACCGATGGCGAGCCCACCTTACTGGATGAGCGGCTAAATCCGATTACCCGCAATAGAATTTATACGGATGAAGCCAACAGTAATAGGATCTTGGCCAATATTTCGCCTTCTTTTGAGATTGTGAAAGGCTTGGTTTATAAATTGAATTTAGGCGTTGACTATTCCTCTACGGATCGTGATATACAATTTGAACCCTTCGCCTTATTGGAAGGCAGCGAAAATGGCGAGCTGGATTCGAGAATCACCACCAATAGCAATACTTTGGTAGAAAACACCTTGACGTACAGCTTCAATACGGGCGACCACAATGTCACGCTTTTGGCAGGACACTCATTTCAAGAAACGCTCTTCAAACAAAAAAGGTTTGAATCGGAAGGATTTGCCATTAACGGAATTGAGCCCAGATACCAGGATCAAATTAGTACCGAGGTGCTTCCGACCGAATTAACGGGAGAAGCCTATAAGAACGAACAGCAATCGGTCTTCGGTAGAATCAATTACGGATATGCCGACAAATATTTGTTAACGGCGACGTTGCGTGCCGATGGTTCCTCAAGATTTGGTGCAAATAACAAATATGGATATTTCCCATCTGTGGCTTTGGGCTGGAATATCAGCAAAGAAGGTTTTATGGCGGATAATGATGTATTCAGCAATTTAAAATTACGTGCAAGCTGGGGACAGACAGGTAATCAAGATGGTATTCCCAGCAAAGTAAGTCTACAAAGTTTCGTGGACTCCAGGGTTGAAAACGATACCTATCCCATTGACGGTAACGAGGTGACCCTAGACGACTATCCTTTTGGTACAGTGCCTGTGCGTACGGCCTTCCCTGACCTTAAGTGGGAGGTTACCACGCAAACGAATGTGGGCTTAGACTTTGGCCTTTTTGGCAATCGGGTGACAGGTACGTTGGACTACTTCAACAAAGTGGCCAGTGATGTTGTGCTATTTGCCAATAGAATAGACCCTATACAGCCAACCGAAAAAGTCTGGACCAACATTCCGAATATGGAAATTAAAAATACCGGTGTCGAGCTTACCTTGGATTACAGGGGAAATTTTAGTGAAGATTTCATCTTCAATGTTGGAGGAAATGTGTCATTTACCGACAACAAAGTAGTCGACTCACAATTTGAGGTCATAACAACAGGGGCCGCTTCAGGAGCAGGTCAAACCGGCGCTACCATAAACGGTTATATAAATAATGAACCGATAGGCGCCTTCTATATGAAAGAATTCATCGGCATAGGTGCCGATGGGCTAAATCAATTTGCCGACATTGTCCCAGATGGCGAATCCTTGGATAACGACCGTGTCGTAGTGGGCAGTGCCCTGCCAGATGTCATTTATGCTTTCTACCTTAACTTCAATTACAAGAACTTTGATCTAGGTCTCAACTTTAATGGGGTTTCGGGCAATAAAGTCTATAACCATACAGCAATGTCATTGTTCTCAAGAGGGCAATTGAGCAGAAACCTGAATGCTACCGCTTTCGCGGTTGAATTTCCCAATGAAAGCAATAGTAATTCGAACGAAGTATCGACCCGTTATTTGGAAGATGGCAGTTTCCTGCGTTTGAACAACGCTACATTAGGGTATAGCTTAAACCCCGAGGATATTGGGTTTGGGGATTGGGTAAGCAATATCCGCTTTAATATAACGGGACAAAATCTGTTTGTGATAACCGATTATTCCGGTTTTGACCCTGAGGTAAACACAGATGCCGATATTGATGGTATTCAAACATTCGGCATCGATCGGTTCAGATACCCATCGGCCAGAACATTCCTGTTTGGCTTAAATGTAACTTTCTAATCAAAAAATTGTGTCAAAAATGAAAAATAGAACTTTAATTGCGACTTGGGTGCTGTGCGCTTTCTTTAACTGGGGCTGTACAGACCTAGAGGAAGAAAGGTTGGACGAAGCAGAATTCGGGGGCCAATCAGAAACCATTAGCGGTGCCATTGCGCCGGCCTACGGATATATTTCTTGGGTATGGAGACATACCAATTACTATGGTCTACAATTGATTGCCTCCGATGAAGGAATCCTGCCTTTTCGAGGCGGAACGGACTGGTTCGATGGCGGAAAATTTATTGCCACACATCAGCATACCATCACCCCAACAAACGATTTGGTGGGTGACGCGTGGAACCAGCTCACCACGAACATCTCAAGAACATTGGCCGCCATTGAGGTCTTGACCCCCTTGGCAGATGAAGGGAATGCCGATGCGACCGGGGCCTTGTACGAAATGAAGGCCCTAAGGGCATATTTGAATATGTTAATGCTAGATAGTTGGGGTATTGTGCTTAGAAAAGAATCCTCTGACCAACTCTCAGAGGTACTTAGAACCCAAGAGGCTATCGATTACATTGAAAGTGAACTCCTTTCGGTGGTAGACCTTATCAATACCGACAGAGGACCCGGTAGGATTACCCAGGCAGCAGTTTGGGGCTTTTTGGCAAGATTGCGCTTGAATGCCGCGGTGTACCGCGACCCTTATGGCACACCGAACTTTACCCAGGAAGATATGAATCTGGTAATTCAATACACCGATAATATCATTAACTCGGGTTCATTCTCCCTATCCCCTGAATATTTTGATTTGTTCAATGATGAAAACAACAGTAATCCCGAGCTAATATTTGCATTGGACCAACGAGGCGTATTGAGGAGGGAGCATAGCCGCTGGGCCTATTGGTCATTGGCCGGTTCGTTATTCCCCAGACCAGAACACCCCAGTGCCGATGGTACTGACGGACCTGCATTTACATCTGATTTTATCCAAACATGGATAGATGCCTACGGTCCGGTCGATCCAGCCGAGGCCGATTCAAGATTTTATCAGCAGAATGCGATCGTTCCTGACGCGCAATTACTTGATTTTGAGGGCCGTGTACAAGAGGTGGCAACCGAAACGGAAAACAGCTATTATTGTATTGAAGCTACTGAATTCGAGATAGACAGAGGGGTCTTAAGGGGTATTCCTTGGGGGCCAAGAAAAGGAGATGACGGACAGTTCTTGACCTGCGATGGCGGAGTTAGAATTTATCCGGTACTGCAAAGAAAAGGGAATGGGCCCGACAGGGATGTCGGTTACGTCAACCACACCTTCGAAGTAGATTTTACAAACGAGGGATCATTACACAACAAAGGGTATCGCTGCTCTAAATACCAGTTTAGCCGTACGTCGCCAAACGGCAACAATTTTAGTAGCGTAGACCTTGTAATGATGCGTTTGGCCGAGATATATTTGATGCGGGCAGAAGCCAAATTAAGAAACGGTGATGCCGCCGGGGCTCTGGCCGATGTAAATACGGTCAGAACATCGAGAACGGCCCGCCCAGATCAAACGCCTGCAGCTTTGGCCTCGGTAGATGCTGACATATTATTCCGCGAACGCGGTTTTGAACTATACTGGGAAGGTTTTCGAAGAGGTGACCAAATACGTTTTGGCAAATATGAAGATTCTTGGACCGAGAAATCAGACACCGATGTAAACCATAGATTGTTCCCAATTCCGCAGAGCGCAGTCGATGCAGCTTCCGGAATAGATGGTTTTCTTGAGCAAAATCAAGGCTATTGATATATAATATTCAGTATTGGGGCAACAGTTCCTTAATGTAAGTGCACATATGCAACTGAATTAAAACGGGATTTACGTACGAAGGTTGAATGGATATTTGTTTTAATTTTTCGTAATTATTTTGTTAGTGTTAGTTCATAAAGGCAGGTAAAATTTTTTGTCTGCCTTTATTTTTTACCCCTCACCTAACAAATCAATTGCTATCGGAAACTAATATGGATAACATTTGAATGGGTAAAAAAAGATTTACTTTTCCCTTTGGTTAGCTACTCCAAATAAATGGCCGAAATTTCTATAACTTTAATCGCCAACGATAAACCAAAACCGATCAAAGCGTATCTTTTTACAATTTTAAAGGCAGTTCTGATACTTCTGTTGGTTGTTTCATGTGCTGAAAACAAAAAAAAAGCAGCTATAGAAACCGATGCGGCGAGCATTGTCGATTTGGTCTACCCTCAATTGGATACTGAAAATTCGCGTTGGTTCTTGTTCTCCTCCGCTTCACGTCCCTTCGGCATGGTGAATTTGAGTCCCGATACCCAAATCGGCGGCGCTTGGGGCAGCGGGTACAGATATAAGACCGACACCATAAAGGGTTTTAGCCACATACATGGCTGGCAAATTTCAGGGCTTTCGGTAATGCCAATTACCACTTCTGAAGATAACCGGGGTGCCGTTTTTACAGATTTCTATTCGAAATTTTCGCACAAAGCCGAAAAAGTAAGTCCGGGCTATCATAGGGTTCATCTTGATCGATATGATCTAACCGCCGAACTCACCAGTACCAAACGGACAGGGTTCCATAAGTTCGCTTTTCCGGCCAACAAGACCCCGGCGGTACTGTTCAATTTGAATACAATGTTGGGGCCTTGCGAAAATCGAAACGGCTCCTTATCACAAATAGATGACTATAGTCTTGTAGGTGAATTGGAAATGGCTCCCACCCGCCGTCGCCCCAAACCGTTCAAGCTTTATTTTCAAATTCAATTTAATTCAAAAATCAATTCGATCCATAAAGACGAGAATACAGGGAATTATCTTGTATTCATCGATACGGGTAAACGTGAGGTTTTGATGAAAGTCGGTATTTCTTATACCTCGGTAGAAAATGCCATCAACAACAGCAAAGCCGAATTATCACACTGGGATTTTGAAAAAGTTGTTGAAGAATCACGTGAGGAATGGAATAGTCTTTTGGGAAGAATCAAGGTTGATGGCGGTTCGGAAATAGAAAGACGCCGCTTCTACACCGACTTATGGCACGCCTTACAAGGGCGAAGGACCATCAGCGACATCAACGGGGCCTACCCCGACAATACCGGTGATGACTTTCGGATAGGGCAACTGCCGGTTGACGAGAACGGAAAACCCAAATTCAACCACTATAACTCCGATTCGTTCTGGGGAGCACAATGGACGATCAATACGCTATGGGGACTTGCCTACCCCGATATTATGGAAGAATTCGTCCGTTCGCTTCTTCAATACGAAAAAGATGGGGGATTGATTCCCCGTGGGCCTTCTGGAGGCAATTACACCTATGTCATGACCGGGGCATCCTCTACCCCATTTATCGTTAGCGCAATTCAAAAGGGAATTATAAAAGACGATTTGGAGTACATCTATGGGGCCTTAAAGAAAAACCAAATGCCTGGTGGCATCATGGAAAAAGCCGGCTATGAACATAAAACAGCCCTAGGCGGGGGATTTAAATATTATCTCGAAAAAGGCTATGTGCCCTATCCTATTCCTGAAGGTAATTTTGGTGGCCACCAAGATGGGGCAAGCCTGACCCTGGAATATGCCTATCAAGATTGGACCCTGGCACAGCTCGCCAAAAAATTGGGCCAAAATGAAGATTACGAATACTTTTTAAAACGTTCAAAAAACTATCGAAATGTTTTTGACAAAACATCCAGTTGGATGCGTCCTAAAAATGTTGACGGTCAATGGATGGAAAATTTTGACCCCTATCGACATAAAAATGGCTTTATAGAGAGCAACGCAGCGCAGGCAACCTGGTTCGTGCCACATGATATCGTTGGCTTGGCCGAGTTGGTGGGCGGAACCGAAAAAGCCGTGGAAAAATTGAATGCCCAATTCGAAACAGCCGAGAAGCTGGGCTTTACCTCGGGAACCTCGCATGAAGTCGAGGAGCATCCCGAGTATAGCCGTATTCCGATCAACTACGGCAACCAGCCCTCAATACAGACGGCCCATATCTTCAATAAATTGGGGCGGCCCGACCTCACCCAAAAGTGGTCACAAAAAATTGTGGAAACCGTTTTTAGCGGACTAGACCCGTCAACCGGATACAATGGCGATGAAGACCAGGGCTTAATGGGAAGTTTGGCCGTATTGCTAAAAATGGGCTTGTTCCAGATGAACGGCGGTACCGAAGAAGACCCTGTTTACGAATTGGGGGGCGGCATATTCGACAAAATCGAAATCAGTCTACATCAGGATTATTATCCTGGAGGGAACCTCATAATCAAGACCAAGAATAATAAAGGGAGCGGGCAAATCATAAAAAAGATACTCTTGAACGGTATGGCCATCGAAAATATTGCAATACCGCATTCCCAAATTGTAAATGGCGGTGAACTGGTGCTGGAACTTAAATAGGCTTTAAGGCCATTTTTTGATTCGCAAGCCGTTTTAGGCTCAACAATTTAATCTCCCGCAGCCAGATTGCCAATATGGTAACATAATTTTTTGTAATTTTCTAAGAGGTATCGTATAAATAAATTGAAAGTGTTCAGTTGATGCACAAGTGCGTGACCTCAAAGGGATAATCGAAGATTCAAAAGCGACGGATCATGAAAAAGGTTAGGGTTACCATTACTGACATTGCCCGTGAACTCAACATAGCACCGTCGACCGTCTCCCGTGCTTTAAAAGACCATCCTGCCTTAAAAAGGGAGACCAAACGGGCGGTAAAGGCTTTGGCCAAAAAATTGGATTATCGCCCTAATCTGTTGGCGTTGAACTTATTGCAAAAGAAGTCGAACACAATCGGGGTAATAGTTCCAGAAATTACCAGTCATTTTTTTTCAGCCATTATTACGGGCATACAAGATGTGGTAGGTACTTCAGACTATAACATCATGATTTGTCTGTCAAACGAATCTTATGAAGAGGAAATGACCATCGTCGACAAATTATCAAAAATACAGGTAGATGGGGTGTTGGTCTCCCCTTCTTCGGAAACGAATAATTTTGATCATCTCATGCGCCTCCAAAAAAGCGGTATTCCGGTCGTAGTATTCGACAGGGATTGTCCCGGATTGGAATCTGACAAGGTTTTGGTCGACGATTATTCAGGGGCTTTTCAGGCCGTTGAATATCTAATCCAGTCCGGTTGTAAAAAGATCGCACATTTGGGCGGACCCATAAACCTAAGTACTGCCAAACATAGGCTTCAAGGATACCTAGATGCCCTGGAAGACAATAACATGCCGGTTGAAAAAGACTACATTGTGCATGTTTCGGGCTTTTCCCATGAAGATGGTCTAGAGCCAACCAAGAAATTATTGAAATTAAAGAATCCGCCAGATGCCATTCTTGCGACAAACGACAACATCGCGATTTCGGCGATGCATGTAGCGGAAAAACTGGATTTCAAGATTCCCGAGGATATTTCCATAGTGGGTTTTGACGATCAACCAAACTCTTCTTATGTTACCCCTTCCCTGTCGACGGTTTGGCAGCCCGTATATAGTATAGGCATGCTTTCGGCCAGAATTTTGCTTCACCACCTTGAGGAACAGGAAACCAAAATTAGGTACAGAAAAGAAGTCTTTAAGCCTGAACTGATAATTAGGGCGTCTTCAAGGAGTCTTTAGCCCCTCTTTATGGCTTTAATCGCACATTTATCTATGCAAACCTTTGCATTGCCTTTAGACCCTGAATCCTTTCGAACATCAATTATTTATTGTTTTTTTATGTCAGCATGTCCTTACAATTGTAGGCACAAACGAACCGGCAAATGATAGTTTCGCCCCAAGTTTTCTATAAAAAATGCTATGGGAGGTATGCCATTGCGGCCGTGAATGTTCTTACTATGGAACAAGTATTGGGTTTGTTCAGGGCAGGGCAGAGATCGAATGCCCCTTTTATAGTGCAAATGACTCCGGTAGCAAGAAATTACGCCGGTCAAAAGATGTTGTTGGCAATGATAGATGCGGCATCCAAAGCATATCCAAAGGCGATTTATGCTGTTCACCTTGATCATGGCAACGAAGAACATGCCTTTGAGGCCATAGCTTCCAAAGCATACAATTCTGTGATGATCGACGCCTCGCATGACGATTTTGAGACGAATGTGAATAGAACCAAAAAAGTTGTTGATGAAGCCCATAAAAAAGACATCGTCGTTGAAGCTGAATTGGGAATACTTAGCGGTATGGAAGACGACATCTCAGTAGACGAAAAGAAAGCCAGGTACACCCGGCCATCAGAGGTAGAAAAATTTGTGGCATTGACCGCATGCGATAGTCTGGCCGTTGCAGTGGGAACCAGTCACGGAGCCTATAAATTTTCGGGAGGTCAACGCCTGCAATTTGATATTCTCGAAGAAATACAAAGGCGTCTTCCAAATTTTCCCATGGTATTGCATGGGGGTTCGGCCGTGAATAAAGAAGAAATACAAAGAATAAACGAAGCCGGTGGAAAATTAAGTGGGAAGGCAGCCGGGGTTTCCCCTGAAGAAATCAAAAAGTCGATTCCTTATGGCGTTTGTAAAATTAACATCGCAACGGATACCCGGCTTTTATGGACAAGGGTGCATCGCGAATTTTTCAAGAACACCCCTGAACTTTTTGACCCTATAATCCCAGGAAAAACATATATTGAGGCCTATGAAGCATTCATGTTGGAAAAGTTCGATCTTCTGAATGCAACGGGCAAAGCAAGTCAATTTATTAAATAGTATCAAGTATGGGCGCAGATTCGTCATTAGTAGTAAGACCAAAAAGGGGTGTGGGAAAATACCATAGTATTACCCCGGAATCAGCTAATTGGCAGTATCTAAGTTTTGAGGCCAGGGAAATGTCATTGAACGAAAGTTGGAATTGGAATACGCTCGAAAATGAGTTGGTCATTGTCTTATTAAGTGGAAATTTTAAGGTAGAAAGTAATAAGGGAAACTGGGAAACTGGGAATGGGCGCAAAGATGTGTTTAGCGGAGTGGCACATACATTATACTTGCCCAGACAAACAAAGTTCACCTTAACGGCGACCAGTGATGTGCTTGATATTGCCTATGGCTGGTGCAAGGCCGAAGAAGACTACCCTCCTAAATTTGTAACTCCCGAGGAGACTCCGATTGTAATTTTCGGGGGAGACAATGCCACCCGACAGTTTAATGACCTGGTACCACCCGGTTTTGGATGCCATAGTATTGTGGTACGGGAGGTCTATACCCCCTCTGGTAACTGGAGCTCTTTTCCGGCCCATAAACACGACGAACGTATTCTTGCCGAAGACGGAACCGTATTGGAACCTATTCAAGAGGAAACTTATTTTTATAAATTTCAAAAGCCCGAAGCCTATGCTATTCAACAGGTATATACCAAAGACCGTTCACTTGATGAAATTACAAGGCCCCGGCACAATGATGTGGTGATGATTCCTAGAGGTTTCCATCCTGTCGTGGCCGAACATGGCTTTCATTGTTACTATCTCAATTTTTTGGCGGGAACAGATCAATGTCTTGCAAATACTACAGACCCTGACCACGAATGGATATACGACTCATGGACATCAAAGGACAAAAGATTACCTCTGGTTACGGCAGAAATGAACAAATAACAAAGATATGACCAATAAAAAATACGATGTTATTACGTTCGGCAGGTCTTCAATCGACCTCTACTCCCAGAATATCGGTGCCGCCTTTAATGATATACAAGGGTTTGATGCCTTTGTAGGTGGTTCCCCCCTGAATATTGCGGTGGGCTGTGCCCGCTTAGGTGTCAATGCAAGCCTGTTGACCGCTGTCGGAAATGATAAGGTGGGCGAGTTTATCGTCAATTTCCTGAACAATGAGGGGGTCAATACACATTGTATCCCGGTAAAGAATACGACTCGAAGCAGTGCGGTAGTTTTGGGCATCGAACCTCCCGATAGATTTCCACTGGTTTATTATAGGGACAATGCCGCGGATAGCCAGGTCGATATCGACGATGTTGACAGAGCCAACATACCAGAGTATCGAATTTTGTTGATCAACGGTACGGCCATGAATATGGAACCTTCGAGGAGTGCAACTTTTTATGCAGCTGAAGTAGCCAACAAGAACGACGTACAAGTGGTTCTTGATTTGGATTTCAGGGCCGACCAATGGCACGATTATCGAGCTTATGGAATAACCATGAGGGCCGTATTGCCCAAGGTCAAAATCGCCATCGGTACGGAAGAGGAAATCTTGGCTGCCACCATGGAAGATACTTCTCAAGTTACCATAAAAGACCAACAAATATCAGCTCCGGAAATCAAGGGAGACATCGACAAATCCATTCAGCGACTATTGTCTACGGGAATCGAAACATTGATAGTAAAAAGAGGTAAGGATGGTGCGAGCATCTATGGCAATGATGGTTCAAGACAAGATGTACCTGGGTTTCCCGTAGATATATTGAATGTACTCGGGGCCGGCGATGCCTTTGCAAGTGGGTTTCTATACGGCCTTTTACAGAAGTGGGATTTGTACAAGGCTTGCCGCATGGGCAATGCCAGCGGAGCACATGTGGTGACCCAAAAAGGATGCGCCAATTTTATGCCCACCTTAAAGGAATCTTTGAGTTTTATTGAAAAAAAAGGCGGATTTTAAACTTTGATCAAAATGAAAACGAAAAGACTGACAGTAGCACAGGCTACCATCGAGTATCTTAAAAACCAGTATGTGGAACGCGATGGGGTGCAAAACAAATTTTTTGCGGGCTGTTTTGGTATTCTTGGGCATGGTAATGTTGCAGGTATGGGGCAGGCATTGCATCAAAATCCTGATTTTCCATTTTATGTCCCTAGAAACGAGCAAGGCATGGTGCATACTGCAGCGGCCTACGCCAAAGTCAAAAACCGCCTACAAACCTTTGTCTGCACCTCATCGATCGGTCCGGGTGCCACCAACATGTTGACCGCGGCCGCGGCTGCGACCATCAATAGAATTCCTGTTTTGCTGATTCCTGGTGATATTTTTGCGACCAGACAAGTTGCCCCAGTACTGCAGCAGCTCGAATCGGCTTATACCCAAGACATTTCTGTAAACGATTGTTTCAAGCCCATTTCAAAATATTGGGACCGCATTTATCGTCCTGAACAATTGATTACATCCCTGCCTGAGGTAATGCGCGTACTTACCTCACAAGCAGAAACAGGAGCTGTTACTTTGAGTATCCCGCAAGACGTTCAGGCAGAAGCCTATAATTTTCCGACGCATCTATTCGAAAAAAAGATATGGCATATTGGAAGAACCTTGCCCGATCAGATTTTATTGCAGAAAGCGATAGCCCAAATCAAAGAGAGTAAAAAACCGTTGATCGTTGCTGGGGGCGGAACTATTTACAGTGGTGCAACGGAAGTACTTAAAAAACTGGTGAACAGAACCGGGATACCCGTGACCGAAACTTTTGCCGGGAAGGGTTCGCTAAACTATGATGAGCCCCAAAATTTGGGTGCGGTAGGCGTTACCGGAACTCCGGGAGCCATTGAAATTTCAAAGGAAGCCGATCTTGTCATTGGCCTAGGAACACGCTATAGTGATTTTACCACGATCTCAAAATCGGCCTTTCAAAATCCCGATGTACGCTTTATCAACATCAACATTACCGAATTCGACTCCTTCAAACACGGTGCCTTGCCTTTGGTAGGCGATGCCAAGGCAATACTTGAAACCATCGATAAAGCGTTGTCAGATTTTAAGGTGTCAGATGAGTACCGGAAAAAGGTGGAAGGACTCAACAAAAGCTGGAATGATTTTGTATCGGATATTTATACTGAAAAGAACGAGACCCCAGCCTTTCAGGGCGAGGTGATCGGAGCTGTCAATTCCTTTGCCTCGGACAAGGACATTGTACTTTGCGCCGCTGGTAGTTTGCCCGGAGATCTTCATAAATTGTGGCGTACGTCGCATCCGAAGGGATTCCACTTAGAATACGGTTATTCGTGTATGGGCTATGAAATAGCAGGCGGATTGGGCGCAAAAATGGCCAGTCCCGATAGTGAGATTTATGTACTGGTAGGCGATGGCAGTTATTTGATGATGTCCCAGGAAATAGTGACCTCTATCCAAGAGCGAAAAAAATTGACCATCGTTTTATTGAACAATGATGGTTATGCTAGTATTGGAGGCTTGTCAGCTTCTTTGGGAAGCGAGGGCTTTGGAACCTATTACCGTTATCGGAACGAGAAAACCAACCAACTTGATGGAGGCTTATTGCCTATCGACTATGCCGCAAATGCTGCGAGTATGGGGGCCCACGTCATAAAAGCTTCGAATGTAGGGGAACTTAAGGGTGCACTTAAAATGGCAAAGTCCATAGACCATACCACACTCATATATATTGAGGTAGACCGTAAAAAAGGTGTGCCCGGCTTTGCTTGGTGGGATGTCGCCGTCGCAGAAATATCGCAAAAAACCGCTGTGGATGAATCTTACCAATCCTATCAAGAGAACAAGAAGGCGCAAAAGTACTATCTCTAAACCACATCCGATTTTATGAATATCGACTTGATCATTACATTGGCTTCCTTTGTCCTTTTTACAGGAGGTGTTGCCCTATTCACTTGGTATAGTTTGCGCAAGACGAATCTGGGTTCGTCCGATGGCTATTTTTTGGGGGGAAGGAGTTTGACCGGAACAGTCATTGCCGGGTCGATGTTGTTGACCAACATTTCGTCGGAACATCTAATCGGAATGAACGGCAATTCATACGTCAATGGTTTTATAGTAATAGCCTGGGAGGTGACCTCGTCAATAGCATTGGTCATCGCCGCAATCTTTTTTATTCCGAAATATCTAAAAATGGGGCTTACCACCATTCCACAGTTTTTGGAAAACCGGTTTGATGGGCTAACGAGGACAATGGTTGCGGGAATTCTGATATTTTCATTTGTGGTTACCCTATTGCCTATCGTATTGTATTCAGGGGCCATCGGTATTGAAAGTCTATTTGGCATTTCCGATATCCTTGGGGTCGATCAAATGCAAGGCCTTTGGGTCACTGTGGTCATCATAGGGTCCATCGGATCGATCTATGCCATATTCGGAGGCTTAAAAGCAGTCGCTTTTTCAGATACCATTAATGGCTTCGGACTTTTGATCGGTGGATTGCTCATACCTATTCTGGCACTTATGGCAATCGGGGACAACAATATCGTAGACGGACTGGTAAAGGTATACGAGTACGCACCTGAAAAATTCAATGTCATCGGTGCTCCCGATTCCGTTTTGCCCTTTGAAGTATTGTTTACCGGACTCATTATCAATCAACTGTATTTCTGGGGTATGAACCAGGCCATTATTCAAAGGGCCTTGGGGGCCAAAAATCTAAAGGAGGCCCAAAAGGGATTATTGCTTACCGGACTTTTTAAAATTTTGATCCCCTTGGTAATCATTCTTCCTGGGGTAATCTGCTATTTTTATTTTCAGGACACCTACTTCGACCAACAAGATTCGGTTTACCCCCAATTGGTAAAAAAAGTACTGCCGGTATGGCTGATAGGTTTCTTTGCCGCGGTCATCATGGGGGCCGTTCTCAGTACTTTCAATTCCGTCTTAAACTCTGTTGCCACTCTCTTTAGCGTCGATATTTACAAGAAGCATATTGCTAAAAATAGCAGCGACAAAAAACTGGTTAGAGTCGGTAAGGCTACCTCGGCGATTTTGGCCGTAGTGGCTATTTTTGCCGCGCCGTTGGTCGCCAATGCCCCAGACGGACTATACCAACTACTCCAAGAATTGAACGGTATTTTCTTTATCCCAATAGCCTCAATTTTGTTGGCAGGTTTCTTTATGAAGAAGATTTCGGCACTGGCTGCAAAGGTAGCCCTGATTTTCGGTCTGTTCTTTTACATTTTTATGACCTGGGGCTATACTGGCCATGGAATACATTTTGTGCATTTATGGGGTATTGAATTTGTGTTGAACGTACTTATAATGTATGCCGTTTCCCATTTTTATCCAAGAAAGAATCGATACGAGCCCACCGATGTAGGCGCCGTGAATTTAACGTCATGGAAATATACCAAACCCATGTCGATAGCCTTATGTGGCATCACAATTTTGATTTATATATTGCTTGGAAACAGTGGATAATCAGGGAATAACAAAAGGATTAAGCAGTAAACAAATGGATATTTTAAGAAATTATATAGACGGGCGATGGACATCTAGCGCATCAAAAGAGACAATAGATGTATTGAACCCTGCCACTCAAAAAGTACTGGCAAAAGCCCCCTATGGAAAGGAGACCGAAAGAGACGTCGAACAAGCTGTGGTCACCGCCCAAAAGGCCTTTCAAGAATGGAGTAAGGTCCCTGTCATGAAAAGGGTACAGGTATTGTATCGTTTCAAATCGCTTTTAGAGGAACATACCGAGGTTCTTGCCGAAATTATCACGAATGAATCGGGGAAGACCAAGGCCGAATCTTTCGGCGAGATCCAAAGGGCGATCGAAAATGTTGAAGTAGCATGTGGTACACCTATGCTAATGGCCGGAGATGTTATCGAGGATATCGCCACGGGAATCGATGAAATGATGATACGGCACCCTTTGGGGGTTACCGCCTGCATCACCCCCTTTAATTTTCCGAGCATGATCGTATTTTGGTTTTTGCCGTACGCAATCGCAACGGGCAATGCCTTTATTGTAAAACCTTCCGAGAAAGTGCCCTTGACGATGATGAAGATTTTCGAGCTTATCGATCAATTGGATATTCCCAACGGACTGATAAGTATGGTACACGGGGGCAAAGACGCCGTCGATGCCATTTTGCGGCATCCGACGATCAAGGCCATCAGTTTTGTAGGGAGTACGCCGGTGGCAAGATATATTTATTCCGAGGGAACGGCCAACGGAAAAAGGGTTCAGGCGCAAGGAGGAGCCAAAAATCCAGTGGTCATTCTGCCCGATTCAGATATAGAAATGTCCGTTAAGATTATCGCAGACTCGGTTTATGGCTGTGCCGGACAGCGCTGTTTGGCAGCTTCGACCATTATTACGGTCGATGACGAAAAAAGACAGATCAAAGATGCCTTGTACGAAATCGCTAAATCAAGAACTACGGGCTACGGATGGGATGAGGGTGTGAGCATGGGTCCGGTAATTACCCCCGAAAGTAAAAACAGGATCGAAGGTCTCATTCAGAAAGGAATCGACGAAGGTGCCGACATAGTTCTCGACGGTAGAAATGCCACTATTTCAGGATTTGAAAAAGGTAATTTCATCACTCCGACCATCCTAGAGAACGTGGCCTTGGACAAAGAACTTATTCAAACGGAGATTTTTGGTCCGGTAATGAGTCTGATTTCCATGAAGAGCATAGATGAAGCCCTAAAGTTCGTGAACAATGGCAATTATGGAAACATGGCCTGTTTGTTTACCGGTAGCGGTGCTAATGCAAGAAGGTTCAGAAATGAAGCCGACGCTGGAAATATCGGCATCAATATCGGAGTGGCCGCCCCAATGGCCCAATTTCCTTTTAGCGGTTGGAAAGATAGTTTCTTTGGCGACCTACATGGCCAGGGCAAACATGCCATTGAATTTTTTACACAGACCAAAGTAATCATTGAAAGATGGCCGAATATCTGGTCCCGTAAATTTTAAAGGAAAGAATGATGATTAAAATTGCAAATGCGCCTTGTTCCTGGGGTGCCCTGGAATTTGACCTGGAAGAGAAATCGGAAGAAATAGGTTTTGAACAAGTTTTGGATGAAATCAAGGAAACGGGCTATATTGGAACCGAACTGGGAGATTGGGGCTATATGCCCACCGACCCCAGACGGTTACGTGAAGAAATTGATAAAAGAGGTTTGCAGTTGCTGGGAGCCTTCGTTCCGGTGGCTTTGGTAGAGAGCGGTGCACATGCCAAAGGAACCGAAACAGCCTTGAAGGTTGCCGAATTAATGTATGAGTCTGGTTTTGAGAATGCTTTTATAGTATTGGCGGATGACAACGGCACCGTTCCAGAGCGTACCCTGAATGCAGGAAGAATAAGTGCAGAAATGGGCCTTTCGGAAAAACAATGGAAAGTGTATGCAAGAGGGGCCGAAAAAATTGCCGCTGCCGTTAAGGATACCTTCGGAATCCGAACGGTTTTCCATCATCATTGTGGCGGATATATTGAAACACCGGAGGAAATCGATAAACTTATGGCTCTAACGGACCCTAATTTATTGGGCCTGTGCCTAGATATGGGCCATTATGCTTTTGGAGGTGGCGACCCGGTAAAGGCATTGCAAAAACATTCTGAGAGAATATGGCACGTTCACTTCAAGGATTTTGACCCAAAGGTCGCTAAGCGATCGCGCGAAGTGAACGGTGACTATTTCGACGCCATAAAAAAGGGGGTATTTTGTGAACTGGGTAAGGGCGCTGTCGATTTTCAAGCCGTGGTCAAACTGTTAAATGACATAAATTATGAAGATTGGATCGTTGTCGAACAAGATATACTTCCAGGAATGGGAGAGCCCAAAAAGTGTGCGCGGGCCAATAGAGCGTATATAAAATCGTTAGGATTGTAATAAATTCGATTAGAAATGACAAAACTAAAGTTAGCGGTAGCCGGATTAGGAAGAATCGGCAAAATACATCTAGACAATCTACTCCTGGCGCATAATGTAGAAGTGATCGCAGTGACCGATCCTGATAAGGATTGTTTGAAATATGCCAGGGACAAGGGTATTCCCAACATTAGTGATTCTTATGAAGAAATGTTGGATATTTCGCAAATTGATGCTGTTTTAATCTGTTCACCAACAGATACCCACGCCGATTATGTTGAAATGGCCGCAAACAAAGGACTTCATATCTTTTGCGAAAAACCGTTGGATCTTTCCCTGGAACGCGTTTTGCAGGTTTTGGAAGTCGTCAAAGGTTCCGGGGTAAAATTAATGCTGGGCTTCAACAGAAGGTTTGACAAAGAATTCAAAAAGGTTCGGGAACTGGTAAAAAATGAGGCGGTGGGACAACCTCACTTGGTCAAAATTACCAGTCGTGACCCAGGAGCACCACCCGTAAGCTACATCGAAAAATCCGGAGGTTTGTTTCTAGACATGACCATTCATGATTTTGATATGGCCCGCTTTGTGGTGGACAAGGAAGTGGAAGAAGTTTACGCTAAGGGAGCCGTTCTAGTAGATCAGGCCATAGGTGATGCCGGCGATATTGATACAGCAGTTGTAACCCTCACATATACCGATGGCACCATGGCCATCATAGATAACAGCAGGGAAGCTTCCTATGGCTATGATCAGCGGGTGGAGGTGTTCGGCTCAAAGGGTATGGTACAGTCCAACAACAATTTTCACGATTCGCATAAACTGTATAATGAGCAAGGGATACATGCAGCCTTACCCCTGCATTTTTTCCTTGAGCGTTATGAAGAAGCCTATAAAACCGAAATGGGGGATTTTATTAAAGGCCTTGAAAACGGCACCATGATGCCAGTAAGTGGGGAAGATGGTTTGCAATCGCTCAAAATAGGCCTTGCCGCAATAAAATCACTTCGAGAAAATCGGCCTGTAAAAATCTCCGAGATTGGTTGACCCCGATTTAAAGATCAATTCTTTTTGTCATCGTAAACTGCAAAAATTAAGATTCAGTAGATGAAAAACCAGTTATCGCTAGCATTCCTACATATGCTTCTCTTTGTTTCATTTTCTTTCGCGCAAAAAAATGAAGCAATTGATGCAATGTCTTTCAATATTCGATATGATAATCCCGAGGATGGCAAACAGAATTGGCATCATCGAAAGGAAAATGTGGTACGGATGATCAATTTCTATGATTTGGATATTATAGGGATGCAAGAAGTTTTAGTGGCACAGTTGAACTATCTCAAAGAACATTTAAATCAATACGAGACCGTGGGTGTCGGCAGGGAAGATGGAAAAGACAAAGGTGAGTTTGCCCCTATTTTCTATCGCAAAGAGCGGTTTGAAATGCTCGACAGTGGCACCTTCTGGTTAAGTGAAACACCCGAAGAGATAAGTAAAGGTTGGGACGCGGCCTTGGAGAGAATAGCTACTTGGGCGATTTTCAAGGATAGAAATTCCGAAAAGAAGTTCATGTTTATGAATACCCACTTCGATCATGTGGGCGACATTGCGCGAATGGAAAGTGCCAAACTATTGAAACAAAAGGCGAATGAATTGGCCAATGGTCTACCATTGGTCCTTACCGGTGATTTTAATCTTGTTCCCGAATCTGTGGCCATAAAAACCTTGACCAAACCTGAC
Organism: Aurantibacter sp.; assembly: GCA_965215845.1. Lineage (GTDB taxonomy): Bacteria > Bacteroidota > Bacteroidia > Flavobacteriales > Flavobacteriaceae > Aurantibacter_A. The sequence continues at coordinate 736,343 of CBDCEL010000004.1, forward strand.
GGGGAGAATACTTTGGTCAATACGAGCAGTGTCGCCGCCTTCACCTACGGGCCCGATTGGACCAGCTGTGGCTTCGATAATAGACCTTTCGAAGAGCGAAAGGTCATCGACTACATTTTTGTAAAAAAGGTTGAAAAAGTTAACAAATATGCCGTATTTTCAGAACTGTTGAATGATATTTTTTTATCGGACCACTGTCCGGTTTTTGCCCAAATCGAGTTATAACAACTTTAATTCCAAATAAGTTGAGACCTATATTCCCTCAAACATTTTTGTAGATCGGGTCAATTAAATCAATAGATCGAAAACCGTTTATCAAAGTGATTTTTGAGGAACAAAACCTGTATACCGATAAAGAAAGTAAAACCGATTACGGCATAAAAGAAAACATTGGAAATTTTAAAATCGGGCATAGCCGGCAACTCCAGCCCCGTGAGAAAATCAATTTGCAGGGTCGCTGCCCACGAATTTTCCGCCTGTACATTCCCAAAAATAAAGTAAGCCATAACACCAAAAACCAAAACACCGAGAACACCCCAAACCTTTTTTGAAATAAGGGGTCTATATTCTGTAATGCTTGATTTTGACAAGACCTCGATACGCGACATCAATTTGGTCGTAAAACCCAAAGAAGGAGATTCCAAGGGTAAATCCTTTAGCAACCTTTCTGTAAATTCGTTCAATTTTTCATCTGTTTCCTTCTCCATAATTTTCTAACATTGTGGGTTCCAATCTTTCCTTTAAAATTACTGCCAAACGTTTTCTTGCACGAAATAGTTTGACCTTGGCATTGTTCGGTTCGATACCAACAACTTTTGCAATTTCCTCGAGTTTCAAATCTTTGTAATAAAACAGTGTGATCAGCACGGCATCTTCCTCGGGCAATCGGTCTAGACATTCTTTGACCGCATTTTCTCGGTCGGCCATATCCATAAGGTCGAAAGCCGTTTCCAAGCTCTTTATTTGATTGATATTGAAATCATCGATACCTACGGTATGGTATTTTCTTTTATAGGTTTTGATCCGATCTAAACACGAATTATAGGCTATTCTATACATCCAAGTCGAAAACTTCGAGTCGCCCTTAAAGCCTTTTATATGCTTATGTACTTTCAGAAATACGTCTTGCGCCACTTCTTCCGCTTCCTCTCTATTTTTGAGCATCTGTAAGGCAAGTGTGAAAACCATATTTTTATAACGATCGACCAATACTGCAAAAGCGGCATTGTCTCCGGTCACTGTTTTGTCGATATAAAATTGGTCGTTGTCGGTTGACATGTATGTCTTTGACGATAATAAAAGCCCATCGGTTACAATGATATCTACAAAATATTTAGGAAAAGTTGTAACCATGATTAAAAACTTGCCGTCATACCCATGAACCGAATAAAATTAATCAAATAAAAAACGAACATCATGGCAGAGGCAATTTTAATCCCCATCAGTTTTTTCATAGCTGTATTCGCGATAATGTACCTTTATTACACCACAAGAAACAAAGAGCGTTTGGCACTTATAGAAAAAGGGGCCGATGCAAGTATTTTCTTTAGTAGAAAGGGACGGACCCCAACTTGGAAAATTATTTTAATGAATGTGGCACTTTTACTTATGAGCATTGGGTTAGCCATATTTATTGCTGCATTTATAAGCGAAATTGGGCTGGATGAAGACATTGCTTATCCAGGCACGATTTTCTTAATGGCAGGTATAGGTTTATTTGTTGGATTTACAATGACCAAAAAATTGGACAAGGAAGAATAACGGTATAAGATTTCATCAATCAAAGCAAAACCATCTGTCAATTGGCAGATGGTTTTTCTATTTTTACAGGATGAAGGTAATTTCTACCAATATTGGCAACCCAACGACAATTGAATGGAATGGTAAAATCGAGCAAACCGGAATCTTCAAATATCCTGTCGATGAACCTCTTTATCTGACCAAAAATGATGTTGCGAACGATACGGTAATAGACCGGGTGCACCATGCCGGCATAAACAAGGCCTGTTATCTTTTTGCTTCCAATAACTATCCTTATTGGAAAAAACTTTACCCGGACCTTGAGTGGAATTGGGGTATGTTCGGAGAAAATCTGACAGTTGAAGGTCTAGACGAAGGAGTCATCAGAATCGGCGATATCTATAAAATCGGTACGGCCCTGGTGCAGGTATCACAGCCTAGGGAACCTTGTTACAAACTCGGAATTCGCTTTGGCAATCAAAAAATACTTCGCCAATTCATAAACCACAATCGTTCGGGCACCTATGTACGTATTTTAGAGGAGGGCGAGGTTAGCACAGGCGATGAAATCGCTCTTGTCGAACAATCTGAGAATACCTTGACGGTACAACAATTTTATGAATTGATGTTTTTAAAAGAAAAACCAAGGGAGATGCTTGCCCTGTTCATGGAAAATCCCTCTGTTCCCCAATATAAAAAAGACCGGTATCAAAAATATCTCTGAATCAAATCTCTAACTCGCTTAATAATGAAGAAAGTAAAATTATTCGCAACCTTGTTCGTGCTGATCATCTCTTGCAAAGAAGAACCCAAGGAAGCCACCAAAGAATATCCGCCACTGGCAGACGTCTTGAATGCCTATTACGAAGATGGATTAAAACTGAATCCGCTCGGTGCGACTTTTCAAGGAGATTCCCGCTATAACGATACGCTGCCGAATTTTTTGTCCTCCACCTTTGAAAAGGAACTACGGGAATATTTCACCAATTACAAATCGAAATTGGCCAACTATGACGATGCCAATCTTTCTGAAAGCGAAAAAATGAGCAAGGCCATCATGCAGTGGGAATGTGATATTAACCTTGAAGGTCTTGATTTTCCCAGCTACACGCCTATAGACCAAATGTGGTCGCTGAACTTGATGATCGGACAATTGGCCAGTGGTGCCAGTGCGCAACCATTTGAAACCGTGGACGATTATGAAAATTGGTTATCAAGGCTAGACGATTACAGTGAGTGGTTGGCCTCGGCGAAAACAAAAATGCAAGCGGGCATAAAGTCTGGCAATGTATTGCCCAAGTCATTGATCAAAAAAGTAATCCCGCAATTGACCAGCGTCGCCGATGCAAAATTAGAGGATAATCTTTTCTACAGCCCGATCAAAAATTTTCCTGATGGTTTTTCCGACGAGGATAAAACCAAATTGAAAGCGGCATATGCCAAAACGATTTCGGAGAAAATCGTTCCGGGCTATAAAGACCTGCGCGATTTTATGAGCACCGAGTATATGGAGGCGGGTCGTGAGTCAAGTGGCTATGATGCGGTGCCGAAGGGAAAGGAATACTATGCCCATCAAATAAAACTATACACTACGACCACAATGTCAGCCGATGAAATTCATGAGCTCGGACTTTCAGAGGTTGCCCGGATCTCGGCTGAAATGGAAAAAATCAAGGAACAAGTCGGGTTTGAGGGAGACCTAAAGTCTTTTTTTGATTATGTAAGGAACAAAAAGGAACTGATGCCCTTCACAGATCCGCAGCAGGTCATCGATAATTTCAATGCGATCCATAAAAAAATGAAGCCCAAGGTCGACAAGTTGTTCGACAAGCAGCCTAAAACGGCTTTCGAAGTTCGTCGTACGGAAGCCTTCAGGGAAGCTTCCGCAAGTGCGGAATATAATCCTGGGTCTGTTGACGGCACACGTCCTGGAATTTTCTATGTTCCTATTCCAGATGTGAAAAAGTACAATATTTATTCAGATGAAGACCTTTTTCTTCACGAAGCCATTCCAGGGCATCATTTTCAGATTTCGTTGACGCAGGAAAACGAAGACCTCCCTAAATTTAGGAAGACCCTATGGTACAGTGCATTTGGAGAGGGCTGGGCCCTCTACACCGAATCATTGGGCAAAGAACTGGGGCTCTACGAGGATCCTTATCAGTATTTTGGAATGCTGGGCGCGGAAATGCATCGTGCCATTCGACTAGTGGTCGACACAGGTTTGCATTCAAAAGGCTGGACACGTGAGAAGGCCATTCAATATTCATTGGACAATGAAGCCGAATCCGAGGCGAGCATCATATCTGAAATCGAACGCTATATGGCCAATCCGGGTCAGGCACTTTCCTATAAAATCGGACAGCTTAAAATTCGTGAGCTTCGAGCAAAGGCGGAAAAAGAGTTGGGTGATAAATTCGACATCCGTGAATTCCATAACCAAGTTTTGGAAACGGGCTGTGTGCCTTTGGCCCTATTGGAAGATAAAATCAATGATTGGATTTCGTCAAAAAAGTAATATCGTTCACTCTGGGGCGCTTGCCATCCAATGAAAGTCATCGGAAAGAAAAAATGGATTCTAAACCTTGATTGAATCTCGAGAGATTGATAAACATCGACCAATACCAAAATAAATGATCTACCCATGGCACCTATACTTGATGGCAATAGTCTATTTCGTGGCTGGACTGATGCATTTCATACGCCCTCAAATGTACATGCGCATCTTGCCCGGTTACCTGCCAGGCCATAAATTTTTGGTGACCTTTAGTGGCCTTGCCGAGATTTGCCTTGGGGTGGCGCTATGCTTTCCCGCTACCAAAGACGCGGCAATATACCTAATCATCGCCATGCTTACATTTTTTTTGCCCGTGCACCTTCACATGCTTTTTGATAAAAAGGCTTCTATGGGACTGCCTAAATGGATGTTGCTACTGCGTATTCCATTGCAATTTCTGTTAATGTTCTGGGCTTATTGGTATTTAAGATTTTGATGTTATCCAATAACAAATACCCCAAAGGCCTGTGCCGCGAATTGGCATCTCACCTTTGGGGTATTAACTCAACTTAACCAACTATTTTGTTTTAGTCGAACCACGATCTTTTTTTTGAAGCAAACAGTAAAACTATTTCCTCCAACATTCTTTCGATTTTTTTCTTCATGATATTAACCTTTAAATACGGTCTTTGGCCGGATTGTAGTCACCATTCTTAGTTCTATAAGCATCGCTCAAAACTTCAAAAACCGCTAGATTTCAATGGTTTTGTAATAGGTGTCCGTATCTTTCTTTACAACGATCGAATATTCGCCCTCAAAAGCATTTTTGAAATTGAAGGCTTTTTCCACGAACATCGTATTATTAAAAGTCTCTTTGTACAGGGCTCTTCCCAACGAATCGAAAATTGTGACCTTTACCTCTTCTTGCTTAAGGTTCAAAAGGCTGAGAAAGAGCATTCCGTCCACTTTTCTATAGATGGGCTTTGGGCTTTCGTCGGAATCGAGCATAATTATCCCATTTTTGGTCAATCGAAGTGCATAAACGATTTCCTTTAAGGCATTTTCAACTTCGAGAGTATAATCTCCATAGGGAAGGGATTCCAAATTGAACCTCTTGCCATAGTTCTTGCTCGGCGTCATTGAATCTGAATAAATGACACGGCCTGTATCGTCAATAAATTTCAGGGAGGTCATTTCCCGTTCGCCTTCCCACCTGAAAACGACACTTTTTGATTTTTCATCGGTTTCCAGTCTGGGTTCGCTTGCCATTAATGCCGTCGCTGTAAATAGCGATGCGATAGCGGCTACTGTTCTTATTGTTTTTTTCATCCTTGTTATTTTATATCGGTTAAAACCGGTTTGTTTAGATTTTGTTTTTTGTTATCTGTGATTTCGATAATTCGACCATTGAACTCTTTTACTTGTTTTGAAGCTTGAAAAAAAGGAGTTGGTCCTTGCCTCTGTTGGCGTTTTACTGATTTTAGCTTTCATAGATGTAGGTTTTAAGGTTAACAATTAATTTTGGTACAAATCTACCGCCGAGATTCAGTCTGTACTAGGACAGATTTTTCCTGTTTATGTGTTATTTTAACCATCATCAAGGCTAAATAATTGTTAAAGGTTAAAATAGAACACATTTTGGTTAATTTTGCATAGTCTTTGGTAAAACCGCCATCGTAATTTTACTATTGTTATGAAAAAAGAAATGATACAGCAAAAGCCTACTTTTGAAGCCATAGAGCCTAGTTTTGGCCATTCTTTTACATATCAAAGGTTTGATTCTGAAAAGAAGAACAAAAACGGCACTACCTGGCATTACCATCCTGAGATAGAATTGGTCTATGTGAACGGTGGCTCTGGCAAAAGGCAGATCGGCAGCCATGTTTCCTGTTATAATGATGGTGATTTGGCACTTATCGGCAGTAACCTACCACATTGCGGTTTCACCGATACCTTGACCGGCAATGAAAGTGAGACCGTTGTTCAGATGAAGTCCGACTTCTTGGGAAACGATTTTTTCGATATTCCGGAAATGAAAAAAATACTTGGCCTTTTTGAAATGGCGAAAGGTGGAATTGCATTTTCGGGCCGAACAAAAAAAATAATCGGTAGCAAGATGGAAATCTTGGAATACCAACCCGACTTTCAAAGGTTGCTTTCCATTTTGAATATTTTGAACGACCTGGCCAATTCGAAAGATTTGGTCATGTTGAACGCCGAAGGTTTTTCATTGAAGACCGAAGTGAAAGACAACGATCGTATCAACAAGGTTTTCAACTATGTCAAAACAAATTTCCGGGAGGAAATATCTTTGGATAAAATGGCCGATTTGGTCAGCATGACCGTACCATCATTCTGCAGGTATTTCAAGAAAATTACAAACAAGACCTTCGTTCAGTTTGTAAACGAATATCGCTTGACCCATGCCTCGAAATTGTTGGCCGAACAGCCCCTGACAATTACGGAGGTCTGCTTCGAATGCGGTTTCAACAACTTTTCGCATTTCAATAAATCATTCAAGTCATTTACTGGGCAAAGCCCTTCGCAGTATAGAAACCAGCTAAAACAGGTCATTTCATGAGTAGGCGGGTTCTCTTGAAAAGACACAACTTGAATTTGCCCGACAGCGATATTTTTTATTGCCCCAAGTTTTTGGGTCACGAAGAAGCCGATCATTACCTTAGAATATTTACGACCACCGTTCTTTGGCGGCAAGATGACATCAAGGTATTCGGAAAAACATATGCCCAGCCCAGATTGACCGCCCTCTATGGAAACAACGACAAAACCTATTCGTATTCCAACATCACGATGCGTCCAAATGAATTCACTAAAGAACTTTCTGAGATAAAGCGAAAAATAGAGAAGCACTGCAGTGCCAGGTTCACGACTTGTTTGCTTAATCTTTACCGTGACGGAAGGGACAGTAATGGATGGCACGCCGACAATGAAAAGGAGTTGGGAGATAACCCGATCATCGCTTCAATTTCATTGGGGCAAGAACGTTTTTTCCATCTCAGGCATAAAAGCGATAAAAGTTTGAAGCATAAAATATTGTTGGAACATGGTAGCCTGCTATTAATGAAGGGAGAAACGCAGCATCATTGGTTGCATCAAATTCCGAAAACGGCGAGACCTATAGGCGAGCGAATCAACTTGACCTTTAGGGTCATAAAATAAAAAACGTCCGCCTGGGCGGACGTCTATTTATACCTATGTCGAAAAGTTGCGTACTGTCTTTAATCTGGGGGTAAGTCCTATTAATTTCCACATACCCAACTTCATCTTCAGTAATACAAACCTCGTGCCAAATTTTTGCGTCCGGGAACAAAAAAACGTCCGCCAATTGACGGACGTTTTTTTATGTCCTTAGTCTATCAAAGTTTCGAGCTATCTTTAGTATGCGGGACAACACGCTAATTTCCTCGCACCGAGACTTCTACATCAATTAACGAATAATATCATCCTGCCCATATTATTTTTGGTCATACGCCCAATTTATACGACAATCTACACCAAAAGGTCATCTAAAAGAGTTCATTCAGCACTTTTGCCAAACGAAGCCCACCCTTCTGAAGTTGCGATTCAACGGTTGGCCACCATACATAACCGTAACGATAATAAAGCTTCTGGCCCACTTCAACGGATTCGTAGATACGATCGGCCATTTCTTGCGATTCTTCGACCCATTCCGAAACATCGCCTTCTTGAATAGACTTGACCTGTTTCTTGTTCAATTGAGGCATTTTAGCGGCCAATTCAGTATAGCTCATGCCATAGTCGTCAATCATGTTGGCGTCCCAAACCTTGTGCAGATTACTGCCCTCGTCAAACCATTGAAGTTGAATATCATTGCCGCCTTTGTCTTCCAATCTTCCCACATGCATGGGCTGATGCAGGTCGCCCACAAAATGAATCAACATTTTTAGATAAAAAACCCGTTCGGCACGAGAACTTCTTTTGTCTTTGACAATTCGTTTGCATTCTTGAATGGCAAAGACCAAGTCACCATATCTAGAAGGTTCAACATCAGCATAATTTTTTCCATGGGGAATGTTCACGTAGTGCCAAGCACTAAATTTACGATATAGCGAATCTGCCTTTATCTCATCTGCAAAATTGGATACGGCGGCCAAACTCTGTCCGTCCAAAAGGTCGTTGATCGTCCGTTTTGCCTTTCCTTTCAAATGCCCTTGGGCAATTTCACCGATGACCCTGTGGCCGGTTTTTGACCAAAAGGGTGCATCTGCAAATGCAAATTGAGTCAATAATAAAACTAGTAAGGTAACTCTTTTCATTCCGGCCAATTTTCTAAAACGCGTTCAAAAATAGAAAAAGCGATTTTAATCTATTGTTAAGTTATTGTGGTGTTTGGATAATTAATACAATCTTGCGATAGCCAAGTTTTGATCCATGCTAAGAGGAATAAAATCAAACCTGCTCAGATATACTATTATTCTTTTCCTGACGGCGCTGGTCGCGACATTACTGTTCGTTCTTAGTGTTCGTTTCGGAGCCTGGGGCAAGCTACCCGATAAAAGTGAACTCTCGGAATTTCAATACAAAAGGGCTTCAGAGGTTTTTACGGCAGACAGTGTTCTCATAGGCAAATACTTTCTTTTTGACCGACAGCCTATTGCATTTCATAAAATTCCAAAACCGTTATTGCAGGCCCTTGTGGCAATCGAGGATGAACGTTTCTATGACCATTCAGGTGTCGATTATCCCAGTCTTTTTCGTGTGGCACTCAAGACCATTTTATTGCAAGATCAATCATCAGGGGGTGGCAGTACCTTGACACAACAGCTTGCCAAAAACCTATATCCCCGAAGGGAAAGAAAAAAAACGAACATTGCAGTCGATAAAGTAAAAGAAATGTTCATCGCTTCGCGCTTAGAGGATATTTATTCAAAGGATGAAATCTTGACGCACTACCTGAACACGGTTTCCTTCGGGGACAATACTTTTGGAATCGAGAGCGCTGCATTAAAATTTTTCAATAAAAGGGCCGAAAAACTCTTACTTGAAGAGGCGGCCGTACTCGTTGGAATGCTGAAGGCGACCTATGGATACAATCCCAGGGTCTACCCTGAGAAAAGCTTGGAACGAAGAAATCTAGTGTTCCACTCCATGTTCAAAAACGATTTTATTTCAGAAAGTGAAAAAGACAGCCTATTGAAAATTCCGCTAAAATTAAATTATAGGGATTTTGATTACGATGATGGGCTTGCCCCCTATTTCAGGGAAGAAGTACGAAAGAAAATGCTCGCCTGGGCCGACAGGCAAAAAGAGGAAGGCAATGATTACAACATATACACCTCGGGTCTAAAAATCTATACCACCCTTGATTCTAAAATGCAGCGGTTAGCGGAGGAAACCATGGCGCAACATATGTCATCATTACAGCGGAAATTTGAAAAGAGCCATGGAAAAAACGCTCCTTGGTTAAAAGACAAAAAGTTGATCAACAAGCTGGTAAAAAGAACCAACGCCTATAAAAAATTGAAAAAATCCGGTTTGGAGGAAAATCAGATCATGGATTCATTAAGTCACAAAAAAACAATCACATTGGCTGACTGGGAAGGCGAAAAATCGGTGGAAGCAAGTTTGATCGACAGTGTGCAACACTATATGAAATTCTTGAACACGGGATCGATTGCCATTGATTCAAAGACCGGAGCGGTAAAAACATGGATAGGCGGGGTCAATTTCAAATATTTCAAATACGATCATGTGGCACAGAGCAGGCGCCAGGTCGGATCTACTTTCAAACCAATAGTTTACACCGCCGCACTGGAAGTAGGCATCCCGCCCTGTACCTATTTTTCGGCACAAGAAGTGGAGTATGAAAATCTAAAGGGGTGGTCCCCAAGCAATAGCGGAGATGAAGACGAAACCTATCTCAACTACTCCATGGAAATGGCACTAAGCAATTCGGTGAATACGGTGGCGGTGAAAGTGCTTGAGAGAACCGGAATCGAAAATGTCTTGGTACAAGCGAAAAACATGGGAGTCTTTTCCGAACTTCCGAAACAACCATCCCTGGCTCTGGGCACTGGGGAAATTTATGCCAATGAATTGGCAGGAGCCTATGCCAGTTATGTCAATAACGGAAAGGCTGTGCTGCCCTTTTTAATTAAAACCATCACCAATCAAAAAGACTCCATTTTAGAGAGTTTCGAGCCAAAAAGGGCCAAAACCAGTGCATTTTCAAAGGAAACCGGTCAAATTATGCTTGAAATGATGAAATCGACAATCAATCAGGGAACAGCTTCCCGCCTGCGAACGACCTATAAGTTGCGAAATGACATTGCGGGTAAAACTGGTACCACACAAAATAATAAAGATGCTTGGTTCGTCGCACTGACCCCAAAATTGGTACATGTGACTTGGGTGGGGTTGGACAACCACGAAATCGGTTTTCGAAACACAAGTTTAGGACAAGGGGCGAGTGCGGCGCTTCCGATATTCGCATTATGGATGCAAAAGTTGAACAGAGATCCCGAATTCAATTCCATAACAAGGGCACGATTTCCAAGAACCGATAATCACGTTCTTCAAATGCTGGACTGCGAACCCATAAAAAGAGATGGATTTTTTAAACGTTTGTTTAAAAATCCAAACCGAAAGAGGGTCAAAAAATTCAGAACCAAAAAGGCCCGTAGGTAGTTTTGCAAGCTGATCTCTTAAAAAAATTTGTCCATATAAAATCAATTTGATATATTTATGATATCATTTTAATATCATATAAATAATTTGATCATGGAAAAAGAGAAAACCATAGTACCCATAAATGGCTATCTAATGCTTGCGGTATGCATCATCGCTTTAATCCTAGGCGTATTCCTTACCCTACGCGGGGTACCCATATTGGGTATTCCAATTTTTCTTTTCGGTATGTTTTGTATACCGGGGCATGTACTTGTGAACCCAAATAGTTCAAGAGTGCTTTTGCTATTTGGAAAATATGTGGGCACCATCAAGAAAAATGGATTGTTCTGGGTAAATCCGTTGTATTCCAAAAAGAAGATTTCACTACGGGCAAGTAACTTTGACAGCGAGCGATTGAAGGTCAACGACAAATTGGGAAACCCCGTCATGATCAGTACCATTTTGGTCTGGCGTGTCACCGATACTTACAAGGCCGCTTTTGATGTCGACGACTATCAGAACTTCGTTCGGGTGCAGACAGATGCCGCGGTACGTAAATTGGCAAGCATGTACCCGTATGACAATTTTGCCGATGAGGGGCTCGATGAAGACATTACCCTTCGATCCAGCGTTAATGAAGTAAGCGAGGCCCTTGAAAAAGAAATCCAAGAACGTCTGGCAATGGCAGGCATCGAGGTACTGGAAGCCCGCATCGGCTATTTGGCCTATGCACAGGAAATTGCCAATGCCATGTTGAAAAGACAGCAGGCAACGGCAATCGTAGCTGCACGGCATAAAATTGTGGAAGGGGCTGTAAGTATGGTGGAAATGGCCTTGGACGAATTGGGCCGCAACGAAATAATCGAACTTGACGAGGAACGAAAAGCGGCCATGGTCAGCAATCTAATGGTGGTATTATGCTCCGACAAAGACGCATCACCGATCGTAAACGCTGGAACCCTAAATCATTAGCATATGAGGGTATTTAGTGAAACGCAACGGTTTAATCAGTGGTGGTTGCGATTGATGAACATCGGTTTGGCGATCTTGCTGTTATTTCTACTTTATACTTGGTTCATCGCCAAGGAAACAGTGAATAATGTTTCGCCAAATGACTCCATTGTCAAAATAATCGTCATCGTCTCCTTTGTGCCCATATTCGTTCTATTTTATCTACTAAAACTGAAGACCTCAATAAACGAGCAAGGTATTCACTACCAATTCATTCCTTTCCAATTTTCGAAAAAAACGATTCCTTGGAATGAAATGGAAAAATGTTATGTTCGTACCTATAGTCCGATAAAGGAGTACGGAGGTTGGGGTTACAGGGCCTCTTTTGGCAGAAAGGGAAAAGCGCTCAATGTAAAGGGAAACAAGGGAATTCAAATCGAATTCAAGACCGGTAAAAAGCTTTTGATCGGAACTCAAAAAGAAAAGGAAGCAACACAGGTCATCAACAGGTATTTTAATAAAAAGGTATGAAAGAGTATAAAGTAATAAGTCAAGGCATTAAATTTTTCAAAAATGGAGATGCCGAATTTGAGAAGGAATTGAATAAACAGGCAAGAGAAGGTTGGAGTGTGGTGACCTCTGTATTCAATCAGAATCAGTCTGCCCTGAAAGTCATCCTGGAACGCGATAAAAACAGATAATACGAGTATTGCCTATACCAACTCATTGAAAGAACACATCAGAAGTATTTGCAAATAATTACCATGGCCAAAAAAAAAGCTTTTGCATTACGATTGAACGAAGAGATGCTCAAAGCAATCGAGAAATGGGCGGCCGATGAATTTCGTAGCACCAATGGCCAAATCGAATGGATGCTCATGAAAAGTCTGAGAGAGGCAAAGAGAGCACCTAAAAAGAAGCCCTAGGGGTCAAAAGTTTGGCATTTTTTTAACACCCTGATCCTCTATTTTTGCGGCACTAGCTAATTCGCGACCAATGCCAAGATTTCTTTGGGTTTCCCTATTTGTCTCCATTTCATTTCTTTCCAAGGCTCAAATTCAAAGCAAATCGGTCATCGTAAAACATATTTCCGAAACTATTGTACCAGATGGCGCTCTCGATGAACCGGTGTGGGAACTTGCTGAAAGTGCCAATGATTTTTGGGAATATTTTCCATTGGATTCGGTACAAGCCCGTAAACAGTCAGAGATAAAACTGTTATATGACGAGAAGAATCTATATGTGGGCATTAAGGCATATTCCTCTGGGCGAAACTACGCGACGCAATCGTTAAAAAGAGACTTTAGGGGAAGTGGAAGCGACAGCTTTTCCCTGGTTTTTGACACCTACAGTGATGGAACGAATGCATTTTTGTTTGGGATCAATCCATATGGGGTACGGCGCGAGGCCCTGATTGCCAATGGCGGCACCAGCAGAACCGATTTCAACCTTTCATGGGATGTCAAATGGAAGGGCGATTCCAAAATATTCGATGATTATTTTACCGCCGAAATGGTCATTCCCATGACATCCATCAAATTTAAGGAAGGTGCCAAAAAATGGCGATTCAATAGTTACCGAATCGAAACGCAATCCAACGAAAGAAGTTCATGGACGCGGCTTCCGCAAAACCAACTGATTTTCAACCTCGCATTTATGGGCGAGATGATTTTCGAAAAACCATTGGGTAAATCGAAAACGCCTTTGGCCATCATTCCCTATATCAACGCGCTTTCCCAAAAAGACTTTGAGAACGACGATGGGCTCAATACGCTTAAGATCGGAGGTGATTCAAAAATTTCGATCGGCAATAATCTGAATCTCGATGTCACCGTCAACCCTGATTTCTCCCAGGTCGAGGTTGACGATCAGGTGACCAACCTAACTCGCTTTGAGGTATCATTGCCAGAGAAGCGGCAATTTTTTATCGACAACAATGATCTCTTTGCCAGCTTTGGTGACCGGCGCGACGCCACCGCTTTCTTTTCAAGACGTATAGGTATCGCCAGTGATACGGCCGGTAATACGATCGAAAATAAGATTCTTGGAGGCGTACGCCTAAGTGGGAAGCTGACCAAAAACCTTCGGGTCGGTGTATTGAACATCCAGACCGCAGAAGATTTGGAAAATGAAATCCCTTCAAACAACAATACAATGCTGGCCCTGCAACAACGGGTCTTTTCCCGATCGAATATCGGGGTCTTTTTTATCAATAAAAAAGCGTTCAATGATTATGATTTTATCGAGCGTGAAGATGAATACAATAGGGTTTTGGGTATCGATTACAACCTCGCCTCGGAAGATAATACTTGGACGGGGCAATTTTTTGTACATAAATCTTTTCAACCCGATGACAAGACAGGCAACTTTGCGTCTGGGTCCACTTTGAGATACAATTCCCGAAATTGGAATTTATATTCGAAAGCAATTTTTATCGATGATGATTTTACCTCGGATCTGGGGTTCGTACGTCGAACCGATATTATGAAAGGTATTCTCAGCGTCGAACGCGTCTTTTGGCCTAAAAAAGGGATTTTTCAAAACCACTCGTTTCAGTTCTTTCCAATTGTACTCTGGAGCCCAAGTCGTGATTTCAAAAACACCGACTACGATTTTTTGACCCGCTACGAAGCACAGTTCAAGAATCAATCCCAGTTCAGCTTTGAAATCGCAAATAGCTTTACGTTTTTGTTCGATGATTTTGATCCTTCGGGCAAAGATAATGCTGTTCCTCTGCCGGGTGACCGTGGCTATCATTATAACAGCGTTGGGTTTGAATATCAATCCGATATGCGAAGACTTTTTTCCTATGGCGTCGAAACTTCGGTGGGCCGATTTTTTAACGGCAAAAGATTTTCTGTAGAGGGTATGATGACCATGCGGTTTCAGCCTAAGGCTTTTCTATCGATTTTGTTGAACTACGATCAGCTTGATTTTCCACAGCCCTATTCAAGCGCCAATATTTGGTTGGTAAGCCCAAAAATCGATATCACATTCAGCAAATCGATATTTTGGTCCACCTTGATTCAATATAGCAATCAGCGCGATAATCTTGGCTTTAATTCGAGGTTACAATGGCGTTTTGCTCCTTTGTCGGATTTGTTCGTTGTTTACACCGATAATTATTTCGTCAATAGTTTTATGCCCAAGAACCGTTCAGTTAATTTGAAGTTGACCTATTGGTTGAACATTTAGTTGGATTGTCTATAGTACTTCATTCCTAAACTATTTGGTTTTTTTTTAACGGTTTAAAAACTAATTTTGTGGTTCCAGCTAATTCATGACCAATGCCAAGACTTTTATTGGGGTTCCTCCTTTTTGTCCATGTTTTCTCTTCATTCTCCCAAAGTTCAAAAAAGTCGTTCAGGGTAAACCTAATTTCAGATAAAGTCGATCTCGATGGTGTTTTAGACGAAGCTTTTTGGAAAAATGCCGACGGTCCACACGATTTTCAACAGTATTTTCCTTCAGATAGTGTTTTGGCCAAAAACCAGACAGACATCAAAATGGTCTATGACAATACCACCTTATATATCGGGATTACGGTCAAATCGGTGGGCGATGACTGGGTGATTCCTTCCCTGCGAAGAGACTTTAGGGCCAGTGGCAACGATAATGTCAACCTCGTGTTCGATACGTTCAACGATGGCACAAATGCTTTTATGTTCGGCATTAATCCTTACGGGGTTCAACGCGAGGTTTTGATTTCAGGCGGAGGTTTGGACTTAAGGGGTTTCAATACGGCTTGGGATGTAAAATGGCGTGGGGAATCAAAAAGGTATAAGGGCTATTATACCGCAGAAATGGCCATTCCGTTGACCTCGTTCAAGTTCAAGGAAGGTGAGACCAAATGGCGTTTTCAATGCTATCGCTTTGATATGCAAAGCAACGAGCGTAGTGTTTGGTACAATGTTCCGCAAAACCAATTGGTCATCAGTTTGGCGTTCATGGGCGATATGTTCTTTGAACAGCCATTGGGCAAATCGAGAACTCCCTTTGCCCTGATACCTTACGTAAACGCCATTTCTGAAAAGAATTTCGAGGATGATGTGGGCGACAACCGATTGAAAGTGGGCGGCGACGCCAAAGTTTCGATCGGTAATGGCATGAATTTGGATATCACGCTCAATCCGGATTTTTCAAATGTAGAGGTCGATGATATCATTACGAACTTGACACGCTTTGAAATAGGCCTACCGGAACGCCGACAATTTTTCGTAGACAATAGTGACCTTTTCGGAAGTTTCGGTGGCAGCCGGGATGCCAATCCTTTTTTTTCGAGGCGGATCGGGATTGCCAGGGACAGCCTTGACAATTCCATCGAGAATAGAATCATCGGCGGTGTGCGCCTAAGTGGAAAATTAAACGAGGACTGGCGTTTGGGTTTTCTCAATATTCAGACCGACGAAGATCTAGAAAACAAAATTGCCTCGAACAACAATATGATGATCGCCTTGCAAAAAAAGGTTTTTGCACGATCTAATATTGGTATGTTCTTCATCAATAAACAATCTTTCAAAGACTACGATTTTCTGGAACGGGAAGATGATTATAATCGGGTTGTCGGAATGGACTATAATCTGGCCAGCAAAGATAACAGCTGGTTCGGTAAATTTTATCTTCATAAATCTTTTCAACCTGATGACAACGAGGGCAATTTCTCTTCTGGAGCCTTCATCGGAAGAAATTCACGATACTTCAATTTCTTTCATGATATGGCCTATGTCGGAGAAGAGTTCCAATCAGACCTGGGGTTTGTGCCAAGAACCGATATATTCAAGATCGCCACTTCCGCCGAAGTGGTATTTTGGCCCAAAAGCAATATCCTCAATAATTACAGCTTCGAAATTTTCCCGATTATTACCTGGCGACCAGGATTGGATTATAAGCAAACGGATCACAACATTATGGCCAATATGGGCTTTGACTTCTTGGATCAGTCTCAGGGAGAAATAGGCTTCAACAGTTCCTTCATTTTCTTGACAGACCCATTCGACCCGACACGATCCGAAGATGGTGTGGAACTGCCCGGTGATCAGGGCTATCATTTCAATCAGGTTTCATTGGCCTATGTATCAAACAGGGCCAATGTATTTTTCTTCGAGACCGAGACTTCGATGGGCAGTTTTTTTAACGGCAATAGTTTCTCCTTGGCGACAGAACTAAATCTCAGAATTCAGCCCAAAGCCTTGATAAGCCTTGCCCTGAACTATGATAGGCTCTCTTTGCCCGACCCTTATCCAAGCGCCGATTTGTGGTTGGTAAGCCCTAGATTCGAATTTACCTTTAGCAAATCTGTTTTCTGGACGACAATTTTACAATACAGTAATCAGCAAGATAATCTGGGCATCAACTCAAGATTACAATGGCGGTTTGCCCCACTTTCAGATCTATACCTGGTCTACAACGACAACTACTTTGCGAACAGTTTCGCACCTCGTTTTCGTTCGATCAATCTCAAGTTTACCTATTGGTTGAATATCTGATTTCAACTTTCGATTTGTATCTTTAGCGCACCACAATAGCTACCAAATGACCGACAATCTGGCGAAGGCACCTTTAATAACCGATGATACGATTGTATTTGGTTTATTGGCCCTATGCCTTGGTTTCGTCTTCTACACCTCGTCGATCAAGACCGGTTTTTGGAAGAAATTTTACGCCATCGTTCCCACGGTATTGATGTGCTATTTGCTACCCGGTATTCTGACGAGTGTTGGGCTGATCTCTGATGAGACCTCCAACCTTTATTTTGTTGCCAGTCGCTACTTATTGCCGGCAGCACTGGTCTTGATGACATTGAGTATTGATTTAAAAGCAATAGCCAACCTCGGGGCCAAAGCCCTTATCATGTTTTTTACGGGTTCCGTTGGAATAATCATCGGCGGCCCCTTGGCGATATTGATCGTATCGATTTTTTCTCCTGAAACGGTGGGTGGAAGTGGCCCCGATGCCATTTGGCGAGGTCTTTCGACGATTGCCGGAAGTTGGATCGGTGGCGGTGCCAACCAGGCTGCCATGTTTGAGATATTCAAGTACAATCCTGATAAGTTCGGGGGTATGGTATTGGTCGACATCGTTGTAGCCAACCTCTGGATGGCCATTATCTTATTAGGCGTCGGCAAGACCAAACGAATAGACAAATGGTTGAAAGCCGATACTTCCAGTATAGAGACCTTGAAGCAAAAAGTTACTGAGCACACGGCAAAGATAACCCGGGTCGCCACACTGCCCGATTATGTTATTATGTTGGCACTGGCCTTTGTTGCCGTTGGCTTGGCCCATTTTTTGGGTAACCACTTTTCATCGTTCCTTGAAAACAATTTTGAGGCCATTAGGGACAAGGACAATTTTTTCTCTTCGCTCAGTTCCAAATTTCTTTGGATGGTCGTTTTCGCCACAGCCGCCGGAATAGCAATGTCCTTTACAAAGGCTAAAAACTATGAAGGTGCCGGCGCGAGCAAAATAGGCGGAATGTTCATTTATATTCTAGTGGCCACCATTGGCATGCAAATGGATTTGGGAAAAGTGCTTGAAAATCCGGGCTTGATCCTTATTGGCCTTATATGGATTTCATTTCACGCCGGGCTTTTGATTTTAGTGGCAAAATTGATCAAGGCCCCTTATTTCTTTCTTGCTGTTGGCAGTCAGGCGAACGTGGGCGGAGCTGCCTCTGCTCCCGTTGTTGCGGCCGAATTTCACTCGTCGTTGACCTCGGTCGGTATTCTATTGGCAGTTTTCGGTTATGTTGTAGGAACCGCTGGCGCCTACCTCTGTGCTTTGTTAATGGAAGTCGCGTCAACGGCATGATGTCCTGATTGATAATTTGGTAGACTAAAATCCTGAATTATACGTTTTAATCCATAACCAAAAAATATTGAAATTTGCCCAAGTTTTCAGCCGCTTTCGCCAAAAGGTGGTTTTGAATAAGTGATTTCGACCTAAAACAACTAAATGACCTCTTTCAAAAGCGTAAAGAAAGCGTTTAAATCGGCTTTCGAAAAAATTCTCTCCAAGGAGAATAGTTATGAAATAGATGAGGCTGCCCTGCCTGCCTACGCACATAAAAATGTGTTGATCGACCATTTATTTTGGAAGCGACTAAAGGTCGCCTACGACTACGGAAACAAAAAAGGGCATGGGAAAAGGGCCTTGGATTTCGGTTGTGGATCAGGGGTCTTAAGCTATCTGTTGGCAAAAAACGGTTATGAAGTGACGGCCTGTGATTTGGAATTTGGCCCGCTTAATCTCGTGCGAAAAGAATTGGAATTTCCCGAAAACATCAACTTTATAGAGGGTGATATAGCCACAAAACACCTCTCCGACGATTCCTTCGATTTGATTTTTGCATTAGACGTCTTGGAACATGTTGAAAACCTTGAGGATTACATCGAACTGTTCAATAGACTTTTGACACCTAAGGGCATGGTCATTGTTTCCGGACCCACAGAAAATATCCTTTATAAAATTGGAAGAAAGTTTGCGGGAGACCGATTTACAGGCGATTATCATGTAACCAATATTGCGAGTATCAAGGAGAAATTCAGCATCTATAATGCTGTTCGGACCATTAAAAAGCTAATTGTTCCGTTTGTCTTGTTCGAGGTCTTTGCGGCAACGAGAAAAAATTGATCGGGCACCTATGGGTAATTCTGAAAAATCCATAAATGGAATATTTAAAAGCTCGACTTCCCATACCAACAGTGGAAGTTTAAGACATCCTTATTTCTTAATATCGGCCCTATTGGTCTTCTTACTGATCATCTTTGCTTATTCAAACCACTTTTCCAACACGTTTCAGTTCGATGACAGTCACACCATCGAGAACAATTTGGCCATTACGAAGATCGACCCGATCCGCTTTTTTACAGACGCCACAACCTTCAGTTCCTTGGCCTCAAATCAAAGCTATCGTCCGTTGACGACCTTGGAGAACGCCATCGACTACCAAATAGCTGGCGGATTGCACCCATTGCCATTTCATGTTCATATCTTTATTACTTTCCTGCTGGTTTGTGCGCTCATCTTCCTTTTTGTCAAAAAACTCCTCGACAGGTTGAACTTTTCAAAACACAATCAACTTTGGGCCCTGTTGAACACCGCAATTTTCGGAATGCTATGTGTAAATGCCGAAACCGTAAATTATATCATACAACGATCGGAAATAACCGCTGCCTTATTCGTCTTGGCCGGTTTCGTGGCCTTTTTGAGCGGCGGTATTTGGCGTAAGTACCATCTATATCTGATATTCCCATTTGTCGGTTTCTTCGCGAAGGAAATGGCTTTTGTATTTGCCCCCTTATTGCTGCTTTATCTTCTAATTTTTGAAGAAGAGGTTTATCTCTTGCATTTCTATAGGAAAGAGCAGTTCAAAAAGTGTTTGAAATCGCTTAAAAAAGCGCTTCCCGCTTTCATACTAACAATTGCTTTTTATGTTTTTTATACAAAAATGAGGCCCGAGACTTTTTTTCCGGGCGGCCCTAGTCAATTCAAGTATTTGATTACCCAGCCTATGGTGATGTGTCATTACGTACTTACGTATTTCGTGCCGTACAACCTATCGGCCGATACCGATTGGCAGGTTTTTCCATCACTATTTGATTATCGCGCCATCACCGGTATAGTACTGGTGTCGGCCCTTTTGCTATTAGCGCTGAAAGCGTCAAAAAGCGACAAAACAAGGTTGGTTTCCTTCGGTCTGCTATGGTTTTTTATCTCTTTGTTGCCCACATCTTCATTTATTCCGTTTTCGGAAGTACTGAACGACCACAGAACTTTTATACCCTATATCGGCCTTACCTTCTCATTCGTTTTCGGAACAAAATATTTGTTGGGGAAATTTCTTGGGGAGAAATTGAAGAGCAAATCGATCAAAGCCGTACTGGTAGTTTCACTGGCCTTGTTTTTAGGGGCCAATGTCTATGGTACAAGGGAGCGCAACAAAGTGTGGAACAGCAAATTGTCGTTGTGGAAGGATGTTGCCGAAAAAAGCCCTAAGAACGGACGGGGCCTGATGAACTATGGTTTGGCGCTCATGGGAAAGGGCGATTATCAAGAAGCCGAAAAATATTACCTCAGGGCATTGGAGCTCACACCGCAATATTCCACCCTACATGTCAATCTTGGGATTTTAAACAATGCGATGGGCAACAAGGCCAAGGCGGAAGACTATTTTAAAAAGGCCTTGGAACTTAACCCTTCGAATCATAGCAGCCTTTACTATTATGCGAAATTCCTAGCCGGCCACGATAGATTTGTAGAGGCGCGAAACCATTTGGAAAAAGCCAACAAAATTGCCCCCAATTATCAATTGGCCTCAAATATGCTTATGGAAATCTATCATAAAACCGAACAATGGCAGAAGCTTCAAAATTTGGCGCATAAAATCTCCACCACATCTCCCCAAAACTCCCTAGCAATAAAATATCTAAAGGTGGCGGCCGAGAGAAAATCTGAAATCACACTTTTCGAGGAAGAGGTGAAAAAATCGCCTTCGGCAGAAAAATACCTGGATCTTAGCCTGAAATATTTTCAAGCTAAAAAATACAATGAAACCATCGATGCGGCGCTTGAAGCATTGAAATTGAAAGACAACTATGCCGCAGCTTATAATAATATAGGGATTGCCTATTTCAAACTGGGCGATTACGATCGTTCAATAGAGGCGTATGAAAATGCATTGGCCCTAAATCCAACATATCAATTGGCAAAGAACAACCTCAAGAATGCAATCAAGCAGAAAAAGCAGCATGATACCTTGAACAAAAGATACTCCTCTTTAAAGACATCGGATGATTTTTTGAATTTTAGTCTTGAATGTTATAATCTTGGTAGATATAAGGAATGCATCAGTGCCGCGGAAAAATCGATAGCCATCAAACCCACGGCCAACGCCTACAATAATATTTGTGCCGCCTACAATAGGCTGGAACTTTTCGATAAGGCAATTGAAGCCTGTAATCAGGCGTTAAAGATAGACGGGGATCACAGACTTGCGAAAGGCAATCTAGATTTTGCCCATGAACAAAAATCCCGGTAATCATTTTATTATGGAAAATGAATTGTTCAATACCAGCAGAATAGCCATCGTTATTCCATATTACAATGCGTCCAACCAAATTGTCAACGTAATTGGTAAAATTCCTGTTTTTGTGGATTCCGTCATCATCGTTGACGACAAAAGCAAGGAAGAACTGCCAAAAGCCGAAATATTGGATGTAATAAACCCTAAGACCGAATGCTACTTTCTGGAGAACGAGGTGAACTTAGGCGTAGGAGGAGCAACCAAAAAAGGCTTTGAACATGCCGTGGAAAATCGATTTGATATAATCATCAAAGTAGACGCTGATGACCAAATGGATTTAGGCTACTTGCCACAACTTATACGTCCGTTGATTGACGGTCATTCACCCGTGGCAAAAGGAAATCGTTTCAGAAATATCAGAACACTTAAGAAAATGCCAGCTATGCGCAAATTCGGAAACTTGGTCCTGTCTTTCCTGACCAAGATGGCTGCAGGGTACTGGCACAACTTTGACCCGACCAACGGTTTCATAGCGTTGAAAAGAGAGGTCTTGGAAAACCTGGACTTTTCCAAACTCTCAAACCGTTATTACTTTGAAACCTCGTTATTGGCCGAGCTTTATTTTCAAAAAGCGCCCATTAAAGATATTGACATGCCCGCCATTTATGGTGACGAAAAGTCGAATATGAGCCTCTGGAAAATGGTTTTTGTGTTTTTCGGAAATTTACCACGCACATTTTTCAAGCGTATTGCGAAAGAATATTTTCTTTACGACTTTAATATTGGTTCAATCTATATTTTCTTCGGTGTACCCCTTTTTCTTTTTGGAATTATATTCGGTACTATTAAATGGATACATTACGCAAGCAATGAAATTTTGGCCCCTACTGGTACGATAATGATCATTACATTGTCGATCATACTCGGCTTTCAGTTGGTCTTGCAAGCCATTCAATATGATATTTTTAATTCTCCCAACGGAAATTCACGCTGACATTTGTGGGTTAAATGTCATTTGATATTCTTACGTTTGTTCCTCTATTTAGATAATTCCGATATTTCTATATTTATTATGAGAAAACTTTTTGTCTTTTTGTGTTTTTCGCTAGCATTGATATCCTGCGAAAAAGAATCGAAAAACACGATGAGAGTTACCGGCAAGGTCAAGGGACTTAAGAAAGGAACTTTATATCTACAGCATATTAGAGATACGAGCTTGGTGACCATCGATTCCATTTTGGTAGCCGGTGACGAAAATTTTTCGTTTAAAACCGAATTGGAAAGTCCCGAAATATTTTATCTATATCTCGATAAAAAGGATAATAATGAAATCAACGACCGAATTACCTTTTTTGGGGAACCTGGCGACATCACCATCAACACTTCTTGGAACACATTTGATCTAAACGCCAAAATCGATGGTTCTGCTTCCCACAAAAAATTGGAGGAATACGGCAAAACAATGTCACAGATCAATAAACGGAATTTGGAATTGGCAAGAATCGCCACAGACACGGAATTGAACCTTGACTCATTGCAAATTGATTCTATTGGCAAATTAAGTGAAAAGAACATTCTGCGCGGATATCTTTACGCCCTGAATTTTGCCTTGAACAATACCGACTCTTATGTGGCTCCCTACATTGCCTTGAACGAGGTGTCGGATGCGAATAGAAAATATCTTGATTCCATTGCCAATTCCCTATCACCTGAAGTTGCGGATTCAAAATACGGTAGGGAATTAAAACGGCTTCTGGCCGAACCAGAATCGGAATAGAGGCCAGACTGGTATTCTATGCCAATTTATTGACTTTTTCGACCAGTGATCTCGCCTTCGTTTCGAGCTCTTCCCGAACTTTCTTCAAATGGGCCTTTCGATTTTCGACATTGGACTGGTTTACTTTGGCAATAAGATCGTCGAACGCTGCGATGGCCCCATCAATGATCTTTTCACCCTCCTTGGAGACCTCGTTACCGTTACTTGCCTCGACAATGTAGACGGCATCCATGATATCACCAAATACATTGTTAATGTCCTTTTTTAGATTTCTTACGCTTGCCATAACCTCTATTTTTATTAAAACTACGGTTAAAAATCGAACGGATCATATGGTGATTTCCAAAAGTTTCGTTCCATGGGTTTGAATATTCAGTTTTGAGGTATCTGCCGACACCAAAAGGGTTTCCCCCTTTTCGATGGATTCCATTCCCTCGTTATTTGCTATCAAGGCCTGCCCATCAACGCACATAAAGATGGTAAAGGAATCCCTTTTTGCAATATCGAGTTCCAAATCATCTGAAAGATCCAAATAATTGGTCTTGAAATAGGGGCACTCGACCATAGAGTTGATTTGATTTTTTTCTGAGGAATATTTAACCTTGAAATCATCCTTTCTAACATAGTCAATGGCATCTAAAGCCTGTTCTGTGTGCAATTCACGGAGATTGCCATTTTTGTCCCGTCTGTTAAAATCAAAAATGCGATAGGTGACATCAGAAGTTTGCTGTATCTCGGCCAACAGAACTCCGGCACCAATGGCATGAATTTTCCCGGTGTTTATGAAAAAAGTGTCACCCTCTTTCACTTGTTCATAGTTCAGGATATCTAAAAGCCCATCCGATTTAAGACTTTCTAGGTATTCCTCTTTGGTGACATTTTTATTGAAACCAACGATAAGACTGGCATCTTGATCGGCATCCATAATATACCACATTTCGGTTTTCCCGAAAGAATTATGGCGTTTCTTGGCCAATTCATCATTGGGGTGCAGTTGTATGGAAAGATCAAGCTGGGCATCGATAAACTTTATTAGAATCGGAAACTCATTTCCGAATCTTTCAAAAACACTTTTGCCCAGCAATTCCACGGGGTAGTCATCAATTAAGTCTTGGAGCGATCTTTCGGCAAAGCTCCCATTGGCTACAATGGAAACATCGCCCGGAACAGTGGAAATCTCCCAGCTTTCGCCTGTGATCTCATTGGGAATGTCCTTGTTGAGAACGTCTCTCAACTTGGTACCGCCCCAAAGGCGTTCTTTTAATATCGGATGGAATTTTAAGGGATACATTTGACTTGTGATTGTAGGTTTTGGGAATTCACCCAATATAGGTAACAAAATTTCTGGGAGTCTCATAAAGTACGACTTCCAATTCATTTGTTTCCACAATATGTGGCCTGAGTTTGTTCCAAATGACCATGGCTATATTTTCCGCGGTCGGATTCAATTCGCTGAATTCGGCTACTTCGACGTTCAGGTTTTTATGGTCAAGAAGGTCTTCTACGTGAACCTTGATCAGGTTTTTCAGTACTTTCATGTCCATCACAAATCCGGTTTCTTGATCGATTTCCCCTGTCACACTTACTATTAATTCATAATTGTGACCATGAAAGTTGGGGTTATTGCATTTACCGAATACAATATCGTTTTTTTCATCCGACCAATCTTTACGGTAAAGACGGTGGGCCGCATTAAAATGAGCCCTTCTGCTGACTTTTGCCCTCATGTTGACAAGTTTATTTCATCAATATGGTCATTGAACCGTTCAAAAATAATTTTGAACCACGCTGTATAGCGATCGGGGTTTTTGATTATATCTTCCTTGATATCCGATGGGGCCATCCATTTCCAATCTGCCACCTCCAAAGAATTTATTTTCGGCTCATCATCGAAATATCCAAGCATTACATGGTCAAATTCGTGCTCCGTAAGACCATTGTCGAAGGGGGCTTTGTAAATAAACGAAAAGAGTTCTTTTAGGTCGGTCTTAAAGCCCATTTCTTCGAACAACCTTCTTTTACCCGCTTCAATGTTGGATTCCCCCATTCTTTGATGGCTGCAGCAGGTGTTGGTCCATAAGAGCGGGGAATGATATTTATCGGCCGCGCGCTGTTGTAACATCGTTTCGCCATTGGCGTTCATGATAAACACCGAAAAGGCACGGTGTAGCACACCTTTCTCATGGGCCTCGAGCTTGGGCATCTTTCCTATTTGCTCGTCATTGGTGTTTACCAGAATGACTTCTTCTTCCTTCATCCCGTAAAATTACGATGTTTCGCTTAGTTAGTCGCCAAGCTTGTTTGAAAATGTAAGAAAATTGCACTTGAAGGTTTTTAAAAGAAACGCGGTGATTTCACGTTGCCTTTAGACTTTATAAAATCGTATCTCAAAATAACCTCGAAAGAGCCGTCGTTGAAAGCTGCACTGCCCAATTCCGTGGTCTCTCTATCATAGGCGAGTCCTATTAAAAAATCCTCATTTATCTGAAAGCCGAACATTCCACTAAAGGCGGCATCCCATCGATATGCTCCTCCAATAATGAATTTGTCATTCATCATAAAATTTGCGGAAAGGTCGACCTGTAAAGGGGCTCCTCGAACTACCTTGGTCAGCAAAGTCGGTTTGAACTTTAAAAAGGGGCTCATTTGAAAAACGTAGCCTGTGATGAAATAAAAGTTCATCTGCTCTTTTGCGGTTGAAAGTGAAGATTCATCAAAATGTGAGGTCTGCAAAATTCTCGGAACGGAAAGCCCGGCATAAAACTTATTTGTATGATAGTATACTCCCGCTCCAAAATTGGGTGAAAACCTATTGTCTATGTCCTGCTGCAATGTTGGGTCGTTTCCACCTGAAATGTCTTGGTTCAATTCGGAAAAACGAACGTCTAACAAATGCCCACTACCCTTTAGGCCAAAACTCAATTTTCCGTCACCGCCTGTAAGCACCGTATACGAAAAATCAATATCGAAATAGGTTTCAGAGGTAGGTCCGATTTTGTCGTTCACAACTGACATTCCCAGACCTGACCCCCCATAGCCAATTGGGGTATGTAGGTTCAAAGTCTGTGTTACCGGCGCCCCTTCGAGTCCTACCCATTGCGATCGATGTAGGGCCGCGATACTCAAATGACCTCTAGAGCCCGTATAACCAGGGTTTACACTTACCGTATTATACATATATTGGGTATACTGTGCATCTTGTTGAGCTGAAAGACCAATAACACAAAGAAAAGTGGCTATTCCCAAAAGGAAAGCTTTTTTTTGTAGAAAAGACTTCATTGAATTATCGGTCTTCATATCGTATTATCTATTGATATATAAATAACCTGTTAAGGTCTTTTGATTTCCAGTATTATCTTGATAATCAAGTATGTAAAAATATGTTCCCACCGGCAGTTTGTTGTTTTGATCCACCGTAACCCTACCTTGCGAGGTGCCATCAAAGAAATTGCCCTGCGTATTGTAGGCACTGGTGGTATAGACAAGAACGCCCCATCGGTTATAGATTCTTATCGTATTATCAGGATAGTTTTCTATTCCCCTGATTGACAATACATCATGCATGCCGTCCCCATTGGGGGTAATGATGTTGAAGACCTCTATTTCGTCTCCCGTAAGGTTCGGCTCAAGATATTCGGGAATACCATCGCCATCACTGTCATCATTGGCGTAGTTGCCATCACCATTCATATCCTCGTCACGTGAGGCAATACCGTCATTATCATCATCGGTATCCCTGTAGTCGGACTCACCGTCACCGTCCGTATCGGGCAAATCATTGAGCGGGTCATCAACCTCGTCGTTTACATCGATATCCACTTGGGTCGTGCCCTCATATCCATCATCAAGACCGTCGTTGTCTTTATCGGAACCGATAAAAATGACATCCGGAGCACCATCGCGGTCAAAGTCGTGAGCCTCGATGTTATCGGGAATGTTGTCATCATCACTGTCATCGTCTAAATGATCGGGCAAACTGTCGTTATCGGTATCTACCGGAAACAGACCTAAATTTCCGTTGTTCTCGTAGGCATCGTCAAGTCCGTTTGCATTTGCATCGGTTCCAGAGGGAGGAATATATCCCGAGGTAGTTTGGGCCTCCACATTGTCGGGGATACCATCGTCATCACTATCGATATCCAGATAGTCGGGGATACCATCTCCATCTGAATCCGTGGGGTTCGTTGTCGGGTCGTTGTCGCCGTCAAGGTTCAAATCCTCAAAACTGTCCACGATTCCATCATCATCGGCATCTAGGTCGGGAGCGTCAGTGACCATTACAGTGACGATTGCGGTACTACAATTGCCTAAATCATCGCAAATGGTATAGGTAAAGCTATCATTGCCGATATAGGAATTATTGGGGGTATAGGTAACACTGTCGTCGGAAGGGTCGTTCGGAGTTCCATTGTCATTGATAACTACCGTTCCATTGGTCGGATTGGTGGTTGTCAACGTGCCTATACTTGGAAGGTCATTGTCATTGGCCAAAATATCAATATCAACAGGAGTATCCATTGTCGTTGTGGTCGTATCGTCAAAGGCATCGACTATTGGAAGCACATCTATATTGACCGTAGCGGTACTACAATCACCAAAGGTGTTGCAAACGGTATAATCAAAACTATCCGGACCGTTGTAATCAGGGTCGGGCGTATAAGTCACAATATCATCGCTGGGGTCGTTGGGTGTACCGTTGTTGTCTATGTTTACCGTACCATTTGTCGGATTGGTGGTGGTCAATGTACCTGTTGAGGGCAAATCGGAATCGTTCGCATAAATATCTACGACAACGGCAACATCTTCATCAGTTGTGGCCAAATCATCGACCAAGGTGGCAGATTGATCCATACAAACGACCGTGAAATTTGGTAAACTTGAATTATTCCCCGCTTTTGTAATCGTTGCGGTATATCGCACCACTGTTTGTGTAGCCGTTACCGTGGGTCGCAACGGGTCACCCGATACCGCCGGATTCCAACTCACTGTAGCACTTCCGTTGACGTTTTGGTCAATATCCAGTGTTACCTGATTATATGGCGAGTTACAGTTGGTCACTATAAAGTACCCGGTTGCATTTGACCCACAAAGTGTTCCGTCATAAGTAGCGAAATAAACCCCCGGTTGGGTCACTTCGTAAAAGAAATCCGTTCCAAGAACAGTGCTTGTATCCGAAGCTTCGTACCAACGGTAATTGGTCTCATCAGTGCTGTTCGGAGCTTGCAACAAAAATTGCGCATTTGATACAACAATCCCCAGCAGTGCAAAAACAAAACTGAGGATGATGGATTTATATGTAAAACTTGATTTCAAATCGATGCGTGACCGTTTTTAGACAATTTACTTAACTACAAACACCACGTTGATCAGCGAATTGTAGTCTGGCGGCGTGCCTACAACATCGTATTGCATCACACCCGTGGCACTGATACTATCAATATTCAGTACGGCCGGATCGGCATATGTCACGTAATAGTACAATTCATCGGCGGCATATGTCGGAACTGTTGCAGGTGCCCCTGAACTAGCCGTAAAATTGGAAGCCGAACCTCCATACTGATCTAGATACTGCTGATATAGGTTAATGGTGGTATTATCAACCAAGGTTGATGCATCAATGGCAATCGAGGGCGGGTAGAATATTCGAGCGGCCTTGGATGTAATCGGGGCAATGGCCTGAATAACCTCTTGAACATTGGTCTCCAAAGTAGGTGATCCAACACCTCCCTCATCTACGTCAATGGGCGTTCTTAAAGGAACTTCATCGTCGTATTGATCATCTGTACCCAAGGATGAAAGGGGAACATCAAAGTCTCCTCCGCCATCGGTGAGTCTTAAATTGGTGCCTACAACGCTGAAAGCCGTATTGTATTCGTTTCCAATATTGGAATCTGCGTCATTGACATTCAAGGTGATATTGTTACCGCCGGATATTGAAATATCTCCTGGGGTATTATCTGTTGATAATGTTTGGTCATCCGTTGCGGGATCACCTTGTGGACCTGTAGCGCCAGTTGCTCCTGTGGCTCCCGTTGCTCCTGTGGCACCTGTTGCGCCCGTTGCTCCCGTGGCCCCTGTATCTCCTTGTGGACCGGTGGCACCAGTGGCTCCCGTTGCTCCTGTAGCTCCCGTTGCGCCAGTTGCTCCTGTGGCTCCCGTATCACCCTGTGGACCTGTAGCGCCAGTTGCTCCTGTGGCTCCCGTTGCTCCTGTGGCACCTGTTGCGCCCGTTGCTCCTGTGGCGCCCGTTGCGCCCGTTGCTCCTGTGGCTCCCGTTGCTCCCGTTGCTCCCGTTGCTCCCGTTGCTCCCGTTGCGCCCGTTGCGCCCGTTGCTCCCGTTGCTCCTGTGGCTCCTGTGGCTCCCGTATCACCTTGTGGACCGGTGGCTCCCGTTGCCCCTGTGGCTCCCGTATCACCTTGTGGACCGGTGGCTCCCGTTGCCCCTGTGGCTCCCGTATCACCTTGTGGACCGGTGGCTCCCGTTGCCCCTGTGGCTCCCGTCGCTCCTGTTGCGCCAGTTGCTCCCGTTGCACCAGTTGCTCCCGTTGCGCCCGTTGCGCCCGTTGCTCCCGTTGCTCCTGTGGCTCCCGTATCACCCTGTGGACCTGTAGCGCCAGTTGCTCCTGTGGCTCCCGTTGCTCCTGTGGCACCTGTTGCGCCCGTTGCTCCTGTGGCGCCCGTTGCGCCCGTTGCTCCTGTGGCTCCCGTTGCTCCCGTTGCTCCCGTTGCGCCCGTTGCGCCCGTTGCTCCCGTTGCTCCTGTGGCTCCTGTGGCTCCCGTATCACCTTGTGGACCGGTGGCTCCCGTTGCCCCTGTGGCTCCCGTATCACCTTGTGGACCGGTGGCTCCCGTTGCCCCTGTGGCTCCCGTATCACCTTGTGGACCGGTGGCTCCCGTTGCCCCTGTGGCTCCCGTCGCTCCTGTTGCGCCAGTTGCTCCCGTTGCACCAGTTGCTCCCGTTGCGCCCGTTGCTCCCGTTGCTCCTGTGGCTCCCGTATCACCTTGTGGACCGGTGGCTCCCGTTGCTCCTGTGGCTCCCGTTGCTCCCGTTGCTCCCGTTGCGCCAGTGGCTCCTGTGGCTCCCGTTGCTCCTGTGGCTCCCGTTGCTCCTGTGGCACCTGTTGCGCCCGTTGCTCCCGTGGCCCCTGTATCTCCTTGTGGACCGGTGGCACCAGTGGCTCCCGTTGCGCCCGTTGCGCCAGTTGCACCTGTATCTCCTTGCGGACCGGTAGCTCCTGTGGCTCCCGTTGCGCCCGTGGCTCCTGTAGCTCCCGTTGCGCCAGTTGCTCCTGTGGCTCCCGTTGCGCCCGTATCTCCTTGCGGACCGGTGGCTCCCGTGGCTCCTGTTGCTCCCGTTGCGCCCGTGGCCCCTGTATCTCCCTGTGGACCGGTGGCTCCTGTTGCTCCCGTTGCGCCCGTGGCACCTGTATCACCTTGTGGACCGGTGGCTCCCGTTGCTCCCGTTGCTCCTGTGGCTCCCGTTGCGCCCGTGGCTCCTGTAGCTCCCGTTGCGCCAGTTGCTCCTGTGGCTCCCGTTGCGCCCGTATCTCCTTGCGGACCGGTGGCTCCCGTGGCTCCTGTTGCTCCCGTTGCGCCCGTGGCCCCTGTATCTCCCTGTGGACCGGTGGCTCCTGTTGCTCCCGTTGCGCCCGTGGCACCTGTATCACCTTGTGGACCGGTGGCTCCCGTTGCTCCCGTTGCTCCCGTGGCTCCTGTGGCGCCCGTCGCTCCTGTTGCGCCCGTATCTCCTTGTGGACCGGTGGCTCCCGTTGCGCCCGTGGCTCCCGTCGCTCCTGTTGCGCCCGTTGCGCCCGTTGCTCCTGTGGCACCTGTATCTCCCTGTGGACCGGTGGCTCCCGTGGCTCCCGTTGCGCCCGTATCTCCTTGTGGACCCGTGGCTCCCGTTGCGCCCGTTGCGCCCGTTGCTCCCGTTGCACCAGTTGCACCCGTTGCTCCCGTTGCTCCTGTGGCACCTGTATCTCCCTGTGGACCGGTGGCTCCCGTTGCGCCAGTTGCGCCCGTATCTCCTTGTGGACCCGTGGCTCCCGTTGCGCCCGTGGCTCCAGTATCTCCCTGTGGACCGGTGGCTCCCGTTGCCCCTGTGGCTCCCGTCGCTCCTGTTGCGCCAGTTGCTCCCGTTGCACCAGTTGCACCCGTTGCGCCCGTGGCCCCTGTGGCTCCCGTATCTCCTTGCGGACCGGTGGCTCCCGTGGCTCCTGTGGCTCCCGTGGCTCCCGTTGCGCCCGTGGCTCCAGTATCACCTTGTGGACCGGTGGCTCCCGTTGCGCCAGTTGCGCCCGTATCTCCTTGTGGACCCGTGGCTCCCGTTGCGCCCGTGGCTCCAGTAGCGCCCGTTGCTCCCGTTGCACCAGTTGCACCCGTTGCGCCCGTGGCTCCTGTTGCGCCCGTTGCGCCCGTTGCTCCTGTGGCACCTGTATCTCCCTGTGGACCGGTGGCTCCCGTGGCTCCCGTTGCGCCCGTTGCTCCCGTTGCTCCCGTTGCGCCCGTTGCGCCCGTTGCTCCTGTGGCTCCCGTTGCTCCTGTGGCTCCTGTGGCTCCCGTATCACCTTGTGGACCGGTGGCTCCCGTTGCCCCTGTGGCTCCTGTTGCGCCCGTTGCTCCTGTGGCTCCCGTTGCGCCTGTGGCCCCTGTATCTCCTTGTGGACCGGTGGCTCCCGTTGGTCCTGTCGGTCCCGTTGGACCTGTTGGACCTGTTGGACCTGTTGGACCTATAGGACCTGAATCATTATCCACCCAGGAATACGTTCCGGTGCCATCAGTGGATAAAATCTGTCCATTAGTTCCTCCCGTAGGAATTTCTATCTCATTGGTGGGGTCCGGGTCAGCATCCCGAATATCGATTTGGGTATTTCCACCACGCTGAAGGTCAATCTGAACTGTTTCGTTCGCAGTAACCACAGAGCTACTAATCTGTTGGTTATCACTACTATTGGCGGCCAAGTCTTCCAATGCTTCCTGTACATTGGTCTCATTGACCAAATCACCGTCAACATCAAAATTTGGACTTAATTGAACCTCGGTGGCATTTTGGTCATCGGTACCATCAAATGTTATCGGCGTACCATCTCCATTATCAAAATCATAAGTGCCATTACCATTATCGATCAGGTTTGATTTATTAATCTGGGTCGGATTACCTGCTTCATCATTATAGGTAAATGTCCCATCATTGTTATCGGCAATCGTAGTAACTGTTTCGTCGATATCGACAGTAGTGCCGTCCGGCTCCGTAACCGTGGCGATGCGGTTGCCCGCAATCACATTGGTAATCGTCAGGCCGTTGGTATCGATGATAACATCACTGCCGTCATTATTGGTAAAGGTATAGGTACCGTCAGGATTGGCCGTGATATCTGACTTTGCGACCGTTACACTGGCACCCGTTTCGTCCACCAGCGTTACGTTTCCATCATTGTTGTCGGTTATCGAGACAATCGTCTCCTGAATGGACACCGTAGTGCCGTCCTCTTTCTGGTATACACCAATTTCGTTGCCTGTAACCGAAGTACCGGTAATGTCGGTAATCGTCTCATCAATATCGACGGTAGTGCCATCGGGCTCCGTAACCGTGGCGATGCGGTTGCCCGCTATCACGTTGGTAATCGTAAGGCCATTTGTGTCGATGATAACATCACTGCCGTCATTGTTGGTAAAGGTATAAGTTCCGTCAGGATTGGCCGTAATATCGGACTTTGCGACCGTTACGCTGGCACCGCCTTCATTGTTGAATGTAACATTGCCATCCCCATTATCGGTAATGGAAGTAATCGTTTCATGGATTTCAACACTACTACCGTCTGGCTCGGTAACCGTTGCAATTCTGTTTCCCGCGATTAGGTCGGTAATGGTCAAGCCATTGGTATCTATGGTCACGTCACTGCCGTCATTGTTCGTAAACGTATAAGTTCCGTCAGGATTGGCGGTAATATCTGATTTTGCGACCGTAACGCTGGTTCCTGCCTCATTGGTAAAAGTCACGTTTCCGTCCCCGGCATCGGAAATAGTCGTAATCGTCTCATTTATGGTGAAAGGGTCACCATTTTCGTTGTTATAAACCCCGATTGAATTACCTGTAGGCTGGGTTCCTGTAATGTCGGTAATAACCTCGGTAGGTAAAGCGATTACTGTTGGAGTACCTTCCTCATCGATATAAGTAAGTTCATTGGTCGCCACGTTAAAACTCAATGACCCCACGTTCAGCGGGACATTGGTCACGAGACCTGCTTCGTCTGTATAGTCCAATGAATTGCCATCGGCGCCCAAAGCGAGACTTCCTACGTTCAAGGGGATGACGTTGGTCGTTCCGTCCTCGTCTAAATATTCAAGGTTGTTGCCATTGAGCGTAAGTGTCGTGAGTACATCCGCCGGTAGGGTTATAACCGTTGGCGTGCCTTCCTCATCGATATAGGTCAACTCCCGGGTCGCGGCATTGAAGCTCAAAGAGCCCACATTTAAAGGGATGTTGGTCAAAAGTCCTTCTTCATCGGTATAGTCCAGTGAATTGCCATCGGCGCCCAGCGCGAGATTGCCGACTCCCAAGGGAATATTGGTGGTTACATTGTTTTCATCCGTATAATCAAGGCTATTGCCGTCTGCCCCCAAGGCCAAAGTGGTCAGGGTCTCGGCCGGAAGTACTAAATTCGTCACGGTTCCTTCCTCATCCGTATAGGTTAGGGTTCTCGTCAGATTGTCAAAGGTCAAATTACCTACACCAAGCGGAACATTGGTTATTGTACCTTCTTCATCGGTATAATCAATGGAATTACCATCGGCGCCCAGAACAGCAGAACCAACACCTAGAGCGATGTTGGTGGTCACATTATTTTCGTCTGTATAGTCTAGACTGTT
Organism: Aurantibacter sp.; assembly: GCA_965215845.1. Lineage (GTDB taxonomy): Bacteria > Bacteroidota > Bacteroidia > Flavobacteriales > Flavobacteriaceae > Aurantibacter_A. The sequence goes on from CBDCEL010000004.1 coordinate 770,852, forward strand.
ACCATCGGCTCCCAAAGCCAGGGACGTCAGGGTTTCAGTTGGTAGCGTCACAACAAGCGGTGGGCCCCCATTTTCCAATTCAAGTGTGAGTTCATTGGTGGCGGCATTAAAGCTAAAATCAAGTAGCTGCTGGTCATCCGAAGAGGTCAATTCCCAAGAATCACCATCCCAGAAATAAATCGTGCCCGTATTCGTGTTTACATAAATATCCCCAGTATCAGCACCTGCCGGGGTGGTCATTCCAGCAGCGGTAACATCAGGTCCGCTAAGAACCTCACAATTACACTGATCCTCAAGGGTCACGGTGGTTTGTGAAAAGGCATAACCAGACACAAGTAAAAGGAGTATTAGAACTCTTTTATTCATGGTTGTGTTTTTTAGTAACATCTTCGCTTGTTTTCAAAATTTTACCAACAGTTTTGAACATAATCATGGGCGTCATTAGATTACCATGAATGTTGGTCTTGTCCCATTAAATTTTGATGAATAATTTTCCCGAAGTGTCCTGGAAAAATAGAAACTGGCTTTTGGCTATCCTGTTTGCCTTTAGCCACTAAGTGAGATGAAAATCCCATAAAGTTGGTCAAGTTATTCATAAATTTGGGTTTGGTATTAAACCTTTTGCAGTCTTTCGTCCACAAATGGGTGTAATTACACATTACAAAATTAATCGAATACCCACCAATGGAAAATAAATGTTGTCAAACGGTTAAATTGCACAGTATAGGCATCAAAAGTTGAGGTGTTCTTAGTTTTTTCCAATGATTTTAGGGAGTTTGCCTTGGTCGATAAGCCCAATTATGGTACGACTTAACGAGGTAAATCGGTAAGAAAAAACCTCCATTTCGGGGCACTTGGACAAATAGGCCTCCAGACGCATTCCTCTTAACCCATCTGGTGATTTTACGATTGGTAATTACGGTCTTTAGCCCCACGGCCAGGGTAGGCACATTTGAAATCTCATGGTATATTCATGGCATTGGAGACGACAACCCCGTCTTGGTCCCCAGCGTCGGTTGTCCTAAGGCCATAAAACCAACCGTATTAATGAAATGTTACAACCGTCCTTGGAAGATTAGGAGTGAACCACACAACTCCCTGGAAATGTGGTATTTGAATAAAAATAGGGCTTGATTAAATGAAAAATAATCTAATTCTTATCAATCCTATACGTAATACGCCTGTTGGTAATCACTGTTTTGACCTTCACAGTTATATCGGCAGAACTGTCATCGGCTAAAGGGATGTTTTCGTTGTTGGTAACATCTGTAGCATAAATGATATTGGTATAGTCGCCTATGTCATCCGTGATTATGTCAAAAGTAAAGGTACAACTTGCGCCTGCAGCAATAGCAAAGCCACTTGCATTGAAAAAACTTGCCCCTGGTGTGGCAGTCAGAATGCCTCCACAACTCGAAGTGGGGCTCGGGGTAGGCGCTATAACCATTCCGGTCGGCAGGTTGTCAGTAAGACTTATATTGGTCAGGGGAACCCCTTGCGCAGGATTATCGAATACTAGGGTAACCGTTGCCTCATCACCCATGAGCAGGGTACTTGGGGCGAACGTTTTACTGGAAATAACTGGAAAGGCAACCTCGTTGGCAATTACAAAGGCTCCTCCCCAAATTCCCTCATTACTGCTTCCCAGGGTAATATTGGCCGAGGTGGCGCTGTTAGGCACTAACCCGGAGGCATCAAAAACATCACTATCTACCCCCCAACTATAGGTGAAATTTGGATTTCTACCGCCTACATCCACCCCAAATTCAGAAATGGTTCCATTTAGTGTATTATTGGATGGGTTCAAGGCGTTGGCCAGGGCCGTACCGTTAATGCTTACAAAATCTCCGGTTCTGTCCGCTTCCCCGTCAAATCCAAAATACCCGGCATGGGTCTGGAATGTTCCTGTGGCCGGGGTTAACAGATCGGTTACGGTGAAATTGTCATTGGCTCCAAATCCAAAAAAATCAAATCCGTCCCAGACACTGATGTTCTTGGTGGTTTGAGCCGGGTCGTCATAAATAATAACCATGTTCCAGCCCCCGAAGGGTCCGGTATAGGCACTCCCTGTTATTAGGGCAATATCGGCCACATGATAAACACCACTACCAGCTACTTGCACCATGGTGGTAACATCGGCGAAGGACATAAAAGAATTCCAGCCTGAAGCACTTGCGGTTTCAATATTCCTCACCTGTGCATTAATGGTTGTATATCCGGGAGCACCTGGCTCCATAAATTTTACCTGATCAATATTTACGGTCCCGGGAGGATTTGTCGTTCCGCCAAAAGTGCTGCTATAAACACCTCCCCAATACAGACCGGCCCAAACAACTGTTGCACCTGCAGGGATAGTAAACGTGTTGTTGCTCGAATTTATAGTTGTTCCATCGGCGTCTACATCGGCATATCCCATAACTACTGAGGGGTTGTTCGTTGTGGGAGTACTAGGACAGCTAGACACACACTGAAGATTGGTATTTCCACGCATTATAAAATTACCCTTGAGATTCATCGTATAGCGTTCTTCATAGGGTCTTGGGGCGTTGGGATCGCTTTCATTGTCCAAAATAGTTCCCGTGGCCGTATCCGTTATGTCAACAGAAGGGTCAGAGGTTGCGGTAAAACTCATGCCAAAGGTTTCGTCTCCTTCCAGGGCAAAATCGTCATTTAAAGTAACTACAATTTGTTCGGTGTCCCCCACTGTTCCGTTGAAGCTCAACGTTCCATTGCTGGCGGTATAATCTGCTGGCGCTGTGGCAGAACCATCTGTAGTGGTAAAGTCTACCGTAAAGGGTCCGGAGGCAGATATACCCGTATGGGTTGCCGTGAACGTCATGGTTCCTGCATCTTCATCTGTAGAGACGTCGTCTATTGTGATAATAGGTGCAAAGTTCGCCGTGAATTGAACATCATCTATAAAAATGGTTTCCGTATTTCCCCATCCCCCACTTCCAGATATGAACCTGATAGACGAAGCAGCAGACATTTGGTTGGCTACAAGCGGGTAAACTACAGTACCTGAGCCGGCCAATGTTGCCACGGTGGTATAACCGCCTCCGTTCCAAAGTTGCACAGAAATACTTTCGTTACCACTGGTTCGATTATAACTGAGGGTTAGTGTCGCCGAAGTTGCTCCTGTCAGGTTGAGCGACCTGCTAATAGAGATCCCATCTAAGTTTTGAAAACGCAGTTGATTAGAATTTATAAGTATTCTCCCGGCCGATGGACTGGTGGTCTCGCCAGATTCTACCCAATCGCCCGAAAAATTTGCAGTTCCATTGTTATTGGAATAAGAAACGGTGTTGAAGTTATCCAAAAAGGTTTCCTGGGCTACTACAAGGGTAGTGGTAAAGAAAAACAAAAATAAAATCAGGGGGGCTAAAGTGCGCATCATAAGTAGGTATCGCCAATGAAACACAAAATTACCCTAAGATTAGCGTTTGTTAAAAAAAATGTTGTGTAACTGGCTGATAATCGAGGTGAGTCAGTAATTTATAGGGGTATAAGGAAATAATTCATATCCATATATGGATATTGGAGTAAGGTGTTTCCTTCAACCGTATCGTTTTTTTCCTAACTCTGCTGCTTTGGGCAACGTAATTTGGTTAAATGCAGCTTCGTTTCTTATTGGTTTATCCGATAGGTAATTCTTCTATTTGTTATTATCGTCCCAACTGTTATAATACTCCGAGGGGAAAATTCTGAAGTTGAGCCTGAAATTGTAGCTGTTGCCGTTATGTAATCTCCCAAAGCCAGTCCTACGGGGGCTGGAACACTGAATTGAAACCTGTTGGTATTATCTGTATTCCCATCGACATCTGTATATGACGATGTACTCCCATCTGTATCGGCACCTCCACCTTCAAGGACAGTCACAAAATAGGTCTGACCCTCACCATAATCCGTCGACATTCCAAACTGATTGTCCCCTTCCGCAGCTGTACCTTCGTTCACATCAGTCAAAAACATCTCAATTTGAGATCCAGGTCTAGCCCAGCCCTTGACCACTAGATTTGAACCCGAGAGATAGGCTGCAGAAATAATTGGAAAATTCATCAAGCCATTGGGCCCTGTATCTCCATCACCAGTGTCATTCAGTGTTACGTTGTCATTCCCCAGGTCGATTCCTAAACCTCCATTATTGTATGTTTGATTTTGGCTGATCGTAACCCCGATTGCGTCATCTATAACCGTAATACCATCCCCTATGTTATTGTAGATCTGGTTACTTGTAATTTGTCCGGTGGAAGTTCGACTTATCAAGACCCCGTGGGCCCCGTTGTATGCAATACTATTTTCATCTCCACTTGTGGTTGTACCAATGGTGGCATCGGAGGTGTTATTGAGGTAAATTCCGTGCCTTGTATTGCCTGCCGCCGTGGTTCCATCACTGGTTACTCCTATATAATTTCCAAGAACACCGACCCCCGTTGCATTTGTTAGATAAATACCGTGATCTCCATTGTTGGCAATCACGTTACGACCAGCACTGCTACCGTCACCTACTGTGATTGCGTCACTGGCGTTAAGGTGAATTCCTTGTTCTGTATTACCTACTTGGGTACTGCCATCCGCACCCAATCCGATTAAATTTCCCAAAATGGACACATGAGAAGAGTTGTTTTCCACGACAATTCCATGCTCCAAGTTCCCTGAAATTACATTTCCATCTCCAATTCCAGTGCCTCCGATCTCAACATAACTACTTGCAACATTGCCAATTTCAATACCGGCTCCATTGTAGGTAGCTGCCCCGATGGTACCATTGGGCAACGGAGTAAGTCCGTCTGCCGCCACACCAATGTAATTACCGCGAATTCTGATGGGCGAAGCTAAATTTCCAGTGAAATTGGTAATGGAAATACCATCGTGGTGATTACCAGATATGATATTTAGTCCCGCATTGGTTCCATCGCCAATTTCTACCCCTACGGCCAGAACCCTAATTGCGGATGCCGTATTCGTAGAATTTGGAGTAACCGTAATACCGTCCGGGTCAAGCCCGACATAATTACAAAGTATCTGGGCACCAATAGCCTCCACTTGGATATTGATGGCATAAGACTGAAAATTTCGCATGGAAAAGCCGCGAATGCCTTGACCTATATTTCTTGGTCTAATCCCATTTGTTGCGACGTCTGCGCCGTTTAAAATTATTCTGAGGTCATGAGGTCCACAGCTGGCTCCAGATTGTGTTATGCCATCTAACCAGGTCGATGGTCCGGTAACAATTGGTAAAGAGCTTGCCAAAGTTATCATATGTGGGCCCGCTCCAGGTATTTCAAATATCGAAGTTTCCCGGGCGGCCGTCAACCCAGCTTGGGCCAAGGAAGCCTCACCACCCAAGGCGTTCGAGTTCACAATGAACTGCCGTATTGAACCCTGCCCGCTATCATTTGTGTTCACGATGGTATTGAAGTTAAAGCCGAAATCCACTCCGATTGCCCCTTCGTTGTTTATGGTCACCGATGCCACGGATTGTGCTCCTGTAATGGTACCTGCAGCTACATCTTGAGCGGCCGGATTGGCGCCACCCACCTCATTGGTAACCGGAATGAGCGCACTTGCGGCATAATTCGTTTTAAAGGTTTGAACAGGAAAACAGGTCCCGCAACCGGACCCTCCGCTTCTTGTGGATGCAACCGTAGCATTTACCACACGTACCTGATGCGTGCCATTGATCATTCCGCCAAAAAGGTAATAGCCATTGGCATCCGTTGTTGTAGTTTGCATAAGTGTTCCCCCGTTATCATAGAGCTCTACTGTCACCCCTACCAATGGTGACCCGCCAGAGGTCGCCAGACTGCGACCGGCTCCTCCTCCATAGTTCACATCCTCAAAAACGTAACCCGTAATTAAATTAGAGGGTACCTTGAGTACAACGGCATTCATTATCACAAAATCCTGGCCAACATTCACTGTAGTGGTTGCCGAGGATTCTCCGGCATTGATATAGGCCGAAACATCATAGGTATCCAAATCCATTCCGTAGGCCGCAGTATTATTTACCACTGGCAAGGCGGAACTGTCAAATATGGTTGAGTTAAAGGGGTTGTCACGCGTAGTACCGTTATTATCGCCATCTCCCACAAGCTTGTTGGTGCCTGAAGATACTGTGGTAAAGGTCAGTGATTCGTTGTTTGCCAATGTTTGATCTCCCTCCCAGGACAATGCCGAGGTTTTCGACCCAGCGGATCCAATGGCATAAAAACCGCTTAAGCTAAATGTAGATGTCGCTACCCCACCGGCATAATTCGTGCCACTATCTCCCTTGAAACCTGAATACAATACCACGCTACTGGCGGGAAGTGCTGGATCCGAATAAAACACAATGACCGACCACCCACCCAAAACAGTCTCTACAGAACAATATTGCAAACTATTGTCTATGGTCAAGCCCGAAAATGTATAGGTTCCCGTAGCTGATGCTTGAACAATCGTTGTAACATCGGCAACACCTCCCGTAAAATAACCCTGATTGAATTTTGAGTAACTTCTAAAAGTATGGTCCGCGGTAACTGGTTGACCATCCAGGGCTACATTTGCATCAATATTAATTCCTGAGCTCGCCCAGTACAAATATGCCCTTTCTATGGTTCCCGTGCCCGGTATCGTCTTGGTAAGTGTACCCGAGGAAGAGGTAGTTATTGCACATGCATTTCCACTTGGTGAATTAGGCTGTGTTCTAAGCGTGTTACCTGCCGTTGAGTAATCTGAGTAACCTGGAAATTCATCAAATACAGATAAATCTTCATTAAAGGCCGTCGGATTTGTAGTCACGTCAAAGGCCAATGTTCTAGGTAAAACGTCTACATAGTTGCCATTAACTCCATTAACATTGATATGTTGCCCATCATTCTCTAAAGTCAAGACACCGTCGACATATACCCGGACATATGGATTCGTTCCATTCCAGGCATCACCCCAGTTATCTTCAAGCAATATGGTATAACCATTTGCATAAGGGACGTTGTAATTTATGGTCGCCGCATAGTTTGAGTTGGCCGCACTGTTATAACAATTGGCGGGGTCACATATTTGGCCTATCAGCGCATTTGATGGGTCTCTCAAAGTAACCCTATTATCAGATGCCCAACTGGGCCAATTTACTTCAATGGAGACCGTGGCTTGACCAAAAACGGTTGAGGTCAAGCACAAAAAAAGGCCGACTATAAAAAATCTAAATAAGCTTTGTTTGGCAGATAGCATTTAGGGCACTATTAGATTGTACCAAAATTAACAGCAACGAATCTCATATCATAAGATATGTTGTATACTTGCTTAAAAGGTGCCTTAACCCACCAAAATTTGTTGTATCAAGAAAAAAGCAGCCGTACGAATAGGCTGCTTTTCAAAGTTTTATCACCTAAGTACTCTATTCCAGTATAATAAATTCAGATCGTCGGTTCAACTCGTGTTCCTTGGCCGAGCACTTAACCCCATTTCCGCACTGATTGACCAGTTTGGTCTCGCCAAAGCCTTCCCCTTGAAGTCGGTTTTCCAAGATTCCTTTCGAAATCATGTAATTTACCGTTGATTCAGCTCTTTTTTGGGAAAGCCAGAGATTATAGGCATCCTTACCCCTGCTATCGGTGTGGGAGTTCACCTTTATTTTTAGGCTGGGATACTTTTCCATGGCCGCAATGACCTTTTGTACTTCGACCTCGGAGTCTTTTCTGATATTGTATTTATCAAAGTCAAAATAAATCGTGCTCAGTTGTAGCAGTTTGGCAAGATCGTCGCCAAAACCGGCTGTAATCGTTTCCCGCTCCAAATAAAAATCAATAATCTTCGACTTGCCGTCAGATTTGCCGATATACTCTTCAGAGGGTACATATCCCTGTGTTTGGGCACGGACAAAATTACCCTGGTTGCAATCAAGCGACAATGAATAATTCCCTTCAGAATCCGTAATGGTTGAAAGAATTTCCTCATTATTTTCATCAATGACCTTTACCGTAGCGCCGACCAAAACCTCATTCGTAATTTTATCGCGAACCGTACCTGTAATCCCTTGATTGCAATCAAACATGAGGGGTTTGTTCTCGGTGAAGCTATATATATCATCTGCCCCTTGACCTTCAGGTCTGTTCGACGCAAAATATCCTTTTTTCGACTCCTCATCCATGATAAAGGTAAAGTCATCCATTTTGCTATTTACAGGCTCTCCCACATTCAGAATTGCGCCGTCGAGCTTTCCATCGGCAATCTTGGTACCGAAAATATCCAACCCACCTAGTCCGGGATGGCCATCCGAAGAAAAATAAAGGATTTCTTCGCTGGTGACAAAGGGAAACGTCTCACGGGCTTCGGTATTAATTGTGCTGCCTAAGTTGACCGGTGTCCCAAAACCACCATCAGGGTTAATTTCAACCATAAAAATATCAGACTCCCCAAGGCTTCCAGGCATATCCGAGGCAAAATACATTGTCTTTTCATCAGGGCCGAGCACTGGATGCGCGACCGAATACGAATCACTGTTGAAAGGGAGTTCCTCAATATTCTGCCATTCCCCATCGACGAGAGTCGACCGGAAAACTTTCAACCTGATAACGCCGTTTTCATCCTTGATATATTTCCCATTCTTGAAATTGTTTCGGGTGAAATACATGGTCGAACCATCTTTGGTGGTAACAGATGTCGATTCATGCAACCTTGTATTGACTTCGTTGTTCAACTTAATGACTGAATTTAATGAAGCGCTATCTGTGTTAACCTTGTACAGATCAAGAAAATCCTTTGAATTCCACGTATGTCGGTACTTGGCCAAATTGCCCGTATCGCGGTCCGATGAAAAAATAAGTCCTTCTTTGTAAAAGGCCGGGGCAAACTCGGAATAGGGGGAGTTATATTCGAAAGGACCCACATCGTATCTACCCGAGTTTCGCTTGATTTCCGCTAGATAATCCTGATCGTTTTTAAAAGTTGCCGCGCGGACATCATCTTTTGTGAGCTCGGTAAACTTGTCCATTATCTGGTTCGATTCGTCGTACTTGCCTACGGACTTCAATGATTGGGCATACCTAAAATAATGTTCAGGACCCACATCGGTGGCATAATTCTCCATCAATCGCTTATAGACCTCGGCGGCCTCAACATAGTCAGCATTGAAGTAGTACGAGTTGCCCAGTTTTTTTAATAAATCCGCTGACACATAGCCTTTTTCCATCACCCTCTTGTAGATATCTATAGCAGGCCGGAAAGAGTACTCATCGTAGTTGGAATCACCTTTTGTAACCAATCGATCCTGTGCCTGGCCAACTGCTATCAGCAGGGAGAGGAGTACAAATAATATTCGTATTTTTTTATTCATTGTTCCCAATTTTAGAAGAATCGTGGCGATACTAATTTTTGGAAAGATTTTAGCAGTTCAAATCTCAAAAAAACCTCAAATGACCCATCGTTGAATTGTGTTGCGCCAAGTTCTGTCGTTTCCCGATCGTAGGCCAAACCGATCATGAACTGGTCGGAAATCTGAAACCCGGCCAGGGCACTTATAGCAGCATCCCATCTATAGGCTGCACCAAGGTGAAATCTATCGTTGAATAGAAAGTTCGCCGAAACATCTATTTGAAGCGGCGCACCCCCAACTACCTTGGTCAATAGGGCGGGCTTAAATTTGAAATTGTTGTTTAAGTCAAATACATATCCAGTAATAAGGTAAAAGTTGATTCTCTCCTTTGATAGAAAATCAATGGCATTGGCATCGCTCCCAGACCGATCAAAATGCTCCGTTTCCAATAAGTTCGGTGCCGAAAGGCCCGCATAGAATTTGTTGGTATGGTAGTAAACACCCAGACCAAAGTTTGGGGAAAACTTATTCTCAATATTGTCGGTATTTACGGCCTCTCGAAATCGCTCATCATTCCGTTGTCGTAATCCCTCAAAATCGAGGTTGATCAAATTACCTCCCGCTTTTAGGCCAAAAGACAATTTTCCGTCCAAAGAAACATCCACGGTATAGGATACAACGGCATCAAAATAGGTTTCTTGAACGACTCCTTCCCCAATCTTGTCATTGACCACCGATATACCGTAGCCGAGCTTGCTATTTCGGATCGGGGAATGCAAGTTGAGTGTCTGGGTAACGGGTCCTCCTTCCAGGCCGACCCATTGAGATCTATATAAGGCGGCCACGCTAAATTGGCCCCTTGAGCCGGCATATGCCGGGTTGACACTCATCGTATTGTACATGTACTGCGTGTACTGCGCATCTTGTTGCGCATTTGCGGTCTCCAAAAAAATCACAACTAAGAAAAGGGGGGCCAGAAGGCACTTTTTAAACTTCATAGGTAGTTTTAAGATAAGTTATTCACTGATATAAATATATCCGTTATCGGTTATCTCATTTTCCGCCTCCGTATCGTACTCAAAGATATAAAAATATACCCCTGCCGGTAAATACTCGCCAGTGTTCACAGTAGTTCTTCCTTTTGATCGACCATCAAAAACATTGTTCTGATTGTTGTAGTTTTCCCCTTCATAGACCTTTACTCCCCATCTGTTATAGATTTTCAAGCTATTGTTCAAGGCCAAATCGACATTCTCTATCCATAAAAAGTCGTTTTTACCTGGAGTGCTATTGGGAGTAATCAACTCAATGACTACAATGTCGGTGTTTCTTGGTGTAGGGTCTAGATAATCTGGAATACCATCACCATTTGAATCGTCATTGGTCGGGTCGCCGTCACCGTCGGCGTCCTCGTCGGGCGTGTCGATCCCGTCGCCGTCGTCGTCGAAGTCACGATAGTTCACGTCCTCGGTGCCGTCCGTGTCGGGAAGGTCGTTGGCAGGGTCGTCGATCTCGTCGTTCACGTCGAAACCGTCGTTCACGTCGCTGCCCTCGTAGCCGTCGTCAAGACCGTCGCCGTCCGTGTCCACACCGGTATAGGCCTGGTCGGGAACTCCGTCAAAGTTGAAGTCGTTACCCTCGTTGTTGTCCGGTACCAAATCGTTGTCGCTGTCAAGATCGATATAGTCCGGTGTGTCCGTGCCGTCATGGTTGTTCGGCGTTATACCGTTGGGAAGGTACGCGCTGTTCAGACCGTCGTTGGACTCGTAGGTAGCCGCATCGTCGTCGTTCGGGGCTATATAGCCCGAAGTGGTCTGCCCCTCTACATTGTCGGGAATACCGTCGTTGTCGGCATCGATGTCCAAATGGTTCGGATAACCGTCTCCGTCGGTATCCAAGGGATTTGTCAACGGATCGTTGTCGCCGTCGATATTGGGATCCTCAACGGTATCCAAAATACCATCGTTGTCGTCGTCGATGTCAACCGTATCGGGCACCCCGTCGCCATCGGTATCGGGGCCGTTGTCGTCGATCGGGTCCAAATAGTCGGGCGTTCCGTCACCGTCGGTATCGTCGTTGGTCGGGTCGCCGTCACCGTCGGCGTCCTCGTCGGGCGTGTCGATCCCGTCGCCGTCGTCGTCGAAGTCACGATAGTTCACGTCCTCGGTGCCGTCCGTGTCGGGAAGGTCGTTGGCAGGGTCGTCGATCTCGTCGTTCACGTCGAAACCGTCGTTCACGTCGCTGCCCTCGTAGCCGTCGTCAAGACCGTCGCCGTCCGTGTCCACACCGGTATAGGCCTGGTCGGGAACTCCGTCAAAGTTGAAATCGTTACCCTCGTTGTTGTCCGGTACAAGGTCGTTGTCGCTGTCAAGATCGATATAGTCCGGTGTGTCCGTGCCGTCATGGTTGTTCGGCGTTATACCGTTGGGAAGGTACGCGCTGTTCAGACCGTCGTTGGACTCGTAGGTAGCCGCATCGTCGTCGTTCGGGGCTATATAGCCCGAAGTGGTCTGCCCCTCTACATTGTCGGGAATACCGTCGTTGTCGGCATCGATGTCCAAATGGTTCGGATAACCGTCTCCGTCGGTATCCAAGGGATTTGTCAACGGATCGTTGTCGCCGTCGATATTGGGATCCTCAACGGTATCCAAAATACCATCGTTGTCGTCGTCGATGTCAACCGTATCGGGCACCCCGTCGCCATCGGTATCGGGGCCGTTGTCGTCGATCGGGTCCAAATAGTCGGGCGTTCCGTCACCGTCGGTATCGTCGTTGGTCGGGTCGCCGTCACCGTCGGCGTCCTCGTCGGGCGTGTCGATCCCGTCGCCGTCGTCGTCGAAGTCACGATAGTTCACGTCCTCGGTGCCGTCCGTGTCGGGAAGGTCGTTGGCAGGGTCGTCGATCTCGTCGTTCACGTCGAAACCGTCGTTCACGTCGCTGCCCTCGTAGCCGTCGTCAAGACCGTCGCCGTCCGTGTCCACACCGGTATAGGCCTGGTCGGGAACTCCGTCAAAGTTGAAGTCGTTACCCTCGTTGTTGTCCGGTACAAGGTCGTTGTCGCTGTCAAGATCGATATAGTCCGGTGTGTCGGTGCCATCGGTATTTACGGGAGTGATGCCTTCATCGCCAGAACCTTCATAGGCATCATCAAGACCATCGCCATCGATATCATTTCCGCTAGGCGGAATGTAGCCATCGGTCGTCTGAGCCTCCACATTGTCGGGAATACCGTCATCGTCCGCATCTATATCTAAATTATCGGGTGTGCCGTCACCATCCGTATCTGGGCAGGCAACCGGCTGCAAAAGGAGTCTAATACCATTTTGAACGTGGGGCGAGGTGGTGAAAAACTGTATTTCTGAAACTGTCGATTGTGAGACCCAAGTAGCCCTTTCGGGTTCATCAATACCGTTGTTGGTAATATTTTCAACAAAAAATTCATTGCCGTTGCTGCCCTCTACAATGCCGGTCGGGAGCGTGGTCGTCTGATCATACAGTGTTCCGTCAAGAGCAACAATCCCATCCTTGCTCATGGCAGCCAAATTGGGCGAATGTCTAGCAACCACATGAACGGGTACCGTACCCGAGAAAGTGAAAGTCATTGGTAGGCCGTCACTTACCGAAAAGAAAGGGCCCGTAGCACTCGTGCTTCCATTGGTAAAGCTAATTAAAACGCTTCCTGCCGGAAGTCCCCAATTCGAACTAAGATCCACATCGGTTGCGGTAAGACTGCCATCACGGATACCGGCAGGTAGATTGAAGGCAGAAGTGAAAATCTCCCTCAATTGAAGGGTATTGCACTCATCGGTGTCTAAAATACCATCGTTGTCGTCATCGATATCGGTTACATCGGGAACACCATCCCCATCTGTATCTGTAAAAATTGGTAAGGGGGAATTGGTTCTTTCAGCTCTCTCCTTAAAGGAAGAACCGGTAAAAATGATTAAAAAGCCAATCAAGGCGGTTAGCAGAACGGGAAGCCTTCTGCTTGATAATGGGGTAAAGGTCTTGTCCATAAAGATAGGTTTCTATTAAACATATCCCATGGCACTGTAGGTACATTACGAATAATAAGACTCGGGGAAGACTTATTTTATTATGCAAGATATACCGAAAAAAGCTTTCGGCAAATACTTTTCGGACAGGATGCGCGGAAACGCCTTTTAAAAACGGTAATATTCGTTAAAGTGCATACGCCCAATCATTTGACCTTAAAAAAATCCGATAAACGGACAAGAAGAGATAATCTGATTTTCGCTGAAATCGCTAAAATTTGCAACTTATCGAGTCATCTTTTCACTAGTAGTTAAACGATAACATGCCCATCTTATTGCCGGCACGAGTGATTATAATCTGAATAAATACAAGTAGGGATTCAGGTAAAAATCCTTTAATTTGGACTACTTTTGGCCAAATTTTTTTCCATGAGTTTCAAAACAGAAATCGCAAAGCGAAGAACATTTGGAATTATCTCGCATCCAGATGCCGGTAAAACCACGCTGACAGAAAAGCTCTTGCTCTTCGGAGGTGCCATTCAAGAGGCCGGTGCCGTAAAAAACAACAAAATCAAGAAGACGGCCACCAGCGACTTTATGGAAATCGAGCGGCAACGCGGTATTTCGGTGGCGACTTCCGTTTTGGCCTTTATCTATAAGGATAAAAAAATCAACATTCTTGATACGCCGGGCCATAAAGATTTCGCTGAGGACACATTTAGAACCTTAACGGCTGTTGATAGCGTAGTCGTCGTAATTGACGTTGCGAAGGGTGTTGAGGAACAAACTGAAAAATTGGTTGCCGTGTGCCGTATGCGCCAAATTCCGATGATCGTCTTTATCAACAAACTCGATAGGGAGGGAAAAGACGCTTTCGACCTATTGGACGAGGTAGAACAAAAGTTGGGTCTTACGGTCACGCCCTTGAGCTTTCCGATAGGAATGGGTTATGATTTTAAGGGAATATACAATCTTTACGAAAAGAACATCAACCTGTTTACGGGCGACAGCAAAAAAGACATAGAAGATACCATCGCATTCGATGATTTGAACAGCGAGGAGCTCGAAAACATCATTGGATCCAATGCCGCGGCGACCCTCCGTGAAAATATAGAATTGGTCAATGGGGTCTATCCATCATTTGACCAGGATAGTTATCTCAGCGGATTACAACAACCCGTATTTTTCGGTTCTGCACTCAACAATTTTGGCGTTCGAGAGCTCTTGGATTGTTTCATTGATATTGCTCCAAGTCCAAGAGCAAAAAAAGCGGAGGAACGCCTTGTTGAGGCCACTGAAAAAGAGATGACCGGCTTTGTCTTCAAGATACATGCGAACATGGATCCCAAACATCGCGACCGATTGGCCTTTGTAAAAGTGGTTTCGGGCACTTTTGAAAGAAATAAGCCCTATTTACACGTAAGGCATAATAAAAAATTGAAGTTTTCGAGCCCGAACGCATTTTTTGCCGAAAAAAAGGAAATTGTCGAGGTTTCTTATCCCGGTGATATCGTTGGGCTTCATGATACCGGTAATTTCAAGATAGGGGACACCCTAACGGAAGGGGAAAAATTGAACTACAGGGGTATACCGAGTTTCTCACCGGAACATTTTCGATATATCAACAACGCCGACCCGATGAAAGCAAAACAGCTTTATAAAGGGATCGATCAGCTAATGGATGAAGGCGTGGCGCAATTGTTTACCTTGGAAATGAACGGTCGAAAAGTGGTAGGTACTGTTGGCGCCCTTCAATTTGAGGTGATCCAATATCGCTTGGAGCATGAATATGGTGCCAGGTGCACCTATGAGAACTTCCCCGTCCACAAGGCCTGCTGGGTGGATCCCGACGATCCAAAAAACGAGGAATTCAAGGAATTCTTAAGGGTCAAACAAAAATTTTTGGCCAAGGACAAAAGAGGGCAACTTGTTTTTCTGGCCGATTCTCAATTCTCTTTGCAAATGACCCAACAGAAATATCCTTCGGTAAAATTGCATTTCACTTCAGAATTTGAATAGGCCTTTCTTGCACTAAGCCTCCCCTGTAGGACCGAAATTCAACGGTATTGCCGGTTGCTCATAGTCCTTGATGGTGCCATGGGCTTTTTCAAATCGATTTACATTATCGTTCAATGCCTTTAAAAATTTCTTGGCATGTTGCGGGGTCAGCACAATTCTGCTTTTCACCTTTGCCTTGGGGGCGCCGGGCATCATGCTGATAAAATCAACCACGAATTCAGAAACCGAATGGTTGATAATAGCGAGGTTCGAGTAGGTACCCTCAGCCATTTTTTCATCCAATTCGATGTTTATCTGCTTCTGATTTTGCTTCTTGTCTGACATAACTATCGTATTTATTGAAGAGTCAAGAACAAAAAACCAAGACAAATAGACAAAGTGATTTTGAATATAAGTCTTGGTTCCTATATCCTGAATCTAGATTTATATCTAGAATTTCAAAGCTTCCTTACGGGCCATAATCTCATCGTATTCCTCCTTGGAACCTACAATGATATTATCATAGTCACGCATACCTGTACCTGCTGGAATCTTATGACCAACGATCACATTTTCCTTTAATCCCTCCAAAGTATCTACTTTGCCGCTAACTGCAGCCTCGTTCAACACCTTGGTAGTCTCTTGGAATGATGCCGCAGAAATGAAAGACTTGGTCTGTAACGAAGCCCTGGTAATTCCTTGCAAGATAGGTGTCGCAGTGGCTGCCACGGCATCCCTTGCCGTCACAACTACCTTGTCAGCTCTCTTGAGTATGGAATTTTCGTCTCGTAGCTCTCGAGCGGAAATTATCTGTCCGGCTCTCAAATTCTCTGACTCACCGGCATCTTCAACAACCTTCTTGCCGAATATTTCATCATTTTCGCGTATAAAATCCGACTTGTGGACCAACTGATTTTCAAGGAAAACCGTATCTCCTGAATCTTGAATTCGAACCTTTCGCATCATTTGACGAACGACGACTTCAAAGTGTTTGTCATTGATCTTAACGCCCTGTAAGCGGTAGACCTCCTGTACCTCGTTCACCAAATACTGCTGAACGGCAGATGGGCCTTTGATCGCCAAAATATCCTCTGGGGTGATCGAACCATCTGACAAGGGCATTCCTGCACGTACATAGTCATTTTCTTGAACCAGTATTTGATTCGAAAGTTTGACCAAGTACTTTTTGATCTCGCCCAGCTTTGACTCGATGATTATCTCACGGTTACCTCTTTTGATTTTCCCGAAGGAAACGACACCGTCAATTTCGGAGACCACGGCAGGATTTGATGGGTTCCGCGCTTCGAACAATTCGGTAACCCTTGGAAGACCTCCCGTAATATCACCGGCTTTGGCCGACTTACGAGGAATCTTGACCAAGATCTTTCCTTCTTTGATCTTATCGCCGTCATCTACCATAATGTGTGAACCTACCGGTAAGTTATAAGACCTTAAGGTCTCTCCCTTCGTATCTTGAATCAAAAGCGTTGGTATCAACTTCTTGTTTCTTGATTCGGAAATAACTTTCTCTTGGAAACCAGTTTGCTCATCGATTTCTACCTGATAAGTTACACCTTGCTCAATATTCTCATAGGCAATCTTACCAGGAAATTCTGAAACAATAACGCCATTATAGGGATCCCATTGACAAATGACATCCTCGGCTTTTACCTTGGCACCATCTTTAATGAATATCTGTGAACCATAAGGAATATTGTTCGTACTCAAAGTGATACCGGTCTTCTTATCTACAATCTTGATTTCAGAGGTCCTTGAAATAACAATTTGGGCTGCCTTTCCCTCCGTGTCTTGACTTTTGACCGTTCTAAGATCTTCGATTTCGGCCACACCGTCGAACTTGGCCACCAACTTGTTCTCTTCTGAAATATTACCTGCGATACCACCTACGTGGAATGTACGCAATGTCAGCTGTGTACCGGGTTCCCCGATAGACTGTGCCGCAACAACTCCAACGGCCTCCCCTCTTTGTACCATCTTATTGGTCGATAGGTTTCTACCGTAACATTTAGCACAGATTCCTTTTGGCGCCTCACAAGTCAATGCAGACCGAACTTCTATTTTCTCAATGGGCGACTCTTGGATTTTCTTGATGTCACTTTCCATAATTTGCTCACCTGCCGTCAACAGTAATTCTTCTGTCAATGGATGGTAAACATCGTGCAGCGAAACCCTACCAAGAATACGCTCGCCCAAGGTTTCGACTACCTCCTCATTTTTCTTCAAGGGCTGAACCTCAATTCCTCTAAGCGTACCGCAATCTTCGATATTGACGATAACATCTTGTGAAACATCGACCAATCGACGGGTCAAATATCCTGCATCGGCAGTTTTCAATGCGGTATCTGCCAATCCCTTACGGGCACCGTGAGTGGAAATGAAATATTCAAGAATGGACAACCCTTCCTTAAAGTTGGAAAGAATTGGGTTCTCGATAATCTCTCCGCCACCTGCTGTGGATTTCTTTGGCTTGGCCATCAATCCCCTCATACCGGTCAACTGGCGAATCTGTTCTTTAGATCCCCTTGCCCCGGAATCCAACATCATATACACCGAGTTGAAACCTTGCTGATCCTCGCGAATTCGCTTCATTGCCAATTCGGTCAACATGGCGTTCGTAGATGTCCAAACGTCGATTACCTGATTGTAACGCTCATTATTGGTAATGAGGCCCATATTATAGTTGGCCATAATACCATCGACTTGACCGTTGGCATCGGAAATCATATCATGTTTTTCCTGTGGAATGATAATATCTCCAAGACTGAAGGAAAGTCCACCCTTAAAGGCGAAATCATATCCCATGGTCTTGATCTTATCCAAGAACTCGGCAGTCGTTGGTACGTCGGTCACGGCCAAAATCTTACCGATAATATCGCGTAAAGATTTCTTGTTCAAAACCTCATTCACATAACCGGCCTGTTCGGGCACTTCCATATTGAAAAGTACGCGACCTACGGTCGTCTCGATAATTTGATTTACCAGTTCTCCCTCTTCATTGAAATCCTTGGTTCTGACCTTTATACCGGCATTCAAATCGACCATTCCTTCGTTAAAGGCAATTTCCACTTCTTCATCGGAATAGAAGGTCAGACCCTCACCCAATACTGGAACTTCTTTTGTCGACTTACGCTCTTTGGTCATATAATAAAGACCCAAAACCATGTCTTGAGAAGGGACCGTAATCGGTGAACCATTCGCCGGGTTCAATATATTGTGGGATGCCAACATCAATAATTGCGCTTCCAAAATCGCTTCTGGCCCCAATGGCAAGTGGACCGCCATTTGGTCACCATCGAAATCGGCATTAAAGGCCGTACAAACCAATGGGTGCAATCGAATTGCCTTACCCTCGATGAGTTTTGGCTGAAAAGCCTGTATACCCAATCGGTGCAACGTAGGGGCCCTGTTCAACAATACAGGATGCCCTTTCAAGACATTTTCAAGAATGTCCCATACAACGGGTTCTTTCTTGTCGATTATTTTTTTGGCCGATTTCACGGTCTTTACAATTCCTCTTTCAATCAGCTTTCTGATTACAAAAGGCTTATACAGTTCGGCCGCCATATCTTTCGGAAGACCACACTCGTACAACTTCATCTCTGGCCCAACTACAATAACGGAACGTGCGGAATAGTCAACACGTTTACCCAAAAGGTTCTGACGAAAACGACCTTGTTTACCTTTCAATGAATCTGACAACGACTTCAATGGTCTGTTCGATTCGGTCTTGACCGCTGACGCCTTACGCGTGTTATCGAATAAAGAATCCACAGCTTCTTGAAGCATCCTTTTTTCGTTTCTAAGGATGACTTCCGGAGCCTTGATTTCAACAAGCCTCTTCAGACGATTGTTACGAATGATAACCCTTCTGTATAAATCGTTCAAGTCAGATGTTGCAAAACGACCACCATCCAAGGGAACCAATGGACGCAATTCTGGTGGTATCACAGGTACCACTTTCATAATCATCCACTCGGGCCTGTTTTCTCGATTATCTTGAGATTCTCGTAAAGCCTCGACAACTTGAAGTCTTTTCAGTGCCTCGGTCTTACGTTGCTTAGACGTTTCAGTATTCGCTTTGTGGCGCAATTCATAAGAAAGCTCTTTTAAGTCGATTCGTGCCAACAAATCGATCAAGCATTCGGCGCCCATTTTCGCAATAAACTTATTGGGGTCTGAATCTTCCAAATATTGGTTCTCTGGCGGAATAGATTCAAGAATATTAAGATATTCCTCCTCTGTCAAGAAATCCATTTTTTGAATTTCCTCACCTTCAGGACCTTTGGCAGCTCCTGGCTGAATGACCACATACCTCTCATAGTAAATGATCATATCAAGTTTCTTTGAAGGTAGGCCCAGCAAGTATCCGATCTTATTGGGCAGAGAACGGAAATACCAAATGTGAGCCACAGGTACAACCAAGTTTATATGCCCTACTCTGTCTCTACGAACTTTCTTTTCGGTTACCTCGACACCGCATCGATCGCAAACGATACCACGATAGCGGATACGCTTGTATTTTCCGCAGGCACATTCGTAATCCTTCACAGGTCCGAAAATGCGCTCACAGAACAAACCGTCGCGCTCGGGTTTATGCGTTCTATAGTTAATCGTTTCAGGCTTCAAGACCTCTCCCCTTGACTCGGCCAAAATGGCTTCTGGTGATGCCAAACCAATGGAAATCTTGTTGAACCTTTTTTGAGGTGTATTATCGTGTATTCTAGCCATGATATATTAAGCTACTTGATTAAAATGTGTACTAAAACTATTCTTCCAATCTGATATCGAGGCCCAAACCTTTAAGTTCGTGCATCAATACATTGAAAGATTCCGGCAGACCGGGTTCTGGCATGGTTTCGCCCTTAACGATCGATTCATAAGTCTTCGCCCTTCCGATTACATCGTCAGACTTGACCGTTAAAATCTCCCTTAGGGTAGCCGAAGCTCCATAAGCTTCCAAGGCCCATACCTCCATCTCACCAAAACGCTGACCACCAAATTGAGCCTTACCGCCCAATGGCTGTTGTGTAATCAATGAGTAAGGTCCGATTGAACGTGCATGCATCTTATCATCGACCATATGGCCCAGTTTCAACATATAAATCACACCAACGGTAGCTGCCTGATCGAAACGTTCGCCCGTACCCCCATCGTAAAGGTAAGTATGGCCAAATCTCGGAATACCCGCCTCATCGGTAAATTCATTGATCTGTTCCAAAGTCGCCCCATCAAAAATTGGGGTAGCAAACTTTTTGTCAAGTTTTAGGCCGGCCCAACCCAATACGGTCTCATAAATCTGACCAATATTCATACGGGATGGTACACCCAATGGATTCAATACGATATCTACAGGAGTACCATCTTCCAAGAACGGCATGTCTTCTTGACGAACGATCCTTGAAACGATACCCTTGTTACCATGGCGACCTGCCATTTTATCACCGACTTTCAGCTTACGCTTTTTGGCAATATAGACCTTGGCCAACTTCATAATACCAGCAGGAAGTTCATCCCCCACGGAAATCGTAAACTTGTCCCTTCTTAAATTACCTTGAAGATCGTTCAGCTTGATTTTATAGTTGTGAAGCAAATCTGCGACAGAGGAATTCGTTGATTTATCCGTTGTCCAGCTTCCACTGACCAAGTGGGCGTAGTCATCAACGGCATTCAACATTTTTTGGGTGTATTTCTTTCCTTTTGGAAGTACTTCCTCGCCCAAATCGTTCATAACGCCTTGCGAAGTTTTTCCGCTTACCAAAGTGAAAAGTTTCTCAACAAGAATGTTCTTTAGTTCCTGGAATTTGACTTCATATTCCAATTCAAGCTTGTTCAATTCCTCTTTATCCTCAGAACGCTTGCGCTTATCCTTTACTGAACGAGAGAACAACTTTTTGTCGATGACAACCCCTCTAAGCGATGGCGAGGCCTTCAACGAAGCATCCTTTACATCTCCTGCCTTATCACCAAAAATGGCACGAAGCAGTTTCTCCTCGGGCGTTGGGTCAGATTCCCCTTTTGGTGTGATTTTTCCGATCAAGATGTCACCTGGCTTGACTTCTGCGCCAATACGGATCATTCCGTTTTCGTCAAGATCTTTGGTCGCTTCCTCAGAAACGTTCGGGATATCATGTGTCAATTCCTCGGCACCCAACTTGGTGTCTCGAACTTCCAACGAATACTCGTCAACATGAATCGACGTAAAGATATCTTCCCGGACGACCTTCTCAGAAATCACGATCGCATCCTCGAAATTGTACCCTTTCCAGGGCATGAAGGCTACCGTAAGGTTTCGACCCAAGGCAAGCTCACCATTTTGCGTCGCATAGCCTTCACAAAGTACTTGACCCTTCTTCACCTTGTCGCCTTTTTTCACGATTGGCTTCAAATTGATACTCGTACCTTGGTTGGTCTTTCTGAATTTCACCAATTGATAAGTCTTTGAATCGTCTTCAAAACTCACCAAGCGCTGTGCTTCAGATCTTTTATATTTAATAGTAATCCTTTCGGAATCTACATATTCGATCACTCCATCACCTTCAGCATTTATCAATACCCTTGAATCGGAGGCTACCTGTCTTTCCAAACCGGTGCCTACAATAGGTGATTGTGGACGTAAAAGAGGAACTGCCTGACGCATCATGTTGGAGCCCATCAACGCCCGGTTCGCATCATCATGTTCCAAGAATGGAATCAAGGAAGCAGAAATCGACGCTATTTGGTTCGGTGCGACATCGGTGTAATTCACCGCCTTTGGCTCGACCACAGGAAAATCACCTTCTTCCCGGGCAATTACCTTATCACTTTTGATGGTTCCACTTTCCCTAAGAGGAATATTCGCCTGGGCGATCTTCATCCCTTCTTCTTCCTCGGCACTCAGGTAAACATGGTTATTTGTATCAACCTTGCCCTTTTCAACCTTGCGATAGGGGGTTTCCAAAAAGCCCATTGGGTTCACCTTGGCAAATACCGCCAAAGATGAAATCAAACCAATATTCGGACCTTCAGGAGTCTCGATCGGGCACAACCTTCCGTAATGCGTGTAGTGAACGTCTCGAACCTCGAAACCGGCCCTTTCACGCGAAAGACCTCCAGGGCCAAGTGCCGATAATCTTCTCTTATGTGTTATCTCTGCCAACGGATTCGTTTGATCCATAAACTGCGATAATTGGTTCGTACCAAAGAACGAATTGATGACCGAAGACAGCGTTTTGGCATTGATCAAATCGATTGGCGTAAACACCTCATTATCACGAACATTCATGCGTTCACGAATCGTTCTTGCCATACGTGCAAGACCTACACCGAATTGTGATGAAAGTTGTTCACCAACCGTTCGCACACGTCGATTCGAAAGGTGATCGATATCATCGATTTCAGCCTTTGAATTGATCAACTCGATCAAATATTTAATTATGGTAATGATATCTTCTTTGGTCAAGACTTGCTTGTCCATCCCGATATCAAGACCCAATTTCTTGTTCATTCTATAGCGCCCGACCTCACCTAGGTTGTAGCGTTGATCTGAAAAGAACAACTTATCAATAATACCACGGGCCGTTTCCTCATCGGGCGGTTCGGCATTACGAAGTTGACGATAGATGTGTTCTACTGCTTCCTTTTCGGAATTTGTCGGATCCTTCTGAAGCGTATTATGAATAATGGCATAATCTGATTGTGCGTTGTTCTCTTTGTGCAAGAGAATGGTCTTCACGTCCGTTTCCAAAATTTGGTCGATGTGTTCCTTTTCCAAAACCGTATCACGATCCAATACGATTTCGTTTCTTTCAATGGATACCACCTCGCCAGTATCTTCATCGACGAAATCTTCGTGCCATGTGTTCAAAACGCGCGCTGCCAATTTTCTCCCCAAGACCTTCTTCAATCCTGCCTTGGAAACCTTGATTTCTTCAGAAAGGTCAAAAATTTCGAGAATGTCCTTATCACGCTCAAAGCCAATGGCCCTGAACAATGTTGTTACCGGCAATTTTTTCTTCCTATCGATATAGGCATACATTACGCCATTGATGTCGGTCGCAAATTCTATCCAAGATCCCTTGAACGGAATAACCCTTGCCGAGTACAATTTGGTTCCGTTCGCGTGAAAAGATTGTCCGAAGAAAACCCCGGGCGATCTGTGCAATTGTGATACCACGACGCGTTCGGCACCATTGATGACAAAAGTTCCACTGGGCGTCATGTAGGGAATCGTACCTAAATAAACATCCTGAACAATCGTTTCGAAATCTTCATGCTCCTCATCGGTACAATACAATTTCAATCGTGCCTTCAAAGGAACGCTGTAGGTAAGACCTCGCTCGATGCACTCTTGAATAGAGTACCTCGGCGGATCGATAAAATAATCTAAGAACTCGAGTACGAACTGATTTCTGGTATCCGTAATCGGGAAGTTTTCCATGAAGGTATTATATAAACCTTCATTGCCCCGTTCGTCAGATTTTGTCTCAAGTTGAAAGAAGTCTTGAAACGATTTGATCTGAATATCCAAGAAATCCGGATACTCCGGAGTGTCTTGGGCGGATGCAAAATTTATTCTTTCAGTCTGTTTTGTCAACATCTATGGATAAAATTTTGATCGTGAATATTAATGGGTAGTCCCGCACTTGCGGAACAAAATGCTTATAAACGGGTTTAGGTCTATCCCATCAGCCGATTGACTGGCGGGAAGACCTAATCCCAAAGTGCTATTGGTCTTCGCTATTATTTAAGCTCAACTTCTGCTCCTGCTTCTTCTAAAGATTTTTTGATTCCTTCCGCTTCGTCTTTGGCAACACCTTCCTTAACGGCTTTTGGTGCGCTATCGACGATGTCTTTAGCATCTTTCAATCCAAGTCCGGTCAATTCCTTGACCAATTTCACCACTGCCAATTTGGATCCGCCTGCAGCTTTCAAAATTACATCGAATTCTGATTTTTCCTCAGCAGCCTCACCATCACCAGCGGCGCCTCCGCCACCTCCTGCAACCGCCACCGCGGCGGCAGCTGGCTCGATGCCATATTCTTCTTTTAAGATGTCGGCCAATTCATTAACCTCTTTTACGGTCAAATTAACCAACTGTTCTGCGAAATCTTTTAATTCTGCCATTTGTTCTATCGTTTAATAAAATTGTAAAATATAATTGTTTATAGTGCGCAAATTATCTTTCTGATAAGGTCTTAAGGATACCTGCCAATTTACCTCCACCAGATTTAAGTCCTGAGATAACATTCTTGGCCGGTGATTGCAACAAGCCAATAATGTCCCCAATGACTTCCTCTTTGGATTTGATACTTACCAAAGTGTCCAACTTATCATCCCCAACAAAAATCGCTTCCTCTATGAAAGCACCTTTCAATAAGGGTCTATCGGATTTCTTCCTGAAGTTCTTTATCACCTTTGCAGGACCATTTCCCGCTTCTGAAAACATCAAGGAAGTATTCCCTTTCAATACCTCAGGGAGTTCACCGAAATCTTTTTCGGCGGCATCCATGGCTTTCGCCAACAAGGTATTCTTGACTACCGACAGTTTGATGTTGGATTTAAAACAGGCTCTTCTCAAATCAGAGGTCGCCTGCGCATCCAAACCCGAAATATCCGCTAAATAAATAGTAGACGCCTCGGCCAACTGTTTAGTCAAATCTTCTATTACGACTGCTTTTTCTTCTCTTGTCATGATTAAATTTTTGACTATCGGTTATACTGTCTTAGGGTCTAATTGAACGCTGGGGCTCATGGTACTTGACATGAAAATGCTCTTCATATAGATACCTTTTGCCGATGAAGGCTTCAGTTTGTTCAAGGTTTCCAAAAGTTCCTTGGCATTGCCCGCGATTTTGTCCGCCGGGAAAGAAGCCTTTCCGATAGCGGCATGAACAATACCTGTTTTATCGACCTTGAAGTCAATCTTACCTCCTTTTACGTCAGCGACCGCCTTTCCGACATCCATTGTAACCGTACCTGTTTTTGGATTGGGCATCAATCCCCTTGGTCCTAAAACACGGCCTAAAGGTCCCAATTTTCCCATCACGCTGGGCATGGTCACGATAACATCGACATCAGTCCAACCTCCTTTGATCTTATCCAAATACTCGTCCAATCCGACATAATCGGCACCGGCATCTTTGGCTTCTGCTTCTTTGTCAGGGGTAACCAATGCCAAGACCTTGACATCTTTACCCGTTCCGTTCGGAAGCGTAACAACCCCGCGCACCATTTGATCGGCCTTTCTTGGGTCAACACCCAAGCGAACCGCCAAATCTACCGAGGCATCGAAGTTCGCATTGGTAATCTCTTTGACCAATGCGGATGCTTCGTCAATCGAGTAAAGCTTGTCTTTATCGATTTTGGCGTATGCTTCTTTTTGTTTTTTTGTCAACTTTGCCATTTAAATTGCTTTAAAGATTTTAAAAAGGGCGTTTCCCGGATATTTTCATACCCATCGACCTTGCCGTACCTGCCACCATACTCATGGCCGACTCTATCGTAAACGCGTTGAGATCGACCATTTTGTCCTCGGCGATAGCCTTGACTTGGTCCCAGGTAACTCTACCCAATTTAACTCGGTTAGGTTCGCCAGATCCTTTTTTGATCTTCGCTGCTTCCAAAAGTTGAACTGCCGCTGGCGGTGTCTTTACAATGAAGTCGAAAGACTTGTCTTTGTAAACGGTGATAACAACAGGCAATACCTTGCCCTGTTTGTCCTGCGTACGTGCGTTGAACTGCTTACAGAACTCCATAATGTTAACACCGGCAGCACCTAAGGCGGGTCCGACCGGTGGCGATGGATTCGCGACACCTCCCCTAACTTGTAGTTTAACTACTTTACCTACTTCTTTTGCCATTGTTAAAAATTAGATTCAATTCAAATTGTGTCAATGGAAGCAACACAATTTAGACTATGTAACAATTATCTTTAAAATCATTGCAAGCGACGATGCTTATATCTTTTCAACTTGCATATAGCTGAGCTCCAATGGTGTCTTTCTTCCGAAAATCTTGACCATTACTTCCAGCTTGCGCTTCTCTTCATTTATTTTTTCGACCGTACCGTTAAATCCGTTGAAGGGCCCGTCAATAACTTTCACAGTCTCTCCAAAAACGAAAGGTATGGCAACGGCATCGGTGTTGACGGCAAGTTCATCGACCTTACCTAGCATTCTATTTACCTCTGCTTTTCTAAGCGGTACCGGGTCTCCCCCTTTTGTCTCTCCCAAAAATCCGATGACATTGGTGATCGAGCGTATGATATGAATCATTTCGCCCGCCAAATTGGCCTTTATCATAATATAGCCTGGAAAGTAAACACGTTCTTTATTGATTTTCTTTCCGTTTCTGATTTGAACAACTTTTTCGGTGGGAACAAGGACCTCTTCAAGGTGATCGGCAAAACCATGTCGCTCGACCTCACTTTCGATATAACCCTTGATCTTATTCTCTTGACCACTGACCGCTCGAACCACGTACCATTTTTTTTCCAATACCTCAGACATAGCGATCGTTTAATTTAATATGTTGTTGAAATAATACTGAACGAGTGTGCTGAACAATTCATCTACACCCCAAGTAGCCAATGCAAACAAAATGGAAAATACGGCAACCACCACCATCAAGTTCGAAGACTCGGCCCGCGATGGCAAGGTTACGTTGTTTCTGAGTTCGTGAATCGACTCCTTAATATAGGTTAACATATCTTAGTTTTTGTTCTTCCTTCTGGACGGGAGGAGAGACTTCCCTCGACTCCGCTCGGGACAGGCTTCTCGCCTCGCAACATTTGTCCTTTCCTTCTGCACGGGAGGAGAGGCTTCCCTCGACTCCGCTCGGGACAGGCTTCTCGCCTCGCAACATTTGTCCTTTCCTTCTGCACGGGAGGAGAGGCTTCCCTCGACTCCGCTCGGGACAGGCTTCTCGCCTCGCAACATTTGTCCTTTCCTTCTGCACGGGAGGAGAGGCTCGAACTCCCGACACCTGGTTTTGGAGACCAGTGCTCTACCAACTGAGCTACACCCGTATTTATTTACATTGAAAGGTATCCCGCCGTGGCGGGACACCCTCTAATACAAACTAGTCTTTACTTTCTTAATCCAAAATCTTGGTAACCTGACCGGCACCAACGGTTCTACCGCCTTCACGGATAGCGAAACGCAAGCCCTCGCTCAATGCGATTGGTTGGATCAAGTCAACAGTAATAGTCAGGTTATCACCCGGCATTACCATTTCAACACCATCAGGAAGATTGATAGTTCCTGTAACGTCGGTAGTTCTTACATAGAACTGTGGACGATAGTTGTTATGGAATGGAGTGTGACGACCACCTTCTTCTTTTTTAAGGATATAAACCTCGGCCTCAAATTTGGCATGTGGCTTAACGGAACCTGGCTTACAGATTACCATTCCCCTTTTGATATCACTCTTTTCGATACCTCTTAAAAGAATACCTACGTTGTCACCAGCTTCCCCACGGTCCAAAATCTTACGGAACATCTCAACACCTGTAATGGTAGAACCCAATTTCTCAGCGCCCATTCCGATGATATCAACGGCATCACCCGTATTGGCAACACCAGTTTCGATACGGCCTGTTGCGACCGTACCACGACCCGTAATCGTAAATACGTCTTCGACCGGCATCAAGAAATCTTTTTCAACATCTCTTTTGGGCAATTCGATCCACTCGTCAACGGCCTTCATCAATTCCATTACGGTATCGACCCATTTTTGCTCTCCGTTCAATGCACCTAATGCAGAACCAGCGATTACAGGACCGTTATCACCATCATATTCGTAGAAAGAAAGCAATTCACGTACTTCCATTTCAACAAGCTCCAAAAGTTCTTCGTCGTCGACCATGTCAACTTTGTTCATGAAAACGACGATTCTTGGAATACCGACCTGGCGCCCAAGAAGGATGTGCTCCCGCGTTTGAGGCATAGGGCCATCCGTTGCCGCAACAACAAGGATCGCACCGTCCATCTGGGCGGCACCTGTAACCATGTTCTTAACATAATCGGCGTGACCTGGACAGTCAACGTGCGCGTAGTGACGATTTTCCGTCTGGTACTCAACGTGTGAAGTGTTGATTGTGATACCTCTTTCCTTTTCCTCCGGAGCATTATCGATAGAATCGAAACTTCTAAGTTCAGAAAGTCCTGCATTCGCCAATACGGTAGTAATAGCTGCAGTCAATGTTGTTTTACCGTGATCTACGTGTCCAATAGTACCAATATTTAAGTGCGGTTTGGAACGATCAAAAGTTTCCTTTGCCATTTTAATGAATTTTAATCTTAGTTTATATTAGTGTACAAATTTTATTTCTTTCTTTAGAGCCAACAACGAGATTTGAACTCCTGCCTGCCGGCAGGCAGGCGTGACCTTGGTCACGAACGGAAATCACAAATTCAGTATGTCAGTCAATCAATTCTATATTTCTTCGAGCCAACGACGAGATTTGAACTCGTGACCTCTTCCTTACCAAGGAAACGCTCTACCCCTGAGCTACGCCGGCTTTTTGAGGTTTCAGGTTCAAGGCTTAAGGTTTCAAGTCTTCTCGACCCCATTTAAACCGCAAACGCTAACTCAGTTTTGAGTGGGGGATCGAATTTTAACTCGACTCCACTCGGTACGGGCTTCTCACCCTAAACATTCTTCGGAAATTATATTGTTTAACAATAAAGTAAACATGAATCCCCTAAGAACATTTTTAGAGCGGGAGACCGGGTTCGAACCGGCGACATTCAGCTTGGAAGGCTGACGCTCTACCAACTGAGCTACTCCCGCGTTAATTAAATCAATATTTCAAAGATGCAGAGATTAAGCCAAAGGCCCTGAGCGCCTGACGCTCCCCGCCCGAACGTGCCGTTCGGTACGGGCGGGTACCAACTGAGCTACTCCCGCAAAACCAATAAATGCCAAATTTCAAGCACCAAAATTTCAATTCTTTCTTTTTGAAATTTGATATTTGGAATTCGATATTTCCAAAAGTGGGGAGAGCAGGATTCGAACCTGCGAAGACATAGTCAGCAGATTTACAGTCTGCCCTCGTTGGCCGCTTGAGTATCTCCCCGACCTAGTTTTTAAAGAACTTTTTGGCCGGTGGAGCAATGACCCCCGCCTCACCAAATTATTTTGACCGTCGCTCTTAACTGATTGACCTTCAACATTTCATGAGCCGATGGAGGGACTCGAACCCACGACCTGCTGATTACAAATCAGCTGCTCTAGCCAGCTGAGCTACATCGGCATTTTCCACACTTTTTTGCACAAAAAAAGCCCGTTATTTCTAACGGACTGCAAATGTATATATTTATTTGTTTAATCAAAACAAAACCGCCAAAATTTTGGCTAGGCATAGGCCCTAAGTTTTTCCTTCTTTTTTACCAAACTTCTCTCTAAAGAACTGCAAGCCGAGTCGACCGCTTCCTCAAAAGATTTACATTGTTTTTTTACCACTAATTTGTCTTTCGGAACATGCACTCTAATTTCCACAATCTTGTTCTCTTTTGAACTGGTGTTCTCTACCTTCATAAAAACGTCTGAACTTATTATCTTGTCATAAAAGACTTCCAACTTGTTCATTCGATTATGTACAAAATCGATTAACTTACCATCTGCGTTGAAATTCACTGATTGTGCATTTACCTTCATATGCTTTAGGTTTAGGGTTAATAATTGAAAGAACGTCACTCTTTGCTTCTCGGATGACTTGAAGCATGTACTTTTTTCAGTTCGGCTATACTATTGTGCGTGTAAACTTGCGTTGAGGCAAGGCTTGAATGCCCCAATAGTTCTTTTACCGAATTAAGATCTGCACCTTTGTTGAGCAAATGTGTTGCAAAGGTGTGTCGCAATATGTGCGGACTCTTTTTTAATTTGCCAGAGACCCTTCCAAGATAATCATTAATTATCCTGTAAACAAGGGTACCATATAGTTTGTTTCCTGACTTTGACAAAAAAACAAACCTTTTGTCGAAAATGGTTTCCAACGTATTTCGAGCATCATAGTAATTCATGAAAAGGTGGGCCGTACTCGGTAATAACGGAACGATTCTTTCCTTGTTTCTTTTTCCCAGCACCTTGATCGTTCTTTCCTTCAAATCCACCTGGTCAATTTTAAGGCCGATCAACTCGCCACGTCGCATCCCTGTAGTATATAACAACTCTATGATCAACTTATTGCGGATTCCTTCAAAATCTTGGTCAAAATCGATTTCAAACAGTGCCCTATTCATCTCTTCCTCGGAAAAAGGGACTTCAATTTTTTTTGAGGTTTTTAAGGCCTTATGCTTGGCCAAGGGATTGGATTCGATTACCCCAATTCGTTGTAGAAACTTGTAATACGCCTTTAGGGAGGCCATTTTACGGTTTATTGAGCGGTTTGTGATTTGTGCTCCGACCAAAGTCACCACCCAGCTTCGAATCAACGAATAGTCGATATTGCCAATGTCGGCCACTTCATATTCACTTTGGCAGAATTTACCAAAGCTTTCAATATCTTTCGCATAGGCGTTTACCGTATGTATGGAGTAGTTTTTTTCGTGCGAAAGATATTCGATAAAAGCCTGAACCGACATATAACAAAGTTATATCATTTTTAAAATAGCCATGGCCTAAGTGGTCATATTTGACTTTTCCCTTTTCATATATGGCAAAAAAAAATCCCGCCTGATGGGCGGGATCCTGAAATTTCATTGTGTAATGAAGATTCTTAAATCTCTTCTTTATCTCGTAGACCCTGAATATATTGAGCCTTTTGAATCTGTGCACGGCGTTTTACAGAAGGTTTGGTGAATTGTTGGCGCTTGCGCAATTGACGCATTGTTCCTGTTTTGTCGAACTTTCGCTTGAAACGCTTTAAAGCCCTATCTATATTTTCTCCTTCCTTAATGGGTATTATCAACATAGGCTACAACCTCCTTTCTTTAAATTTATCCCATACTTTTTACGGGACTGCAAATATATATCTTCTAAACGGATTCCCTAGCTTTATTTTAAAATATTCTTGGAAATCACAATTTTCTGAATTTCGGTAGTGCCCTCCCCGATGGTACAGAGTTTGGCATCCCTATAAAATTTCTCCACGGGAAAGTCTTTGGTATAACCATAACCCCCATGAATCTGTACCGCTTCATTGGCCACTTTGACACATACTTCCGATGCGTACATTTTCGCCATAGCCCCTAGTTTGGTTACTTTTTCTCCTTTGTTTTTTAACGAAGCCGCTTTATGCAATAACAATTCGGCAGCCTCTATTTCGGTGGCCATATCGGCCAGCTTGAACGAAATACCTTGAAATTGACTAATGGGTTTGCCAAATTGCACTCTTTCCTTGGAGTATTTGAGGGCGGCCTCATAGGCACCTTTTGCAGTGCCCAGCGAAAGGGCCCCAATTGAAATTCGACCACCATCCAATACTTTCATGCTTTGTATAAAGCCTTCCCCTATATCGCCAAGGCGATTCGTATCCGGAATTCTACAATTGTCAAAAATCAGCTCGGCGGTCTCGCTGGCCCTCATGCCCAATTTGTCTTCCTTCTTTCCACTGGTAAAGCCCGGAGTGCCTTTTTCAATTGCAAAGGCGGTCATTCCATGACTGTCGCCCTTATCACCTGTTCTGGCAATTGCAACCGCTATGTCGCCGCTTATTCCGTGGGTGATAAAATTCTTCGCCCCGTTCAGTACCCAATAATCACCTTCTCTCACCGCGGTCGTACTCATGCCGCCAGCGTCAGATCCCGTATTATGTTCGGTCAGGCCCCATGCACCGATCCATTCGGCGGTGGCCAACTTGGGCAGCCATTTTTGTTTTTGCTCCTCATTTCCGAAAGACAATATATGATTCGTGCAAAGCGAATTGTGGGCGGCCACAGATAAACCGATCGACGGGTCCACTTTGGAAATTTCCTCTAGAATTGCAACGTACTCGTGATACCCAAGACCGGAACCACCATAATGCTCAGGAACCAAAACGCCCATAAAGCCCATTTCCCCTGCTTTTTTGAAAAGCTCAATGGGAAACGTCTGGGCCTCGTCCCAAACCATAACATTGGGCCGAATATGCTGCTCGGCAAATTCTTTGGCCGATGCCGCAATCATTTTTTGCGTTTCGGAATACTCAAAGTTCATTTCTAATTCAAGATCTACTTGCATTATTGACATATTCTAATCAAGGGACAAATATAGCTGAATTATGTCTAATTTTTCTGATGGAAATCCGTCTATCGTTGTTAATTCGTTAAACGATCTTATTTCCCCGTTAGTATCCCTATATTCCACAATTTTAGAGGCCAAATCGTAATTTATGTATACCAATTTTGTTAATTCTTGCACAGTTGCATTATTAATCTCAATGCTAATAATGGTGGGCTTCTTCACAACTTTGAATTTTTTAAGGGCCCGTTCAACGACTTCTGGATCAAGGCCATAGACATGATACAATTGTTTGTCGGCTACAAAACCGCCCAATCGATTGCGGAATTTGATAATACGCGCCGAAAGTTTTTCGCCAATTCCGGCTATCGATTTAAGGTCTTCAGCGGATGCTGAATTTAGGTCGAAAAGGGCATCATTTGATACTGTTGAAGAGGGTACATTCTTGAAATCCGCCTTAAGCCGCCCACTACCTATAGTCGACCGCTTGTCCGTTTGAGTCCATTCGGGAAATTTAAAATAGGGAGCTATGATTTGCAGCAGCGAATCGGATATCAAGGTGACCTCTTGAAACTCTGCCGCCGAATTGACATATTCATCGGTTTTTCTAAAGTCATGCAACCTGTCAATTTCGTCTACTGACATTCCCAAGGTATAGCCCTTATAATCAGTGATAAAATTTGGATTGAAGGGATAAATTTTAACCGAATCCTTTTGCAGCACTTTTTCCTTAAGGGCGTCGATTTGAGCTTGAATATTGGTATCCACCTTCAAGATATCCTCTTGATCTTCCGTAGAAAAAGTCCGCCACAGAAAGTAACCTAGTTGCAGTAAAACGATGGTCATGAGCAAAAAGAAAATCCCACTTCGTTCCTGTCTGTTGAACTGAAAGTGGGATTTGAAATCTTTGAATTTCAATTCGCTAAGCTTTGTTGGCCTTTATCGCTTCCAAATAACGGCTCAGTTGTTTCTTCACTATCGGGAAGAGGAAGTAAAGACCGACCATGTTCGGGAAGACCATGGCAAAGATCATCGCATCTGAAAATGCCCAGATGGAGTCCATACTGGCAGCCGCTCCGATAATCACAAAAACACAGAAAAGCATTTTATAGGTCAAATCTGTTTTCTTGCCCCTTCCAAAAAGATACATCCAAGATTGAAGGCCGTAATACGACCAAGAAATCATGGTCGATACCGCGAACAGAACAACAGCAACGGTCAAGAATACGTTGGAGAAGGGAATATATTCAGCAAAAGCTTTTGAAGTAATTCCGGCACCTTCATAAGGCATACCATCAATTAGCACGGCACCACTTCCGTCACCTCCATACTCGAAGTAACCCCCGAAATTAAAAATAATGATGACCAAGGCCGTCATGGTGCATATGACCACCGTATCGATAAAGGGCTCGAGCAGCGCCACCAAACCCTCGGAAGCCGAATATTTGGTTTTGACCGCAGAGTGGGCAATCGAAGCCGATCCGGCACCAGCCTCGTTGGAAAAGGCCGCACGCCTGAACCCGACCAAGAGAACACCAATGACTCCGCCAACACCTATCGCCGTTGGGTTGAAGGCTTCTGTAACGATCATGGAGAGCGCATCATCGATCAGGCTGAAGTTTGAGAATATAATATATAGGCAAGCCAAGATATATAACAGCGCCATAAAGGGGACCACTTTTTCGGTGACAGAGGCAATTCGTTTGATGCCGCCGATAATAATAATGCCTACTAAAATTGCCAGAACAACACCTATAATCGCTCCGGCGCTGGTACTTTCCCAACCGAACAACTCTTTGACCACAATTGTAGCCTGATTCGATTGGGCCGCATTTCCACCGCCAAACGAACCACCGATACAAAATACGGCAAAAAGGGCCGCAGCGATTTTACCAAGGGTGCCAAATCCCCTTTCTTTTAACCCTTTGCTGATATAGTACATGGGGCCACCGTAAACGGTTCCATCTTCCCCAACATCCCTATATTGAACGCCCAAGGTACATTCGACGAACTTTGTCGACATACCCAATAACCCGCAGATAATCATCCAAAAAGTGGCGCCGGGTCCACCAAGTGCTATCGCCAAGGCCACACCAGCAATATTTCCGTTACCTACCGTACCGGAAACGGCCGTCGCCAAGGCTTGAAAATGACTTACCTCGCCTTCTTCACTTTCATCTCTAATGGTATCTGGTATATCTCCATCAATGGCCATTTCGGTCTTTTCAAGACCATGGCCTTCAGGTTGTTCAAGATCGTCGTACTTACCTCGAACCACATTGATCGCCGTCCAAAAATGTCTAATATTCGGAAAAACAAAATAAAGTGTAAAAAACAGGGCACTGCCCACCAACAATATCAACACAAAGGGAGTACCAAAAACAGGAAAGAAAATTACCGTATTAAAGAAGTCTGAAACTGGCTGAAAAGCCTGATCGATTTTTTGATCCATCCCAATCTCTTGGGTTTCTTGTGCAAATGTCAGCAATGGGAAAAAAATCGCAATCAGGGAAAGAAGCCTATACTTCATAAGTTGAGTTTTTGATAAATTAAGTTCAGTTTGGTTGACAATATCCTAAAATTTAGCCGCACATTCAAATAATATACCCTAAATGTCTAGCCTATATGAAACATCTCGTTCAATTTCTGAATCTGTTCAGGTCTTCCAAGAACGATGACCTTACTTTTGGGTTCCAATTCGAGGTCGGCTTCAGGATTAATCAAATAATCGCCGTTAGGTGAAACATAACCAATAATCGTACAACCTGTTTTTCTTCGCAAATCGAGGTCCTTTATAGAGCTGCAGTCCAATTTGTCGGTAAACTCTTCAATCGCCACTTCTTCGAGATTGGGGCTGCCATCGCCCACATTGGAAATACGATCCATAAAATCGATAAGGTCTGGGGTAACTACCAAGGCGGCCATATGGTCCCCACCCACTTTGTCGGGCATGATAACCTTGTCGGCCCCAGCAAGCCTAAGCTTTTTCTGTGAACTTACCTGAGAGGCCCGGCTTATCACAAAAAGGTTCTCATTTAACTGCTTCGCCGAAAGCACCACAAACAAATTGTCTGCATCATCGGGCAATGCCGCAATTAAATACTTCGCCCGATCAATGCCAGCAGTTTTTAGTACCTCGTCATCATTGGCATCACCCTCAACAAAAAGCACCAGATTTTCGTTTCGCTCAATAATTTCCCTGTCCTTTTCGATGACGACGAAAGGTCTTTCGTAATTGGCCAGTCCAATGGCAGCTTGGGAACCATTTCGACCATACCCACATATTATGGTATGGTCGGTCAACATGTCGATTTTACTTTTCACCTTCTTCTTTTTTAATATTTGTAATGTATTCCGACTCAAAATGTACTCGGTTATTACCGAGATGGCGTAAGCAAAAATGAAAACACTGCAAATGATCAAAAAGACCGTGAACAGTTTTGCCGAATCGTCTAAGGGCTGCACTTCTTTGTAACCCACCGTCGTCACTGTAATTATGGTCATGTAAAAGGCATCGAGCCATCCAAAATCGGAAAGATAATGATAGCCAATTACCCCAACCAACAAAACCAAAATGAGCAATGATAAGGCAAGATATATTTTAGACCGGAACAGTTTAATCATTGCTATAAATCAAATACCGAGGTTCGTTTCGTATATATCAAATCTTTTATCTTCAGCAAAAAGGTAAGAAATAAATAAAGTGCAAAGCCAAAACCCAGGGTCACGAAAGTCAAATAGATGAATGAAGTGCGAACTACCCTTGCGCGAATACCCAAACGCTCTGCGATTCTTCGACAGACCTCGAAGCCTCTTTTTGAAAATAATACAATATTCGATAGAACAGGTTCATCGCCTAAAATTAACTATTTCGATTCAATAAGTTGTTACCGATGGCGCAGTGCAAACATCGATTCTGTGAACAATAGTCGTTGTAGAGTTGCAAAATCGCCTGACTCTCTTTTGCATTTTCCATCCCACTCCGTAAAGATCGAAAATTTGAAACTATGCTATTGTCCTCATATTTAATCTGTGATACAATTTCGATGATTTGTTCATTGACTTCTTTACCAGAATACTTGGCATGGCAGAATTTGATCGGAAGTATGGTATTAATGACCAACAAATCAATAAACCGCTTCGTGAGTTTCTTTGGGCTTTTTTTTGAGAGCTTTCCGAAGGTATAATGGTCGGTCCAATACTCAGAGGCCTTAACATCAAAGAGCCTATAAATCTCCTTTAGGCATTTGGTTTCGATAAGGTCACTAAAAAGATTTTGATTCCCCCCATACAAATTGGCCAATTGTGACAAACGTATGGTGGGAAAGTTGGGTGGTCTCAATTTAAAGAATTCCGGTTTTTCTACACCTTCGTTGCTAAGGGCGTATTTGTTCTCTTGATATTCATATTCCCTTTTTAGTCGCACGTAATAGTCATCGACCAAAGTTTCATCATCCAACAAATGGCACAATCCAAAGAAAACGCTTTCCAACTGAAAAGTATCTTTTCGCAATTTTCGTGCTATGGAAAAATCAAGTGATTGGGCCAAGCTCAAAAACGCCCCGCCATTGACTTTTAATCCGAAGTTTTTTGACAACATAAGAAATAGAACGTGTTCCCAATCGTTCTTTGATTCATTCAACAATTCGAATATATGGCCTGTCTTACGCTCAAGGCGCTCGAAAAACATTCTATCCAGCCAATTTTTGAAAAGAAAATCATCAACCTGGGCCAAGTCTTTTTCACAATTGATAAAACGCTTCTCCTTCTTATCGAAAAGTTTTTGATATGAACCCAACAACCCTTTTGCAAGATAATTTTTAAGTTCAAGGGTGGGGATGATTGAATTGTCACTTCGAAAAATTTCGGCATCATCTTCCCAAACAACATGTAAAATCACGTTATTGTAGTTTGCGTCTTTTTCATGACCGTGTACATACCAGTCGGAAGATTTGAGATGGACCTCGACGTTACCAGCCCAAAGTTGACCATCGATTTCGATTTTGGCATTAAAAAAATCAGGACCCGACAAGTGATTATGGGTGCCTACATCTGAAATTTGTATGGATTGGTTTTTCGAGGTAACCAAGTCTACCAACCGGAGTTTTTGGTATTTCCAGATAAAATGAAGTAGGTCTTCGCGCATGAGAGGTCTCCAGTTTCTTTGGTCTGCTCGTGGGCGGACAGGTTTCAAGTTCCAGGTTTGATTGCAAACAACATGAAAACCGGAAATTTATTGAACTTCTTGCTATTCGACTATCTCGCCTTCCCAATTATCGAAACCACCTTCGAGGTTATAGGTGTTGGGAAAACCGAGGCTATTCATAATCGCACAAGCCTGCCCACTACGATTTCCACTCCTACAATAGATATAGTAGTTTTTCGATTTGTCAAGTTTATTGACTTCGGTGATAAAACCTTGGCCCATATAAATGTCAATATGGGTGGAATTCGGTATGTGGCCATCTTCAACCTCTTCGGCGGTTCGCACATCTAGAATTATTGCATCATCATCGCCCATCAATTGTTCTGTCCACTCCTCTTGTGATAAATCATTCATAGTTTCAAAATTCAGTTTCCAAAAATAAGATTTTTGTAGTAAAATACGTCGAGTCGGATATTTAACAATAATTTGGCTCGATACGATTTGTCAGTTTTGAAAAACCAATTACATTTGTCTATACAATTGTTGTCGATACATGGATGTAGAGAACATTATCAGGACCCAAAAAAAAATGCCGCTCGAGAGCCGAACGATAATCCATCTTATGCTCATAAACAACAAGATCAACGAAACCATTGCAAATGTGTTGAAACCTTTTGACGTTTCCTTACAGCAGTTCAATGTATTGCGGATCTTAAGAGGGCAAAATGGTCTTCCGGCAAATCTTTCAACTTTGAACGAACGCATGGTGACCAAAATGAGCAACACTACGCGCTTGGTCGACAAACTCTTGGCCAAGGGTTTGGTAGATCGTATTGTTTGCCCTACGAACCGAAGAAAAGTAGAGATTAGCATCACCTCAAAAGGAAAACAAAAGCTTTCAAAAATGGACGATGCCATGGGCAAGGCCGAATCGGAAATTCTAAAAAATGTTTCGAAAAAAGACTTGAAAGAACTGAATAAATTGCTCGACAAGTTTTAATATGGAAAATAATTGGCATACTAATTGAATTAGAGGGCAGTAGACAAATAAATTTTATACAAACAATAGTTTTACGAACACAAATCATTAATTTTAAATCATGAAAAAAACAGTATTGAGTTTGGCCTTGGCCATGATATTTGGAGCCACCGCCACTGCAACTACTCCGATTAACGGTGAGAAAAAAGAAATAAAACCCGAAGCCAGTAAGGTTACATGGCGAGGATACAAGGTTACTGGTGAACATGCCGGTAACATTAACCTCAAAGCGGGGCACCTTGAATTTGATAAAGGAAAGCTCACTGGCGGCGAATTCGTTGTCGATATGACCACAATTGTTACGACAGATGACCTCGGTGATATGAAACCAAAACTTGAAGGGCATTTGAAATCAGATGATTTCTTTGGTGTGGAGACACACCCGACCGCCAAACTGGTGATCACAAATGCCGAACCTTTCAACAAGAATTCCTATACGGTTAAAGGCAATTTGACCATTAAGGGGATTACCAAGCCGATAACCTTGGTGGTTTCAGTTTTTGAAGGCAGGGCAACCGCTACCATGAAAGTTGACAGATCGAAGTTTGATGTTAAATATGGTTCGGGGAGCTTCTTTGAAAACCTTGGCGACAAAATGATATATGATGAATTCGATCTAGTGGTCGAATTGGCATACTAAAGTGATTTGGACCAAATGGATTAAATCGCTTCATTAAATAAACTTGACCTCACAAGTTTGACCCCGTTTCAGATATGAAGCGGGGTTTTTATTTTGCTGGAAATACATTTGCCGTTTTAAAAATGATTTCTATATTTGACCTGATGAACAAGAATACGAACAATACTTGGTGGTGGATCAACTCTCGACGATTATCGTGAGCTGAGCATCATTTGTAGTTAAACTATATTAGGCCTGTCTTCACGACAGGCTTTTTTCTTTCCCTCTTAAGAGGGGTGTCAGATGAAATCGGGGCGGGGTGTGTCCATTTATTGAATAAAAGAGATCAGAATATGTCCTTTGAATTAAAAACACATTACAAAAAAATACTGGCCGATACGATTACTCCGGTGAGTGTGTATCTGAAAATTCGAGATCGCTTTCCAAATAGTATATTATTGGAGAGTAGTGATTACCACGCCAACGACAATAGCTTTTCTTATATCTGTTGCAACCCCATAGCATCGATAAAAATCGAGAATGAAATTATTGTTGAACAATTTCCCGACGGTACCTTCAAAGAGACCAAAATAAATACTACCACCGATGTTGTTGGTCTCATTGATGCCTTCGGGCAAAAATTTTCGTCTGAAAAAAATGATTTCAAATTCATAAACAATGGCCTCTTCGGTTACATGGCCTATGATGCCGTTCGCTATTACGAGGATATCGAGATTTCAAAAAAGGAAAATTCCCTGACCATTCCGGATATCTATTATGCAGTATATCAAAATATCATTGCCATCAATCATTTTAAGAACGAAGCCTATATTTTTGCCCATTGTTTTGACCGTGATGAGAACACCACGGAAATCGAACAGATTCTAAACGTTCGAAATTTTGCTTCCTATAATTTTTCCTTGGAAGGAGGGGCTAAATCGAATCTCGAGGACGAAGAATACAAAGCGCATGTACGCCTTGCCAAAAAACACTGTCAGCGAGGTGATGTTTTTCAGCTTGTCTTATCAAGACGGTTTTCGCAGGGTTTCAAGGGGGATGAATTCAATGTGTACCGTGCATTGCGTTCGGTAAATCCTTCACCATACTTATTTTATTTCGACTATGGGGATTTTAAAATCTTTGGAAGCTCCCCAGAGGCACAATTGATCGTCAAGAACGGCACCGCTGAAATCCACCCGATCGCGGGTACCTTCAAAAGAACGGGAAACGATGAGCAGGATGCGATCTTAGCGAAAAAACTGACGGAGGACGACAAGGAAAACAGCGAACATGTTATGCTCGTAGACCTCGCCAGAAACGATCTCAGTAGAAACGGAAATATGGTCGAAGTGGCCAACTATCGCGAAGTGCAATTTTTCTCCCACGTCATTCATCTCGTATCAAAAGTCACCGGCCAGAAGAAACGCGATATCCCGACCATGAAAGTGGTGGCCGATACCTTTCCGGCAGGTACCTTGAGCGGGGCGCCAAAACATATGGCGATACAACTCATCGAGAAGTACGAAAAGACAAGTAGGGCATATTACGGTGGGGCTATAGGCTTCATGGATTTTCATGGAAACTTTAACCACGCGATCATGATCCGAACTTTTTTGAGTAAGAATCATCAACTACACTATCAAGCAGGCGCTGGTTTGGTCGCCGCATCGGATCCAGATGATGAACTTCAAGAAACCTATAACAAATTAGGGGCATTGACAAAAGCCTTAAAAATTGCCGAAAGTATATGAAGAAGGTTTTAGTCATAGACAATTACGATAGCTTTACCTATAATCTCGTTCATTATTTAGAGGAATTGAACTGTGAGGTAACGGTCAAAAGAAATGACCAATTGACGTTACAAGAGGTAGATGCCTTTGAGAAGATTGTCTTATCGCCCGGACCGGGCATACCCGATGAGGCAGGGCTGCTGAAAGAGATTATTTCACAATATGCGGCAACCAAAAGTATTTTTGGGGTGTGCCTGGGTCAACAGGCAATCGCCGAGGTTTTTGGTGGATCTTTGGTCAATCTGGAACAAGTTTACCACGGCACGGCGACCAAAATAAAAATTGTTGGGGACGATGTGATTTTTGACGGAATACCCAAGGAAATCGAAGTAGGCAGATATCATTCTTGGGTGGTGCACCCTGAGCTGCCGGAAATTTTGATAGCTACTTCGGTAGACGAAAACGGGCAGGTCATGTCGCTTCGTCATAAAGAATACGACGTCTGCGCGGTGCAATTCCATCCAGAGTCCGTTTTGACCCCTCATGGAAAAAAGATTCTTGCAAATTGGTTGAAATAGAAATTATGAAAGAGACCCTGAACAAACTCATTAACCATGACATTCTCTCGGCGGCCGATGCCAAACAGATTTTGGTCAACATTGCCAAAGGAGATTATAACACAAGTCAAATTGCCGCTTTTTTAACGGTCTATATGATGCGTAGTATTACCATAGACGAATTGGAAGGTTTTAGAGACGCACTTCTAGAACTTTGTGTGGCAATCGATTTATCTGAATACAATCCCATTGATCTTTGTGGTACCGGCGGTGATGGAAAAGACACCTTCAATATCTCGACCTTGGCTTCTTTTGTAACCGCAGGTGCCGACGTCAAGGTCACCAAACATGGAAACTATGGAGTGTCTTCAAAATGTGGCAGCAGCAATGTGATGGAATTTCTTGGCATTAAATTCAGTAACGAAACGGACTTCCTAAAAAAGTCAATCGATGAGGCCGGTATTTGTGTCTTGCATGCGCCATTGTTCCATCCGGCGATGAAAAATGTGGCACCGATCCGAAAAGAGCTGGGTGTAAAGACATTTTTCAATATGTTGGGGCCAATGGTAAATCCTGCTTTTCCGAAGAACCAAATGGTCGGTGTCTTTAATTTGGAGTTGGCCCGGATGTACGGTTATCTTTATCAGAACACCGATAAGAATTTTACGGTCTTACATGCTCTGGATGGTTATGATGAAATCTCGTTGACCGGAAATACAAAAACAATTTCAAATGATTCGGAAGGCATGCTAAAGCCTGAGGATTTTGGCGTCAATGCCATTCAACAATCTGACATTGTAGGTGGTGACAGTATTGAAGAATCGGCCCAAATATTTTTGGATGTTTTGCAGGGAAAAGGTACCGAAGCACAAAATAATGTAGTATGTGCCAATGCCGGAGTTGCCATTGCAACGGTCAAGAATTTGAGTCCCAAAGAAGGTTTCGAAGAAGCCAGGGAGTCCTTGCTAAGCGGAAAAGGGTTAAGAGCCTTAAAGAAATTACAAGAATTAAGTAGTTAATGGTTGTCGGTCAGAAGCTGACGGAATTGTCTCTTGGGCACCGACCGACATTCATCAACCAACAATCAGTATATGAACATCTTAGATAAAATCGTTGCTGACAAACGCAAGGAAGTTGATTTAAAAAAATCGCTGATTCCGATTTCGCAATTGGAAAGTTCGGTGCTCTTCAACAAAGAAACACTTTCCTTGGCCAATGCCCTACGGAACAGTGAAACGGGCATCATAGCAGAGTACAAAAGACGCTCTCCGTCGAAATCGACCATCAACCAGAATGCGAACGTCGGTCAAGTTGCCAAGGGATATCAAAAAGCCGGGGCATGTGGAATGAGTGTGCTTACCGATATTATATATTTTGGTGGTTCTTTGGAAGATCTATTGCTGGCTAGGGCCTCGGCGAGACTTCCCATTTTAAGAAAAGAATTTATCATCGAAGAATACCAAATCTTGGAAGCTAAGGCAAATGGTGCCGATGTTATTCTTTTGATAGCTGCGATTTTGTCCAAAACGGAAATCAAAACGTTTTCAGAATTCGCCAAAAGTTTGGGTCTGGATGTTCTATTGGAAGTTCATAATGAAGAAGAGCTTCATAAATCACTGATGCCAAGTTTGGATATGTTGGGCGTCAACAATCGCAACCTAAAAACCTTTGAGGTCGATTTGAATGCCAGTCGAGAACTTTCAGGAAAGATTCCCGATGAATTTGTGAAAGTCTCTGAAAGCGGTATCAGCAGCCCAGTGGTAATTCGTGATTTAAAGACGTATGGATATCAAGGATTCTTAATCGGGGAAAACTTTATGGCAACAAACAATCCGGGAAAAAGTGCCAAGGAATTTATAGAACAACTGAAGGCATGAAACTCAAGGTTTGCGGAATAAAACATAACCCACAAGAGGTCGCTGAATTAGAGCCTGATTATTTAGGCTTTATATTTTGGGAGAACTCACCCCGGTTTTTTGATGGTGAGATTCCTCAATTACCATCTGGAATTAGGAAGGTAGGAGTTTTTGTAGATGCAACTTTGGAAGAAGTTTTGGAGAAAATCGAGAAATACGATCTTGGGGGAGTTCAATTGCACGGTAACGAAAGTCCTGAATTTTGCCGCCAAATCAAATACAAATGTCAGACAGGGCAAAATCGAAATTTGTCAATCATAAAAGTATTTTCGGTCAAGGATGACTTTGACTTTTCGGTCTTGAAACCCTACGAAGCAGTATGCGATTATTATTTGTTCGATACCAAAGGGAAGCTTCCGGGTGGCAATGGTTATACTTTTGATTGGAAGATTCTAAAAGATTATCCATCTACAAAACCCTACTTTTTAAGTGGTGGTATCGGATTGGATGAAGTGGATTCCGTAAGGGAATTCCTTGAAAGGCGGGAGTCGGAATATTGCCATGCCATTGATGTGAACAGTAGATTTGAAATCGAACCCGGTTTGAAAAATATTGAAGAGCTAAAAAAACTTAGAGGATTACTGAAACTATGAATTATCACGTAAACGAAAAGGGATTCTACGGAGAGTTCGGAGGAGCCTTTATTCCGGAAATGCTATATCCCAATGTAGAGGAGTTGCGACGTAACTATTTGAATATTATGTATGGGGAATCCTTTCAGCAAGAGTTCCATCAATTGTTAAAAGACTACGTTGGCCGACCTTCCCCGCTGTATTTTGCGAATCGTCTTTCAGAAAAACACGGATGCAAAATTTATTTGAAGCGTGAAGATTTGAACCATACCGGCGCCCATAAAGTGAACAATACCATCGGGCAGATTTTGATGGCCAAAAAATTGG
This sequence comes from Aurantibacter sp., assembly GCA_965215845.1. GTDB lineage: Bacteria > Bacteroidota > Bacteroidia > Flavobacteriales > Flavobacteriaceae > Aurantibacter_A. The sequence continues at coordinate 815,206 of CBDCEL010000004.1, forward strand.
GCAAGTCTAGAATTATAGCAGAAACCGGCGCCGGGCAACATGGCGTGGCCACCGCCACGGTATGTGCCTTAATGGGCATACAATGTATTGTTTACATGGGTGAAATCGATATTGCCCGACAAGCGCCGAACGTGGCCCGAATGAAAATGTTGGGCGCCGAGGTTCGCCCGGCGCTTTCGGGAAGCCGCACTTTGAAAGACGCCACGAACGAAGCCATAAGGGACTGGATCAATAATCCGGTCGATACCCATTACATTATTGGTTCGGCCATCGGCCCACACCCCTACCCCGACATGGTTACCCGATTTCAATCGATTATTTCGGAGGAAATCAAATGGCAGCTAAAAGAAAAAGAGGGTCGTGAAAACCCTGATTATGTGGTGGCCTGCATTGGAGGTGGAAGTAATGCCGCAGGCACATACCATCACTTTTTGCATGAAAAAGATGTGGGAATCATAGCCGTTGAAGCCGCTGGCAAAGGAGTGGAAACAGGAAAAAGTGCAGCAACATCGGCTCTCGGAAAAGTGGGGATTATTCATGGTTGTAAGACGATGTTGATGCAAACACCTGACGGTCAAATAACAGAACCCTATTCCATTTCGGCAGGTCTTGATTATCCAGGTGTAGGGCCCATGCATTCACATTTGTATAAATCGAAAAGGGCCGAATTTTACTCAGCAACCGACGACGAGGCCATGACCGCTGGATTGGAATTATCGCAGCTGGAGGGAATCATTCCCGCCATTGAAACAGGGCATGCGCTTGCCATTTTTCAACATAAGAAATTCCAGGCTGAAGATATTGTGGTCATCAGTCTCTCCGGAAGGGGTGATAAGGATTTAGACACCTACATTGATTATTTTAAGTTAGCATAATGGGCAACAGGGTTATAGACAAACTGAAAGAAGATAAAAAACTGCTTTCCATATATTTCACGGCTGGTTACCCAGCACTAGGCGATACCGTCAAAATAATTCAGGATTTGGAAATGAACGGGGTCGATATGATCGAAATCGGATTGCCCTTCAGTGATCCCTTGGCGGATGGGCCGACCATTCAAGAAAGTTCGACCAAGGCTTTGAAAAATGGAATGACCTCGGAAATTCTGTTCGACCAAATACGTGATATTCGAAAAACGGTCTCCATTCCCTTGATCATCATGGGCTATTTCAATCCCATATTGCAATATGGCGTGGAGGCTTTTTGTAAAAACTGCCAAGAAATTGGGATCGACGGGTTGATTATTCCCGATTTGCCGGTTGATATCTACCATAAAGAATATCAGCCCATTTTTGAAAAATACGGCCTGATCAACATTTTTTTGATTACCCCACAAACATCAGAGGAACGTATTCGGTTTATTGATTCGGTCTCGAAGGGATTCATCTATATGGTTAGTTCTGCCAGTGTCACAGGTTCGAGATCAGGATTCGGGAATGCCCAGACCGAGTACTTTGGGCGCATCGCCAAAATGAATTTGGAAAATCCACAAGTTGTCGGTTTCGGCATCAAAGATTCCCAAACATTTGAACAAGCCACAGAACAGGCCAAAGGGGCCATAATCGGTTCGGCCTTTATCAGTTATCTGAAACAAAACGGTGTGGAAGAAATTGGGGGTTTCATGTCCAAAATACGCCAAGGGTGAAAGACCTCATTGACAATTGGAAGGTCGTCGTACTTCTTTGCCTGACCCTAGGTCTGGCCCCCTTTGCGCCAGAACCACATCTTTGGGGCAAAATCAAATGGGTGGCAGGAGGTGCCTTGGGCATGAAAGTTATGGACTGGTTCGATTTATTGTTGCACGCCCTGCCATGGATTTTAATGTTACGATATTTCATTTTGCGATTTGGTTCAGCCAAAAAAAAGAGGGAGTCTTAAAAAAGAGCTCCCCTTAAAAGCTCGAACAATCAGATTGTCATCTCGTAAACGCCCCCCATCTTTGGTTCACGGCCTCTTCAGCATCCATGAGGGCCAGTACCTCTTCGGCTATATTCTCGCTCAATTCCAAATGGGTCGTAAAACCGACACAGGAGGCGTTTATTTCGCCCAAGACGTAAATATCTTCCCCGGTCTTTGGATTCGTATCCAAAATAAAATCGGCTGTCCAAATCAATGGAAGATCGTAGTTGCCCAATCGGGATTGAATGTCCTTTAATGAAGATTTTACCGACTTCACCAAATCGGGCCACTGCTCAGGTTTGTCATAGCGATATTTGGCTCCTGAAAAGAGTGTGGCGGAAAAAGCATCCGCTGTGTCAGCAGGCTTTTTATGCACTACGTTCACCACATTGTCTCGCAACATCAATACGCGTATTTCACCTTCCTTGATCCTTGGCAAAAAAGGCATATCCAACAACATACCTCCAAGGCCTTCCAAATACGGAATACAGAACTCCAAGAAATCCTGTAGAGTTCGTTCCTCGGTATGATTGTCCTTGGCCTCGGTGAGTTTTAATTTAGCATCCAAGGGAATCTTGCCTTTGTACCTGTCCGCATTCAATACTTCTACACGCCATATTCCCTCACCAGTAGAGCCTCTATTCTGCTTCAACACCCGAACCCCTTTTGCCAAGCTTATAGGGAAATGTTCTTTTAGCTCGTCAAAGTTGAAATAAGTATAAACGTCTTTGGGAACAATCTTTGTACCCTTCAATCGTTCCACCGAGTTCTTGGCTCCATAGGCGATCATTGCATCGGGGTGCGGTAAACCTTCTACCCCGTTGGAAACCAGTTCGCGAAGCATTTGAAAATAGCCTGTCTCATCCCGTAAATTCCCAGGATTTACCCTACTGATGTATGCATCGGCCTTTTCCTTGGTATGACAATAAATCTCACCACGGTCTTCGTCACGATAAAAAATAATCTCAGCAGTCCAACCCCGTTTTTTCAAGGAATCGATAATCGGTTTTGAATCCTTTCTAAATCCGTATTTGCCTTTGTCCGTTCCCCCACGGGCCTCAAAAATTACAACATGCTTATTCATGACATATTCATATAACGTTAATCCATATATAGGCTACTGTTAAATTCAAAACTAGAGGTGCCGGATATGACAAAAAATGATATTTGTCAGCTAAGCAACATACTCTGGTCACCTATCGATTTCCTCCTACCTGAAATAACAAGTAAAAGTCAGGTACCCATACCAACTAAAGGTCGATTCATCTTTAATTCTGTATTATATTTGGCAAAATTTTGAAAATTGTCTTGGAAAGAATAGCTTCCCCCTTTGAAGTTAAGTATCGCCTACGGACTAATTTTGACTTTCTTCATTTTTCAAATTTCATGTTCACAAAGCCATAACTACATTATGAAAAAACTGGTTTTTTCTTTTTTGATGCTATTCCATTTTACTTTGGGGTATGCCCAAGATTCCGTTGCCTTGAAATCACAAGTGGCCAAGGCCATTCAAGATTTGCGCGAGTTTGTCGCCATACCCAATGACGCCCTGGATCATGCAGATATCAACAGAAACCTGACCTGGCTGACCCAGAAATTCAATGCCCGCGGGTTCAATTCATCTATTCTCCCTACGGATGGGGAGTCACTTTTTTTTGCTGCGTTGCCCATGCAAGACCAAAAACCCACGATCTTGTTCTATATGCATTTCGATGGGCAGTCGGTAGATGCTTCAAAATGGAATCAGCCAGACCCATACAAAGTAGTATTAAAATCGAAGGAAGGCGATAATTGGAAAAACGAATCCTTCGAAAGTTTGAATGATGACATTGATTACGATTGGAGATTGTTTGGGCGGTCCACCTCTGATGATAAAGGTCCGATCGTGATGTTTTTAAACGCCATCGATCTATTGAAAAAAGAGGAGAAGGACATTCCCTTTAATGTAAAGGTCATTTTGGACGGGGAAGAAGAAAAAAGTAGCAAACCATTGCCAAAGGCCGTCAAAGAATACCGTGAGCTTTTGGAGGCGGATTTTCTTATAATCAACGACGGACCTATTCATGTTTCAGGAAAACCTACAATTGTTTATGGTTGTCGCGGAATTACCTCACTTTCGCTCACCACCTACGGACCAATAAAACCACAACACAGCGGGCACTACGGCAATTATGCGCCGAACCCTGGATTTCAGCTGGCGCAGGTACTTGCGAGTATGAAGGACAAAGAAGGTCGGGTATTGATCAAGGGTTACTACGATGGAATTTCCTTCGATGAGCCCACAACCGCCATATTAAAAAGTGTACCCGATGATACCAATGCGATCAATGAAAATCTAGGTATTAAAACCCCGGAAAGGGTAGGAAGTTTTTATCAGGAAGCGCTGCAATATCCATCGCTGAATATTCGCGGTCTAGGTTCAGGGTGGGTGGGTGCCAAAAAACGAACCATCGTACCAGAAAGTGCCACTGCGGAATTAGACCTGCGATTGGTGCCTGAGACCGATGGCACCCGTCTTAAGAGGCTAGTCAAGAACCATGTTGAGCAGCAAGGTTTTTATGTCATAGACTCCGTTCCTGACAAAGAACTTCGTATGAAACATGACAAAATCATGATGATAAATGAAGGTTCGGTCACCGATGCTTTCCGCACGGATTTAGATAACCCATATGGCAATTTTTTGGTGAACACCTTGAAAAATAATTTCGGCGAAGAAGTAGTTCAGATTCGCATTATGGGCGGCACCGTACCGATAGCCCCTTTTATCAACGAATTGAAGATTCCTGCCTTCATCGTGCCCATGGTCAACCCGGACAACAATCAGCACAGTCCGAACGAAAACCTGAAAATCGGGCAAATCGCTTATGGAATAAAGACTTTTTATGCAATTTTGAGTTCAGAAATAGCAAAATAGCACTATTAGCGACCATATTTCGTTTGGTTATATAAAGGCCCGTAATGAAATTAAAACCGCTGCTTTTACTTTTTTTTATCTCCCATGGTTTTTTTGCCCAAGACATTCAAATAGTCGACAGCTTGGATTTTTCACCCGTGCCTTTTGCCACCATTTCATTCGGGAATGGCCTGGGTACCTTCGCCGATGAAGAGGGAGGGTTTTCATTTTCCAAGAAAAAGTATGCCGATATCGATTCATTGTTTATATCGGCGATCGGGTATGCCGACAAAGGCATAAAGATGGATTCGACTGTTCAAAAAGTAAAATTGAAACCCGAGGTTTCCCGATTAAGCGAGGTCATCATCTCGGCGCCCAAAGAAGGAAAATTTAAATTTAGGAAGCAAAAGGGCCAAACACATACCGACGTCTTCACCTGTTGGTTGCCGACCGTAGAAAGCGAGGTTGCCGTTCTTTTCAACAGATATGAAAACAGGGCAACCCAAATATCCAAACTGTATCTACCAATAAATGCCGAACGGGAATATAAATCAAAGGGCAAAGGTAAATTCGCCACGATTTTTCGCATTCAATATTATGAGAATCGGCAGGGCAGTCCCGGACCACCTATAGCCTATGAAAATGTGGTCTTCCCCATCAGTGAAAAGCAAGATAAGATGTTCGAGCTCGATGTGTCATCAAAATCGATTTTTATTCCTGAAAACGGAATGTTCATTTCGCTGCAGGTCCTGGGTTATGCGAACAAGGAAGGGAAACTGGTCGATTCAAAAAAATACCGTGAAATAAAAACAGCTAGGGGTGTTCAAAAAATCTCAACCTCCTTTAGACCATTATTGCCCTTTGTCAAAGGTTTGCCGAACCAAAGTACTTTCGTTAGACGTATCTTTTTCAATGATAAAAAATGGCAGGTTTTTGATCGAACCTACAACAAGAACTCAAAACTGATACAAACCGGACATAAAAATTACGGGATGGGTGCCGAATTCAAGGTTTGGGAAAAATGACCAGTCATTATAATTCATCCGTTAAAGCCCTAGACCGCCGTAAACGCTTCCTTAAATTAATATCCCAGTCAAATAAATAACTGTCATTGGGTGACCTAACTTGATGCCCAGAATTCGGACTCAGATTGAACACCGTATAAAACTATGATCGCTTAATGGACTACGAAAACCTGGCCTTTTGAATCAAGCCGAGTTTCTACTTGCATTAATATTTCCGTAAAGTGAACGGGTCACGATTTTTTCGTAGAGATCAAGATGCTCCGATTTTTGTCCAACTTTCTGAAGCGCGTATTGTTGAATGGTCAGAAGAGGCAATACAATATTCTCTCTAATCTTTATTGATTCTCGTGATACGGGTTCATCCTCCATCAAGACTTTGGACCCTGAAATCAACAACAGCATTTTTTTCGATAGTTTATATTCCTCATACAAGATATTCCAAAATTCTCCATATTCGGAATCCTCTTTCATATAACTGGTCAGCTCAAAATAACATTTCGACAATGACATCATACTGTTCAACATGAGTGCTTTGAACAGCGGTATGTTACGATACAATTTCTTCAGCTCTCGTAGCTTCCCCTGATTCTTCAAAGTTTGAATTGCGGTGCCGATACCGAAATAACCAGGCACGTTCTGCTTCAATTGACTCCATGAGCCCACAAAAGAAATGGCCCTAAGGTCAGAAAGCTCCAACTTCTTTTTATTGCCCCGCTTGCCTGGCCTACTTCCGATATTGGCATTGGAGTAATATTTGAGTGTACTCATATTCTCTAAATAGGGCATGAATTTTTCATGGTGCTTCAGCGCATCGTATTTGTCAAAACTCAATTCTGAAAGTTCTTCGATCAATCTTCTAGACTCATGGGAAATCACATTTTCCTTTCCAAAGATGTTATTTGACAAACCGGCGGTCAACAGTTGCTCGCTGTTGTGCATGAACTGTTCCTTGGTGCCGTATGTACTGGTAATGGTTTGCCCTTGAATGGTCAGCTGAATCTCATGATTGGCGATGTCTTTGGTCTGGGCGGCATAAAACCGATGTGTTTTGCCTCCTCCACGAGCTGGAGGCCCTCCCCTTCCATCAAAGAATATCGCCTTGATACCGTTCTTTTTACAAACCTTAGATAGCGTCTCCTTTGTCTTGAAAATTGACCAATTGGCCTTCACATAACCGCCATCTTTGGTGCCATCTGAAAAGCCCAACATGATTGTATGACGATTTCCCCTGCGCTCAAGATGCGCTCGGTATTGTGTAATCTTGAACAGTGATTGCATGGTCGCCTCAGAAGTCTCCATTCCCTTCATGGTTTCGAAAAGGGGTATGATGTCAAAACTGATATCGTCGGATTTCCATCCACACCAACGGAACAATCCGTATACAAAAAGTACCGAGAAAATATCTTCTGAATTGCTGATTATATAACGATTGCAACCTTCTTCGCCATTCTTGCGTTGAATACTCCTCAGCTGAGAAATATTGCGAATCGTATCTTTGACAATCGGGTCTTTATAATCTTTGGCATGAATTCGGAGATCTTCCTTTAACAAAATCGTTTTTAACCTGGCCTTGGTCAATTCGCCAATACTTTTCTTGATAAGTTTATTCTTTTTTAGAACAGCTTCGACCACCTTGATATGGGCACTATGGTCTTGCCTTATATCGAGGGTCGCAAAATGGGTCTTGAAAATCTTGACCTGATCGATAAAATGGTCAAGGTCCTTCAGGTAAAGCCCGTGATATTTATCGATCAACAAATCACGTATTGCCTCCAAAGGTCCGATAATATCATTATAACCGATATGCTTTCTCGTATCGAACATGGCCACATAAAGATTGTTGCGAAGTTCTTTCAGATGAATCTGTAGGTGTTTGAAAGTCAGTTTTTGTTGCAGGCGCTTAAGATCATTGTAGTAACATTTCATTAGATTTACCCGTAATTCATCGGCAACCTCTTTGGTAATCTTTGCTGTCACGAAAGGATTGCCATCACGATCTCCCCCTGGCCAAAAGCCCAATTTTATGATGTTATGGTTTTCAAACCTATCGTCATTTATATTCTCTTTTATGTATGCATAAAGACTTCCGACTGCTTCGTAATATACATTCCGCAAGGTGTATATGATGTTCTTCGCCTCATCCAAGGGCGTCGGTTTCTTAGCATTGAGCAAGGAGGTCAGGCCGAGCTGTTGTAAGGTAATGTCGATATCGTCAATTCGATCTTCAAGGATCAAATCCCTTAACTCGGATATAATATCGAGTACCGCCGGGGTATAAAATTGCGTGGGATGAGCCGTTAACACAATTCGTGCACTGAAGTTAGTCAGCTTTTCGGCAACCTTGTCCCAACTTTTATGCTTATCGACCAACTCGAAATAATCCTTGATCGACAATGATAGGCTATGTTCATGCATTTTCGGAAACGCCGCATCTTCGACACTATCAAAAAGTACCACTTGGCGTTCGACATATTGAATGATGCGAAACATAAAGTCAATTTGCGCCCTCTCAGAATCAAGATTAGCAAAATTATCGAAGAAGGCCTCCAGAATATCCTGTGGATTCTTACCCGCCCTTAATCCATTTTTGCATTGATGCAATAACAGCGGAATCAGCATTCCCACGTTTTCGATATTCTGGTACGGCAAATTCAGAAACAGACTGTTGTAAACATTGAACTTGTTGTTTACCGATTTCTTAAACTCCTTTAATCTTTCCTCTTGATGCATCTATTGAATCTAATTTTTCTTCAGATCATTCGATCTTTCTTCTCGAACTTTCGAATTTGGTTGCCAAATATCGACATAAAAAGACCATTAAACCCCGAATCATTTCTGAAATAACAAATTAAGACATGCACTTGACAGAACCAACATCAACTTACCTTTTTATTTGATGGCAAGCGCTCAACCAAGATCAGAAAAATGGCTTGTACTGCAACACCCGAAAATCAAAGGTATTGAAATCGGGGTTTTCTTTCTTTAGCCTTTTATAGAGGGCTAGACTACCCACAGCCCTATTGGCCGCACCTGACGGGGCAGTAAGAGATACGGTTTTTATGCTGCGTATGCTGTTGTTTTCCCGGGCCTCAATCTTAGGGAACCCTTTATCGAAACCATCTCCCGGGGAAAGGTGTGGAAAGACAAATCGATGAACACGTGGAACTTCATCCGAAACAACTTCAAGGGATAGGTCATATTTCTTCAAAAGTCTTCTGAAAAAATATTCTGGACCGTTTTTGCTATTTCCACCGGTGAATAACAAGGTATCTATTTTGGGATATTGATACAGATAGCCAATAAGGTTTCGCAATTGGATATTTTTCATCCCCAAATCGGAGGCATCGACTTTGTCCCTTTCGGCGCTGGCCACGATATCGCAGATTCCTATTTTTCTTGATTTTAGAAATTTTTTTCTTTGGTCAATGGCTGCCTGCGTAGTTTCAAATTTCAGGTTCAAACTAAAAATTTTGTTCAATATTGGCCACAATTGTCCGTCGCGACTGCCGTAGCAAAAATCGACATCTCCGGTTTTCAGGTTTCTACTTGTAAACCTTGGAGGGGGCAAAGTACCGACGATCAATTTCGTCGCCTCCTCGAAAAGAAAAGGTTCATATGGGTGGGTATGCAGGAACATGTTGTTGTTCGTTGTTCGTTGTTCGTTGTTCGTTGTTCGTTGTTGAAAATAGGGTTATCAATTTGAATAGTCAAATGAGACATCGGTATTTCCGCTTGGCCCCAATTTTTAATTATCCCCTTGCTTTCGTAACTTTCGAAAAATCGATTCGTTCCGTATTCTCGACCATTCCTGAGGCATTCAGGTTCGGGAGGACGAAAAAAAGGATTCAAACAAAGAGATTTCCGTCCCTACGGAAATGACAATAAAACAGGTATATCTATGGGAAAAGGTGATATCAAGACCAGAAGAGGAAAAATAGCCAACAAATCATATGGGGCAAGAAGACCTAAAAAAGGAAAAAAAATAGCTGTGGTTGCCAAGACAAAGGCCAAGGCCAAACCCAAGGCCACCGCTAAAAAGGCTACAACTAAAAAAGCGGCCGCCAAAAAGGAATAATGAATTAATCGACCCTGAACTCCAACATTACGTCTCCCTCTTCAGAGACATCCAGTTCGTAGGTGTAAAATCCAACATTCAAAGAATCTTCACCAACAAAATCGATAGGCTGCAGTACATGGTCCGTGCTATCGGCCTCGATTCTTATATAGGCATAGCGATAGGCCGTTTCGTATTCCAAGTATTCTGAATATTCCCCTGGAGCAACGTTTTCATGGATCATATCATCGGCTCCGACTTGAACCCTATTGAAAGTGAAGTTGGTCTGATTTTTCACGCGAATGTTCACACCGCCAATCTCATCGTCGCGGTCTGTACACGCCCATAAAATTGTAAATGAAACGGCAAGTAAGGCGAATAGCTTTTTCATAACATGAATTTTGAAACGATGTTATAAATAACTAACGTATACCCGACGAAATTATTCTACCTTATAAAAACCAGTTCATTTTCCTTTTCAGAAAGTGCCTCGCTGTAGCGGTAACCTTCATAATCAAAACCTTTGATGTCATCCAAGGTTTGCGCATTGGTATCGACGATATATCTCGTCATATATCCCCTAGCCAATTTAGCATAGGTCATGATGGTCTTGTACTGACCATTTTTCAAATCTTTAAAGACCAGGTCAATTACCGGAACTTTCAGAAGCTTGGTATCGATTGCTTTGAAATATTCGGTGCTTGCCAAATTGATAAAAAGCTCATCGTCGGACAACTCTTCGTTCAATGCCTTTGCAATCTTGGGTTTCCAGAATTCATAAAGGTTCTTTTTAACCCCTACCGGGAATTTGGTGCCCATCTCCAATCTGTAGGGCTGTATCAAATCCAAAGGTTTTAAGATTCCATAGAGTCCAGAAATGATTCGAAGTGTATTCTGAAGCCTTTGTAATTTTTTCTCTGGCAAGGTATAAACATCCAATCCTCGATATACATCCCCACCGAAGGCATACACCGCTGGCCTGGCATTGTCAGGAGTGAACGGCAAACCCCATTCTTGATTGCGTTCATAATTCAGCTTGCCCAAATTATCTGAAATACCCATTAATTTCGATAAGCTTCGAGCGGATTTCTTCTTGAGCAATTTGTTCAACCTTTCGGCTTCGGCCAGAAAGCAGGCCTCTGTGTTTAAAGGTGTAGGCAATTCGCTTTCAAAATTCAACGATTTGGCAGGCGATACGACTATTTTCATACGATGGTTCGTTTTACAAACTAGCATATAAAAATAGAAAGGTTTTTTGGGATTGGCCCTATTAAGAATAAGTAGTTTTCGATTTGGGCATCGGCCAAGTGTATACTACTGACTATGCTTCGAGTAATTTCGCCATTTTTCGATACAGTCGGCCATGTCTTTCGGTAGTTCCGAATCGAAACGCATTGGTTCCCCGCTTAACGGATGGACGAATCCGAGCGTCTTTGCATGCAATGCCTGCCTGGGCAAAATCCTAAATGCATTTTCGACAAACTGTTTGTATTTTGTAAAAGTAGTGCCCTTAAGAATTTTGTCACCCCCATAGCGCCCATCATTGAATAGTGTGTGCCCAATGTACTTCATGTGCACCCTGATCTGATGGGTACGTCCGGTTTCCAATTTACAGGAGACCAGGGTCAAATAGCCTAGTCGTTCCAATACCTTATAATGGGTGACCGCCTCTTTGCCATGCTCGCCATCGGGAAAAACATGCATTTGCAATCGGTTTTTAGGATGCCGGGCGATATGACCTTCAACGGTACCTTCATCCTCCTCCATATTCCCCCAGACCAAAGCCACGTATTCCCTTTCCGAAGTTTTGTCGAAAAACTGTTTGGCCAAATGGGTCATGGCCGCCTCGGTCTTTGCGACGACCAACAAGCCTGAAGTATCCTTATCGATCCGATGCACCAAGCCCTGGACGTTCATTGTTGTTTACAGGTAGGTTCTCGATATGGTGCAAGAGGCCGTTTATAAGTGTTCCCGAATAATTTCCATGCCCAGGATGCACGACCATTCCGGCCGGTTTATTGACCACGAGCAACACTTCATCCTCATAAACAATATCCAACGCTATGTCTTCGGGTACCAATAAATGTTCATGCGGCGGATGCTCGAAAAGGACTTTTACCTCATCACCTGCCTTAACCTTATAATTTTGCTTAACGATATTATTGTTTACCCAGATGTTTCCGGTCTTAGCGGCTTGTTGTATTTTGTTTCGTGTGGCATTTTCGATAAAATTCATCAAAAATTTATCGACCCGAAGGGGTTCTTGCCCCTTTGATGCGACAAATTTAAAGTGTTCGAAAAGTTCTTCCTCTTGAAGTTCAGAATCGCTCTGCCCGTCCATTATTCCTCTGAATCGGCTTTGACCTGGGCTCTGGGCGCAATATTACCATTTCCGCAGACCAACTCGATTTTTGAAGTCTTGGGCAGTTTGTCACCTGGGGAGACATTTTTGCCCTTGTGCTTGATATAGTAGACCATATCTTCACCCAATTCATCGATATAGGTCACCCGTTGTACATCTAAACCAACCGCGCGCAGCATTGAAGAGGCATTGCGCTGTGTCACCTGAATGATATTTGGAACGGTAACTTTTTTATATCCTGAAGGATTTACCGTGAAATAAATCTTTCTGTTCTCCTTGACTTTGTTACCTGCTTTCGGATTTTGTTCGATGATGGAAAATCTCGGATAGTCAGGATTATAATTGGCCGAATCTAGCACCTCATAACGTAAACCGGCATCCTCCACCGCCGATCGCATATCGGTCACCGACATTTTTGAAAAATCGGGCACCTCAACGAATTCACCATGATTGGTCGAAATCTTTAACCAACGGAGTACCAAAAAAACCAATAAGACCGTGGCCAACAAAGCCAAGCCCAATTGGATCAAGAAGGTTCTGCTTCGCAAAAAATTAAAAAAATCTCTCATTCAGTGTAATTGACCCGGCAAATATAGGAAACGGAAAGCTTTTTTCTTTACTTTGAATTCAAAGGGGTCTAAAGTCAAAACGATAGCATGAAGAAAAATATTGCCATCATAATGGGCGGTTATTCAAGTGAATATGACATCTCAATAAAAAGTGGGAACGTGGTTCATAGCTATTTGAACAAAGAGAAGTTCGCTAGTTACAGAATTATCATTTCAACCGAAAAATGGGTATATGTTGATGAAACCGGACAAGAACATTCGGTTAACAAAGACGACTTCACGATTACAATCGATGGAAAAATCATTGCATTTGATTGTGTTTTCAATGCTATTCACGGTACCCCCGGCGAAGACGGGTTGATGCAGGCCTATCTAGAGCTGTTGGATATTCCACAGACCTCTTGTGATTATTATCAGGCAGCCTTGACCTTCAACAAAAGAGACCTCCTAAGTGTTTTGAAGCCCTACGGAATTAAATGTGCCGCCTCTTACTACCTGAATTCGGGCGATCCAATTGACGAGGATGCCATATTGGAACGGGTAGGGTTACCGTGCTTCGTCAAGGCCAACAAGGCCGGAAGTAGCTTTGGCATCTCGAAGGTCTACCAGAAATCCGAATTGAAAGAAGCCATTACCAAGGCATATGAAGAAGACAATGAGATTATCATAGAGGCATTTCTTGACGGTACCGAAGTATCGGTCGGTGTTATCACCTATCAAGGAAAGACCAAGGTATTGCCCATTACTGAAATCGTGAGTCAAAACGATTTTTTTGATTACGAGGCCAAGTATGAGGGAAAATCCGAAGAGATTACCCCAGCCAGAATAACCGAGGCCCAAACGAAAAAAGCATCCGATGCGGCGCGGTTGGCGTATGAGGTTCTAAAAATGAAGGGGTACTCGAGAAGCGAGTTCATCTTTGTCGATAATGAACCCTATATGTTGGAAATGAACACCACACCCGGACTCACCACGGAGAGCCTTTTGCCTCAACAGGCGAGGGAAGCCGGTATTTCGCTTGAAGCGCTTTTCGAAAGTGCCATTGATGAAGCATTGCGTATAAGTGATTAACCGTGGTGTTGGATCATCGAGTGGCCAATTGCAAAGTTCTAATCAGGCAGGTTACCAAATAACCATTAACTTAGCATCGAATAACATATTTGTATGAGGCGCGCAATATTTCCCGGTTCATTCGATCCCATAACTTTGGGACACTTCGATATAATCAAAAGGGGTATTACACTTTTTGACGAATTGATTATTGCAATCGGGGTCAACGCTGAGAAAAAATATATGTTCTCCTTGAATGAACGAAAAGAATTTGTAACAAAAACTTTTGCAGGCGAGCATAAAATCAAAGTAATGACCTACGAGGGCCTAACCGTAAATTTCTGCAAGGATGTCAATGCGGATTTTATCTTAAGAGGACTAAGAAACCCTGCGGATTTTGAGTTTGAAAAGGCTATAGCACATACGAATAGAAAACTATCTGAAATCGAGACGGTTTTCTTATTGACCGATTCCAGTACTTCATACATCAGTTCTTCGATTGTGCGCGATGTCATACGAAATGGGGGTGATTACTCGGTATTGGTTCCCAACTCGGTCAACGTCAAATAAGCCATCCGGGGCAGGTTCATCGAGGTAGTACCCCAAAGGGGGGCTAAAGGATTTATCTAAATATCGTATTGAACGGGCCTTATTTACATGCCCAATTTTAGCATCTAGTGGAGTTTTCCGTAATTTTTGGTGATTTGGCACCTTCTTCCCATTACTTTTCAGGTCAACACCACTAGTTTGGCCATTTTCACAACAATATCTTATAAAAGTAGTTAAATCGTTTTATTTTAGTAAGAAATTTCCTATTTGTGTTAAAAAGCAATAGACAGATACTCAGAAATTATCTTATAAAACAATTGCCGAGCGCCACTGCCTTTATCAATACCGATTTTGAGGTAGTCGATGCATCAGAACAATGGCTTGAGTTGTTCCAATTTTGTAGTTCGGAAGTTTTTGGCAAGACGATTTTTGATTTATTCGGTTCGGCCTTAGTCAAGCGGCGATGTATTCTCGAAGGTTGTTTCGAAGGACGTCCTAAGAATACGATCATCGATTCATATATAGATCACAACAACGATCAAATTTGGATTGAATGGCAATTCTTACCATGGTACGATGAGCACGAGAATATAGTCGGGGCTATCGTACAAAATGAAAATGTGACCCAAAGAATTGTCAACCGCCAAAAATTGGAAAAACTTGAAGCCGCTCCAAAATACCAAAACGGTTTGACTGAAGACATTCATTCGATCGAGGGAGGGTTAATGTTCAAGACATTGATAGACAACCTTCCGCTCAACGTCTATATCAAGGATGTAGATTCGAAAAGAATCCTGGTCAACAAATCAGAATGCGAATATTTGGGCTTTCAACATCCCTCAGAGCTTATTGGCAAGAATGATTTCGATATTTATCCTACCGATACAGCCCAAATTTCACGTGATGAAGACCTGGCCGTCATGCGTACCCTGGAACCGATTTTAGGACGTGAGACCATAAATAGAAAAAAAGATGGTATTGTCACCTCCTTTTTAACATCAAAAATGCCATTGGTGGGTGAAAATGGAATAGTTAAAGGGCTTGTCGGTATCAGCTTGGACATTTCAGACCTTAAGCAAAAAGAACTTGAACTTAGGGATTTGATCAATGTAACTTCTCTTCAAAACAAAAAGCTGGTCGATTTTGCCCACATAATTTCACACAACCTGAGATCGCATGCAGCCAATTTTGCAATGTTATTGGAATTTCTTCAAAATGAAGTCAAGGAACCGGAAAGGGAAAAAATTGTCGAAATGCTGATCACTGCCTCTGATAATCTATTGGAAACTCTAGATAATCTCAATGAGGTAGTAGCCATCAGTAGCAACACCAATATTGAGAAAAAACCTGTTTCGCTTTCTATGGCCATCAACAAAGTTGTGCAAAATCTGTCCGATCTTCTTAAGACAAACCATGTCAAAATCGAATGTGATATTGCCGATGGTACCTTTGTGAACGTGGTACCTGACTATCTCGACAATATCTTGTCGAATTTCATTTCAAACGGCGTTAAATATAAAGACCCCCTGCGTACGCCAGTTTTGAAATTACATTCCAAAAACATTAATGGCCATGTCGTTCTAAGTATCGAAGACAATGGCCTGGGCATTGACCTATCGGTTTATGGCGACAAACTCTTTGGCATGTACAAGACCTTTCACAATAATAAAGACGCTAGGGGAATCGGCCTGTATATCACGAAGAATCAAATCGAGGCAATGAATGGTAAGGTGGGTGTTGAAAGCGAAGTTGGCGTCGGAACTAAATTCGAGATATACTTTGATGGAAAAAGTTAATTCAATCTACATAGTCGATGACGACCCTATTACCGTCTTTGGAATACGGAAAATTCTTGATAGTATCGTCGAATACAAATATATTGACTCGTTCATCAACGGACAGGTCGCACTGGATTTTATTCTCAAGGCCTTAGATCGGGGTGCGATCATGCCCGATGTCATATTCCTTGACATAAATATGCCCATTATGGATGGTTGGCAGTTTCTTGAGGAATTCATAGCCCTACCCATCAAAAAAAAGGTACGCATCAATATAATTACTTCCTCTATCGATATCAACGACAAGGAACGGTGGGAGCTTTACAAAGAGAAAACGCATCACCTTGTGGCGTACAATAACAAGCCGATACAAAGAGATCAGCTCATCGAAATCACCAAGTCGGCATAATCATGTTTTTATGTAGCTTTGAGTAGCAAAGAGCTACCAATGGCGAATCGTCTTTTAACTGTTTTGGTTATTATTGCCCTATTGTCTTGTGAAGAAAAACAAGAGGATACGGCAACCGATTTTCAGACCCATTTTGAATCTTCGAAAGGCCGGGAAACGGCAACTTATCTTCAAACCATCGATTTTTATATTCGATTGGCCAAGGAATTCCCCGAAATCAACATACAGACCATCGGTGATACCGATAGTGGAAATCCTTTGCACATCGTGACTTTCAATGCGGATTCAGATTTCAATTTTCGACGGGTCGGTGAAGAAAAAACGATTATATTGATCAACAACGGTATTCATCCGGGTGAACCGGACGGAATCGATGCGACCATGTTGCTCTATCGCGATTTGGCCACGCGCAAATTGGAGTCGCCCAAAAATACGGTCTTGGTCACTATACCGGTTTACAATATAGGTGGTAGCCTCAACCGGAACAGTACGACTCGGGCCAACCAGGATGGTCCCAAATCCTATGGGTTCCGTGGTAATTCAAAAAATTATGACCTCAATCGTGATTTCATAAAATCGGATACGAAAAATGCAAAAACGTTCGCCCAAATATTCCATTTGGTCAATCCTGATATTTTTATTGACAACCATGTGAGCAATGGGGCCGATTACCAATATACCCTGACCCACCTATTTACCCAACATGACAAATTAGGGGGAAAATTGGGCGACTATCTCAACACTGAAATGAGGCCTAAACTTGAAAAGATGCTGTTGGAAGAGAACTGGGATATCACTCCTTATGTGAATGTATTCAATCAACCTCCGGAAATGGGATTTTCACAATTCATGGATCATCCGAGGTATTCGACGGGCTACACGACCCTTTGGAACACCCTAGGCTTAATGGTCGAGACCCACATGTTGAAGCCTTATGGGCAAAGAGTAAAGGGCACTTATGAGCTAATGCGCCAAATGATTAAAATTGCCGAAACCGATGGCGAGAAAATAAAGAATTTGCGAAAAGAGGCCCTTACAAGACACAAAAACTGGTCAAACTATCCGACAAAATGGGAACTGGATACGACTCGCACTTCAATATTAAATTTTAAAGGTTATGAGGTAGATACGATTACCAGTTCCGTTACGGGCTTACCCAGACTAAAGTATGACAGACAGCGACCCTTTGCCAAAGAGGTAATCTACCAAAACCACTTTACGATGACCGATTCCGTGGTCGTTCCAGATGCCTATATTATTAGAAAAGAATATCAAGAAATAATCGAACTTTTTGACATCAATCAAATCACCTACCAAGTCCTTGGGAAGGATACCACCTTACGGGTTGAATCTTATAGAATCTCTGATTATAAAACCTATCAAAATCCATACGAGGGGCATTACCCTCACTATGACACCTCCGTTTCGGTACAGACCAAATCGATTTCATTTTCACAGGGAGATTATCTGGTCACCACCGACCAACCGGGAATTCGATACCTCATGGAAACTCTTGAACCGGTAGCGGTCGACTCTTTCTTTAATTGGAATTTTCTTTGATTCCATTCTACAACGGAAAGAAGGATTTTCACCATACATCTTTGAAGACAAGGCTTTTGAGTTATTGGAAAATGACCCTGATTTGAAAATGGCCTTTGAACAAAAAAAGGTGGAGGACGAAACCTTCTCCTCGAACTGGTATACCCAATTGGATTGGATATTCAAGCACTCAGAACATTATGAACCTGCACATATGCAATATCCCGTATATCGATTGATGAAAAGTAAATAGAAGTCAAATCAGTATCCAAATAAAATGCGAATATTGACATAGGAATTCTCCAGTGCTTGTTGAATTTTTTTAGGCCCCTTCCATTTCACTTTTTTGATGCCCTCTTTCTTTTCCCCTTTTAACTTGCCATTGTAGTAAGATTTCATGGCGAACCAGTGCACTTCTTTTAAAGTATCGACACCATTGTTCTTAAAAACGTGGTAGGTGGTCTGTAGAAAATTTTCGATCCGCAGGTCTTGAACTCCTGTTTCTTCCATCACCTCGCGAATGGCGCACACTTCAATTGACTCTCCCTTATCCAATTTACCTTTGGGTAAATCCCACTTATCATTTCGATAAATGAACAGTACCTTGCCTTCTTGATTGGTGACCACACCTCCTGCCGCGACCATAAGCGGAATTCTCTTGGTAAACTTTTTAAGAATTTCCTCGTGATTCGGGTGATAGATAAAGGCCTCTTCGAGCTTTCCTTTACGCAAAGATCTTATCGCCTCCTGAATAGAGTCCTCATTGAGCAAAAAGTATTTATTGTCACCCGCGTCGGAAAGTTTATTGGTCAAGACAAGCGGTCGTTCGTTTACAAAAACTTTATACATTTGCGGCATGGTTTTAGACAAGAACACCGCAAAAAAAACGGCCGAACTGCTCTTGCAAATTAATGCAATAAAGTTGGATCCTGAAAATCCGTTTACATGGGCTTCCGGTTGGAAATCTCCCATTTACTGCGACAACCGCATCCTGCTTTCATACCCCCCCATCCGAAACTATGTTCGTGAACAAATGGCCCGGCAGGTAGAAGAACTCTATGGTCGGCCAGACGTCATTGCCGGTGTGGCCACAGGTGCCATAGGAATAGGCGTGCTGGTGGCGGAACAGATGGGGCTGCCCTTTATCTATGTCCGCCCCAAGCCCAAATCCCACGGTCGGCAGAACCAGATTGAAGGGCATGCTGAAAAGGGGCAGAATGTAGTGGTCATAGAGGATTTGATCAGTACAGGCCAAAGCAGCCTGGGCGCGGTTGACGCCCTTGAAAAAGCAGGGTTGCAGGTCAAGGGGATGCTGGCAATCTTCAGCTACGGATTTGACCTTGCCGTCCAGCGCTTTGAGGGACGAAACCTCCCGCTGCACACCTTGAGTAATTATGACTATCTGATCTCCCAGGCTTCCCGGAAACAGGCTACGTCAGACGAAGCCCAGCTCGATACCACATGGAGTCCTGGATGGAGATCAGACCCATGAAAAATGGAATCCCTAGTATATGCATATAGAATCACCCAATAGCCTCAGTTGAGCGCCCCCGTAAGGAAGAAGTGTACGAGTTTCTTTCAGATGACCTCGGGAATTTCGAAAAACTGATGCCCGACTCCATCCAGCACGTTCGAAGTGCTGGATGAAGACACCTTCAGGTATTCGCCCTCAAGGGCATGCCCGAAATCGTGCTCAGGCGGAAAGAGCAGGTCCCACACGAGAAGTTGGTCCTGGGGGCTGCCGAGCGACAAACTTGCCGTTTACCCTGACGGCGGATCTTGACAGAAGGTCGGGGCCGAACAGACCTGAAGTGTCATCCTTCAGTTTTCAGGGGGAGTTCAACGCCATGATGGCCATGATGATAAAGCATCCGATTACCAATTTCATTGGCACCTTGTCCGATAACCTGGACAGGATTTAGAGCTGTTCAGTATAGTAGTTTGATTTCTTTGAGATCGAATTCTTCAAGTAAATGCCCTTCCCTCAAAACCTTCAACAGGCCATCTGCTGAAACCCCTTGTATAATTCCCTTAAAAGTTTCTCGCGCAGGTCGTTGAAAGATGGCTTCTTTACCATTCATAAAAAGTCTGCTTTCATAGGCTTTGTATAAATCGCCAGTTTCATTCGCTTCCAAGCGTTTTAGATAGTCGACCAATCTATCAAGTAGGTCATCGAGCAAGTGTTCCAAATTAAAATGACGGCCCAACAACAATTTAAGGGAGCTAGCGTTTGAAAGGTTATGAAAGTGGGTCTGGTTCACGTTAAGCCCGATACCTATGATAGCGTGCTTGATTTGACCCCCATACAACACGTTTTCTATAAGTATGCCACATATTTTAAATGTACCTGACAGAATGTCGTTTGGCCATTTGACCCTTAATTGGGGTAACCGATATGATTCCAAAGTTTCTAGAATGGCCAAGGAAACTGCCATATTCAATTGAAATTGATTGCTTATACGAAACCCGTTAAGTTTTTTCAATATGCTAAAAGTGAGGTTCTTACCAGGTTCTGTGTCCCAAAGGGCGCCTCTTTGGCCCCTTCCTTTTGTTTGTTTTTCGGTGATAACGACCGTTAGATCCCTGCAGGCATCGGACAGCGTAAGATTTTTGAGGTATAAATTGGTAGAGTCCGTGGCATCAAGTTTGATTATACGCATCTGTACAACCCGCTATTTTAATCTCTATATCTTATGTTAAATACTGGGGTCAAAAGAACAAAAAAATAATAACTTTGTGTAAACTAAAACATTTGAATGCAGAAAGGCAAAGCTAGCGCAGACGAGTTGATCGCATCTGATTTTACAAGGAATAGAAGAAGTAAAGGGACAAGAAATCAGGTTACTGGACCTCAGGGAGATAGAAAATACAGTTTGTGACTACTTTATAATTTGCAATGGTACTTCAAATACGCATGTGAACGCTATCGTCGGATCCATTCAAAAAACTGTTAGCAGGGCGATCAAAAGACAAACCTTGGCACGTATCGAAGGCAGTGAAAATGCCGAATGGATTCTTAATGGATTACGTAAACGTAGTTGTTCATGTCTTCCAAAAACATATTCGTGAATACTATGATATCGAAGGACTTTGGGGAGACGCCAAGGTAACCGTGATGGAAGGCAGTCTTAAACAGTAAGAAAGACATAATGGCAAAAGATAATAATACGAATCCTAAAAAACCGAAGTTCAGTTCTTGGTGGATTTATGGACTTGATCGCCATGTTTTCTTGATTGGCTTTCAAGTTTCTCAATAGCGGGAACTTTGCCGGAACGAATACCACCACGACTTCAGAACTTCAGGAGTATTTAAGAAACGGTGATATCGAAAAGAATCACCATTATTACCAATACCGAATCAGGCAAAAGTCTTTTTGACCGATGAGGCGCTTGGCAAAAGATGTACACAGAGACGTAAGGCCGAAAAACCTTTTTCAATCGGTACGGCCGTCGTTCCCACAATACGTGGTCTTGACTATGGGGATCTTACAGATCTTTCAGAATGAGATAACCGAAATCAAAAAGGAGAACAATCTTGATACCATTGTCGAATTCGACAAGGAAAGTCAAGCTATTTCATAGATCTTTTGGTTGGCATATCTGCCGTTTGTGTCTCATCATCGGTATATGGATCTATCTTATGCGCCGAATGTCAGGTGGCGGAGGTGGCGGGGCCGGAGGTCAGATATTCAATATCGGCAAATCGAAGGCCAAGCTTTTTGACGAGAAGACCGATACGCGCACCTCTTTCAAGGATGTTGCCGGTCTTGAGGGCGCCAAGGAGGAAGTGGAGGAGATTGTCGAGTTCCTTGAAAAACCCTGATAAGTATACTTCCCTAGGTGGAAAAATCCCCAAGGGTGCACTTTTGGTAGGCCCTCCAGGAACCGGTAAGACGTTATTGGCAAAGGCGGTCGCCGGGTGAGGCCAAAGTTCCCTTCTTTTCCCTATCAGGTTCCGATTTCGTTGAGATGTTCGTAGGCGTGGGCGCGTCTACGGGTTCGTGATCTGTTCAAACAGGCCAAAGACAAGGCACCGGCGATAATTTTTATAGATGAGATCGACGCCATCGGCCGTGCCCGGGGAAAAAACAATTTTACCGGTTCGAATGATGAAAGAGAGAATACGTTAAACCAAGTTGTTGACCGAAATGGATGGTTTCGGAACCAATACCAACGTTATCGTATTGGCCGCAACCAACAGGGCTGACGTACTTGACAAAGCGCTAATGCGCGCGGGTCGGTTCGACCGGCAGATTTATGTTGACCTGCCCGATATCCGCGAGCGAAAAGAAATATTCGAAGTACACCTTCGGCCGATAAAAACCTCGGAAGACCTTGGATCTTGACTTTTTGGCAAGACAGACCCCCGGCTTCTCGGGTGCCGATATCGCAAATGTCTGTAACGAGGCGGCCCTGATAGCCGCGCGCAAGGAGAAAGAAAGCAGTGTCAGTAAACAAGACTTTCCTGGATGCCGTAGATAGAATTGTTGGAGGGCTTGAGAAAGAAAAATAAAATCATTACTCCCGGTGAGAAAGAAGACCATAGCCTATCACGAAGCCGGTCACGCTACCGTAAGTTGGATGTTGGAGCACGCCGCTCCGTTGGTGAAAGTCACGATCGTGCCAAGAGGACAGTCCTTGGGAGCCGCCTGGTACCTTGCCCGAAGAACGATTGATCGTTCGGCCTGAGCAAATGAAAGACGAGATGTGCGCGACCATGGGTGGACGCGCTGCAGAGAAAGTCATATTCGATAAAATTTCGACAGGAGCCCTTGAGCGATCTTGAGAAGGTAACTAAGCAAGCAAGGGCCATGGTAACCATATACGGTCTGAACGAGGAAATCGGAAACCTTACGTACTACGATTCATCTGGACAGACTGATTATGGTTTTTCAAAACCTTATAGCGAGGACACCGCGCAAAAAATCGACGAGGAAATCTCTAAACTCATCGAAGAACAATACCAACGGGCAATAAAGGTACTTGGAAGAAAATAAGGACAAGCTGACCGAACTCGCGGAACGCCTGCTTGAAAAAGAAGTCATTTTTAAGGAAGACCTCGAAAAGATATTCGGAAAGCGGCCTTTCGAGAAAGAAGAAGTAGAAATTCCATTGGCAAAAAAGGAAGCCGATAAAAATGGCCAAGAGGTTAGCAATGAAGAACCTGCAGAGGAATTAGGAAAAGAAAATAATTAATTACATTTAGCGTTTTCATTAAGAACTGACCAAAAACAAACTGATATTTCAAAACACGAATGGGGTTGTTAGATAAATTGTTCGGGGGTGGCAAAAAGGTCTCAAAAGAGACCATACAGACCCGTGGTGCACATATGCCCGATTTGAACATTCCCGTCGACGAGAAGTTTACCATACATTTCAAAAAAAACGGAGGTAAATTTCTATATTGTGATTCACCTGAGGAAATTTCAATTGCATTGGCCAATATCGTTCAAGAGAATGATTGGCAGAATCATCCCTTTTTAGTTTTGGACGATCGCCTGCAAAAAAAATTCTCTAAAGAGAATATCAGTTTTACTGACAGCTCAAAAGAAAGCGAAGTGTTCTTTACAACCTGTGAGCATCTAATCGCTCAAAACGGTTCAATTTTGGTCTGCTCGAATCAATTGTTGGAAAACAAGCTGGGCGACCTCCCCGACAATGTCATTGTCTATGCCACCACAAGTCAAATGGTCGAATCGATCGGTGAAGGCCTCAAGGTCATCAAGAAAAAGTATGGCCGCAAGATACCAACGAACATTACCACATTAAAACACTTTCAGGCCACGGAAGAAAACGATCACGATTTTCTTACCTACGGCAGTAGCTCCAAGAACCTTTATCTTTTACTTCTGGAGGATCTATAATATGAGGGAAATTCTTAGGCGTTCGATTACAGGTGCGATCTACATTGTGTTGCTATTGTCGGTCGTATTTCTGAGTTCCGATGCCTTCGATTTTTTGTTTATGATCTTTGGTCTGGCCTGTATCTATGAATATAAACTCTTGGTGGGCCTTAGAGGGTATTGGATTTTCTTGGCCTATTTGGTCTTATGGTGGATTTTCATTTATCTGATCAAAGAGTACGATAGGCTATTGATCAATACCTTAATGTTCATAACCATTGCGGTGGATATCGGCATGTTGTTCTATTTGTATTCAAAAAAGGAAAGACTTTTCAGTAAGGCTGAAAAATTCATTGCCGGCCTCTTTTATATTGGCGGTGGCTGTATTTTCCTGACCATGATTCCCTATAAGAATGAAGATTTCGCGAAGTACTTGATTATAGGTATTTTTATTTTGATTTGGGTAAACGATAGCTTCGCCTATCTTGTCGGCCGCACATTCGGAAGAACAAAACTCTTCCCGCGAGTCTCTCCAAAGAAAACCTGGGAGGGTACAATAGGAGGTATGGTTTTTACACTTGCAACCGCCTATTTCATGGCTCGATACGAACCAATTGTAAACCCAATGCAATGGGTGACCTTGGCCGCTGTAATAGTTATTACCGGAAGTTTTGGGGATTTGGTGGAATCAAAACTTAAGCGATCCGCTGGCGTCAAAGATAGCGGTGCCATAATGCCAGGCCACGGAGGTATGCTAGATCGATTGGATAGTTTGATTTTCGCGGCGCCTTTTGCCTACTTAACCTTAAATATCTTTACGAATGTTTCATAGAGAAGGACAAAAAATTATTTTAACGGCGTTCTTTTTGGTTGTGATAACCATTTTATTGGCCCAATTTTTTGTTGGATTACCCTGGTTACGCATGACTTTGCAAATTGTCGCACTGATTCTATTGATCTTGATATTGCAGTTTTTTCGAAATCCAAAACGAACGGGTAAACCCAAACTTCAACGATATATTGTCACCCGTAGATGGCAAAGTGGTGGTTATCGAAGAGGTAGAAGAGACCGAATATTTCAATGACAAAAGACGGCAGGTTTCTATTTTTATGTCCCCGACAAACGTACATGTGACGCGCTATCCTGCTAGTGGTGCCATAAAGTATTCGAAGTATCACCCTGGAAAGTATCTGGTAGCTTGGCACCCCAAATCAAGTACCGAAAACGAACGGACCACCGTGGTTATCAACACCCCTAAATTCGGCGACATTCTTTACCGCCAAATTGCCGGAGCCATGGCACGGCGAATTGTGAATTATGCCGAAGAAGGCAAAAGTGCCCAACAGGGTGAAGATGCAGGTTTCATAAAATTCGGTTCCAGGGTCGATGTGTTCTTACCGCTCGATTGTGCAGTTACCGTCAAATTAAATCAAAAAGTCGTTGGGGCCAAGACGTGCATCGCCAGTACTTTTGAAAAAGATGAAAAAGAAGAAATTACATACTGATTTTTCAAAGGCCGTCGATTTCGTGAACAACTATACCGACCCGCTACCACCCGACATGCTTCTTAAGTTGTATGCCTATTACAAGATTGCGACCAATAATTCGAAAAACCCGAAGAGCAAAACCCCGTTGATCGATGCCTTTAAGGCCAATGCCCTGATTCAAGCCCAAAATTTGAATCGTGAAGAAGCAATGAAAGCTTACATAAAATTAGTGAAGAAGGAATTAAAGTGATAAATTAAACATAAAACAAATCATATTATAACAATATATCACTTTATTCATACATTTCCTTAAGATCAGCTTTACAAAGTTCGAACATAAAGTTTCCTATTTTTTGGGTAACATCATTGAAAAACCTTTTTCCTTTTTCGGTAGAGGCTTTATGTGGATTACCCACTCCCGTGTCTTCACTTATCTCTGACCACTTGCGTTCGGCCCAAGCCCAGCCTTCGGAAAATGCTCCTATCTTAAATTTCCTTGAATTTCCATCTCCCCATTTTTTCTTTGGAAGTACAAGTCCTGGTTCGAGATGAAGCATTAGGCTGGTTTCCATTTCATCGGCATGATCACCTTCTTCTTCAAAGTACTCGGTTTTATCAAGCATCTGCGGAAAAAAAACAAAAGCATATGAACATTTTCGGAAACTTCAATCCCAGTTCCCGAACCAACGGTTTGAAATTATTTCCACCATGTCCGTTGAATATAAGCAGCTTATATAGGCCTTGTTCATTCAAGACCCGAACGATATCGGTCAATATAGCAAGTTGCGTACTTGGGTTCAAATTGATATCCAAGTAAATATCCGATTGTCCTGTATTGACCCCAAACGGAATCGTTGGCAATACGATAGGCCTGGCCCCTTTCTCCCAAGCTAATTTGGCCGACTCTGCAGTTATGTAGTCTGCCTGAATATTGTCAGTGGCATAAGGTAGATGAAAATTATGGGCTTCGGTAGCTCCCCAAGGTAAAACTGCCAAGTCGAACTTCCGATCTTTTAAAGCATCCCAATTTGTTTCTGCAAGAATATAAGGTCTCATATGTGCTCACTTTACACAAACATAAGAACCAATTGTGACTTCTCAAGACCTAGTCGAAAATATCAAGGTAATAGGCACAGGTATATGGGCTACAAAGTTCATCACGCTCTTTAATTCTATAGTATTTTCGACTTCCCGTTTTCCGAAATGTATAATCGATTTCCCGGTCCAACATTCCACAACAATCTGATGTAAAAAGTTTCAAATGGCCTTTGACCATAAAACTTCGCTCATCGATTACGGTAATGGTTCCATTCAACAGCACATATTCTTCTTTATCATTGGAGTACTGTTCTCCCCGGATCTTTATGGCCCCATCTTCTTCGGTAATCACAGCGGTGCCATATCCATCCCAAATAAATTGCACCCCAAACATATGTTTTCCCACTAATTGCGACCTTATATCACTTTGGTCGTCCGGTCCCCATCCAAAGGAGGCGAACAATATCATTGCCAAAATAAGGTGGAGGGATAACTTGATTTTGTTGAACAT
Source organism: Aurantibacter sp. (assembly GCA_965215845.1). Classification (GTDB taxonomy): domain Bacteria; phylum Bacteroidota; class Bacteroidia; order Flavobacteriales; family Flavobacteriaceae; genus Aurantibacter_A. Next base: position 842,213 of record CBDCEL010000004.1, read on the forward strand.
AGACCGATGGATGAGGAATGGGCTATAGTTTAAACGGATTTTAGTGGGAATTTCATATCGCCTCTCTATCAAAAAACCATTATTGGCCTAGAGCGCCACTTCCGTGTCGACGGAATCCTTTTCAAGGTAGGTGAAATAAACCCCGCCGAAAAGGGTAATCAAAAAGTAAAGACCCACCAAATAACTACCCACGGGAAAATAGGAATTGATCCCAAACCAATCTCCCGAAACAAAAATAAGACCGATACCGAAAATACTTCTGGCGACCTCGATCCACACCGCATGCCGTTTGCGATCCATCAAACTCGTGTAACCATAAATACCGACAAAAACAAAAGCCCCGAAGAGCATCAACCCATCAAAGCCAATATTCGAATAGTCATAGAACATAAACAGCAAAAGAAGTAAGGTCGACACCAACTGAAAAATGGCATAGCCGTTGAACAGTTTTGAAGATGGTGTCTTGTACCGCTCAAAACCATAGACATCTTCTATAACGGGCACAGGATATTTTTGGACAACATCAGGTGGGCGCCAGCCGGTTGGCATAAACCAGATTCGAAACTTGTCCCAATAACTTTTGGTGCGCCAAGCGTCTTTCATCAAGCGCCAAATATGCTGAAAATTGATAAGAATCGGATTCCACGTAGCCGCGGGCTTCAAAACTCCGTATTGTGGTGGAACATCATCGAGTTCTTCTTGAAACGTACCGAACCAACGATCCCAGACACATAGTATCTGCCCTAGATTCTTGTCGATATATTCAGGATTGATGGCATGGTGTACCCGATGCTGTGAGGGGGTCACTATGATATATTCGAGCCAGCCCATTTTGCCAATGTGTTGCGTATGGTACCAAAATTGGGCGAATAGGTGAATGGGGGCCAATATTGCGATCACTTCATTGGGAACTCCCACTATTGCGGCCGGAATCAACAATATGGCAAAATACCCCAATAGATTGGAAATCGATTGTCTAAGGGCACAGGCCAAATTGAACTCCTCACTACTATGGTGAATGACATGTTGGTTCCAGAAAAAATTGATATGGTGGCTCAACCTGTGGTTCCAATAACCTGCGAAATCAATCACGATAAAAGCCACCAACCAAACCAGCCATGTGGCCTCAATTTGAGTTACGGCAAGAACCTCTACTAAATATGGATACGAAACGAGAACAACCCCAAGCCCCAAGCTATCCTTGACAATGTTCGTAAGTCCCGAACTGATGCTCGAGACCGAATCCATTACTTTATGCTTCTGATCTTTTATGAAATAACCATAGGTAATTTCAACAAGCAGCAATAATGTAAAAAAAGGTATTGCGTAGAGGAGTGCCTTGGCGTAGGTTTCCATTTGAATTTATTCGTAACTCAACAAATATAAGGAATTTGCCGTGCTGAATCTCAAGATAACTGTTACCGGAAAGCGAAAAATCAACCTTCTTGGTAGGGTATGGTTTCTAAGATATGGTTTATGGCCTCCAACCTCGCCTCTGTTTTCTTATTCGCCTTGATTATTACCCAAGGTGCATGCTCCGTATTGGTTTTTTCGTGCATTACCTCTTTGTATTTGGTATACTCATCCCACAACTCTTGTGCGCGCTCGTCGACGGGAGACATTTTCCAACGCTTCAATTTACTTTTTTTAATTTCGTCGAATCTCTTTTTTTGCTCTTCCTTGGAAATCGAAAAATAAAACTTGATCAAGTAAGTATTCGATTGAATGATCATTTTCTCAAAATCATTGACCTGAGACATGAAGATTTCATATTCTTCATTCGTACAGAAACCATTTACCGGTTCGACCACCGCCCTGTTGTACCAACTTCGGTCAAAAAAAACAATCTTGCCTGGTTCGGGCAATTGATTGACATATCGTTGAAAGTACCATTGTCCCTTCTCCTCATCGGTAGGTTTTGGCAATGCGACAATCCTATAATATCGCGGATTGATATAGGCAGAAATTCTTCGTATGGCCCCGCCTTTTCCGGCCGCATCCCGTCCTTCAAAGATTATTACTATTTTTTTATTGTTCTTTATCGCCCAAGACTGCAACTTTACCAATTCGGCCTGCCTTTGCCGTAAATTGATTTCATAATTGGTATCTCGCAGCGCCTTTTCGATATCTGTGTTCTTGTTGGCAAATAAACTGCGTAAGCCCATCTTTGAATTCAATAGGGCAAGCTCTTTCTCTGTCAATTTTACATCTTGTGCTGTCGGCATATCAAATATCTATTTGTTTGGCATTTCTATAATAACGAACGATCACATTGGGATCAGGTTGTATGGGTTCTTTGGAATAGTCTTTCTTCTGGTATTCGAATCGAGACAACACATATCTCATACTTTCCAATCGTGCAGTTTGTTTGTCGTTCGTTTTGACAATAATCCACGGACTGAAATGGGTGTGGGTCTTCGTAAACATCTGTTCTTTATAATAGGTGTACTTGTCCCAGAGTTCTTGCCCTTTCATGTCGACCGGACTGAATTTCCACTGCTTCAGTGGATTTTTCAATCGTGAACTAAATCGTTTTTTCTGAACTTCTTTCGAAATAGAGAACCAGAATTTGATCAGTATTATGCCATCTTCATAGAGCATATGCTCAAAGCCGGGTACCTGAACCATAAATTGGTCGTATTGCTCTTTGTCACAAAACCCCATTACCGGTTCGACCACCGCCCTGTTGTACCAACTGCGATCAAAAAAAACGATCTCCCCGGGGTTTGGCAATTCTTTGATATATCTTCTAAAGTACCACTGACCCCTCTCATTTTCGGTGGGTTTCGAAAGGGCCACCACCCTAGCGGACCGCGGGTTCAAATGCTCATAAAAACGTTTGATGGACCCCCCTTTACCAGCCGCGTCGCGGCCTTCGAATAGTATGGCAACACGCAAATTGTTCTTTGAGACCCATTGCTGAAGTGTGACCAATTCGCCTTGAAGCTTGGTCAATTCCACTTCATATTTCAATTTCTTGACTACATTGTCGACCTTGATGTTCTTGCCGTCGGCAATTTTAATCAAATCTTTTCGCGTCTTTGCCTTCAAAAGGTCTTCTGAACTATATTGCATATTTCAAGTTTGGTATAATCGAATAAAAGTACTTATCGAAAAAGAGGATTTTACTGATAAATATCATTTTTCGTTTAGGAATAGTATCTTCTCAAAAATCGAATAATAGGGAGTTGTTTTTAATTAAATGGCCCAACCATGATGTGCGCCCTGAATGTTCCGGGATCCATCAACCAAGGCATACCTTTCTCATGCGGTTTGGTAGGCAGTCCCGTAGATTCTGCCGTAGCGAAAGGAGTATAGATCACATAACGGTATTGTGCATCGCCGAGTTCGCCCGTCTCCTTATTATAAGCCTCGTCACTTCCGTAATATACGTACATCATGCTTGGTACAATGGGCATCTGCCATTTGCCGGCTGCGACCTCTGCACCTTGTATTTCACGTTTTTCCTTGGTGTTTTTACCTTCCGCCGTAAGTTCCCGGCCTCTTTTCATAAATGGGTCCAGTTCTTTGGAATAACAGGCAACACTAATCCCTTCTTTGTTGGGATCGTCGGCGATACAAACTAGATTATTACTTCCTTCACGAAGTACGACCAACTTGCCATTTTTATCATAGCCATAGACCATTGCGTCCTCTTTATCAGCCTCTGGGGCAGGCAAGACCGCAGTCTTGATCTGTATTTCCTTTGGGAGGATTTCGGGTTTCTTATTTTCTTCTTGGCAAGCTATTGGTACCGTAGCCAAGACCAGTAACAACGAGAGTATTTTTTTCATCTTGATATGGTTTTGCTTAAAGATAAAGAACTAGTTGGAATTCATCAAAATCACGTTTAAAACCCTCATAGTGCCGACTGTTATTTCGGGTCGAGTGACATCACATAATCATAGCTCTCATCAAGACATTTGGCGACCTTGTCAAGGTCTCGCAGCATCTCTTCAGGAATCAACACATAACCCCTCATCACCGCTCCATAAGATTTATAAATTGTTGTTGGCCACTCCTTGATATATTTTTCTTGAACTTCCCTTGAAAAACGGATCCCGATTTCATTGTCTTTATTGAAAAGGGAGAACATATAGCCATTGGCCGAGGTGTAGGGCATCGTCTTTCCCTTCCTTTTAAATCGGGGGCATTTGGCCACCAATTCGTCATAGATTTTTAGTTTTTCTTCCCTCATAATTCCAATTTATGTATAATCGACTATAATCCCTTAACCCAATTGAACAATCATTCCTATTAGCCCGATGGCCAAACAAAGTGGGGCAAATAATCTTGTATCACGCTTTCCAAAATCGGTGTCTTTAACCCGTTTAAAAAAACCTACATATTTGAAATCCCCAATTGCCCTTAAAATGAAAATTATCGGAATAATCCAACCGCCATATGCAAAAATCCAAGGGGGCAATTCAAGAGCGATCAGGCCAGCTTTGAAAATATAAAATAGTCCGAATAGGGCCAAGCCGATTCCAACAAGGGCACTGTCAATTTTTCTTGGGTTCAAAACCCGCTCTCCTTTCCCATTGGTCGGCAAAGAAGCCTCAAACCCAAGCTTCCCACCAAATACCCAATTAAAATGAATCAGCGAGAGGATAAAAAAGACAGTACTTAATAGCAACGCCAGAATCATACTATTTGACCGAAGTTAGACGTATAAAACCCATTCAAAATTCATGTGGGACACCACTGCCAAAATTAATGGAATCTGGTAAGCCAGTTCATCCCATGCTCGCCAAACTTTTCTCCAAAGTCTCAATTTTCGCTTCAGCGTCCGCGGCTTTTTTCTTTTCCATAGCAACCACTTTTTCAGGGGCGTTGTTCACAAAACGTTCGTTTTGGAGTTTCTTCTGAACCGATTGCAAAAATCCCTTAGTGTAGCTCAACTCTTCCTGAATTTTTTGAATTTCGGCCTCGATATCGATGGTTCCGCCAACGGGAATAAAATATTCGTTACTCTTGACCCGAAAGGTCAGGGCACCATCGAGCGGGGTATTCACATAAGATATGTTGGAAACATTGGTCAATTTTCGGATTACGGTATCCCAACTCGTTGAGACCCCTTCTTCATTCAAGACAGAAACCTCCAAGGCTTCCTTCATTGGAATATTCTTTTCCTTGCGAATGTTTCGGATACCGGAGACTACTTCAGCGGCAAAATCGAAATCCCTGATCAGTTTTGCATCCACTTTTTCCATGGAGGGCCATTCAGAAACGATCAATGCCTTTTCGGGTGAGCGCTCTGCTATGTGTTGCCAAATTTCTTCAGTCAAGAAAGGCATAAAGGGGTGGAGCAATTTCAGGTTCTGCCCAAGTATTTCGATAACCGCTTCATAGGTCACTTTATCTATCGGTTTTTGATATTCGGGCTTAATGATTTCCAAAAGCCAAGAACTGTAATCGTCCCATACCAATTTATAAGTGGCCATCAAGGCATCTGAAATTCGGTATTTGCCAAAATGGTCTTCGATTTCGGCCAAAGTTTGGTTGAATTTCGCACGGAACCATTCAAGCCCTAATTTTGAAGCCTCAGGTTGTGGAATGTCGGCTACTTCCCAACCCTTGACCAACCTGAAACCATTCCATATTTTATTGGCGAAGTTTTTGCCCTGTTCGCAAAGGGCTTCATCGAACATTAGATCATTACCAGCGGCCGAGCTCAGCAGCAATCCAACCCGAACTCCATCCGCACCATAGTCGTCGATCAATTTTAAGGCATCTGGGGAATTGCCCAATGACTTTGACATTTTACGTCGTTGCTTATCACGAACGATTCCGGTAAAATATACATTTTCAAAAGGTCGTTTCCCTCGATATTCGTAACCCGAAATAATCATGCGTGCTACCCAAAAGAAAATGATATCGGGTGCCGTGACCAAGTCTGTTGTCGGGTAATAGTAATTGATGTCTTTGTTGTCAGGCTCCAATATGCCATTAAAAACGGTCATGGGCCAGAGCCATGAAGAGAACCAAGTATCCACGACGTCCTCGTCTTGCCTTAAATCCGCTGTTTTGAGATTTGAATTTTGGGATTTGGATTTTGCAAGAGCAAGCGCAGCTTCGCTACTCGCTGCTACAACAAAATCGTCTTGCCCATCACCATAGTAATATGCCGGAATGCGCTGCCCCCACCACAATTGACGAGAGATATTCCAATCTCGAATGTTGGTCATCCAATGACGATACATATTCTCGAATTTCTTCGGAAAGAATTTGATGTCATCCGATTCCAAAACCCCTTTTATTGCCGGCTTCACCAATTCGTCCATTTTCAAGAACCATTGGTCCGAGAGTCGTGGTTCGATAATGGCCTTGGTACGTTCAGATGTGCCTACTTTGTTGATGTAATTTTCGGTCTTGACCAAATGGCCTTTTTCTTCCAACTCCTTTGAAATTGCCTTGCGAACAACAAAACGATCTTGCCCCTCATAATGCAATCCGTATGAATTCAAAGTGGCATCCGCATTGAAAATATCGATGGTCTCCAGTTTGTGCTTTTCACCCAACTCCTTGTCATTGATGTCGTGGGCGGGAGTGACCTTTAAACATCCCGTACCGAATTCAACATCGACGTATTCATCCTCAATGATCGGAATGACCCTATCGCATATGGGAACTATGGCCTTTTTACCCCTTAAATGCCGAAACCGCTCATCATTAGGGTTAATGCAAATGGCGGTATCACCTAAGATGGTCTCGGGTCGCGTGGTGGCAATGATCACCTTTTCATTGGAACTCTCGATTTGATAGGCCAAATAGTACAACAAACCTTGTTTTTCCTCATAAATGACCTCTTCGTCGGAAAGTGTGGTCTGTGCCTTTGGATCCCAATTGACCATACGATAACCCCTGTAAATCAATCCTTTATCGAATAAGTCGACAAAAACCTTGATAACGGATTCTGACATTTTGTCGTCCATTGTGAACGCCGTACGCTCCCAATCGCATGAACAACCCAATTTTTTCAATTGTTCCAAGATAACGCCACCATACTCGTTTTTCCATTCCCAAGCGTGTTTCAGGAACTCCTCACGGGAAATATCTGACTTATCGATACCTTCCTCCTTCAGTTTGGCCACGACCTTGGCTTCGGTCGCAATCGAGGCATGGTCGGTACCAGGTACCCAGCAAGCGTTCATGCCCATCAGTCGGGCTCTACGCGTCAAAACATCTTGTAATGTGTTGTTGAGCATATGGCCCATGTGCAACACCCCGGTCACGTTGGGTGGTGGTATTACAATGGTATAGGGTTTCCTTCCGTCAGGTTCGGAGTGGAAATACCCGTTTTTCATCCAGTAATCATACCAATGGCTTTCTACCTGATTTGGGTTGTATTTTGACGGAATTTCCATTTTTTGGAACGATTATTGGTTAATGAGTAGCGGCATTAAAAAACCCGTTCTGACGATATGTTAAAATATCGGATGATACGGGCAGTTTGCCGAAAAATTAATACGAAACAAAAATAAGTAACGTTAGTATATAACAAAAGAATTTTGGACGTTCATCGCAAAAGATTTACATTTGAAATTCACCCAAAACTGAAACATGATGAAAAAAATAGTACTTGTATTATTTGTGGGCTTGATGGGATTGACCCTAACAGCACAGGAGGCTGCCGCCAAAATCGAGTTCAAGACAGAGACTGTAGATTACGGTGAAATCGAAAAAGGCGCTGACGGTATTCGTGTGTTCGAATTTACAAACACGGGAGATGCTCCCCTTATTATCAGCAAGGTAAGTTCGAGCTGTGGATGTACCATACCCAAAAAGCCGGAAGAACCGATTCTACCTGGCAAAACAGGAGAAATTCAGGTTAAATATGATACGAACAGGGTCGGCCCCATCAGAAAAGCCATTACGGTAATATCAAACGCAGATACTCCTACCAAGGTATTAAAAATCAAAGGAGAGATCAAGGCTCCTGAAGGAAAATAGCATATTGTTCCCAATACCCAATAAGAAAAGGCCCCGACGCTTTCGCCGGGGCCTTTTTTCTTGTCCGATATTTCTTTAGGGTATGGGCTTGAACATCTTCTTTAGAGTAAACGAAAACTGAAGGTCATTGTTAGCCCGTTCTATCATTACCTTAACCTTTTTTCCTTCCTGTTCGTCCAACATATGCATTATCTCTTGCAATTTATAGCGATGAATGCGCTTACCATTCACCATCAATACAACGTCGCCCTCCCTTAGACCCGCCTCGTGCGCGGGACTACCTGCTCTAATACCTGATACGACAATTTCTGGCACTACGCTTATTTTGGTTCGATTTTCCAATAGAATCTGTACATCGCCAAAAGTGTCTTCGTCTTTTTTAACGACGCCACGAGAATCAGCGATACTTTCGGCAACATATCGAACCCCATTATGTTGCAAAGTGATACCACTCAGATTATAGTGAAAGGGTGCCTTGAAATGGCCATTTTTCTTGAACGTAATCTTATTGTTCGGATAGTCGAAAACAATGTTGAACCGTTTCAACACTTCTCCCCCCAAACTTCCATTTCGATCTCCCAAATCCTTTACCGCACCAAATGATTTCATGTCGGGAAAAGCCGCCTTGGCCTCCTTGAGCTGAAAAGATCCGAGCCTGATACCATTGATCTTTGTACGTTTTCCGAAAATACTTCCACTCAAACCCTCGCCCAGGAAATCGACGTAATTCTTCTCGGGCACATCAATATGCTCATCCTCAAAAAGCCAAATGGCGTCACTGCTTCCAGTATCTACAAGTAACCTTACTGAATGTTCATCCCCTTCCTTCAAAAGCAATGTTCCATCGACATATGCCTTCCTATTGACAATGGAAAGTGGCATGGTCTCGGATTTTTTATTCGAGCGGTATTCGTAAGATGATGGATCATGTAGTTTCAGGCTTCTTGACGCATAGTTCACCTCGACCACGAAATCACGAAAAAGGTCATAGCCGATAATGCCGTGAACCGGAATACCCAGGGTAGGTGAAAAATTAAGATCTCTATCAAGTACTACATAGAGCAATTGATCCCCATTCTCGATATTCTTCAGTTTGAACGAATTGCCCCTTGAGCTTAGGGCTTGTATGGGCTCGCCACCTCCAAGCCCTTTAATCGTAATCTCGGAAACATTGTTGATCTGAACGGCATCCTCTTCGGTCAAATTGAACAAAATAGGTTTGCTAACACCAGAATCCAGTATAAATGAAAGTTCCGTGCCGTTCACTTCTAGCGGCACAACAATTAGATTATTGATCAGTTGAAACCTTATTTTCTCGGATTTCTGGCCCTTTGGTAGCTCAAAATACTGTGCAGCGCCAAAAAAGGGCACACAAAAAAGAATTATTAGTGTATATCTCGCTAAGCGTTTCATTACCAAGTGGATTGTCTCTTAAAGATAGCCAATAAATGCCTCAAGAATCTGTTAATTAACATTTTTTCGACAAACCAAATAACAAACCGGTTTATTGTTTTGCACCGTATGATTTACCATTTTTGCCCCAAACAAACCGAATATGCCTTCAATATCCGAAAAGGGGCTTGCCATGCCCGAATCGCCCATCAGAAAACTGGTTCCCTTCGCTGAAATGGCCAAAAAGCAGGGTATTAACGTACTTCATCTAAATATTGGCCAACCCGATATAAAGACACCAAAAGTAGCGTTGGATGCGATAAAGTCGAATAACATCGAAGTATTGGCCTATAGCAGAACAGAAGGTTCTGAAAGCTATCGCGAAAAAATTGCGGGATATTACGCGAAAAACGACATTGAAGTCAAAGCAACTGATATTATTGTGACCACAGGGGGGTCTGAAGCGCTTTCCTTCGCCTTGGGCAGTATTGCCGATGCAGGTGATGAAATCATTATTCCTGAACCGTTCTATGCCAACTACAACGGTTTTTCGACGGCAATGGGCATAAGGGTCGTGCCCGTCGTATCGAATATCGACGAAAACTTTGCTCTACCACCGATAGAACACTTTGAGGACCATATTACCCCAAAGACAAAGGCTATTTTAATATGTAATCCCGGAAATCCCACCGGGTACTTGTACAGCAGGGAAGAAATAAGGAAACTTTCGGCCCTCGTACAGAAACACGATATTTTCTTGATTGCCGATGAAGTCTATCGAGAATTTGCCTATGACGGCATTGAGCATTATTCCATCTTACAGGAAAAAGGATTGGAGGCCTACGCAATAGTCGTGGACTCAGTTTCAAAGCGCTATAGTATGTGCGGTGCGCGAATTGGATGTTTGGTGTCTAAAAATCGTGAAGTCGTGAAAACGGCGCTAAAATTTGCACAAGCGCGTCTTTCACCGCCCACCATGGCACAGATTGCCTCAGAGGCGGCACTTGACACACCTCAAAGTTATTTCGACAATGTAATAGAAGAATACGTGGGGCGAAGGAACATGCTTATCGAAGCACTGGAAAGCATAGAAGGGGTCAAAGTTGCCAAACCAAAAGGCGCTTTCTACTGTATTGCTGAATTGCCCGTAGCCGATACCGATGATTTTGCGCAATGGCTATTGGAAGATTTCAGGGTCAATAACGAAACGGTCATGGTAGCTCCCGCCGCTGGGTTTTATGCCACTCCGGGCTTGGGAAAGAATCAAGTCAGAATCGCCTATGTACTTGAAAAGGAAAGCCTGAAACGGGCCGTTCACATACTAAAGGAAGCCTTAAAGAGTTATATAGGCTGATGGAGGTCGAGCAAAATAAGTCCCTTAAAAGATACAATACCTTTGGAGTCGATGCCAAAGCCAAATTTTTTCTGGAAGTCAATTCGGAGGAAGAAATCGAGCATGCCTACAAACTGGAGGGGTACCCGGAAAAATTTATTCTCGGCGGTGGCAGCAATATGCTCATCACCAAGGACATCGGGGCCCTTGTCTTGCACATTAATTTGAAAGGAATTTCCGTTCTAGAGGAAGATGACGATTATGTTTCCCTGAAGATCATGGCGGGTGAAAATTGGCATCAATTGGTGTTGTGGACACTGGATCGAAATTACGGCGGACTAGAAAACATGTCCCTGATCCCGGGCAATACCGGTACCGCTCCAATTCAAAATATTGGAGCCTACGGTGTTGAACTAAAAGATACCTTCGTCGGCTGTAAGGCCATGAATACGGAAACTTTGCAAATTGAAACCTTCTCAAAGGCCGATTGCGAATTTGGCTATCGCGACTCTTTTTTCAAAAATAAGGGCAAAGGGAAGTACATTATCACTTCGGTCGTACTGCGATTGACCAAAAAGAACCATAGGTTGAACACTTCCTATGGTGCCATAGAATCGGAACTCGAGAAGATGGGAATCGAAAATCCTACCATTAGAGATATCTCAAATGCCGTGATCGCCATACGGGAAAGCAAACTTCCCGATCCCGGGGAACTGGGCAATAGTGGCAGTTTTTTTAAAAACCCAGTGATATCAAAATCCGATTGGGCGGTCTTTACGAAAAATCATCCCAAGGCGCCCCATTATAAAGTTTCCGAAGACGCCTATAAAATTCCGGCCGGTTGGCTTATTGAGCAATGCGGATATAAAGGCAAAAGGTTCGGCGATGCCGGAGTGCACAAAAACCAGGCCTTGGTCTTGGTCAATTACGGCAAGGCGACAGGCCAAGAAGTATTGAAACTCGCCTATCGTATTATGGAGGATGTCAAGAGAACATTTTCCATCGAAATCATACCGGAAGTCAATATAATCGAATAGTTCGCGCGTCGCAGGATATTTCTATTTGTTCTTATCGGAGAATTGCATCCAAAAAAATAACCCCCGCCCACTTTTTGTGCACGGGGGTTATACCAAACCAAACTAACCAAAAACTAAATGTACAATTACCAGTTGTACATTTATCTAATTAAAATTTTGAGATAACGCAACCTATAACAATCAATTTTATAAATTAGCGTTAACCTATATACGCAGAGAGATATAGCTTTGGACGCCGCTCGCACCGATTTTTTTACGCCCGATCACAATCTATGAGCACACTACTTGAAAAACATATTGTCGAATTATTGCAAGAGCGTGACGAAAAAGCCATTTCCCTGCTTTACGAGCACTATGGTGATACCCTTTTTGGTGTGGCGAACAAGGTCGTTCGTGACGAAGAACTGGCCCAAGACGTGTTACAAGAGAGCTTTGTGAAAATCTGGAAGAAATCGGATTCCTATGATGCATCTAAAGCCAAACTGTTCACATGGTTGTTTCGTATTACCAGAAACACGGCAATCGACAAATTGAGGAGTGCCAACACAAAATCTGACAAAGAAATCCAAATAGATGTTTCTGACGTATATAACCTAGGTGTGAATAGCATCAGACCAGAGTTCATGGACGTTCATGAAAATCTAGAAAAAATTGAAGAAAAGTACCAAATTGTTTTAGAGGCACTTTTTTTTCAAGGGATGACCCAGCAAGAGGCCAGTGATGAATTGGACATTCCGCTGGGCACCATTAAATCGAGATTGAAAATAGGACTTCGGGAACTAAAGAAAATTTATGGTAACACGATGCTTTTGATGCTTGTCCTAAACCTTAATGCATTGATACAATGAAAGAAAAGATAAAAATATTCCTAGATTCCGATTTGCTCGAGAAGTACCTGCTGGGCACCGTGAGCGATCAAGAAGCGCTGCAAGTTGAGCGTTACATAGCCATGTACCCCGAAGTAAGGAAAACGTACAATGAGCTTCAAGAGAACCTCGAGGCCTATGCGAAGATGCATGCGATCAAAACTCCCGAAGGTCTGAAAGAAAAGATATTGGCGCGCATTAGGGCCGATAAATCAGGAAGAAGGAATTATTTTCGTTATGGTATTGCGGCCAGTATTGCCGTTTTGCTTTTTGCCGGTGCTTCGTATTTCTTCTGGGATCAAAATAAAAGTTTACAAGAGGAAAACACCATTGTAAACAACAAAATCAAAGACTTGGAAGAAAATATGCGGGAACAATTGGAGGACGTTCGCAATCAGTTCATCGTGCTTCAAAATCCCCAGACGAAAAAGGTAAACGTAAAGGGAAATAAAAAGGCCAGGGAACTAAAAGCCGTAGCGTATATAAATCCTGTAAAGAAGCTATCGTATATCAATGTGAGTCATTTGCCTCAACTTCCTGAAAATCAATGTTTTCAAATGTGGACGGAAGTAGATGGCAAATTGGTAAATCTGGGTGTTATCAAGCAGGCCGATAACCAAGAAAAGTTATTGGCAATGCCCTATGACGATCACGCCGTGAGTTACATTACGATTGAACCCAAGGGTGGCAATGAAAGCCCTACCGTTGAGAATATTGTAGCCAATATTTCGTACTAAAAAATATAACATCAAAGTTATCGGCCCTATCCTTTTATTGTGGATAGGGCTTAGTTTTTTTGATATCTTTGCATTATGAAATTAGCACTATTGACCATTTCGCTTTTGGCCCTGGCGGTAGCCGGAATCGCAATCAAGATTTGGTCAAAAAAAGATGGAAAGTTCGCGGGCACCTGCGCTAGTCAAAGTCCTTTTTTGAATGAAGACGGACAGGCCTGTAGCATGTGCGGAAAACTGCCTGAAGAACAAGATTGCCAATTGGATACTTCTAACCAATTGCAATAGCAAGTAGCCCTTCACAGTCATTTTAACAGTATATCCTTTTGGATAAAATAAGTCTTCTCGAAACGCTCAAGAAAGCCAAAACCGGCGACCAAAGAGCCTATAGCAAGCTTCTGGATCATTTCTGGAACGATGTCTATGGCTTTCAACTGGTGCGCACCGAAAATGAAATTGACGCAGAAGACATAACCGTTCAGACATTTTCGAAGGCCTTTGATAAAATCGACACGTACAAGGAGGAATATGAGTTCAAAACCTGGCTCATCGCAATCTCCAAGAATATACACATCGACCTTATTCGCAAACGTAAAAAGACAATTCTTGAAACAGGGGGCAGCAGCGAAGTAATAAAAAAAGTACTTGATGATGCACCGACTGTCGAAGACCAATTGATTATCGAACAAAATCTCGCTACCCTGTTGCAGCATATTAAAAAGCTAAAGCCCCACTATCGAAAAGTCATCAACCTTCGTTACTTCAACGAGTTGAGTTATGCCGATATCGCCAAAGAGCTCGACGAGCCAATAAACAATGTAAAAGTCAAATTGTTAAGGGCCAAGAAGCTTTTGGCGGAAGCCATAAAGAACAAAGCCTGATGGTTTTGAAAAATACAAAACACGGGCAATTGTAACTGGTTGCCTTTTATTTGGTAGTCATTCGGCAAAATACTTTTGGATGCCCTATGGCCATGAAATCGTCAAGTGCGTCTCGACTTTGCTCCCTTAATTTGTTCGTATATTTGTTGTCTTATTCAAACCAAGTTTACAATGAGTTCAGAAACCTTGGAAAACGTTCAACCCCCAAAGGGAAAACCCAAATGGTTGCGTGTCAAGCTACCAACAGGAAAGAAATATACCCAACTCAGGGGTTTAGTCGACAAATACGACCTGCACACCATCTGTACTTCAGGTAGTTGCCCAAATATGGGTGAGTGTTGGGGCGAGGGTACGGCAACATTCATGATCTTGGGAAATATCTGTACCCGTTCATGCGGATTTTGCGGCGTTCAGACCGGGCGGCCTGAAAACGTTGATTGGTCAGAGCCCGAAAAAGTGGCCAGATCTATCAAGATAATGGATATCAAGCATGCCGTGATTACATCGGTCGATCGCGATGACCTAAAGGATATGGGGTCTATCATCTGGGCGGAAACCGTCAAGGCCATTCGCCGAATGAATCCGGAAACGACCTTGGAAACATTGATACCAGATTTTCAGGGTGTCAAACGCCACCTTGACCGAATTCTTGAAGTTTCACCAGAGGTCATTTCACATAATATGGAGACCGTCAAAAGGCTCACAAGGGAAGTACGGATACAAGCTAAATATGACCGAAGCCTAGAGGTATTAAGATATCTCAAGAGCAATGGGGCAAAAAGAACAAAATCGGGCATCATGCTCGGACTCGGTGAATTGGAAGAAGAGGTTATTCAGACTTTGGAAGACTTGAGAAACGCGAATGTCGATGTTGTGACAATCGGCCAATACCTACAGCCTTCCAAAAAACATTTACCGGTAAAAGAGTTCATCTTGCCCGAACAATTCAAGAAATATGAGGAAATGGGCTTAAAAATGGGATTCCGCCATGTGGAAAGTGGAGCCTTGGTAAGGTCCTCCTATAAGGCCCATAAGCACATCAACTGAATGATGTGACCGCCTATTGACACCTTTAATGACCTAATCCGTTAAAATGAGAGAGGTAAAAATTGGCATCAATGGCTTTGGAAGGATTGGCCGAACGCTTTTCCGGTTACTCGACCAAAATCCTCAAATCAAGGTTGTGGCCATCAACGATTTGGCCGATGCGCCCACATTGGCCCATTTGCTCAAGTATGATAGCATTCATGGTATTTTTGACCAGACGGTTTCCCATGAAGACGATGCTATCATTGTAGGCGGAAGGCACATATCACTATTCAATCATTCGTCTCCCAAAAAAATCAATTGGTCCAAGGTCGATGTGGATATTGTTGTGGAATGCTCCGGAAAGTTTAAGGACAGACAGACGCTATCGCAGCACCTGGCTAATGGCGCAAAAAAAGTCATCTTATCGGTTCCTCCGTCCGAAGACAATATAAAAATGGTGGTTTTCGGAATTAATGAAGACATTCTTAGCGTCGAGGATGACATTATCAGTTGCGCCTCGTGCACCACGAACAACGCCGCGCCAATGATTAAGGTTATTGACGATCTATGCGGTATTGAACAAGCCTACATCACTACCATACATTCGTATACCTCCGACCAGAGTTTGCATGATAGACCTCATCGCGATCTAAGACGGGCAAGAGCTGCCAGCCAATCCATTATACCGACAACAACCGGAGCAGCCAAGGCGTTGACCAAAATTTTTCCAAAACTGGCCAACGTTATAGGTGGTTGCGGCATTAGGGTTCCCGTTCCCAATGGTTCACTGACCGACATCACATTCAATGTCAAGAAAGATACCTCGATAGAAGAAATCAACGCCGTTTTCAAGGAAAAGGCACTTAATGAACTAAAAACCATAATTTTATACACTGAAGACCCTATTGTATCCGTGGATATAAACAATAGTTGTCATTCTTGTACGTTTGATTCCAAGATGACCTCTGTAATTGGCAAGATGGTCAAGGTAATCGGGTGGTACGATAATGAGACGGGCTATAGCAGTAGGATAATCGATTTAATCAACATGTTGATCGGCAAAAACTTCGTTTGAAATCAAGATTTGAAAATATTCGCGCCCATTGGTCGATACCGTTACTATTTGTTTTAACGGTGCAGTTTGCCATTGGACAAGACACCATTCCGCTAAAAGACCTTGAGACGTACTTTAACGAATCACGGGTTTACGGTAATCAGAATAAAATAGATCTGGCCCTCGAATCGCTTGAGAACGCCGCCAAAGTTGCCGAACGCAATGAAGATGTAAAATCGCTGATCGACAGCTATCATGAGTTTGCCCTTCTCTATTTGAAGTTAGACAAGGAAGAGACAACATTGTTTTATTGGGATCGGGCCAAGGCGTTGCTGAAAGATATTGAATACCCCCACGGCAATGCGATCCACAAGTATGTGGAAGGAGTGTTGGAATTTCGCAATGAAAAGGGGTTTCAAGCCAGATATCTCTTGGACGAGGCCAAACAATTGAGCAATGACCGAAATATGTTCAACAACATATTGCTTGAGGAGGGAAACATCTTTTTAAACCAGGAGAAATATGATGACGCCACCAAAAACTTCAATTCATTGGTCATCAATACCGATATTCATGAAAAGGAATATTTGGCCGCAAAGGCGCATCTGGGCTTGGCCAAAATCTTCTTCAAGACAGAAAAATATGCCGAAGGTGCTGAAAACGGCGAAAAAGCCTTGGCCATTGCCAATGAAAACAACTTCTTCAAAGAAGTTGTGGAAGCTAACGAGTTGTTGACCGAGACCTATACAAAACTAGGCACATTCGACAAGGCCCTAATCAACAATCAAAACCTGCTTGCGATTCGAGACTCGATCTTTAATATCGAAAAGGTGCAAACGGAAATGAAAGTTGCCGACAAGATCAATTTCGAGATCATGAGCAATCAAATCAAAAACCAAGACAAGAAAATCGAGGAACTTGATGAGGCGCGTAACCGATCTGATTTGACTGCAATTCTTACTACGGCTTTTTTGATGATCATCTCTTTGCTGGCAATTTCATTGTATCGCAACAACCAAATCAAATTGAAGACCAACGATCTTTTGCAAACAAAAAACAGTGAGTTGCAAGCGGCAAGAGATGAGGCGGTACACGCCATGGAGGCCAAAAGTAATTTTTTGTCAACGGTTAGCCACGAATTGCGAACACCCTTGTATGCCGTTACCGGACTGACCCATCTACTTTTGGAGGAAAATCCAAACGCGGATCAAAAAGAGCATCTCAAAGCCTTGAAGTTCTCGGGAGACTACCTCTTGAACTTCATCAATGATATTTTGCATATCAACAAAATCGACGCCGACAAGTTGGAACCGTTGAACATTGAGTTCAATCTCAAGAAAGTTCTAAAAGAAGTCATCGATAGTTTGAAGCAAAGTGCCAATGAAAATAAAACCAAGATCATTCTTGAATATGACGAGGACATTCCGTCCCATCTGATGAGCGACCCGCTTAAAATTTCCCAAATATTCATGAATTTGGTCGGAAATGCCCTAAAATTCACAAAAAACGGGGAGGTCAAGGTCATTGCGAAATTGGTCGACAAGGTTGAAGAAGACGTCACTTTATACTTCGAGGTCGAAGACAATGGCATCGGAATATCAAAAGAAAAGCAAGAGAGCATCTTTGAGGGTTTCGAACAAGGATCGATTCAAATCAACCGCGAGTACGGCGGCACCGGCCTAGGCCTGACCATTGTAAAAAGCCTTCTGGGTCTCTTTAACAGCAAAATTGATCTTAAAAGCGAGCTCGGCAAGGGTAGTTCGTTCTTTTTTGAACTCAATATCAAAAGTAAGGACAGCCTTGTCGATGATATTCCATTTGAAATGACTCCTGAGGATTACCAGTTCGAAGGGCTTCATCTGATGATTGTCGAAGACAATAAGATAAATCAGGTCATCACCAAGAAGATGTTGACGAAGAAGGGCATCACAAGTGATATTGCCAGCAACGGTCATGAAGCGGTAGAGCTCGCCGAAGAAAATAAATACGATGCGATTCTAATGGACATTCACATGCCGGGTATCAGCGGAGAGGAAGCCACGATTCAAATCAGAAAATTCGATCAAGAAACCCCTATTATCGCCTTAACTGCGATTTCTTTGGATGATAGTCTGGAAAGTTTTTATGCCGCCGGATGCAACGACGTAGTCACCAAACCTTTCAAGCCGGAGGTTTTCTACCAAAAAATCGGGGAGAACATCTTCGAACGAAAGATCAAGAATCCGGCTTCGTAAGATACTCCAAATCGGTGAGCAATTCATTCTTACCATCACCAAAAAATGCGTGTGAAATGGTTATATAGAATAGGTTCTCCACTTTTCCCTGTAGTTTGACATAGTCTTTTTCGGTGGTAATCACCATTTCCTTCGAGCCGAAATCCTTGATTTCCGACGCCGAAAAAGCATGATGGTCCTTGAATCGCATATGTTCAAAATCAATTCCTTTTTGATCTAGGTACCGCTTTAAAGGTGCTGCATCCGCAATGCCGGTTACCAAGGTTACTTTTCGACCGATTACTTCCTCCAGTGGTTTATCCGTATTCCCTCCAATAAGTACATCATTATATTCCAAATAAGAAAATAAGACCTTTTGGTTCCGAAGCGGTTTGATTTTTTTGATGATCTCGGCCTGTTCGTCTTCGGTCAGACTGATAGGACATTTTGTAATTATTATGGCCTCTGCCCTCCTGGCTTGGTCTCGGCTATCCCTCAAAGTGCCCGTAGGTATGAAATAATCATTATAATAAGGCCGGTCATAAGTAGTGAGCAATATCGAATAGCTCGGTCTGACTTTTCTGTGCTGAAAAGCATCGTCCAAAAGGATCAAGTCGGGCTTGATACCCTCCTCCAACATACGAATTCCATTTCGGCGATTCGCATCCACGGCCAATGGAATATTTTTGAATTTTCGAAAAATTTGAAAGGGCTCATCACCTAATTCCTCTACGGTACTGTTCATGTTTGCCAAGACAAATCCCGTCGATTTTCTTCTATACCCCCTACTAAGAACCGCCAACCGATGATTTTTTTGCAATTCGGTTATAAGAAACTCGACCATCGGGGTCTTTCCTGTGCCACCCAAGCTTAGATTCCCGACACATATTGTTGGGGTAGCGAACGCTTGTGAACTTAAAATTCCGACATCATAGAGGTAATTGCGAATTCGAATCACGAGTCCGTAAATCAAGGCTAGCGGAAATACGATAATCCTCAGAAGTAACATCGGAACGAAAATATAATATTTAACTTTGGAATGTTATTTTTTCGATATGATAGTTCAGGAAGTTACCGATATACTTGAAGAATTGGCTCCGTTGGCCCAAGCAGAGGATTTTGACAATGTCGGTCTATTGGTAGGGAAGCCTAAAGACAAGGTAAACGGAATTTTAGTGACCCTAGACACCTTGGAAAATGTTCTCGACGAGGCAATTGCCCATGATTGCAATATGATCGTTAGCTTTCACCCGATTATTTTCAACGGATTGAAGAGGATCACGGGTGCTAATTATGTCGAACGGACGGTGTTGAAGGCTATCAAACACAATATTTCGATTTATAGTATGCATACCGCCTTGGACAACAGTCCACATGGGGTCAATGCCAAAATTTGTGAGGTTTTGGGGCTGACGAATACCGAAATACTGATTCCCAAAAAGGGTAATATCAAAAAATTGACGACCTATGTGCCCAAAACCAGTGCCGAACGGTTAAAAGGTGCTCTTTTCTTGGCTGGTGCCGGTAACATCGGTAATTATAGCGACTGCAGTTTTACTGTTGATGGCACTGGAAGTTATAGGGGAGGCAAAGGAAGTAATCCGACAATCGGGGAAAGGGGACAATTGGAATTGGCCGAGGAAACGCAAATCAATGTTACTTTTTCATCATATAAAGAGCGAGCCATTTTACAAGCGCTCTTTCAGAACCATCCATATGAGGAAGTGGCCTACGAGATTTTCACCCTTGACAACCAAAATCAAAATATTGGAATGGGAATGGTCGGGAACTTACAAAAAGAAATGGATGAGACGGATTTTTTATCGTATCTCAAGAGTAAAATGAACGTCTCGACCGTTCGACATTCCGCTCTCTTGGGCAAAAGTGTACATAAAGTGGCCGTTCTCGGGGGTAGTGGTGCCTTTGCCATTTCGGCCGCGATACAAAGCGGGGCGGATGTTTTTGTTACTTCCGACGTCAAATATCATCAGTTCTTCGAGGCAGAAAATAAAGTCGTCATCGCCGATATCGGGCACTATGAGTCCGAACAGTTTACAAAAAACCTATTGGCCGACTATCTTACCAAAAAAATCCCTAATTTTGCAATCCGTTTATCGGAAAGTAATACCAATCCAATCAAGTATTTATAAATATGGCTAAAAAAAAGGCAGAGGCTACGGTAGAGGATAAGCTTAGGGCTTTATACGATCTCCAGTTAATCGATTCAAGGGTAGACGAAATTCGCAATGTTCGAGGCGAACTTCCTTTAGAGGTTGAAGATTTGGAAGATGAGGTTCTTGGCCTAAAGACCCGAATGGATAAACTCAAAACGGACATCGAAACCATCAATTTCGAAATCGGAGCCAAAAAGAACCTTATCGAAGAATCGAAGGCTTTGATCAAAAAATATACCGAGCAGCAAAAAAACGTCAGAAATTCGCGTGAGTTCAATTCCATTTCAAAGGAATTGGAGTTTCAAGAACTCGAAATTCAGTTGGCCGAAAAGAATATCAAGGAATTTAAGGCCCAAATAGAGCAAAAGAAGGAGGTCGTTGCCGAAACCAAAGAAAAGCTTTCTGAAAGGGAAACCCACCTAAAGCATAAAAAGGGGGAGCTCGACGCAATTTTGGCAGAAACCGAAAAAGAGGAAAAAGCCCTATTGGCAAAATCGGCCAAGTATCAAAAGGAGATTGACGAGCGTTTGGTACACGCCTATTCCAGAATACGAAACAATGTCAAGAACGGTTTGGCGGTAGTGCCTGTTGAAAGGGGTGCCTCAGGCGGCTCATTCTTCACCATACCACCACAGGTGCAGGTAGAAATCGCTTCGCGTAAAAAAATCATCACTGACGAACATAGCGGTCGCATATTGGTCGACCCAGTCTTGGCCGAGGAAGAACAGGCCAAAATGGAAAAGATGTTCGCCAAATTATAGAAATATCTACTGACAAGATTCATGGCCGTTCTTTGTAAGGAGCGGCTTTTTTATTTTAGCAGTCCCAATATCTTTTCCTCAACCTCGTGGCTATCCCACTTCGAGGCAAGATTGGGCATTTGCATCACTTCTCTCATGATGACCTCCTGAGCGTCACCTATGGCCAAAGCCTCTGAATAGGGCCTATCTGAAAACGTGACCCTGGAATAAACGGGAATCCACTTATCGGGATGTTTCTTGGCAAAATGCTTTTCGATTTTCTTCTGGAGCAAAAAATTTGGGTCTGCCGTTTTACTGCTCATTTCAACAAAATTGCGGTAACTCAGTTCCGCAATGGCATCGGCATTCGGTTTTCTGGCCCGCTGATAATCAGCGAAAATACTTTCCCAATCGTCGCCATGTTTTTTCATGGATTCGTTGAGGATAAAAATATCTTCAAAGCCCGCATTCATACCCTGCCCATAGAACGGCACAATGGCATGTGCAGAATCGCCTACCAAGGCAACCTTGTCCCAATAAGTCCAAGGATAGCATTTCATGGTGACCAATGCACTTGTCGGGTTTTTGAAAAAATCATCGATCAGATTTTCAATATCCCTGCTGACGTTCGGAAAATACGTCTTGAAGAATTGTTGGGCATCCGCTTTGTTATTGATATTTTCAAATGACACCTCTCCCTCAAAGGGCATAAAAAGGGTACAGGTAAAACTTCCGTCTAAATTGGGCATTGCGATGAACATGAACTTTCCCCTGGGCCAGATGTGAAAAGAATGTTTGTCAAGTTTATGTGTACCATCGTCGTTTGGCGGAATGGTCAATTCCTTATAGCCAACATCAATGAAATCTTGGGAATAATCGAAACGACTACGGCGTTGCATTTTGTGACGCACCCGGGAGAATGCGCCATCGCAGCCAAAAACGATATCGTAATCATATGCTTTCCACTCCCCTTTCTCCGTCTCCCCAGTATATATCTTGGCCTCGGGCAAATCTATATCCCAGACCTTCTCATTGAAACGAAATCGGGCTCCAGACTTTTCTGCCAAAGTAATCATGGTTCTATTCAATACGCCTCGGGAAATCGACCAGATTGCCTCTCCATCTTTTCCATAGGGCTGAAAATACATCTCCTTGCCAATGACATGCATGGCACGCTTATCAAGTGGAATGGCTATTTTCTTGATTTCCTCTTCAAGACCTATCTCTTCAAGTGCCCTCCATCCCCTATTGCTCATGGCAAGATTTATCGAACGTCCGGAAAACTCAATGGTTCGAATATCGGGCCTACGATCAAAAACAGTGACCTCATGCCCTGCTTTCCTGAGATAAATAGACAATAGTGAACCTACCAATCCTGAGCCAATAATGGCAATGTTCTTAGGGGTTTGGGTCATATTCTTGATAGTGGTGCAGTTACTCGGGGCAAAAGTAATGAATTTCTTTACGGTAATTTAACATGACGACAACGTCTGTCGCATCCGTTTTGACCGTATATATTGAGAACATTCCGCGAGAGCGTCCATATATACCCAAAAAAAGTCCTTCACATTAAGATTGTGAAGGACTTTTTGATTTTATAAGCTTCGTTCTACTCTAAAATACCATCTACTATGCCATATTTGATCGATTCTTCGGCATTCATCCAGTAGTCCCGATCAAAGTCCTTTAATACCTTTTCGTATTTCTGCCCACAATTTTCCGATAGGATCTTGGCACTCAACTCTTTGGTCTTGATAATTTCCTTGGCTTGAATTTCAATATTCGACGCCTGGCCCCTCGCTCCCCCACTGGGTTGGTGTATCATTACCTGGGCATGGGGTTGAATAAAACGTCTACCCTTCTTTCCTACCGAGAGCAAAATAGACCCCATTGAGGCAGCCAAACCACTGCATACGGTAGAAACCGGGCTTTTCAGTGACTTTATCGTATCGTACATGGCAAAGCCGGATGTTACGTAACCCCCGGGACTATTGATAATCAGTTGAATTTCTTCGTTGTTGAGCATGTCTAGGTACAACAATCTGTCTATTACATGCTTTGCCGAGTCATCATCGACCATTCCCCATAGAAAAACCTTACGTTCCCCCAATAATTTCTCTTGTATCGCTTCTTGTACTTTTCCTTTTTTTGAACCCATGTTTATTTTTTGGTGGATTCAAAATTAAGCAAATAATCCAGAATTGCATCATAATCAAAGTGGCCCGAAAAACATCGATGACTTGCAACATTCCAAGATATTGGGTAATCAGCAAATGGTATGTTCATCCCCATTAAAAACCATTTGTCGAGTAAAAATTTAATTGACGAAAATAGGGTGCTGTTCGTCGGAGAACTTACGTACTACCTTACATTGTGGCGTTCTTTGTATAGTAAACCAAATCTAGTTTTAATTAAAAAAGCAATATTTCGTACCCCGAACAATAATAGTTGCTACAAAATGAACTTGACCTTAATTACGCAAGCTCCCTTCCTGGTAAGGACAACATTGTAGCTTCATATTATAAGCTATTTGATCAAACTTGATTGATAATTTATAAATATGAGGAAATTTTTACACGCTCCAAAAAACCTGTTTTTCATTGCATACATCTTGATGTTGGGTACCAGCTACGGACAGTTGCAAACAGGGTTCTCTCCAAGGTATTCTGAAACAATCAATGGTGACTTCACCATGATTGCCAATAATGTACTATCGAGAGACGCCGTAAACCCTTATAACGGTACGGAAAGTAATCACAACTTTACCGACAACGTGTATGTGGATATCGATAACGACCCGACGACCTTTAATTCCAGTAATGCCACTTTTGTAAATCCGGCTCCGGGCAACTCCTGTCTGACCTTGGAGCGTGTTTTTCTATACTGGGCAGCAGCAGACAAGGAGTATGAGGTCGATGGAAGTGGAAATATCATCGCCGGCAATGGCGGCCCTGAAGCTTCCTGGAACTACAACGACATTAAACTGATGCTTCCCGGGGAAACGGATTATGGGGCAACCCTGACCGCTGATGAAGTAATTTATCGTGGCAGGGACGACCATTTTGCCAATGACCCCTACATCTGCGTAAAAGATATTACGTCTCAGGTACAAAGCATTAATGATCCCTTCGGTACCTATCAGGTTGCCAATGTAAAAGCGACAGAGGGAACTTTACTAAGTCACGAAGGGGGCAATACCGGAACATCTGGGGGCTGGCAAATCGTATTTGTATACCAAAGTCCGACACTTGCCCAGAAAAACATTACCCTTTTCGACGGTTACGCCCATATTTCGGCCACAAGCAACAATTTTGATGTCACCTTCGATGGTTTTCAGACCGTGCCCAATGGTCGGGTGAACGCCAATATGGTAATTGGATCCTTTGAGGGCGACCGGGGCATCAGCCAAGATCAACTACTGATTTTTAACACCAATGGCGTGTGGGAACCTTTATCTACACCTATGCGGCCAGCGGACAATTTTTTCAATAGCACCATTACCACTAATGGCAGTGACTTCTTAAATCGCATTCCTGCCAGTACGAATACGCTCGGGTACGACGCCAGTTTATTCGAACTTAGGAACAATGGCAATCGATTGATTACCAACAATCAAACTTCGGCAGTGGTACGAATGACCTCAAATCAAGAAACCTATGGGCTTTACCTTTTGGGTATGGCCGTAGAGGTTTGGGAGCCTTCTTTGAATCAATTGGACCTATATGCTACCGCCTCTTCGGAGAACCCGGTAACGGGTGAGACCATTCAGATTTATCTCGATGTCGCAAATACGGGTAATGACAACATAAGAAACCTAAGTTTTACCACGACCATTCCAGAAGAAATGATTTTTGTCGATGTATCACCTTTGCCAAGCGAAATCACGTATACATTTGATAATCTATCGCGTGAATTGACCTTTATGGTCGAAGATGGGTATACAGATGTATCAGATGCTCCATATACAATTCAATACGCTCTTCGAGTTCAAGACGATGCCTATTTTGCCTCTTTGCCCGCATGTACCTTTGATTCAAATTCTCAGACCTTGGCCACGTTCTCAGGTGAGATCAACACCACACAACAAATGGCCTATAGCTCGTTCACCTTTGATGACTGTGGTGTTGGCAACGGAGATGCGACCGTCATTACAATAAGTATTACCGACATTCAGCCACCTGTTTTTATCGAAGAGCTTCCGGGCGACATAACCGTCGAATGTGATCAAGTGCCAGATGCAGCCGTATTGACCGCGTTAGACAATTGTGATGCGGATCCGATCGTGACTTTTAACGAGACGGCCACCAATAATCGCGACTGTGCCATGGGTTATGAGATTACAAGAACCTGGACCGCCACCGATAATGTCGGTCTTTCGTTCACACACACCCAGATTATTACAATAAATGGCGACCCTTGTTTAATGGATGACGAGGCACCGACCTTTGTCGAAGAGCTCCCAACAGATGTGACCGTTCGTTGCGATGAAATTCCAGATGCAGCCATTCTTACCGCAATTGACAATTGCGATGACGATCCAGAGGTGACCTTTGTGGAAACGGCCACAAATGACCGTGATTGCGACATGGGATACGAAATCACAAGAACTTGGACAGCTACCGACAACTCTGGAAATCAGACCGTACATACACAAATTATCATCGTAAATGCCGATTTACCTTGTGACATAGAAGATTTGATAGTTTCGAAGACGATAACCGCCAACGGTGATGGGGTCAATGACCTATTCGAAATCACCGGATTGGAAGGTTGTAATTATACCTATAACGTTAAAATTTTCAACCGCTGGGGCAATATTGTCTATGAATCGAACGATTATGTTAATGACTGGGGCGGATTTGCGCCAGAAAATGCGATGGGAAATTCAGGAATGCTCCCTTCAGGCACCTATTATTACATCATAGGTTTCGGAACTCCTGAGGTGGAGCCAATCAATGGTTATATCTACATCGGTTCAAAATAAAATGATCCAATGATGAGACTCTTGAAGAATGTATTGGTCACTTCACTTTTATTAATATCTATATCAGCCTCGGCACAGCAGCTTCCACAGTTTACACAATATGTCTATAATACAATGTCGATCAACCCTGCCTATGCAGGTAGTCGGGAAACATTGAATGTGACCGCCTTGCATAGAAACCAATGGGCCGGTATTGAAGGGAATCCGACAACAAGTACGCTGTCTATACATACGCCAATTAAATTCAGTGATCTAGCTGTTGGCCTGTCATACATCAATGACAACCTCGGGTTTGAAAAGACGAATTACGTCTATGCCGATATTTCGTATACGGTACCGTTATCTGCCGAGGTAAACATGGCCGTCGGCCTAAAAGGCGGCTTTACCAATTATCGATTGACGACCCCCGATGAAAATGACCCCTTTTTTGCTGGAGGCTTTACGGAATGGAACCCCAATATGGGAGCTGGTGTTTACATTAGTTCCAATAAATGGTATGTTGGCATTTCCTCCCCACGAATTCTAAATACCGACTTGAATCAAGGAGAATTTCAAGCATTGGAACGAAATAGTTACTATGCCATTGCAGGAATGGTCTTTGACCTTTCTGAAAACACAAAATTCAAGCCCACAGCTATTTTAAAATATACCAATGGAGCACCGGCAAGTTATGATTTCACCGCAAATTTGTTATTTTTCGAAAAATTCTGGGTAGGTGCGTCCTATCGATTTAACGATGCCGATAGTTTTGGCGTTGTTGCGGATTATGCCATTTCGAATTCATTTCGATTGGGATATGCCTACGACGTGCCAACAGCCCAGGTGAGACCCTACTCAACTGGAACCCATGAAATTATTTTAATTTATGAATTGCCTAGAAGGTGGTTAGGGGGCGTAAAGTCACCAAGGTATTTTTAGGGGTAAAAAAAGCGAGGGCCTCCCAAAAGACCCTCGCCGCCCTAAAAAAACCAAGCTAGCACTCGGCTTACCCTTATTAAACCTAGGGCAATAATATTTCTTAAATAATTGGTTTAATTAACGGGGGTTTCCCAAGGGAAATCCCCCGTAAACAACAACCATGTTGATTAAGAAGCTACATCGACCTTTAGATTTACTAAATCCTTTATTGGGAGAATTGTTTTCCCCTTATCCGTCCATAAGGTAATCGACAAATTGTCGATTGAAACAATCACCCCTTCAATATCCCCAATTGTAATTCGATCACCCGTCTCATAATTCTTACGGGCATAAAACGTACGTAATAAATCCCTGATGATATCTTTCGAACCCAAGCCAAAGCCAATGGCAAAGGCAAGTAGAAATGCCCCGAGAATTATCGTGACGTTGTTGGTAATTATGGTGGTGTCAACCCCGGCCTGGTTTAAAGCCGTTATCGTGATTATTACCAAAATGATATAAAATACCAACCTACTGACGATTTTAGACCCACTGAAATCCATGGATTCAAAAAGTCCTGAAATTGCCTTTTTTATAAAGTTCGCAATGTAAAGGCCAATCATGAATAAGGCGATGGCGCTAAAGAGTTTGGGTAGATACCTCAACAAGTTTCCAATCTCTACGGATACAATCTTCCAATTCATGATGTCGGCCGCAATGATCAAGAATACCAAAAAGAGTATCCATTTCACGAAGCCCACGACTACATCGGTAATATTGAATTTCAAATCCGTTTTCCCGAAAAGATCCGTCTCGTTGATTTTTTCTGTAAGTCTATCGACCCGGGTAAGTTTCAAGATTTTTCGCAGCAAGAAGACAATTACCTTAGTAACCAACCATCCGATGGCAAGTGCAAAGATCGCACCTAAAATATTAGGTAAAACCTCAGCTATTCCCTTGACCATAGACCCAAGGGATTCTAGGGTCAGGTCTTTCCATTTCGTGATAGTGTCCATGTCTATTGGTGTTCTCTGAATGAATCTACTTCATCCCAAGTCAAAACTCTCTCTTCTTATTTTTCAAAATACCGGCTACGACTGAAGGGTAATTATTCGTAAACAAGGACACCATGTCCATGACGAGTTTAGCTGCCGCAACATCGGCCATTACCTTTTTTCTCATTTCGGGCGGCACCTCCTTCAGAGGTTTTTGAATTTCCTTAAACGGGTTTTCCTTTAGTACTCCCATTACCGTATTTTGTTATATGCTTCTATAATTCTTGACCGAGCTCTTTTTAACCTCATCTTTACGGCACTCTTACCAATTTCCATAACAGTTTCCAGTTCTGCTATAGAGATGTCATCTTGATATTTCAACAACAACAATTTGCGGTCTTCGGTCGGTATTCGCTCAAGGGCTAACTTCAACTTGTCAATTTTGAGCTGAAAGAGGCTTTCATCGCTAACAGCATTGAATTGCTTAAAATCGTCTTCCAATTCAGTCACATTGTCACTGATTCTTTTCTCCTTATCACGGTTAACATAGTTAACACAGAAATTGTACGTAAACGAATAGAGCCAAGTAGAAAATTTCGATTTTCCGCTGAAAGACCCCAATTTTACGAACAATTTTAGAAACACATCTTGGGTCAGATCCTCGGCTTCATCCTTGCTCTTGGAAAAACTATAACATTTATTGTACACAACCTTTGCATACCTGTCATAGAGTTCGCCAAATAATAATGCGCTATTATCTTCGACAATCTTTTTGACAAGCTCCTCATCTGTCAATTTTTGGAAAAGAATCTCTTCCTCCAAATTGGTTTTATCGGTTGGTTTTTTTCTTTTAGACACAACTTTTGGAAAAAGGTCACATTTTTTTTTGATTGTAAGTAAGATAAACAAGATCGATCAAAACGATCTATATTTGAAAAAACCTAAGAGATGAAATATTTGTTCTCGTTTTTCTGCTTTGCGGTGCTGGTTCATTTAGATAATTTAAGTCATCCCGCAGTACTTTTACAAGAAAGTTCGATACTCGAAAAAGTCGCCAACGCCCATGGGTATGAAAATTGGAAAAATATTGAAGAAATCAAGTTCACCTTCAATGTCGACCGCGATAACTCACATTTTGAACGAACTTGGGTCTGGCAACCCAAGACCAACGATATCACCTCGATTACCAACCAGGGCACGTTACAATACAATCGGGCAAATATGGACAGTACGGCCTACAAGACCAATGGTGATTTTATCAATGATAAGTTCTGGTTGCTAGCCCCATTTCAACTGGTTTGGAACAAAAACAATATCAAGCACGAACATTTAAAAGATGTTGAAGCGCCCATTTCAAAAAAAACAATGCAAAAATTGACAATTGTTTACGGAAATGAAGGTGGATACACTCCTGGAGACGCGTATGATTTTTATTTCGGGGATGACTTCATCATTCAAGAGTGGACCTTCAGAAAATCAAACCAACCAGAACCCTCGCTGATTACAACATTTGAGGATTATGTGAATGTCAAAGGTTTGAAAATCGCCAAAATGCATAAGAAGAACGAGGGTGATTTTGAATTGTTCTTTACAGAAATTACGGTTGAATAAGATTGATCATCCCTCCCGTCCAAGAAGAAAAGTTGAGCAGAGCACCAACACAGAGCACCCTAGAAGCACGATAAAACTCAAGCTCAACGATGAACGATCGGCCAAAAAACCCAAAATCGGTGGGGCAGCCAAAAAACCGGCATAACCGGTACCGGCGATAAATGCGATTCCTTGTGAGGATTCAACGCCTTTGACATTACCGCCAATTCGAAACAATTCGGGAATAATGACCGAAAAGCCCAATCCGACAAGGCCAAAACCGAGAATGGCCAAATAGGTCTCTGAACTCAACACGGCCAGATATCCCAAAATGGCAATTACCGAACCTAGAGCGACAATTTTGATAGACCCGATCCTTTCACTAATGCCATCCCCTAAAAATCTTCCCAAGGTCATGGTGATCGAAAAAGCTAAAAAACCTGTGCCCCATAAAGCCTCTGGAGCAATACTTATCTCTTTTAGGTAAAGTCCGCTCCAATCCACTATGGCCCCCTCTCCACCCATCACGATGAAGGAAACCAAACCAATGATCAAAAGAGGTTTGAACAGTTTTAGGCTAAAAGCCTCTTTTTCTACGGGCGCGGCCACAATATGTGCGTAATTTTTGTAAAGGATAAAATTCAGAAGAAGAACGATTGTAATGGCCAAGACCATATGCAACACAGGGTTGCCCAAGAGCACGATCAAAAAGCTGCCCAAACCGGCCAAGACTCCTCCCAAACTAAAAAAACCATGTGCGGCCGACATAAAATTCCGCTTGTCCTCTTTCTCGATTTCCGTGACCAAAGTATTCATTGCGATATCGGTAAAACCGTGCGTGGCCCCAAAAAAGAACAAAGCCGCCATCAAAACATAATAATTCGGCGCCAAAAGCGGCAAAGTCCCAGAAAGACAAATCAACAGCACCCCATACCATGTTGCCTTGCCTACCCCAATTCTGTTGATGATTTTGGCTGCCATTGGGAAAATTGTAAAAACGCCCAAAGACAAAAAGAAAATAGCGAATCCCAATTGCGATTTGTCGATACCTAAATTTTCTTTAACCGTAGGTATATAGATGGCCCAGGTGCCGAACAATATATTGAGGCTGGCAAATACCCAGGCTGGAGCAAAATAACGTGGATTTGAAAGAATCAGACGTAGTGATTTCATAGGTAAAAGATGGTTCTTGAAAAACGATACAAAGAAATTATAGGCAAAGTGAAAAGTATAGATTGAATTATTCTTTCAATAAGACGAATTATTCATGAATCATTATTTTATGTGTGAAGAATGGTAAATTTGACCCATGAGACCTTTGTTCGAGAATATAGAAGTAGGAATTTATAATTCCCTAAAAGTTCAAACATTTAATCATACAAAGACCTGCGAATTGACCAATTGGCACATACATCCGGAATACGAGATGGTCTATGTTAAGAACGGGGCAAGATCGGTTCAGATTGCCGGACAATTGTTTTCCTATAAAAGTGGAACCCTCCTCCTGTTGGGGCCGAATATTCCGCATTCAGATTTTGGAAACAAAGAACATAGAGACAATCTGGAAGTCGTCATTCAGTTCGGACAGGATTTCATTGATGAAAGACTTATGTCGTTTCCTGAGTTCAAATCACTGAAAACGTTTGTTGAAGATTCAAGAAAAGTCTTGATATTCGATAAAGCGACCAAAGAGAAGCTTTCCAAACAGCTGGAAGGCCTCCAGCATTTGAATTCGACGCAAAGGCTTTTATCGTTTATTTCTATTTTGAATCTGATGGAAATCGGAGGTAAATACAGCACATTGATGCCAAATGGGATACAACGCAAAAGTAAATATCAAGATATCGAACGTTTAGAACGGGCCTTCGAATTCGTGAACGTTCATTACCCCGAGAAAATAAACGTTTCAGATATGGCACGGATATCCGGTCTCACCGAAAATTCATTCTGTAGGTTCTTTAAAAAAATGACCGGTCGCCCATTCGTCGATTTTTTGAACGAGTTCAGAATTAGAAAGGCGGTTGAGCTATTCGATGAAAAGCAAAGGCCGGTTTCCGAAGTTATGCATAGGTGTGGATACAACGATCCTTCATATTTTACCAAACAATTTAAAAAATACCGAGGGCTTACCCCAACGAAATACCAATCATTGATACTATGGTATAGCGCACCCATGTATGAGCCTAAATAAAATCGAACAACATTGATTCTAGGAACTTTCTAGAATCCCGGTCTTTAAAATCTGACCGAATCGAAACATGTCTTCGAACGAACAATAAAAAGGAGCCGGCGCCAGTCTGATAACATTAGGTTCGCGCCAATCGGGTACGACCCCATGATCTATTAAATAGTTGAACAATGGCCTTCCATGCCCATGGAGAAAGACCGAAAGTTGACAACCCCTGGCTGGCGGAGTGATGATTTCGAAATGCCCGGAAGTTTCCATATCGACTTGATGCAGAATAAATTCGAGATAGCTCGTTAATTTGTCCCGTTTACGAATAAGCTCGGACATGCCGACCTCATCGAACAATTTTAAGGAAGCCAGATAGGGGGCTAGGGAGAGAACCGGAGGATTACTTACCTGCCAGGCATCGGCATTTGATGCAGGTTCGAATTCAGGTTTCATCAAAAAGCGGGTTTCTTTTTTGGTGCCCCACCATCCTTCAAACCTGAGGATATCCGCTAGGCCCAAATGCCTTTGGTGGACAAATATTCCCGAGGCATTTCCTGGCCCGGCGTTCATATATTTATAACTGCACCAAGCCGCAAAGTCAACATCCCAGTCATGAAGCTTTAATTCGACATTGCCCGCGGCATGGGCCAAATCCCATCCTACAAAGGCACCGACAGTTTTTCCGGCCTTGGTGATGGCCTCCATATCAAAAACCTGTCCGTTATAGTAATTGACACCACCTATCAAAATCAAGGCAAGCTCATCCCCTACTTCGCCTATTTTTTTGATTACATCTTCGGTTCGCCAATGGTTTTCACCTTCCCGTTTCTTGACTTCGACTATGGCCGCATCAGGATCTAACCCATGAAACCTTACCTGACTGTTCAACATGTATTGATCTGACGGAAAAGCCTTTTCCTCACAGAGAATCTTAAAGCGCTTTTCGGTAGGCCTATAAAAGGAAACCATCAAAAAGTGAAGATTGGCCGTAAGAGTGTTCATGACGCAAACTTCTTCCACTTTTGCCCCGACAACCTTGGCCAATGGCTTTGCCAATCTTTCGTGATAGTCCCACCACGGTTTTTCTCCGTGAAAATGCCCTTCCACCGCCAAGCGTTTCCAATCGGCCATGACCTCATCGACATATGCTTGGGTAAGTTTTGGTTGTAGACCGAGCGAGTTGCCGGTAAAGTAGATTACGTCCTTTCCATCAATCTGTGGAAAATGAAATTCATCACGATATCGGGCCAAGGGGTCTTGACCGTCCAATTCGCGGGCGAATTCCAATGAATTTTTAAAATGCATGCAATACTTGAAGTTTGTTCAAAAGTAAGGATAATGAAAAATAAATTCCCGGCCATCCCTACTGTTTTCGACCATCCTTACTGAACCAATCGCATCTCGATAAGGTGTTTTTTAAAGCCGGCCTTGTCATAGGCTTTGATGGCATCGATGTTGTCTTCATAAACCGTTAGTCGAATCTCTTTTAAGCCCTTGGCAAAAGACCACTTCTTCAAAGCTTCGGTTATCTCTTTATTTATGCCCTTGCCCCTAAACTCGGGTATGGTGAACATAAAGCCCAGAAGTGCGTAGTTTTCGTGATTCAAATAGTGCCTTGCTCTTTTGATTCTGGCAAATCCTGAGGCCACGATTTTTTCATTGTATTCCGCCACCAAAACCTCGGCACTTTCAGAATCGATCAACTCGTGCAAATCGTAATAGCTAATGGGATCGCTATCAAGCGTAGGGTCATAAGGACGTTCAGCCGTGACGATGCCTTGTTCGAAATCCAACAATGTCGGTAAATCTTTTTGGGTCGCCCTTCTAATCTTGATGTCTTTCATATTCTCAAGGTAGTTCATAAATCTCTATTTTTGAAAAAATAAATCCATGCACTTTTTACCCCCTTTGATTCAGGATTACATTCAAAACCATTCGGAGAACGAGCCCGAATTGTTGCGGGAGCTGACCAAGGAAACCCATTTGAAAGTGCTACGGCCCAGAATGATAACCGGGCATTTTCAAGGTAGGGTATTGAGCATGTTATCCAAAATCATCAATCCGAAATACATTTTGGAAATAGGAACCTATACGGGCTACTCGGCGCTTTGCCTTGCCGAAGGATTGCAAAAAAACGGCGAACTACATACGATCGACATTAATGAAGAGTTAAGCGCCTTGCAGCGAAGGTATTTCGAAAAAAGCGGATTTGGTCCTAGAATCGTTCAGCATTCGGGTGACGCCCTTGAAATTATTCCCGAATTGGATATGACCTTCGACCTTGTTTTTATAGATGCTGAAAAAACCGAATATCCAGGCTATTTTGAGGCCATTATAAAAAAGACCCGATCAGGAAGTATTATTCTATCTGACAACGTGCTTTGGTCAGGTAAAGTGGTGGAACAGCCCGACCCAAGGGATTTGGCCACCAAAACCCTTTTGGCCTACAACCAACAATTAAAAGAAGATAAAAGATTGGAAACGGTACTACTGCCCATTCGGGATGGTCTCACCATAAGTAGGGTTCTTTGAATTTTTTGTACATACGGTAGAAAACCCATGCGAAAAATATTCCGACAAGCCCCCCCACCAAGATATCGACAGGATAATGTACCCCAAGATAAATTCTACTGTAGGCAAACAATATGGGGTAGATCCATACCAACTGGATCCATGCGACCTTTTTTCTAAGAAATAAAACAACCAAACTGGCGATACCGAAAGAGACTGCGGCATGGCCAGAAAAGAAACTAAAGCTAGAGGGGTCATGAACGACCCTGATCAAAGGTTCAAGCTCTTGGGTATTGTTCGGTCGTAAACGCCCTACACTTGCTTTTGTAATGGAAATCGTAAGCTGTAAAAGCAAAAGCATGGGAATGAAGGAAAGTAACATCCAGACGGCCTCACGCCTTGAATTTTTCCAAAATATCACGAGGATCAATGCGATAAAAAGAGGAATCCAGGTTCTGAAGTCGGTAACTACAAGCCAAAAGCCATCGTATTCCGCAAGGCCCAGATTGTTCAAATAGACAAATACTTCCCGGTCCCATTCGAGTATCTGTTCGAGCATACTATCAACTACTGCCTTTTGATGGTACCCGTTACATCGTCGACACCTTTCTTGACACCTTCAAAGCCTTTTTTCAAATCTTGTGAAATACCGGAGTCCAAGTTTTTCTTCACATCGTCGATGTCCTTTTTGATATCATCCACAAGACTGGTATCGATTCCCTGTTTTTCGGCGCTACGCTGTATTTCTTGTTTGATATCCTCAGTGGCATCCTTGAGTTGACGCATACCTTTTCCGAGACCTTTGGCAATACCTGGAAGTTTATCGGCACCGAAGACCATCACAACGATAAACAGGATAAAGAAAATCTCACCTCCACTGATGAATAAAAAGTGCGTTGAAAGCATAGGTACAAATATACGGAAAAGACCTGTCAGGTTTCAAAAAACCTGACAGGTCTGGCCTTGGATCTGTATGGAGTTATTTTCCCTTGATTTTTTCCTTGAACTGATCAAAGTCGGATTGCTGTTCCTTTTTGGGCCATGCATTGTTGGTCATATCGATATCTGCGGTTTCCAGCTTGGGGTCGACAACAATACCGGTCAGCTCGTTTTGGGATGAAATAACCACTTTGACCTCCTTATCATTCTTTCTCCAGATTTCAGGAGGATAGGTAATATTCTCGGTCGTTCCATCGGCATAGGTGTATTCGACTATCAACGGCATCGGTATACCACCCGGTTTGTCATAGGTGATTTCATAGAAATACTTGGGCTCATTGATCGCGGCACGCTCTTCCTCCGACATATTGTCCATCATGAATTCTTTTAAGGTTTTTGAGCTTTCAGAGGGAGCTCTTCCTTTCAGGTCGGGGTCAAAGTCTTCAGATTCCTCGTCGGCCAAATAGACCAAGGGAGGTAAATCGGCTTCGGTAAGGTTTCTGGCCGCCAAATATTCCTGCATTTTTTTTGAAGGCTTGTCGGAAACATAATACTTTTTGATTCCCTTAACGCCGATATCGACATAATCGGTGGTATAGAACCAGCTTCTCCAGAACCAGTCAAGGTCAACAGCCGACGCGTCTTCCATGGTCCTGAAAAAATCTTCCGGGGTCGGGTGCTTGAATTTCCACCGTTGCGAATAGGTTTTAAAGGCATGGTCGAAAAGTTCCCTGCCCATAACAGTCTCACGAAGAATGTTCAAGGCCGTGGCCGGTTTTGCATAGGCATTGGGGCCCAACTGGTAGACATTCTCCGGATTTGACATAATCGGCGAAATCGTGCTTTGGTCCCCGGCCATATAGGGTACAATTTTCGAAGGAGCTCCCCTTCTTGATGGATATGCCTTATTCGGAGCGATGGCTTCGGGATATTTTTCCCCGAACTCTTGTTCGGCCATATACTGCATAAATGTGTCTAGGCCTTCATCCATCCAGCCCCATTGGCGTTCATCGGAATTTACGATCATCGGGAAAAAATTGTGCCCGACCTCATGGATGATAACACTTATCATACCGTACTTTACGCGATCCGAATAGGTTCCATCGGGGTTTGGTCGCCCATAGTTCCAACAAATCATAGGATACTCCATGCCTTGATTTTTGGCATGAACCGAAATTGCCTTTGGGTAAGGATAATCAAAGGTATGTGATGAATAAGACTTCAATGTATGCGCCACAGCCTTGGTGGAATACTCCTCCCACAACGGATTTCCTTCTTTTGGATACAAAGAAACGGCCATAACATCGCGATTGCCCATCTTGACGGCTTGCATGTCCCAAATAAATCTTCGCGAAGTGGCAAAACCGTAGTCGCGAACGTTTTCAGCCTTGAATCTCCACGTCTTTTTCTTATCGGAAAAACCTTTTGACGCTTCCTCTGCCTCGGCCTGGGTAACGATGAGTACCGGTTTGTCATAAGACTTCTTCGCCTTTTCGTAACGGGCCATCATTTCCTTCGAAAAAACTTCCTTTCTATTCTGAAGCGTTCCGGTGGCATCGACCACATGATCGGCCGGCACGGTTATATTTACCTCGTAGTCCCCAAAGGTCAAGGCGAATTCGCCATTGCCCCAAAATTGATGGTTTTGCCATCCTTCCACGTCATTATATACCGCCATTCTCGGGAAAAACTGCGCAATCACATAGGCCCGGTTCCCATCGGAAAATTCCTCATAGCCCGACCTTGCCCTATTCACGGTGTGATCTGGGATGTTATAGCTCCATTTAATGGAAAAGGTAATATTCTCTTGACTTTTGAGCGGTTGATCCAGATCAATTCGCATCATCGTAAAGTTGATGGTATAAGGTAGGGGCTTACCAGAGGTATCTTTTACACTTTCGATATTGAATCCGCCATCGAAGGGCTCACCCATATATTTCCCTGCAAAAGCACCCGGTTGTTCAGCCAAGGGAACTCCCCCGCCATTCTTCAATTTGGCCTTCGAATCCTTGGCACGGACATTCTGGTCCAATTGAATCCATAGAAACTCAAGGTCATCAGGTGAATTGTTGAAATAGGTAATGGTCTCGTCGCCGTATAGCATATGGTTCTTGTCATCTAGCTCGATATTCATGACGTAGTCGGCCTTTTGCTGGTAGTATTCGTGCCCGGGGGCACCCGATGCGGAACGATATGAATTCGGAGTTGAAAACTCTTCATACATCTGCTTGAACTTACTCTGGTTCAAATGACCCGGTTCCTTTTCCTGGGGTGCTTCCGGCTCTTGGGCGATAATGGCAGTAGCCATTAGAAATAATAGTGAGGTAAAATAATACTTGATTTTATTCATTGTGTGTAGCGTTTTAAATCCGCCTAAAATACCCGTTTTTTTAAAATTGGACCGATTCATTGTTATAATTTTAACATTCCTTTGCTGTTTTCTTTGATAAGAACGAAGCTTTTTCTTTTACCATTGACTTTAAAGTGAACGATATTCTGCTGCTCGTCGAAAAGGTCGGTCAGTATTTCATTATGAAGCGAAATTGATCGAGTCTTTGTTAAATCGATATCGGGCACTTCGATATAACAGATGACCACGTCGTTATCGTATTTTTTTCCCAAAAAATCATAAGGCAACGGTTCACCGTTTACCGCTACCAAAAGCTTTGCCCTGATATACTTCTCGATATACGCGTTGGCAATCCCAGATTCCTCTTCAGTGGCAAGTTTTGCCTCGATGCCATATCGTTCATTGAGCACGGCATCAAGGTCATCAATAAAAATTCTGGAAGTAATTTGAAGTGCTTCATCCTTTTCGGAATAACCAACATTTGTGACACTAACGTAAAATTTATGTACGGTGGCAAAGGCAAAAAGCGGTAGTGTTAGAATCAGAAAACCTTTCTTCAACGACTTCATTTTATCATATTTTCAAGCAAACAAAAATAGGCAAATGTTATGCCAAAACGACCTGGGGCCCATGCCTAATCCAAATCGTTGTTCTTTCGATAGACCACACTTCGCTTTCGCATGTACTCCCAGATTTTCAAACGGTCATGCGTATCAACGGTTGCTTGAAAAATGGGGTCCACTTCGCAAAAAAATAGGAAGTCCTCGATTTTCCCTTCAGGAATCTTTAAATCGGTCGTAAAAAGGGAATCCACATAAAATTCCCTGACCCGTTGGGTACGGGCATATTTTTCATCGCGCTGCAAACGGGTCTTGAGCATTTTGGTTCGCCCTGAAATTCCGTTCAAAATGGGGTTCAAGGGAAGAAGTCCTCCTCCCGAGCTTGCCTCATACAATTTCCGCTCAGACTGGGTGGGCACTTTCACGTAGGCATTGGGTAGACCCAAGGTCGAGGCCGTGACAACGGGTTCGATGTTCATATTGACGGCATCCCGCGATATATCCCCGGTTAGGTTATAAGGTCTGACGATTACCTCGGATAGCTTGGTCAGGGCATCCTCCATTTGTATTTGCAACAGCGCCTGTTCCAATATCTCCATGGTAACGACCAATTCCTTACGCTTAAACTGTACCGCAGAAACCACTAGGGTGTCATATAGCTTGACGGGAATCTCGAAAAACCCTTCGGTATCGGTAATTGTAAAACGGTTGCTGGTGATATTCAAGATGTGCGTGGCAGCGACATCACCATCTTCACTATAGATGCGACCTTGTAACTTGGTGTGGAACTGATCCTGCGCTAAAAATGAGGTCGTAATCAATAAAAAAAGGAGAACTAAAAGGCTATTTTTCCGCATCCCTTTGGGTTCGGTAGGCACGGCTTTGGTTCACGAGAAAATCCAACAACTGAAATTCATTGTCTTTTTTCAACAAGGCCTTTTCGTCCATTTCCGAATCAACGAAATACAAAAAATCCTCGATTTGGTCTTGGGGCAACTTTAAATCCACCACAAAAAATTCATCATCGTAAACCTGGCGTAGCACTTCACTGGGTTTCAATTTGATCTCGGCTTCCTTTTCTTTTTTCTTGCCGATCGATAACAAGGCCTTCACGATATTGACAAAATTGATCCCATCTTGCATTCCGCGTTCCGCCCGGGAAAGTGAAATGTTCTCTACCTCCGTTGAGCGGTCAAGTTCGTATTCGACTTCCTTGAATTTCTCGCTTTCGGCCTCCAAAAACTTTTCTTGGTTCTCGGGTGAGACGACAACCTCGTCCAATTCGGTAACTTTTTCCTTGACTTCAACGACGATGCGATTTTTTTGTAGGATTTCGGGTGTGATCTTAACGACCTCCAATTGGTAGTTCACCGCCGTAAACGCCAATTCATCGCCCTCTTTGACCAAAATGGCAAAACGCCCATCATCATCTGTGATGGTCGCACGCTCCGTTGTGACATTGATAACGTTTTCATTCGGCACATTCACATTTCGGTAAAGTACCTGCCCCCGCAACAAATGACGGTCATCATCTTGTGCAAACGCTGTTGCGACCAGAAAGAAAGATAGTAGGTAAAAAATTCTCATTGGCGTTAAAGAAAATACATGTTTCGCTCTAAAAAAAAAGTATGCCACTAAACTTTTGTTAATTTGTCACCTAAGAACCTGTTTAAACATTCCGGTCAGAGGCGAAAATCTTTCCTTTTTGCCATTGGAAATAGCTTTAATGGGTTCTTAAGCACTATTTGGCAGGCTTATTCGTTAATAGGGATAAATGGTCTTTTACCCCGGCGAAAGTCCTTTTTATCGTATAAAATACGCATTGTAGTCATATAGTTTTAAGTTTGTAAGACCAATCTTATAGCGCTGAATAATAAACCGCTTCCTATGAAAAAGACAATAGTGATCACCCTATTGGCCCTTCTGGCCATGCCCGCTATTTATTCACAGATAAAAATAGGTGATAATCCACAAAATATCGATGCCGCTTCGGTGCTTGAATTGGAGAGCAACGACCGTGTTCTGGTCATCACACGGATCAATACGGCCCAGATGAACGCCATAGTGCCCAACCAAGGGGCCATGGTCTATAATACCGATACCCAGTGTATCCATTATTTCGATGGCGCGCAATGGATAAATCTTTGCAATTCGGCCGGTCTCGAGTTTACAACGGATCCCATTGTGAACGATGTGAGCACCATTGTCATCACGGATCAGGCCGGTACGAAGAATTTTGAGGTGGCCCCAAATAGCATCGGAACCGAGCAGATCATCAACGGTGGCATCAATGGGGTGGACATCCAAAACGGTTCGATCGGACCTGGAAAGCTTCAAAATCAATCGGTCACTCAAGACAAGCTGTCGGAAAACTCGGTGGGGGCGTTCGCCTTGGACAATGATAATATCGGACTGTCGGCCTTTAACAATGATGTAGGGTTCATCACAGGAGCGAATATTGTCAGTGGCGATACCGGAAACAATATCATGGTCGGCGGCGACAATGGTGCCTTTTATGACAACCAACCTGTGTTGGATGCCATAGATGCGAACACCACGGCAATCAATGCCCATATAGCGGCCGATGCCGATACCAATGCCAATAACGAGATACAGACCTTAACCCTATCGGGCAACGATTTGGGCATTACCGGGGGCAATACCATTACCCTCCCCGGGGGCGGAAATCCGAATGATGAGTTGATAACGAATATGGTGTTGAACGGTTCGAATCAATTGGTCATCACAGAAGGCGGCAGTCCGAATACCGTTGATTTGAGTTCGCTGGCTGGGGGCGGCGGAACCGACGGCGTTGTTTCGAACGTGGTTTATTCAGCGGCGGACAACAACTTAACATTTACTGGAGCCAACGGTGGATTTAATGGAGTTATTAATCTTGATGACCTTGATGGTGGAGGAAGCACTACGGATACTGACACTGACGATGGCCTCTCGGATTTCGACCCGACAAACGGTTATGATGTCCTTGTTGACGATGTTTCAATAGAAATAAATACTTCCGATCAACTTCAAGTTAAGGATGCTGGAATTACCGCAGCCAAGATAAATGATATGGGCGCCGCAAATGGTGAAGTATTAAAATGGAATGGTACTACTTGGGCTCCAGATATAGATAATGCAGGAACAGGCAGTACAGTAGACACCGATACTGATGATGGTCTTTCCGATTTTAACCCAACAACTGGATACGACGTACAAGTTGATGATTCAACAATAGAAATAAGCGCTACTGATCAATTGCAAGTAAAGGATGCCGGGATTACCGCCACAAAGCTCAACGATATGGGCGCTACGGCCGACGGTGAGATATTGGAATGGAATACCGCTCTAAATGCCGGTGCCGGTGGTTGGGAAGTGGCCACTCCCGCTTCAGGTGTAATAAATGAACAAAACATTGCCTTGGATGTTACCGATAATGAAATAGATTTGGTCAATAATGATGCTACGATTGCCTCTTCCGTGAAGCTTGACGGATCCACGATTAATGCCATAAACAATGGTACGGACGACGTCATCCAAATTGCGGATGATGGTGTTACACTGGATAAAATAGCACACCCCGATCCTACAGCTTCGCCACCACCGGCCAATGGTGATATTATGGTATGGGATAATGACAACTTGGTGTGGAAAATTGATGCGCAGGCCGGAGAGCATACGGGTACTGCTAAGGCAATTTTTTATGCCGATGATGACCCGGCCAACCTCGGAAAACCGACAACTACCGACGACAACACCAACCCAAATGACGATGGGGGCCTAGTCTGGGATACCGGTGCAAGGCAATTGGGTTCAAATACATACGGCGCCTTACATGTCGGCCTTCAAGCGGGTAGCCCCGATGTTGGCAATAATTCCAAAGTTGTCATTATTGAACGTATAGCCAATGGACATGCTCAACAGGGTTTGGCATTTCCACTTCAAATTCAAAATGAAAACGGAACGAATACCGGTGATGCCGCGGCCGGGGTACTCTTTGCCGTCGATGCCGGG
Organism: Aurantibacter sp.; assembly: GCA_965215845.1. GTDB lineage: Bacteria > Bacteroidota > Bacteroidia > Flavobacteriales > Flavobacteriaceae > Aurantibacter_A. The sequence continues at coordinate 884,635 of CBDCEL010000004.1, forward strand.
GGGGGGCATGGTAAAGGGGGAGTAGTTCTTGAACGAAAAGGAGCTTGGGGTGTCGGTGATTTTCATTTTTTGCTCAATCAGGACAATACAGGGGCCAGTTTACCAACCATTGCGGATAAAGCCTTTACCGTAAAAAATAATAAGGATGTTCGTTTGTATGGTGGCATTGACGTTGATGGCACCCCAACAGGTCTAGGCGGAAATAATCAGGTTTTGACTTCAACAGGCTCGGGTGTTATTTGGACAGACAAAGGTGGAAACTCGGTTACTGATTCGGATGCTAACGATGGTTTAAGTACCTATGTGGCGACAACAGGTTACAATGTGAATGTTGATGACTCAACCATCGAAATAAACGGCGACGCTTTACGGATAAAGGCCGATGGAATAACCACAAATGAAATTCGCAATGGCGAGATTCAAACGGATGATCTTGAAGATTTTAGCGTTACTACCGCCAAAATAGACAATGGGACTATTCTCAGCGAAGATTTTTCTGCACTGGGTGCCACGACCTCGGGCCAGGTGCTCAAATGGGACGGGACAGCCTGGAGCGCAGGGACCGACAACGGTACAGCATATGCCGCCGGCGAAGCACTCAGTGAGACCTCAGGGACCTTCGACGTGCTCTACGACGACACGACCGTAGGGATCAACGGATCCAACCAATTGGAGGTCAAGAACAACGCAATAACAACGGACAAGATAGACGCAGGGGCCGTCGAGTCGAGCGACCTTTCCGCACTGGGTGCCACGACCTCGGGCCAGGTGCTCAAGTGGGACGGAACCGCATGGAGCGCAGGGACAGACAACGGTACCGCCTATACCGCAGGGGAGGCCCTCGATGAGACCTCAGGGACCTTCGACGTGCTCTACGACGACACGACCGTAGGAATCAATGGATCCAACCAATTGGAGGTCAAGGGGGATGCCATAACTACAGACAAAATCTCCGACGGCGAGGTACAGACCAACGATATCGCCGACGACAACGTAACCGTTGATAAAATAGCGGCATCGGCAACGGACGGGCACGTGCTCACCACTAGTGGGACCGACGTCGTCTGGGCTACAGCCCAAAATTTTGCAGCTAGCGATTTGACCTTAACGGGGCCAAGAACACATAGTTTGGCAGGAAATAATTTAATTTTTGGAGGAGGTGGAAACGTCGCAATTGGAACATTACCAGGAGTTCCACAAAGTAAGTTAGATGTCGATGGTCAAGTTCGGGCACGAAATGGCATAGCCGCTTCCGAAGGAACCGCGGGAAACCCTGGTTATGCTTTTCATACAAATAACGACATGGATACTGGTATGTTTCGAATTGCAGAGAATCAACTAGGTTTTTCCACATTCGGTACTGAAGCCCTACGAATCGATGCAACTCAAAACGTTGGGATAGGTATTAGTCCAACTGAAAGATTGCACGTAAACGGAAATATCTTGGCTACGGGAACAATAACTCCTGACTACGTTTTTCAGTCCTATTTTGATGGAAGCAGTACTCTCAAACCTGATTACGAAATGCAAAGTTTAGAAGAAGTAGAAAAGTTTGTTCGAAAGAACAAACATTTAATTGGGGTCCCATCTGCTAAAGCGGTAGAGGCGAGAGGTGGAATTTTGGTAAATAGAGCAACTGAAATAAACCTCGAAAAAATCGAAGAGCTCTTTTTACATACCATCGAGCAGGAAAAGAAAATCAAGGCGCTGCAATCAGAGAACGATACTTTGACCAATGAGCTGAATAGCGTCAAAAAAGAGTTGGAGGAAATCAAGGCAATGCTGAAAAAATTGAACTAGGCTTTAAATGAAAAAAATTGGCTACATATTTATTTTTTTGGTCTTAGCCGCCGGCAACGCACAAACCGCGCTCTATAATCAGGGCAACCTGCGTATTCATGATCAGGGCAATATCGGTTTTCATACGGATCTGATCAACGATGGGGTTATCGACGACAATCTCGGATTGGCCGGATTTTACGGTGATAGTAATACCCTTGATGTTTCGGGGGCCTTCTCCGCGACCTTTTTTGATACCGAATTTATGGCCCAAAACGGGGTTTTGCTCAATACCTCAATGAACGTGGCCAACAATGCCAATTTTGTCTCGGGCAATGTGTTGACCGTTCGGGCACAACCCGATATCAGCCTGAATTTCATGCAGAACGGTTTTTCAGCAGGGGAATCCGATATTTCAAAGGTCAACGGTTATGCCAGTGTCACCGACCAGCAGAACTTTACGTTTCCCGTGGGCGACGGGGCCCAGCTCAGGCCCTTGATCATGACGTCAAGCAGCGTGAATGCCCTTGCGAAGTGCGCTTATTTTCTTGAAAATCCGAATAGTCCCACTACCTTTCCAACGGGTTTTAGTACAAATAGTAAGCCTGCCAGTTTGGGTGAAATCAGTCAGGTCGAATTTTGGCGCTTGGAGGGCAGCGTACCCTCGACCATTAGCATCAGTTGGAACGAACGCAGCAATATTGCGGCCCTGACGGACAACGCCAACGATGTGGTGGCCGTAGGTTGGAGTAAATCGGCCAATCAATGGGTCAGCCTGGGCGGATCAAGTGCCGGTGATTTGACACAAGGATTTGCCCTGTCGGGCAGTTTTATTCCCGATGAGTATGAAATTATCACCTTTGCTGCGGCCGGAATACCCACGGAAATCTTGACCTTGGACAATTATCTGGTCACCGCAAACGGCGATGGAATAAACGATGTGCTTGAATTCCCTGAATTGGCACTCTCACCGAACAACCACATGAAAATTTACGACCGTTATGGCCTAAAGGTCTTTGACAAAGAAGACTATACGAATGAGTTCAACGGGTTTTCGAACGTCAATAATTTTGTGATTGCCCGCGACAAGGGACTTCCAGACGGAGTGTATTTCTACATCATCGCCATGCACGACCTAGATCTTGATTTTCAGGGATTTCTATATTTGTCCCATTAGCCCTTTTTAAGTGTTCGTTCAAAACCCAAATTTCACGGTAACTTACCGGTTAAATCCGCCACACCACAATCTTTAGGGCCTACACAACATTTTCTACCCTTTTTGGACCCCGACCCCTAACTTTACTGATAATTAGATGGTTAATCCAAATCTTATCCAAAAATGGGCTTAAAAAAAATCGGATTTATAATCCTTTTCCTGTGTGCCAACGTCGTTTCCTCCCAGCTGAAAATTGGGGAAAACCCGAACACCATTGATGCCGCTTCCATTGTTGAGTTGGAGAGTACTTCAAAGGCCTTCGTGCTGAGTCGCGTCACCACGGTAGAGATGCAGAACATCGCCCCCTTACATGGGGCATTGGTCTATAATACCGACACGCAATGTGTACACTACTTTGATGGCACCCAATGGAATAATCTGTGCAATACTACGGTGCCAGGTAGTTTTTCCTTTGTCGATAATGGCGATGGTACTTTTACGATAAACTATTCCGATGGAACTTCCTTTACTTCTTCCGATTTAACCGGTCCGCAAGGCGCTACGGGAGCCATGGGCGCTACAGGCGCGCAAGGTGATACGGGTGCAACCGGTCCTCAGGGTGATACCGGGGCAACGGGTGCAACAGGTCCACAAGGAGATACCGGCGCTACGGGCGCGCAAGGAAATACAGGTGCTACCGGAGCAACAGGGGCACAAGGTGATACAGGAGCTACGGGTGCCACAGGCCCAACAGGAGCCACCGGCCCACAAGGTGATACCGGAGCCACTGGCGCAACAGGCGCAACAGGAAATACAGGGCAACCGGTGCTATAGGCCCACAGGGAGATACCGGCGCTACGGGCGCACAAGGTGATACGGGTGCAACAGGTGCGCGAGGGGATACCGGAGCTACAGGTGCCACCGGGGCCGCAGGGGCTACAGGTGCCGATGGAGCAGATGGCGCAACGGGCGCGACGGGTGCAACGGGAGCCACAGGTGCGCAAGGTGATACGGGAGCCACAGGCGCAACAGGAGCACAAGGTGATACAGGCGCAACAGGTCCACAAGGAGACACCGGAGCAATGGGTGCAACTGGTCTCCAGGGTGATACCGGAGCTACCGGCGCAACAGGCCCGCAAGGAGATACGGGTGCCACCGGTGCGCAGGGCGATACTGGAGCAACAGGTCCGCAAGGTGATACAGGAGCAACGGGTGCGCAAGGTGATACAGGTGCTACTGGTCCAGCCGGAGCGGATGGCGCAACGGGCGCAACAGGAGCAACGGGCACACAAGGAGATACGGGTGCGACGGGCACAACGGGTGCCACTGGTCCGCAAGGAGATACCGGCGCTACGGGCGCACAAGGAGATACAGGAGCGACGGGAGCCACAGGTGCTACTGGCCCACAGGGTGATATTGGGGCCACAGGCGCACAAGGCGATACGGGCGCCACAGGTGCAACAGGTCCGCAAGGTGATACAGGGGCTACAGGTGCCACTGGCCCGCAGGGCGATACAGGAGCTACCGGCGCAACGGGCGCGCAAGGAAATACAGGTGCGACGGGCGCACAAGGCGATACGGGTGCAACCGGTGCTATAGGCCCACAAGGAGATACGGGTGCCACAGGCGCGACAGGTCCGCAAGGTGATACCGGGGCAACGGGTCCGCAAGGCGATACAGGTGCCATAGGCGCAACAGGTGCGCAGGGAGCTACAGGTGCTACAGGTCCAGCAGGGGCTGACGGAGCAACGGGTGCACAGGGAAATACCGGGGCAACAGGTGCCACTGGCCCACAAGGAGATACAGGTGCAACGGGTGCGCAGGGCGATACAGGAGCGACGGGAGCCACAGGTGCTACTGGCCCACAAGGTGATACAGGCACCACTGGCGCAACAGGCGCGCAAGGTGATACCGGCGCAACGGGCGCGACAGGTGAGCAGGGAGCTACAGGTCCAGCAGGGGCTGACGGAGCAACGGGTGCTACAGGAGCCACCGGATCAACAGGCCCTCAAGGAGATACGGGCGCTACAGGAAATACAGGTGCAACGGGCGCTACGGGTGCAACAGGTGCGCAAGGAGATACGGGTGCCACCGGAGCAACAGGCCCACAAGGTGCCACAGGAGTCACTGGTGCAACAGGTCCGCAAGGAGATACAGGAGCCACTGGCCCACAAGGAGATACAGGGGCCACTGGCGCAACAGGCACACAAGGCGATACAGGTGCCACCGGAGCAACAGGCCCACAAGGTGATACCGGGGCAACGGGTCCACAGGGTGATACCGGGGCCACAGGCCCGCAAGGAGATACAGGCGCTACAGGTGCAACGGGAGCGACAGGGGCTACGGGCGCGACGGGAGCCAAAGGAGATAAGGGGGATCCCGGAGATCCCGCTTCCGATGATCAGACCTTGAGCACAGACGGTACGCCAGGTGATATTTCGATTACAGGTGGAAATAACATAACCCTCGCGGTAACCTCAACAGACCTCAACAACGCCATTACAACAGGTACTGATGGCGGCGCCTATCTAAAAATTAACCTGGGTGGTCGATGGACGAACTCCGATACCACCACGAATTTGAACGTGAACAATACTACAGCGCCAATTTTCGGAACACAGGATTACGTAGATGATGGCACCAACCTATACCAGGTGAGTGGAAATACATTGATCGTTAAGGAATCGGGAAGGTATGATATCAGGGCCAATCTATCACTGGTGGGTATCAATTCGGGAAATAATAGGCAAAGAACCAATGTAAATGCACGGATTGCCGTTAATGGAACGGCAGTTGGAGCCATTGCGGCATCGGGATACATCAGATGGGCGAGCGGTCATGACCATTCAAGCATCCATGTAAATGAGATTCTACAATTGAATGCCAATGACGTTGTGACCATCATCACCTATCGGGAGGCTAATTCAGGAACCGTACGTTTCAGTGGTTCCAGCGAATCGAGTTTTACGATCAACAAATTAAAGTAAGGTCATGCGAGGAAAAAGTTTTTTACTCTTTTTTTGCTTGGGGATAATGGCCTTTGCCCAAGAGGCCGTTCATAACTATGGATCTATGCAAATGCACGGATCGGTTTCCGTGGGCTTTCACATGGATTTGATCAACGACGGTGTTTTTGAACAGAATTCGGGTCTTGCCGGTTTTTATGGCAACAATAGATCACTAACGGTCTCGGGTGCCTATAATCCAATTTTCTATGATGCTGAAATCGCCGTTGACAATGGATTGTTTTTAAATAACGGTATTGGTGTTATCAATAATGGAAACCTCATTATCGGTGATATTATTACGCCCAGAAATGACGCCAATATCTTTCCCAATTTTATCGATAATGCCTTTTATGTAGGTGAAAACGATATTTCATTAGTGGACGGATATGCCGCAATGACCAATAAGGAAACATTCATGTTTCCGGTAGGTGACGACGAACGACTTAGGCCCTTGACCATTTCATCTTCGTCGGTCAATCCGTTGGCCAAATGCGCCTACTTTTATGAAAGTCCGAATACCCCCTCAACTTTCGGGAAAAGTTATCAAACCGAACAAAGGGTTTCTGAATTTTTATTGGTAAGCGAAAAGGAATTTTGGCATTTGGAAGGTGAGTTGCCCTCAATAGTTACCCTCACATGGGATGAAAGAAGCGAGGTATCCGCCTTGGTTCAATATGTCACAGATCTAAAGGTCGTGGGTTGGCACAAAGAGCAAAATATGTGGGTCGACCTCGGAAACTCAGATCTTCAAGGAGAAATGACGAATGGTTCGATCGCTTCGAACGTTTTCATACCCAACGAGTACGAAATTATCACCCTAGGGGGCAACAAGAAATCGAATGAATTCGTGACTATCCAGCTAGACAATTATTTCATAACCCCTAATGGTGATGGCAAAAATGATTTTCTCGTTCTAGACGGCTTGGAAAGCTCACCGAACAATGAAATTCAAATTTTCAACCGCTATGGAGTCGTTGTGTATTCAAAGTTGAACTACCAGAACGATTTTGACGGAAAATCAAATCGTAGCGGCGTGATAAGTCGTGATTCGGGCCTTCCATCAGGGGTATATTTTTATATCATTACCATGCTAGACATAAGACAACGACATCAGGGATATCTATACCTATCGGCCAATACCAAGAATTGAACGCTCTTGCAATTGCCATCGGGATAATTTTATTTCCTTAATTTTATTGCTGTTTAGCCCTTTTTAGATCACTATCTCAAAAAAATCCATTGTAATCGACAAATAAATTTGGCAACATTGTTGTTATAATCTTATAGAGTTTTACCGAACAAATTCATCTAAATACATGCAACGAAGAAAGTTTATACAAAAAAGTGGTTTATCGGGAATTGCTTTGACCCTGGTTCCCGGTCTCGCACTTTCAAAAGAAAAGGAGTTCGAATACGGAATCTTGGAGCTCATGGGCAAGGTAGACATCGAGCTTCATGGTGAGGGTATCAACCTTAGGAAAGAAGCCCATGATGCCTTTCTTGATATGAAAAAAGCGGCATACAGCGATGGTATCGATATCAAAATCGTCTCAAGTTACCGCAGCTTTGAGAAACAACGTGCCATTTGGGAAAGAAAGTATATAAGATATACCGAAGACGAAGGTATGGAACCCATAAGGGCAATCGACAAGATAATCGAATATTCTACCGTGCCCGGTACCAGTAGACATCATTGGGGTACCGATATCGACATAATTGATGGATACCCAAAAGTGGAAGGCGACGTACTTGTTCCCGATAAGTTCGAGAACGGTGGGCCTTTCGAGAATTTTAAAAAATGGATGGACGAAAACTCTGAAAAATTCAATTTTTATCTGGTTTATACGGATGTCGAAAAAAGGAGGGGTTTCAAATACGAACCTTGGCATTATAGTTATGCACCATTATCTGTGCCTATGCTTACCGAGTTCAGGGGGAAAAACCTGATGCGGATTTTGGAAAAAGAAGAGTTCGAGGGAAGTTCACACTTCACGACGGGATTCATTAAAAATTATGTGAGAGACAACATTTTAGACATTAATACTTCGCTTTTATAAGTCTTTTTGTACCTTGGAACCGTACTGAACACTATAAAACATGAGAAGAAATAGTTGGAAGATCCGCATCTTCATTGGCCTGGCCATTGTTGCTTTCGCCTTCATACAAAAATGCAACAATACCGAGGAAAATCCGTATACGGGAAGGTCACAGCACATAAATATGTCGACCGATCAAGAAATTGCCATCGGACTTCAGAGCGCTCCTGAAATGGCACAGCAACATGGGGGGCTTTATCCCGATGAACGTTTGCAGGCCTTCGTCGATGCTGTTGGAAATAAATTGGTTCAAAATAGTATTGCACGTGAAACACCCTACAAATACGATTTCCATCTTTTGGCCGATGATCGTACAATAAATGCCTTTGCCCTACCCGGGGGTCAATGTTTTATCACCTATGCGCTTTTCTCAAAACTGAACGAAGCGCAGTTGGCCGGCGTGCTTGGTCATGAAATAGGACATGTTGTCGGAAGACATTCCGCAGAAAGAATCGCCGATAGTAATTTCTGGAAGACGGCAACGATGGGGGCCACCGTTGGTGTTGGTGATATGGGAGGCATAGTCGGGGGTATCGGGCAAAACACCTTGTTGAAAAATGGTCGTGGAGATGAATTGGAAAGTGACGACCTAGGTGTACTTTTTATGATCCAATCCGGCTACGATCCGAATCAAATGATAGAGGTAATGAAAATTTTGAAGGCAGCGGCCGGGCCAAATAGAGTGCCAGAATTTCAAAGTACGCATCCAGATCCCGAGAACCGTATTCAAAAAATAAAGGAATCGATCCAAAAATATCGCAACCAATAATGTGTTGTTAAATGATATGAAAAAGCCTGATTTTCAGGCTTTTTTTTGTATATTAGATATTCCCAAAATCATTTATTCGCCTCAAATTTAACTCCTTATAGCTTTGATTTTTGAATCATGCTGAATTTATTTCGGTATCTAAATGAAACTATATGGGAACATTTTTACATTTCAAGAATCTGTATCAAGAAGCCTTTGATAGCTGTGAGCCCGTTATTCTAGTTGTTCTGCTGAAAATTTATTCGGTTTTTTGTGCCGCTATGATCGGAATGGCCGTTTATGCCTTTTTTTACAGAGCTTTTACCGGATTTGAGTTTTAAGAAAAGTGTTTTACCCTTTTCTTAATTAATTTAAAAAATAACAAATCCCCCGATGAAGAATCATCGGGGGATTTTTCATATCATTATTATTGCCGAAATATTATTTCAAGTCGTTTTAACTTTGCAATGCCTCCTCGATAACTTGCAGGGCCTCGCTGGCATTTGACATTTCAGCATACTTCTTGACCGAATATCCCCGTTCACATTTTATAGAAAGATTTGCACCGTTCAAAATCAAGACTTTAAGTATCTCGGCCCGATTGTACCTTGCGGCAAATATGGCAGGTGTTTTACCCAATGATTTTCGATTAACATCCTCGCCAAGGGCGATGAACTTCTTAACGGTATCCAAGTCGCCTTGAACGATGGCCTTACAAAAGGGGTTTATCTCGATTTTGTCTAGGGAAGTAGCGATTAAGTCAACTGGTTGGATTCTCTCGGCGGCGTTCAAGCCCGTGACCATTAGCATACCCGCAACGATCACCATTTGTAACGTTTTTCTCATGATGAATGATTTAGATTGATGAATGAATGATTACTTAAATATAAAACCTTATTGTACAAATGGCTTCTGGCTTTAACAGTTATATAACTTCGATTTAACATACAAAGCACATTTTAACAGAATTATTCACATCTTCTTAATAATTGTCGTCAATTGAAAAAAGAAAAATCAAATTATTGGCATTCCTACTTCGATCGTTCTACTTTTGACATCCAAAATCAGGAAAAAAATGAACAAGAAAGTTGTTTTGATGATTTTAGATGGTTGGGGCAAATCACCAGACCCTAAAGTTTCTGCCATTGACCATGCGAGCACGCCTTTTGTAGACTCCCTTTACAAGAAGTTTGCGAACGCCGATTTACTGACCGACGGAATGAATGTTGGGCTACCGGAAGGTCAAATGGGCAATAGTGAAGTCGGGCACATGAATCTCGGTGCGGGTAGAATCGTTTATCAGGATTTGGCCAAAATAAATATGGCGGTAGAACAAAATACCCTAAGGGATGAAAAAGTACTCCGAGATGCTTTTACCTATGCCAAATCAAACGATAGACCTGTGCATTTTTTAGGCTTGCTGAGCGATGGCGGAGTCCATTCACATATCGGGCATTTAAAAGGTCTGATCAAGGCCGGAAACGATTTTGGCCTTTCAAAAATGTTCATTCACGCATTCACGGACGGCCGGGATGTCGACCCGAAAAGTGGCAAAGGTTTCTTGGAGGATTTGAGTAATTTTTGTTCCGACAAAGGAGCCCGATTAGCGACGGTTGTGGGGAGATACTATGCGATGGACCGTGATAAAAGATGGGAGCGCGTCAAAGAAGCCTATGACGTCATGGTCAATGGGATTGGCATAAAAACACGGAATATTTCCGATGGCATGCAAAAAAGTTATGATGAGGGCATTACAGATGAGTTCATTAAACCAATTGTTTTGACCGATACTGATGACAACCCGGTATCAAATATAAAGCCTGGGGATGTTATTGTGTTTTTTAATTTTAGGACTGACCGCGGCCGTGAGCTGACCCAGGTACTTAGTCAGCAAGACATGCCCGACTTCGATATGGCCAAATTAGACCTTTACTATGTGACCATGACCAATTACGATGATTCCTTTGACGGAATTCATGTAATCTATGACAAAGAAAATATCCAGGAGACGTTGGGGGAAGTTTTGGAAAAGGCCGACAAAAAACAAATTCGCATTGCCGAGACCGAGAAATATCCCCATGTCACATTCTTTTTCAATGGGGGCAGGGAAACCCCTTTCAAGGGAGAGCAACGAATTTTGTGCCCATCACCCAAGGTTGCCACATATGATTTGAAGCCCGAAATGAGTGCCTATGAGATTCGGGATGCCATTATACCCGAACTCGAAAAAGGGGAGGTCGATTTTGTCTGTCTAAATTTTGCCAATCCTGATATGGTAGGTCATACGGGCGATATGAATGCCGCCATCAAAGCCTGTGAAGTTGTGGATGATTGCACAAAATCAGTAGTTACGGCTGGACTGGAAAATGGATATTCGACCATTGTTATTGCGGACCACGGAAATTGCGATACAATGATCAATCCTGATGGAAGTCCTAATACGGCCCATACCACAAATCCCGTTCCCTTGATTTTGGTGGATCCCGAAATCGAAGAAATCAAAAATGGGGTTCTTGGGGATATCGCCCCGACCATATTGAAATTGATGGGTATAAAACAACCCTCGTCGATGACACAAAAGTCTTTGATCTAAGAGACCCCATTTAATATATTACCTTTGAGCCCAATGATAAACATCAAAACAGCTGAAGAAATCGAACTCATGCGCGAGAGCGCCCTGGTTGTCTCCAGAACATTGGGAATGCTCGCCTCCGAAATAAAAGAAGGTGTCACTTCTTTGTATTTGGACAAGCTTGCCGAGGAATTCATTCGAGACCATGGGGCGGAACCAGGGTTTTTGGGTATGTACGACTTTCCGAACACCTTGAACATGAGTCCGAATGCCCAAGTGGTACATGGTATTCCAAACAATGAACCACTAAAAGACGGTGATATTATTTCTGTCGATTGTGGTGCCCTTAAAAATGGGTTTTATGGGGATCATGCCTATACCTTCGAGGTCGGCGAAGTGGCTCCTGAGACGAAAAAATTACTGCAAGTGACCAAGGAATCACTTTATATTGGCATTCGTGAATTCCGTTTGGGAAATCGCGTGGGCGATGTCGGCTACGTTATTCAGAAATATTGCGAAGGTCACGGATACGGAGTTGTGCGAGAACTTGTTGGTCACGGGCTTGGAAAAAAACTGCATGAAAAACCGGAAATGCCCAATTATGGCAAACGAGGCAGGGGCAAAAAATTCGTGAATGGCATGGTGGTCGCCATCGAACCAATGATCAATATGGGCACCCGTCGCATAAGACAGTTGAATGACGGTTGGACCATTTTGACCGCGGATAACAAACCAAGTGCCCACTTTGAACATGATGTGGCGTTGGTCGATGGCAAACCCGAACTTTTGTCTACTTTTCAATATATCTACGATGCCCTTGGCATTAAAAGTGATGAAGAAGAGGAGTTCAGAAAAAAAGTGAACAATTAACAGTTGGCAGTAGACCCTTGAAAAGTATTTTCAAATTAGTACTCAAGATTATTCCCCGGCCATTGTTGATTAAATTGAGCTATTGGGCCCAGCCTATTTTGGCCTTTTTCATGCGGGGTAATAAATATACCGACCCGATCGATGGCAAGAGTTTTAAAAGTTTCCTACCCTATGGTTACGAAAACCCTAGGGAGAATGTGCTCTCACCTTCTACATTATCTTTGGAAAGGCATCGGTTGCTTTGGCTATTTCTAAAAAGGAAAACCAATTTCTTTACGGAAGACCTACGTCTTTTGCATTTTGCTCCCGAGCAAGCATTTCATAAGCGGTTCAAAAGCCTAAACAACATTGACTATACCACGACAGATCTTGATTCACCGTTGGCCGATATCGAAGCGGATATCTGTGCACTGCCCTTCAATGACAAGTCTTTTGATGTAATACTATGTAATCATGTCTTGGAACATATACCTGATGATACCAAGGCGATGCAAGAATTATATCGTGTGCTAAGACCCGGTGGATGGGGGGTTTTTCAAATTCCACAAGACTTAAATCGAGATAAGACTTTCGAAGATGACGCTGTAGTCGACAAGAAGGAGCGGGCCAAAATTTTTGGACAATACGATCATGTTCGTGTCTACGGAAGGGACTATTTCGACAAGCTCAGATCAATTGGGTTTAAAGTCGAAGAAGTCGATTTGACATCCGAATTATCGGCCGAGGCAGTCGAGAAATTTCGATTGGCCAAGGGGGAAATCATTCCTTTAGTGAAGAAATAATCATCTCACCGCTACTTTTTTAAAACCTTCCGTTGCAAATTCCTGTACATTTCCCAAATCATCCAAGTAGACAACATAGGCATCCAATTCCTCTTCAGATTTGAGAAGGTCTTTCACCTTGCCCAGATCCATTGCCATAAAAGCGGTGGCATAGCCATCTGCCGTGGTACAATTAGGGGCAAGAACAGTGGTTCCCAAAGTATATGAGTTTTTGGTGTAACCCGTTTTTGGGTCGATGGTGTGCACGTATTTTTCCCCTGTCTTTTCATCCACCCGGAACTTAATATAGTTTCCAGAGGAGGCCATGGCCCTATCTTTCAAATGAATAAGTTTTTTTGCAGTGCCCCTACCCTCGGCTTCCGGATCATCGATACCGATCACCCAATCCTTTTTCTTGATTTGGTTTTTTCCTTTACCAACGACTTCGCCCCCAACTTCAACAAGATAGTTCTCGATACCTTTTTTGTCGAGCATAATAGCAAGCCTATCAATGGCATAGCCTTTTGCTATGGCATTAAAATCAAATGTGATTTCGGGATGTTCTTTTTCAATAGTTCCATTAGCCCTTAATCTCACCTTGTCAAATCCGACATACCGCAACAAACTATCCACTCTTGAACTGTCCAATTCGATTTGCTCTCCGGGACCAAACCCCCAGGCGTTGACCAATACACCAACGGTCGGGTCGAAATAACCTTGTGAGGTGGCGTAGATCTTCTGAGAGAGCTTAAATACCTCCTTAAACATGTGGTCGACAACAACGGTGGTATCTCCCTTATTGATTTTTGAAATGTCTGAAGTGGGTATATAGGTCGACATCGATTGGTTCACCACCTTGAAGACCGAATCGATTTCTTTTTGGTAGTCCAATTCAGATGTTGCCAAATAAATTATGCTGTAGCTAGTACCTAAGGCTCCCCCAACGTTTTGATTTTTAATCAAGGATGATTGGCTGGTGCACGAAGCCAAAATGGTCAAGGAGAAAATCCATAATCCCATTTTTCTTATTAGGTGAACGCCGTGGAATTTTTGGACCTTACAGTAAAGTGACTCCTCATGCTTCATAATGGCATACAATTCAAACTTCAATAAGCCCATGGTAATCAACGATATATGCTTCGTTTAAATAAACGGGAAGATTTCTGTCCTTTGCATTTGAAAGTCCGACTCCGGCGTAAAAAGTAAGGGCCTCATGTTTATCGGCATGGTCTTTTATTTTGGCCATTAAGTCCTCATCGTATTTTTTCGGATCGTCAGGATAGGAAACATTTCGCACCACAATAAAATGAAGCTTTTTTTCCTTTAGGCAAACAAACTGGGGGTTCTTTTTGGGCTTGCTATTGACGCCCATGAATTCATAACCTTCTTCTTCAAGCTGCCTGCCAACGATGTTCATCGCCAGATTGTGCAATTCCTGATCTGATAAAGGCTTGCCCATAATCTACCTTTTGTAAAAAAACCGATATCAACAATACCGGTTTGTAACCATTTTTTTGTTCAAAGAGAAACACCCCTAAAGCTCTTTCAGTGGGATAGTCCAAAGATTATCCTCCGAAATCATCGAAGCGAATATGCTCATCGGGAATACCGAAATCCTCTCCCATTTTCTGAACGGCCTTGTTCATCAATGGTGGTCCACAGAAATACAATTCGATATCTTCAGGTGATTCGTGGTGGTTTAGATAATTATCTATAACGCAATTATGAATAAAGCCGACAAAGCCATCGCCTTCCTCATCATCGATATCTTTCTTGACCTTCCAGTTGTCTTCCTCCAAAGGTTCCGACAAGGCCAGATAGAACTTGAAATTCGGGAACTCTTTTTCCAAATCGTAGAAATGTTTCAGGTAAAACAGTTCTCGCTTCGAACGGCCACCATACCAATAGGTAACCTTTCTTCCGGTCTTCAAGGTCTTAAAGAGGTGGTATAAATGCGAACGCATGGGGGCCATTCCTGCTCCACCTCCTACATACAGCATTTCAGAATCCGATTCGTTGATGAAGAATTCTCCATAGGGCCCTGAAATAATCACTTTATCACCCGGTTTTTGAGCAAAGATATACGACGACGCAACTCCAGGATTGACCGCCATCCAGCCATTTTTAGACCGGTCCCATGGCGGTGTGGCGATTCGAACGTTCAACATGATCTCTCTTCCTTCGGCGGGAAAGGAGGCCATTGAATATGCCCTTTCAACAGTTTCCGTATTCTTCATGACCAAGGGCCATAATCCGAATTTATCCCATTCGGTCTGAAACTTATCGGGTGTTTCGTGCTCTTCTGGGTGGGCCGTAATATCGATATCGGAATATTTTATTTCACATGGTGGAATTTCAATTTGTATATATCCCCCAGCTTTATAACCCATATCTTCTGGAATTTCAACTACAAATTCCTTGATAAAAGAAGCAACATTATAATTGCGAACTACGGTGGCCTCCCACTTTTTAATTCCAAAGACCTCCTCAGGAATGGTAATCTCCATATCCTGCTTCACTTTTACCTGACAGGCCAATCGAGCACCGTGGTTCAGTTCTTTTTTGGAAAAATGGGGGGTCTCTGTCGGAAGGGCTTCACCTCCACCTGAAAGTACATGACACTCACACTGAATGCAGGTTCCGCCTCCGCCACATGCCGAAGGAAGAAATATTTTTTGGTTACCCAAGGTAGTCAACAACGAATTTCCCGAACCGACCTCAACTTTCTTTTCACCATTAATGGTAATGGTCACAGGGCCCGAAGGAGATAGCTTTTCTTTTGTGAACAACAAGAGGGCGACCAATAGCAATAAAAGAATAAGGAACGCGACAACAGTTATCAATATGGTTCCTCCGGTACTTGTAGCTAAAATCATTTTTATTTGTTTATAGCGTCGTTATAAGAGACTTCCTTTTCATCAATATCCACCACTTCTGAGGACAGGTCATCTTTTTCTTTAGATTCTTCCTTAATCTTTTGGGCCGTGGTCTCCTCTACCGGAGGTGGGGCATCATCGCCACCTGTCAACATTCCGCCAAAGCTTTGAAAACCGATTCCCATCAAACCTGTTATGATAAAGGTAATGCCCAGGCCACGTAACGGAGGGGGCACATTTGAGTATCGTATTTTCTCACGGATCGCTGCAATCGCCAAGATGGCCAAGAACCAGCCAATACCTGAACTGACCCCATAGTTGAAGGCCAATCCCAAGGTCTCGATCTCCCTTGCCTGCATGAACAGGGATCCCCCCAATATAGCACAGTTCACAGCAATCAAGGGTAAAAATATCCCCAGCGAATTGTATAAGGCCGGAGAGAATTTCTCAACGACAATTTCCACCAATTGTACCATGGTGGCTATCGTTGCTATAAAAAGTATGAACGATAAAAAACTTAAGTTGTAATCGGCGAATTCTGGCCCCAGCCAGGCCAAGGCACCATCTTGTAAAAGGTATTTATCAAGCAACCAGTTCAAGGGTACGGTCACGGCCAAAACAAAAATTACTGCAGCCCCAAGACCTACCGCGGTCGCCACTTTTTTGGAAACCGCCAAGTAAGAACACATCCCCAAGAACACGGCAAACACCATATTATCAATGAAGATGGACTTAAAAAATAATTCTACATGCTCTAACATAATCCTGTTCTATTAATTGTCTTCTACCAATGCTGGATTTCTTGAACGCTGCACCCAAATTATGATACCTACTACGATCAATGCCGCGGGCGGAATGATCATAAAACCATTATTTTCATAACCGGTGGCATATAACCCTGTTTTTGCGATGGGATCTCCCAACACTTTATATCCCATCAAGGTACCTGATCCGAGCAATTCCCTAAAGAAACCGACGATAATCAAAATCACTCCGTAACCCAATGCATTACCGATTCCGTCGAGAAACGACTTCCATGGGCCGTTACCCAGGGCAAAGGCCTCAAATCGCCCCATAATAATGCAGTTTGTAATAATCAAACCGACGAAAACCGCCAATGTTTTACTGAGATCATAGGCATAGGCCTTTAGTACTTGATCCACAATAATTACGAGAGTGGCAACTACGATCAGTTGAACGATAATCCGTATTTTAGAGGGAATGATGTTTCGCATCACCGAAACCACAACATTACCTACTCCCAGAACAAAAATTACCGCAATCGCCATTACAATCGAGGCCTTTAACTCAGCGGTGATCGCCAAGGCCGAACAGATACCCAATACCTGAATGGTAATCGGGTTGTTATCAGCCAATGGATCGAGGATTAAGTTGGCATCTTTTTTTGAAAGTAGTCCCATATTATTCTTTTCTGATATTCTTCAAATAGTCTTTGTACATATTGATGCTTTCCTTGATCATTGCAGAAACGCCGTTACCCGTGATCGTTGCACCTGCCAAGGCATCAACTTCGTTGTCACCTTTGTCTTTGTTCAACGGATCATTGTTTCCCTTGACGACACCGATTCCGGCATATTGGGTTCCATCTAGAATCGATTCTCCTGAGAAATCATCCATGAAATAGCGTTGGTTGATATTTGCTCCTAGACCTGGTGTCTCGCCTTTGTGATCAAAGAAAACCCCTTGCACCACCATTTGTTCGTCTAGGGCGACAAAACCCCATATGGCATCCCACAACCCTTTGCCATACATCGGGATGATATATGACTTTTTTCCGTCTTTCTCTCCGATAAATAGAGGAAGTCTGGGTGTTTGCCCCTTTTTGGCAGCGGCAAGTTCTTTTTTCAAGTCTATCAAATAAGCCGCCGAATCCTTTTCGACTTTATCGCCTACGATGACCAATTGTTCCTTGATGTAATTTTTGAACTCTTCTTCGACCTTGTCCCTTGGGATAAAGTTTACACTGCTCTCACCTTCATTTTCACTTACGCCCATCGCATAGAGAATGTTCTGTTGTTTTTCAAACCTCATGTTCTCTTCGATATTGGGCCGAAGTGCAGAGGCCAAAAAGGCCAAAATAGTTCCGACGACTATTACCATTATCGTCGCAAAAATTACGGTATAGCTATTTTTTTCAGTGTTGATCGCCATGATTATACTGTTTCAGCTTTTAGTTCTTCTGTTTTTCCTTCGGAGTCCTTCGGAAAAATGGTCGCATTCTGCAAACGCTTCAACCTTCGTTTTACATTGCCTCGAACGACATAGTGGTCGATGGTCGGAGCAAATACATTCATTAATAATATTGCCAAGAAAACCCCTTCTGGGTAGGCGGGATTGAACACTCGGATCATTACTGAAATAAATCCGATCAAGAAGCCATAGATCCATTTGCCGCGATTTGTCTGGGAACCGGTCACAGGGTCGGTCGCCATATAAACAATACCGAAAGCGAGACCCCCAACAATCAAATGTTTCCAGAAATCAAAACTCATCAAGCCGTAGAACTTACTCGTTTCCCCGATCCAACCTTGATCTACGACACCATTAAAAATCAACCCCATTACCAGGGAACCGATAACGGCACTGACCATGATTCGCCAACTGGCAATTTTCGAGAAGATTAGAAAGAGACCGCCCAGCAGACATAAAAATGCCGAGGTCTCACCTACGGAACCGGGAATAAAACCCCAGAACATATCCCAAGTATCGAATTTCGACGCCATTTCTGCTCCGTTGTTCTGAGCTAAATACCCCAGTACGGTCTCACCGGAAATCGCATCTACATTTGTCGCTCCTTCAGCAATCTGATCGGCACGTTCGCGCGCCTCATGCACCCATACCTTATCACCACTCATCCAAGTCGGATAAGCAAAGAAAAGGAAGGCCCTAATCGTCAGGGCCGGATTGAGTATGTTCATTCCAGTACCACCAAAAACCTCCTTTCCGATGACCACGCCAAAAACAACGGCGACGGCCAACATCCAAAGTGGGGTGTCAATGGGCACGATCAAGGGTACCAACATACCGGTAACCAAATACCCTTCTTCAACTTCATGGCCTTTGATAACGGCGAAAATAAACTCGATCAAGAGCCCAACACCATACGAAACCACGAGCAGGGGCAATACTTTCACAATGCCGATCCAAAAATTGTCCCATGTCAGAAAAATGTTCCATAACGGAAAAATTCTCAGGGAAGCCATTGATTGCAGAATAATGTTGGTAGCCCGCATTGAACATTGAAAACAGTAAAATGGGAACCAAGGCCATGATTACGGTGTTCATCGTTCGCTTCAAATCATCTACCGCACGAATATGGGAACCCGAATGTGTCGTTTCGTCTGGAGCGAATAAAAAAGTATGAATTGCGTTGAACGCAGGAGCCCATTTCTTGCCACGATAGTGGTGTTTTAAAATATGAAGCCTCTTTTTGAAACTCAGTCTTTTATTACTCATCTTTAGCCTATTTCTTTTTGTAGCAAGTCGAGCCCTTCACGTATGATCTGTTGGTGCGGTTGCTTTGATATACAAACGAATTCTGTCAATGAAAAATCTTCAGGCGCAACTTCGTATAAGCCCAACTGTTCCATCTCATCGAGGTCTTTGACCATACATGCCTTTAACAATTGCAACGGATAAATATCCATTGGAAATACTTTTTCGTACATTCCTGTAACCACAAAGGCTCTGTGCTCGCCATTGGTATTGGTATCAAGCTTGTATTTTTTGTTGGGCTGCATCCATGAAAATGTCATTGCCCTAGTGGCCGAAATTTTGTTGAAAACGGGTTTATTCCATCCGAAGAATTCATAATCGTCCCCTTCTGGAATCACGGTAACCGTATTGTTATAAAAACCTAAGTGCCCATCGGGCCTGCTTTTCGACCCGGTCAAAACATCGCCATTGATTACGCGTATCTTTTCTTCGTTGACTCCACTTCCGTAAAGGAAGGTGGAAATCTCGGCTCCAATTTTCGTGGTATAATATTTTGGTTTCTTTACAGAGGAGCCTGCAAGGGCAACCAATCGGGTCGGATTGAATTTGCCTGTCAATAGGGCTTCGCCTATTATTATCAAGTCTTGCGGAGCTACTGTCCAAACTACCTCGCCCTTGTTGATCGGGTCTATTTTATTGATTTGGGTCCCGACCAGTCCCGCTGGATGGGGGCCCGAAACCTTGTGCAATTCAACTCCTTGCATTCCGGCCAATGGTGAATTTGCCGACTTTCCTATCGAAACATGCACTTTACCCGGAGTCAATTTGCCAAGTGCCGAAATCGCAGTTTGCAGTTCCTTTTCCCTTCCTTTCAACACAAAATCGGCATTGGCGGCCAATGGGGCCGTAGAATATCCTGAAATGAAAATTGCTTTCGGATTATTGTCCGGATCTGCAATCACATCATAAGGTCGTTGTTTGATAAACGGCCAACAACCTGACTTCAATAAAAACTCTTTTATGGTCTCCTTAGAGGTGGATGCTACATCGATGGTTTCATGTGAAAGCGAATCTTGGGTTTTATCCGGCAAGATCTTGAGTGTGAGAATCCGTCTTCTTGCCCCTCTTTCAATTTCCACCAATTCGCCACTCACAGGTGAAACGAATAGCATGCTTTCGTTGTCTTTATTATAAAAAAGTGCTTCACCAACTTTTACCTCAGCCCCTTGCTTTACGAGCATTTTGGGCATTATCCCATGAAAATCATTAAGGTTAAGGGCGTAAACATTGCTTAAAACGGCTTTCGAAGTAGTCTGCTCGGGGGCACCGACGAGATTAATATTCAGCCCCTTCTTGATGCGGATGTCTTTAGACATATTGTGGTAGACCTTATTGTTAAAAATTCGAGCAAATTTAGTATTAAAACGATTGTTTTCATAATGAACTCGTTTAAACTTTTTGCACAGTGGTGAAAATTAGCGGTTTTGCAATCGGCCACCCGCTTTTTTTAAGTTGCCTTCGCAATTGACAGAAAAAAAGGGAAAGGTCTCGATCAAATTGAGAAATTTCCAAAATCGATGTTAGGGCTTGGTCAAGAAAGCAGATTCGACAAATTGAATCAATTGCCTATTAATTTAGGCATTACGACGAGCTTAGTTTTTTAGGTATGCTTTTTGTTTAACTTTACGCGAAATTAAAAGGTTCATGAGCCTAAAAGCCTTAGAAACATTATTTTTACTGCTTTTCTCGACTTTCGCATTCGGCCAAGTCTATGAAGAGGTAGATGCTCCTGAGAACATCAAGACCATCATTTTCAAAGGTCCGACGGAAGATCAATTTCCGGTGGTACAAATCGGGGAACCCATTTATCTAGAATTTGACGACCTTTTGGCGAACGAACAGGACTACTACTACAAAATAATTCATTGTGATTATGATTGGACGGCCTCCGACCTTTTGAAGTCACAATACCTGACCGGAGTCGACAATCAGCGCATCATCAACTACGGCAATAGCTATAATACCCTACAGCCATATTCGAATTACAAACTTCAGATTCCGAACAACGAGGTGCGTTTAAAGGTCAGTGGCAATTACGTTCTTCTGATCTACAACAATATCGATGAACTTCAATTTTCACGAAGATTTGTGGTCTACAAAGATTTGGTAAAAGTTGGCGCGGTAGTAAAAACGGTCGCGTGACTTTGACTTTTTGAATGAAAAGCAGGTCGTACAGTTCAATATCAATGCCGGAAATACCCGTTTGGTCAATCCTAAAAAGGAAGTGAAGATCGCCATTCTAAAAAACCACCACTGGCCAACGGCTCTTTTCAATATACCACCGCAATTCACGATCGGCAATGAGTTGGTCTACAAATACGATTATGAAACCAGTTTTTTTGGGGGAAATGAATTCTTGAATTTTGATACGAAAGACCTACGGGCGCCCAGTGCGGAGATATCACGTATCGAGCTTGAAGATATCTACCAGCACTATTTGTTTGCAGACCTTCCCAGATACGAAATACCCTATACCTACTATCCTGACATTAACGGCGATTTCGTGGTTCGCACGATACAGGGTAATGATATTTCACGTGAGGCAGAGTATACCAACATACATTTCAGTCTACCCTATGATGAGGTAATGGGGTTAGACAATGTTCATGTCTTCGGAAAATTCAACAATTATGCGTTGACCGATGAGAACAAACTTGTCTACAATGAAGACAATGGCATGATGGAGGGAGCCATCAAAATGAAGCAAGGTTTTTACAATTACAAGTACATCGTACAAAAGGAGGATGGGCTCATCGACTTGAATACGATTTCAGGCAACTATCACTTTACCGAAAACAATTACCTCATATTGGTCTACTACCGCGATTTTGGCGACCTGTACGATAGCATAATAGGTATCGGTTCGGCCAATTCCCGCAATATCACAAATTAGGGGAGGTTTAAGGTTTCGGGGCCACGAAATAAACCTACAAACCGATAAACCGACCTTATACCCAAAGTTCAAAGGAACAAGTTCTCGTTCTGATGGTGTATATTTATTGCCTCCTTTTGTAGCAAGCAAATGAGTGACAAACCAACCATAGTACCCAAAGGCAGGTTCAAACTTGAACATCGGGGTACCGAATGTCTCAATTGTGGCCAACCGCTGCAAATGACCGACAAGTATTGTCCAAATTGCTCCCAGGCCAATAGCACCAAAAAACTGACCCTGAAGGACTTCTTTGACGAGTTTTTTTCGAGCCTAATTTCCTACGATTCCAAATTACTTCGTACGCTATCCGTAATGTTGATTCGGCCAGGAAGAATTACACGTGATTATATTAGTGGAAAAAGGGCATCGTTTACCAACCCCTTTCGATTTTTATTAAGTCTTTCGATCATTTACTTTCTGATGGTGAACTATGGTGGCAATTATGAAAAACTCGACAGATATGGCACCAAAAACGATGAATCCGGTATTACCAGATTGAGCAGATTTAATTTCGAGCTGAACACTGAAGATTCCCTTCAAGTTCAACAAGAATTGGATTCTCTTGATCTAAATAAAGGACTCAACAGTTTTGTAGAGCGAGGGAAAAGAAGGGACTCCTTAATTTTATTAAATCCGAAAGCTCATTTCAATCAAATCACGGATAGGTCAATCGACGCTCGTTTTACCAAAAAACATGATTTTTTTGAAACCCTCATTCGTAAAGACAGTATTTACGACTTCAAGGATGCCCGAGACAAATATGAAATTAAGAATGGTCTCGAAAATCGGGTGGCCTTCAATACCGCTAACGGCTTTTTAGCATTTCAGCGGGAGCCAGGAAGCTTTTTAAGCCGACTGATTTCGAAGTTGCCATTTGGTGTATTTTTCTTCCTGCCAATCTTCGCCCTCTTCATTTGGTTGGTATATATCAGAAAAAAATACACTTATACCGATCATTTGATCTTTAGCTTTCACATTACCTCATTGTTATTTATCTTGCTCATTATTAGCTATTTGATAGATTCGATTTTTGACATTAACACAGGTTGGATCTTCATTACGATTTTCGCGACCTATCTATTTGCGGCAATGCGTAAGTTTTATCGGCAAGGAATATTCAAGACAACCCTTAAATACATATTCCTTAATGGTATTTTTTTTATATTAGCGCTCTTTGCTGTGATGACCCTTTTCGTAGGAAACGTATTCAGTTATTAGACCACATCGCATTATGACAACTTTAGTAACCAAAGGCATAAAGATTTCAGTCCGCACAACGTTTGAAGGCACATTCTTCAAGAATTACAAGATGCATTTTGCTTTTGGTTATACGATCACCATTGAAAATCAGAGCAAAAGTTCGGTTCAATTGACTTCTAGGCACTGGCAGGTCTATGACTCTTTAAATGAGATGGAGATGTTGGATGGTGAAGGTGTTATTGGCAAGAAGCCTGTCATCAAGCCCGGTGAATCGCACACCTATAACTCAGGTTGTCTTTTGGCCTCGCCAATAGGGGCCATGAAGGGCCATTATAATATGGTCAATTTTAGTTCTACGGAAAAATTCAGGGTCTTCATTCCTACCTTTAAGTTCCACGCTCCTTTTGCGTTGAACTAGACCTCGCTTAGGCTTACATTTAAGTTTTTATTCGCATTCCGTTTTCGTACCTTTGTGCCAATTTTTAACACCTAAAAAAAGCATCATGGGTAAAGGTTTTTTTCAAGTTCCACCTGCGGTCAATGAACCGATAAAAAGCTACGCTCCGGGATCCCCAGAACGTGAAGAAGTATTGAAACAATACAGAACTTATTATAACGGAACTCTCGAGGTGCCGATGTACATCGGCAAGAAGAAAGTGAAGTCGGGAAAGACAAGACCCATGTCTCCACCACACGATCATAAACACAAGGTGGGCAAATACCATATCGCCAATAAATCACACGTGACCGAGGCAATTTCAACAGCGTTGAAAGCGCGTGATGCATGGGCCGATTTAACATGGGAACAGCGAGCCGCCATTTTTCTGAAGGCGGCCGAATTGATAGCCGGGCCCTATCGAGCCAAAATCAACGCCGCCACGATGATCGCACAATCAAAGACGATCCATCAGGCAGAAATCGACTCGGCTTGCGAGTTCATTGACTTTCTTCGTTTTAATGTGGAATACATGTCGCAGATTTATGGGGAACAACCTGAATCTTCGGAAGGAATTTGGAACCGTGTTGAATATCGTCCGTTGGAAGGATTTGTATATGCGGTCACACCTTTTAATTTTACGGCCATTGCCGGAAACCTGCCTGCAAGTGCCGCAATGATGGGCAATGTCGTCGTATGGAAACCGAGTGACAGCCAGATATTTTCGGCCAAGGTAATTGTAGATATCTTCAAAGAAGCAGGCCTGCCCGATGGTGTAATCAATGTCGTCTACGGTGATCCCGTAATGATCACCAAAACAGTTTTGGCAAGTCCTGATTTTTCAGGAATTCATTTCACCGGTTCCACTTATGTTTTTAAAGAATTATGGAAACAAATCGGAAACAACATTCACACCTATAAGACCTATCCTAGAATCGTTGGGGAAACCGGCGGTAAAGACTTCATTATTGCCCACCCGTCGGCCAAACCCAAACAGGTGGCAACGGCAATTACGCGGGGGGCATTTGAGTTTCAGGGTCAAAAATGTAGCGCCGCATCGCGTGTGTACCTCCCAAAATCAAAGGCCAAAAGAATTCTCGATCTTGTCAAAAAAGATGTGGAGTCTTTCAACCCTCCGGGATCGCCTGAAGATATGTCCAATTTTATAACGGCCGTTATACACGAAGGCTCATTTGACAAATTGGCCAAATATATCGATCAGGCCAAAAAAGATAAAAAAGCCAAAATCTTGGTGGGCGGTGGTTATGATAAATCGGAAGGCTACTTTATTGAACCGACTGTGATCGTAACGACCGACCCAAAATATACGACCATGGAAACAGAACTCTTCGGCCCTGTGGTCACAATCTATATATATAACGACAAGGACTGGGCTAAAACTTTGAATTTGGTCGATTCCACCTCTGAATATGCCTTGACAGGTGCTGTGCTTTCAACAGATAGGTATGCCATAGATGAGGCAACAAAAGCATTACAGAATTGTGCCGGCAACTTTTATATTAATGACAAGCCCACAGGTGCGGTAGTCGGTCAACAACCGTTTGGTGGTGCTCGAGCTTCTGGAACCAATGACAAGGCGGGATCTGCCCAGAATTTGCTGCGTTGGGTTTCACCTAGATTGATCAAAGAGACCTTTGTGAGTCCTGAGGATTATCGCTATCCATTTTTGGGGTAATTCAAATACGACCTAAAACCAGGCCTGCACATTGTATGCAATGTGCAGGTTTTTTGTACAATCTATTTTGGTCGATTTCGTTAGTTGATTAAGTCATTCCATACAAAAACATGAAATCGATTTTTAGAATTCTTTTTGCCCCAGTGCTATGGTCGCTCCAGGCCTGCAACCCCTTGGGCAGTCCCGTTGACAAAGAAATTTCAAACAACCATTATTACAACAGCTCTAAATCGAAAATAATTTATAGCCCCATGGGCAACTGGTTTGAATTGGGAAAAACCGAAATGATGGTTCACACGAAAAGCTTTGAGGTTTTGACCCCTGTTTTGGGCAAAGACGAAAATCATGTTTTTTATGAGGCCTATCCCGTACAAAACATCGAGTTGAGCCCTGAGGAATTCCATATTAAGAAAGGTGACTTCATGGCACACATCGGTTTTGACAAACGCCACGTGTTCTCCTTTGAAAAAAAACTCATCAACAAAGAATATCATGCGGTCGCCACCATTATTGAAGGTGCGGATCCGGACACCTATATCCAAACGGACTTCGATTGGGGGCATGATGGAATACACCATTATTTTCGAAACCAGAAAATCGACTGTGACTATGCCACCTTTGAAATCATAAACGAGTATTTTGTAAGGGACAAAAATAAAATCTTTGTTCGACCAAACGATGTTTTTATGCCTATCGAGGGTGATGCCGAATCGTTCGCCTTACTAAATAATAGCAGCCATGGTATTGACAAATATCATGTGTACTGGCTTTCCTTTTTTTCAAAGGAAAATGAATTGATTCGGATTCCACACCAGAATCCAAAAGAAGTGAAATTCATGAACCGATATTTTTTAAGAATCAATGACTCTATCTTCTATGATGGCAAGGTGATGCCTTCAATCGATGCGCAATCCTTTGAAATCATAAACCATTCGTACGCAAAAGATTCTGAAACTGTCTACTACAAAAATCAAAGAATGCCGGAAGCTGACGCAGCAACCTTTGTCTTTGAAAATGGGGCTGCACATGATAAAAATGGAAGCTATAGAGATGGTAAACCAGTCGTGCAAAAAGGCACCTAAATGAACGGTCTTTTCAGTAGTACCTAGCGATAGCCCATTCATTCTTTTAATAACAATTCGTTCCAATCCAGCCTAATCTGTGATAATACCTCTTATGGAAAAATTCATGCCTCTCCCACGCTGGAACGAATAGCCGCTAAATACCTTCGGGATGTAACGGACAGTTGCGAGAGTTTGGCTAAATATAAAACTCGGAAGTATGTTTTATTTCCTTAAGCACGAAAGAACTATTCAACTCTCCGATATTTTCAATCTTGGTGAGTTTGTATTTCACGAAATCATGATAATCCTCTAAGCTTTTGGTATTTATCTTCAGAATAAAGTCTACTTTACCTGCCATGTGGTAACATTCCTGTACTTCCTCGAGGCTTTGAATTTGTTCTTCAAACTTTTCTATAAATGCCTCTTCATGATATCGCATGGATACCTGACAGAAAGTTGTCACCGGAAGATTGATCAACTTCTTTTCAAGCATGGCCACATATTTCTTTATATAGCCTTGCTTTTCCAATCTCCTTATTCGTTCATATACCGGGGAGACCGTGAGATTCAAGTTTTGGGCAATTTCTTTGGCCGTTTTCTTGGCATTCTTTTGCAAAATTCTGAGGATGATTAAATCTGTTCCGTCCAATTGCTCCATAGTAGTAGAAATAATTATTACTGTTTTGGATCAAAATTTGACCCGCTTAAAGTAAAAATAATTGAAATATTACATATTTCAATAAAAAAAACTTATTTTTTGCAATTCGTTAGAAATAAAAACCGTTATATGTAAATTTACAAGCTAATAATCCCACTTGGTACTTGAAAATAATCATAGAAAGGGTTTGCGGCACATGAACAAATGCAAAAGATTTTAGTTGAGTTGGTTTGAAGCGACCCGGCCCAAAAAGCTGGGTTGTTTTCTCAACTAGTGACGGTTGTCCAAGCCCGTTTTGATAAAAAGGTATGAACCAAGCCTAAAAGTTCTTGCTTCGTCTCGAAAATCCATGGTCAAAAGAAAAAAATCGGGGATTCATTTAGCAATAAAACAACTTTCTAAATATTTGGCGGTAGTTCGGTTTCGTGAACTTTCAAAATTAACATAGATAATAGCATGGGCAAAATTTTAGTTACCGGGGCCAACGGACAACTTGGGTCAGTGCTGACCACGGCACTTCGGACCTATTACGGTGCTGAAAACGTGATTGCATCCGATATTAATACAATCGATGCAAGTGCGGGACCCTTTGAACGGGTCGATGTGACGAACGGGGAACGGCTTGAGTCGGTGGTACGCAAATATGATATAAAGGAAATTTACCATTTAGCTGCGGTTCTCTCGGCCAATGGTGAAAAAGCCCCCTTACGTACCTGGGAGATAAACATGAAGGCCTGGCTCAACGTTTTGGAGGTTTCCAGAGACAATAAAATGGAGAAGGTCTTTTTTCCAAGTTCAATTGCCGTTTTTGGTCAAAACGCCCCTCGGGCCAACACCCCTAACGATGCATGTCGCAACCCAACGACGGCCTATGGAATCAGCAAGGTGGCCGGCGAAAATTGGGGGCAGTACTATTTTACCAAATACGGATTGGACGTAAGATCATTGAGGTACCCCGGAATCATTGGGTATCAATCCGATCCTGGAGGAGGTACTACCGACTATGCCGTCGATATATATCATCAGGCGGTGCAGCAAAAACGATTTGAATGTTTTTTAAATGAACATACGACACTGCCTATGATCTTTATGGATGATGCGGTCAGAGCGACTCTTGAACTTATGACGGTGCCAAAGGAGAACATCAAAGTCAGAACCTCGTATAACATTTCAGGAACCAGCTTCTCTCCGTCTCAGGCGGTAGCCGCTATTAAGAAAATCTATCCGAAATTTGAAACTGAGTACGTCCCAGACTATAAGGAAGTTATAGCGGCCAATTGGCCCAATAGTGTTCAAGATGCCGAAGCACGGCGCGATTGGAACTGGAGACCTCGATATAACCTTGAGAAAATAACCAAAACCATGATTGCCAATTTGGAAACAAAATATGCCCCAAATCCCATTTCGTAACTTGTTGTTAAATGTAGTCACTACAATACAAAATGATACAAATGAAAGCCAAACTTGGACAATGGATATCGATTTGGTTTCTAATTTTGACAATGGCCACCGTATCGGCCCAAGAAAAATCCGAAATTTTTGAACTAGCCGGTTATGAAGTATCGCTATCAGGTGAATTCGATGAATTTGAAGTCAAAACCGACGTAAAAAAAATTAGTGAAGGTCTTGAAATAGTTACAATTACCCTGAAACACGAAACCGGAACGCCTCCTCCCAAATTTTCCCTAAATTGGAAATTACCCTCCAGTAATGTGGCAGGTTACTGGAGCACCGGAGCTTTCACCAACAAGACAATTGGTCCCAGTTGGGGGCCTTCAGCAACACGATCCATGCTTGCCAAACAAGCCCCGGTTATCACCCTATTTGGTCATGACGATACCAATCGCCTGAGTTTTTCGGCATCTGAAGCCTTGAACACGACCATCTTGAGCGCCGGTGTCAAAGAGGAAGATGGTATGATATACAATGAGATGATTTTCTTCTCAGAACCACATAAGGCGCTTAAGGAATACAAAGTCCAAGTCCGTTTTGACGCACGACCCTTGCCTTACTCCAAAGTACTTGACGAAGTTGCACAATGGTGGGCTTCCTTTGATTCATACAAACCGGCAAAAGTTCCCGCAGTAGCTCGCCTGCCGGTCTACTCGAGCTGGTACAGTTATCATCAGAACGTCACTATGGCAGAATTGCTTTCGGAATGCAAGCTCGCCAAAAAAATGGGCTTCGAGTCCATTATCGTCGATGACGGCTGGCAGACATTGGATAGTAGCAGGGGTTATGCATACACGGGTGATTGGGAGCCGGAACGAATTCCTAAAATGAAAGAGTTTGTCAAGGCCGTACACGAATTGGATATGAAGTTCATTTTATGGTATGCCGTGCCTTTTGTTGGCGAAAAATCAAAGGCATATGAGAAAATGAAAGGGAAATTCCTTAGGTACTGGAATGGGCAAGGCACCTATGTACTAGATCCGCGGTATCCCGAAGTTAGGCAGTTCATTATCGAAACATATGTCAATGCTACCAGAGAATGGGACCTTGATGGATTTAAACTTGATTTCATTGGAAGATTTACTGCAGGTAAAGACACCGAATTAACCAAGGACAATGGTCGTGATTATGCCTCTGTGAACGAGGCCACAGACGTGTTGATGACCGACTTGATGAAGGCACTTCAACAAATCAAACCGGACATCATGATCGAATTTAGGCAACCTTACATCGGACCGGCAATGCGAAAATATGGCAATATGTTTCGAGCCACGGATTGTCCTAATCTATCATCGGTAAATAGGATCAGAACCACGGATCTCAGACTTTTGAGTGACGATACGGCAGTGCATTCAGATATGCTGATGTGGCATTATGACGAAGCCGTTGAGGTGGCCGCACTTCAATTGCTCAACGTTATGTATTCAGTACCTCAGATTTCCGTTAGGCTGGCAGACATACCACAAGATCATTTTAAGATGATCAAATTCTACACTGATTATTGGTTAAAAAATCGATACGTTCTATTGGATGGGGATTTTCATCCTACAAGTCCGTTGACCAATTATCCCATTTTGGAAGGAATGAAGGATCATAAGAAAATTACGACCCTTTTCAATGATATTATAGTCGAAGTCCAAACGGATGAATACAAAGAATTTGACATCTTGAATGCGAAACAAACTTCTAGAATAGTTATTGTGGCCACTGGGGAATCCAAGAAATTTGAATATTCCATAAAGAATTGTCTTGGTGAGGAAACAAGAAGGGAGTCGATAGAATTATCTGAAGGAACATTTACTTTCACAGTACCTCCCTCGGGTTTAATAGCATTTCAAAAGGTCAATTAAAATGCAATGAAAGTGAAATCAGCACATAAGCGAAGATCCTTTTTCTTAGTCTTGGCAGGCTTGCTATTCGTTTCCTGTACTGAAAAAAAGCAACTCAAGGAAGCCTTCGAAGAGCCAAATATCTTATGGATTTTTCTTGAAGACACGGCACCGCTTTTGGGCGCATACGGAAACTCGCTTGTCAATACCCCAAATATTGACAACCTAGCGCAACAAGGTGTTTTGTATGAGAATGTGTTTATGCCGGCCCCAGTTTGCTCGGCTAGTCGATCTAGTATCATCACAGGTGTCATGTCAACAACTTTAGGTGTCCATAATCACCACAGCTCAAGAACCCAAGAGTCGGCCATCTATCTTCCTGACGACCTAAAAACGATTCCTGAACTGTTCAAAGATTCTGGTTACTTCACTTTCAACAATGGCAAAGACGATTACAACTTTGCCTATGATCGAAAGGCCCTCTATAGTCAAGATTATAAAATGCATCCATTATATGGTAAAAGTGGCATACCTATAGAACTGACGACCTTGAAAGGCAAACAACCATTTTTTGGTCAGATCCAACTAAAAGGAGGAAAGGAAATTTTCGCCGCCAGTTTCAAGGAGCGGGTCAAAAATCCTGTAGACAGATCAAAAGTGGTTTTACCCCCTTATTTACCGAATCATCAAGCAATAGTTGAAGAATATGCCAATCACCTTGATGCTATCCAGATAACCGACGAAAGAGTTGGTGAAATCATCGAAAGCCTTAAGCGTAGCGATCTACTGAAAAATACGGTTGTGTTCTTTTTTTCAGATCACGGAATGCGAATGACCCGCAATAAACAATTTTTGTACGACGGAGGTTTACACGTACCACTGATCATCGCTGATTTTACCAACACCAACGAAAATATCCCTTCAGGAAAGAAGAACAGTGATCTGATAAGCGGACTTGACCTGGGAACAAGCTCATTGGCTTTGGCAGGTATTCCAATTCCCGAATATATGGAAGGCAAGAACATTTTCGAAAACCCAGAAGGTAACCGAGAGTATGTCATTTCGACCCGGGATCGCTGCGATTTTACCATTGATCGTATACGTTCGGTGCGATCAAAAGATTTCAAGTATATCCGTAATTTCAAAACTGATAGACCGTATACCCAACCCACCTATATGGATTTTGACGGCATCGAATTCGTACAGGTAATGCGCCAATTGCATGACGAGAAAAAATTAAATCCCGCTCAGGATCGATTTATGTCGAATGAGCGGCCCTCAGAAGAATTGTATGATCTAAAAAATGATCCTTACGAATTGAATAATTTGGCATCCAATCCTAAATACGGGGATGTACTAAAAGAATATGCAGGTGTTTTGGCTAATTGGATAGTCAAAACCGATGACAAAGGACAATATCCCGAAGATGAGGAAAACTTAAAATTGATGTTGGGTATTTGGGGCGAATATGCCACGAATCCAGAATATGATGTTTTACGGGAAAAATTTCCCGAGCTTGCCGGTTCATTGACCTATTTGAAGAGTGAATCCTCAAAATTGATTGATTCCACCTTCATCGGAGACCCTTTATTGAAACTAAACTCGGCCGAGAAAAATAGTGACCTGTAAGCGATAACCTCAATCGAAATGGACCGGAGAAAATTTATACATCAATTGGGCATGGGGACAACTTCGATGATTTTGCCATCGACCACCATCTCGTTCATGCCCGTGACATCACCTAAAAGAAATGCAGAACCACTGATAATGGGCATTGTGGCCGATGTTCACAAAGATTTAATGCCCGACGCCGACGAACGATTGTCTGTATTCATAGCGGAGGCTCAACGTAGAAAAGCAGATTTTATCATACAACTGGGCGATTTCTGTATAGCCGATTCCAAGAATTTGGGTTTCATGGGTATTTGGGAAACCTTCAAAGGTCCTAAATATCATGTTCTGGGGAATCATGATATGGATAAAAACTCCAAAAAAGAAATGCTTGAGTTTTGGGGAATGCCAAATACATATTATTCCTATGATTTTCAAGGTTTTCATTTTGTCATATTGGATGCGAACTTCTTTTACAAAGATGGGGTGTTCGTAGATTATGAAAAATCGAATTTTTATGTAGACCAAGAGTACAGAACGTTTGTTGACCCAAGGCAAATCGAGTGGTTACGATCTGATCTGAAAATCACCGAACTGCCTACCATTATCTTCTCGCATCAAAGCCTTTGGCATTATCAATGGGGCGTAAAAAATAGGTTGGAAATTCAAAAAATCATGGAGGAACACGCCGATCAAATCATATGCTGTATGAACGGCCATAACCATATCGATTTTCACCATCGCCAAAACGGAATAGACTATTTGGAAATCAACAGCATGTCTTATCAGTGGCTTGGTGATAAGTATAAAAATACAGAAAGGTTTCCCAAACAGATGTACGACGATTACAAATGGCTGTCGCACATAGCCCCCTATAAAGATTCTCTTTATGCCTTCGCCACCATCGACCCAAGGGGCAGTATTACCATTGAAGGAGTCAAAAGCCAATGGGTACCCCCTTCACCCGTTGACGTAGGGATGCCAAAAAATGTTTATGGAAATAAGTATTCCGCCGAAATATCAGATTACCACTTGACCTTTTAAGCAATTCTGAATTTGTATTTAAAGTGGGTATGGTTTAGCAAACTCTTTTAATTCCAATAACTCGTCTTTTCAAATCCTAAGGGAACAAGCTTCGTCAATGGTCGACTAGGCGATTAGGGAAGGTTTAAGAAATTCGGTCTGCCAAAAAAAACTCCTTCTTCGTTGGCGGTAGACATATTTTAGAGAGAACTTCTACGAAACAGGTTAAGCGGTAAAATCGTCTGAACCATTTCACCTTCCTTTATATGGTTCGCGGCAATCTTGGCCATCTTATTAAAATCGGTCGACAAGGTGGTGATTCCTCCGAAGGCGATTTGCTTCATCACGTTATCGTCGAAGGAAAGAATGCCCAAGTCTTTGCCTAACACATATTCCTTTTCTACACATTCCTTCAAAAAACGCCAGAGGGTAGAATCGCTTTTTATAAAATAAAGCACCCCTTTTTCTATCGTTCCAGAGTGGTGCTCCCATTCTGCCATTCCTTCAATACCATAATCCGACAAAAATCTTTGAAATGCGCTTTGAATACCAGTCGGGGAATAAGAGGCCTTATCATCTATGAGCACAATTCTCTTATATTTTTGGATTTCAGGCAACAAATCGACCAATTTCTCATAGGTCGCCTTTTCAAATTCTTGTGAGACAAAACAATATTCGGGACCCAAAAACAAAAACCGATCTACCAAAAGTAATTTTTGAGAGGAGATGCTCTGCAATAGAGGTGTAATCGATGAATCTTGGATAGGGGCTACCACACACATGCCGTATTTTCCCTGGATATTCGAAATGATCGTCTCAAAGATTGATTTATTATTATGGTGAAAAAACACATCGATTTGGTACCTATTGCCCAATTCCTTTCTGAAAGTATTGTAAAAATCTTCTTGAAAACTTTGAAAAGCGAATAATAGCAGGGCTACTCGTAAAGTAACATTTGTTTCTTGGCTAATAATATAATATCCCTGCAGTTTCTTTGATTCAACCAGGCCTCGATCCTTAAGTTCTTCGTAGGCTTTCACGATTGTTTTTCTGGCGTAACCAATCTCACGGACCATCATATTTATAGACGGCAATTTATCCCCAATCTGCAATACCCCTCCATCTATTGCACCAATGACACCCTGTACCAATCGATCATGTTTGGACAGACCGTGGTCCTGTTTCAACTCGATTATTTTATGGATCAGTGACATACAAATAGGTAGTTGGGCATCGCTCTAAAATCAAGGAAAATGATGGTCGCTAAAACCAATCTGTCCAAAAATATGATTATAATTCACATTTATCGGAAAAATCTTTCAAACCCGCTGATATCCCCCAAATATTCATGGTGGACGTTTTTCCCAAATTGTTAATTCCCCAATGTCATTCGCAGATGTTTGTTAAATAATCAAACAAACATCAATTTAATTTTTTAAAATCTAAAAATAATAATATTTTCGTAGTAGTAGCATAGAGTATCATAGCATTATCGAATTTTACAAATGATATTCATGAATGATATGATATAATTGTCTATATTGGTATATCAAAATTAACTTAAACAACCTAAACTCATGATTGACCAGCCTAGTTCTAAAGGGTGGGGTATGCTCCTAAATCGGGCCTTTCTCACATGCTTTTTATTTTTTAGCGGAGTATTATTTTCCACGGTAATCGCACAAAGTACCGTTACAGGTACGGTCACCGATGCATCTGGCACTCCTTTGCCTGGTGTAAGTGTCGTCGAAAAAGGCACGACCAATGGTGTTTCTACCGATTTCGACGGATTGTACTCCATCACTATTGGAAGCCCTGATGCTTCCTTGGAGTTTTCCTATATCGGCTTTGTAACACAAGAATTACCGGTAGGGGTAAATAATGTTATTGATGTTCAAATGAACGAAGACGTTCAAAATCTGGAGGAAGTTGTAGTGGTCGGCTACGGTACCCAAAAGAAAGCCACCTTGACAGGGTCGGTTTCAAGTGTTGGCGGTGATGACTTGGAAAAGTCAGCTTCACCGAACTTGGGAGCTGCATTATCGGGCAAGGTTCCGGGTCTCTATGTGGATACAGGCCAAGCCATTCCCGGTGCAGATACTCCGGCGATTCGGGTTAGAGGTACCAACACCTTTAATAACTCTGGAGCACTGGTCGTTATCGACGGCATACCTGCCCGTGAAGGCGGTATCGCACGTATTAATCCGGCCGATATCGAAAGTATATCGGTGCTGAAAGATGCCTCCGCTGCCATATATGGGGCACGGGCGGCCAACGGGGTAATACTCGTTACCACCAAGCGCGGTAAGGTTGGAGCGCCAACGGTTAAGTTAACTTCCTCTGTTGGTACGCAACAGTTTACCAGGACTCCGGAAATGTTGACCGGGGCCGAGTATATGGATTTGGTCAACGTACTTAATGTCTATAAGTTGCCTGTAAGTGAATGGGAAACCGCTCACGCCGGTCGCGGCGCGCCTTATACAAGAATCGATAATGGCGAGGTGGTCAACCCGACCTTTACCAATGACCGTATCGCGAACACTGCGCTAGGAAATGACCCTTGGCTCTATCCCGATACGGATTGGTTCGATGCCATCACAACAAAAGGTTCTGCCATCTCTCGGCATAATGCACAGGTTTCCGGGGGCACGGAAAGTGTACGTTATCTGGGATCGTTTGGATTTCTATCACAAGACGTAAACTTTAGAGGCTGGGCAAAACCCTATCAACAGTTTGATCTAAGATTGAACCTGGACGCCGAAATCAGCGAGTCTTTGAGTGTCGACGTAGGTTTATATTCTAGACAGGAAAATCGATATAGAAATACCCGCGGTGAAGCCGGGATATTTGCAGATGCCATACGACAATATCCTTGGTTTCCGGCCTTTTGGCCAACCGGGGAATTGGGGCCAGATATCGAAAACGGTAACAACCCTGCCGTTCGGGTGACAGATCGCCCAGGTTACGATGATGATGACAACAATTATGTGCAAAGCAACATCGGCTTGACCTATAGGGTACCATTTGTAGAGGGATTGGAATTTAAAGGTTTGGTCTCCTATGATAAGTACACCAGATTGCGGAGGATATGGCAACGCCCATGGACCCTGTTTACTTGGGATGGGATCAATCGAGATTCTTCGGGATTGACCGAAGCCCAAAGAGGACCTGGCGATCCAAGTTTATTGCAATCAAATACAACCAAGACCGACCTGACCGCTACTTTAACCGGCCAGTATCAAAGGGAGTTTGGCGATCATAGTTTCAGTTTGTTGGGCGGGGTTACCAAAGAGCAGTCGGAGCAACAATTTTTTGAAGCCTTTAAGCGCTTCTTTCTCTCAAGCGAGTTAGCGCAATTGGATTTGGGGGGGCAAGAAGGGCAAAGAAGTGCCGGTAGTGGTTTTGAAGTTGCCCGTTTAAACTATTTCGGACGTATGAACTACGACTATAAGGACAAATATTTGTTGGAGTTCCTCTTCCGATATGATGGATCTTATCTTTTCCCTGACAACAATCGTTTTGGCTTTTTCCCAGGAGTATCTGCCGGTTGGGTCTTAAGCGAAGAGCCCTTTTTCCAAAAAGCGTTGCCGTTCTTTGACTATTTCAAATTGCGTGCTTCCTATGGCGAATTGGGTAATGACCAGGTGAACCCATTCCAATACTTGAATTCGTATGAGTTATCTCAGACCGCTTTGGATGGCATTGTGACCACTGCTTACGAAAATAACGTGGCCAACCCCAATATTACCTGGGAAACGGCTACTAACCAAAATATCGGTTTCGACTTGCGAACATGGAACAATAAATTGTCGTTAAGTTTCGATCTGTTCAAAAATTCAAGGAAGGATATTTTGACAGAACCTTTGTTGACCCTGCCAGACTACAGTGGTATCGACCCCCCAAGGATCAATATCGGGGAGTTTGAAAATAATGGTTATGAAATCACATTGGGCCTCAATGGTGGTAATGATGAAGGTTTTAGCTATAATTTGACCTTTAACTTTAGTAATACCGACAATGAAGTTGTCTTCTTTGATGAGCCCGATTTGGCCGATCGCCCATGGCAACGTCAGACTGGCGGAGAAATTGGTCGACCGCTATTGTATAAATATGATGGGGTTTTCCGTAGTCAGGCGGAAATCGATGCGGAGACATTGGATTATAGTGCTGTAACGCCGGAATTAAAGCCAGGAGATGCTAGGGTCATTGACATCAGTGGTGATGGAGCTATTGGACCAGAGGATAAGACGCGAACTGGTGGCAGTGCCTTTGCCGATACCCAATTTGGATGGAATACTTCAATAAATTACAAGAATTTGGATTTTAGCATGTACTGGGCAGGCGCCACAGGAGGGTATAGTCGATATGAATGGAGCTTTATGTCAGGTACCTTGGCCAATGTTCAAAGAGACGTGCGAGATAGGGCCTGGTCACTGGACAATCCGAATGCCTACGGTCCTCGTTTGGCCGACCGGGGCGATCAATGGTACTCGAACCAAACGGATGCCTATTTGATCACACGTGATTATTTCAGGTTGAAAAACTTGGAAATCGGCTATTCATTCGACAGCGGATTGATAGAAGCTATAGGCGCCCAGAATTTGCGACTTTCCGTTTCAGGTACTAACTTAGCGACATTTACTGATTTTCCGTTCGACCCTGAAGTACTGCAGATTAGCAATGACCTTCTCAGTCGTAATGGTCGCAACGCCGACGGTACTGAAAGTAACGATGGTGCCTTAGGTGTTAGTGGGGGCCGTGTGGCCAACGGCGGTATTTATCCCTTATTGACAACAATAAATTTTGGGTTGCAAATAACTTTTTAAAATGACTATGATGAGAAAAATTGGATTAAAAATTACGACTTTGGTGGTCTTCGGACTGCTACTTGTAGGATGTAACGATGACTTTTTGGAAACCCAGCCTTTAAGTCAAGCCTCTGATGTCAGCGTTTGGAGTGACATGAGTTTGGCCAGGGCCGCCGTCTTGGACCTGTATCAAGGTACTTGGGCAGGAGCCCTCACTGAAGAAGAAACCA
Source organism: Aurantibacter sp. (assembly GCA_965215845.1). Classification (GTDB taxonomy): domain Bacteria; phylum Bacteroidota; class Bacteroidia; order Flavobacteriales; family Flavobacteriaceae; genus Aurantibacter_A. The sequence continues at coordinate 922,956 of CBDCEL010000004.1, forward strand.
CGGAGGCCTATACGGATCAAGCCGTATTTACACACCCTGGACGTGGAGTTGATGGTTATACCGAAGGTAAAATGACCCCAGACCCTTCCACATTTTTGGATCGAGACTGGATGAGCTGGCCCGATCTATATCCCTTTGTTCGAGGTGCCAATATTGCGATCTCGAGATTACCGGATAACGAAGCAGGTTTTACGCCAGAGGAGCTAAATCAGTTGTTGGGGGAAGCCTATTATATGCGCGGCTATTATTATTCCCAATTGATGCGTCAATATGGCGGGGTACCCTTGTTATTGGAGCCTCTTGGCCTTGATAGCGAGGCAAACAACCCAAGGGCGACCTTTGAAGAAACTGTCAATGCTATTATCTCTGATTTGGATCAAGCCATTGTCTTGTTGGCAGATGCCCCAGAAAGTAAGGCGCGGGCACACAGAATTACAGCCATGGCATTGAAATCGAGGGTATTGACCCATGCGGCGAGTGATTTACATGACCCGGCAAAAAATTCAAGTGTTTCAACCATTGCAAGTTACAGCAATCCTGAATTGGTCGGTTATACCGGTGGTTCCCAAACCGATCGATATCAGGCGGCAAAAGCGGCATCAAAAGCCGTTTTGGATGCAACAACAGGCTATAAATTGGATTATTCCGCTCCTGCTTCCCGTGAAGAGGCCATACAGAATTATCAGGATATCTGGTTGCAAGGCGATCAAAATCAGGACTTCATTTGGGGGCGATTGGTCGAGGAATTCGGTTTTGGTTCGCGAACCTACGCCGGCGGTGATGGATGGAACCAAGGCCCAGGAATGTTTGCCCTAAACCAAGGGCCAAATGGCTACCACGAATGGGCCGGCACAACACCAACGGAAGCCTTGGTGGAAAAATATACGATGGCCGACGGCACTCCCTTTGATTGGGGCAACCCTGCCCATGCTTCCGACCCGTATGCGGATCGTGAGCCACGTTTATACGCTACGATTCTTTTCGACGGCGCCCCTTGGAAACCACGTACCGACGATGTGGTCAGGTTTGATCAGTTCAATGAAATTCAGAGTGGTTTCTACACTTTTTCTGACGGTACCATTGTCAATGGCGTTGACACACGTCAAGGTCCTATCGAAGATTGGAACGGTTCACGAACAGGCTATTACTATAAGAAGTTTTCGGATCCCAACCTTCCAGCCTCATGGCCTAAAAATCTTCAAAAAATCGATGCGCCCTACATTCGTTATACAGAAATTCTGTTGAATTATGTAGAGGCCAGTATCGAAACAAATGATGAGGGTGAGGCCATTGCATGGTTGAACAAGTTGCGCTTTAGAAACGGCCTGCCCGCTGTAACCGCTTCAGGTGACGAACTGAGACAACTATATAGACGCGAACGTGACAAGGAACTCACCAATGAAGACATTCGCTTTTTTGATATGAAACGTTGGTTGGAAGGTCCTTATTCTTTGGATAAGCAGGTACAGCAGGTCGTTGTTCAGGGTACCCAAAAAGCTGGGTCTACTATGACACCTGAAACCTACAGGAGAGATCCCGCCGAATTCGATTACACCTATACCCCGACAGATATCGTTTTCGAGAATCGAAGATGGCAAGACAAAGTATATTTTATGCCCATAGAGCAGTCTGAAATCGATAAAGATCCATCGCTTATTCAGAACCCCGGGTATTAATTTGTTGAGTTAGTTTTTAACAAATATTTCGAATAGCCCTTGACAGTTATGTTGAGGGTTATTCTTATTTTAGATTTATTCTACAATACTTTTCTTTGGCTATGAAAAAAGTGCTCAGCTTCATTTTTTTGACTGTTTTGGTCTTCTCGTGCGATGACCGTAAAACGACCGGCCCCTTGTTCTCAAAACTTGACCCTGTCGAAACAGGCATTGATTTTAAGAACGCCCTTACAGAAACCCATAAATATAACTATTTCACCTACCCTTATATGTATCTGGGTGGTGGAGTTTCCATAGGGGATGTCAACAATGATGGCCTAGAGGATATTTTCTTTACGGGCAATATGGTGCCCAACAAACTTTATTTGAACAAGGGTGATTTTAAATTTGAGGATATTTCTGAAAGTGCCGGCATTATCGGTGATGAACGCTGGTACTCCGGAACCACTTTCGTAGACATTAATCAAGATGGATTTCTTGATATCTACTGTTCGGTCAGCGGCAAAAATCCACCCCACAATAATGTGCTCTTCGTAAATAACCAAGACAATACCTTCACCGAAAAAGCCGCCGACTATGGCATTGATTGTGACGGAATCAGTATGCAGTCCATCTTTTTTGACTATGATAAAGACGGAGATTTAGACCTCTACGTGGCCAACTACCCGCCCACCAGCTTCGTGGCCCCAGTGGAATATTATGCCTACATGTTGGAAAATCATGAGTTAAAGGATTCAGACCGATTGTATCGAAACGATGGAGGTCAATTCATAGATGTTACCGCAACCGCAGGAGTCAGTAATTTTGGGTTGAGCCTCGGCGTCGTCGTCTCTGATGTCAATAACGATGGTTATCAAGATATCTTTGTTTCCAACGATTTCAACGCGCCCGACTTTTTGTACATCAACAATCAAGACGGCACATTTACCAATCAAATAAACACAAGCCTGCAACAAACCGCATTTTTTGGTATGGGAGCCGATATTGCCGATTTTAACAACGACGGCTTCATGGACATCTTTCAATTGGATATGTCGGCCGAAGACAATTTTCGCTCAAAGGCCAATATGTCGTCTATGGACCCTGACGCCTTTTATAGTTCGGTAAATTACGGGCTGCACCATCAATACATGCAAAACTCATTGCAGATGAGCAATGGCAATGGGGCGAGCGAATTACCCTTGTTCAGCAATGTTTCCCGATTGGCCGGGGTTTCATCGACTGATTGGAGCTGGGGCGGCCTCTTGGCCGATTTTGACAATGACGGATGGAAGGATTTATTCGTTACCAATGGTATTCGAAGAGACGTAAACAATAAAGACTTTTATGCAAAATACCGTCAATTCTTCGATGAACTCGAAAAAGCTCCCGAATCTGAGAACAAGGAGGAGGAAGTCGAGCTTTTAAAATATTTAGAGGAGCTTCCCTCAGAAAAATTGAGCAATTATGCATTCCAGAACAATCAAAACCTCACCTTCTCGAGAAAAACCGAGGAATGGGGATTTGATGAAAAAACTTTTTCAAATGGAGTTGCCTATTCCGATTTGGATAACGACGGGGACCTTGACCTTGTCATTAACAACCTAGAAGATACCTCAAGCATATACAGAAACAACGCTGAGGCATTTGATAACAATCAATTGACACTTGAGTTGACGGGCACAGGTGAAATATTGCCAAATGGAAGCAAAGTTTCTCTATATACTTCTGAGGGCCTACAGGTTCAAGAATATAATACGGTTCGAGGCTATCTCTCGTCTGTGACCCCCCTACTCCATTTTGGGTTGGGACCGGCAGAACAAGTAGATAGTATTTTGGTGGAATGGTCCAATGGGTCGATCAGTAAGCTTATGGACGTTAAAGCCAACCAAAGGCTCAGGGTCGACTATTCAGAATCCAAGGCTGACACAAAATCGGTTCGCACCTCTTTGGTAGAACAAAAACTTTTTCAAAGTCTTGATACTACCAATCTTTTTAGGCATCATGAAAATCCATTTGATGATTTTGTAAAAGAAATACTCTTACCGCATAAGAACTCTACTCTGGGTCCGGGCTTGGCGAGCGGCGATCTCAATGGTGATGGCATGGACGACTATATCGTGGGAGGCTCTATTGGCCAATCGCCAACGGTCTATATTCAAAATGAAGAGGGTGACTTTCAAGAATTAGCCATTCCAGACCTTAAAAAAGATAAATATTATGAAGACCTCGGTATCGTCATATTTGATGCCGATCAAGACGGGGATCAAGATTTTTACATCGCCAGTGGCGGCAACGAATTCGATGTCAATTCATTGGGTTACCAAAACCGATTTTATGAGAATTTGGGAAGTAATCAATTTAGACGCCTGAAAGAAGCGCTCCCCGATATTCGAACAAGCGGACTTGATGTGACAGCAAACGACTATGATCATGACGGCGACCTTGATTTATTTGTTGGTGGTCGCTTGATTCCTAAAAAGTATCCTTATCCCGCCGATTCATATATACTGGAAAACGTCAGCACCAAATCAGGTGCCAAGTTTGTTGACGCCACAGAAGAGGTACTTCCAGATTTGAAATCCTTGGGACTGGTAACCGCCTCATCATGGATAGACTTCGACAATGATGGATGGGAAGATCTGGTGATTGTCGGCGAATGGATGCCCATCAAATTCTATAAGAATAACAAGGGCGTATTTCAAGATGTTACCGATGAACTTTATGCCGGTAAATCGAATGGCTGGTGGTTTGACATCCAAAAGGGAGACTTTGACAATGATGGGGATGAAGATCTGATTGTTGGTAATCTAGGCAAAAACTATAAGTATCAGGCAAGTGAAGAAGCTCCGTTCAAAATCTATTTGAACGATTTCGACGAAAATGAAACTTCCGATATTGTCTTGAGCTATAAAAAGGGCGATACGGAGTTTCCGGTACGAGGTCGTCAATGCTCTTCACAACAAATGCCCGCAATAAAGAAGAAATTCAAGGACTACAACTCCTTTGCCAGCGCAAATCTAAAGCAGATTTACACCACCGAAATGCTAGAGAATTCCTTGAGCTACGAGATTACATCCTTTGCGAGCGTATATCTCGAGAACCAAAATGGCAAGTTTGTATCGAAGCCCTTACCTCAATTGGCGCAACTATCAAGTATCAACAAGTTTGTAATCGATGATTTTAATTCCGATGGAAATTTAGACGTGGTGCTGGCTGGCAATCTATATAATGCAGAAGTCGAGACCCCACGTGCGGATGCAAGTTTTGGTCTTTACCTTCAAGGCGACGGCAAAGGCAATTTTGATGCCATACCCATGATGGAATCCGGATTGAAAATAGTTGGTGACGTTCGCGATATGGAGCTTCTTTCAATTAAGGGCGGGAAACATATTTTGGCTGCAAAAAATAACGATAGACTACAGCTAATAAAAGTGAATTGAGTGGAAAGTCTATAAGGGAGTATGGTACATGGGCTATGATATTGGTTCTCATAGCCCTTGTATTCCATTGTAAAAATCCGAAATTGGATTCCGACTACTATAGTCCTGTTCCGTTGGCCACTCATTTTGATGGCGAACATTTTGCGGGATCCGAGTCGTGTGTGGAATGTCACGCCGATATTTATAACGAACATTTAAACACGGCCCATTACAAAACATCTGCGCCCGCCAATTCTGAAAATTTACTGGGCAGCTTCAAGGAAGATTCGAACATTTTAGACCTTGAACATGTTAAATTCACCATGGAGCAAAGGGTCAATTCTTTCTATGTACATACAACGTTTAAGAATAGAAATGCAAGAAAACCACCCTCTAGATTCGATCTGGTCATTGGGTCTGGAGTGAGAGGTCAATCGTATGGCACCTGGAAGGATGACAAACTGTTTCAACTGCAGCCCTCTTATCATACCGGAACGGATAATTGGGTCAACAGTCCTGGTTTTCCGTCTTATGCTGATAATGACAGGCCTATAAGGGATGCATGCTTGAAATGTCATATGACCTTTGCCACGAAGAGTAATGCTTCGAGCGAAGGAAATCGATATCACAAGGAAAAAATGGTATATGGAGTTGATTGTGAAAGGTGTCATCGACCCTCGGCAAGACACGTCGCATTTCATAGGAAAAATCCTGAAGTCGAGGCTCCACAATTTATAATGAAATATGATACACTCTCGAGGCAGCAACGACTTGACGCCTGTGCCCAGTGTCACTCAGGCTTACGAGCAAGACAATTAAAAGGGCAGCCTTTTTCCTTTCTTGCCGGTGAAAATCTTAACGAGTATTCGCAAAATATTCATTTCGCATCGGCAAATGATAAACTTGATGTTCACGGAAACCAGTACGGTCTGTTGACAAATAGCAAATGCTATTTGGAAAGTTCGAATATGGACTGTACGACCTGTCATGACCCACATAAATCACAAAGGGGAAACACAGCTTATTTCAATTCAAAGTGCGTGAAATGTCATAATTCAGGCTCCGTAATGTGTGATGTAAGAACAGAATTGGCCCATTCAAAGGACAATAATTGCATTGCTTGTCATATGCCGATCAAGCCCTCGGAAATAATGAAAGTGCAACTGACCAAGACCGATAGTCTGCAGACCTCATTTTACATCAGAACCCACCTAATTGGCATTTATCCAGGGGAATAACTACAGAAAATTTCTGTTTACCGGGGCATGGCAAGTCTTCCCAAGGGGCAGAATTATATTTCTGCAAGACAATTTAAATGTAAAGTTAACGTTAAGTAATTGTAAAATATTTGTAACTTTGAAATTAAGCCCCTTAAAATTAAGTTGTTATGCAGGTCGAAAAATTAGGTTTTGAACCACAAAAAAGAAAAAAATCCTCAATTCTAAGAATTCAGGAGTATGTAAAAAACTACGCAAAGAAGTGCAGGGATTCATTTAATATGATGCTCACTATCTAGTTCAAAATCTAAAGTAGCCCCCGATAATTCCTCTCCATTTAAGGCAAATAGCCCAAACCGGGTTTTTTTGATATACTTCTGAAGCTAGTCACAGGTATGTCCCAACATTTTATTTTCTTCTATTATCCCTATATTTATCTTCTTCATTGAAAATCGGTGAAATTAATCTAACACTATGATTATGAAAAAATTAATTGTTTTGACCATGGGAATGGTCTGTTTTTGGGCAAGTGCCCAAGAAAATGAAGTTCAGAACACGATCAAAGGCATGTTAGCTTTCAATCAAGGGCAAGTGATCTCACTGGGGGAAGCTTTCTCAGAAGAGCAATATGACTGGCGGCCTGAAGAAGGGATACGCTCTGTTGGTCAGTCTCTTTTGCATATTGCAGGCGGCAACTATTATCTGGCGTCAAAATTGGGTTTCGCCCCTCCAGAAGATGTCGATATGATGAATATTGAAAAAATCGAGGGGAAAGAGAATATTTTGGCCGCCCTTAAAAAGTCGAACGAATTTGTTCTTGAAAAGATCGGTATGGTCGAAAGCGCAAAATTTGGCGAAGAAGTCGATTTCGGTTTTGGTAAATTTAGTCGTCTCTCAGGGCTCTTGATCATTCTTGAGCACAATGGCGAGCACAAGGGGCAGTTAATCGCATACGCCAGATCAAACGGCGTGACCCCTCCTTGGAGTCAAAATCAATAATTTCGATGAACGAACAAGGTAGAGCCTCCTTTTTTGGGGGCTCTTTTACTTTTTATACTTCAAGGGCAGGTAGACCAATTTCTTGGTCTTGAAAAAATCTTCCTCAAAATAATCCGTTAATTCAAAAACCTCGGCTAAGGGGTAACTTTTCAATTCATCTGTTAGGTCGCCTCCTTTAAGATATAGAATGCCATTTTTTCGTTCTTGCACTGATTTCTTCTTGATTTTATTTCCGACCCAGCGAACGAAAGTAGGCATTGCCGCAACGGCCCTACTAACTATGAAATCGTATCGGCCATCGATTTGTTCGACCCTGTTATTGAAGGTATCGACATTTTTAAGATTCAAACCGTCTACAACTTCCTGAACCACTTTTATTTTTTTCCCAATGGAATCGACCAAGGTGAATCGAACATCAGGAAACAATATTGCCAAAGGAATACCCGGAAAACCTCCACCGGTACCAACATCAAGAACTTCGATATTGGGCTTAAAACCATGAATTTTGGCAATAGCCATGGAATGCAGCACATGCCTTAAGTAAAGTTCTTCGATATCTTTTCGAGATACCACATTGATCTTCAGGTTCCAGTCTTGATATAAGGGAGCCAATGCCCTGATTTGTTCCTGTTGTATGGAAGTCAAATCAGGAAAATATTTAAAAACGATGTCTTCTCGCAATGGTGGCACCTATTTATTGAAGTGGTTTAAACTTTTTGAATTGAAGTGAAAATTAGGGACTTTGTGGCCAGATGAAGGCTTTTTTGAGCTGCATAGCAGGGCTACGGAGCAAGAAAAAGACGAAATATGGGTGCAAAACAGCAATTTTTAGCCGATTTGAAAAAGTTTAAACCACTTCACTGACAAAAATAGTATATTCACTTTCACAAGAAACAGTTTTGTGAATTTTTGCAAACAGGCCAAACCGTTTGTAACAATTGAATATATTTGCCAATAGAATTGTAAGATATGGACCAGACGACCATAAAGTTCCCCAGAAAAGATCCTACAAATTTTTTTAAGACGCTCAACAAAAGGGTAAACGACTACTTTAAGGAGAATAAAATCAAGAAAACCGGAAATTGGAGACTTCATCTGAAGACGGTAATCATGTTCGCTCTTTTCTTGACCCCTTATTTTCTGATATTGACCTTGGGCCTACCCAATTGGGCCAATTTATTACTGACCATTGTTATGGGGGTTGGCATGGCCGGTGTCGGCATGAACGTTATGCATGATGGCAACCACGGGTCGTACTCGAATAAAAAATGGGTGAACAAATTAATGGGCGGAAGCATTTATATTCTTGCCGGAAATGTATACAACTGGCAAGTGCAACACAATGTTCTTCACCATACCTATACCAATATTCAAGACCATGATGAAGACATGGAAGCCGGTCGTATATTGAGGTTTTCAAGACATTCTGAATGGAGAAGGCACCATAAGTTTCAACATTATTACTCCATTTTTCTTTACGGATTACTGACGTTCAACTGGGCCATCACCACTGATTTTCAACAAATGTACCGCTATATGAAGCGAAAGCTTTCATATGGTAAATTGCCAAATCCGGTAATCAATTGGAGCACCCTTGTAGTGACCAAAATATTATATGTCACGATTTGGATCGTCTTGCCCTTAATATTTGTCGATATCGTTTGGTGGAAAGTTTTACTGGGCTTTTTTATTATGCACTATGTTGCCGGGGTTATTCTGAGTGTAGTCTTTCAGCTGGCACATATCGTTGACGAAGCCGAAACTCCGTTACCCGATGATAGCGGCAATATGAAAAATACCTGGGCAATTCACCAATTGTTGACCACTGTGAATTTTGGTACAAAGAATCGAATCGTCAACTGGTTTACCGGAGGTTTGAACCATCAGGTCGAGCATCACATATTTCCTCATATCAGCCATGTGCACTACACAAAGATTTCAAAGATCGTCAAACAGACGGCGAAGGAATTCAACCTGCCCTATAACGAATATCGAACCACACGCAAAGCGATAATTTCACACTTCAAGCACCTGAAAGAACTGGGCAAGAGGCCAGCATTGCAGTACTAAAGGGTCGAGATGGTTTTATCCCGTATCATTCCAGGATCTTGGTAAGCCAACACCTTGTTCTTAAGATTCCCACAAAGAATATCATTATTGTAATTTCCTTGGTTTTCTTGTACTGGGGATTTTTAAAAATCATAGTTTTGTATTGGATAAATTCTTCAAAATAATCCGTGACTGATGAGCAATAACCTTTCGGAAAGAATCAATAGAGTAACACCGTCGGCAACACTTGAAATGGCGGCAAAAGCCAGGGAATTGAGGGCTGCCGGCAAGGATATTATCGGACTTAGCCTGGGAGAACCCGATTTTAACACTCCCGATTACATTAAGGAAGCTGCAAAACAGGCCATTGACGATGGCTATAACTCCTATACGCCAGTTGACGGGTATGGTGACTTGAAGGAAGCCATTATCACCAAGTTCAAAAGAGACAACGGCCTGAACTATGAACCCAATCAAATTGTGGTATCCACAGGTGCCAAGCAGGCCCTATACAATACTGCCCAAGTTATTCTTAATGAAGGTGACGAGGTGATTTTGCCATGCCCATATTGGGTGAGCTATAGTGACATTGTGAAATTGGCAGGTGGAATTCCGGTGGAAGTACCAACCTCGATAACCAATGATTTCAAGATGGGTGCCGAACAATTGGAAGCGGCCATCACCCCTAAAACCAGAATGTTGTGGTATAGTTCGCCATGCAACCCCAGTGGGTCGATATATAGCAAAAGTGAATTGAGATCTTTGGCCGATGTACTCCAAAAACATCCACAAATCGTGGTGGTCAGCGATGAAATCTATGAGCATATCAATTATGGGGTAACGCCCCATGCCTCGATGGCTTCATTTCAAGACATGTATGGTCGCGTGGTTACGGTCAACGGGGTTGCGAAAGCCTTCGCAATGACAGGCTGGCGATTGGGATATATTGGAGCCCCAGCCTATATTGCCAGGGCATGTAATAAGTTACAGGGGCAGGTGACCAGTGGGGCGAACTGTATTGCCCAACGTGCTGTGATAACGGCCTTGACCGAATCACCGGATCGCATTAAATATATGGTCGACGAATTTGAGGAAAGGCGTAAAATCATTCTGGGTTTGTTGAATGATATTGAAGGCTTCAAATGTAATGAACCCGAGGGCGCTTTTTACGTATATCCGGATGTTACCGCCTACTTTGGAAAAACTTTAAACGGGGTAGCCATCAAAAACGCGTCTGATCTGGCCATATATCTCTTGGAGTACGCCCACGTTGCCACCGTCACCGGCGATGCTTTTGGCAACGGTGATTGTATTCGCATTTCTTATGCGGCCTCTGAAAAGGAAATTCGTGAGGCCGTTAAGAGGATAAAATCTGCCTTAGGACAGTAATCAGGTCCGCTGCCAGAAATACGGGGTAAGTAGGATCAAGACGGTAAAGAGTTCCAATCTGCCGGCCAGCATCAAAAAAGCGCACCACCATTTCCCAGGTGCAGGTAATCCGCTAAAATTACTTACTGGGTTTAAATCACCAAAAGCAGGACCAACATTGCCTAGGGATGAAGCAGCGCCACCGATTGCCGTGACAAAATCAAGGCCCATCGCACCCAAAACCAAGGCCCCAATGATGAATAACAGCATATAAAGTCCGAAAAAGGCAATGATATTATAGACGATGTCTTGTTTAACGGATTTATTGTTGTAGCGCACAGGGATTATCGCATTACTATGTAGGGTACGTTTGAACTCCAGAATCCCGTTTTTTATGACCAACAAATGGCGTACTATCTTGATACCTCCTGCCGTCGATCCTGCAGAACCACCCGCGAACATCAATCCAAAGAAAAAGATAGTCAGAAAAGGCGTCCAGCTCGTGAAATCGGCCGTAACGAATCCTGTGGTCGTCACTACAGCGATCACTTGAAAAAGTCCGTGGCGAAATGCACTCTCGGCCTCCCCCAACGGCATGGGATGAAAATCGGAAACAGGAACATCCGCCCTAAAATAAACGACTACCATGGTAATGATGGCAAAAAACAGAATTAGCAAGGCATAAGTCTTGAATTCCTCGTCCTTTATGATTTTTTGTACTTTTCCTTTAAAGGCGAAATAGCTCAACACGAAATTGCTCCCTGCCAAGAACATGAAGAAAATAACAATGTACTGTATCAGCGGTTGATCGTTCCAAAAGGCCAAACTCGAATTCTTGGTTGAGAATCCACCTGTGGAAAGAGTGGCCAGCGAATGATTGATCGCATCAAAAAATGACATTCCGGCCAACTTCAACAACAATGTTTCTGCCAAGGTATATCCTACATAAATAAACCAAAGGCGTTTCGCGGTATCCGTAATTCTAGGGTGCAATTTATCGGCATTCGGCCCGGGGGCCTCGGCAGCAAAAAGTTGCATTCCCCCAATACCAAGTAAGGGCAAAATGGCAATGGCCAAAACAATAATCCCCATACCCCCTATCCAGTGGGTAAGACTTCTCCAAAAAAGAATTCCTTTAGGCAAGATTTCGATATCGTTGAGGATTGATGCCCCGGTTGTGGTATATCCGGAAATTGTTTCAAAAAAGGCATTGGTCAAATCAGGTATTGTGCCTGAAAATAGATAGGGTAAAACACCGGATATCGACATGACCAGCCACCCACAAGTAACAATTATATACCCCTCTTTTTTTTTGACCTCTTTTCTATGGCCCCTGGTATAGATCATGGCCAAATACCCTGCGAAGAGCGTGGTGAGGGCAGCAGTGAAAATACTCAAGGTTACCCCGTCTTTGTAAAGGGCACTTACGAAGGAGGCCAACAGCATAAAAAAGCCGTTGCAAATCAGCAGCAACCCCATGAGATGAACGATAATCTTTGTGTTCAACCCCATGGCTATAGGAAAAGTTTTTCTATTTTGGGTATGGCCTCGGGCAAACAGCAGACCACGACCCGGTCCCCTGCCGTGATTTGAAAGTCACCAAGTGCGATAATGCCCTTATCATCGCGAACGACCCCCCCGATGGTGGCCGATCTGGGAAAATCAAGTTCCCTGATGATATTACTGGTCACTTTGGATGTTGGTTTGACCACGAACTCAAGAATTTCGGCGTTCAAACTGTTCAAACGCATCAAGGCCACAACCTCACCCTTTCTTATATGTCTAAAAATATTGTTTGCGGCGAGAAGCTTCTTATTGATCAAGGTATCTATACCAATTGAATGGGAGAGATGAAAATAATCCATATTCTCTACCAGGGCGATCGTCTTCTTTATCTTCTTAGATCGGGCCACCAAGGCAAGACATGATATTGGTTTCAGAGTTGCCGGTAACCGCAATAAAGGCGTCCATTGACTCAAGGCTTTCTTCATCTAACAATTCTACATTGCGCCCATCTGCCATTGATCATCAAGAGCATTCGGCAGTATGCTGTCGGCGATCTCAAAAGCCTTTCTCTTTATTTTTTTCAATCAGCTTTGACATTGAACTTATTGACTGCATAGGTCTCTGGCCGCTTTTAAATCCCACCTTGCTACCGCCCAGTATCATTACGTTCTTTATATCTTCCTTTTTCTTTCCGGTCAAGTTTGTAGAGTTCGTCTACGCCCTCTGGAGTCGTGATAAAATAGACCTGATCGCCCGGCTTAAAGACTGTATCCCCACGGGGAATCATTGTTCGCTGTGTCCCCGACCTTTTCATGGCTATGGGCATAAAGTTCAACTCGGGAAAAATCTGGGCCGCCTCTTTGACCGACTTGCCCACAAAGGGAGCCAGTTTGGGCAATGAAACCCCGACCATGATCAACTTTCCCTCTTCGAATTCATAGGTGTCATTGAATCCAGACTTATTTAAGAGCATCTGTATTTCAGAAGCCGCCAACTCCTCGGGCGAAATCAGCTCATCAATGCCCAAATCATCGAATTTTATCGTTTCACGATTATCGACGAACTCGGTATTCGATATTCTGGCAATGGTACGCTTGCAACCAAGTTGCTTTGCCAACATGCAAAGTGTAATGTTCGTGGTTTCGGATGATGTGACCCCGATTACCAAATCACGAGGTGGAAACTCGGGCCTCTTTCAACAATGAAATGGAAGTAGCATCACCGCGCAGTACCTTGATATCTAAATGTGTATCGGCATAGGCCAAGCTTTCTTTATCGGTGTCGATAAGTGTTATGTCTTGGGCCTCGAAAGAGAGTAGTTTTGCCAAATGAAAACCAACCTCGCCAGCACCGGCTATTACAATTTTCATTTGCTATCTAAGCTCTTGGGTATTCGGCTCGTAACGACCGAGTAAGATTGAAAGTGAATGTCCATATTTGGTCTGATGACCATTTCGCATTTCGTCCGTAAGGATTTTGCGGGTCAAAATTACGTAATAATTCGGTTTTATGGATTAAATGCAACGATTGATTGCCAGAATGTGCATTATTCTATCAAACGTGAACAAAAGGGTTATCGTATCTTTGCACGAAAATAATGCGAATGGCCAAAAAAGTGACTCCGTACAAAGATTCCACCCTTGGAAAAAAAGAGCAGGTCACTCAAATGTTCGATACTATTTCAGATGATTACGATGGCCTCAATAGGGTTATTTCATTCGGAATCGATGTTCGGTGGAGAAAACGGGTGGTAGCCATTCTAAAGCAACGAAAACCCATTAAAATTCTTGATATCGCGACCGGCACGGGCGACTTGGCCATTAATCTGGCTGAAACCGGAGCCGAAGAAATAATCGGACTTGACATATCCCCGGGCATGCTCGAAATCGGTAAGAAAAAGGTACTGGCCAAAAAATTAGACGATACCGTTCAAATGATACTGGGCGACAGTGAAAACCTCCCCTTTGATGACCACTCTTTTGATGCCATAACCGTTGCTTTCGGGGTTCGGAATTTTGAAAACCTCGAAAAAGGTCTAAAAGAAATAAATCGAGTACTTCGGCCAAGGGGTACATTCGTGGTTTTGGAGACCTCCGTGCCCACCAAATTTCCTTTTAAACAAGGCTACCGACTCTACACCAAATACATCTTGCCCTTAATTGGCAAGATTTTTTCAAGGGATGCCTCGGCCTATGCTTATTTAAGTGAATCGGCTTCGGTTTTTCCCCATGGTACTGAATTCAACAATATTTTACGCAAAATCGGGTTTATACAGGTAGAGAACAAGCCCCAGACATTTGGGGTAGCATCGATTTATGTTGCCACAAAATAAATTCATGAAATACCTGACCTATCTTTTGATTGCGCTATTTTGGCTTAACCAACCTCTGCGGGCACAATTCAAGGAAAAGCCCATCATCAATCTTGAGAACAAAGACAAGAAGTTCTTGAACTATGGCTATTTTCTCGGATTCAACCAATACGATTTCAAATTCGATTACAAAAATGATACCGGCGATATTCTGGTCGATAAATCAATCGGTTTCAATGTTGGTCTTATCGGGGAAATGCGGATTAATGAATTTGTCGATATAAGAATCGAGCCCGGTCTTCACTACAACGCACGAAAATTGGGTTTCCCCGGATTCCCAAATGACGAAAATGCACAGCGTGATGCCTTTAGGGAAGTCAAATCGACCTATATCAACTTTCCGCTTTTATTAAAAGTGAGCACCCGGCGTTTCGGCAACTGGAAACCTTTTCTAATAGGCGGCGTCTCGAGATCCTTGAATTTGGGAAGCAATGAAGACAGTCTCGATGACAACAGCAGTGGTACGTTCAGAATGACGAAATGGGTCAATAACTATGAATTAGGCTTCGGCATCGACTTTTACCTGGAGTATTTTAAATTCACACCTTCTATTCGCGGAGTGTTCGCTATCAGCGACGAATTGGTAAGGGATGAAGACCCCAATAGTCCGTGGACCGGAAATGTTGATGCCATGCGCACCCGTGGATTGTTTATCAACTTCACTTTTGAATAGGGCTATTCCCTTCTGATTTCATTCAATAGTATGGCCGTGGCGGTGGCAACATTAAGGCTCTCCGTTGTCGACCTTCCGAATTGTGGAATACCTATTTTCCCATCACAAAACTCTTTTATGGTCTTGGAAATACCATTGGCCTCGTTGCCCATGACCAAAATGGCGACTTCCGGTAATTCTACATTGTAAACAGGGGATGCATCCATAAAAGATCCAAAAACAGGCACTTCAGAGTTCTCGATCACTCCCTTTAAATCACCATAGACCAAATTGACCCTTGAAATGGAACCCATAGTCGCTTGAAGCACTTTGGGATTATAACAATCGACGGTGTTTTCTGAACAGAGCAAATGTTCGATTCCGAACCAATCACATAAACGAATTATGGTTCCCAGGTTTCCCGGATCTCTGATATCATCCAGAACGACGACCCAATCGGTAAATTCAATGGGCCTAGATTCGGGAATTTCAAAAACGCCAAGTACACCATTCGGGTTTTTCAAGGAACTCATCTGCCTCAATTCCTTTTCCGAAACAATTTCGAATTTTGCTTGATCGACATCCAGCGAGATCCCGTCAGTTGCGTAAACATGATGTAGAATGATTTCAGATTTCAACAGTTCGACAACGGTCTTCACTCCTTCGACCACAAAAAGGCCATGGCGAGTTCGGTACTTTTTTTGCTGTAGGCTTTTGATAAGCTTTATTTGGTTTTTAACAACCATGCAAATAATGTATTTTTGATTTCAACTATGTTGCGTAATCCCAACTGTTCCAATTATTCCATTGCTAAAATAGGTGTATTATTCTTAGCCCTCGTCATTACATCTTGCAATACGTTGAAACGAGTCGATGAAAACGAATTGTTGATTACCAAGAATTCTATTTATGCCGATTCGGTCAAGGTAACCGATGAAGACATAAATAGCTTGATCATTCAAAAGCCCAACAGTTCATTATTGGGATATCCCTTACGATTGAATCTCTTTAATTTAGCAAAGAAAAATCCTGACTCCTCTTATCAAGCCTGGTTGTACAAAAAGCAAAAAAGAAAAGGGCGGTTGAACAAACTACTTTCCGAAAAGCAAGTGAACCGGCTTGGAGAATCGTTCGTGGTCAAGGGAATGAGCGAATGGCTAAAGAACATAGGCGAACCCCCTGCAATTCTAGACACAGCACAGACAAATAACACTTTGAAAAGGCTCAATGCTTATTATCACAGTAAGGGCTATTTCAACAATACGGGGAGTTTCTCGCTAGACAGTCTTTCTAAAAAGCAACGAATAGGGGTGAATTACAAGATCAAGCTGGGGGCACCCTATATGATCGATTCCGTTTCCCGTAAAATCAGTTCCCCGGCCCTAGATTCCATTTATCTGTTGCATACACAAGATTCATATGTGAAAGCCGGTGAGCAATTCGATATCGCCAATTTCAATAACGAACGTGAACGGTTGACCACGATTTACAGAAATTCAGGAATTTACAATTTTCAGGAAAGTTCCATTTCGTACACCATTCAAAGAGACACGATTTTAAGCAACAACGATCAAGGCATGGATATCGAGCTGAACGTTGACAATCTTAGGCAACGAGGCGAGGGGAACATCACTACATCTGAATACAAGGTACACCGGTTCAAAAAAATCAACATTCACACCGATTACGATTTTAACGACAACAATTCGGAGGAGTTCATCAGATATAAGGGCTACACGATTTTTTATAACGACAAACTTCGGTACAAGCCCAAAACACTGGCCAACGCTATCTTCTTTGAAACGGATAGTGTTTATAGGGATATTGACCGCATTCGAACCAATCGTCAAATCGCAAATTTGGGGGTGTTCAGTTATCCATCAATTTCATACGACCAAGACCCTGAAAAGCCTACCGATCTAACCGCCAATATTTATCTTTCCTCAAAAGATCGATATTCTTTGGGAGCCGATTTTGACGTTACCCATTCAAATATTCAAAGGGTAGGTATGGCCTTCAGCCCATCGATACAGGCAAGAAATCTGTTTGGTGGGGCCGAAAATCTTAGTTTGACAGGTAGGTTGAACATTGGTAATTCAAGGGATGAGACCATTGATGACCAACAATTCTTTAATATTTTGGAATTTGGCGCCGACCTCAATCTGAATATTCCGAGAATATGGTTTCCCTTTATCAGGTCTGATCGCCTCGTGCCTAGTTATGCTCTACCAAAAACCCGGGTTTCGTTAGGGGCCAGTGCCCAACGGAACATTGGATTGGACAAGCGTACCTTCAATACAATTTTGGGATATACCTGGACACCTTCAGAGTTTAAGAAACACAATGTAGAGCTTCTGAATGTTCAATTCGTGCGAAATATAAATAAGGATAGATTTTTCAACGTTTATCGAAACTCCTATGAACAACTGGATGATATCGCCGATGAATTTGAGAATTTTAATACATACCCCGAACTGCTTCCATTTTTTGAAAACTTTGACAATTCTGAGGGTCCCAACCTCATTTTACCGGATGACGACCCAGATACCCCAGATGGTACCGCCGGGTTCATCGAGGCGGTAACCACACGACAGGTAGAATCGACCAATGAACAATTCATCGATGTGACCCGAATCGAGGAAAGAAGACAAAGGCTGACGCAAGACAACTTGATATTCGCCTCCAATTATACGTTGAATTTGACCAATAGAAATGGCCTTACAGATAATCAATTTTATCAATTTAGATGGAAAGTGGAGAGCGCCGGTAACTTGCTCTCAGGCTTGTCGTATTTGATTCCCTTTAATGAAAATAGCGATGGTGATTTATTGGTGTTCAATGTCCCCTACTCCCAATACATAAAGACCGAATTCGACTATGTAAAATATTGGGATCTTTCTAGGAAGAACGTTTTGGCATTGCGTACCTTTTTTGGTATTGCGATTCCTTATGGCAATGCCAATAGTATACCTTTTGTACGTAGCTATTTTGCCGGGGGATCAAACGACATCAGAGCATGGTCGCCCTATTCATTGGGCCCGGGTAGAACCGATGCAATCAACGATTTTAATGAGGCCAATTTAAAAATCGGTGTGAACCTTGAATATCGTTTCCCTGTGGCTGGAGACATCAACGGAGCGCTTTTCGCCGATGCCGGAAACATTTGGAACGTATTCGACAATGTTGAAGATCCAGCGGCCACCTTCAACGGATTTGAATCCCTTGCCGATATCGCGCTAGGCACCGGTTTTGGTATGCGATACGACTTCACGTACTTCTTGCTTCGATTAGACCTTGGGTTCAAGACCTACAACCCGGCCGAAGAAGCTTCAAAAAGATGGTTCAGGGATTACAATTTTGCCAATTCCGTACTACAGATCGGAATCAATTATCCTTTTTAACAGGGTATTTGAAGACCTAAATATTTTACTACATTTGTCGCTTAACCAAAAGACTGAAAACGTATGTCCCATAATATCAAGGCAGGGGTAGCCACAGGTAATGAAGTACAGGAAATTTTCAACTATGCCAAACAGAAGGGTTTTGCCCTACCTGCGGTGAATGTTATCGGATCGAGTTCGATCAACGCAGTTCTCGAGACCGCTGCCGAACTCAATTCACCGGTAATCATTCAATTTTCGAACGGTGGCGCTCAATTCAACGCAGGCAAGGGCCTATCTAACGAGGGCCAGCGTGCAGCTATTCTAGGAGCCGTTGCCGGTGCCAAACATGTGCATCAATTGGCCGAGGCATACGGGGCTACCGTAATTCTGCATACAGACCATTGCGCAAAAAAACTACTACCATGGATCGACGGACTTCTCGATGCCAGTGAAAAGCACCACTCAGAAACCGGTAAGCCACTCTTTAGTTCACATATGATCGACCTATCTGAAGAACCCATCGAAGAGAACATCGAAATTTGTAAAAGCTATCTCGAACGTATGGACAAAATGGGTATGACCCTTGAAATCGAATTGGGGATAACAGGAGGTGAAGAAGACGGCGTCGACAATTCAGATGTCGATGATTCAAAGCTCTATACCCAGCCCGAAGAAGTCGCATATGCCTATGAAGAACTTTCAAAGGTAAGCCACAGATTTACGGTTGCGGCCGCATTCGGTAACGTACATGGGGTCTACAAACCCGGCAATGTGAAATTGACACCAAAAATATTAAAGAATTCACAGGAATATATTTCCGAGAAATACGGAGTAGAACACAACCATATCGACTTTGTGTTCCATGGAGGATCGGGATCCACAGTCGATGAGATTCGTGAAGCGATAGGGTATGGAGTGATCAAGATGAATATTGATACAGACCTTCAGTACGCATTTCTAACAGGAGTAAGAGATTACATTCAAGACAAAAAAGACTATCTTCAGTCACAAATCGGAAACCCTGATGGGGCCGATGAACCCAACAAAAAACATTACGATCCCCGAGGCTGGTTGCGCGAAGGCGAAAAAACCTTCGTTGCCCGATTGAAAAAGGCTTTTGAGGATCTCAATAATATTGATACCTTGTAGTTGGTTTTAGACCGATTCGAAATAGTCTCGTAGGTTTCCCCAAGTTTTCGTAACCCTAAATATGGATAATATGTCGTCGTGGTTTAAAAGGAAGGAAAAAGGAATACAAACTGCAACCGAGGAAAAAAAAGACACCCCGAAAGGGCTGTGGTATAAATCCCCGACCGGAAAAATCGTAGAATCAGAGGTTCTTGCCGAGAACTTCTATGTGAGCCCCGAAGATGATTACCATGTTCGTATAGGTAGCAAAGAATATTTTGAAATACTCTTTGATGATAACAAATTCAAAGAACTCGATGCAAAATTAACCGCCAAGGACCCCCTAAAATTCGTCGATACCAAAAAATATTCAGAGCGATTGAAGGCGGCTCAGAAAAAAACGGGCTTAAAAGATGCTATTCGATCCGCTGTTGGGAAATCAAAGGGAAAGGATCTGGTCATATCTTGTATGGACTTCACCTTCATTGGAGGTTCAATGGGGAGCGTTGTCGGCGAGAAAATAGCCAGGGCAATCGACTATGCCATCAAAAATAAAATGCCGTATCTGCTCATATCGAAATCTGGAGGGGCCCGAATGATGGAAGCCGCCCTATCTTTGATGCAGCTGGCCAAGACCTCGGCAAAATTGGCTCAGTTGGCAGAAGCAGGTTTGCCCTATATTTCACTATGCACAGATCCAACTACAGGAGGTACAACGGCGTCGTACGCCATGTTGGGCGACATTAATATAGCAGAGCCAGGCGCTTTGATCGGTTTTGCAGGTCCTAGGGTGGTAAAGGATACCGTGGGCAAGGATCTACCACCTGGATTTCAATCTGCCGAATTTGTTTTGGAGCATGGATTTCTAGATTTTATTGCGCATCGCAAAGAACTAAAGGCAAAAATCAATTTGTACCTCGACCTGATACAAAACAATCCGATTCGGACCTAGTCCCAACCATGAGACTTTTTTATTTTCTTCCTATTTTCTTGGTGTGGTTTTGTTGCTGTTCCACAGACAAGGAAAACGCTGATACTGCCGTGGAAGAAACTGCAATGCAACAAATGACTTTGGGTATGGCAGAAGTAACGGATGTTTCCGTATCGGGCGATGAAAATGCTTATGATTTCAGCGTGACCATAAAAAGTCCTGACACGGGTTGTAATCAATATGCAGACTGGTGGGAGGTATTCGACGAAAATAGCAACCTCATATATCGCCGGATCTTGGCCCATAGTCATGTCAACGAACAACCCTTTACCAGGCTTGGAGGGCCTGTTGAAATTTCAAATAATTCAGAAGTATATGTTCGTGTACATATGAACAATACGGGCTATTCCAGTAAGGTATTCAAGGGCTCGGTCGTAGATGGATTCGTCGCCGCGAATTTGGATGTCGAGTTCGCCAAAGAACTTGAAGAAAGTGAACCGTTGCCTGCCAAATGCGATTTTTAAAAAAGAGCCGTCAGAAATAGTGTCAGACGACTCTTTAATCCAAATCGAATCTACTTTATTTATTTTTTGAACCTTCTTAGAAATACCTCTTCTGAAGTTCCGTCAGGATATGTCAACATACCCACTGCATCACAACTTCCATCCCCGAAATCGAGGCTTGCCGTCAAATCGTTTCGTGAGATTTCAAGAATCCCACTAACAATGAATTTGCAGGCCCATTCCCTTCGTAATGGGGTAATTGTTTCTTTCATGAAAACGTTGCCCATTTTACCAGTGTATGTTTTGGTTCCGGAAATCAGGAAGACGTTGTCACCCCAAAAGCCAGAGCCATAGCCTTCAATCCACTCGCGGGTTCTATTTCCCGTAAAACTGGCTGTGGCTCCATCGGGCCATTCGGCGTTAAAATTTCCGACCGCATCGGCCTGGGGATTACCATTCTCGTTAGAACGCACCCGCTCGACAGAAGCACTACCCTCGACCGAGGCCCCATTGAACGTGAAGTTCTCTAAGGATAGATTAAGCGTTTTCGTGGCCATATCCATGTCTTTTAAATAGCTCAGATAAATTATTCCACTTAAAACATTACCATTGGGCAATTCGCAGCCATCGCCAAAGTCAATGGTCTTCTCCTTGCTTGTGCTTGTGACCACCGTGGTGATTGTAACACAATCGGGTAAATAATCCGAAGTATAGAAACTCTTGGAAGTTTCCCTAATCTCATCGGTGGAATAAACGTCTTCGGCGATACTGACGACTTCCTCAGAAATAAGATCCGTTTCATCGCTCGCCTTTAGTTCGGCAACATCAAAACTCTCTTGTTCCTGAACGACTTCCTGAGCTTCTTCTTTGTTACAGGAAACAGCCATTGTCAGGGCCGCCAGCAAAAGGCCCATAATCTTGACATTCTTGATACTCTTTTTCATAATAACATTTTTTTAACATTCCCTAGTAGGATTGCCATAGGCTCAAAAGGTTTAACTGCATTTGAAAAAAAGTACCGTTATGCTACAAAAAAAGGCATATTAGGCTTATATTTGCCGCCTGATTACGAGAGGTAGTCAAATACATAAAAATCATTTAAACAATATTGGAATGTATTTAACAAAGGAAATAAAAGCCGATATTTTCAAGAAGTACGGCGGAAAAGCGGAGAACACAGGTTCTACCGAAGGTCAGATAGCGTTGTTCACACATCGCATCAACCATTTGACCGGCCATCTAAAAAAAAATCAAAAAGATTACAATACAGAGCGTTCGTTGGTTCGTCTCGTTGGTAAACGAAGAAGTCTTTTGGATTACTTAAAAAAGAAAGACATCGTAAAATATCGCGAGCTGATCAAAGAATTGAACATAAGAAAATAATCAAGTGATAGGGCTGGAAATTTCCGGCCCTAACTCTTACTATCGATTCAAAGTCCTGAATAGGAAATGTGATATTTAATTTCACGGGGCAAGCATAAAAAGCTACACGTAGTTTTTCATTGGTCAACACAACAACACAACCTTCCGGTCTCAACATCCGGATGACCATTGTTTAACAAAATCCTGATAATTTATTGGGATTAAAATCCATTTTATGATTCCAAAAACTTTTAAAGAGGT
Organism: Aurantibacter sp.; assembly: GCA_965215845.1. Classification (GTDB taxonomy): domain Bacteria; phylum Bacteroidota; class Bacteroidia; order Flavobacteriales; family Flavobacteriaceae; genus Aurantibacter_A. The sequence continues at coordinate 945,763 of CBDCEL010000004.1, forward strand.
CATCGACCTTGGCGATGGAAGGGAAATATCCATCGAAACCGGAAAATTGGCAAAACAGGCACACGGTTCTGTTGTTGTACAATCTGGAAAATGTATGCTGTTGTGTACCGTTGTTTCCAATTACAAGCAAGCAGATGTAGATTTCTTGCCCTTGACGGTAGACTATCGTGAAAAATTCGCCGCAGCCGGGCGTTACCCGGGAGGATTTTTCAAGAGAGAAGCGCGACCAAGTGATGGCGAGGTTTTGACCATGCGTTTGGTCGATCGTGTATTGCGGCCGCTTTTCCCAAAAGACTATCATTCAGAGACACAGGTGATGATACAATTGATGTCTCATGATGAAAACGTTATGCCCGATGCCATGGCAGGTTTGGCGGCATCAGCCGCGATTCAACTGTCTGATTTTCCATTTGAATGTGCCATTTCCGAAGCCCGGGTCGGCCGTGTAAACGGCGAGTTCATCATCAATCCCACAAGATCGCAATTAGAAGAATCCGATATTGATATGATGATCGGAGCTTCTGCAGATTCCGTGATGATGGTCGAGGGTGAAATGAAGGAAATCTCGGAGGAGGAAATGACCGAAGCCATTAAGTTCGCCCACGAAGCCATTAAAGTACAATGTGCGGCGCAAGAACGACTGGCCGAAGCCTTTGGCAGAAAAGAGGTTCGCGAGTACGAACCAGAGGTCGAAGACGAAGATTTAGAGAAAAAGGTATATGACCTTACCTATGACAAAGTGTATGCGGTGGCAAAGGCAGGCTCTGCAAAACATGAGAGAAGTGTGGCTTTTGACGAGATCAAGGAAGCGGTAAAAGCCACATTCCCTGAAGAAGAATTGGAAGAAATAGGTGATTTGGTCTCAAAATACTTTTACAAGGCCGAAAAAGCTGCCGTTCGTGACCTTACCTTAAACGAGGGTTTGCGATTGGATGGCCGTAAGACCGATGAGATTCGGCCAATTTGGTGCGAGGTCGATTATTTACCCTCTACCCACGGTTCGGCGATTTTTACAAGAGGTGAAACTCAGGCCTTGGCAACAGTGACCTTGGGCACTTCGCGAGATTCAAACCAAATTGACATGCCATCTCACGAAGGTGAAGAACGATTTTATCTACATTATAACTTCCCTCCCTTTTCAACAGGGGAAGCCCGACCCATACGTGGAACCTCACGTCGCGAGGTGGGCCACGGAAATTTGGCCCAACGTGCCTTAAAAGGTATGGTGCCCGAGGACTGTCCGTATACGGTGCGCGTAGTTTCCGAAGTATTGGAGTCTAATGGTTCTTCTTCTATGGCCACCGTATGTTCTGGGACGATGGCCTTAATGGACGCGGGTGTACAATTGAAGAAACCCGTTTCGGGTATCGCGATGGGATTGATTTCAGATGCCGATACAGGTAATTATGCAGTACTTTCAGATATTCTCGGTGATGAAGATCATCTAGGGGATATGGATTTTAAGGTGACCGGTACGGCCGATGGAATTACCGCTTGCCAAATGGATATCAAAGTAAAGGGACTGTCTTATGAAATTTTGGTAAAGGCATTGAAACAGGCCAGGGACGGTCGTATGCATATATTGGAAAAATTGACCGACACCATTGCCGCGCCAAATGATGATGTGAAACCACATGCACCAAAAATGGTGACCAGAATCATTCCCAATGAATTTATTGGCGCCCTTATCGGACCAGGAGGAAAAGTCATTCAAGAACTTCAGAAAGAAACGAATACTACAATCGTTATCAATGAAGACCCTGTTACCGAAGAGGGTATCGTTGAAATTTTAGGTACCGACCAAGGCGGGATCGATGCGGTTTTGGCCAAAATCGATTCGCTGATGTTTAAGCCAGAAGTAGGTAGCGTCTATGAAGTCAAGGTCATCAAAATGTTGGATTTCGGTGCGGTAGTCGAATACCAAGATGCCCCAGGCAACGAAATTTTGTTGCATGTATCGGAATTGGCTTGGGAACGAACTGAAAATGTTTCCGATGTTGTCAATATGGGAGATGTTTTTGACGTCAAATATTTAGGCATCGATCCCCGAACACGAAAGGAAAGGGTTTCTCGCAAGGCCCTGCTACCGAAACCAGAAGGTTATGTGGAGCGCAAACCACGCCGAGACAACAACCGACGTAATGACCGACGCGACAATCGGGACAGAAAACCAAGAAGGGACTAGAAATTAAATTTAGTGTCATGAAGCCCCATACAATGTTGTATGGGGCTTTTTATTTGTATTTCAACCGAAAAAAAGAACTTTTTTACCTCTTTTGTAACATTTTGGTCTTTTTTACGTATAAGTATATGCAGTCTATGCAACTTGAACTTAATTTACGTACATGAGACAGCTTAAGATTACAAAACAGGTCACCAATAGGGAGACCGCATCTTTGGACAAGTACTTGCAAGAAATCGGCAAAGTAGACTTGATTACCGCTGATGAAGAAGTAGAATTGGCACAACGCATCAAGGCAGGCGATCAAATCGCTCTTGAAAAACTGACAAAAGCCAATCTTCGATTCGTGGTATCGGTCGCCAAACAGTACCAGAACCAAGGACTTACTTTACCGGATTTGATCAACGAGGGCAATCTTGGATTGATCAAAGCTGCACAGCGTTTTGACGAAACCAGGGGGTTTAAATTCATCTCCTATGCCGTTTGGTGGATTCGTCAATCCATTTTACAGGCATTGGCAGAGCAATCCCGTATTGTTCGTTTGCCCCTGAACAAAATTGGATCTATAAACAAGATCAACAAAACTTTTGCATTCTTGGAGCAGGCGCATGAACGTATGCCTTCCGCAGAGGAAATTGCAAAGGAATTGGATATGACCGTTGAAGATGTAAAACAATCCCTGAAGAACTCAGGCCGCCATGTATCTATGGATGCGCCTTTGATCGATGGTGAAGATTCAAACCTCTACGACGTCTTACGTAGTGGTGAATCACCAAACCCAGATAAGGAGTTGTTGCACGAATCTTTGCGCACCGAAATAGAACGGGCACTGGAAACATTGACACCAAGGGAGGCCGATGTAATTCGGCTATACTTTGGTTTGGCAGGTCAACATTCAATGACCTTGGAAGAAATCGGTGAGACTTTTGATCTTACAAGGGAAAGGGTCAGACAAATCAAGGAAAAGGCAATTCGTAGGCTAAAACATACCTCACGAAGTAAAATTCTAAAAACCTATCTTGGATAGGCAATAACAGAATACAACTGTTAAAATGGCCGAGATTGTATTTTTGGCATATTAATTGTATTTTGTACACCGTAACAACAGTTTATCATGACTGTTCGTTTTTTGATTGATGAATAAACTCCGGCTGATTACCGGAGTTTTTCATTTATAATATTCCATAGATTGGTTTTCAGGCTTACAAACATCAAAGAGATGTGGTGAAGGGTATTTTTTGGTATCTTCCATACCATAAATTCCCGTAATGAAAAAAACCATCTTTCTTCTCGCTTTTATCTCAACCATTATTTCCTGCAAAAAGGATGTTGCCAATGAATCCGGTGGTCTTGAAAAAAATAACCTGGTTCTAGATAGTATCTCCTTCAATTTGCCCGTAGGCTTCGAATTGGAAGAGTTATATAGCCCAAGTGACCATGAACAAGGTTCGTGGGTATCATTGGCCCAAGGCCCGGGCGACCTTATTTATGCCTGTGACCAATATGGAAAGATCTATTCCTTCAAAACCCCTGAATCAGGTAAGACCATTGATCCAAAAACTGTTGATAGCGTCAATCTAGACATTGGCAATGCACACGGAATGCTCTGGGCCCATAATTCTCTTTATGTTGCCGTAAATAAAAGGTGGAGTGACGACAGGCCTGATGATGAAGAAAATGCAAGTGGTGTTTACCGTCTTACCGATACTGATGACGACGGCAAACTTGATGAAATGCAGATGCTCTTGAAACTGCAAGGTGAGGGCGAGCACGGACCCCATAGTTTCGTACCCTCTCCAGATGGCGAAGAAATCTATTTTATTGCCGGTAACCATGTGCTCGTACCAGAAATACTGATTAAAAATAGTCGCTTGCCAACAAATTGGGGCGAAGACAATCTTTTCGAACCCTATTTAGATGCGAGGGGCCATGCCAATGATATTAAAGCTCCCGGTGGTTGGATCGCCAAGTTCAAACCCGATGGTTCAAACTGGGAACTGATCTCCGCCGGATACAGAAATCCCTTCGATATGGCTTTTAACCCAGATGGTGAGCTTTTTGCATATGACGCCGATATGGAGTGGGATATCGGAATGCCCTGGTACCGTCCTACCCGTATTTGTCATGTGACCAGTGGTAGCGAATTTGGTTGGCGTACCGGTTCTGGCAAATGGCCTGCCTATTACCCAGACAACCTTCCCGCCGTGCACAATCTAGAACAAGGATCTCCGACAGCGGTACTTTCGGGAACAGGTTTGAACTTTCCGAATAAATATAAAAACGGACTCCTGATTATGGATTGGAGTTTTGGAACAATCTATTTCATTGATTTGAAGGCAAACGGGAGCAGTTATTCCGGGGTACGCGAAGAATTTTTATCCGGCACGCCCCTACCCCTGACCGATATGATAAAGGGCTCAGACGGTAATCTTTACTTTGCCACCGGTGGTCGCAGAATAGATTCCCATTTTTATCGACTTAGGTATACGGGTCCAGACACCGGGGACACCGAGGTGGTCAAAAACTCGCAAGCCGAGGGTTTGCGACAATTGCGGCGCAGCATCGAAAAATTTCATTCAGAAGTATCGGAGGATGCCATTGCCTTGGCATGGGAAAATTTGAACCACGAAGATCGATTCATTCGCTATGCGGCGAGAGTTGCTTTGGAGCATCAACCAACGGAAAAATGGCAAGACAAATTCTTTGATGAGGAAAATGCGACCAAAATCATTCAAGCTGGAATTGCCTTGGCCCATCAAGCGGATAAAAGCCTTCAGTCTAAAATTATCGACAAGTTGAATAGCTTGCAACTGGAGACTTTGACGCAAGGTGACCAGATTGGCCTGCTTCGCAATTATTCATTGTTGTTTATTCGAATGGGAAATCCTTCGGAAACAGATAGAGGCAAGGCGGCTAAAAAATTAAGCGGTTACTTTCCGCATGCCAATAATACTCTCAATCGGGAGCTTGGTCAATTATTGTTGTACCTAAAGGCCGACGGTATTACAGAAGGCCTTACCGACCTTCTAGAAAGACATGCGAAGGAAAAAACGATAACGGAAGGGGTCGAAATGCTTTCGGAAGAAGCGACACTGCGCAGTGAACAATACGGTCCGCTCATCCGCGATGTCATTGCCAAAATGCCCCCTAGCGAATCGATTTATTACGGAATGTTGCTCAGTCATGCCAAGGAAGGATGGACAAAAGAATCGCGCGAGAAATATTTCCAATGGTTTTTCGATGTGATGAATTCCAAAGGTGGAATGAGTTTCAAGGCCTACATTGAAAATGTCAGGCAAAAAGCGATGTCACATGTCCCCGATTCGGAAAAAGCATATTTTGAAGAGCTCTCGGGTGTTTATTCCCCTTCGGATGCCATGGCCGATCTTCCTGAGCCCAAAGGTCCGGGTAAGGCATATAGCATGGGGGAAATCAACAACATCTACTGGGAGAACAGCAAAGATTACGACGGAAATATTGAAGAAGGTGAACGTGCTTATAAGGCGGCATTGTGCATAACCTGCCATAGAATGAAAGGAGAGGGCGGTGCCACTGGCCCCGATCTTACCCAAATATATTCGAAATTCAGTAGTTATGACCTCACTTTCTCGATGGTAAGTCCGAGTGATGAAATTTCAGATCAATATGGCAATACGATTTTTTATGAGAAGGATGGCACCAAAACCATTGGTCGGTTACTATCTGAAGAAAATGACACACTAAGCATCATGCCCAACCCGTTCGACCCTGGATATACGGTTAACTTGGCCAAGGCAGATATCGAGAAACAAGAGTCGTCACCCGTTTCTCCAATGCCGCCAGGACTTTTGAACCGTTTGAACGAGAAGGAAATTATGGATCTCTATGCCTATCTTTTGTCAGGTGCAGACGAAAATCATAAATTCTACACTAGCAAGTAAACAAAAATGAATCAAAAGAGTCCTCCCGGTTTGTGGTCAGGTCAACTACTACATTTTTTGACCTTGACCATATTGTTGGCGGGGACTTGGTTTTTATGGGTTAAAATTGAACGACCGTCTCCACTTTTTTTTTGGTTGGTTATAGGCATTCCTATTGTTCATCAGCTTTTTGTTTGGGTTGCCTGGCGTTTCGAATTAAAATCAAAAGCCATCAGTAATTCCATAGGTTTTACAGGTTATCGTATCATATTCTTCATATTACTTTTGGCGAGGCCCATGGCCTTCTTGATACTTACATGGGTAGACCGTGAAAGTCTTGGACTAAATATCTCTTTGCGCATCATTATTTCCGCACTACTATTTATTCCTGCCCTATATACAATGTACAGCATCAAAAAATATTTCGGGTTCGTTCGAGCAGCGGGGGCCGACCATTTCGACATAAAATATCGCGACATGCCCTTGGTAAAAAAGGGCATCTTTAAATATTCGGGCAATAGTATGTACACCTTTGGTTTTTTGGTGTTCTGGGCGATTGCCATAGCCTTTGATTCCAAAGCCTCCTTATTGGCGGCCGCTTTCGGTCATGTATATATTTGGGTACATTACTACGCTACCGAAAAGCCCGATATGGATTATTTGTACGGTAACAGAGTTCAATAAATATCATGAATAAACCAATGGTTTGAAAGAAGGTAAAGCATACATCCTGGGAACGGACGAGGAAGAACTTTTTAGACTGGGAGTTCAACATCAAGTTTGGGCAGAGGAAGCACAACACGGTTGGCGTTTGGCGAATTTTCGCCCTGGACAGACCATTCTTGATTTGGCTTGCGGCCCTGGATACTGTTCTAAAGAATTGGCCTTCTTGGTAGGTCAAAAAGGAAAAGTCATTGGCATTGACAAATCGGAAGGTTTTATCGCGTTTTTAAAACAGGTCTCCCAAAAATACAACCTCAATATCGAGGCGGTTGCCTCCAATTATGAACAAATGGCCTTGGAGCCCAAAAGTTTGGATGGTATGTATTGTCGATGGGGTTTGCCGTGGTCCCCAAATCCTGAAGAAGTCTTGAAAAAAGTATATCGAGCCCTCAAACCCGGTGGAAAGATGGTCATTCACGAATACTATGATTGGTCGACCCTGCAGACTGAACCCCAAATGGAAGCTTTGTCCAAGGGCATAGCCATGGCATTAAAGAGTTTTAAGGATTCAGACTTTGAAATCGATATCGGTAGATTTCTCCCAAAAATGTTGAATGACTTGGGCATGACGATTGTGGGTTACCGCCCCATGCTGAAAATCGCAACTCCAAAGAACGGAATCTGGCAATGGCCAAGCACATTCTTTAAGAGCTATTTTCCCAGATTGGTTCCACAGAACTATTTGACCGACACGGATGTCGAAAATGCGCTGTCAGAACTTTCAATTCTTGAAAAAATTGAAGGAAGTTCTATCTGTACCTGTCTGATGGTCGAAATCATTGCCGAGAAGCCATAAGACAAAAATCGATTCATCATAATTTTTGAACCTGTGCTACGCTGCACAGTACCATATCATTTCACTACTTTTGTAACGATTTTCAAGTCTAGCGGCCCATGAGTAAGATAAAAATAGCCCCGTCCCTATTGGCAGCCGATTTCGGCAATCTGCAACGTGATGTTGAAATGGTCAATGATAGCATGGCCGATTGGCATCATTTGGATATTATGGACGGCGTTTTCGTTCCGAACATCTCCTACGGAATGCCTGTGGTCAAGTCAATTGCCGAACATGCCACCAAACCATTGGATGTTCACCTTATGATTATCGACCCCGACCGATATATCAAAACATTTGCAAACTTGGGTGCCCATGTGCTCACTGTACATTATGAAGCCTGCACCCATTTGCATAGAACGTTACAGGCCATAAAAGCGGAAGGAATGAAAGCAGGTGTCGCTTTGAATCCACACACCAATGTAAACGTTTTGGAAGACACCCTGAATGATATCGACGTGGTTTGCCTAATGAGTGTCAATCCGGGATTCGGTGGACAATCCTTTATCGAAAACACCTATGAAAAGATCAAGGCGCTAAGAGAACTCATCCGTAGAAAAGATGCAAATACCTTGATAGAAATTGATGGCGGGGTGACTTCCAAAAATGCACTTGCCTTAAAAGATACCGGTGCCGATATACTTGTTGCAGGGAGTTTTGTGTTCAAAAGTGAAGATCCTGCCCAGACCATAAAAGAGCTAAAGGAAATTACTTCGTAATGGCACAATTCGATGTTGTTATTGTAGGGGGAGGCCCTATCGGTATAGCCTGTGGCCTTGAGGCAAAAAAGAAGGGATTGAACTATACGATCATCGAGAAAGGCCCGATCGTCAATTCGCTTTATAATTATCCCATCAACATGCAATTTTTTTCGACCTCCGAAAGGTTGGAAATCGATGGCATTCCCTTTATAAGCAAAGAGGCAAAACCAAAAAAGAACGAGGCTCTGGAGTACTATCGACGGATTGTCGTTTCAAACGATTTGGACATCCGGCTTTTCGAAAAAGTCGATACTGTGGAAAAATCGCATGATGGCTTTACCATTTCCACGGATAAAAAAACCTATTTCGCATCTAATGTGATTATCGCCACTGGATTTTACGACCTTCCCAACTTGCTCCATATTCCCGGTGAAGATCTACCCAAAGTTTCCCATTACTATAATGACCCCCACTTTTTTGCCAGCCAGAAATTGGCCGTAATCGGGGCCAGTAATTCAGCGGTGGATGCCGCTTTGGAGTGTTGGCGAAAGGGCGCCGAGGTAACCATGGTCATTCGTGAGCCCGAGATAGGCAGGCGCGTAAAGTATTGGGTACGCCCCGATATCATCAATCGCATCGAAGAGGGTAGCATTAAGGCCTATTACAATTCGGAGGTCAAGGAAATCAAAAGTGATGAAATAATAATCGAATCCCCAGACGGAGTTAAAACTTTAAAGAACGATTTTGTATTGGCGCTGACCGGATATATGCCCAACTTTGAATTTTTGCAGAAGGTGGGCATTGAGCTTTCAAAGGACGAAAAAAGACTTCCCAATTATAATCCCGACACAATGGAGACCAACGTTCAAGGGCTTTACCTGGCTGGAGTCATCTGCGGAGGCATGGAAACCCACAAATGGTTTATTGAAAATTCACGCATCCACGCCAAGATCATTATGAAATCCATCTTGCACAACCAATCGGTCAAAACAAAGGCATGAGCAACTTTTCAATTGCCATTCATGGTGGTGCCGGTACTTTGGTAAAAGGCATGATGACCCAAGAAAAAGAATTGGCCTATAAAAATGCATTGCAAACTGCATTGAACCTAGGTTACGAAATTTTGGAAAATGGCGGGAGTGCGATCGACGCTGTTGAAAAGGCCGTCATTTCCTTAGAAAACTCGCCGCTGTTCAATGCTGGCAAGGGAAGTGTCTTTACGGCCGAGGGTACCCACGAAATGGATGCCTCCATCATGGACGGCAAGACCTTGAATGCTGGGGCCGTTTCGTTGGTATCGGAAATTAAAAATCCGATTGCATTGGCGCGTGATGTAATGGAAAAAAGTGAACATGTTTTTCTGGCTGCGGATGGCGCTATGAAATTCGCTAAAAAAATGGGGCATGACCTTCTTGACGATTCCTATTTCTATGATGAGTTTAGACATAGGCAATGGCTCGACATCAAGGACACCGATAATTTTCAACTCGATCATTCCGCAAAGAAAGATTCGAAATTCGGTACTGTGGGAGCGGTCGCTTGTGACTGTGAGGGGAACTTGGCCGCCGCCACTTCCACGGGTGGCATGACCAACAAACGATACGGCAGGGTCGGTGACAGTCCGATGATAGGTTCAGGCAATTATGCCAACAATACCACCTGCGCAGTTTCCTGTACGGGTAGTGGCGAATTTTTTATCAAAGGGGTGATTGCCTATGATGTTTCCTGTTTGATGGAATTCAAAGGACTGACCTTGGGAGAAGCCGCTTCAGAAGTCATTCACAAACGAATACTGAAAATCGGTGGCGATGGCGGATTAATTGCGGTAGACGCTAAAGGAAATATTGCAATGCCCTTCAATACGGAAGGAATGTACCGGGCCTGTAAATCGTCAAAAGGAAAAACCGAAACCGCAATCTATCGCGATTAAGAGACTCCTTTGAAATGTGCGATTGGATTTTTTTAAGGGCCCTATACAAAAGGGGCGTCCATCGGCAAAACCGTGACCTCTCGGGTTTCAATGTTGTAACTATCGCTATTTGAAAGTACATGTACGACCAAATTGGTCATGGTCATGGGTGTGCCCTCTTTCAAAATCTTTTCGTTGTTATGGGTCAAGTTTTGGGCATCGAACACAATGACCATTCCTGAACCAATAACCTTGAACTCTTTTCCGTTCTTAATTATGAGTCCTGTGTCCTCTGCCAGCCCGATGCCCAAAAGATCGGGGAATTTGGCAACAGCTTCGGAGAGCCTTCCAAAACGGCCTCTTTGAATAAAATGGGTGTCTATCGTCAACTCAGGAATCAGCCCGAGTCCGTTGTACATATTCACGGCTCCCTTTACGAAAGCCTCGGTGCTACTTCCCCCTGCAATCATTTCAGACGCCATGGCCATTGCCCCGGCACTTGTACCTGCGATCACAAACCCTTCTTCATTATGGTAACGATCAATTATAATCTTGTGAATTGTCGTATCAGCTATTCTTTCGGTAATCTTCGATTGATTTCCCCCGGAGAACATGATGCAGTCAGCCTTTTGAATCAATGAAATGGCGTTCGACCTTTCTGAATCCCTTCGGCTCGCAATATCAAGAATAGTTACATCTTTGCATCCTAATTTCTTGAACGCCTTGGTATAGTTCCTTCCTACCTCGGCCGGGATACTGGAGGCCGTTGGGATAACGACAATCTTCGAATCGACTCCACCCGCTTCCCTCACCACATGGGCCAAAATGCCCTCTTCGATGAATTCCAGCGTATAAACCTCATCATTGGCGATGCCCTTGTCTTCATTCCCCCCTATGGGTATCAACGTTCCTTTTATCCGCATTGAAAATTTTATTTTTCGAACGCAAAAATACGCCTATTGTTGCAAAAAATAGGCTATATTTATGAGATTGTGCCTTTTACAACAAAACAGAAAAAATTATGAAAATAAGAGAGATAAATGCCATGCGGGGACCCAATTATTGGTCAGTTCGCCGCCATAAGTTAATAGTGATGGTTCTTGATCTGGAGGAAATGGAAGAACTGCCAACCAATAAGGTTCCCGGTTTTGCGGAAAGGTTGAAGGCGATGTTTCCGAGCATGTATTCACATCGATGTTCTGAAGGTTGTGAAGGTGGATTCTTCATGCGGGTAGACGAAGGTACTTGGATGGGTCATGTTATCGAGCATATAGCCCTTGAAATTCAAACCTTGGCCGGTATGGATACAGGTTTCGGACGGACGAGAGGCTACGGTGAAAAAGGCGTTTATAATGTCGTGTTCTCATATATTGAGGAAAATGCCGGACGATATGCGGCGGAAGCAGCCGTTCGAATTTGCGAGGCATTGATTGCGGGGGATGATTATGACATGGATGATGACATACAGCGTATGCGCGAATTACGTGAAGATCAGCGCCTTGGGCCAAGTACGGGATCAATTGTCGAAGAGGCTGAATCAAGGGGAATTCCATGGATACGTTTGAATAAATATTCGCTCTGTCAATTAGGTTACGGAGCCAATCAAAAGCGCATTCAAGCGACCGTAACCAGCGAGACCAGCAGTATCGGTGTAGAATTGGCCTGCGATAAGGAAGACACCAAATATCTTTTGGAACAGGCTGAGGTAGAGGTGCCCCGGGGAGATATTATCAGTAGGGAAAGTAGTTTGGAATCAGCGTGCAGATATGTTGGTTATCCGTTGGTCATCAAACCCATCGATGGGAATCACGGCAGGGGAATCACCGTCGATATAAATACCTACGAAGAGGCATTGGAAGGGTTTCGGGCCGCCAAGGAGGTCTCTAGAAGGGTAATCGTAGAGAAATATATTACCGGTGAAGATTATCGCTTGTTAGTAATCAACAATGTTTTTGTGGCCGCTGCCAAACGTACGCCTGCCCACATCATCGGAGACGGAAAATCGACAATCGAAGAATTGGTCGCTGAGGTAAACACCGACCCACGTCGTGGCTACGGACATGAGAAAGAACTGACCGCGATTACCATAAATGATTTGACCAAGACAATCATTGCAGACGCAGGATACGAAGTGGACTCCGTTCTCGCAGAAGGCGAAAAGTTGATCTTAAAGGATACGGCCAACCTAAGTACGGGTGGTACGGCAGAAGATGTTACCGATATCGTGCATCCGGCCAATGTTGCGATGGCCGAGCGTATTTCGAAAATCATCGATTTGGACATCTGTGGAATAGACGTGATGACCAACGATATCAGTAGACCGCTTTCCGAAACGGGAGGGGCGGTACTCGAGGTCAATGCCGGGCCGGGTTTTCGAATGCATTTAGCACCTACGATAGGTCTCCCAAGAAATGTGGCAGCACCCGTCATCGATAAATTATTCCCGCAGCAGGGTGATACCGGTAGAATTCCGATTGTGGCCATTACCGGCACCAATGGAAAGACAACAACAAGTCGACTGATTTCCCATATAGCCAAGATGAGCGGATACCGAGTAGGCTATACCACAAGCGATGGGGTGTACATTCAAAATCGATTGCTGATGAAGGGCGATTGCACTGGACCTCAAAGTGCGGAATTCGTACTGAAAGATCCCACTGTAAATTTCGCGGTACTCGAATGTGCAAGAGGTGGTATGCTCAGAGCGGGGCTCGGATTTAAAAACTGTGATATCGGCATCGTCACCAACGTCGCCGCCGATCATTTAGGTCTTAAGGGTATTCATACCATAGAACAATTGGCCAAGGTCAAAGGAGTCGTGCCAGAGACGGTCATGCCCGAGGGCTATGCAATTCTGAATGCCGATGACGACTTGGTCTATGATATGCGCAAAGGGCTGAACTGCAACGTCGCGCTTTTCTCAATGGACGAAGAAAACCCCAGAATCAAAGCCCTTCAGCGAATCGGAGGAATCACGGCGGTCTATGAAAATGGATTCGTGACACTCTGCAGGGGCACTTGGAAAATGCGTATCATGAGGGCCGAGAACATTCCATTGACCTATGGAGGCAGGGCTACCTTTATGATCCAGAATATTCTTCCGGCAATTATTGCGGCAAATGTGAAGGGAATCAGTATAGAAGATATGAAAGCTGCTTTAGAGACCTTTATTCCTTCGGCTTCACAGACCCCTGGCAGGTTGAATCTATTCCAGTTCGAGGAATTTCAGATATTGCTCGATTACGCCCACAATCCGGCCGGTATGCGTGCACTCCATAATTTCATCGATCAGTTGGAGGTCTCGCATAAAGTCGGAATTATTGCGGGTATAGGGGATCGTAGAGAGGAAGACAACAATGAGATCGGTAGCTTGGCCGCCGAAATGTTCGATGAAATCATCATCCGACAGGATAAACATCTTAGGGGAAAAACCGAAGAGGAACTGATTGGAATGTTGGAGGCCGGAATCAAAAACTCAAAACAAAAGGTGAAGACCACCATAATTCCTTCAGAGGAAGAGGCAATCAAGCATGCCGTTAAAAATGCCAAAAAGAACTCATTGATCGTATTATGCAGCGATGTGGTGCCTGATGCTCTTGACCTGGTAAAAAAGTTGAAGGAACAAGAAGCCCTTGGCGAACCGGAATTGGCCGAGTAAGCGACTTTTGCCAAAATTAAAATATCCCTGATTTCAGGGAGTGTTCATTCACTATTATTGGTATTCTTACGTTATTGGTAATGGGCGAACTTTGTTTTACCATTTGAACCAATTGATTTGATACGTATTTATCCCTTCGGCTAAATCGTGTTACGGCCAAAAAGTGAAAAAAAAGAAAAGGCAGTTAGGCATTGCAAGTCAAGTCCTTACAAAGGGCCTGTTGCCGCTATTGTGCTTCTATATATGCCCTTTTTTTGCACAATCCGATTCCCTGGGTCAAAGTTCGAATCAAAACGATAAAATTTGGTTCTCCACCATTCCCAATACGAAACAGAAATCCTTGGAACCTTATTACAAGGCGTTGAAGACTGCCGCTTATGGCACACAGCGTTTCTCGGTGATCGAACAGTTGGCCGCCTATCATATTGATCAAGCAAATACTGATTCCATTTTGTATTATGGCAGTCTCTACCGAAAAGAATTAGAGTTTTGGGACAGACCGGCCGATGACAAAAAACAACACTATTCCAAGGCAAGTTACATGCTAGGCGTTGGCAACCGATATAATGGACTATTGGACAACAGTATTAAATGGCACATCAACGGCATTACAAGTGGGGCGGAAGGCAATAGTCCGGAAGGGATATATACGAACAAGATAGGGCTGGCAAAAATCTATATATTAAAGCAACAACAAGAAAAAGCCATCTCGGTTCTTGAAGAGGGGCTGTCTGCCTATGAAGATGAACTTCCCCTACTCACCAATGAGGCATTGATTTGCCTTGGGGATGCCAACTTCAATTTAGAGGACTTATACGAGGCAAAATCCTATTACGAAAAGGCCCTTGAAGGGGCTATAAAATATGGAGACCTGACCCAAGAACTGGAAGTCAATCTCAAATTGGGAAGACTGGCCGAAGCCGAAGGTGATTATAATCAAGCTTTCAACCTTTATAACGAGACCCGGGAAAAGGGCTTGGAAGCAGGCGTTACCGTATTCTATTTCGAGGGAACCATTCGCGTGGCCCATCTTTTTTACAAGGAAAAGAACTATGAGGCGGCCACCGCCGCCTTATCGATTGCCTATGTAAATGCCATTGAACGTGACAACCTCGACTACCAAAAAGAGGTGTTGGATATTCAGAGAAGAACCTTTGCGGCCACAGGCGACTACCAGAATGCCTATGCGGTAATGACCCAATTAGATGGAGTGGAATCACAAATTGGCGTTCAACAGCAACAACGCATCAACAAAGAGCTCGAGGTCGAATATGAGACCTTACAAAAGGAAAAGGAAATTACCGCCTTACAAGAAGATCAATTGCTAAAAACCGCCGAACTCGAACGACAAAAGACCATCAAATATGCATTTTTGATCGGCTTTCTCGTTATTCTGATTCCGATCTTGGGATTGCTCTATGTCTATTATCAAAAGATACAAGCACAAAGCCAACTGTCAAGGCAACAGAAAGAGCTGAATGCACAAAAGATGGCCGCCCTAAAGCAAGAACAGGAGCTGAACCTGATAAAAGCTTCCATCGAAGGGCAGGACGAGGAACGCGGGCGAATCGCCCAAGAACTGCACGACAGTATCGGTGGTAATTTAGCGGGAATAAAACTGCAAATGGCAAGTTTAAATGGGGATACCTCAAAATATAAAGACATTGCCGATCAGTTGGATGAAACCTATCAGTTGGTACGTGATATTTCACATTCGTTGATTCCCCAAAAGTTCAAGCAAAATGCCTTTAGCGGTCTAATCGATGAATATTTAAAATCGATTTCCGGCACAGGGGAACTGCAAATCAGTTTTTATGCGCATCCTGAAGAAGAAATCAACAAAGTAGGGGAGGTAGTGCAAATGGAACTTTTTAAAATCATTCAAGAATTGATGACGAACACCTTGAAACATGCAGAGGCCAAAAAAGTCGATATTCACCTAAGCTTGATCGATAGCGAACTCTCACTTTTGTTCGAGGATGACGGAAAAGGTTTTGATGAGCTCGGTACAGATGGAATCGGCTTTAAAAATATGAAAAACAGGATTCGAGACCTATCTGGGAGCATCAATATTGATTCCATCAAAAACAGGGGGACAGTCGTATCTGTAGAAATTCCAACAAAAACCAATGACCATGCCGTATAATCTAATCATAGCCGACGACCATAAAATGTTCATCGACGGGCTGCTAAGTATTTTAAAGGAGGCCCCCGAGTTTTCGGTTACAACCACAGCCAAAAACGGGGCGCAGGTCATAAAATATCTCGATATCAACGGTACGGACAATTTGCATTTGCTTATTACCGATTTGACCATGCCCGAAATGGACGGTATCGAACTCAATAAAATAGTAAAGGAAAAATATTCTACCTTAAAGACTTTGGTCGTGAGTATGCATATCGATGGGGGCATGATCGATAAATTGATACGCCACAATGTAGATGGCTATGTGCCCAAAAATGCCGAAAAAGAAGAGTTATTGAATGCGATGCGCACCATTTGCGAAGGGGAAAAATACTTCTCACCAGAAATAAAAAGGGCCTACACCGATGCCATGTTCGAAAACAAAAAGCAAGAAGAGGTGCAATTGACAGACCGCGAAAAAGAGGTTCTCAAATTAATAGCCGAGGAAAACACCACCCAAGAAATCGCCGATAAGCTCTTTTTAAGTAAGCACACCATAGAAAGTTATCGTAAAAACCTAATCTCAAAATTGCAGGTCAAGAATTTGGCAGGTCTGACCAAGCAAGCCATTAAAAGGAAGCTCGTCGATGACTGAAGATTGCGTATTGGTATTTCCGAACAATCGGTCAATACACATGTCAAAATTCGATTCGTCATTCAGAATGACCCTCATAAGCCGTTCTGAAACCTATCCTCTATAAGCATCTGAACCCATGGCAAATACGGTTGGCGGTTTTTCGTACTTCTCCCCAGTTACGCTATAAGGTTCTGGCCTCCTTATTTCTTTGAAAATTGAAGTCCCGGTGCTACCTTAAATAGAGCTGGTGTGTTAAGTAATTATGGAGCAGAACGACATATTGATTATTATTCGTAATATGTATAGCTTTCATAAATAAAAAATCATGGGAAACTTCTTTGGTCGACTTTTCAAGAATAAGAAAACGGATGAATTTGGTAACGCTCCCGAAGGCCTTTGTCCCAATTGTTGGGGAAATCAAGAATATAGGGAAGTCATCAGGGAAAAATACAAAGACTTACAGATAGCCGTGAACAATCATGAAAGCAAACACGCCTTTATACAAGATTTTGTGGTTACACGTCTGAATGGAATCAAACTAAAGAGTTGGGTTCATGGCCTCGAATGTCCCACGTGCAAAGTGAGTTATAAGGACAAATAATATAAGTTTTTTGCGACCAATTGTTTTACTTGACGAATCAACGAATTGGTGGAATGAACGGCCCCAGCCCAATACCATGGAATAAAATATTTTACTAACGCTAAAAATGCTCTCATGTCACAACAACTAAAAAAAATGACGGAACACCAATGTTCCAGCGCACCTGCAACTTATGATGACCTCAAAGTACTTTTTCTAAACTGTACTTTAAACAGAACTCCGGTATTGTCGCATACGGAGGGACTTATTGGCGTGGCCCAACGGATTTTTGAGGCCAACGGAGTGGAGACCAAAGTAATTCGTCCGGTGGATTATACGATTCCCGCAGGCCTGGGGCTAGATATGTCAAAAACCCCCGAATGGGAAAAAGACGATTGGCCCATGCTACAAAAGGAAGTGGATGCCTGCGATATTTTAATATTATGTACATCCGTTTGGCTTGGTGAAAAATCCTCGGTATGCAATCGTGTACTCGAACGCATGTATGGCTACACCCATCAATTCAACGCCAAAGGTCAGTACAGGGATTATGATAAGGTAGGTGCCACCCTGATTACCGGAAATGAAGATGGTGTAAAACATTGCGCCATGAACATTCTGTTCTCACTTTCCCATATCGGGTACACGGTTCCACCACAGGCCGATGCCGGATGGATGGGCGAGGCCGGACCCGGGCCTTCTTATCGGGACGAGGGTTCAGGTGGACCTGAGAACGATTTTACGAATCGAAACACCACTTTTCTAGTTTGGAACTGTCTACATTTAGCACGAATGCTCAAGGATAACGGGGGCATTCCGGCCCATGGAAATCAACCCGATGAATGGAGTGCAGGTTGTAGGGCCGGTTTTGATAGTCCCGAACACAAAAGGTAACGGCTCATGCAAAAGATGATGCATCTAGCGGCCCAATATCTGGCCGCGGCCGGAATTAGTTTTGTCGAAAAACAAGAAGACGATAGTCATACCAATTTTGGGTTTACGCCAGCCATGGGCCTCATGACAACGCACCCGCTATCGGACTCGGGTGATGTACTTTCGCTCGACTACAAAAGGTTCGCCTTGATATGGAGCTCCCCCAAAGGCAACTCATCTTTCAATTTGGATGGCGCAACACACAAGCAAGTACTTGCCTGGGTACAAGAGACCTCTCAAAACGCCTTAAAAAGAAGATACGTTTATGACCTTCATTATGAGCTCCCTTATGAATTCGACGACCATTTTGTATTTGAACTGCTAGACAAAAACGCATTGCAAGCCCTATTGGGGCAACGCATTCTGATTCAAAATGTATTGGAAAAAGTGTTGAAAGATAACTACCTAAAATCCCCTATTCGGGTTTGGCCACACCACTTTGATACAGGAGCCTATGCCAGTTTGAACAATGACTCCGATATCTATGTGGGCTTTGGCCTTGCCATACCTGACACGCTTTGTAACGAACATTATTTATATATAAGTGGTTATAACGATCGTGGGGCCATCGACACGGCAAATTTTGCCAGTTTAGACAAGGGAGAATGGAAAAATGAAGGGTTTAAAGGCGCCATTCTCCCTGTTGCAGGCCTGACCGAGCCTGAGGCCGTTCAGTTTTTTCAGCAGGCGATAACCATTTATAATGAGCGTGGCCATACATAGTGGGCATGTGCACTTGAATATTTTATGGGAGTCAATACAGCTTCTACTGGCAGACACCTCCCCGGCTAAATGTGCATTGCCTTAATATCGGGCTCACACCATAAGGGTTTCTCTGAGGCCATACTTTATACCACTTTAAGACGTTCTATTTTCAATAAGAGGGCGGAATCGGATAATGGTACATTGGTTAAGAAATTATATGCCTAATATTGCATGGAAATAAAAAGCTTGATTTCCTCAAAAAAAATAAGGCCGTTCCTTCTCCTTTTTTTCTGTTCCATGATAGGGACATCTCAACTATCAGACCTTGCCAAAATTGACTACACCAAATTACCCAAAGGCAATTCGAATGTTGGTTATGATCGACTAAGGGGTTTGTTCAATTACCCTATCAAAGTTAAGGACGGTGCTTTTTTTCTTATAGGTCTTGACTATAGTAAAATAGATCTTTCGTTTGACAGCAGTATCGATGCTTTTGATATTGTGGCCATCGATGGTTTTCAGCTACTTGACCTGAATATTGGGTACACTTTTAAGATGAACGACAATTGGCGGTTCGGCGCCCGGTTCTCATCAGGATTCAGCTCCAACCTTGTGAAGGAGCTCTCTTTCGAGGATATGACCTTTGCAGGCGATCTTGTTTTTATCAAGGATAAAAAGAACGACCCTGATGTCAAAAAACCCTATCAGCTTATTTTAGGGCTTTCATACGCCCAAAACAGGGGAATATCCTTCCCGCTGCCCTTTATCATTTATTACAAAAAATTTCATCCCAAATGGTCATACAAACTCGGCATTCCGAAATCGAACCTACAATATCATCTATCTAAAAAGTCTAGGTTTAAATTGATTGCCGAACTAGACGGATTTACCTCCAATATTCAAGGAGGCCTGTTGGTAAACGACAATGAGGTTGCCGATAAGGCCAACATGTCGATTATAATTGGCGGTCTGCGCTATGAATATAAATTCACCAAGCATCTCGAACTCTATTTCAATCTTGCAAATATTATGAGCAGTAGGGCCAATTTGAAAGATAGAAAGAACAGAACCATCATTTCGGTAAACAAAAACAATACCTTCTACTTTAGAACGGGCATTCGTCTCAAGATTTAACAGAGGCGCATATATATTGCTAAAATTTTTATTGTTCAGCTGAAAATCAAGTATTTACTATCTTAGGCCTATGGGGATATATAATCAATGATCATCTACAATTGTTGGCATTCATTTTAATAAAAGGATTATGAAATTTGAAAATCAAATTCGGAAATGGCTTGTACTTTCTAAGTACATAAGATTAACTATTGGTAGTTTTTTTATTATCTGTTTTCTAAAACCTGTTCATGCCCAAGAGAACACCGAACATATTGATAATCTTCGATCAAAAATACAGGAAGTTGTAATAAAGGATTTGGTTATCCTCTCCACAGTTTTAATTGAGGCCTCCGAAGATGCTAAGAGACATATATTGGTTAGAGGATATACTATGCCTTCCAATTATTTCAATATAAGACTACCCGTTGATAATTGGAATGGTAAAGGTTTTGTTAGTGGATGCGGAGCAGGTTGTGGAACATTACCTATTGAAGTTTCCGGAAGAATAAAAATAGCCCTCAATCGCGGGTATGCCACCGCTACAATGAATACTGGACATTGGTCACCCAATCAATTTGATTTTTCTTGGGCTTATAACAACCCACAAGCTGAGACTGATTATGCACATAGGGCAGTACATGAAACCAAGCGTGTTCTTGACGAAATTATTCAAGTATTTTATGAACGTGAATCAATTCATTCTTATTTCTGGGGATGTTCAGGAGGGGGTCGACAGGCAGTAATGGCTACGGTGGAATACCCTGATGACTTTGACGGTGTTATTGCTCAAAGTCCAGCTCTAAGCTATACTGAGTCACTTATGTTATTGGCGTGGATGAGACAGGTCAATACCGGGTCAAATGGAAGGGATATATTAACCAAAGAGGATGTTCCTTTGATTAAAAAGGCGGTTTATGGCGCCTGCGATGGATTGGATGGTAAAATTGATGGCCTTATAAGCAATCCAACTAAATGTGAATTTGATACTGAGGTATTACTTTGTAAGAATAATAAAGAATGCCTAAGTGATGAAAAAGTGGAGGTATTAAAAAAATGGTATCAGGGTCCTGTAAATTCGAAAGGAAAAAGACTATTGACCACAGGAGTAGCCCTAGGATCAGAACCATTTTGGAGATTATGGCTGCTGGGTGAGACAAATGAGATATACAATGAATTATTGAACTCTGAGAATATGTTGAAATATACTGCTTTTCAGGAAGATCCTGGACGGGACTATACCGTGTTCGATTTTGATTTTGATAAGGACCCTGATAAAATGGAATACATGGCCAATTTATTAAATGTGACCAATCGTTCGTTAAGTCCTTTTAAAAATAAGGGTGGAAAAATATTAATATACCATGGCGCAGATGATCCTGCCATACCCTATCAAATGTCAATTGACTACTACAATGAGATATATGAGGACCACGGTAATCAAACTGAAAACTTCTTAAAATTGTTCTTGATTCCCGGAATGGATCATTGTACCGCTTTACAGAATCTTGGGATTACAGAAAAAAGTGTTGACCCCTTAACCACACTTGAAAAATGGGTTGAAGGAAATAAGGCACCTACCGAATTATCAGTTACTCGATTTAACAAAGACGGATCTGTGAATTCAAAATTTATGGTCCCTCAGTACAAAAGAAATTAATAGCGCAGTCAAAATAAAAAATGAAATGCCGCATCACCGCAGCGCTATGCCCAATTGGCATATCGCTGCGCTTGCAAGAATTTGATTCCACACGTATGAAATTGAAATATTTGGTATATGTATTTGCATTGATCCTTGGATGCAAGAATCAAAATTCTAAAAAAGACACCTCCCATCAACAGGGTACCTTCACCGCTTTGACCGATAAATTGGAAAGTGGATATTACTCAAATTTTCACAGTGTAGTTATTTATAAGGATGGAGATTTATTGTATGAACGGTATATGATTGGAAATGATGAGGTTCTTGGTAAAAGTATTGGCCTGGTTCAACATTCTCAAAGTTCTCTTCACGATATAAGAAGTATTACCAAAAGTGTTGTTTCATCATGCGTTGGAATCGCTATAGATCAAGGCTTATTAAATAGTGTAGACCAAAAAATAATTTCCTTCTTTCCTGAATTTAGCTCAATTCTTACAGAGGGGAAAGAGAATTGGACAATACGTCATTTCCTAACAATGACCACAGGTCTTGATTGGAATGAAGATGTTCCTTATACCGATCCTTCCAACGATGAAACAATCATGATGTTTAACGACAGTCCCATTGAATATGTATTGTCAAGACCTTTGAAACAACAACCAGGATCCACATTCAACTATTCTGGTGGAGCAACCCAAATTCTAGTAGAAATTGTAGAGAGAGCTTCTGGAATGACGATTAGCGATTTTGCCAGCAAAAACCTTTTCGACAAAATTGAAATAGATAAATATGAATGGCTGAAATTTACCAAATCCAATATGTTTGCTGGCCCATCAGGTCTAAGACTGACATCAAAGGGATTATTGAATTATGCAATTCTCTATTTAAATAAAGGTAAATGGAAAGGAAATCAAATTGTATCGGAGCAATGGGTTGACTCATCTTTTTCAAAACAAATTGAATTCCCCAGCGATGTGCTGGATTGGAATGAGTATTATGGTTATCAGTTTTGGATTTGGCATGACTCAATAAACAAAACAGAAACTAATATTGTTTCGGCCAACGGAAATGGGGACCAAAACATTTTCTGGGATTTAGACGCAAGGATTATTGTTATTACAACGGCAGGAAATTATAATGATTGGGAAATTGAAAGAGATGCCTATCACATGCTAAAAAATGAAATTTATGCTGTGATTAAATAAAATAAACTCTTGCCAACTACAGGTATAGTTCATTGTTACCTTAGACCCGACAATAACCCTCGATGACCTTTGTATATTTCGTTCACGAAATATTACTAATCGGCGGTTCCACAACGAAACCATACATAAACTGAAGATATAACCTTAGCTGATCTGCCTCGTGGCGGTCACCCGTTGACTTCGCCCAGAACGCCTGCAGTGATTAAAATCCATCCATCTCATCCCTCCATTCACTGTCTTTCGGAAATACCACATTATCACTGTCCCAATAGCTTTAGGGATTGAAAATCAAAAAGCTGTATTTACAAATCCGAGAAGGGTTCCTTTGGACACCCAATTTTAAGGGATTGGCTGCGCCTTTCCTGACAAAGCTCCGCTTTGAAAATCAAAAAGCTGCATTTACAAATTCAAGCGAGCTTGATTTGACATACAGCTTTTTGATTTATTCGTGACCCCGGCAGGATTCAAACCTGCAACCCTCAGAGCCGAAATCTGATGCGCTATTCAGTTGCGCCACGGGGCCGATTTAGAGAGCGCAATTTACACAAAAAGAACTTTCTGGCGCCAACAAAATCCGTTCGATTTGAATCTGGCCGTTACATTTAGGGCAAACGCCAAAATCATCGGTTCCGATTTTTTCAAGATTTCGTTTGAGTCCGGCCAGACGCTCCTTGGCCTTTTGAAGGGCAGCGTCCATCACACTTTTGTTGTTGATGGCGTCCATTCTTGAAACCCTGCCAATGGCATTATCAGGGGATATTGGCTGTGCGAGCTCTTCATATCTCGAAACACTTTTCTCAGTCTTCAAAATCTCGTCCTCAAAAAGCCTTCGGATTTTCTCGATATCCATCAGCAAATTATTATACTAATAATTTGGCCTTGACAATAGTCGAAATTGTCTTTCCATCGGCCTGCCCTGCAAGCTCTTTTGAAACAATCCCCATAACCTTGCCCATATCTTTCATTCCCGACGCGCCGATCGACTCGATGGTCTTAACAACTACTTTTTCAATTTCCGCTTCGTTCAGTTGCTCTGGTAAAAATTGTTCGATTACGGTGGCTTGGGCCAACTCGGGTTCAGCTAGGTCTGCCCTTCCCTGTTCATTGAAAATGGCAGCGCTGTCTTTTCGCTGTTTGACCAATTTCTGAACCAGCTTTATCTCATCGGCTTCTGAAAGTTCACCGGCACCACTTTCGGTACTGGCTAGAAGTAATGCCGATTTAATTGCACGAAGCGATTCCAAAGCAACGGTATCCTTGGCCTTCATGGCGGCCTTCATCTTTTCCATCACATCTTGCTGTAAACCCATATTATTTTGTATTTAAAAGGATTGCGAAGATAAAAAATAAACCCGAAAGCCTTTAAATGCTTTCGGGTTCAATGTTTGGGTTAGTTGGCAATTAGTCTACATTATCCTCTAAAAACGAATTGTTGGTACGAAGTTGTATCTCGCCATTACTGTCTTCGCTCAAAGTGGTCCTTGAAACCTTTCCTTCTGCCGGGTTCTCGGTCAAATCGATGCCCTGTCTTTTATATGCCGGCTCTTTTTCGATTTCATCAATATTGCTCACATTACTTTGAAACTTATAATTAAAATCTTTAAGGGTCTTCCTCCGTTCGTCTGCCCTTTCCTTTAAGATTTCGTCTATGGGGCTGTTCAACGGATCGACCTCGCCTTGAGGTTTTTCCTCCTCCTTCTTTTCTATCGTCTTCTTTTCAAAAACCAGTTCATCTTCGATTATCTTCGGCTCATACTCCTCAGCCTTTGATTTGGCTCCGGTCAACTTATTTTCGAGTTCCATATAGTCATCAAGACTGTATCGGGTCTCCCCTTCTTTGTTGTATTCAAGTACGGGAATGACTTCTATATGGTCCTTTACATCCAATTCATTGACATCATCCTCAAGATCAAAAGTGATAACATTATCACTGTCTTCCTCCTTATTATCCGCTTCGGAAGCCAGTGGAAGATCAAAGCTCATCGCAAATTGATCCTCTTCCCGCTCCGTCCGGAGTTCTTGAGGGTCTATCACCTCAATATCCTTTATTTCATCCGTCGAATCAATGATGACAAAATCTTCCTCTTTTACTTCGTCCTTGGCCACTTCCTCGACGACTTCCTCATAAAAAACATTGAAGTTTCGCAAATAGTTCGTGGTAGGAATTAAATCCATCCCCAATTCATCAGCGAAGTCCTCAACCAATGTATGCTTGATAATAGGTTCGTCAGCGTCCAAACGATGAACAATATCTTCAGATGTCAGGTCCCTTTCTGCCCTTTGCTCATCTTCCAAAGTATGAATGATCTTCTTCGCCTCGGTATTCACGATCTCGTTTTGTTGATCGACATCGAAGCCTGTGGCGATAACTGTTACGGCAATTGCCTCGCCAAGGTCTTGGTCTTCGCCAACACCCATAATAATGTTCGCTCCATGACCAGCCTCTAACTGAATATGATCGTTTATTTCGCCGATTTCATCGATGGTTATTTCTTGAGACCCGGAAACGATCAATAACAGGACATTCTTGGCCCCGGTAATCTTATTATCGTTCAGCAACGGAGAGTCCAAAGCCTTCATAATCGCTTCATTGGCCCTTGCCGACCCAGAGGCCATGGCAGATCCCATTATGGCGGTTCCGCTATTGGAAAGCACGGTCTTCGCATCTCGAAGGTCAATATTCTGGGTATAGTGGTGGGTAATTACCTCGGCGATACCCCTGGCCGCGGTCGAAAGCACTTCATCGGCCTTCGAAAATCCAGCCTTAAAACCAAGATTTCCATAAACCTCACGTAGTTTGTTGTTGTTTATGACGATCAATGAATCTACATTTGAACGCAGCTTTTCGATACCAAGCTGAGCTTGTTGGCAACGCATCTTACCCTCAAATTCGAATGGCATGGTCACAATACCAACAGTCAGCACATCGAGATCTTTGGCTTGTCTTGCGATGACGGGTGCTGCACCCGTACCGGTACCTCCGCCCATTCCGGCCGTGATGAATATCATTTTGGTAGTAGTTGCAAGCATCTGCTTGATCTCTTCCATGCTTTCAAGTGCAGCCTGTTCCCCTACTTCAGGATTGGCACCAGCACCCAATCCTTCAGTCAATGAAACTCCAAGCTGTATTTTATTCGGCACCGGACTGTTATTCAACGCCTGGGCATCGGTATTGCAGATTACGAAATCGACCCCATTGATTCCCGACTGAAACATGTGGTTGATGGCATTGCTTCCGCCCCCGCCGACGCCGATGACCTTTATAACATTGCTCTGGTTCTTCGGAAGGTCAAACGATATACTTTCAAACTCGGTGCTATTACTCATGATGATTTTATTACTGGTTTATGTTTTTATTCTTTAGTTATTCCGCATTATCCAAAAAGTCCTTTAATTTTTCAGACCATTTATCAAAAACGGATTTTCGTTCCTTTGTCTTAGCCGAATTCTGGTCCGTGGTGTTTTCTTCACCCGCCATTACCAATTCTTCCTCCACAATGGGTGCTTCGGTATCCTGTCTCTTGGTGCCTTCGTTTTGAACGGCATTCATCAACAACCCTACAGCTGTGGCATATAACGGACTTGCAATCTCTTCATCTGAGTTGCCCGCCAAGTGCTCGTTGGGGTAACCGATTCGGGTGTCCATACCGGTGATGTATTCCACCAATTGTTTCAGGTGCTTCAGTTGGCTTCCACCGCCTGTCAATACAATTCCGGCAATTAATTTTTTCTTTTGTTCCTCGTGTCCGTAGTTCTTGATTTCAACATAGACCTGCTCAATAATTTCGACTACCCTGGCGTGAATGATCTTCGATAGGTTTTTAAGCGTGATTTCCTTGGGTTCACGACCTCGTAACCCCGGAATGGAAACAATCTCATTGTCTTTGTTCTCACCGGGCCAAGCAGAACCAAATTTCATTTTCAATAGCTCTGCCTGCTTTTCGATGATCGAGCATCCTTCTTTGATATCCTCGGTGATGACCCCACCCCCGAATGGAATTACAGCGGTATGCCTGATAATGCCATCTTTGA
The DNA here is from genome assembly GCA_965215845.1 of Aurantibacter sp. Classification (GTDB taxonomy): domain Bacteria; phylum Bacteroidota; class Bacteroidia; order Flavobacteriales; family Flavobacteriaceae; genus Aurantibacter_A. Next base: position 972,642 of record CBDCEL010000004.1, read on the forward strand.
AAATGGCCAAATCGGTCGTTCCACCGCCTATATCAAGTAAGGCTACACCTGCTTCTTTCTCTTCTTTGCTCAAGACCGCATCTGATGAGGCCAGAGGCTCCAAGGTTATATTGCCCAAATCGAGTCCGGCACTTTTAATACACCTTCCAACATTCTTGATAGAGGACACCTGACCGACCACCACATGAAAATTTGCCTCAAGACGCCCGCCGTACATACCAATAGGTTCTTTAATTTCGGCCTGCCCGTCGACCTTATACTCTTGCGGAAGTACATGTATGATCTCTTCACCCGGCAACATGACCAATTTGTACACTTGATTGACCAGCTTATCCAAATCATCTTCATTGATGACCTCTTCCGAATCTGCACGCGTGATGTAATCGCTGTGTTGAAGACTTCTGATGTGCTGGCCCGCAATGCCCACTACGACGGAACTTATCTTGAGGCCAGAATTGGCTTCAGCCTCTTCGACCGCCTGTTGGATCGATTTGATGGTCTGGGTAATGTTATTGACAACACCTCTGTGTACCCCAAGACTTTTGGACTTACCGATCCCCAAAACCTCGATTTTACCATATTCATTTTCCTTACCGATAATCGCTACGATCTTGGTAGTTCCGATATCTAATCCTACTGAATATTTAGCTGATTCCATTTTCTAAATTTTGGTACACACGACTTGGTTATTGAATTCTAGGTTGACCATGGCATATTCGTTCAAGGTTCTATCTTTATTGGCCTTGCTATAAAACGCCTTGAACTTTTTGAACTTGCTTTCGAGGTTTTCGATATTGCCAAGCTGAACAACAAAATGTTCCATTCTGAACTTCAGTTGGTAATTTTCCTCTTCCGCAATATGGATTCCGATGACATTTTTTCGTAAAAAATCGTCGGCATTTATAAACTTCAAAATCTCATAAACATCCTCTAGGCTCTTGCCCGTAATCTTACCGGTTATAATGGGCACTCTTGCCGAATGACTCTTTGATAAAGGCATGCGCTTGCCCTCGTCATCCAAATAGAATTTTGAACTACCCTGTATTCGTCCAATCGGTTTTCTCTGTAAGATTTTCGACGTAAGTTGACCATCAACAGTAAGATAAACTTGGGCGCTTTTTACCATTTCATTGGCCTCGATGACCTCTTCCATAGTATTCAAAACTAATTTTTCTTTGGGCACATTGGTAAGGCTGCCATAATTTTGTATTAACAATTTATTAACCGCATCTTGGGTAATATATATGTTTTGATCCCCAACGAATTCGATATTGATGCCATTCACCTTTTTCTGTTGGCTTCTGTGGTTCGAAAATGCGTAAAGCCCCATGACCGTTAAGGTCAGCCCAATAATCTTAATATGGTTGATATCAATTCGCATACGCTAATTCTTTAGTGATTTTTGGTACCTCCAACCCGATATCGCCCGCTCCCATAGTGACCAGAACCTCAGGATTTTGAACTTTTATTTCGGCTATCAAGCCAGCTTTTTCGACCAATTTTTTATTCGGGTTTTCGATTTTTTCCATGAGCCATTCCGAAGTGATTCCCTTGATGGGTCTTTCCCTTGCCGGATAGATATCCAACAGCAAAATGCTGTCGAATTTTGCTAGGCTTTCAGCAAATTCATCGGCAAAATCTTTCGTTCTGGTGAAAAGATGGGGTTGAAATACGACCAATACTTTTTTATTCGGATGCATTTCATAGACTGCCTCATAAACCGCATTTATTTCTGTAGGATGGTGGGCATAATCATCGATGTAAACGAAATTCTCGTCTTTGATCCTATACGAAAAACGTCGCTGAACACCTTTAAATGTTTCCAAGGCTTTAGCTAGGCGGTCAGGTGGGGAACCTGTTTGTACCGCCATCGCAAAAGCAACCAAACCATTGAGCAAATTATGTCTGCCCGGTTTGCTGAACTTGACTCCCGAAAGACTGCCCTCGGGAGTGCCTAAATCAAAAATGTAGGTGCCATGTTCTATTTTTAGATCTCGAATACAATAATCCGAATTGTCTTCTATGCCATAAGTAATTCCTTGAAGCGGGAGCCCGTTGCGTATGAACAACTTTCCATTCGGTTTGAGACAGCCAACAAAATCTTTGAACGATCGTTCAAGTGCTTCCGCGTCTCCATAAATATCGAGATGATCGGCATCCATCGAGGTGATACATGCCACATCGGGAAACAGCTTTAAAAACGATCGGTCGAATTCGTCTGCTTCGACTACCGAATAATCATTTCCCTGAAAGAAAAAATTACTATTGAAGTCTTCTGAAATACCGCCAAGAAAAGCGGTGAACGGAGTACCTGCCTCCCTTAACAGGTGTGCCAAGATACTGCTTGTGGTCGTTTTGCCGTGTGTGCCGGCAACGGCAAAACAGAATGTATTTTTTGTAATCAGCCCCAAAACCTCAGATCGCTTTTTGACCTGAAAGCCGTTGTTCAAAAAGTACTGATACTCCGTATGGTCAGTAGGTACGGCCGGGGTATAAACGACTAGTGTATTTTCAGGGTTCTTAAAATTGGTGCCGATATTTTGAATGGAGTCTTCGTAATGAATTGCAATGCCCAGGCCTTCCAACTCCCGGGTCAGCGGCGTTTCGGTCTTATCGTAACCCGCGATGCTCTTGTCGATGAACTTGAAATAGCGCGCAAGGGCAGACATGCCAATGCCTCCTATTCCTATGAAATAAATATTATGTATTTCTTTTATGTTCATTTCTATCTTAATCCAATTCACAATGGACCCCTCCCGTCCTTCATTATGGAGGGCCAAATGTTTTCAACTTTCCATCAATAATTTTTCGATTTCGTCAACTATATGCTTTGTTGCATTTGGCAGTGCGAGCTTCTTGATGTTCGTTCCCAATTCATTCTGCCTTTCTTCTGATTCGTGCAATTCGGCAAAGACACTTTCAAAGTCTTGATCCAGGTGTGTTTCTTTCAACATTATGGCCGCCTTCGCCCCCACCAATGCCTCCGCATTTTTGGTCTGATGGTCTTCGGCAACATTCGGTGAAGGAATAAATATTGTGGGCTTACCTACTATGCACAACTCGGAAACCGATCCCGCTCCGGCTCTTGAAATGATATAGTCGGCCGCAGTGTAGGCATAATCCATTTTGTTCAAAAAATCATAAACCTTTACGGTTTTCGAACCGTGCTTTTTATACTCATCGATATAAAGTTTGCCACATTGCCAAATCAACTGAACTCCCATCGCCGAAAAAAAGTCAAGCTTTTGTTCAATCAATTGATTTATTCTTCTTGCGCCCAAACTTCCGCCCAATACCAGAATTGTTCTCTTATCGGAATCCAATCCAAAGAAATCAAGGGCGGCCTTTTTACCAACGCTCATCGCTATCAAATCCCCGCGAACGGGATTTCCGGTTTTTACGATTTTTTCTTTAGGAAAGAATTTTTCCATGCCGTCGTACGCCACACATATCTTGGCCACCTTGTCCTTCAATAATTTATTGGTCATGCCCGCATACGAGTTCTGCTCTTGCAAGACACACGGAATTCCCCTACCGGAAGCCACTTTTAACAATGGTCCACTGGCAAAGCCACCGGTACCGACCACGGCATCAGGTTTAAATCGGGACACTATTTTTCTTGACTTCAACAAACTGCCGATCAGTTTAAAAGGAAACATCAAATTTTTAAGGGTCAGTTTCCGTTGTAACCCTGCAATCCAAAGGCCCTCGATTTTATATCCGGCCTTGGGCACCTTCTCCATTTCCATCCGGTCTTTTGCCCCAACGAACAAAAAACGCGCTTTAGGATGTCTCTTTTTTAATTCATTCGCTATGGCAATGGCGGGATAAATATGCCCGCCCGTTCCTCCTCCGGATAGAATAAACCTATAATTGCCCACTTAATACTTCTAAGGGATTGGTAATCTCCAAATCCGAATTTTTCCCAGCTTTCTTCTTTTTCTTCTTGACCCGATCCTTTACACTAGCACTTAGAATGATGCCAATGGCCAGACAAGTCATCCAACTTGAGGTACCTCCACTGCTTATCAATGGCAGGGTCTGACCTGTGACGGGAAACAATTCGACCGCGACGGCCATATTGATCAATGCCTGAAAAACGATGGGTATGCCTACACCGAGTACCAATAATTTTCCGAAAATCGATTTGTTGGCGTTGGCCACTACCACAATCCTGAACAATAACAACATGTAGAAAAACATCAATGCCGTTCCACCAACAAGACCATACTCTTCAACGATTATCGCATATATAAAATCTGATGAACTCTGAGGAAGAAAGTTTTTCTGAATGCTCTTGCCGGCTCCTTTTCCGACAATACCTCCCGAGGCAATCGCAATTTTCGCCCTTTCAATTTGATAATCGGCTTCCGTATCGGCGGGGTCCCAAAAGGACTCCAACCTACTCATCCAAGTATCTACTCGATTCGGAAACAAATCGGGGGCCGCCTTGGCCAATAGAATGAAAAAGGTCAGGCAGACCAATCCCGTTCCTACGATTCCCAACAAATATTTGATGGGATACCCACCTAGAAAGCACAGGAGCAAGACCATTGAAAAGATAATTCCGGCCGTAGAGAAATTTGCGGGCAGTATCAAACTGACTACCAAAAAAACAGGGAGCCATAAGGGTAACACGCTCTCTTTAAAAGTGACCTCCCGATCTTTTATCTTCGATAAATACCGCGCGACATAAATCATCAAGACAACGGCAGCCAAATTGGAGGTCTGAAAAGTAATCCCGACCAATGGCAATTGAATCCAACGACTGGCGTTTGCCCCATCGATGGTCGTGCCTTGGGCCAATGTAAATACCAATAGCACCAAGACGATCGGCATGGCGATCAATGACAGACCTTTGAAATAGTGCGTAGGAATTCGATGTATGCCATAAATAATACCAAAACCCAATACCAAAAGCATCGCATGTTTGACCAAATGACCGATCGTCGTTCCTTTGCCTACAACATAGACCAGATTACTACTGGCGCTATATACCGGTAAAAAGGAAAAAAGGGCCAAAAGCGCCACAACGGCCCAAATGGCCTTATCTCCCTTTATATTTTGAAACAATGACTTCACAAGGTGAACTACTGATTATTAACTTTTGTTTTCTACAGCTCGAGGCTGTCTCGTATTTCTTGTTTACTCAATCACAAATTCTTAATCGCCTCTTTGAATTGATTACCGCGGTCTTCATAATTTTTAAAAAGATCAAAACTGGCACATGCAGGCGATAACAGTACCACATCCCCTCGCTCGGCAATCTTATAAGCGACTTTTACCGCCTCTGTCATCGCAAAAGTCTCTACCATGAGATCAACGACGTTTCCGAAGAAATCCTTGATCTTTGAATTGTCTTCGCCCAAACAGATAATTGCCTTTACCTTTTCACGCACCAAGGGCATCAACTCGCTATAGTCGTTGCCTTTGTCAACCCCGCCGACAATCCAGACGGTCGGGGCACTCATACTATCTAGGGCAAAAAAGGTTGCGTTTACATTGGTTGCTTTTGAATCGTTTATATATTGTACATGACCGATCTTGAGCACTTTCTCGAGACGGTGTGGTGCGCCTTGAAAGTTGGTAATACTTTCCCTTATGGTCTCTTTTCGGATGCCGACCAAAGTAGCCGCCAAAGAGGCGGCCATGGTATTCTTTAAATTGTGTCTGCCTTCTAGTGCTAGATTATCGGTGGTCATTTTTATGGTGTTGTTTTTAACTTTTAGTATTATGTTTTGGTTCTCGAGATAGGCGCCTTCTTCAACCTTCCTTTGAATGGAAAAAGGCAGTAAATGGGACTCGACAGGGTGTTCTTTTAACCAATTCACGATTACCTCGTCATCGGCATCGTATATCAGAAAGTCCGATGCCCTCTGGTTCATCGCAATCCTAAATTTGGAAGCGATATAGTTTTCAAACTTGTAATCATATCGATCCAAATGATCTGGTGTGATATTGGTCAGTATGGCGATGTGCGGCTTGAAATCCACAATACCGTCGAGTTGAAAGCTGCTGATTTCAAGAACATAGAAGTCAAGGTTTTTCTCCACCACCATTTTGGCATAGCTGTCACCAATATTGCCGGCCATACCCACATTCAATTTACCCGAACGAAAAATATGATCCGTCAGCATGGTGGTCGTGGTCTTGCCATTGCTCCCGGTAATTCCGATTACGGTTGCATCGGTATACCGCGTAGCGAACTCTATTTCGGAAATCACGGATATCCCCTTTGCGATAAGCTCCTTGATCAGAGGTGCCTTATCGGGTATTCCCGGACTTTTCATTACCAAATCGGCGTTCAAAACCTTCGCTTCGGTATGTTGACCTTCTTCCCAATCGATCCCAAAATGTTCAAGAACTTGTTTATATTCCTCCTTGATGCTTCCCTTGTCGGAGACAAAGACATCAAAGCCTTCCTTCTTTCCCAATATTGCCGTGCCAACACCACTTTCCCCTCCGCCCAAAGCAACAAGCCGTGCCATCTATCTGACTTTTAAAGTCACAATAGACAGAATTGCCAAGACGATACCCACAATCCAAAACCGGGTAACGATCTTACTCTCGTGGTAGCCCTTTTTCTGATAATGATGATGTATTGGTGACATCAAAAAAATGCGTCTTCCTTCACCAAACTTCTTCCGCGTGTATTTGAAATAACCCACTTGCATCATCACCGAAAGTGATTCGGCCAAGAATATTCCGCACAAAATGACAAGCAATAGTTCTTTGCGTACGATTATTGCGATTACCGCTATTACACCACCGATGGTCAGACTTCCGGTATCTCCCATAAAAACTTGTGCAGGAAAGGCATTGTACCAAAGAAAGCCGATAAGGGCCCCGACGAACGCCGTAATAAAAACCAGCAGTTCACCCGCCCCTTGTATGTACATGATATCCAGATACTCCGAAAAGATGATGTTACCCGACACCCAAGAAAAAATTCCAAGTGTAAATACGATAATGGCCGAGGATCCGGCAGCCAAGCCATCGATACCGTCTGTCAGGTTTGCACCATTGGAAACGGCCGTGACGATCAATATGACTATAGGCACGAACAACAGCCATGCGTATTCTTCTGCTCCCTCGCCCATCCATGAAATAAGGCTGCTATAGTCCAATTCGTTATGCTTGAAAAAAGGAACGGTGGTCATGGTAGATTTTATATCCTTCCCTTTGACCTCTTCTACGGTGAATTGCTCCGTAATGATGGTCTTGCTGTGTTCACGCATCGTTACCTCGGGATGAAAGTATAAAGTAAGCCCCACCACAAGACCCAGTACCACCTGACCCAAAACCTTAAATCTGCCTTTGAGGCCTTGTTTGTTCTTCTTGAATATTTTGATATAGTCATCTATGAAGCCTATTATGCCCATCCAGATGATCGTGACGATCAATAGAATGATATAGATGTTCTTGATATCGGCGAACATCAGTACGGGAATCATGGTAGACATGATTATGATCAATCCGCCCATCGTCGGAGTACCCGATTTTTGCTGCTGCCCCTCAAGGCCCAAATCACGTACGGTCTCGCCTATCTGCTTGCGCTGTAAAAAAAGTATTATTCGTTTGCCATAGACCGTTGCCAATATCAAAGAAAGCAATACCGCCATAGCTGCCCTGAAAGTCTGAAACTGGAATAGGCTTGCGCCAGGCACCTGATATTCCTTCTCCAAATATTCGAACAGATAATAAAGCATTTTTTCTTCCTACACTTACTTATTAAGGCTTTCCAAATGACCCTTGATGATTTTGAAATCATCAAAATCAATTCGTTTTCCATTGGTCTCCTGATAGGTTTCATGGCCTTTACCGGCCACCAATATGATGTCTTCGGCAATCGCCAATTGACAGGCGGCCTTTATGGCCTGATCCCTATTTTCTATAGATAAAACCTTTTGCTTGTTTTGCATTTCGACCCCAGCCTCCATCTCTTCAATGATTGCGGAAGGCGACTCAGATCTTGGATTGTCTGACGTAAAAATGGCTTTGTTGCTCATCTCTGATGCGATATAACCCATAACCGGACGCTTCGAGCTGTCTCTGTCGCCACCACACCCCACAACGGTGATGACGTTTTCATTTCCAGTTCTCAACGTGTTGATAGTTTCAAGCACGTTTTTAAGTGCATCCGGTGTATGGGCATAATCAACAATAGCCGTAATTTTGTCTTTTGATATAAAGTATTGAAACCTTCCATCAACGTTTTCCAATTCGCTCAATAGACGAAGTGTTTCCAATTTTTCAAGTCCCAACAAATCGGCGGTGGCGTAAATCGCCAACATGTTATAGGCGTTAAAGTGGCCGATCAATTTCGTCCAAAGCTCGTTGTCATTAATTTTCAGCAACTGCCCGTCAAAACGATTTTCCAAGACCTGCGCCTTGTAGTCGGCATAGGTCTTTAGGGCATAGGTATATTTTTTGGCCTGGGTATTTTGAACCATCACCAAACCATTCTTGTCGTCACCGTTGACCAGGGCGAAAGCCTTTTTATCCAGTTCGTCAAACAATACTTTTTTGGTGTCGCGATATTCCGCAAAGGTTTTATGGTAGTCGAGATGGTCGTGCGATAGATTGGTGAAAATTGCCCCTTCGAAAAACAGTCCTTTGGTTCTTTTTTGATGTATGCCGTGCGAGCTGACTTCCATAAAACAAAATTCTACACCGGCCTCATTCATCAAATCAAGATGATGGTTGATGGTCAACGCATCTGGTGTCGTGTGCGAAGTGGCGTATTCTTTGTCATCGACCATGATCTTAATGGTCGATATCAGGCCTACTTTGTACCCCGCCTTCTTGAATAGTTGATAGAGCAGACTGCTGATCGTCGTCTTTCCGTTGGTTCCGGTAACTCCCACCAACTTTAAATTCTTTGAGGGATTGCCGTAAAAATTGGAAGCCATAATTGCCAAGGCCTCATTACCGTTACGCACCTCAACAAACGTAATTTCATTGACCATTTCACTTGGCAGCTCTTCGCAAACAATGGCTTTGGCACCCGCAGAAATCGCTTTACCGATGTAGTTGTGGCCATCGGTAACCGTACCTTTTATCGCAACAAAAACATCATCGAGATCAACTTCTCGAGAATCAAAGCAAATTGAATTGACCTTAATATCGGTACTTCCGTTGACCGCGGTCAACCCCACTCCATACAATATGTCCTTTAACGTCTTCATGAAAGTTCCAACACTATTCTTTCAACCTTATTGATATCAGTGCCCTGTGAAATGGACTGTTTTTTCACCTTTCCATTGCCTTTTACCTCTACTTTCAGCCCTAGATTTTCTAAAATCGAAATGGCATCCATACCACTCATACCTTTGACATTCGGTACACGGTTATACTTCTTTTGTGCCTCGGAATAATACTTTTGGTATTCGTTTTCAAGTGTTTGATTTTCGGCCGTCATTAGTTCAACCTCATTCACAAGAGGATTGTTCGCATATATTTTTCTTGCAATGGACTTGAACACCGGTCCAGAGACATCGGCTCCATAATAGCCCACACTTTTATCTGGCTCATGAATCACCACAATACATGAATACTTGGGGTTTTCTGCCGGAAAGTATCCAGAGAATGTCGAAATGTATTTCAGTTTATTGGGGTCTTTTGAGGCGTAATTCTTTTGGGCGGTTCCTGTTTTACCGGCCATGGAAAAATTCGGGGAATATAGCGCATGGCCCGTGCCATGCTCTTTGGCAACCACATTTGCCATTAATTGCTTTACTTTCTTCACGGTTTCCCTTGAGCAAACAGCCGGATTGATAACTTCCTTTTCAAATTTTTGAATGGTGGTGTTCCACTCTTTTACCTCCTTGATCAATCTGGGCTTTACCATTTCGCCGTTATTGGCAATGGCATTGTAAAAAGTCAAGGTCTGTAACGGTGTCATTGAAACCTCATAACCATATGCCATTTGCGCCAAAGAAAGACCTGACCAACCTTTTTCACCCGGGTAACGAATCAATGGCTTGCCCTCGCCCTTAATGGGAAGTCCCAAATCTTGATGCAATTGCATACGTCGTAATCGATCGACATATTTTTCGGGCTTTTCTTTATAACTATTGTGCAGCATTTTGGCAAAAGCTGTATTCGACGAAACCTCAAAAGCCTTTGCCATGGAAATCTTACCATAGCCTCCATGCTTTGAATCCCTTACGCGATGCCTATAGATTTTCCAATATCCCTTTTCGGTATCTATTACCGTGGCAGTATCAATAACTTCATCCTCAAGGGCAGCGACCAAATTCATCAACTTGAAGGTTGAACCCGGCTCATGGGATTCACCAATGGCATAATTCAATCGCTCGTAATACTTGCCCTCTCCATTTCGTCCAAGATTGGAAATCGCCTTTATTTCACCCGTTTCGGTCTCCATGACAATCACGCAACCATGGTCTGCCTTGTACTTTTCCAATTGACCCAAGAGCGCATGATGAGCGATATCTTGAATATTGATGTCAATTGTTGAAATGACGTCATAGCCATCTTTGGGTTCGACGATATTGTCCAATCCGATGGGCTTCCATTGCCCCTTGGCAATTTTTTGTTTTAGTCTTTTGCCCTCGATCCCTCTTAAATATTGGCCAAATGCACCCTCCAATCCTACACGGGTAGAATATCCGTTTTCATCGAAACGCTCATAACCTACACTGCGTTCGGCTATTTTGCCCAAGGGATGTTCTCGTACCGTTTTCTGTTCAATGATCACCCCACCTTGATACGGGCCCTTTTCGAACAAGGGAAATTCCTTTAACTCCATATACTCCGAGTAATCCAGGTTTCTGGCTATCAGCGCATACCTATTTTTATTCGCCTTGGCCTTTCGCAAAAGCTGCTGATAATGTGAAGAAGATCTGCCCAACAATTTGGCCAAGGCCTCGGATAGGGGTTTGATATTTTCCTTGAAATCAGAATCTTTCACAGTTACCGCATCAAATCTTACGGTATACCTTGAAACCGACGTTGCCAGAAGACTACCATCATCAGAATACAGATTGCCCCGATTGGGCTCGATGGTGAACATTTTTTCGGTACGCTCTTCGGCCAGGCTCCGGTATTTGTCACCGTGCACCATTTGAATGGTGACCAGCTTTACAACAACAGCGATAGCGAACAAGAAAAGACCTGCCGCAACCACATAGAGGCGTTTTAATATTTTCTTATCAGAAACCGGCATTCGCCCTTTGGCTATTTGGGGATTTAACTTTGATTTTTTTTGGAGGAATTTCTGAAGGGTAAAGTCCTTTTGCGACCAATGATTGTGATATTGTCGATTCCAACTTCAATTGCTGCACATCGGAACGGATATCAACGAACTCGCTTCTCAACTCCTTTACTTCCTCGCTAAGAGCGGCAATTTTATGCACTTTGGTGTCAGCGCTGTGAGAACTTCCAATCATGATCGTTGCCAAAAAAGAGGCGAATATGATGAACAGCCAATTTTTGGGAGCATCGCCACTCACCAAGAATTTTCCCTTTAAAATGTCCAAAATCCCGTTTTTCATCTTTTCTGTGTATTTCCTAAATGCGCTCCGCAATGCGGAGTTTGGCGCTTCGCGCCCTACTGTTTTTTGCTATCTCATCCTTCGATGGAACTATCAACTTTCCTTCTTTTTTGAAGGGCACGTTCACATTTCCGTAAAAATCCTTTTTCGCCTCGCCCTCAAATCTGCCTTCCCGAATAAACCTTTTTACCAATCGATCTTCCAAAGAGTGATAGCTTATAACGCTAAGCCTTCCTCCCTTGCCCAACAGTTCGACACTTTGGCCCAAAAAGTCTTTGATTGCCTCCAACTCTTGATTGACCTCTATTCGAATGGCCTGATAAATCTGCGCCAAAATCTTATGTTCTTTATTGGCCGGCAAAAATCGTTTCAAGACCTCTTTTAAATGCATCGTTGTCTTTATCGGTTCGGTTTCCCTTCGAGCAATTATCGTTCTGGCCATTGCATCGGCATTTCGCAATTCGCCGTACCGAAAAAGCACTTTCCGCAATTCGTCATATTCATATGAATTGACAACATCAAAAGCGGATAACTCGCTCTTAGAATTCATTCGCATGTCTAGCTCGGCTTCGAAACGTGTCGAAAAACCACGTTCTGCCTTATCGAATTGATGCGAAGAGACCCCGAAATCAGCCAAGATTCCATCAACTTTCAAAAAACCATAGAACTTTAAAAACTGCCTGAGGTATCGAAAATTCTCATTGATGAGTTTAAAGCGTCCATCGTCAATGGCATTTTCAAGTGCCTCGGGGTCTTGATCAAATGCAATCAACTTTCCTCGGGCACCCAAGCGTTTCAATATTTCATTTGAATGTCCTCCACCCCCGAAGGTGACATCAACGTAAATTCCATCCTTCTTGATACCGAGTCCGTCAACAGACTCTTTCAACAGTACCGGATTATGATAACTCGACATCGTCTCCGTCATCGCCCATTACCTCTTCCGCCAATTTGGCAAAGTCTTCAGCGGTCTCTTCAAGTACCCTCTCGTAACTATCCTTGTCCCAGATTTCAATAATATTGATCGCCGAACTCAATACGACTTCCTTGGTAATATTGGCAATCGAAATCAAGTTCTTCGGAATCAACAACCTACCGGTCGAGTCTATTTCAACCATCTTTACCCCAGCCGAGAACCTTCTTATAAAATCACTGTTCTTCTGCTTGAACCGGTTTTTCTTGTTCATCTTTTCCATGAGCTTGTTCCACTCATCCATAGGATATAGCTCCAAACAGGCATGAAAAACCGCCCTTTTTATGACAAAACCTTTGTTTAAAATGGGAGACATCTGATTTTTTAGGTCAACGGGAATCATTACCCTACCTTTGGCATCGGCCTTGCAATCGTATGTTCCGGTAAAATTGATCACTGGTCAAACTTGGTCTGTCTTTATAAAACTCAAATATATAGAATTTATTACCACATTTTACCACAAATTACCACTTTTGTTCTAAAAGTGGTCATTTTGTCTTGTAGACAGGCCAAAAAAATGAGCCGCATACACAAGCTTTGAAAGGTGCACATTCATATCATATGATTGAATAATGACTATATTGTATATATTTGAAACACAGACCAGATTCGACCGTGAATGGATGAAAAACTAATTACTGAGGGAAAGTTTAAGTACATGGAAAAGGGGGATGGTACCCCCATCATTATTTTGCACGGTCTCATGGGCGGGCTTAGCAACTTCGAAGGTGTAATGAGCCATTTTCCGGCAAAGGGATATAAGGTTCTTATACCTATGCTCCCTATTTACGACATGCCGATGTTGAAAACCAACGTCAAGCAGTTCGCCAAATTCCTATACAAGTTCATTGAGTTCAAAGGGCTAAAAGATGTTATTTTATTGGGAAATTCCCTAGGTGGACATATCGGTCTTTTGCATACCAAAATGTATCCAAAAAAAGTCAAGGCCCTGGTTATCACCGGAAGCTCAGGATTATATGAAAGCGCTATGGGCGACGGCTATCCGAGACGTGGTGATTATGAATTTATTAAATCAAAGGCCGAAAAGGTATTCTACGACCCAAAAGTGGCCACCAAAGAAATTGTCGATGAAGTCTTTGCCACGGTCAACGACAGAAACAAGATTATCAAAACGCTGGCCATAGCAAAAAGTGCCATTCGCCATAATATGTCTGACGATTTGCCCAATATGAAAACGCCAACATGCATTATTTGGGGCGAAAACGACACGGTGACCCCACCAGATGTCGCCGACCTTTTTCATGAACTCCTGCCCGATTCCGATTTATTTTGGATCGAGAAATGTGGGCATGCCCCCATGATGGAACACCCTTTGGAATTCAACGAGATTTTGGACGCCTGGTTGGAGAAGAGAGGGTTCTAATCGGTTGGCAGCTGGCAAAAAAAAACCTCGGCCTTGTTTAACCACTATATCCAATAACTTATAAACTTTTTCAAAATTGCCGTTACGCGCTTGAACTCGATCCAGTGAAAATCAAATCAGCAAATTTTGTGATGAGCAATTCCGATGTGGCCAAATGCCCAAATGAGCCATTGCCCGAGTATGCCTTTATTGGAAGATCGAATGTCGGAAAATCTTCTTTGATCAATATGTTGACCCAACACAAGAAGTTGGCCAAAACCTCGGGACGACCAGGAAAGACACAACTCATAAACCACTTTAAAATTAACGGCAATTGGTTTTTGGTGGATCTACCAGGTTATGGTTACGCCAAAGTCTCAAAAAAGGACAAAAAGACTTTTCAGAAATACATTACCAACTACTTTTTACAACGAGAGCAACTGGTCTGCTCGTTTGTGTTGGTCGATGTGCGTCACGAACCCCAAAAAATCGATAAGGCATTTATGGAGTGGCTGGGTGAAAATCAGATTCCTTTCTGTATCGTCTTTACCAAAGCCGACAAATTGAAACTTGGGGCCATCGAAAGAAATGTGGATGCCTACATTCAAGATTTGCTGAACGGAGCCTGGGAAGAGGCCCCACAGCATTTCATCACCTCTTCGGCAAAAAGCATTGGGCGTGAAGAAATACTTGGGTTTATAGACGCTGTAAATAAGGAGTTTTTTGAAGCCCGAAAAGAATAGTTTTCATGTACGTACCTTTATTAGAGCGATCAAGTCTTCTGCCCGTTCCAATTTGTTCATTTCAGCTGAATGGATCAAAACCTCCAAACCGGAGGCACCTTCAACCAGAACAATCGGAAACTCAAACCTATGACCGAATTTCGAGGCGTATTGTTTCTTGAATTCATTTCGATGTAAAAAATCCATTTGCAGTTGACTCTCGATCCGAAACTTTTTCCAAACGTTCTTTTCGGTAAAGGCACCAAAAGTCAACTCGCAAAGCTTGCAATCATAGGTATCAGGACTCAAGATCTTATGTGCCCCATCAAGGATAAGGTTTCCCAAGCCCGAATCGGCGTTATAAACGAAAATGAGTCTTTGTGATTTTGCTTCCTTCATTATTGCACGGCAAAACTATATATTTATGTCTTCCGAAAAAGAACCAAATGTTTTTAAAAAAAGTCTTTCTCCTTCTTTTCCCACTTCTATTCGTTCAAGTTCAATGTAAATCACAAAATCAAGGCCCAACTTACAGTACGGAGACACTTAAAATTGTACCTATTTCGAAAAACAGTTTTGTGCATATTTCCTATTTGAACACGAATGATTTTGGTAAGGTTGCCTGTAATGGACTCATATATATAAGTGATGGTGAAGCCATAATCTTTGATACACCTACCAATGACCAGGTGTCAGAAGAGCTGATAAATTGGTTGAGGGAATCAAAACAGACCGAAGTCAAGGCAGTCGTCATTAATCATTTTCATGTGGACTGTTTGGGAGGGTTACAGGCTTTTCATGATTTGGGTATTTCCTCCTACGCCAATAATACTACCATTCAACTGGCCAATAATGGTGAAGTCGTCGTGCCAAAAAATGGATTCGACATTCAGAACGAATTGAACATCGGAGGAAAAAAAGTAATCAACCGATTCTTTGGAGAAGCACATACCAAAGACAACATTATAAGTTATATTCCAGAAGAACAATTGGTATTCGGGGGCTGTATGATTAAATCTCTAAAGGCACCTAAAGGAAATTTGGAAGATGCGACCATCACTGAATGGAGCAAAACGGTTCAGAAGATCAAGGACGGTTATCCAGACCTAAAGACCGTCGTTCCAGGTCACGGCGCCTATGGAAATACCCAATTGCTCGATTATACCATAGCACTTTTTAATGTTGAATAAAATGAAAAAACTATTAAAGTTAATTTTCGTACTGCTGTTGTTAACAGGATGCAGCGAAAAACCTAAAGAACCTAAGGAGAGAATACCTCCGGTAATCGCTCCTTTTTCAGGTGTCGATACATTGGCTACCAACGACTGGTGGAACCGTGCCAATAATCCGATAATTGACCTCAAAGTGGGTCGAGACAGTGTAGTGGCCTTCGGAATCTATACGGTATCGAACAATATTTTGAAACTAAGTGCACAACTATATCCGCTTTATCCAGAAGAGACAAGGGAAGTTCGGCTGGAAATCGAGGAAAACGGAAATTGGAAGGAAATTCAAAATCAGAATGTGAACGACATCGGATGGTCAGCCCTCTTTCGGGTTGAAAATTGGGATGATTCCAAAAAGGTGAAGTACCGCATTCGACATGGCGAAAATGCCTCTTTTGAAGGTCTCATCCGTAAAAATCCGATAGATAAAGAACAGCTTGCTTTGGCGGCCCTTTCATGTAACTCGAACAAAGACCGTGGTATGCGCCAGAATTTTGTGCGCAACATCAATCATCAAGACCCTGATTTGATATTCTTTGCGGGAGACCAATCGTATGACCACACAGAACATACTGCTGCTTGGTTAAAGTTCGGACTTCAATTTCGGGAGACATTTCGAAATAGGCCCGCCATCACAATTCCTGACGATCATGATATTGGGCAGGGCAACCTTTGGGGCGAAAACGGAAAAGTTTCTACCTCGCCTGGTAGTCCTGATGGTGGTTATACCTACAGTGCCGAATATGTTAAAATGGTTGAGCGCTGCCAAACGGCACATTTGCCCGACCCTTTCGACCCGACACAAATAAAGCAGGGTATCGGTGTTTACTATACGAACTTGTTATGGGGCGGTGCCGACTTTGCCATTTTGGAGGATCGAAAATTCAAATCAGGGCCTGAAGGTAAAATTCCGCAGCAGGGTCCGCGGCCCGATCATATTCGAAATCCAGCATACGATCCTGCATCGATCGATTTGGAAGGTTTGACCCTTTTGGGCGACAGGCAACTGAACTTTTTGGATGACTGGGGTACCCAGAATAGCGATGCTGTCAAGGTCGTTTTGTCACAAACGGGATTTTGCGGAGGTGCGCACATTCATGGCCAAAAAGAGAATCGACTGCATGCCGACCTTGATTCAAACGGTTGGCCGCAAACCGGACGCAAAAAAGCCTTGGAAAAAATAAAAAAGGCCGGGGCAATACATATCGCAGGAGATCAACATTTGGCAACGGTCATTAGGCATGGTATTGAGGAATTCCGTGACGGGCCCTGGGCCTTTGTCGTGCCGGCGATTGTAAATGATTATTACAGTCGATGGTGGTGGCCCGAAAATGAAAAGCCGGGAGCATATCCGAACAAGAACACTTCGTTGCCCTGGACAGGGGATTACCTCGATGGGTTTAACAACAAAATCAGTATGATGGCCTACGCCAATCCCGAAAGTAATTCAAAAGGAGGTGGTTATGGCTTGATTCGATTCAATAAAAAAGAGAATACGGCCACTTTTGAATGCTGGCCACGGTATATTGATGTCACCCGAGAAAATGCTGAACAATTTGAAGGTTGGCCGATCACTGTTTCATTGGAATAAAATTATTAAAACACATATGGACATCAAACAAGACGACGATGGCAAACACGGCCAATTTTACATTGACGTAAATTGCAAAACCTTGGCCAAAATGACCTATACTTGGGCCGGCCCTGATAAATTTATTATTGACCATACCGAGGTCGATGATGAACTTCGAGGTAAGGGTGCAGGAAAGCAAATGGTCATGAAATCGGTCAAATTCGCAAGAGCGAACAGCAAAAAGATTCTCCCATTGTGCCCATTTGCGAATAGTGTTTTTAAAAAGGTCCCGGAAATAAGGGATGTGTTATAGAACCAAACCTAAAAAATGAAAACGGTTTTCCACAAAGCGGATACTAGAGGCCATGCCAATCATGGATGGCTGAACACCTATCATTCGTTTAGTTTCGCGTCATATTATAATGCCGAACGAATGAATTTTGGGGTACTTCGGGTATTGAACGATGACGAGGTCTCTGCAGGAATGGGTTTCGGAACACACGGCCATAGCAATATGGAAATCATTTCCATTCCACTTGAAGGGGATCTTGAGCATAAAGACAGTATGAGAAATACCGCGGTCATCAAATCGGGCGATATACAAGCGATGAGTGCCGAAACAGGCATAGAGCACAGTGAAAAGAACAAAAACCGCGATAGGAAGGTTAAATTTCTCCAGATTTGGATTATTCCCAATAAAGAAAACGTAGAGCCCAAATATGACCAAATAACTTTGGATCCAGAAAGACTTAAAAATCGATTTCTCCAAATCGTATCCCCAAATCAGGATGACGAAGGGGTCTGGATTCATCAAGATGCTTGGTTTTATTTGGGAGCATTTGAAGCCGGGCAAAACATCGATTATTCGCTCAAGGATTCGTCAAACGGCCTATATGTTTTCATATTGGAAGGAAAATGTAGCGTACAGGACCACGCGCTCGAAAAAAGGGATGGACTTGGTATATGGGAAACGGATACCATCGATCTTTCAATCACCGACCAAGCAACCAAAATTCTTTTGATGGAAGTGCCGATGGCATAATGGGAGATAGGCGCACAACCTCCCTCCCTTTTTGCAAAACCTAAAAAGTTAAAGTCCTAAAATTATTTTATATAGTTAGTTAAACGAACTATATTTGTTTTGACAATAGTGTCATAACCCAAAAAGTCAAAAATGAAAAAAGCAACTTTTTACCATGCCGGCTGCTCGGTCTGCGTGAACGCCGAACAAGAATTGCTGAACTTGGTCGATATCGCAAAAGTCCACGTTGAGGTAGTGCATTTGGGAGAGCAATCCGACAAAATTACGAATGCGGAGAATGCTGGAGTAAAATCAGTGCCCGCCCTTGTTTTGGATAACGGAAGTGTATTGCATATCAATCACGGCGCCACCATGGCCGAAGTGAAAGGCTAAATTTTTTACCCCAAATAGTTAGGTAAACTAATTGTTTGGGGTTATTTTTATCCGGTGGAGACCTTTGATCCAAAATATCAGAACGAGAATATCGAGGGTAAAATCGTGGTTGCGTTGGAACGCATATCAGAGGCGTTTCGGGTGTTGCTCTGGCAAGAGGGAAAAGAAAATGCACTTACTCCCTTGCAGCTTCAGGTTTTGATTTTTTTAAAGTTCCATTCCCCTGAAAAATGTAAAGTCAATTATTTGGCGAAAGAATTCAATGTCACCAAAGCTACAATCAGCGAGACGGTTCGATTGTTGGCTAAAAAGAAATTGATATACAAGGAAACCGACCCGACCGATACCCGTAGCTATTCCATTTATTTGACCGAAGAGGGGAAAAAAATCGCCGCCAAATCGAGTGCTTTTGCCAGCGTACTGGAAAAGCCCATACATTCTTATTCGAACAAACAAAAGGCAGTTCTGTTTCAAAGTCTGATAGAATTGATCGAAAAATTGAACAGGGCAGGTATCGTGACAGTACAGCGTATGTGCTTTTCTTGTCGGTTTTACGAAGCGAAAGCAAAAAACGATTATTGTAAATTGCTTGAAAAAGAATTGTATAGGCAAGACCTTCGCGTTGATTGTTCTGAACACGAATTGGCAGTTCAATAGCCATACCATACTCCCATTACCTTTCTTAAAATTTTACAGTTTTACTTGAATTTGCCGTAATACAGTTTAATTTACCGTATTTAAAATTATTTTTTGAGCTTGGAGGCAAGGCTAAATCATATTATGAAAAATCATAGAGTTACGTTGCGGTTTCTTAAACTATCGGATAAATCTCAATTGGCAAAACTTGCCAATAACAAAAGGATATGGAACAATGTCAGGAATCGTTTTCCTCATCCGTATACTGAGAAAGATGCCCAAGAGTTTATTGAATTACAAAAATCCCATGATATGGAAAGGGTATTTGCCATCGACTTTGATGGGGAATTCTGTGGGGTAATCGGATTGATCCTTCAAAATGATGTCTACTTAAAATCGGCCGAAATCGGCTATTGGATCGGTGAACCCTTCTGGAGCATGGGCATCGCCACAAAAGCGGTGGAATTGATTCTTGACCATGGCTTTAACGAGTTAAAACTAATCCGAATTTATGCTGGAGTTTTCGAATATAATGTTGCTTCAATGAAGGTATTGGAAAAGAACGGTTTTCAAAAGGAGGGGATTGCAAAGAAAGCAATAGTGAAAAACGGAGAAATCTATGACGAGCATAGATACTCTATACTTAATGCCCCCTGTTGACTTTATGACATCGGTCATGAAATTATTATGCGGCTTTTCTTAGTTTTAATCAATAAATAGAATGATTATGAGCAAAATTTCAACGATACTGGTTCCATTTGATTTTTCACATTCGTCAAATACGGCCTTGGACTATGCTGTACATTTCGTCGGAAGAGATAAAAATCTTGAGATTTTGTTGGTTCATGTGCGACAGGGAATAAAATCATCCGATACGGAAGAACGTTTTCAAGCCCTAAGCAAAAAATACTCAAAAGACCTCAAAAAACCCTTGAAATGGACAGAGGCCATGGGCGCATTGACCAACTCTTTGTTAAGGATTCAAGAGAATCAAAACATCGATTTGGTAATTATGGGAACTTCTGAAGCCGAAGAAAATGAAGTCAAATTGATCAGCAATACGTCAAAGTTCGTTTCGGAAGTCGATTGCCCTGTTTTGGTCGTACCCGAAAATTATCAGGAGTTTCAAGTCAAGAATATCGCCCTCGTATTAGGGAAGGAAGAAATCGACGACCGTGAGGCCTTGGGAACCCTGCTTGACGTATCGCGAAGATTCAATGCCAAGGTACATGTGCTGACCATTGAGAATACTTCTGAGATGTACGGCTATTCCAAAGCAGATCAGGCCAATGAAAATTTATTGGAGTATTATCTAGAGCACTTTTACTCTGAACATACGTTTATCGAACATTCCGACGTGGTGAAGGGCATTTTGTCGCATTCCATGGAAAAAGAAATGGATTTAATCACCATTCTTCCTCGAAATCACGCCAAACGTAGTAATCCATCTGAAGGGCGGCTTACCGAAATGTTGACTTTGAAGTCAAAGATTCCAATTTTGGCAATTGATTGAAATCAATGAACTGAATTTCAGGATTGACCTTTCAATTCAAGCTTCTCGGCAAAATAGTCACAGAAATCTTTCATGGTCGCCGTCATTTTTTCGTCTTGGGTGGCCTTCATAAAAGTGTCGGAAAGCGAGACCAAAGTCTGGTGAAAGAAAATTTTCATTTCGTCGACGGGCATGTCCTTCGTCCAAAGGTCTATTTTCAACGATTCACGGTTCTTGCTATCCCATACCGAGAGCAGCATTGCCTTTGCCTCTTCATTATAAACACCACCATCTTCGGCAGACCAATTCAGTTTTTCGGGTACCCTATTGTCATCCAATTCGACGGTAAGGGTGATATTTGATTTATGTAGGTCGGGCATCACTTTGCTGGTTTGTAATTCGATTTTCTAAAAATTTCCTCGGCGGGCACTTTGAGCAATTGTTGTAAGGTCAAATCTGTTTTATCCATATATGCCCGTACGATTTGCCAGCCCATATATCTGCCAATTCTTGGCGGTGATTCGCTATCGATAAGTTCAAGGCCGAATTTTGAAAAAGGGGCAATATCCAAAAAGCGCTGTTCAAGCTTATTATCAGTACTGTAGAGCAACTCCCTTTCCACAAAATAGCGCCAAATTTGCTCCTCATTGGCCAGTGCCCAATCGAGTTGCTCTTGTGAATATCCCATTTTTTGGGCGTCTGTTGCCAGCGGCAACAATTTTTCCTTTATATAAAGCTCCTTTCCATAATAGATCATTTTGGAAAGAAAGGTGCGCTCGGTAGGGTAATTCAGGATTTTTGAGGTAAAGGCTCCAGCCACATCGCTCACCAAAAATTGTTTGTCAAGGTTGGCTGCAATATACTTTTGAAAACCTTGATAAAACTTATGATCGGACCCAAGATAATTGTCGAGGCCTATCAAAAGAAGGGTATCGGTAAGAATGACCCTGTATTGGTATTCGACATCATTGGTCAATGTTATGACTTTTGGCGGGTCAATTCTCGGAAAGTAGAACTTGATATGCTTAAAAAGCAGTTCCAACTCTTCTTTCTGGTCAGAAAAATCAGGAAATGCCTTGCCCACTTCGTTCAAAACTTCGATTTGAATGGTATCTTCGAATTTTTGCCTCCAAATACTATCCGGATATTGGGAAGGAAATAGGTATGGATATTTTTTCCTAAGCTCGGGAAAATCTTTGGCGGTTGAACCCGACAGTTCGCGGTCGAACCTAACAATCTCTAAATCCAAGGGGATGTTTTTAACCTCTTCCTTTACTTCCACACCTTGATTACAGCTGTAAAAGGAAATACTTAGGGCAAATAGAAGGAAAAATCGCCCGAATGTGTTAAGTATTTGCAAGTTCATTTCGTATTTAGGTTGCTACCATATATTTTTATCGGCCAAAGTTAATCGAATTCTTCATGAAGACCGAAAAAGTTATCGATCATATTGTAAACTGGTTGAGTGATTATGCCAACAATGCGGGAATGAAGGGGTTTACGGTTGGCATTTCTGGTGGAATAGATTCCGCTGTTACTTCGACCTTATGTGCCAAGACCGGTTTGAAAGTACTTTGTCTCGAAATGCCGATTCATCAACATGCCCACCAAGTAGGGAGGGCCGCCAACCATATTGAGTGGTTACAACAGAACTTTGACGGCAAAGTAGATAGGCAAGAGGTCGATCTGACTCCTGTTTTTGACACATTTGTTGAAGCCCTGCCAAAAGTAGAGGTCGAAGAGAGTCGTTTTTTGACCTTGGCCAATGCTCGGGCAAGGTTGAGAATGACCACATTGTATTATTTTGCAGGCTTGAAGAAATACTTGGTTGCGGGTACCGGAAACAAGGTAGAGGACTTCGGGGTCGGATTTTTTACCAAATATGGTGATGGAGGTGTCGACTTAAGCCCCATAGCCGATCTCTTAAAAAGTGAGGTTTATGAGATCGCCAAATTAATGGGTATCAACCAAGAAATTATCGATGCCGCCCCTACTGATGGGCTGTGGGCCGATAATCGCTCTGATGAAGACCAGATAGGCGCCACCTACGCCGAATTGGAATGGGCCATGCGTATGGAAGACGAAGGAAAAGATGAAAATGCTTTTTCTGGTCGAGAAAAAGAAGCTTTTCTTATATTTAAGCGATTTAATTCGGCAAATCAGCATAAAATGGTACCGATACCGATTTGTGTAATTCCAGAAGAATTAAAATGACCACTCACCTGAATTTCAAGTGAGTAAATCGAGTTTTATAACATTTATGCGCATTTTTGCAAAAAAAATACGATTTTTGTTTACCTAATCAGATAAGTAATCCTTACATTGCGTGTCAGTTATTTTGCACATACATGTATTGCTAGCTTTCTTTCAAACCAAGTGAAAATGATCAAAGTATTAATCGCGGACAACCACCCGATCGTCAGAATGGGCGTAAGAAGTGTTTTGGAGTCCGCTAGCGGTTTACAGGTTGTTGATGACGTATCCACCACCCAAGAACTTTTTGAAAAACTGGAAAAAATTACGCCAGACGTGGTAATGCTCGAAATGGACATACCTGATATAAATGGTATTGCCGCACTTCGAAAAATCAAGAAAAATTTTCCAGATGTCAAAGTACTGATGTACAGTGGGCAATCAGAAGATGTCTATGCACTGAGCTCGATAAGGGCTGGGGCATTTGGATATCTTTCCAAAACATCTGACGTCGATTACATTATCTCGGCGGTTAAAAAAGTGAGCGAAGGCAATATGTTCATAACCAATGAACTTGCACAACGTTTGGCTTTTGACGAAGGCACTCAAAAGCCTCGGAGGTTTTTTAGAAAATTATCAACAC
This sequence comes from Aurantibacter sp., assembly GCA_965215845.1. Classification (GTDB taxonomy): domain Bacteria; phylum Bacteroidota; class Bacteroidia; order Flavobacteriales; family Flavobacteriaceae; genus Aurantibacter_A. Next base: position 996,396 of record CBDCEL010000004.1, read on the forward strand.
GTGAGGTCGAGGTCCTAAAATTATTAGCTAGCGGCAAACGAAATAAAGATGTGGCCCTGGGCCTCAATCTAAATGAAAAAACAGTGAGCACCTATAAGGCACGTTTGATGAAAAAATTGAATGTTGACAATATGGTGGATCTTTTGCAACAGGCAAAAGCACTGGAGCTATACTAAATACCTTACCAAAAAAATTAAGCCCTGAACTTATCGTCAGGGCTTTTTTTATGATATTACCCTATTTAATTTCTGATTCAAAAGTTTGTTGAGCTGAAGGTAGTTCATAATTTCCTCGAGGGTCTCGTGATTGTCTTCTTTTCCTTCAACGGTCATTTTCTGGAGGGTTTCCATTCTTTTCTTGATCAAAAAACATCGTAAGGTCAAAATTGTCTCGCTCACCAACTGGGCAATGCCCGATTTTTTTTCTTTTGGATAAATATGCTTGCTTTCCCAGTTATGTAGTCTATACCTTTCTTCCTCCATCAATATTGAAGAGATTTCCGATACTGTATTTTGGTCTAAATCGGACAGAAAGGCATTGATCGAAAAATCTTCACGTTCGTTCAATCGTTCTATTAATTTGTAGTAAATATCCCGAAACTGTTCATTGGTCAGTTCAATTTCATCTTCCTGAAGATCGAGATAGATCTTTTCATATACTTTGGCCTCAATGGATTCGGGCTCGAGTTCCAAATCACCATCTTCATTTTCCTTTAAGACCAAGTCTTCGAAAAGTTGTTTTTCATTTCCATAGAGCAAGAGCATTTCAATTATTTTGCGCTCAAGCTCATACTGCACATCGACTTTGTCGACTACCTGTTCATGCCTGACCACCTCAAAGACTTTTTGTTCTTGTCTTGCCTTTTTGTTTTGGTCGGCAAATGCCTTCTTGCCGATTTGTGCAAGTGTATTGAAAAGAACGTTTTCAGAGACGTTCATGATACGCGCACATTCTTGGATGTAGATTTCCTTTTTGATACGGTCGGGTATCTTGGAAATACTGTTCACAATATCTCGAACCGTCTCCGCTCGCTTGATGGGGTCATCTGAGGCTTCCCGTACTAAAAGGGAGGCTTTGAACTGAATGAAGTCTTTTGCGTTCTCTTCGAGGTACGAAATAACATCGCCATACTCGTTGTTCTTTGCAAAGCTATCGGGATCCTCGCCTTCCGGAAAGGGGCATACCTTAACGTTCATACCCTGTTCAAGGATTAGGTCAATACCCCGTAACGAAGCTCTCAAACCGGCCGCATCTCCGTCGAACAAAACCGTGATATTCTTGGTAAGACGATTGATCAGCCTAATTTGTTCAGGGGTCAAGGCCGTGCCACTGGATGCAACGACGTTCTGAATTCCGCGTTGGTAAAATTGAATTACGTCTGTATAGCCTTCTACCAGATAGCAATTGTTTTCTTTTGCTATAGCCTGTTTGGCATAATAGACACCATATAGTATTTTGCTCTTATGATAAATATCACTCTCGGGCGAGTTTAGGTATTTGGCCGCTTTTTTGTCATTCACCAAGATTCGTCCACCAAAACCCAAGACCCTACCACTCATTGAGTGTATCGGAAATATAACTCGTCCTTTGAAACGATCGAATTTTTTTGTACTTGTCTGGTCCGCATTAGCTTCCCTGACTATCGTTAGGCCCGTTTTCTGTAAATAATCAAGCTGATAACCCTTGTCGAGGGCAGTATTTGTAAACGAATCCCAATGGTCTAAACAATAGCCCAATCCGAATTTCTTAATGGTTTCTTCGCTAAATCCCCTTTCCTTAAAATAAGTCATACCGATAGCCTTTCCCGGCTCTGTCTCAAACAATATTTCTTGAAAATACTTTTGGGCAAATTCTGAGACCAAGTACATACTCTCACGCTCATCTGCCTGGGCTTTCTCTTCATCAGTGCGTTCGGTTTCCTCAACTTCGATGTTATACTTTTTAGCCAGGTATTTTATGGCCTCGGGATAAGTAAAGTGTTCGTGCTCCATCAAAAAGGCGACCACGTTTCCGCCCTTTCCGCTACTGAAATCTTTCCAAATCTGCTTCACAGGCGAAACCATAAAACTTGGGGTTCGCTCATCGGTAAACGGACTCAAGCCTTTAAAGTTGGAACCTGATTTCTTTAACTGTACAAAATCACCGATGACCTCCTCAACGCGGGAAGTCTCATATACCTGATCTATGGTGGATTTTGAAATCAATTCGCAAACGGATAAAGTGGATATAGCGGCTAAATATAAGCTAAAATACACCTTCTTAAAAGAACTACACCCCATTTTCAGGGATGTCTTTTTCGCTAGTGTCAGGGTTAAAAATCAAGGCATATGGTCGCAACTTTGTACGAACAAATCATTGATCAAGCCAAACTTGATGAAATCGAATTTTGGCCGACACCTAAATCTGTTCACCTCTAAAACATTTACTATGATCTGGGGAATTTCACTGATCCTATTGAGCATAATTGCCGTGCCATCGTTGATCCTATCAAGAAAACCGAATTCAGCTGAGCTGCTTGCCAAAATTGAGCCTTACCAAGGTTGGTTTGGCCTACTATTCTGCCTTTGGGGCATTTGGGGTGTTATCAATGCCATTACGAATCTTGAGTGGTTAAGCGTTTCACCCATTTGGTGGACCACTTTTTTGACAGGTAATATTGTCTCGATGCTTCTTGGGTCTATGCTCGGTTCAAGTCTGATCAACAAACTCTTTTTACCAAACAACGAAATGGCCGCGATACATGAAGGGGAGTTACGTAAAACAATCGCTCCCAAGCAGGGAAGATTAGGTATACTTGGCCTCGTTGTTGGAGTTTGGATGATCGTAGCCTCGTTTTTATACACCATCCCATAAGTTTTATACTCTATGCACGTTTATTATAAAAACTCTCGAATCAGTAAAAATCAATTAAACAATAAAAAATCCAACAAATGAAAAATCTAGTTCTATGTTTTGCTTTCTTAATGGCCTCTTTCGGCCTTGTCGCCCAGACCAGTCCCAATACCATTTTGGTAGGGGGTGTACATAAATATAGTATCTCGCCAGAATTCAAAGCGAATATGGTCGTCAGTATGAGCAATGTCTACTACGATGCCGAGGCCATGACCTTTTCTTCGATCAAATCGGGTTATCTCGACAAGTTGGCCAAAATAGGCATCAGTAGTGATCGCCTTTCGGAAAATGAATTGCATTATCTGCTTTTGGGATACGATAAAGAAGGTACCGTCTTGACCTTCAGTACCAACTCCTTGGAAGAAATGAATAAATTCTTAAAAGTGAGATCGGTGGGCGTAACAAAATCTGAAACGAACCTTGTTGTGGAGCTCAGTGATGATCAAATGGCAGAATACGCAAAGGCAGCCTTTGAAAATGCCAAAAAAAAGGCAGGAGCATTGGCAAAAAAAATAGGAAGAAGCCTTGGGAAAGCCATATCGATTAGTGATACCAACACTAAAAAAGTATACGATTCAATGTACTACGGTTATGGCAATTCTTTTGATTCGAAGGAATATCATATCTCCGTTTCCTTCGAGTTATTATAAAATTTAGGTTGGTTGTTTAGCTAAAGAGCCTTGTTTGCCCGAGTAATCATTTCCGTATTACCTTTGTTTGGGCCCATACAAGGCTCTTTTTAATCTTGTCTTGAGTTCTTTAATAAACTCGACCAAAAATTATCCCATTAGGTTATGATGAACAAACCAAACAATACAATATTCGTGAACGGAGTTCACGAATATAAGGTTCAGCCTGAATACTGCATCAAAATGATTGTCAGTCTTCAGAATATTAATTACGATAGGCCTACTGCCACCTATGAAGATATACGTCAAGAGTATATGGAAAAACTTGTGGACGAGGGCATCGCCGGGCAACCCAGTGCGCAATTGAGGGAGGATTCTATGGCTTATTCACTTATGGGTTACGAAACTGAGGGTAACATTATCGAATACCGAACCCGCTCGCTACAAATGGCCCAAAAGTTTTTGTCGATAAAGTCGGACGGCGTGTTCAAATCAGATTCCGTAATGTGGATTGAATTGACCGATGAAGAAATTACCGCGTGCGCTTATGGGGCTTTCGAAGATGCCAAGAAAAAAGCATCAAAAATCGCCGAACGATTGGGCAAAAGTATTGGTGATGTGGTTTATATGGAAGATACCAACCCCAAAAGATATATGGATGGGCTTTACCAAACCGATAATCTGCAGAAAAGGGAATACCACATTAGGGTCTCTTTCGAACTGATCTGAGACATCATGAGACTTTGCACAGTAATCGCTCTAATTTTATTAATCTCAAGTTGTAAAAACAACACTGCGCCAGAAAAGTTAAAGGCCCTGAGTCAGGGCGAAGCTTTACAATCGTCGATCAATATTACCGGAAAAACCATCGAGGAACGTTTCAAGATCCCTGATGGATATAAAAGAGTCAAAGTAGATTCATCTTCGTTCGAAAATTATCTCAGACAACTTCCTTTAAAAGATGTCGGTGAAAAGGTCAAATACTTTGACGGAAATCTAAAAAGCAACAATAATGTTTACGATGCCGTGGTCGACCTACCCATTGGGAATCGCGACCTACATCAATGTGCTGATGCGGTCATACGTCTACGCGCGGAATACTTCTACGGGAAAAAGGAATATGATAGTATCCACTTTAACTTCACGAGTGGGTTTCAAGCCGATTATGCCCAGTGGCGAAAGGGAAAAAGAATTGTTGTGGATGGAAACAACGTCAACTGGAAAGATACCGGGCAAGCTTCGGATGCTTATTCTTCGTTTTGGAAATATCTCGAGATGGTCTTTAGTTATGCGGGCACCGCGTCTTTGGAAAAAGAATTGAAATCTATTTCGCTTGAAAGAATGAAAATTGGCGATGTTTTCATAAAAGGAGGGTTTCCAGGTCACGCGGTCATCGTGGTCGATATGGCCATCAACGAATCCAACGGGGGCAAAATTTTTCTATTGGCGCAAAGCTATATGCCCGCTCAGGAAATTCAGATTCTGAAAAATCCCAATAATCGGGAATTGAGCCCTTGGTATAGCGCTGCCATAGCGAATGAATTAAAAACACCTGAATGGGTATTTTCAAAGAATCAGTTGAAAAGATTTTAGGTTTTTGTGCTGGGTTTTCTTATCCCTACAATCAATAGCCAAAGACAGATTCCTATTTCCCCAATGCTGGAAGGTATTCCTGCAATCGTGGCGAACAAGGTTTTTCCATATCCCTCGAAAAAGAAAGGTCCGATGAAATCAGAAAGATATCCGAAGCAACCTAACATTAGCATAATCCCAAAAAACTTAGGAAGAAAACCAGACTTGTAGACCAAATATCCAAACGGAAATAACCAAAGTCCCCAAAAAACGTAAACCACTTTGTTGCCATTATTATACGACTCCAAAAGTGACATTACTTCATAATTGAGTTGTTCTTGCGAAAATAAGTTCAAGTATTCCTCATTATTTACAATTGACAAAATGTCGATATAATTTGCAATATTCAAGTACGAAATCGGAACGCTCACAATCGCCAAAATCACCATGAGCGCCGCTTGGTTTTTATTAACCGATTCAAGCAGTCTGTATAGGGCCAGCGGCAAGAAAATAAACAGGGTGAAGCAAATCAAGTTGCTAACGACACCTAGCTTCCAGAGCATTTGCGATTCGGTAATGTTCTCGACGGTTTTGGCAGTGTCTTCCCAATCGATCAATTGGGAAGGAACATAGATAAGGCTAAATATTCCGCTGATGATCAGAATAAGGTAAAACAATCCTGCTATTCTCGCCGATTTCTTTGTAGGTTCCATTTTATTAAATCTTAATTAAGGCCATACCTGTCAGTTGTTCGTAAAATTGTATTTTGGCCAATATCCAATACCTAGATGAAATGATATTCTTTTTTGGTACCAGGCCCGGAAAAACCGAAATCAGTACCCTAGACGGTGTCTCTTGTTCTTTTTGTGATCAAACAGGTACCCTGACAGCTTCAAAAACCACGAATTGGTTTCATTTCTTTTGGATCAAAATCTTCAGAATTTCAAATAATATCCTCGCAGAGTGCTCTCATTGCAAACGGGTCTATTTTGAAAATGAGTTTTCAGATGAAATGAAACGGGCCCTGAACGATGGCCCGATCCAAAAATCATAAATCGAATCTCAAACCTAGCGATATATTGTGTTGGTCTATTTCAGCATCCTTGAAAATCGGATTGAGATCATACTTGGCATAAAGCAAGACGCCATCAAAACCCACATAACCACTAAGGCCGTAGACAAAATTTGTCGTGTTATAACCTCGCTTCAATTTATCCTTTACGCTTTCGCCGTTGCGGTTGTATTTCAATTTTTGGCGGGTGCCGAGATTGAATCCACCATATCCTCCAACACCAATTCTAAATTGATTCTTTAAAGAATAGCGTATTGAATTCTCGGTTCTTCTCAATTTAGATGGCCCAAACTCAAAATGTGCCGGAAAGACCAGATTGTCCATTCTCAATTTCGACTTCTTAAGATCAAACTCAAACTCCTCGAGCGCCACCTGTCCATTTTCAGTGGCGAAGTATCTGTTCTCGGTTGGTTTCAGACCATTGAACTGAAATGAAAATCCGTAATTGAATCGTAGAAAGTTCGAATTTTCAAAGACCCTTGTTCTCCATACCCAGCCTAATTCGACAAATCGGCTACCCCAGATTTTATACGGGGAATCTTCTAAAGATTGACCGTCGATCAAGGCATTGTTCAATCCAACTGCAAAAACAAAATCGGAATGGGTCCTTATGTCATATTTTAACGGCCTATCTCTTTTTTGAAAAATTGTCCACTCTTCATCATCGCCCCACCTTATGGTAATGCCATCGATCTCATCAATATCTACCTCTTCCCCATTTCTCAATACGTGTCCTTTATTTCTTTCCAAAAGTGATATTCTATTGTCGATAATAGCAATTCTATTTTCTATATTCAACGCTCTTTTCTTAGCTGCTTTTTCTTTTAGGTGATCCGCTTCCTGTTTCGTTATATCACCTTCATCATATCGCTTGTTTATGGCGGAAACCTCCTGTTTTAAAGCCTCCTTTTCCTGTTCGGTAATTTCAGACTTTAGTTCCTTTAAACTTTCCACTTTTTCTTGGTACTCCTCTTGGCCGGTCATATTCTGAACACAGAAAGCCATTGCAAGCACTGTTAGATAAACTACTATTCTACACATGATAATTTGATTTTGATTGATTGTACCGAAACGGATTCAGTACAAATTGATGAATAAACCCTGCCCTGCCCCATTGGAAATGATCCAAGGGAAAATGTACGCTCCAAAATTTTGTATGAGTTAATTATTACGGTCAGCCACCGCCGTTCTGACCTTTAAGAAGCCTGACTTCAACTTCTCGAATATCTGATCCCGAAACGACTCATCAAGTTCACCCTCCACCTCGTTCAACAATGCCATTGCATCGACGGAAGATTCACTGTTAAAAATACTTTCGGTGAGTATTTGCCTTTGTGCCTCGTACAACAACGAATCAACTTCAGCTTCGGTCAGCGCCTCCTTATCTTGCTCAAGAACATTCACTTGCTGCAAAACTTCTTTGATCTTTAGATCGATACTTTGGTCTGTATCATTAAGGAATTCATCGAGCTCAACTTTCCTGACTTCATCGTTGCCCATGGCAACATCGATACTCTTTATATCTTGAATTACTTCGGATTCTTTATTTGGATTTTCCCCGTGAACCGATTTTTTATTGGTGGAGACTTCTACATCGTCTTTTTTCACGGTTTCCTTCTCGATGGTCAAAACTCGCTCTTCCCATTTTGGATCATCTCTTTCTTCCCGTAACTCTTTTTCACCGGAATCGACAATCTCCACATCCGGAATATCGATTACCTCATTCGATCTGAAAAATAGAACGGAAATAATCAACACGCCTACAAAACTTGCGGCCATGGCATACCACATATACTTTTTATCCCTTTTTTGGGGTGTTTCCAAGCGTGCCGAAATTTTTTCCCACGCATTTTTAGAGGGCTGTATTTCCCTATCCTGCATTCGGTCTTTTATGTGTTTTTCGAATTTATTCGGTTCCATACCCAATAATGTTTTGTTTTTTTAATTGCGCTTGCAATATCTTCCTTGACTTGAACAACTGAGATCTTGAGGTACCTTCCGATATTTGAAGCATTTCGGCAATTTCGTGATGTTTGTACCCTTCTATGGTATGCAATACAAAAACCAATTTATATCCACTTGGTAGCGCATCGATCAGGCGTTGAATGTAATCGGCATCCAAGTCGGATGAATCGATAATTCCGTTCGGTTCATTGCGATCATAGACCTCATGGTCATAGACAACAAACTGTCGTTTTCTAAGGAATGAAATACTTTCATGTATCATAATTCTCCGAACCCATCCTTCAAAGCTGCCCTCGAACCTAAAAGAATCGAGGTTATTAAAGACCTTCACAAAACCATCGACCATTACGTCTTCGGCAAATTGCAAATCCTTAATGTATCGCCGACAGACACCCAACATTTTAGGCGCAAATTTGTCGTAAAGCCGCTGTTGGGCCTCCTGATGTCCTGAAGCCGCTTTTTTTACGAGCTGCCTTTCGTTTTTATAAAATGGAATAATCTTCAAAATGGTTTTGGTTGCCTTCTTGTTGTATAGACTCAACTCGAATCAAAAACGTTGCCTAATTTTTCTAAAAAAATGCAACAGTCTGATTTTTAAATATTTAAAATCTATTTTTTTCTATCAACCACGTAGTTAACCATCAACTCGAGCGAACTTTTGTAATCGGAATCAGGATAAATGGCCAAAATCTTTAGGGCTTCTTCCTTGAACCAAAGCATTTTTTCAACGGCATAGTCAAGTCCGCCGTTTTTCTTCACAAAAGTGATGACTTCCTTGACCCTTTTTTTATCCCTATTGTGGTTTTTAATGGAGTTTATCAACCAGCTTCTATCTGCTTTTGAAGAATTGTTCAATACGTATATCAGCGGAAGCGTCATTTTCTGTTCTTTAATATCAATCCCTGTTGGCTTGCCAATTTTCGTTTCTCCATAATCAAAAAGGTCATCCTTAATTTGAAAGGCCATTCCACAAAGCTCGCCGAATTTTCGAAAAGTTTCAACTTCAGGGGAATCTGGTTTGACAGAACAGGCCCCCAATGCACAACAAGCAGCTATAAGGGTCGCGGTCTTTTGTCGAATGATGTCATAGTACACTTCTTCGGTAATATCCAATCGTCTGGCCTTTTCAATCTGCAGAAGTTCTCCCTCACTAATCTCTCGCATCGCCACCGATATAATTCGCAACAAATCAAAATCGCCATTATCCACGGAGAGCAGCATTCCCCTAGCCAGTAAAAAATCGCCCACCAGTACGGCTATTTTATTCTTCCAAAGCGCATTTATTGAAAAAAAACCTCGGCGCTTGTTGCTGTCATCAACAACATCATCATGGACCAAAGAAGCCGTATGTATGAGTTCAATAACGGAAGCTCCGCGGTACGTTCGGTCGTTCACCTGGCCGTTATTGAGCAATTTGGCGGTCAAAAAAACGAACATGGGCCGCATCTGCTTCCCCTTGCGATTGACTATGTAATAGGTAATACGATTCAGCAGGGCTACCTGAGAGGACATCGATTCTAGAAATTTGGCTTCAAAAAGCTCCATTTCCTTTTCAATCGGTTCTTTTATTTGGGATACGACTTTCAATGAATGTATCGTTTTATGGCAGGGTCAGTGTAAGACCATAAAAATAGGGAAAAGGAAAGTATCAAGTTGGAAATACCAGGTACCAATTCTGATTTAAGATTTATTCGCCAATTGCCCACAGGCGGCATCGATATCCTTTCCACGGGAGCGACGTACCGTTACAATGATTCCATTTCGTTCCAAAGTTTCGATATACATATCCAAAACTTGCTTTTGGGCTTGTCTAAAGACACCTTCATCAATGGGATTATACTCGATCAGATTCACTTTAGAGGGAGCAAAACCACAGAAATCCACCAAGGCATTTGCATCTTTTTGCGTATCGTTTATCCCGCTCCAAACGATGTATTCATAGGTAATTCGACTCTTTGTTTTTTGATACCAATATTGCAAGGCCGCTTGTAGATCCGTCAACGGAAAGGTTTTGTTAAAAGGCATAATCGAAGTGCGTACCCCATCGATGGCCGAATGCAATGAGACGGCCAATTTGAATTTCACTTGGTCGTCGGCCATTTTTCGAATCATCTTTGGAATTCCAGAAGTGGAAACCGTAATACGCCTTGGCGACATGCCTAAACCTTCTGGGGAAGTAATCTTGTCGATGGCTTTCAAAACATTATTATAGTTCATCAGCGGCTCGCCCATTCCCATAAAAACAATATTACTCAACGGTCTGTCAAAATATAATCGGCTTTCATTATCTATGACAACCACTTGATCATAAATCTCATCAGGATTTAAGTTTCGCATCCGCTTCAACCTTGCCGTAGCGCAAAACTTGCAATCAAGACTGCATCCCACCTGACTTGAAACGCAGGCTGTCGTTCTCGTACTTGTAGGAATCAATACGGATTCGACTACAAGGCCATCGTGCAGGCGAACCGCATTTTTGATGGTGCCATCATTACTTCGCTGCATTTGGTCGACCTTGATATGGTTGATGACAAAATTATCCGATAACATACGGCGCGTCTCCATTGAGAGATTGGTCATGGCATCAAAAGAATGGGTTGATTTTTGCCATAACCATTCGTAGACTTGATTCCCGCGAAAAGATTTATCCCCCTGAGAAACAAAAAAGTCACGCAGTTGTTCTTTGCTCAGCGCCCTAATGTCTTTCTTCTCAATTTTCATCCTGCTAAAGATAGTGCAATAAAAATCCCTCCTAAGACTTCAAAAGCTTCAAGAGGGATTCAAATTACTTTCGGATTCCCATTTTCACAGAAATGATCCTTCGACTACTCTAGTAAGAGCAAGCTTTTTAAATAATCAGCATGGCGTCACCATAGGAATAGAACCGATAGCCTTCGATAATAGCTTCTTTGTAGGCCCTTTTCATCAAGTCGTGGCCCATAAAGGCGGAGACCATCATTAGCAGGGTCGATTTTGGCAGATGGAAATTGGTCACCATCGCGTTGGCAATGCTGAATTCATAAGGTGGAAAAATAAATTTGTTGGTCCATCCATCGAAGGTATTCAGCGTATGCTCCGAAGAAACGGCACTTTCCAGGCCGCGCATTGCGGTCGTACCGACAGCGCAGATTCGTCTTTTATTGGTTTTCGCCTCATTGACGATTTCGGTGGCCCGTTCGTCAATTATCAATTCCTCGCTGTCCATTTTATGTTTGGAGAGGTCTTCGACCTCCACGGGGTTAAAAGTACCTAAGCCAACATGCAAGGTAACCTCTGCAAAATTTACACCCTTGATTTCCAATCGCTTCAACAGATGTTTCGAAAAATGCAAACCCGCTGTCGGAGCCGCAACGGCACCCTCGTGCTTGGCATAAATAGTTTGATAACGCTCTTCATCCTCAGGTTCGACATCGCGCTTGATGTATTTTGGCAAAGGTGTTTGACCCAATTCCCTCAATTTTCTTCTGAAGTCAATGTAAGAACCATCATATAAAAAACGGAGTGTTCTTCCCCTTGAAGTGGTATTATCAATGACCTCTGCAACAAGGCTCTCATCTTCCCCAAAATATAATTTATTGCCGATTCTGATTTTTCTGGCCGGATCTACAAGTACATCCCATAAGCGTTGCTCTTCGTTGAGCTCGCGCAGCAAGAAAACTTCGATTCTCGCCCCCGTTTTCTCTTTGTTTCCATAGAGCCGAGCTGGAAATACCTTGGTGTTGTTCAAGACCATGACATCGTCTTCGTCGAAATAATCGATCATGTCTTTGAACATCTTATGTTCGATCTTTCCCGATTCCCTATGAACGACCATAAGTTTTGATTCATCCCTGTTTTCGGCGGGGTATTCTGCCAAAAGGTTATCTGGCAGTTCGAAACTGAAGTGTGATAATTTCATGTGTTATTGATTATTTTGCAAGGTTACATGTGGTTCGCCATCCGAAATTGTCGTGTTTCGCGACGGCTCATTTCATGTATAGGGTTTAGTTTAGCAATTTTTTGCGGCTGCAAATATACAATTCGCGAATAGGCCTTGTCAAGTAAATCGATGATTAAATGCGCCTAGACATTTTTAACATCAAATTGAAGCTTTTTTAAATCCTTCCAGAAGTCAGGGTACGATTTTGAAACCACATCGGCTTCATTGATGTACAATTGGGTCTTTAAGGCGAGTGGAGCAAATGCCATGGCCATTCTATGGTCGTTATAAGTATCAATGGCCACCCTACTTTTTATTTCTGTGGAAGGGTGTAAATTCAAGCTATTATCGGTCACCGAAACATCGGCCCCCAACTTGGAAAGTTCAACATCCAAGGCAACAAGCCTGTCCGTTTCCTTTATTTTCAGTGTATGAAGACCTGTGAGGCGGCAACCTATGCCAAGCCCAAAGCAAGTCACGGCAATTGTCTGGGCCAGATCGGGAGCGTTTGAGAGTTCAAGATTCAAAGTTTCAGATTTCGGGTGACTCGCTTTCATAAGGCATATATGATTGTCACTAAACTCGGTTAAGACTCCCAATTTTGTATAAATATCTGACAGGATGCTATCGCCTTGCAAGCTGTTTTTTTTATAGGAACATAGCGTTATCTCGGTACCCACATCGGCCATTGCCACGATACTATAAAAGTAAGAGGCGGAACTCCAGTCAGATTCCACGACCAAAGTTGTCTTCTTGACAGAAGATCGTGGTTCGACCAAAATTTTATTTTCCTCAAATGAGTTTCGAATTCCGAGTTGATCCAATAGTGCCAAAGTCATCTTGATATAGGGTACCGAAGTAACCTTCCCGACCAATTCGATTTCCAGCCCGTTAGGAAGACGCGGTGCCACAAGAATTAATGAAGATATATACTGACTACTAATGTTGGCAGGAATACTGACCTTGTTTTCGAACAGCTTTTTGCCTTTTATCCGAATCGGGGGATAACCCTCGCTTTTCTCATATTCAATATCCGCTCCAAGAGAATGAAGGGCGTCTACCAAAACTTTTATTGGCCTTTCGGTCATTCGCTGTGAACCGGTAAGGGTTACTTCCTTGCCCTCTTGAGAGGCAAAATAACTCGTTAAAAATCGCATAGCCGTACCTGCATGGTGAATATCGACCAAACCGTTTTCAATTTCAAGCCCATTTTGCATTACCTGGGCGTCATCTGAATTCGATAGGTTCGCGATTTCTATATTTCGATACAGGGCTTGTAACAACAGCATACGGTTCGATTCGCTTTTCGAACCCGTAATTTCGATGTTTGCGACAAGAAGGTTTTTGGGTGGAGGGCCGAGTTGTAATTTCAATTATTGGCTGATTTATAAAAGAAAGCCAAAGATAAGCTATTTCAATTTTTGGTTACGCTGATGGCGATCGTGGTCGCGTTTTGTTTTAAGCTCCAATTTTTGATAAAAGGCCTTTTCAAGATCTACGCCGGTCTGGTTGGCAAGACAGAGCACGACAAAAAGTACGTCAGCCAATTCTTCGCCCAAGTCTTTCGACTTGTCCGATTCCTTTTCACTTTGCTCACCGTAGCGTCTGGCAATAATTCGGGCCACCTCGCCGACCTCTTCGGTAAGTTGCGCCATATTGGTCAGTTCATTAAAATAACGAACCCCATGGGCCTTGATCCAATTATCTACTTCCTGTTGCGCTGTCTTTATTGCCATCTGCAGTAGTTTTAGACAAAACTACCTTTTCTGTTTCTTTTTCGACCAACTGGCGATAAAATTCTTTCAGTGTATCATAATACTGTGGTGCAATAATACTGGAGTTAAAGGAAACGCTTGTGCTTAAGTTTACGGTAGAGCCATTGTTCTTGACCGTATACTTGAACGTGCCCAAATCATCTGGCAGGCTGATGATTTTCGACTCAGGTAGAAATTCAACCTTATACCCTTCCGGAATTTTGGTGTTCACAATGTACTTATCTTCCCAGGGAAAACCGAAATCTACCGGAAACTCCCTTTTCTCAAGCTTAAACGGACTTTCCAAAGTTGCCAAATGATGTAAGGGAGAAAAGTACATCTTGTCGCCCATGATTTCGATAGCATCTTCCTTTAAAAACTCATATGACTGCACTATGGGCTTATTCAATTCGCTGTTGTTTTTGAGATCATAGTTCGATATTTCGATACCACCCATTTCTTTCTCCTCCTCTTCCAAAAAAACCTCTTCCGTTTCCCTATTGTATTTTTTTCTGAAAAGCATCGCATTGTGGCTTTTGTACTGCTCTCTGTACTTTCCTGATATTGAACCATCTTCATTTGGAGTAACCTGAAGCATGACCACATCTAGGGCTTTCGTCGATGGCATCAAATCGATGGTTGTGGAATTTCCGTTTTCCAGAATCAATCTTCCTTCCCAGTTCAGGGCACGAATGGGCAGCATATTGGGGCCGCTAAAAGGGTCGGTCGCATCGAGCAGTACCATTCTGTCACCAATCTGTACACCACTGATAACATAATTATAACCTTCCCTGGTCGGAAAAAAGGGAATGCCGTTTTTTCTGGTACTTACCAAAACGGGGTTCGCCTTAAGCCCAGCGTACCTAAACATTGAGGTCAACATCAAATTGATTTCAGCCACATTTCCGGTACGTTCTTTATATGCTTTTTTTACACCACCTCTGGTATATTTTCCATAATATCCATTCCATTTTACCTTGGTTCTTACGAAATCAAAAATCAAAGCCGCACGTTTTGAAGGATCGGATTCAGAGGCAATTAGATTATCAATATCATTGGTATAATAACCTTTTTTGTTCAATTCGGCCCCAAAGTTAGAGCTTTGGTAAATCTTTCTGACGACGTCTTCCCAAGTAGTTGTATAATGTTTCATGGCGCCATCAGGAAATCTGGTATAAGCCAACTCGTACTTGGCAGAAGAACGATAATTGTCCATATTGTTGACAAGGGGTTCTTCGATTAATGCAGGTATGTCGGTCAGGTTATATTTATGGACCTCACAAATAAAATCTATAGTCGATGTACTAAAACTTGTAGATCCATTTGTTGCCGACCTAATCGAGTAGCCAGCACCTACCTTTTGACGTGACTTGACCTCAATTTTTTGGTTTCTATTGCTTTTCTTGGGTGCTACACTTAGAAAGCCCTTCATATTAAGTCTGAAGTTAAAATACTCCGGTGCCTCCATAGTGGCCTCCAATCTCTTAACTGGTATATCATGTTGAAAAACGAATTCATCTACATTGGAAAAATAGGGTGAAGTGATTTTGTATTTATAGTCCAAAACCGAACCTTCCTTAATATTCGGCATCGTAAATGACTTCTCATCATAATATTTTGAAAGTTCGACTTCGAATTCACCGTCTTTTTTCAGCTTACTCTCTACTACTTTACCATCTACAAGATTAAAGGTTATTGCTTTTAACGCACCCATTTTCTCTTTTCCGCCACTATCTTTGTATAGCCTGACTTTTTTCGTTGCATAATCGAAACCCTCTTTAGTGTATATTTTGAGGCGCTCATGAACTTCGGTGACCAGTTGAAAACCCTCTCCGTTCAGATAATCAAAATAAGTTCTTCTATACCTAAATAAATAAGCGGCGTTGGCAGATTCATTACTTGGATATGTTTTTTCAGAAAGCTCTTCTTTGGTTACCTTTCCGAATTTGATTGCTTGCGCTTCGGTATTTATTACAAATAACAGCGCAGGTAGAAGCACAAATATTTTTTTAACTATCATATCGGTTTATTTGGTTAAAACAATTTTTAGGTTATCACTTTTAGCGACACTTTTTCGAAAATTTCTATAATCTTCGTATTCTTCTTTTGGATATTTCCCCTTTTTGATAAGTAGTACCCTTTCATAAAGCAATTCATCTTCCGAAACTTTTGAGATATTTACAGAATACGCCCCAAACTGGCTTTCGATCTTTATGGGTTCGGGCAGCCGCTCAAGTGAATAGGATCGTGGCAATGCAATCGTATACCGATCTTCGTTTTTGTACCCCCTGGTTATTTCAAATGGCTGCTTTCTATTGCGATAGCGATCAGGCACATTGCCACTATTATCAAAAGCATTGACCTTGAACAACATATCATTCCCCGCCTTACTTGCATAGGATTGTGCCTCGATTTTGACGTTTTCGACATATTTTACCGAACCAGTATCATTAGAAGATTTGATTTCGGCAATTTTGAGGCCATTGATGTTATCCCAATAGTCTTTATAATGTTTGTCTTTTTTGTCTTTTGGAAGTTTTTCGAGGACGGATCGACTATCATAGGCAATGCCCTCGCTTGTTATCGAGACATCGGCAACGATACTACCTTCTTCCGAAAGCTCTATGTTCGCCTTGGTGACCTTGTAATTGTCATTATCGGAATACAAGGGCGTATGCTTGATCATACCACCTTCAGGGGTTACTACCAGTACATCGCGGTCGTCGGTCCAATAACCCAAAAAGCCGAACGGACTTGTTTGACTCGTACATTCCAACCAGATATCCTCATTGCCATTAGGTATGTTCAAAATGACGTGATTACCCTGCATCGAAGCAAAGTCCTTCTCGATATCTATTTTGCCTTGGTCGCCATATACCACACTGTAATAAGATTCGATACCTTGGGATTTCAAAAGCGCTTTGGTATAGTTCGTCAATCCCTTACAATCGCCATATTTAACGCGATCCACCTCTTCGGCAGAAATGGGCATCCAGCCACCTATACCCAATTGAACACTTATATATCGAGTGTTATTCTGAACATATTCATAGATCTTCCTTGCCTTTTCAATGGGGTCATTGATTCCAGCCAACATGTTTTCCACTTTGGCAATGGTCTCTGAAGGAAGTTGGTCACGGCCTTTTACCAAGTTATCATATTGCCACTTACCGAATGACGCCCAATCACTTCCCTGGCCATCAATTCCTTCCAGGTGGAATTTATCGAGAGCTACCAATAGACAAGGTTTTGATTCACTAAGGGATGGCGCCAAAGTTTCTCTTTTGATGGCCGAAAGGTTGGTCACCGAATAGGCAATGTTGTTTTCTCTGGACTCATTTTTAATTTCATATCCGTCAAAATTTTTCTGGAATTCTCGTACAGTTATTCCCGCCGAATTCAGAAGACGGTACTCACTTTTTTCAACGCTGACACGATAGTCGTCGATAGGGTTCCATCTTGGCATAAATGCAGTGTTCGGAGTATCATAACTGTAATGAAAATCAATGGTGTATGGGTATGAAATGGGTGTATATTCAAAATACTTCACTCTTGAATCTCCGTATAAAGTTCCACCCGAAACGGCACTTATGTCTTTAAAATCCTTTTTCTTGATCTTTTCGATTTCCTTCCCAGATTGGTTATAGACTTTGACTTCAAGATTCCTTAGTTTGGTTTTTGGATCATGGTAGGCGTAGTTGACAATGGCATCATTACCGGCCTTGCGCAGAACGGTAATCACATATCGCCTGCTCACGGTCATATTATCATGAGAATTGAGAGTAATATCGGTCTTGTCAAGACGAACTACCGCATCGGCATTCTCGGTCAAGGTTTTATCCAAAAAAAGTGATTGAAAATCGACGTCTTGTGCGGAAGTGGCAGTGGCAATAAAGCACAGTGCAAAAAGGAAGAACAGGCGCATTTGGTTAGGTTTAGGACATACTTTCAACGCCTAAATTCCTACTTTTCTTACATTTTTATAAAAATAATCGACAAGATGTAGTTATTCTCTTTGCTTTGTATCGATTACTATGGTGACCGGCCCATCATTTAGCAATTCAACCTTCATATCGGCGCCAAAAATACCTGTTCCCACTTTCTTGTCAAGGACCGTCTCAAGTTGTCGAACAAACCTTTCGTAAATCGGAATCGCCACCTCAGGTTTGGCCGCCTTGATGTAACTGGGTCGATTTCCTTTCTTGGTGGCTGCATGCAGTGTAAATTGACTGACAACGATGGCCTCACCTTTAATTTCGAGAAGTGATTTGTTCATAACCCCATTTTCGTCATTGAAAATTCTCAGGTTTGCTATTTTTCGGGAAAGCCAGTCAATATCCTCTGAAGTATCGGCCTCTTCAATTCCTACTAAGACCAGGAGTCCGATGGCAATCTCGGAAATCAACTTTCCCTCCACCGTGACACTTGCTTCTAAAACTCTTTGGATTACCGCTCTCATTTAGTTCTCGCCATAATCGTCGATTCTATAGGTGTCATCATCGCCCGTTACCATTTGTACATAACTTCTGTAACGGCTAAATGCCAACTCATCATTTTCAAGGGCATCTTTCACAGCACATTTCGGCTCGTCAAGATGCAGACAATTATTGAATTTGCAATTCGTCTTGAGCTTAAAAAGCTCAGGAAAGTAATCGCCGATTTCATCTTTTTCCATATCAACGATACCGAAACCTTTGATACCAGGAGTATCGATAATACGTGCTCCAAATTCCAAATCGAACATTTCTGCAAAAGTGGTGGTATGTTGACCATGTAGATGCTGTTCTGAAATCTCCTTGGTCTTGATATTCAAATTTGGTTCAATGGTATTTATAAGAGTAGACTTGCCGACGCCAGAATTTCCAGAGAACATGCTGGTCTTATCAACCATCAATTCTTTTACCTGATCAACATTTTTGCCCGTAATCGCTGAAATTCCAATACAGGTATAACCAATACTTCGATAGAGTTCGGCCAAATACTTTACTTCGGCGAATTCTTCATCATTATAAGAGTCCAATTTATTAAACAGTAAAATGGCAGGTATATCATAGGCCTCGGCCGTGGCCAAAAAACGATCGATGAAAATCGTATAAGTCTTGGGGTTATTCAACGTGATCAACAAAAAAACCTGGTCCAGATTTGCCGCAATGATGTGGGTCTGCTTTGAAAGGTTCACCGATTTTCGAACAATGTAGTTCTTTCGGTCTTCAATTTCGGAAATAACCCCGACCGTTTCATCGCCCAAATCTTCGATCTCAAATTTCACCCTGTCGCCGACGGCCACAGGATTGGTGCTTTTGATTCCTTTAATCCTGAATTTACCCTTTATCCTGCAATCATAGAATTCACCCCCATCTGTCTTGACAGTATACCAGCTTCCGGTAGATTTGTATACGGTTCCGCGCATTCATCCTGATTCTTTTACAAAGAAAAGCAATACTTTTATATTGAAGGTTCGCCTAGCGTATCCCGATAAAAAGTCTACATTTAATGGAATAGCATTTATTTCTATTTAGATGCAACCCTTTTAAAGCCGAATTGTCTTTTTAAAACATATTTTAAAATTCGAATCATGAAGAAAATTTTATTTATTGCCGGTCTTGTCCTATTAGGCTTTACAGACCTAGGCGCACAACAGTTCAAAGTCATCACAAGTGTTGAATCAATCGTTCCCAGTGGGCTGGGCCGATCTAGAATAGTGGATGCCCAAGAGGAAAAAGATTTTGCCGAATACACTTCTGAACAAACTGCCGAAGACAACACCCGCAACAAATCGAAGAGAGGGGATATCAGGGTCAAAAATTTCGAGGAGACGAAACTTTTGAACTTCTACAATATCGCAGGAATCCGATTTCAAAATATTGCCGCGAACGATGCGGTCATTTCTTCAAAATTGAGCGCCATGGCCGCTGATGGATGGGAATTGGCCTTTGTTACCAGTGCCGTCGAGGCAGATGCCGGGGATAAGGATGGGCAAGGTATTTTTATTACCCGTTACGTTTTTAAGAAAGATTGATGTCAGCCTGAGCGTAGTCCAAGGCCAAATGGACAACAAGGCGCTTCGACTGCGCTCAGCACAACATTTTTTAGGCATTGATAATCTTCTCTTGATGATTAATGGATTCTTGGTGAATCGCCTTGAACATTTTAAGCACGAATTCCTCACTGAGCCCTTTTGACTCACCCTCAAGAATCATTGCTCCCAAAATCTGGTTCCATCGGTTGGTCTGTAAAACCGCTACGTTTTTTTGTTTTTTCAACTCCCCTATTCCATCGGAAACCTTCATGCGCTTGCCCATGGTCTCGATCAATTGGTGGTCAAGAATGTCTATTTGGGCCCTAAGGTTACTAAGTTTTGCATTGTACTCGGCCTCGCTGTCGGTCTCTTTTCTAATTCTTAGGTCTTTCATAATCTGAACCAAGGTTGCCGGGGTTACCTGTTGGGCGGCATCGCTCCAAGCATTATCAGGGTCGTGGTGCGTCTCGATCATCAATCCATCGAAATTCAGGTCCAAGGCCGTTTGTGAAACATCAAATATCATATCTCGCCTACCCGTTATATGTGACGGATCATTGATAAGGGGCAGATCTGGAAATCGCGTCTGCAGTTCAATGGCCATTTGCCATTCGGGAATATTCCGATATTTCGTCTTTTCATAGGTAGAAAACCCGCGATGAATGACCCCTAACTTTTTGATATTTGCAGTATGTAAACGCTCCACCGCACCCAACCAAAGTGAAAGGTCAGGGTTCACCGGGTTTTTGATCAATACAACCCTATCGGTACCTTCAAGGGAATCGGCGATTTCTTGCACAATAAATGGGCTTACCGTTGAGCGTGCCCCTACCCACAATAAATCGATATCGTGTTCCAAGGCCAATTCGACATGTGCTCTATTGGCCACTTCGGTTGCGGTTTTTAAACCCGTTTCCTCTTTCACTTTTTGCAGCCATTTGAGACCCAAGGCTCCCACGCCCTCGAAATTTCCTGGACGCGTTCTGGGTTTCCAGATTCCGGCGCGGTAGTAGCTGACATCGGTATCCTTTAAGCTGTGGGCTATACCCAAAACTTGTTTTTCGGTCTCGGCACTACATGGCCCCGCAATTACCAATGGATGACTTAATCCCAAATCATCCAACCACTTTCTCATTTCTTTCGAATTCTCCATTTTATTGTTTGTTAAGAGGTATTCCCTCCAGTATTTCCTTTATTTTATTTGTGTTGTTCATTTCCCTAAAAATTCCATCATAGTCGTCGTTCTCCAACAACCGTTTGAAGTCGTTCAAATTTTGAATGTACTCTTCCAAAGTTTCTACCACATTTTCTTTGTTCTGCTCGAAAATCGGCGTCCACATAGCCGGTGAACTTTTGGCCAACCGTACGGTACTTTCAAAACCACTGCCGGCCATGTCAAAAATATCACGTTCGTTTTTCTCCTTTTCGATAACGGTCTTTCCCAACATAAAAGAGCTGATATGTGATAAATGCGACACATAGGCAATATGCTTATCGTGAGCGACCGGGTTCATGTAACGAATACGCATTCCCAAATCTTGAAAAAGCCCCAACGCCCGTTCCTGTAACTTAAAAGCCGTCTGTTCGACCTCGCAAATGATGTTTGTCTTGCCCTCATATAGGTTTTCTATTGCTGCGGACGGACCAGAAAATTCGGTTCCCGCTATGGGGTGGCAAGAAAGGTAATTTCTTCGTTTTGGATGATCCTTCAGCGACTTGCAAATCAAACTTTTGGTAGAACCTCCATCGAATACCACACAGTCGTCCTTCACGGCATCCAATATTTTAGGAAGTTCCAGGACCAAGACATCTACCGGAATACTAACAATTACCAAATCGGCCTTGCCCAATTCGTCGTAGCTCGATTTTGCGTCAATAATATTCAAGCTTAAGGCCTCTTCGAGATGCGAGCTGTTACTGTCAATACCGTAAATCTTGGCCTTGGGGCGCAGACGCTTAATATCCTTGGCAAAAGAACCCCCAATCAATCCGATACCAACCACGAATACATTCATATCAAAATCTTTCTAGAGCCTCTTGAATTTTTTCTTTGGTCACACAAAGTGAAAAACGAATATATCCCTCACCATTCTTTCCAAAAATCGTTCCTGGTGCGATAAAAATATTCTTTCTGTACAGCACATCATCAATAAAATCCTCAGATGATTGACTTCCTGAGGGTAATTTGGCCCAAACGAACATTCCGGCCGTATTCTTGTCATAGGTGCATCCTAGTTTATCGACCAGGGAAAACATTAAATCTCGCCGAGCTCCATAGACCTCATCCAATTTTTTAAACCATTTTTGTCCACTGCGCAAAGCGGTGATCGCCCCTTGTTGAATACCAAAGAACATACCCGAGTCCATATTGCTTTTGACCTTAAGAACGGCCACAATATGTTCCGCCTTGCCCATCACCATACCAACACGCCATCCTGCCATATTGAATGTTTTGCTCAAAGAATTCAGCTCAAGGGCAACTTCTTTGGCTCCTTTTATCTGCAAGATACTAGTGGGATGCTCATTAAGGACAAAGCTGTAAGGGTTATCATTGATCAACAAAATTTCATTCTCCGCTGCAAAAGACACCAATTCACGCATTTTTTCAGGGGTGATTATCGCCCCTGTGGGCATATTCGGATAACTGACCCACATCAGTTTTATTTCGGAAAGGTCTTGAGCGCCTAGGGCCTTAAAATCCGGTAGCCACTGGTTTTCTTCTTTTAAATCATACGTTACCGGGATGGCACCTACAAGTTTCGTAACCGATGTATAGGTCGGATAGCCTGGATCAGGTATCAAAACCTTATCCCCAGGGTTCAAAAAGGCCATACTGATATGCATGATTCCTTCCTTTGACCCCATTAACGGCAAAACCTCGTTGAGGTCATCTATAGATACACCGAATTTCATCTGATAAAAATCGGCCATCGCCTTCCTTAATTCGGGCAGCCCCTGATAGCTTTGATACTGATGGGCCCCAGATTCGCCTAAAGCATTCTGCAGGGTCTCCAAAACCTCTGCCGAAGGCTCTAAATCTGGACTGCCGATACCCATATTGATTATTGGGCGACCTTCGGCCATTAGGGCGCGTACCTCTCTAAGCTTTCTTGAGAAGTAATATTCTTCAACCGACTTCAAGCGATCAGCCGTGTGAATCATAGCATTGCGTTTTTATATTCCCCAAGAACTTTAAACTCTTCTAACATGATGTTCAACAAAGACTTTGCTTTGTCGAAATATTGATAATCGCCAAAAGTCACGTCCACAAAAAAAGCATATTTCCAAGGTGTTTCAATTATCGGCAAGGATTGGATTTTTGTCAAATTCAAATTGCAGTCACTCATAACATTCAGTACAGTGGCAAGGCTACCGCGTTTATGATCGGTTACGAAGCGAACAGAGGCTTTGTTGATTTCATCTTTCGGAAGCTCTTTATTTTTTGTCTTTACAATGATAAACCGTGTAGCATTATTTTTAATCGTCTGAATGTTTGATGCTACGATATCCAAATCATATAGCTCTGCTGCGACCTCAGGTGCAATCGCGGCAATACCCTTCAAGCTGTTCTCTTGTATTTGCTTCGCGGTCTCAGCGGTATCGACGTCTTCTACCATCTTGATATGCCTTTGCTGCTTCAAGTATTCCCTACACTGCAACAACGCCATCGGGTGGGAACGCACCTCGCGAATATCATCGACATCTTGACCTTTCAGAACCATTAGATGGTGGTGGATGTTCAAATAGTGCTCTCCGATAATATGAAGTGCGTTATCATCTACTAAAGCATAATTCGGAATAATCGATCCTGCAATAGAGTTTTCAATGGCCATAATGCCCTTGTCTGCCGAACCATCCAACAGTCGATCCACCAGTGTATGGAACGACAAACACTCGACCAAATCGATATCATCACCGTAATATTCCCGAGCCACTTGATGGTGGTTCGAACCCTTGATTCCTTGAATGGCTATTTTCAATTTCATCTTTTGACCAAAAAAAGAGTCCCGCTTTTAACGGGACTCCTTTTGCTTATATTTTCAATATACTACAACCGTCCCGTACCTCTTTGAAAAAAGAAGTAAAAATAGAAACCGTTATAGAAATATTGCTTAATCATGACACTTAAACTTGGGCTAATGTAAGAATTAAATTTAACATTTCACTTTTGAGGTAATTTTTTTTCATCAGTTTACATTTTCCTATTACTTCAAGGCAATGTTTCCACCTATAGGATTTGACGCCTTTCTAATTTAAGAAGGTCATAGTCTTTCGTTCAGAATAGCAATCATGGTTTTAATACCTTCACGATAATTTCCCAATCTTAAATTCTCGTTCGGACTATGTTGGTTGTTGTCCCTGTTAACGGTCGGTACCGTAACCGCAGGAATACCCAAGGTTGTAACAAAGGGCGAAATGGGAATGGAACCTCCGCTCATGCGAATCATTATAGGTTCTTGACCAAAGGCATTTTTCAAAGCACTTCGCAACCAGAGACCGACCTCTGAGTCAAAATCAGTTCTGAAAGACTGATATGAAATCTCTGAAGTAAGTGTGGCAATCTTGGCATGCGACAACCTTTCTTCATCCGTTGGAATTCGGTCGAGAACATAATACCCCTGGTCCGCAATGTAATCTCGAACCAATTTCAGTAAGCGGTCGGGGTCGGATTCCAAAACCAATCGAACATCGATTTCTGCCCGAGCCCAACCCGGAATTATCGTTCTTACTTTTTCGTCGATCCAGCCCGATTGCATACCGCGGATATTTAACGAGGGGTATTGAATGGCCTCTTGATAATAGCTGCCCACCTTGTCGGGTTCAGCAATTTTAAGTCGTTTCTTTATTTGGGTTTCATCGTCGGGCACAGCCCTCAAAACCGCTGCGGTACTCGGGTCAATGGAAATGCCGTCATAAAAACCCGGAATGGTAACTCGCCCGTGACCATCTTTCATGGAAGCCAATAATTTCGACAATCGAAGTGCCGGATTCGGAGCATAATTGCCGAAGTGTCCGCTATGTTGTGGAACTTCTGGGCCGTAAGTAGTCAATGTCATTGTCGCAATACCACGGGCACCGAAAGTCAACGTAGGTCTATTGGTAATATGCCTCGGTCCATCGTAAATAATCAACATATCAGCCTCAAGCAATTCAGCATTTTTTTTGACTGCTTTGGGCAATTGCGGTGAGCCCAACTCCTCCTCAAAGTCCATAATGACCTTGATGTTATAATTGGGCACAATTTTTTTATGTGCAGCTGCATCCAAGGCCGCCAAAAACATTGCGACCGGGCCTTTGGCGTCACTTGCCGAACGTGCGAACACCCGCCAGTCGTCTTTATAATTCTTGATATTATCCCAAGGAACTATTTCCCATTTTCCTTCGGAGTCCTTCTTTTTCAAGCTCGGTTTGTACGGACTTTCTTGAAACCATCTTGTACTATCTACGGGTTGTCCATCAATTTGCAAGTAAATAAGAACCGTCTTTTTAGCTTTTTTATGGGTTCGCTCTGCCAACAGCAAGGGCACCGTTTCGGTTTCAATTCTTGTTGTGTGAAATCCTCGATTGCCGAAAGCCGCTTCACACCATTTCACGTTCTTCTCTATATCTTCAGGATAAAAAGCATCGTTGGGTATGCTCAACAATTCGTAAAGCTCATCAAAGGACTCATATGCAGCCGTATTCGCAAGTTCATCGAGTTGCTTTGAATTTTGGGCAATCAGCAAGCCGGAAAAAAAGAAAACAGGGAAAAGAACAAAATACTTCATAAGAGTGAATTTCGAGATTCACTAAAATAGTACTTTATCTTCTCTTAAATCAAAAGGCCCGATACGCTTAAAATCGAATGGCCAAACCGAGTCCGTTTTCATTACTTGTCGGTACCAGTTGAAAAGACATTTCTTTTCCTAAAGAATCATTGTATTCCAAAATGGCCAGCTTTTTGTTTTTCATGGCTGATTTAAAAAATATAGATCCGATAAGGCCAGTACCGGCTGTGGCAATAATCGGTGCCGTTAAGGGTTCGTTCTTGTCGATGTTGGAAATCAGCCAAATAGCTGATCCGAAATTGGCAGCACCGAAAATCAGCCCGCCAACCGCATTCTTTTTGGATTTTTGCCAATAAGCCTGGGCCACTTGACTTTCAGTCATGATTTTATTGACCTCTTTCCAGGTGAGTTTCTCCTTGTCTTGATAGAATTGCACGCCCCACATTCCAGGAAACGAAGTGATTTCTTGTGCCAATAGCGTAGCGGATGATAAAATAAAAAGGGATGCGAAAAAAAAGGATTTTAGATACTTCATAGCTTTTTTATTTAGAGATATAAGATTCGTCGTGAGGAATCTTAAAAACTTAAAGCACCCAATAGCTTAAAGATACGACATATTGTGCATATGCCTATTGTGTACTTTAGTGCATCTACCAAATAACTATTTTATCCTATCCAAATTTTCATCGACATCTTTGTTTTGATACTTGGGGTCTTTGGTATTGCCAAAAGAATACTTGAGGGAAAATGCAATTTCTTGGGCATCGACGAAATATACCCCATCGGCCAAAACACCATTTATCGCATAGCTTTCCTCAAAATTCATCGCTCTGGTTATATCATTGAACCGCAAAGAGCAATGTAACTTTTTGAAAAAGGTTTTCGCAATTGCGGCATTGAATACCGCCAGTGCATTCCGTTCAAAAATGCCTTCAGAGCGCTTGGTCAAACCCCAGCCACCAAACGACAGTGTTGTTTCCTTACCTATTTTGAATTGATGGTCAGTATACAAATACAGATAAGGTCTCACCGGTTTATTGGTTCCCAAAGCATCTTCAATGCGTATTGCCGACAATGAGACCGAGTTTGAAGAAGTCCATACACCCTTGGTGAGCGGAACATTCAGATTAACGTTAATTCCAGATTCCTTTTCGAAATTCTTCAGGGAAAAAACCGCTCTTTCGGCACCATTCATATAGCCAATTGTATAGTAGATAGGATTTTTGCGTTTAAAGAGCTCCACCGAAATCGAGTTTCTTGCAAATTGATAAACAGTGGACAACTCCTCCGTCAAGGTAGAAAGCAGGTTCACATTACCTTCCCCCTCTAAAAAAGGATTGAAAAAAACCTGTATGGAGCTTGCATTGGAATAATTAGGGCGATTTATACTTTTCGAATAATTGAAAGTAAAATTTTTTGTGCTATCGATTTCGAAAGTAGCATTTGCCCTAGGAAATAGATTCGTGCTTTTTCTATTTACCAGGGGAATGTCATCTTCTCCCTCTTCTCCTTTCACAACATTATTTTCTATCCGTATCCCTATGTTAAAATTTATCTTCTTATTTAATTCCCCCGATAGTGTAGAATATCCGGCAAAGTTCCTTTCAGAATAATCATAGTTCACAGCGGCAACCGAATCCGTTTCCAAAAACTCGATATTCGTCAAAGCATTCGCCTTGGCATCGCTTATATTTGCACCAAATTCCCACTTGAAATCATTGGCAAATGTTTTATCAAGATCCAATCGATAAGCAAGTACGTTTATTCGATATCGTTGTCGTCGCCGTTCGGAAAGATCGAATTGCGTTGCATTATAATTATTGGCAATTTCAGTATTGAGCCGTTGAACATAAGATGAGTATTGCACCCCTGTGAACACATTGGTGTTGGCGTTCAATTTTTTGGCCAAGTTCATGTTGCCACTGATAAAGTCTTTGGTATTTTCATTATCACTTTTGGTGACGATATCATCTTCGCTTGCACCTTGCCTCAAAAAGGTGTCGGTGTCTATTGGAGCGTTATTGGTCTGCAAACGACGGATCACATTTGCGGAAAAATAATCGGAACCATTAAATTGATAAAATAGCCCCCCGCCTGTGTTCAATTCTACCCTGTCATTCTTATCTACCAAAATAAGATAGTCGGAAAAGATATCGGCCTCAGGAATATCAAATGCAAACTGATGGCTCTCCCATTGCAATAAATCGTTATAAGCGAAATTGGCCTTGAATGTCAATCTGCCCTTATTGAAACTTCCGTTAAAGTTACTGTAGTTGTTGAAATTCCTTTTAAAAGACAATGTTTCTGAAATATTCAGCTTGAAACCTTCAGATTCACTGATTTTTCTAGTTACCAGCAATACCACGCGACCTTCGGCTTCATATTTGGCCGATGGATTGCGAACAATCGCGATGGATTCAATACCATCGACCGACAGCGCTTTGAACTCTTGCATTGAAATGCGTTGATTGCCCATATAAATCAATGGAGCACCTTTGCCCATAACCGTCAAGGATTCCCTATCAGGACTTAGCTGTAGACCCGGCAATCTTGCCAAAACATCAAGTGGATCCGGAATTGATGAAAATACAGGGTTCTGAATATCGAATTTCAAATTTCCGTTTTCATTGGTGACAATGGGTTTGGCCGCGACTAGCTCAACTTCATCCAACTCAGTGATGTCGTCACGTAATTTTAGTTGGAGTTCGATATTTTTCACTAGCTCTATCATTAGTTCTTGGGATTCAAATCCGAGAGAGGAAATTTTTAACCTATAGTTCCCTTCTGGTATAGATGACAAGGAAAACTTTCCATTAAGTATTGCAGTGTATTTTATAAGGGAATCTTTCTCCAGGGAAAACAGCAATATATCGCCAATGGAAATCGCTTCATTTTCTAAATTGTCAACCTCACCGGAAATTTCAAAAGCATTTTGGCAAAAAAGGAACAAGGGAAAAAGAAATATAAGAGTGACGACTAATTTCTGCATCGGATATTTTCGATGCAAGTAAGTAGTTGCTGAATACGAAAAGGAAAAAAATAGGTCTGATTTTGGTACTAGTACCCGAATTAATTTTGTGTTCTACGAAGTAGCTCTTTACGATTGGAAACCCTCAACTTACTATAAATGTTTGTGATATGGGTTTTCACGGTACTTATGCTGATAAAAAGTTCATTTGCTATCTCTTTGTTCGTCTTGCCCTGCAAAATTAAATCTTGTACATTTTGTTCCTGCCTGCTCAAGTTACCGGTATTAGGCTTCCTTTTTCTCCTGAAAATAAAAATGCCCAAAAATCCCAAGGTCAAAACACCCAAAACAATATTAATCGCTTTGCTCACCGCATATTTTTTTTCGATGACTTTTACCCTCAAATAGGCCAGGCGTTTTTCAAGAAATGCATAATTCTCTCGAGGTATTTCACTTTCTTTGAGTTCATCTAAAAGCGCCATATAGAAATCAGGGTTCTTGCCGATATCTTGATCTAACAATTGCTTTTCTTGAAGCTGTTTGATACCTATCAGTTTAACCATTAAAATGCGAAGGGAGTCTTTTGCATAGCTCTTAAGTCGTTCTGAGCTTTCTTCTTGCGCCAAATGTGATTGTGACAGTTCGGTTTCGAAGGCCTTGAATTTCTTCCATTCAATATCTGCTTGGTTTGAGTTGACGTAATCGACAAAAGGTTGGCCCTTCTTTGAAAAATCGATTACATCTGAATCGGACAAAATAAAAGTTGCACCTTCAGCAATTGTATCCTTTAGGGCCTTTTCAAATCGCTTTACATAAATATGATATACCGCGTCTTTATCGGCAATGTGTTTTTTATCAAAAGAAAATGTCCCGTCCTCTTTTATCTCTGACCATGCAACTGACTTCGCAAATTTCAAGTTTTCGATATGCTCGACATTTAATTTCGTCAAATAAACTTTAGGCTCCAAGACCGTCTTTTCAAAATCGACTCTGCCCGATATAGCGGTTTGTGCGGTCAAACCTGAAGAGCATGTCAATAAAATTGCAATTAAATAACTTCTTACCATTTTTAAGATGATTTAAGTTCGACGGTAGTATTTGACAAATCTTGGATTACAACTCCTTAAGCTTGATGTTCCGAAACCTTATCACACCGATTTGATCGGCTTGAAGACCAATATGACCCTCCTTCAAATCGTCATTGGTAATATCTGCCATTAAAATACCGTTTATCCAAGATTGAATTCGGTTTCCCTTACACTTGATCTTATAGGTATTCCATTTGTTATAGGTTTCAATATGTTTCAAGGGCGTTGCTCTGGAAACAATTGCACCTGTACGGTCATTTTGCTCAGGATGGAAGTCCCAAATGTTCATTTCATAACAGTCGGAATAACTCAACTTTTGGTCTTTGCATCTTACAAAGACTCCGGAATTTATGACATCATCCGGGAAAAATTCGAGTTCAAGAACGAAATCATCGTAACGGTCTTTGGTCATAATAAAACCGGTACCCCGCAATAAACTTCCTTCGACCTGACTATCGGTTATCACCCACTTGGCATCTCCTTTCTCTATCCAGGAGTCGTCGGTTGGTTGAAATAGTCTTGTGCTTTCCGTACATGAGTACAAAAGGAAAAAGGCTATTGCAAAAATGAAGCAGTACTTTTTCAAATCGATCATAACATAAAAATATTCGCCTTTCAAATTGGTCTAAATATACTAATACCTTAAAAAAATTATCAAGGGTTTTTAGGATATCGATGATTCTTTCTGCGCACCCTCCTTTGTAGTCTTGTACAACAAGATGTCAACTACTTCATCGAGTACATCTTGAACACCGGGGTTGGTACAATTTATTAAAGCGGAAAAAACCATTTGTTCCTTGGGATATACGAAAAAGTTGGAATATCCTCCTACGCCATTTCCGACATGACCATAGAATTTTCGGCCTTTCTTGTCTTCACTGACCTGCCAGCCCAATCCGTAATAAGTAGAATTTTCATTGACGATTTGAGCGGTCAAGAATTCATTTTTCAAGTTTTTCGGGAACAATCTTCCATCTAAAAGGGCTTGACCGAACTTGGCGATATCTTCTGATGTCGATAGATAACCCCCGCCCGCCAATTTGTAGAAATTATCAACGGGAATAGCCTTTCGGAAACCGCCTAGACGGTTTTTGGTATAGTAAACTGTACTTTGTACATCTAAGACATTCATATCAATTTGCAAAAATCTTTCGTCAGATACTTCCGGAATCGTATTCATCATCTCAAAAGGCTCTATCACAAAGTCACGCACATATTCTGGAAAAGAAATACCACCTGCTTCCTGCATGGCCAATGAAATCAGCACCCACCCGAAACTGTTGTACAAATAATCGGTGCCAGGTTCGAAGAGCAATTCGTCTTTTTTGAAAATTTCAATACTATCTTTGATCGAGTAGGGTTTGTTGAGTCCGTATTCGGTTCCGCGATAACTTCGGATTCCAGCGGTATGACTTGCCAATTGACGAATTGTAAAATCGTATTCCTTTTTAGGATAATAAGGAACGTACCTATAAAAAGAGGCATCCAAATCAATGGCGCCCTCGCTCACCATATGTGCCAAGGCTACCGCAGCAATATTTTTGGAGACACTGGCAATTCGAAAAACAGACCTCTTTGGGTCGACAATGGTTTTGTTCGCTAAATCGGAATACCCATACCCTTTTTGAAGCATCAATCTACCACCCCTCAGAACGGTAAGGGAAATAGCTGGAACTTTTTCCTCATTTACCAAATTTGAAAGCAATGTATCGGCCTCTGTCAATTCGGCCAGCTGGGAATCACCGACTAATCTTCGATAGGAGGAGAGATTCAAAATGTATTTTAGGATGGGGTTCATGGCCGAACAATAAATTGTGGGATTACTTTCTTGAAGGAAATCCGTTATCTAAAGATAAGTCTTCCCCGAAACAATTCTTCGACCTCGATTGTTGTGGGTCGGTTTGCACTGATAACATCACCGACTCCTCGTATCACGCCCTGAACCGATTCTTGTGGATTGATAAACATATCATTGCTACCACGATGGTCCAGAAATATATTATCGGCCAGTAAACTTTCTGCTTCTATTCGTGAATCTCCCGCAGCAATAATCAAGCTTAAATTATCAGAAGTTCCCCTAAGTTTGAAGTACGCAATGCCATTGGCTACAACACTGACCGATTGCGATGCCAATTCAAGATCAAACTCACCGTCGGTCGTTTCGGCCTCTGGTTCTAAAAAACTTTCGGAAAACAATTCTAAATTCGGATATGACAGAACACCGTCGCTCTGAATTGGCAGACCTGTACTACTTCTTATTTCGTCAATGTTCGGTGAGGTGACAAAAACCGTTGTGAGTCCATAATCGCGAAAGAGGTTGCATCCGTTTTCATTTCGCAAAATCAATCGATCACCTTCAACAACGGCCGAAACTTCCTCCAAAAGGTTTTCACCTGATTCAATTTCTACTTTCTGTGTATCTCCTTCCTTTAAAACAAGGGCGACTTTTTCAAAAACCGTGATTTTTGAAAAGGTTGGGATCGAGACCTCTTGACGGATAATTTCCCCTGAATTCTGAAAACAATCTGGGGCAGATTCAGAATTGCAACCAAGAACAAAGAATATTACCTGTAAAAAGACCATAGGTCTAACAGTTATACTCGATGCTCTCAAGCTAACCCCTCCGCCTACGGCACCTCCACTTGAAAATAAGGGGAGAATCCCTTTTAATAACCTTTTACGAAAGCTCATAAACCATAACTTGTAATTCGTAACCCCCATTTTCAAAACCTGATTCCAACTCCAAATTCCACCGCTTCGGCCGCTGCGCCATGAGACTTCAACGTGACAGCTCCGAACACTTTTTTTCCGAAATATCGTTTCATTCCTACCCGGTTGTAAACTCTACCCTCAAAATCAAAAGGATAGTAGACATAGTACCCCAACTGGGTGACCACACTCATTTTATTGATAAACAGTTCGTGGCCCAGAAAAATTCCGACCCGCTTGTAGTCGTCATCCTCTTGAACACCATACTCAGGAAATGAGATGGCTTGGTAACGAATCAAATCCTTTAAAAAGTTTGAGAAAAAAACATCTGTTCCCAACTGGAGGGCACTTTTTCGCCCTAATCTTTTATCAGCATACCCCGAGAAAATATAAAACACATGCTGCCCAAGGCCAATGACATCGCTTTCGTTGACACCTGTTCTAAAGATTAAATTGTATCGAATCGGCTCGACCATTTTTTCACCACTTGACAGGGTTTGGTACTCTTGTCTCAATCCACCGTCCAAATCATATGTCAGCCCGGCATTGAGGGCAAAAGTATTGGTAGATGTGTTCGGGGCCTTCACATTGGCATTCGAATAATGGACCACCGAGATTCCGGCCTTGAATCCCAGTCCCTTAAAAAGATTTTCCCTGTGAAAATTTAACATGAGATAGGTAGAACTCATGAAATGGGAGCCGTAGGCATTGTTTCGAAAATTATCGACTCTATCATAAGGGTTTGTGGTATAGGCAATGCCCTGCCCCACACGCAGCTGCATATTTCGTTTAAAAAAATAAAAATTATAATGGGCATATAATCCGAAGTTCTTCCCCAGGGTCGCATCGTTCATGTCTTGATAAACAAAAGAATATCCTACATCGGGATAGTTGTATAATTCTTCCCATTCTTGGTGACCATAGGTCTTACGGTTAAAGCCCAAAATCAAACCTGCAGGATGTTCTTTTATCAAATGGGTAATATCGGTATTGTGCAGAAGAATTGAGCCATAGAACGGACTCGCATCAAGAACATATCGATTCGCAACCCCAACCTCCTGAGAAAAAACGATTGTGCCCCATAGCCAAGCTATACCGATCAACTTAAGCTTCATGGGGTGTAAAGGTAAGCACTAATAATTTCTTGTTTCGGCTGTAGTTTAAATTTGTTTTGCCGAAACTGAGCCTTGAAACTAAAATATTGCCTTGGCAATGGCCTTGACATTATCTGACTTTCCCATTGAATAATAATGCAGTACGGGAACTCCTGCCGCTTTCAATTCTTTTGATTGCTGTATTCCCCATTCGACTCCGACCTGTCTGACGGCTTTATTGTCTTTACAGGCGTCGACCGCATCGACCAAGTCTTGCGGTAAATCAATTTTGAAGACCTGAGGTAGTAAATTCAAATGTCTTTTTACCGCAATGGGCTTGATCCCTGGAATTATAGGCACATCAATACCTGCTTCTTTTGCAGCTTCGACAAACTCAAAATATTTTTTGTTATCAAAAAACATTTGGGTCACAACATAGTCGGCACCGGCTTCTACCTTTTCCTTCAATCGCTTGAGGTCAGATTTTAAAGAGGGGGCTTCCATGTGCTTTTCAGGGTAACCTGCCACTCCGACACAGAAATCAGCACAATCATCGGTCTCGATAACCTCATGCAAATACTTGCCACAGTTGAGATTTTGAATTTGATTGACCAGGCCAATAGCATAATCATGCCCTCCTTTTGTGGGCTCAAAGTACTTCTCTTCACGCATGGCGTCACCACGCAAGGCCATTACGTTATCAATTCCCAAATAATGACAATCGACCAAAAGATACTCCGTTTCCTCTTTCGTGAAACCGCCACATAAGACATGCGGAACGGTATCTACATCATACTTGTGCTTTATCGAAGCGCAAATACCCACGGTACCCGGTCGCATGCGGGTCAACTTTTTATCGAGCAATCCATCACGATCAATATAAATATACTCCTCCCTCGATGTGGTCACATCTATAAAAGGAGGTTTGAATTCCATCAAGGGATCGATATTATCATAAAGCTCTTTAATGTTCCGGCCCTTTACGGGAGGAATGATTTCAAAGGAAAACAACGTTCTTCCCTTAGCTTCTTTTATATGTTCGGTAACCTTCATTTTTTTTGGTTGTTCTTTGCTGGTCGTTCATTGCTGGTGGCTTTGGTTTTATACCAATAATGATCAACCTTCAACTATTTACTATATCAATCATCGGCTATATTGGGGGCCAACCACTTTGTTGCTTCTTCCAATGCAATCCCTTTTCGTTCCGCAAAATCTTTTACCTGGTCTTCCTTGATTTTTCCAAGACCAAAATAACGGGCTTCGGGGTTTGCAAAATAATAGCCCGATACCGAGGCGGCTGGCCACATGGCCAAACTCTCGGTCAACTTTACCCCGATTTTTTTCTCTACTTGCAAAACCTCCCAAATCGTCAATTTTTCGAGATGATCCGGACAAGCGGGATACCCAGGCGCCGGCCTTATGCCTCTATAGGACTCCTTTATTAATTCTTCGTTGCTCAAATCTTCGTTAACGGCATACCCCCAATGCCTTGTTCTCACTTCTTTGTGCAAATATTCGGCAAAGGCCTCCGCCAAGCGGTCGGCCAATGCCTTTATCATAATTGAATTGTAGTCGTCATGTTCCTCCTCAAATTGCACGGCCAACTCGGTGGTTCCGAAGCCCGTCGACACGCAGAAGCATCCAATATAGTCTTGCTTGCCACTTTCCTTGGGAGCAATGAAATCGGCCAGGGCATAATCGGGCACTCCTTCTTTTCGTTGTAATTGTTGGCGGAGGGTCCTGAAAGTCCCCTTCTGCCCTTCGGGTATCTCCGCTGAAGGGGGAGAAAAAACGAATTCTATATCATCTTCATCGATAGTATTTGCAGGGAACAATCCGAAAATACCTTTGGCTTTTAATTTCTCTTCGGCCACGATTTCTTGCAGCATCTTTTGGGCATCGGTAAACAAATCGGTTGCCTGTTCACCCACAATAGTATCCGATAAAATATCGGGGAATTTTCCATGGAGTTCCCAGCTTCTGAAAAAGGGTGTCCAATCGATATAGGGAACTAATTTTTCCAAATCCACATCTTCAATGATTTGGATTCCCAATTCCTTTGGTTGTATAATTTCGGCGGAATTCCAATCAATCTGAAATTTGTTTTCCCTTGCTTCCTCAATGGATTTATATACTTTCTGAACAGAACGTTTCAAGAACTTTTCACGAAATACATCATAGTCCTCCTTAATGGATTTTTTGTAATCGCTTGATGTATCTTTTTGCAATAAATCCCCGACCACGGTAACAGCCCTGGAAGCGTCGTTCACATGAACGACAGCTTCGCTATACTGCGGGTCGATTTTAACGGCTGTATGGGCCTTGCTGGTTGTTGCTCCCCCAATTAAAAGAGGAACGGTGAAATTTTGCCGTTCCATCTCCTTGGCCAAGTGCACCATTTCATCGAGCGAGGGGGTTATCAAACCACTCAAACCGACTATGTCTACCTTGTGTTCGATTGCCTCAGCGATAATTTTCTCTGGAGGCACCATTACGCCCAAATCAACGATTTCATAATTGTTACAGGCCAAAACAACGCTGACAATATTTTTCCCGATATCATGCACATCTCCCTTCACTGTCGCCATCAATATTTTTCCGGCAGTTGAAGAGTCACTTGTTTCCGGATTGGCCAATTTCTCCTCCTCAATGTATGGAAGCAGATATGCCACGGCTTTTTTCATTACCCGAGCGGATTTCACCACCTGGGGTAAAAACATCTTGCCGCTTCCGAAAAGGTCTCCGACCACATTCATTCCAGTCATCAAATGGCCTTCGATAACCTCGATGGGTTTGGTGGAAGCTTTTCTTGCTTCCTCAACATCTTCTTCGATATATTGGTCGATTCCCTTGACCAAGGCCCTTGTAATTCTATCCTGTAGGGGTTCTTCACGCCATGAGAGGTCAACCTTGTTTTCTTTGGCTTTTCCGACAACAGACTCGGCAAAATCGAGTAGTCTTTCCGTAGCATCATCCCGACGGTCGAGCATTACATCTTCAACATGCTCCAATAAATCTTTCGGAATGTCATCATAGACCTCCAACATGGTCGGATTGACAATTCCCATATTCATACCCGCTTTAATGGCGTGGTATAAAAACACCGAATGCATTGCTTCCCTTACGGGATTATTTCCCCTGAAAGAAAATGAAACATTACTGACACCACCGCTCACACTACAATGCGGAAGATTTTCGCGCACCCATTTTGTGGCTTCGATAAAGTCCAAGGCATTTCGCCTGTGTTCCTCCATTCCCGTAGCGACAGGAAAGATATTTAGGTCAAAAATGATATCCTCAGGTGGGAAACCAATCTGATTGACCAAAATATCATAGGAACGTTGCGAGATTTCGATGCGACGATCGTAATTATCTGCCTGACCTACCTCGTCAAAGGCCATTACAATTACGGCTGCACCATATCGCTTGATTAATTTTGCATGATGAATAAATTCTGCTTCGCCTTCCTTTAGACTGATAGAGTTCACAACACATTTGCCTTGCACGACTTGCAGGCCAGCCTCGATAATTTCCCACTTCGAGCTGTCTATCATAATTGGTACTCGTGCAATATCGGGTTCTGCAACTATCAAGTTGAGAAATTTGACCATGGCCTCTTTACCGTCGATCAGACCATCATCCATATTGATGTCGATGATTTGGGCACCCCCATCGACCTGGTCGCGTGCAACGTCTAAAGCCTCCTCATACTTTTCTTCCTTAACTAGACGAAGAAATTTTCGGGAACCGGCTACATTGGTACGCTCCCCTACATTGATGAAGTTGCTCTCTGGGGTGACGATAAGCGGTTCAAGTCCGCTCAATTTTAGATATCTGGTTGCCGGTTGGACGTTGTCGGTCGATGGTATGTTTGAATTATCTTGAGTCATCAATTATCTTTTTTGTAATATTTGATAAACCCATTAATTAGTTTCTTACACTTCAAAACCTGTTTGAACATGAGGTTGAAGTCTTCCTTATCTAAATATTCTTGGTCTAATGCGATAAATAACTGAGTTTCCAATTCATACAATGAACCTCTAGATATGTGCAAAAATTGAATTGTATCCGCTGAAGTTCTCCGACCACAACCTTCGGCAATGTTTGACGGAATTGAAACAGCACAACGACGAATCTGGCCGGTAAGCCCATACATTTCTTCTTTGGGAAACGACTTTGATAGCTGATAAACCGAATTTACCAACAGCCTGGTCTCCTTCCATACCTCTAATTCTGTATACTCCATTCGTTTTATTATCAAACAACCATCAATTGACAACTATCAACCAAAAACTGTCAACTTTCTAGGGTCATACTTGGCCACCAATTCAGCAATAGCCTTAATATGGTCTGGTGTCGTTCCACAACAGCCGCCCACGATATTGACCAATCCCTTTTCGGTATATTCCTTGATTTGCGCGGCCATCTGCTCGGGAGATTCATCATATTCGCCGAAGGCGTTTGGCAACCCGGCGTTCGGATGTGCCGAAACAAAATATTCCGATTTTTTAGCAATTACTTCCAAATGCGGGGTCAACTGACTTGCGCCCAAAGCGCAATTAAATCCGATCGAAAGTAACGGAAGATGTGATACGGAAATCAAAAATGCCCCTGCAGTCTGACCCGAAAGTGTGCGACCCGAAGCATCGGTAATCGTTCCACTAACCATAATAGGCACATCAACATTCCTTTCCTCTTTTATCTCTTCAATGGCAAAAAGCGCTGCCTTCGCATTCAACGTATCAAAAATGGTCTCGACAAGAAGTATATCTACTCCGCCATCTAGCAGGGCTTCTGCCTGTTCTTTGTACGCAATCCGTAATTCCTCGAACGAAATTGCCCGAAACCCCGGATCATTGACATCGGGAGACATGCTGGCCGTTTTGTTGGTTGGCCCCATACTACCAGCGACAAACCTCGGCTTGTTCGGCTCTTTGGTAGAGAATTCATTTGCCACCTTTTTGGCAATATTGGCAGACTCGAAATTGAGTTCATATACCAAATCTTCCATATGGTAATCGGCCATGGCGATGGTTGTTCCTGAAAATGTGTTGGTCTCGACGATATCGGCTCCTGCGGCAAAATACTTTCGGTGGACTTCGGCAATCGCCTCGGGTTGGGTCAATGACAAAAGGTCATTGTTTCCCTGCAAAGGATGTTCCCAATCTTTAAAACGCTCCCCACGGAAATCATCTTCTTGAAACTTATAACGTTGTAGCATAGTGCCCATGGCACCGTCAAGCACCAAAATTCGTTCTTCAAGTATTTCCCTAATATTTTTCATCAATAGATATAGTCAACCCAAGATTATTAATCTTCTGTATGAATAAAATATCAAGAAAGTAAAAAGGTAGACCGCGTCTTTTTGTTATCTGTCCTGAATATTCAGGATAGAACGTAGCACCTTTCCCACATAGGGCGGGAGGTTGCCAAGGCTTCATAGGGTCTAGTCCCTCCACCTTTCTTGATAACTTTTACAGAATTGTAATGAACTGAATGCAAAGTAACGCCTCCTTTGATTCAAAAACAAGCAATGTCAAGGGTTTTTGTAGTATTTCGCGAAAGCTGGAATCTCAAAAACCCCTATATGATAGACTCATATAAGGGTTTTAGCCAATTAAACACTAAGAACAAAATTCATGCGATACTCTGTACCACTTCTTTTTTTGCTTCTTTTTTACTACCATCAAAGCCTTCTACACCACCCACCGTAGTGTATTTCATGACGTATCGCTTTCCAGGGTTGATAAGCTGATATGCATATTGACACATAACGGCGGCCTCATGAAAACCGGACAAGATCAACTTTAGCTTACCCTCGTAAGTATTGACATCCCCAATTGCAAAAACACCCGGTAAATTTGTCTGATAGTCTTTTGAGTTATTGACCTTAATGGCATTTTTTTCAATTTCAAGGCCCCAATCACCTATAGGCCCCAATTTTGGGGAAAGTCCGAATAAAGGAATGAAGTTGTCAACTTCCAAATAGGTTTCACCTTTTGAAGAATCATTGTTCTTGATGACAACGGCTTCCAACTTCTCATCACCATATAGCTTTTTTACCTCAGCCTCTGTAAACAAGTTAATCTTGCCCAATTTTGCCAGTTCCGACGCTTTTTCAACAGAATCCAATGCGCCACGGAACTCGTTTCTACGATGTACCAAGGAAACTTCCGAAGCCACATCTGCCAAGAAAATAGCCCAATCCAAAGCAGAGTCCCCACCCCCAGCAATGACCATTTTTTTATTCCTATATATTTCTGGATCTTTTATGATATAAGCCACACCCTTATCCTCAAAATCCGAGATATTCTCAATAGGCGGTTTTCGAGGCTCGAAAGAACCTAGCCCCCCTGCAATAACCACCACGGTAGCCTGATGTTTGGTGCCTTTGTTCGTGGTGACTATAAAAGAACCGTCTTCTTGCCTATCCAATGTTTCAGCGCGTTCCCCTAAAGTAAATCCAGGCTCAAAGGGTTTTATCTGCTCCATCAGCCGTTCTACCAAGTCACCCGCCAATATTTCCGGATAGGCCGGAATATCATAAATCGGTTTTTTTGGGTAGATTTCCGAACATTGTCCCCCAGGTTGCGGCAATGCGTCTATCAAATGGCATTTTAATTTCAAGAGTCCGGCCTCAAAAACCGTGAACAATCCGGTTGGGCCAGCGCCAATAATCAATATATCTGTTTTTATCATTGTTAAGCTCTTTTCTTGTCATCTCCTCGAAGAAGGAAATCTTTTTAGGTCTCGCATCTCGACTCCGCTCGATGTGACAGATTCATCATTTTATTATTTTTCTCACCTTTTTTACACTTTTTCGACCAATTTTTGCGTGATTTCGTTCATTTTATCGACTTTTTGCTCAAAATCGCCTTTTATCCTTTTTCTATAATCGTTTAGATTTTGCACCATTTTGTTAATATCATCAGGAATGATATCCTCAAAAAACTGACGCAAACGCTTTGCCGTTGTGGGTGATTTTCCATTGGTGGAAATCGCGATTTTTACATTTCCCTTTGTAACAATGCCGCCCATATAAAAATCACAGTAGGGTGGATTATCGGCTACATTCACTAAAATTTTCAGTTTTCGACAGTCTTTATAAATTTGAATGTTCACCTCAGGAACGTCGGTTGTAGCGATAACCATATGCTTGCCATATAAGTAATTGGCATTATAGCTGTCTACTACCAATTCGACATTATGTTTTTTGGCGATTTCCGTTGTTGCCTTTCTGAACATGGGGGATACCATGGTCACTTTGGCATCTGGACTCGACTTTGTCAAGAACGTCAGTTTCTCCTCCGCTACATTTCCTCCTCCAACTATTAGAATATGTAGACTAGCCGTCTTTAAAAATATCGGATATAAATTGTTCCTTTCCATTTCTAATATGACAATTCTCTTTGACCGTATTGCTTCTGAATATTTAAAATCTGTTCTCTGTGCCTTACAACTTCCCCGATGATAATGATGGCCGGATTTGAAAGCCCTTGTCTCCCCACCTCCTTTTCAATGGATGAGATGGTACCAATGCCCACTTTTTCGTCTTGACGCGTACCGTTCTGAATGATTGCTATTGGGGTTTCCGATTTACCCTCACGTTCAAAACATGCCACAATCTGAGCTAGTTTTGACATTCCCATTAAAATGACAACCGTGGCACTTGATTTGGCAGCCAATCGTACATCATTGGACAATTTATGCTCTTTCGTAGTACCTGTAATGACCCAGAAACTCTCTGATGAGCCCCTTTTGGTCACAGGTATATGCTGAGTTGCCGGTACTGAAAGACAAGATGAAATTCCGGGTACCATTGCCAC
Source organism: Aurantibacter sp. (assembly GCA_965215845.1). Taxonomy (GTDB): domain Bacteria; phylum Bacteroidota; class Bacteroidia; order Flavobacteriales; family Flavobacteriaceae; genus Aurantibacter_A. The sequence goes on from CBDCEL010000004.1 coordinate 1,037,671, forward strand.
CTCCAACCCGCTGGCAGCTGCGTACTCCATTTCCTCTGCACCCCTTCCAAAAACAAAAGGGTCGCCTCCTTTCAATCTTACCACATGTTTATCCTGGTTGGCCCTTTGCACAATCAATTCATTGATTTGATCTTGCTGATAAGCGTAGCATCCTTTACGTTTACCCACGAAAATTTGTTCCGCTTGATGCGTATATTCCAATAATTTCGTATCCACCAAGGCATCATATAAGACCACATCGGCACTTTGCAAGGCCTTAATCGCCTTGAGCGTAATGAGTTCCACATCGCCAGGGCCTGCCCCAACTACCGTTAACTTTGGTCCTCTATACATAAGCCAATTCCAATTGTCGAAATGCTTCCACCTTTCTCAAAAATGCCTTGGCATCTTCAAGATAACTTTTTGCAAAAGCTTCGGTAGGTTCGTTTTTGTTCAATTGCAGGACCAGTTCCTCGAATCCGCCTACAATTGCAATTCTACCGGCAATGACGAATTTCTCGTCAAAATCTTTGATAATACTTGAATGTGTATTGGTTTTTGTCTTTTCGGCCGTCAATAAAGCCTTTGCCGAATTGACCATGGACGAGTAGGAATAATAAATACTGGCTGCCCATTTCTTTTCGGTTAAGGCTCCTTCCGCGTTCTGAATTTTCTCCTGACTCTCCAACAAGAGCGTCGCAATCAAATCGATTACCACCCCTGCACACTCGCCAATACCGATTTCCTTCTTGTATTTTTCGGTATTGCCCCAGTCGATAAAATCATCTTGGGTCAAGTTTTCAATATCGGTCAAGGGCTTAAGAAAATCATAGAAATAGTGTTCGCCTTTTTCCTCATAATAATCGGCAAAAGATTTTCCATTTCCATTGGCTTCAAAATCATCCAAAATCAATCGCAAAGCTTCTGGACCTCTTTTACTCGGAACTTTTACAACCTTATCAGCGAAGCGGCCTTTGCCATTTCCGTCATTGCCACCTCCCAATAAAACTTGAAGTGCTGGAGCCACCAATTTGTCTTTTGTGCGGATACTCATTCCTTGGAAACCAATATTCGCCATATTGTGCTGCCCGCAGGCATTCATACATCCGCTTATTTTGATGACCACGTCAGGATTGCTGATATACTGCGGATACTCGGCTTTAATGATTCTTTCCAACTCTTCGGCAATACCCGTACTACTGGCGATGCCAAGATTACAGGTGTCTGTTCCTGGGCAAGCCGTAATGTCCAAGGCCTTGTTGTAACCCGCTTCCACAAAACCTAATTTCTCCAATTCGACGTAGAAAAAAGGAATCAACTCCTCTTTTATATAGGGAATCAAAATATTCTGTCTTAAGGACAATCGGATTTCTCCAGCCGCATAATTCTGAACCAGGTCGGCCAATAATCTTGCCTTATCGGTATAAAAATCGCCCAGCAAAACTTTAATTCCGACAGCGACGAAACCTTGCTGTTTTTGAGGGACAATGTTCGTGGACTTCCATTTTCCAAAAGCACTGGAGTCCTTAATTTCAACTTGAGGAATTTCCGTTTTAGCAATTTTTACCTTCGGATAGCCTTCTGCATCAATTTCAAAAGTTTTATGTGGAACTGCTTTTTGCTCTTCTTCCAACAGTTTTTTAAATCCATCCAGGCCAATATCCTTCAATAAGAATTTCATTCGGGCCTTGGCTCGACTTTTTCGTTCGCCGTAGCGGTCAAAAACCCGGATTACCCCATCCATCAAAGGGATGATTTTATCCGAAGAAAGGAATTCAAAAAGCACATCGGCATGTCTTGGCTGTGAGCCCAGTCCACCACCAATCATCACTTTAAAGCCCCTTTTATCGTTCTGGATTTTAGCGATAAAGCCCAAATCGTGCATGTATGAAAGTCCTGTATCCGCATTACTGGCCGAAAAGGAAACCTTGAACTTTCGTCCCATTTCCTGCCCAATCGGATTTCTCAAAAAATATTCAAAAACCGCCTCGGCATAAGGAGAAACATCAAAAGGTTCATCGATATCGATACCCGCCGTTTCGCTTGCCGTTACATTTCGAACCGTATTTCCACAAGCTTCCCGCAATGTGACTTTATCCTTTTCCAATTGCGCCCAGAGCTCAGGAGTTCGATCAAGATCGACATAATGGATTTGAATATCCTGACGTGTGGTAATATGCAAACGCCCAGTGGAATACTCATCGGAAACATCGCAAATACGATGTAATTGTTTGGAAGTGACTTTTCCATAGGGCAGTTTGATACGGATCATCTGTACACCCTGCTGTCGTTGGCCGTAAACACCACGTGCCAGACGTAGACTGCGGAATTTCTCCTCATCCAACTTCCCATTGTGGAACTCGTTTATCTTTCGTTCCAATTCGAGGATGTCTTTCTCTACAACCGGATTTTCTATTTCTGTTCTAAAACTTTGCATAATCTATTGAAGATGAATTCCACATTCCCGTGTTTCCAAAGCTTTTACTGGATCAAAATAGGTACTGTTCTTAGGGAGTTCATAGGCTTCCAGATAATCGTCTAAGTCGTCGTCCGTCCAATAGTAAAAAGGGCTCACTTTTAAAATGCCTTCCTTACTCCGACTAAGAATATCCTTGGAACTCCTAAGCTCGGTTTGACGTATTCTAATATTCGTGAACCAAATATCTGGTCGGTGTTCAGCCAAAGCCCTTCTAAAAGGTTCCAACTTCACTATCTCTGAAAACTCCATGTGCTCCGGCTGATCGGCTGATGGAAAGCCCAAGCGGTATTCCGTGAAAGCCTTGGTCTCTCTTGGAACATATGTGTTTAAATTCAAACTGAATCGCCTTTTCAAATATTCGGCATGCTCATAGGTTTCAGGAAGATTATACCCGGTATCACACCATACGACATCGATATTGGGGTCAATTTTCTGGAATGTATGCAACAACACCGCAGAGTATTTTCCAAAGCTTGTGGTTACAATTCTCTTGCTTGATAGTTGTAGCGCCCAACTTATAATCTCTTCTGGTGGAATACCCCTGAATTGTCTATTGTAATAGTCTAGATCAATATTCTGTTTCATAATTTATATTTCCTATGGATTTAATAGGATAATCAAAAATATGACTTTTCCTCCGTTTAAAGCGTATGGAACACCAGAATATTACTTAATTCCTATAGATTTAATAGATTATTAACAATACAACTCAAAAATTGGAGATTATTTAAGAAGCGTACCACAATTATGAAGAAAATACAACGTCCTAGAAGCTAATTGCGCCGAGGGAACTGTATAATACAAGGTTTTAGGGGAAAGCTATTCTGATTAGGCCTAGAAAATGCCGAAGGCAAAAACTATTCTATCAAATCGGCCAAAGTATTGTTTCGATACACTCCCAAATTGGCATCTCTCACCTTTAGCATCAACTTATTTACCGAACAGTTGTCTTCATCTGGGCAGTCGTCGCATTTCTCATAAAAATTTAAACTTACGCAGGGCACCATGGCGATTGGGCCCTCGAGGACACGCATAACATCGGTCATCAAGATTTCATCAGCATTCTTGATTAGATAGTAGCCTCCACCCTTTCCTTTTTTTGAACCGAGGAATCCTGTTTTTCTTAAGGACAGCAAAATACTCTCTAAAAACTTTTGCGAAATATTTTCATGTTTGGCAATCTCTGCAATCTGAACAGGGGTGTTATCTTTCTGTGAGGCCAAATAAGTCAAGGCCTTGAGCCCGTATTTTGTCTTTTTGGAGAGCATAGGGCTAAGATAGGGAAATTTAACATCTTGCCATTTAACCTAGAGCCTGTGAAATGTCGGCTATTATGTCTTCTAGATGCTCCAAACCAACCGAAACCCGGACCATACCATCGGTTATTCCGGTCTCCTCCCTTTCTTGTTGGGATAATTTGCTGTGTGTGGTAGATGCAGGGTGCGTTATAATACTTCTCGAATCGCCCAAGTTTGCAGATAGCGAAAGAAGCTTTATTGAATCGAAGAATTTTTGACCGGCTTGTAACCCTCCTTTAATCTCAAATGCCACTACACATCCGCCTAGTTTCATTTGTTTTTTGGCAATTTCGTATTTGGGATGCGATTTTAAAAAAGGATATTTTACCCAATTTACTTTTTCATGATTCTCTAAAAACTCGGCAAGTTTCAAAGCGTTCTCGCAATGGCGGTCTACTCTTACCGCCAGGGTTTCCAGACTTTTTGAAAGCACCCAGGCATTAAACGGAGATAATGACGGACCTGTAGTTCTCGAAAAGCGATAAATCTTTTCAATCAAATCGGCCTTACCAACTGTGATTCCCGCCAAAACGCGGCCTTGCCCATCCATCAGCTTCGTACCGGAATGAATGACCAAATCGGCTCCAAATTTTATGGGCTGCTGCAAATATGGTGAAGCAAAACAATTATCAACGATAAAGATCAAATTGTGCTTCTTTGCTATTTTACCCAATTCATTTAAATCGACGATATCGACCCCTGGGTTGGTCGGAGATTCGGCATAGATAATCTTTGTACTGGGCCTGATAAGTTTTTCAATGGATTCAAGTTCATCGATCTTGAAGTAAGAATGGGAAATATTCCACTTCGGAAAAATATTGTTGAACAAACCATGTGTCGCCCCAAAGATACTTCGTGCCGAAAGTATGTGGTCTCCGCCATCAAGCAAGGCTGCAAAAGTTGAAAAGACCGCCGCCATACCCGATGCAAAGGCAAAGCCAGCTTCGGCCCCTTCCATTTGGCAAACTTTATCTATTAGTTCGGTTGAATTCGGATTTGAATATCGTGAATAGATATTTCGGTCCTTCTCTTCTGCAAACGAGGCCCTCATGTCCTCTGCATCCTCAAAGACAAAACTTGAGGTCAAATACATTGGGCTGGAGTGTTCTAAGAACTGTGAACGTTCCAGTTGCGTTCTTATGGCATTGGTTTCGAATTTTTTCAAATCACGTAATTTTCGTTCCCTACAAAGTGGGAATCTGTTTCCAACTTTCTAAATTTCAGGTCTAGGTTATAATTGTCAATTGGGTCTTCAACCCCTCCGTGCTCGACATCCTTTCGCCTTCTAGGAGGAGCCTGATCGCTTCGCTTTAACTTTGTACTTCCATCCAACTTTGCACCTCATAATTTTGATCATACCTTTTCCGCAATTCTCAAAATATCCCCGAAAACTCCTCTTGCCGTAACCGCTGCTCCCGCTCCGGCACCTTGAATGACCAATGGATGTTCACCATATGATTCCGTATAAATCTCAATAATAGAGTCGGATCCCTTGACTTGGCCCAAAGCACTTTGCTTTGGCACGGAAATCAATTTTACATCTAACAGCCCTTTTTCCTTTTGCAGGTTACCATGTAGGTCACCTACATAACGAAGCACATAACCAGGTTTCTGGTTCTTCTTGATCTCATTGAACTTGTCGTTCAATACGTCCAAATTGTTCATAAAAAAATCGACATCTCCCTTTTGCAATGCGCTCGGAATTAAATTTTGAATCTTAATATCGGAAAACTCATTTCGAAGATCCAGTTCCCGTGCCAATATCAACAGTTTTCGACCGACGTCATTACCCGACAAATCTTCGCGTGGGTCGGGCTCTGTATAACCCTTCTGCTTGGCATCTTTAAGAATGGATGAAAACGGTGCATCGACCTCTGAAAACGTATTGAAAATATAACTTAAACTTCCAGAAAATACGCCTTTGATTCGGGTAATGTTCTCTCCTGAGAGATGTAACAGTTTTATGGTATCTATCAAGGGTAATCCTGCACCCACATTGGTCTCATATAAATATTGCTTTTGATTTTTCGCCAGCTCTTCCCTTAACAATTGATAATAATCAAAACCCAAGGTATTCGCAATTTTATTCGACGATACAATATCAAAACCGTTTTCGACAAATTCAAAATAGTTGACCACAAAGTCTTGACTCGCCGTATTGTCAACAACAATTAAATTTTCAAGATGGTGGGCCTTTGCAAAAGAAAAAACATCATCGACCTTATAGTTTTTTCCTTTCTCCTTTAAGGCTGATTTCCATGCTCTTGGAATTCCATTCTTTTCCATCAGAATCTTCTTTGAATTGGCAACCGCAAATACATTCAAATCGATTCCCTTTCGCTTTTCAATGGTTCTTGCAGACTTCAAAATCTGATCGATCAACGTGCCGCCGACATTACCATGGCCGAAAATGGCAAGGTTTACCTTTTTACTGATTCCGAATATCTGCCCATGCATGACGTTGAGCGCCTTGTTCAAATCAGATTTTTTCAACACAAGGCTGACGTTTTTTCCAGTAATCGTATTATTGAAAAGTAAGGGCACGATTTGGTTTGTGATCAACGCATTATAGGGTTTATGAAAAGTACTCAGATCTTGGCCCACGATCGAGATGACCGATACATCGCTCACCACCGTAATCAAATTAATGTCCTTGGATTGAAAATCGCTTGCGAACTCCCTTTGAAGAACCGTCTTGGCACGTTGTGCCTTTTCGGCATTGACCACGAGACCAATTCCACGCTCTGATGAACCTTGTGAAATAATGCTCACGCTGATGTTGTTTTCACTTAACGCCCTAAATATTCTTGCGTCCACGCCTACTTTGCCCAAAAGACCCCTACCCTCAAGATTGACCAGGGAAACATTTTCAATGACCGACAGGGATTTTATGCCCTCTTTTTTGGTTTTTGCACTGATCAGCGTTCCCTTATTGTCCCTATTAAAGGTATTTAGTATGCGTAGTGGAATATTTTTTTCAATAAGTGGAATAATGGTCTTTGCGTGCAATATGTTCGCCCCAAAACTGGCCAATTCATTGGCTTCTGAATATGAGAGCTCAGAAATTCGTTTTGCATCGGCAACATAGTCTGGGTTGGCCGTGAAAATACCATCTACATGGGTAAAGTTCTGAAGCTCGGCGGCATCTAAATAATTGGCCAAAAGCGCGGCGGAATAGTTACTGCCATTTCTTCCCAATGTAGTAGTGTCACCCTGTTCAGAGGAAGCGATAAAACCCGTAACCACCGGAACGGTATCTACGTCCAATTGCGCAAATTCCCTCAGTACATTCTCCTTTGACATCGACTCCTGCACCTGGGCATCGCCAAAACTATCATCGGTAATTATGAGCTTTCTTGAATCTACAAACTTTGCATTTATACCTTTGCCTATCAGCAGTTTGGTAATCAGCTTTGCGGAAATGATCTCGCCGAACGCCAATACTTGATCCTTAATTTTAAGGCTGTAATCCCCTAAAAAGGAGACCCCTTCAAATAGCTTGAACAAATTGCCGAATTCTTCCGCAAGGTTTACATTTTTGTAGGTATGCGTCTGATACTTCTCAAAAGCTTCAAAGTCTTTTCCAAAGTCTAGTCCGGCCGCGGCCTTGTCCAATATACCCTCCAATTGATCCGTAGCTTTTTCCCTAGCGGATACCACAACGGCAATATTTTCTCCGTTCCCTACTTTTGACTTAACGATTTCAAGAACACTTCCCAATCCTTCCCCATTACTCAACGATTTTCCGCCGAACTTTAATACTTTGATCTTCTCCGATTTCCCATTTCGCGAAAAAACACCGGACAACAATTTTTGCATCTGCTCGAATTCGATCAAAAATGCATCATGCCCATGTAGCGATTGTACTTCACCGTAGGTAACATTGCTATTCGCTTGCGCTATTTGCCGAAAGGTCTCCTTGTTCTCCTTGGCGGTAAAAAATAGATCTGAGTCGACCCCGACTATATGTATGTTAGTGTCGCTATCTTGCAGCGCTTGAAACGCCTTCTCCCCATTTCTAGTTATATCGATGGTCTTCAGCAACTGATTCATCAATTTATAGGCGGAAAGTTGAAAACGTTCTTTCAATTTCTCCCCATGGTGCATTAGCCAACTTTCAACATTGAAGACCTGTAATTCCTCGTTTGTACTTCTTTTGAACCGTTCCTTAAACGATTCAGGGGTGCGATAGCATAACATGGCATGCATGCGTGCATCGTGTACAGGTTGTTTTGAATTGACTAAAAACTGCTCTTGAATCTGGCAGTTGGCAATCAACCAATCAGTGGATTTCCAATCGGAAGCAACCGGAATCAGGTGCTCAGTAATCTTCGGATTCAGCGCGGCCATTTCCCAGGCAATTCCACCGCCCAATGATCCGCCTATGATTGCAAAAAGTTTTTTTATTCTCAGCTTTTCAAGTCCCTTTAAAAAAATCTTCGCAACATCCCCCGCGACAAAATCCTTATAATTGTCGATGACAAATCCGTCATAACCGTTACCGGGAATATTAAAGGACAGTATTGTATATCTGTTCGTATCTATACATTTACCTTCGCCGATCAATGCAGACCACCAACCATTTTCGCCTGTCACATTTGAATTTCCTGTTAGGGCGTGATTAACCAAAACAATGGGTGCCGAATGTAGTTTCTTGCCAAAAAGTTGATAAGAAAGTTCAAGGTCCTGTGATACACCGCTAATGGCGGTAAAGTTTTTGAGATGTAGGTGGTGTAGCATATAGGGTAAATATTAAAGGAGTTGAAACCAACCCCTTCGTTCCGATAAATCGGAACACCTCCCCTCAGACGAGGGGAGGAGCCAATCATAGTTCAACGTTTTAAGCAAATACTGATTTGTCAATTGTGGCAAATGCACTTTCAAGATCCGCCTTCAAATCTTCAAGATCTTCCAAACCGACCGAAAGACGAATCAAATCTTTTGTCACCCCGGTGGATTCTTGCTGTGCATCGTCCAATTGTTGATGTGTCGTACTAGCCGGGTGTATTATTAAGGATTTTGTATCTCCAATATTTGCGAGAAGCGAAAAAATCTTGGTCTCGTCGGCAATCTTCTTCGCTGATTCAAATCCACCCTTTACCCCAAAGGTGACAATTCCACTTTGACCCTTTGGCAGATATGCATCGGCTTGTGCCTTATATTTGCTGGTTTTCAATCCAGGATAGTTGACCCATGCCACTTCAGGGCGATCTTGTAACCATTCGGCCAAGGCCAAAGCATTCTCGCTATGTTGTTTCATTCTTACTTCCAAGGTTTCCAGCCCCTGAATTATCTGGAATGCATTAAAAGGGCTCAAGGCCGCACCGTAATCCCTTAGACCTTCGATTCGCGCCTTAATGATAAAAGCCAACTCACCAACCGCTTCGTGGTAAATCAATCCATGATACCCAGGTGACGGTTCTGTGAATTCCGGAAATTTACCGCTAGTCCAATCAAATGTGCCTGCGTCGATAATAGCTCCTCCTAAAGCGGTACCATTGCCATTGATATATTTGGTCAAGGAGTGAATCACAATATTGGCACCATGTTCAATAGGATTAAGCAGTGCTGGAGTCGGTACGGTGTTATCTACGATAAACGGAATTTTAGCAGCTCTTGCCTCGGCTGATATCGCTTTTAAATCCAACACGTCAAGCTTGGGGTTTCCCACGGCCTCTACAAAGATTGCGCGTGTGTTTTCCTGTACAGCCTTTCCAAAATTATTTGGGTCTGAGGGGTCTACAAAGGTAGTGGTGATACCTAATCTTGGTAAGGTAACACTAAGTAAATTGTATGTGCCGCCATACAGGCTATTTGATGCCACAATATGGTCGCCTGCTTTGAGTAGCACCAACAAAGCCGTAACCGTGGCCGAAGATCCCGACGAAGTAACAATCGCAGCCGCGCCACCTTCCAAAGCCGCCAATCGCTGCTCCAAGACATCGTTTGTCGGATTCATTATCCGTGTATAAATATTGCCAAATTCAGCCAAGGCGAAAAGATTTGCCGCATGATCTGAATCGTTGAACACATAGGCCGTGCTTTGATAGATGGGCACAGCTCGGGTTCCTCCATTGGCAGAAACATCATGCCCCGCGTGTAAGGCATTGGTAGAAAATTTTTGATCACTCATGACTTCTGATTTTTTAATTGTTATTAATTCGATTAAAAAATCCAAACCTCTGACTACCATACTGCAGTCCGGTCTAATTAAAAAGTTATGAAGAAAGAAGGAATAACGAACATAATTCGTTTGTGTTATCTGCCGAGATACTGAACTCTATTCAGCATTCGGTAGAATGTAGCACCTTCCCCGCATGGCGGGAGGTTGCTAAGGCTTCAAAGGGTCTATTCCCTCCACCTTTCTTGATAACAATTCAATACGTGTTTGAACTTTTGGAAAGACAAATATAAGAATGGAAAATGAAATTCCTAGTGATTTAATAGAAAATTGAAACCGACCGTTGCCAAAACCAAATGGACCTGTTAAGCCCTTTAAGCCTCAACAGTCGCGTTATGTTTATAGCTTAAAGGCTTTTTTGACCTTATCGACCATGTCCAACTTTTCCCAAGTGAAAAGCTCGACCTCCTTCTCAACACGTCCGTTGTAAGGCGATTCAAATACTTTTTTTACAATTTTGGGTTCTTTGCCCATATGACCATAGGCCGCAGATTCCAGATAAATCGGATTTCTCAATTTCAATCGTTTTTCTATCGCAAATGGGCGCATATCAAACAATTTTTCGACCTTTTTGGCAATTTGACCATCTGTTAAATCGATATTCGCCGTTCCATAGGTATCTATGAAGATAGAGGTGGGTTTCACCACTCCGATGGCATAACTTACTTGCACCAAAATTTCATCTGCCACCCCCGCTGCTACTAAATTTTTTGCAATATGTCTTGAGGCGTAGGCCGCACTTCGATCTACTTTGCTGGGGTCTTTACCACTGAAAGCACCTCCACCGTGGGCGCCTTTGCCTCCATAAGTATCGACAATAATTTTTCTGCCGGTAAGGCCCGTATCCCCATGCGGTCCGCCTATTACGAATTTGCCTGTCGGATTGATATGATATTGAATCTGGTCATCAAAAAGGTTCTGAATCTTTTTGGGCAATTTCTTTTTAACCCTTGGAATCAAAATTTCGACAATATCTTTCTTGATTTTTGCCAGCATTTTCTTGTCGTTCTTGTCAAAGGCGTCGTGCTGGGTAGACACCACAATGGTATCTATTCGCTGAGGTACGTTGTCATCTGAATACTCGATTGTTACCTGCGATTTCGCATCTGGCCTCAAATATTCTATTTGCTTGTTTGCCCTTCGCAAATCGGCCAGTACCTGTAAGATCTTGTGCGAGATATCAAGGGCCAAAGGCATGTAATTCGAGGTTTCTTTGGTGGCATAGCCGAACATCATACCTTGATCACCAGCGCCCTGCTGTTCTTTTTTCCCACGATCAACACCTTGATTAATATCTTGGGATTGTTCATGTATCAAGGAAATTACCCCGCACGAATCACCACTGAATTGATACTCACCTTCTGTATAACCTATCTTGTTGATGACATTTCTGGCAATATTCTGAACATCGAGATAGGTTTCACTTTTAACCTCTCCCGCGAGAACCACCTGACCGGTAGTGACCATGGTTTCACAGGCAACTTTGCTTTCCGGGTCAAACGCCAAAAAGTGATCTAGCAATGCATCGCTAATTTGATCGGCCACCTTATCGGGATGCCCTTCACTAACTGATTCGGAGGTAAATAAATACGACATGTCTTCCTAATTTTAAATCAAAGTAGGATTTGGATGAAAGTGCCGAAAGGAGATTGACTTGAAGACTACTCAATATCAACTGCTTTAGCATTTTTTTGGAGGTTGCAATCAGTCAAATCCTTCCTCATTGTTATGGTGGGCAAAACTACGACTTACTTTTGAAAATAAAAATCTTAGTGGAAGAAACTAGCGGGATCTTTTTTGCCCATTAAAATTCCTCTGGCACGAAGTGGGACTTATAGGCGGACTGCTCTAGTATTCCAGTAGTTTTTTCTTGAAAAAGATTCCCTTGATACCATTGATGAACTTGATGTAATAATAAATCAAATTGACTGGGTAAGACAGCCAATAGAGGCCTTTGGCGTACAACATGGGCTTAATCTTGACCAAGAATCGAAAAGTCTTTTCAGGAAACCAAAGAAAGCGTTTTAACACACTTATTTTACTGTCTCGCAATTGTGAATGGTCATAATTTAAACCGACCTCGTTATTGCCTACGTTTTGGTAAAATCCTTGGGATATCTCGTGCATGAACTTTATTTTCTTTTTGCCTGCAAAAAGACCCAAACGTAGTGCAAGATCGGTCATATACTCTTGAACTACATCGTATTCATAACATACGGGCTTCAAATCCTCGATAAGTTGGCAATACTCCGCAAACATATATTCTTGAATCGGAGCAATCATTTTATAATAGACCCGCTTTTCATTCTCTTCGTAATGTTCGATTGTGAAATCCCCTGCTTTGTTTCGATACCCCAAGGTACTGCCATGTGGAGCAGCAAGCAACTGCTCATATAATTGGCGATTGGCCATCAAAACATTATCGGAGGCACTTGCTGTGGGATAAACAGAAAAATTCAGGCCGAATCTTTTGGTGGATTCCGTAATTCGATAACCCTCTTTCAACCCAAGATAATAACCATTGACATTCACCCTTTCGTTGAAAAAGGTGTAAATACACTCTTGCATGGTACCCCTCCACCCAACATCGACCACGGTCATTCCTTCTTCATGAAAATCTATGTCAAAAGAATCTAGGTAGTTTTGAAAGGCCTTTTTTTGCACCCCACGATTTCTCTCATAATGGGTTACGAATTTTTCATTTCGCCTTAACTTTGTAAGTAAATCCGAGTTATAGAAATTAGGGATCATTTCGGTCTTATCAATTCCGATTTCCGAAGTAATCTCATCGATAAGGGCATCGGAAAATAGAAATGCCTTCATGAAATTCTGCATGGAAATTTCAGAATCTTGCCTTCTCAAATGTTCGAATCCTTCAATGTCAATTTTCTTGTGGGCAATCTGCATTGTGGACTGTCGAGAGGCCTTGAAATAATGTGATCGAATTGTGTCGCCGGTATTCAATTGAACGGTCGATTGATAATGATCAAAAAGGCGCTTTAAAAAAAACCCTTCTCTAGAAATGAAGAAAAGATTCTTGATTCGTTTCTTCTTGGCCTCTTTATAGAGCCTTTCCATGAAAATATGAAAAAGTATGATGTATTCACCGTAAGCATGGCTACTACGAATACTTCGGGCTTCAAGGGCCTTGTTTATTTTAACATATTCGTTCTTATCGTTGCCAAGAAGCTTGAACTTGTTCTTTAGTTTTAAATGCCTTTTCCCGATAAATATGCCTTTGATTCCATGCTTGTTCGCATTATTGATGTCGCTGCGCTTATTATCACCTATCATAACGACCTTTCCGGGATCCAACTTCAATTCTTTCAAAATTCGAGAATATAGCGAACCACCATTCTCTTTGCTCGCCTCATAAGATGATGAAACATAGACCCCATCGAACAAGTCATTTAACCCATGGTACGTTAAAATCTCAAGAATCAACTCCTTCGAAAGATAAAAGTCGGTTACCAGATACAAACGACACCCCTTTTCCCTTAATCGCGACAAAGCAGACTTGACATCCTTATTAACATATTGCACCTCGGTCTCGGAAACCAAATCGGCAGCTTTTGAGTATTCCAAGAATTCATCAAATGACCAATGGCCCGATAAGTCATGGTTCAGGAGTCTGTTGAAAATCTCTTTGATTTGAATTCGGTAGGGTATTTCAGAAGCTCTTTTATCAAGCTTATTCGAAAGATGTTCGACTGCCGCCTTTCTTATAAAGAAGAGTTCATTTATTTTTAGGTCAAGGCCCAATTCCCTGACCATTGCCTTTGCCCACAATTTTAAAGTATAGTGAGGGTGCACCTTTCGGTGGATGAGTGTGTCGTACAGGTCACAGAAAACCGTACTGCACTCAGGGGAATTAGCCACGGCGGTCAGTATTTTGTTCATTGGGGCAGAGCTAAAAACTCATTTAAAATAATCTGATCAGTCAATAAATTCTTTATTTAATCATTCTCGATCAAGGTCAATATTTAGAACCAGATTATTTTATATACGTAATTTTTGCACATTTCGATCACGAAATCCTTAAATATTACTGTCCAAATTTAATCACTAAAGTGTTAATGAAGCAAGTATTTTAAACGATTTTGAAGAATAGCACGGGGAAAATCTTAAAAAATCGAGGAGAATCGCTGTTCCATTAAAATCTGTCAAGCGCTATAAACAAGAACTTTTTGCAATCTTATCGTATTCTGGGATTATGAAAAGGAGGAAACAAAAATTTGATGTAAAAGTGTTGTTCGTGAATATATATTTCCACGCTTTTAAACGGATATGCCTGTAAAGATTTTCAGTATGTCAGTATATCTTGTATATTGTGGCTCCTAATTTCTTGCTGACATAGCTAACCATAAACTAGAACACAAATGCACATTGCCGTTGCCGGAAATATCGGAGCAGGAAAAACCACATTGACAAAATTGCTTGCCAAACATTACAAATGGGAGGCCCACTTCGAAGACGTAGTCGACAACCCATATCTTGATGATTTTTATAATCAAATGGAGCGTTGGAGCTTTAATCTTCAGATTTATTTTCTCAATCATCGGTACCGTCAAATCTTGAAGATCCGCGAGAGTGGCAAAAATGTCATTCAAGATCGTACGATCTATGAGGACGCCTATATTTTCGCCCCCAATCTACACGCGATGGGATTGATGACAAATCGTGATTTCAAGAATTACTCCAGCCTATTCGAGCTAATGGAAAGCCTGGTTCAACCTCCAGACCTTATGATCTACCTCAGAAGTTCGATACCGAATCTGGTAAGCCAGATTCATAAAAGGGGGCGCGAATACGAAAACACTATTTCAATCGACTACCTTAGCCGCCTGAACGAGCGATATGAAGCTTGGGTGCACAGCTATGAAAAAGGCAATCTATTAGTAATCGACGTTGACAATCTTGACATTGTGGATAATCCGGAAGATTTAGGTTTCATTATCAATAAAATTGACGCTGTAATCAACGGACTTTTTTAAACCCTCACCGGCATCGATTATAAAAAACCATTTGCCTTGGCATGTGCGATGACCTCTTCGCTATTGCTCACGACCAGTATCGGCACAAAATCGAAGTCTTCGACCAAAACACTGATGCGATCCATACGCTTGGCGTCGTTCACACTTCTCAAGTAAATTGCTTTGACCTGGGTTGGGTTGGTTCTTGCCACATCAATATAGATGTCCGCATCCTTTTCCCCACTATCGCCAAAAAGAATAAAAGACATATTTGGGTAGGTTTTCAGAATATTCAAGATTTCATGTTGCTTATGCGGCTTTTCAGGTCTTCTAATCTTGAAACTGGCCATACTTCTTAATAATATTGGCCCTTTCGGAAAATTATTGGTCGCCAAAAAAAGTTCAAGATAGCGGTACAAATTCCATGGACTATGGCTTACATAAAATATCGGATTGGCCCCTTCACCCGATGGACCCCTATTCAACTTATGATACAATTCAGCCGTGCCCTTCAAAGGTTTTCTCGAAATCGCCCTTGTGAATACGGTATTGATTAATACGCGCCATTTTAATGAAGAAACCACACCAGTGTGCAGAATGGTATCATCAATATCACTGATGACCCCGTAATCTACATTTGCGGACGGAATCAACATTTCTCCAGGAAATCGATTTTGATGAAGAATCTCTTGACGTAAATCATGGTCCCCATAAGAAACCTCATAATTCAACCAGCCCTCTGAATTGACGTGTCGATCCAAATTATCAGTTGGTATATCGAAAAGGTAATAGCCATCCTTATCTGTTTTTCCTGAAACTGTATGTTCGCCCGGTAGCTTGATTTGGATCTCTGTATTTTTTATTTCATCGGTCTCAAAACGTTTCCATGTATTCTGCAGTAACTTGAAAAAGCCTTTTTCAGAGAGGTCGATTTCCTCATCTTCCAAGGCCCTGCCCCTTAAATACAAATGTGACTTCGTTCCGTAGGTCTGAAAAGAGATAATCTGCAGCTTGTCTTTTTGAAAAAATCGCACCATTATCTCAAATATAGAAAAAGGCAAGATGCCCATTGTGCAATGCGCGATGAAAAAATAGCCCGTTCACTCATTCAACAAGAGCATTCACTCATTCTATATTTTATCGAATAGACTATTCCGCTAGGTTTATTGTGATTTTAACCCGTTGGCCTTATAAGGATCTCAAAAGGCGGACACAAAACTTAGGAATATGGAACCAAAAAAGAACCCAAAAAAAGATATAAACAGAAACCGAGGGCTATACTTTGTTTCAGGTTTGGCCCTTATTTTACTACTGACCTATGTCGCTTTGGAGTTGAAGTTTTATGAGAAAAAGGACTATGTTTCCCAAAGCATGAATCAAGAGGATGACCTTCGAGAAGAGGTGCCCTTAATCATACACTTCACTCCACCGCCTCCGCCGCCTCCACCGGCGCCACCAGTTTTTGAAATAGCTCCTGACGATCCGGAAATCGTAGAAACCTTCTTCGGAACTACAGAAACCAATATTGATGAACCAACTATTGAGGTACCCGATATTCCTGATGTCGAGCCAGAGCCAGACATTGAAGTACCTTTTGTGGCCCTTGAACATGTTCCGGTATTTCCAGGTTGCGAAAACGATTCAGATAAAAAGGCATGCTTTCAAAAGATGATAACTAAGCACATCAAGAAAACCCAAAGATATCCTGAAGAGGCACAAAAAATCGGTGCCCAAGGTCGTGTTAATGTTATTTTCACCATTCAAAAAAATGGAGAAATTGCCAATGTGAGAATGAAAGGTCCGCATGCCAGTTTAGAGAAAGAAGCCTCCCGAATTATTGGCAAACTACCTAAAATGATGCCTGGAAAGCAAAGAGGGAAACCCGTAAAAGTCTCCTTTAGTCAGCCTATTGTCTTTCGACTTCAATGAATCAATAAACAAAAAGGGGCAAATCTCGCGATTTGCCCCTTTCCAATTGGTTCAAAAACTTACTGTTTTTTGACATCCATTTTTTCAATGGTAATTTCGGTTTCCTTTCCCTTAGATTGGATGGTAACGTTTTCGAATTCCTTCAATTGTGACTCAACTTCAGCTTGGGTTCCTTTGAACACCTTTTCTTCGGTCACTTTTTCTCCGTTGACGACAGTGGTGTATTCTACAACTGCTTCGGCCAAATCAGCATTTTCACCGCTCATTTCAATTCGTATCTCCTTTCTCGTCTCTTCACCGGCCATTCCACTAGCGTTCAAAGCGATGCTCGGTGCGATAACCAAGGCGACTACCGACATCAGTTTCAACAATATGTTCAATGAAGGACCTGAGGTATCCTTAAAAGGATCACCTACGGTATCACCGACTACAGCCGCTTTGTGTGCGTCTGTACCCTTTCTGCCTTGCTCTTCTATCATTTTCTTGGCGTTGTCCCAAGCGCCTCCTGCATTCGATTGAAAAATGGCCATTAGGACACCAGCTGTCGTAACTCCGGCCAAAAGCCCTCCCAGCATTTCCGCTCCACCGATAAATCCAACGGCCACGGGTACTACGATTGCCAAAACCCCGGGCAATACCATTTCCTTGATGGAAGCGGTAGTCGAAATTGCCACACATTTGTCATATTCTGCGACGCCATCGGCCTTGTCGAAAACGGCACGTTGATCTGCAGTTGCCTTTGACATATCTGAATCAACGGCCCTCATAACTTCCAAAGCATCCTTTAATTGAGGAATATCCCTGAACTGTCTGCGAACCTCCTCGATCATTGCCATTGCCGCGCGACCTACAGCGTTCATCGAAAGTGCCGAGAACACAAATGGAAGCATTCCACCAACCAGTAAACCTGCCATCACGGTCGGTTTGGATACATCAATTGCAGTTACATTCGCTGTTTGCATAAAGGCAGCAAAAAGTGCCAGTGCCGTAAGTGCCGCCGAAGCTATCGCAAAACCTTTACCGATCGCGGCGGTAGTGTTTCCTACCGCGTCCAATTTATCGGTACGCTCGCGAACTTCACTTGGCAATTCAGCCATTTCGGCAATACCTCCTGCATTATCCGAAATTGGCCCATAAGCATCTACCGCCAATTGAATTCCCGTGTTGGCCAACATTCCTACCGCGGCGATCGCAATTCCGTACAATCCCGCAAAATAGTGTGAAACCAATATAGCGGCAGCAATAAACAATATGGGGAACATGGTCGACATCATTCCGACCCCTAGGCCCGCGATAATATTGGTAGCAGAACCTGTTTCTGACTGTCTCACAATACCTGTAACAGGCTTGGTACCAGTTCCTGTATAATATTCGGTAATCTTACCGACCGCTAGACCTGCAATCAGCCCTGCCAAAACGGCCCAAAAAACGCCGATTGACGTGTATTCTGCTCCTCCGAAAGTCCAACTTTCGGGTAACATATTTGTTATAATCAAGAAAGACGCGACAAGCATCAGACCAGCGGAACCAAACTCACCGATGTTCAATGCCGTATGAGGATTACCGCCATCCTTGACCCTCACGAAGAAGGTTCCAATGATAGACATGATAATTCCGACTGCGGCCAATACCAACGGCAGATAAACTGCTCCCAGTCCGTCGAAAGCTCCCGCAAAAGCCGGAATCTGGGTAAACGCGGCTCCCAAGACCATGGTTCCGATAATCGAGCCTACGTAAGACTCGAAGAGGTCGGCGCCCATTCCGGCAACATCTCCAACGTTATCTCCAACATTATCGGCAATCGTGGCAGGGTTCAAAGGATGATCTTCTGGAATACCCGCTTCGACCTTACCCACCAAATCGGCACCGACATCGGCCGCCTTGGTGTAAATACCCCCTCCTACACGCGCAAATAGCGCAATGGAAGAAGCTCCCAAAGAAAAACCTGAAAGCACGTTCAAGACTTCCCCGATTTCCCATCCTTGACCGCTATAGAACATAAAAAGGGCGCTTAGGCCCAAAACTCCGAGTCCCACTACGCCAAGACCCATTACCGAGCCGCCGGCAAAGGCGACTTCAAGTGCCTTGCCCAAAGAAGTACGGGCGGCATGCGTTGTTCTTACATTGGCTTTGGTCGCAACTCGCATGCCGATAAATCCTGCAAGGGCAGAACAAATCGCACCAACAATGAATGATACAGCCACCATTCCGTTCGAACCTTCCTCACTACTTCCTTTGAAATAAAGAAGAACAGCGACCGCCGCCACGAAAATCGCCAGGATTTTATATTCGGCCTTTAAAAAGGACATCGCGCCATCGGCGATATTTTTGGCGATCCGGGCCATTTTGTCGTCTCCCACTTCTTGTTTGGAGACCCACATATTCTTAATGAAAACGAACAACAGGGCCAAAACCCCAAATGCTGGTAAGAACTTCACGATTAAATCCATGTTCAATTAGTTGTTTAGTAGTTAAAAACGGGGGCAAAAGTAATAAAACCATTCAGAACAAAAAAGCCATCTCGCTTAATAATATAGATGGCTCAAAATCTGAAATACAGGCCTTTAAATAATGAAGGTACGCTTCTTTTTATGGTCGCTCTCCTCGTATCTTTTTACACATTGATGATAAATCCTGGTGGCTTCTTCCGCATTGCCCCATCCACCTGTATCAACCTTTTTCTCTTCAAGATCTTTGTACACCTGAAAAAAATGTTCGATCTCTTTCAAACGATGTGGATTTAAGTCGCTTATATCATCGCGCTTACCCCAAACCGGGTCTGAAACCGGTACACAGATAATCTTTTCATCCGGACCCTTTTCGTCGGTCATATGAAACACGCCAATGGGCTTGACCTCCATTACGACCATCGGATATGTCGGTTCAATACCCAGGACCAAAACATCCAAGGGATCCTCATCCAATGCCAAGGTTTCAGGAACAAAACCATAGTCGCCTGGGTACATCATGGAAGAGAACAAGGTTCTATCAAAGCGTATCTTATGCAAAGTGAAATCGTATTCATACTTGTTGCGACTTCCTTTCGGGATTTCAATCAACACATCAAAGGTTACGGGTTTTTTCGAGCTCATGGGTTTTTCTTGAGAATGGCAAAGCTATTAAAATGAATTTTCAATAGATCATCAAACGGTAAGTTTTAAAAAAGATTGCCACCCAAACCGAAACGAAAACAGGTATTATAATTTAAAAATTGAACCCAAAGGTACCGGTGACAGCGAAAGGTCGCGCATCGGGGTTGTCTAAATAATTGCCTCGGAAGTTAAAATCGATCCTAAAAATTTTGAAAATGTTTCCAATGCCAAAAGAGTATTCATAATATATTCTTTCGGAAGGAGCGCGCAATGGCGTGGTAATAGATGCAGGGGCACTTAGTGCTATGTTCTCATCCGAAAGCTCTCCCCAAACACCACGAAGCCCAACAATTTCCCTCAAGTTCAATTTTCTTAGAAATGGAACCCTTGAAAACAAACGGCCATTAAAATTATGTTCCAAGTGAACCGAAGCATAGGTATCGGTGACGAATTCGTAGAAATCAAGGTTCGGAAAAGTGCCATAATTCGAGAAGAAGGTCTGGTTGCCCGGCACTACACTTAGAAGCCCCAAGGGAACCTCACCGAACGTTTTACCTACTTCGATTGTGCTGAACAATCTACCGAAGCCACCTACTTGCCAAGGCTGGCTATACGAAAATTGCAGTTTGTTGTAGTTGAAATCGCTTCCCCATAATCCGTCGATACCTTTGGTATACTTCAATAGGAGTGTACTGTAATTGTCGTTTATGTCTCTTCTTTCCACACCATAACCAATGGTCTTTTTTCCCGGGGTATAAATCAAAAGGGTCTGAAAATCGAATTGCCTGATTTCAGATGAAAGTCCGGTAGGGGAATCCGAATCCAAATAATCAAGGCTAAAATCTTGTGGAAGCGCCGAACTCAATGTTCTGAAAGTTCCACCCACTCCGATACGCAAATTGGTCACCGGTTCCATTTCGACGCCAAAGGCACTCAAATTAATTTTGGTCAGGCGATTATTCGCCCCGACCGTCAACAAGGACGATGAGGCTATGCTCCTCCCCAAAACATCATTGGTGGCAGTAAGGCTGACCCCCAATTGTTCGATATCACGTCGGTTGCCCCCAGAAAGGATAAGCCTGTTTTTTTTATCCAACAAAAATTTGCCAGAAATACCGTGCTTGAATTTCTGATCGGCAAATCCGTAGGCCATGTACCCTTCCAATCGCCATGGGTCATTTTCTCCAAAATAGGTTCTGAGACCGGCGCGTACCCTTGCCCCTTCAGCGTCATTGTATCCGAGTACATCATAGACCGAGCCGACGTCAAGATCCCATTTGTCTATTTCAACATAGCCAGACCCAAGAATACTGACCAAATTGTAATACGATTTGAACTTGGGAACCGTTTTCAAAGTATCCAGCAACTTGTAAATGCCCGTCTCATCTTTATTCAAGTCTTCCAATCGGTTCTTCTCCCAGAATTCATCTCCCCGAACGATAGCTGCAGGATCAAACGGGTTCTTTTCAGCCTTGTAGAATTCCTTTGGTTTTTCAATGTCAAACTCGTAGTTGTCATAGACTGTTGTGCGCTTACCATAAACACCACGTGATTTTTCCTTTTTCTGAAAACTGAAATCACTGAGCATGTAATCCCGTTTTAAAAGAAAGATAGAATCATTGACCACATCGAATTCCTGTTCGATATAAATTTCCTTGACCCAATTGATATTGGCGCTTTTGGTAACCTCTAGGTTAATGTTTTTGATGGCATAGGTAGAATCATTGACCCAGAAATCCCCTTTAAACGTCAGTTCGTTCTTCCTGCGTGGGTAATAAACAATGTTGTAGCACCACTTGTTATCGATGAATGCGCTATCCCTTAAGGCATAATTATAGGTGTCTACCCCAGTACGGGAAAGTGGGCTGGTAAAACTCTTGTCAAAGAATTTTAGATAGTTGTCATAGATATCATAATCTTGGTAAAGATCCGCTACAAAACCTATAATCGCTTGATTGTTATCGAAACCGGAATTCTTGTTTCCAAGAATTTTCTCTTTTTCGGTCTTCAAAAGGTTATCGCCATTAACCCTAGAAAAAGTCTCGTTCAAGAAGATGGGCAAATAGGTTTTTCCCGTGATACGGGAAGTATCAAGGTCATCAAATACAAATTCGAGCCCTTTGAAGATTTTGCGCTTCATCAAAGCGCTATCTATGGTATTCAGGTCAAACTCGATTTTTTCATATTTATCAAAAGCGTATTGTTTGAATTTTCGAACCCCGTTTTCCCTTTTCTTTGCCCATATTTTTTTGAGGATTTCGACCGCCGGATTATTTTTTTTTGACTGCTTGCCTGAAATCAAGACCACCTCATCAAGCTTCTCCGTAGACTCTTGCAACTTGATTTCCATATTGTAATTGACTTTCTGAGCGAGTGATATTTCTTGTGTCTCAAAGCCTATAAAAGAGACGATGAGCGTTTTGTAAGTGGCATCCGATTCCATATAAAACAGACCGTTGTCGTTGGTTATGGTACCTTCGGTGGAATTTTTGAAAAGTACATTGGCAAATGCTACGGGTGAACCCGAATCATCTACCACCATACCCCCGACCTTTGTCTGTGAAAAGGCAAGAAAAGAAAAGAGAAAGAGAATGGGGAATAAAATTTTTCGCATGTGAGTGGCTGTTCTCGAAGCTATTTAATCAAATAACGTACCAATAAAAAGCTTCGCCAACTTTTCTGTCAACGAAGCAAATGTACCCTTACAATTTTGTTTGCCTTATTTATATAACACTTTTTTAACGGCCTTGATCACATCTGTATAATTGGGCAACCATTCTTCCAAGAGCACTGGGGAATAAGGTGCAGGTGTGTCTGCCGTATTTATTTTTTGAATCGGTGCATCGAGATAATCAAAGGCATTTGCCTGAATATGATATGTTATTTCCGTAGCGACATTGCCAAAGGGCCATGCCTCTTCCAAGACAACCAGACGGTTGGTCTTCTTCACTGAATTTACCACGGTGTCGTAATCCAATGGTTTCACTGTGCGTAAATCGATGATTTCGCAGCTGACACCTTCCTTTTCCAATTCATCGGCGGCTTTGTAGGCTTCTTTGATAATCTTTCCGAAAGACACTATGGTAACATCAGAACCCTCCCTTTTGATATCGGCCACCCCCAACGGAATGGTATACTCATCTTCGGGCACCTCACCTTTATCACCGTACATTTGTTCAGATTCCATAAAAATGACAGGGTCGTCATCACGAATCGATGATTTCAAAAGACCCTTTGCATCGGCTGGATTTGAAGGAACCACAACCTTGAGACCTGGACAATTCGCGAACCAACTTTCAAAGGCCTGTGAGTGGGTAGCCGCCAATTGACCTGCCGAAGCGGTCGGCCCACGGAAAACAATCGGACAAGGAAATTGGCCTCCTGACATTTGCCGAATTTTTGCGGCATTATTGATTATTTGATCAATTCCCACCAGGGAGAAATTGAATGTCATAAATTCGATAATCGGCCGATTGCCGGTCATTGTCGATCCTACCCCGACACCCGCAAAACCCAGTTCGGAAATCGGCGTATCGATGACCCTATCAGGTCCGAATTCGTCAAGCATTCCCTTAGAAGCCTTGTAGGCCCCATTGTATTCGGCCACCTCCTCACCCATAAGGTATATGCTTTCATCTCGGCGCATCTCCTCAGACATCGCTTCTGCAATGGCCTGTCTAAATTGTAGTGTCTTCATATATAGTGTATGTCAGAATTGCAATTACTGCAAAGCGGAAACAAAAATAGCAAAATATCATCCAGAAAATCGCCGAACGTGCTCAAAAATCAAATCAAATTTTTATTATGCACGCATAGTAATTTTCGTTTTTAATACCTATCTTCGCAACGATATTTCGAGACCTTAAAATAAAAATCGTTTATGAAAATATTAGTCTGTATCAGCAATGTACCCGATACTACGTCGAAAATAAATTTTACGGATGGAGATACAAAATTCGACACCAACGGGGTGCAATTTGTTATCAATCCGAACGATGAATTCGGGCTGACCCGAGCCATGTGGTTCAAAGAAAAACAACAGGCGGTGGTTCATGTGGCGACCGTTGGTGAGGCTTCTGTCGAATCTACCATGCGTAAGGCTCTTGCCATAGGTGCTGACGAGGCAATTCGTATCAATGCCGTACCTTCTGATGGTTATTTTGTGGCACGGCAATTGGCCGAAGTGGTCAAAAATGGTGGATATGACCTCGTCATTGGCGGTCGCGAATCCATCGATTACAATGGTGGAATGGTTCCCGGCATTATGGCCAGCCTTCTAGACATGAATTTTGTCAATACCTGTATCGGTTTGGAGATTGACGGTAACAACGTCACAGCGGTTCGTGAAATAGACGGTGGAAAAGAGAAATTGAGTACGACTCTGCCACTTGTCGTTGGCGGACAAAAAGGATTGGTAGCTGAAAGTGACCTTCGAATTCCGAACATGAGAGGTATCATGCAGGCCAGACAAAAAACCTTATCGGTTGTTGAGCCCGTTGAAACAACTAAGGCTACAGAAGACATCAAGTTCGAAAAACCGGCTCCCAAGGGTGCCGTAAAATTGGTCGATAACGTTGACGATTTGGTCAACCTATTACATAGTGAGGCAAAAGTCATTTAATAATTACAAATTCCTAATCCAGTGAATTGGAATCTAGCGCTTAGGTTTTGGAATCGCACATAAGGTATATTACGACCAAAAAGGTCTAAGCTGGAATAAAAACTTAATTTGAAAAGAATGTCAGTACTAGTATATACAGAATCAGAAAACGGAACGCTGAAAAAGAACGCTTTCGAAGTAGCCTCATATGCCCATGCCGTTGCGACCCAAATAGGAGAATCCGTCACCGCTGTTTGCTTCAATTGTTCAGAAGGTGACAAATTGGGAAACAATGGCGTTTCAAAAGTCTTGAACGTTTCCGATGATAAGCTAAAGAACTTCAATGCCAAGGCATACGCGCACACACTTGTCGAAGCGGCCAAAAAAGAAGACGCCAAGGCAATCATCATCAGTTCGAGTACGGACTCGAAATTTTTGGCACCTATTGTAGCGGCAAAATTAAAGGCAGGTTATGTGCCCAATGTAGTTGCCGTACCTGAAGGAACGGATCCTTTTGTTGTTAAACGTACCGCTTTTAGCAACAAGGGGTTTGCCCACACAAAAATTACCACCGATATAAAAATTGTAGGTGTATCGAACAATGCCTATGGGGTTCATGAAAACAGCACGAGTGCCAATATTGAAGATTTTAGTCCATCGTTGAGCGAGGCCGATTTCAACATGAAGTCGGTAGAAATCGATAAAGCTGCTGGCAAGGTTACAATTGCCGATGCCGATATTGTCGTTTCAGGAGGAAGAGGATTGAAAGGACCTGAAAATTGGGGCATGATCGAAGAGTTGGCCGAAGTTTTAGGAGCAGCCACGGCTTGCTCGAAACCTGTATCCGATATGGGGTGGAGACCTCATGGGGAACATGTTGGACAAACGGGAAAACCCGTTGCCAGTAATTTGTATATAGCAATCGGTATCTCTGGCGCCATTCAACATTTGGCAGGTGTCAGTGCATCAAAGGTAAAAGTGGTCATCAATACCGATGAGGAAGCTCCCTTTTTCAAGGCGGCCGACTACGGAATCGTCGGCGATGCCTTCGAAGTCGTACCTCAACTCGTCGAAAAATTAAAGGAGTTTAAGGCCCAAAACGCCTAAATTTTGTTAATTTGCCGCCATAAGAGGGCTGTTTAAATAGATGGTACGCCCAATGTTTAAACAGCTTTTTTATATTTTGAAAAACTTATGAGTTTAGTTCGGCTGAAAATTAAGGGAATTTCCTATAGTCAAACCCAAAACGGGGCTTATGCCCTGATTTTGAACGAAGTCGAAGGAGACCGCAAATTGCCAATCGTAATTGGGGCTTTTGAGGCACAATCTATTGCCATAGCCTTGGAAAAGGAAATAAAACCGCCCCGGCCCCTTACCCATGATCTTTTTAAGAATTTTTCAGACCGTTTTGATATTGTCGTCAAACAGGTGATAATACACAAATTGGTAGATGGGGTATTCTATTCGAGTATTATCTGCGAGCGTGACAAAATTGAAGAGATCATCGATGCACGAACAAGTGATGCCATCGCCTTGGCATTGCGGTTCGATGCCCCAATATTTACTTACAAGACCATACTGGACAAGGCGGGAATCTATTTGAAGTTTTCATCTAAGGATAAGGAAAAAGAGGAAGACGATGATAGTATTTTGGTCGATGAAATTCTTCAGGAGGGTGAGACCGTGGAGATTGACCAAGGTGCTACCAGCGGCTATTCAGAATTGACCATAGACGAGCTCAATGCCGAACTTGAGAAGGCAGTTGCCAACGAAGACTACGAAAAAGCCGCCAAACTTAGGGATGAAATCTCCAAAAGAAACTAACCAAAAGGGATTATGAAGCCTCGTTACTGGTTTTTCCTGCTTGCCTTTTTCTTACCCTTTTCGATCGTTGCCCAAGAAAACAATTTTGCTGATAGCACCTTGGTCGTATCCGATGCATTGAAAATCGAGAGTCAAAATAAGATTGATAGACCATGGCAATTGCATGAGAATGTCCTTTACGATAATTTTCGCGATAGTGCCCATACAAAAACCAAAGTGCAAAAAGGTGTCGAATTCTTATCATTGGACAAAAATGGTGAATATGAGAGTTTAATCAATGGTGTTTTCACAGAGGGTTATTGGATAAAGAGCAACGATTTGATTCTTTTTAAGCAAAAAGTACCTTTAGCCATCGATATTTATTATCAGATAGTACGGAGCAATGACTCGTTATTAAAACTAAAAAATGGAAACAGAATAATCACATTTATTTCGGAAGAGCATCCGAGTCACGTTGAACTTGACAACGTCAGAAGTGAGATATTACCCAATGAGGAATTTAGCCTCAAAAGTTTGATGAGGGGTGTTCTTGGTATGTTAGTTCTGATTCTAATTGCCTTCCTATGTAGTTCTAACCGGAAGGCCATCAATTGGAAAACCGTCGGCATAGGACTATCGATTCAGGCATTAATTGCAATAGGTGTCTTAAAGGTCAAGTTCATTAAAATCGCCTTTGAAAGTATTGGCAAAGTTTTTGTCAGCATTTTAGACTACACAATTGCAGGGAGTGAGTTTTTATTTGCCGGTGTAATCGATGTGAATTCCTATGGATTCATTTTTGCCTTTCAGGTATTGCCTACAATCATCTTCTTTTCTGCACTGACATCAGTATTGTTCTATCTAGGGATAATACAAAAAGTCGTTAAAGGGCTGGCATGGTTGTTATCAAAGGCCTTGGGTATTTCAGGTGCCGAAAGCCTTAGCATCGCTGGAAACATCTTTTTGGGCCAGACGGAAGCCCCTCTTTTAATAAAGCCCTACCTGGAAAGAATGAACAAATCCGAAATCCTATTGGTCATGATCGGTGGAATGGCTACTGTGGCAGGGGCCGTATTGGCTGCCTATATCGGATTTCTCGGTGGTGATGATCCCATGTTAAGACTGCAATTTGCCAAACACTTGTTAGCCGCTTCGGTAATGGCCGCTCCCGGGGCAATCGTTGTTTCCAAAATCTTATATCCGCAGACGGAAGCTGTCAACACCGATGTTAAAGTGTCTTCCGAAAAAATAGGAACCAATTTTCTCGATGCCATCGCCAAAGGTACGACCGAAGGTCTAAGGCTTGCCGTCAATGTCGGTGCCATGTTATTAGTATTCGTTGCCTTTATCGCAATGTTCAATGGCATTTTTGCATGGATCGGCGATTGGACTAACCTTAACACCTGGATTGCTGAGAACAGCATGTACGACCAACTTTCACTCGAAGCTATATTGGGGACTGTTTTTGCCCCGCTTATGTGGCTTATTGGAGTGGCCAATGAAGACATCATGTTGATGGGCCAGCTCTTGGGCATCAAGTTGGCGGCAAGCGAATTTGTCGGATATATTCAATTGGCAGAGTTAAAGGATGTGGCAAGCTCTGCACATTTCACCTATAACAAATCGGTCATCATGGCCACCTATATGCTCTGTGGATTTGCGAATTTCGCCTCGATCGGCATACAAATAGGGGGCATTGGCTCTTTGGCACCAGGGCAACGAAAAACACTTTCTGAGTTCGGAATGCGCGCCGTTCTGGGCGGCTCTCTTGCCTCTCTACTTTCGGCGACGATTGCCGGAATGATTTTAGGATAGGTTTTTTGGGTCAAGGGCAAAAGGTTAAGGTCTGATTATGAGGAACTTTAGAGAGCTTGAAGTTTGGAAGGATTCAAGAAAATTAGTCAAGGATATCTATCTTTTCACCCGACTATTACCAAGGGAAGAAAAATATGGATTGATATCTCAAATAAACCGATGCGCCATCTCGATACCTGCTAACATTGCAGAGGGGTCATCAAAATATTCCCAAAAAGACTTTGTGCGTTTTTTACAAATAAGCCTTGGCTCAGCATATGAACTTGAATCACATCTAGTCATTTGTGGAGATTTAAATTTTATCGAACCCGACTCACTTAACCCCTTAATAAAAAACACCCAAGTTCTGCAAAAGCGAATTGCCTCGTTGATAAAATATAATAACTCAAAGTAGTCCGCTTTTTACCTTTTGCCTTTTACCCCTTACCTTTATAACATCATGAAACAATACCACGACTTACTAAGGCACGTACTTGAACATGGCAACCAAAAAGGGGACCGAACAGGCACCGGCACCAAAAGTGTATTCGGTTACCAAATGCGTTTCGACTTGAGCGAAGGCTTTCCTATGGTGACGACCAAAAAATTGCATTTAAAGTCCATCGTACATGAATTGCTGTGGTTTTTGAAAGGGGACACCAACGTTAATTATCTTCAAGAAAACGGCGTTCGCATTTGGAACGAATGGGCAGACGAAAATGGAGATCTAGGTCCGATTTACGGGCATCAGTGGCGCAACTGGAACAATGACGAAATCGACCAGATAAAGGAAGTGATAAGATCCTTAAAAAACAATCCGAACAGTCGGCGTATGCTCGTTTCGGCTTGGAACCCCAGTGTATTGCCAGATACCTCGAAATCGTTCGCTGAAAATGTAGCCAACGGCAAGGCTGCACTACCTCCTTGCCATGCTTTTTTCCAATTTTATGTGGCCGATGGAAAATTATCATGTCAGCTCTATCAACGTAGTGCCGATATATTTCTAGGCGTTCCGTTCAACATAGCTTCTTATGCTTTGTTTACCATGATGATCGCCCAGGTTTGTGGGTATAGACCAGGCGACTTCATCCACACCTTTGGCGATGCCCATATATATGACAATCATAGGGAGCAGGTGGCATTGCAATTGAGCCGTGAACCCAGACCGCTACCAAAAATGGTATTAAATCCTGATGTTGAAAATATCTTTGATTTCAAGTTTGAGGATTTTAGGTTGGTCGACTATAATCCACATCCGCATATAAAGGGCGTGGTGGCAGTATAACATCGCGGTTAAACGGGTGAAAAATCCCTTATTGATTTCTTATCTTTATCCTCACAAAAGATTGCTATGCTCAAAATCGATTCACTGCTCGATTTTTTTCTGGATACCCGAAGTTATACCGAAGCACTTTGCAAACCGCTTGAGATAGAGGATTATGTGGTACAGCCCATTGTCGATGTTTCACCACCAAAATGGCATTTGGGCCATTCGACCTGGTTCTTCGAAGAGTTTATCTTAAGACCCCATTCAAAGGGGTACAAAATCTTTGACGATGACTTTGCCTTTGTGTTCAATAGCTATTATGAGACTGTTGGGAAACGTGTCGTTCGTTCAGATCGAGGCAACCTTTCAAGGCCTTCGGTGGCAAAGGTATATGCCTATAGAAATTACGTTACGGAAGCCATTAAAAACCTCTTCGAAAAACCCCAGGCGAAAGAACTGTTCGATTTGCTTGAAATTGGCATCCACCATGAAAAGCAACACCAAGAATTGATACTGACCGATATCAAATATATTTTGGGCAACAATCCGTTGCTTCCAAAGTATTCAAATTCGTTGGAGGAGCATCCTGTAGAAAGTCACCAAGCGGATTGGATATCGGTTGAGGAAGGCATACACGAAATCGGCCATTCTACAGAAGATTTTTGTTACGATAATGAGCTGGGAAGGCATAAGGTGTATTTGCATTCTTATGAAATATCGAATAAGCTGGTGACCAATTCAGCTTATATGCAATTCATATCGGCCCAGGCCTATCAAGAATTCAACCTCTGGCACGCCGAAGGGTGGGATTGGGTGCAGCAAAACAAAATTACAGCCCCTCTCTATTGGCATGAAATCGACGGGGAATGGCATTATTATTCCCTAAAGGGATTGAAACCGGTCGATCCCGAGGCCCCGATAACCCATATTTCTTATTATGAGGCCTTCGCCTTTGCACAATGGATGGGCTGCCGCCTGCCGACCGAATTTGAATGGGAAGCTGCACAGTCCTATTTTCCTTGGGGCAAGCGGTGGGAGTGGACAGAAAGTGCTTATCTCCCCTACCCGAATTACAAAAAGGCCGATGGCGCCTTGGGCGAGTACAACGGAAAATTCATGGTGAACCAAAAAGTACTTCGTGGCGGCTCTATAGCCACCCCCACTAAACATACGAGACCAACCTACCGCAATTTTTTTCAAACCGATCTAAGGTGGCAGTACACCGGGTTAAGGTTAGCAAAATAATTACGACAAACTCGGCATGCAAAAATCCATAGAAACACTTTTTGAGACCCAATTTGAAGAAGACGTTTATAAAGGGCTTACCGATTTTCCGAAACACCTGTCATCGAAATATTTCTATGACGAAATAGGTGATAAGCTCTTTCAAGACATCATGAATATGCCCGAGTACTATTTGACGAACAGTGAACTCGAGGTTTTTGAACAATATAAAGATGCCATAATTGCACAGTTTTCGGTAGAAAAAGAAAACTTTAATCTCATCGAGTTGGGTGCCGGAGACGGTAAGAAAACCAAAATATTATTGAGGCATTTGCTCGACAATCAAGTTTCATTCAGGTACCAACCTATCGATATAAGCCAGAACGCGCTGGATCAACTTGAAAATTCTTTGGGAGAGGAACTTCCCGTCTTAGAAGTACAAAGTTACCAAGGAACCTATTTTGAAGCCTTGGAAAAAATCAATTCACAGAACAGTGCGAGAAAGATAATCCTGTTTCTTGGGTCCAACATTGGAAACCTACTCCATCCCCAGGCCATTACCTTCTTAAAAAGTGTACAACGTCTGATGGGGGAGAACGATCTGTTTTTTGTAGGATTCGATCAAAAGAAAAACCCGTTGACTATTCTAGACGCCTATAATGACGCTACCGGAATCACGGAGGCTTTCAATAAAAATGTGTTGACACGCCTCAACAGGGAAATGGAAGCTGATTTTGACCTTGACCATTTTTTACATTGGGAAGTCTATGACCCAGAGACCGGAACGGCAAAAAGTTACCTGGTATCAAAGGTGGAACAGTCCGTTACCTTAAAGAAGTTGGATCTTAAGGTCGATTTCAAGCCTTGGGAAACCATTCATACCGAAATCTCCCAAAAGTATGACGAAGCCACCATAAAGTGGTTGGCCGAAAAGTCTGGGCTCCAAATCGAGGCATTTTATAGCGATAAAAACGATTATTACAGAAACTATATTTTTAGAAAAGCATAAATAATATGAAGGCCATTTGGAAGGATACGGTAATCGCTGAAAGTGATGATACCGTGGTAATTGAGAACAACCACTATTTTCCGGCAGATAGTATCAAAAAGAAATATTTCAAACCTAGCGACACCCATACCACCTGCCCTTGGAAAGGTGTTGCGTCATACTACACCTTGGATGTCGACGGCGAACAAAACCCAGACGCGGCTTGGTATTACCCAGAAGTCAGCGAATTGGCAAAAGGAATAAAAGACAGGGTCGCCTTTTGGAAGGGAGTTCAAGTCATAAAATAAAAAAGCCGAAACGTAAAAACATTTCGGCTTCCAATTACTTCAAAAACTATTTAAAGTTCTAAAACTGCGTTTTCGCCACCTGCGAAATCGTTCCATTGGTAACGGTCTGCCTCAGGTTCGTTCACGTAGTTTCCATCGATGATGTACTTGTATTCGAAAGTACCTTCCTTAGGAAGGTCCAACGTACCTTTGAAAGTTCCGTTTTTCAATTTTTTCAAAGAGCTGGCCTTGTTCGCTTTCCAATTGTTGAAATCACCGACCACCGCGACTTTTTTTGCTTCTTCAGCAGGAACCGTAAAGGTAACCTTGCAAACCGGCTTTGTTTTTAAGTACTGTTTTGCTACTGCCATGATAAAATATTATTAAATTAAAAGTTGTTTTCAAATTTTGGCGCAAAACTAATGCATTAAAACCCTCATATACAATGAGTAATGTCATTTTTATCGATTTGATAAAAATTTGGCAACATTTAACGGGCAATCTCAAATATTGATGCCCGATTGTACGAAGCCTTAAAATATTATAGTGCTGTTTTTAAAACTTTTACAATCGCCTCAATCTCATTTATGGTGTTGTAGAAATGAAAACTCAGTCGAATCCCGTTTCCGCGAAGTGAAGCTACGATCTTTTGCTCGACCAATTTATTAAAAAGTGACTCGTCTCCCTTAATATTGAAGATGGTACTATGGTCTTTGCTCTTCATAACGACTTCCTCTAGAAGTCCTAAATCGCCAAGCTCATTTTTTGCTTTGCCAGCCAGTTTTTTAAGTTTCCTTTCAATGTTTTCCTTCCCAAGTTCTTCAAAGAAGTTCAGGGAAAACATCAGACTGCCGAAATTGAGGGTATCCAAATGCCCAGGTTCGAATCTTTTGGCAAAACGAACTTCATTTTTTTTGGCCAGTTGGGCGTTCGCTGCATTGAATCCAATCGTCTTGATATCAACGCGCGCCTTCACCTTGTCTTTAAAAAGCATAAAGCCATTGCCATAACCGCTTAACAGCCATTTATAGCAACTTGCGCCCAATACATCAATGGCAGAATCCTCGAAATCGAAAATCTCAGTTCCACAAAATTGCGTGCCATCGGCAATGATCAAGAGTTCTGGGTGCTTCGCCTTTAGGTTTTTGAGGAATTCAAGGTCTATCTTAATTCCGTTTAACCACTGAACAAGGCTAAGTGCTAAAATTGAGATTCCCTCTTTTTCTATTTTCTCCGATATTTGGTGTTCAAGGCTCCCGTCTATTTTAACAAATGAGGATTTAAATCCCCTTTTTTCAAAAGTCCAGGAGACCGAGGGATAATCATTTTCCAAAAAAAGTATTCTTTCACTATCGCCCAGTCCCTCTAGCAGCATGTTCAAGCCAAGTGAAAAATTTTGCAATAATGCAACATTATCGTATTTGCAATTAAAAAATCGGGCAACGGCTTCACGGGTTTTGGTAATCAATTCATGTGCTCCATCCCTCATTAGACTACCGCCATTGAAAAATAATCGGTCATGCTCGGTTCGCCATTCCATTAAATCGCTATATGGCAGACCCGAAGATGCAGTATTGGCGTAAATGTAATTCTGGAGAACGGGGAATTTACTGCGGACGTCTTGCATAAAAAGGTTATTGGGAATATGGCCTTATATACCTAAAAGGATACCTTATCTTTGTATTTGGCAAAGATAGCCATTGACATGTTCTCGAAGCACAATAAAAAATTGGAAGTGGATATCGAGCAGCACGAACTGCTCGAGAACGCCCATGCGCGAATCAAACAAAAGAAAAGGCTCTACGCGCATTTTGTCATTTTTCTTATCGGTAGTGTGTTTCTGATCTTGCTCAACAAAATACTAAAGTATGGCGAAGAATACGACTGGTTTCTGTGGGCCATCATCTTTTGGGCTTTCCTGTTCGTTATTCATGCCTTCAATGTCTTTGTAACCCAAAAATTTATGGGAAAAGATTGGGAAAGAAACCAACGGGAAAAATTGGTGGCACAACAAAAAGAGAAAATTGCCGCATTGCAAAAAGAGATAGAAACCGATTTTCCAATGTCTCAAATCAATAAAAAAAAAGACCTTTGAAGACTATTTGTATGATAGCCGCGGTCGGCGAGGACAATTCTTTGGGAAAAGACAACGACCTTCTCTGGCATCTACCCGATGATTTTGGGCGATTTAAGCAATTGACCACAGGGCATCCGATCATCATGGGCCGCAAAACCTATGACACCTTTCCGAAGCCACTTCCCAACAGAAGACACATAATAATCACCCGGGACGAACGCTATAAGGTTGACTATGAAGAATGTACCGTGGTGCATTCCTTGTCGGAGGCCTTAGAGCTTTGCAAGGAAGAACCGATGACCTATATCATCGGGGGAGGGGAAATCTATGCCCAAGGCGAGAAATTCTCAAATAAAATAGAACTGACACGCGTACATGCATCCTTTGATGACGCTGATACTTTTTTCCCGGAAATCGACTATACAAATTGGAAGTTAATATATGAAGAGTATCATCCAAAAGATGAACGGCACAAGTATGCCTTTACGTATTTGACCTATGTGAGGTAAGTATAAGAATTGGCAACAGTCCACATTCGCGCTTAAAATTCCAAATGCGAAACCTCCGTACCATTTACATCTTGTAGAAAATGTTCCAATATAGGTACATCAGTATTGCTATAAAAGCGGTTCGAACCTCTAGCCTGCGATAGATTCAACAAATCATTCTTTTTTAAAACAGCTTTGGTTTGTTTCGCGACCGCCTCACCAGAATCGATAATTTTAACCCCTTCGGGAAGCAGTTCTTTCAAAACGGGAATCAAGTATGGGTAGTGCGTACAACCCAACACCAAATGGTCTATCTTGGCATTCAGCATCGGGGCCAGATACTTTTTTAGCAATGCACGAGTCTCGGTAGCGCGTATTTTTCCCGCTTCGATCAATGGAACCAGTCCCCTGCCCTCTTGTTCGATAATCGTGATTCCCGCGGCATGATTTTCAGAAGTACTGTGAAAAAGGCTACTTGACAAAGTCCCTTTGGTGGCCAATACTCCCACCGTTTTTGATTTCGATTGCAAAGCGGCCGGTTTGATGGCTGGCTCTATGCCTATGAAGGGAACATCATAATTCTCACGTAAATGATCAATTGCATTGGTAGTTGCCGTATTACAGGCAACAACGATCAACTTACAATCTTGTGCCAACAAGAGCTCTGTATTCTTGACGCTCAGTTCAAGTATTTTCTCCCGAGGTTGCTCGCCGTAAGGAGCATTCTTGCTATCGGCCAAATAGATGGTATGTTCGTGGGGTAAAAGCTCATGGATTTCCTTCC
Organism: Aurantibacter sp.; assembly: GCA_965215845.1. GTDB lineage: Bacteria > Bacteroidota > Bacteroidia > Flavobacteriales > Flavobacteriaceae > Aurantibacter_A. The sequence goes on from CBDCEL010000004.1 coordinate 1,072,914, forward strand.
ATATAGAGGTGCCTCCCACCCCCGAATCGAATATGCCAATGGGCCGACTGTTCATCTTCAAAATATCAATCTAGTACTTCCACGATCGGTTTTCCGGTTGTTCCACTTGGGAAAGAAATGCCCAATAGAGCGGCCAAAGTAGGCGCGATATCAGGTATCTCGGTTCGATTGACGGTACTACCTCGCTTTATTCCCTTCCCAAAAAATAAAAGCGGGGTGTGCGTATCATAAATTTGCGGGGAGCCATGTGAAGACCCAGTATTCGAGTAGCTAATAACATCGGGAGATAGAACATATAAGACATCACCTGAACGTTTTTGATTGTAGCCGTTTTGCAAAATATATGGTATGCCCTCGGTGTAATTGTTTTGCCACATTTGGTAGCCGGTGTATACCCTATCGATGTCTTGATAGTTCAATAATTCCTGCGCGATATTCTCTTGAACATTTTTTATCTCTAGGTCAAGGTTTCTAATCACATCATGGTCCAAGAAAATCTGATAATTCGAAATATTCCTTACGATATCGGTCGAACCATAGGTAAATTTGATAAACTCTTCCAACTTTTTCCATATCGCATCCCCATCAAAGTATCCGGCCGGTAATTTTCTATCCCTCAAATACGAGGGTACCGGAACAGCTCCGTGATCCGCCGATAGAAAAGCGGTATATTGTCCTTCCCCAACTTTTTTATCAAGGGTATCAAATAAACGCTCAAGGTCTTTGTCCAATTGTAGGTAAGTGTCTTGAACTTCTTTTGAATCTACCCCGAACATATGACCGACATGATCCGTACTGGAATAACTTATGGCCAGGAAGTCAGTGACTAAATCCTTGCCAAGATTCTCACCATCTAAAGATGCCAGGGCAAAATCGGTAGTCAGGCTATTACCAAAGGGCGTCGTTCTAAGAAGGTTGTACTTTCCATTTTGCTCCCACAATTTAGGTAGATCATGCGGAAAGGTTGTCGCATTTTCCCCAACAAACTTTCCTTCATAGGCATTGTTGTCCATGAGGCTTTCTACATAGGTATTGATTGGCTTGCTGGTGTTCCAAATCTTTTTGTATTTGGCCACGGATTTTTCTTTGTTAAAATCGACCACCCATTTCGGAAGTTCGCTCATATAGTAGCTGCTGGTAATCCAATCACCATTTTCGCCACCTTCAAACCAATAGGCCGCATTCGCGGTATGTCCACCGGGAAGTACAGCACCACGATCTTTTAAGGCAACCGCAATGGTCTTACCACGCATTTGGGTGTGCAGGCGCAACTCATCGGTGATGGTCGAGGTCATCATTCGATGCGGTGACATCTGTCCGGCATCCGAAGTCGTACCAATCGACTTATAGCTATCATCCCCTGCACAATAGACCACCTTATCGGCGACCTTATCATACCAAGTGTTTCCGATAACGCCATGCGAACTGGGTGATGCGCCGGTGTAAACCGAGGTATGCCCAGGACCGGTACTCGTCGGGGCATAATTGAAGTGATGGTTCTTGCAATTGAATCCCTCCCTGACCATGCGCTTAAAGCCCCCATTCCCATAGTGGTTCCAAAATCGGGTCAGGTAATCGTATCGCATCTGATCGACCACAATACCAACGACCAATTTTGGCGATGTCCTTATTTCTGTTGCATTTTCAGACTGGTTCTTGTTCTTTGATTTTCGTTGAGCCTGTAAATCGGCGGTCACGTTGAAAAGCATCAATAGAACGACCAAGGGGGCAAAAAATTTATATTGCATATCATGTTCTTTGATTCATCAAAAGTAAAGAATAATGCCTTCAATTTTTTCAATCAAAGTTGAAAGCCACTTTATATTGTTATTTTTGGAACATAAAGCCCATTCACGCCACATGAACTATTTGGAATCGATTGGCCGCTACGGCATCATGATCATTGAGGTTTTCAAAAAGCCGACCAAATGGAAAATTATGAAGTCGTTGATCCTCAAGGAAATCGACGAACTGATGTTCGGCTCATTGGGCATCATCATCTTTATTTCTTTCTTTATAGGAGGGGTCGTTGCCATACAGACAGCCTTGAATATTACAAATCCGTTGATTCCAGGTTATCTCGTAGGTTTTGCTACGCGCCAGTCAATAATTCTTGAATTCTCACCAACTTTTTGTTCCATCATCATGGCCGGTAAGGTCGGATCATATATCACATCGAGCATCGGAACGATGCGGGTAACCGAACAAATCGATGCATTGGAGGTTATGGGTGTCAACGCCCTGAATTATTTGGTGTTTCCCAAAATCATCGCGCTGTTATTGTTCCCCTTTGTTATTGCAATATCAATGTATGTTGGTATTTTCGGCGGGTGGATTGCCGGCGTTTCCGGAGGACATAGTACCAGTGCGGATTTCATAGAGGGACTACAGCTCGATTTTATTCCGTTTCACGTGACCTATGCCTTTATAAAGACCCTGGTATTCGCTTTTGTATTGGCGACGATTCCTTCGTTTCACGGATTTTATATGAAAGGTGGGGCTCTTGAAGTGGGCAAAGCGAGTACAACATCGTTTGTCTGGACGAGTGTCGTCATTATTGTGCTGAATTTGATATTGACCCAATTATTCCTTGGCTGATGATAGAGGTGAACAACATACATAAATCTTTCGACGATACGCACGTTTTAAAGGGGATTTCGACGACTTTTTCCAACGGAAAGACAAATCTGGTCATTGGGCAAAGTGGCTCGGGAAAAACCGTATTCTTAAAATGCCTTTTGGGACTGTTTACTCCAGAGGAAGGGAACATCAGCTATGACGGAAAGATATATGCTGAATTATCGGGCGATGAAAAAAGAGACCTACGCCAAGAAATGGGTATGGTCTTTCAAGGCAGTGCCCTATTTGATTCGATGACCGTTGAAGGAAATGTAAAATTTCCATTGGAAATGTTCACCAAACAGTCACCTTCTGAAATGCAGGATCGGGTCGACTTTGTCTTGAAACGGGTCGACTTAAAGGATGCACATCACAAATTTCCTTCTGAGATTTCAGGGGGGATGCAGAAAAGGGTCGCTATTGCCCGTGCGATCGTTATGAACCCTAAATATCTGTTCTGTGATGAACCGAACTCAGGGCTTGACCCCAGAACCGCCATCATCATCGACAACCTCATCAAAGAGATTACCGAAGAATACGACATTACCACGGTAATCAATACACACGATATGAATTCCGTAATGGAAATAGGTGAACAGATTATTTTTCTAAAGAATGGCATTAAGGAATGGGAAGGCACGAATAAAGAAATATTCAAGACCGATAACGCGGCCGTCACCAATTTTGTCTATTCTTCAGAGCTTTTCAAAAAGGTAAGGCAGATGTATATTGAAGAGAGGAATTAGACAGTAACCAATTAAAGTTGCCAATAAAATCAACAAACCTTTGGCAGCCAAATCAATCCGCAATTTCCTTTAATTGAATTTTGTCGTTCTTCAATCTCAGTTTCAACCAATCAGAAAGTTTTTTGGCGTCTTTTTCCGTATCGACCCTTTTGGCCTCTTTTTTCCACTTGACCTCGAAAACGGGTATCGTATCCGTTTTATTAAAATCGGTAACCAAGGTCGGCGCATAGCTGAGCGAAACAATGTTCTCATAATTCGTTCGCGCCTCTGAGCTTATATCGACAAAGGGAATTTGCATTCCGGCAGACTCTTTTAATCGGGTCAATTCGGTCTCCAACAATCTAATTTTATCGTCTTTACTGGACAATTGGTCTTTCTGAGATTCGTAGAGCTCATTTACATACTTCAGCTGATCTATTTCTTCATTGGCGCCCCCCTGAATAATTTGAAGGTCACATCCCCTAAGGCGCTTGAATTCCTCACTGTCATTTTTCTGGTTGTTCCATGTCGCAATGACGTTTTCTGGAATTGTCTCATTGCCCATAAACACCAGCTCAATGGATGGACTCTCACCATCGTTATATTCGATATCGGTAAAATCTTCCATAAACCTGCCCGAATCCGAAAATTGGTAAGTCGCAACCTTCTCGGCTATAAATTTTTGGGCCTGTTTTCTGAACAATGATTCTTGGAGTGCATCCCAAAAGGTAATTCCGGCAGGTATCATTACGAGTATGGCAACGATCGAGGCAATTCTTCCGATAAGCCGTCTCCTTTTCGAGTTTACATAGCGAACCATGGGAAATCTCAGTAACTTCAATATCAAAAAGGTGGCCAATGCGATAAAAATCGTATTGATGCTGAACAAGTACATCGCCCCAAGGGCGTAGTCCATATTTCCGATGGCCAAACCAAATCCGACCGTACAGAGTGGTGGCATCAAAGCCGTAGCAATGGCAACCCCAAAAATTACCGAAGCAATTGTTCCTTTCTTGGCTCTGGCTATTACAAGGGCCAATCCACCGAAAAAGGCGATCAAAACATCTCGAATATCGGGTGCCGTTCTGGCCAACAATTCTGATGATTCGTCACGCAAGGGAAAAAAATAGAAGAACAAAAATGCGGTAAGTACGCTCAAGACCACCATAACCGCCAAATTTTTCAATGATCTTCTCAATGTATCGATGTCATTTATGGCCAAAGACATGCCCAGGCCTAAAATTGGCCCCATCAAAGGCGAAATTAACATGGCCCCTATTACGACTGCGGTCGAATTCGCGTTCAATCCAACAGAAGCAATAAAAATCGAACAGATCAGAATCCATGAAGTGTGGCCCTTGAATGGAATGTCGGCAACTATGGCCTCTTTGGTCGCCTCTTGGTCCGTATTGCTTCGGATATCCAAAAGTTCGGAAAGAAACTTCTTGCTACTTCCCAAAAGTCCTTTGAAATCCTTTTTGACGTCCTCTGCACTTTGGATCGGTTCTTCCAAGGAGTTGTTATTGGCTTGTTCTGAATTTTCGCTCATTTTGAATAGCAATTAAGCATACTTGTCTCCGAATTTTTGCTTGACATTGGCCAAAACCTGTTTGATATCTTGTTCTTTTGATTTTGGATAGATCATCAGCACTTCCGCTTTGTCTATGATGATGTAATCTTTAATTCCATCGACGACCACAATCTTATCTTTAGGCGTACGGATCATGTTGCCATTGGCATCATCAGCAATAACCCTACCGTTAACAATGGCATTGGCGTTTTCATCTTTATCGAGTTTATCATAAAGCGACCCCCAAGTTCCCAGATCGTTCCAATCAAAAGTGGCCGGAAGCACAAAAATCGATTTCGAATTTTCAAGAATGGCATAATCAATTGAAATATTTTCTGCCTTCTGATAGTTTTCTTGAATGAAGCCCTTTTCTTCTGAAGTATTGTAACATGAAATACCACTTTCAAAAAGTTCATATTGTTCAGGCTGATAATTTTTAAAGGCATTGACGATGGTATTCACACTCCACATGAAAATTCCGGCGTTCCAAAGAAAGTTGCCCTGTGCCAAAAACTCTTTTGCCGTTTCATAATCGGGCTTTTCCCGAAACTGGTGCACTTTTTTGAGCCCTTCACCACCATCCTTTTCAAACTCGATATAACCAAAACCCGTATTGGGGAAGGAAGGTTTGATCCCTAGGGTACAAAGTACTTCCTCGCTCTCGCATTTTCGAAAGCATGTGGTCACATCTCTTGCAAAGGCTTCCTCATCTTCGATCCAATGGTCACTTGGGGCTACGATCATTACCCCATCTGGATTCATTTTCTGGATCTTTAGAGCCGCATACAAAATACAAGGAGCAGTGTTCCGCATTGCAGGTTCCAAAACCACCTGTTCTTGAGTAACCATCGGTAATTGCTCAAGAACAAGATCGTTGTAACGCTCATTGGTCAAAATCAGAATATTTTCAGTGGGCACAAATTTGTTTAGCCTTTTGAATGTCTTTTGAATCAGCGTATCACCTGTGCCCAACATATCGTGGAATTGTTTCGGATTGCGACTTGTACTCATTGGCCAAAATCGAGAACCCACTCCACCCGCCATTAAAACGGCATAATAATTTCTGTTCATAGTTTGTTGTCATTCCGAGTAAAGCGAAGAACTCTGTTTTCACTCCACGCTAATCTTCATTCTATTTAAACATTTCAATTTTACCATGGCAAACCAGCAACACCCCCCTTAATTTTGCCAGACTACTTCGACTTGCGTCCAGTGCCGTCAACCGACAAACTCAACCTCTGCATTTGGCTGAAACAAATACATTCGGCCCGTTGCCATTTCCACACATTCATATCGTTTGACGCGTTTCTTGCCTTTTTTATAAAGCCTGCCATTGTAAAGCCTAAAGATGCTTCCCAAAGGTAATTGAAAAACGTACGATTTGTCGGTATGTTGTTCATCGAACTGCTGAAGCGCTATCGATAGCTGGGCATCCGTGCTACTACTTGCCCTTGGGTTTCTAAAGTGTTTTGCCAAAAGTGGCAGTAGTTTTGATGGAAAGATCTCGGGGCGAAGAAACGGCAACATCAAATGTTGAAAAGTCCGTTTCCATTCCTTGCCGTGTGGTTTGATCCGTCTACCATACTCCTCAAAAGCGACTAGGTGGGCAATCTCATGGATAAGGGTTATCAAAAAACGATATTTGTTCAAAGAGGCGTTAACGGTAATCTTATGCCCGCCATTGGGCAATTTTTGATAGTCGCCATGTCTGGTCACACGATCGTTTACGATTTTTAGGTGTACTCCTTTTTCCTGAATAAGTGCAAGGCAAGGTTCAAAGGCCCTTTCGGGAAGATATTTTCGAAGGATGTTATCCATCGAAACAAAAATAAGACTTTTAGCTACAGAAGGAAAGCCATAAATAAAAATGGAATAACCCGTTGACGTATAAAATTGTAAATTCAACCTACCTAAAGTCCAGAAAAATATGCGAGTTCGATATTCATGTTTGATTTTCTTATCACTAAATCTCATTCTTTTTATTGCCTGTTCGAACCCTAAAAAGGAGTCGGCAACCATGCTGATCCACGGTGGCCCGATTTACACCGTAGATTCGGTTCTAGCAAAGGTCGAAGCGGTGGCGACCAAGGATAATAAAATCATTTTTGCTGGAGACCTATCGGAAGCCGAAAAATACAAAGGCGACCAGACCCAGATCATTGATTTGGATGGTAAAACAATGACGCCGGGCCTAATCGAGGGCCACGGACATTTTATGGGGTTGGGCTATAACGAACTTAACCTCGACCTGCTCAACACGACGAGCTATCAAGAAATTATCGATGCTGTTGCCGATGCCGTTGAAAAGGCGGAACCTGGGGAGTGGATTACCGGTAGGGGTTGGCACCAAAGCAAATGGGATCGAATGCCCGCAGAAACCGTACATGGTTTTCAGACTCACTATAGATTGAGCGAAGTGTCTCCCGATAATCCGGTCTATCTAAGACATGCTAGTGGACATGCCGGATTTGCAAATTCCAGGGCTATGGAAATCGCAGGTGTACAAGTACTTGGCAAGGAAGGAATCACAAAGCACGAAATTGAAGGGGGCGAAGTGATGCGCGATGAATTGGGTCGACCTACGGGAATATTCAACGAACGTGCAATGACCTTAATCACCCAACACATTCCCGAGAGCACTCCTGAAAAAGACATTAAGGCTTTTGAATTGGCCATAGCCGCCTGTCATGAAAATGGGATTACCGGATTTCATGATGCGGGCATCGAACGAGATAATATCGACCTATATGAAAAAATGAAGACCGCCAATAAAATGAAGGTGCGTCTATACGCCATGCTTACGGGTTGGGACAAAGAACTACTTGACGAATGGTACGAAAAAGGACCTCATATCGATCCAGAGCACTTGTTCACCATACGGTCGGTCAAATTAAATTGTGATGGGGCCTTGGGAAGTCGCGGTGCCTGGTTGTTGGAATCCTATTCGGATAGACCCGGACATTTCGGCCACGAAACCTTGCCCATGGACTTCGTAAAGGAAACTTCTTTGAACGGATTGGAACATGGATTCCAAGTATGCGCACATGCCATCGGTGATAGGGCAAATCGAGAAATACTCGATCGCTATGAGGCCGCTTTTACCGATTTACCCGAAAAGACAAACAATCATCGTTTTCGAATCGAGCATGCCCAACATCTACACCCTGATGATATTCCCAGATTTGCCAAATTAGGCGTTATTCCTGCTATGCAGGCCGTTCATATGTCATCTGACCGACCTTGGGCAATTGACCGCCTTGGGGAAAAACGAATCAAAGAAGGGGCTTATATGTGGCAAGACCTTTTAAAAAGTGGCATCCCCATCGTGAACGGCACCGATGTTCCCGTCGAGCCCCTAAACCCAATTGCGAGTTTTTATGCGAGCGTAAGCCGCAAGACATTAAAGGGTACTCCCGAAGGCGGCTACGAGCCTGAACAAAAAATGACAAGGGAACAGGCCCTAAAGTCATATACCCTTGATGCCGCATATGGCGCATTTGAAGAAGACATCAAAGGCTCCATCACGGTGGGAAAGTTGGCTGATTTCACTATTTACGACCAAGATTTGATGACCGTACCCGAAGACAAAATCTTAGACACTCAAATAGCCATGACCATCTTTAATGGTGATGTGGTGTATCAAATGGAATAGTAAAACCTAAAATTCGTTTCGATTTCCCAAGAAGTTCCCGAAGCTCGATTCCATCAAAACGGCCTATCTTCTGCGAAGAGAGTAGATTACTAAATCTATGCCAATACATGGGTACATCCCCCTAAAATATCCTATTTTTATCCAAAATTCTTGACTTGCAAAAGGCACTTTCCATACTATTTTTAGTCCTTATCACACTCCCGCTCAAAGGCCAAGAACGGGAAGCGATCACAACACAGATCAATATCGTTTATGGCGCGAATTTCACCAAAGACGAGGCCCAATATCCCGGAGCTGCCATTTTTAGCAAAGATACTCGCCAAGTGCAATTCGAACATGATGGTGCCGACCTATGGTGCGACATTGCCGTCTATTATCAAAAAGAAAACCGGTTAAAGGCCATTGGCAACATTCGTTTGCAACAAGGTGACTCAGTGGAAATGACCAGTGGTAAAATCGAATATGATGGCAATATGAAACTGGCCAAAGCCTATGAGAATGTATTGTTGGAAAGCAGAACTTCGGAAAATGGAAACATGACACTGACCACCGACACCCTGTATTTTGACCGCATTGAACAAGAGTCGTATTATGACAGTTTTGGTACTATAATCGATTCTGCGAATACACTCACAAGTGAAATCGGAAAGTACTTTTTGGAGACCAAGAAATATCAATTTTTGGACAGTGTCCATATCGACAACCCCAAATATATTTTGGATTCCGAACAATTGGATTATTACACTACTTCCAAAAACGCCTATATGTATGGTCCCTCAACGATTAAGGGGGCCGACTACAAAATGTACTGTGAACGCGGTTTCTACGATACCAAAATCGAGAATGGCTACGGAATCAAAAATACCGAGATACATTATAACAATAGAATCGTGGAAGGCGATAGTGTCTATTTCGATAAAGCTTCAGAATTTGCCTCGGCGACCAATAATATTGTCGTTACGGATACCATAAACAAGGGAATCATTAAAGCCCATTACGCCGAGGTTTTTAAGGCCAAGGATTCGGTGTTCGCTACGAAAAGGGCAGTATCGATTGGTTTGATGGAGAACGATTCCATTTTTATACACGGCGATACGTTAATGGCTACGGGCAAACCGAACAAACGGATTTTAAGGGCCTTTCGAAATGCCAAAATCTACAAGACAGACATGAGCGGAAAATGCGATTCGATACATTCAGAACAGCGTACAGGCTTGACACAATTGATTACAAACCCTGTAGTATGGAACGGCGAAAACCAAATGACGGGTGATAGCATTCACATCATATCAGACTTAAAAACCGAAAAGCTTGATTCGCTGAAAGTCCTCCAGAACGCTTTTATCGTTTCATTGGACAGCATCAGTAAAACGGGTTATAATCAGGCCAAGGGTGTCAACCTTTATGGGAAGTTCATAGACAATGAACTAAAAATCGTAGATCTTGTAAAGAATACCGAGGTCATTTACTACATGTACAACGACGATGATCAATTGATCGGAATCGACAAGACCATCTGCAGTAAAATACATATTACATTGGCCAACAATGACATTGAAGATTTGACTTTCATTACTGATCCCGACGGTGATATTTTTCCGGAAAAGGACCTACCCTCCAATAGTCGTCTTTTAAAGGGATTTATTTGGCGGGGCGATGAGCGGCTTTTGACCAAGGATGATATTTTCGACGAAGACGACAATAGTATCGAATTGGCGACCATTCGTGGCATTGAAAACCCAATTGATATAGATGCCGAGGAAGAAGAGCGTTCGCAGAACCCGGGTGATCCCGTTAACGAAATCCCTCTCGGGAATGATGATGCGGAAAAGCCCAAAGAGCGACCAAAGGTTCAAAAGGTGGGGACAAATCAATCTCCATGAAAGATGACTTTCTTAAATACCAGGCCCAGACCAGTCCACATCCATTGGGTTTACAAATATCCCATGCTTCTGGAAGTTGTATTTATGATACTAACGGTAGGCAACATTTGGATTTCGTTGCAGGCGTTTCGGCTTGTACCCTTGGCCACTGCCACCCAAGGGTAGTAGAAGCCATTCAGCGCCAAGCTGAAAAGCATATGCACGTAATGGTATACGGCGAATTCGCGCAGGCCCCTGCTGTCGACTATTGCAAATTGTTGGCCTCAGTCCTGCCCGGGGAACTCAACACGACTTATTTGGTGAATTCAGGAACAGAAGCCGTTGAGGGTGCCTTGAAATTAGCAAGACGTTCTACAGGTAGAAGTGAAATCATTTCAGCAAGACACGCCTATCATGGCAACACGATGGGCAGTTTAAGCGTAACCGGATACGAAGAAAAAAAACGTGCCTTTAGGCCCCTCATCCCCGATATTAAATTCATTGATTTCAATGTTGAGGAAGGATTGGCAAAAATCACCGATAAGACCGCTGCCGTTATTTTGGAAACGATACAAGGGGGAGCGGGATTCATACTTCCACAAGCTGACTACTTGGAAAAAGTTAGGCGACGGTGTAACGAAACAGGAGCGCTGTTGATCTTGGACGAAATACAACCCGGTTTTGGTAGAACGGGAAAGCTATTTGCCTTCGAGCACTACAACTGTGTTCCTGATATTCTGGTAATCGGAAAGGGCATGGCATCAGGACTTCCTGTCGGTGCTTTTGTGTCTTCAAACGAAATAATGGCAAATTTGCAAACCAATCCAAAATTGGGGCATATTACAACTTTTGGTGGCAATCCGGTAGTGGCCGCGGCCAGTTTGGCAACCTTGAAAGAACTTATTGAAGGTGATTTGATTTCAGAGGTTTTGATAAAGGAGCAACTTTTTAGAAAGTTGCTAAGGCACCCATCCATAAAAGAAATACGGGGAAAAGGGCTAATGCTGGCCCTCATCTTTGAAGATTCGAAAACGGTCGATTTCTTGATTCAAAAAAGCAAGGATCAAGGGCTGATTTTATTTTGGCTTTTATTCGAACCAAAGGCGGTTCGAATATCGCCGCCGCTTACCATTTCAGCTGCTGAAATAGAGAAAGGCTGTAAGATCATTCTTGGTATTTTGAATGGAATGTAAAGTGCATGTTAACTAATTTGTTGATAATATCGCTTGATTTTAGGCCAAAAAGTCGACCAAACCATTACTTTTAATTCCGAAGATCAATCAAGAGATTTACTATGGCCTCTGAGTCGAACGAACGGCCCGACGAACCTGTCGTGAAGTTCGAATCCATGTTAAAGACCGACGACATCTATTTCTTCGATGCCGAAGATTTCGAAGATATCGTGCACCATTATTTAAACAACGGAAAAATCTCGTTGGCAAAAAAGGCCATCAAAATAGGCCTGCAGCAGCACCCTGCAAGTACCGAATTGAAGCTGCTTGATGTTGAGCTCCTAGTTTTTGAAAACAACTTGGATATTGCTGAAAAAAAATTGGATGAACTGCAACAGCTCAACTCCCAAAACGAAGAAATCTATATCCAAAGAGCCAATATCTACTCAAAAAAAGACAACCATGAAGCCGCGGTAGAACTGCTTCAAAAGGCACTTGAACTGGCCACCAATGGTTTCGAGATTTACTCGATGCTTGGCATGGAATATCTCTTTATGGATGATTTCAAAAAGGCCAAGGACTGTTTCATGAAATGTGTCGATTTCGATGAACAAGATTATTCGGCATTATACAACGTAGTCTACTGCTTTGAGTTTTTAGAAGATTATGATGGAGCCATTTATTACCTGAACGATTATATAGATCGTAACCCCTACTCAGAGGTCGCATGGCATCAATTGGGCAAACAATACTTGGCAAAGAAGCAGTATGCAGATGCCCTGACAGCCTTTGATTTCGCTATCATTTCCGATGATAAATTTATGGGTGCCTATTTTGAGAAGGGCAAGGTACTCGAGAAAATGGGCAGGTACGAAGATGCCATCGAGAATTATGAGGCAACCGTAAAAATGGAAGACCCCACTTCACATGCCTATCTCCGTATCGGCAAATGCTACGAGCGTTTAAGAAATGATGAAATGGCCAAATACTATTTGTACCATACCGTTCATGAAGACCCCCTTCTTGACAAAGGTTGGTTGGCCATTACCGATTTCTACTTCAAAAAAAGAAGCTACAAAAAGGCACTTCACTATATCAACAAGGCGATAAACATTGATGGTGAAAATGCTGATTATTGGAAAAAATGTGCTCAAATAAACTACGCCTTAAAGAATTATCATGAGGCCGATTTTGCCTATAAACAGGTCATCGACCTGGGCAATAAAAGCGCCGAGATATGGCTGAAATGGGCAAACGTGCTTTCGAAAAACAATGATTTCGAAAGTGCCCTTCAGATTCTGACCCAAGGATTGGAATTTCACCCTAACAATGCCAAATTGGCTTATAGAAAGGTGGGGTTTTATTTGTTGAACGACGATCGCATCAATGCACGCATTGCTTTGGTATCAGCCCTAAAGAACAACTTTGACCAACTTCCTATTTTTCAAAAGGAGTTCCCTCAATTCAGTGAGACGCAATGGGTAAGCGACATCGTCGCCGGCGTTCGAAAAGCTTCCAAATAAAAGGTTACTTTTGTCGTTTTATCTTTCATGGAAAGAAGAACTTCGTTAGGTCATCTATTTGTCATTCTCAAAGGTATGGCGATGGGCATCGCTGAACTTGTACCTGGTGTTTCGGCAGGGACAATTGCTTTTGTATCAGGTATTTACGAAGAATTTATCACTTCGATAAACAACCTCAACCTTAAGACATTGACACTTTGGAGAAAAGAAGGCTTCTTGAGTTTTTGGAAAGCCCTCAACGGGAATTTTTTATTGGCCCTTATCGCTGGCATGGCCATAAGCATTCTCATATTTACAAAATTGGTGCGCTGGCTTCTCGAAAACGAACCGATACTGATTTGGTCTTTCTTTTTTGGATTGGTGTTGGCCAGTGTCATTTTCATCGCCAAGGATATCAAAAAGTGGAGCATTCTCAATCTAGTACTATTGGTGATCGGTGCTTTTGTGGCCTATTATTTGACAGAATTGCCGCCATCCGAAAATTCGACCAGCCTACCCTATTTGTTCCTTTCGGGAGCTTTGGCCGTATGCGCCATGATTCTTCCCGGTATTTCAGGTTCGTTTATTATGGTTCTATTGGGCGCTTATAAGACATTGATTGACGCCCTTGATGAAAAGAATTTTAGAATATTGGTTACCGTGGGGCTTGGTATGCTATTTGGAATTATGAGTTTTGCAAGAGTGTTGAAATGGATGTTTACCAATTATAAGAATACCACCTTGGCAATTCTGACAGGCTTCATATTGGGTTCCTTGAACAAAATATGGCCATGGAAAAAAGTATTGGAGACGCGAATGTTTGGTGACAAGGAAAAAATCATTGCCGAACAAAGTATTTCCCCTTTTTCGTTTGAAGGAGACCCACAATTGACATTTGCCATTATTGCCGCCATTGCCGGATTTGCCCTTATTTTTATCCTTGAAAGAACTGCTGCAAAAAAGTAATCTCCCAAAATGTATCAATCACGAACTTTATTGGATCGCTTTTTTTTGGTTGTCAAAGGACTCTTTATGGGGGCGGCCAATAAGGTACCAGGGGTTTCAGGAGGTATCGTGGCATTTGTTGGTGGATTTTACGAAGAGTTTATCTATTCCCTCCAAAAAATAAACTTAAAGGCCTTTAAGCTTTTGTTCGGTGGCCGCTTCAAGAGTTTTTATCGCTACGTAAACGGTAGTTTTTTAGCTCTCTTGATTTTTGGTATGTTGGTAAGCTATTTCAGCGTTTCGAAAATCTTGGACTACTTTTTGGAACAGAAAGAACTATTTGTCTGGGCGGCCTTTTTTGGAATGATACTCGGATCCATCTACTACATTTCCAAAGATTTTGAACATTGGAACAAAAAGACCATCACGGCCGGAATCATCGGGCTCTTAATCGGAATCTCAATCAGTTTTTTGAGTCCCGCGAAAGAGAATGATAATTTGATATTCATCTTCCTATGTGGAATTATAAGTGTATCGGGCATGACACTCCCTGGCCTATCGGGGTCGTTCATTTTGATATTGTTAGGCAATTATGTTTTGCTCTTGGTCGATTCGGTCAATGCACTTTATGACACCTTTGCCGAAATGATCAGGGGCGATTTTAGTTTTATTAATAACTCTGCCCGCTTGGCCACTTTGAAAATACTCGCCGTCTTCACTTTGGGTTCTGCTACAGGCCTGGTAACTCTATCACATCTATTGGGATATGTTCTCAAACACTACAAACACATAACGACTGCAGTAATCATAGGCTTTATCACAGGTTCATTGGGAGTTGTGTGGCCCTGGAAGAAAACTATTTATCAGGTCGACGAGACAGGCAAGATACTATTGGACACCAACGGAAAGGAGATCATCAAAAACTACGAACGTTACTTTCCTGATTTTTCGATTCCCGAAACTTGGTGGGCACTATTTTTTGTTGTTGTCGGAATTTGTGTTTTATTGGCACTTGACTGGTATGGGAAAAACAGAAGAAAAGTTTGAGGAAGAAGGCTATGTGGTCTGCAGTCGGAAAAATTTCATCTTGCCCATAATGTCCGATAACCGATAAGAAATTCGATTCAGCCCTATGGCAATTAAAATTAAAAGGCTTTGAAAGGAAAGAACCTAGGAAACAGATATGGTCTTCTCGGGAAGAATATTTCCTATTCATTTTCTAAGGGGTATTTCACTCAAAAGTTCAATGATTTGGAACTTTCTGACCATTCCTATGAAAATTTTGATCTTGACTCCATTGATGACTTTAAAAAAGTCATTGAAGATGATCCGCAAATTAAGGGCCTTAACGTCACAATTCCTTATAAGGAAGAAGTCATTCCTTTTCTTGATGAATTGGATAATACCGCCGCGCAAATTGGTGCCGTAAATACGATAAAGGTATCAACTGATCACTTGATCGGATTCAACACCGATGCCATTGGTTTTGAAAAATCGCTGGTTTCGCACTTAGAACCATACCACACAAAAGCCTTGGTTTTAGGTACTGGTGGGGCTTCAAAAGCAATTGCGTATGTTCTTGAAAAATTGAATATCGATTTTCGTTTCGTTTCCCGAAATGCAAATAAAGGGCAATTCAGCTATCACGATTTGAACGAGAAAATAATACGGGGGCATACTTTGATAGTCAACTGCACACCCTTGGGTACGCATCCCGAGGTTGAGAAGTATCCAACCCTTCCCTATCGATTTTTAGGTGACAAACACCTGTTGTACGACCTTATTTACAATCCTTCGAAAACTTCGTTTTTAATAAAGGGGGAAGAGAGGGGAGCCTCCATTGTCAATGGTTTAAAAATGCTCGAACTTCAGGCAGAAGCCTCTTGGGAAATTTGGAATTCTTGATGCACTCGAATTCAAGGCATCTTTAAAACATTCCAGATAATGAAGTTGCCCCAATGTGGCCAAAAAGGGACCATTAAATTTTTGTGGTTCAACCACTAGTTAGTATCTTACATTAGCGACCAAAGTACAATTTACAATAAGGGTGATGCTTGAAGAGAAGGAACTTGATCAAGAAAAGACCGTGACCGAATCCGGATTGTCGGAAACGGAAACAAGAGCCGATGCCCAAGAGGAAAAGGTCGAAGCCGATAACGGCAAGGAAACTACTGCAGAGGAAAAAGGTGGAGGCCGGGAGGATGGCGAAGAAAAAGTTTTGGAAGAAATCGAGGAATCAAATACCGAGGACGCCGAAGACACCGATAACCATCGCCGCCATCATATTCCGATTTTAGACTACCATTCAATGTCAATGGAGAATCTCGTGGGAGAACTTCAGCGCCTTGTCCGTAATGAAAAAGTACAGGCCATCAAGAAGCACGTAGATGGTATCAAACACGAATTTGACCGAAAGTTTCAGGAGTTCATAGAAACCAAAAAAGAAGAATTCATTGCCAGCGGAGGCAGTGAAATGGATTTTCGCTACAATTCAGTGACCAAAAGACAATTCAACGAAGTCTTTGGCGATTACCGTGAGAAACGCAACCAATATCACAAAAAACTCGAAAAACAGCTCAAGGAAAATCTAGCAAACCGACTGGAAATCATCGAACAGTTGAAGGGCCTGATCAATGTAGAGGAGGATATTAACAAAACATACAGGAACTTTCGCGAGCTGCAAGAAAATTGGCGCAATGCAGGCCCGGTACCGCGTAACAGTTACAATGATGTTTGGCGGACTTATCATCACCATATAGAGATTTTTTACGACTTCCTTCACCTGAACAGGGAACTTCGTGACCTGGATTTCAAACACAATCTTGAAGAAAAACAAAAGTTGGTGGAACGAGCGGAAGCTCTGGTCAAGGAAAAAGACCTTAACAAGGCATTTCGCGAACTGCAAACATTGCATAAGCTTTGGAAGGAAGAAATAGGTCCTGTTGCCAAGGACCATCGAGAAGTCATTTGGGAGCGGTTCAGCAACGCCACCAAGGCAATGCACCAGCGAAGACAAGAGCATTACAAACAACTCGAATTACAATACGAAAAGAACCTCGAGAAAAAAAATGAACTCATCGCTGAAATCAATTTAGTCTCGGCGAACGTGGCCGACAATCATAAATCGCTACAACGACAGATCAAGCAAATCGAACAATTGCGAGATGCATTTTTTAAGGCAGGCAAAGTGCCCCAGAAAGTAAACGAAGAGACTTGGGCAAAATTCAAAGAAGCTGTTCGAGGGTTCAATCGTAGCAAGAATTCATTTTATAAAAATCTGAAAAAGGGCCAACAAGAAAATCTTAACAAAAAACGTGATCTGCTAAAAATCGCAGTCGCTTTAAAAGATAGCGAAGACTGGGATACTGCCACCCAAGAAATGAAACGCATTCAAGGTGAGTGGAAAAAAATTGGCCACGTACCCCGTAGATATTCAGATAAAATATGGAACGACTTTAAAAATGCCTGTAACCATTATTTCGACCGATTACATGCCTCAAAAAACACAGTACGTAAGGCAGAACATGAAAACCTTGAAAAGAAACTTGCCTGTCTTGAAAAACTAAAGCAATTTCAACTAAGTGGCAATCGAGAAAAAGACCTGGCTCAGGTAAAGACATTCATTGATGAATGGCGGTCATATGGTCATGTGCCTTTCAAAAGAAAGAGTATCAACCAAAAGTTCAATAAGATAGTGGATGCTCTTTTTAAAAAGCTGAAGGTCGGTCATCAAGAGGCCGAACTGCTCAAATACGGCAATAAGATAAAAGAACTTGCAAAGGCCGATAATGAGTCGGCCATTAACAACGAGCGCACTTTCATTCAAAGAAAGATCGCGGAGAGTAAAAAAGAGCTTCGGCAACTCGAGACCAACATGCAGTTCTTTTCGAATGCCTCTGAGGACAGTCCCCTCGTAAAAGACGTTCTAAAAAACATCGAATCGCATAAAGAGGCCCTTGCCACTTGGAATGCGAAGCTCAAGAAATTGAACATTATGGAAAATAAGCTGCACCGAGAGGCACAGCAAGCCGAAGAAACCATGGCAGCATCTTCAGAAGAGGAATAGTATTTCAGTTGATAGTCTATAAAACTGGCTTTTCTTAAGTGAAATTCGCTTAGTGGTTTTGCCTGTCACCTTGGCCTTTCGAAACGAATAATCTGAATTAAAAAAGAAATTGAATGAAAAACGCGATCTATATTTTTTCAATCCTCTTGATTATTGCCTCCTGTAAAGAGAACTCCAAAAATCAATCACAGGAAAAAGGAGTTGTTGTTACCCTAGACAAAAGCTCAATAAAAAAAGTGGATGCCCATGTCCATTATCGCCATAATCGTGATTATCTGCCCGAATTTTTTGAGGAGTGGAACATGCAAGGCATTTTGGTCGATGTCTCCTTGGCAGATTCGATTGGCATTAAAAGAAGTTGGGACGAATATATTGCCCTCGACCAGGCCAGGCCAGGCCTGTTTTGGCTATGTTCTTCGCTGATCGGCGTCGATATTGACTCGCCAGACTTTGTTCAACGGGAAATCGAGCGCCTAACCAAAGAGATAGAGCAAGGCGCCAAAATGGTCAAGGTCTGGAAGAACTTCGGTATGGTCACAAAGGATGCGAGTGGCAAATTTATTCAAATAGATGATGAGCGACTACAACCTATTTGGGATTTTTTAAAAGATCAAAACATTCCGGTTATGGCCCATATCGGCGAACCTGTTCAGGCGTGGCGTCCGTTGGACGACCCCAACAATCCGCATTATGGGTACTATACACGAAATCCGCAATACCATGCGTACCAACATTCTGAAATTCCACCTTACGAAACGATTATTTCGGCCCGTGATAATTGGATCTCGAAAAACCCTGACCTCAAAATTCTCTGTGCCCATATGGGCAGCATGTCACACGATGTGGATATGATTGCGGAACGCCTCGATAAATTTAAAAATATGTATGTTGAACCCGCTGCCAGGTTTGGGGACCTAGCAGGTCAAGACTCCAAAAAGGTCAAGGCTTTTTTTGCAAAATTCCAAGATCGAATTATGTTCGGCACTGATTTCGGCAACAATTTGCCACAAGATTCTTTATCGACCGACGAACTAAAAGAAGAACGTGATGAACTTAATGATGATTATACGCTGAGATGGAAATATTTGAGCGGTACCGATTCAGTTAAAATCAGGAATCAAAGAACGGCCGGTCTTGGCCTATCGAAAGAAATTCTTCAGAAGGTCTATTATCAAAATATGGCCGATTTTTTAAAAAGGGATTAGTGTTTTAGAATGACATCGACCAAATTAGGGCTTCAAGTAAAATTGGGCAGAGTTATGTTTGACCCAATAGTTATGTTACGTTAGAACGAACACTTAATGGCCGGCGAATATTATAAAACCAAAGAATCTGTAGAAGAATATATCAAACTGGCCAAAGGTGTCAATGGAAAAAACTTGATCGAACGGCTTGAACAAGTTTTACCACATAATTCAATGGTGCTCGAAATTGGCTCCGGCCCTGGAACGGATTGGAAAATACTGAACGAACTCTATAATGTCATTGGCTCAGATAACTCGACTAAATTTCTTAAGCATCTGATGGACGAAAATCCAAAAGGAAAATTTCTTGAATTGGACGCAATTACACTTGAAACCAAAAAAAGGTTTGATGGAATTTATTCAAACAAGGTACTGCACCATCTGAAAGATAATGAATTGACGAGTTCCGTAAAAAGCCAACATAAGATCTTAAATCCGAATGGAGTAGTATGCCATTCTTTTTGGAAAGGAAGGGGTTCTGAAATTTTTAAAGGTCTATTTGTAAATTATCATACCGAATCGACGATCAAAAAAAAATTTCAGAAATACTTTGAGGTTCTATCAATGGAACGTTACAAAGAATTTGAAGACAACGATTCCCTTCTATTGATCGGAAAGAAAAAATAATGCCTTAACACTAGACATAGTTTCCAATAGTTTATTTGAACTCTTTCCTGCAAGAAATACTTGAAACACCGGAAGTAAATTGGGCCGGCCTGAAATTGAAAAAATATAATTTTCTGCAATGATAAAGTATGCACATACAAATATTGTAAGTACCAATTGGAAAGATCTTGCTACGTTTTATGTAAAGACTTTCAACTGCAAAATTGTTCCCCCGATAAGAAATCAATCTGGGGAATGGCTGGAAAAAGGAACCGGATTGGAAAATGCCGAATTGGAAGGAGCCCATCTATTACTTCCAGGATACGGTGAAAAAGGCCCAACCCTTGAAATTTATCAATACACCAATATTGAAAATCAAGCAGCTATACTACCAAACAAAAGAGGGTACGGCCATATTGCGTTCGAGGTAGATAATGTAGCCGAAATTCTTCGGTCCCTAGAGTTGAATGGTGGCAAAAGATTTGGGAAAATCACAAGAAGAACAATAAGTGACGTCGGTGAAATAACTTTTGTTTATGCAAGAGACCCCGAAGGAAATTTAATCGAATTACAAAGTTGGAAAGCCGACTGATTTGGTTTTTTTGTCCAAAAATCCTTGCCCTCTATAAAGGCATCCTAGCGATGGGTTCAGCCATTGGAGAAAATAATCATGACCAAGGTGTATATAAGGGGTTCACATTGGAGTGGAGATCATATAGTGCGACGCATTTAACGAATTGATTGTAAATGGCAATTTGCAGAGTTTCTTTTCTATTAATGGTGCTGATTGCCTTTGGTCTTTTAGGTTGTACCAAAAACTCTACAACGATATTAAAGGAGCCTTTACTGGGAATGGAGTTCGTTCATATCCCAAAAGGAACTTTTCAAATGGGAGATCTTGAAATTGCCGGCACTTCGTATTTGAAATCAACACGCAAAGTTCATATATCGAAAGGTTTTTGGTTGGGAAAGACCGAAGTAACCCAACGGCAATGGTCAGAAGTAATGGGCACCAACGAAATTCATCCCGAAAAACCGTCGCCATTTCGGAATGAACATCCTGATTATCCAATTGTTAGCGTTTCGTATTACGACATAGAAAAATTTCTAGATCGTCTGAATGAATTATCGAACGGATATCAGTTTAGGCTTCCCACTGAAGCCGAATGGGAATATGCCTGTAGGGCAACCACTACAACTCCATTCCACTACGGATCAAAGCTCAGCGACACCTTGGCGAACTATAATTCCCAAATTGCATCTGAATACTCGACTTTGGGCATTTATCCGGGTCACCCCAAACCTGTCGGAAAGTATCCGCCCAACAAGTGGGGATTATACGATATGCATGGCAATGTTTGGGAATGGGTGAGCGATTGGTACGCCCCCTTGTCAACGGAGATAGTTAGAGACCCGAAAGGACCTCTACATGGAAATGAAAAGGTAATACGGGGTGGCAGTTGGTATTTTGGCGCCGAAAATGCGAAATCTGCATATCGCAGAACCCATGACCCTCGACTGTGGGGGTTTTCAATTGGGTTCAGGTTGGTTTGTGAAAAAAGAACCAGCCTTTAAAAATTGATTTGGCCCACAATGTAAAGACTGAAAAGGAAGTTGCCACGGTTTTGAACCAGGCGGTCAAAGCTGGGCCAAATTGATGAAGAAATCGCAAAACGCCGATTGGGGCGGTTTTCATGGATATTTTTCAGGCCCTGGGTCACTTATGGAATTCGCTCAATTGGGTCGGGCCTGAAGATTGAACTCTTTCGAATCAAAGAGAGGTCGCATCAAAATGGTTTCCTCAAAAGGCCTTTAGTCGGTTATCTTAAGGTGTGCTACTGCTTACTTGCAATAACTTGCCATTGTACAATTTGTTTCCGGTCAATGAGAAATCTTTGATATAGCTGGCCATTTCAGCTGCGCTGCTCGGTGCTTGATATCCCGGAAAGGCTTCTTCAAGCATTTCCGTCTGAACGGCTCCCAGGGCCAATACATTAAATGATGGACCGGTCTCCTTGAACTCTTCGGCCCAAAGTTCCGTCAAGTTGATTACAGCTGCCTTACTTGAGCTATAGGCAGACAAGCCCGGGAATTTCATACTGCCCTGCACCCCACCCATCGAACTAATGGTAACAACATGGCCCTCTTTTGACATTTTTGGTACAACGGTTTTAGTTACTTCGACAACACCATATACGTTCACCTTATAAACTTCCTCGAACTCTTTGGAACTGGTTTCCAAAAAGGGTTTGTGCAAAAGCCTTCCTGCATTGTTGATCAGAATATCGACTTTGTCCCAGTTAGTTTCCAGGAAATCTGCAAGTTTAACTAAGTCTTCGCCAGCCGATAGATCAAACGGAAAAGATGAAATATTGCCATGATCAAGGTTCTTGATCGCTGTATCATTCCTTGAAAGGGCAAGCACTTGATGGCCCTCCTCGGCGAACAGTTTTGCTAATTCAAATCCGATGCCGCGACTGGTACCGGTAATGATTACATTGGCCATTTAGTTGAATTTTATTTCTTTGGTAGATGCATTGACAATACCCTGCACCGCGGGTATCAAACGATTTACGACCTCTGCCATATGTTCGAAATCCATGATGTCGGCTTCGTCCCCAACCTGATGATAGTGATTGAAATTTGTAAAGTCAAATGTGCAAAATGTCTGCGAAGGAACATTGAATTCCATGTGAAACGGATAATTGTCCGAACGTTGAAAAAGACTCATCTTTGCCGCCGTGGGCAGAAATCCGATGAGATTCTCACCGGCATGTCGATTTGCGACTTCCGCCAGGTTGGTTTTTTCGTAACCGGTTACGTACATAAAATAATCTTTGTCTTTCAAGGGTACGCCAACCATCTCGAAATTGAGCATTGCATACAGGTTTAGACCCTCGGCCTTCAATTTTTTTGCCAAATGCGCCGACCCCAACAATCCTTTTTCCTCGGCACTGAATAATGCGAAAATCACACTGCGTTTGTTGTTCTTTGAATTACCGAAGTACCTTGCCAATTCCATTACCGTTGTGGTCCCTGAAGCATTATCATTGGCGCCATTGGCGATGGTATCATTTCCCACGGGCTTTGCCGTACCGATATGATCGTAATGGGCCCCAATTACCACAAACTCGTTTTTCAATCGGTCATCATTGCCTTCAAGAAAGCCGACCACGTTGTAGGCCGTGCCCTGAAAATTGGAAAGGGTGTCTTTATAGGAAGAAAAATAGGGGGCAACACCGTTTTCCTTGAATGTATACTCGATCATATTGGCTGCTTTTTCGATGCCTTCGGTACCGGCCTCGCGACCCTTGAGTTCATCTGAAGCCAGAAAAGTGATAATCTTTCCAACGCCATCGGCATTTGAAAAGACTATTGGGGCAACCGAAGATTTGGCCTTAACTATTGCTTTATCTTCTTCCGATGGTGTCGCAGTCGATTCTACCGCTTCTTCTTTCACTCCATCGGTGTTGGCCGTGGGTATATTGTTCGGGTCGGTAGTTCTGATTTTAGTGGCGCCACAGCTTAAAAGAAGTAGCACCAAGAAGGCTCCAAGCAATTTCTTCATAGTGTTCATATTATAAAAACCCGTCGGCAAATCTGTTCAGTTATTCTGGATTTGCCGACGGGTTCTTAAAATTTGATATTTCATGATTTTGTGAATGAAGGCTACGCCAACATCGTCACGGGATTTTCCAGATATGACCTAAGGGTCAATAAAAACTGCGCGCCCGAGGCGCCATCGACCGTTCTATGGTCACATGCCAAGGTAACCTTCATCGTCTTTCCAACGACTATTTCGCCACTTCGCACAACGGGTTTCTCGATAATCGCGCCAACTGACAAAATCGCCGAGTTGGGCTGATTGATAATCGAGGTAAACTCGGCTATACCGAACATTCCCAAATTGGACACAGTAAAGGTACTGCCTTCCATTTCTGCCGGCGTCAGTTTTTTGATTCGCGCCCTTCCGGCCAAATCTTTTACCGAAGCACCAATCTGTGTCAAACTCATTTGATCTGTAAACTTCAACACCGGAACGACCAGGCCGTCGTCAACGGCAACCGCCACCCCAACATGTACATGATGGTTGTATTTGGTAGTATCACCATTCCATGTAGTGTTCACCTGCGGATGTTTTTTTAGCGCCATCGCACATGCCTTCACCACCATATCGTTGAATGAAACCTTGGTATCGGGCAAATCATTGATCTGCAATCGAGATTTCCAGGCATTGTCCATATCAACCTCGATGGTCAGATAATAATGTGGTGCCGAGAACTTCGATTCGCTCAAGCGCTTGGCAATGGTTTTGCGCATTTGCGAATTCTTCACCTCTTCTGAACCCTCTTGACCTACGGGTAGACCAATGGGCGTTGCCCCAACAGCACTCGAGGCCGATACTTCTTGAGTCGCCTGAACAGCTTCTACCGATGTTTCGGTAGGTCTATAGTTTTCAATATCCTTTTTGACAATTCTACCGTTATCACCGCTACCTCTTACACTTGCTAAATCAATACCCTTGTCGGCCGCCATTTTCTTGGCCAATGGCGAAGCAAAAATCCTTTGCCCATCGCCAGTAACAACAGGCTGTGAAGAAGTACTTTCAGTTTCTACAGGCGATGTCTCGGTAATTTCTTTCGTTTTTTCTTCGGATGTGATTTCAACGGAACCTCCGGCACTTAAAACGGCTTCAACATCGGTGCCCTCAGGGCCAATAATCGCCAAGACTTCGTCCACAGGTGCAGATTCTCCTTCTTGAATACCAATGTGAAGTAATGTTCCCGAATAAAAAGATTCGAATTCCATAGTGGCCTTATCGGTCTCTATCTCGGCAAGAATATCACCTTCCTCGATCGTATCACCAATTTTCTTTAACCATGAAGCCACGGTTCCTTCTTCCATTGTATCACTCAAACGCGGCATTTTGATAATCTCCACCCCATCAGGGATTTCAGCGGGAGGCGATTGGTGGGCGGATGCCCCTGATGCCTCGGTGACCCCATTTTGTTCGACCACCTCTGATTGCACTTCTTTCGTTTCCCCGTCGGCGGTTTCAGAAGATGCACTAGAGCCTGATGAGCCATTGAGTAAAGCTGAAATATCCTCTCCTTCGGCTCCGATAATTGCCAATAAGGTATCAACAGGCGCGCCATCTCCTTCCTCGATTCCGATATGCAAAAGGGTACCTTCATGAAAAGATTCGAATTCCATGGTTGCCTTGTCAGTTTCGATTTCAGCCAGTATATCGCCTTCCTCTACCTTATCCCCTACTTTCTTCAACCATTTGGCTACGGTACCTTCTTCCATGGTATCGCTCAAGCGAGGCATATTGATTACTTCCGCCATCTCTTATAGTTTATGTTGTACAAACGGAAAATCTTCTTGCTCGTAAACCATATCATACAATTGGTTTACCGGAGGATATTCTGATTCCTCCGCAAATTTTTCGCATTCCGAAACCCTTGATTTTACACGGGCATCGATTTCCTTTATTTCATCATCTGAAGCATATCCCTCTTTTTTGATAATTTCCAGTACCTGGGTAATCGGATCGATCTTTTTGTACTCTTCGACCTCTTCCTTAGTTCTATAGTGTTGGGCATCTGACATGGAGTGGCCGCGATATCGATAGGTTTTCATTTCCAAAAATGTCGGTCCACTACCGTTTCTAGCTCTTTCCACGGCCTTGCTGACCTCTTGTGCCACTGCAACGGGATCCATGCCATCCACAGGTCCGCAGGGCATTTCATAACCCAAGCCCAGTTTCCAAATTTCGGTGGTATGTGCAGTTCGCTCAACCGAGGTTCCCATGGCATAACCATTGTTCTCACAAATGAAAACTACGGGCAGTTGCCAAAGCATGGCCAAGTTGAAGGTTTCATGTAGAGAGCCCTGTCTAACGGCCCCATCTCCCATATAGCAGAGGGTTACATTGTCGCGTTTGAAATATTTGTCGCCAAAAGCCATACCGGCCCCTAACGGAATCTGTCCGCCAACAATACCATGTCCGCCATGAAAACGGTATTCCTTCGAGAAGATGTGCATGGATCCGCCCATACCCTTAGAGGTGCCTGTGACCTTACCGTAAAGTTCAGCCATCACGTATCTGGGATCAACACCCATTCCAATGGGCTGAACATGGTTTCTGTAGGCCGTAATCATTCTATCCTTGGTCAAATCCATTGCATGCAGCGACCCTGCCAAGACAGCTTCCTGACCGTTGTAAAGATGAAGGAATCCCCTAACTTTTTGTTGAATATAAACTGCGGCAAGTTTGTCCTCGAACTTCCGCCAGAACAACATATCCTCATACCATTTTAGATATGTTTCCTTGGTGATTTTCTCCATTTAAACCTGTTTATTCGGAATTTTGAATCGTATTCAAGTCGTCCGTGAAAACAACACGGAAAAACAAAAATACATATTATATCCTTAGGAAAAAACACCGTGAAAGATGGTTCAAAAAAGGGAAAAAATGTTACCGATTCCGTTACAAATAGGTATTGTCAAAAGCAAAGGGAATAAGGTCCAAGACCGAATTGCATTTGATTACCGGCCCGCTCTCGCCCATCATTAAAATGGGAATCGGCGTTCGTTGTTTTTGTTCGTATTCAGCCATGGTCTGCCTACAAATTCCGCATGATGATACCGGTCTGAGCACCTCTTTCGACTTAGAGGTTGCCGAAATCGCAATACCAATAACCTTTACGTCGGGAAATTTGGCTCCTGCCTGTAGTATAGCTACCCGCTCTGCACATACACCGGCGGGGTACGAGGCATTTTCTTGATTGCTTCCAATTACGGTTTTTCCATTCTCAAGAAGTACGGCCGCACCTACTTGAAAATTGGAATATGGGGCATAGGCATTTTTTCGGGCCTCAATAGCAGATTGCATCAACATTTGATCACCGGATGAAAGTTCATCGAAAGAATCGTATTGAAGATATTCGAACTCTTGTTTGCGTTTCTGCATGGGCCAATAAGAATTGTGTAAAATTAAGAAACCCTATCCTCCAAAAAAAGTGGACAGGGCTCTTAACATTTTATGTTTTTTCTTTTTATTAGTCGTTCAGATACTCTTGTCCCAAATTGAAGGTCAAGGAAAAACGCAAAGTATTCTCTAACGGGTTTCTCACTTGCGAAGTTGCAAATAAATAAGAAAGGTCTATTTGGGTCATTCTGAATCGAAAGCCGGCACCTAGGGTGAAAAACTTTCGGGAACCTTTGTCCTCACTTTCATTAAAATATCCAGTACGTACCATAAACGAGTCTTGATAGACATATTCGGCACCCAATGCCCAGGTCATTTCCTTTAGCTCTTCGCCAAATCCGTCTGGTGCATCCCCAAACGATTTGAACACACCACTGAAAGCACTGATGTTTTGATATTCCTCATTATCGGTCGCATCGATTATTTGATCACCATTGAAGTCTTTTGGTGTGGGAACAAGCAACTTGTTGAATTCCGTGGTAAGTCCGATAACATTGTCCTGGTCCAAAATAAAATCAAAGCCTACACCAAGTTTCATATTTGCGGGAAGAAAATTCTCTTGCCCGCCTGCGTCATACTGTATTTTTCCACCAATGTTCGAGAAGTTGAAACCTGCTCTCCATCGACCATCAAAACTATTATATGCCTTTTCTCGAGATCGGTAGTAACCTGAGACATCGACAGCAAAAGAACTACCAGCCTGAGAATCGACCGTTGCATCGTCTTGAAACTTGAGATTCGAGCTAATGAACCTACCCCCAACGGACATCGAAAATGTAGGGCTCAATTTGAGGGAATACGAACCGTCTAGTGCAAATTCATTGGGCTTGACAGGCCTACCTTCTTCCCCGGGAGTCTGTCTGAGAATAATTTCGCCCAAAGTAAAATATCTAAGGCTAAGCGCGAAGGCACTTTGATCGTCTATCTTGTTATAGAAACTGGCGTTTAAAAGGGCTATATCGGTAATTATACTTTCAAGATAAGGTGTATAGCTTACCCCAATGCCCATCTTTCTATCGGCAAAGGCAAATTTGGCAGGATTCCACTGTTGTGAAAACACATCGGTCGAAGTAGCCACTCCCATATCACCCATACCTGCAGCCCTTGCGTCTGAAGCGATGGTCAAAAATGGCACAGCGGTCGTGATAACCCTTTGGTCATCTTGGCCTGATAGTTTACATACAAAAACCAGTAAAAAAAGTATAGTTAATCTCTTCATCATTAAAATCGGTAAAGTTAAATTGGTCAATAGTTCTTAAACAAATCAGTTTTAACGCCGTTTTTGGGCATTCCGGTTGTTAACCTTGTAAACGACTATTTCAACAATATCTTGTGTTATGCCAGATATTTTTTGCAAATACCTCTTTGACACCAAAGATACGACTCATTATGTTCAGAGGCCCGTCTAAATTTTCAGATGGTCAAAGATCATTATAAAAGCCTCTGACTTTGCCCAAAAAGATTATCGTCAAGGCCATACTAATCTATTTTTTACATCGTTATATTTAATGTATTGATGCCTTTTGGTAATGCAAGGTTGACAATTTGTCAAATATTTTT
Source organism: Aurantibacter sp. (assembly GCA_965215845.1). Lineage (GTDB taxonomy): Bacteria > Bacteroidota > Bacteroidia > Flavobacteriales > Flavobacteriaceae > Aurantibacter_A. Next base: position 1,101,431 of record CBDCEL010000004.1, read on the forward strand.
TCGCAAGACAAAATATTATGTACAAATCGTCGTTTTATATGCCGAAAGTGACACCTAAATTAATCAAAACACAAATCTCGAGCTACTCATTAAAAATGTAGTTCAAATGTTTGAACTCAAGTCCTAATTATGAAAAAACAGTTTATCAAAGTTGTACTTTCTTGTGCCGTGATAGCGGGAGGTTTTTCAGTAACCAGCTGTAAAAAATCTTCATCTTCCAAAAACGTTTCAAGAGCTACTGGTTGGAAAATCAATGCGAAGGAAGGCGGCTTTCAGTACAATACAGATTTCAAGGAGCAAGAAACGGCTCCCGGTCTTGTTTTTGTCGAAGGCGGTACGTTTACCAAAGGTAAGGTTCAAGATGACGTGATGCACGATTGGAACAATACCCCTACTTCACAGCATGTACAATCATTTTATATGGATGAAACCGAGGTAACCAATGTCATGTATTTGGAATACCTTGATTATTTGAAAAGTGTTTATCCACCGGAAAACCCGAAATACGCAAATATTTATAAAGGAGCCCTTCCAGATACATTGGTATGGAGAAATCGATTAGGCTTTAATGAGACCATGACCAACAATTATTTGCGTCACCCGGCCTACGCAGAATATCCAGTAGTAGGTGTAAACTGGGTTCAGGCGACCCAATTTGCAGAATGGAGAACCGATCGTGTGAACGAGGCAATGTTGGAAAAAGAGGGTTATTTGGCAAAAGATGCCAAGTATCAGGCTGTAACCGGTGAGGTGCAAGGCACTTTTAGTACCGAAGCCTATTTGAACAGACCTGAATCGGTATACAACGGTCAAATTGATTCTCTACAAGGAAAGATGAAAAAAGACAGTGTTGCCACTTATGCGAAGCGCAGTAGTGGTATCATTATGCCAGAGTACCGCCTACCCACCGAAACTGAGTGGGAATATGCCGCACAAGCGAACCAGGGTACCCGCGAGTATAACAATTACCGTGGAAGAAAGAAATATCCATGGGAAGGTGACTATACCAGAAATGGCCAGCGCGTCGGTAGAGGTGATCAATTGGCAAACTTCAAACAAGGTAAAGGTGACTATGGCGGAATCGCAGGATGGTCAGATGATGGCGCAGACATCACAGCTGAGGTCAAATCATATAAACCCAACGATCTCGGATTGTATGATATGGCAGGTAATGTTGCCGAGTGGGTTTCAGATGTTTATCGGCCTATCGTTGATGATGAAATCAGTGATTTCAACTACTATAGGGGCAACATCTATATGAAGACGGCAATCGGTGAAGACGGAAAGGTGAATGTACTACGTGATTCAATTGTCTACGATACACTACCAAATGGTAAGATCGTTGCCGTGAATCTACCAGGTGAAATTAAAATGGTGCCGGTCGATGAGCAAGAGACTTATTTGAGAACGAACTTTGATTCAAGTGATAACCGCGGTTACAGAGATGGTGATCCAGGTTCATCAAGGTTTTTCGATCGTTTTAGCGATGAAGACGAAGAGAATCAAAGAAAAATGTATGACTCGCCTAGACATAGGGTCGAACGTGACTCTGCAGGTAATCTGATTCGTGAATATGACAAGTCAAACAACAGAACCTCATTAATCAACGATGAAGTACGTGTATTTAAAGGTGGTTCATGGAGGGATAGGGCCTATTGGTTGGATCCCGCCCAGCGACGCTACTTGCCACAATATATGGCGACCGATTATATCGGCTTTAGATGTGCGATGTCAAGGGTAGGGTCAAAATCTAAAACCAAAAACAAGACTCCTAGAGGTAAAAAAGCAAGATAAGATTGCTAGATAAAGATTAAGAGCCCCGGCGATTCCGTCGGGGCTTTTTTTATACTTTTACCGTATGAAAATCTCAGAACTTCACCAACGGTTCTTAAGGTCCCCCAATGTTTGTACCGATACTCGAAAAATTGAAGACGACTGTATCTTTTTTGCCCTGAAAGGCGAAAACTTTAACGGTAATGAATATGCCAAGGAAGCGCTAAAAAAAGGGGCGACCCTTGCCGTTATCGATGAAGAAAAACACAAAGTAAATGATGCTACTGTTTTAGTGCCAAATGTCTTGGAGGCGCTACAGCAATTGGCCAACTACCATAGAAATCATTGCACGGCCAAGGTCATAGCCTTGACCGGAAGTAACGGAAAGACCACCACCAAAGAGTTGATCCATAGCGTGCTTTCCAAAAAGTACAGCACAATCGCCACTAAAGGAAACCTTAACAATCATATTGGTGTACCGCTAACATTGCTTTCAATTCAAGACGATACGGAAATCGCAATCGTAGAAATGGGTGCCAATCACCAAAAGGAAATCGAATTTTTATCTTCTTTGGCACAACCCGATTTTGGATATATTACCAATTTCGGAAAAGCCCATCTAGAAGGATTCGGAGGTGAAGAAGGTGTCATCAAGGGAAAAAGCGAGCTGTACACCTATTTGACCGAAAACAGAAAATCTGTTTTTATTAATGCAGATGACCCCATTCAAGTTAAGAAACTTGGCACCTATATCAACAAGTATGGCTTTAGTCAAAATGATCATCAATATTATCAGATCAATTTCTTGGGCGCCGACCCCTTTGTAAAATTGAGTTTTGAAGATCTTGTGGTAGAATCACAAATGATCGGAAAGTATAACTTTTCGAATTGTTGCGCTGCTATTGTCATAGGCAAATATTTCAATGTGCCCAAGGAGGACATCAAGGATGCGATAGAATCCTATGTGCCAGAAAACAATCGGTCCCAAATCATTGAAAAAAATGGGCATAAGATCATATTGGATGCTTATAATGCCAATCCGACCAGTATGAAGGCGGCATTGGAAAATTTCGATGGCATGAAGGCCGAAAACAAAATCGCAATTTTAGGTGATATGTTCGAACTTGGTGACTCAGCCGAAGAAGAACACCGGAAAATAGCCCATTTGGCTGCATCATTGCCCTTTGAAAAAGTATTTCTTCTCGGGGAAAACTTTTATAAGACCGAGTCGGGCAACCCCAAATTTGCCAGTTTTGATACGTTCAAAAAGCATCTGGAAAGATTAGAGCTTCCTGAAAGCACCCTGTTGATTAAAGGTTCCCGGGGCATGGCCTTGGAACGTGTCTTGGACCTGATTTAAAAGAGAGCTCTGGTATATGTTGGACTCGAACCAGTTACCTCCGCTCTAGCATAGGTGGACAGTGCGCGAAGCCAGAAGCGTAAACTCAAAAAGAAAAATGACACTCCTATGTGGGTCATACTGGATTCGAACCAGTGACCTCTGCCCTGTCAAGGCAGCGCTCTAAACCAACTGAGCTAATAACCCTAAGATTCCGAACTTAAAAATCGGGACAGCAAAAATAAGTAAAAGTTCCGATATCAGCCCCTAAAATCAACTTATAATGACCCTATATGACCGTGGGTTCTAAAGAATGGACGAACAACAGTTCTGTGCAAAATTATGTATTTTTAATACTCATTCCCTTGAAAACCATGAACGTTCGATTGATATTACCGAAATTCTTACTACTTGCCCTGGCATCCTGTTCATACAATCTTCCCTCGGATGTTGAACTCGCATACGATGAAATTCCCGAGGAAATCGATTTCAATTTCCATATAAAGCCCATTCTTTCAGACCGCTGTTACACTTGTCACGGCCCTGACGAAAACACGCGAAAAGCGAATCTCAGACTCGATAATGAGCAATCGGCCTTTGGAAAACTCGAAAGTGGAAACATTGCCTTTGTTCCGGGCAGCCCAAAAAATAGTGAAAGCGTAGCCAGAATTCTGAGCAATGACCCAGAAATGCAAATGCCACCTCCCGATTCGCATTTGTCGCTTAATGCCGAGGAGAAAGCGATAATCATCAAATGGATCGATCAAGGCGCTGAGTGGAAAGATCATTGGGCATTCAGCAAACCTATAAAACCTCAAGTTCCCGTTTCAGAGAATGACAATTGGCCCGCCAATAATGTAGTGGATCGTTTTGTTCAACGACTCTTGAAGCAAAAGGGTTTTGAACCCTCACCTGAAGCAGACAAAGAAAGGCTTTTGCGACGTGTATCGCTTGACCTAACAGGCCTACCTCCCACAATAGATGAAATCGATTCCTTTTTATCCGATGATAGTCCTGAAGCCTATGAGAAGGTCGTAGACCGACTTCTCGACACCGACACCTATGCCGAAAGATTGGCCGTTGATTGGATGGACCTCTCACGTTATGCCGATTCTCACGGACTTCATGCCGATGGCTGGCGATTGATGTGGCCTTGGCGCGATTGGGTCATAAAGTCTTTTAAGGAAAATATGCCTTACGATCAATTCGTTACCTGGCAGTTGGCAGGTGATTTGTTTCCGGATCCTACCAAGGAGCAGAGGCTTGCCACCGCTTTCAATCGAAATCACCCTATGACAGCGGAAGGTGGGGCCATCGAAGAGGAATTTCGATTGAACTATGTCTGGGATCGTACTGAAACGGTAGGCACGGCACTTCTAGGCCTGACCGTCTCTTGCGCAAGGTGTCACGACCACAAGTTCGATCCGATTTCGCAAAAAGACTATTTTCAAATGGCCGCCTTTTTCAACAATGTAAAAGAATTGGGTATGACCGGTGATGACGGCAATTATGGGCCTATGATGGCCTTGCCTGACCCTGAAACCGAGACCGCCCTGAATTCCCTTGAAAATTCGATTAGAGAAAAAGAAGAGGAACTGCGTTTGACAAAAAAGGAGCTCGCCGACCTTCAAACCTTTATGAAGGAATTACCCAAAAACTTTAAACAGAATGGGTTAATCGGTCATTACCCATTTGAAAAGTTACAGGCCAACGGAAAAAAATTCATTGTTGATCGAAATACCAATGTTACAGCCAGTAAAAAACCTGAAATCGTCAAAGGTAAAATGGGAAATGCATTTGCATTTACAGGGGAATATGATGATATATCAATTAAGAATATCCCAAATTTCGAATTGACAGATAAATTCTCGGTGGCCCTTTGGATGAATTCCACCAAAAGGGAAGCAGGAAAGACCCAAACCCTATTAGGTACTACTGGTGTAAAGAACAATTTTTGGCGGGGTTGGGATTTCTATCTTGACAGTTTGAACCATTTGAATGCAAGGTTGGTGCATTCGCTCCCTCACAACTATATTCAAGTTCGATCAAAAGATTCCATAAAAATCAATGAATGGAAGCATGTCGCATTCACCTATGACGGAACTGGTAAGGCAGAAGGTCTTTCGCTGTTCGTCAATGGTCAAAAAATAGATACCTCCACACCTTATGATAGGCTGTATAAATCGATAAAGACAATCTCAAATTCGACACATGTTATCGAGGATAAACCTACGCTGGTCGCCAAAAGTTATCGGGCCTTTACGGGTGAAAACGGAATTTTCAAAGGTGCGTTGGACGACATTTATGTTTATTCCAGAGCTTTGACTCAACCTGAGTTGACCGTTCTAATGGAAGGGAACAAAGTTCCCAAAGAAGAATTAAAGGCCAAGCACTATTGGATCGAACAATCCCCAAGAATTATCACAATTGAAAATGAACTTAAATCATTGCGAGAAAATTGGCTGAATCTGATGTCTCCCGTCATGGAGGTCATGATTATGGAAGAAATGCCAAAAAAGCGAAAGGCATTCGTCTACGACAGAGGTGATTATGAACAACCCATTTATGAGGTTGAAGCCAGTACGCCCGAAGTACTTCCCACATTTTCCGAAAAAATGCCCAAAAACAGATTGGGGCTCGCCAAATGGATTTTTTCTGAGGACAATCCCTTAACCGCCAGGGTCGCCGTAAACCGTTATTGGCAAATGTTGTTCGGTAAAGGTTTAGTGGCTACTCCACAAGATTTCGGGGTACAGGGTTCCCTCCCCTCACACCCGAGGCTAATCGATTGGTTGGCGGTAGAATTCATGGAAAGTGGTTGGGATGTGAAAGCCCTTTTAAAGACCATCGTCATGTCACATACTTATCGACAATCTTCCAAAATATCACAGCAGCTAAGGGAAAAAGACCCTGGCAATATTTATTTGGCAAGAAACAATTCATACCGACTTCCGGCGGAAATGATCAGGGATAATGCTTTGGCCGCAAGTGGACTTTTGGTACAACAAATCGGGGGTGAAAGTGTCAAACCCTATCAACCCGGAAATCTTTGGATCGAAAAAAACAGTTTTTCGCATAGATTGTTGAATTACAAAGAGTCACAGGGTGATAGCCTTTATCGGCGTGGACTATATACCTTTATTAGGCGAACATCCCCGCATCCGGCCATGACCGCTTTCGACGCCCCTTCAAGAGAAGTTTGCATCGTAAAGCGTGAGAACACCAATACCCCATTACAAGCTTTGGTTCTTATGAACGACACACAATTTATAGAGGCTTCCAAAGTACTGGCCGAGAGAATGCAAAAGGAAGGTGGAGAGACTTTGGAGGATCAAATTTCCCACGGATTTAGACTGGCGGTAAGCAGGCATCCAAAAAAAGAGGAAACTTCGGTTCTAAAGAATTTGTTCGACACCCAAATCGAACGCTTTGATGCTAATCCGGAGGAGGTTCGAGAACTGCTATCGGTGGGTCAAAAACAACTGGAAGCACCTTTAATAAATGAAAAAACCGCAGCTTTGACAATGGTGGCGAACACTATTTTGAACCACGATGAAGCTTATATGAAACGTTAAACGATGTGTACACACAATCATAATAAGAATTACTCACGCCGTGATTTTTTGACGAAAACCACCTTAGGAATGGGTGCCCTATCCATGGCATCGATGTTAGACCCCATGGGCCTGTTCGCAAATAACGGGCAGAACGTCGTTAACCCAGTTACAGGTGGGGGAGTTTTGGGTCAACCCCATTTTCCCGCAAAGGTCAAACGGGTCATCTATCTTTTTCAAAGTGGCGCCCCCTCTCAACTGGACCTTTTTGACTACAAACCCTTATTGAACAAAATGAATGGACAAGACCTGCCCGAAAGTGTTCAACAGGGTCAACGTCTTACAGGAATGTCATCTGGTCAGGCTTCGTTGCCCATTGCCGGAACAATTTTCGACTTCAAACAGTATGGCGAAAGCGGTGCCTGGGTATCCGATTTGATGCCCCATACCGCTAAAATTGTCGATGAGCTATGCTTCATTAAATCAATGTACACCGAGGCGATCAATCATGATCCAGCGGTTACCTTTTTTCAGACCGGTTCGCAGCTTCCCGGTAGGCCATCTATCGGTTCATGGGTGAGCTACGGCCTGGGAACCGACAACAAAAATCTTCCCGAGTTCGTCGTCCTAGTCACAAAAGACAAATACGGGCAACCATTATATTCCAGAGCCTGGGGAAATGGGTTTTTACCCTCTCAACATCAAGGCGTACAATTTAGAGCTGGTAAAGACCCGGTGTTATATTTGACCAATCCGCCAGGAATCGATGGGAAAAGTAGAAGGGAACAACTTGATCAGCTTCAAAGACTCGAGCAAATAAATCATCGAGACGTAGGGGACCCCGAGATTCTTGCACGAATGGCCCAGTACGAAATGGCCTTTCGAATGCAAACATCAGTACCTGAAATAATGGATACGAGTGACGAATCAGACCATATTTACAAAATGTATGGTGAAGACAGCCGTAAACCGGGCACTTATGCCGCCAATTGTATATTGGCGAGACGCCTTGCCGAGCGGGATGTCAAATTCATACAGTTATATCATCAGGGCTGGGATCAGCATGGCAATCTTCCCAATGCGATAAAAGTGCAATGCAAGGAGACCGACCAGGCCACTGCCGCGTTGATCACGGACTTAAAGCAAAGGGGCATGCTCGAGGACACTTTGATTATTTGGGGCGGTGAATTTGGACGTACGAATTATTCACAGGGAAAATTGACACCCGACAATTTTGGCCGAGATCATCACCCAAAATGTTTTACGCTATTCATGGCAGGTGCGGGAATAAAGAAAGGGTTTACCTTAGGTGCTACCGATGATTTTGGCTACAATGTAGTGCAACGCCCAGTTCATGTTCATGACTTTCAAGCGACCTTGATGCATCTCTTGGGAGTAGACCATGAACGTTTGACTTTCAAATTCCAAGGCAGAAGGTACAGGCTAACCGATGTTCACGGAGAGGTGGTCAAAGAGGTTCTGGCCTAACCAAAGCGCACTTACTACATGGCTATCGTTTGATAAAGCTTTTGACGACCAGTCTTCCGTTTATAATAAAGTGTAGCAGGTAAACACCGGATCTTAGTCTCGAAACATCTATGTTCTTATTGGTCGATCTTAAAACCGTTTTGTCGGTCATATCGGAAATAGCTATGGCCGATACTTCGCCATCGGATTCGATACGAATCATGTCGGAAGTAGGATTTGGGTAGATAACAATGTCATCAAGCATTTCTATCGCACCTTCCCCACCGGTTTCCCCTTCCTCATTTTCTCCTTCATTTTCCATTCCTTCATCGGTATCTTCGACAAAAACGGTAATACTGTCCTCGGCAACACAGCCATTTAGGGCGGTCACCATCAATGTATACACGGTTGTTTCCGAAGGCGACGCGATAGGGTCTGACACCAACGCTTCACTTAATGTTTCAATAGGTGACCATTCGTACGTATACCCTGAAATAGCCTCTATTCCGATATTGGTATTTTCCCCGCTTTGAATGGTCACATCATCCCCCAATTCCAATTCAGGCACATCGACCTCCTCCGTCACCGTTACTTCATCGGTCACCGTTTCACTATTGGGCCTTGATACGGTCAAGGTATATGTGCCAGGCGCACTTACGGTTACACTATTTTGGTCGGTGGCCGTGTCGATTTGTCCATCTGGCGTCGTCCAGCTGTACGTGGCATTTGTCGTGGTACTACTTCCGCCTAATTGCACGGATGAAATAGTACAACTCAGAATTTGGTCTTCACCTGCATCAGCGACCAGGGTTTCAGGCTCAGTCTGACCCAATTGCACTTCACCGAAAATACCCTGACTAAGATTATAATAGCTTCCACTGGGTGTCGTTTCCAATTTGACGGCTCTTACCATAAACTCATAGAGACCCGACGGCAAATTGGTCGCCGTAAATGAGGTGGCTGTGATAATTTCAGCCGAAACCCGTTCAAAACTTCCAGCACCTTTCAATCGCCGGTAAACATAATAACCCAATATGTCATCTGCACTAGCCGTCCATGTTAATTCGGCACCGCTGTTCTCTGACAATTGTAGGTTCGAAGGGGGGGCGATAATATGCATCCGCAAGGTTGGATCTCCCATCAGGCCCACATGAACCGATGACGTATTGTGTGTGGTATACTCATATTCAAAGGCGTTATTGGTGTTTTTGGCACAAAGACCAATATTCTCGCCCAGGGCCATTTGGTGAAACTGCCATTGTGGTCGACCGCTCCAAGCGCAGGTCAAAATATCTCCACTTGCCAAAGCCGAGCGCATGAAATTGTTCTGAACATCCCAGTCACCGTGGTAGCTTCCGAACAAGGTGGTAAAAACCGATTTAACCTCGATATTGGCAAAATCTTGACTTGTGCCCACATCTCTCGCCCTATCATAAAAACCAGGGCCATTGCCATGTGACCATAGATAACTATCTGTCGCCATGGTCGAAAAGTAATCCCTGTCATGCACATTCCCTGCCCCGAACATGACGTTGAACGAACGATAAGAGCTGGAAGAGTAGAAACTTGATCCACCCCCGAAATTATCGTCAATCAAACCCCGTAGTGTCGCAGTAAAGAACTTATTTCGAAAGGCATGGTTTTTATTGAGGTATTTTCGCAACAACTCCGTTTCGTTTTGCCCAAAAACGGGCAGGTCGTGAAAATCGACCCTGCCGACCTGTAATTCAATGTCGGATGGAAGGTTACTCTGATCATACTTTCCATCGCCCGGTACATTATGGTTTCTTTGCTCGGCCGAACTGGTATGATTGACCGTATTATCCGTCCAAATACCGTCCATATCACCATAATAGGAATCGGCTGGCCATGCCCCGCGATGTTCTGGGTGACCGTCGGGTACTATGAGGCCGGAATAAGGTACGGCAACATGCCCGATAATAAATGCGGCCTTGACCTCGTTCGGTGCAGCATTATAGCTTTGCACTATTCTATTTTTGACTTGTGGTGGAGTATCGCTGGCAGGAACATCATGTCGAACCACGGTCCATCCGTCTCCTACCAAATCTTTTTCAAGAGTCATTAATTCTTCTTGCAAAGGTGTCGCCATTGAAGCTTCTACCAATAAGATAATCTGCCCCCTAATCTCCTTGGGAAGAACATTGATACCTGAAAGCACATATCCATTTGCCGTGTAGTTCGAATATCCCTTTTCCACACGATATTCGTACTCCTTGCCCAATTCGACCGCATCATCAACGTATTGGGTGGCCGTTCCGGAAATGGTCGCAATAGGGTTACCAAATGAGGGGTCATTCTTGTCGAGCTTTCGATAAATTTTAATGTTTGTCGCATTTGTCGAGGGCCAGCTTAAGATTATTTGGCTCGGATTTTCCTGAACCGACGCAGTCAATTGTAGGGCAAAATCCTTTGGAGTCTGTGAGAATCCTGAAACGACACCTATCAATAAGAGAACACTAAGTACAATATTCCTCATTTTTGTGGGATTATTAGAAACCTCGACCTAGCACACCCAATCTCTAAGAATACAGATTAGGTCAATAAAATCAACTGTTTTGGCTAATATAGGGCAATCGCCCCTAAATAAAAAAACATCTTTCGGAAACGACCTCTTTTGTGGGTTCACGAGGATTACTTTTAGTCAATATTGGCCTAAATTCGGTTAAGCACCATGTTTTTGGCTCAACTTTATTACATTTATTAAGATTTGATGATGATGGCATTGTCACTTTGAACAATCACCATACAAAAGGGCCGGTACCAACTATATACGATTTAGCCGTGGTGTTGGTTCTAATTCGAGAAAAAATAATCTAAAAATGAACAAAAGGAAACAGAATGGTCGAAGGTATTTTTTAAAAAAATCAGGGATGGCCGCAGGAGCAGCTTTTGTAACTCCCTTTTTTTCCTGTGCAACAATGCGCTCTGATAAATCGAAAGAACAGCTTGTCGGGCACGGAGAATTTCGATACAAAGTCGACAAAGAATGGGGTGTTCAAGATCCTTCAAAAATACCGGTGAACGACTGCCATGAAATGGTCTTGGACAGTAATGGAAGAATCTTCATGACCACTACCGGGGCCAACAACAACAATCTCATCATATACGATAGATCCGGTAAAGTCTTGGATTCATGGGGAAGGGAATTCCCCGGTGCGCATGGCCTTTCAATTGCAGGGGAAGGCTCGGACCAGTTTTTGTTCATCACCGATCCCGAAACCCATAAAGTAACCAAAACCGACCTGAAGGGCAACATTATTATGACCCTTGACCGACCCAAAGAAGTTGGGGGATATACCAAAGACGAGGAGTTTTTGCCAACAGAAACTGTGATATTGCCCAACGGTGATTTCTATGTTGCCGACGGATATGGTAAAAACTACATCGTGCATTATAATGCAAAAGGTGAATACATAAATCATTTCGGAGGGGCTGGAGAAGGCAAGGACAAATTCAATTGTTGTCATGGCATCACACTCGATACGAGAGATTCTGAAAACCCCACGCTTTTGATTACCTCAAGGGCAAATCAAGAATTCAAGCGTTTTACCTTGGGAGGCAAACATATTGAAACCATCAAGCTTCCCGGATGTTCGATTTGTCGGCCTGTCATACATGGCGAGAACTTATATTTTGCGGTCATTGTAACCAAAACCTGGGACAGTTGGGACGGAATGCTGGCAATTTTGAACAAAGACAACAAAGTTGTTTCCATGCCTGGAGGGAATAAACCGGAGTACAAAGACGGTGTTTTAAAAGAACCCATTTTCGATGGAAAGACCTTTAGGAACCCCCATGATGTGCTCGTTGATGATGATGGCAATCTTTATGTACCCCAATGGGCCTCTGGCAAGACCTATCCAATAAAGCTAAATCGCATCTAATTATTTTCAATTAATTGACATTTAGCATGATAACCTTGGAGTTTTCCACTTTTTTGGGTCGATTTCACTCATTGTTCGTACACCTTCCCATCGGCTTTCTGGTATTGGCCATTGTATTTGAATGGTATGAAAACTATCGAAAAACGGAAACACACAGCCGCCTTATTCCAATTGCCTGGTTTTTGGGAGGGTTAAGTGCTTTAGCGGCTGCATTTTCGGGTTGGTGGCTTGGAGAAACCGGACTATATGAGGAAGACTTATTATTTTCGCATCGATGGTTGGGAGTGGCCTTGGTCGTGGTGGCCTTTATAGGTTGGTGGATCAAGAGAAAACCGGGCGCATATTCCAGTTTGGTGCACACCGGAGTCAATATTATTTTATTGATAATGCTTTTTGCTGAAGGGCACAAAGGCGGAAACCTAACCCATGGAGAAACCTATCTGACAGAATTCGCCCCTAGACCGGTTCAAAAAATTCTTGGGATTTCATCCCAAATTGACTCCTTGCCTACATTCCGAACACCGGATTCCGTGCTGGTTTATCGAGATTTAATCCACCCGATTTTTGAAGAAAAATGCGTTGCATGCCACAACGATGAGGTAAGGCGGGGCGGGTTGAACATGAGCCATGGCGATTCTCTGCAGGTTGGCGGGGATGAAGGTCAGGCGGTCGTGCCAGGTAACTTATCCGAAAGTGAACTCTTCAAACGTATAACACTTCCGCAAAAAAACATAAAATTTATGCCCCCGACAAAAAATGTGCTGACCTATGACGAAATCAAGACCATTGAATGGTGGATAACCCAGGGAGCCTCATTGGAAGACCAGATATCGGCAATGGAGGTTACAGAAAATATCAAACCCGTTTTGTTAAGAAGGTATGGGCTTGATACCGATCCCAAGCCCTGGTATGAGATGGTACGGCTGCCGGCCGCCGACAGTGTCCAGATAGCGACTTTGACTAGGGCCGGGTTCACGGTGAAATCATTGGGTGCGTCAAATCCTCTGTTGGACATCAAGTACACCCACAACGATTTGACCTTGGATAAACTAAGGGAACTTGAAAAAGTAAAGGATCATATTACCTGGCTTTCTCTGGCGCAAACCAATATTGAGGATGATTGGCTGTCAATCATTGGACAGTTTTCAAATTTGACGCGACTAGAGTTGGAAAAAACCACCGTTACTGATAGGGGCGTGGCCCATTTATCACGATTGGAGCATCTAGAAGCACTGAATTTATACGGAACTCATGTTACTGATGACTGCCTTTCGGATATCGAAAAAATTGGAGGCTTACGCCGTGTTTATCTTTGGAGTACAAAAGTTAATCCACAAACGGCCAAGACCATTGGTGAAAAAAATGAGGAATTGGAAATTATCATTGGTGAAAGATGAAGGTCACCACACCTCACTGACCAATTTCTTTGACCTCTATGGCAATTAATTCATGAAATTCAAACACTGGGCTCACTTCGATAGGGTTACAACAAACTTCACAATCTTCGACATAGGTTTGTTGATTGACTGACGGGTCGAACAACATTGAGATTTGCTCCCAACAATGGGGACATTGAAAAAAGTGCTCGAGCATTTTATAGGTGAATCAATTTTTCTAGCCGAGAAGATCGGTAAAGGGAAGTAATCACCTCAACTGCTTTTCGGGCCTCCATTCCATCGACCATAGGAGGGCGATTTTCCTTTATTGCATTTACCATATCTTCGATTACCGTTTTATGGTTTCGGTGTCCGATCGCTGTGGGATCGGCCGCCCCACTTTTCACTTCGCTCTTTTCCTTGGACAATGGAGAAGGAACACCCGGCACATTCCATTGTCTGATTTTGCCCCCTTCCATCAGAACACTTCCCTTTTCGCCATATATTTCCAAACGTTCGGGATAGCCTGGATACAATGCTGTACCGGCCGAAATCATACCCATGGCACCACTTTCAAAATTGAGCAACCCCATACCCACATCTTCACCTTCGATGTTGTGAACAATTGTTTTCATCTGGCCAAAGACCGATTTTACCGACCCCATTAGATCCAATAACAAATCTATGGTATGAATGCCTTGATTCATAAATGCGGCACCGCCATCCAATTGCAGGGTTCCCCTCCAGGCATTCTTCTTATAATATGCTTCGTCTCTATACCAATTGATCGACGCATTGCCCATAAGCAATTTGCCCAACTTTCCATCGCTTACACACGCTTTCACCAATTGATAGTGCTCAGAGCATCTGTTCTGCAATACGCACCCTAGCAATACCCCCTGTTGTTCACAAATTCCAATGGCAGTGTCGACTTTTTCTGGGGTTACTTCCAATGGTTTTTCACAGAGAACATGCTTTCCGGCCCTGGCAGCCAATTCAATGGCCTCACCATGATTGCCACTTTCATTACAGACACAAATCAATTGAATTTCCGGTGACGCCAAGAACTTCCGAATATCGTCAAAAACTGGAGCTCCGAAAAGTTTCTCTGCCGATATCGTTCTGTTCGATGATTTTGTGTACAATGCGATAAGTTCAGTCTCTTTGATATCAGCTGTGCACTTGACATAAGTGTTCACAATCGAACCCGTTCCTATAATTCCCACACCTATTTTATCCATGAAACAGAATATATTGATTCAACCACTATCAATCTAAGGTAAAGTTCGCAAAGTTTCTGTTAAGCAAACTAAGCTGGCATGTAGAAGTTGCGACTTATAACTCCACATTCAACAATTGCCCCGTTAATTGTAACAATTGTAATTCTGCAAGTTTGGCATCGTATTTTGCCAGGTTCTTATTGGTCTGGGCGTTAAGAAGGTTTATCTGCGCCTGTCGGAATTCAATGGAAGTGATCCGGCCCAGCTGAAATTGTTCTTTTGAACGCTCAAAATTATTTTGGTTGGTAATTACATTCTGTTCTTGAATGCGATAGATTTTCAAGCGATTCTCATAAATGGTCTTGGCATTTTGAATGTCACGATGTACCTCCAAGAGTACCTGTTCTTTCAAAAGCTCTTGATTTTCATAGGCAATCTTGGCATTCCTTACACGAACGGTCGTTCCTCCTCCGTCAAAAAGGTTCCATGTGAGATTGGCGCCCAAAACAAAATTTCTAGTGTTTTCGTTATTCGTACCGGGGAAAAAGGCCGAAGCCGCAGACTGGTTGAGATTCCATCCGTAGGTGCCATTCAGTCCTACGGTAGGCAAATAGCCTGATTTATTGACTTTGATATCGTATTCATTGATGGCCAGGTTTTTTTCCGTCTGAAGAAGTGCCACATTATTGAAGTCGGTCTGGCCAATATATTCTTCCAACTGCAAGCGCGGAACAAAACTGACAAGAGTGTCAACTTTGAACATTTCGTTCAAATCTTGATTGAGTACCACATTTAGGTCCCGTTTCGTATTTGCCAATAATTGTTTGGTGTTCAACAATGTTATACTATCATTGGTGACATCGACCTGAGCGTTCAAAATGTCAAGTTTGGTATTCTGACCATACTCGAAAGCATACTCGGCCCTTTTGATTCGTTGTGTCGATATTTCCAAGGCTTGTTGCTGTACATGTTCATTTTCGGTCAACCTGGCAATCTCGAAGTACACACTGAAAAGCTGTAAGACGGTATTTTCAATAGTTTCCCTTGCCTGCAGTTCACTTAGTTGATATTGCTCTTTTAGGCGTTTGTAGTTATAGTATCTTCCCAGACCGTCAAACAATATATAATCTGCCCGCAGAGATGAATTATACCGTTGTGCTTCAGCCTTATATAAGTCAACATCGGCCCTTGGTTCGCCATCTTGATTCAATTGTCCGGGAAATTCAATCGTGTTATCGTCTCGTTGATAGGTAGCCCCCGCATTACCAGTAAGGGTGGGTAAAAAACCTGAGTTTAACACACTCTTGTTGTTTTCGGCAATCTCGACTTGATTTTTGGCAACCCTTATACCGAAGTTGTTCTGAAGGGCCAGATTTACCGCGTCTTCTTTCGAGAGCAACTTATCCTGCGAGTAGAGCGCAACTGTCGCCATAAGAAATAAGATGGTGCTCGAATAAAAGAGCTTCATGCTAACTTTCGTTCCTGTACTATGGGTGATTCGCGTCAAATTTCTGTGGTTTCAGGTATTCTTTCCTCAACTCCGTTGGTAGGCTTTTGTATTTCAGCTTCGAGATGAAGACCCTCTTTTTGCTCCTTAATGGCCCGTTCGACTTCTTCCTTGGTGATGTTATCTCCGGTGGCCAGCCATTTGGTGCCAACTTTCAATTTATTGCTAAAAGACAAAAACAGGGGCAGCATGATCAGGGTCAAAAATGTGGCAAAGCCAATACCATAGGCAATGGAAATTGCCATCGGTATCAAAAACTGAGCTTGGCGACTTGTCTCCAACATTAACGGGGCAAGGCCCGCTATGGTGGTTACGGAGGTCAAAAAAATCGCCCTGAACCTCGAACGCCCGGCTTCATAAAGGGCGGCATCAAAATGCATTCCCTCACGTAAATTGGTATTAAATTTTCCGATAAGCACCAGACCATCGTTGACCATGATTCCAATCAAGGCAATTATGCCCAACATCGACAAAATATTTATGGGAAAATCATGCAGCCAATGTCCCCATGCTACCGCCGTAAGGCTGAAGGGCACAAGCAACAGCAACATCAAGGGTTGACTGAAACTTCTAAACGTGAAGGCGATGGTTATGTAGATCAGTAATAAGACCGAAAGGCCAACCACTTTTAACGAGGCCATCATCTTACCCGCTTCCCTATTTTGACCTTCATAAGAGGGCGTTACGGTCGGATATTTGGCCAATAGGGCGGGCATTACATCATTTTGGATTTCCAGCAATACGTCGGTGGCACTTGTTGTTTTTTCATCTTTCAAATCGGATGAAATCTGTATTTCACGCTGCCCATCCAGTCGATTGATTGCAACATCACCGCGTTCGATCACATAATTCGCAATCTCTTTTAGGGGAACCCTGCTGCCATTAGGTGCCACAATTCGCATTTCATCAAGATTGGAAATCGAGGAGCGGTTCTCCCGGTCATAGCGCACCCATACCCTTATTTCATCTTGGCCTCGTTGAAAACGTTGCGCCTGTGCACCAAAAAATCCGGCTCGAACCTGATTCATGATGTTTCTAAGGTCAAGTCCAAGTAGATATGCATTTTCCTTTAATTGCAGACGGATTTCCTTAATTCCGGCCGGGTCATTGTCGGCCACATCTTTTAAGGCCGTATTGTCTTCCATCCAAGTCTTGAGCTCCTTCTTGGCCGCCTTAAGTTCTTGTATGTTATTTCCCAAGAGGGAAATAGATACGGGGTCGCCCCCGAAATTGCCGCCTGACCCATAAATCAAACTTTCGACACCGATAACGGGACCAACCAATTCGCGCAATCGATTCGAGACCATATCAGAACGTATGGCATTCGGCCTTTCCTCGCCCGGAAGCATATTTATGGTCAAGGTCGCAGTCGAAGACCCTGGTCCGATTTCTTTGATAACATTCTCAAAAAGGTCTTTATCGGTATCCTTCAGGTATTTATCGGTAAGCTCTTGGTTTACGATTTCTGACTTTTGCTCTATCAGGCTTATAATCGAATCGGTCACCCTTTCATTGGTTCCATTGGGCATCAGAAGCTCGACCTGTACCCTGTCACTGGCGATCCTCGGAAAGAAAGAAGTTCTGATAATTCCCCCACCAACGGAGCCCAATGTCAAAATCAATGCCACCGCAAAGAACGAAAAGGTCAGCAATTTGTAGTTCATTGCGAACTTAAGTGTGGGGCTGTACAATTTATCGCGCATCCAGGCCATCATGCGATCACCACTTTCGTTGATGACCCGTAATTTTGCAAATGCCCTGGCCAGACCTGTTTTAGGTTCTTTTGATACGGGTCTGAGTGCCTTGGAATGTGCCAAATGTGCCGGTAGTATGATAAGGGCCTCCACAAGTGATACAACTAGTGTCAAAATTACAATTACGGAAACCTCGCTAAAAAAATCACCGATTCGACCATCTAAAAACAGAAAAATCGAAAAGGCCAATACCGTTGTAATAATGGCCGATACAATTGGTGGAATCACCTCCATAGTTCCATCAATGGCCGCCTGAATCGGAGATTTACCCCGCTCATAATGCTGATAGATATTTTCGGCAATAACAATTCCGTCATCGACCAAAATGCCAATTACAATGATCATTCCGAATAGGGAAAGCACGTTGATCGTAACATCAAAGAATCCGGCAAAAATGAACATCCCCAAAAATGCTATGGGAAGTCCGAAAGCTACCCAAAAGGCCAATCTTGTATTAAGGAACAAGGACAGAAAAAGAAGCACGAGAATCATACCCATAACCGCGTTCTCGGTCAACAATTGGGTACGCCCCGTCAAGACCTTCGACAAATCACTTACAACACTCAATTGAACGTTGTTATATTTTTGGTTGAAGATTTCGACGTATTCCCGAACCTTCTCGGCAGAGCCTATCAAATCTTCCGTGTTCGTGCTCGTAATTGTCGTATTCACGGAAAGATTTCCATCAAAATAAGATGCATTGGGCGTCTCGGAAAAACGATCCCGAACGATGGCTACATCCTTTAGGCGAACTGTCTGGCCAGAAGGGTCTGCCCTTACAATTACATTTGATAGTTCGTCACCATAATACGAGCGGTTGTTTGCACGGATCAGGTACTCCTCGGCATCGGTCTTGATATTACCTCCCGTTACCAAGATATTGGCATTTCCCACAGCCTGTGCGACTTCGGTAAATGATATATTGTAGGCCAATAAGCTGTTTTCGTTAACGGCAATCTCTATCTCTTCCTGTGGATAGCCCCTTATTTCTACCTGGGAAATGCCATCGATCGCCCGAATGTCGTTTTCGATCTGTCGGCCAATTTGCTTGAGGGTGGCCAAGGGAATTTGTTCGCCGCTAATGGCGAAACTTATGGTCTGCCGGATGGCTTCCAGTTTCGAAACGATCAACGGTTCCATTCCGGTCGGAAACGTGGGCACCCGATCCACCGCATTTTTTACTTGTAATAGCATGAAATCAATGTCCCTGCCCTTTTCGATTTCCACATTGATGTTACCGCTATTTTCCCTTGAGGTTGAAGTCACCCGTTCAACGCCTTCAAGGCCTTTGAGGTTATCCTCGATTTTCAATACGATCCCTTCTTCCACTTCCTGTGGGGATGCACCGGGATAGGTAATCGTGATAAATATGTTCTTTGAATCGGTCAGTGGAAAAAAAGAGGATTTAAGCGACTTCGCACCTGCAATACCGAAAATGGCGAAGGCGATAATGATCACGTTGACCGCAACATGGTATTTTATAAAATAAGCGATTACATTGCGCATTACCCCTTGGTATTAGCTGATTTATCTTCGAAAACTTCGACTGCCATCCCCGCATAGGCACCGACCAAAGGTTTGGCCATGATCACGGTTCCATCGGGAACTTCCTTGAGAACGACCTTTCTGTCACTGAAGTAAACCGGATTCACGTCTATGAGATCCAAAATCGAATCGCGAACAACAAAAATCTGGTTGCTTTCGAGCAAGAGGCTGCGGTCAATTTCGATAGCATTTTGTTCTTCTTTTGCATCTAAATTCGCCTCTAGGTACATTCCTTCCCGGAGGCTACCATCTTTTACTTCAATGAAGGCCTTGATTGTTTGGGAGGCCTGATCCACACGGGCATTGATCCGTGAAATTGTTCCTGTATACGATTCGGTCTTATCGAGATTTGCCAACTCTACGTTTTTGCCAACTTTTAAAAGGTCACTGTAAGTTTTGGCTACTGCCACTTCGAGTTCGTATAGGTCGGTATTGATAAACTCGCCCAATTTCTGTCCAGCGCGTACCAAAGTGCCCTCGGTCACAAGGGTTTCGGTTAGAACGCCCTTGAAAGGAGCCGAAATCCGGTATTTTGAGAGTCGTTGTTCTAAATTTTTGACATTGTAGTAACTCGTGAGAATACCACGTCCCGAGATAAAGAACTTTTCCCTTTCCGTAGTCATTTCCGGCAGGGCAGGTGTAGCCTTGGCCATATCAAAACCATTGAGGTAGGCTTGCCATTTGGGGAATATTTCAGGGTAGTCCAATCGCAAATCCGGCATTATGGATGTAACTTGGTTATACAGATTGCTCTTGGCGGACTGAACACTGGCAGCATATTCCGAGGCATCGATTCGAATAATCGTCTCACCTGCATTATAGGCGGTGCCTGTCTTAAAAAGCTTGTTACCCCCCTTGAAGACCCCTTGTACCTCAGCATACAATTCTACCCGCCTTTTGGCAATCAGGTTTCCATTGGCAGGCACAACGATAGGTACAGGTCCGTTTTCAACAACCTCGGCAAAAACCGTTTTCACTACTTTTTCGGCCTTGGGTTTGAAACTTTTTTTACTATCAATGATCTGTTTGGCCAGAAAGCCGGCAAGTGCGATAAGCACAAGCCCTAGTACGGATAATATTATTTTTCTGGTATTCATGGATTGGCCAGGAAGTTAGGTTCAAACTAAGATTGCAAAACTATCCAATAGTTTAAGCCATCTTAGTTAAACATATCTTAAATGTAGTCAAGGCTTTTCGGCCCCAGATCGGGAAACGCGGCAAAAGTTATAAATATAAAAAGGGATGCATTGGCATCCCTTTTCTTAATTCAATTTTTCTTTTTTAAAGATTATTCCTCAATATCCTCAAATTTGTTGTTCGCCATGCGCGTATCGATCTCATGCAACTCTTTGTACTTTAGATTCAATTGCAGATCATCGGTATCAAAGGCAACCAAGTCTACACTTTGCATGTTCTTCAAGCTTTCGAACGAATTGAAGTTGTTGCCCTGAAGTTGCACAAATTGAAGGTCTTTAAGAGATTCTATGCCGGCGGGCACACTGCCTTGAAACTTGTTGAACGATAACATTAATTCTGAAAGATGTTTCATCTTTCCAAAGCTGAAATTGATTTCGCCCTCTAGTTTGTTCCCAGCAACGCTGAAGTTTGTCAAATCGGTCAAACCAGCAATTGACTCTGGAAGATTTCCATCGAAATAATTGTTCGAAACATCTAAAATCTTCAACTTTCTAGCTTTGGCTATCCCTGAGGGAATATTTCCTTCGAACTTGTTGTCGAATAAAATAAGCTCCTCAAGATTCTGCATGGCCGTATAATTCGAAGGAAGTTTTCCTTGTAGCCCATTCATTTCCAATTTGACAACCTTCAAATGTGACAACTCGGTTATTTCAGACGGTAACTGCCCCTCAAGATTGTTAAATGCCAAATCGAGAACCTCAAGTTTTTTCAGATTTTGCAAACTAGCGGGAATCTTACCTGAAAGATTATTCTTGTAAAGGTTAAGGCCAACGACATGCTCTCCGATAACATCGACGCCATACCATTGGTCTGCCGGTAATTTCAGATTCCATTCAACGGTCCAAGATTTGCCGTTCGTGGAATTGTAAAGATCGATCAATGCCGATTTTTCGCTCTCAGGTATCTGCGCGACCCCGACAGTCTGGAATATTAAAGCGAAAAGAAAGGTTAAATAAAGTAGTTTTTTCTTCATAGTAATAAGATTTAGGGTTACAACGTGTATTCATTTGGTTTTCAATATACTTAATGGCTCTAGGTCCATTTTTCGCCATTTCAATTTTCATAAGTGAACAGATTGTTTGTTTTTAACGTTTTTTTTCCGATTTTCTGATATTTTCATCGAGTTTTTTTCTCCTGTGCAATAAAAAAGGGGGCTTTAATGCCCCCTTTCCAACCAAACTAACTGAAGTTACACACAACTACTCATTTTCGTCATCATCAAATTTTGTATCAGCCATACGCGTTTTACTCAATTTGATGTCCTTAAAATCCAATTTATTGTCCTCATTATCATAGTCAAATACCAAGAATTGGCGGGTATCCATATTTTCCAAATTCTTGAACGAATCGAACTTGTTGTTTTGTATTTGAAATACTTCAAGGCTGGCCAACTGGCCAAACTCTACTGGAATTTCACCTCTTAATTGGTTATTGGCCAAAACCAGTTCTTTCAATTCGGTCATGTTTCCCATTTCAGATGGAATGGCACCCATCAATGAATTTTCAAAAAGACCCAAACTCTCCAACTTCGTCAAATTGCCCAATGAATTGGGTATATGCCCTTCCAAATTATTGCTTGAAAGGTTCAAAACCCTTAAGTTTTCGCTCTTCCCGAGCGACTCAGGAATTTGACCGGAAATAAAGTTATTGAAGGCCGTAAATTCTTCAAGGCTTATTAGATTCCCCATTTCTTCTGGAAGCTCCCCACGAATAAGGTTCATTTCAAGTTTAAGTACCTTCAACTTGGTCAAACTTGTAATGGCATTGGGCAACTCCCCTTGTATTCCATTAAAGGCCAAATTCAGTATTTTCAAATTTTCCAACTTTCCAATACTATTGGGTATCTGCCCTTTGAGATTGTTTCTAAACAAATTGATCTCTTCTACATGCCCGTCGACGACCTTGATACCATACCATTTCGCCACAGGTTCTTTCAACTGCCATTTTTGGTTCCAATTCTCCCCCTCGGTCTGCTTGTAAAGCTCTATCAGTACATTTCGTTCCTTAGCCGGCACTTGTGCTTGTACGGTAGGTGAAACGAACAAGTAAAGCAAAATGATCAAACACTGGAAACCATTAAGATTTGGTTTTTCATTCATCTTTTGTCAATCAATTATGGTCATCTTCCCCATCTTCAAACTTTGAATCGGCCGTTCGACTTCCGGTGTTCGAAAACCTCCTATCCTTAAAGCTTCGCTTTGAGAATTCGCCTTCATTTTCATAGTCAAGCAAAGCAAAACCCGAATCGGTCGGAAGGCTGTTCTTCAAGTGCAGCTGATCAAAATCATTGTTTTGCAATTGTACGACCTTCAAATTGGGTAGCAACAGAATCGAAGTTGGAAATTTGCCCTTGAACCCGTTCTCGGCCAATATCAATGATTTGAGATTTCCCAAATTACCAATACTCTCAGGAATATCCCCCTCAAAATTATTGGCTGCCAGCTCAAGTCGCTTGAGTCTTCGCAATTGCCCGATTCCAGTTGGAAGGTCTCCTGAAATATTATTGTTTGAAATCGATAGTACTTCCAAGGAACTCAACTTTTCGATACCTGAAGGTAATTTTCCCGTTAGACCATTATCGTAAAAATCGATAATCTTCAGGTGTTTCAAGTCCACAATACGGGCAGGAATTTCACCCTTTAGCTTGTTCTTGCCAAACCTTAGCTCTTCTAAAAGGCTCAATTTTGATATTGATTGTGGAATTTTTCCTTCGATTTTGTTGAAGGCCACATCTAAAATCTTCAATTCGGTCAAGTGCCCCAAAGATTCGGGAAGTTCTCCTGACAAATTATTGTCCATCAGACGAATCGCGACCACATTTCCATTTTCGACTTTGACACCATACCATTTAGTGACAGGTTCGTTCAAATTCCATTTGGAGGCCCAATTACCCCCATTGGTACTATTATAAAAATCGATCAGGGCTTGTCGCTCACTTTGAGGGATGAATGCCATTGTCGAATGACATACGGCCAATAACATCGGTACAAGTAGTTTTAACTTCATTATCTACAAGATGGTCAAGTTTTAATTTTATTTTAAGACATAGGAATTTACCTACAAATAACTTCAAATATCCGATAAAAAACAAAAAATATCGATAAACTGCCTTATTTTGTTGTGAAAGCCCCGATTAATGTGGTGAAGATATATGCGATGGTGTATTTCGCTTGAAATCAGGATATTTTCTCAAGCTCAACAGTAGTTTGCTCCCATGCATTCATGAGTTCATCCAACTGTTCTTTTTTCTTGTTATAGTCATCAAAGAAACCTACCTGGGCAATGGTCTCATCGTAATTCATCAGTAAATCATGGTCTATTTGTGAAATGGTCTTCTCAAGGTCACCAATTTTCTTCTCGAGGGAACTTAACTTGTTCTTGATAGACTTTATTCGCTTCTGCCTTTCAAAATCATTTCGTTTTTTGTCCGAATTTTGATGTAATCCCTGCCTGTCTTTCTTTTTTTCAATTGCCCTGAAATCTGTGGCCTTTCGTTGATCTAGATAAAAATCGATATCGCCCAAGTACTCTTTGATTTCATGATCTTTGAACTCGTAGACTTTGTTGGTCAAGCCTTGTAGAAAATCGCGGTCGTGCGACACCACGATCAATGTACCCCCGAAATTCATCAGCGCCTGTTTAAGTACATTCTTTGATTTTATATCGAGGTGGTTGGTAGGTTCATCCATGACCAAAACGTTGAAGGGCTGTAAAAGCATCTTGGCCAATGCCAGGCGATTTCGTTCACCACCTGAAAGCACTTTTACATATTTTTCGACCTCGTCACCACGGAATAGAAAAGAGCCCAATACGTCTCTCACCTTGCTCCGGTTCTTTTCATTTGCCGAATCGACCATAGTTTCGAGCACTGTTTTGTTACCGTCCAGGTAATCTGCCTGATTTTGCGCAAAATACCCCAACTGCACGTTATGACCGAGTTTGCACTGACCATCATACTCAATTTCTCCCACAATGATTTTGGCCAGGGTCGTCTTTCCTCGTCCATTTTGACCAACGAAGGCCGTTTTACTATCACGTTCGACAAGCAAGTTGATATTTTTAAGCACCTCGGTAGGACCATAACTTTTCGAAAGACCTTGGATTTCAGCCACAACTTTGCCAGGGGTAACAGATACGGGAAACCTAACATTCATCACAGCGTTGTCGTCGGCATCGACCTCAATCCGTTCCATCTTGTCCAATTTCTTGATCAACGATTGCGCCATGGATGCCTTGGTCGATTTCGCCCTGAACCTTTCTATCAATCGCTCGGCCTGTTGGATCTCTTTCTCTTGGTTCTTTTGGGCATTTATTTGTTGCTGCTTGATTTCAGCACGAAGCTGCAGAAATTGAGTATACGGTTTGTCATAATCATAAATACGGCCCAAGGATATTTCAATAGTGCGATTGGTCACATTATCGAGGAACATTCTATCGTGGGAAACAATGACCACGGCACCGGTATGGTTTTTCAGGAATTGTTCCAACCAAATTATCGATTCGATGTCCAAATGATTTGTTGGTTCGTCCAGAAGCAGCACATCGTTTCGTTGCAAAAGCAGCTTGGCAAGTTCGATGCGCATGCGCCATCCGCCAGAAAAGGTGTCGGTATCTTTATTGAAATCTTCTCTATTGAATCCAAGACCTTGAAGAATCTTTTCGGTATCGCCTTGATAGTTATACCCGCCAATAATTTCATATCGGTGTGTTACCTCGCTCAAATCGACCATCAATTGGTTGTAGCCTTCAGATTCATAATCGGTTCTATCGACCAGCTGTTTATTGATTTCGTCTAACTGTATTTCGAGCTTTTTGATTTCCTCGAAAGCCTGATAGGCCTCCTCAAGAACGGTTCTCCCCTTTTCAAAATCAATATCCTGCTTTAGAAATCCGATTTTGACATTTTTCTCCGTGGCAATCGTACCGGTATCCAAGGGCATCTCTTTTGCCAATAACTTCAATAAAGTCGATTTGCCCGCGCCATTTTTGCCAATAAGGCCAACACGGTCACCGCCGTTCAATCGAAAGGATATCTCCTCAAAAAGATACTCGCCTCCAAAGGATATGGAAAGGTTGTGAATGTTCAGCACAGAAGAAACGCGATTTTAGAGGTTCGAACGTACATGGGTCAATATTCTCTTGGGCTTTTACCATAGAAAAATCCGATTACTAAATCAAATTTCGCAATTATCCGTCACATTTATGGATATCGGATATACTACCTTTGTGCAAAGCCGCTACAAATGTTAAAAAAAGGAAATAAACTCTACAGTATTTTAACAGGAACTTGCCCTAAATGCCATGAAGAGAGTATGTACAAGGATAAGAATCCGTATCATTTGGGAAGTCTTTTCGAAATGCACGAGCGTTGCTCACATTGCAAGACAAAATACAAAATAGAGCCCTCTTTTTTCTTTGGGGCGATGTATGTAAGCTACGCAGTTGGAATTGCCTTTGCCGTAGCTGCATTTGTCATAGCCTACCTAATCTTCGGAACATCATTGTTATACACGTTCATCGCCATTGTGTTGACTTTGATCGTATTTATGCCGTTTATCATACGGGTATCACGAAATATATGGATCAACTTTTTTATTCATTATGAGTTAGAAAAGCACGAACGGAAAATACCCTAGCCATTCTGGTATTTCCCAATAAATCGATTTATATCGATTTCAGGATCCATGGGGTTTCCATTTTCGATAAAATCGAAAAGCTCTTTGGAGGCATACGGACCTATCAATACCCCTCTAGATCCGAATCCATTCAAAACATAAAGATTTCGATGTTTCGGGTGCCTACCGACCAAGGGTCGTCTGTCGGTCACCGTAGGGCGTATACCCGCCACATGATCGACTACTTCATAACCACATTTTAGGAAGACCTCTAACTTTTGCAAAAGTTCCGATTTGGCTATTGCTGTGGGGTCACTGGTTCTGTCATTCCAGTTGTAGGTCGCGCCAACCTTGTAAAGGTCATCTCCCACGGGCACAATGAACACCGATGACTTGATTATATGATTCTCTTTAAGTTCTGGGGCTTTGATGGTCAACAGTTCACCCTTGGTGCCCGTCAAAGGCAGATAATCAAAGTAAGGGTTGTGCTTTTGACCATAGCCCTCGGAAAAAATCAAATGCTTTGCTTTAATGCCCTTGTACTTTACGCTATCCATCGAAATCATTAGGGAGTCGCAATCAAAGGTTTCCTTGATCAATTGCAGAGAACCGGTAAGGTAATCATCATAGGAGGTGATTAACTTTTTTGTATCAATCTTTCCCGTACCAAGTACCCGGCCATATCCGAAGGGGGCCGCTATATTAGGGTTCTTATTTTGAAGGATTTTAGTAGATAAAAACTGGTCGAGTTCAGCTTTGTCACAGGCTTCGAACCAAAGGTTCTGCTCTTCCACGGAGGCAAATCTGCGAAGTATGGGCAGCCGATCATTCAGTTTGACCTTAAGTTTTTCTTCAAGTCGATTCAAGTAGGGCTCGACCATTTCCATTTGGTCTTTGGCTTTCCAGGCCAGCGTAAATCGCTTCAGAATCACAGGATTGTATACCCCGGCTGCCACGACGGAAGATTTTTGCGAATCGTCATTAATGACCTTGAAAGTCTTTCCATTTTTTTCGAGGATTTCGCAAAACGATATTCCAGCAAGCCCGAGGCCGACAACAAGATAATCAAGCATGGCGCAAAGGTAAAAATTGTTGATATCATTGTGGGGGCCGAATGGCTTTTGGGCCATCTAGGGTTCGGCAATTTGTTTAACGTTGGATAGACTGTTTAACTGCGTTCACCATGACACAAAATAAAAACCCTGACATTTCTGCCAGGGTCTTCAATACTATTGAATTGGAATGTTCTATAAAACTAGTAGCTCCACATGTCTTGTTCCCGATCTCGGATGACCTCTTTTATTCGTTTGGCCTCCAATAATTGGAACAGGGCATTATCGGCTATATAATCACTGACCTCACGGTCGCCGTGAACATTGTCTTCACGATAAATGACACCGTTGAATCTACGGGCATTCAGCAACATATCAAAAGAAATGGGCTGTGCAGAATTGCGTTGGTTGAAAACCTTCGCTTCATGCAAAATCTGCCGCGCATCAGGATACCAAACCCAGAACAATTCAACTTTGGCGTCTTGGAGGTCCATTGACTCGTCATCAATGAAGTTCACATCTGGCGCCACGGGTGCAATACCCAAAAGTCGATATTTCAACTCGCCTTGTCGCTTGTCAAAATACCACATACCCTTGATGCGGTACTCCTCAATATCGGCGGCCGTCAAATCTCTTTCGTTGATATACTCCGCAGAGATTTGCTCACCGGCGTTGATTTGCTCATATCCGAGGTCCGTTGTATCAACTTTTCTCAAAGTGGCCTCAAGATCACCGAAGACACGTTTTTCGGTAAAATACGAATCAGCGTATACATCAAGTTTGTTGTTTTTGATGTTCTTGAGAAAAACATCGTAAAGCGATCTTCTATCGGCACCTATATCAATCGTATCTATCGGATAATACAGCGGAAAGTTGACACGTTCATCAAGATCGATGACTTCCCAAACGGTCTTTGACCATAAGATATCGCGATCGTCGACATAACCATATTCTAAAGGAGCATCGTTATCCAACGCCTTTTGGGCAGCAGTCTTCTTCCCTATATCTTCAGGCTTCTTGGCGTTCAATATGTTCGCCTGGGCCATGATGGATACGGGCAGTAAGGTTACGGCTCCGATCAATAAAACATTCTTCCAATTCATGTCAGTTTGACTTTAAAAATAACCGGACAACTCTTAAGGTCGTCCGGTATCGATTAATTATTAGTTCGTAATCTCCACAACAACCGGAGATACTTTCTTCAATTTGTAACTTTTGTTATTGGTGATATAAGCATTGATATCGAATATCTGAACAGCATCACCCCTTTTGGCTCTTTTCAAAGCCGACTTGGCGCGCGAATCCAATTTCTGGCCATTGACAGCAACAGTTGGCTGACCAGGTACTTTGAATTTGAATCCACTAACTTTTAGGTTCAAGTCGAAATCGAAATCTTCCAAAAGTGCACCTACGGTAGAAACTTCCAAGTTCTTTCTTGGCATTTTCACACTACCGGCCTCACCTCTGATCGATCCTGAAGGTCGAGGAATATCCTTGATCCTAAATTCAGTACTCGATGAAACTGGCTTACCATCAGGCAATGTTCCATAAGCGGTAATTTTAACCGTTCTGCCCTTTTGTGGGTTCATGATATATTTACTACCACTTGTCTTTTTAAGACCAGGTGCCTTGGCATTTACCTTGTTAGTCGGAATGCCAGGAATGGTTATGGTCATTGGATTGGATACACCGCGATAAACGACATTCATCTTGTCCGCAGCGATCAGGGCCGCATTCGGCTTGCTGATAGTTGCAAATGTCGATGATACCGGAACTTCGGTGCGCTCACCATCTTGAATGAAGACCAAGTTACCTTCGATCTTATGATCACCAGGTGCGCCGGCACTCACATTCAGTTTTACTTGACCATCCTTGATTTCATAATCAGAACCTTCGCTGAGTTTTCTTCCGTCCAAAGTCAAGTTCACTTCGTTCGGTCTGGTAGTGGCATCTTTACGACCCAAAACCACGGCACCTGAGAACTTTTCACCTGAATAGAAAGCAGACTTTTCTTGCTCCAACAAAGTGGTGTAGTTTGTCATGGAAACCTCGCTGGTCAATTGACCTTGTAACATTGATTTCAATGCAGCTTCTTCAACGGCCTTCACATCGGCTTGTAAAGAAGTAATCTTGGTCAACGAGGCCACTAAAGGATACCCTTCGAAGTGATAGTTGATCCAATCTTGCTTGGTACCATCTCTTTTTTCAACCTTGCCGTTGGCATCACCGGTCTCAAATCGAGATTTTACCGAAGCTTTTACATCTTCCATACCCTTACCAAGGGCAGCCGTTACCTGAGTGCGATAATCTGTCAAGCGCTTCATAAACTCTTGACCTTCTTTTGAAAGATTATCTCCTTGGAAGAATTTCTGATCAAGATAATCGGATTGATCCATAACTTGATAGTCTTTTGGATCTTCGACCTTGGCCATCATATCTTCCTTTACCTTTTGTAAATAATTGAAATAATCGGCAGACAATCCCTTAATTTTTTGGGCATCCTTTAAAAGAGGTCCGAATTTCTCGGCATTTTCCGATGCCTTTGTCTCAAGACCTGTCAAGAACGCTACGTTGTTCTCCGTGGTCTTTACATTAGAAGCTTCTAACTTTTCGTTCATCAATCCGAACGCCGATAGAACTTCTTTACTCATATTTAAAGCCAACATCGCGATGAAGATCAAGTACATAAGGTTGATCATCTTCTGACGTGGTGACTGTTTTCCTGAAGCCATGTTTTCTTATTGGATTTAATTAATTAATTCGATTTGGGTTTGGGAATTCAATCCAATTAGTTTCTGTTCATTGCAGACAACATACCTCCATAGACTCCATTTAAGGAAGAAAGGTTGGTCGCCAATGACTCCATTTGATCTTTAAGTGCAGAAGCATTCTGTACAACTTCCTCGTTCACAGAAGCTTGCTTGCTGGCGCTTTCCAACTGAACTTTGTACAAGCTGTTCAAAGATTCCATTTGAGCTGCCGCCTGAACCATTTCGTCAGAGTATTTCTTGGTAGACTCCATAGCGTCGACCGTAGGAGCGATACCTTTGGCCGCACCTTCGAAATTTCTGATGCTATCGCCAAGGCTTTCCATCAAGTTGGCATCTACACCAGCTTCCTTAAGCATTTCATCCAATTTGGCAGATAAAGAAGTCTCGGCTTCTTTGATCTCGGCAAGCTCATTGCTTTTTCCGCTAGAAGCTCCACCGGCCAATTCTGGATATACCAAAGACCAATCGTATTCATCATCTACGGGCTCGAAAGCCGAGATAGCGAAAATAAGTGCCTCTGTAATAAGACCTATCGCAAGAAGGATTCCACCATTAAGCGGACCAAACTCCCAGTGAAGGATCTTGAATAATGCACCGATGATAACCACCGATGCTCCAAGGCCATAGGCCATGTTAAATAGTTTCTTTGTTGATTTTGACTGTGCCATAATTTTAAATTTAATTTAAGTTTAATGTTAAAAATAAGTATTTGGTTAACTTTTGATTCTGTATTTGGCCCGTATATAGCAATCGGGCCAAAGTACGGTTGTATTTAGATTTACTGTGTCGAGTCTTCTTCGCCCATATAATCTTGCACGGTCCTGAAACCGACATAACTTCTGGCCGAGTCGGCATATTCGTAATCCCTGGTACTGACTTGCAAGAAATAAGCAACATCTTTCCATGAACCACCACGAATTACCTTTCTGGCATTTTGACCATCACCGCCGTTCGGGTTCATCGTTGAAACGTAATCATATGAACTCGGGTCATAGCTAGAGTTTGTCCATTCAGAAACATTACCTGCCATGTTGTACAAGTTGAAATCATTGGGTTCGTAAGATTTTGCCTCTACCGTATAAAGGGCGGCATCTGCCGCATAATCTCCTCGCTGCGGTTTGAAGTTGGCCATGTAACAGCCTGTGTCGCTAATGACATACGGCCCACCCCATGGATAAGTACCTCCTTCGATACCTCCGCGAGCGGCATACTCCCATTCGGCTTCTGTAGGCAATCTAAATTGATTTACAAACTGCTTGCCTCGCGACTTTTGATCGTCGTTCTTGAATTTGGTCCTCCAGTTACAAAACGCCTTGGCCTGCTTCCAAGAGATACCGACCACTGGATAATCACTATAGGCGTCGTGCCAGAAATAGTCGTTATGCATTGGCTCGTTGTACGAATATTCGAAATCGCGAATCCAGACCGTGGTATCAGGATAGATTTCCAATTCTTCTTGACGGATGAAATCTTTTCTTCTGCCGGTTTTGGAACGTGCGGCAGCCTCGATATCCATCCAGCTGTATTTGTATTTCAATTTGGTGACATCGATGGTTCTTTGTCCATTATAGGATTCCTCTTCAGGAATGTACAATGAATCCATTACCTCGGTATAGTATTCATCTGGGTATTCGGAAGTATCCCAAATAAGATCTTCGTCTGTATTAAGGCCTCTACCTTCATAACCCGTTTCCCCCATTCCGGAGTAATTGTCCAACATATACTTGTCATAGACAGAAGACTTCGTTGTGTCGGCATCCTTAAATGCATACTCTCCGATACCGCCATCTTCTGGTCCCAATCCCAACTCATCGGCAAGGATCGCCAGACGGGTTCTTGTGATGGAATCTTTTACCCATTCCACGAATTGGCGATACTCACTATTTGTGATTTCGGTATCGTCCATATAAAATGATCGAACGGTCACAGTTTTGGTTGGCGCGTTGAGAACCTTCGCCATGTCTTCTTCACTTTTACCCATAATGAAAGACCCTCTTGGGATCAGTTCCATTCCATATGGCTTTTCTGGATACCACTTTTTACCTTGGGCACCAACGAGTTCTCCTTTTGTCTTTGACCCACAACTTGTGAGCAAAAAAACAAACGCTATAGATGGTAACAATAGCTTTTTCATACTTTAGGTTAAATTTCGATTATGGTTATAAACTGTAAACACATTATTTTTCTACTCACTAAAACTACATTTTGGGTAAATTATTGTGTCAAAAGCCTCTATACTTTAAAAAAAGCTTGATCAACTTAACCCTTTCTTGTAGGCCTTAAACCAGCGTTCGGGAATATTCTGATTGCAGGCGTCCAAATAGTCCTTTTCTGTGCATGGTAATAACGATAACGTTTCAGATTTAGTATGCGTAGCGTAAATCGAGGGCACCTCTACCCACCATCTATCGGTAAGATTACTTTTATAATAGACCAACTGCTCAGTTTCGGTAGGCACATTGTACTTCGTGAAGTCTTCTTTATTGATGTACGGCGACTCCTTTATTCGATAGTTATATCCTTCGATGAAATACCATATTATCTGGGAAACGAGCTGGAACGACTGCATGTTATTGTCCATTTCGTATATTCCGAAAACATTCACCTTATCGCTCAGACCTGCATATCTCGATATGCTGCAGACCTCTCTTCCTGTCAATCCGTTTGGCGAGAAGTTATCTGACATTCCCATTTCGCTGGCCCGAATGGCACGGGTATCCAAACTGACTAAATTGGCATTCCTTAACACGGGTTCGGCCAAAGAAATATCAGCTGTCAATTCACCTAGCCTTATAGACTCAAAAAAAAGACGTTCCATAAGGTCCATTTCCTCTTGTGCATTGAAGTAGCTTTGATAAGCAAGATTCGAAAAGTTGAAGAGGTTATTGGGCTTATCCGTTATGATCTTGCTCATATACGAATGCGACGAAATGAGTTCGTCATCGATTCCAAAATCGAACCTACTGTCGACCGAAACCAAATTGATCATATTTCGGATTCCATCAAAGGCCCTATAGGTAGGGTAAGTAATATCTTGGGTCGCCCCGATTATGATGGGAAGAACCCCTTCTTCAAGCAATCCGGCGATGATTTCCTTCACCACAAAATAGGTGTCTTCGACACTCTCGCCCTCTTCGATGTCACCCAAATCGATCAAAGTCGAGTTCCAATTGCCCATGAGCAATTTGTAAAGCTGAATACGGATTGAGCTTACATCCAATTTCTCGGTCTTTTTTTCAAAGGCGTTGCGCGATTCTTTTACGCCCATGATTGCCATGGAAGCATTGGCCAAAACAGGTAAACCCTTTTTTTCAGTATGTATCTGTATGTTTTTACCTATTGCCTGTTGCGGAAGTAATTCGCAATGAGCCAGTACCTTATCGGCAACCGGCACCAAAAAATCGTAAGCCATGAAAATGGTTATTGGGTTATTGCTTACAAAGTTATTGGTAAATAATTAGGTAGCAAGAGTTAGGCTGGAATTCGAAAAAGAAAGTTACCTGCCACGGCAACCTAAAAAGCCAGGGAAATATATGGCATTAAATCTGAGCAACTGCCTAATGAAACCTATTTTTTAGCCTTTGGCTTGGTCTTTTTCTTGGGCGTTTTTTTCTCAATCAACTCTTTGGCCACCTCCAATGTCATTTTAGCGGCATCCACGGTTTTGGCCAACTCTACCTTGACCTTGCCTTTTATGATATTGTGCCTGCCCCATCTGGCCTTCTCGATTCGAATACCTTCTTCGGGCCAATCTTGCACGACTTTGTCTATCTCCTTTTGTTTTTTGACCTCTATCAGTTCAATGATATCGGCTTCAGAGAGATTGTCAAAATCATATTTCTTGTTCACATTGATGAACATGCCATCCCACTTGATAAAAGGTCCGAAACGGCCCTTGCCCTTAGTGACGTCTTTGCCCTCGTATTGGTAGATAGGGGCATCTGCTTTTTCCTTTTCATCTATAAGTTCTATTGCACGGTCTAAATCGACGTCAAAGGCACTTTCACCCCTTGAAAGTGAAACGAACTTTTTTCCGAAACGGACATAAGGGCCATACCTTCCTACGTTCGCCTCGATTTCCTCTCCCCTATAACTACCTAATTTTCTAGGTAATTGAAAAAGTTCCATTGCCTCATCATAGGTAATGGTATTCAATGATTGTTCTGGAAGTAAGCTTGCAAACAACGGCTTTTCTTCCTCTTCTACAGTTCCTATTTGTACCATCGGACCAAAGCGACCAAGGCGCACAGATACCTGTCTGCCCGTTTTGGGGTCCTTGCCCAATACGCGTTCACCGCTGGCTCGTTCGGCATTCTCCTCTACATCCAACACATTAGGACGAAAATCTTTATAAAATTCCTTGATTACCTTCTGCCAATCATCAGAACCTTCTGCGATTTCATCAAAGTTCTCCTCGACCTTGGCGGTAAAATTATAATCAAGAATATTGGCAAAATGACTCACCAAAAAGTCGTTGACGATCATACCGATATCGGTGGGCACCAACTTGCCCTTATCAGATCCTATGGTCTCGGTCAACTTCTTTTCTGCAATCGCGTTGTTTTTCAATAAAAGCTGGGCGTACTCGCGCTCCACTCCGTCGACCGTTCCTTTTTCAACATAATTGCGGTTTTGAATAGTGGAAATGGTCGGCGCATAGGTAGAGGGTCTTCCAATGCCGAGTTCTTCCAATTTCTTTACCAAAGAGGCTTCTGTATATCTATAGGGTGCCCTTGTAAAGCGTTCGGTTGCCGTCATGAAATTGTTCTCGAGCGGATCGCTCACTTTCATGGCCGGTAGCATACCCTCTTGCTCCTCCCCTTTGTCTTCTTCGTCCAATCCTTCCATATAAACCTTGAGAAATCCATCGAACTTTATGACCTCGCCATTGGCCGAGAACTCATCATCGTGTTTATCGGCCTTTATCTTTACGTTGGTGCGCTCTAACTGCGCATCACTCATCTGGGAGGCTATGGTACGTTTCCAAATCAATTCGTACAATTTCGACTGATCCCGCTCCAAAGAAGGCGATTGATTTTTCATATCGGTCGGGCGAATGGCCTCGTGCGCCTCCTGGGCACCTTTTGACTTGCCCTTATAATTTCTGATGGTGCTATATTCTTCTCCGTAATTTTCAATGATGGCATCTTTGGCCGCATTGATGGCTTCTCCCGATAGATTTACACTGTCAGTTCTCATATAGGTAATCAAACCGGCTTCATACAGTCGTTGTGCCACCTGCATCGTTCTGCCCACCGAAAAATACAACTTTCTGGATGCCTCTTGCTGCATAGTAGAGGTTGTAAAAGGGGCGGATGGTGATTTTTTGGCAGGTTTCTTGTCAAGACTGCCGACCGAAAAATTGGCCCCTATATTTTTTTTCAAAAAGGTTTCGGCGTCATCTTTCGAAGCAAAGGTCTTGTTCAACTTTGCCTGAAAGACACTCCCTTGTTCGGTCTTGAATTCAGCGGCAATTCTAAAAGATCCCTCTGGGGTAAAACCTTCTATTTCCCTTTCCCGTTCTACGATCAGCCTTACTGCGACCGACTGAACGCGCCCTGCCGATAGGCCGGGTTTTATTTTTTTCCAAAGAACGGGAGACAATTGGTAGCCGACCAAACGGTCCAACACCCTTCTCGCCTGTTGTGCATTTACCAAATTATAATTGATTTCCCTGGGATTCTCAATAGCCCTTTGAATGGCCTTTTTGGTAATCGAATTAAATACAATACGCTTTGTCTTTTCCTTATCTAGACCAAGCGTTTCGCTCAAATGCCAAGAAATAGCTTCCCCCTCGCGATCTTCATCACTTGCCAACCATATCGTCTCAGCTTTCTTGGCCAAGTCTTTCAACTTCTTTACCAAGGCCTTTTTATCGCTTTCAACAATATATTTAGGTTCGAAATTATTATCGACATCTACACCCAGCTCTTTCGAAGGAAGATCTGCGATGTGCCCAAAACTGGACTCCACCTTAAAATCTTTTCCCAGAAATTTCTCTATGGTTTTCGCCTTTGCGGGGGACTCAACGATTACTAAATTCTTAGCCATGAATTCAAATTTGAGGGAACAAATGTATATGAAAATTTTTATATCGGTCTGTACCTTAATATATAGGTACAAAAAAACACCCCATATGATCGAGGTGTTTCTACAACTTATTTACATTGATTTTATTGCAAATTCAAAGTACTTATTAGTTCAATATCATTTTCCAAATAGACGTACTGGTAGAGAATTTGGTCACCCACCATAAGAAGGTTTTCCTCTAAGGGAATAACGTCGAACGTATTGATATTTTCGAAGTGATTGAGCGAAACCAAGTTTTCGACATCGGTCTTGTCATATACTTTCAAACCTGACTCCCCGTCACATATAAACAACTTTTCATCCTTTATTCCAAGTCCATAAGGCCCATCCATGGGGTACATTATTTTCAATTCGGGCATTGAAATATTCGAAATATCGACAATGAACAGTCCGCTTTCGGTGGCCCCACAACCATTGCCTCCGCGTAAGGTCACATAGGCATAATCACCATCGACCACCACTGGGTCACAGGCAGTACCATGTTCAAATTCAGACACGAATTCGGGTGTTGCCGGGGAGGAAATATCGTAAATGTACATACCTCTCATACTCCCTAGAAAAAGATGGTCACCCCTGTTAAATATCGTTTCTATATCGAAACCGGCGTAAACATCCTCGAGGTCAAGGGGGTTCTCCAGATCGGAAATCTCAAAAATATTGATGTTGTGGCTATCGACCGCATACAGATAGTCACCTACAATCTTGAACCTAGCCAAAGAACCTCCTTGGCCGGTTTCTCCACCGCCAGCTGAATTGGCCGTATCAAATGCAACTACATCACCTTCGCGAAACGCAAATTGCTCTTCATATTCTGAAATCAACATTCGTTGGGTCTTGGTTTCCCAGCCTATCTGAATCTCGCCTCCGACCGCGTTGTCGGGCCAATCAATAATATCGGCTTCAACCGGCCATACCACATATTGCTGAAGCACGTTCTCAAGTCTATTCACGGTCTTTATATTCGTGATATCCGAAATATCAAAAACCATAAGATCCATGATGCTATCGGCATAGAGATAATCATCTTTTACAGAAATATCGACATTACCGGCAATCTTGATAAAGGTGATTTTCTTCGGATTGGTCGGGTCGGTATTGTCTATTACATGAACTCCCTTGTACTTATCGTTGACAAAGATGTAATCTTTATAAGCATAGATCTTGCCCGATTCGTTGATGGGTTGCGGAGGAAGAATATCGATACTGTTTCTAAATTCCTCCTGACTCATCAACAGGGGGGTCGCCACTAAATAATCATTATATAAGTCCGGATCCGGGTCGTCGTTGTTACAAGAAATAAATACCATTGAGACGGTCGCTAGAAACAAGAAATACACCTTTTTCATATCTTCTTCAATTTTGTAGGGTTATGTCAAAAAGATGGATTGGCATTTAAAAGGTTGCGTGATGTTCGTCGAATATACTTTTCAGGTTTCTTTCGACTAGGTTGTATAGCTATATAAGCCAAAACGGATAGAAGCCTAAAATAGTGCTAAATAACACTGTCATATTGTCACGTTTTTGAATATAATATTATCTTTGTTGTCCCTCTTTTTTTAGGTAAAAGTTACCGAATTATTGAAATGGGTAGCACATAGATGGAAAAGATTATAGACGAATCGGCACAAGGAACGGCATTGGCATTGGAGAAAAGCAAGGCGAATGCCCGAAAGCTTTATATCGAAAGTTATGGATGCCAAATGAATTTCTCCGACAGTGAGATCGTGGCTTCGATTTTAGCGAAGGAAGGCTTCAACACTACCGAAATTTTGGAGGAGGCCGATTTGATTTTGGTGAACACCTGCTCCATTCGCGAAAAGGCCGAAACGACCGTACGAAGACGCCTGGAAAAATTCAATTCGATCAAAAAGGCGCGTCCACATATGAAAGTGGGCGTTTTGGGTTGTATGGCAGAGCGATTGAAAAACAAGTTTTTGGAAGAGGAAAAAATCGTGGACATGGTCGTTGGGCCCGATGCTTACAAAGACCTGCCCAACCTGATCCAAGAAGTTGATGCCGGTCGAAATGCGGTAAATGTAATTCTCTCAAAAGAGGAGACCTATGGCGATGTGGCACCGGTACGTTTGAACTCGAACGGGGTGACCGCCTTTGTTTCGATCACGAGGGGCTGTGATAATATGTGTACCTTTTGTGTGGTACCGTTTACTAGGGGTCGCGAGCGCAGCAGAGATCCCCAGTCGATCATTGAAGAGGTCAATGACCTTTGGAAGAAAGGTTTCAAGGAAGTTACCTTGCTTGGACAAAATGTTGACAGTTATGTCTGGTTTGGTGGTGGATTGAAAAAGGATTTCGATAAAGCCTCTGAAATGCAGAAGGCCACGGCTGTCAATTTTGCGAACCTTTTGGAAATGGTCGCCATTGCGCAACCGAAAATGCGTTTTCGATTCTCGACTTCGAACCCTCAAGACATGACTTTAGATGTCATTGAGACCATGGCCAAGTATGACAACATCTGTAACTATATCCATCTTCCGGTGCAGAGCGGAAGCAATCGAATTCTAAAAGCAATGAACCGTTTGCATACAAGGGAGGAATATTTTGGGTTGATCGACAACATACGAAGGATTATCCCAGATTGCGGGATTTCACAAGATATGATTGCCGGTTTTCCCACAGAAACCGAGGAAGACCACCAAGATACCTTGTCGTTGATGGAGCATGTAAAGTACGATTTCGGGTTCATGTTCATATATTCCGAGAGACCTGGCACGCTGGCTGCGAGAAAGTTGGAAGACGACATTCCCGAAGAGATAAAAAAGAGAAGGCTGACCGAAATCATTGACCTACAGCGAGCACACGGATTATATCGAACCCGTCAACATGTGGGCAAAACCGAGGAAATCTTGATCGAGGGCACTTCGAAAAAGAATGCCGACCAGTGGATGGGACGAAACTCCCAAAACACGGTCGCCGTATTTCCGAAGGAAAATTACAAAGTAGGGGATTTCGTGAATGTGAAAATTGAAGACTGCACCTCGGCCACCCTGATAGGTCGGGCCGTTGGTTATTCTGAAAACAACTAAAGTATTTAATAGTTTCCCGCCTTTTCGGGAATGACAAGAGTAGAGAATTTAATGGAGAATGTACAGGCCATAAAACAACGCTTTGAGATTATCGGTAACGATGTGAAGCTCAATCGCGCCCTTGAAAAGGCGATTCAGGTGGCACCAACCGATATCTCCGTTTTGGTGACCGGCGAAAGTGGGGTAGGCAAAGAAGTTATCCCGAAAATCATCCATTCGCTATCGCACCGAAAGCACGCCAAATATATTGCGGTAAACTGCGGCGCGATACCCGAAGGCACCATTGACAGTGAACTTTTCGGCCATGAAAAAGGAGCCTTCACAGGGGCTACCCAGACTAGAAGCGGATATTTCGAAGTAGCTGACGGCGGAACCATTTTTTTAGATGAGGTCGGCGAATTGCCATTAACGACCCAAGTACGTCTTTTAAGGGTTTTGGAAAACGGTGAGTTTTTGAAAGTTGGTTCGTCCCAAACCCAAAAGACGGACGTTCGAATCGTTGCGGCGACAAATATCAATATGTTCGAGGCGATCAAAAAGGAAAAATTTCGTGAAGACCTTTATTATCGTTTGAGTACGGTGGAAATCAATATTCCGCCCTTACGGGAACGAAAAGAAGATATTCATCTGCTGTTCCGAAAATTTGCCTCGGATTTCGGACAGAAATATAAAATGCCCACCATTCGCTTGGAAGAAGGTGCCATTCAACTTTTATTAAAATATCGCTGGCCTGGAAACATTAGACAATTAAGGAACATTGCAGAGCAAATATCCGTTTTGGAGGAAGGTCGCAGCATTTCGCTCTCCACATTAAATAGTTATTTGCCCAATTCGGGCAATACAAATCTCCCGGCCGTCATCGAACCGGGAAAAAGGGAGGGTGATTTCAGCAATGAAAGGGAAATTTTGTACAAGGTGCTTTTTGATATGAAGGGCGACCTCAACGATCTCAAAAAATTGACCCTTGAACTTCTCAAGAACAATGACAGTGAAAAGGTTCAGGAAGAAAACGAAACCCTAATCCGTAAAATCTATGGCGGTAACGGGGAAGATATTTCCGAGAGTGTTGAGTCGCCGGTTGAAGTTTTACCCTTACCGCAGCCGCAACAAATGGAAGAACAGCCCATCATACAGAAACAGCCACAAGACGATAGGTACCATTTTGCCGAGGAAATAGAAGAAGAGGAAACCTTATCTTTACAAGAGAAGGAAATCGAACTCATCAAAAAATCTTTGGAAAGAAATCGTGGCAAAAGAAAGGCCGCGGCGGCCGAACTTGGAATTTCTGAACGAACACTCTATCGAAAGATCAAACAATACGATTTATAGGTCGGTTGACCGTTGGAATTTGGAATTTGGAATTTGGAATTTTTTAATATTACGTCATTTGAAAAGGTTTAATTATATCGTTGGTTGTATCATTCTTGCTTTCTCCCTTTCGGGTTGTGGCATTTACAACTTTACCGGGGGCAATGTAGGTACGGCGTCGACCTTTCAGATACCCTATTTTCAAAATTTTGCGACACAAAATCCCGGGTCTATTTTTGAACCCGGGTTGGAACGTGATTTCACGTTGGCGTTACAAGATCGCATCTTGAACCAGACCAGTTTGGATCTCACGAATTCAGGAGATGCCGATTTGTTGTACGAAGGTGAAATCGTCGAATACCGCGTTTCGCCCATGAGCGCAACTTCTCAACAAAGGGCCGCCCAGAATAGGCTTTCGATGGCAGTGAAGGTAAGGTTTTACAATCGCACCAAGGAAGATGCGGATTTTGACCAGCGCTTTTCTTTCTTCTACGACTTTGATGCGAATCAAAACCTGCCATCGGTAAAAGACGAGGCACATGAGGTTATTTTCGAACGGATAACACAGGATATTTTTAACGAATCCCTGGCTGATTGGTAGTCGACAAATTCAATTTTCGCAATAAGGGGATTAAAAATAAAGCTCAAATTGAGAGTTTAAAATCAAAAAACACTTCTAACTTCTAACTTCTAACTTCTAACTTCTAACAAAATAATGAACGTTCAAGACTTTTCTTATCTCTTGCAGAATCCAGGGGAGCTTGTATCGACCAAACACACCAAGCAATTGGGCGATGTGTTGGCTGCCTATCCCTATTTTCAGGCGGCACGGGCACTTCATTTGAAAGGATTGAACAACGACAACAGTTTTAAATACAATGATGCATTGAAAGTTACCGCGGCTTATACTGCCGACCGCGACGTTCTTTTCGATTTTATTACCTCAAAAGAGTTTGTTCAGAATAGCATTGCCGATACAATTTCCGGAAAGTCGGCCCCGTTGGTCGAAACGGAGGTCGTACTCGAGGAAATCGTTCCCGAAAAAGAAGAGGCCAAGGCGCTGATAGAGCCTTCTGAAGATTCGCCCCTGCCCCGTAACTTAAAGGATGCCAACGCCATCTTGAGTCCAAAGCTCTTCGAAACAAAAAAAGAGGCCGAGGAAGAACTTGAAATTGGGCGCCCAATCCCGTTCAACAAAAAAGAAAAGTATTCATTTTCTGAATGGTTGCAATTAACCTCCCTTCAATCCATTGACAGAAAACCGAAAAAGAAAGAGCAACCCATCGAGGCCGAAATCGAGAATATCGATTTTCCGGTGGAAGAGGATTCCATCAAAAAGAGAAAGTTCGAATTGATCGACAAATTTCTCGAAGAAAACCCTAAAATCGAACCCAAAGAAAATGTAGGCGAAGTCAATATCAAAGAGTCGGTTAAATTCGATAAAAATGAGTTGATGACCGAGACCTTGGCCAGGGTTTATCTAGAGCAGAAAAAGTATAAAAATGCGATTCAGGCCTATAAAATCTTAAGTTTGAAATATCCGGAAAAAAGTGGTTTCTTTGCAGACCGCATTCGAGCGGTAAAGAAATTACAAGAGGAAAACAAGTAGTTAAAATGAGTACTTTCAATATTTTTTTGATTCTTATCATCATTGTCTGTTTTCTTTTGGTACTGGTAATCATGGTACAAAATCCGAAGGGCGGTGGATTGTCGTCTTCTTTTGGTGGTGGTGGCAGTCAAGTTGTCGGTGGTGTCAAGAAGACCGGTGATTTTTTAGACAAAAGCACCTGGACCTTGGCCATACTGTTGATCGTTTTGATCTTGGCTTCGAATGTTGCCCTGAGAGGCGATTTCGGAACTGTTGATTCGAAATTGCTTGACGGTGATGACATCGAGTCTACCATACCCGAGACCGTTCCGGAAACCATACCCGAATCGGTACCCGAAAGTGTTCCAGCGACTGACGGCACAGATCCGACCGACAGTCTGTAGAAAATATTTGAATGACATAAAATGCCAGCAAAAATGACAAGCTGGCATTTTTATTTTACAATATGTCAGTTTTTGTGCGGTGGCATAATTTCTGCGTGGATAAGCGAGAATTTAAAATCAAATTAAAAACTAAAAATATGGCCAAAGTTAACATCAAACCGCTTGCCGATAGGGTGCTTGTAAAACCTATGGCAGCTGAAACCAAAACCGCATCGGGCATTATCATTCCCGATACGGCAAAAGAAAAACCCCAAAAAGGAAAAGTTGTGGCCGTTGGCCCGGGTACCAAAGAAAACGAAGTTACCGTCAAGGTCGGCAATACCGTGCTCTACGGAAAATTTTCAGGAACCGAATTGAAGTTCGACGGTACTGATTATCTCATGATGCGAGAGAGCGATATTCTAGCAATCATTTAACAACTAACAAAGAACATTATTATGGCAAAAGATATAAAATTTGACATTGAAGCGCGTGACGGACTCAAACGAGGCGTCGACGCCTTGGCAAACGCAGTTAAGGTAACCTTGGGCCCAAAGGGAAGAAACGTTATCATTAGTAAATCTTTTGGCGCACCGGCCGTAACCAAAGATGGTGTTTCGGTGGCAAAAGAAATCGAGTTGGTAGACCCCACCGAAGATATGGGTGCCCAAATGGTAAAAGAAGTTGCCTCCAAAACCAATGATTTGGCCGGGGACGGAACTACCACCGCTACCGTTTTGGCCCAGTCGATCGTTAAGGAAGGATTGAAAAACGTCGCGGCCGGCGCAAACCCCATGGACCTTAAAAGGGGTATCGACAAAGCAGTCGACGCCATTGTAGCAAACTTGGCGAAGCAATCTAAAAGAGTTGGCGATTCATCCGAAAAAATCAAACAAGTTGCTTCCATTTCGGCGAACAATGACGAAAATATCGGTGACCTTATTGCCGTGGCCTTCGGAAAAGTAGGCCAAGAGGGTGTCATCACGGTCGAAGAGGCCAAAGGTACCGATACTTATGTCGATGTCGTCGAGGGAATGCAATTCGATCGCGGATACCTATCTCCATATTTTGTTACGGATACCGACAAAATGATCACTGAACTTGACAATCCTTATATTCTCTTGTTCGACAAAAAGATATCCAATCTACAAGAAATTCTTCCAATACTTGAGCCCG
Source organism: Aurantibacter sp. (assembly GCA_965215845.1). Classification (GTDB taxonomy): domain Bacteria; phylum Bacteroidota; class Bacteroidia; order Flavobacteriales; family Flavobacteriaceae; genus Aurantibacter_A. The sequence continues at coordinate 1,145,095 of CBDCEL010000004.1, forward strand.
TTGCACAGGCTGGAAGGTCTTTATTGATCGTTGCCGAAGATGTCGACGGTCAGGCATTGGCCACTTTAGTTGTGAACAAATTGCGTGGAGGTCTTAAAATTGCCGCTGTAAAAGCTCCCGGTTTCGGAGACCGAAGAAAGGCCATGTTGGAAGACATCGCAATCTTGACCGGTGGAACCGTGATTTCTGAGGAAAGGGGATTTTCGTTGGAAAATGCATCATTGGATATGCTTGGTACCGCCGGAAGTGTTACGGTTGACAAAGACAACACGACCATCGTCAATGGTGAGGGCGTCAAGAAAAATATCAAGGCGCGTGTCAACCAGATAAAATCTCAAATAGAGACCACTACTTCTGACTACGATCGCGAAAAACTTCAAGAACGTTTGGCAAAATTGGCCGGTGGAGTGGCCGTACTTTATGTCGGTGCCGCTTCCGAAGTGGAGATGAAAGAGAAAAAAGACCGTGTCGATGACGCTTTGCACTCTACTCGAGCTGCCGTGGAGGAAGGAATCGTCGCTGGAGGCGGTGTAGCGCTGATCCGCGCTAAAAAAGCCTTGTCGAAAATAGCGGCCGAAAATGATGATGAGGTTACCGGAATACAAATTGTTGCGAGAGCCATTGAATCTCCGCTACGCACTATAGTCGAAAATGCCGGTGGTGAGGGTTCAGTCGTTTCTGCCAAGGTACAGGACGGAAAGGCGGATTTCGGTTATGACGCCAAAGCGGATAAGTATGTCGATATGCTGAAAGCAGGAATCATCGACCCTACAAAAGTAACGCGAATCGCTCTGGAAAACGCAGCCTCGGTTGCGGGAATGATCTTGACCACAGAATGTGCCTTAATCGACATTAAAGAAGATGCACCAGCTGCCCCACCAATGGGCGGCGGCGGTATGCCAGGCATGATGTAAGTCTATATAATGAACAGGCATAAATTGAACAAGTTTATGCAAGGTTTAATTAAGAAGATGGAAGGCCCCGACGTGTTGTCGGGGCTTTTTTAATCTGGTTGAATGTTCAATTAGTTACCGTAAATCTCTGTTTCATAAAATGCCGGTATCGAAAACCAGTAGGCCATAAATGAAGGGGCATTGGTTAATTTTTCACCTTGTCTAGGCCCTGAAATCGCTTCTCCGAAAACATTCCAATTATTGTTTTCATCATCGGTCAACAAAAGCTCAGAGTCGTTGAAGGCATATTGAAAATTCAAACTCGCATGGTCGCCATTTAGTTCAAAGGCGACTATAAAGTTTGGATTGCCAATAACCATATAATTCTTGCCCAGGAAAGTATCATTGATAATGTTGGTCGAACCAAAAGCGTCAAAGGTATAGGCTTTTGCATTGTTTCCATCGACAATGGCCAAAACCCTTTGCTTTAGTGGCAAACGCGGATCTTTGTCAACCGGGAATAAGAAAAAATCATTGTTTGTGGCATAATCCCCATACGGTGTTATACCATAGGTTCTACTAAATCCGGTAAATACGCTGACCACCTTTGAATCGGGGTACATCGATTTCCAAGTTTTAAAATCGGTCTCAAAAAGGTAAATTAGGTCGACCTTTTCTCCTTGTAGACTGCCATTTACCGATTCGTTTAAAATCTGTGACCAATTGCTATCGGTCGCCCTGTCATACGGAATCAGATTGGTATTGTACAACAATCCTGAAACACCGAACGTCGTTTCCGTTCCGTTAATTCTTCTATCCCAGCCTATTCCGGTTCCGGTCAATGGGCAATAGGTCACTGCAACGGACACATCGCCAATATTATCATTGATGATTTCATGCCAATCTAAAATCGCATGGGGGTAGGCCCGTACATCATCTCCATTCTTGAACCCGATGACAAGGTCGTCATCCAGTACATAGGTAATGTCTTGAGCGGCTGCAAAGTCCGGGTTTTCCAAAGCGGGAATGCCATCTTTGCCAGGACCACCGTCCAAAACCTCGGATAAGGGGATACTCCAATCGGCATTATTGTTCGGTGTACCCGATTGATTTCCATTGTTCTGTTCTTCCTGTTCAATAACGGGTTGGCCTGTGTCAGATGAGCTGCACGAATAGTATAGCAGCCCTGCAACGATTGTAAAAGCGATTATTTTTTTCATAGCGTTGAATTTATAATGTTCGTCTTTTTCGTATTTAATTTAAATGAAAGTCCGGTTGTAAACCTTGTGGTGGGTGTCAACTGGGTTCCATCGACATAACTATACAAAGGGAGTTCCAGTCTCGTATTCAGGGCTATCGATGGAGATAATTGTACAGACAGTTCTGGGCGTATAAAAATCCATTCGCCTCCCGTATTCGGGATATCTGAATTGTCGATTTTGTCTATTCCAGCCTTTCTGTACTTAAAAATGAGTGCGGGGTTCATAATCAGGTTAAAAATCAGAAATTGGTCGGTATATCCAAAATTGACCTGTGCGGCATTACCAAACTCATAAACCGAGGTGTCGTTCAGGTAAGCATCATTCTCCCCGGTCAGACGATAGGTAAAACTTGCCGAAATAATTCCCGAAGGCCTGAAGCCGACCCCTTTCGATAGTGAAACCCATCCGAGCCCATCCCAAGCACCACTACCTGGTTGTAAATCCGCCGTTAATTGAATTCCTTGATCCGTGGTAATGTCGGATTTCCCGAAGGGAGCCTTCACCCCTAATCCTAAATTTATTTGTGAATCGGCGCCCAGAACAGTCGGAATTGCATATTTGACAAGAAAAACGGCATCCCCAAGGCCGGTCGTCTCTGTAAGATTTTCATTGCCAAACTGGCTTATTGTGCGCGTCTGATTCACCCAAGTAAACAGTGTTTCGACAGAAAGTCGATCTGTAAAAGCGTATCCCAAATTAAACAATACCGAATTGGTAATACGTTTTCTCGAATTGTCATTCAGCTTATCAGATCCGGCATTGAGGGTATTCAGATTGTTGTAATCGTAGTTTAGGCCAAGTATCAGACTTCCACCCCCTTCATTGGGCAGCCCTAAATTATTGGATAGGGGCACCCCACCCGAACAACATGTTTGGGCCATAGTCGGCAGATTTGCCAACAATACCAAGGCAAGCAAACAAAGGCGCATATGGAATTGATTGCCCTTATTTAGTAACTACATTGCCGATAACCTTACAATAATTAACTTTTGATGTAATTGGAAAAGAAATTGGAATAAAAAACCATCCGTCAAATTGACGGATGGTCTCATGAAATCCTGCAAAAGATTCTACGCTATTAAGCTCGCGCCCTTCTTCTACCAGTGGTCTTTCGAACTACGATAACTTTGGTGCGAGACTTTTTGGCCGTAGTTTTCTTGGCCACTCTTTTTTTGGGAGCTGCTTTTTTGACCACTTTTTTAGCGGCTACCTTCTTCTTTGGTGCAGCTTTTTTAACGACCTTCTTGGCCGTTGTCTTTCTGGTTGTTGCTCTTTTCTTCGGAGCTGCCTTTTTTACCGTTTTCTTGACCGTCGCCTTTTTTGCAGCTGCCCTCTTTTTTGGGGCCGCTTTCTTAACGACTTTTTTGGTAGTGGTCTTTTTGGCTGAAGCTCTTTTCTTTGGAGCTGCCTTCTTGGCTACCTTTTTAACGGCTGTCTTCCTTTTTGGCGCAGCCTTTTTAACAACTTTCTTAGCGGTAGTCTTCTTAGCAGTAGCTCTTTTCTTTGGAGCTGCTTTTTTGACCACTTTTTTAGCGGCTACCTTCTTCTTTGGAGCTGCTTTTTTAACGACCTTCTTGGCCGTTGTCTTTCTGGCTGTTGCTCTTTTCTTCGGAGCTGCCTTTTTAACCACCTTCTCAGTAGTTGTCTTCTTGGCAGTGGCCTTTTTGGCAGTAGCCCTCTTTTTTGGAGCTGCTTTTTTGACTACTTTTTTAGCGGCTACCCTTTTCTTTGGCGCAGCCTTTTTAACAACTTTCTTGGTGGTAGTCTTCTTAGCAGTAACTCTTTTCTTAGGAGCAGCTTTTTTAACGACCTTCTTAGTAGTTGTCTTCTTGGCAGTGGCCTTTTTGGCAGTAGCCCTCTTTTTTGGAGCTGCTTTTTTGGCTACTTTTTTAGCGGCTACCCTTTTCTTTGGCGCAGCCTTTTTAACAACTTTCTTGGTGGTAGTCTTCTTAGCAGTAACTCTTTTCTTAGGAGCAGCTTTTTTAACGACCTTCTTGGCCGTTGTCCTTTTCGCCGTAACCCTCTTCTTCGGAGCTGCCTTTTTTACCGTTTTCTTGGCCGTCACCTTCTTCGCGGTTGCCCTCTTTTTGGGAGCCGCTTTCTTAACTACCTTCTTGGCGGTAGTCTTTTTGGCTGCTGCTCTTTTCTTCGGAGCTGCTTTTTTAGCGGTTGTCTTCTTTTTTGGCGCGGCCTTTTTAGCGGCGGTTTTTCTTGTTGTGGCTTTTTTGGCAACTGTTCTTTTAGGAGTCGCTTTTTTAGCCGTCGCCTTTTTGGCGGTCGTCTTTCTTGACATCATTCAGTCTTTTAAAATTTAGAATATTTTGATTCGTCTACTTTAAATTCTCTTATGTCAAAATGCATATGATCACCTAAAGATTTCATAGATAACGTTTTATATCCCGCTTTAGTGTGATCCTCTATTTTAAGCCAAAAATCCCACTATATTAAATGTCCGTTTTGCGTTTGGGTGGAACCCAACTAAAAAAACTGAGCAATAAAAAAATCCACATTTCGAACCTGGTCGAAATGTGGATTTTTGATGGAGTATTATCTGTAGCCGTGCTAATTCTCGTGGGCTTCACTATCATCGCTAGTGTCTTCATGATATTTGCAACATGGATGTACAGAAGCATAGGCCTCATCGGAGGCTTTTAGCTCTTTTGTGTCGTGGCCCACTTCGACCAAAGCCGTTTTTATTTTCATGGGATCGGTTTTTCGCTCATCAAAAATCAACGAGAGTTCGTGTGATGGAATATCCCAGAGCGCATACTTCACCCCTTTCACACCCAATGCGGCCTTTTCAATACGCACTTTGCACATATCACATTTACCATCGACTTCCATGGTCAACTTCTTGTTCTTCTCTTGAGCGAAAGAAACTGCCGAGAAAAATAAAATAGCCAATGTCAGAATTGTTGTCTTCATAATCTTGTTTTTTATTTCAAAAATCCGATTCTCTGCCTCTCTTTTCAAGGGTTTGGAACCAATCACCTTATCTGAAGGGCCGGGTACACCCCAATTAGTTCAATTTATAGCGAAATCCGGCATAAAACATTCGGCCCATAATAGGGGCATATACGATACTTGTATCAAAATTTGCGCCAAAGGGGTTTTCTGCACCCAATACCGGATTCGATTGCCTAAAATTAGTCAAATTTTCGCCTCCTAGATAAATTTCGAACTTTTGGGAAAATACCTTGGTGATCTGGGCATTCATGAGACTGTAGCCCTTGGTAAATTCGCCCAATCGAAATTCAGGTGGATTCACATCGGTATTTGGCAGGCGTTGCTTACCTAACGTATGTGCGGTATAGTCAAATTTCCATTGGCTTCCATTTTGCGCAAGTTCTGTTTCATAACCGAGATTTACAAAAAAACGATGCTGGGCCAGCAGGGGCTTTTGCAAATTGCCCGATCGATAATCGGTATTGACATCATAATACTTATAGGCGGTTCGCACTTCTAGATTTTTTAAGATTTCGTGGTTCAGCTCCACTTGAAAACTACTGGCCCCACTTTTTCCGTCAAGGTTATAGAAAGAAATGGCACGCGGATTTTCCCAATCGACCACCACTTGGTTTTTGAAATCGGTCTTATAAAAATCAAAAACAATATTCCCGGGGCGATTCAAAAAAGTGAATCCCTGTAAAAAACTAACTCCGTAGTTCCAAGCATCTTCTGGATCGAGACCATAAATACTTCCGCCAACGTCCAAAACTTGAATTTGTCTAGAGGAGGCAAAAAGCTGTTGATTCTCGGCAAAGATATTCGCGGCCCTTCGACCCCTACCAAAAGATGCCCTTAAACTGGCTCTTTCCCAAGGTGTATACCTCCCGTGAAACCGCGGTGTCAAAAAATTGCCCAATCGGTTATGGGTATCGACACGAAGGCCAGCGGTAAAACTCAATCGTTCCAAGTTTTCATAATTGTACTCGAAGAACGCACCGGCCGAGACATCATCTCTCTCAAAATCTTGAACATTGACCAATTCTTCATAACCGTCGTAGGCAAATGTCAGGCCCGCCTTGAATTTATTACGCGTATCGCCAAAAATTGAGTTAAAGATTAAATTGGAATATACACTTTCGTGGGCGATATCATATCGGTTCGGTCCGAAATACGAGTTCTGATCATGTCGGCTATAGGAGGTTTGAAAGCCAAAACTTTGAAAAGGTAGTTCGGGGAAAACATAACCCAATTTCAATGAAGAGTCGAAACGTTCCGTGGCAATCTCACTTCCCCAAACCGCTTCTCCATTTGCAACAGCCATATTCTCAGGGAATCGATCTCTTGAGGGATCAAAGTCGCTCTCGCCCACTTGTTTCTCATCGTTCAAGAACCGAACATTTAAAAAGCTGACCCATCCCTTTTCAGGGTTTTGGTATTGCAGCCGGGTCATCATGTTCAACTGATTGGCCAAAGGCGCATCGAGAAAACCGTCGTCGTTATTGTCTTCCCTGATATCGCGTCGATTGTGGTGCAAATAGGCCCCTACACTGAGTCGATCGGATATTTTATGATTGAGATGGGTATTGAGTTCAAGTCTACCATTGACGTTGCCATAGCCATTCACAAACAGTGAATTATCGGTCAAGGGCTTTACCAACTCCGTATTTATTTGGCCCGATATACTCTCGTATCCGTTCACAACACTACCCGCACCTTTGGTAATCTGAATACTCTCGACCCAAGTACCGGGGATAAAGGTTAAACCAAAAGCCTGTGAAGCACCCCGCACCATCGGAATGTTCTCTTGGGTAATCAACAAATACGGACTTGTAAGCCCGAGCATCTGTATCTGTTTGGTACCGGTCAACGCATCATTGAAATTTACATCTATTGCAGGATTGGTCTCAAAACTCTCTGAAAGATTGCAACAGGCCGCTTTAAGTAATTCCGCACTGTTAATGGTTACGATATTTTGTGAACTAAAATAGGCTTTCTGAACCGCGTCACGCTCTTTCTCAATTACTACTTCGTCCAATTCATTTGAGGGTTGAAGCCAATGATGTACCATTCTAGGTTCGGTGATGGTCAGGGTATCCGTTTTAAAACCAACATAACTAATAATCAATTTCTCATATTCCTTTTCAAAGGGAATACTAAAAAGCCCCTCTTCATTGGTGATTGTTCCTATTTGCGAATTCATCCAATACACATTCGCACCAGCTAACCCGACATGTTCGTTTTTCGAATTGGCCTCCATAATCATGCCTTCTACCTTCTCTTGGGAAGAGCCAATCAATGAAAGCATCATGATTGTAATCAATATGAACTTTTTCATCTCTTCGCCTTAGGTAAGTTTTACTAACATCATAATCGACATGACCAGCATTATTGCATTCTCAATAAAAGTGGCTTCGGTCATCGGAAGTTTCAAGGCGGTACCCAAACAAGCACATCGTATGCTTTTTTTGTCAAGCAAGGTCTTTGTGACTCCGATTGTGGTAATTCCCAAAATGACGATTGTGGCAACCAGGGCCATCACAATTTGAAATCGCATTAAAAGCATTAAACCAAGTATCAACTCAATGAAAGGATACACCCATCCGTAGGCAGGAATCGCTTTCGCCAACGGATCGTACATTCGAAAACTCTCGGGAAAACCTTTCAAATCCAAAAATTTAAAAAAGCTAAAAACAATGTAGAAAAGACCCATGAAATCGAGCATGGCCTCAACAATATTCCAATCCTTAAAATTCAAAAGAAATGATGCCGAGAAGAGATATAGGAAAATCAGCAATAAAGGCTTGAGTTGCTGAATTTTGGTTTTCTCCACCTTGTTTTCACTTGCGGTGGGGGAGTTTTCATTAACGTGTTCGGTTATCGCATATTTCTTCGGAAGAACGGATTTTAAGCTTTCCATCGGCACATGCTTGGTCATTATTATTCGAGCCTCCCCTTTTTCCAAGTCGGCCTTGACATTTTGGATACCATCTATTTTCGATAGTTTTTCCTCAACGGATGCCACGCAACCGCCACAGGTCATTCCTGTGATTTTATATGTGTGTGTCATGTTATTCTAAATTTATTGTTATTACCCGCGCAGACGGGAATCTTTTCAATTTATCCCCACAGTTGAACCATAGGAATTCTCGCTTTCACGAGAATGACAAAATGAAAATCAATAAATCATAGCAGAAATACCTCGTCGAGGAGCTGGATGTCCTTGACTAAAATGGGAGGTGGGTAATGTTCGCCAACAGCTTCCGAATCTTCAGAAATTTGGAGCAAATCAACATAATGCAATGTGCAGATCGGCAAATGAAGTTGCCCGTCGAGTTCAATCTCCTCGGGCGATAGTTCTACAATCTCTTGACCCTCAACAACAATGAGTTGATCGTCGCAACAAGAATTTTTTTCAAAGGTCAGGGCGCTGTTATCGCCCATATCCATGCCACAGTCTTTGGCCTCGACAAATAAGGAAACATCGACCAAATGCCCCATGCAATAGTGCTTGCCGACCGTCCACGAAGTTGTGGAGACCAAAATGAGCAGCGCCAATGAGCACGAAAAAATACGATGTAACCAATCTTTCATAAGCCTCAAAATTACGAAATATTCGATTTTGCAATAAGCTTAGCCAATTTCTTTAACGTAAGATTGGCAATCTGTAGTGTTTAAAAACGTAAATCATCGATATAAAATGGTCGGTTTATATACTTAATCGACAAAAAAATAGTTATGGTCGTGTAGATGGTCTTCATACCAAGGAGCTATCTTTACAACATAAATTTATAACTAAATAACTTTTAAAGATTATGAAAACGTATTTAAAATCCCCCATCAAATTCGGCCTTTTGGCCTTAACTTTAACTTTGTTCTTGGTCGGATGTAGCTCTGACGACGGGTCAGTTTTTCAAACGCCTGGCGGTGGAGACGGTTCCGACGGTGGCGACGGTGGCGACGGTGGCAATGAACCCGAGGTCGCCACTTTAGTATTTAATGAAGCTGATTCTTCACAAGATATCAAAGTGGCAGAAGCCAGTGGCGAAGTCGGCACCACAGTTCCCGGGCGCGTCATCTTTACGTCAGATGCAAGTACCCAAAGAAGGATGTATATTACCCAAAACATTCTGGGTCAAGGCGATATGCCCTTCAACAATTTCAATTTAGATAGTGATGATCTCGATAAGGCACTTAAGGCCGACGGATCAATCGATTTGGATGGAGCTTCAAAAAAAGAAATCGACTTCACATTCGATCTACCCGTGCCAAATGTTGAGAACGGTCAAATCGTCTATAGTTTTTGGACCACCAGAGGCAAAGGTGATTTTAGGGACCCAACGAAAAGATTGGTGCTGGGCGTGGGAACGATTACGGTAACAGTGGGTACCGGAACCAATCCGGCAGCTGCTGTTCGATCTTTTAGCGATGTAAAACTCTATGCTCCCGCCGTGGATGGCACAACTGAAACCTTCTTTTCACTTTTGAACGAAACGGTCTATAGAATCAATGAAGGACCCGAGTTCCGTGCTTTCTGGGATTTTGGATACTACTTCGGCGCATCGGGTGTCTCGGCCGATGACAATGCTTCATTTGCTTCAACGGCTTCGTATGATGAATCGTTTGGTTTTCCCGTGGATGGTCTTAAACCTGGCGCAGACGAAGAAGATATGGAAAATGAGACCCTGAATGAGGCATTTTTCGCATTATCAAGTATGGATACTGCAGCCTTTGACGGTATCGAGCTGTCGGGCGACCTGAATTCCATAGCCAATTCAGGGGTTCAAAAAATCACTAATTTAAGTGTGGGCGATGTCATTGAGTTCGTTGACAACTACGGAAAAAAGGGGTTGATTAAAATAACGGAAATCGAAGCCGGTTTCAACGTTAACGATTTCATTGTATTTGACGTTAAAATTCAGCCTTAACAACAATTATCCAAGTCTAAGTGAAGGGATGTCCAATAAAGACATCCCTTTTCTTTTTTTCACTACTCTGGATAAGTATTCAGGAAATCGTCGACAAAGCTTGAAATAACTAATTTTGCGAAAACCATAATGATGTTTGATGAACTTAAAGAAGAGGTAAGTGCAATTCTCGAAAAAGGCAATTCCTCAACTGATGAGCGACTGAAGGCGGTATGCGATTTATTGCGTGAGAAAATTTCCCATTACGATTGGGTCGGTTTTTACTTCAGAAACGGAAACAAGGAAGAACTTAAACTAGGCCCTTACTCCGGCGAACCGACCGATCATACGATAATTCCGTTCGGGAAGGGAATATGTGGACAAGTGGCACTTAGCAATGAGAATTTTGTGGTACCTGATGTTTCCGCCCAAGATAATTACATCGCATGTAGCATAACGGTCAAGTCGGAAATCGTGGTCCCATTATTTGTTAATGGGGAGAATATCGGGCAAATAGACATCGATTCGAACATACCAGATCCTTTCTCTGAAAAAGATGAACGTTTTCTTGAATTCGTAAATGAAAAAGTAGCTGGTATTCTTTAAAACTTTAGCGCTTTTGTTGATAACCTAGCAAAAAAAATCCTTCCAAAAAAAGTACTTTTGCGTGTCTTTTAACCCACAAACCACACGCAAAAATGAGTACCAAAAAAGCCACTTCAGCCCTCATTTCCGTTTTTCATAAAGATGGATTGGAACCTATAGTCCGAAAATTATCTTCTCTCGGCATTACCCTTTATTCCACCGGCGGTACTGAAAAATTCATACGGGAATTAGGGGTCGAGGTTGTTCCCGTGGAAGATGTGACCAGTTACCCATCTATTTTGGGTGGAAGGGTAAAGACTTTGCACCCCAAGGTTTTCGGCGGAATCTTGAACCGTCAAGACAATGACAGTGACGTAGCCCAGTTGGAAGAATATGACATTCCGCAATTGGATATTGTCATCGTCGACCTTTATCCATTTGAAAAAACGGTTGCGAGCGGTGCTCCCGAGCAAGAAATCATTGAAAAAATAGACATTGGTGGAATCTCACTTATTCGAGCGGCGGCAAAAAATTACAATGATGTGCTCTGCGTATCTTCAATGGAGGATTATGGTGATTTCTTAAACGTCATTTCTGAAGGAAACGGGAATACTACGCTAGATGATCGAAAGCGTTTCGCTTCAAAGGCCTTCAACGTTTCGTCGCATTACGATACCGCGATTTTCAATTACTTCAACAAAAACCGTCAGGAGGCTGCTTTGAAGATAAGCGAAACGAAGGGCAAAGTGCTTCGTTATGGGGAAAATCCGCATCAAAAAGGTTTTTTCTTTGGGGATTTCGAGGCAATGTTCACAAAACTTCATGGCAAGGAGCTTTCTTATAATAATTTGCTTGATGTCGATGCCGCGGTCAACCTAATGAACGAGTTTAGAAAAGACGATCCGACTTTTGCCATTTTAAAGCACAACAATGCATGCGGTTTGTCCATACGTGAAACTATTCATCAAGCTTATGTTGATGCGCTGGCGGGCGATCCCGTTTCCGCCTTCGGTGGTATTCTTATCAGCAATGTCGAAATCGACGGACATACCGCCGAAGAAATACACCAATTGTTTTGCGAAGTAGTCATCGCGCCTAGTTACTCTGAAGACGCTCTCGAAATCTTAAAGGGAAAGAAAAACAGGATTATTCTTATTCAGAAGCAAATTGAACTTCCCGAAACAACGGTAAGAACTTGTCTTAACGGCGTTCTTGTACAAGATAAAGATCTCAAGACCGATACCTTGGTCGATTTGAAATACGTTACCGAAACAGAGCCCTCAAAAAGAGAATTGGAAGACCTGATCTTTGCTTCAAAGCTTTGCAAACATACCAAGAGCAATACCATTGTATTGGCCAAGAACAAACAACTCTGTGCCAGTGGAACGGGGCAAACCTCAAGGGTTGACGCCCTGAACCAGGCAATTCATAAGGCCAAACACTTCGGCTTCGATCTAGATGGAGCGGTCATGGCAAGTGATGCATTTTTCCCTTTTCCAGATTGTGTAGAAATTTCGCATAAAAACGGTATTTCTAGCGTTATACAGCCGGGCGGATCTATTAAAGATCAATTAAGCATCGATTATTGTAATGAGAACAAAGTGTCAATGGTAATGACTGGCACACGTCATTTCAAGCATTAATTTCATTACTTTTGTCGATGAAATGCACCCCACTCAAACTAGTGTAACGTAACCAAACGAAGTAAAATGGGATTTTTTGATTTCTTGACCGAGGAAATCGCCATCGACCTAGGTACGGCGAATACCCTCATCATCCACATGGACAAGGTCGTGGTTGACAGTCCGTCCATAGTGGCCCGCGACCGAATTTCAGGTAAGATTATAGCGGTTGGCAAAGAAGCCAACATGATGCAGGGCAAGACCCACGAAAACATCAAGACGATCCGACCTTTGAAAGATGGCGTAATCGCCGACTTCGATGCATCGGAAAAGATGATCAATATGTTCATCAAAAATATTCCTGCCCTCAAGAAAAAATGGTTTCCGCCGGCGCTTCGAATGGTCATCTGTATTCCATCGGGAATCACAGAGGTGGAAATGCGTGCGGTCAAAGAATCGGCCGAAAGGGTAAACGGCAAGGAAGTCTATTTGATCCATGAACCAATGGCCGCGGCAATCGGTATTGGCCTTGACATTATGCAGCCAAAGGGGAACATGATCGTCGATATAGGGGGTGGTACCACTGAAATCGCCGTTATCGCTTTGGGGGGAATCGTTTGTGACAAATCGGTGAAGATTGCGGGCGATGTTTTCACAAACGATATTATCTATTATATGCGAACCCAGCATAATCTTTACGTTGGGGAAAGTACGGCAGAAAACATCAAAATCGAAATAGGTTCTGCCACCGAAGATTTGCAATCACCACCAGACGAGAGATCAGTTCAAGGTCGCGACCTATTGACCGGAAAACCAAAACAAGTACAAATATCATATCGTGAAATTGCCAAGGCATTGGACAAATCGATTCTTCGCGTCGAAGATGCGGTAATGGAAACGCTATCCCAGACTCCGCCCGAGCTTGCAGCCGATATTTACAATACGGGAATTTATCTGGCCGGGGGAGGATCCATGCTTCGTGGACTGGATAGAAGGTTATCGCAAAAAACCGATCTTCCGGTTTATATTGCAGAAGACCCTTTGAGAGCGGTTGTTCGGGGAACGGGAATCGCCTTGAAAAATCTGGAGCGCTACAAGAGCATCCTTATAAAGTAGTAGTCCGCTGAAGACAATGGTGGATGCTTGAAATCCATTGATTAGGACAAATCGTTTATAGCCCTCGTTCATGCAGCAGATCATAAACTTCATAATAAGATATAAGAACTTTCTTCTCTATATCTTTTTGTTGATGATTTCCTTGGGTTTTACCATTCAATCACATTCGTACCACCAGTCCCGGTTTTTTAATTCCTCGAATTGGCTTACAGGAAATATTTATGAGGCTTCCCATGGGGTATCTTCTTATTTTGACCTCCAGAAAGAAAATAAGGCCCTGACCGAGGAAAACAGAAGGCTTCGAAGTTTATTGTTCAATACCAAAAAATTGGATTCGATCGCCCTTGATAGTTTTCAGCTCACCTACACCATAACACCGGCCAAAGTAATCAAGAACAGTTTTGCCGTCCAACGCAATTACATAACGATCGACAAAGGAGAAAATGACAGTGTGAAAGTGGATATGGGTGTCGTTACCGGCAATGGCATTTTAGGCATCGTCGAAAACACCTCGAGCAATTTTGCCACGGTGCAGAGCATTTTGAACGAGAAGTCGAATATCAACGCCAAAATCAAAAACACAGACCATTTCGGATCCCTGAAATGGAACACCGAAAACTACAATGTCGTGCAGCTAACCGACATTCCCAGATTGGTACCTTTATTGGTGGGCGATACAATCGTTACCGGAGCCATGAGCAGTATTTTTCCAGAGAACATTCCAATTGGAACCATCAATAAATTCGATCTTGACGACTCTGAAAATTTCTACACTATTGATGTGGCCCTTTTCAATGATATGACCAATATTAAAAATGTCTATGTCGTAGAGAATGCGAACAAAAATGAAATAGAGCAATTACAAATCGATACCGAAAGCGATGATCAGTAACTACTACTTCATCAATTTTATTCGGTTTGCACTTCTGGTACTGGTGCAGGTTTTGGTGTTCAATAGACTTAATTTTTTCGGATTCATCAATCCGATGGTCTATATTCTCTTCATTTATTGGTATCCGATAAAACAGAATAGATCACTTTTTATAGCCCTAAGCTTTTTACTCGGACTGTCTATTGATTTCTTTTCCGATACAATGGCCATACATGCCGCCTCGACCATTACAATGGCCTATCTCAGGCCTGTAATCATGCGCTTCGTTTTTGGGGTAAACTACGAGTTTCAAAGCTTTAGGCTAGGCAATGCCACCAGGGTACAACAAATCACATTTTTAGCGTTATTAATAGTGGTACACCATACTATTTTCTTCACTTTGGAGATTTTCAGTTTGGGGAACTTGCTGCTAATTTTAAAGAAAATTGTCTCAACAGGCTTGGCCACTTTGGTCTTATGTCTATTGTTCGGGTCGTTGTTTAGCGTCAAAAAGGAATGAGAAAAATTTTACTTTCATCGATTATAGTAATCATCGGTATTGTCTTTATCGGCCGACTTTCCTATTTGCAAATTTTCAGCTTTTCGCCTGATCAATTAATGGACGACCCTGCCATCAAGCGTATCTATGATTATCCTGAGCGAGGTTACATCTATGATCGAAACGGCAAACTCTTGGTCGGGAACGACCCTGCGTACGATGTAATGGTAATACCTCGTGAAGTCAAGGCTTTTGATACACTTGAGTTTTGCCATCTATTGAACCTCGAGCGCCAGAAATTAATTAAACAGCTTAGGAAGGCACGAAATTATTCCCCTAGATTGCCTTCGGTAGTGGTACCCCAATTGTCAAAAGAAGATTATGGGCGGCTTCAAGAAAAAATGCGCCACTACCGCGGCTTCTACATTCAGAAGCGTTCTTTACGATACTATGACACAAATAGTGCCGCAAATGTCTTGGGCTATATCAGCGAGGTGAATGAACGGGATTTAGCAAAAAACCCCAACTATGTACAGGGAGAACTAACGGGTCGTACCGGTGTAGAAAAGGTTTATGAAGACACCCTGAGGGGAAGTAAGGGAATCCAGCACATTCAGAAAGACCGGTTCAATAGGGATATTGGACCCTACAAAGACGGTGACCTTGATACCCCACCGATTCAAGGAAAAGAGATACATATTACCATCGACAAAGACCTTCAGGAATACGGGGAAAAATTGATGCGAGGAAAGTGGGGAGGCATCGTGGCCATTGAACCTTCTTCGGGTGAAATTTTGACCATGATTTCTGGTCCGACCTATGATCCCTCATTATTGGTCGGCAGAAAAAGATCAAAGAATTATAGCAAACTGCATTACGACACTATCTCTAAACCCACCTTTGATCGATCTATTTCTTTTGAAAAAGAACCAGGTTCACCTTTTAAGACATTAAATGCCCTGGTAGCTTTACAAGAAGGAGCCATTACCCCGAGCACAACATTTGCCTGTTACAACGGATTTTATGTAGGGCGCACGAAAAGGGGCTGCCATTGCGGTGGAGGTAAAAGAAATATGAACGTCGGTATCTATAAATCGTGCAACGCTTACTTTGCGGGTACATTCAGAAAAATATATGAGCAATACGAGACCACAGATGAAGCCCATGAGGTATGGGAGAAACATATTCGTAGTTTTGGCTTAGGCGATTATTTGGGATCCGACCTACATACGGGTCGAAAAGGACGTGTGCCGAGCAAAGAATTTTACGATAAATGGTATGGTGATAACCGTTGGTCATCGTCTTATATTATTTCAAACTCCATCGGGCAGGGTGAAATTGCCGTGACACCAATACAATTGGCCAATATGACCGCCGCCATAGCCAATAGAGGTCATTATTTCACTCCCCATATCATCAAAAAAGTAGAAGGAAAAGATATAGACATACCTAAATTCACAGAACTCAGAAGAACAACAATCGACCGAAAACACTTTGAACCTGTCATTCAGGGCATGGCCGACGTATACAAAAAGGGCACTGCAAAATGGGTGCAGATACCTGACATTGAAATTGCAGGTAAGACGGGAACTGTTGAGAACTTCACGATTATCGATAGCGTTAAAACCCAATTGACCGATAACTCGGTTTTTGTAGCCTTCGCCCCAGTGGACAAACCCAAAATAGCTATTGCAGTGTATATTCAAAATGGATATTATGGGGCGCGCTATGCCGGCCATATAGCCTCATTGCTTATTGAAAAGTATCTGAAAGGAGAGATTACGAGAAAGGACCTTGAAAAACGTATGCTTGAAAGGACTTTGGAGTATGAGTATGCGAAGCCCTATAGTGGTGAGGAATTCAAAATAAACGAATACGATTGGAGCAAGCATGCTAGAAAACCTGAAGAGGACACCCGTTAAAGAACCACAAATATGGCAGGTAGAAGTGTTCTTAAACGAATAGATTGGCTTACCGTTTTCTTTTATGTCGCCCTTGTAGTCATAGGATGGGTAAACATATATTCCGCAACCTTTGTAGAGACCGATCAGTCAATTTTTGATTTTGGCACATTGCATGGCAAGCAACTGTTCTTCATTTTGGCAAGTTTTGCCTCAATAGTCATTCTTCTCGCCCTTGACTATAATTTTTATGAGCGATTTGCCAGTGTTTTTTATATAGCGGCCATCGTACTGCTACTGGGGCTTTTTGTATTCGGAAAAACAATTGCCGGTGCCACCTCTTGGTATGATTTGGGGTTTTTTAATTTACAGCCATCAGAGTTTGCAAAAGTGGCCACGGCTCTTGGTCTGGCAAAATACCTTAGCGATATTCAGACGGATATCAAGCGGCGTAAAGACCAGTTGTATTCTTTTCTGATTATTTTGATTCCGGCCATTTTAATAGTTCCACAACCAGATCCTGGCAGTGCTTTGGTATTTTTTTCATTGGCATTTGTAATTTTTCGCGAAGGCCTTCCACTGTATTATTTAGGAATCGGGCTCTTTGCGATTTTGGTCTTTGTTTGCACTTTGATGTTTGGCACTTTGTGGGTGGCCGTTGGTATTTTCGGTATACTGGTCCTTTTTCTAATGTTGAAGAAAAAGAAGTTCAAAATTCCTGTCCTTCCCATTACCGCCGCCATTATCGGCACCATATTGTTTTCGCTCTCGGTCAATTTTGTATTCGAAAATATATTCGAGCAGCGGCACCGAGATCGATTTAGCCTTTGGCTCAGACTGGAAAAGGATCCCAACAAACTTGAGCAAATAAGAAAGACCATTGGTTACAATACCTATCAGTCTGAAAAAGCAATTGAATCAGGCGGGTTTTTCGGAAAGGGGTTTCTCGAAGGCACTCGCACCAAAGGAGATTTTGTTCCAGAACAGCATACCGATTATATTTTTAGTACCGTAGGCGAAGAATGGGGGTTTATCGGCACGGCAACCGTAATCATCATCTTTACGTTAATGTTCCTGAGGTTGGTCTTTTTGGCGGAAAGGCAAAAAACCGATTTTAGCCGAATGTATGGTTATGGGGTAATATCGATTCTCTTGATCCATTATTTTATCAATATCGGAATGGTCATTGGCGTACTTCCCACAATTGGAATTCCCTTACCTTTCTTTAGCTATGGCGGATCGGGGCTGCTCTTCTTTACCGCCCTGCTATTCATATTCTTAAAGCTGGATGCCAATCGAATGAAAGAGGGTATCTAGTAAATCGATTTGCCCTTTCTGTCTCTTCGATCTTGTCGATTACCGACTCCCAAAGCCCTTGTCAAAAATACGATCATCGCAAAGTGTTCTTCAGAATTTCCAATCTTCGATTTTAACTCCCCGTTCCAGCTCGTCTTCCTTGTCGTTGGTAAGGTTTTCGAAAAAATCAATACCGGTCATGCGCTCAATTTTGTCTATGGGAACGACAAATTCCCGAAGCGGTCTGGTGCTCTCAACTCCTAGCATCAAAAATCCAATAAGTTTGGGGTTACTTGTATCTCCGCGTGCCACAATTTTATAAAAATATCGAGGTACGTCAACATCCTCGTCTCCTATTTCTTCCAGGCCATCTTCTAGCACCCCGCCCGTAACTACGAAGAGGGTTCCATATTTCTTGGCCCATTGCCGTATTTGCAGTTCGAGACGATTCCACACCCCAGCATTGAAATCCTTGTCTTGCGGAACGATATTACTAGTGTAAAAGGTTTCATTATAAGCTTGCTCAGAGAAACGGCGATCACCGGCCGGGCATAAATGGCCCCTGTCGTAACCTGAGCCCTTGTAATTGCGCCAATCTGCCGATTTCGTGCTAACCTTGGGATCCTCAATGAAATAAGGACGACGGCGGTCTTCATAGGTCAAATGATCTTTAGTGAGCATATAGGCGACCCATTCGGCCTGTTCAAAATCCTCATGGTAAGAAAGTCGAAAATGATTGTGCTCAACAATTTCACCTGTGGTGGAGCTAGGCAAAAAGAGTTTGGAAATCGTTGTTTTGGTCGCTCCGTCGCTCCCCTCCGAATAAGTTCCAGGTGTGTAAAAATTCTCGAACAACCAAAATCCCACCACACATACCAGTAACAATGAGGTGTAGATCATCTTGTTCTTGTCTCGTCTGTTCACGCCCTAAATATATATTAAAAGGTAGGCATGAAGCCTATTGCCAAGGTAAGTTTTCCAAAGTTCTTCCGACTAAGCCATAGTAATTCTCCCATTACTTTTTTACATTGTAAGGGAGGATTTTTTAATGAACCCGGTTAACATTTAAATAGAAAGGAAACAAAAGTATGCTTATATGGAAAGACATCATTCATTTTTCGGTCAACGGCAATCCGGAACCGGATAGAAGGGTTGAAAAGTCGGAAGCTGAATGGCGCGAACTATTGACTCCTGAACAATTTCGGATTACCCGTAAAAAGGGAACCGAAGCACCACACTCGGGTGCTCTTTGCGGCATTCATGAAGCTGGTAAATATAATTGTGTCTGCTGTGATACTCCTTTATTCGATTCAACGATCAAGTTTGAATCTGGCACAGGCTGGCCCAGTTTTACCCAACCCATGACGGAAAACGCAATCAAATATGAAAAAGACACTGCTTTTGGTATGGTAAGGGTCGAAGTCATGTGCAATACCTGTGACGGGCATTTAGGCCACGTCTTCCCCGATGGTCCCGAACCAAGCGGACTTCGCTATTGCATTAATTCAGAGTCAATGAAGCTACAGACTACAAAAGCAGATAAAAAAGAAAGGATACAAAATGAGCAATAAGAACTTACAAATAGCAACGCTAGGTGGTGGTTGTTTTTGGTGCATAGAGGCTATTTTGCAACAAGTCAATGGAATTGAAAAACTGGTCTCAGGGTACACAGGTGGTAATGCCCCCGGAAAACCAACTTATCGAGAGGTCTGTTCTGGACGAACGGGGCACGCCGAAGTGGTACAGGTGACTTTCGATTCGGAAATTTTGACCTATAAAGACCTTTTGATCATTTTCATGACCAGCCATGACCCAACGACCTTAAATAGGCAGGGAGGAGACGTAGGCACCCAATATCGTTCCGTAATCTATTACCATGATATTGAACAAAAGAAAGTAGCCGAAAAGGTGATAAAAGAAGTAGCTTCTTACTACGATAATCCTATCGTGACCGAACTGAGTAAAATTGAGGTTTTTCACGAGGCCGAAGATTATCACCAAGATTATTATCGCAACAATCGGTCACAGGGCTATTGTAGCGCGGTCATCACTCCGAAATTGGCGAAGTTGCGCAAAATGCACGCCGATAAACTTAAGACAGTTTCGGCTTAATTACAATCGACATAAGTTTAGACTAAAGTTGGGGGAAATTATGTTTCCCCCAACAGTTTTATTTCGAGAAATGAACATTTGCAAAATCAAGTTGTACGGCACTGCGCGCTGTCATAAAACCAAATTTTATCAGTCTTTCTTTCAAGCAAGAAATATTCCGTATTCCTTCTATGATGTAGAGGCGGATGTATCCCATGCGAAAGATTTGCGCAATTTATATAGTAGCGGGAAATTGAACTTTCCGACGATTACGATAGGAAAGAAAAGACTGCGAAACCCAAATGAAAAAGAACTGGCCAAATGGATCGCAAAAGTAATCGAATAGGTTTTGGAGGTGGTTGTCATTGGTGCACTGAAGCCGTATTTCAATCTTTGAACGGTGTTCAGAAGGTCGAACAAGGCTACATTTCCTCCACCGGAAGCAATATTGCCTTTTCAGAAGCCGTAATAACATACTTTAACCCCATGGTCGTTTCTTTGAAGGACCTCATTGCTATTCATTTACACACCCACAACAGCACCTCAAATCATTCAATGCGGGGAAAATATAGGTCGGCCATCTATTGTTTTTCAGACGAAGAAGTAGCGTTGGCCAAACAGCTGCTTTTAGACCTACAGCCCAATTTCGAGCACAAGATTATTACACAGGCGCTTCGTTTTAATAGTTTTAAGCCGTCGGAAGAGCGATTCACAAATTATTATTACACTGATCCGGAAAAACCCTTTTGTAGAACCTACATAGAACCAAAACTAAATAAACTGCAAAATCTGTTTTCTGGGACTGGGAAGATCGATTATCCCATAGGCAATCAAAAGGAAGATACAGAACTATATTGATCTAGTACAAAAAACCCCGACACGAACGGTCGGGGCTTATCTTCTTTTTTAATGTTAATCTTTAACACTCGCTAATTTCGAATGTTCCTTTTTGATATTGTTCAAATGTAGATCTTGTAAAACATTGACCGCTTCCTCCACATAAACATCCTTGGCCAGATTCTTGTGCCAACGATTTCTTTTCTCTCTCAATACCGAATCTTGAGTGAAAAGACTCTCTTCATACTTCAATGATTTAAAGGTAAGCCTTGAATCGTATTCCTGAAGTCTTTTGAAGTAATCTGATTTCTCTTTGTCTTTGGTGACCTCATCACGATAAATGTCGTAATTCAAGGAAACCAAAGTCTCATCTTGTTCCGACTTGATCCATTGGGCGTTCTCTTCGATCAATTTGATCTGAGGATTCTCGGCCATTCTTTTCTTACTGTTGGCAATGGTCTGTTCATAATCGATATAGCCATTCCAAGGCTCATAATCGGCAGGTGAAATCTTGTCCCATTGCAAAGGGTTCGCTTGATCGCGTTCGCCAAGATCTATATAGCTATACTTATCTGGAACCACAACATCGCTCTTTACCCCTTCCAGTTGGGTAGAACCTCCATTGATTCGATAAAACTTCTGTGTGGTCAACTTTATAGCACCTAAATCACCATGTTCGTTACTACGGACGATATTCTCAAGGGGAATCACATTCTGGACAGTTCCCTTTCCAAAAGTCTGTTTACTTCCTATAACCACGGCACGTTTGTAATCTTGCATTGCAGCGGCCAAAATCTCGGATGCCGAAGCGGAAAGCTCATTCACAAGAATGACCAATGGGCCATCCCACTGTATGCGCTCATCCTTATCATCATAAACCTCCTTGCCCTTGCCGGAAGAACGAACTTGAACCACTGGGCCATCCTTGATAAAAAGACCTGCCATTTCAACAACGGTTTTTAAAGATCCGCCACCGTTGTCACGAAGATCTAAAATCAAACCCTCTGCCCCCTCCTCTTTGAGGCGTTCCACTTCTTTAGCCACATCGGTCGCGGCATTTCGCTCTGTATAATCGTCGAAATTAACGTAGAATTTTGGCAGGTGAATCAGTCCGAATTTCTTGTCATCTTTAATGATGTTCGCCGATTTGGCAAATGATTCTTCCAACTCTACAACATCTCTGGTCAAGGATATCTTTTCCAAAGAACCATCGATTTTTCGTACGGTCAAATCTACAATCGTACCTTCCTCGCCCTTTATCATTTTGATGGCGTCGTCGAGGCGCATACCTACAATATCAATGGGTTCTTCACCGTCTTGACCTACCTTGATAATTTCGTCACCAACTTCCAAGCGCTGATCGCGCCATACCGGGCCTCCAGAAATAATGTCAACTATCTTCGCACCTGTAGGCTTCTTTTGAAGACGGGCACCAATGCCCTGATACTTGCCTGACATGCCCATATCAAATTTCTCCTTGTCTTCTGGCCCGAAATAATACGTATGTGGGTCGAATTCGTCAACAATGGTATTGATATACTGTTCAAACCAATCTTTGCGCCTTAAATCATCAACAAAATCAAAAAATTCGTCGAGTGTCTTTTTGGTAGATTCCCGAGATGATTTTTCAGCTTCGACAGAAGTCAAAACCGGTACATCGACCGTGTTTTTCTGTGGCAGCCTCTCGACCGAAACGGCCGCTATATCATCTCCATCAGGGCCTGAAGCGGATGCTACCGTGCGACCCAATGTCATTTTTGAATCATAGGTGCCCAAAGTGGCATATTTCAACTGCTTTCTCCAGCGTTCCTTCAATTCTTGTTTCGAGGCCGCAAAGGGAACTTCGGCATAATCGATGTTGATAGTCTCCTCTACAGTGTAGTCAAAAGGTTCTTGTAAAACCTCTTTGTAAATCTCCTTAGCCTCTTCCATTCGTTTCATCAATCGCTCGTGAACGAGGCTGAAAAAAGTGATATCCGTATTTTTTATCTGATCGTCTATCTGGTATTTGTATTGCTCGAATTCAAGAATATCCTCCTCGATGAAATAACGTTTCGTGGGATCTATAATATCAATAAAATCTTCAAATACGCTTACCGAAAAATCGTCGTCGATATCCTTCGGGTCGTAATGTCCCTTTTCAAGAACGTATGTGATTAGCTCAAGCAATAACTTGTCCTTGTCATTATCGTTTTCGAAAGATTTATTGGTAAAACTGCAAGAGGCGACCGCAATCAGTATAATTGTCAGCACATAAGCCAAATTCCTTTTCATAGGCATAATACTTTTTAATAAGTACAGGCAATCCACACAAAAAGACCGCCTCAATATCCTTTAAATATACTTAAAACACTAAGATACTGAAAAAACCATGCCATTAAGAAGGGCGTAGGCCTTAATTCTTTGTTAAACGACTTGGGACATCATATCTTTTTTTAAACGTATTTTTGCCCTATAAATTATGCATAATGCGAAAACCTTTGATCCTGGTGACCAATGATGACGGTATTACCGCTCCAGGATTACGGGCATTGGTAGACTTTACCCGAAAATTAGGCCAAGTGGTGGTAGTTGCTCCAGACAGTCCGCAATCGGGCAAGGGCCATGCCATTACCTTGGATACGACCTTGTATTCCGAAGAGATTTCGGCAGATATCGAGAATAGCGCCGATAAGGAGTACAGTTGCAGTGGAACCCCGGCAGATTGCGTAAAATTGGCACTTCAAGAGCTTTTGGATCGGCCACCCGACATTTGCATCAGTGGCATCAACCACGGGTCGAATTCCTCGATAAACGTAATCTATTCAGGTACCATGAGCGCAGCCATTGAAGCTGGTATCGAAGGGGTGCCCGCCATTGGGTTTTCACTTTGTGACTATTCGTGGAAAGCCGATTTTTCGCAAGCCAAGGACTTTATACAAAAAATAGTCAGTGAAGCCCTTAAAAATGGAATACCCAAGGGAGTGGTGCTGAATGTCAATATTCCAAAATTGACCAAAGATGAAATCAAGGGAATCAAAATCTGTAGACAGGCTCGAGCCAACTGGAAAGAACGCTTTGATAAAAGAACAAACCCTATGGGGCGTGATTATTATTGGTTGACGGGTGAATTTGAACTTATGGATAAAGGGGAAGACACCGATGAGCATGCCCTGGCAAATGGTTATATTTCGGTCGTGCCGACTCAATTCGATCTAACCGCCCATCACGCTATTCAAGACATCAACAATTGGAATCTTCATGAATAAAAAGGAAATTTTAATAGGTCTTGCCGTAGGTATCATAGCGAATGCAATAGGCACACTTTTGTATATTTTGCTTTTTTCCGATATGGGAATAACCGAAACTTTTGAGGCGGCTTTACAGCAGGGGCATTGGGGCAGCCTACTTGCACTTGGTGCTATCTTGAACCTTGTCGCCTTCTTTGGGTTTTTAAGAATCAGAAGGGACGAAAGGGCCAGAGGTGTACTTATCGCGACCATCTTTACGGCGCTGATAATACTTTTTTACAAAATATTCTAATTCATCCCAATGAAGTTCTATATCATTGCCGGTGAGGCATCTGGTGACCTTCACGGGTCGAATCTCATTATGGAACTGATGAAGAACGATCCCGATGCCGAAATAAGAAGCTGGGGTGGTGATATGATGCAACAGGCTGGGGCCACTTTGGTAAGACATTACAAAGAAATGGCTTTTATGGGCTTTCTAGAGGTTCTTGCGAACCTCGGTACCATTTCGAAAGCGATAAAGTTTTGTAAGGAAGACATTGCAAACTTTAATCCTGATGCCATCATATTTATTGATTATTCCGGTTTTAACCTCAGAATCGCCAAATGGGCCAAAAAGAACAATTACAGGACCAATTACTACATTTCTCCCCAAATCTGGGCCTCCCGGGAAGGTCGTATCAAGGACATAAAACGCGATATTGATGCGATGCATGTCATACTTCCATTCGAGAAGGACTTTTACGAGAGAAAGCATAACTATCCCGTACATTTTGTGGGCCATCCTCTGATCGACGCAATCAATAATACTCAAATACCCGATGATAAATCTTTTAGGGCCGCAAACAAGCTTCATCCCGAAAAACCGATTATAGCCCTGTTGCCAGGAAGTCGAAAACAGGAGGTGGAAAAAATGTTGATGGTCATGCTATCGGTCGTTGACTCATTTCAAGAATATCAATTTATCATTGCCGGGGCACCGAGCCTTTACAATCGCTTCTATGATTCATTTCTCAAAGGCAAAAATGTCTTTTTTGTATCGAACCAAACCTATGAGTTGTTGCGACACGCACATGCCGCCTTGGTCACAAGCGGGACAGCCACATTGGAAACCGCACTCTTTAAAGTGCCCCAAGTCGTTTGTTATCGAGCCAATTGGTTGTCTTATCAAATTGCACGGCGCATTATTAAACTCGACTATATTTCATTGGTCAACTTGATTATGGATCAGGAAATCGTAAAAGAACTGATCCAAGACAATCTGACGAGCAAAAATCTGAAAATCGAACTTCAGGCCATTTTGGATGGAGAGAGGCGAAAGTCTCAACTGGATGCCTACAATGAACTTGAGCAAAAATTAGGTGGCCCCGGGGCCAGTAAAAAAACCGCCGAATTGATTTTCAAAAATACAACTCTTCGCATGACAAACACCTGATTACCACTTGTCATTGGCCTAATTTTTGCAGTTTTTGTAAAAAAAATCTCTAATTTTACAGTCCCCACAACTGCTAAACCGAGCTTATGCGACGAAGATTTTTGTATACAACCTTGGTGTTATTGATAGTTGGTTGTGGCGTTTCAAAGAAGAGAGCCACCCAAGGTAAATCAAGATCGGTGACGGTCAATTCTTCTGATAAGAGACCTCATGTCAGTGTTGAGGGCACTGCGACAAAACCGGAGCGTAATTCCAAAGCAGGCGCCAACACCTCGCTATCACAAGCAGATAAAATAATCAATACCGCCTTGTCATATGCAGGCACCAAATATAAATATGGTGGCACCACCAAAAAGGGAATGGATTGTTCCGGGCTACTCTATGTGGCATTTGCAGAACATCATATTTCATTGCCTCGCGTATCATATCATATGGCCGAAAAGGGTAAAAAAGTCAAAATAAAAAATGTCGCCAAAGGAGACCTCTTGTTTTTTAAGACCAAAAGAAGGGGAAAACGAATCAATCACGTTGGTATGGTAGTCGATACCGATGACGAGATAAAATTCATTCACGCCAGTACCTCCCGTGGAGTAATTGTCTCTTCGCTCAGGGAAGGCTATTGGAACTCGGCCTTTGTTAAGGCCAATAGGGTACTGTAGGATGCGTTTGCTGCGCTTCGTACCCATCAAACTTACGTTACTACTTGTTCTTGGAATTTTACTAGGTTCATGGCTAGGGGTCAAAATAGTTCTCTCCTTAGGTCTGGTTTTGATTTTTACCATACTTTTAGCTACTGCTTTCCTAAAGGAAACAAACAGGAAAGGAATCGCTTTCGGAATCATCATGGCGGCTCTAACCGTAGCGTTGGGAATACTTTCTGCTGCCCTTTCAAATCCATACAATTATTCCACTCACTATTCAAAACAAGACTCGAACAAAGGTAATTGGCACCTGAAGATTACAGAGGTTTTGAAACCCACATCTTTCTCAAGAAGGTATTTCGCCAGGGTTATCTCATTGAATGGAAAGCAGGTTTCAGGAAGACTTTTATTGAGCGAATCCCTTGATTCCTCAGGGCAAACATTACAGGTCGATGAAGAAATTCTCTTATACGCATCGGTCGAGAAAATCTATCCTCCCCTGAATCCACATCAGTTCAATTACAAGAAATATATGAATGGGTTGGGGTACCACGACCAAATAAACCTAAACGAAGATAATTTTCAAGTACTGCCCGATTTCAAAAGAACCGTTTACGGTCTGGCCGCTTCTTACAGAAACAAAATCATCGCCAAGCTTGAGAAGACAGATTTCGGAAAGGAAGAACTCTCAATCATCAAGGCGCTCTTGTTGGGCGAACGGGGTGACATCCCAAAAGAAACCTATGAAGACTACAAAAATGCCGGAGCAGTGCATATTCTAGCCGTTTCAGGTTTGCATATCGGCATTTTGTTGCTGCTTTTGCAATACGTTTTAAGACCCCTGGAGTTGTTACCACATGGCAAGAAAATTAAGTTGGCGATAACGGTTGCTTTATTGTGGTGCTTTGCTTTCTTGGCCGGTTTTTCGGCCTCGGTCATTCGCGCGGTGACCATGTTCAGCTTTGTTGCCTACTCCCTTTATTTGAATCGGCCGAGCAATACCTTTAATATTTTGGCATTGTCGATGTTCTTCATTTTGTTGGTAATCGATTCGAATCTGCTGTTTCAAGTCGGCTTTCAAATGAGTTATGCAGCGGTGTTCGCAATTGTCTGGATATATCCGCTATTACAGAAAATAGGGTCACCAAGAAATCGGATACTTAAAAAAATATGGCAGTTACTTTCGGTAAGCGTGGCTGCCCAACTGGGGGTATTGCCAATCGGTCTTTTTTATTTCCACCAATTCCCTGGATTGTTTTTTATAAGTAATCTAGTCATCGTACCAGCATTGGGACTAATACTGGGCTTGGGTGTATTGGTGATTTTGTTGGCGTTGTTGAATATACTTCCCGAGATTTTGGTTACACTTTATAATTCAATGATACAATTGATGAATTCAATAATTTCCTGGGTTGCGGCACAGGAAGCCTTTATATTCAAGAATGTTTCTTTCGATGGAATTCAATTGGTTCTTGCCTATGTAATTCTCATATCCTCTGTGCTGTTCATGAATAAATCAAACTTCAGGCGAGCCGTAACATTGGGGTTGGCCATTATTGGTTTTCAGGCCTATTTGTTATTTGCGGAATTCCGATCCGGCCAAAAGGAAAATCTCTACGTGCTACATCAATCAGGAAATTCGGTCATTCTTCAACGGTCGGGAAAAAACATGGGCCTATTTACAAACGACAGTGTAAGAGGAAGGCTATTGGCCGACAATTTCAAGATCGCCGAACGTATGAAATCGATTAGCTTTCGATGTTTGGAGAATAGTTATAAGGCTCTCGGCAAAGACATTTATGTTATGGACAGCCTGACCATTTATCCACCCAAAACAGGTTCAATTGATTATTTGCTACTCACCCAATCCCCGAAAATTAATCTGAAAAGACTTGTCGATTCTTTAAATCCGAAAAACGTTATCGCCGACGGAAGTAATTACAAAAGTTATATCGAACGCTGGAAAAATACTTGTGCGAAAGAGAAAATCCCTTTTCACTATACTGGTGAAAAGGGAGCCTTTCTTTTTTCTGACCGTAATTAGTGCACCTTGCCCATTAGTTTTTTTATCAAAGGGGAAGCAACTAAAACAATGATGCCCGCACCGATAGCATACTTGGCAATCAAATCGAATCCACCTGTATAAACCTCAAGTGTGTCAAAGCCACCAATATTTTTATCCGTACTCTCGATTGCCAATTGTTTACCTATAAATCCAACTATTTGAAATGCGAAGGCTGAGGACAAGAACCATACCCCCATTATAAAGGCCATAAAACGAACGGGGGCCAAGTCGGTCATTTTAGAAAGACCCACGGGAGACATGAACAATTCACCAACAGAAAGTAAGAAATACATCAATAAAAGGTAAGCAAAAGGTACAAGTCCATTTTCATTTGCACTGGCACCACTTATGGCCAAAATATAAAAACTGATTCCAGCAAAAAGCAAACCAAGACCAAACTTGTAAGGTGTTCGCGGATTCTTCCTTTTCTTGCTTAACCAGGTCCACATCATGGAAATCGGTATTGCCAAAATAATGATGAACATGGAGTTGAGAGAATTTGTCTGTGCAGCCGACATAATACCTTCCAAGTCAATATTTCTTGCCGCGAACAGTGTAATAACGCTACCTGACAGTTCATGAAAACCCCAAAAAATCGTCATGAAAAAGGTTAGCAATACTGCCACAAAAAGCTTTTTGCGTTCATCTAAATTCGCTTTGTACATTATATATGCCAAGTAAGCCAGAACTGCAATCCCGATGCCCGTGAAAATTACATTGACAATATTCTGGTCGGCGAAAAGACCTTCTGTGGCAACAGATTTATATGATGACAACAAAAAGGCAATCACAGGAACGGCCAATACAGCCAGTATCGGCACGAGAGTTCCCTGCCTGATGCCCAAGAATTTCTTTTCCATAACCTCTTCACTCGGCGGAAGTCCTCGATTGCCAAAAACATTCTTTCGAATTCCGCTCCAGAAAAAAATGAGCCCAGCCAACATGCCTATTCCGGCAAGACCAAAACCATAGTGCCATCCGTATTTAGCCGCAAGCCACCCGCAGAGTAATGGAGCAACCCAACCACCAATATTTATCCCCATATAAAATATGGTGAAACCGGAGTCTTTTCTTGGATCTCCTTTTTCATATAAAGTTCCCACAAAGGTCGAAATGTTGGGTTTGAAAAATCCGTTACCCACAATAATCAGCGAAAGAGCCAAAAAAAATGCCGTATTATTTTCAATGGCCAGCACAAAATGTCCTACGGCCATCAGAATTCCACCTAAAAAAATGGAATTTCTCATTCCCAGAATTTGGTCAGAAATTTTTCCTCCGATTACGGTAGAAGCATAGACCAAAGACCCATAAGAAGCATAGACTGCAGCGGTGGCAAAATCGCGCTCGGCCAAGGCCTCGAAGATGACGTTGACCATATAAAGAGTGAGCAAAGCACGCATGCCATAGAAGCTAAACCGCTCCCACAGTTCCGCAAAGAATAAGTAAAACAGTCCTTTGGGATGTCCGAATAGTTGCTGCTGATCAGTAATTTCGTTCTTGGCGTCCATAACTTTTTAGATTGGTTTTAAGTTTTTTTGGTGATCGTAACTTTGTGAGCTATCCCTTAATCAATTCTTTCTCCTCAATTTTAGGATCGTCCTTCGAAGGTTTCCCTAGATTCTCATGGATAAAATCGGTCATTTTATTGTAGAGATGAACCCTTGTATTACCCCCATAAATTCCATGGTTTTTGTCGGGATAAATGGCCCACTCAAATGGTTTGTTCGCTTGAATCAATGCCTCGGCCATACGCATCGTATTCTGCAAATGCACATTGTCATCGGCCGAACCGTGAACGAGCAGGTATTTTCCTTTGAGCAATTCAGGATAGTTAAAAGGTGAGTTGTCGTCATACCCGGCCGGGTTTTCCGCCGGGGTGCGCAAAAATCGCTCGGTATAGATGGTATCGTAAAATCGCCAAGAGGTCACCGGGGCAACGGCAATGGCCATTTCAAAAACGTCATTGCCCTTCAACAATGAGTTGGTGCTCATATGACCTCCGAAACTCCAACCCCAGATGCCAGTTCTGTCTTCGTCGATATAGGGTAGCTCACTCAATTTTTTGGCGGCGGCAATCTGATCTTCTGTTTCGTACTTCACCAAGTTCAAATAGGTCGACTTTTTAAAGTCTGCACCTTTATAACCCGTTCCGCGGCCATCTACACAGGCAATAATATAACCTTGCTGCGCCAACATTTGATGCCAGTAATCGTTTGCCGCCATCCAACGGTTGCCCGCCTGTTGCGATCCTGGCCCACTATATTGGTACATCAATAGGGGATACTCTTTGTTTGGGTCAAAATCGGCCGGCTTGATCATGTACATATTCAATTCGTTGCCATTGATGTTAATGGTCGAGAACTCTTTCGGACTCATCTGATAACCTTCCAATTTTTGGGTCAAGGCTCCATTATCGGTGATGATTTTTAACTGTTTTCCGGTTTTTGAATCGTGCAAAGTGTATTTATAAGGGGTATTGGCGCTTGAATGTGTGTTAATGTAATTCGAAAAATCGGCACTGAAATCGGCTGAATTTTGGCCCTCAAGCATAGAGAGTCTTTTTTTGCTTTTTCCGTTGACGCCGATGCTATAAACATCCCGATTTATCGAACCATTTTCGGTCGATTGGTAAAAGACCTTATCGGTTTTTGCGTCATAACCATAATAATCGGTCACTTCCCATTCCCCCTGGGTAATCTGGTTCTTTAATTTCCCGTTGTTATCATATAAATAAATATGATTGTATCCGTCCTTCTCGCTAGTCCAGATAAAACTATCATCTTTTAAAAAAGTAAGATTATCGGTGATATCGATATATGCCTTGTCTTCTTCCTCGAGTAGCATAGAAACTGTATTCTTGGATGCATTGACCTGCAATAATTTTAGATGGTTCTGATGGCGGTTCAAAGTCTGGACAACAAGATGCTCTGGATTGTGCATCCATTTGATACGAGGAATGTAATAGGTTTCGCCCAAATCAACTTTTGTTATTTGCTTGGAGCCCACATCGTACATATGAAGGGCCACAATCGCATTATCCTCTCCTGCCTTGGGATATTTGAATTCTTCTTCCGAAGGATAAAGCCCGGTACCGAAAACATCCATTGAAAATTGGGGTACATCGGTCTCATCGAACCTTAAAAATGCAATTTTACTGCCATTCGAATTCCAGGCAAACGCACGAACAAAGGCGAATTCCTCTTCGTAGACCCAGTCGGTTATACCATTGATAATCTTGTTCTTTTCGCCATCTGAGGTAACCTTTTCAGTTGTCTTGGATGCAAGGTCGAACAGGTAAATATTGTTTTCAAAAACATAGGCCACTTGTTTCCCATTTGGCGAAAACGAAGGAGATTGGATTTTTTCATCGGATATTTTGGTAACGGACCGTGAAGCTATATCGTAAACAAAATAAACACCCAATCTTGAATGCCTATAAATGGGCTCGATTTCTGTCGCCAATAAAAGTTTCGATTCATCCTCATTGAACTCATATGATTCGAAATTTACGCCCACAAGGTCACCAGATGAGACAATCGTCTCGACCTTTTCCAAGGTTTTGTAATCGTATTTGTCTATTGACATAGACTTTGTGGCCCGATCAAAATTTAGAATTGTGTATTGTTCACCGTTCTTCATTGAACGAAGCGCATCCATCCCTTCGGTTCTAAAAGCGCCTGCATAAATCTCATCAATGGTAAGCTGTTTTTTCTGTGCAAATGTTGTGGTCAAAAACATGACCATCAAAAACAATAGTAAGGAAGCTCTATACATATAAATTGTTATAAATCTCCCAAGTTTAACGATAATTCCTTAAAAATTAAACTTTGAACTGATTAAAAATCAAAATAATGCAACGATTTGGTCAAGACGCCTAAATAGGATAAAAATCTGTTTGTTTGGCTAATCGCTATATTTGAAAATCAAACCCATTCTTATGCCCTCTCCTATATCGGGATTTTCAAAACTTACCAAAGAGGAAAAATTGGACTGGTTGGCGGCCAAGTATACCGACAACGCCAACTTGTCGAAAACTATTCTGAAACAGTATTGGAACCCCGATTCAAAACTTCAGGGGCTTCATGATGACTTTATAGAAAATACAATTAGCAACTTTTACTTGCCTTGGGGTGTTGCCCCTAATTTTTTGATCAATGATCAACTCTTGACAATTCCGATGACCATTGAAGAAAGTTCGGTAGTGGCCGCCGCAAGTCGGGCGGCAAAGTTTTGGCTCGACAAAGGTGGTTTCAAGGCTAAAGTATTGGGTACCGAGAAAATCGGACAAGTTCATTTTTTCTATAAGGGCGATTCGAAAAAACTAAATCTATTTTTTCCGCAAATAAAATCCCGATTGCTGGAAAGCACGGCCTATCTAACCGCAAGTATGGAAAAGCGCGGTGGTGGTATTCGAAATATCGAATTAAGGGATAGGTCTACCGAACTGGCGAACTACTATCAATTGCATTGTACCTTCGAAACAAAGGATGCGATGGGGGCTAATTTCATCAATTCTTGTCTGGAACAACTGGCAAAGACCTTTCGCTCAGAGGCTCAAAAGCACGAAAGCTTTAATGAGGCCGAGAAGAATATCGAAATCGTGATGAGCATCTTGTCAAATTATGTTCCGAATTGTCTTGTAAGGGCCGAGGTAAGTTGCCCTGTAGAAAAATTGCACACCAATTCTTCGGTTTCACCCCAAGTTTTTGCCCATAAAATAATCGGGGCTATAGACATTGCGAATACCGAACCCCATCGTGCAGTTACGCACAACAAAGGTGTTATGAACGGCATTGATGCGGTGGTGCTCGCTACCGGCAATGATTTTCGAGCCGTTGAGGCCGGAGTCCATGCCTATGCCGCAAGAGGGGGTCAATATAAAAGTCTGACCCATGCATCGATTGAAGATGATCTCTTCAAATTTTGGATAGAGGTACCATTGGCACTCGGAACGGTCGGGGGACTGACAAGTCTTCATCCGCTTGCGAAATTATCCCTGGAAATATTACAGAAGCCCAATGCCCAAGAGCTGATGCAGATAGCAGCCGTAGCCGGCCTCGCCCAAAATTTCGCGGCCCTAAGCGCTCTTGTGACGACCGGAATACAACAGGGACACATGAAAATGCATCTGGCAAATATTTTGAACCAATTGGGCGCCACCGAAAAGGAAAAGAAAGTCTTGACCCAACATTTTAAGCAACACTCGGTTAGCCATAGCGCGGTCGTCAATGCTTTGGAAGCGCTCAAAAAATAAGTATGGAGTCATTTTATAGCAACGGAAAGCTCCTGCTAACAGGTGAATATGCGATTCTTGATGGTGCTTTGGGTTTGGCCATACCAACTAAATTCGGTCAATCGTTAAGTATATTGGAAAATAATACGCAAAGACTTCAATGGAAAAGTTATGATGAAAAAGGAAATATCTGGTTCGAAGGAGTTTTTGAACTAGAAACCCTTTTATTGACCACGAACTCAGATGTCGGCATTGGCGGGAT
The DNA here is from genome assembly GCA_965215845.1 of Aurantibacter sp. GTDB lineage: Bacteria > Bacteroidota > Bacteroidia > Flavobacteriales > Flavobacteriaceae > Aurantibacter_A. Next base: position 1,178,787 of record CBDCEL010000004.1, read on the forward strand.
GCTTTCCAAAATTCTTGGCGAAGCTCGAAATTTGAATTCAAATTTTCTAAATGGTTCCAAAGGAGGCGAAGTAGAAACCAGATTGGATTTTCCAAGAAATTGGGGCTTGGGAAGCTCGTCAACACTAATCAACAACGTTGCGCAATGGGCCGATGTCGATGCCTTCGAACTCCAAAAAAAGACATTTGGTGGTAGCGGATATGATATTGCATGCGCCCAAAATGACCGACCTATTATCTATAGTTCAAAAGATGGCAATCAAGAAATCAGACAATTGAATTTCAGTCCGGCTTTCAAAAACCAACTATATTTTGTCCATCTAAATAAAAAGCAAAATAGCCGAGAAGAAATTTCAAAGTATTCGAAGCAGCATCTGGACAAGGCCGTTTTTGCAAAAAAAATCTCGAAATTAACCGAAAGAATTTCGACTTGCGCAGAGTTGGCCGAATTTCAAGATCTGTTGAACGAACATGAAGATTTACTCTCGCGCGTTTTAGACCGGCCAAAAATCAAGAACCTCCTTTTTGAAGATTTCGATGGATGTGTCAAAAGTCTTGGTGCATGGGGTGGTGATTTTGTTTTGGCCGTCGGAGATGAAAGTACCCCTGACTACTTCAAAAAAAAAGGATATGAAACTACAATTCCATTTGTGGACATGTTATTGTAAATAAGAATGAAAAAAAAATCCCGCATCGCAGCGGGATTTATTATTTCATCCATTTTGGTCTTTCATGCCTCACCGGATAATCAAAATGGTGTATTTCACTAATAGAAAGTTGATCGATTGTCCTCAATTTCCGCACCTTCTTTTAAGGCGTTGTAAACCGCTGTATTCACCTTACCCGCTGCAGTTGATTTCAGATTATTCGCATAAGTGCTATAATTGTCTAGCTTGGGTGCTTCTGTCTTTTTGGTCAATGTCAACATAAAAATCCCTGTCTCCCCTTCGATCAATCCAGAGGTATCGTCCACGTTCATTGAGTATGCGGTACCGACCACCAACGGTTCACTACCGGCGCCTGGTATTGTCGGAGATTTCACTGTCAAGGCCGTGGCCGTTGAGGCATTTACGCTGTTGTCCTTTGCAAAATCATCGATTGATTTTCCTTTGTTGGCACCGATAATCTGGGCCGCCTTCCTTTCCTTTCTGATTATCGGTAAAACACGGGCAGAGGCATCTTCGACCGACATTAGGCCTTCATCGTATTTTGCCGTCAATTGGGCAATTGCGTAACCATTGTTAACATCAAAACGCTTGACCTCACCAAGTTCGGTATCTTCATTAAAGGCCCACTGAACCATCGCTCTTTGCCTTGAAAGTCCGGGTAGGTTCTCATCCATTGCTTTGATCTTGTTTACGGGGCGAACCACATACTCCTTTTCCTTGGCCAAATCTGAAAACGCCTTGTCAGAAGCCTTGACATCGCTTTCAAACTGGGTAGCATCGGTGAACAATTTATTGATGGTCTCTTCAGAGGGTTCTATTTCCCGGGCCAAGGTCGCAATTTGAACAATATCTTGTTTGTCATCGACCTTAATAACATGAAAACCAAAATCGGTTTCTACCAATCCGATGGCACCAACCGGATTTCCAAATGCAAAATCATTGAATTTCGGTACCATGGTACCCTCTTGAAAATATCCCAAATCCCCACCGTTGGGAGCCGATGGTCCGTCAGAATTGTCACGTGCCAGCTCGACGAAGACCGCACCACTTTTCTTGGCCTCTCTCAAGAGACGATTGGCCTCTTCCTCTGCCTCTTCTTTGGTTCGTTTCACATCAGGGTTCGCCCTTTGCGCCCCTTCGTAGGAGATCAAAATATGACTGGCTTTAACGGATCCATTTGGCTTTCTGCCCATCATTCGTGAAATCTTGAAATAGTCGCCATCCCTATAAGTTCCATACGTTTCCCCGACCTTCAAACCAAACAAGGTGTCGGCAAATTGAGCTGGCAGGTCTTTTTTTGCTTTATAGATCGTATCGAATTTGATATCGGAGTTACGGTCGAGAAAATCGGCCATATCGGTTGCCTTACTAAATCCGGCTATCGTATCGGTCTTGTCGGTCTGTTGATTGTATTCCACCGAATCATCCAAGAGTGCAACGATGGCATCTTCAACCGCTTTTTCATCTGCTGCAGATGGTTTTTCCTCAAAATAAACGAACTGAACATCTCTTGCCGGATCTTGTTTATAATCATCTTTATGGTCGTTAATGTATGCGCCTATTTCGCTCTTGGTCACCGTGATCGTACTATCCGGAATCGAAGAATAGGGTACGCGAACATATCTGATGTCTATTTTTTCATTCGCCAATTTGTAGTCGAGCTCACCCTCCTTCAAGGTAGCGCCTACACCGGCCTTGATCAAATTGAAATACGCCTGCTCTTTGGCTCCCTGAATTATGGCTGCTTCATCTTGAAGCCAAAGATTGTATTGCTCAGGGCTATTCACACTAAGATCTGCAATGAACTGCTTGAATTTGAATTCATCGAAAATCCCACTTTCATTCGTAAATTGTGGGTTTTGTGCATAAGCAGGATTCGTTTTTATATAGTTCATTATTTGATCCTGTTCAATATTGACGCCCAGATTTTCGAATTGTTCACCAAGTATTGAATTCCGCACCTCTTGATCCCATACCTGGTTAACGACTTGCATGGTCGAAGTATTTGGGCCCATTCTTCGGGTCATATTTTCCACCCTTTGGCGAAAAGCATCTATAGAAATCTCATCGCCGTTCACTTCTGCCACACTTGAGCCTACCTTCTGGCCGCCGCTGCCCAAATCACCACTGCTGAAAATTCCGGAAATAACAAATGCGAACAAGGCCAAACCAATTATCAAGATCAAGACCGTGGTTCGTTTTCTAATATTACCTAAAATTGCCATCGTTTCTTTTTTTAAATCAGTTGGCGAAATTAACGCTTTCCGCTCAATAATTAAAGGATTTTATCGACTCGATTTGAAATGAAATCACCTGAAGGTCAAACCATTTTGTAGAATTCTTCGGAATACGCCACTATTCTTTTTCCAAGACTTTCAAGTTGACCAAATCTATCTTGTTGCTGGAGACATCCAATATTTTAAAAAGATAGTTTTCGATTTGAATCTCTGCATCAAGTTCAGGGATTTCGCCGGTATTGTGAACTATGAGCCCTGCCAAGGTCTCATATTCATCGTCTTTCGGAAGTTCTATTTTGTAGTTTTCATTGATATAATCGACCTCAAGCCTCGCCGAGAATCGATATGTAGTCTCGTCTACTTGTTCTTCCAAAAGGTCGGTGGAATCATGTTCATCCTCAATTTCGCCAAAAAGCTCTTCTACAATGTCTTCAACCGTCATAATACCCGAAGTACCGCCATATTCATCGAGAACCACCGCTATGCTCTTTCTCTTTTTGGTCAGCACATCCAAGATTTCGTGGATCAACATGGTCTCTGGAACGAACTCGACCGGAAGTAAAATACTCTTGACAGTCTTCGGTTTTTTGAATAGCTCGAACGAATGGACATATCCGATGATATTGTCAATGGTGTCTTTATACACCAAGATTTTCGAATAACCCGTTTCACTGAACAATTTTGTCAAATTCTTCGGGGTCTCATGTAGTTCAACTGCCTCGACTTCGGTTCTTGGCACCATAACCTCACGAGCCTTAACAGATGAGAAATCAAGTGCATTTTGAAAAATCTGGATCTCTGAATCGACCTCATCTTCCTCTTCGACAGTTTCCATTTGTTCGGTAATATAATCGCCAAGCTCTATTTTGCTTATAGCCAGCTCGACCTCATCTCCCTCGGTCTTTAGGAAGGTTCGCAGGATGAAATCGCTAACCCAGATCACAAAGTCAGAAATCGCCGAAAAAAGTATATAAAAGATATATGCCGGTACGGCCAATATCTTCAACAGGGTATTGGAATAAATCTGGAACAGCACCTTCGGAAGGAATTCGGCCGTCAACAAAATAATCAATGTAGAAATTATTGTTTGGGTCAGCAAACTGAAATCGGTCAACAACAGTTGCAAAAAACTATTGAAGGTCGTGTCGAAGCTTTGGAACCATTGCATCAAAAGATCCCCCATAAAAAACCCATAGATAACCAAGGCTATGTTGTTGCCGATCAACATTGTCGCAATGAACTTTGAAGGCTTCTTGGTAAGACGCGACAACACTTTTGCAAGAATACCTTCCTGTTTTTTCTCAATCTCAATATGGATCTTATTTGCCGAAACGAAAGCGATTTCCATTCCTGAGAAGAAGGCGGAAAACAATAAGGAAAGAACAATGATGGTTATGGCAATTTCCACTATTTGCCTTGATTTTCACGTTGACGCCGCTCGAACTTCTTCCGATAATTTCTTCTGAAGATAAACATCCCGATAGAGACCACTGCAAAAAAGACGAACAGATAGGCGTTGTTACGATCGATATTCCAATCGGTAAAAATTCGGTAGAACGAAAAGAAGGCCACGGCCAAATAGAGGTATTCGGTATACCTTAAAATCTTTATCATTTGTCTTCTTCTTTGATTAGCATAAGACCATAGGTCTTATGTGCATTCAGCAGACTAAGGTCTTTATTGAAATCCATTCCCTCGCCGTCCATTATGGTGCCGTCTTCAGGATTGGTATAGGTAAACTTTTCTTGTGTGAATATCCAATCATTATCTTGGTCCCAATACAATTGAGGGGCTTCAAGTCTTTTTCCGTCATGACCCTGAATAACCACATTGCCTTGCAAATCTATCAAATTTGTAACGGTATAAACAATTCCGTAATCGGCGGTCACCACACTTTTATTTCCCTCTTTGTCATAATAATCGACCTGGAGTCCGTTCGGGAACTTACGATGGGCAAAACTCAGATTGATAAAATCTTCGCAAAGCGGACTGGTCAAAACCGCGACCAATCTCGCAGAATCGATTGCCTCGCCTTGTATTTGCTCATCAAGCGAAGTATGCTTCATCACAAAATTCTCGGCAATGCCCCTTGGATAAACCTTGGGCGCAGCTTCTTCACCCACCCTTTTATAGTTGTCTTTACAAGACAAAAAAAACATTGCCACGAGAGCAATCGTGGCAATGTTTTTTAGTTTGTATTTGCGAAGTTGCATTCTTATAGATTCGGCACTTTAACGCTACCGCCCACCCAGCATTTGAACGAGATGGTCTGACCCGCCTTGCCCGAACTGAATATCATTTCTTTGCTTGGGGCCTTGGCAGAATAGCTTGCCGCCGATTTATTCGCTCTTCCTCTTAAGGATGGATCTACACGACCTGCCTTACGGGCCAAATCGGCCGCCTTCCAATAAATGGCGCGCTTAGAAAAGGTATCATCGCCGCATTGATTGGCACTTGAGGCATAAAGACTTGCAATCAATAAATAAGCTTTTCCGTTGGCCGAATTGAAATCGATGGCCTTTTGAGCATATCTTCTGGCGTTTGACTTACTTCCTTTTCTTCTGTTGATCGTAGCGACCTTATAGGCGATATTCGATCTCTTGTAATTATCGGTCTCCAATGTCAATGCCTTGTCAAAATCGGCCAAAGCACCACTTGAGTCGCCGTTTTTCATTTTGAGGGTGCCCAAATAAACATAGGCATCGGCAGATGGATCCAATTGTGCCTGAACCTCTACCATTTTACTGAACAATGGATCATCGGTACATTCTTTACTGAACATTCTACCCACTGCACGCTTTACCCAAGTAACATCACTCTTTTTGGAATCGAAACTTTTTTGATATAACGGAATCAAATTCTCACAATCGGCCAAAGCACCTAACTTTGAATCGATACTTCCGGCAATCTTACCGAACGACTCCGAATTCGTATTGGCCGCCTTGAAGATTTTCTTCTCTTTTGAGGTCATCGTACCAGCCTCTTCTTTTGGCAACAATTCGGCAATCTTATCGGTCAACTTTTTGTTTTCCACCTCAATTTTTTCCGTGACGTCGTCATAAACGTCAAATACCTCTTGGAGGTCTTTTGAACCTGCCTTGTGCAGATCGACCAAACTCGAAAAATAAAGGTACATCGCCTTAGGGTTTTTGAAATTGGCCCGATCCTCGGTAAACGCCTTGCTAAGACCTTCGTAGATTTCAGCGTCATCGGCCATTTTCATATCATACTTCATCATGGTCTTATCGATCATGACATCGGCCGGCTTTGCCTTTTTGGGAAAATATTTCAAGCTGTTGTCGTACAATGACATCAAATCTGAAACAAAGCCATCTTTTTCGGCACCCGAAGATTTTTTGATTTTGTCTTTCAAGATGCGCTCGCCGTAGGCAAAATTGGCCCAGTTCACATCTGGACAATTATCATAAACCATTTTCCAAGGCGTATATGCCGCATCATAATTCTTGACTTTGGCGTGCTCGACATAAATCGAAAGATTTGTCATGCATTCTTGGTTCTGCGCTTGTGCGACACCAAATGCAACAAACCCCATGAGCATTATCGCCGTGAAGTAAAATTTTGTTTTCATTGTGCTATTTTTAAAGTGGTTAATGTACAAATTTTTTTAATATGGTCTAATCGATTTTCCTTTTAAGGAACCAAAGGTCGTTCAACGACAGTCCAACATTGATTTTAAAGTAGCTTTCCTCAATCAGATCGGCCGATGTCGTTCCTCGTCTTCCCAACTCAAAACCGAGGTTGAGATTAGAGCCAATCGGATTGGTGATAGTCCTACCAAACGGTATCCCAAATCCAAAAGTTATGCCAAAGTTGTTGATCTCGGTATTATTAACAAGCATGCCGGTCTTGTCGAGACGCAGCCCAGCTCGGTAGGTGATGCGCTTCCAGAATGGTGAAAAAGGGGCGGCATCAGGAACAATAAATCCTCCAAAAGCCAATGAACTGGCATCTTCATAGACTAGATTATCAACGGCCAAAAAATCATTTGAGAACGTGCTAAGGCCTTGAAAACTATATTCCGCGCCCAAAAACCATTTTCTTTCCTGACCGAGGCCCAGACCGAAGGTCGTCGTAGTCGGTATTTTCAAATCGGTATTCTTGAGCCTTTGGGCATCCAAATCTACTTCCACAGTTTCCCTATTGGTATTATCATCGAGCGAAAAAGATCCGATGACCTGCGTATTTTCCGAGGTCAAATTGGCTTGGGTATTTATCCGAAGGGAAGTAAACAAGGTATATTTATCTTTAATAGTCGGTGTATAGCTCAAAGCATAATTGAAATCTACTCCGTTGACTTTTGAGGTTCTATCGTCGACCGTACCGAATTGAACGCCTTCGACACTTTGAATCCTTCGGTTCTCAAGCCTTCCGAAATTAAAGTTGCCTGTTACCCCGACGCTAAAGTCTTTGGCAAATTCCCATCCTATGGATAAAAAAGCCCTGTTCAGCCCGCCACTACCCGTAAATTGATTGATTACTGTTGAGCCATTGGTATTTGTAGACTCCCCGACCAAATTGTAGCCGACCGAGGAAAAGGGTGCTATACCAAATCCGATACCCAGTCCTTTTGTGAGGCTAAGCCCTACAGCCAAATAATCGAAATTGGTAAGCCTATTGTTCTGCTGGTCGGTGAAACTCTTTAGTCTCAATTGCTTATGCGACATGCCCGCCGTATAGGTAGTTATGCCAAAATTATCTCCGTACTGAATTCCCAGTTTGCTATAGGCCGCCGGGTTTTTAAGGTTCACATGAATGCTGTCTGCGAACATTCCGATTCCGCCCATCATTTGGTTTTCATAGGCTCCAAGTGCCCTTGAATCGCCGATTCCAAAATATGAATATGGAGAAACTGACCCGTCTTGGGCATAAAGGCCCGTAACGACCAATAGCGCCATGACAAAACCGATTTTTTTGACCATTAAGAGATTAATTTGAATTATGCCGATTACTTTTTTATGCCTCTTTTTGCACATTACTTTGTTAAAATTTTGAACCGTCCACCTGAGGAAGATGTTTATCCCGATAGCTATCGGGAGTGCCTAGTACTGCACAAAAACAGCCTACAAAAATTCTAATCACGTATTTCAAAACAATCTCTAGTGCTTGTTGTAATCCAATAGGTAATTCAACCCTTCCAAGAGGAAATTAGAATGGGCAAATATGGGGTTTTTTAACCGTTTAGACAAAAAATCGGAGTCACCGCCTGTTAAAATAACTGTTAAATCTGCAAATCGTTTTTTGTATTGGTCGACCACCCCATCGATCTCATTGCAAATACCGTTGATAACACCACTATGGATACTGGAATCAGTAGAATTTCCGATAAAATCCAATAAGTCTGTCTTCTCCAAATAAGGAAGCTTGGCCGTTTGTTCGTTCAAGGCCCTGTATCGCATATTTATACCCGGGGAAATCGCCCCACCGAGATATTCGCCATAATCGTTTACAATATCATAGGTAAGACAGGTACCGGCATCCATCACCAAAGTATTGCCTTTCGGATTGTAGTAAAAAGCGGCCGTGGCCAAGGCGATTCTATCAACGCCCAAAGTGCTACGGGTTGCGTATGAATTCTTGAAAGGTGTCTCTGTTCGCTGGTCCAGCTGAATAACCTTGCAAAAAACCGCCAATACAGCCAAGATCTTTGGCTCAAGGTTCCTGACCGAGGCTACCAAGGCCCATTTGATTCTTGGGTATTTATCGCATATGCCCTTTAGCCGCAATGCCAAATAGTTCTCGTCGATAGTTTCCAAGAAAATCAGTGTGTTCTTCTCAAAAACAGCGACCTTGATAAGCGTATTTCCGGCGTCGATTACTAGGTTCATACTGCAAAGGTCAGAAAATGTCTGGCAATGGTCGCTCCTTTTTTAAGTTTTTTGTTTGTAGTTCCTTTTTTTGAAATTATATTTGCGTCCGCTTAAATAAGCAGGGTACCTTAGCTCAGTTGGTAGAGCAACGGACTGAAAATCCGTGTGTCCCTGGTTCGATTCCTGGAGGTACCACATCAAGCACAAAACCCGCTTTAAAGAGCGGGTTTTGTATTTGCGGAGGTGATCCGAAAGGAACACCGGGCAAAGCGATGTCTAGAAAGTGCCATAAAGACCACGTAGATTTTAAAATCTATGGGGCTTTCTTTTTGTTTGGCCCTTTGGTTTAAAACTGGGGTGGGCTGAAAAGCGATAGCCAGGCTCCTCATTGTCAAACAACACCAACTTCTTCAGAATCTGCCTTTTTAAGCCTCAAAGAAGCATTCTAAGAACGAAAGATGGCCGTACGGCATTTTAGGTTTTTAACAGGGTACATACGGTAGAGGGGCGGAGCCAAAACCACGAAATTCAAAATTAGCTCTCAGCGCCCGTATAACAGGCCTTGACCGAGTGTTAAACTCTTCATAAAAGTGTAACTTTTTGGCCTTTTTTACGTCTTATAGGGTGTGTAAACAAGGGTGCTTATTGCACCCATCACAACAGAGAAATAAAGCAATAAAAAATGAAACATACAAAGAAACAACACACAGACAGCGGTATCGGTTTTGGTAAACCCCTAACGCGTCACGAGAGCTGGAAAAATCACCGTAGACATACCATGTTAAAGCTAATACGGTTTTCCTAAAGACCCAGAATTATCGAAAGGGGGCAATGCCCCCTTTCCATTTCCAATGACTTTTTTGGAACCTTAAAACTATCAAACGAATAAAATCCTCGCCAAGTAGCAAGGATTTTTTGTTTTTAGACTATCTTTCGAACAGACAAATCAGCTTCCTATTTTGTTTAAAATCAATCTCGATACCAATATTGAAGAAGTTCGTGATTACCTTGTCGCAAACGAATGGTTGAATGATGGCGAAAATCTTCTCTCTTTGGAAAAACCTGGCGAGGGCAATATGAATGTCGTTCTTCGCCTGACCACCGACCAACGTTCGTTCATTCTAAAGCAGTCGAGGCCGTTTGTTCAAAAGTACCAGCAAATAGCGGCCCCGATCGAGCGTATTGGGGTAGAGCATCAATTTTACGAAACCGTGCAAAGCAGTGCACTGAACGCCCATATTCCCATGATTCTTGGCTATGATGTTTCATCATATCTGTTGCTGCTTGAAGACCTTGGGGATTGTGAGGACATGGTCACCATTTATAAGAATAGATCCATTACATCAAAAGAACTTCAAAAACTCGTCTTTATTCTTGGTTTGATCCATCGAAGGAAAGCGCCGAACGATTTTCCCGATAATTTGGAAATGAGACGACTCAACCATCAGCATATTTTTGTGTTGCCCTTTATGGAGGATAATGGGTTCTCATTGGACGATATTCAACCAGGGCTACAACAATTGTCAAAGCCTTATAAATCGGATTCGGAGTTAAAAGCCAAAGTTGAGACTATTGGAAATCAATATTTATCGAAGGGAAATACATTGCTGCACGGAGATTATTACCCAGGCAGCTGGATGACCGAAGCCAACAATCTTTATGTCATAGACCCAGAATTTAGCTTTGTCGGCTTCGCTGAATTCGACCTTGGTGTCATGGCCGCCCATCTCGTAATGGCGACGGGGAAGAAAAAATTTCTTAAGCGAATTGAAGATCTGTACTCGGGTACGGTAAATACAAAATTGATGGCACAGGTTGCCGGAATCGAAATCATAAGACGGTTGATCGGATTGGCACAATTACCTTTGGAAAGGACTATTGAAGAGAAAAAGTCGCTGTTGAAAAAGGCTTATAAAATGATCATGTCATGAGAAAATCGTTCATTTTTATAGCCCTGTTCGGTCTTGGCCTTTTTCAAGCCTGTAATGAGTCGTCAAAGGTAGATATTCCTTCCCCGAAGAAAACAACATATGTTGTAGATGCCCCTAAACTGACCAAAGACGAACATTACGATAAAGTACTGGGTGCATTGGTAGGTTCTGCAATCGGCGACGCCATGGGGGCATCGACCGAAATGTGGCATCGTAATGAGATTCAACTAAAATACGGGTACATCAACGGACTCACCGCAGCGCTTCGCGAACAATCGCCCGAAGGTACTTGGGACCATAATCTTTTATCAGGAGCGACCACCGATGATACCCGATGGAAACTTTTTACGGTAAAGTATTTTTCGACTTATGCCCCAGATTTAAACCCGAAGAACTTTTCAAAGTTTATTACCGATTATTATAGCGATTTGACGAATGAATTGGGTGATGGGGAAACAGCTGAAGACCCTGACATTTTAGATATACACATCGAAAAAATTGACTGGATAAAAGAATGGGCACGCGTCGCATTGGCCTACCGGAAGGGAGCGGCTGAATATCAAGAGGCATTAAATCGTTTTTATGGCGGTGAAATGTCTTGTGCCGGACAATTATACACGCCCATGTTCGGATTAATCTCAGAAAAGCCAGAGGAGGCCTACCGCATGGCATATGACCATTCAATTTTTGATTTGGGCTATGCCAAGGATATTTCGGCACTCGTTTCCGCAATGACCAATGCAGCCTTGAAAACAAAAAATATGGACTCTATCTTAAATACCGCAATTTTTGTTGATCCAATGGGCTACAAAAATAGTCGATTGGTAGGGCGATTGAGTCAAAATATTGTCGACGCCTCGAAAAGGTCGGTACTGCTGTCACGTGAAATCGAAGTGACCGATTCGGTGAATGTCAAAGATTCATTGGGAATCAAAATTCCGGAAGGTTATCCGAACTCCAATCAAGAATGGGTGCAGCAAGATTTCGTCTACACCTTGCTCGAAAAAGATGAAAAGGCCATTGCATTTCACGCCGGGGAAATATGGCAAATATTGATTACTGCCCTGGAGTTCGGACAGGGCGATTTCAAAAAAACGATGCAATTTATCGTGAATTATGGTCGTGACAATGATACCGTCGCCGCGGTGGCGGGTATGATTCTTGGAGCAAAGGATGGTTATTCAAATTTACCCATAGATTTACGTACCGAAGTGCTACGGTTCAATAAAGAAAATATGGGAATCGATTTGGAAGCCTTGGCCAGGGAACTGGTCTCTTCAAGTACTGTATTGTGATTTTACCAAATTCGTTCCACCTTGTTGATCTCAAAATTCTTTAATTCAATTTGTGATTCCCCCAAATTCTCAATGATCAGTCGATCGTAAGGTTTATTTGGAAAAAGTTGAGCGGTCATAACATATTGTCCTTTGTTGATGAAAGTCTCGATCGATGAGCGATCCAGTAGAATTCTGACCTCATATTCTTCAGGTAGATCGGATACCGGCATTTGCTGTACACTTGCAAAGTCTTTTTGAAAATCGACTTTTCCAGAATTGGTTCGATCAAGAAAAAATTCCTTCTCTTCAGAGAACATCGTTAGAACAACTTCTTCGCCCTCGCGATTCGCAACTCGTAATTGAAAGTCTTTTGAGGTGGTACTGAACTTTATTTCCGCTTGACTCAAAGCATCAAATGCAATCGTCTTCTTGGCGCCGCCCGTTACCGTGATATCTTGTTTCGAACCGTCTTCAATATTCTTTTCAAAATTCCTTATTGGATAGTTGAACAATTCGAAATCACGCCCAACTTTCCTTAGACTCAACTTTCTGGGTAGCGTCATCGCACTGCGCCATTTTTCCGTAGGCGTATCACGGGCATAGGCCCAATTGCTCATCCATCCGATAAAGATGCGATCATTACCAGGTGCGTTGCTATAGGTAACCCCGGCGTAATTGTCGGTGCCCCAATCGAGCCATTTGATTTCGTTTTGTTCGGCTGTAAACTTCTTTCCATCGAAATCGCCAACGAAGTACTGTGTGCCACTACCACCATTGGGCGCCCCAGGATTAATGCTTATCAGGAGTACCCATTTTTCCTCTTTGGTGTCTTCTACCTTCAACTTGAAAAGATCGGGACATTCCCAAACCCCGCCATGCGCCCCTTTATCTTTCCCGAACTCGCCGGTCTTTTCCCATTCTTTCAAATCCTTGGACTCATAGAATTGGGCATGGTCACCTGCTACCAAAGTCATAATCCAACTTTTGGCAGGTTCGTACCACATGACCTTGGGGTCTCGAAAATCTTTTATACCATTGTTGCCTATAACAGGATTGCCCCCATATTTCTCCCAGCTATCCCCATTGTTCAAACTATACGCGATGCCCTGGGTCTGAAAATCGTTTCGCCCAGCTTTCTCCCCTTCCATTAAATGATAGGTATAAATGGCGACCAATGGCGGGCTTTCCTCCGTTCCAAAACCCGACGTATTGTTTTTGTCGACAACAGCGCTTCCTGAAAAAATCAACCCATGCTCATCAGGATACAGCGCTATGGGCTTGTGCACCCAATGAACAAGATCTTTGCTGACCGCATGGCCCCAATGCATCGGTCCCCAGACAATGTCGTCGGGATAATATTGATAAAAAAGGTGGTACACCCCCTTGTAGTAGACCATTCCGTTCGGGTCGTTCATCCATTTCTCCTCGGGTGAAAAATGAAATTGCGGCCTATGGGGTTCTTCGTAATACGAATTATCTTTCAGCTCAGTCGTTGTCTTTTGTAAGCTTTCCTTTTTGTCGGTTTTACATCCGATCAAGACAAGTGTAAAAAGCAACAACCTCAATGAACTCTTCAAAATATGCATAGGTCGACCTTTTTCAAAACAAGTTTAAGCTTCCCTAAAATACTATATTTGTACAAACTTTTTGATAGCATGCGAACCACGATTCGTTTTTTGTTTTGTCTGTTTTTGGCGGTAGCGGCAAATGCGCAAAAAAGCATCGACAAAACCCTAAGGAAATTGAACAAAGAAAGTGTTCCCTACGTTCAGGCCGAGGAGCTTTCCAAGACTTCAGGGGCTATTTTATTGGATACCCGGAAAAAGGAAGAATACAACGTCAGTCATCTCAAAAATGCAACATGGGTCGGCTATAAAGAATTTGTAATCGATTCTACCATGGCCGTGATTCAAGACAAGGATAGTGAAATCGTCGTCTACTGTTCTGTCGGTGTACGCTCTGAGGATATTGGGGAAAAATTGTTGAAGGCCGGGTTTACCAATGTCAAAAATCTTTATGGAGGCATCTTCGAATGGAAAAACAACGGTCTACCCGTTTATGATACGCTGGGCAACCAGACAGATCGTGTTCACGCATTCAATAAACAATGGGGCAAGCTTTTGAAAGAAGGCGAAAAAGTTTACGGCAAGAAGAAAGTGGTCAGTAGTCAGTAGAATTTTCCCTAACCCAAAAACTTATCAATTTCTAAATTTCCACCTTGAGCATCATCGTTCCCAATCAGAATATAAGAAATCAAAATGCGGTACAATACAATTTGGTCGATTCGAAAAACCTGTTGTTGATTTTCACAAGAAATCCGGTTTTAGGTAAATGCAAAACACGTTTGGCCGCAACAATCGGAGATGAGGCCGCCCTTGAGGTATATAAATTTTTATTGCGGCATACGGTGAACATAACCAAAGGGGTATCCGCCATTAAACAGGTATACTATTCTGAGGAAATATGGCCAAATGATGTATGGAGCGCCGACTTCTACGACAAAAGGATACAAAAAGGAAATGATCTGGGCATTCGAATGGCCAATGCCTTTCAAGATGGCTTCTCCGCCGGATTCAAAAAAATAATCGTCATAGGCAGTGATATGTTCGATTTGGCAAAGTCCGATATTGAAAACGCATTTGACCTACTTGAAGAAAATGACTTTGTAATCGGACCAGCCGTTGATGGCGGCTATTATTTATTGGGAATGAAAAAATTCAAACCCGAACTCTTTGAGGGCAAATCATGGGGTACGGAAAGCGTTTTGTCAGATACCCTTAAAGACCTTATGGGCGAAAAATTGACCTTGCAGGAGGAAAAAAACGATATTGATCTTTATGAAGACATTAGAGAGGACAAGGCATTCCAACCCTTTATAAAACATTTAAAAAAATGACCCAAAAACAATTGAACGAATCCGTTACCTATTTGAGAGGCAAGGGATTTGATTTCCCCGAAATCGGAATCGTGCTCGGCACCGGATTAGGCCGTTTGGTCGATGAGATCAAAAACCCTATCGAAGCCCATTACAACAATATTCCCTTCTTCCCCTTGGCGACCGTAGAGTTTCATACGGGCAAATTAATGTTCGGCGAAATCGAAGGTAAAAAGGTAGTTGTTATGCAGGGGCGTTTTCATATTTATGAGGGTTATGACCTATTGGATGTCACCTACCCCATTAGGGTTATGCATGCCCTGGGCATCAAGAAATTATTTATTTCGAACGCCGCAGGGGCCATCAACCTCACCTTCAAAAAAGGGGATATGATGCTATTGGAAGATCACATCAACTTGCAAGGTGGTTCACCCCTGGCATTTAAGAATGTAGGAAAATTTGGTGACCGCTTCGTCGATATGGGTGAGCCCTATGACCCCGAGATGCGAGAAAAACTGCTTTCGATCGCCGACCGTGAGGGCATTGTTTTGCAAAAAGGGGTTTATGCCTCTGTGGTCGGCCCACAACTGGAAACCAAGGCCGAATATCGAATGCTCAAAATAATCGGTGCCGATGCGGTCGGAATGAGTACAGTGCCCGAAGTAATTGTTGCCAATCATTTACGACTACCTGTTGTAGCGGTCTCTGTCTTAACCGATGAATGCGATCCCGATAATTTACAACCGGTTGATATCGAGGATATTATACAAACCGCCGGGGCCACCGAACCCAATATGATAAAACTGTTCAAGGAATTGATAAAGGAAATCTGAAAGTGGAAATTGGGTCTAAGCAGGCAGAAAAGATACGTTTGAATCTGAATTTTCCGAACTCCCGATTTCTATTGGATAACAAAAAACAATATTCATGAGCTATTTAGAAGCGACTACAGATCTCTATAAAGAAGCTGCATTGGAGCCAGATATCGGCCTATGCTGTACGACCAATCCCGTATGGCAATTACCTGGACTGACCGTTCCAAAAATCATGCAAGAAATGAATTATGGTTGTGGCAGCACCGTCTCGGCATCTGATCTGAACAATAACCCAAAGATTTTATATGTTGGTGTCGGCGGAGGAATGGAGCTTTTACAGTTTGCCTATTTTTCCAGGCAAAAAGGCGGGGTCATCGGCGTAGATATAGTTGATGAAATGTTGGAAGCTTCCAGACAGAATTTCAAGGCCGCTGAAGAGGAAAACGAATGGTTCGACAGTGGTTATGTTGATTTGGTCAAAGGGGATGCCCTGAACCTACCCGTTGAAGACGAAAGTATCGATGTGGCTGCCCAGAACTGTCTGTTCAATATATTCAAGGCAGAGGATCTTAAAAGGGCCGTGGCCGAAATGTATCGTGTTTTAAAACCAGGCGGACGACTGGTCATGAGCGATCCAATTTGTGAGCAACCCATGAACCCCGAATTGAGAAATGACGACCGCCTGCGCGCCCTTTGTCTTAGCGGAAGCATTTCATTAAAAGAATACGTTAAGGTTTTGGCCGATGCAGGCTTTGGGACCATCGAAATCAGGGCGAGAAAATCGTATCGGGTGCTTTCGCCCAACCACTACCCGACAGACGAATTGATCTATATCGAATCGATCGAAATAGCGGCCATTAAAGATCCAATGCCAGAGGACGGACCATGTGTTTTCACTGGGAAAACTGCAATTTATTATGGAAATGAGCAGTATTTCGACGATTTCAAAGGCCATATTCTACTTCAAAACCAGCCACTGGCGGTCTGCGATAAAACAGCGGCGGCCCTTGCCAAGGCCAACGATCAAATTCATATTAGTGAAAGCACTTGGCATTATGACGGTGGTGGTTGTTGCTAAATCTGACGTATGAAGATCCAAAATCCCCGCATAAGTATTATTATTCCCGTGTTGAACGAGGAAACCTGTATTGCGAAAATCGTTGGGTTTTTGAGGGAGAACAGCCATTCAAAAAACATCAAAGAAGTTATAATTGTCGATGGGGGCAGTTCAGATGGCACCGTAGCAATTGCCTCAAAATTGGAAGCCCATTTGGTTCGTTCCTCACGGGGCCGGGCAAAGCAAATGAATTCCGGCGCAAAATTCGCCACAGGCGATATTCTATACTTTCTACATGTAGACACTTTACCTCCGCCCAATTTTGACGTCCACATTTTAGAGGCAATCGATAAAGGCCACACAGCAGGATGTTTCCGTATGAAATTTGATAGCCGCAGCAGGTTCCTGGCCTTTTTTGCCTGGTGCACCCGATTGAACTATAAAATCTGTCGGGGTGGAGACCAGTCACTGTTCATATCAAAATCACTATTTGGGCATATGGGGGGCTTCAATGAAGATTATGTGGTCTATGAAGACAACGAGTTTACCGATCGCTTATATGAAGTGGTCGATTTTAAGATTCTGCCAAGGCATGTCTTGACCTCGGCAAGACGGTATGAACAGAAAGGAGAGGTCAAGCTTCAATACCATTTCGGAATGATGCACCTTAAAAATTACATGGGTGCCGGACCCGAAAAACTCTATGAATATTACTCAAGGAAGATTGCCCTCTAACGGATCCGTCCGATTTCGCCACTTTCAAAATCCATGATGACCCCCTCTGAAATCCATTTGGCCAAGGCTTGGCGGTTATCCGATTGAAGTATTCGTTTTTGGTCTTTCTTGTTTCTGATGTTTCCGATTTCGATATAGGCCATCGCGGGATACGTATTTTTTACCATATACAGCCCCCGATCTCCAAACGTACCCGTATATTTTCTATTGGGCTGATACTTCTTATATTTTTTTCGAAACGTTTTATGAATGTTCTCTGCCAATTTCTTTCCGTTCTTGCTCTTTTCATGGTGATAGAAAAAGACATCGATATTCTGGCCCTTACTTCGACTATCGACGTGGGTAACGATCAATCGCTGAAACTTACCCCTATTCTTTCTATGTAGTTCATTGACGATATCGACACGCTGCTTAAGCCTGGCCACTTGGTTCAACGGTATTTTTTTGTTTTTGTAAGCGACTTCGTCATGGTCAATTTTCAAAATACGTTCATCACGAATACCATCGTTCGGATCACGAATGATAACATAGACCTGTGCCCCATGCGCAAGTAACTCTTTGGCCAACCGAAGCGTTATATCGTAAGCATATTCATCCTCTGCAATCGATTTTCCGCCATAAACGGCCATCGCTCCCGGATCAGGTCCGCCATGGCCAGAAACCAAGTAGTAAACAGCGCCCTTGAGTCTTTCGCTTTTTGCTATGACCGTGGAATGTTTGTCCCCAAAAATTTCATACTCTTTACTTTCGATTTTCTTGATTTTCGTCGCTTGTTTCTGAATGGAATCGACAACGGGGACCGTATCCAATTTTAGAGGGGGAATACGATAGCTTCTACCGGCATAGAGGTGTACACTATCCCTCAGGTTATCCATGTTCATTGCGATAAAATCATCATAATGGTCATAGGGATTTACGCCTTGTTTTCTGAGTAGGGAAAGAATACCATCTCCCCTTTCCGCCTTTACAACGATTAAAGAATCTTGCGCGAAAAGTTGGCCATTGAAGAGGATGGCCAAAACCAAAATGGCCTTCGAACTGATCTTAAAATAACGTGCGCTCATCAAAATCCTTTTCAATGGGAATTCAAAAACAATGCCTAAAAGAAATTGCCTCACAACAAAATTACACAAGGAAAACAAATTCAGAAAGAAGCCCGAAAAATTTAGTTAACCACTTATTCAACAAAATGTCTTTGAGAACCTTTTGTGCATAAGTAGAAAATCATTAATATTGTGAGTGATTACTCACTATCGAATGTCTGAACGAAAACAGAAAATTCTCGAGGTAGCATTGGAATTATTTGCCAATGACGGTTACGCAGCAACCTCGACGAATAAAATTGCCAGGGAGTCGGGCGTTTCTGAAGGGTTGATTTTCAGGCATTACCGCAATAAGCAGGGCCTGTTGCTGGCCTTGGTGGAGGAAGCCGCCGAAAAAATCCGTAAACTGATTGCGCCCATTTTAGATGAAGAGAATCCGAAAAAAGTACTTGAAATGGCAATTGAGATTCCATTTTCAATTCCTCAAAAGAATTATGATTTCTGGAGGCTACAGTTCAAACTGAAATGGGAAAAAGATTATGTGGACATTGGTAAAATGAAGCCCTTGTTGAATAAGCTTGAGGACGCGTTTTCAAAACTGGGTCATTCAGAGCCCCAAAAAGAAGCTGAAATCTTGAACCATATTATTGAAAGCATTTCGGTCGGAATATTAAGGGATGGCAAAAAGAGTCAAATGGCATTAAAGGAATTTCTATTAAAAAAATATCAGCACTAACATGGACATGAAAAAAAGAAGTTTTTACTATTTCATCGCACTGATATTGGTAACCTCCTTGGTCTTAAAAGCGGGATATTTCAAACCGCTGACGAACATTTACAGCGCGCCCATCGAAACTGAGTCAAACAACACCAACGACCATGAAGCTTTTCATAAAATGATGGATGTACTGACCCATGAAAGATGTATCAATTGTCATCCGAGCGATCATATCCCGAAACAAGGCGATGATAGCCATCCGCATTACTTTGGCATGTCACGGGGGGAAGAAAATATGGGATTTGATGCTACAAAGTGTACCACCTGCCACCAAAATGACAACAATCCGTATTCCGGTGTACCGGGTGCTCCCGAATGGTCATTGGCCCCAGACAAAATGAAATGGGAAGGGCTGACCCGAGCCGAAATCGCCCGATCCATGCTGAACAAAGAAAACAATGGGAATCTCAACCATGAGGAATTGGTGCACCACTTGACCGAACACGCTCTTGTTCTGTGGGCGTGGAATCCTGGCGTGGACGCCGAGGGTGTAGAAAGGGAAAAGCCCCCGGTACCTTTGGATGAATACCGAAAAGCCGTACATGAATGGTTCGAGAATGGGGCGATAATCCCTGAGGAATAAAAACACGATTTAAACACTATATTATGCAAATATCATTTTCCATTAACGATACCCGACAAACCGTTGAAGTGGCAGACGAAAATACACCGCTACTTTGGGTCATTCGTGATATGTTTGACCTGAAGGGAACAAAATTCGGCTGTGGAAAAGCCGCCTGCGGCGCTTGTACCCTTCATGTCGATGGCGAGGCGATTCGCTCTTGTTCGTATGCCATAAAATTTGCTGAAGGTAAAAATGTTACGACCATCGAAGGGCTCGGGAATAAAGAGAACCCCCATCCCGTGCAGCAGGCCTGGGTAGAGGAGGTCGTTCCACAATGCGGCTATTGTCAACCCGGTTTTATAATGGCAACGGCTGCCTTATTGAACAAGAATCCCAATCCTACGGATGAGGATATCGACAAAAACATCATTAATATTTGTAGATGTGGCACCTATTACCGCATGCGAAAGGCAATTCATCGCGCCGCGGAATTACACTCCGAATCAAGTCATACTGGGCGCCCGCCTGCCGAGTCGGCAGACAGTCGAAGTACGAAAACTCAAAACTCCTAGGTCATGGGCGAGAAAAAAAACAAGAAAATTTCAAGGCGCAAGTTCTTGGTCAGGGGCGGTCTGGGTACCGTCGGTGTTTTGGCGGTGGGTTCCTATATTTTTAGAAATCCGATTCGACGATCTATTTTGGGCATGGCCAATATGGCCGAACCACCTTATATGGGTGAGACCGATAATCCCATGCTTTGGTTTGAAATCACCAAAGACAACAAAGTACTGTTACATTCCCCTAAAGTTGAGATGGGCCAAGGAACCTTCACGAGCCTTGCCCAAATGGCGGCCGATGAACTGGAAGTGTCGATCGAAAATATCGAAGTGGTGCATGCGACCTCCGCCACCGGCAATATCGATGGCATGAGCACTGGCGGAAGCACCTCTGTAGCCGGATTATGGGACCCCTTACGTGAATTGGCGGCCACCATGAGGGAGATGGTCAAAGGCGAAGCAGCCAAAAAATTAGGTGTCGCGGAGGCGAGCTTAATGGTCAAAAATGGAATTGTCACCGGTAACGGAAAATCAATGACCTATGCCGAGGTTGTTGATGGGGTAACCCAGTGGGATGTGCCCGATACACCACCGTTAAAACCCTTAAAGGATTATAAATATATTGGTAAGCCGGTCGCCCGGGTCGATTTGGGGGCAAAGGTTTATGGCGAACCCATATTCGGAATGGACGCCCAATTGCCCGGAATGTTATATGGCGCTGTGGTGCGCCCGACCAAAATTGGGGCGAAATTCATAAGTGCAGACATATCGGCCGCCTCGACGATGCCCGGTGTGGTAAAGATTATCGAAGAGGATGATTTTGTCGGAGTCGTGGCCAATACGTTGATCGAGGCGGAAAATGCCAAAAATGCGATCAAAGTGCAGTGGGATGCCCCGATCAATTTAAGTACTGCTGATATTACCAATATGATGACCGTAGGTAATGGGGGTACAACCATTATCCAAAAGGAAGGGGATGAAATTGAGGAGAGTGCGGAAGTAATAGAAATGGAATTCCGGAGTCCCCTTGGGGCACACGCCCAAATTGAACCGAACGGTGTATTGGCCTCGGTCGAAGGTGACAAAGCGATCATAAAGATATCCACTCAGGTTGTCGGAATCACGCGAAAGGAAGTAGCGGAACGGTTAGGGTTGGAGGAAGAAAATGTAAACGTGATCCCCACTTTCTTGGGAGGCGGATTTGGCAGACGTTTACACACACCACATGCCGTGCAGGCAGCTGTAATGGCAAAAGCGGTTGGCAAACCTGTCAAATATTTTTTCAGTCGAAAGGAGGAATTTCAGCACGATATGTTCAGGCCCCCAACCCATCATGTACTCAAAGGGAAACTTAGTTCCAATGGCAAGCTCGAAAATCTGGAACATCATTTTGTAAGTGGGGATGTCGGCAACAATTCGGCCTTGGTTCCCGGTATCGTTCCTACCGTGCTGGGTGCTGATATAGGTTCTATTCGCGGTGGATTCATTCAATACACCGGAGTTCCGAATTACAGATCTGTCTATTGGCATGTAAAGCTACCCTTTGCTACCAGCTTTTGGCGCAGTCTAGGATTATTGGCCAATACCTTTGCCATTGAAAGTTTTATGGATGAAATGGCTGTAAAGGCCGGAAAGAGCGCGGTTGATTTCCGTTTGGAGCATATAGCAGATGACGAGGCCGGAATCCGCTTGAAAAAAACAATCAAAGCTGCCGCAGAAAAGGCAAACTATACCGAAGAAGTGGCCAACGGACGTGCCATGGGATTCGCCGCTTCGGTCGATGCCGGAACCCCCTGCGCCCAAGTGGCCGAAGTTTCTGTTGAAGGCAATGAGATAAAAGTCCATAAGGTCACGGTAGCCTTGGATCCGGGTATAGCCGTCAACCCAGACCAGGTAAGGGCACAATGCGAAGGTTGCATTATCATGGGCATGAGTGCTGCAATACACGAACAGATGTTTGTTGCCGAAGGAGAGCTACGTCCGGTAATCTACGGCCCGTACCAAATGGCCCTGATGAAGCATTCACCCCGTGAAATCGATGTCGTTTTGTTACAGGGAATCGATAGGCCGGGACCTGTCGGAGAACCTCCATTGGGCCCTATCGGAGCGGCGGTCGCCAATGCCGTTTTTCGGTTGACGGGCAAGCGATTGACCGAATTGCCCTTGAAATTGACCTAGGCATATACATATTGGCAATTGCTTAATTAAAAATTAGGACGTGCCAGAAAGCCATATAATCCATGAGATGGCCTAAGGCAGTTCTTGATTGTTAATGTTGGCCTGCAACGGCACTACCGAACATATTATGCAAATAGACAGGTATCCAGTTCAAATAACTCCTATTAAAACCTAAGCATTTGTAACTTCTTATTTTTTGGTCAGTCTTTATATAGAGTCCAATACTCTAAAATACGGACATGAAAATAATATTGAGTTCTATTTTCCTGCTGATCACGTTTTGTAATAGCACAAGTCAAGGTATCAAATCGACCGATAAAAGCGGTAAATATGAAGTCCAGGATGTTCTGATCAAAACACGGGATGGAGCAACGATTTCAGCAATTGTCGTCAAGGAAAAAGGAGCAACAAAACCGCAACCCGTAATACTTCAATATACCATTTACGCCAGAGACAATGATGTCAAGTCATTAAAGGAATCGGTAGATAAAGGATATATCGGTATGATGGCATACTCCCGGGGAAAACATCACAGCCCGGACGAAATATGGCCCTATGAAAACGACGCCAATGACGCCTACGATGTGATAGACTGGATCAGCAAACAAAAATGGTCTGATGGAAATGTGGGAATGTTCGGAGGCAGTTATAACGGCTTCACACAATGGGCCGCAACCAAAAAATTACACCCGGCCTTAAAAACTATTGTCCCATACGTGGCCAATAGGCCCGGAATGGGCTTGCCCATGGAAAATAACATATTCATCAACCCCAATTATGAATGGGCCTTTTATGTTGGCAACAATAAGTATCTGGATACGATAGCAGGGAACGATAGACAACGTTCTCTGGAAATGCAAAACAAATGGTGGGAAACAGGGGTCGCCTATAAAAAGATGGATAGCATTGATAAAAGGCCGAACAAGTGGTTTCAACGATGGATTAGCCACCCGTCATTTGATGGGTATTGGCAAAAAATGGCACCATATAAGGAAGATTTTGCACAAATCGATATTCCCGTTCTTACGATCGATGGATACTATAACGACTCACAAAACTCGAGTTTATATTATTTAAGGGAACACTACAAGTACAATCCGAAGGCTGAACATTATTTGATTATTGGCCCTTATGGCCATTTTGGCGCTCAAAGGGGAGGCTTTCCCGAAGTAAATGGTTATAAAGTGGACGAGGACGCGCTGATCGACACCAATGAAATTACGTATCAATGGTTCGATTATATTTTTAAGCAGGGAGCAAAACCAAAAATACTCAAGGACAAAATAAACTATCAGGTAATGGGCGCGAACGAATGGCGAAGTGCTCCCACTATTGAAAAAGTGAACAATGAATATCTCAAACTCTATTTAACAAATGAAAAATCGGAGGGTTTCCATTTTCTAAAACCGGAAAAACCAGAAGAAGATACCTATATCGGTCAAGTGGTCGACTTTGCGGATAGGGACAAATGGCATAATCTCAACTATTATCCCTACCCTATCATAATGGAGGAACTCAACACCAGACGCGGAGTTTTTTTTATAAGCAAGCCCATACAGGAGCCCCTTTTGGTCAATGGTTCCTTCAAGGGTGAAATAATGGCCAGTATCAGTAAAAAAGATATGGATGTTGGCATCACATTATTTGAATTGACGCCCAGCGGAGAATATTTCCATTTATCATATATCGTCTTTCGCGCGAGCTACGCAAAAGACATAGCAAAAAGAAACTTGTTAACACCAAATGTCAAGCAAACTATTCCATTTACAAATACACACTTTGTGAGCAAACGATTGGAAAAGGGCAGTCGATTGGTGGTAGCTTTGGATGTCAACAAGAACCCGTTTTCCCAACTGAATTATGGCACAGGCAAAGATGTAAGTGAAGAAACCATAAAGGATGGCAAAGAGCCCTTAGAAATAAAATGGCACAATAGCAGCTATGTAAAGATTCCTGTTTGGAAGGATTAATGAGCAGAAGCAAGCAATTGACCGAATTGCCTTTGAAATTGCCCTAACGATCAATCTTGAAAATTCTAAAGAGGACATATAGTAATTCCTCCTTTGCTTGATTTTTGGAAGTGTTCTATAAAAAGGCCTTTCTCCTTAGCTGAATTTTATCCCTATTAAACCGCTTATTCTTCCAGTTCGGGATTTTTCACTTTTATGCTCTCTTGGATAAAACCATCTTGTGGGCATAACATCAAAAAAACGAACAGTTATGTTAATTTTCATTGAAAGACTCATCCCGACTATCTTATGGACAATCGTTCTATTTGTTCAAGCCCAAGGTTATGGACAAGGAATCGCCACTAAGGGCATCAAAAATTTTGTTGGCAAAGAAATATCCCATGACTCCGTAGAAGTATTTTTGGAATCCCAAATGAAAGCACTTGATGTGCCCGGGCTTTCCATGGCGATTATCAATAATGGCAAAGTAGTTTACCACTTTGTAAGCGGACATGCCGATTTAGATAAGAAGAAAAAAGTTACGGACGAAACCATTTTTGAAGGAGCGTCGCTTTCAAAACCTTTGTTTGCCTATTTTATCATGGGCTTTGTCGAAGAGGGAAAATTGGATCTTGACAAACCCCTTTGCGAATATTTGCCCTATGAAGACATTGCCTATGATGAACGATATAAAAAAATAACCGCTAGAATGGTACTTGCGCATACCACGGGATTTCCCAACTGGAGGTCTGACCATGAAGGGGGCAAGTTGTTTATTTCATTTGAACCGGGCACAGCATTTCAATATTCCGGGGAGGGATATCAATACTTGGCCAATGTACTGGCTCATATTTTGGAAACCGATGATGCCGGTTTAGAGCAAGCTTACCAAGAAAGGGTAGCCCGTCCGTTAAATCTCAAGTATACAAAATACCTCCAAGACTCATGTAATATGCGAAATAAGGCTGAGGGGTACAAAGATGGTAAGGTCGTTGGTGAGGATGACGATCCCAAAAAATTTGGCTCCGCGTTTTCCATTCATTCCGAAGCGGTGGATTTTTCCAGATGGTTAATTGCCTTAATGAACAAAAAGGGTTTGTCAGAGGAAAGTTACAACGAGCTTTTTAAAACACAAATTACCCTGCCTGAAGACCATCCTCAGACGCAAGCGGGCATTACGGATTGGACGCTGGGGTTTGCAAAGGCCACAATGCCATTTGGATCGGCATATGGGCATGGAGGCAACAACCCTGGGTATTCAAGCATTTTTATAATAGTACCAGAAACCAAATGGGGGTATGTAATGTTCACAAATGGCAATCAATCGCAATTACCTATGGTATTTCTTCAATATTTGATGACGCCCTAGGCAACTTTTTCGCGATGTAAACAATGATAAGCCTTATCTTGTTTTATTTTGACTAATCGACATTTGAATATGAACAGTTTCAGGTTCAATAAATCCGATTATAGGTTTATCCTAATTTACTTTATAGGAGCCTCACTATGGTTTTTGTGTCGATGGAATATTGAAGATTATACGTCATTTGAAATAAGCACTGGGCTACTGGGATTTGTTATCAAGAACCTGTTGTTGCTATTTATTTTCAGGTGGCTGATAAATCAGTATTTGGTCATCAGAAAAAACTATGTGATTTTCTTTCTTTTGGCTTTTATAGCATGGGAAGCGGTCGGTTTTTTAGATATGTGGCGAGATTATTTTACCGCTGATCGTTCATGGGAATTACCCTCGCCAGGAATAATGTTGGTTCAAAATTTCAATCGAGCTGCCGCTGATTCCGCCATGCTTATTGGCTTATTATTGGGTAAGAAGTATTATGAGAATAAATTGGATAACATTGCACTGTTAAATAGCCAAAAAGAATTGGAACTAAAGGTGCTACGTTCTCAATACGACCCGCACTTTTTATACAATAGTCTGAATACGATCGATGCCCTTGTAGACTACTCCCCAAAGGAAAAGGTAAAGGAATACATCTCACACTTGGCTTCCCTTTATCGGTATTTAATCCATACCAAAGACGAGGATATCGCATCATTGAAAGAGGAATTAGCGTTGGCCAGAGACTATTTTTACTTGATAGAGGCGCGTTTCGAAAACGACTACAAATTTGAAATAGTCGAGCAAGAAAAGCCCTTGGCCAATTATTTACCGAATGGGGCTTTATTGACCGTCTTGGAGAATATCGTCAAGCACAACACGGCATCGGGCGGAAAAACAATCGCCAGCAAAATTTTAATCGAAAAAAAATCGGTTAGCATAGTAAATACAGTTTCAAAAAAAGAAGGCAAAGTCGAATCAATGGGAACAGGCCTTAAAAATTTGAACAAACGATATCAACTGCTAAGTGACCTTAAAGTTCAAATTGAAGAAACAGAAAATAGCTTTACCATAGTACTGCCTCTATTGAACATAGTGACTTAAGATGAACAGAATCATGCGCATTCTTATATTGGAAGACGAAATACCTGCAAAAAAGAAATTGGTCAATTACCTTGTTGATTATTACGGGGAATCAGTTGAATTGGAAAGTGCCAGAACCGTGAAAATGGGGATTGAACTTTTGGAAAAGAATTCAGATTACAATCTTATCCTGTCCGATATAAAACTTTTGGATGGAAACGCTTTCGACGTATTTCGTAAAGTTGCAAGCAAAACCCCGATTATCTTCTGTACGGCATACGACCAACATCTGCTTCAAGCATTTCAATCCAACGGAATTGCTTATGTGCTTAAACCTTACCAAAAAACGGACTTAGAGTCGGCCTTAATGAAGTTTGATGTGTTATTTGAACCCAAATCCCTCGAGAAAGATATTTTCAATCAGCTTAAGGAAATTCTGGAAACCAAGGACAAAAACTACAAAAAACGATTTGCCATAAAAAAAAGAGAAGGAATAAAATTATTGGAAACCTCGCAAATAGGTTTAATACAAGCTAATGGGGATTTTTGTAAAATTGTTGATTCCAATGGCCATCTTCACAGCACTTCCAAAAATATCGGCACACTCATAAAAGAGTTGAATCCAAAGCAATTTTTCAGGATCAATCGAAGTCAAATCGTGGGGCTCGAGCATATTGAAAAAATAGTACCCTACACAAAAAATAGGCTTGCTTTAATGATTACAGGTGTTAAGGATCATGTGATTACCAGTACTTCAACTACAAAGGAATTCAGGTTGTGGGTGGAGCAATAATTAGCGGAAATTTTGGGTTTTGTGCTATTTGGAAAATAGATGCCCAAAAAACTTGGAGACCTAAAAACGGACACGGTGAATTCTGCACCAGTTGAATATATTGCCTGGTACTTGGCTCAGGCGATGAAAGCAAATTCATTTTTAGATTTACACGCCCCTGTGCTAAATGTCCTGGTAAAGGGCTGGCTGGATTCACCTCGAACGTTTCGCCGTTTTAGCTGGATAAGCCACGTCACTTCCGAGCAACAAGTAATACCAAGTGTTCGATATGACGGAATTTTGTTTATCGAGAATACAGCGGCCACTCGACCCACATCAAATGCCCTAAAAACCGTTTCCAGAGGGGAGGGACTATAAAACTGGAAACAATGGGTCAAAAATACTGCCCGATCCCGAATACAAAACCACGGGATGCATCTTTAGTCACTCCGTATCCATAATCGATCCTGAAAATCGCATTGAAGATTTTCTTGTGCATAAACCGGAGTCCTAGGCCAGGATAAATTCGAATGTTCTGACTATCGGCAAAGTCGCCGAAACTGCCCCCTGGGTTCCGCCAGGACCCTCCATCGACAAAGACATTGCTCTGAAGAACGAACCAATCTTTATCGATAAGGGTATGTCGATATTCCGTATTGAATACAATAGCACCCGTACCCCGGTCAATAATGTTCCCGACACCGCGAATGTTCAGGTTATTGTCTACCGTAAAGGGTGCAAAAGGTGTATCGACATTGCTTGCCAAACCTAGTCTCAATCGATTCGCCCAATTTCCTCTTTGCCCGATGCGTCGAAAATAGTGGAAGTCGTTAAAGCCAATAACAAACTCAGGTAACATTTCATCTGAACTACCTACATACTGAAAATTCAGAATGCTTCGAAACCCTTCAAGATATTGATAGAAATAATTCAGGTTGTCAAAATTATAGATCAATTTTATAAGATGCTTATCGACGCTTAGATCCTGCGGTACTTCAGGGCTGGTAGCACCCGAGACATAGCCATAGGTCTCATTAAAAAAACTGAAGCCCAACTCGATACGGTTTTTGAAATCAAACTCATAAAGGCCCAGTACTTCGACTCCTTTGTTATTGTAGCGATAGTTCGCGTCATTTTGATTGTTGATTCCTTCGAAGAACACGGGTTCGAGTGTAGTCAAATCTTTGTAATCGATTGCCAAACCCAATTTGCGACTGAATAAATAAGGTGCACGCGCCTGTAATCCGTAAGAATTGTATATGTCGTGCTGATAAAACCCTCCAATAGTCATATTTCTTCCCAAAAAATTGAACTCCTGCAAACCGATACGGAAGGCAAATTCATCATTGGTTGAGGTATAAATATTTGCAAAGGGGATTAGCGTAAAATTTTCGATTACTTGAAATACTATTCGACAAGACGACTCGTCATTTTTTATGACCTCAAAGTCGGCATGGGAAATTGACGGTAACCGTTTAAGGCGCTGAATGTCTTTTAATACCAAAGTGGAATCCAGTACACTTTCTAGCTTGGTTCTAAGTAACTTTTTGAGAAAATCGGGCTTGGTTTTTTTGGCTCCTTCTATCTCAATCGCCGAAATCGTGGTTTGGGCCGCAGTAAAGAAACCCATCAGCAATGCACAAATCAAGGAAATCTGTCTCATACAATGCCCTGATTAGTTCTCGCCCAAAACAAAGGGCAATTCCACAAAAAGATTGACCCAATTATCCTCACTCACCCCCATCAAAGTAAAATTATATCCTGTCGAGAATTCAAGTAAGGGAGGAGGGTCACGAGTGATGTTCAAAACTACATTGGCCGTGTCGTAATATTCAAAGATTTTCTCTTGGGTATAGGTTCCCGAGAACAGATCATTGTTTTCATCCGAAACTACCTGAAAATAAATTATGGAATCGTCGTACGCCCCATCCAACCAAGTAAAAACAGGTATCGTAGTACCCATATTTTCAACGGAAACATTTTCCGGAAGGTATTCGGTCGGTTTGGAATCTTTTTTGACCCTAATAGGATTGCTCAAATGGACCATACCGTCTTCTTCGAAGGATACGATAATCCACCTTCCCTCGGGAGCCCGGGTCTCTATTTTTTTCAGATAGCCATTGAATACATCTTGGGTAGCGACCTCCAATTCTTCATATTCTGAAAATTCATTTTTATCGGCCTCAGGGGTGCGCGTCTCAAAATATCGGATATTGGTGGCCCCCGGTCGGGGATACAGAAACACGCTTGTTCGGCCATTAAACAAATTACTCGCGGCACAGGCAATTACATTGTCTAAAACAACCTCCTCACCTTCGATGGCACCTTGAAGCGTTCCGCTGAGTATTTCCTTGTCAACGGAACATCCACACACGATCAAAACCAATAAAGTTGTCAACACTCTCAAATCAATATACTTTATAATGCGCGCGAATTACTTCTTCGGCCGGTTTGTTTTGAGGTGTAAAACGGTTGTCTTCGGCACCACCAGATTTTTTGTGGTCGATAAACCATTTCCAAACAAACCCTCCGGCAAACCACTCTTCGGGCCAGAATTCATCAAAGAGAACCTGTAGGGCCGTGGTTTGACCTTCGAAATTGATTCCTTCTTCATACCGCTCTACTTCCCAAGGTTTCTTGGCCGTAAAATCCATACTTCGATATCCGAATTCGGTGAAAATCACAGGTTTGTCAAATTTTTTGGACAATTCACCAATAGCAGTTTTCCACTTGGTCCAGCCCTTTTTCAAATCTTCAACGCTTGGCGATTTCTTGTCGGAAAGTGGAAAATACGCGTCAATGCCTATAAAATCCATATCGCCCCAAAAATGGGTGCGCTTGTATTCATCCCAATTCGCCGCATAGGTCAATTTACCTTTATAGACCGTCCTTATTTTTTCTATAAGCTGGGTCCAGAACTCTGGTCGATGTGTTATGAACTCTTCCAATTCCGTGCCTATACACAATACTTCTACTTTGGTCTCTTGTGCCAGTTCGGCATAATTGATTATAAAGTTATGATACGTACGCTCCAATATTTTCCAATCATCCTCGGTAGGCATCTTGATATCTCCGGTAAACTCCCCGCGCGAAACCCATATCTGGGGTTTCAACATTACTTTGATGCCGTTCTTATGTAGTAATTCGATGTATTGCTTGGCCCCCTTTCGCGTCTCCCCAAACCATTGTCGATCGGTATCAAAAATAATTTTTGGCGAACTGAGGTTTCTAATAAATCCAAAAGGCATGACGGCGGCATGGGAAGCGTTTACCGCCACAACAGGATCAACATGGTTTTGAGCCACTTCTTGACGGGAAGCTACGAAACTTACCCCGTTCATTTTCTTGAACGATTGGCCCGTGCAAGAAAATTGCAAGAGACAAATCAATAACAAGCCTATAATTCTCATTCAAAGCAATTTGAACTTCAAAAATAGGCTTTTTACGGCATAGTGCTAAAATATTCCGCGCAAGCCGATATTAAATGTTTGCCCCAAACCAGTATTATTTCCCCTTACGAAATTCGTATACAAAAACTCAAGGTTCAACGCTTTGGTCAACTGGTATTTTGCCCCACCGCCCAATGAGGTGAAATCTTGGGCGAAATTATTGCCTAAATCCAAACGTTGATTGTGTTGGGCCAACACGAGTACCGTAAATTTTGAACTCGGAAAATAGCTCAAAAAGACCCCTGGTACGAGATTAAGACTATTATTGGCGAAACTCTTTTCTTCGTCCCCAAAATTGAATTCTGTATTAAACTCGGTGAACAACTGCCATTTTTTTCCAGGAAAAGTGTAATCGTAAAAGAAACGGTTTTGCCATGTAAAACCGTTTTGATCTAGAAAAACGCCTGTATCTTGGTCTACCTCATCACTGACCAAGGGAATAGAAAGAGAACTCAAAATAGAAAAGTTTCCAACATTTCCGAATGGAACAAACTTAATTGAAGGTGCTATTGAAGTTAATCCGGAAGTATTTCGTATATCCGATACAGATCCATCTTGTAAAAAGAACTCTCTACCATTGGCACGGTACTCTGCTATGACTCCCAAGTTCACTCTTTTGGTATCCGAAACACCCGTAAAAACCTCTAAAGTCGATGTAAAAAAGTTTTGCCTTAATCCAACTTCATCTTCAAAAGTGCTGTCATCTTGAGTATACAGGTTATTGAATAGCTTGATGTCCCATTGTCCTTTCCCAATGAGCTTTGAGGGTGTATACTGTTGAATATTGCTCTGCTCTTGAGCGGGTTCATCTTTCTTTTCTTCGTCTTTCATTTCGTCTTGGCCGTACGAAAGCGCCGAAACCAAAAGGACAGTCGATACCACTAAATATGTTTTAAAATTTTGCATGATTTTATTATTACTTGATTATTTGAAGGTTCTCTTTTTGCAATTGATATCTTGGCCTGTTGCAATACCAAGCTAAAAAAAATGATATAAAAAGCTATGCCTATTTTGTCTCGTTCAACGTCCAATCATACGAATAGTACGATATTTTTGGTTTTTCAGGTAGGGCCTCCGATTTATATTGATTTAAGAAGTCAACCAAATCTTTTCCATCCAGTTTGAAATCTCCAGGATACCACTCAAAAATTTGGGAGACCTGTACCTTGTTCTTTTTAATGCGGATGAAATTGGGGTCATTGATGGCCAGTTTGGTCTGTTTCTCCAATTGGGCATCAAGCGTTTCGGGCATATAGGCCTTATCAATAATCGGGGGGCATCCCAAACCTCCGCAGACCAAGACAAAATGAAAACGGGGTTCCTTCGGAAAGTTTTTGCGCAACAATTTGTTCTCAATATCATTTAGGGTGGTCTTGATACCGCCAATTTCGTATTTGGTACCATCAAAAAAACCACCAACATCCAAAGGAGACTTCAAGGGGTAGTTATCAATTATACCTTTTATGACTAATAGGTTATAACCATTGATCCAAAAGGCTTGATATTCGTTGGCATTTGATTTATCCACGGAAATTGCCTTGGCCATTTCAACCAAATCGTTCAATCCCTCTGGATTCGATTTTATATCGGCATAAGCCACCCGGCCATTCTTCACATAGGTATTAAAGAAAGAATCCGATTTCTCGAAAAACTCCGCTGTCGTTTGTGAAAATCCTTTTAAGGCCACGAGCAGCATAAAAATCAAAAAGGCGATATCTTTTTTCATAATCTAATTGTTGTTGGAAAACTGAAACCTATGTCGCACATTGTTTTGCTACCTAACAAAAATATTTGAATTTTATGGTTTCTTTAAGTTTTTAAAAATCAAGGCTTTAAGCGTACGAATTTACAACCTCATCCTTACAAAAAAACACAATATTTAAAATTGTTCTAAATAAGGGCCTGTTATTAAGTTCTTATCTTTAGTAGCGACAGAACGCTCAACCAGTTAAAAATAATGGAACACATTGTTATCATCGGAAACGGCATCGCGGGAGTTACGGCAGCCCGGCATATCAGAAAAAATTCCGACAAAAAGATTACCATCGTTTCGGCGGAGACCGATTATTTCTTTTCCCGCACTGCCCTTATGTATATCTATATGGGGCATATGAAATTCGAACATACTCAACCCTATGAAAATTGGTTTTGGAAGAAAAACCGGATCGATTTGGTCAAGGGGTATGTAAATGAAGTAGACCCTAAAAATAAGACATTGGTCTTGGCTGACGGAAGAAGCATTGATTATAACAAACTGATTATCGCCACAGGGTCCAAACCAAACAAATTTGGCTGGCCCGGACAGGATCTGGACGGCGTTCAAGGTCTATACTCAAAACAAGACCTTGATCGGCTGGAAGCCAACGCCCCGAACAAAGACGTTTGTAAAAGAGCGGTCATCGTAGGCGGCGGACTTATTGGTATCGAACTGGCAGAAATGTTGAGAAGCAGGGAAATTCCCGTTACTTTTTTGGTTCGGGAAAGCAGTTTCTGGAATGGTGTTTTGCCCAAAGGTGAGTCTGAAATGATCAATGAACATATTTTGGATCACCATATCGATTTACGACTATCGACCAATTTGGTCGAAATTATCGCCAATGAAAATGGCAGGGCGAAAGCCGTTACGACCGACAAAGGAGACACCATAGCATGTGATGTGGTGGGCTTGACAGCCGGCGTCTCCCCGAACATCGATTTTCTCAAAAATTCAGATATCGAACTGGGCCGTGGAGTAAAGGTCAACCGCTTTCTTGAGACCAACATTGCCGATATTTATGCCATTGGTGATTGTGCAGAACAGCATGAAGCCATCGGAAACAGACGACCCATAGAAGCGGTTTGGTACACCGGTCGTATGATGGGCGAAACGGTTGCCCAAACCATTTGTGGAAACAAAAGACAGTACAATCCGGGACATTGGTTCAATTCAGCGAAGTTTTTGGATATCGAGTACCAGACCTACGGGTGGGTGTTCAGCGAACGGGGCATGAAAGAAAATGAACGGCATTTTCATTGGAGACATCCGAAGGAGTATATCTGTATCACCGTCGCCTTTGACAAAAACTCCAGAAAATTCTTGGGCATCAACACTTTCGGAATCAGGATGCGACATGAAATTTTCGATCGCTGGTTGACCGAAGAACAAAGTGTCGACCATGTCATGGAATATCTGAAAGATGCAAATTTCGATCCAGAGTTCTATGCGCAATATGAATCGCAGATCGTGTCAAAATTCAATTCGGAATTTGGCACAAATATCTCTCCCAAGAAAAAAAGCTGGAAACGAATTTTTGAAAAAGTTTAGTAGTACATGAAAGCAATAAAGAATATCGGCCTGGTCATCTTCCTAATCGGATTGGCCATTTTCACGGCACTTCCGCTTATCGGAACTTTTAGGCTCGACCAAACTACCTTCGACAAGCTGGTCAGCGACAAAGGTTTTAAAAGTGAGCTTTTCGTCGAAACCATTCAAAATGAAGTGGTCGGCAAAGAGTTTAACGGCATGACGGCACTTTCACAAAAAGTTGTTGGCGCCATCGAAGATGCAAACGCAAACCATAGAAAAAACAAAGAATACAAAAAGATCATCTACACGGCCCCACACGATATGGCGACCCTTTTGGGCAAAGCTTCCGGTCAAGGTTTTATTGCCGAAAACAAAGGGTTGATGTGGTTTTTGACCTTCGGACTCGGAATCATCGGTGCCCTGATGTTCATTCTACCAAATGTCATCCTATTGGGAAAAAAAGGAATCAAAAACGATGGTATTTACCACGAAAGTTCAACGAACAAGGGTTGGATAGCATGGTTGGTATTCATTTTTTTGGTCGGGTTCTATTTGATACTTTATTTCAGGCCCGAATTTGCCGTAAACTGGACATACCTCGTAGACCCGATCAGTGAAGGTTTGAGTGGGAACCCCGCGGGCCATTGGTTCGTATATGGCTTTATGTACTGTGTGGTCATGACCGTTATGGCGGTGCGCATGTACATCAAGTACCGTCACAATGTCTATCAAGTGGTTCGCACGACTTCGGTGCTCTTCTTTCAAATCGTATTCGCCTTTTTGATTCCTGAAATCATGGTGCGGCTGCAAATGCCATATTACGATTTCAAAAATGCATTTCCTTTGGATTATGATTTCTTCTTTCAATGGAACCTAAAATCTCTTTTGAACAGTGGTGGAATCGGCCTTTTTATCTTGGTCTGGGGTACGGTATTGACATTGGTAATAGTTCCGGTGATGGTTTATTTTTTCGGAAAAAGATGGTACTGCTCTTGGGTTTGTGGATGTGGTGGATTGGCCGAGACCTTAGGGGACCCATACCGGCAACATTCCGACAAATCTTTATTTGCTTGGAAAATAGAGCGTTGGTTGATTCACGGCGTATTGGTTTTTGCCGTGGTCATGACCGGAATGACCTTATATAGTTTTTTCGCCGAGACCGGTACCGTTTTAGGAATCAAAACGCAAAGCATTCAGAACACTTATAGCTTGGCCATTGGTTCGGTATTTGCAGGAGTAATTGGTACGGGCTTTTACCCAATTTTCGGAAATCGGGTTTGGTGCCGATTCGGTTGCCCCCTTGCAGCCTATTTGGGTTTTGTACAGCGCTTTAAGTCGCGGTTTAGAATCACGACCAATGGAGGGCAGTGCATCTCTTGCGGAAACTGTTCGACCTACTGCGAGCAGGGAATCGACGTTCGCGCATATGCCCAAAAGGGCGAAAATATTATCCGTTCGAGTTGTGTCGGCTGTGGCATCTGTTCGGCGGTCTGTCCACGGGGGGTGCTGAAATTGGAAAATGGTCCTGAAAAAGGGCGTATCAATCCGACCGAGATACTTTTGGGCAATGATGTCGACTTGATGGAATTGGTGAATAAAAAATAAGAATAAGACCCCTCCCCCCATACCCGTACAAAGCATCGCCGAAGTGCGAGTAGAGATGTCGACGAACCTGTCGGCCGGCCGGAGGGGAAGACGTAGGGGTTGTCAAAGTAGTCCGAATCCAATGCACAAAGCGGCTAACAAAATCTGACGACGGGATCAAAGAAAAGACCTAAGTTAGTTTCCTTCGATCCACTCGACCAATCGAGCAAGTAATTTTAATTTCATGTATTCAAAGCTTTTCTTTTTAGCGGCCTTATTCTTTTTTTCGGGAAATCCTTCCGAAATTATATCAGACAGCCCACGTGAAAGTATGCGCTATTACAAGGAATATTATGAAACGGGCAGACCAAAAGCCGAAGGTTGGGTAAAGGACGGTGCCAAAACGGGCTATTGGAAATTTTATCATGTCAACGGCACAACTGCCGAAAAAGGACACTACAAAGACGGAAAGCGAAATGAATATTGGTACTTTTACGCACCAAATAGCGTTCGTAGCAAAGAAGGGCACTATAAAAAAGGCCAAAAGACCGATTGGTGGCTTTTCTACGACGAATATGGAAAATTGGACTATAAATGCCAATTGAACGTCGGCAAAAAAGATGGGTATTGTATCCAATATAGTAATGGCGATATTTCTTCAGCGATAAAGTATATGAATGGCAAGAAAATTAAGGAATGGCATGACCTGCGCAGTTTCAAGCGAGAAAATAGATTATCCGACTTGAGATAATGATGAATATCAAGGTTATCATTCCCGCCTTTAACGAGGCCGATTCCATTGCCGAGGTCATCAATGAAATTCCGGATGCCGTATCTGAAATCATCGTAGTCAACAACAATTCCTCTGACGATACCGTAATAAATGCCGAAAAGGCAGGCGCAAAGGTACTGACCGAGAATCGAAAAGGGTACGGATACGCTTGTCTAAAGGGAATGGATTATGTTGCCCAACAATCCGATCGACCCGATATTATCGTATTTATAGATGGAGATTATAGTGATTATCCCGAAGAATTGTCCCAAGTGGTCGCGCCCATTTTAGATGATGGCATCGACTTTGTAATTGGCGCCAGGGTAAGTCGACTAAGGGAAGAAGGAAGCATGACACCCCAACAGATTTTCGGCAATTGGCTGGCCACCAGTTTAATGAAATTGTTCTTTGGGGCAACATTTACCGACCTTGGGCCGTTTAGGGCTATAAAGTATGATAAACTGCTGCAATTGCAGATGGAGGACAAGACCTACGGGTGGACCGTTGAAATGCAGCTAAAGGCTTTGAAACAAAAGCTGACATATACCGAAGTACCAGTACGTTACAAAAAAAGAATTGGTGTTTCGAAAGTGTCGGGAACTGTAAAAGGTAGTATATTTGCAGGCGTAAAAATCTTGGGTTGGATATTCAAGTATAGTTTAAAATAATTATGGGATTGATCATTACATACATCATCTTAACGGTTTACAGCATTGCCCTGCTGTTGATTTTCTTTTACAGTTTGGCGCAATTGAACCTCTTGGTGAATTACCTGGGCTATAAGCGAAGAAATGAGAACGCCCCGAAGTTCAATCTTTTGGATCCCAAGGAGATTCCGTTTGTGACCATTCAACTTCCTATTTACAATGAGGAGTATGTGATGGAACGCCTCTTGGAAAATATTGCCAAAATCGAATATCCGAAAAGCAAACTTGAAATTCAAGTGTTGGACGATTCCACCGATGATTCTGTTCAAGAAACGGCTTCCCGCGTAAAAGCCTTGCAGGAGAGCGGATTGGATATTCAGCACATTCGCCGCGAAAATCGCGAAGGGTTTAAGGCCGGTGCCCTAAAAGAGGGGCTCAAAATCGCCAAGGGTGATTTCATCGCTATTTTCGATGCAGATTTTCTTCCTGACCCAGACTGGTTAAAGAAAACCGTCATTTATTTTAAGGATGAGGAAATCGGGGTGGTACAAACCCGCTGGGGGCATATCAATAGGGACTATTCCATCTTGACAAGAATTCAAGCCTTCGCATTGGATGCGCATTTCACATTGGAACAAGTCGGAAGAAACTCAAAGGGCCATTTTATAAATTTCAACGGCACCGCCGGTATTTGGAGAAAGGAGTGTATCATCGATGCGGGAAATTGGGAAGGTGACACCCTTACCGAAGATCTTGATCTGAGCTACCGCGCCCAATTGAAAGATTGGAAATTCAAGTATTTGGAAGATGTCGAGACACCTGCCGAACTTCCCGTAGTGATCAGTGCGGCCCGTTCACAGCAATTCCGTTGGAACAAAGGCGGCGCCGAAAACTTCAGAAAGTCGGTCTGGAAGGTCATTTCGGCCAAGAACATTTCGTTCAAGACCAAATTTCACGGGGTGATGCATTTATTGAACAGCTCGATGTTCCTCTGTGTGTTCTTGGTGTCTTTGCTGAGTATTCCGGCAATGTACATCAAAGCCATATTTCCACAATTTGGCTGGGTATTCGACCTGCTTAGTTTCTTCGTATTGAGTACGATTATTTTGTTCGTCTGTTATTGGTTCACCTATAAAAGCATTCAGGGAAGCAGTTTTGACAATTTTGTCGACTATATCAAACTCTTTTTTACCTTTTTCTCGGTGGCCCTAGGTTTCTCATTGCACAACACCGTTGCCGTTTTGGAAGGCCATATGGGCAAGCGAAGTGAATTTGTCCGTACCCCGAAATTCAACATCAACAGCCTGACAGATAGTTGGAAGGGCAATAAATATCTTGCGAAGAAACTATCGCCCAACATGATCTTGGAATTTGGACTCATGCTGTATTTTCTGTTCGGCATGTACTCCGCAATTCCTTTGAACGACTTTGGTCTGTTCCCTTTTCACCTTATGTTGTTTTTTGGCTTTGGATTTGTCTTCTTTAATTCACTGACCTCGAAGGCCTGATTTTGCCCAATAAATAGATTTTTATTCCCTATTTTTCAGTTATTCAATCAGACCCTGACTGAAAATGCCAAAAAGACTTATTTCTTATTGGAATCTTCATAGAATACCCATACTCTTGGCCTCCCTTGGTCTGGTATTTTACTTTGTTTTTGCATACCACCTCGAACGAACCGATTTTATAAGGCTCATCACACTTTTTGGAGGCCTGTTTTTTCTTTGCTTTAAATTGATTCAATTCGAAAAATGGAATTTCAAATTCCTGCTTGTCATGGGAATACTTTTTCGTTTGGTCTTTTTAATGGCTGAACCGAATCTATCGCAAGATTTTTATCGCTTTATCTGGGATGGCGAATTGGTGCGGAATTTCATAAATCCGTATTTGGCCGTTCCGGATGTTCTGATCGAACAAAAAAATCTAATCGTCGCCAATGCCCTAGAATTGTACGAGGGCATGGGTGAATTGAGTGCACGTCATTTCAGCAATTATCCTCCCCTGAACCAAATCATTTTTGCCTTGGGTGCTGCTTTGGGCGGTAAATCCATTCTGGGCTCGGCCATAATCATGCGTTTGACAATTATTTTCGCCGATATCGGAATTTTCTATTTCGGAAGAAAATTGCTTCGCAATCTTAACCAATCGCCGCATTTGATCTTTTGGTACTTTTTGAATCCGTTGGTCATTATTGAATTGACGGGGAACCTGCATTTCGAAGGGGTTATGCTCTTCTTCTTCGTTTGGGCATTGTTTCTGCTATCAGTCAAAAAATGGGCCTTGGCCGGAATCCCTTATGCACTGGCTATTTGCACAAAGTTGATTCCATTGATGTTCCTTCCCTTTTTTCTAAGATATTTGGGTGCCAAAAAAAGCGTATTATTCTATTTAGTGGTAGGTACCGTGTGCTTGCTTTTGTTACTCCCATTTTACTCCCCGGAATTCATTGATAACTATTCCCAGACCGTGGGACTCTGGTTTTCAAACTTTGAATTCAATGCGGGGCCCTATAACGTCATTGAGAAAATCGCGGTCAATTATGACCAAAAACCATGGGAGTTTATTAAAAGTTATGGTCGGGTGACCCCGTATATCACAATAGGTTTGGTCGTTCTTTTCACTTTTCTAAAAGTCAATGCAAACCTAAAAAGCCTGATTGTCGCTATGCTCTGGGTATTGACACTCTACTTTTTGTTGAGTACCACCGTACATCCGTGGTACATCATTTTTCTTTTACCGCTGTGTATTTTTACCGAGTTTCGATTTCCCATCGTTTGGTCTGCAACGATAATCTTAAGCTATTATGCCTATTCACAAAACGATTTCGCCGAAAATCACTGGTTGATCGCCATTGAATATATTTCGGTAATTGCTTTCATGCTTTATGAAATGTTCAAACTGAACAAGCAAAAACTTCTTTTCCGTAAAAATTAAGTCCCTGATTAGGTCGGTAAAATTTAATTTGTACATTTGGGACTCAATGAAAGAGCAATATTACATATCTACTTCTAAGGCATTTCCGTTCTTTCCGCGTCGCCGTCGCCCGTAAGGGTGCACTTCTGTTATGGAAATAGGTGAGTCCATTTCCGCAAAACCATCAAGACTATATTTTAAATTTTTAGTAAAACACAGTAGCAATGGAAATTGTTATTGCCAACGAATCACATTTTAAATACGCTCCGATAATTTGCGACACCATCGCCGAGTCAGCCAAAGTACGAGGTACAGGTATAGCCAAGCGAACACCTGAATACATTCACAAAAAATTGGAAAATGGCAATGCCGTCATCGCCTTGGATGGTGAAAAATTTGCCGGTTTTTGCTATATCGAAGTATGGGGGCATGATAAGTATGTGGCTAATTCAGGGCTGATCGTGCATCCAGACTTTAGAAAACAGGGACTGGCAAAGAAAATCAAAAAGGAGATTTTCGAACTCTCGAGAAATAAATTTCCCGACGCCAAGATCTTCGGCATTACTACAGGCCTGGCCGTGATGAAAATCAACTACGAACTAGGGTACAAACCGGTAACGTTTTCTGAATTGACCGATGACCCTGAATTCTGGAAAGGCTGCCAGACCTGCAAGAATTTTGATGTTTTGACCCGAACGGAACAAAAAATGTGCTTGTGCACGGGCATGTTGTTCGATCCTACGACCAAGGTCAAATCCGAAGAAAAGAAAAAGCCCAACACCAAGGCATTTCAACGATTAAAGAGCATAAAGCAAAGCCTGTTTTTAAAGAAAAAAGCAAAATGAAAAAATTAGTTCTAGCTTATAGCGGCGGATTGGATACCTCATACTGCGCCAAATATCTCTCAAAGGAAAAAGGTTTTGAGGTACATGCCGTGAGCGTAAACACTGGCGGATTTTCCAAAGAAGAAATTGCAACGATAGAAGAAAAGGCCTTGCGATTGGGAGCAAGTTCGTATACATCGATTGACGCGGTACAGACCTTTTATGAAAAAGTGGTCAAATATCTCATTTTCGGAAATGTGCTGAAAAACAACACCTATCCCCTATCGGTAAGCGCAGAACGAATCGTTCAGGCCATTGAAATCGTCAATCACGCAAAAAAAATTGGCGCTGATTTCATCGCACACGGCAGTACTGGGGCCGGCAATGATCAAGTGCGATTCGATATGATCTTTCAAATCATCGCTCCCGAAATAGAAATCATAACACCTATTCGAGACAATCGTTTATCTCGAGAGGCCGAAATTGAATATCTCAAGAAGAATGGTGTGGATTATTCGTGGGAAAAAGCGAAGTACTCGATCAATCGAGGGCTTTGGGGCACTTCGGTTGGCGGTGAAGAAACCTTGACCTCTGAAAAACCATTGCCTGACTCGGCATATCCGAGTCAATTAACGGAAAAAGAGCCTTCGAAAGTAACCTTGACGTTTGAAAAAGGCGAGCTGATCGCTATCGATGGAAAAAAAGACAAGCCAGTTGCAAATATCGAAAAACTGGAAGCCATGGCATCTAAATATGCCATTGGTAGGGATATTCATGTGGGCGATACCATTATAGGCATTAAAGGTCGTGTCGGATTCGAAGCCCCTGCATCTTTGATAATCATTAAGGCACATCACCTTCTCGAGAAGCACACCTTGACCAAATGGCAGCAATACCAGAAGGAGCAATTGGGGAATTTCTATGGAATGCTTTTACATGAAGGAAATTATTTAGATGAAGTCATGCGAAACATCGAGGCTTTTTTGACCGATACACAAAAGAATGTTTCCGGAGATGTTTTTGTAGGGCTATATCCGTTCCAGTTTAGACTGAACGGAATCTCGTCGGAAAACGACCTGATGAACGCCTCCTTCGGAAGTTATGGGGAAATGAACAAAGGTTGGTCGGCAGATGACGCCAAAGGTTTTATCAAGATCCTTTCCAATTCGGGAAAGATATATAACCATGTAAACGGAAATCATGATTAAGGCAGGAATAATAGGGGGGTCGGGCTATACAGGTGGAGAACTTATCAGGATTCTCCTGAACCATCCTAAAACGGAAATCGATTTTGTTTTTAGCACGACGCGCGCAGGGAAACGGCTTTCCTCGGCCCATCCAGATCTTTTGGGGCAGACAGAGATGAATTTTACAGGTGACCCAAATCTTGAAGTCGATGTGGTTTTTCTGTGTTTGGGCCATGGAAATTCTTCGAAATTTTTAGAAGAATACAGCTTTTCAGAAGCCACGAAAATTATCGACCTCAGCAATGAGTTTCGATTGCAGGAAGACTCTAATTTTCACGGAAAAGAATTTGTATACGGCCTTCCAGAATTGAACAAGCGGAAAATCGAAAAAGCCA
Organism: Aurantibacter sp.; assembly: GCA_965215845.1. Classification (GTDB taxonomy): domain Bacteria; phylum Bacteroidota; class Bacteroidia; order Flavobacteriales; family Flavobacteriaceae; genus Aurantibacter_A. Next base: position 1,221,533 of record CBDCEL010000004.1, read on the forward strand.
GTTATATAGCAAACCCGGGCTGTTTCGCCACCACCATAGAATTAGGGCTTTTACCCTTGGCCAAAGAGGGGCTCTTAGGTCAAGAAACACATATCAACGCGGTAACGGGCAGTACGGGGGCCGGTGTTAGTCCGTCTGCGACTTCACATTTCAGTTGGCGAAACAACAATGTAAGTTGGTACAAGCCCTTTACCCATCAACATCTTGGGGAAATCACCGAAAGCCTGAAAACATTGCAGAACGATTGCGGACAACTTTTTTTCCTTCCCAATCGAGGGAATTTTACAAGAGGAATTCTAGCGACTGCCTACACCAAGTTTGATGGCAGCGTTGAGAAAGCCTATGAATTGTATCAAGATTTCTATACCGATGCCTTTTTTACACATGTTGCCGAAGAACCCATACATCTAAAACAGGTTGTAAATACGAATCAATGTCATGTTCATTTGCATAAGCACGAAAGTGTTTTGTTGATCACCTCTGCAACGGATAATTTATTAAAAGGAGCTTCAGGTCAGGCGGTTCAGAACATGAATTTGATGTTTGGGCTTATTGAAAGTGAAGGACTTAAGTTAAAGGCCGGGGTATTTTAGAAATTCTGTCAGGTCGAGCGCAGTCGAGACCTACCATTAAAGTTCAGAAATAAAAATAAAAAGACTTCCGCCTTTGCGGAAGAGACAATAAAACAATTGATTCATGAAAATAGCCATTATAGGAACGGGAAATTTAGGCCTGTCGATCGCAAAGGGAATTTTACATACGAATGGAGCGACCACCATGTACCTGACCAAACGCAATATTGACGAAATCAAGCACTTTGAAAAATACGGCAACGTCACCGTTACTTCAGATAATTCAGAAGCGGTCAAAAATTCAGACATCCTAATATTTGCTGTTCAGCCCGGGCATTTTGGGAAAATTCTCGAAGACATCAGAGAATTGCTGACGGAAAAGCATGTGGTCATATCAACGATCACAGGATTCAGCATTGCCAAAATTGAAGACATTTTGGGCAACGACAAATACATCATTCGAAGTATGCCCAATACGGCAATTTCGGTCGGAAAATCAATGACCTGCCTATGTGCCAATGGGCCTGGCAAAAAACGCATTGAATTGGCCAAGGCCATTTATAACCGTATGGGGCACTCGCTGGAAATTCCAGAGGGCCAAATGCAGGCAGCTACGGTCATTTGCGCGAGTGGCATCGCCTTTTGGATGCGACTGATCCGAGCTACCACCCAAGGAGCGATCCAACTGGGTTTTGACGCGAAGGAAGCACAAGAGTTGGCCATGCACACCTGCAACGGTGCAGCCAGTTTGCTCATTGAATCGGGCAACCATCCGGAAGAGGAGATCGACAAGGTGACAACACCTATGGGCTGTACCATACAAGGCTTGAACGAAATGGAACATCAAGGGCTAAGTTCATCTTTGATCAGGGGTATTGTGGCTTCTTTCAACAAAATAAGTAAGATCAAGGAAGCACAGCTTTGAGATGGGAAATTCGAATTACGGGATGCGAAGTAAAATTGAATACAAATTTTACCAAATACCGTACGCTATGATTGAGTTTGATTTTTGAATTTGAACTTTACACTATGAACTTGTTCGATGTATATCCACTGTACGATGTGACCCCGGTTTCGGCCAAGGGGATTGTCGTGACCGATGCTAAAGGTCAAGAATATCTTGACTTTTATGGAGGTCATGCGGTCATTTCAATCGGACATTCGCATCCGCATTATGTGAGGCGATTGACCGATCAACTGAATAAAATCGGATTTTACAGTAATTCCGTCAAAAATCCATTACAGGAAGAGCTTGCCGCAAAACTTGGCAAGTTCTCGGGTTGTGACGACTACGACTTGTTTTTGTGCAATTCAGGTGCCGAAGCGAATGAAAATGCGTTGAAATTAGCCTCCTTTCACACCGGAAAATCAAGAGTCATAGCATTCCAAAATAGTTTCCACGGTAGAACATCGGCGGCAGTGGCGGCTACGGATAATCCAAACATCAATGCGCCCATCAATCAGCAGCAAAGCGTCACCTTTCTTGCGTTTGATGATTTGGATGCGTTCAAGGCGGAAATCGCAAAAGGAGATGTCTGCGCCGTAATCTTGGAGGCCATTCAAGGTGTGGGAGGTTTAGACGAGCCTTCGACAGGGTTCTACCAAAAAATCTCTGAAATTTGCAGGACAAAAAAAGTCGTTTTAATCGCAGATGAAGTACAATGCGGTTTCGGTAGAAGCGGAAAGTTCTTCGGATTTCAACACCACGGAATCAGACCAGACATTATAAGCATTGCCAAAGGAATGGGTAACGGATTTCCTGTTGGCGGAATCATGATCCATCAAGATATCAAGGCCTCATACGGGCTTTTGGGAACGACCTTTGGCGGAAACCATTTAGCCTGTGCTGCAACACTGGCGGTCTTGGAAGTTTTGGAGAACGAAAAATTAATGGAAAATGCGGCAAGGCTTGAGGATCATTTTCGAAAGTTGGCGGCAGAAATTCCGCAAATAAAGAAAATCAAAGGAAGGGGGTTGATGCTGGGCATTGAATTTGGCTTCCCTATCGCCGACCTCAGAAAGAGACTCATCCACAACCAACAGCTGTTCACGGGAGGGGCCAAAAACAAATACCTACTTCGCATTTTGCCGGCACTAAACATTACGAAGGAACTTTTGGACGTTCTTTTCACAAAACTAAAAAAAGAACTGAGCCAGACCGAATAACGAAAAAATGAAACATTTTCTGTCAATAAAGGACATTGATTCCCTGCCCGAATGGGTATCCGAAGCTAGAAAACTAAAGGAAAATCCGACTGCCAACAAAGAACTCGGCAATGGAAAAACCCTTTGTCTTTTATTTTTCAATAACAGCCTGCGTACTCGTTTAAGCACTCAAAAGGCTGCCTTGAATTTAGGTATGGAGGTAATGGTCATGAATTTCGGCAATGAAGGTTGGGCTTTGGAATATGCAGATGGCACTGTTATGGACCAAGGCACTTCAGAACATATCAGAGAGGCCGCCCAGGTGGTTTCACAATACTGTGACATCATAGCCATCAGGGCTTTCGCTGGATTGAAGGACAAGGCAAAAGACGAGGCGGAAGAAGTCTTAAACGGATTCAAAAAGTATGCAAATGTGCCCATCGTAAATATGGAAAGTTCGCTGGCACATCCACTTCAGGCATTGGCAGATGCCATAACTTTGAAAGAACATTTGACCAAAAAGAGACCAAAGGTTGTGCTGAGTTGGGCGCCGCATCCGAAAGCATTGCCCCATGCCGTCCCAAATTCTTTTGTCGAAATGATGCAATTACAAGACGTGGATCTTGTGATAACACACCCCATGGCCTATGAACTGAACCCTGAAATCACAAGAAATATTCAATTGGAATACGACCAGGATAAGGCTTTGGAAAATGCCGATTTCGTCTATGTGAAAAATTGGAGCAGCTATTCCGATTACGGAAAAGTTTTAAGCAAAGATCCAGACTGGATGATGACCACAAAAAAACTGGGCAAGGCCAAATTTATGCATTGCCTACCTGTACGAAGAAATGTTGTGGTCGAAGATGCCGTCTTGGATTCTGAACGGTCATTGGTCATTGAACAGGCAAACAACAGAACGTATGCCGCGCAAGTGGTTTTGAAAAAGATATTGGAAGACAATTAGTATGGGCCAAAAGCTAAAAAACAAAACTTGCATCGTTACAGGAGCCACAAGTGGCATGGGCAAGGCCATTGCCAAAAGGTTCCATGAAGAAGGGGTCAATCTCGTCTTATCAGGACGTAATAAAGAACGTGGCGCAACCTTGACCCAAGCATTTTCCAATTCTGTTTTCCTGGCCGGTGATGTCAGCAAGCCAAGTTACAACGAAAGGCTGGTTGAAACGGCTATAAAACACTTTGGCAAATTGGACATTGTAGCGCTAAATGCCGGAATTCTGGGATTGGGCAGTGTTGTTGATCTGTCCATAGAGGACTGGCACACAACGATCGATACGAATCTCAGTTCGATTTTCTATCTTTCCAAGCATGCTATCCCGCATTTAGAAAAACAAGAGGGAAACATTCTGATCAATGCGTCAATAGCTGCCTATAAAAGTTTTCCCAAGCACCCTGCATATTGTTCCTCCAAGGCCGGAACCATTGCCCTAATGAAACAAATGGCCGTTGATTATGCCCCTAAAATTAGAATAAATGCCATCTGTCCCGGTCCTGTGGATACTCCGCTGATATGGAATTCGGCCAAAGCATTTGACAATCCCAAAAGGGCCGTGCAAAATGCGGGCGAAGCAACCCTAATGAAGCGATTGGGCAATCCCGAAGATATAGCCAATCTAGCCCTATTTATGGTTTCTAATGAGGCATCATGGATTACCGGAACAGCAATGACCATAGATGGCGGAATACTAAATGCATGAAATGAAACAAAAGTTATCCATTATAAAAATCGGTGGGAACGTCATAGAGGACGAGGATAAGTTGTCAGAATTCCTTTTGCGCTTTTCTCAATTTGAAGGAAAAAAAATGCTAGTGCATGGTGGTGGAAAATTGGCTTCTCAGTTGGCCGCACAATTGGGCGTGGAATCAAAAATGTTTCAAGGACGGCGAATCACAGATGCCGATACCCTCAAAATAGTCACTATGGTCTATGCCGGACTGACAAATAAAAATATCGTGGCACAACTGCAAAAGCACAACTGTAATGCAATAGGCTTGAGCGGCGCTGATGGCAATGCTATCGAGGCACACAAAAGACCGGTTCGAGATATCGATTTCGGTTACGCCGGGGATATTGAAATAGTGAACGTTGAATTAATTACAAAGTTGCTGAGTTTTGACCTCACCCCGGTTTTCTGTGCATTGACACATAACGGACATGGGCAATTGTTGAACACCAATGCAGACACAATTGCGGCGGAGTTGGCCATCGGAATGAGCGATACTTACGCCACGACCCTATATTATTGCTTTGAAAGGAAAGGGGTTCTAATGAATGTTGATGACGATGATTCCGTATTGGAGCATATTGATTCAACCTCATATGAAAAACTGCTTCTTGATGATGTTATTGCCGATGGTATGCTACCGAAAATGCAGAACAGTTTTCATGCATTAAAAAACAATGTTCAGAAAGTCTGCATTGGTGATATGAAAATGTTAGATCCACATGCGAAACGATTCACCACTTTGACCTTATAAAAATGGAACAAATAGAACTTACAGAAAGGGCTATTGGGCTATTGAAAGAACTGATTTCAACTCCTTCGTTTTCGGGTGAGGAAGATAAGACGGCCGATGCCATTGAGAATTGGTTCAGATCTTTTAATATACCGTTTCAGCGAAAAATCAACAATGTCTTTGCCATCAACAAACATTTTGATGAAGGCAAGCCCACCTTGTTGCTCAACTCACATCACGACACGGTCAAACCAAATGCGGCCTATACCAAAGACCCTTTTCACGCCCATGTAGAAAACGGAAAGTTGTACGGATTGGGAAGTAACGATGCCGGTGGTGCCTTGGTGTCGCTATTGGCAACCTTCACTCATTACTACGAGGCCGAAAATCTAAATCATAATATCTTAATGGTCGCCTCTATGGAAGAGGAAAGTGCCGGCCCAAACAGTTTACGGGGGCTGCTGCCCGACCTTCCAAAAATCGATGTCGCCATTGTCGGGGAACCTACCCTGCTCGATCTTGCAATTGCCGAAAAAGGCCTGGTCGTCTTTGATGGGGTAGTAAAAGGAACGCCCTCGCACGCCGCACACCCGAACGATAACAATTCTATCTATAACACAATTAAGGTGCTTGACTGGTTCAAGAACTACAAATTCGACAGAACTTCAGAGGCACTGGGCGATGTTAAGATGACAGTTACCCAAATCAATGGTGGAAGTCAACATAATGTTGTTCCGGCGGAAGTTAAATTGGTCATCGACGTTCGGGTCAATGACGCATATACAAATCGAGAGATTGCAGATTTGCTGAAGGCAGAAGCCCCTTGTGAATTGAAAGAGCGCGGGCTAAATCTCAATTCCTCGAAAATTGCCAAAGACCATGGCTTGGTACAATCCGGAATTAAACTCGGAAGAAAGACCTATGGATCCCCGACCCTTTCGGATCAAGCAGCATTGACATGTCAATCATTAAAACTGGGTCCGGGCGACAGTACCCGTTCACATTCCGCGGATGAATATATTTATATTCATGAAATCGAAGAGGGAATTGATTTATACATTAAACTATTGGAAGGATTTTTAATGTGAACAATGGAAGGCCCCTCCCCCTCAGACCTGTACTGAGCGAAGTCGAAGTACGAAGGGAGGTGTCCGACGAACCTGCCTGTCGGCAGACAGGGGAGGACGGAGGGGTTGAAAGTCCAAGCTTTTAAAAACATAAAGCTTACATTGACCTGTTTCCTGCACCTATCTACCGACAGAAAGGTTCACGAAAAAGACAATAATAGTGTAACCAACGTTAAACAGATTCCGGCCTTCGCCGGAATGACGTAAAAAAAAATCTCTATGAAACTCTGGGACAAAGGCTTTAGCACCGACAAAAAAATAGACCGCTTCACCGTAGGCAACGACCGTGAACTTGACCTGCATTTGGCCAAGTATGATGTGATTGCTTCACGGGCCCATGCAAAGATGTTGGGAGAAATCGGCTTACTTACAGTTGATGAAACGGAAGCTTTGGTCGACGAGCTGAATGCCATCGGAAAATCCATAGAAAAAGGGGAATTCACCATTGAAGATTCTTTTGAGGACATGCATTCGAAAATCGAATTTTTACTTACTGAAAAGTTGGGAGATACGGGAAAGAAAATCCATACGGCGCGATCCAGAAACGATCAGGTATTGGTCGCCATGCATCTTTACCTAAAAGAGGAGCTTTCAGAAATCAAGGCCCTTACCAAATCACTTTTCGATCTGTTGCTCGATCTGGCCGAAAAGCATAAAGAAGTGTTGCTTCCCGGGTACACGCATCTTCAAATTGCGATGCCCTCATCATTCGGGCTCTGGTTTTCTGCCTATGCCGAAAGTTTAATCGATGACCTATATTTTGTTGAAGCCGCCTTAAAGGTCGCCGACCAAAATCCGTTGGGGAGTGCGGCCGGGTACGGAAGCTCCTTTCCAATAGACAGAACCTTTACAACGGAGGAAATGGGTTTTGAAGCCTTAAAATACAATGTGGTGGCCGCCCAAATGGGGCGTGGAAAAGTCGAAAAAGCTACCGCTTTCGGTATGGCAAGTCTCGCTTCTACCCTCTCAAAATTGGCCATGGATGTGTGCCTCTATATGAGCCAAAATTTCGATTTTATTTCCTTTCCGGATGAATTGACCACCGGGTCTAGCATTATGCCACACAAAAAGAATCCCGATGTTTTTGAATTGGTCAGGGCCAAATGCAATAAGTTGCAGGCAGTACCCAATCAACTGACTTTGGTCATCAACAACCTTCCGAGTGGTTATCATCGTGACCTGCAATTGGTAAAGGAGATTATAGTACCAGCCATTCAAGATATGAAGGCCTGTCTTGAGATACTGACTTTTAGCCTAAAGGAAATTCGAGTCAACCAAAACATTATCGACGATGCCAAGTACGATTATCTTTTTAGTGTTGACACCTTAAATGAACTCGTTCAACAAGGAATGCCTTTTCGGGATGCCTATAAGAAAATGGGGCAAGAAATTCAGAAAGGAACTTTTAAGCCCAAAAGAGCTATTTCGCATTCGCATAAAGGCAGTTTGGGGAATTTGTGTTTGGATGAGATAAAGGGGAAGCTGGATAAAATATAGCCGGTTTCCAGAAGAAATTTTCAACAAAATGTTGAAGAAATTTCCATTGGGCAGCCATAATTTGACTACATTCAGTTATCAATTCGCAAAACACTAGAGTTCTTACATTTTTACCAACTTTTAAAATTGATTTATTATGGGTTTATTTTCTTTTATCAAAAACGCAGGCAAAAAATTATTCGGCAAGAAAGAGGCTGAAGCCGAGGTTGAGGTCAAACCAATAGACAAGGCCGACCTGTTACGGGCAGAAGTTGCCAGATTGGGTATTCCGGTATCAGACCTCAACATTGTAATCTCCGATATGGTTACTGTTTCGGGCACTACGGACACGAATGCCGATCGGGAAAAATTAATTTTGGCGATGGGAAACGTAGACAATATCGGCTGCGTGCAAGACAATATTGAAGTTACCAATCCAGAACCTGAAGCCGTTTTTCATGTGGTTGAGTCTGGTGACACCCTATCCAAAATTTCACAAGCCGTATATGGCGACCCGATGAAATACAACATTATATTCGAGGCAAATCGCCCTCTGTTGCAGCATCCAGATGAAATATATCCAGGGCAAACATTAAGGATACCTGCTTTATAGGTATGTCCCCAGTTCACTATGGTAAGATGATGGTCCGTCTAAATTGTCTTAATCCATAGTGAGACTAATCTCTTAAAAATCTGAGTTTCCCGCAATTCTCTTTTCATTGCGGCGAAAAGTTGTTGTTATCAAAACAGAACCCGTTATGAAGTTTGAGCTAAACAAGGCAATTGCAATTCTAGAACGGACACCGACAGTGTTGAAAAATCTGTTGGGCAATCTTTCAAAAGAGTGGACACATGAAAATGAAGGCCAAAATACATGGAGTCCATACGACGTAGTTGGGCATTTAATTCACGGTGAAAAAACCGATTGGATGGTTCGAGCCGAAATAATTCTAAGCGAAGGTCAAAATAAGGAATTTGAGGCTTTTGATCGGTTTGCACAATTTGAAAACAGCAAGGGAAAATCGCTGACGGCCCTACTTACCGAATTTGAAATGCTGCGGGAAGAGAACCTGAGAATTCTGCGTTCAAAGAATCTTTCCTCAGCCGATTTGGGCCTTCTGGGCATTCATCCTGAATTGGGCCCGGTTACCTTAAGCCATCTCCTGTCGGCTTGGGTGGTTCACGATCTTGGCCATATTGCACAGATTTCAAGGGTCATGGCAAAGCAATATAAAAATGAGGTAGGCCCGTGGCCCAACTACATGACCATTTTGAACTATACCCCAAAGGAATAAGATTCTGGTTATTTGATCATCCCTAAGTTGATTACCTCCTGTTCGGTCAAATAACGCCAATGACCCCTGGGTAAATCTTTTTTGGTAAGTCCGGCATAGGCCACCCGGTCAATTTTTACTACTTCGTAACCGAGATGTTCAAAAATTCGTTCGGCCAATTTGTTTTTTGAACTATGTATTTCGATACCGACCTCGCGCTTGGGGGCGTTGTCTATGAAACTGATTTCTTGAATGCGAATGGTCTTTTCATCCAAAATGATTCCCTCTTGAATTTTTTTTAAATCCGTACTTCTCAGAGTTTTGTTCAATTCGACATGGTATATTTTTCGAAGTCCGTTTTTAGGATTTTTCAAGCGCTTGGTCAAATCACCGTCATTCGTGAACAACAAAAGGCCTGTGGCACTCTTGTCCATTTTATCCACTGGCAGCAGGGGTGATTTCGAGGCATTGGAAATCAAACCAGAGACGTTCCGCTTTCCTTTTTCATCGCGAACCATGGTCGAAAAGTCTTTCGGTTTGTTGAGTAGTACATATTCCTTTTTAATCGGATTGAGCAAGCGCCCGTCGAACTTGACCTCATCGGTCAATTTGACTTTATGGCCCATTTCGGTGATCGTCTTTCCGTTTACGGTAACATTCCCGGAAGCAATATAGATATCGGCATCCCGTCTTGAGCATACCCCCGAATTGGCAACGTATTTGTTCAAACGAACCAAATCTGTCTTGACACCCTCGTTCCCTTTTGCATTTCCTTTGAAAGTCTTCTTCTTTGAGGCGCCATCCCTTCTAAAAGTCGCGCCCTTTTTTCCTGGGGATTTTTTTCGTTTATTGGAATTCGATTTCTGCATGGTCAAAATTTCTACAAAGGTAGCGAAGCAATTGGGATGAAGGTCACATATTGGTTCGTAAAAAAAATCGGAGAAGGAAGCATCTTCATGACCATACTAAAACTTATCGCAAACCTGATTAAAAACTATATTTAGTGCACCAAACCAAGGTAAAATGATACACAAGATAATTTTTATAGGGGTTCTTCTTTTGACCTTTTCGATGACCGCACAAAAAAAAGTATTGGGCCATGATGATTTTGAGATTTGGAATGCCATCAAAGGAAAGGCACTTTCGCCAAATGGCGACTATGTAATATACGCGTTGCAAAAAGGCGAGAAAGACAGTCACCTAAAAATCAAGGACGGTAGTGGTAAATTGATTTTTGAACATGAGCGGTCTGAAAAGGGGCTTTTCACTTACGATTCAAAATACGCCCTATTTACGATCAAAGCATGGAAAGATAGCGTTACCGCGATGAAAAGTCGAAAGGTCAAAAAAGAAAAACTCCCCAAGGATTCATTGGGCATTCTAAATATTTCAACAGGAAACTTCGATAAGTTGGCGAACATAAAATCATATAAGGTACCTGAAAAATGGTCGGGGTTCGTGGCCTATCTTTTAGAGGAAGTCGAAAAGGATTCGGACAAAGATTCCACCGAAGTTGAAGGCGACAAAAAAGACAAACCCAAAAAGGTCGGAAAAAAAACTGGCCATCATTTGGTCTTGCGAAACTTGACATCAAAAAAAGAGGATACGATCAAGTTTGTTACCAACTATATATTTGCCAAAAGAGGTCGTTGGCTGGCCTACTCGACTACTGGTGAGGACAAAAAATCTGACCATGGGGTTTTTGTAATGAACTTGGAAAACGGACAAATCAAGAACGTGCATCGTTCAAAAAAAGCCAAATACCATAAGTTAGGCCTCAGTGAAACGGGCAAGAAACTTGGTTTTGTGGTCGACACCGACACCACTAAAATTCAGGTACGGCCCAACGAGCTTTATGTTTGGGAAGTAGGTACGGAAAGTGCACAAAAAATATTGGAACCGAACGCTGCCCCAGAAGGATATATAGTCTCTTCAAATGGCAAAGTCCATTTTTCAAAAGACGAATCAAAGCTGTTTTTTGGTCTTGCAAAACAGCCTATTCCAAAAGATACCACCTTAACTGAAGATGAAATTGTGAACGTAGAGGTTTGGACGTACGACGAACCCCGCTTATACACTGTTCAAGAACTGCAATTGAAAAAAGACACGGTGCAATCTTTTGAAACCGTTGTCAATTTAAACAGCAATAAGTTGGTGCAATTGGGCAATGCATCTTATACCGATACAGAATTGGTAGATGAAGGAAACGCACTATATGCGCTCTCAAAAACTTCGATACCCCATGAACTGGAAAGTCAATGGACCGGCAGGCTCGATTTTGATTATCATGTAACCAACACAAATACGGGGGAGGTCAAGCTAAAGTTGACCAAGGTTCCCTCGATGAAACTTAGCCCCAAAGCCAAATACACTTTTGGATACAACGACATTGATAGCACATGGTTTACCTATTCGATAGAATCGGGCAATTACAAAGCGCTGACCAAAGGAAAACCTTTCTACGACGAATTGAACGATTCTCCCAAATACCCAAATCCATATGGTTCAGCCGGTTGGACGGAAAACGATAAACATCTTATCCTCTACGACCGCTATGATATTTGGAGGTTCGACCCAGTGACCGGTGAGGGCACCAAATTGACTTCCGGCAAAAAGAACAAGACCGTATATCGTTATATCGCCTTGGATAAAGAAATAAAACACCTGCCCACAAAAGAAAAGTGGTTATTGACAACCTTCAATGAAACCTCAAAGGATTCAGGTTATGCTTTATTCAATCCTAGAAACAATGAGTTGCAATCGGTCGTGTCAGGGCCCTATCATTATTCCATTCCGTTAAAAGCCGAATTGGATGATGCTTTGCTCTATACACGCGAGTCTTTTCAAGAATTTCCCGATTTGAGATTGTCGAATCTGGATTTTAAAAATGTAATCGAGATCAGCGATGCGAATACACAACAAAAAGAATACAACTGGGGGACGATCGAACTCGTTAATTGGAACTCCCTAGATGGTAAGAAGTTGACCGGAATGCTAGTAAAACCGGAGAACTTCGACGCAAATAAGAAATATCCATTGTTGGTGAATTTCTATGAAAAAAGTTCAGATCGATTGCATCGTTATTGGCAGCCTAGGGCAGAGCGATCGACCATCAATTACAGCTATTATACAAGTCGAGGGTATGTAATTTTCAACCCAGATGTACATTATCGAATCGGGTACCCCGGTGAAAGTGCCTTTAATTGTGTTATCCCCGGCGTGACCTCTTTGATTGAAAAAGGTTTTATCGACGAAGATAATATTGGGGTCCAAGGCCATAGTTGGGGGGGATACCAGATTGCCTATCTCGTTACCAGAACGGATATCTTCAAAGCAGCAGAGGCAGGCGCTCCTGTGCCAAATATGATCAGTGCTTATGGTGGCATTCGCTGGTGGACCGGCCTTAGCCGCCAATTTCAGTACGAACATACCCAAAGTAGAATCGGTGGCACTCCCTGGCAATACCCGACCCGTTATATCGAAAATTCTCCTATTTTCTCTTTGGATAAAATCAATACACCACTTTTGATCATGCACAATGACGCAGATGGTCATGTACCTTGGTACCAGGGTATAGAATTATTTGTGGGTTTGCGAAGATTAGGTAAACCTTCATGGTTTCTCAATTACAATGGTGAGCCGCATTGGCCTTTAAAACTCCAAAATCGCAAAGATTTTAGTCTTCGAATGTCACAGTATTTTGACTATTACCTTAAAAGTGCTCCCAAACCCTTGTGGATGGAACGTGGCGTACCTGCAATCGAAAAAGGCATTGATCAAGGGCTTGAGTTCGTGAAGGATCAATAATGCTAGTTATATTGAGTCCTTTTAATCTCTTTTTCACTGTATTTGATGGTCTTAGGCGGCTTTTATTGTAACATTTTGGTATTCGGATCGTTAATAAAATATGGTGAAGAAAATATTTTTGGCCTTTCTTTCGAGTTTGATATTTGCCTGCTCGAGTGACGATGGTAACGTACCTCCTATTGACAATGTTGACAAGGAATTGGTTTTAAGTCAAGCTTGGGAAACCGAAACAGAGCCTTTTTTACCTCAAGGTCTTGTCGTCGACGGAAATAATCGACCTTACTTCTACGTGGCCGCCAAGGCGGGCGGACTATTGGTTTTCGAAGATTCAGATACGGCCTCACCGACACAGGTGGCATCTATTCCGATTGCGGAGTTAGGAGGTCTGCACGCAATGAATATTTTTCAATCAGGGAATTATGTTTATTTATCACTGGGAGATTTCTTTGGAGGAGGCTCAAAAGCCGGTTTGGCCATTGTCGATGTAACCGACCCGATGAACCCCTCTGTAACCGATCAGTGGGAAAGTACCGAGGTCATTGGCGGAACCGCAATAGTTGTCGTTCAAGGAAACTATGCCTATTTGGGAGGAATGAACCATGGTCTGTTCATTTTAGACGTTTCCAATCCGACATCGATTTTAGAGGTGAATCAGTTCTTGCCAGATATCAACTTTCCCGAGGAAAACCCAGGAAGTGTGGCTCACCCGAATGCCCGTGGAATGACAGTAGTGGGCAACCTTTTGTACCTGTGCTACGATGCGGGTGGAATCAGAATCATTGATGTTAGTGACAAACAAAACCCAAATGAGATTGGTCGGTTTCTGAATGATGCCGCACAACAAAATACCCCTAAGGCATATAACAATATCATAGTCAATGGTAACTACGCCTATGTAGCGGTCGATTATTGCGGATTTGAAATTTGGGATGTGAGCGACCCCGGCAATGCACAAATGACCGGATGGTGGAACCCTTGGAACTGTGATACGCTTGACAACATTTGGCTGAATAGTCTGGGCCACTCAAATCAAATGGGATTCGATGCACAGAACGAGCTTGTTTTCGTGTCAACCGGTAAAAGTGAACTGAGCGTTATGGATGTCTCCGATCCGAACAACCCAGAACTAAAAGAATCGTTCGGAACGCCGGATAATGCTCTGGCCACTTGGGGAATGGCGCTAAAAGACGACCAGGTATATCTTCTTTACATCAAGGCTGCAGTACCCCTGTATAGTGATTGGTCGGGCCTTAAAAAATTGACCTGGTCATTTCAATAATTTTTTGCGCAACCAATAATCTCCGAAACTCATTTCCCAAATTCCTGGGCTGATATTGAGGTGGGTATTTCTTAATTGGCGAGACCATGGATTTATTGTAAATTCATGTCATCGTTACTTCGATAATAGCATGAAACACCTTCATCCCATTTTATTCCTTGTATTTGCCATAACAATGGCCTGTAACCCCAAGACCAAGCAGAAGGAAGTCAAAACGATTGCCGATAAGAACATCCCCAAGGTAGTGACCGCAGATATAGAGGCCGGTATTCAGGCCAACATTGCCAAAAAAGTAAAAGAAGGGGGTGGTTATTTCAACATGACCTTTGAAGGGAAGGAATTACGCCTACAGTTGGTACGTGTACATACCGAATACCTCTCTAATTTAGGGCCACGACGTCATTTTGCCTGTGTCGATCTGGCCGATGTAAGTGGTGATGTATATGATGTCGATTTTTTCTTGGCAGGAGACCCGGGTAGTATGACCGTTACCGAAACGACCCTCCATAAACTTAATGGCAAGCCCTTTTATACTTGGAAACAGCGAAAAGACAAAACTTGGTATCGGGTACCAGTTCAAAACGCCTCAAACGATTTGTTGGGAGTCATTGAAGGAGAGGACCAATTCGAGTTTCTCTACGAGGTTACCTTGCCAGACATCAACGAATCGGCAAAAATATGGGTGCCCATTCCAAAAAGCGATCGATTCCAGACGGTTGAAATGTTGAATATCGAAGCTCCGGCGAACCATGAAATACTCGAAGAGAAGAACAATGGAAATTCAGTTTTATACATGCAGCTTTCACCTGAACATAGTGGTAAAAAACTGAGGGTTACCTACGATGTTCACAGGCAAGAGAAAAAACCCTACGAAGAAGATGGCTCCCCTTCCAAATACTTAAATGCCAGCTTGCTCATGCCTATCGGTGATCGGTTTCAAGTGCTCGCAGATTCCATTATTGGGCAAAAACGAAACGATGGCACTATTATGCAAGCACGTGCCTTATATGACTACGTAATCGACAATATGCGTTATATCAAAGCTGGAAAATATGGTACGGGCGATGCGGTCTACGCTTGTGACGCCCTTACGGGCAATTGTACAGAGTTTCATTCCCTCTTCATTTCTTTGGCCAGATCTGCAGGTATACCGTCGCGCTTTGCCGTAGGAGCGTCGATTCCCTCAGATCGGGATGATGGCGGTATCGATGGTTACCACTGTTGGGCGGAATTCTATGCCGAGGGAAAATGGTGGCCCGTCGATATAAGTGAGGCCAACAAATATACTGCCCTCGCCACCTATTATTTTGGTCGGCATCCGGCCAATCGCATCGAATTCAGCCGAGGACGAGACCTTCGGTTAGATCCGGGCCCACTTTCGGGACCCATCAATTTTCTCGCATATCCGGTCATGGAAATAGGAGATACTCCCGCATTTCCCAAAACATTTTTTTCGTTTCAACGGAAAGATAGAAATGAGACCGCAAAAGATCTGGTCGGCCTACCCTGACACGGAATCCTTTGGATGTTCCTCACCCTTTGGGTGTTCCTCGCCATCTTTGGTGGGATGTTCCTCACCATCTTTTGCTGGATGCTCCTCACCGTCTTTCGAGGGATGTTCTTCTTTGGCGGCCCCATCTTCAGAGGGGTGTTCTTCACCTGCAGGGTGTTCTGCCTGCTCTTCAGTGTTTTCTTCTTTTTTTTGTTCCCGGCAAGAGTTCAAGGTTCCGGCAGTAACGAAGCCAAACAAGAGCATTACCAAAGTAAAGTATTTAAGTTCTTTCAATCTATTCATGACGTGGTTGTTTTATTAATGAAATGATATGACTTTTTTAATCAAAATTATAGGGCCAAATAACTGACCTTCCAAAAACTAAATATAACAAATTCTGTATGAACCCTGTCAGATGGCTTCATTTATGGCCTAAACCCGGGGCAAAGTTGTGCATGCTATCATCGCACCATTTTTCTTGGAAAATTGGCAAAGATTTGCTTAAAACTAGCATTTCATATGGGAGTATCCGGATTTCTGTTTTCAAACATCACGGTAGACTGTCGCTCCCGATTCACAATCAATTTGGTCACATCGGGCCGCGAATAATGCCCTACGGAATCAAAATTCTGTCGCTCTTCATAAATTCTGTTGAAATCCAAAGTTTCATAAATCAATCCTTCCTGATGAACTACGGGCTCGATGATCCATTCCCCATCGGGGCCAGCAATACATGACCCCCCATTTGCAAGGGTATCGGGAGCTTTCGATAAAATGGCATCTAAATGTGGGGTGTCTTTTGGAAAGTCCTCCTTTTTCATCAAAGAGGAAACCGAAATCACGAAGCTTCTTGACTCCCTTGCAATGAAGCGTGTAATATCTTTGGTATTATGGTCACTGCCGGGCCAAACGGCAATATGTAGGTTTTCCCCCTGCCCGTAGAGCGACGCACGGGGCAGTGGCATCCAATTTTCCCAACAGTTCAGCCCGCCTACCGTAAATTGTTTCAATGAATGTACCTGAAGTCCATTTCCATCTCCAGGAGCCCAAGTCAGTCGTTCGTCATAGGTTGGTTGTAATTTACGATGTACCGATTTGATTTCTCCCATTTCATTGATATAGACCAATGAAGCATAAATACTATGGCCGCCTCGATTTTTGGCACGCTCCATTATTCCTAAATAAATGGCTATGTCATTCGTTCTGGCAAGCTCGCATATGGTATCTAATTCACCTACCTCGATTTGAACGGAATTTCGAACATAGTGGGCATGAAGTTCTTTGTTGATTTTTAGGTCCCATTTTGCGCCATCGGTCAGCGCCAGCCAAAAAGGATATCCCGGTAGCAACGCCTCTCCGAAAACGATAAGCTCAGCATTCTCTTTTGATGCTTCCATGACGGTCGCCTCGATTTTTTTTAGGGTAGCCTTTTTGTCCAACCAAATGGGTGAAATTTGGGCCAGGGCGACTTTTAAATAATGTTCCATTGTCGAAAACGGTTAAGAATCAAATCCACATCGATTAACAAGATACTGAAAACCCCCACAACGATGATAAGCTTCAGCATGTTATGCAGCAAAACATAGTGTTTTTTTGAAGAAGATTTCCAAAGTATCAACAAGGAAAAAATCAACAGAAAACTACTTGCTATGAAATAGAGATACATATGCCCCACGTCGAACTTCGCAATCAATAAATACGAGGGCAACAACGTCAAGATGATCAGGCAACTGATGATAATCTTAGAAGTATTGGACCCATATAAAATTGGCACCGTCTTATAATTTTGGGCCAAATCACCTTTGATGTTTTCGAGATCTTTGATCATTTCCCGGGCCAGAATCAACAAAAACAGAAACATGGCATGTACGAAGATCACCGTTTCGAAATTTTTGTAATAGACGAATACCGCAAAAAAAGGTGCAATGGAGAGTATGGCCGAAACGATGTTGCCCACAAATGGGATACGCTTCAATTTGTGGGAATAAAACCAAATACCGAAAATGTAGGCCGAAAAGAAAAACACGGCCCTAAAAGAAACATAGCTCGCGGCTATTACCGCCAAGAAATTCAAGATAAAATAAGTAGTCAATTTGAACCTTTGGCTTACCAGGCGATCCAGCCAACTCTTACGAGGTTTATTGATTAGGTCCTTTTCGGCATCATAGAAATTATTGATAATATAGCCACTGGCGATAACCAGGGCCGAGGCTGTTACAATAAGAAATAGATTTAAGTCAAAAACAACCTTTCGAAGTGGTAGGTGGTGCCCAAGAATATAAATCGCGGCCAAGTATTGGGCCAAGGCAATCATCAAGATATTGTATCCTCGAACAACGGAAAACAGACTCAACAACTTTAGCAGCAAGAGTTTGTTCCTTCTTGTAAGCATTTGATGGACTTAGAAGTTGTAAACCACTTCCAAATTGTAGTCTTTAAGGGTCTTTTGGGCCTTTTCGAAATCTTGTGTGAAGCCGAGTATATAGCCCCCACCTCCTGAACCACATAATTTCAGATAGTATTCATTGGTCTCGATTCCTTTTTTCCATAGTTCATGGAACTTGGCAGGTATCATCGGCTTAAAATTGTCGAGGACGACATGCGACAATTGCCTCAGGTTGCCGAAAAGAGATTTTATGTTTCCGTTTACAAAATCCTCTACGCAGGCGTCGGTATGCTTGATAAACTGATTTTTAAGCATGTTTCGAAAACCTTCTTGCTTCATCTTTTCCATAAAAAGCTGAACCATGGGCGCCGTCTCGCCTGTCGAACCACTGTCTAGCAAAAAGACCGCTCCTTTCCCCTCCAAGTTCTGGGAGGGAATACTGGTCGACTCGATATTATCTTGTGAATTGATCAAGATGGGCAGACTCAGATAACTGTTAAGGGGATCCAAACCAGAGGACTTTCCGTGAAAAAAAGATTCCATTTTTCCGAAAATCTTCTTCAATTTCAACAATTTTTCCCGGGTCAGGTTTTCGAGGACGGTGATTTTATCATGGGCGTATTTATCATAGATCGCGGCCACCAAGGCACCACTGCTCCCAACCCCATATCCCTGCGGGATGGAACTGTCAAAATACATTCCCCCATTGACATCTCTCTTCAACGAATCAAAATCAAAAGAAACCAATTCAGGACTGTTCTTCTGAACCATTTCAAGATAACCCACAAACTCGCGAAGCCCGCTGTTCGATTTCTTGGCGATTTCCGAATCATTGTCGTCGGTCTTCAATGCTCCCTTAAAGAAGTTATAGGGAATAGACAGGCCTTTGGAATCCTTGATGATACCATATTCCCCGAAGAGGAGTATTTTCGAGTAAAACAATGGTCCTTTCATAGAGATAATTCAATTTGGGACAACAAGCTAACGCTTATAAGACGTAAATATGTCAAAAAGTTACGTTTTTTTCGCACCTAAACCAATTTCATCGCAAATATACTGTCCGTTTTCACAATACACAACCAGCTCATCTTGAATAAATTGGTTGATTTCTTCTTTTTCGAATTTGGGATAGAGTACGTGAACATTGGCCCCTGCATCCAGGGTAAAACATACATGGTTCTTTAATCTTTTGCGAAATGACCTTATTTTATCGATGATTTCAAGGGTATTGGGCTTCATAAGTATAAATGAGGGCTCACTGGTCATCATCATGGCGTGAAGCGTGAGGGCCTCGCCCTCGACAATTTTGATAAAATCTTTTAGGTTTCCCTCGGAAAAAATCGACCTTAATTTTGTCAGGTTTTTATGCGCTTGGTCGAAACGTTTTAAGGCAAAAGGATGATTGTGCATTAATTCGTGACCAACGGTGCTGCTAACCTGTTTCTGCCCTCTGTCAACAAGCAAAATTGTGTCTTGGTATTCCCTGAAGACGGAATGCACATCATACGGATATTTTATTCCGAATAAATCTGAGCTGCCCTCAACTTCATTATGTTTTCCCCAATGTACAAGTGGACCTTCAATGCTTCTTGCGGCGCTGCCCGAACCCAGCCGGGCTAAAAAGGATGCCTTTTGATTGAAAAAATCTTCGGGCATACCGGGATCCAACTGTTTCTCCAAATCCATCAGGCATAGTGCCAAAGCGCTCATTCCGGAAGCAGAAGATGCAATACCACTGCTATGTGGAAATGAGTTCGACGTCTTTATATTAAAATGATATTTTGTGAGAAACGGAAGGTATGTCGAGACTCTGTTGAAAAAGGTGTCGATTTTGGGTCGGAAATCCGCTTTTGATTCGCCATCCAAAAAAATATCAAACGAAAAATCGTTTATGGATTCCTTCAACTTTGAGAAATGCAGCGAAGTTGTAGTCGTACATTTATTCAATGTAAAACTCAACGAAGGGTTCTCGGGAATTTGATTCGCTTTCTTCCCCCAGTATTTGACCAGTGCAATATTACTGGGAGAGCGCCATGTGATAATGCCTTCCTCGACTTGGTTGGAATAAGGTTTGGGAATAAAATCTTTTTCGGTCATCACGGGTTCGTTTCGACAAAGATAGCACAATGGTGAAGTTGGCGCACGGCTACAAATTGCAAGAAGAAATTACCATAAAATACTTTTACCGTTTTGACATTTCGAGCAGCTTTGCCGTCGTACGATAGTTTCTTGAAGTCGCTGAAACTTTTAGTTTTCGCTCAATCAAGTTATTGCTGATTTTGGCCTTACCGGCCCCAAGCTTATAGTTAAGGTAGACGCAATCATCGGTAATTGTGAATTGCTCGCCCTGAAATTTTTCTTGACGAAATTTTTCGACAAGCTCCAACGGTGGGGTATTTTTCAAAAAGGCAAAATAAATCTGCTTGTTTTCAATATCAAAGGGGTCGGTAAAAGGATTGTTCCCAAAAATCGATTTCATTTGACCATAGGTTTTGACCAAGGTCGGTACATCAAAACCAAAAGTTTTGGCTATTCCGTCTTTGACCCTTTTGCCAACGGTATCACCATCTTCTCGGCTTCTCAATAAAATATTTCCACTTTGAATATAGGTTTCAACATCTTGAAACTTCAATTTTTCAAGCATCTTGCGTAAATCGGCCATCTTAATCTTTTTTTGACCACTTACGTTGATTCCTCGCAGTAAAACTATATATGTATCCATAAAATCAGTTATCCGCTATTGCTTGGGCCGCGATATAACCGGTGGTCCATGCATTCTGGAAATTGAAGCCACCGGTAATGGCATCTACATTGATTACCTCACCGGCGAAGTATAAATTCTTAAGCAACTTGCTTTCCATGGTCTTGAAATTAATCTCTCCCAAGTCCACACCTCCAGCTGTTACGAACTCCTCTTTAAAAGTACTCTTTCCCTTGACACTAAACTCACATCGGGTCAGTTGCCCACACAGCGCCAATAGCTGGTCTTTCGAGACTTCACCCCATTTCATCTTACTTGAAATGCCAGCGGCACGAACCAAACTTGCCCAAAGTCTACTGGGTATATCAAAAGCCTTTGTTCGAGCCACCGTTTTTTTCCCTTCCAAGTCCTTGATTTCCATCAGCACGTCGATCAAAGTTTCTGAATAATAATCTGGGAGCCAATTGATTTGTACGATAAAATTGTACTTCCAATCTGGTAACAGACGAGCACCCCAAGCCGATAATTTTAAAATTGCGGGTCCGCTAAGGCCCCAGTGGGTAATAAGAATAGGGCCTTCTGAAGTCAATAACGGCTTGGCCGTTTGACTTTTTAATTTAATCGTGATTTTCTTACGTGGAATACTATTTGAAAAAATCGCCACCCTGGCCTTGGTACTTATCCCGGGTAGGTTACGGATACGCTCATCTTTGATATTGAAGGTAAACAAAGAGGGAAATGGCATAACGATTTCATGCCCTAAGTCTTTCAATAGCCCCCAAATCTTTTGACTGCTTCCGGTTGCGACCAAAACCTTTTTTGAAGTGTATTTTTTCTTAATGGACTGCACTTCCCAGAATCGATTCCCATCAATTGAAACTTGACCAAAGGCGGTTACTCCACTATGCTTAAAAATCTGGATTCCGAAGCGACTTGCCCGTTCCAAGAAAAAATCGATTATGGTCCGTGAAGAATCGGTTTTAGGAAACACCCTTCCATCTTCCTCAATCTTCAATGACACCCCATTCCGTTCAAAAAACGACATGGTGTCCCTGGCACCGTAATTGTGAAAAGGACCCAGCAACTCTTTCTCCCCTCTCGGATACCTTTTGACAAGTTCGCGAGGGTCAAATTCGGCGTGGGTCACATTACAGCGTCCACCACCGGATACCTTGACCTTGGTGAGCACCTCCTTGCCTCTCTCGAGTATCGCAATTTTTAAATCAGGGGCGCGCTCGGCAGCCTGCAGGGCCGCATAAAAACCGGCCGCACCTCCTCCGATGACAATAAGATCGTACATTAAAAGGCCCGTTCAGGAAAGTTGGTAATAATGCCATCTACCCCATGGCGCTTTACGTTAATAATATCTTGGGGGTCGTTCACGGTCCATGTATAAATCTTAAAACCGGCTTCCTTGATCGCTGTTATATTTTCACCGTTCAACTTTTTAAAGTGGGGATTTATAGCTTCAGCCTTCAATTCTTGGGCAATCGGGATGGCTTCTAAGGGGTCGCCCTCTGTGAGAACCGCGATTGGAATGGTCGGGTTGACCGATCTAATGGCTTGAAGTTCTTCCCAATCGAAACTTGAGATAATGAAACCATCTGCGGGCCAGCCTTGATCTTCTATGAAATGATTCACAATATGGTTCAGACGGTCAATGGTGTTCTTTCCCTTAATCTCAATATTCAAGCGCACCTTCTTGTCAATTAGTCGAATAACATCCTGTACAAGGGGAATCTTGTGGTTACCATCCAAAATCACCTTTGATTTAAGGGTGAAGTAATGGTAATCTTCTATTTTGCCTCCTGCATTTGCAAGTCGATCAAGGGTCTCATCGTGAAACACGACAAGTTCGCCACTCTTAACCTTGAATATATCGATTTCGATCATATCGACACCTAAATCCAGGGCTTTTTGCACTGAAGCCAGGGTATTTTCCGTTTCATGGCCCATGGCCCCACGATGTCCAATTACCAAAGGTTTGTTCGTCATATCACATCCTTGAAAAATAAGGATAACAAATATTAGAAATTTTATTTTGCCCATTGCGAGATCGTCTTAGGTCAGCAAAGATACAATCAGAAAAACATAGGTTAAAAACTTTTGTAAAAGGATTATCCAAAAGCAGTTCATATATTTAAGACTTCAACATAAAAGCTGAAACAATCAAGTATGGGCGAAAAGAAAAAATTGCGCAGCCAAGGCTGGTTCGGAAAAACGGGAAAGGACGGATTTATTTATCGTGCCTGGATGAAAAACCAAGGGCACCCTGAGGATTCGTTTACCGGAAAGCCTGTCATAGGTATTTGCAATACATGGTCTGAACTGACCCCATGCAATGGACATTTAAGGGAACTTGCGGATCATGTGAAACGAGGTGTTTGGGAGGCCGGTGGTTTTCCCTTGGAATTCCCGGTTATGTCTTTGGGTGAAACACTCATAAAACCAACCGCCATGTTGTATCGCAATCTGGCCAGTATGGATGCCGAAGAAAGTATTCGGGCCAACCCCATTGACGGGGTTGTTCTTTTGGGCGGATGTGATAAAACCACACCCTCTATTTTAATGGGGGCATGTAGTGTCGACCTGCCAAGTATTTTTGTTTCTGGCGGGGCCATGTTGACCGGAAAATATCGAGGAAAAGATATTGCGACCTCCGATATTTGGCGATTTAGTGAGGCCCATCGTAACAATGAATTGGATGACAGGGATTTTATGTTGGCAGAGGCGATGATGTGCCGTAGTGATGGACATTGTGCCGTAATGGGCACGGCCAGCACCATGGCGTGTATGGTAGAATCACTGGGCGTCAGTTTACCGCATAATGCCGCAATACCAGCAGCTGACTCAAGAAGAAAAGTACTGGCGCATCTTTCTGGAAGGCGCATTGTTGAAATGGTAAAGGAGGATCTTACCCTTTCGAAAATAATGACAAGAAAGGCGTTCGAAAATGCGATTATGGTCAATGCAGCAATAGGGGGATCGACCAATTTTGTAGTTCATTTATTGGCTTTGGCCGGAAGAATAGGTGTCGACTTGACCCTGGAAGATTTCGATAAATTCTCTACCAATATTCCCTTATTGGCCAATCTACAGCCATCAGGTAAATTCATGATGGAAGATTTCTATTATGCAGGAGGGTTGCCGGTGGTCATCAAAGAACTCAAAGAGTATTTGAATAATGGTGCCATAACGGCAAACGGCAAGAGCATCGGTGAAAATACCAAAGGAGTGGAATGTTATGACCGGGAAACAATCGGAACGACCGATCAACCCATTAAGGAAGATTCCGGAATTGCAGTGCTTCGGGGCAACCTCTGCCCAAACGGTGCCATTCTAAAACCTTCTGCAGCCACTCCGGAATTGATGCAGCACAAGGGCAGGGCCGTTGTTTTTGAAACTATTGAGGACTATAAGAAACGCATCGATGATCCCGATCTAGACATTGATGAAACATCGGTAATGGTATTGAAAAATGTTGGACCCAAGGGGTACCCTGGCATGCCCGAGGTCGGCAATATGGGACTTCCAAAAAAACTATTGGCAAAAGGAGTAACCGACATGGTTCGTATATCAGATGGAAGAATGAGCGGTACCGCTTTCGGCACGGTAGTTCTGCATGTTGCGCCTGAGGCCGCAGCAGGAGGTACATTCGGACTTGTTCAAACCGGAGATGAGATCGAGCTTGACGTTGAAAACCGCAAATTGATTCTACATGTATCGGAAGCAGAACTGGAAAAACGTCGGGCCTCTTGGAAACCCCAGGATTTGGGGATCAACAGAGGATTTGTACGATTGTTCATCGATCATGTCGAACAGGCAGATGAAGGGGTAGACCTCGATTTTCTTAAAGGTAAATCAAGTAGTGAGGTGACCAGGGATTCCCACTAGATTGGGATCATATATAGGTGGTCTTCTTCGAATTTAAGCTCACAAGATTCCCGTTGACAAGTATGTTCATTTGATCTGCGCCCTCCAACTCAAAACCAGAATTGTCTTTGGTAATGTTTACCTTGAGAATTCGATTCCTAAAGTTGATCTTAAACGAATAAGCATTCCATTCATCAGGAATTCTAGGCGTAAAGGAAAGTTGTTCATCTATCACCCTCATTCCTCCAAAACCTTCAACAATGCTCATCCAGGTTCCTGCCATTGAGGTAATGTGCAATCCTTCCTCCACTTCTTTGTTATAGTCATCCAAATCCAATCGAGAGGTTCGCAAATAAAATTGGTAGGCTTGATCCATCCTATTCAATTTGGCCGCTTGAATACTGTGAACACAAGGCGATAGCGACGATTCGTGAACGGTGAAAGGCTCGTAAAAGTCAAAATGAAGCTGTAATTCCTCCTCTGTAAAATGGTCTTCGAAAAGATAAAACCCTTGTAGCACATCAGCTTGCTTGATGTAAGGTGAACGTAAAATGCGGTCCCAGCTCCATTTTTGATTGATGGGCCTTTGAGATTTGTCAAGATCTTCAACAGTAATCAATTCCTTGTCCAAAAAACCGTCTTGTTGTAGAAAAACTCTCTTCTCTTCGGAATATGGAAAGTAAATATTATCGGCAACCTTCTTCCAAGCCTTCAATTCTGTTTCAGATAGCACCGTTTTGCCCATTATTCGCCGGTGGTCATCTTGATAGCTCTCCTTGACCTTCTCGATTTGGGCTATCGCATAATCGATACACCATTTTGCGAGATAATTGGTGTACCAGTTATTGTTTACATTGTTTTCGTATTCGTTGGGGCCTGTGACACCAAGAACAACATACTTGTTTTTGGCTTCCGAAAAAGTGGCGCGTTGATGCCAGAATCTGGCAATTCCGATCAGCACTTCCAATCCCATTTCGGGTACATAGGCATAGTCTCCTGTAAATCGGACATAATTAAAAATCGCAAATGCGATGGCACCGTTTCTATGTATTTCCTCAAAAGTAATTTCCCATTC
Organism: Aurantibacter sp.; assembly: GCA_965215845.1. Taxonomy (GTDB): domain Bacteria; phylum Bacteroidota; class Bacteroidia; order Flavobacteriales; family Flavobacteriaceae; genus Aurantibacter_A. The sequence continues at coordinate 1,247,218 of CBDCEL010000004.1, forward strand.
ATTATGGCATTCCTCACCATTCATGGTCACCATAGGATACAGCGCGGCCCCATTTGAAAAACCTAACTTTTCGGCATTTTCAATTGCCTTTTCAAGATGATTGTAACGATACTTCAGAAGGTTTCTGGCCACTTCATGATCCTTGGTTGCCATATAAAATGGAATACAATAAGCTTCAGTATCCCAATATGTGCTTCCGCCGTATTTCTCTCCGGTAAATCCTTTTGGTCCAATGTTCAATCGAGAATCTTTGCCCAAATAAGTCTGGTTCAATTGAAAAATATTAAATCGGATTCCCTGTTGCGCGCTCACGTCCCCATCGATTACGATGTCGGCCATATTCCATATTTCGGCCCAGGCATTTTTTTGCTGATCCAAAAGGGAATCAAACCCTATGCGCATGCCTTTTTCCATTATCGACTTTGCCGTGGATGGCAATTCTTCCTTTTTAAAATCACGATTTACCACATATCCTCCGAACTTTTGTAAACTGAACGTTTGGTGTTTGTCAACATTTGCCGTGTAATAAGTGCTGATCTTATTTTCCGATTGTTCCGTCTCGGGATTGTTTTCGATCTTCTTGCCATTCAGAAAGCAATTCGATCCCATGAATGTGCACGTATGAAAAAAGGTCTTTAACGTATGCGCTTCGATAAAGGCCATTTCGTCTTTTTCATCAACATTTGTGGTCTGCCAGAACTGATCGTCCCAATTGCTATCTTCATTTGAAATGCCACTGTCGAGATAGGGTTCAAATGTAATTTCCACGCTTTTGTTCATCGGCTTGATCGCATATTGTATGGCACCAAGTTCGTCAACTTCCAAGCTAAGGAATCGCTTGGTCTCCACTTCAATTTCAACACCATTGTTCAGTGTTGCATTAAAGTTGCGGGAAAGCCAACCTTCTTTCATATTGAGTTCACGGCGAAAATAATTTATCGATTTACAGTTAAAAAGATCTAGCCTCTCCCCGTCTACAACTACGTTGATTCCAATCCAGTTAGGGGCGTTGAGGACTTTGGCAAAATATTCAGGATATCCATTTTTCCACCAGCCTACACGTGTTTTATCAGGGTAATAAACACCTGCGATGTAACTACCCTGAAATGTGGGGCCCGAGTAATGCTCTTCAAAATTGGCTCTTTGGCCCATGGCCCCGTTACCCAAACTGAACAGGCTTTCAGAAGACTTGACTCTTTCGACATCAAATCCTTCTTCTATAATCGACCAAGCATCGGGTTTTATGTAGTCTTGATTCATACGATCTATTATTTATCATCTACGTTAATATACCACTAGGTAAATGGAAATGCTTTTTTCGTATCATTTTTTGAAAAATTAGGGCGCAATTAGGTTGCGGCGAGCCATATTTTCTATTTTTGGGCATCCCCATTGATTATGCGTTCGACAAAATCCGTGTCAATTTCGGTGAAATCGTTGAAATTGTGCTCAGCTTCTGAAAGGATTGCGGCATCCCCAATGCCAATCGACATCATTTTTGCACTATTGGCTGCTTGTATTCCGGCGATCGCATCCTCAAAAACAACACAATTTTCAGGTTCGGCATTCAATTCCTTTGCCGCAAAAAGAAACACCTGCGGGTCTGGTTTTGCCTTTGAAACATTGTTTCCGTCGACAATAACATCGAAGTAAGACAACAATTTTACTTTTTTTAGAATCGGCCTTGCATTCTTACTGGCCGACCCCAGGGCCATAGGAATATTTCTTTCTCTTAGGTAATTAAGAATTTTTGGAACCCCAGGAAGAATCTCAGACTCGTCCATAGTGGCGATATACTCTAAATAATCGTTGTTCTTTTCGGTCAGCCAAGCATCGAATTGTTCTTGGGACACCTGAATGTTTCCAATCTCCAACAAGATTTCAAGACATCTTCTTCGACTCACACCTTTAAATCCTTCATTGAGTTCATGTGTGAATTCAATGCCCAGTTGGTCAGCCAACTTCTTCCAAGCCAAATAATGATATTTGGCCGTATCCACAATTACCCCGTCAAGGTCAAAGATAAATCCACTGTTCTTTTGCATGTTACTAATTTAGCGCCGCGAATATAGTAAGCAAAATGATTTATTTGGAAGAATTGATTATCTAAGTGGATTCTCTCTTGATCAGTTTAGCGCGAATTACCTCTGTTCGATATGAAAGAGGCTCATCAGAATCATCTTCCAATTCGGCCTCTACCCTCTCAATCAGCATTTTGGCCGCCATTTCGCCCATCTTATCCCCATGTTGGGCTACGGTGGTCAATGAAGGGGTCGTATATTTTGACATTATTCCATCGGTAAAACCGACAAAGGCGATATCCTTTGGTATTTCAAGACCCAATGAACGGGCCAATCCGATTCCGTGGATTGCCATAATTTCATTGACGCATAGAACGGCATCCAACTTTCTTTCCTTCAAGAAGTTTAAGAATCTTTCGTCTTCAAATTCTTTTACAGGCAGCCTTAAGATGTTACTTTCATCAATACGAATTCCATTCTTGGCCAACGCTTCCTTGTATCCTTCTACCCGCTCTTCAGACACATGGGAATAATCGGTGGTGGCTACCAAGCCAATTCGTTGCCTCCCATCCTTGACCAACATGTCAACGGCCTCAAAGGCCACCTCGCAATCATTGATAATTACCTTATCACACGGCACTTCATGGGTAATATTGTCGAACAGGACCACAGGAATACCTTGATCTGTTATGCTCTTTAAGTGGGCGTAGTCTTTTTTGATAAAGGTTTCGCTCGCTAGCGAGAGAATGAAACCGTCGACACTTCCATTGGCGAGCATCTCTATATTGATGACTTCCTTGTCAAATGATCCATCTGAAACACAAACGATTACATTATACCCCCTATCGTTGGCATATCGCTCGATTCCCCGAAAAACCGTAGTAAAAAAGTAGTGGACAATTTCAGGTATGACTACACCGATATTTTTTGTGCGTTTGTTCTGAAGACTAATAGCAACATTGTTTGGCTTATAGTTATATAATCTGGCAAAGGCCTGTACCTTCTCCTTGGTGTCTCGCCCGATCTCCTCGCTATTTTTGAGTGCCTTTGACACAGTAGATATGGAAACATCCAACTCTCTTGCAATATCCTTAAGTGTTATCTTTCGTTTCAACTGTAATTATCCAGGTTATATTTTCAAGCACATACCAAATTAACCAATCTTGACATAAATTGTACGAAATCTTTGTCATTTTGTGATCAGAGGGTTTTTCCGCATCCATTTAGCAATTTGTTAACAATGACCAAAAAGTATTATCTTCGTCATAAAATTGCCAAATCCCTACAATAAACGGCCTTATTATTTAAATAATGATATTGGCTTATGTTTAAAATCAGAATTTGCTAATCAACAAAAGTTATTAACACGAAACCGTTTTCGTAAGTAGCGGCGGCGTCTTAATAAATTGTTTAATGATTTTTTTACATAATTTTAACTCTTGTATTCGAATTAACTCAACTTAAAACATCTATTTATGAAAATCAAATTGCTCAAAAGCCTGTTTGCGTTTGGGGCGTTTTTATGCTTTGGACTGATACAGGCCCAAGAAGTTACGGGTACTGTATCTGATGCTACTGGGCCTTTGCCCGGTGCCAGTGTGGTGGTCAAGGGTACCACAACGGGTACACAAACCGATTTCGATGGAAATTATACCCTCGAAGTGGACAGCGATGCCACGCTTGTTTTCAGTTACATCGGTTATTCCGCCCAAGAAATTGCTGTTAATGGGCAGTCAACTATCAATGTGGTCTTAGTAGAAGACGCACAAGCACTTGAAGAAGTCGTCGTCATCGGTTATGGTACCACAACGGTAAAAGATGCTACTGGATCGGTATCATCGGTTACCTCTGAAGACTTTAACGGTGGTGTAATTGCTTCACCTGAACAACTGATTCAAGGTAAGACGGCCGGTGTAAATATCCAACAAACCAGTGGTGAACCTGGTGCCGGTATTTCCATTAATATTAGGGGTAACAAATCGGTTCGAGCGAACAACAATCCGTTATTCGTGGTCGATGGTGTGCCACTTTCCGGTGAAAACACATCTGCTACCGGTGATACAGGACTTGGTGCAAGTGCCGTCAGAAACCCGTTGAACTTCTTGAATCCTTCCGATATAGAAAGCATCAGTATATTAAAGGATGCCTCTGCTACTGCAATCTATGGTTCTAGAGGTGCCAATGGAGTTGTGATCATTACGACGAAAAGCGGTAAATCAGGCGGGGAAGGTATCTTGGAGTTCTCTTCCAATTTCAGTGTGGCAACTCCGGCAAAGGACTATGACTTATTGGACCGTGCACAATTTCTAAGTGCGGTCACCCAGTTTGGTGGTGATGCGAGTGCAGTAGATTTTGGCTTCAATTCGGATTGGCAAGATTATATTACCCGTACTGCGCCATCAACGGTCAACAACCTTTCATATTCAAAGAATTATGGAAAGGGCAATGTTAGGGCCACTTTAGGTTACACAAAGCAACTTGGTGTTATACAAAAAACATCTTTGGAAAGAATAACTGGTCGAATAAACCTGAGACATCGATTCTTGGATGACAAACTTACCGTCGGTCTTTCGGCTACAGTTTCGGCCAATAACGATGAAACAGCTCCGTTAAGTGCAACAGCAGGTTTTAGGGGTGATGTTTTGGGAGCGGCATATGCTGCGAACCCTACTTGGCCTATTAGCGGCACCTTCTCCGATGGTAGTGCGCAAATCAATCCGGCCAACCTGATCGACAATACCCAAAACCAAACGGATACCGATCGTATTTTGATCAATGGTTCCTTGGAGTACGCCTTCACTCCTGAATTGACTGCAAAAGTCAACTTGGGTTATGACAAATCAGAAAGTGAAAACGTTTCCGTCATTTCCAGCGAAGTTGATAACCTTGACGGAATTCAAGACCTTGGTTTCGGTGTTTACAATGTTCTTGAGCGCAAGAGCAATCTATTGGAAGCGACCCTGAACTATAAAAAGGAATTTGGTAATTCCAACTTGGATGTTCTCGTGGGATATTCGTTTCAAGATTTTAACACTACCGGGCGAGATGCACAAGGTAGAGGCTTTAGCAGCCCAAACCTAAGCCAGATGCGCGATGACCTTCGCTCTGCGGTAGGTGCCCACGAATCGACGATAGCAGGATCTTTCCAACAGTTCTACTATGGCACCAATACTTCGGCATTGATCGTGAACAGATTGTTCCCTGATGTCGTGCCAGGTGAAGAGGTGACCAGTAATGTGGGTAGAAAAGTTTCTGCGATAATTGCAAACAACTTTGACAATACCGATGAATTGCAGTCGTTTTTTGGGCGTATCAATTACACCATAGCGGGCAAATATTTGTTTACAGGTACTGTAAGGGCAGATGGTTCTTCACGTTTCGGTCCTGACAATCAATACGGTATCTTCCCATCAGGAGCTTTTGCATGGCAAATCGGAGAAGAAGATTTTATTGGTGATGCGGTTTCCACTTTAAAATTGAGATTGAGTGGAGGTGTCACGGGTAATCAAGACGGTCTGGGCTATGGAAATTTCGTGGCAAGACAAAGATTCAGTGATTTCAACCAAGGGTTCTCAATTCAAAATAACCTTGAAGTCAATCAAAACGGTTTGAGGATTGTTGCCACTGACGTACCTGACCTGAAGTGGGAGCCTACTTTGAGTTTGAACGCAGGTCTTGATTTTGGTTTTGGCAATGACCGCTTCAGTGGTAGTATCGATGTTTATAAGGATGAAACAACCGATGTACTCTTGAGAACTCCCCCTGCGGCACCAGCAGTTGACCCGTTTCAATTTGGAAACGTTGACGCGACGATCGTCAATCAAGGTCTTGAGGTTGCGTTGGCCTATGACTGGGTACAAACTGAAGATGTGAATTTCTCTACATCATTCAACATCGCCTTTAACGACAACGAAGTACAGGATTTCGGTGGTCTAATTGACACCGGTGCGATCAATGGCCAAGGCCTTTCCGGTGCTTTTGCACAACGTTTCGCCGCAGGCCAGTCATTATATTCTTATTATATGGCCGTGTTTACAGGATTGGATGGCAACGGGCAGCCTACTTTTGCCGATCAAAACGGTGATGGTGTAGGCGATGTCTTTCAGGATAAAATATTTGTTGGAGAGGATGCCTTGCCCGATATTACATCAGGATTGGCTTTGAACTTCAGCTGTAAAAATTGGGATTTATCGGCATTTTTTGCCGGTCAATTCGGTTTCTCGGTCTATAACAATACGGCCAATGGCCTGTTCACGTCAGGGTCTATTACCAACGCACGAAATGTGACCCAAGATTTAGTTACAAGTGGCGAGGCGCCCGGTACATCAGCCGATGTTTCGACCCGATATTTGGAAAAAGGGGATTTTGTTCGTTTCCAAAACGCAACCCTTGGTTATAATTTCCCTCTAAATAATGAGGGTCTATTTAAATCTATGAGGGTTTCGTTGACCGGACAAAACCTATTCCTAATTACAGATTACTCCGGTCTTGATCCTGAAGTAACAGTTGCCACTGGTGACCTCGGTTCGGGCGTTCCGACAAGAGGTATTGACTGGGCGGCATTTCCAGCTCCAAGGACGTTCACTATTGGGATTAATGCATCATTTTAATAAAAAAATTGTAGATCATGAAAAGAAGTAATTTGAAATTTTATTTGCTGACGTTCCTCACGGTTGTAGGATTGGTTTCCTGTACCGATTTGGAAATTGAAGAAACTGACTCCATCATCACGGAGGGCTTCCAAGGCTTGGCCGATCCCTCTTCAACTGTCGATGATTTGTACAATCGATTGAACGGGCAATATGGAGACCAAGGTAATCGGTTTGCCATGATGGAAGTGACCGCAGATGCCGCGATTGTTCCTACAAGAGGTACCGACTGGGGGGATAATGGCCAATGGTCAAGTCTACACCAACACTTATGGACTCCAGAGCATGTTTTTGTAATCAACACTTGGAACGATTGGAACGGAAATCAGCTATTGGCCTCACAGGTTTTGGATTCAAGGAGTAACCCCAGCCCTATTAATATAGGAGAGGCATCATTTATAAGAGCGTTCAGTATGTGGACAATCCTTGATTTTTATGGCCAAGTGCCTTTTAGGGATGTGACGCTACCTTCGAGGGAATTACCTGAGGTTTTGACAGGTCAAGCTGCTGTTGATTTTATTTTGGCCGATGTAGATGCGGCGATTACGAATCTTCCTAGTGTTGCGGCCGGTAGTGGTGAAGACAACGGAAGGGCGAGCAAAGCGGCCGCCAGATACCTTAAGGCCAAAATTCTTTTGAACAAGCATATCTATACAGGTGGCGGTAGCGCCGATGCCGGCGATATGTCTCAGGTCATCTCATTGGTCGATGAAATTGCTTCTGAGGGTTATGCCCTACAGGCAGGATATTTCGACTTATTCAGGGATAGCGCCGATAACGAGACTGTATGGTCTTTAGCTTCAGGTGTCGGCAACAGAATTTTCAATGGTTTGCACTACAACTCTCTTTCACAAGGTGGAGGAGGTTGGAACGGTTTTGCAACCTTGGCAGAATACTATGACCTGTTCGAAGGTGACCCTGATAACAATCGCGTTGCCATCGATGGTGTTACCCGTTTGGACGGTCAGGAAGAGCGTCGCGGTGGTGTTCCTCCTGGAGCTGTGTCCGATGAAGAGGATTCTCAGGTAGGCTTCGGCTTTTTGGTCGGCCAGCAGTATGCAGCGGATGGAACAGCATTGACGGATAGAGCAGGTGCCCCCTTGACATTTAAAAGAGATTTCTTGGATGGCGATGGCCAGCCAAGTATTATCAACAATGATGAAACTACGGGAATCAGGGTTATTAAGTACCAGCCTAGATACGGTGCGTTTTTGGGTCATGAAATCGTTTTCAGGTACTCTGATGCACATTTGATGAAAGCTGAGGCGATGATGCGAAGTGGTGGTGATCCGACCGCCATGGTAAACGAACTAAGGGTAATTCGCGGAGCTACTCCATTAGGTGCGGTTGGTGAACAAGAACTTTTGGACGAAAGAGCCCGAGAATTGTATGCCGAGGCATGGAGAAGAAATGACTTAATTCGCTTTGGCCAATATACAAGGGACTGGTTGTTTAAGGCTCCAGCTTCTGTTGGCAACGATAAGTACAAGTTGTTTCCGATTCCTGCATCCCAAATTTTGGCCAACCCCGGCTTGGTCCAGAATCCAGGATATTAAGATTCTAAATTTTAAGTGTTTAGGAGCCCTGACGATACCGTCAGGGCTTTTCAATTTTAGTGCTTCCCCTTTCATTGTGCCGATACTTTTGTAAGACGTTGATAAAAACGATATCTTAATCGCTGCAACTTCATATTGAATGTATTCAATCGGTTACGATATTGGTAGTTCTTCAATTAAGGCGGCTCTTATAGACACGGGCACGGGCAAAAGTCTGGCAGTTGTTAGCGAACCGGATACGGAAATTGAAATGTTGGCCCTTAAAAATGGCTGGGCAGAACAACATCCTGATGATTGGTGGAAACATGTCTGCAATGCGACCAAAAAGCTCATTTCAGAAAACAATATCGATGTAAAAAGTATTACCGGTGTAGGCATCTCATACCAGATGCACGGTCTTGTTATTGTAGATAAAGGCGGGAGACCATTGCGCAACTCCATTATTTGGTGTGATAGCCGCGCCGTTGAAATCGGTCAAAGAGCCTTTGATGCATTGGGCAATACTAAGTGTGCGGACAAGCTCTTAAACTCCCCGGCCAATTTTACGGCCTCAAAGCTGAAATGGGTAAAGGACAATGAGCCAGAGATCTACGGTCAAATTTATAAGTTCATGCTTCCCGGTGATTATATTGCCTATAGGTTAAGCAATTCGATTTGCACCACCATATCAGGACTTTCAGAGGGGATTTTTTGGGACTTTAAAGAAAATCATATTGCCCATTGGCTATTGCAACACTACGGGATTGACCAATGCCTGTTACCAGAAATTAAGGACACCTTCGCCATTCAGGGAGAAGTTTCCGAAAAAGGCGCCATCGAATCAGGTTTGGCACAAGGCACACCTATTCTTTACCGAGCGGGTGACCAGCCCAACAATGCACTTTCGTTGAATGTATTCAATCCCGGGGAGGTTGCCGCGACCGGGGGAACTTCGGGTGTTGTATACGCCGTGACCGAGAGTCTTTCAAGCAAGGAAAGCACTCGTGTCAATAATTTCGCCCATGTGAACCATAGCAGCTCGAAATCAAGGGTTGGAAAATTACTTTGTATCAATGGAGCTGGAATTCAATACCGATGGTTGATGAACAATCTAAATGTTGACGATTACAACGAGATGAACGAATTGGCAGCTTCTGTTCCTATTGGATCAGATGGTGTGACAATTCATCCGTTTGGCAATGGTGCGGAGCGGATGTTGGACAACAGTACATTGGGAACCCAGATATCCAACATCAATTTAAACAATCATACCAAGGCACACCTGTGTAGGGCAGCCCTTGAGGGCATCGCCTTTTCATTTGTATATGGTATGGAAATCATGGCTTCCGATGGAACCAACCCCAAAGTTATTCGTGCAGGCAATGACAATCTTTTTAGGGCCGGGATATTTTCGAATACAATAGCCACCCTAATCGGACAGGAAATAGAGATTTATAACACAACAGGGGCCATTGGGGCTGCCCGGGCCTGTGAATTGCATAAAGGTGATTTCACAGCCTTCGGCCAAAGGATAATGGACAATGATTTCGTAATGAGCTTCAAACCGGCAAACAACAAAAAGGCCTACGAAACGGCTTACGAAAAATGGAAAAACGAATTGAAACTACTTCTAAAAAACAACTAATATGGCATTACTAGGAAACAAAGAATTCTTTAAGGGCATCGGTGACATAGAATTTGAAGGGAGAGAATCAGATAACCCATTGGCGTTCAAATACTATAACCCGAATCAAGTAGTAGCCGGAAAAACCATGCGCGACCACTTTAAATTTGCGGTTGCCTATTGGCATACTTTCTGCGGACAGGGGGCCGACCCATTCGGCCCTGGAACACAGAATTTTCCTTGGGACCAACCTTCCGATCCGATCGAAGCGGCCAAGGAAAAAGCGGATGCCGCCTTTGAGTTCATCACCAAAATGGGATTCGATTACTTTTGTTTCCACGATTTTGATTTAATCCAGGAAGCATCAACTTTTTCCGAATCTGAAGAAAGATTGAATACCATCGTGGAATATATCAAGGGGAAAAAGGCTGAATCTGGTGTTAAACTGCTGTGGGGAACGGCAAATTGTTTTTCAAATCCAAGGTATATGAACGGGGCATCTACGAATCCTGATTTCAATGTACTGGCAAGAGCGGGCGGACAAATTAAGCTGGCGCTGGACGCAACCATAGCCCTTGATGGCGAAAACTATGTTTTCTGGGGTGGCCGGGAAGGATACATGTCCTTGTTGAACACCGACATGAAACGAGAACTCGACCATATGGGACGATTCTTGGGCCTTGCGCGAGATTATGCCCGAAGCCAAGGCTTTAAGGGGACCTTCTTCATCGAACCCAAGCCGATGGAACCGATGAAGCATCAGTACGACTTCGACGCCGCGACAGTGGTTGGGTTCTTACATCAATATGGATTACAAGATGATTTTAAATTGAACATCGAAGTCAACCATGCTACCTTGGCCAGCCATACGATGCAGCACGAATTGGAAATTGCAGCCTCCCATGGTATGTTGGGTAGCATAGACGCGAATCGTGGCGATTACCAAAACGGATGGGACACCGATCAATTCCCCAATAACATCACCGAAGTTACCGAAGCAATGCTCGTCTTCTTAAAGGCTGGTGGACTTCAAGGCGGTGGAATTAATTTCGATGCGAAAATCAGGAGAAACTCCACCGATATGGACGATGTTTTTCATGCACATATTGGTGGCGCGGACACCTTTGCCCGGGCGTTGATCACTGCAGATAAAATTATTTCTTCTTCAGCGTATGATGCACTTCGCAAAAAGCGATACAGTTCTTTTGATTCAGGAAAAGGCAAAGCCTTCGAAGATGGTGAATTGAACTTTGAGGACCTCTATGAAATTGCAAAAGAAAACGGCGAATTGGAATTACAGAGTGGCAAGCAAGAGCTATTTGAAAATATCGTCAACCAGTATATTTAAAATGCCATATCAGAGGCTTTTTTTGCATCGTTCGACTCTCTTTGTTAAATTCATAACCGCTCGCCGAAGAATTCAAAAAAACTGACGGTTATTTTGTTCAAAACCATTACTTTGGCGAAGAATACGGCTTTGTAGCGACTAACAACCAACCAAATTATATATGACCTCATCATTCGGTTTTTGGGATTACTTCATTTTTGTGGCCTATGCTATTTTAATTTTAGGGGTAGGCCTTTGGGTTTCAAGGGACAAAAAAGGACATCAAAAGAATGCGGAAGACTATTTCCTTGCGAGTAAATCACTTCCTTGGTGGGCCATAGGTGCTTCCTTGATCGCAGCAAATATCTCGGCAGAGCAATTTATAGGCATGTCCGGTTCTGGTTTTGCCGTTGGTTTGGCAATTGCCTCATATGAGTGGATGGCCGCCGTTACACTACTCATAGTCGGCAAGTACTTTTTGCCAATTTTTATTGAAAAAGGACTCTACACCATTCCAGAATTTGTAGAAAAGCGGTACTCGACCAGCCTAAAGACCATTTTGGCGGTATTTTGGATTGCCCTCTATGTATTTGTCAACCTCGCCTCGGTATTGTACTTAGGTTCCCTTGCCTTGGAGACGATTATGGGAATTCCGATGGTCTATGGTGTAATTGGTTTGGCTCTTTTTGCTGCTGCCTATTCTTTATACGGTGGTCTTTCCGCTGTTGCCTGGACTGATGTGATACAGGTGGTCTTCCTAGTATTGGGCGGACTCGTAACGACCTATTTGGCGCTCAACACGGTTTCCGATGGCAATGGTTTTTTGGCAGGACTTCAGACAGTGTATGAGACGGTCCCGGAAAAATTTGTGATGATCTTGGATGAATCAAATCCGGAATATAAGAACCTTCCCGGCCTCGCGGTCTTGGTAGGAGGCCTATGGGTGGCCAATCTTTACTACTGGGGGTTCAATCAATACATAATTCAAAGAACCCTTGCGGCCAAGTCTTTGAGGGAATCACAAAAAGGGATTCTTTTAGCGGCCTTTTTAAAAATAATTATTCCGGTCATTGTTGTGGTCCCTGGCATAGCTGCTTATGTTATGATAAATGATGCCGAAACCATGAACCGCCTTGGGGATGTAGCCCTTAACAATGCCCCTTCTTTGGCCCAGGCCGATAAGGCGTATCCGTGGTTATTGCAATTCTTGCCCACCGGATTGAAAGGGGTCGCCTTTGCGGCCTTGGCCGCGGCAGTGGTGTCTTCATTGGCCTCAATGCTAAATTCGACATCGACCATTTTCACCATGGATATCTACCGACAATACTTCAACAAAAATGCTTCCGACAAGAAAACGGTGAATGTAGGTCGAATTTCGGCGGCCGTTGCGCTAGTCATTGGTGCTATCATGGCGCCTTTATTGGGCGGAATAGATCAGGCGTTTCAATTTATCCAGGAATATACCGGTTTGGTAAGTCCGGGTATATTGGCTGTATTTTTGTTGGGATTGTTCTGGAAGAAAACGACCAACAAGGCCGCCATAACAGGTGCATTGGTTTCTATTCCAATTGCCTTATATTTTAAAGTAGCTCAAAACGGATGGTCATCAAGTTCTTTTTTTGTCGACGTTCCGTTCATGGACCAAATGGGGTATACAACACTACTCACAATGTTGGTAATTATTGTGGTAAGTCTGACGCAAAATAAAGGAAAGGACGACCCGAAAGGTATTCCACTCTCGAAGGGAATATTTGATACAAGCGCAAAATTCAATATCGGCGCCTTTGCGGCCATGATTATTATTGCCGCTATCTATGCCTTCTTTTGGAGCTAGGCCCCGTCTTTTAAGTCGCAATTTGATTTTCGACTACGACTTTTTCGTCATTTGGCAGCTTCTTCGACAGTGCTGTTTCAACCTGTAACACCTTAGATGAATCCAGATGGTCGATTATGGCAAATGATTCCTGTATTCAACATTATGATATCGGGCCAATGTCTTTATTTCAACAAAACATTAACTCAAGGCGGTAAACCCTTTTCTTCAATAATAACTATATTTGCCGACACATTTTTAGGCATAAAATTGAGATTTGAAACATTGATTTGGACAACAAAACCAGGGGAATAAATGCGAACTAATTTCTTGATTATTCTGTGGGCATTGCTTTTCTTTTCTTGTGGTAAAGACCAAAACCCTAAAACCTCAAAAAAGGAGGATAATGAAAAGATGTTTTCTTTACTTTCTTCTGAAGAGACCGGTATAGATTTCACGAATCCGGTCGAGAACCAAAAAAACTTCAACATCTTTAAATACCGCAATTTTTATAATGGTGGAGGCGTAGCGATCGGGGACATAAACAATGATGGTCTGCCCGATATCTATTTGACTGCAAATATGGAGTCCAATAAGCTCTATCTCAATAAAGGCGGTTTCCAATTCGAGGATATTTCGGAAAAAGCAGGAGTAGGCGGAAACAAACCTTGGTCTACAGGAGTTGCTATGGCCGATATAAACCAAGATGGTCTATTAGACATCTATGTCAGTAATGCCGGAAACATGGAAGGCAATAATCACGACAATGACCTTTATATCAATAACGGTGACCTCACCTTTACCGAACAAGCTTCAGAGTACAACCTCGCCAAAACAGGTTTTACGACCCATGCCTCTTTTTTTGATTATGATAAGGATGGCGACTTGGACGCTTACATTTTGAACAATAGCAATATTCCCGTCAGTAGTCTAGGTTACGCAGAACAACGGGAGGTTCGAGCGCAAGACTGGGAGGGCGTACCCGATATTTTCAAAGGGGTCGGCGACATGTTGCTCAGAAATGACAATGGCAAATTCGTTGACGTAAGTGAAGAGGCCGGCATCTATGGAAGCCTTATAGGATTCGGGTTGGGCATTATGATCAGCGATTTGAACGGAGACCTTTACCCTGATATATATGTATCCAATGATTTTTATGAGAGGGACTACATCTACATCAACCAAAAAAATGGAAAGTTCAAGGAGGAGGTAAAGGATTGGACCGCGCATCTTTCGCTATCGGCCATGGGAATCGATATGGCAGACATCAACAATGATGGCCTTCAGGATATTTTCATTACCGATATGCTACCGGAAGCCGACCAAAGGGTGAAATCGGTAATGGAGTTCGAGGGTTACCAAGTCTTTGACCTTAAACGGAGCAAAGACTTTTATCAGCAGTACATTCAAAATACTTTACAAATCAATAACGGCAATGGTTCGTTTTCCGAAACTGCCCATTTTAGCGATGTCGCGAAAACCGATTGGAGCTGGGCAGGTCTCATTTTTGATATGGACAATGACGGACTACGCGACATCTACGTAACGAATGGCATCAATCATGATTTGACCGACTTGGATTTCGTCGATTTTTTTGCGAACGAAATCATTCAAAAAATGGCGTTGACGGGCCGAAAGGAATCTATTGATTCAATCATAAACAAAATGCCCGTGAAACCACAGCCCAACTACACATTCAGAAATAAGGGTGATATCACTTTTGAAAATGCTTCGAAAAAATGGGGGTTGCACATTCCAAGCTTTTCGAACGGTGCGGCCTACGGGGATTTGGACAATGATGGAGATCTGGACTTGGTGGTGAGCAATGTGAACATGCAGGCCTTTATCTATAAAAATAATACTGACAAACTTACGGATCACAACTACATCAAGTTGAAATTCGAAGGCGAGGGTGCCAACAAATTCGCTATCGGCTCCACCGTTAAATTATATTATGATGACAACGTAGTATTTCAAGAATTGATTCCTTCCCGGGGGTTTCAATCTTCAATGGATTATGTCATGACAATAGGGCTGGGGGAAGCGATCAAGCTTGATTCCCTTCGAGTCATTTGGCCAGATGATACCTCTCAGAAATTTGTCGACCTAAAGGTAAATCAAGAGCTGAAATTAAGACAATCGGATGCAATCGAAAAATACATTCCTTCGAAGGCCAAGCCCGAAGAAACCTTGATTACCGAACTTTCGACATCGATACAAGCGCATAAAGACAATGTTTATAGCGACTTCGACAATGAAGGCCTAATCGCAAAAAAACTCTCGCAGGAAGGTCCCGCCCTTGCTACGGGCGATGTAAACGGAGATGGTCATGAAGATATCTTCATCGGCGGGGGACCTGGTCAAGAGGGACAGATATACCTTCATAAAGGTAAGGGCGAATTGCTTGCTCAAAATCAAAAAGCTTTTGGTTTCGACGCGCATTACGAAGATACCGCGGCGGTGCTCTTCGATACCGACCAAGACGGGGACCTTGATCTAGCAGTAGGTAGCGGTGGAAATCAAATCAATGAGGAAAAAAACTATACCACAAGACTCTATCTAAATGACGGCAATGGCCGTTTCAGCAGATCCCCTGAAAACCTGCCCTCCGCATTCAAGAATATTTCGGTTCTCGCTCCGTACGATTTCGATAATGATGGTGACCTGGATTTGTTTGTGGGATCTCGTTCGGTAGTCGGCACCTATGGTATCGACCCGAATCACCTTTTTCTTGAAAATGACGGAAAGGGCCGTTTTGTCGATGCTACTGAACGCATTGGTTACGACCTAAAAGATGCGGGAATGGTAACTGACGCGATTTGGATCGATGTGGATGGGGACAAGAAAAATGATTTGGTCACCGTATCGGAATGGGGTACTCCCAAAATCTTTAAGAATTCAGGCCGTCGATTGAGTAGATTAAATTCTAATCTTGATAGTCTTTCAGGGTGGTGGAATACCGTTGAGACGGCCGATATCGATAACGATGGAGATAACGACTTGATTCTCGGCAACCAAGGCAGTAATGTACCTTACAAGGCCACCAAGGAAAACCCCATGAGACTTTGGATAAACGATTACGACAACAATGGCACCTTAGAGCAGATTGTCTCTCAAAGTCATAATGGAAAAGACTATCCACTTCACCAGAAGCGTGAAATGACCGAACAAATAGTTTCCTTGAAAAAGCAAAATCTCAAGGCCTCGGAATATGCAAAAAGGACAGTGGGGGAGCTTTTTCCGCCATCGGTTTTTGAGAGTACGATCGTCAAAGAAGCAAATACGATGGAGTCGGTCGTGGCCATAAACGATGGTGACGGAAATTTCGTCATCAAAGAATTGCCAAGC
Organism: Aurantibacter sp.; assembly: GCA_965215845.1. Lineage (GTDB taxonomy): Bacteria > Bacteroidota > Bacteroidia > Flavobacteriales > Flavobacteriaceae > Aurantibacter_A. The sequence continues at coordinate 1,263,535 of CBDCEL010000004.1, forward strand.
AGGGTGCAATTGTCATGTGTATGCGATATTACCTGTGTCGATCTCAACCAGGATGGAAATCTTGATTTGGTAATGGGAGGCAATAATTACGAATTCAAACCACAATATTCGAGACTCGATGCAAGCTACGGAAATGTTTTAATGGGTGATGGCGAGGCAAATTTCGAATGGCAAGACTACAACAAGAGCGGTTTCTTTGTGAAAGGGGAAATCAAACACTTGAAACGATTCAAAGATAAAAGCGGTAATAGCTTCCTGATTGCGGCCATTAACAATGAGCGACCCAAGATCTTTACCTTACCATGACGAAGCAATTGACCCTTTTGCTAAGCCTCACCATACTCGCTTCTTGTCAAAAAAAAGAGGGAACGTTATTTAGCAATCCAGATTCTGAGGAAACCGGAATCACTTTTAGCAATGACCTCTCTCCCACAGAAGATCTAAACATTCTCGACTATCTCTATTTCTACAATGGCGGTGGGGTAGCCGTAGGCGACATCAATAACGATTCGTTACCTGACATCTTTTTTTCGGGCAATCAGGTAAAAAACAAGCTCTATTTGAACAAAGGCGATTTAAAATTCGAAGATATTACGGAGAAGGCCGGGGTCGCCGGTTCAAGTGATTGGAATACCGGTGCCATCATGGGAGATGTCAATGGTGATGGGTTTTTGGATATCTATGTTTGTGCTGTTGTCGGGCTAAAAGGACTTGATGGGCACAATGAGTTATTTATCAATAATGGGGATGGTTCTTTCACCGAAAGTGCAGCCCAATATGGTCTTGATTTCGATTCCTACAGTTCCAACGCGGCATTTCTTGATTTCGATCTTGACGGAGATCTTGATATCTATCTATTGAACCATGCCGTACATACCCAAGAATCTTTTGGAAAAGCCGAGCTCAGACTTAAAAGGAATTTTCAGACCGGTGACAAACTATTGCGCAACGATGGTTCGAGCTTTACCGATATAAGTGAAGAAGCAGGAATCTATGGTGGGGTTAACGGCTATGGACTAGGATTGGCCATTGCCGATTTCAACCAAGATGGATGGCCCGATATTTACGTAGGCAACGACTTTCATGAAGATGACTACTATTATCTCAACAATGGCGATGGCACCTTCACCGAAAGTCTGAAGGCATATTTTGGGCATACCACGCGCTTTTCAATGGGCAATGATGTATCGGATATCAACCACGACGGATGGCCCGATATCTTGTCTTTGGACATGCTCCCGGAAGACGAGGAGGTTTTAAAGTCGTCACAAGGCGATTTCGATATTCAAATTCTCGATTTACAGACAAGGGAATACGGATATCATTATCAATTCAGCCGGAATATGCTTCATTTGAACACTATTGATGGCTATTCCGAAATCGGGTTACAAAGTGGCATTGCAGCAACTGATTGGAGCTGGAGCTCTCTGTTTGCAGATTTCGATCAAGATGGCGAGCAGGATATTTTTATCTCCAACGGCATCCCCAAACGGCCAAACGACATGGACTACATCAATTATGTGTCCTCCGAACAGATAAAAAACAAAATTAACCATACAAAATTAGTAGATCAACAGGCCCTTGCCTTGATGCCCTCGGGCAAAACCCACAATTATGCATTCAGGGGATCAAATGATTTAAGCTTCATCGACGAGTCGGGAAATTGGATGGTCAAGGACACCTTGGTTTCCGGGGCAACTGCTTTGGGCGATCTTGATAATGATGGAGATATGGATCTCGTAGTAAACAATATCAATTCGAAGGCGAGTATCTATCTGAATAAAACCGATGCCAAAGCAAATTATTTGAAATTGGGATTTCAATTCTCCGATCAAAACAAAGTGGGTATTGGCACCAAGGTATTTTCCTATCACAAAGGACATTTACAATACAAGGAATTGTATAACATAAGGGGCTTTCAATCGTCCTCCGAGCCGATTATTCACTTTGGGTATGAAAAGGTTGAAAAAGTAGATTCCCTTAGGATTGTGTGGCCCAATAACACCTATCAGACCATGACCGACGTACCGGTCAACCAGACACTTACTATCAAACCCGAAAACCCCAAGCCATTTGATTACGCATCTTTACGGCCCAAATCGAATCATTTGTTTGATAAAGTCAACGATAATCTCGGATTGGATTTTGTCCATATTGAAGACAATTATACCGATTTCAACAGGCAAAAACTGATGCCTTACCAAGTATCAGATCGAGGTCCTGCCCTGGCAATCGGTGACTTAAATGGAGATGGCAAAACAGACTTCTTTTTTGGTGGGTCAAAACATATTCCAGCTAGAACTTTCATTCAAAAAGACAGTCTCTTTTCTGAAATACAGATACCATCGTTACGTAAAGACTCCATAAATGAAGACGTTGCAGCCGTTATAGCTGATTTCAATTCAGACGGTTGGAATGATCTTTTCATCGGTACCGGCGGTGCCGATTTTTTCTACGAGGCAAAACCGCTGTTAGATCGATTTTATGTCGGCCGTGATTCCGCGTTTATCGATGTCGATTTACCCCGTTATTTTGAAAATGCCTCCGTGGTCAGGTCAGAAGATTTTGACAATGATGGCGACCTTGACATCTTCATAGGCAATCAGATTATCACAAGTGATTTTGGAGAGAATCCGACCTCGTATCTGTTAAGAAATGGCAAAGGTAACTTCACTTCTGTCAAAAGTGGTGATTTGGCTTCCGTTGGAATGGTAACAGATGCTATTTGGAACGATTTCAATGGTGACGGTCTGAAAGACTTAATTATTGTGGGCGAATGGATGTCGCCAACCTTTTTTGAGAACAACAATGGAAAACTGGTAAAAGTCAATCCGTTGACGAAAAAAATAAACGGCCTCTGGCAGACAATTATTCCCTTCGATATCGATGGGGACAACGACATCGACTACTTGCTTGGCAACTGGGGAACCAATAGTAAATTTAGGGCTTCGGCCGAATTTCCCATGAAAATGTACTATTCCGATTTTGACTCCAATGGGCAAACCGAAACGATTGTGGTTACCCAAAAAAACGGAGAGTATTATCCCTTGGAAAATTTTGACGAACTCTCCTCACAACTCGTGAGCCTTAAAAAAAAGTTCACGACCTATAAGGGCTTCGCAGGTAAAACAGTCGAAGAAATCTTCGAAGGGGATGTTTTAAAGAAAGCACGGGTATTGGAAATTCAGACATTGTCATCAGGGTACCTAAAAAACGAAAATGGCAGTTTTTCATTCGTTCCTTTCGAAAAGGAACTTCAAGTTGCCCCAATCATGGCATTCGCAAAACATGATTTCGACAAAAATGGCAAAGAGGAAGTTTTAGCCGCAGGCAATTATTTTGGTGTAAAGCCTTTTCATGGCCGTTTCGGTTCATTTGCGGGAGCTTTGATTAAAAATGAAAATGATGTAATTTTAAGCTCCGAAATCGGATTGGACCTCACCCATAAATCCGTTAGGCATTTAACCGTTTTTAGCCTAAATGACCAGCAATATCTTTTGGTAACAATTAATAACGACAAAGCAGAGGTATACAAAATAGCCGAATGATGAAGAAGATAGTTTTAGTAGTACTTGCAATGCAAGTTGTAGTTTCGTGTAAAAAGGAAGGAACGATAGAAATAAGTCCGGAAGATTTGCACGCGTCCGTGGACAAAGTGACCGAGATTATGATACACGACATATTTTCCCCACCGGTGGCCAGTCGTATTTTTGCCTATCCGAATATTGCCGCCTACGAAATCGTTGCGCTTCATAACGATGATTATAATTCACTGGCCGGCCAAGCAAGGGACTTGACCCCAATACCAACACCGGATGCCAACAAAAATATTGATTATCGCGTAGCGGCCATGGTAGCCCATATGGAATTGAACAAAAGACTGATATTTTCCGAGAATCGAATGGAGAGTCTTAGGGATAGTCTTTATTTGGTTTGGGAGGATCAGAACGAGGTTGTCCTCAACAACTCAAAGGAATACGGGCTAAAGGTAGCCGACCATATCGGAGAATGGATGAACAAGGATAATTACAACGAAACCCGAACAATGCCCAAATTTACTGTTGACCTTGACAAGGAGTCAAGATGGCAGCCGACCCCTCCAGCCTATATGGCGGGCATCGAGCCCCATTGGAACAAAATTCGTCCTTTTGTCATTGATTCTGCCGGACAATTCAAACCCGCACCTCCGCCGCCATTTTCCATGGAAGAGGGTTCCACGTTTTATAAGGAGTTGAAGGAAGTATATGACATCAGCAATAAAATCACAGAGGCAGGAGACGAATCGGAAGAAGTGCAAATAGCCCAGTTTTGGGACTGCAATCCATATGTTTCAGTGACCCGCGGACATCTGATGTTCGCAACAAAAAAAATCACTCCAGGGGCACATTGGATCGGCATTTCAAAAATCGCCTCTAGAAAAACGAACAGCGATTTCGATAAAACACTTTATGCTTACACAAAGACTTCGATAGCCATTGCCGATGCCTTTATCAGCTGTTGGGACGAAAAATACCGATCTAATCTCATTCGACCCGAAACATTGATCAACCAACATATAGACGAAAATTGGCAGCCCGTCTTACAGACCCCGCCCTTCCCCGAGTATACTAGTGGGCATAGTGTTGTTTCAGGGGCCGCTGCCATTGCCTTGACCGATATTTTTGGCGATAATTTTGCTTTCGATGACGATACCGAAGTGGCCTATGGTCTTCCGATAAGAAGTTTCGATTCGTTCAATTCGGCAGCAGATGAAGCGGCCATAAGCCGTATGTACGGTGGCATACATTACAGAATGGCCATCGAAGTGGGCGTTACCCAGGGCCGAGAGCTTGGCAAATTTATCGTGGACAACTTGAACATGACCGGTGGTAGCGATGTGGCGATCAACGGAAATTAAATGAAAAGAGTCTGGCGAATCTTTGGCCTTATTGCCCTTCTAGGCATTGTATGGTACCTCTTTCTAAAGCCATTCGACTATTTGGTCACCTTCAAGGCCAAAACCACACCGGGCACCCTTAACCAAACCATCAAACTATGGACCAAAACATTGGAACAATCGGAATTACTTGAAAAAGGTACTTTGCACAATTTTTCGCACCAAATCCAATTTAACGATTCCATTTATAGCTACAATTGGAGTATTGAAGCCATAAGCGATTCCCTTTCAAAAGTAAAAGTTTATGTGAAAGATGTCGATCATAGTTTTATGAACAAACTCACGATTCCGTTTTCTGAAACAGATTTTGAGAAGCGAACCAAATCAACCCTCAAAAACCTACTTGAGAGCATTCATGAACATTTGGATCGTTTTAAGGTAAAAATCGTTGAAGAGGGCTTAACTCCTGCCTCATATTGCGCGTATACTGAACAAAAGGGACTGCAGATAGAAAAGGCCATGTTGATGATGAAAGATTACCCTTTGCTCGATAATCTGGTAGCACAAGGGAAAATGGTCTCAAATGGAAAGCCTTTTATTGAAATTACCAATTGGAATATTGACAATGATAGCATTGCATTCAAGTTTTGCTATCCCATTATCGAAACCGATTCATTGCCCAAACATCCTGATATCAAGTATGGCCAATTCAATTCCGTAAAGGGCATCAAAGCCATCTATAATGGTAATTATATAACCTCTGACCGCGCATGGTACGAACTGCTACGGCATGCCGAAAGGAACGATCTTAAAGTTACCGGAAAACCCGTTGAGGTTTTTTATAGCAATCCTAATATGGGCAATGATGAATTGAACTGGAAGGCAGAAATTTTTATGCCGCTTCAAAACTAAAATCCAAAACCAAGGCCGAAAACAATCCTCATGCCGTCATCACTATTGAAGGCGGCCAGGGTCAAAGACATAATATCTGCCGCGTTCATAAAGAATCCACCACCGTAAGAGGTATGCCATTGGCCTGAATCTTCACTCTCTACCCAAACCCTTCCGTAATCAAAACCGCCATAAAGCCCCATGGCCAAGGGCAGCAGACCAGTTTTCATTTTTCTCAAACTGTACCGAAGGTCGGTATTCTGATAATATGACTTTTTGCCCGTAAACCGTTGATTGCGAAATCCTCTAAGTCCATCGAAGCCCCCAATGCTTGCTGCTTGATAAAATTCATATCCATCTCCGATATTGAAATGTGCCTTCCATTTCGTGGCCAATACAAGTCTTCCGTTCGGAATCAACCTATGGTCGATCGACAAAGTGGGAACTACATATCCAAAGCTTTGGGAATCGCCTCCGGTTGCCGATTTGTATCCGACTAAAAGAGAGGTCGACATCCCCATTGTTGGAAAAGCGGCATTGTCATTATTATCATATTCGTATTCGCCCTCAATTCCTAAAAAGTCTTTTTCATTTTCCCCTCCATTCGTTGTATAAAACGTATTTATAAAACGATTCTCGGTCTCTTCGACCTCGTAACTTTCATATGAAACTCCTGTTCTGAATTTCGACCCAAATTCCCCGCGCCAAACAAAAGAAGGTGAGAAACGTAACGTCTGTATTTTGACACGGTTAAAATCTAGGCTTAAATCATCATCAAGATTAGCCGTTTCATTGCCAAAACCAAAAAAATTGATGGCAAAGTTCGGACTGGTAAATTTAGCCGCAAGTTCAAGATTGGCCTTGCCGATTATTCGGGCAAATTCACCCTTATATGCGAGGTCAAACCCTTGTGTTGCAAAGTAAAATGCCCCGTTCAGCGTATGTTGACTGGTAAAGGGGTTTTGTAAAAATCCGTTGTAGGTATAGATGTTCGAGAACCCAATTCGGAAGCCATCATCGGGATTCGCCCCAATCGTTGGAATAAACTGGTTGTTGCTACTTTTCAGTTTTATGGGCTGATAGGTGTTCGTCTCATAATCACTACTTAATCGAATCTTTGCACCTTTTCTATTTTCAAAGGTGTTCTTCTTCACCCTTTGGTCGTACACATAGACCCCCCTGCTATCGTCAATGTCATATATGTCATTATTATGGCCGCCGATTAGCCTCACTTTGCTATGTGAAGACCTAACACCTTTTACCTCAAATCGGTCGTCATCGTCAAGCCCATAAACCCAAATTTCCTTTGTAATAGTACGATCGTAGGTTTTTTTGAAAAACTGCTCTCCTTTTTTGCCTTTTTTAATTCTATTGCCAACAACCTCGATTTTTCCATCGGGTAATCCGGTAATCGTAAAATGGTCGTCCTTGTCCGTTCCCACCACCACTGAAAATTTGTTGACGATATTGTAGTATTCCCTTGCCGTCTGTAACAAATTGCTCTTTCTGGCCAACAGTTTTTGCTTGATCAAGGGAATATTTGCATCGCGAACTTCCTTGGGAAATTCTTCAAAGGCAAAATCGATAACCTTTTCGGTAATGTTCTTCTGGATGAATGCTGTCTGCGCTTCCCATAACTTGATATCAGTTTCAGGAAGAAGAACCATATCCAACGCGAAAGTTTTTGGCGACCCGTTAAAACCCTTTACACTTCTTATCTCTTCTTCAAAACCCTCCATCAGTGTCAGGCCTGGAATAATTCGAGTGGCAAGGTTCATAAAAGCTCCATCGCCCATAATGGAAAAGGCCTGATCTCGATCTCTTGGTATAGGTCTATAGACCGTTTTTCCTTCTTGCTCGTTCTTAAATTCTGCCCACCGCCATTGATCGGTATGTCGATCCCAGTCTCCAATCATCATGTCGAACAATCGGGCCCTGATATATGCCTCTTTATCTACCACATTGTCTTCATCTTTGCGTAGTTTCTTCAAGAGATCGTCGGTACTGATCAAGGTATTCGAATTACCAAAGCTTTTTTGATCCCCATGGCCACTATCTGTCCGCTCTTCGATCATATAGAGTTCATCGCCGAATTCGTCATCATAACCCCTGATGGCTTTTTGCTTGGGCACATAATACAAGGTCGGGTTCGTATGATAGATGCCAACTGCATCGGATAGTCTACCGATTGTAAAAGGCGCATAAGGATGAGATCCCGTATAAAAATCCTCCAACAACCGCTCTGTATAGGTATCTTCGAAATCGCCTACAACGTATTGATCCTTAAAAGCCATTGCCTGCAAGTAGATCTCGGCACTTTTTTTCAATGCCCTCATAACATATTCCTTACCTTCAGGATTCACCATTCGCAATGATTTGGACTGATGCCCCCCTCCTTTTCGAACTACTTTCAATCCGCCAAAAATAGTATCTAAATCTACCGTTGGCGCGGTTACCTCGGTCGAATAGACATCGCGATAACGTTCTCCCCAAATCCATTTAAAAAACCCACTCTTATCGGTCTCCTCCTTGGTATAAATTGAAGCCTTCACTTCAGCTGGAAATTCATTTGTGTATTCATTTCCATCAGTTTTCACATCTGCCGGCAACACCTGGGTCGAGAATAGATCCTCTTCTTTTTCAGAGTCATCGACACCGTAAAAAAAGACGTTTGACGATCCGTCATCATAAACCTCCAATTTGGCATAGCCCATCTTTCCGGTGGAAAATTGGCTTCCATTCAGTAACCTGGTCGCTCCTTTTTTAGCACCGGAGCCGCTGACTATTTGGGGTGTATTTTCCTCTACAATATATTGTAGGGAATGTTCGTGTCCCGATACAAAAATGACCCTTTCTGAATACTGGGCCAATGTTATAATTCGCTTTCTGAGTTGGTTGTACCTTTTGTTATGAAGATCTTCTTGTGAGGCGCCGGTCGTTTTTCTCAAAACGTTCACCAGCGTGCCAACAATAGGCAGTGGTATACCGTTGTTGGCCGGAAAGATGTGTTGTTTCAATGAGAATTGCCCTCCATGTGCCCCATAGCTGGTGGCCGGATGGTGCATTGCGATGATTGTGGTCTTGGACGCATTTTTCTTAACGAGGCCTTCGATTTCCTCAAAAAACTTTTCCCGATCTTTGATTTCGCAATCATCATTCATTTTTGGGTGTTTGTCCCAATCGGTGAGATACCATTTAGAATCAATGGCGATCACAGTAATCTCATCTGACACCTCAATCTTCTTTATGGGGCAACCATCTTCAGGAAAAAATACCTTTTTACTGTCGAGCTGTTTCTCGATATACTTTTGTTGTCGTTTTAAGCCATCCAGGCCATCAGCATACCAATCATGATTTCCCGGTATGAAAAGCGGTTTTCCCTTAAATGCCTCTAGCGTTTTGAGCTGGGCGTCCAAATTGCTTTTGGCCGATGCATAATCTTCGTGGCTCTGGGCGGGCATTCCTGCCGGATAAATATTATCTCCCAAGAAAATCGCCGTGCTATTCTCGTCAGCATTGTTCAATCTTTTTTTGAATAGTTTCAGGGCAGGATTTAGTTCCCCATCAGGAGATTTTCCCGCATCTCCGATCAGATAGAAAGTGTGCACCGGAGCATCGGAATTCGATGGTACCTGAACGGATTGCCGATCAAGATACTTCGCCTTTTGTGTTGCGCAACCTACGAACAGCAATACGGATCCAAATGCTAAGTAGAACTTTTTCATAATAGTGTCTCTAATAAAACTGATGATTTGGAGACTACAAAATACCTATATCGAAGTTGACATGCAAGAAAAGGGTATGGTATAAATGGTAGTGGCATATTTTACTTCCTATACATGAAAAATAATTACCTGATAAAAGCAAAAGCAAATCATTACAGTTCGGACTCTTAAAGGCAAAATTTCGTAATTTGGGCTTCAATAATACTCCCTATATGTCAGATATCTTATCAAAAGCCGAGAAGGTCTCCACCGAATTGCTTTCCAAAGTATTAGATCCTTCATATCTATATCACAATCTGACCCATACCAAGAGAGTGGTCAAAAGTGTTCTTGAACTTCTTGAGCACCATAATCTTGATGATAACCAAAAAGAGGCCTTGTTGTTGGCCGCCTGGTTGCATGATACAGGCTATACCCAAGGTTCAGAAAACCATGAAGAAAAAAGCTGCGAGATCGCCAAGGATTTTTTGAGCGGCGAAGGGTATGATAATAAGAAGATTGAGAATGTGTGCCAGTTGATCATGAGCACTAAAATGGAATCTACCCCTACCACCCTTTCTGAGAAGATCATCAGGGATGCAGATGCCTCCCATTTCGGAAAAAAATCTTATATGGAAACCTGTTTATTATTGAGGAATGAATGGGAAACCCAAGGTTTACGTTCTTTTTCAGATGTCGAGTGGCTTGACGAAAACATCAAGTTTTTCAGTCAATATCATCAATTTTATACCGATTATGCCAAAGAGAATTGGCAGCCCATCAAGGATGAAAACTTCAAAAGACTCAAAAAAGAAAGAAAAACGATAAAGGAAATCGCAAAAAAGGAAGCGCTCAAGGCCAAGTTTAAAAATGAAAGTCCCGACAGGGGTATTCAAACATTATTTCGGGTTACCCTTAAGAATCACCTGACCTTGAGCGACATTGCCGATACAAAGGCCAATATCTTGCTTTCGGTAAACGCCATAATAATCTCGGTCGCCCTATCGAACCTTATTCCAAAATTGGATAATCCCTCAAATGCTTACCTTATTTACCCAACGTTGATTTTTATTGTGTTTAGTGTGGCATCAATGATAATGGCGGTCTTGGCCACAAGGCCCAATATCACAAGTGGTAAATTCACCAAGCAAGATGTTGAAAATAAAAAAGTGAATCTATTGTTCTTTGGTAATTTTCACAAAATGAGTCTTGCCGAGTATGAATGGGCGATACAGGAATTGGTCAAAGACAAGGAGTATATTTATTCTTCTTTGACAAAAGACCTATACTTCTTGGGCCTGGTATTAAATAGAAAGTACAATATTCTGCGATGGACCTATACCGTTTTTATGATTGGTATTATTCTCTCGGTATTGGCCTTTGGAATTGCCTTTCGGTTTTTCGGCCCGGACAGAATGAATGATTACATTTCAATCGCATGGGATTTCCCTCCGTTTTTGGTATAAGTTCAAAAGATTGTTCCCAGAATGTAATTAATTCTCCAACTCTTGCATCAAGTCGGCATAGGTATAGGTTTTTTCGGAAGAGCCAGAATCTGGAGCCGTATAAAGAATATCGGCTCGAATGGCCTTGAGGCCTGATACTCCCTGAAGGCCCTCTAAGTCTACAATTTCAACCTTTCCAGAGAAATATCCTTTTGACTTCAGGAATTTTACATATCGCAAATATTCAAGCTCGTCACTTTTTTGGGAATAGACAATCACCATTTTACCCGGTTGTGTCAACCTTTCATCGGTGCCTTTTACAAAGGATTTGTCTATTCGCTTTTTAATGATCTCGTAACGGGCATTATAGGTGCCGTCGACATCAAATTGTTTTTCGTCCATCCGAAATCGGATCGAAAGCGAAGTATTGTATACCAAAATCAATGAAGCAACATCCAATGGTACGGCAAGCTCCGGTTTTAAATTGTAATGTACATTTTCCATCTCGCACATCACCTGTAACTGCCATAACCTTAAATTGTTAATATAAATCGGGTCAAAACTGTCATCATTGACGATTGAATCCCCGATATACATATTGTGTTCGACCCCGTCGGTCTTATATCTTTCGAAATAATGCGGAAACATGGTCTGGGCATCCTCTTGCTTTTTATCGATTACCGATGCCAATTTTTCATTGATCCGCATCACACTTTGATCATAATTCTTGCGATGATCATAATAAGAATCTGTGCTTTTGTCAATCAAACCTTCATAGGCATCGATCATTTTGGCCAATTCGGCATCGACATTTTTCAGGTGTTTAAAGACCGGTCTGATCTCGTCTTTGACAAAATTGAATATCGACTGTTCACTATTGGTGTGCAACATTTCCTTGATGCTATCCAAATGGTTTTCCACCCTGAACATCAACTCTTCATAAATCGGAAGTTTGGTTATCTTGACCGCCTTTGCAAGTACCGACCCAATCTCTGAAAGTTGGATCATTAAATCTTTTTGAATGGCCGAATTTCTGGCGTTCGACGAGTTTTTGATATCAATTTGTCCGTATAAAGGATTTACATCTTCAAAAACAATTTCCTTGAAGGTGGGTTCACCTCCATCAAGACTTTCTTTTATAAATGATTGTGCCTCTTGTTGAAACCTCCAGTAAACCGATGAATGTACCGAGGTACACTCATTTTGGATTATGGCGTCAATAAGGTTTTCCTCTTCCGCCTTCGAACGAAGAACCGCCGTCACAATATACGGCATGATATCATCGAGTTTTTGTGCATTTATACTGTTTAACTCACCCTTGTTCGGAGAGGTGAGTTCAAGAACCCCCAACAATTCACCATCGCTCGCAATCGGGGCAAAGATTGCACTTTTACAACCTTCCTCCTTGAGGTTTTTATAGGGAGGCATTCCCTTTGAAATCTTAAAATACTTGTCTACATCAGATATGGCAAAGTATCCATTGTCATTGATAAGGGTCTTGTACGACCCAGGACATAATATCGAATCACAAGATGCATGTTCTTTATCTTGCAACAGTACACTTTCGATGCCGTAACCATGAACACGCTCAAATTGGTTCGAATTCTGATTGTAGGTAACGAAGCCTGCTTTTATATCCCTGAGGTTGAAAAATGACCTGAAGGTTTCCCCAAGATCATCCATAAAAGTGGTATCCTTACGTTTATCATTGGCAATGAGGCCTGACTTGATTTCCGATATTGCATGTTCAGCGGTCACATCGAACATGCTCGATATGATAAACCCTTTTGAGATAAAACTGTTGGGTGGAATTTTTTCCTTCCAAATTTCGATATTGTCGTAGCTATCCAACAACTCATCGATGTCGGCTTGGGTCAAGTCTTTTGCCTTATCAGTAGGAAGCACCTCTATAAAATCTGCATTGTAAAGAATACGATAATGCTTCATAACCCCATTGGCATCCGGAATGTCATAGAAAAAGGGCCTTTTGAAATCAAGGCGGTGACCATAGTGAAAGTTTAGGATTACCGTGCAAGCGACAACATACATCTCATCCTCGGGCAACTCACGCATTCGCGGTACGAAATCGGCCCCAGCATCCTTTAATATTTTTTGAAAGCGCTTTGTCGAATTAAAGACAATATCATAAAATGGTAGCGACGCTGCCTTAATTTCATTATGCGTCAACACATCAGGAAAAGTATCCTGAAGTATCAAGCTGATTACATCCTTGTGTTTTTCCAACAAGGATGGATCTTGAAAACCTTCGCGCAGCTCTGGAAATGGCTTCTGGGCCTTCAAAATATGTTTCGCCTTTTTGGCCAAGAACTCATTCTCACCTTCGGCCATGGCATCATATTGCTTCAACAATTTATCAAAGCTGATAAACTGTGTCATCGGTAAAACCGCATCTTTGTTGAACCCCATACCTTATTTAGACGTTTAAGCAAGAATAAAGTTACAAAAGAATAAATACATTTATGTTAAACTACGTTATTGGGCCAAAATCCCCTGATAAGAGGGTCTTGGAGGTAAAATCCAGCTTCGAAAACTGTTTTGAAGATCAAAACCTAGGGTGTTCGGAGGTTTTTTTGGATATTTAGGTTGAAATACAAAATTTGAATCTTTGGGCTTCAAAATCTGAATTCTCGGCGAGCGATGGTTTTTGGCAATCTTTGGTTGTCGGCCTATTGGTAGGCCCAGGTGTCATTTTCGACAAAAACCCAACGAATAAATTAAGTAAATCCCCGGGTAGTCAAAAACTCAATAACTCTTTAACCCAGTAACATCAATACATGTACTCGAACTTTAGGCTGACAAGGGCGTACGAAAATGCCAAGGTTCTAACCTTTGACGACTCCTCAAAGTTCATCCTTTTTAGTGATTGTCATCGAGGTGACAACAGCTTTGCAGATGATTTCGCCAACAACCGCAATATTTACTACCACGCCCTAAAGCATTATTATTTAGAGGGATTTCAATATTGCGAACTCGGCGATGGTGATGAACTTTGGGAAAACCTACATTTCGAATCAATTTTCGAAGCTCACAAAAACGTCTACAAATTACTTCGCCAATTTCATATAGAGAATAGATTACACATGATTTGGGGAAACCATGATATGGTTTACAAAGATCCCAAATACGTTGACAAGCATCTTTCAAGTTATTTCGAGCCCATTGATGAGAAAGACAAAGAACTTTTCGAGGGAATTACCTATCATGAGGCCATTATCTTAAAGCATTCAGAGACGGGGCAAGAAGTTTTATTGACCCATGGGCATCAGGCAGACTGGTGGAATTATGTCTTTTGGCGTTGGGGCAGGTTTTTGGTACGTGTACTATGGAAGCCATTGCAGGTATGGGGAATAGCCGACCCGACGAGTCCGGCAAAAAACTATACCGAACTAAGAAAAGTGGAGCGACGTCTAAAAAAATGGATATTGGCCAATAATCTTTTAATGACGGTGGTGGGCCATACCCACCGTCCGAGATTTCCTGAACCGGGCGAGATACCCTTATTCAACGATGGTAGCTGTGTACACCCAAGAAGCATCACAGGAATTGAAATTGACCAAGGAAAAATCTCATTGATCAAATGGCAGATTGCCACCACTGAGGACGGAACGCTAAGAGTGGTGCGCATTTTATTGGAAGGTCCGCAGAAGCTGGTCGATTATATTGAGAAATGATTTCTGGGAAATTCACCTAACATTTTAATTGATGATTTCTCCGCTGACTTTAAACTCTACATCTCTCTTTTTACCATCTTTTTTTAGCTCAACATCATAAAAAAGTCCCTTCGAATGATGTCGGGTCTCCTCAAGTTCGACAATCTTATAATCACTATAATCCGACTTGATTTTTTCCAACACCAATTCTGGCAATTCTTTTTTCTTGATACTTCGTTCAGTTTCGATCCATTCGCCCTGAGGGGTAAAATCTGCGCGATATTCTTTTCCGTCCTTTTTGAAATGCGACTCGAAATTACCGTTTCGGTCTATCTCCCACTTGGAGTGCTTCTCTCCCGGATACTTTTTTTCAAAGGCAAGTTCGACCTCTTCGGGAACCTGTGCATAACATCCCATCAAGAACAGTAAAAAAACCATGGGCGTGAAGTTCAACAATCTTGACATCTATATCAGTCTTAAAGTGTCGGTGTAAATGTACCAAATTAGTTCAAACCCTGTTGGCCAAAAAGATACTTCAATTGACCTGCTTCGAGTGACCCTATTTCAATTTGAAAGTAATTGGAATGCTATAGGGTACCTTCACGGGCCTGCCGCGTTGCATTCCCGGCTTCATTTGAGGTAAAGAATTGATTATTCGCGAAGCTTCCTTCTCTAGGTTCGGATCAGGACCCCTGGTTCTGACCCTTGATATCATACCTTTCGAATCGATAACAAAGGCTACAAAAACCCGACCCTGGATTCCCATCTCAGCGGCAATCTCCGGATAGTTGAATTTCTTGGCAATATGCTCTTGAATCTTTTTCTCAAAGCAGGTTTTGCGCTCCTCATTACTTGCTAAACTTTCACAACCCGGAAATATGGGTACATTCTCAATAACGGCGAACGGCACAGAAACTTCCTCCTCGACCTCCCCAACCTCTACCTCATCTACTTCTATTTCAACATTCACCTCGGTATCTTGATTGATCTCGGTACTCTCTATTATCGTCTCTTCAATTTCCTCAGTGTCCTCAACAATTTCGATTAGCTCGGGAGCGGCTGGCGGGGCCGGCGGCGGAGGTGTTTTAATCGCTTCGGTTATAGGTACCTCCTCCTTGAGATCATCAGGTACATTTATGTGTTCAACGATAGCAGTATCTTTTTGATACGTCTTGAATTCCAACGCCCTCCAAGTCGTGAAAAGAACGATGGTAAGGCCAATTACGAAGTAAAGGCCACTATTTCTGTCTAAATCTGCGTGCGGATACTTTTTTACTTCCATGATATTAGCTTTAATATCTTGAAGATAAGCTTGTTACAAACCACTAACAATGATATTTGTCAGGTTAAAGAACTTTCAGTCAACGGTTTTCCACAGGCGAAAACCGCTTGTCAAAAAACAATGCAAAAACCAAGTTCGAATCACAAAAAGGCCACTGGTTTAATCCATTTGAAGTATTACATGCAAAGAACAGGTGGCGATAAACCAATCCGAATAGCCAAGACATATCAATCTAAAAGAGAACCGTACAAACCGGTCACCAGAATACCTCCTGCCCTATTATCTACAATGACGAAATGCCCGTTTCAATTATGTCACTACAATCGATGGTCGATTCGTTTCGGGACTCGACAACAACACTTCATCAAAATCAATCTCGTCAATGGGCACAATGACCTCGTTCTTTGAATCCCATTCTATTCTTCTACCGAGTTTCCATGACAAACCGGCCATATGGGCCGAAATGGCTTCTTCAAATCCTTCTTTTATGCCACAACTCACTTTTGCCCCGCTACGGCAACTGCTCAGCCATTCGCCCAAATGCAAATAGGTCGAATCGACTTTTACTCCGTCGATATAGGTCCACATAAGGCCTTTATCGGCAAAATATTGCGATGTCGCGGAAGAAACAGCATCTGGCAGGTTCGAACCTGGACGATACTGATATATCGGCACTTGGGGTTTCATTTTTTCGGCCTCGATCATTTCTGCGTATTTGGTAGAACGGCCATCAGGCCAAATAGTGAGGTTATTGCCGAGCTCCATCGTCGCGTCGTGCCCCATAAGTATAGTCGGTCGACCAAAACCATTACCCAAGGAGGCGCTATATACAAAAGTCATCCCCCTTTCCTTGTTTTTGACTTGGCTACTTCCTGTACTAAAATCTGGAAATTCCATATTCACCTGAATTACATCGGGAACATTACGGCCATCATTATGAGTATAGATACCTCCGGAAGACATCACCGACCGAGGTATGCCCATATTCAAGACGCAATTCAAACGATCATAATCATGCGTCAGCAAGTCACCCGATAGCCCTGAGCCATAGGCCCACCATTTTCGCCATCTAAAGAAGTGATTTTTATTAAAGGGTATTTTTGGTGCGGAACCCAAAAAAAGATCCCAATCAATAGTATTTTCATTGGCCTCTTCATGGATTTCATAGTTCCATGCGCCATTGTCGTCATTTCTATTGGTGTTCGTGGTTATCAATGAAACGTGACCGAGAATACCCTGTTCAACAATACTTTGAGCAGTTTGAAAGCTTAGCGTCTGCCTATGCTGATGGCCTACCATAAAGACAGCCTTTGATTTTTCGGATGCCTCTTTTAGTCGATAGGTCTCGGCAATGGTATGCGTCATCGGCTTTTCGACATATACATGTATGTTGTTTTCAAGCGCGTCGATGGCCATTGGTGCATGCCAATGGTCAGGTGTCGCTATGATTACGGCGTCGACATCACCACTTTGTATCATGTCTTGATGCGTTTTATAGCGCTTCATGGTATTACCCTCTATACTGAACGACTTGATGGCCTTTTCGGCCCTATAGTCAAATACATCACATACACCCACCAACTTTACGTTCAGTTTTTTCTGCGCCATATAATCTTCAAGGGCAGTGTGTACACTTCCCTCGGCCTTTGCCTCGACTTCGGCGACCTTCATGGCTTCAATCCATTCATTGGTCGCAAACCCCAAAGAACGGCATAATTGCTCCCCACGAATACCAAAACCGATAATGCCGACACGTAACGGTTCGCCTTCCATCTCGTATGTGATAGAAGGCAATACAGGCTTTATATCAAGATATTCCAATATTTCGTTACGTTCACTATTCTTTGCTACAGCATTGGCGGCACCTGCCCACCAAACAGCTCCGAGAATTGGTATTCCTCCCAACCCTTTAAGAGCATCTCTTCTTGTCCAACTCATGATATTTCAGTTTTAATTTGCCGTTTACCTTTTTTGAATATGCGAGCCAATCCAAAATAAGCCCCTGTGGGATATTGAAAAAGTAACATACAGGCCACCAGTTCAATAAGGTTCTTATTGACGAACCAGTAACTTCCTTCGACCCTTAACTGATCTACCCATGGAAACGATGGATGCGCCAAATAATACAGGGCCAACAGGCCAATAGCTACAAGGGCTCCCCACTTTTCAAAGACCCCAAGCACTAAGGTTACGCCCACAAAAATGAGAGCCAGCCAATTAAGGGTATCTACCCACGGCATTATGGTATCTGAGGTCATTGAAGCGAATAAAGACTCCAACGGGCCCTGTGCCGAAGCTAAATAACCGAAGGAGGTCCATTCAGGGTCATAGACCTTGATTACTCCCTCGTACAAAAAGTGCCATCCGATTAATATTCGCAACAACACGGTGGTATCTTTAAGATTCCACCTTTTTTTGGATAATTCCATATGAATTCATTTAGGTTATTTATAGGTTCAAATAATTTCCATCCACCAAAGCGAATATTTGCGCGGATTGCGGTTTAATGGGGGTTTCAAACGAATAAAACTACCTATCAAACAACTATTTAACTATGACAATTGTCACTTTTAGGCCCGCTCACAATAATGTTCGGTGTTTTCGATAACCCAAAAAACGTCTTCATTCCTAAATCTCAAAAGTCGAATTGAGGTCTTGTATATTGTATATTTGATACAATCATTGATAGGACAGACGATTGGCAAAAGGTTGAAGAATTTCATTTGGACCTTAACAAATAACATTAAACATGAATGTAAAAATCTGGCCTATATTCGTTTGGCTTCTTCTGGCGTCAACATTTTGCGATTGCAAAAGCGACCAAACAAACGAGAAGCGCGCCATTGAGGTTTCCAACAGGGAAGAATTGGAAATCAGGCAAATACATAATGATTATGTAAACGGTTGGCTGAAAATGGATGAGGAAAAAATAATGGCCCTTTTGGAGGAAAATGCGAGAATTCAACCAAACAAATTGAAACCTATTGAGGGAAAATCGGAAATAAGAAGGTTTTGGTTTCCAAATGATAGCTCAATAACCACCATAAACGATTATAAAACAGAAATTATCGCGCTAGACATACGTGACACCTTGGCCATTACGACCCACAATTCCATTTTGGATTGGACATACCAAAAGGACTCGACCATTTTTGGAATGATCCAAAAAGGTATTAATACAACGGTTTACCGAAAACAGAAAAATGGATCTTGGAAGATTTGGCGGTCAATGTGGACGGACATCTATTCTGAAAGTAAATAATAATCATGTACGCAATGAACATCTTAACATCACTTCTTATTCTTTTTTGCTGCACCACAAACCTTAACGATGAAGGGGTGACTGCAATTCAAGAGCCTGCCGAATATACCGCAAATTCATACGAAGAGCTGACCAAGTTGTTCAAAGAATGGCGGACTTTTGAAAAGCCACCTTTGCTCAATGGGGCACCAGATTACACCTCCGCAACATTTGAGAAAAGGCATCCTCAGTTCAAAGCATTGCAATCGAGACTGAAGGCCATTGATACATCTTCCTGGTCGACTCCCGATCAAGTCGATTGGATGGTCGTTTGGGCCGAAATGAACGGTTACGACTTTAACTATCGAGTGCTGAAACCATGGGCACGTGACCCCGCCTTTTATAAATCGCTTTGGATGGCGAGAAGTGATGTGCCAGCCCACGAAGGGCCAACCCACCACGGCACCACTGAACTATGGACATATGAATTTCCTTTGTCCCCTAATGAACGGGAGCGACTTTTGAAAGATTTAAAAGTGATTCCTCCACTAAACGAACAGGCCAAGGAAAATCTAACAGGCAATGCAAGGGATTTATGGATTGCCGGAATTCGTGATATCAAGACCCAGGGCAATAATCTCAGAGCGCTAAAGAAACAATCCGATATTAAAAATGACAAGCAATTGGTATCCGCAATCGAAGTGGCGATTTCGTCAACCGATGATCTGGCCTTGTGGCTCGAGGTCGAATCGAAATCAAAAACAGGCCCGTCAGGGATCGGCAAGGAAAACTATACCTGGTATCTACAAAATGTACATCTGGTACCATTGACTTGGGAGGACGAGGTGATGATCCTAAAACGTGAATTGGCACGTGCCTGGTCATCTTTAAAGCTGGAGGAACATCGAAATAGAAATTTGCCGGAACTAGTCGATGCTGATTCCCCCGAGGCCTATGAAAAAATGGCAGAAGCGGCCGCCAAGAGTTTAATGGACTTCCTCAGAAAGCAAGACATTGTTACGGTAAAGTCTTATTTCGAACCTGCCCTTCGTGAGCATTTGGGAGAATATGTGCCAAAAGAAAAGCGTAATTTTTTCTTGATCGGAGAACACTATGACCCCCGACCCTTGTACTCACATTTCTACCACTGGTTTGAGTTGGCTAGAATGGACAACGAGCCCCCTCAAAGCGAAATTAGAAAAGGTCCTTTGTTATATAATATTTTTGATTCACGCAACGAAGGCACGGCTACCGCCGTTGAGGAAAAGTTCATGCATGCAGGCCTCTACGAAGATAGTCCGAGAACCCGCGAAATCGTTTATATCATGATTGCACAACGGGCCGCTCGTGGGTTGGGTTCACTATACGCACACGCCAATGAAATGACCATGGAAGAGGCAGGTAAAATCCATTCTGAATATACCCCAAGGGGATGGATGAAGACCGAAAAAGAACTTTTGATTTTCGAACAACATCTGTATCTGCGCCAACCGGGATATGGAACAAGTTACATAACAGGAAAGTACCTTTTGGAAAACGCAATGGCCGAATACGCAAGGATTCAAGAATTGCAAAATCGGCCTTTTATACTCAAAGAATTTTTTGACGCCTTGAACAGTATTGGAAATATTCCCATTGCACTTGGGCAATGGCAGATGACAGGCTTGAATGAACATATGAACATTATCAGAGACTAAAACTTCACTAAAATGGATAAGGCGCTACAAACAATGATCGCCAATATGCCAAAAAAAACGGGCAAGTCATTGGACCAATGGAAATCGATAATAAAGTCAAGGGCTTTTACAAAGCACTCCGAAGCGGTAAACTTCCTCAAAAAGGAGCACGGTGTCACTCATGGCTTCGCCAACACGATTGTTTTATTGTCAAAAGAGCAAAATGACACTCCCGAAGATTTGGTCGAGAACCAATATAAAGGCAAGGAGAATCTGCTTCCTATTTATGAAAAACTCTTAGAGGTAGTTAAGGGATTTGGAAGTGATGTGACGATTACCCCCAGGAAAACAAGTGTCAGTATTATTAGAAAAAAACAATTCGCCCTGATCAAACCTGCCACAAAAACACGTATAGACCTAGGTTTGAAACTAAGGAACAAGTCTACCGGAATTCGATTGGAAGGCCCAGGCCCTTTCGGAACGATGTGTACCCATCGGGTTAGACTATCGGATGACTCGGAAGTCGATTCAGAATTGACCCAATGGCTTGAAGAAGCCTATCAAGAGGGGGACTAATATACATCCAATAATGAAAGTCAATACACTACAGGCCTTGATTCTACTTCTGCTATTATCTTCTTCATGTTCGGATAAAAAAAAGGAGTATGTCTGCAAACCATGTGCGCTACAATGTGATGAACTCACTTTTGACGAACCTGGAACTTGCCCATATTGTGAAATGGAACTTGTTGAAAAGAGCGGATTGATTTCGAAAAAGGCCTCAGTTATAAATGAAATTGGCCTTGAAACCGGTTCTGGGGCCTTTTTGATAGAAGGAGGCAAAGGTAATGAGGGTAAAACAATAAATGTTTTCTTTCATATGCCAAAGAATTTCAAGCCCTCTTCGAAAATACTGATGGTCATACCCGGAGCTGGCAGAAATGCTGATAGTTATCGAGACGCATGGGTAGAGGAATCTGAAAAATACGGAATACTAATTCTCTGCCCCATGTACCGGGAGGATCAATACACATTCGGGGATTACCACATCTGCGGGCTCATAAAAAATCTGAACTTAAGGCAAAGCATAGAATATATTGAGAACACCAATATCGCAAGGCTCAATGAAGAAGATTTTAAATTCAATGTCAATGCAAATGCCGAAGAGTGGATTTTCAACGACTTCGATAGAATATTCGATTTGGTAAAGGCCGAGTTAAATTTAACGACAACGACCTATGACCTTTTTGGTCACTCCGCTGGTGGCCATATATTGCATCGGCATGCCCTTTTCCATAGAAGTTCAAAGGCAGATAGGATCGTTGCTTCCAACGCTAGTTTTTATACCCTGCCCAATTTTGAATATTCACTTCCGTTAGGCCTAAAAGGCTCTTCTTTGGGCAAAGAATCATTAATGCCGGTATTTGCAAAAAAATTAGTGATTTTTCTTGGTGAACTCGACAATGAAAATGAAACAGGAGGAACTTTTTTGAGGTCAAAAACAGCCGATGAACAAGGTTTGCATAGATTGGCAAGGGGAAGGTTCTTTTTCGAAAGTGCTAAAGAAAAAGCCAAAACCCTTGATTACGATTTTGAATGGCAAATTGTTGTCGTACCCGGAGTCGGGCATGATCATAAGAAAATCGGCGATGCCGCAGCTGACTATTTATATGGTGGCAATTGAAAATCTTCATAAATGACCCAAGAGAAAATACACAAGTTCTTCCAAAGAATCGATAATTTGGCACCAGGGCAAAAACCTTCGTTCGGAACCATGAACGCTCATCAGATGGTATGCCATTGCACAGACCAGATACGGTTGGCCTTGGGTACGTTCGAGGCCGGTGAGTATGGTGCACTTAAACCCAAGGAGGTCTTCGCATTTTACAATAAAGGTCTGACCGTGCCTACCCCCAAAGGACTGGACCAAGTCAAGGGTGAAGGGACAAAGCCAACAACTTTTGAGAACGATACCAGAATTTTAAAAGAGAATATCATTGAATTTTCAAATCTCGACGAAAACTTTGAGTTCGGGAAACACCCATATTTCGGACAATTGAATAAGGAAAAATGGATCAGCCTGACCATTTATCACCTTGATCACCATTTAAAACAGTTCGGAGTATGAAAATTTACGCTCCGCTACTGTTGGTTCTTGGATTCTTTTGTACCCCGTGTTCGGCCCAAACAGAAGTTTTATACAAACAGGTCGAAAACACCGAACTTTTTCTAGAAATCCATTCCCCTGAAAAATTGGATGCTAATAAGAAATATCCTGCGGTTGTTTTCTTTTTTGGAGGAGGATGGAAAGGCGGTAACAGGTCTCAATTTTTGCAGCATGCCAAGTATTTTTCCCAAAGGGGATTAATTTGCTTTCTGGCGGACTATCGAACGGAAACAAAACACCAAACCTCTCCTTTTGAGTCTTTGAAAGACGCCAAGTCGGCCATTCGTTTTATCCGGAAAAACGCGGCCCGATTCAATATCGACCCAAATGGAATAATTGCATCGGGAGGTTCGGCGGGGGGTCATCTCGCTGCAGCAACGGGCATTATTTCCGGTTACGATGAAAATACAGATGATATAGGCATAAGTTGTCTTCCAAACGCTTTGGTGCTATTCAACCCAGTAATCGATAATGGCCCCGGCGGTTATGGTTTTGAACGGATTGGCGAGGCTTACAAACAATTTTCACCTTTACACAATCTTGAAACCGGCGCGCCGCCTACGATTCTTTTTCTTGGCACCGCAGACAAGTTGATTCCTGTCGAAACCGCCAAATATTATCAAAAAGTCATGCAGAAGGTTAGAAGTCGTTGCGATTTGAAATTATATGAGGGTCAAGGGCATGGCTTTTTTAATTATCGTAATTTGGACCTTTACAGGCAGACCGTACTTGAAACTGATTTATTTTTGCAATCCTTGGGTTTTTTGGAAAAAGAACCTTTGGTAAAAATAAAGTAGGGTTTCGTCGAAGTAGTTGTGGGCCAAACCGTAATCTTTAAAGTCATCTTATGAAATATATATTCAGCATATTCATTTTGCTTATCCCCTTTAATGCAATGTCACAAGAAAACACCGACGATCCAATACCCTACGCCGCAATTTCCAATACGCCCGACGAATATACCGCCGGAGCGGTTGTTTCTAGAATGATCGATGGATTGGGGTTTCGTTACCATTGGGCCACGAAAGACCTTACCGAAAATGATTTGAATTATAGCCCCGGTAATGAAGGGCGCACCATTTCGCAAACCCTTGACCATTTGTACGGACTTTCGCGAACCATAGTCAACTCTGCCAAAAAACAGCCTACCGATTTTACGGTCAAGCCAGCCGAGATGTCATATGAGGAGAAAAGAAAAGCCACTTTGGAAAATTTTAGGACCGCCAGTGAATTACTGTTAAAATCCAATGACTTAAAGGAACATAACCTTGTATTCAAGCGACCTGACGGTTCTTCTTCCAAATTTCCCTTTTGGAACAACATCAACGGACCCATAGAGGATGCTATCTGGCATGCGGGTCAAATCGTGGTTTTGCGTCGCTCGGCCGGCAATCCCATCAACCCAAAGGTGAACGTATTCTTGGGCAAGCTGAACGACTGATTTACTCGTTAAGCCGAAAAAAAACCCCACCCTTTTTATTATATTCTTGGCTCCTTAAAAGGCTTCCCTAAACGAAAATGCCGTTTTGCGTCTTGAATGTGTGGGTTCCCTCAATCCCGCTATCTGTATAATCTTCGATGTTCTAGCTTTGATTGTCACCAAAATCCTAATAAATGAATACGTTTAAGATTTCCGAAACACTAAAATTGGTGTTCCTTCTTCTTTTTATTACCGTACACCCATCATGTAAAGACCGCATTGAAAAAAATAAACTGGCCGCAAACCAAGCAGTTCATTCAATCCCTGATTCTGAGGAGCCTTTTTCTGTGGGAGAATTTACCATCGGTGAACCTGTTACCGAAAGAAACCTGCAAGTTTTCTTGATCCATGGTCGAGAAAAGCTAGGGGCCAAAACATACACGCCATTGAGTATGGCCATGGAAAGTGAAGCGGTCACGTTAAACGAAACGGGCGAAGTAAATGAGCTTTCGATTTCAAATCACGGGGATTCATATGTCTTCATCCATTCTGGCGATATCGTAAAAGGTGGCAAACAAGATCGTACCATCGCTCAGGACGTCATCATTCCACCAAAAGCCAAAAACGTTGCACTTCAGAGTTTTTGTGTCGAACAAGGCAGATGGCAACAGCGTGAGGGTGAAGAGGTAGCTCGCTTTGCATCGAACGATAAAATGCTGTCCTCAAGAAAACTAAAAATGGCCGCTAAGTATGATAAGAGCCAAGGTACGGTATGGCAAAATGTTACGAAGGAGCAAGATAAACTCAACCAGAATATTTCTATCCTTAATGGATATGCCGTAGAGGTCGCTGACGAAGTCTCTGAAACCAGTCTGCAACTAACCTTGGAAAACAAAGAATTGAAAAAGGCAAAAGCCGAAATGATAGGGAAATTCTCAGACCTTTTAGAAAACAATGCCACGGCCATCGGCTATGCCTACGCCATCAACGGGGAGGTTTATGGAGTGGACATTTACAACAATAAAAAATTGTTCGAAGCCCTTTGGGATAAAATATCCGAATCAATCATGACAGAGTCAATATCGAACAAAGCGGAAGATGACTTTAAGCCCGCAGGTTCTTCAGATGTCGTCAGGTTCATGGAAGCTATCAATACTAAGGACAAGAAAAAATCAAGACAGGTCATTAATGAGGCTACCGTTCTTGAAACTTTGGAAAATGCGGTAGACAATATCGTTTTCTCAACGATAGACAATCATGAGGACGAATGGATCCACAACAATTATATGAAGAAAGACAGGGGAGTGAAAGAAGGTGCTTCGAGACAAATAAATCGGTCAGGTCAAGCCAGGACCCGAAACCAATAAACCATTGAGCGGCACAAATTTAAGTGCGCTTGAGATAGAAACCATTTTGTCAAAAAGATTTTGTTCGCTCAGGTTCTTTCGGCCAAGGTCTTAATCGCCGAAACAAACTTATCTAGCTCTTCTATGCTCGTATAAACATTTGGTGTGATTCGACACCCATGGACATTCGCCCCATCAATGGCAACCGTAAAAATTTTGAACTCGTTCAAAAGAATCTCTGCCAATTTTTTAGGTTTCATATTTTTAATCCCCACATTGGCAATACCGCAGCTTTTGTGTTCTTCAATCGGTGTATTGATGACCACATTTGTGACATCGCGCAATTGATCAGACCAATAACGCTGAATGTATCGTAGTCTTTTCTCTTTTCTTTCCATACCGATCATTTCGAGATAATCGATGGCATCGTCTATGGCTAGATCCGTGTGCACAGGATGCGTTCCGGTATGGTTCAATCGACTAATATCATCTGGGTCCCGGTCATGCTCGGCCAACAAGGGCCATATTTTCGAAATTTTCTCTTTGCGCACATACAAAAGACCTGCTCCCAAAGGTGTACTCAACCACTTGTGCAGACTGCTTCCGTAGTAATCACAATCAAGTGCCTCAATATCGACGTCGAAATGACCGACACAATGTGCCCCATCGACCATCACCTCCACACCATGACTGTGGGCCATATCACAAATCTTACGAATCGGAAGGATATGACCCGTAATGTTGATCATGTGACAGACCATCATCAGTTTCGTTTTGGGAGTAATCTGACTTTCATATAGGGCCACAATCTCTTCGTCCGATTTTGGATGGTTCGGAACGGAAATAATTTTGTTTACCACCCCATAGCGCTTCGACACCAATTTGAAATGCTCTTGCATGGCCCCGTAATCTTGTTCTGCAAATATGGCCTCGTCTCCTTCTTCCCATGGAAATCCACCTATAACAAGATCCAATGATTCGGTGGTATTTCTGGTGATTACCAGTCCCTTGGGATCGCAATTCACCAATTTGGCCAAACGGTCGGCAATTCGCCTTTTATTATCCCACTGAACGGTACGCATATAATGGGATGCTTCATAATTCACTTTTTCTACATGTTGCAGAAATTTGTTCAAAGTGGGCTTGGGCACAAAGTTATAGTAGCCATTTTCCAAATTAATATAATCCGGTTTTAGTGCATAATCTTCTCGGATACGTTTCCAAAATTCTTCATCATTTCCCAACGGGTATGGTGCGATACGTTCTTTTTTTTGGGCGTGTAAGCCCATCGGTAAAAAGGGCGAAATAGCTGCTACCTGGCCCATTCGTTTCAGAAAATCCCTTTTGTCCATTTCAAACTGTTTAGGTTCTTACAAGATAGAATAATATATAATCGATTTCAAATGGCCTACGGAATAATTTCCTCATACTATGTGGGTTATGTTAAATCATTAAGATAATTTTAACTAAATTGAGGCCGCTAAAAAAATTATTCATTAACTAAAACCCTCGAAAAAATGAAAAAATTAGTAGCTGAATTTATTGGAACACTCTGGCTCGTGTTGGGCGGGTGCGGAAGTGCCGTTCTAGCGGCAGGA
This sequence comes from Aurantibacter sp., assembly GCA_965215845.1. Classification (GTDB taxonomy): domain Bacteria; phylum Bacteroidota; class Bacteroidia; order Flavobacteriales; family Flavobacteriaceae; genus Aurantibacter_A. The sequence goes on from CBDCEL010000004.1 coordinate 1,290,852, forward strand.
TTTCCCGAACTCGGAATCGGTTTTGTAGGCGTGGCGCTCGCGTTTGGACTTACCGTCTTGACCATGGCCTATGCAATCGGCCATATTTCGGGTTGCCATTTGAACCCAGCGGTCTCAATCGGATTATGGATGGGCGGTCGATTCGATGCGAAAGATCTTATTCCCTACATCATATCCCAAGTCTTGGGCGCAATTGCCGGAGCTGGTATTCTTTACCTGATCATCACTAATCAGGCAGGTTTTGACGGCGTTGGTGGCTTTGCCGCAAATGGTTTTGGGGAACATTCTCCTGATGGCTATAATATGACAGCGGCCTTGCTCACAGAAGTCGTCATGACCTTCATGTTCCTGATCATTATATTAGGGGCAACACATTCAAAGGCACCAAAATATTTGGCCGGGGTCGCCATTGGTCTTGGTCTTACCTTAATACATTTAATAAGCATCCCTGTGACGAATACTTCGGTCAATCCGGCGCGTAGTACCAGTCAAGCCCTTTTTGCCGAGGGAGGTTGGGCCATGGGCCAACTATGGTTGTTTTGGGTCGCCCCTATAGTCGGAGCCATTCTTGCAGGACTGGTTTACCAGTATTTGTCGCCTGAAATTGATGATTGAGAAAGTAATTTCAATAAATGAAAGTGTCTATAAAGTCAGATTTTAGGTCTAAATATGGCATGAAGCCATTCCGTTCAGACGGGCGACCTATTCGTACTTGCCATCCATAGGAAGATTACCTTACCCTGTTCGTGATGACAACAAGCTTTGGCTTTTTAGACACTCTTTTAAATTCCAAATAAAAGGCTTAATCAACAATCGGTGGTGCTCCGGCATCTATCAACCTCTTTTCCATGTTTGGCACGTCTGTGTCCAAAAACTTGCGAAGCTTTGCCTGCACGCTTGCGTATTGTTGTTTGGCCATATTGAAACTTTGCATCTGCATTTTGGTCGGACCATAGGTATTGCCATAAAAACCCTGTTGCGCTACGCCTAATCGATCTTGAACGGTCATATTGTCTTTCTCGCCCACCTCGCCTTTAGACGAATTACCGAACAATGCCTGTTTCAACGAAAATAGGGTTTCACGGATTTTTGCAATTTCAGCTTCGATGGGCCCAGGTGCCGTATTCACATATCGCAAGGCTTTGTCAAAGGCCTTCACCTTTTTTTCGGCTTTATTGAAATTATGGACCGTGACATCGAAAGTCGTGCTAAAACTCTTCAAGTCTTCCAAAAAGGCGGCAATCTTATCTGCTTCGGGGTTTTGTAGGACATTCTGACGTATGCGTTCGACGGTAAAGGTCTGAGTGTCTCCCAACTGCGAAACATTGCCATCAACATTCTTGTACAAGGTCACCGAGTATGTTCCCGGTTCGACCATGATCGAAGAACGAGAATCATCATCGTCATCTTTCTTTTTCATATTGGTATCCAGATTGGTCGCAACCGGTGTGGTCAAATCCCAGGCAACCCTGTGAAAGCCCTTCTCCAGAGTCCCAGTCACCCTATCGACGATTTTTCCACTGGCGTTTTTAACCACTAAAAGGGCCGAGGGTTTCGCCTGATTTTTCTCCTCGTCCAGGGCATCCCATCCCGGAAAGGGAACATCTTGGTTTTTATGCAATTTCTTCTCGCGACCCTTACGTTCCGCTGCCATGGTCTTATGGTCATCTGACAGATAGTAGCTGAATACCGCTCCATAAGGCGGGTTTTTGGCAATGAAATAATCAGCCCCCTGACTTGGACTTCGCCGTCTTTGTTGCACATACTGATGCGCTTTCCTCGGTTTGAACAACACCCCATCTTTGCGAAACATCTCATCGGACACGTCCCGCAACGGACTATAGTCGTCCAAAACATAAAAACTTCTTCCGAAGGAAGCCCCTACCAAATCATTTTCCCTTTTCTGTATGGCCAAATCCCGAAAGGAAATCGTCGGAAGTCCATTGGAAAATTTAATCCACCTCCCACCCTGGTCGAAGGAAACATAAATACCGTATTCGGTGGCCAGAAACAATAGGTTTTTATTGACATGGTCTTGTACCAATCTCCAGACCAAAGTTCCATCTGGGAGTCCATTGGTTATTCGGCTCCATGATCTACCACCGTTATTGCTCTTGTATAGATAGGGTGCATAATCGCCGTACTTATGGTTATCCAAGGCCACGTACGCTACATTCACATCATGTAGATCCGCCTTGATATCATTGACAAAAGCGGTACTCGGAACTCCTGGCAATGCATTGACCAAAACCTTGGTCCAGTCTTGCCCCCCTGTGGTGGTATATTGAATGTGACCATCATCGGTGCCTGCGAATATGACATTTTCATCGATAGGGGATTCAGATAGCGATGTTATGGTATTGTAAGTCGACATGGCATATACGTCCCAAACTGCATCCCAACTTTGTTTGCGCCCCATGATGGGCAATGTCAGCCGTTCTTGGTCTTTGGTCAGGTCTTCCGAAATGGGCGACCAGCTATCACCTCGGTCATCTGAACGCCAAACCCTCTGTGTGGCAAAATACAATCGTTTAGGGTCATGGTTGCTGACCAAAATGGGCGCATCCCAATTGAAACGTTCATATTTCTCTCCTGGCTCGGGCTGTGGCCTAATAAAAACCGTTTCGCCCGTGGTGCGGTCAATTCTACGTAAGTAACCCTGTTGTGATTGTGCGTACATCACATCGGGATTGCCCGGGGTCGTTGCCGGCTGGTGTCCATCACCTCCCAATAATACAAACCAATCGTCATTATAGATGCCTTCTTCGTTGATGGTTCTTGAGGGGCCACCTTGACTATTGTTATCTTGGGTTCCTCCATAAATATTATAGAATGGTTCGGCATCGTCAACGGCCAATTTATAGAACTGCGTCGTGGGCATATTGCTGATGTACTTCCAGGTCTCCCCATTATCAAAACTTTCATAAACACCCCCATCGGAGCCATTGAGTAAATAGTTGGGGTCATCATCCTTAAAAGTAAGGCTATGGTTATCGCCATGTTTATATTTCTCTTCCATGGCCGTAAACGTCTTACCTCCATCTTCGGAAACCAAGATTCTTACATTCATTAAATACAGTTTATCAAAAACATGGGGCGAGGCCACCAATTCTTGGTAGTAGTGCGGACCTGTGCCACCAGAAACGGTATTCGACATTTTCGTCCAGCTGCCCCCTTGGTCGGTCGAACGGTACACTCCGCCTTTTCTTCTTTCAAGTTCAATGGCGGCATACAGCACATCAGGATTTATAGGTGAAATGGCCAAACCAATTTTACCCATATTCCCTTCGGGTAAGCCCGTTTTCAATTCGGTCCAATTTTCTCCCCCATCGGTGCTTTTATAAAGGCTTGTTCCCGGGCCGCCGCCCATATAGGCCGCCACATTTCGGTGCCGCTGCCAAGTCGCGGCATACAAGATATCAGGATTTCTGGGATCAATGACCAAATCGGTCACACCTGTCCATTCGTCTATCTTAATGACCTGATTCCAGGTTTGCCCGCCATCTATCGTTTTGTATAGCCCCCGGTCGCCTCCAGCACTCCATAAAGGCCCTTGGGAAGCCACCCAAACGACATCGGAATTTTCCGGATGAACAATAATCTTTGAAATATGCTCTGATTTTTCAAGCCCCATATTCTTCCATGAGGCGCCTCCGTCATCGCTGCGATAGACGCCGTGGCCTATTCCAATATGTCGGCCACCATTGTTCTCGCCCGTGCCCAACCAAACGGTTCCGCTATTATTTGGATCAATGGTCACACAGCCCGTGGCATAGAAAGATTCCTTGTCGGTAAGAGGTGTCCAAGTTGTTCCGGCATTGATGGTCTTCCAAAGCCCGCCTGAAGATATTGCGGCATACCAAGTATTTTCGTTGTTCGGGTCGATGGCAATATCGGAAAGCCTTCCAGCCATAAAGGCCGGCCCCACACTACGGAATTTTAAACCTGAGAAGGTCTTTTCGTCCCATTTTGAGGATGTTGGGTTCTTTTGGGAATATCCCGTAAAGCAAAAGGAGGTCAGAAGAAAACATATCAAAAATAATGCTGTCCTTTTCATTTTCTATATGGTTTTGAATTAGCTTAATAGTGTATGGTCGTACAGCAAACAAGATATGAAATACTACATACAATTGTCTCGCTTTATTTAAAAATACGCAAGACCGGAAAGAGTAGTGAATTATAACTTTATTATGTATTCAAAGTGCTATATTTAGTTCAAATTAAATCCGTCAAAATGCAATCACCCTCTGAAAGAATCAAAGCCCTAGGACTCATCTTGCCCCCTGCACCACCACCCGCGGGCCTTTATAAACCCGTATTGGTCGTCGATAATTTTCTTTATGTTTCTGGCCAAGGACCGATGAAAAGCGATGGTAGTTTAATGGTAGGTCGGGCCGGTGATGATTTGAACCTAGAACAGGCCAAGCTTGGTGCGCGGCAAGTAGGGCTTACGATGCTCTCGACCATCGAGACGCATTTTGGAAGCGTTGACAAAATCAAGCGAATCGTGAAGACCTTGGGTATGGTGAATTCAAGCCCTGATTTTGGAGATCAGCCCTTGGTCATCAATGGTTTCAGTGAGCTAATGGCCGATATTTTCGGCCCTGATAATGGTGTAGGTGTCAGAAGCGCCGTGGGAATGATTCTACCCGGAGGTATTCCCGTTGAAATCGAGGCCATGTTCGAATTGCACTAGGGCCTGCTTCCAGCTTTCTAAAAAGGGAGAGGTTTATAAATAATGTTAGATGAAAGAACAAAGGTGGTACGAACTTGAAAACACTGAAAATGTAGTTTCCCCTTCTTTATTGGTTCATCCCGACCGTATAGAGAAAAACATAGCTTCGATGGTCTCAATGGTCAATGATATTGCTTTATTGCGCCCACACGTTAAAACGCATAAAACGGCCGAAATTATCGAAATGCAAATGAGGCATGGCATCAAAAAGTTCAAATGCGCCACAATCGCCGAGGCAGAATTATTGGGTACTTGTGGGGCCGGTGATATTCTGCTTGCCATGCAACCCGTTGGGGCAAATATTCAGCGATTTCTTGACCTGAGCCGAAAATACCCCAATTCTAAGTTTTCGGCACTTGTCGATAATCAAAGTTCGCTTGATAATATAGCTGCACTGGCATCTAAAAACGACCTTGTCATTTCACTTTGGATGGACGTCAATGTAGGGATGAACCGTACCGGAATTGTTCCTGGGGATGAAGCCCTTCGGCTTTTTCAGACTATGGATGAAAGCAAAAATTTATCTGTGGAAGGACTTCATGTTTACGACGGACACATTAGAAATACCGATCTCGAAAAGCGCAAAACGGAATGTGATCTAGCTTTTGAAAAAGCTTTGAAACTAAAGGAGGTCATAGAAAGCAACGGAATTCAAGTTCGAGAAATCGTAGCCGGGGGATCTCCTACATTTCCCATCCATGCAAAAAGAGAGGGTGTCGAGACAAGCCCTGGAACCACTTTATTGTGGGATGCCAGATACTCCGAACTGTTTCCAGACATGCCATTTTTAAAAGCCGCCGTATTATTGATTCGTGTATTGAGTAAACCAGCACCTAACACGCTCTGTTTTGATCTTGGGCATAAAATGATCGCCTGTGAAATGGAATTTCCCAGATTGCAAATTTTAGGTTTGGAAGAAAGTAGCCAAATCGGTCAAAGTGAGGAGCATTTGGTGGTGGAGACACATAGGGCGAGTGAATTTGAAGTAGGCGACATTTTCTATGGTATTCCCATGCACATCTGCCCTACGGTGGCCAAATATGAAAATCTTTTGACCGTGCGGGAGGGCGAGGTCACCGGTAAATGGAAAGTCGCGGCCCGAAATCAAAAAATATCAATTTAACATACTTATCGAGTCTCTAATAAATCTCGGTGGCCTGCGTTATTAAATTAAAGACCACATCATGAACAGGCGTCAGTTTATTGACCGATCGGTATTGGCCCTTGCAGGATTGTCCGTTGCAAGTTGTACAGAGGGCAAAAAGTCCATTTTTGGAAAAGACCAAGTATTCGCGTGCTTTGGCGATAGCATCACGGCTAGCAAAGATGGCTATGTGAAAATGCTTCAGACTGCGATGAATTCGAAAGAACCCAATCCGAATCTAAGGTTTTTGAATTTGGGCAAATCCAGCGAGACGATTACCGGATTGACGGAAAAAGAACATCCGGGACCACGACCCTATCTTTTCGATAGGCTCGACTCGGAACTGGATAAAGCGAAAATCGATGTAGCTCTTTTTTGTTATGGTATCAATTGCGGTATTTACGGACCGCCTTCAGAGGAACTTTTCGCCAGCTACAAAAAGGGAGTTGACACCTTTTTGAAAAAAATGAAAAAGGAAGCTATCCAAGTCGTTCTGTTGACACCTCCGCCTTTGGCCTTGGACGTAGTATCAAAGGTGCAGACCAATGCCATTGACGACTATGGATATTTAAACCCCTACCCAGAGTACGACAAGGAGGTTTTGCAGGAGTTTAAAAACATCATCCTTTCTACAAATCACAAATCAATAATTGAGAAAATAGATATTCATACACCGCTTTACTCAAATCGTTCAAATTGCTATTCTGGCGACCCGATACATCCAAATCTAACGGGCCACAAATTGATAGCCGATGCAATCGTCGAAAAATTAGGCTTTTAACAACGCTTTAAGCCCCTGTGGCAGGGTATTTGTTATCTTTATCATGAAATTTCGACTATGAACTCGATGAGAAGTTTGTTGACCATGTTTTGTATCATTATGGCAGCTCACCTAAGTATTGCCCAAGGTGGCGATATACCGTCGAGCAAACCTCTGAAAATAGAGGCGGCCAATAAACTTGACGAACAAGGAAAGTCAGATAGGGGCACTTCTTTGAAAATTCCTTCGGTGGTCGATAACGAGCCCAAGGTGAATACAGATCTTCTAAAAAAGAAAAATCCGGTTAAAATGCTTCCGGAAAAGAAATTGGTACAGGCCGGTGCCGGAATGAAAATTGACCCCAAAGTCGGCAAGAAAACCGATAAAGAAGGTTCAAACAAGCATTTCGGAAATCAATATCTAGGCGATATCAAGAGTAATGGAAAGTTCGTTGGCATAGTCTGCCGAGATCATGAATATGTCGATGGCGATCGCGTGAAGATTGCGGTCAATGGTCGTGTTGTGGATGCCAACGTTTTATTGACCGGTAGTTTTCAAGGTGTAAATGTAGATCTGGATTCTGGATTTAATCGCTTGGACTTCACGGCCTTGAATGAAGGTTCTTCAAGTCCGAATACGGCCCAGGTCGATGTATATGACGATACGGGGCAATTGATTTACTCAAACAAATGGTTATTGTCTTCTGGATCGACCGCTACTTTGATAGTGACCAAAGAATAGAACTAATTCTGGTCAAGATTGGCTCTAAAATACCCTTCAATCTCAAATTTTTCCTCTTCGCAACCGGAATCGCAAATCCCCTTGAAATAGAGATAACCATTTAGAGATCTAGTAGTAGGATTTGGTAATTCGGTTAGGGTCAGTTCTTGCTTTTTTGTTTTAATCTTTCGCTCCACTATCGGTCCGGAAACCTCATAGTTAAAATTCATTTTGAAGCTTGGGCCAGTGAGAATAATCGTTAACTCATTATGGTTGATAGGATTTGTTTCGTGTACTTGCAATTCCAAGACATCCATGTCAAGCCGTCTTAAGGAAGTAAACCGCATTAACCTTTTTTTATCACTATTTACGTTTAAAGTCGATTTTATTTTCAGAAATTGAGGGTTCGGAATATTGTCGTAGCCTATATCAGTTTTCATGGCCAGCGGATCCATAATAGAATCATTACCTGAGAATATTGCGTGATCCAATTCAGAATCCACCTTTAGTCCGTTTGAAATAGGGTCATTTAATACTCCACAAGACAGGGTTGTCAAACTAAAAATCAAGGCTAATGTTTTGCCGATTTTTCTAAATAAGGGCATTACCATGCATTTTACAAAAAGGCCAAGGCCACTTTTATATCATCATAACTTACTTTTCGATTCAGCGCTTCGAAAATATACTTTTGACTAGGCGGTCCCTCTTTCTGCTTTTTGGCAACTCGCGCCACCTGTTCCAGTAACATACTATCAGGCCTATAGAAATCAAGATTCTCCTTCGGGTGGTCTTTTCGCAAACGAATTAAATGACCGGCAATAGTACCTTTTGACAGTCCGCGCTCTTCGGCAATTTTATCCAAGGGCATCTCTTGCTTCAGATAATCCAATGTGCGTAGATAGGTCGATTTCTTTTTTTGCTTCTTCTCCTTTATTTTTTTGGACTGTTTTTTAATCTCCTCCAGGTCGGTCAATCCGCCACAAGCTTTTACAAAAACCCTTGCTTCGCTTTCCAAGGTTGCCAAATCGTTTTCCCCATCAACAATTTCCGAAAGCTCTTGAAAGCGTTTATCCGCCTTAAGTGCCAAACCATCAACACGCAAGGCCATTTCGTTAAACCCTGAAAGTTGGAGGTTGTCAATATTCTTTAATCGCGACAATGCGACATAACCTTGACCCCGTTCAAAAGTCTTGGAAAGATCGACCGTTGCGGCATCCAAGGTCATTCCTTGACATTTGTGTACGGTAATCGCCCAGGCCAATCGTAAGGGAATTTGATCCAAGCTGGCCAAGACTTTTCCGAAATCATCATGAATGCCCCAAGTTTCTTGCTTGACATAAATTCTTTTTCCATGGATTGTCTTGACAACGGGAAATCCCTCTTCATTAAAATCGACCACAGTACCCAATGTACCGTTGACATAGCCCTGCTCCGGATTGTTCCTCACGAACATCACCTTGGCCTCAATTTTCAATTCTAAGTGGTCTTGTGCCAAAACTGATTTCTTCAAGGTATCGATCAGTTTTTGATTTCCCTTTGTCGAAGCCTTGAACTTTCTTGTGCGACCTTCCAATTTTTGAAGCTCCAAGAGGTTCAATCGATCTACATCGGCATTGTGTGTGAAAAGTTGCGTTGGGGTCGTATCTTCAAGTACATTTGACTCGGCCTTTTTCAACAATTCTATACTTTGATGGGTAATATGGCCCGAACGTATTTCATTCAAAATGTTGTTGAGAACGGTATCTCCCTCTTGTCGGTATTGCTCAGTGAGATAACACACCTGTAAATTGGCATCCAGCCACGCTTTTGACATAAAAGCAAACTTATCCTTGCTTTTCTCATCAGGCTTGCCAATAGGCGGTAGCTGAAAAAAATCACCACAGAGTACTACTTGAACTCCCCCAAAGGCACGGTCATCGCCTTTAAAAAAACAAAGTACCTCATCTACCATCTGCAACTGATCTTTATGGAGCATCGAAATTTCGTCGATAATCAAGATCATGGACTCTTCCAAATGCTTTTTGAGGTATTTTTTGCCTCGCATGGTCACCAAGTTCGCCCTGCTCAAACGCTCTTTAATGCCAAACCCGGCCCATGAATGAATCGTCATTCCGTTCATATGTGTGGCAGCAATTCCCGTGGAGGCCGTAATCGCCACAGGAATCTTTCGTTCCTTTAAATATGAGATGTATTGATTCAACACATAGGTCTTGCCGGTACCCGCAGATCCGGTCAGAAACACATTTTTACCTGATTTTAGTATGGCCAGGGCCTTTTTTTGTTGCACCTATTATTATTGTTTCAATTTTATCATTGAATTTGTCATTCCTAAACCTTAATTATAAAATTAGGTAGCGGCGACAATGATACGCCAATTTACAATGTCAGTCTTAGCTTGTCGAAGACCATGATAATTGAAAGAATACTCTTCGACGGGCTCAGTGTGACACTCGTATTGGATCAATCATTTTTATTACACCTATAAATCGACACAACGCGGTGGACGCTTCTTGCGTGGGTATAAAGCCAAATTACTTTTCCCCCGGCCGATAGGTCTTTTTTGCCCTTTTCAGAACATCCTCCTTGTAATAGGGTACTTCTTTCCAATTGACATCGGCATATCTTTGACTCTGATCGTCAAAGTGCGGTGAAGAAGGGTCACCGCTTTGACCACCGGCCAAGATGCTCTTGGCCCTAACCTTCTCACCAAATTCGACAACGGCCACAAAGCTGTTGCCACGTGTGCCATATAACTTCTTTGCGTTCGCGCTACTGTATCTGGCCCCATAAGCGGCCAGGGCACCCCAACGACCAGAGGCAAAGCCAATGGGAATACTTGGTTTCGAATCATCAAACGCTTGACGAATATCACCGTTCAAGCGTTGATAGCGATTGACCTCCCCCCATGGCATTTCCCAAGTACCGAAATCTGCGGTCAATTGGTCGAGAACCGCTTCAAAGATTCGCAACTTTTCATCGTTCGGAGCTTTGCTTCCCCAAAAAATAACACGCTCCATCGGGGTCATTCCCTCGGGATACTTTCCTTCTTGATAATATCTGGTACCGTAAAAATGGGCCAAGGTCATGGCAACGGATTCCTTTCCGGTCTTAAAATCCCAATCGGCCAAAACGTCCATTGCCTTTTGCAATTTCAGATTTCGGTCATGTCGCCAATAATAGGCTCGAACCAAACCTGGAATCAATGCCTCAAAAGCAGGCAGGTACGGATCATGGGCTAAATCTATGAGTCCGTTCAAGGTGAAGCCCTTCTTATCCTTCAGCAATTCGATGGCATGAACGCCCCGGAAATTCTCACGATCAAGTGACATGTATTTTGGATAACTCTCTCGCTTCGGACTGAATTCCATGGCGGCGGTATAGGGGGTGGAATTGCAATTCTGAATCCACCCATTTTCAGGATTTAGCAACAAAATGTTTTCATCTACGGTGTGCAGTCCCTGCCAATCGGTTTTCGGATTCCAACCCTCTACAGGCATTGTATAATCAAAGCTTTCATCCCTTTCCGGAATAAAATTACCATGGAAATAGGCGATGTTTCCCTCAGCATCGGCATAAACCGTATTATTTGAAGAGTTGGTACGTATGTCCATCATCTCGCGAAAACCTTTGTAACCATCTTGCTTGGTTCGAATAAACGATTGCTCCAAGGCCTTTACAGGCTCCCACATCATGGCGGATGCCGTCCATTGGCCATCTGTTGCATGCGTAATCGGCCCGTGATGGGTTCGATAGGCCGGAAAGGTCTTTTCTTTGATGCTGTTGCCTTCCTTATATTTTAAAGTAATTTGAGAGGTTTCTATTGGCCTTAATTCTTCCCCATATTGATAAAAGGGCTTTTCATCTCCTTCCAGGACCATGGTTTTTTCAACAAACTCATCCATCACATCGGTATAGGTCGATGTGTGCATCCAGCCTGTTTTTTCATTAAACCCCTGATACACGAAAAACTGACCCCATGTCACGGCACCGTAGGCATTCAAACCTTCCTCGGAAACCACATGTACCTCTCCGCGAAAGTAAAATGACGTATGCGGATTGATCAACAATAGCGCGTTTCCCGACTTGGTCAATTCTCCCGAAATTGCAATTCCATTGGATCCTTGGGGCTCGGCCATTTCTTCTTCCTCAGTAAGTTCCTCTTTTTGCACTTCCGAGAAACCATGTGCCTTCGTTGGCATTCCACTTTCGTAAAAAGCCTTGATTTTTTCTGTAGAAATGCGTTCAATATCCCCCCCGATGGAGCCTTCGCTAAAATACATGGGCATCCAAGGTTCAAAGCGGGTCAGCAATTTTGGCTTGACTTCGGGGTGGGTGTACAAATAATAATTGATTCCATCGGCAAAGGCATCGCAGAGTTTTTTCAACCAAGCGGGGCTTTTTTCATAGTTGGCCCTGGCCTCTTCCTCCGTCATAAATAGTTTGGCGCGCAGATCGCTATAAATTGCTTCTTCCCCTTCTACTTCGGCCAAACGGCCCGTCGCCCAAATGTAATTTTGCTCGACGCGGTTGAAATCATCCTCACATTGGGCATAAAGTAATCCGAATACCGCATCGGCATCAGTCTTGCCATAAATATGCGGTACCCCAAAATCATCACGGATTATGGTAACGTTTTCAGCTTGGGTTTCCCATTTTGGCACTTCGATTTCGAGTTGGGTCGCAGATTGGGCCTGGGTTTGCGTCTTGTTTTGAGTTTCGGTCTTGCAGCCGAAAAAAACAACCAATAACAGCAGATACGAATGTTTCATATAGTCCTTTTTATCAATTGAATATGGGGTTGGCGCCCATCTTTATTTTTCTCTTTTTTGCCAGGGGATTTGTCCGCCTGCCTGAATATGTTCCATCAAAAGTGTATTGAGCTCTTTGTATTTTTCGGATTCTATCTTGATCAAATTGGTCTGCTCCAATGGATCTTGCTTCAAATTATATAACTCGTATTCTTCATACGGACTATTCTGTAACAATTTCCAATCACCCTTGCGAATGGCATATATCGGCTGTCCACCATAACGCATATTGCCTTCACGCCTTACAAAGTAAAAGGCCCGGTCGGCATCAATAGGAGCATCCAATCCAGAAAGATCGTTCAAAAAACTGCGGCCCTCGATTGCATCTTTTGGTTTTGTTCCGGCAATTTCCAAAAGGGTCGGATAAATGTCCATCGTCATCCAATTGTTCCTTGAAACGCTTCCGGCCTTGATCTTACCGGGCCAACTAATGCAGGTAGGTACTTTCAATCCGCCTTCGTACATGCTCTGCTTACCATCCCGCAAAGGGCCATTATTGGCCTTGCTCGGTAGATGACCACCATTGTCACTTGTAAACACGATAATGGTATTCTCGTACTGCCCACTATCTTTCAAAGCTTTGACAACCTTTCCGATACCATCATCCATATGTTCGATAAAGGCCACCAATTTTGCCCTTGTCGAATCAATGCCCTTTTCCCTTTTCATAACTTCGTCCAACCAATTTTGAGGCGGCTGCACCGGAAAATGTGGGGCATTATAGGCCAGATAAAGAAAAAATGGGCTTTCCTCTTTCGCCTGATCTTTGATATAATCAACGGACCAATCGGTAAAAAGATCCGTGGCGTGACCTTCAGGATCAATTTCTTGTTCATTCAATCGCATATAGTTGATATCGTGGCGTCGATGTTTCCAATAGTCATCCATCATATCCCCCAGCCAGCCATGGAAATGGTCAAAACCCCTTTCCGTTGGTGTATTCGGTGACTCAAGACCCAAATGCCATTTGCCGATAATTGCCGTATGGTATCCGGCTTCGCCCAGTTCTTGCGGCAGTAAGGTCGCCTTGGGGTCCAAATATCCCCAATTATCTTGCGGATAGGTGCGAATGACTCCAGGAACACCTACTCGATCTTGATAGCGTCCTGTGAGAATGGCCGCCCGTGTGGGAGAGCAAACGGTCGAGTTTGCATAAAAGTTGTCAAAGCGTATTCCTGAAGAGGCTATGGAATCTATATTCGGAGTATGAAGGTCTTCAGTGCCATAATAGGAGACATCATGATAGCCCTGGTCATCGGTAAGTATGAAAAGGATGTTGGGTTTGTTCTTTGCGGCATTAATTTCTTGGCCCGGTAGGGAACCTATAATACTTAAAATCAGGAAGCAAAAAAGTATCGATCTTAAATTCATGCCTTGAACTTTTTGAGCCAAACACCACATAATCCGGTGAATTTAATGACTTTTGATAAAAGTTGCCCCAGATGAACAACAAGAGTTCTCTAAGGTCCTATTTAAAATTATAATCGTAATATTGCAATATTACAGTTAAACTTATTGTAAGTCAAACTTTGTCTTAAGCTGGCATCTCGATTTTTCATGTAACTTGCATTCTTTTCGATTAAAAATATGGCAGATAAAAAAGTTAGCATTCTTAAGGCCTTTAAAACCATAATCTGGCCCAGAAGAAAGATGGTGCTCGTTGGCTTATTGCTCATTGTTATTAGCAAGGCCGCCAGTTTTGTCGCGCCTGTTTCTTTGCGGTATTTTTTGGATGACATTGTACCCAACAGAGATTATGATATGCTCAAAATTCTTGTGGTAATCGTCGTTATCTCGTTTTTGGTGCAGGCGATAATGTCATTTCTTTTGACCAAGGTCTTAAGCATTCAAGCACAATTTATGATTTCTGAACTTCGCGCCCAAGTTCAAAAACAAGTATTGTCTTTACCCATACGATTTTTCGACAATACAAAATCAGGTGGGTTGGTTTCACGGATCATGAGCGATGTCGAAGGGGTTCGCAATCTCATTGGAACGGGATTGGTACAACTGGTCGGCGGAACGATTACCGCGATCGTGTCGCTTATCCTGCTTATTCGAATTAGTCCGGGAATGACGCTCTTAACTTTTATTCCGTTAATCATTTTCGCCTTCATCGCGTTAAAAGCCTTTAAAGTTATACGCCCAGTTTTTCGAGATCGCGGGAAAATCAACGCGGAAGTCAAGGGAAGGCTTACCGAGACCTTGGGAGGTATTCGGGTCATAAAAGGATTCAATGCCGAGAACCAGGAAGCAAAGGTCTTTGAAACTGGGGTCGAAAGGCTGTTTCAAAATGTAAAAAAGAGTTTAACCGCAACCGCGGTAATGACGAGCTCGTCAACCTTTCTTTTAGGTCTGGCCACCACAGGTATCATGATGGGTTATGGTGGCTACAAAATGATGAACGGCGAACTGAGTACGGGGGAATATTTTGAATTCACATTTCTTTTGGCCCTCATGGTAGCCCCAATCATTCAAATGAGCAATATCGGAAGCCAATTGACAGAGGCATTGGCAGGATTGGATCGCACCGAGGAATTGATGAACTTAACCTCGGAATCTGAAGAGACCGACCGGACAATAGAGTTAAAAGGAATTCAAGGAAACATGGTCTTTGAGAATGTTTCTTTTGCCTACGAAGAAGACAAAGAAGTCGTTCACAATATAAGTTTCAAGGCCAATTCAGGAGAGGTCATTGCCTTGGTCGGAAGTTCCGGTTCGGGAAAAACGACCATTGCGGGATTGGCCGCGAGTTTTTTGAATCCGCAATCTGGCAAGATTACCATTGACGGATATGATCTGTCTAAAGTGAACCTCAACAGTTTCCGGCAAAATCTGGGCGTGGTATTGCAAGATGACTTTCTCTTTGAGGGTACGATTCGCGAAAACATACTCTTTCCAAGACCCAACGCCTATGAAGAAGAATTGCAGAATGCTGTGAAAGCCGCTTACGTTGACGAATTTACCGAGCGTTTTGAAGATGGATTAGACACCTTGATCGGTGAACGGGGCATCAAACTTTCTGGAGGTCAGCGACAACGAATTGCAATCGCGCGTGCTGTTTTGGCCGATCCCAAAATCCTGATTTTGGATGAAGCGACCTCTAATCTTGATACCGAAAGTGAGGCGCTTATACAAAAAAGTCTAGCTGAACTCACCAAAGGAAGAACAACTTTCGTGATAGCCCATCGATTGAGCACCATTCGGAAAGCGGATAAAATCTTGGTCATTGAAGACGGCCATATCGCAGAGCGGGGCACACATGACGAACTAATCGCCCAGGAGGGACGATATTATAATTTGTTTACGTACCAGGCGAGGATCTAATTTGGGGCATCTCATCGTGAGGAGTTCTTCCGCAACGATGCTATATCTAATTAATTGGGCACTCGAGGTCAACGTATTGCTTCGCTCTGCCCGCAACGACTACAACTAGCTTTCAGGGGCCAACTCAACCTCAAGACCATCCAAATCTTCGGTCATTCTAATTTGACAACCCAAACGGGAGTTGTCTTCGACATAAAATGCTTCGGCCAACATCGCATCTTCGTCAGTGGACATTTCAGGCAATTCATGATCCGATTTTACATAACATTGGCATGAGGCGCACATGGCCATACCACCGCAAACCCCGATAGTTCCCTCCGGGGCCAGTTCGTAAGAACGTACCACCTCCATAAGGTTCATGTTCATATCGGTAGGGGCATCGACTTCATGGGTCACACCCTCGCGATCGGTAATTTTTATTTTTATATCCATAAAAAGGAATTAGGAATAAGGGCTTAGTGAACTAGTCTTTTTTCATTGATTGTATTAGTCCGTAAAGCATCCTTGAAATTTCATTAGACTTTTCGATTAATTCTTTGACCCTGTCCAAACTTAAGTATTCAAGTCTTTCAGCTAAGTAAAGCATTGAGCATACTTCACTGTTTGAGCTAGTCGCCATATATGAAAATCGAATAAAATCGGGATTTGTTTTCCTATCGAAACCTTCTGCTATATTATTTGAAATAGAAACTGAGGCCCTAGTAATTTGGTCTTTAAAAGAGTAATCTTTTAGGCCAGAAAAATTATGATAAATAGCAACAGCAAAATCTTGAGCTTTTTGCCAAACGAGTAAATCTTCAAATTTTTTGACGGCCATAAGTACTAATTCCTAGCTCCGAATTCCTTATTCCTTATTTACTCTATTGCTTTTACCACGGCTTTCGGCGCTTCCTTTTTGCTTCCATCGAAACCTGTCACACCCCCAACAGTTGTATACTTCATTACATATCTCTTATCTGGAAAAATACGCTGGTAGGCACTTTGACACATTAACGTGGCCTCATGAAAACCGCATAGGATCAGTTTTAATTTACCGGGATACGTATTGACATCACCAATGGCGTAAACCCCAGGAATATTGGTTTGATAATCCAAGGTGTTGTCTACCTTAATTGCATTTTTTTCGATTTCCAATCCCCAATCTGCAAGAGGCCCAAGTTTCGGGGAAAGTCCGAAAAGGGGAATGAAATTATCAACTTCCAAATCAAACTCCTTTTTAGGTTCGACAGCTTTTTGAATCGTAACCGCCTCCAATCTGTCTTTTCCTTTCAAACCAACAATTTCGGCTGGGGTAATCAGATTGATCTTTCCCTCGTTTTTTAAATGCTGGACTTTCTCAACGGAATCCAAGGCCCCACGAAATTCGTTTCTACGATGAACCAAGGTAACCTCTGAAGCCACATCGGTCAAAAAAATACTCCAATCCAAAGCCGAATCCCCGCCTCCAGCTATGACAACCTTTTTATCCCGATAAACCTCGGGGTCTTTAATGATATAGGCGATTCCCTTGTCCTCATACTTGGAAAGATTCTGTAACAAGGGCTTTCTTGGCTCAAAACTTCCGAGTCCGCCAGCGATGGCCACGATGGGGGCATTATGCTTGGTTCCTTTGTTGGTGGTTACCACAAAAGTTCCATCTTCCAATTGATCAAGCGTATCTGCACGTTCACCCAAAGTGAATTCTGGTTGAAAAGGTTTTATCTGTTCCATCAGATTATCTACCAATTCACCTGCGAGCACCTCCGGAAAGCCCGGAATATCGTAAATCGGTTTTTTTGGATAGATTTCGGCACATTGTCCACCGGGTTGGGGAAGTGCGTCAATCAAGTGACACTTCAACTGTAACAAACCTGCCTCAAAAACGGCGAAAAGCCCAGTAGGGCCTGCACCGATTATCAAAATATCTGTTTTAATCATTAAAATCGGAATTTGGAGGCAAAACTATAGTGAGAGAAATTGGAATTTCATGACAATTGTCAGTGAACTAGGCAAGGTTAACCACCTCTTCAATTTGAGGTGCATATTTTTTGATGGTCATTTCAACACCGCTTTTTAAAGTCATCTGATTTACAGAACAGCCCACACAGGTACCCTCAAGTCTGACCTTGACCGAATTTTCATTATCTATGGATACCAAAGAAATATCGCCACCGTCGCTTTGCAGAAACGGCCTGATTTCTTCCAAGGCTTTTTCAACATTTTGTTTTAACTCTTCGGGTGTCATCATTTTTTCTTTACGGCGGAACAACCCGCCATTGTCGTTATCTTTATGGCCTCGGTCGGAGGAAGACTCTTGTTTCTATTGACCAATTCCTGTGCCACATTTTTGGTCAGGGCCTCAAAGGCTTCCTCGATCGGAGTGGCCGTCTGTAGCGCTGCCGGTCTTCCAACATCACCGGCTTCCCTGATACTCTGAACTAACGGAATCTCGCCTAAAAATGGAACGTCCAGGTCTTCCGAAAGGTTCTTGGCGCCTTCCTTTCCAAAGATATAATATTTGTTGTCAGGAAGTTCGGCAGGGGTAAAATAAGCCATATTTTCCACAATGCCCAAAACGGGCACATTTATCGAATCTTGCTGAAACATGGCCACACCTTTTTTAGCATCGGCCAAAGCCACTTCCTGAGGCGTACTAACGATGACGGCACCGGTTACCGGCATGGCCTGCATGATGCTTAGATGAATATCGCCGGTACCTGGAGGTAAATCCAACAACATGAAATCAAGTTCTCCCCAATGCGCATCGAAAATCATCTGGTTCAAAGCCTTGGATGCCATCGGCCCACGCCATATTACGGCCTGGTTGGGTTGTGTAAAAAATCCGATGGACAGCAATTTGACACCATAGCTCTCCACAGGTTTCATTTTTGACTTTCCGCCTACATTGACCGCCAAGGGTTTCTCATAGGCGACATCGAACATTATCGGCATCGACGGGCCATAGATATCGGCATCTAATAGACCTACCTTGAATCCCATTTTGGCCAAAGTGACCGCCAGGTTCGCAGTAACTGTGGATTTGCCGACACCGCCTTTGCCAGAAGCGATGGCTATGATATTTTGAATACCGGGAATGGGCTTCCCCTTAATTTCATTCGATTTCGGCTTTGCTGGCACATCTACCTTAATGTTGATTTTAATCTTTGCCTTTTCATAGACCTCGGCGTGGACAATCTTTAGAATCTCGACCTCAGTCTTTTTTCGGGCCTGCAAACTTGGGTTTGAAATCGCAATGTCGATCTCAACCTCATCGCCAAAAATCTGTACGTTTTTGACCGCCCCACTTTCAACCATATTCTGGCCTTCGCCGGGCACGGTGATTTTCTCAAGGGCCTTTAAAACATCCTTCTTATCAATCTTCATTATATAAAGTCATTCTAAACCTGCCAGACCGGCAAGCGGATAACAAAGATAGCCCATAAGGTCAAGAAACTATAGTGTTTGCATTGAAATGTGGAATAATTCGATAGAGCGGGTTTATTTATTGCTTCGTGCCAATTCCCAAAAATTTAGAGTTGATTACAAGTTCCCATCCAATTCTATAAAGGGGTCCCAAAAGTGCTTTTCAAAATCCACGACCTGGTTGTTGACCACTTTGACACCTTCGTTCTCCAACAATTGCTGCATCAGATTGGTGCCATCAAAATGATGTTTCCCGGTGAGAAGTCCGTTTCGATTGACTACTCTATGGGCCGGAACGTCTTTCTGGGTACCTGCCCCGTTCATCGCCCAACCCACCATTCTGGCACTTCTTGCCGCACCCAAATACTTCGCTATCGCGCCGTAGGATGTGACACGGCCCTCGGGAATTTGCCTTGCCACCTGATATACTTTTTGAAAGAAGTTTTTATTTTCGGGCTTCATGGGTTCAGTTTACTATTCTTATCAATGTTATTATGAGTAGTATAATCATTAAAATACCCAAAACATAGTTGGAATTTTTTGAAAATCTTTGATTTTTGGTCTCCAGCTTGTTGAAATAGATGGTATACATGTAAAGCACGGTAAATGTACCGCAGCCCGCAGCCAATACAAAGGTCAATATGTCCCAAACTTGGAATTTTATCCATCCTGTGGCATTCCACATGACATTTAGCCCCGAGTAGTAAGGAATAGTCAATAAATTCAAGGTAGCCAGGCCCATCCCTTTGAAAAAACTGTTTTTTTTGCTCACCTTGACCAGTCTTACCTCTTCTTTCTTTCTGTTGCTCCGAGCCGCAAGAAAAAAATAGACCGCCAAGCCGGCAAAAACCAAAACGGCAATTTTCAGAAGCCACTCTGACACTTCGGGATTGTTATGTAGAAATTTTGAAATCCAAACCGCGATGAAAGCTTGGATCATGATAGTGCTCGAAATACCCATGCTAAAAACGATACCATTGAGCTTACCCTTTTTAACACTTACTTTTGCCGCATTCATATTCAACAAACCCGGTGGCACGGTGGCCATAAAGGCAGCGGAAAAAGTTGCAAAGAAAAGTATCAGAAGGTGCTGCATCGGTCTAACAGGATAAACTGAAACTAGTTCAGCTTGAACTGAATATAAGTTATGGGTTTCTTTTGTTCAAGATACTGTTTTTCATAGAAGGTCTGTATTTTCAAAACCTCTTTGGGGCTGCCCTCGTTTTTATAGACATCGTGATTGGCATAAATGATCTCAGCGTCAAGACCATGAAGTAGACCCAGGGTATAGCCGTGCATAAATTCACTATCGGTCTTAAGGTGGACAATCCCGTTTTCTTTCAAAACATGCTTGTACTTTTTTAGGAACTCTTTGTTGGTCAAGCGATGCTTTGTGCGTTTATATTTAATCTGTGGATCCGGGAAGGTCAACCATATTTCGGAAATTTCATTTTCAGCGAAAAGCAAATCGATCAATTCGATTTGGGTCCGTAAAAAGGCAACATTGTCCAGATTTTCTTCCAAAGCGGTTTTCGCCCCCCGCCACATACGCGCACCCTTTATGTCTATGCCAATAAAGTTCTTTTGCGAATTCTGTCTGGCCAACCCAACGGTATATTCGCCCTTGCCACAACCCAGTTCGAGAACAACAGGATTATTGTTTTTAAAATGCTTGTGCCAGTTTCCCCTGTACTGAAACGCTCCATTGACAATGTCTTCCCGAGTTGGTTGAATTACATTATCGAATGTCTCATTTTCCCTAAAACGTTTTAACTTGTTTTTACTTCCCACTAAATCCAGAAAAATTTACCAATAACAAATCTAGCGTAAATCTTTAGGATTGTTGAACCCCCAAATAGTATTCTGTTACTGGGACTCAACTACTTTTTCGGCTTTCTCCAAGGTAAAGGAGAATTCAGATCCTGCACCAAGTACACTTTCCACGTAGATTTTTTCTCCATGGGCCTCAATGACATGTTTTACGATCGCAAGACCGAGACCCGAACCGCCCTCTTTTCTATTTCCGCTTTGATCGACCCTGAAAAACCGCTCGAATAAACGTGGCAAATGTTGTTCGTCAATACCCTCGCCGTTGTCGGTAACACGTACGATTACCTTGTTCTTGATCAAATCTTCGACACTGACTTCGGTCGTTCCATCTTTGTTGCCATACTTGATCGAATTAACCAAAAGATTCATCAGTACCTGTTGTATTTTTTCGCGATCGGCATGAACATAAATCGGTTTTAGATAGTCCATATCAAAAATGAGTGTCAACTTCTTTTTCAAAGCCTTCATCTCAAGAAGGTCGAACACGTTCTGAATCAAATCAACTATATCGAAGTCTTCTTTTTCAAGGTTAAGCTCACCAACTTCAAGTTTAGTGATCAAGTCAAGGTCTCTTACGATATAGATAAGTCTTTCAACACCCTTTTTGGCTCGCTGTAGGTATTTTTTTCGCACATTTTTATCGTCCAATGCCCCATCCAATAAAGTCTCGATATAACCTTGTACCGTAAACAATGGGGTTTTGAGTTCATGGGAGACATTGCCAAGAAAATCTTTTCGGTAGGCCTCACGAATCTTTAAGGTGTCGATTTCAATCTTCTTGTCGGCCGCGAATTTTTCAATTTCCTCAGTAAGGGTCTTCATATCTGTCGTGACCGGATCCGACGTCAAATCAGACGACTCCAAAAGAGCCACATCATCATAAATCTGTTTTATTCTTCGATAGATGAATTTTTCGATCCGTATCTGAAGAATGGCAAAACTGCCAACAAATATCAGGGCAAAAATACCGACCAATAGTAGCCAGTTATGAAATTCGTAATAATACGCAATCAGAAGGCCTAACAAGGTACAAAAAGCAGTAATCACTAAAGATGAGCGCAGGGCAAATCGATAAGACCTCTTTAATCTAATGGCCATTTTTTTATTATTTCCAGCTAAAGATAAAAATACATCGGAAAGAAATATCTTGTATCTAGGTGATTTGGAAGGCAGGTAAGTCCAACCTTTTCTTCATTAAACTGGGAGAGTGTGTTTACAGCCAGCGGTTCTACAAAACAAATTTATAGCCTACGCCCTTTACCGTTTTAAAGTGGTTCTCCCCGATTTTCTCCCTAAGCTTACGAATGTGGACGTCGATGGTACGCCCACCAACGACAACCTCATTGCCCCAAACCCGGTCAAGAATCACCTCTCGTCTAAATACCTTGTTCGGCTTAGAGGTCAATAAGGCCAATAGTTCAAATTCTTTTCTCGGCAATACAATCTCGTTGCCATTGTTGATAATCTTGTACTCTTCGCGATTAATGACGATGTCGCCGACCTTTACTATTTCTTCGGTATCCGTTTTGTCTTCTTTTAATCGTCTTAAGAGTGCCTTCACCTTGCTTACCAGAACCTTGGGCTTAATCGGCTTCGTAATATAATCGTCGGCTCCAGCATCAAACCCCGCTACTTGAGAATAATCTTCGCCCCTAGCCGTTAAAAAAGTGATAATGGTATTTTCCAAACTCGGAGTGTTGCGCATCTGCTCACAAGCTTCAATACCGTCCATTTCGGGCATCATCACGTCTAAAATAACAAGGTGTGGTTTTTTCTTTTTGGCCTTGGATACACCCTCGACGCCGTTTTTGGCGGTATAGACTTGATATCCTGCCGCCTCGAGGTTGTAACTTACGATTTCCAAAATATCGGGTTCATCGTCTACCAAAAGTATTTTTATATCCTTCTTTTTCACTTTTTCCAATTTGGAAGCTATTATTCGGGTATAGCCGTCAAAGGTAAATATAAGACATATGTCATAATACCAGTTTGCATCGATTCATAAAGTAACAATTAGGTAACCTTTAGTAAATGATTCCCTAACATCCATTTCTGCGTTTTAAGTTCATTCTGCATTGAATTAAAAGCTCACTTGGTTTTTCCGATAATATTTTCATCTTTTTTTGCGTTAAGTGCTTAATCATTCTATAGTGCATTTCATCGAATTTATGCCAAGATACAAGGGTTTAAGACCGAGGTCGGGCAAAGATTTTGTATGTTTGTGGTATATTTTTTGTTGATTACCCCATATGAAGCACCTTTACCTAGTCATTACTTTTCTTTTTGTTTCGATGGCCTACGCACAAGATTCGCAGTCGCGTGGCGATATCGATGGGTTTAAGCTTTATCCTAATCCCGCCACCAATGGCAAGGTCTACGTTAGCACTACGGAAAGGGCTCCAAAGAAGATATTGATTTTTGATGTATTGGGCACTCAGGTACTTCAAACGACCATAATCGGCAATGAATTGAGCCTTTCTGAATTGGATGCCGGGGTCTATATCATTC
Source organism: Aurantibacter sp. (assembly GCA_965215845.1). Lineage (GTDB taxonomy): Bacteria > Bacteroidota > Bacteroidia > Flavobacteriales > Flavobacteriaceae > Aurantibacter_A. The sequence goes on from CBDCEL010000004.1 coordinate 1,314,086, forward strand.
GCGTTTACCAGAACAATAAGATGGCCACAAGAAAGCTAGTCATCAAGTAACGATGGCTATGGCCTAGTTCCGTTTTGTATTCCCTTCCCTTCTCGATTATCGTCAAAAAAAGCCGATGAACGACAGACATTTATTCATTTACCTACCTTTTATCGAATTTCACAACAAATATGAGGTGTAGGTAAAATCTTTCATTACCTTTGGGGTGTTGATCCCAAATCAATACTAAATGAAAATAATCTACACTGCACTACTTTTGGTAGTTTCTTATGCTATGTCTGCTCAAGACATGGCCTCACTCCCAACACCTGAGAGTGATGAGATATCCGGTTTCAAATTATATCCCAACCCTGTGTTTGACGATGTGGTGTATATCACTACAAAGCACAATGCGGCAAAGACGGTAATCATCTATGATGTCTTTGGAGAGATAATGCTACAAGATCGCATGCTGGGCAAATCACTATCCATCTCACAATTGGAAGCAGGCGTCTATGTCTTGCAGGTCACTGAGAACAACAAGAGTATAACCAGAAAACTAGTGGTGAAGTAATCACATAAACTCAACGGATGCTTTGGACCCTGTTCTAAATTAGAGCAGGGTTTTTGTTTAAAGCGGTTTCCGTTATCGCTATCTTTGAACTTGGGATGCCAGTGGACCTTAGCGACATATTCAATATTGATTCAACCGCTGAATTTGAATCTTTTGCACTTGAGATTTTCAAGTACCAATATCTCGAAAATGACGTATATAACAGGTTCTGCTCTCATTTGAAAGTCACTGATAAAACGGTCAAAAGCTCTTCGGAAATCCCTTTTTTGCCCATCAATTTCTTTAAGTTCAAAGAAGTGATTTCAGGCAATGACAAGATAAATACAGTTTTCACAAGCAGCGGAACCACTAATACCGGATCAAGCAAACACTATGTTACCGACATAAAATTGTACAGGACCAGTTACTTGACGGGTTTCGAGTTTTTTTATGGCGAGCCCTCCGATTATTGTATCCTCGCCTTGTTGCCCTCATATCTGGAACGAGGCGGTTCTTCTTTAATCTTCATGGTTGATGACCTAATAAAAAAAAGCTCTCATGCCGATAGCGGATTTTATTTGAACGACTATGAAAAATTGTGCCAGAAGCTAGTTCAACTTGAAGGTGACGGTATAAAAACCTTGCTTATCGGTGTCTCATTTGCACTGCTTGAACTTGTAGAACAATTTCAGTTCAATCTAAAACATACGGTAGTCATGGAAACTGGTGGAATGAAGGGGCGTCGGAAAGAAATCGTTCGAGAGGAGTTGCATCAACGACTTAAAAAGGGGTTCGGTGTTGAAAAAATTCATTCGGAATATGGAATGACCGAGCTGCTTTCGCAAGCCTATTCAAAAGGAGATGGTGTTTTTTATACACCCCCATGGATGAAAATCATGACCCGGGATACTGAAGATCCATTTGGTCTTGCCAGGCTTGGAAAAACAGGAGGCATAAATATCATTGACCTTGCGAACATACACTCTTGCTCCTTTATTGCCACACAAGATCTCGGCAAGCTTTATAGGGATGGAAGTTTCGAGGTTCTGGGCCGTTTTGACCACAGCGATATTCGTGGATGCAATTTGATGGTGTTTTAAACTAATTTTGTTTAGACCAGATATCACCGTTGTCTTTTCGCTCAAGGGTATTGCTGTCCCTGATCAAAAAATCGACCCTAAAGCTGGAAGTTGAGAGCCCTTCGATCGAAAGGGAATTCGATTGTTGCTTATAGGTAAATCGCTGGATAATATCCGTTCCTCCATATATCATATCCAATTCCGACCCATTGATGAACTCTAGCCATTCGGTACAATTCATTTCTGGATTTCCTGTGTTGTCGCAATTCGCTATTTCATGTGTATAACGATCTCCGGCCGAGAAAATGAAAGTATCGTTATTATCGGAACAAGAAAAAACCGCCACCAAGATAACAAAGAACGACATCACTACTTTCATTCATAACTATTTATAAGCCTATACTACTACCACCACAAAATAATTCCGTTTGCCTTTCTGTAGCAAAACGAACCTATCGTTGATCAAATCGGACTCGGTAATTATATGGTCTTCCTTAACTTTTTCCTTATTGACGGAAATCGAATTTTGTTTCAGTTCGCGACGCGCTTCGCCATTGGAACCCAAAAAGCCCGTTTTGGCCGATAGTGCGGCTATCATGTCAAGTCCATCTTTTAAATCAGCTTTGGAAACCTCGGCTTGTGGAACACCGTCAAAGACATCCAAAAATGTTTTCCCATCCAATTTTTTTAAGTCTTCGGATGTTGACTTCCCAAATAAGATATTGCTGGCCTGAACAGCATTGTTCAAATCTTCTTTGGAATGCACCATAACGGTAATCTCATCTGCCAAACGTTTTTGAAGGCTTCTAAGGTGTGGGGCCTCGTTATGGGTAGAGACCAGAAGCTGAATTTCCTCCTGAGATAAGAATGTAAAAATCTTAATATACTTTTCCGCGTCCGCATCCGAGGAATTCAACCAATATTGATAAAACTTATACGGCGAGGTTCTATTGGCATCCAACCACACATTGCCGTCTTCGGTCTTTCCGAATTTGGTTCCATCGGCCTTGGTAATCAAAGGGCAGGTTATTGCAAAGCCTTTCCCTCCCCCGACCCTTCGAATCAATTCAGTGCCAGTAACAATATTGCCCCATTGGTCGCTACCACCCATCTGCAACGTACAATTATGGTTCTGATACAGGTATAAAAAATCATAGCCCTGAACGAGTTGGTACGTGAACTCGGTAAACGACATCCCTTCTTTGGCCTCGGCCGACAATCTTTTTTTGACAGAATCTTTGGCCATCATATAGTTCACCGTAATATGCTTACCAACATCACGAATGAAGTCAAGAAACGAGAAATCTTTCATCCAATCATAATTGTTGACCAATTCAGCCGCATTTTCGGCCTCTGAATCGAAATCTAGGAAACGTGCCAATTGGTTTTTCAATGCCTCTTGATTATGTCTCAAGACCTCTTCGTCGAGCAAGTTGCGTTCGGCCGATTTACCCGAGGGGTCGCCGATCATGCCGGTCGCCCCGCCTACAAGGGCAATCGGCCTGTGGCCTCCCAATTGAAAATGTCGCATCATCATTACTGCGACCAAATGTCCGATATGCAAAGAATCGGCCGTGGGGTCGATGCCGACATATGCGGTCTGCATACCGCTTGCCAAATGCTCGTCTACACCGGGCATGGCATCATGCAACATCCCTCTCCATTTTAGTTCGTCAACAAAACTTTTGGCCATTTTCGCGCTAATTTCAGTTTCGCTGCAAATATAGTCGAATCAAAATATTCAACAGATTACCACCGCTATATTAATCCGTTGCAAATGGCTAATTTAGTCACATGATTTTGGTCACCGGAGGCACTGGTTTGTTAGGTTCACACCTTCTTTTTCGATTGGCGGAAAACAGCAATTCGATTCGCGCCATCTATAGGGCGAGCAGCAATCTCGACAAAGTTAAAAAGCTATTTACGGCCTATTCCAAAAACGGGCAAAAACGTTTTGAAAAAATCGAATGGGTGCAGGCCGATATCAATGATATTCCGGCACTTGAAAAAGCATTTAAGGGCGTAACCTTAGTCTACCATTGTGCCGCGTTGATTTCTTTTGACCCAAAGGATTTCAGGAAATTACGCAAAATCAATACCAAGGGCACCGCGAATATTGTCAATCTATGTGTCACGAATGCCATTCAAAAATTGTGTTATGCAAGCACGATAGGCGCAATAGGCAAAAGTGTGAACGGTGAAATGGCAACAGAGCAAACCGAATGGACCGAAACCGACAACAATGTTTACGCCCTAAGTAAATATGCCGCAGAATTGGAGGTTTGGCGCGGTTCTCAAGAGGGGCTACCTGTGGTAATGGTCAATCCGGGCGTCATCATAGGGCCAACGGATTGGAACCAAGGTTCAGGGAAACTTTTCAAGACGGCCAATCGCAATTACAACTTCTACCCACCCGGGGGTACGGGATTTATCACCGTGCATGACGTAGTTCGAATGATGATTCAACTAATGGACTCATCCATCAAAAACCAAAGATTTATCGCCGTCTCGGAAAACCTGACCTACCGTGAAATATTGACGAGAATATGCAATGTGCTCGATAAAAGCCCTCCCAAAAAACAATTGAAATTCTGGCAGCTTGAACTTTTTCGTCCGGTCGATGCACTCTGGTCAAAGATAAGTGGCAATGAACGAAAATTGACGAAAAGTACAATTCGGTCATTTAGAAATCCACAGGTATTCGACAATCAAAAGGCCAAAAAAGAATTGGATTTTGAATTTGAGGATTTAACGGAAACCATACAATTTACGGCTGGTCTTTTTTTGAAGGATTTGGCTTGATCGCCTTTTTGCCAAGGCTCGCATTCCTGATTGAGTCCCTTTTGAGCAACTTAAGACTGTCATTCAACTTTTTTATTTCCTTGAATCGTTTGACCTCTTCCTCCAATCGTGCCTCTACAGTTGAATATATAGATTCATATTCCATAGGTTTTGACGCATAGTATCGGTCACTTCGAACAAACTGCATGCTATCGATACCATACTTTGAGAAAATGAATTCCATTGTTTCCACTCCGGCCCTTTCCATCTTATCAAAACTGGTTGTTCGGGCCGCATTGAGAATCGCCATATCATTCAAAATGGCGATCATTTTATCTCTGGGAATCAAATCTTCGGGCTCTTGTATCAATTTCTCTGCACAGGATAGCACCGATAACATCAATATGGTAACTACGAATCTCCTCATCTTATCTATCAAATGTCAGTCGCTTTCCATTTGGTTCATTTGAAAATTTTCCGTTTTCATAGGCCAAGTGACCGTTGACAAAAGTATGGCTTATCCTAGATTTGAACGAATACCCCTCAAAAGGGGACCATCCGCACTTGTAATAAATCGTATCCTTTGAAACTTCTTTTGGGTCATTCAAATCGACTACGGTCAAATCTGCGAAATACCCTTCCCGAAGAAATCCCCGCTTTTCAACATCAAACAAAGTTGCGGGATTGTGGCACATCTTTTCTACTATTCGCCCCAATGAAATCATTCCCTCATGGTACTTTTCAAGCATTGCCTGAAGCGCGTGTTGAACCAATGGGCCTCCCGATGGGGCCTTTGTGTAGACGTTGTCTTTCTCTTCGATCGTATGCGGGGCATGATCGGTGGCCACAACATCGATGCGATCATCCAATAGGGCCTGCCACAACAATTCTCGATCAGACGACCCTTTGACCGCCGGGTTCCATTTAATCAAAGTGCCCTTTGAATCATAATCGGCATCGGTGAACCACAAGTGGTGAATACATACTTCTGCGGTGATTTTCTTATCCCGTAAAGGAATATCATTTCTGAAAAGGGATGTTTCCTTGCCGGTGGACAAATGAAACACATGTAGCCTTGCAGCTGTCTTCTTGGCAAGTTCAATTGCTTTTGAGGAAGAAATATAGCAGGCATCAACACTTCTAATTTTCGGATGAAATCTCACCGGAATATCATCGCCATACTCGGTTTTGTACAGTTCAAGATTCTTTCGAATCGTACCTTCATCTTCACAATGTGCCGAAATCACCATTTCGGTACTTCGAAAAATCTTTTCGATAACCTCTTCATCATCTACCAGCATATTTCCAGTAGAAGACCCCAAAAACAATTTCACGCCAGAACACGCCTTCTTGTCAAGTCTTTTGATTTCTTCAAGGTTGTCATTGGTACCTCCGAACAAAAAAGAATAATTGGCAAAGGAGTTGTTCTCAGCCATTTTAAACTTTTCCTCCAGTTTTTCAATAGTCGTCGTTTGGGGTTTCGTATTGGGTTGTTCCATGAAGGTGGTAATGCCCCCCGCAACCGCTGCCCTACTTTCAGAGGCAATATTTCCCTTATGTGTGAGGCCCGGTTCGCGAAAATGAACTTGATCGTCCACGATCCCAGGTAAAATGTGCTTTCCGCCAACATCAACTATTTTTGCATTCGGGTGTGAGATAGCTTTACCGATTCGTTCAATCCGGTTTCGCGAAATGAGTATATCACCTTCGTAAATTTTTCCCTCGTTGACAAGTGTGCCGTTTTTAATAAGAATACTTCCCATTTTAAAATCTATCTTTTTGGAACAGACTACGCATCTTCATCATAAAGACTCCCCAAATTGCCTCGCTGACAATCGATGATGTCATCTTTGATTTACCCTTTACACGATCCCTAAAAATAATCGACACTTCTTCAATATGGTAGTTCTTCAAATAGGCCCTGAACTTCATTTCGATCTGAAAAGCATAACCGATAAATCTCACCGAGTCCAATTTTATATTTTCCAACACATGTCTCTTGTAACAAACGAAACCCGCGGTCGGATCATGTACCCTCATACCTGTTATCATCTTGACATAAAACGAAGCACCGTATGAAAGCAAAACGCGATAAAGTGGCCAGTCGACCACATTTACGCCTTTTTTATATCGAGATCCCACCGCAACATCGGCACCATTGACGCAGGCCCTGTATAGCCTTAACAAATCGGTCGGATCATGCGAAAAATCGGCGTCCATTTCAAAAATATAATCGTATTTTCTTGCAATGGCCCATTTGAATCCGTGAATATAGGCCGTACCGAGGCCTGATTTTTCATGTCGAACCTCAAGGAAAAGGCGTTCGGGATCCACCGCCATTTTCTCCCTGACCTTATCTGCGGTACCATCAGGGGAATTATCATCAACGATCAGTACATGAAACTCTTTTTTTAACTGAAAGACAGCATCGATTATGGCCTCAATATTCTCGATTTCATTATAGGTAGGGATGATTACCAGGCTGTCTGACATGTACTCGGTCGATTTCGACAAAAATAGTGTTTTAACAGTGCTTATTCAGGGCCCAAGGCCTTTTTATCATCTTTTTAAGAGGAGCCTTAAACCTGTTTATTCGTAATTTCGCGGGAACAACCTACATTGATGAACCCAAGATTACCCACTCTTCTGCTCTATTTATTAGGAGGCCTTTTGATTCTTAATTTGATTCAGGCGTATTTTACGGAGCTCATCTTCGACGAAGCCTACTATTGGCATTATGCCCAGAATTTGTCGTGGGGTTATTTTGATCATCCGCCCATGGTCGCCTGGATGATCGGTTTGGGCAATCTTTTTTTTGAAGGGGAGCTCGGAGTACGTTTCATCAGTTGCATTCTTTCTGTCAGCACCATTCTCTTGCTTTGGCTATTAATTGAGGACGAACGGAAAAAAAATCATGTGCTCGAATTTTTTGTGCTTGTCTTTTCTATGACACTGATGAATGCCTACGGATTTTTCACGTTGCCAGACACTCCATTGCTTTTCTTTACCGCTCTTTTTCTGTGGTTTTACAAAAGGTTCCTGAATAATGGAAATCTGGTCAACGCCTTCTTGTTGGGTGTGGTAATGGCCTGCCTCATGTATAGTAAATATCACGCGGTGCTCGTTATATTCTTTGTGTTGCTATCCAATTTGAGGTTGTTGAAAAACAAGTACGCCTGGCTGGCCGTCGCTGTTTCATTGCTCTGTTATTCACCCCATCTTTTATGGCTCTATGAAAATGATTTCGTCTCAATTCAATACCATCTCTTCGAAAGACCGAACGATGCATATAATTTTAGCAAATACACTTTGGGGTTCTTTGTGAATCTTGTGGCCCTATTCGGCTTCACCTTTCCCTGGATCTATTATGCGCTTTTCAAAACAAAAATCAACAATAAATTCACCAGCGCTTTGCTGTTCTTGACCTACGGTGTAATCATTTTCTTTTTTATTTCAAGTTTCAATCGGCGTATTCAGACCCAATGGCTCATTGTAATTTCGATTCCCTTGGCAGCATTGGTATATAATTTTATGTTGGTGGACAAGAATACCAGAAAATGGATATTTAGAACAGGATTAGCGACCTCAATAATCATCTTATTGCTTCGTATTGGGCTAGTGTACAATCCTTTCCCTTTTAAATATGAAACCCATGGCAATAAGCAATGGACCAACAATCTAAAATCTCAAGTAGGAAATACTCCGGTGGTTTTCGAGAATTCATATCGCAGAGCCCCTATGTATTCTTTTTACACGGGTGTTGACGCCTTTTCGTTGAACAATCTTTACTATCGACAAAATCAATATTCAATCGATGATTCTGAGTCTAAGGTGAAAGATAAAAAGGTGCTTTATGTTTCCGAGTTCTTTGAGGAAGGTGATGTGACCTATGAGCAGGGGCCAAAAAAAGAGCTTTTCGGCAAATACATTGACAATTTCGAATCCTTTAGAAAATTAAGATGTATCGTGACCGAAAGGCCATTTAGGCCGGGTTTAAGCGATGAAATTGACTTGGGCGTACATAACCCATATGACTTCGATATTGACTTGGCCAAAATCGAGTTTGGCCTCGTCTATCTGGACAAGTATAAAAAGGCCATTGAGATATATCCATTGAAGGTTCGACCAAGCTTGGAAAAAGTTTCGACTCTAAAATCAAATGATACAACAAATTTCACGTTTAAACTACCGAAGATCGTATTTAGGCCAACGTATTTTAGAGTGGTCATCTCGGAGAATAACTTACCCTATGGGCTCAATGGAAAAACCATCAAACTAAACTAATGGAACCAATCTTAAGGACAACCGAAAATCTTGATTGGATCACCCTGCTCGTTTTTTGCAGCTTAATTTTTTTGGTTGTGGCGAAGTCATTGTTCTATGCACGGTTCCTAAATTTTATCATACTGCCTTTCAATAACAAATACATTTTTATGTATAACAAGAAAGACAAGTTGGTGAACCTGTTCAACATATTTTTTACCGCTTTTCAAATAATCAACATCTCGGTCTTCATTTACTTGGCAGTAACTATTTTATGGCAAAAGACCGGGCTATCTGCTTCTTTTCTGTTCTTTTTAATATTGGCAGGGTGGTTGTTGTTCTTGGTTTTAAAGATTCTATTTCAATTGGGCGGTGGTTTTATTTTCGGGTCGGGCAAAACCATTGGTGAATTGATTTTCAAGAAGCTTTCTTACCTTAATTACAGTAGTCTGATCGTTTTCGTTGCTAACATTATTCTATTGTATATCGGCAAGAATTCTGAAATCGTTGTTTACTCGGCCATACTACTGGTTTTGTTGATAAACATTATTGGTTGGGTAACCCTGCTACGCAATCATCAAAAGTTCTTAGCCTATAATTTTTTCTATTTTATTTTGTACCTTTGCGCACTTGAAATTGCACCGCTTGTAATCATCGGAAGCTACCTTAAAGATTGATGCATGAAAGTAAAGACGATTTTGGTATCGCAGCCAGAACCGAAGATGGAAAACTCTCCCTATTCCAAGCTAATCGATAAAGAAAGGGTAAAAGTTGATTTCAGACCTTTTATCCATGTGGAAGGGGTCACGGCTAAAGAAGTCCGTCAGCAGAAAATCGACCTAAAAAACTATACGGCGATTATACTAACCTCTAGAAACGCCGTCGACCACTACTTCAGAATAGCCGAGGAAATGCGTTTCAAGGTGCCCGATACCATGAAGTATTTCTGCCAATCAGAGGCGGTCGCCTACTATCTTCAGAAATATGTGGTCTATAGAAAACGAAAAATCTATGTTGGCAAAATGAATTTTGCCGACCTTGTGGCGCTTTTCAAAAAGTACAAGGACGAAAAATTCTTGTTGCCCTCGTCCAATGTTCTCAAAAAAATCGTGCCTGAGACCTTAGATAAATTGGGTATTGATTGGACAAGGGGAGTCTTTTATAAAACTGTCATCAGCGACCTCTCCGATTTACGGGATGTCTACTATGATGTGTTGGTCTTCTTTAGCCCCTCGGGAATCGAATCATTGCTCAAGAACTTTCCGGATTTTGAACAAAATAACACACGCATCGCCGTTTTCGGAAATTCAACGATAAATGCGGCGACCAACGCCGGACTTCGAATTGACATCAAGGCACCGACACCTGAAACGCCCTCTATGACAATGGCGCTTCAGAAGTATATTACCCAGGTCAATAAAAAATGAGCCACTAGACCAAGCACGACGGCAGTAAAAAGTCAAGGTCAAGGCAAAGAACATTCTAAGAATCCCTGAAATTAAAATTTCCGGGATTTTGTTTAAGTAGACAATCCTCTTTGTATAATTACTGAGCTCTTTATTGCCGTATCAACTAAAATGCATAACGCTGAGGGCCGCCCCTTCTAATTTCCTCACTTGCGAAATCTTCAAACTGCTTGAAATTCTCACGAAAGGCATTGGTCAATTTAAAGGCAGTTTTGTAATAGGCCTCGTCGTCATTCCATGTAGCCCTCGGACTCAATACATCGGTAGGAACACCGGGGCATTTTCTAGGTTGTGCAACTCCAAAAACGGAATGGATGTGATAATCGTCATAGTTGTATAGGCCCAATGCTCCATTGAGTACTGCGTTTATCATCGCCCTTGTGTATTTTAATTTCATTCTTGTTCCCACGCCATAGGGTCCGCCTGTCCAACCTGTGTTTACCAGCCAAACATTCACACCGGCCTCCTGCATTTTTTTGCTAAGCATTTCGGCATATTCCGCCGGATGCAGCGGCATGAACGGGGCGCCAAAACATGCTGAAAAGGAAGGAATGGGCTCTACCACCCCAGCTTCGGTGCCGGCAACTTTTGCCGTGTATCCCGAAATAAAATGATATGCGGCCTGACTTGGGGTCAGTTTGGAAATAGGAGGTAAAACCCCAAAAGCGTCTGCCGTTAAAAAGAAAATATTCTTCGGATTTTTCCCGATGGAAGGCCTTCTCACATTGGGTATATGATAGATAGGGTAGCTGACCCTTGTATTCTGTGTGATAGAAGTATCTGAGAAGTCGACCTCCCCCTTGTCATCCATTATGACATTTTCAAGAATGGCCCCTTTTTTGATCGCCCCGTAAATTTCGGGTTCGTTCTCTTCGGAAAGGTTGATGACTTTTGCGTAACAACCTCCCTCAAAATTGAACACGGCATTCTCATTGTTCCATCCATGCTCGTCATCCCCAATCAATTTGCGGGTGGCGTCCGTAGACAAAGTTGTCTTTCCTGTGCCCGACAGTCCGAAGAAAATGGCCGTATCCCCCTTTTTACCAACGTTGGCCGAGCAATGCATCGGCAATGTGTTTTTTTCGACCGGAAGTATAAAATTGAGCGCAGAAAATATTCCTTTCTTTATTTCTCCAGTGTATCCCGTACCGCCCACCAGGGCAATTTTTCTGGAAAAATTCAAAATGGCGAAATTATGCTGACGGGTTCCGTCAATCTTTGCATCTGCCATAAAACCAGGGGCGTTGATGACCGTCCATTCCACCTCAAAATGCCTCAACTCTTCTTCCGTTGGTCGAATGAACATATTATAGGCGAACTGATTCGACCATGGATATTCGTTAATCACCCTGATATCCATACGATAATTGTGATCCGCACAGGCATAGCAATCACGAACGAACAATTCTTTACCTGAAAGATAGGATACCACCTTGTCGTACAAAGCATCGAATTTTTCAGGCGCAAATGGAATATTGATATCGCCCCACCACACTTTGTCTTCCGTGAATCTGTCTTTGACTATAAACCGATCCTTTGGGGACCTTCCTGTGAATTCACCGGTATTGACCGCTAGGGCACCAGATGAGGCTTCTTTACCCATTCCTTTTTCCAAGGTAAGCTTGTGCAACTCGTTCGAGCTGAGTTGGTAATGGGCTGTGCCGCCGTTAATCCCGTAATTTTCAAGCGAAATCGTTTTAATCATTTTTATCGAATTTGCACAGGGGTGCTTTATTTTGCCGGCAAAATTATCAAAAAACTAGGTTTTCTCACCTTTTTTTGAGAATATATTAGTTGAAGTGCTTTAAACATCCGAAGCCAAGCAAGCCCCATGCAGTCATCAAAAGCAGCCCGCCAATTGGCGTAACAAAACCAATGGCCCTAAAATCGAAGTCGGTAAGTGCATTGGTCGCCAAAAAATAAATCGAAAAAGAAAAGCAAATAACTCCTGCCAAGGTGATGAAGAAAATCCATTTTTTACTTGATTCAGGCAGGCGCGATAAACTCCCCACAACCAAAAGGAACAAAGCATGATACATTTGATACTTCACCCCGGTCTCAAAAGTCTGTATTGAATCGGCGCTTAACTTGCCTTCCAAACCGTGGGCGCCGAATGCACCCAAGGCAATGGCCGAAAGGCCCAAAATAATTCCGGTTAAAAAAATTGTTTTGTTCATAACTTGAGGAAGGTAATAATCAATAAATATAACAATTTGATACCTTAGCCCTTCGTTATATCAAAGTTAACCAAATACAACCATGCGGAATATTCTTGTTGTAGGTGCGGGAAAATCGACCTCTTATTTATTGGACTATTTTTTGGAAAAATCCGAATCGGAAAAACTTCATTTGACAATTGGTGATATTAATCCAGCCGGCATTCCTAAGAAAATCGCCCAACATTCGGCCTGCACCCTTATTCCCCTTGACGTTTTCAAGGATAACGAACGTAGGGCGGCCATCGAGACAGCCGACATTATCGTTTCGATGCTTCCGGCCCGTTTTCACATAAAGGTGGCAGAAGACTGCATAACCTACGGGAAACATCTTGTTACAGCAAGTTACGTAAGCAAGGAGATCAAGGCATTGAATGAAAAAGCCATTGAAAAAGGGTTGGTCTTCATGAACGAAATAGGATTGGATCCAGGCATAGACCACATGAGTGCCATGAAAGTTTTGGACGAGGTTCGTGGAAAAGGCGGAACCATTCTTCTCTTCGAGTCCTTTACAGGGGGTTTGGTCGCACCTGAAAGCGATAACAACCTTTGGAACTATAAATTCACCTGGAACCCTAGAAACGTTGTGCTTGCAGGTCAAGGCGGAGCTGCCAAGTTCATTCAAGAAGGAACCTATAAATACATACCTTATCATAAACTATTCAGAAGAACCGAATTCTTCGATATCGAAGGTTATGGCAAATTTGAGGGCTATGCCAATCGTGATTCTTTGGATTACCGAGAGGCCTATGGACTAAAAGATGCGCTCACCCTCTACCGGGGAACCATGCGCCGTGTCGGCTTTTCAAAAGCCTGGAATATGTTCGTTCAATTGGGAATGACCGATGATAGTTATACCATCGAGAATTCAGAGGGAATGTCTTACCGTGAATTCGTCAACCTCTTTCTGCCTTATTCCCCAACCGATTCTGTTGAATTGAAATTAAGGCACTATCTAAAAATAGACCAAGACGATATCATGTGGGAAAAATTGCTCGAATTGAATTTGTTCGACGCGAAAAAGACCATCAGGCTAAAAAAAGCTACCCCGGCGAAAATTCTCCAAAAAATATTGGAGGATAGCTGGACACTTGGGCCTGATGACAAAGACATGATCGTTATGTACCACAAATTCGGTTATGAGCTTGATGGCAAAAAAAGACAAATCGATTCAAATATGGTCGTTCTGGGCGAAGATCGCACTTATACGGCCATGGCAAAAACTGTTGGCCTTCCGGTAGCAATGGCCACGCTCTTGATCCTAAACAAGAAAATCAAAACGCCCGGGGTTCAAATTCCGCTGAACAAAGAGGTCTATGGACCAATTCTAAAAGAACTCGCAGACTACGGCATTACCTTTAAGGAATATGAAGTGCCCTATCTTGGATACAACCCCGATTCAGTCGCTAGTTGATCAATCGTTTTATTAACCCTTAAAATATAGTTCTTCTCCTTTGAGACAGACTTGGCGGCATTTTCTGTTAAAATACCTGCTTTATTCGATGAATTGCCTTTATTTTGCTTATGAAATAGAAGTTATTGCTTAATTTTGCTATCAATTTAAAATCCCCCCCTATGAAAACGCTTAACGGAAGCATTAAAATCGACGGTATTGACAAGAAAATCTTAAGGTTTTTGATGGAAGATGCCCGGACCCCGATTTTGGAAATTGCCAGAAACATTGGTATTTCCGGAGCCGCCATACACCAACGACTTCGCAAATTGGAATCTTCGGGTTTGATGGTAGGGTCAAAGTTCGTCGTCGACCCCAAAACCTTGGGCTACACTACTATGGCCTATATCGGTATTTATTTGGATAAGGCCATGAGCAACCCCGATGCGGTTCGCGCCTTAAAGGAAATTCCCGAGGTTTTGGAATGCCATTATACCACGGGCGATTGGTCAATTCTGATCAAAGTGCTCTGCCAAGACAACGAACATCTCATGCATGTGCTCAACAAGGAAATTCAGCAAATCGAAGGTGTTTCAAGAACCGAAACCTTTATTTCGCTCGCCCAGCAAATTGACAGGCAGATTTCAATCTAAGAACTCGCTTTAAGTTCAAATCCGGTCTTAAAATTCGAAAAGAATGAATGGCTCGTCGTCGGGAGTCCCTCCCGCTGCGCTATAACATTTTTGGGCCGAAATATTCGATTTTTCGGTGCCGATCCAAGCTTCTTTGCACCCGATTGACTTGGCATGTTTCCAGAGGGACTTTACCAAAGCACGTCCGATTCCCTGGTTTTGGTATGCTTCGATTACCCCTACTTCATTCATAAATAGTTCGGGGTCCTTATCAGGATGTACGTAGTGGAAGCCAGAAGCCATTCCGACAACATCATCGCCCGAAAATGCCAAAATCAAATGGTGTCGGGCATCATCGAAAAACTCGATGGCCCGGTTTCTTTTTATGGGGTGGTCGAACAAACTATCCCCTACCCTTTCCATTGCTTCCAAATCGTCGATTGTCGCCAAGCGTATTTCGATTTCATCTTCCATTGTTACCCAAATTCAAAAAACCTGTCAAGAAAGGTTTTCCAGACAGGTTTGTGACTCTATTTAAACGCTTCTTTAATCCCTGCCGGCAACGCGCATCGCAAAGTACAATAAAGTTGCCAACGCACCTATCGCCGCCGCCACATAGGTTCTGGCCGCCCACTTCAGGGCATCCTCAGCCCCGGCATACTCTTCTTGGCTGACCATGTTCTTATTCTTTAACCAGGCCAAAGCACGGTTACTTGCATCATATTCCACAGGCAAGGTGACAAAACTGAACAAAGTACCGATACCATAGAGGGCAATACCGACCCAAGCTATGGTTCCGCCTATGGCCGTTGTTGACATCAAGGCCAATCCGCCAAAAATGACCCACATCGAAAACCGGTTCGTAACATTCAAGATAGGCACCATTTTCGAGCGCATCTGCAGCCAATTATAGGCAGTTGCATGTTGAACCGCGTGGCCACATTCGTGTGCCGCTACAGCAGCTGCAGCTGCATTTCTTTGGTTGTAGACCCCTTCGCTCAAATTGACAGTCTTGTTCGCCGGATTATAATGATCGGTCAACATACCCGGGGTCGAAATGACCCTTACATCGCGAATACCGTGATCGGCCAACATTTTCTCGGCAATCTCGGCCCCGCTCATACCATTGCGCAATTGCACTTTAGAGTATTTAGCGAATTTGCTTTTTAAACGGCTGCCGACCCACATACTTATCAGGGCAAATATGCCCGCGATGACCATATAGCCCATATCAAATCCAAACATAACTTTCTAGTTTTTGTTAGTGTAACTTAAAATTACCACATAAAAAGCAAAAATCCCGCCAAAAGAAAAAAGCGACAAAATGTCGTTTTATTTATATTTCAGTTTCAAAAATACAATACTCAACGCTAGCAATAAGGTGATGCCATTGGCCAAAATCACTGGGAGACTTCCAATATTGACTCCATAAATGAGCCATAAAATCAGTCCCAAGGTCAGCAGCATGTACATGCTCAATGAAATATCATGGGTTGATTTTTCCTTCCAGATTTTATACACCTGCGGCACAAAACCAAAAGTGGTTATCGCCGCTGCGGAAAGGCCAAGAATTTCAATGTAGTCCATAGTCTATTTTTAATGGTCATTGCCAAGAACCCATGCAGCATAGGAATTTGTTACTTTAGAACAAAAATCCTTGGATTGCTCGACTTTGACTGCCAAACCCGCAATAACGCTAGCCCACTATGTTCACAATCTTGCCGGGTACGACAATGACTTTTTTAGGCGTTCTGCCCTGAAGTTGTTGGCGTGTCTTTTCATGGGCCATTACGGCCGTTTCGATTTCCTCCTTGGATAAATCCAACGGAAGTTGCATTTTAAAACGCATTTTGCCGTTGAACGAAATTGGGTATTCTTTACTACTTTCGACCAAATATTTCTCCTCGAATTTTGGAAAGGGCGCAAAGGCAATCGACTCACTATGCCCCAGTTTTTCCCAAAGTTCCTCAGCGATATGGGGCGCATAGGGCGATATCAAAATTGCCAAAGGTTCCAAAATTTCACGACTATGGCATTTTTGGGCCGTCAATTCGTTTACACAGATCATAAAAGTGGAAACCGAGGTGTTGAACGAAAAATTCTCGATATCGTCTTCGACTTTTTTGATGGTTTTATGAAGGGTTTTGAAAGCCGCCCCCTCCGAAGGAGGAGCCTCCAAGACGTTAAACGCACCGTTTGGGCCCGAATGGTATAGCTTCCATAATTTTTTTAGGAAGGAATATACTCCCGTAATGCCAGCGGTATTCCAAGGCTTTGACTGCTCTAAGGGCCCAAGGAACATTTCATAGAGGCGTAAGCTGTCGGCACCATATTCATCACAAATATCATCGGGATTGACAACATTGTATTTGGACTTGGACATTTTTTCCACTTCGCGGCCAACGATATATTTTCCGTTCTCCAGAACAAACTTGGCATCTTTATAATCGGGTTGCCATTTTTTGAAACCTTCGACATCCAATTCGTCGGAAAGATTGACCAGTGAAACATCGGCATGAATTGGCGTCACTTTTTTATCCCCGACCAACCCTTTTGAAAGTATCGCCCCGTTATCCTCATCCCTATAAACAAATGCGCTAGTTCCAGTAATCATCCCCTGATTGATCAGTTTTTTGGCATATTCGTCTTTGGGTACCAGCCCTTTGTCAAACATAAACTTCTGCCAGAAACGGCTATACAATAAATGCCCTGTGGCATGTTCACTGCCACCGATATAGAGATCTACATCTTGCCAATAGTCGATGGCCTCTGGCGAGAATATTGCTTCCGTATTGCGTGGGTCCATATAGCGGTTGAAGTATTGCGAACTTCCCGCCCAACCTGGCATAGTGTTCAGTTCGAGAGGCCATACAGTGGCATTATTTATCTTACTGTTCTTCACAACTTTATTGGCAACAGTATCCCATGCCCAAACCTCGGCATTTCCTAGCGGAGGTTCCCCGGTTTCGGTTGGCAAGTATTTGTCGACTTCCGGCAGTTCGAGCGGAAGGAATTTCTCATCCAACATTTGCGGCATGCCATCAGCATCGTAGTATACCGGAAAAGGCTCGCCCCAATAACGCTGTCGGCTAAAAACCGCGTCGCGAAGCCTATAGTTGACTTTTCCTTTTCCCTGACCTAATTCTTCCAATTCGGCGATGGCCTTTTTTACGGCTTGTTTATAGGGTAATCCGGTTAAGAAATCGGAATTGGCAATGACTGTATTTCCCTTGTCCTCAAAGGCTTCTTCCGAAATATCAATTCCCTCGAAAATATTCGGAATGGGAATGTTGAAATGTTTCGCAAAATCATAGTCGCGCTGATCCCCACAGGGTACTGACATCACCGCACCTGTACCATACCCCGCCAAAACATAGTCCCCAATCCAAATCGGAATGGGCTCTTTTGTAAATGGATGTTCTGCATAGGCACCGGTAAACGCCCCTGTAATCGTTTTTACATCGGCCATACGATCTCGCTCAGAACGTTTTGCCGTGGCCTCGACATAAGCCTTGACCTCAACTTTCTGCCCAGGAGTCGTAATCTTGGCCACCAATTCATGTTCGGGTGCCAACGTCATAAAACTGGTACCGAAGATGGTGTCGGGGCGAGTGGTAAAAACTTTAATCGATAAATCCCCTCCCCAGCCCTCCCCAGAAGGGAGGGAGCTCAACATCTCCCTTATTTTGGTCTTTACCTCTTCAATATTGTTCAAAACCTCATCGTTTGAAAATCGAACTACCTTGAAGCCCTTCTTCTCCTCCAGCTGTAATTGTCTTTCGTCATCTTGGTCCAATTGATGTTCATGAATATTCCCATCTACTTCAATAATCAATTTTTTCTCCAAACAAACGAAATCGACGATATATTTATGAATTGGGTGCTGTCGTCTGAATTTGTAGACGAAATCTTTTTTGCGTAGCAGTTCCCAAAGGGCAGCCTCTGCCTTTGTCGGGTTCTTTCGCATTTCCTTGGCTCTTTCCAATAGCGTGCCAATTACTGCAGAATCACCCGTCAACCAAGTATCGGTTCCCCCTCCTTCGGAGGGGGTTAGGGGGAGGACCTTGAACTGGACTTCAGCCCCTTCACTCCGTCCAATCCAATTCGTTTGAGAATCTTTAAGCGGTTGTGGCCAATCGATTGTTTCCAATCCGTCCAACAAACGTTGGGCATAGGCAGTTATACGCATGCTCCATTGCGTCATTTTTTTACGAACCACCGGGTGGCCACCACGTTCGGAGACTCCATTTACGATTTCATCATTGGCGAGAACCGTGCCCAAAGCAGGAACCCAATTCACCTCGGTATCGGCCAAATAGGTCAGTCGATATTTAAGCAGGATTTCTTGCTGCTCCCTACTTGAAAAAGACTTCCATTCATCTGCCGAAAATAGGGATACATCTTCATCGCAAGCGGCATTGATGTTGGTATTGCCATCCACCGCAAATTTTGAAATCAGCGTTGCAATGTCCTCGGCCTTGTCAGAGTCGTTATTGTACCATGAATTGAACAGTTGTATGAAAATCCATTGCGTCCATTTGTAGTATTTTGGGTCTGAGGTACGCACTTCACGACTCCAATCGAACGAGAATCCCAATTGATCCAATTGCCGTCTATAGGTCTTTATATTTTCCTCGGTGGTAATTGCAGGGTGCTGTCCGGTCTGAATGGCATATTGCTCTGCAGGTAATCCGAAGGAGTCATACCCTTGCGGATGCAGCACATTAAAACCCTTGTGCCTTTTGTATCGCGCGTAGATATCGCTGGCGATATACCCCAACGGATGGCCCACGTGTAAACCCGCCCCGGAGGGGTAGGGAAACATATCGAGCACATAGAATTTTTCTTTTTCGGAATTGTTTTCGGCCTTAAAGGTTTGGTTCTTGGCCCAATACGCCTGCCATTTTTTTTCAATTTCCCTGAAATTGTAACCCATCGTAACTTCTATAAAAAATAAACGACCACATCCAAATTCGCGCGGGCTTGAATTTTTCCGTGATCCTTTCAATGCGCAAAAATAACCTTAATCCATTTAAAGGCAAAGGAATGGCAACGTCAATGTGCCTTTGTGGGAAAGCAAACAAGTGCTCATTCAAATTTACTTTCCTAACTTTACCACTTCAAGCTACCCCAAATGGCCCAGTCTTTTGAAAGTTATCAAAAACGCAAACTGATATCCTCTTACTTCTCGGTCGTGTTGAGCATCGCCTTGGTTTTATTCTTGTTGGGTGTGCTCGGTCTATTATTGCTCAACGCCAAAAAGATGGCAGACCACTTCAAAGAACAGATATCGGTCTCTGTCTTTTTTAAGGATTCTGCCAAGGAAGTTGAGATAAACCAACTTCAAAAAAGCCTGACCGCCGCTGAATATACCAAATCGGCCACCTATGTTTCAAAGGAAGAAGCGGCTAAGCGACATGCCGAGGAAATCGGCGAGAATTTTGAGGAATTCTTGGGGTATAATCCCTTGAAAAACTCCATTGACATCAATTTGAAGTCCGAATTCGTATCCCCGGAAAAAATGGAAGAAATTGTCGCCGAACTCGGCGCTAAAAATTATGTCGAAGATGTCACTTATGATAAACCTCTGGTAGGTCTTTTAAGTGACAATATTCGAAAAATCAGTCTTTGGGTGCTAGTAGCTAGTGCCCTATTTACATTTATTGCCGTGTTATTGATCAACAGTTCGATACGTCTGTCGATTTACTCCAAAAGGTTTATCATCAAGACCATGCAAATGGTTGGGGCCACAAAGACTTTTATTCGACGTCCTTTCATCTGGACGAATGTCAAACTAGGCATGATAGGGGCGGTGGTAGCCATTTTCGGATTGGTCGCGGCCCTCTTTTATGCCGAAAAAGCATTTCCCGAATTGGGGGTAATGGACGATTTTGCCTTACTTGGCATTATCTTCGCCGTGGTATTTTTACTTGGAATTCTAATTGCCTTTCTCAGCACCTATTTTGCAGCGCAGCGGTTTTTAAACCTAAGAACCGATGACCTTTATTACTAAGACCCCCTTGGCCTCTCTAATCACGGGATACCACATTGGCCATGAAAAAGGCCCCATCGTGCAATAGTGAACAAGAAAATACATTTTTACCCGTTAAATGAAAAGACTAAATTTGCGCAATGGGCAAGAAAGTAAAGCGGGTCACCGACCAACAACCTAAGAAAGAATTCATCTTTCAAAAAAAGAACTATATGTTCATGTTCATCGGTTTGGCCTGTATTGCATTGGGTTTTATTCTGATGAGCGGTGGTGGTAGCGATGACCCAAATGTTTTTAATCCTGAAATCTATAATTTCAGACGAATACGCCTTGCGCCCACTTTGGTTCTTATCGGTCTGGGCATCGAGATTTATGCCATTTTGTTGAATCCCCATAAGAATACGAAATAGCCTTGGATATCATTGATGCCATAATCTTGGGCATAGTTCAAGGATTGACCGAATTTCTTCCGGTATCCTCGAGCGGGCATTTGGAACTTGGCAAAGCCATTCTAGGCGATAATTCCGTTCCAGAGGAAAGTCTTCTATTTACGGTGGTGCTCCACTTTGCGACGGCCCTAAGTACAATTGTCGTATTCCGCAAGGATGTTTGGGAAATCATTAGGGGGCTCTTCAGCTTTAAATGGAACGAAGAGACCCAATTCTCCCTTAAAATAATCATCTCCATGATTCCCGCTGTTTTGGTCGGACTGTTTTTTGAAGAACAATTGGAAGCCTTTTTCGGAGGAAATATTCGCTTCGTAGGCTTTATGCTGATTGTTACGGCGGTGCTTCTTTATTTTGCAGATAAGGCCAAGGATACGGATAAGAAGGTAAGCTATCCGAATTCCTTTATTGTAGGGATTTCCCAGGCCATTGCCATGCTTCCCGGTATTTCTCGCAGTGGTGCTACGATATCGACCTCTGTACTTCTTGGAGTGGACAAGACAAAAGCAGCGCGATTCTCCTTCCTGATGGTAGTACCGCTGATTTTTGGAAAAATAGCAAAGGATGTAATGAGTGGCGAACTTACTTTCGCAGGAGAAAATAATGTCGCCATGGGAGCAGGTTTTATCGCTGCTTTCATAGCGGGCCTAGCCGCATGCACTTGGATGATCCAACTGGTCAAAAAAAGCAAGCTTACCTATTTCGCCATTTACTGCCTTGTGGTCGGGGCTATTGCCATTGGTTATAGTTTTTTCGGATAACCGTTTACCTTTACCTACAAATCACATAAATACGAAAGAGGTTTTGAAAACCAAGGAAGACTTTTTAGAAGGGCAACTACTGCTTATCGATAAACCATTGGGGTGGTCATCATTTCAAGCAGTGAACAAATTGAAATGGTCCATTCGGAAAAAGTTCGAATTAAAGAAAATCAAGATAGGTCATGCCGGAACCCTGGATCCCTTGGCCACTGGCCTGTTATTGATCTGTACCGGTAAGTTCACCAAAAAGATTCCCGAACTCCAAGGTCAGGAAAAGGAATACACAGGCACTATCACTTTGGGTGCCACCACCCCGTCTTATGACTTGGAGACTGAAATCGATGCCACCTTCCCTACGGAGCATATTTCAGAGAGATCGATCCAGAAGGCGGTACGGGGCCTTACCGGGGAAATTGAACAGGCACCCCCTATTTTTTCAGCCTTGAAAAAAGATGGAAAACGATTGTATCAATATGCCCGTGAAGGTAAAACTGTGGAAATCAAAAAGCGTAAAGTGTCTATTTATGAGTTTGAAATCACCGAAATCAATATGCCCTTGTTAAAGTTTCGAATTGCTTGTGGCAAAGGCACTTATATTAGGTCTTTGGCACATGATTTGGGGTTGGCATTGGGTAGTGGGGGCCATTTATCGGAATTGCGAAGAACCAAAATAGGGGTATTTAACGTAAATAATGCCCAAGACCCCAATGAATTCGGGGAAAAATTGCTCGGGGAGAACACTAAATGAAGAAAAACGAATGCTTTCTTTCCGTTCATCGAATAATTTAAATATTTTTTCTAAAATTGGGTTATAGCTGTTATGAACCTGAACCGCAAACAATTATCATTTCTAATCACCTCGTTTTCGATGGCGATTGTGATATTGTCCCTGTACAATATTCATTTGGGTCAAGTCGGCAGTAGGGAGGACGAGTATATTGTGGAAATGATGTTGGCGGAAGAAGATATCGAAGAATTACTTGAAGAGAAAAAGGCCCTTGAAGAACTGGCCGAGGCCGATCCCATCAAAAGCCATATGGCGTTCAATGAAACCGCAAAACCAAGTTTCGGAAATCCTGAGCCATTAAAAACGCTCGAAGAATTAATGGCAGAGAAAGAAGCCTCCACAGACAATCCGATTGACGGCCCCAATATAGACTCGGAATATGCCGAACGCGTCAAGGAGTTGGCCAAGAAACGTGAGGAGAAAAAACAACTTTTAGGGGAAAAGGAAGCCGAAAAGAAAGAGTTCACCAATAATCTGGCAAAAAGAAAGACTTCTGTTTCCTATTCTTTGGTCGACAGAAACAACTACCGACTACCACCGCCCATATATACTTGTATCGAGGGCGGAAAAGTGGTAATCAATATTACCGTCAATGCCATAGGCAACGTAATCGACGCTAGTTTTAACGCCAAAAGTTCGGGCACTTCAAATGGTTGTCTAGTAGATAATGCAATTACCTATGCCCTAAAGGCGAAATTCAATTCTTCTGAAAAAGCCTCACAAAAGGGAACCATTACCTATATTTTCCAGCAAAAGGCGCGTTAGGTCTTTTAAAGTAGTCTGCCCTTTATCCTTGTTGTACCAAATCTGAAGATCTTCCTTAAATTCAGCTGATAGTTTTCCGTGTTCTTTTTTGTAGTCTTCTGCCATTTTTTGCGCCGTACTCGGCCTAGGCCCCCAGTCGCCAAGAACGGACCCTGTCTCATCATCAATCAATATCAATCTTGGGATCGACAACGTACCATTATATAAAAATCGGTTCATCAGCTCCAGATTTTCATCTCTAAGGGCAATTTTAAAATCCAAGTTTTCGTTTAGGTCGGCAATCTTGTTCATAACGGGCATAGCAGGTGCAGCGTCACCGCACCAGCTCTCTGTCAAGACAAGAAAGGTCATCTGACGTTTGATACTTGAAATTTGAGAAGCGGTATCCGAATCGATTTTCACAGTTTTATCGAAACGTTTCATGCGACGATAGTTCAACTTGGTATAATTTGTAAGCGCCTCTGTCTGATTTGGGCCGGTAGACTTTCCTTCCGAGGCCAATTTCTTGACCAGTTCTCGATATTCTTTATAGGGAGTGGCTTTCGTTAGACTTTCTTTAATAAGTTCTACGATGTTTTTTTCCGTGGAAGCCAAAATCGATTTGTTCATGTTCGATTTGTTTTAATAAAAATGTTTTTGATAATTCCGGAAACATTAGTGGCAGATCATTCTGAAAACTTACAATGTTCGTTTTTTTATCATTCCACCTCGGGTATCATTGATTTTGTTCATTACAACAAAGGCTTTTGGGTCAATCTTGGAAATCTCGATATTCATTTTCCGTATTTCAAGACGAGTGATTACCGAATAGATGACGTCGTATTCGTTCTGTACGCCATCTTTGCCATAGCCTCCCTTCGCAGGGTAAATGGTAACTCCGCGGCCCAGCTTTTCGATAATCATCCTTCGGATTTCCTCACTGGCCTTTGAGATAATGGTCACCCCTGTGTATTCTTCGATACCTTCGACCACAAAGTCTAAGGTCTTTGAAGCGGCCAAGTAGGTAAGCATCGAATACAGGGCCGTTTCAATGGAGAGAAGATAGGCAGCTCCCAAAAAGATAAGAATGTTAATCAATACGATGACGTCTCCTATGGTGACTCCTAGCTTGCGACTTAGAAAAATGGCCAATACCTCGGTGCCGTCAAGAACGCCCCCGCCCCGGATGGAAAGCCCGATTCCGGCACCAAGAAAAAAACCTCCAAAGACCGCCACCAACAATTTATCTTGGGTTACCTCGGGAAAATGTATGGTTGCGAGAACCAAGGCCAGCCCTAAAATGGCGACAGCTGCCTTGATAACGAACACCCGCCCTATGACCCGAAAACCCAAGATCAAAAAGGGTATGTTGACCAATATAATGAGTGACCAAAGTGGTAAATCGGAAACCTCGGCGAACAAAAGCGAAATCCCTGTGGCACCGCCATCGATAAATCGGTTTGGCAAAAGAAAACTTTCCAAACCGAAAGCGGCGGCAAAAATACCGGAGACCAAAAAGAAGACATCCTTAAAAAAGGATTTTATGGTTATCCTGAACTTTCTAGATCGCCTTAGATAAGATCTCAGATGACCCCATTGATGATGATGTGTTTTTCTTTTTCTCCCCATATTTTTGTTTTATTCCGTTCTTGTTGAAAACACCCTGTTCGGGCTTTGTCTTTTAAAGGTCAAAATACCATTATCATAAATTTTCAGGATTTACCGCCAAGCTATTGAACAGTTTTGCCTTCGTCTTATAAAATTTGTTCTGCACCTCAATCTGTTTCAGCTGCGCATCGATCAATTTACTCTCACGTGAATTAATCAGGAAAAGTGAACTTTCCCCAAAGCTGAATTTTCGCTCCTCAGCAACCAATAAGGTGTTGTAATCGGTAACAATTTGATCAATCAGTACATTTTGAACCTGATAAGAATCCAATTCGTTGTGGATGGCCAACACTTTATTGCGGATCTCGATCTCTGCATTGTCAAACTCAAACTGTGCATCGCGAAGCTTGAATTTGGCCAGTTTCAGATCGCCCCGTTCCTTTCTTAAAAAAAGTGGAAATCGAAAGTTTACGCCGCCCTTATATTGTTCTGTCACGAAAGAATTGATCATCTCTGGGGTCTCAGTCAAAAAATTGTATTCGAAATCGATTCGGGGCAACAACCGGTTTTCCTTTAATTTTTTTTCCACCCTCAGACCATCTATTTTATAGCCTAGCGACCGTATTTTTGGATGGCTCCCAATCATAAAACTATCCAAAGGTCTCCCCAGAAGCTCAAGTGTCGTATCGATATCTGAATCCAAATCGCTATTCGGAACGACATTGGGTTGCAATTCAACAGGAATATTATCCCCTATCCATAAAAAGTTCGACAATTCGAGCGATTTATTTCGGAATTTTACTTTGGCCTGCTCCAGACTCAAGGCCCTGTTTTGCATTGCAATTTTGGCCTCGACCGTATCAATGGCGGCAATATCGCCCGACGAGGCGCTCTTTTTGATCCCGTCGAATCGAATGGACGCATTTTCCAAAAAACTACGGTAAATCCGGGTTTCTTGATAGGCCTGCAACCAATCAAAATAGGCCAAGGACGCATCAAAGAGGATTTGGTTTACCAACAGCTCAAAATCGGCCCTGGTCTGCTCTCTAAAGAGCTTGGCCTGTTTCAAGGTAGCCATTCGCTGATTGATCCATGAATCCCTTCCCAACGAGACCGAAACCCCAGCACTGTATAAACCATCCGTAGGAACGGTTTCGGCCGGATTCAAAAAATCCCCTTCGTTTTGCTCAAAATTGCCCTTTAACTCGATGCCATACCAAGTCGGAATCTTGAATGTTGCGTTCAACCTATCGTAGTATTCAGACCCTTTGAATTCCTTACGGGCATAGTCTACTTCAACTTTGGGGTCAAACCCACCACGGGCCTTCATCAGGTTGGCCTGCCCAATGTCCAATGTCAGATGGGCCTGTTTGGCAATCGGATGGAATTTCTTGACATAACCCAAATATTCCTTGAAGTCTAGAACCAAGGTGTCTTGTGCCACAATGGAAATAAAGGGTATCAACAAAAACATCAAATGAAAAAAGCTCTTTTTCATCATTATTTTTTATCGGATTTTGCCATGCGCTCAACAGGCTGATAATAATTCGGCGGAAATCCGTTCAATTGGCGCCATACCTCGTACCAAATGGGTACATCTTCCAAAAGTGCGATCGTATTGGCCCCTGAACCCACTCGAATATCCTTTGGCCAAGGATTATCATTTGGATCCGGCGCAATAAGCACACGATACTTTCCATTTTCACTAATAAAGGTCTCGACGGCAACGACCTTACCTCCAAATGTTCCGAAAGAGGCATTGGGCCATCCACTAAAAACAATAGCCGGCCAGCCATCGAACTGAATCCTAACCTCCTCACCGATATGGATCAATGGCAGATCGATGGGCTCAACAAAAGTCTCCACGGCCATATCGTAGTCTGCCGGCATAATGCCGACCAATCGATCGCCTTCCTTGAAAGTCTCACCGATTCCTCCTTGCAGTGCCCTATTTATATATCCGGACTGAGGCGCACGTATGTAATACAAATCATTGCGCATCTCGTAATTCGTATACTCGTTTTCCAATTTCGTAACCTGTGCCTCCGAATCGAATTGGTTAGATTGTGCCGTATACATATCGCTCTGAGCCTTCGAGATTTTATCGGTGTACTCCGCCCGCACCCGATTGATTTCGACTTCTGCGTTAATAATGTTATTTCGGCTGGCCAATAATTTATTTTCCTGGGAAATTAATTTGGCTTGGGCTTCCTGGAGTTTCAACCTTTTCTCCTCGACATCGGTAACCGCTTTTAATCCTTCCGACTGAAGCTGAACCACACGATCATATTGTCGTTTCGCTATGTTGATATTTGTGTTTGCCGCTTCCAAATCAATACTATCGCTCTGCACCTTTAATTTCGACTGTAACAATTTGTTTTTCGCTTGCTCGAGTTTAAGTGAGCGCTCCTTGCTCAATGCACTTATTTGATTGTTCAACGCCCTTACCTTTCCCTCGTAGGACGTAACAGATGCCTCTTTAGCCTTAAGTTGTTGACCCGTTCTCTCGACCAGACGGGGATCGAAATATTCGTTCTTGATTTCGGAAATAAAAAGGATGGTATCGCCTTTTTTGACATAATCACCCTCTTGCACGTACCACTTCTCTATGCGACCTGGTATGGGTGATTGAATCGTCTGTGGCCTTTGGTCGGGCTTCAAGGTGGTCAGATACCCTTTGGCCCTAATATTCTGTGTCCATGGCAAGAATAGCGCTATGAACACGAAAAGTGCCGATCCCATCAAAAATCGATTGAAATGCTTATAATGCCGTTCGTGAAAAACCCTTTCTGTGGATTTAAACCCCCTTAGATGTACTGTCCTATTCAATGGATTGTTGGAAATATTCAGCATGGCCCTTTATTTTATGGAAATAATTTTACCCTTATCCATTGTAACGATTCTTCCACAGCGGTTCAACCATCTTTCGTCTTGACTAACCACTACCAATGACCAAGAATGGCTTTCATCGGTCAAGAAATTCAAGATTCGTGATGCTTCCGTTTCATCCAATTGGTTCAATGGATCCTTAAGGATCAACATTTTTGGTTTTCGTACAATGCTACGCGCCAAAACTATTTTTTTGGAGATGGCGTAAGGTATCTGCTTCCCTTCTGGATAAATTATGGTATTGAGACCTTTAGGCTGCTCCTTTACGAATTGTAACAGCCCTACATTTTCCAAGGCCCAATAGAGGTCTTTTTGTGAAATGGACTTATCGCCAAAAGTTATATTCTCTAAAATCGTGCCCTCGAAAGGGGTCTCCTCGGTCAACGACTGCCCAAGAAAAGAACGGTAATGGTTTGGGTTCATTCCTTTCAAGGAAACGTCGTTCACATAGATACTGCCCTCCTGCGGGTCGATGATGCCGGCAATCATTCGAAGCAGGGTCGATTTACCCGAACCCGTCGATCCTGTAATAATCGTAGAGCTCTTAGGCTCGATCTTTAATGAAATATCATCCAATATTTTCTTCCCGTTGCCCGCTACACTTAGCGAAACGCCATCCAACTCTACAGTTATATCGCTATTTTCGGTCAGCGGCATTTCACCCTCTTGACCCTCCAGGTCCTTGTCGACGACCTGGCCCAATTTTTCCAATGATGTCAGCAGGTCGTAAAATGTCTCAAGACCGCGAATCAATTTTTCCACAGAGGTTATGACCAAAAGAATAATGATCTCGGCCGCCACGAACTGACCTATGTTCATCTCTTGATTCAATACAAGAAGCCCCCCTATTAGCAGCAATCCGGCAGTCACCAGAACCTTAAAGCCAATCATTTGAATGAACTGCAGCACCAACACTCGAAAGTGGCTTTCACGGGCCTCTAAATATTCGCTTACCAACATATCATTTTTGTTAACCGCCAAACTTGTTCTTCCCGAAAGCTTAAAACTGACCAACGAACGAGCAACCTCTTGTATCCAATGGGCAACCTTGTACTTGTTCTTTGATTCGTCAAGGCTGGTTTCCATTCCCTTTTGGGCAGTGAACTTGAATACCACATAAATCAATAGCAACAACAATATCCCATAGATAATGAAGAATGGGTGGTAGAAAGAGAGTAACAACAATCCGAAGATGATCTGCAGGACCGCCGCCGGAAAATCAACCAAAATTTTCGAAAGGCCCTTTTGAACGTTGAGCGTATCAAAAAAACGGTTGGCCAGTTCAGGCGGATAGTAATCGTTCAATTCGCCCATTTTAATTTTTGGGAAGCGATAAGTGAACTCGAAAGAGGCACGCGTAAAAATTTTCTGTTGCACATTTTCAATTATACGTATCTGCATCAACTGAAGCACTCCGCCAAAAGCAACGCCCCCGGTGACCAGGGTCACAAGAATAATCCATGAGGTGCTGATCTCTGCGCCTTGGATCAAGTTGATAATCGCTTGGATACCTAAGGGCAATGATAAGTTGACAAGCCCCGCAAAAATTGCATAGTAAAAGGTCTGAAGTACATCCCTTTTATCCAATTTAAGCAGACCCATCAACCGCTGCCATGCGGTCAATACGGTTTTAGCCATTATTTTTTGGGGTTAAAGCGCTGAAGACAAGTTGTTTGAAATATGCTGTAGGATCATCGTTGTTGTGACAATCGGTCAAAGAAGTAAAATGATCTTTAAGAAAATGCTGGTGTAAAGATCCGACAAGAACCGTACTTGCCAAACTTGACGGGTATTCATACTTCTCGTTCACGACCTTGATCATATTGCTAATGCGATTGACCAGCCTTTTGTAGATGACGAAATAACCTTCTTTGTTCTCCATGTCGACTTCTTTGGTCAAATACGATTTGGAGTATTCGTTGATTACGATCTTGTTCAATAAAACCTCGTTGATGTGTGAAAAGGCAGTATCTTCCTCGGTTGTTCTTGTCACTATTTCGATGGCGCGGTTCAGTTTCTCGGAAGGGTCTCCAATACTATTGGTGGCAAAGACCAATTGATACTCCAACCAACCCCAATACCAAGAAGTGAGATACAATAGCAATTTGTGTTTGTTCTCGAAATAACGGTATACCGAACTTTCGTTCGAACCAATTTTTAGGCCCAGTTTTTTAAATGTGAAACTCTCGAAGCCAACCTCATCGATCATGATGATGCTTTCTTCAATGATGCGCCTACCCAGGTCTGAGGACTCCGGGTTCTTGACAAATATCTTCTCATTGATTCGTATCGTGATTGATTTCAAGAGCTGTTCCATAGGTAATTATTTAATTCAACAAAACAAATATAATAGTATTACTATCAATCTTTAATAGTTTAACAATTATTTAACGATCATAATACCAGTAATCTTGTGAAGGTTTGATACCTTAGTAGAGGTATTCTAGGGTACCCCACTAAAATTTTGCGCATATGAAACATGTAGTCCTATTGATACTGATTTCCTTGACCCCATTCTTTGGGCAATCTCAAGAAGCGTATAGAATTTCACTTGACAGCTATCAGGTTTTGGAAGATGGACGCGCTTTCTTCGGAAACCAATTAAAGCTACCCATGACCACTGGCACAATCATATTGGGAGGATTGAACGAACTCGACGGAATGGGAAGCTATTTCAACGTTTATGGAACCAAATTGGTAGTCGATAGTCTCGATCTTTCGTTCGATGGCACAAAACAGGTGGTCTTTAGAAGGGAGGACGGGCGAAATTTTTATAATCTTTTCCCGACTTTGAGGGCCAAGCTAATACCGATCAGTTTGGTCGAAAATAAGTTCCCATTGCATGAAGAAAATTTTGAATAAATCATTAACCATAATCCACACAATCATGGGAAAATCAATTTTTATCTTGACGTTCTTTTTATGTTTAGGAGGGGTGTTACAAGCTCAAGACAATTACGATGTGGCCGAAGGGGATATTTTGGTTCTAGGCAAGGCCCAAGGATTAGAATATAAACACATCGATTTTCCGAAAAAGAACATCATTATTAAGAGAGGGGCCCTCGCCAACTTTAATGCCATTGTCGGTCAATGGGTCGTCGTAGACAAGCTGAAAACCAAAAAAGACGGCACGGCGATAGCGATTTTGAAGCGAAAAGATGGAAGAAAGTTTTTCAGATTTTATCCCACGGTAAAGGCCAATCTGAACTCTGCCCTGAACTCTGGGGAGCTTAAGACAATTGACCTCAAAAAGCGAGGCGCTATTGCCCAAAAATAATAAGTAGAGTGTTTATTTTGTTCTCTTAGCACCGCCCGACCCTTTACGATACTTCGCTAGGCCGTAAAATATGCTGGGCGGTGCTCTACTATTTCGCTATCTTTAACCATATGCAAAAACACAAATGCGGTTGGTGCCTCGGAGACGACCTTTATGAAGCCTACCATGACAAAGAATGGGGTGTACCCGTCAAGGATGATGCGACTTTATTCGAGTTCTTGATACTTGAAGCTTTTCAAGCGGGCCTAAGTTGGATTACCATTTTGCGGAAGCGCGAAAATTTCAGAAAGGCCTTGGACAATTTCGATTATAAAAAGATTGCAAATTATGACCAGGCCAAAATAGATTCGCTCTTGCAGGATACCGGAATTGTCAGAAACAAATTAAAAATAAATGCCACCATAACGAATGCCCAGGCCTTTATGGAAGTTCAAAAGGAATACGGAAGCTTCAGTGACTACATATGGGCTTTTGTAGACGGAAAACCCATTAAGAACAAACTGAAGAGCTATAAAGATGCACCGGCAAATACCGAGCTTTCGGATGCCATTAGCAAAGATTTGAAGAAAAGGGGCTTCAAGTTTGTAGGCAGCACGGTCGTATATGCACACATGCAGGCCACCGGAATGGTCAATGATCACGAAATGAATTGTTTTCGGTATGGGGAAGTTTAGTGAGGGGTTATTTTTGATTTTATCCTTGATCGTCTGTACCGACCTATTATCGCAGGAGGGGGTCGAAAGGCAGCACCGAATCAGAAAATCACAATTTCCCAGCGAGGCGATGAAAGTCGTCTCACAAAACAATACCGACCTAAAACGACTTAAATTCTACAGGGAGGTTGATACGGCACATAAAACATATACGGCCAAGTTTAAAAAATCACGCCTTTTTTATGAAATGGACTTTGACGAAAACGGTAAGTTCAAAAGCATGGCATTCTTGGTGAAACAAGTAGATATACCCGAGGAAAGTTTTCAAAGCATGGCCAATTATTTAACAAGAAGTTTTCAAAAACATAGGGTCAGGAAAATGCTGCAGTTATATATCCTTCAAGAAGGTGACAGCGAAATTGAGACCATTAAAAATGCCTTTCAAAACCTTATGGTACCAAACATGCGCTACAAATTTTTAATTCGAGGCAAGCAAAATGGAACCGCCGAGGATTACGAAGCAATCTTCGATGCCGAAGGCAACCCCAAGCACATGAAGAAATCGCTGCCTGCCAATTACGACCGCGTACTGTACTGATAATTTGCCTAGGATGAACGATTTTATCAAAGCGCTTAGATCGGAATTCGAAGCATACGCCGACCCAAAAATCGCAGCGGAACAAAAAGCTTATGTACGCAACCAATTTTTGTTCTACGGCTTAAAGACACCTGTAAGGCGCAAAATTCAAAAACCATTTTTGGTCAAAGAATACTTACTGCCCAAAGAAGAGCTTGATGACCTAGTACGTCATCTTTGGAAAAGGCCCCAGCGAGAATATCATTATTTTGCCCAAGAGTTGGCACAGAAATACACCAAACAATTTGAAAAAGGCGACATTCAACTTTTTGAGTTTATGGTGACGAATAACTCTTGGTGGGATACCGTTGACTTTATCTCCTACAAAATAATCGGGCCATACTTTAAAAAATTCCCCAAGCAGCGAGATCCGGTATCGCAAGAGTGGTTGGACTCCCAAAACATCTGGCTTCAGCGATCTTGCCTACTTTTTCAATTGTTGTGGAAAGAAAATCTGGATACCGATTACTTGGAACAAACCATCAACGCTTTATTGGGCAGCAAAGAGTTCTTTATCAACAAGGCGATTGGTTGGATACTTCGCGATTATAGCCGAACCGATTCTGATTGGGTCGTTAAATTTGTCAATAGAACCGAATTGCATCCATTGAGCAGACGTGAGGCCTTGAAACTACTTCGCTAGAAATTTCTTCCGGAAAAATTCGTACAAATCGATATTCATGAAAATCAACAACATTCCGTAAACAGTATCCTCAATCGGTATTGTAAACAATCGAATTCCCAAATTTTCTTCATTGTTGTACCATACTATCGGGGCCTCTAAAAAACTTCCCGTCAAAATACCATTGCTTATAAAGAAAAAGGGGAGAATAAGAAAATAAGCGATATAATGATAGGAGAGGTTTGCCTTTCGAATCAATCTAAAAATGAGATAGGCGGCGGTCAGAAGAAAAGTGATGCTGGTGTACCATTTATCAAAAAAAAGAAATCCGCCGAACAGTAGTATAAGTATCAAGATTATCGTAAAAATTCTATGGTAAGATGACAATGGATTGTTATGTAACAAATACTTCAAGGCGAAATAGGTAAAGACACATGCATAAGGTATGCAGAAGAAAAACAAGACTTCTTCAATAGGCAAATTAAGAATGTCAAACCCAATTAAATAATCGGGATTAAAGCCCCAAATACCACTGAGTACAAAATCGGCGTCCCACACCAAAAAGAAAAGAGAAACGATAATGTTCGCCAACAAAAAAGGTTTCCAATGCTTATAGAAAGCATGCTTGGGGTAAAAACTGGCAATCAAGGGGATAAGAATACAACCTATGTTGATCAACAAATAGGTATAGGCTTGCATTATTTAATGTATTGTTTAAAGTACTTCATGGGAACATAGAGCATACCGAAACATTCCCCATCTTTTTTGCCCAGGTGTTTGTGGTGTACTTTATGGGCCTTTCGCAATGCCTTTAAATACGGGTTTTGAATATTATCGAACCAATTGAACCGACGATGGATAACCACATCATGTACCAAGAAATAACAAAGTCCGTAAAGAAATACCCCCAGACCGATAAAAAATAAATAGTTCAATTTTGGAAACGTGCCAAAGTAGAAAAGCAAGATGCTCGGTATTGCGCCTATTATAAAAAACGTATCGTTCTTTTCAAAAGTCCCCTGGTACTTAGGTTGATGATGGTCTTCATGAAGCACCCATAAAAAACCGTGCATTACAAATTTATGGGTGCACCAGGTAACCACTTCCATAAAGAGGAAAGAGGCTATGGTTATCGCAATATACCCCAGTACTACCATCGTATAAGCAGTTAATCTTATGAATTTTAAAGTTAGCCATTTAAGACCGCGCCCAAGAAGCTTGTCAAATAAAATTGAGCCTATGCCTTACCATGGCCTTGGTCAACAGCAACAATTTGAGGGAATTTGAGATTCTGATCCTGCCGTTCAATATTTTCTCACAATCGCTATTCTTTAATTTCTTCAATAGGCGTAAATAATACCTATAGGCCAAATACACACCAAGTTTGCCTTCCATGGGCAACAAGACAATGCCTTTGTGCGCCTCTTTGAAATCGCCTTCAATCTCTTCTATTATCCTAGTTTTCATATCTTCGGTAAGCTCTCCTTTCCTTAAATCGGGAAAATAAGACCTGCCAAGTTCTTCGTTGTCCTGTTTCAAATCACGCAAAAAATTGACCTTTTGAAAAGCAGAGCCAAGGCTCATCGCATAACCCTTGAGTTCTTCGAACTTGTCTTCATCATTATTTACAAAAACACGAAGGCACATAAGACCTACGACATCAGCTGAACCGTAGATATAGTTTTCGTACTCCTCTTTGGAAGTATATTCTTTTTTGTTCAAATCTATACGCATGCGGTCCATAAAATCCTTAACATAGGTTTGAAGGTCGTAACTGTGTACAATTTCTTGAAAAGAATTCAAAATGGGGTTTAGGCTGACCCGCCGTTCAACGGCCTTATAATATTCTTGCTCGAATTCGTTGAACAGTGTTTCTTGGTCATAATCGTGAAAAGAATCGACAATCTCATCGGCATATCGAACAAAACCGTAAATCGCATATATGGCCGGCCTTATTTTAGGAGAAAACAACCTTATGCCCATGGCGAATGACGTGCTGTAAGACTTGGTGATCAACTTACTGCAATCATAGCTCGAAATGTCGAAGAGCTGTTTCATTTTCTATGGTATTTTGCAATGAGGTCACTCACAATTTTTCCCGAAATTATCGAAGGTGGAACCCCAGGGCCTGGCACCGTTAGTTGACCACTGAAATAAAGGTTTTTGAGCTTTTTGCTTTTCAGTTTCGGTCTGAGAATATGAGTCTGCCTGAGGGTATTTGCCAATCCGTAGGCATTTCCCTTGTAGGAATTGTAATCTGATTTAAAATCATTCACACAATAAGACTCATGAAAAATCACATGTTTCTTTACTTCTTGATCGGTCAGAAGCTCTATTCGATCTATTATCTGGTCGAAATATCGTTCGCGTATTTTGACTGTATCCTCCAGATCAGGTGCAATTGGAATCAAAAAAATTCCGGCCTCCTTTCCCTCCGGGGCACTGTTCGAATCTGTAATGCTCGGAAAGCTTCCATAGAAAAGTGGCTTTTTCGCCCATTCTTTCGTTTCATAAATTGTCGCGGCATGAGTTTCGAAGTCTGTGTCAAAAAATAGGGTATGGTGCGAAACATTTTCGATTTTTTTATCGAACCCAACAAAAAACAAAAGGGCGGATGGCGCGAATGTCTTTTTTTTCCAGAAACTTTCTTGGTATTGTCTGAATTTAACTGGCAGCAAGGTTTCTGTATGGTAATAA
The DNA here is from genome assembly GCA_965215845.1 of Aurantibacter sp. Lineage (GTDB taxonomy): Bacteria > Bacteroidota > Bacteroidia > Flavobacteriales > Flavobacteriaceae > Aurantibacter_A. The sequence continues at coordinate 1,349,561 of CBDCEL010000004.1, forward strand.
TCAGCACCGCTGAGAACGATATCGCAATCGTACGAACTCAAATCCGTTTTGACCTTTTTCACTTTGTCATTTTCAATCTCAAAACCGGTAACAGGCGTGCCACTTTTCATTTCTACCCCTAATTCATTTGCCAAAGAGGTCATTGCCTCCACAACCTTGTACATGCCCCCTTTCGGATGCCAGGTGCCCAATCCAAAATCGGCATAATTCATAAAATTGTAAAATGATGGGGTGTTGTTCGGTTTCGCGCCCAAAAAAAGGACCGGAAACTCCAATATCGACCTCAACCTTTTGTCAGACACATACTGTCTCACCTGTGTGCGTATGGTTCGAAAAAAATCCCTAATTTTTAAAATAGTTTGGGGAGTGACAATCTCGAACAAATTTTTTCCAGGCTTAAAAACCAGGTCCTTTATCGCAATGTCATAATTCTTTTTTGCCTTGGAGATAAATTTTTCAAGCTTAGTCGAACTACCCTGTTCAATGTCTTCAAAGGTTTTCTTTATATCATTCAAATTACCCCCGATCTTAACGGTGTCCTTTATATCAAAATAAACCTCGTAAGCTGGGTTTAATTTGATCAGGTCATAAAACTGGTTGCGAGATTTGCCGAAGTCAGAAAAAAAATTTTCGAAGACATCTGGCATCCAGTAAAAAGTTGGGCCAATATCAAAAACAAAACCATCTTTCTTCAATTGCCTTGCCCGCCCCCCTAGGTCGTTGTTTTTTTCGAGAATGGTGACATCATATCCAGCCTTTGCCAAATAACAACTCGCCGATAATGAAGAAAATCCAGAACCTACAATAACCACTTTTTGACTTGCCATCGGTAATATTTCGAAGGGACCCAATCAACATTAAATCTGGGCAGAAAAAAGATTTTTTAAAATAAACCGGCGACCAAAGGCCACCGGTTCAAACCAACCTACCGATAACCTAGCTCTGGGTGCAATTAACAGCTAGGCATCAGTAATCATCAATTGCAAACTGTTTTCATAGCAATTTTTGTCCAATTATTTTTCAAAACACTTAGACAAAAATAATCATTTCTTTTAAATTTGTCTAATATTTTTTCTTTTTTTTTAGACAAAGTGGTACCTTTAGCTATTATTTAGGGTTTGAAATCATTTTTAGAGCCTGCTTTTTTCACTACCCTTTAATTATTTTCTTCTATGGCTACATATTCAATGGCCGAAATAGCGATCCTCACGGGCATTAAGGCGCACACTCTAAGAAAGTGGGAAAGCAGGTACGATTTCATAGTTCCGCATCGAACCGACACCAACATCAGGTACTACTCAGACGATCAATTACGTAAACTCTTGAATATTGGAATATTGGTTCGCAATGGCAACCGTATCTCGCAAATTGACAAGATGACCGAGTCTGAGATACATCAACAAGTTTCCGATATTTTGCTCGACTCGAACCAATCAGATGAGATAAAGGCCTTGACGATCAGCATGATCAAAATGGATGAGCTTGCCTTCAACAAGGTAATAGATCGCAATATCAAACACAAAGGTCTGCTGGCTACGGTGACGAATGTCATCTACCCTTTTTTGAATCAAATTGGCATCCTTTGGGCAACACACAGGGCCATGCCTGCCCAAGAGCATTTTATATCAAACCTTGTACGCCAGAAAATATTCGCGTCTATCGAAAAATTACCTTTGGCCAAATCGAACGCCCCTAAAATCGTTTTGTTTCTTACCGAGGAAGAAGATCATGAAATTGGGTTGTTGCTGGCCAACTACATGGCCCGTAAAATAGGTTGGAGGGTCTACTACCTGGGCAGCAAAGTTCCCATAGAAAACATCAGGGAGGTCGTTGAGATATCAAAACCACAACTTTTGATGACCCTCTTTATCACCCATCGACCCAAATGGGTCAAATCTAAACTAGAAGTGCTAAGCACCGACAATGAAGTTCCTTTGGTCGTTTCGGGCAACGGTGCCAATTTCATGGAAATGGCCTTGCCGGTCCAGGTGAAATATCTCAGAAACCCTGATGAATTGATAACTCTATTGAAAAATCATCCCGACCTGCCTAAGGCAGAGGTCAGCTGATTTTTTTTACCTAGCCACTTCGGGTTAGAATGGCCAAAAAGTCTTTTCTGGAAAGTTCCTCGGCCCCCATACTGGCCATATGTTCTGTATAAACTTGACAATCGATTAGTCTGTACTTTTTCTCCTCCAATTCTTGGGCCAACTTTATCAGGGCGAATTTTGAGGCATTGCTTTTCTGACTGAACATGCTTTCTCCGCAAAAAACATGTCCCAAATCTACGCCGTAAAGACCTCCCACAAGCGCTGCCCCCTCCCAAACTTCATAGGAGTGTACATGTCCTTCTTTATGCAGTTTAGTGTAGGCGTCTTTCATCTCTTGGGTAATCCAAGTTCCACTTTGGCCTTGCCGTTTGACTTTGGAACACTGGTCGATCACCTGCACAAAGCATAAATTCTTGGTCAACCGAAAGCTACCTCTGGCCAAGAGTTTTTTCATGCTCTTCGAAATCTTTATCTTTTCTGGGAACAAAACCATTCTCGGGTTCGGGCTCCACCAAAGAATTGGTGAATTTTCGTTGTACCACGGAAAAATTCCCTGTCTATAGGCTAAAAGCAGTCTTTCTACCGACAAGTCGCCTCCGTAGGCCACCAAACCATCTTCATTGGCATTTTCCAACGGAGGGAACTCCAGTTTTTTTGTCAATCGATACAAGAATACCTATTTCGTTTTTGAGATTTCCAATTTTGGGGGAAGACAAAAATTGATGTGAGCATCCCCGTCAAAGTTCATCCCAAACGGAGACAAAAGTGGAATAACAAAAATCGGCAATTAGAACGGTAAATCGTCGTGCTCTTCTTCGTTGAGGTCATCGACAGGTTCGAACACCTCTGCCGGCGGTACCGGTGGAATATCGCCACTAGCCTGCTCTGGTTGAATATTTTCGATGCGCCAGCCTTGAATGGAGTTAAAATATTTGACCTCTCCCTGCGGGTTCGTCCACTCCCTACCCCGTAAATTGATGCTTATCTTGACCATTTGGCCTACTTGATAATTGTTGAGCAAATCGGTCTTATCTTGAACGAACTCAACCATGAGATGTTGGGGATATTGTTCTTCCGTAGTGATAACAACCTCCCGCTTCCGAAATCCGTTATTTCCGAACGTCTGGGTTTCACCTATTAACTTGATCCTTCCTTGTACTTCCATTTTATCCTGAAATTAATCCTAAAAATCCTATTTAAAAAAGCCATTAAAAATAGGGGTTATGCCGTAGCTGACCTAATTTAAGCCAAGGAAGTTATCAAGAGAAATCAACCCTTCGGCAACCCGACCAAATAAGTGCCAGATTTTTTACCGTTCCTCTTTTTCGCGATTCCTTTTTCCCATTGATAATCTTCAGAATGTAATCCATCCAACAAAATATCATAATCTTTCATGGCATACATTCTAGGCATGGAGGCTTGTCCGTCCCAAGCATAACAAATCGGAATTATTGGAATCAAATAGGTAAACAAAAGCTGCTTCCAAGTCAGCGGTCTTACAAAAGGGGTCATAAACCAAGTCATGATCATAAGTATCAGCAGCCCTATCGGAAGCAAGATCCACCAGACCAAAACCGACATTTTATTTTCTGCCATTTCATAGATCAACAAAGGTTGACCGTTACTTTGGGCAGACTCCAATATTTTTCTGGCTGCATCGGGTGGCATGTGATGAAAGCTATTGATCATGGTTTTGAGTCCGTCAGGGGCATCTGCGATATTAGTGGCATCTACCGGTGTCTCATGATAGGAGATTTTGTCGTTATCACCTGTATTGAATTTGGCGATTACTTCTTGATTCGGGTACAGATCGCTCATGACCAACTTAACTTTTTCAAGTCTTTCGTTCTTGTGGATCTCGTCGAGTACCAATGGCATGGATCCACCAGATCCAGAACCCAAATCCACTATTTGGTCAATATTTTCCTTTACAAGAATATCTGAAATCAAATCGGCCAATACCTCGCTGATTCCCATCATCTTGTTCAAGACAACCAAAAGGTTCGTCATACAGGTACGCAGCCATGACGGGAACCATTTGAAATCTTCAAATTCGAACAACTGAATACGTTTCATTTCGCCAAGAGAATTTTCCATGCATTTTGTACGTTCTGTTTTTGCAGCTGTTCTTTTGCAGCCTGATATATTTTATCCCTATTGTTCGAGTGGACGACACTTCGCAGTTCAGGGTTAGCAACAATGAAATCGTTGATTTCATCTTCGGACGGAAGCTTCTCAACATTCCCTAAAATTCCTAAATCGTTGCCCGTAAAAATGGCGTTGTCTCTTATTTCCTCAGGAATTGCGTCTACACCGATACCTAAAGTCGACAATGGTTTTTTAACTTCAAAAAGTCCTTGATTGGACCTTGTATATGCATTACCGCCCATTCGGGCAACTTGGTCTATCTTGTTTTGATCGATGCTACCGTCGTCTAGGAGGATGGAACAGGACATATGAATTTTCACGACTTCGGAAAAAACAAGGTTGCCGGCTCCCCCATCCTCTCCAAGAGCTTCGACCTTAGTGACCTTGCATTCGAATTGTACTGGTGATTCGGCCACCCGAAATGGCCTGACCAGATCAGATTTCAACATGGTGAGGCCCGCCTTTTCAAATTCGTTGATTCCTTCTGGATATTCCGTACTCGCAAGCGACATTTGTTGAACCATATCGTAATTCACGATGTTGATCACAACTTCTTTAACCTTCAATACATTTTCCAAAGTGTGCTTGGTCGTATTGTTTCGCACCCTTCTTGCAGGTGAAAAAATCAGTATCGGAGGGTTGGCACTAAACACATTAAAAAAACTGAAAGGCGACAGATTGGGCCTCCCCTCTTCGTCAATCGTACTGGCAAAGGCTATTGGTCTCGGGCCCACGGAACCCAGTAGATACCGGTGTAATTCCCCTGTTGAAACCTCTCCCGGAACTATTGAAAGCATTTCGTTCATACGCTTGTAAAGATAATCAAATCGGTCACCACTTGGAATGGGGGGACGCGAAAACCTAAATCAACTTCCCCTAAATAGCGCTATCTTTAATGCGTTAAAAAGTGTGATGAACTTCAATCCTGAAACGAAACCCACCCGAGCTATTTTATTGGTTGCCGCCTTTGTAATAGTGAGCCTGATATTGTGGAACACTAACAGTTTTTTCAAGAAGTTCAAAGAGGAAGAACGCTTTAAGATGGAAATCTGGGCCGCTGCACAATATGCGCTTCAATCGATGCCGGCAGATGCCGAAATTGGAGATTTGCCCATCATCATTTTTCAAAAAAACACATCGACACCGATGATCTTGGTCAATAAAGATGGTACGATCAGGGTCAATAACTTCCCAGAGGAGCGCAAGAACGATTCTGTTTACATCCAAAAAAAAATCAAGCAATTTGCTGGCCAGAATACACCGATTGCCATTGGAGACGATATTGAACAATTGGCTACTTTATACTACGGCAATTCAGAGGTATTGAATAAATTAAAGTATTATCCCATTGCCCTATTATTGATTATCTTATTGTTTGGCGCCTTGATCTTTTTCTTTTTCAGGACCAATAAAGCCTCGGAGCAAAACAAATTGTGGGCCGGAATGGCCAAGGAGACGGCCCATCAAATCGGCACCCCCTTGTCATCGCTTTTGGGATGGAACGAATTACTAAAAGCCGAGAATATCAATAAAGAAATCACCAGCGAAATTGAAAAGGATATCGGTCGCCTCGAAACGATTACCGAACGGTTTTCGAAAATCGGTTCGAAACCCAAACTTGAAAAACACAATATCGTAACCGAGACCAAAAATGCCTATGAGTATTTAAAATTGCGCAGTTCTAAACTGATTCACTTTTCGTTTAGCCCAAAGACAGATCAAACCTTCGTTCTTTTGAATCCATCACTTTATCATTGGACAATCGAAAACCTGGTCAAAAATGGTATCGATGCCATGAGGGGCAAGGGCAATATCGCAATAGAGATAATGCCCGATGGAAAGTATGTGAAAATATTGGTAGTCGATACAGGTTCTGGAATACCAAAAAGTGATTTTCAAAATATCTTTAATCCAGGTTTCACGACAAAAAAAAGAGGTTGGGGCCTTGGACTTTCGCTTGTTAAAAGGATTGTGGAAGAATACCACAAAGGAAAAATTAAAGTACTTTCGTCAAGTAAAGAGGGTACGATCATGCAGATATCGTTTAAAATCGCAAACCAGTAATCATGGCCAAGGAGAAACTGGAAGTAATTCAGGACTCAGAGATCAAAAACAACTGCCCCAAGTGTTTTAATCAAGACATGAAGCTGACCTTCTATCAAAAACACCGCTATAGCAAATTATATCACAGGGTCACCAATCAGGTTTCACATCAGGTGCAATGCCAAAAATGTGGTTCGTTTATCTATCCTGTTGACTGGACTACTGATATTGAACGAATTTTCGAATACAAAAAGAAAATGGTAACTGCCGAAAAGGCGTCTACCAAATACACCGGGCTCTTTTACGGCCTTGTATTATTTTTGATGGCCTTGATCGCTGCAGGTGTTTATGTATATACCCAAGGAATCATTGAATTTTAGAACGAATTTGAGCGGCCACTTCTTCGAACTCTTCAGGCGTTAACGAAATCTTTGAGTGAAAGGTGGCATCTTTCATCGAATTCAGGGGAATCAAGTGCACGTGCACATGTGGTACTTCCAATCCGATTACGGTCAAGCCGACGCGTTCACAAGGTATCGCCGCCTCGATGGCCATACCTACCTTTCTTGAAAAGGCCATCAAGCCCATATAGGTTTCCTCATCGAGATCGAGAACCTTATCAACCTCCTTTTTTGGCACACAAAGCGTGTGTCCTTTGGCATTTGGATTGATATCTAAAAAAGCAAAAAAATGTTCGTCTTCCGCTATTTTGTAGCAGGGTATTTCCCCGTTGATGATTTTTGTGAAAATGCTTGCCATTTGACTTTCCTATTCCCTGCTAATCTCTAGAATATCGAACTTCAAAGTTCCATTGGGGACGGTTATCTCTGCAGTGTCACCAACCTCCTTGCCCAACAATCCTTTGCCGATGGGAGAATTGACCGAAATCTTTCCCGCTTTTAGGTCAGCCTCGCTTTCGGCCACCAGGGTATAGGTCATTTCCATGCCATTGTTTTGATTCTTCAGTTTTACCGTTGACAAAACAAGCACTTTTGAGGTGTCCAGTTGTGATTCGTCGATCAAGCGTGCATTGGCCAAAGTCTCCTCCAATTTCGATATTTTCATTTCCAATAGGCCCTGTGCCTCCTTGGCGGCGTCATATTCGGCGTTTTCTGACAAATCGCCTTTATCACGTGCTTCGGCAATGGCTTGAGAAGCCTTGGGGCGTTCTACATCTTTCAAATGATTGAGCTCATCACGCAATTTTTTGAGCCCTTCGGCAGTATAGTATGATACGTTGCTCATAATTTTTTCGTTTACAATAGTACAAACCCCTTTTCCAGGTCTTAAAAGATAATGAAATTGAAAAAGGGTCAAAAAGCAAAATCCTCTATTTCCACCAAAGCATACCTTGGTTTTTTAGAGAGGATTTGGGACAAAGATACGGAATTTTTGCTCAATTTTGTCCCGGTTTGGTTAAACGCGCTCTTAATACGAACTCACTTTATGAAACGAATTCTCGGAATTTTCTTATTGATTTTGACCCTGGCTTGCGACAGTGACAGGCCTGAAAGAAACCCTTTTCTTCAGGAAATCGGGTTTCGCTTTGAGATCAACCTAAACCTTCCGCTCTATAGCCCGCTGACCAATCCGGGAAATCCCGTTTATATCGGTACGCAAGGGGTAGGAATTCGCGGCGTTTTTGTTATCAATACGGGCTTCGACCAATATAGGGCCTTCGAGGCTACCTGCCCGAACCATATACCCAGTAGTTGTTCAACCATGGAAATCGCTAGCCAAACTGCCGTATGCCCATGTGAAGACTATGAATACAGTCTATTTACCGGACAACAAACTAATCGGCCAGATGACGGAATGCGGTACTATAATATGCTTGAATACCGTGCAACCCCTAGTGGGAGCAACGTGGTGGTCATAACGAACTGATGTTCGATCATTGCTGATTTTCGTTATAACTAATCATCCAATTGATGTCGAACTTATCGGTGCACATTCCAAAATAATCGCCCCAAAAGGTTTGATCCATGGGCATTGTAATTTTTCCTCCTTCAGAAAGTTTGCCGAAAAGATGGTCCGCCTCCTCCTTGCTTTCAGTTGCAATTGACAGCGAAAAGTTATTCCCAACGGCCATCTCGGGTGCCCAGCCGCCACCTGAGTCGCTGCCCATCAAGGTATTCTCGCCCACTTTTATCGCCACATGCATTACCCTGTTCATTTCTTCCTCAGAAAGTGTCACGCCCTCTTGCGGGGGCATTTCGCTGAACCTTCCAAAAAACTCAAACTCAATCTCAAAAACGGATTTGTAGAAATTAAAGGCCTCCTCACAGTTACCATCAAAAGTCAAATACGGATTTAAGGATTTCATGGTGTTCTTATTGGTTTTTCATAGTGATTAACATGTTCTAAATATAGAAATTTTCATCGAAATGTTTTTAGGTCAAACTTCTAATAATCAGGGGAGTAATATTCAAATGTTTCCTAAAATGGAATCCATTACCCAACTCGTGTGCAATGCGGTTTTTCCCGTTGACGGATGTTCCACACCATCAAAAAGGTGTTTCTTCAAGTTTTCGACATGATATTGTTGAATATGCTTAGGGTTTTCGATAAATTCTTTTTGAAGGCCATGTTCGTTTTCGAGTACAACATCATCTTCACCAAAAACGGAAAAAGATATCTTTCCCTTGCTTCCATAAATTTCAACGGAGTCTTCACGCCGGTCACAACCGAAATTCCATATACCAGACCCGGTCGTACCGTTTTCATGTAACCAGTTGGCCGCCACGGCATCTTTTGCAGTGTACAATCCCAATTGATTGGTTGAAATGCCTTGGGCTTGGGAAATATTTCCCAGGAGGTAGATAAACAAATCCAATCCATGACTGGCGAGGTCATCAAAGTAGCCACCCGGCGCCACTTTCTTATCCGTACGCCAATTGTTACCTCCGTTTATGTCGAAATCTGATGGTTGTTTGGTCAAAATTCGCCTGATATGCCTAACAGCTCCAATCTCACCGTCGTTTAACCACTCTCTTATTTTCAAAAATCGTGGAAGGGAACGGCGGTAGTAGGCCACAAAAAGTGGCAAATCGTTCTTCTCAAAAGCTTCATAAATTTTCAGGCTCTGCGAATAATTGGGGGCCATTGGTTTTTCAATACAGCACGGCTTGCCCGCCTCGGCTACTTTCAGCGCATAATACGTATGGGTATCGGGCGGCGTGGCAATATAAATTGCATCGATTCCATCATCGAAGATAAGGTCATCGGCATTGGAAGAATATTTTGGAACCTTATGCCGCTTCGCATAATCGGCTGCCTTTTCTTCATCGCGACGCATGACGGAGGTAAGTTCAAAACCTTCGGTCGTTTGATAGGCCGGACCGCTTTTGACTTCGGTCACATTCCCACATCCGATAATTCCCCAGCGCATAATTTCAGGTTCCTTTGTTGTCATAGAATCACTCTAGCTTGATGGTTCTTCCTTTAGGCTTGCCAAAAACTCGATTAAATTTCGAAGCTCCCTTTTCGACATGATCTTACCCATTGCTGGCATGCTCGAAATCATATTTTCCCTTTTGGTTATCCTTGACCGGGCAATCTCCAAAGGTTCTGCATCCGATGTTCTCAATATCAGTTCTTCATCGGTTTCTTCTTCAAGTAGACCGGTTACGGTTTGTCCGTCAATCAAAGTCAAAGTAACATTGCCATAACCTGGGGCCAGTCTGGCCGTAGGGTCGATCAAGGCCTCTAACAATTGTTCGCGGGTCAATTTATCGGCAATACCATCCAATGCCGGGCCTACTTGACCGCCTTGACTTTTCAAGGCATGGCAACGTACGCATTGGCCGGTAGAATTGTTGACAAAATAACGTCGCCCTTCCCACCAATTACCACCAAATAGGGTTTCTTTATAGGCGTCCACACCATAACCGGCCGCCTTTAGTTTATCTAATTCGGCAATCAGGTTCTCTGATTTGGTCGATTCAACAGCCTCCATTAAATCTAGAATCGCATTTGGTGAAATCTTGTCATTTGCCGCCTGATCGATCAGTGAATTTAAAACGTGACCACTTTTCTCGACAGGCATCTCGGCCAAAACACCCAACATGGTCTGCTGCTCACGGGGCGATCCTTTTTGAAAGATCGGTCTTACAAGTCCCGGAAGGTCTTCCGATGGAATTTCAATCTTTTTCAAAAGACCTACGGCAGCTGCCCGAACGTTTTCATCCTTATCCCTCATGCCTCTTGCCAGAACATCCTTGATGTTCTCATCGTTCAATTCACCAAGTGCCTGTAAAGAAGCCATTCTGACTTCTGCCGAACTATTTGACGCCATCATCTTTTTCAATTGGTCATTAAAGGAAGCCAATTTTATCGCGGCCAAGACCTTCGCCGTCGATATCAAAATTTTGGGATCTCCTGTTTTTAGAAAATCGGGTATCACCGCTTCCATTTTTTGGCGAACAATAGCGCCATCACGCGAAATATCGGAACGTCGACGGCCGTCGACTCGGTCCAATACCGAAGGTTCAGACCAGGTTGAAATGGCGGCTAGCGCCTCACCACGCAAAATACTTGATGCATTCGCACGCTGGGTATAGGCGATAAGATTGTCAAGGTCTTTTTCTCTGCCCACACGAAGAGCCGCATTTATTGCCCTTCGTACCAGTGGTTCGGAAATGAGGGTGGTATCGGCCAATTTTTCGGCCAAAGCCGGCATAGCCGACTCGATCGACCAGTCATCGTTAATCGCCCTGGCGGCCTCGGCAACGATATATTCATCCTCGTCATTCAAGAATTCGGCGACCGCAGCACTTTGCATTCGGCGTAATACCAGAACAGCGGCAAGACGAAGACTTTTATTCGGATTTCCAATGATAATGCTCATTGCCTTTTCATTCCCGATTCGGGCCAGGGCCAACACCCCAGCATGTCGTAGATAATTATCTTCATCTGCGTTGGCAGCCAACATATCGAGAAGGGGTTGAACGGCATCGGCCTGCTGCATTCTACCCAATGCTTGGGCGGCAAAGAACTTGACCCTTGCACTTTGATGCTTTAGAAGTGGAATTATGACCCTGCCTGCTTCCTTATATTTGACATCACCTAAAATCTTGACAGCCTGTGCAATGATTTCTTCGTCATTGTCATCAAGTAGTTCAGTTAAAGGTTCGGCACGGTCAATAGCTTTTGAGGCCATCTGGCCAAGGCCCCAAATACCGTGTATACGAGCCAACTGATTGTCCGTTTGGGCAATACTTTCCTGAAATGCCCTTGCACCGCTTCTTCCCCTTGTGGCCAATTCGAATTGGGCTTTCTTGCGAATACGCAAATCTGGATATTTCAACAAGTTTTGCAGATCATCCGCGCTTTGTTCGGTATAGTCATATGCCATTAATCTTTGGGTCTGTTCCCGTTCGGCCTTTAGGTCATTTTTGGTCTCGGTAACATCCAACTTCCAGACACGACCGTAATTTTTGGTGTCCCAGCCATTGATCCAATCGGCCACATATAATGCTCCGTCAGGGGCAAATCGAATTCCAGTTGGAAGCACACCGCTCAAAATATCTTGGTCTGTGTTCAATTCAAAAGAGGCCCCTTTTGGCTTCAAGTCAAACGCCCAAATATGTGAACGCCCGGGATTGCCCACAAATTCGGTCAAGAAAAACTTGTTGCGCCATTCTTTGCCCAGGGCCGTACCCGGATTGTATTGCATCCCTGTGGGACCATTGTGAAAATTTTGTATCGGTGGAAGAAAATAGGCGGCTTGACCATCCCACCGGGGCATATACATTTTTTCATCCATCCATACATTGTAGCCATTATTTTTGGGATCCGTGTATTTACCATATTGCCAATTCGCGCGCCAACCGGCATCATGCCCTTCAACAATATAAACCAAACGCTCGCTCTCGCCTCGATGGTCACCGTCGTTGTCGGCCGTAATCATATTGCCGTATTCGTCAAAAACAAATTCGTGTGTATTTCGTAGACCCGCAGCGAAAATCTCAAAATCACTACCATCAGGATTCGACCTGACAATCACACCTTGGTTAGGGTATTTATGGTGTTGTTCGTCTTTTGTTTTGATGTTCGCCCCTATGTCACCGATGCCCCAATATATTTTACCATCAGGACCTTCAACCGCCCCAGACATACCGTGGCCGCCAAAACCTATATGAACGGCGTAACCATGTGAAATGGATGTTTTCTCATCCAAGATCAGATCATCATTGGTGTCGGTCAAACGCCACATGTCGGGGCCCACCCCTACAAAAACATCATTATCTCGAACCAGAAGAGCGCCTGCACAATCTGTAACCTCTTCATTGAAGTCCTCCAAAATTCTTGTGGAGACATCGGCAATGCCATTCCCGTTTTTGTCCTCAAGTTTCCAAACTTCCTCCTTTTCAACGGCCAAATCACGCCAATCGTGAATGGTATCATTATTCAAGTCTTTAAGCCAAGCATTTTCTTCGCTCTTCTGGGTGGCAAAAGTCTCTCGTAAAAATGCCCGACGATCTTCGACCGACTGTAAGCTAATGGAAGTGGTCATCCAATCGCGATAACCTCGAATGTCAAATTCAGAGTGCTTTTGGCGGTTCGTTCGCGTCAAATAAATGGCCCCTTCATCATCAACATCCATTGCCACAGGGTCCGGTGCCAACGAATCGGAAGCCCAAAGGGTCAGTTCAAGACCTTCGCCAACAACAGCTGGCGTTGTTTCCCTGATCTCTTTTGCTTTAGAGATTTCGGTCAAGGAATCTTCATAAATTACCAGTGGAACCTCTTTTGGTTTTTTTGGTTTTAGGTCACATGAGAAAACCATTGTGAGGGCACAAATTGAAGAAAATAAGATTCGGAAAATAGGATTGACTTTCATTAGGCGAAAATTTCAAAATTGCTAAGCCCAACAAAAATAATAGAATATGTGAATGCGATGGGAAAACACCAAAAATTTCAGCTATGATGTCCTTGCACCAAATATTCATAAGTTACAGCTCCTCTACGACCCCGCATTGGCGAGAGTTACTTCTTCTGGGGAGAAACAGCGGTGCCCCCTCTAAACAGGCTTTGCCCAAACTAAAATCGTATAGTGGCCCCGAGTAAAAAGTTGATTCCGGCTTGTGGATAATATCCGGCACCCTCAACAGTGGTTACTGTACCCGGATTGGTAAAATCATCATCATAAGTGAAGAAATATCCGTTCGATTCGAATTTTGCATTGAAAATGTTATTCACAAGTCCTGATAAGGTAATATTCTCGATAAAAGAATTCATGGGAATTTCATAACTCATATTAAAATCGGATTGTGAATAGGCATCAAGAACCGAAGCTTCTGAATCGATATTTCCCATATATTGCTTGCCAACATATTTAGTCAAAATAGCTAGTTGCAAGTGGTCGTTGGGCACATACGAAATTCGGTTTCCAATGATAATCTCGGGAGAAAACGATATGTTGGTGTCCCCTAGATTCTCTAAAGCCCCATCTCGCCGAAAGAAAAAATCCTTGTTCTTGTTCGTGCTTAATGCAATATTCGGCTGAAGTCTAAATTGTTCGGCAAGGGCAATATTCGCATCGATTTCAAGCCCTAGACGATAACTGTCGCCAACATTGGCCCTTAGCGGCGCTCCAACATCGTTCAACTCACCGGTCAAGACCAGTTGATCTTTATAATTCATATAATATAAATTTGTACTCAACTGTATGGCCGGCGTAACATAACGCCAACCCAACTCAAAGTCATTCAACCGTTCAGGTTTGGGGCTTCCGCTTTCATAGTCATTTCTGTTGGGTTCTCGATTGGCGACGGCGTATGACAAATAAAAATTGTTGTTCCTGTCCAAATCGAAGGTCACTCCGGTCTTTGGATTAAAAAAATCAAACGTATCGTCAACGATGCCGATATCTTCGCCATTTGCCCGATAGCCAACCGTTCGATATTGCAGATCACCATAGACGTTCCATCTTTCATGGATTTGATAATTCGCCTTGGCGAAAAGATTAAAATCCGTTTTTATCGAATTGTCATCGTAGTATCGATCAAGATAATCCCGGTTGTTTGAAAAGCGTGCCCAGATGATTTCACCGAAATGATCTCCTTCATATTTGTTCCAGCCTCCTCCCAAAATAAAGTCTACTCTTTTATTCTTATAGTTGGCCGAAAAAACGGCACCGTAAAAATGATTGTCGAGCCAACGCCTCCTTATCAAGTCGGTGGTGTTGATTTCTCCGCCATCAACATTTATAGGTTCAATGCCATAGGTATCAAAATCATCGTCTTCACGAAATTGCTCGAAAAATCCTCGGCCACGGGTATAATGCAATGCCATGTTCGTGTTCCATCTGTTAGAAAACCTTCTGTTATATAACAACTGTGCATGATTCTGTTTATAATTGTCAACCTCATTTTCATAGAATTGGGTATTCCCATTTTCATCGGTGTAAATTCCCGCTGAATTGAATGTTCTATCATTTGCCAAGGTCTCGGCGTCGATGCCATTCCAGGATTGGTAGGTAATTTCATGTCCGCCAAAAAGTAATGCCTTTATAATAGTATTGTCGTCTTTGAAAGTGCCCTGTAGAAAATAAGAGTCCAATTCAGAGGATGCCCGATCGACATACCCATCAGAAGTAATTCTTGACAATCGACCTGAAATTTCGATTTTGTCGTTCAACATACCGGTACTGAATTTCAAGCTATTCCGTAGTGTGTTGAAACTTCCGAGGGAAGAAGAAATTTGCCCAAAGGCCTCTTCCGAAATGGCATCGGTCAAAATATTCAGACTTGCACCAAAGGCTCCCGCCCCATTTGTTGAAGTACCAACGCCCCTTTGCAATTGCAAATTCTCGGTCGAGGAAGCGAAATCGGGCATATTCACCCAAAACGTTCCGTGCGATTCAGAATCGTTGTACGGAATGCCGTTTATGGTAACGTTGACACGGGTGGCATCGCTACCCCGTACTCGAATACCGGTATACCCAATACCGGCCCCCGCGTCGGAGGTAGTGACCACGGAAGGAAGAAAATTCATCAAAATGGGAATATCTTGACCCAGATTTCTCGGGGCAATCTCTTCCTTATCAAAGTTGCTAAAAGTGACCGGAACCACTTTGGTGGCCCTTATAGCAGAGACAAATACTTCATCCAAATCTATTTTTTTCCCTTGTAAAGAATCGACCTGCGTATTTTGGGCCATTGCAATGGAGGCAATTTGAATGGCAATCCAAAAGACAAATAATGGCTTTTTCATCCGTACTAAAATTTAGCTACGAATAAAAGGGGTAATTATCCTATTTGACAATGATTTGGTTCAATCAAGAACGACAGAAAATCCACGTGGTGCAATACTTTGCACTTTCCCTTGGCGGCATTACCCGCCCAGGTTCTTTGGGTATAATCTCAGCCTCTTTCTAACTTAAGGGTTATGAGCATCCGGTGTAGCGTTTCATCACCTATAATTCGAAAAAAGCACCCCTTTGAGATAATGCAAATGTAATTCTATTGGCCCATTAATCATAGTAAACGACGGGAATAATTAACGTAAGTTTATAAACCTTGACGCCGATATATCCGTATATCTTT
Source organism: Aurantibacter sp. (assembly GCA_965215845.1). Taxonomy (GTDB): domain Bacteria; phylum Bacteroidota; class Bacteroidia; order Flavobacteriales; family Flavobacteriaceae; genus Aurantibacter_A. The sequence goes on from CBDCEL010000004.1 coordinate 1,365,354, forward strand.
AAGAAATTGGATGTGAACGGATTTTATGGGCGAAAAAATCAACAAAAAAATCAATCCGAAAATTGTTTTCAGCTATTTGGTGTTGGGCGTTCTTGCCTTTGTAGCAGGGTATTTCATCTATTCTGAAATACAGGTATACCTTGCCAGTGACACCATCAGCCAAAACGACAAAAAACTATTGAGAACCGGAACTTTGGTCGCCAAGCTCTATGAGGCCGAAAGTCTGTCAAAGTTGGCCTTGCAGACCAAGACGGAAGACAATTTCGATGCTTATTCAAACAAGATCGATTCTATCTCGACCGAAATTGACACCCTCAAGTTTTTGACCAAAAATGAATCACAGAGAGCGCAGCTTGACAGCGTTAAACTATTGTTGCGCCAGAAGGTCGAAAATAACAATGAACTTATTTTTCTAAGCAAACAAAACAAAGGGGATAATTCCATCGAGACCGCCTTAAAGGAATTCGATAAAATCGAAGAATCTTATGGTAAATTTTCGGCGGAAAACCTCTTTTCCAACTTTCATCAATTGTCGCCAAATCTACAACAGTCACTTCGCGAATATGCGGCATTGATAAGCAATAATTCGCCAACAAACCCCGATGGAAGTGAGAACGCCGCCTATATTGACTCGATATTGAACGAGTCTAAAATCATGTTGGAAAAGGCCTTGCGTGAAAACACTAAGACGAAACGTTCCTTGGCGCAAAAAGAAATTCAGATTACGCAGAACGACCAAGAACTGTCGCAGCGATTGCGAAGCATCATAGCCGCTTTCGAGCAAGATATAATGTTGAGTTCATATAATGAAAGTCAGGCCAAGCAATCGGCCCTCAGGAGAAGTATGCGCTGGGCGGGACTCGCAGCCATTCTTGCCTTTTTAATTGTCGGCCTCTTTTCTTTCCTGATCAATCGAGATTTCTGGAAGATACAGACCTATCAACAAAAACTCGAAAAGGAGAAGAGGTTTTCAGAATCGCTTTTGCGAAGTCGTGAGCAATTGATTTCTACGGTAAGCCACGATTTGCGTACCCCTTTGAACACGATTACGGGTTATTCAGAACTAATGGAGAATACCGCCCTAAATTCCAAACAGCAAGATTATATAAGAAACGTGAAGTCCGCCTCTGAATATGTCGATAATTTGGTCAATGACCTTTTGGATTTCTCGAAGTTGGAAGCCGGCAAACTAAATATTGAAAATGTGCCCTTCGTTGCAGCGCACTTGATTCAAGAAACTGCTGAAAATCTGCAGGCCCTCTACAAGAACAAAAAATTGAAGTTACATCTTAATCTAGATGAGTCGCTACAAAAGACATTCCTTGGTGATCCCTTTCGAATACGGCAAATCTTGACCAATCTCATTGGCAATGCCTTTAAATTTACCGATGATGGCCATATAAAGATATCGGCGAGCGCAAAACCAAAAAGAGGGAAGTCGATTGTTTTGAAAATAGATGTTTCAGATACGGGAATTGGTATTCCCAAGGAAAAACAACGACTGATTTTCAAGGAATTTTCCCAGGCAGATGAAAATACCGACAAGAAATATGGCGGTCACGGCCTCGGACTTACCATCTCCAAAAAGCTGGCCGAACTGTTGAAAGGATCACTGAATCTTACAAGTACCGTTGGGGAGGGAAGTACCTTTTCTTTGGAACTACCTCTACAAATTACCAAGAAGGTTCAGAATAAGGAGGCTCAAGCTCCCTATCTGGCACCTAAATTACGTATGCTCATCATCGACGACGATACTTCGCTCTTGCGCATGTTGAAAGAATTAACGGAAAGTATGGGCATTACCGCCCATACTTTTACGAATTTCCTGCAAGTCGAAAAAGATTCGCACTTGGCTTATGACTTGGTGCTAACCGATATTCAAATGCCTCAGATAAGTGGTTTCGAGGTATTGCAAAAATTGCGGTCGGGTGATTACAAACATTATAAGAAACAGCCAATCATCGCGATGACAGGTCGCAGAGACCTAGAGAAAGACGCATATACCTCTATAGGCTTTGCCGAAGTGATAAAAAAACCCTTCACCAAACAAGAACTGATTACCGTTTTGAAGTTGATGGGCATAGAAACAAAAAAACCTGAAAAGAAAAAAGGCTTTAGTTTCAAGCTTGAAAATAACGCCTCGGAAGAAAAAGTACCTGCCAATGATTTATACAGTCTCGATTTTATTCATTCTTTTTTGGGCAAAAACGAAGACGCCATACAAGAGGTTTTAGATACTTTTTTAATGGACACCAAGACCAATATGCGTTTACTCGAGGATACGGTGAACAACCAAGACTACAATCAAATCAACCATGTTGCACATCGCATGTTGCCAATGTTCAGACAATTAAAAGTTCATTCTGCAATACCAATCTTAGAACGCTTCGAACTCCTCAAGGAGGCCAGTGCCAATTCGTATGTGCTTAAAAAAGATATGGATACACTGAAAGAAAACGTTACAATTCTTACATCAGCACTTGAGCGAAGGTTGGCTAAAGATCGAGTTTATAGTGGTTGATCTTATTATAAAGTGTTTTGCGGGTCACCTGAAGTAACTTCGCTGCCTTTGATTTATTGAAGTTCGTTTTCTTTAACGCCTTTATAATGCGTTCTTTTTCGAATTCAGACTTTGAAAAATTCTCTATTACCGAGTTTTTGGGTGCAGGGCTGATTACTTCTTTGGGCAAAGCGCTCAATTGAATTTCATCTTCGGAAGTCAACAAAACTGCCCTTTTTACCACATTTTTCAGCTCCCTTAAATTACCGGGCCATTGATATTGTTGAAAGGCCTGCCAAACGTCCGGGGAAAAGCCGTGGACATCTTTTCCCAAACTTTCGTTGGCCTCTGTCAAAAAACGATCGGCGAACAGCATCAAATCTTCGAATCGTTCTTCCAATGACGGAATGTGAATGGAGAACTCGTTCAAGCGATGGTACAAATCTTCGCGAAATGTGCCACCATCAACCGCCTCGTTCAAGTCTTCGTTCGTTGCTGTGATGATTCTCACATCGACCTCAATCTCCTTGGTGCTACCTACACGTTTAATTTTTCTTTCCTGTAATGCACGTAGAAGGTGTACCTGATTGTCATAACTCAGGTTACCGACCTCATCGAGAAAGAGTGTTCCACCCCTGGCGGCCTCGAAATTGCCAATCTTATCTTCAACGGCACCCGTAAAACTGCCTTTTATATGGCCGAAAAACTCACTGGCGGCCAATTCCTTTGGAATTGCCCCGCAATCAACGGCCACAAAATTGTAATCACTTCTACTGCTATGGTTGTGAATGGCCCTCGCCGTAACCTCTTTGCCGGTACCACTTTCACCCGTTATCAAAACCGACATATCGGTTGGTGCCACCAATTTTATATACTCTTCCAAGGTTCTTGAGGCCTCACTGACCCCACCGACTATCTCCTTACCGGCATGGGATACTTTCTCTGCTGATTGATGTGTGTTGGGCCCAGTGCCTTCAAACTTTACTGCGGTCTTTGAATCAAGCGCTGCCTCGATAACCTTGACTATCTCGTCAGGTCTAAAAGGCTTGGAAATGTAATCAAAAGCACCTTGCTTCATCGCATTGACGGCACTGCCTACCTCGGCATAGCCCGTCATCAGAATAACTTGGGTCGATTCGTTTTGTTCCTTGATATCTGCCAATAGTTGAATGCCATCGTAATCGGGCAGCCTCAAATCGGTAAGAATCAAATCAAAATCAGTTTCTTTAAATTTTGACTTGGCATCGGGTGCCGAGAAGCTGGTTTCGACCTCATAGCCTTTGTTCAAAAGGAATTTTTGCAACATCTGGCAAAAGGCCGTATCGTCTTCGATTATCAAGATGTTTGGCATAAAAACGTGCTAGCTATACATATGTACGTAAATATAGCCCAAGAAAGCTATCGGAGGCTTAAAATAATATTAAAAAGGGAAATAGATCGACCAATGGACAGATTGTCGATAGATAGAGTGGGATAATTGGAAACTTTTTGTATTTGCCCGAATCAATGATGATTCGACCTACCCTTGTGTGATACCGATGAATTACAAAAGGGTGAATTTACGAACACCTATTGCCAATAGGGCCGATTCGAGATCATTCCCATTGAAACCCTTCAATCGGGCCGCCATGGGTAATCGGGGTATTGGTGTCATTTCGGTTTTCTAAATCCAAAGTATCTGGTCTTGGAGCTTATTAAAAAAAGAAAGGGGTTGCAATTGCAACCCCTTTCTGACCAAACCAACTTGATACAAAACAAATAACTCAAGTTATTACATTTCAATCCAGTTTCCGTTTTCGTCAGCATACAAAGTACCAGCGGTACCATCTTCGAGGGACACTTCTAATTTGTATTGCTTTGACTCATTGACATAAGCTTTGTCAATGCTAGCAGTAGGGTAGTTTTTGGCAACGGCAGCGGTAACGGCTTCTGGTAACTCCTCAGCGGCAATTTCAGTGAAATCGTCTTGAGTGGCTGCAATTTGCTCAACAGATTCAGTAGCTTCAACGGCAGCTTCCGTAGCTTGCTCGGTTACTTCTTCCTGTGCAAAAGCTGTCATGCTTCCCATGCTCAAAGCCAGTACGAAAATCAATTTCTTCATGATAATTATTTTATAAATAGTTAAACTTGACCAAGTCATTGAAAATATGATACCAAAATCAAATCAGTACTTTAATGTATTGATATACAATGTTTTAAATAAACTATGTTAAAAAAAGGGTTGTGTAATTTTGTGTAGCAATGTCTCAAAAACGTATAAAATATACGCACCTAGGAATAACTGATATGCAAGACATCAAATCGAATCGGACGTTGCATACCTAAATCTTCGGTTTCAGACTGGGCGATTCAATTTTCGACCATTAAGAAATGGCCATAAAAAAAGCCTCCCCGACGTATCTGCCGGGGAGGCCGCAATAAATTACTTATTGTACGCTATAGAGATATAAACCCTTAGCTTACATTTCTATCCAGTTGCCTTCTGCATCTGCATACAACTCGGCGGTTTCACCATCTTCTTTGGTTACTTCCAACTTGTACTGAGCACTTTCGTTCATGTATGCCTTAGCGATGGTAGCGCCTGGGTGAGCAGCTTCCAAGGCAGCGGTAATGGCTTCTGGAACTTCCTCGACAGCTACCTCATTGAAACCATCTTGAGCCTCGGCAACCTCTTCAGTAGCTTCCTCAGCAACTTCAGTTACTTCCTCAGTAGCATCAACAGCTTCTTCTGTAGCTTCTTCGGCAACTTCTTCAGTGGCCTCAACAGCCTCTTCTGTAGCTTCTTCAGCAACGGCCTCAGTGGACTCCGTTACTTCTTCTGTGGCTTCAACAGCTTCCTCGGCAACTGCTTCTGTAGCTTCCTCAGTGGCCTCAACAGCCTCCTCGGTTACAGCTTCGGCAGCAACAGCCTGAACTTCTTCTTGTGCAAATGCAGTCAAACTTCCTAAAGACATAACTGCAACTAATACTAATTTTTTCATTTGTGTTCTAATTAAAATTATTATTTGTTTTGATAATCACCTCCATATACGGAAAAATAATGCCAACGGATTATCAGGTATATAAATTTATTTAAATATCTGAATATCAGTTAATTAAAATAAAAATATCAATGTTCAAAGTGTATATGAGTGTGTAAAAAGTTAAAAAAGTGTGTAAGGTTTACACACTTTTTCTGTCGACACTTTTTTAAGGATTATTTTTAGGCACGATGTGCCGATTTCAATAAATCATTGACGGTTTTAACGGGATTAAAAGTAATTAGGGGCACCTCAACGAAAATCGTATTCCAATAGGCCATTGCCCCGTTCCATAGGCCGGGAAGTTCAAGTGCCTTCAGTTCTTTTCCATCTTTCGTTTTTTCGGCGATAAAACCCTGCTTTTTATCAACAAAATTCAAGAGGTTGTATTTTTCTCCCTTATGGTTTCTAACACCACAGACCAAATCAACAGGATTGAAATGTGTGGCACTCTTTAAAATAGTCACCTGCCTATCATTCGACATATCTATTTGGGCCGATTCGATGATTTGAAGTGATATATGCTCCTTCGAATCAATAATCCAAAACGGACCTCCGCCTGGTTCGCCCTCGTTCTTTACCATTCCACATACGCGAATGGGTCGATTTATCTTATCCTGCAGCACCAAGAGTTGTTCCGAGATACTGAAGCCTTCATAAGAATCAAGAAAGTGCGCATTCAATTCTTGCTCCAGAAACTCTTTTATTTCGGTCATTTCAGAGGCGGTGGCATTTCCATTTTCCAAAATACGGGCATATTCAAAAGCCTTTTTCTGAACCTTTAATAATTGCCCAGCCAATATTTTTTTGCTTCCCGCAATTTCTTCATCATGTTTTGAAACGGCAACGTTGTCAATATTTTTAATAAAGATGATGTCTGCATCCAATTCGTTCAGATTTTCTATCAAAGCCCCATGCCCCCCTGGTCTGAACAATAAGGTTCCGTCATCATTTCTAAAAGGCCGGTTGTCCATATCAACGGCTATGGTATCGGTGGCTGACTTTTGATTCGAATATCCAAGCTCGAAAACCGTATTTAGATTCTTGGATATACGTACGTTCACACTATCGAACTCTTGCTTGAACATTTCATCATGCTGTTCGGAAATCGTAAAATGGAGTTTTGCAATGCCCTTTGAACTAGCATAGGCTACAGCCTCTTTAAGGTGCTCTTCAAACGGTGTGGCGGTATTACTTCCGTAATTGTGGAAAGGCAACAATCCTTTTGGAAAAAATCCATAGTTCAATTCCTTTGGGTTCATCATTTCCGAAACAAATCGATGTACCTCCTCTCCTCTTGTATTTGTCAAATTGCCAATCCGATCTTTTACCAAATGATAAAACGGAAACTCTTCGAGGTTCTCCGAAAATTTCCGCATAGCGGTGTCATTGCTTCTTTCTAGATAGTCTTCGAGATTCTCTTTTTCGGGATCATAGGCATCCAAAAAATTGAACAATGCCTTGAACATTCTTGACGCCGCCCCCGAGGCGGGTACGAATTTAATCAATGACAACTCATTTCTGACGGCCTCAAAATGTGCTATAAGTTGTTCTTCCTCCCCAGAAGTAAACTTGATTATGCCTTTACCGATGATAGCCGCTTCGTACAATTTCACGAATGGTATTCCATTTCTGAAAATCTCTACTTGGTCAAGTACTTTGTCTTTCGTTATTCCCTTGCGTTCAAGTAGTTTGTTATCGAAGTCATTCAGTATCATCGGATTTCAATAATTTATCAATGTTCTCGATAGCGGTGCTCAACCGCTTTCTTTTGTCACCCCTTAAGGTAATATATTTTCTATCGTATTTTTTCAACGTCTCCTCAAAATATGAAAACATGCGTTCACGCTCATTCGGTTTGTCGCGCAGGTCATCGCCTACCCATGGAACGTCGATATAAGTCAATAAATAAAGGTCGTACTGATTCTGCAGGGCATATTTTTCTAAAATCGGGTCACAGTGACCTACATAATAGGCTTCAGAATAAACTTTGGTCTCAAGCAGATCGGTATCACATATTAGTACGTCGGTCGCCTTCTTCGTCAAGTCATTTTCCAAATTGATTTGGCCCTCCGCAATGGGCAGCAAATCTTTTGGTTCACAAGTCTTTCGTTGGTTGTTCCACTTGTTTTGAAGGTATTCGCGGGCATATTCAGGTACCCAGACCGTATTGTAATGCCTTGCCAATTGTTCAGATAGGGTCGTCTTCCCTGTAGATTCGGGGCCGAACAGAACTATCTTGACAATATTTGAGGGCTCTTGTTTAAACTTTTCTTCCATGCAAAATAGGCTTGAATTGCCAAGATGGTAAATATAATGTATTGGAGGGAGAGCATGCCCCAACCTCGATATGCATAAAGGGGTATGGTAATCAAATCGGCAAAAATCCATAGGGTCCAATTCTCCAGTTTTTTCAAGGCCATGTACCACATCGCAGTAAAAAATATTCCTGATGTGAATATATCAATGTAGTTCGAGGGTTCTATTTCATATCCAAAACCTTGGTAAACAGCGTAATTTATTACCATTGTGCCCAAGAAAAGTGCTACTCCAATTATTTTTTCCTTAGCGGAAGTTCTTGATATTTGTACCACCTTCTTATTGTCTTTCTTGCGCGACCAATTCCACCAGCCATAGATACTCATGGCCGACCAATAGAAATTCATCATCATATCACCAAGCAATCCATCTTTAAGGAAAAGATATACCGTAATAGCGGTGGCAATCAGGCCCGTCGGATACACCAGAATATTTTCTTTTTTGGCGTACCAAACACTCATAATGCCCATAACAAAAACAATGGCCTCAAGAACTATGATATAGGTTTCTTTGCCTCTGTAGGCATCGAGGAAAAAATCAAAAATTTGGCTCATAGTCGCTTCGATCGGACTTTACGATTTTCATATAAAGAAGCCCTTTGTCCATCAATTCGAAGGCAGTCTTTATCTCTGTATTCAAAATCGCCATGACCTTCCCATAATCACCGAATACCTGTGTACTCAGTGGATTCTCAAGAATGGTGAGTCCTGACGCCCTCAGGTTTTTTATAAAATTGATGATATGCATTTCAAAATCATCTTGTAATGGCGTAAAAGTAAGTTCAACCGAAATGTTCATGAGAAGGGTCTTATGGTTTGGAATTATGGCTATTGACCTGCAATTGAAGCACAAATCTATCAGCTTTTAACCGCATATACCAAGGTGAACCCCTCAAACTCTGAAAAAGTAATATTGTAGTGAGAGGTGTTTCCCTTGTAAAGTATTTCTCCTGTGGTTTTTTGGTCTGTCATTGAGAAATCTTGAATATTGATATGGTGCAGAAAACTCAACCCCGGTACGGCATAGATCTTATACAACGATTCTTTGCACCCCCAGACAATGGTCAGCTTTCGAATCAAGGCATCCGTATTCGCAATGGTACGGTACTCTTCGATAGGGGTGAATTTATGTGCTATGCGCAAGATTTTGTCCCGCTGCTTTTCGATATCGATTCCCACTTCCTGGCCCTGACCAACTATTATAGCCGTAAAATGGTTCGAATGGGTGATGGAGATGTTTTTCCCGTCCCTTAAATGCGGTTTTCCAAATTCATCATAGATCAAATCTTCATCAACGTAGCCTTCCTCCTTTAATAAATGTCTTATACTCAAAAACCCGCGTCGGTGGATTTCAGATTTCATACCTTCCATCCGCTTTTGACAAAATGGGGTAAGTCGCACCGCCTCTGCCAATTCAGATTCAGATTCCTCAATCTTCCAAACATAAAGTTTTATCAATGGGGTGACTACTATTGTTTTATAAAGAGGCATGTAATTATTTAGGGATTTCGTAACTTTGCGCCTGCAATTAGGCGGAAAACCGTCTTCTAACGAAAGTAAAAATAAAAAAGAATATGAGCACCAAAACAGTTGCCTATGTACCTTATAAAGTGAAGGATATTTCCTTGGCGGATTGGGGAAGAAAAGAAATTGAATTGGCCGAGGCAGAGATGCCCGGGCTGATGTCGCTTCGTGAGGAGTATAAAAACGAACAGCCCCTAAAGGGTGCCCGAATTGCCGGATGCCTTCATATGACGATTCAGACTGCGGTTTTAATCGAGACCTTGGTCGCATTGGGTGCCGAGGTTACTTGGAGTTCTTGTAATATTTTCTCGACCCAAGATCATGCGGCTGCCGCGATTGCCGCAGCGGGTATTCCTGTATATGCCTGGAAGGGTATGACTGAAGAGGAATTCAATTGGTGCATTGAGCAAACTTTGTTTTTCGGCGAGGAAAGGCAACCGTTGAACATGATTCTTGATGATGGCGGGGATTTGACCAACATGGTCTTGGACGAATACCCCGAATTGACGTCTGCAATCAAGGGATTGTCTGAAGAGACTACCACAGGGGTACATCGTTTGTACGACCGTGTCAAAAACGGAACCTTGCCCATGCCGGCCATCAACGTAAATGATTCGGTAACGAAATCGAAATTCGATAACAAATATGGATGTCGCGAAAGTGCCGTTGATGCAATTCGCCGAGCCACTGATACAATGTTGGCCGGAAAACGTGTGGTCGTTGCCGGATATGGCGACGTTGGCAAAGGTACGGCTGCTTCTTTTAAAGGGGCGGGCGCCATCGTTACAGTGACCGAAATTGATCCTATTTGTGCGCTTCAGGCTTGTATGGACGGTTTCGAGGTCAAAAAATTGGAAACCGTGGTTGGCAATGCGGATGTTGTCATCACCACAACCGGAAACAAGGATATCATTCGTGCCGAGCATTTCAAGGCCATGAAAGACAAGGCCATTGTCTGTAACATCGGACACTTTGACAATGAAATCGATATGGCCTGGTTGAATGATAACCACGGCAACACCAAAGATGAAATCAAGCCCCAGGTCGACAAATATACGGTCGACGGTAAGGATATCATTGTCTTGGCCGAAGGTCGTTTGGTGAATTTAGGTTGTGCCACGGGCCACCCTAGTTTCGTCATGAGCAACTCGTTTACCAATCAGACATTGGCTCAAATCGAACTTTGGAACAATAGTGAAAACTACGAAAACGACGTTTATATGTTACCTAAGCATCTCGATGAGAAAGTTGCCAAACTGCACTTGTCGCGTTTGGGTGCAGAGCTCACCGAATTAAAACCAGATCAAGCGGAATATATCGGCGTGACCGTTGAAGGGCCGTATAAACCGGAGTATTATAGGTATTAGAAAACAACACTTTTAAAAACCCTTGCAGAAATGTGAGGGTTTTTTACTGTCCCTAATCCCGTGGCTTATTAAATTATATATTGCAAGTGCGGTTTGCCACTAACGGCAAGCATGTCAAAAAATACCATCCGTACAAAAAATTCCTACAATTATACAGTTTTATACTACAAAATCCAATTGTTATTTATATTTGTAGCCCCTCCTCCTTTGGGACGAAAAGTCCTGCGCAGCACTTGATTTCCCCTTGACCTTATATACAGGAAATAGTTAAATATTTCATTGTAAGAAAATGCATGCTCATGTATGGGCAACCTAATTAATATAAATTCAAAAACATGGATTCAATTTTAGTAAAATACGATTTATCCGCAATCCGCTGTTTCGATGAGGCTGACGGTCCCGGAGATGCGGAACCATACCTCTGGACCGCTTTCTTTAAAATTGATGGTGACACGGTACTAGTGAACGAAAATTTAGAACTTCAGGGGAAGGCCACGGTGGTGACAACGCCGGGCAACCACGGAAATCTCGGTGACACCGATGTAGACGAGGGCGACACCGTTGTAATTCCGTCAAAAATAGGTCAGTTTCAAACGATGCTTCGGCCTATTCCGGTAGTTCCTTCTCCAGGAACCGTTGTTGGGGGACATATAGGATGTGTAGCCGTTTTGATGGAGGAAGATTCGACACCGGGAAGTGCCGTGGCCGCAGGTCACAATGCCTTGAACAAGGCTTTGGAAGATGAACTCAATAAGATAATCCCAACTTTAGGAATAGGTAATCAAGAGGTCACCGACGAAGAAAAAAAGAAGCTCGAAAAAAAAATCGGGTCTGCTGTCGAATCCGCAATCAAAAGTAAAATTGATGGTTGGGACATCGTATGGGGTCTCATTTCGTTCGGAAACAGTCAGGACGATAAAATAGGTTCGGCGGTTTTTGATTTTTCCCATAAAAGCTTGGAAGCCAAAGCCGGTCAATCGATTAGTCTCCATAAAAAATGGAACTCGGAAGGTTCATGGGAGATTAGAGGTAAAGTAAGCGTTACCAAGCGCCTCTATGACGCTATTTGGCGGCCTGTAGGTGGGAGCGAAACCCAGATTTATGGTTGGAGGTTCAAGGATTTCAAATCTAGATACGATAAGTTATGGAAAGATAATTGGAGACTTGACGTTTTTAATACGTATGAAGAAAATGGCCGACTGCTCCACGATGCGGTGTGGCGCCCAACAGGAGGTGGTGAAATACAGTACTACGGGGTTACCTTTAAGAACTTCAAGGCCAAATATGACCAGTTATGGAAAGACAATTGGCGATTGCATATCTTTAATACCTACACCAGAAACGGGCAGCGCCTTCATGATGCCGTTTGGAAACAGACAGGAGGTGGTGAAATACAGTTCTACGGAACCTCTTTTAAGCAATTCGATACCAAGCATAAAGAATTATGGAAAGATAACTGGAGGTTACATATTTTTAATAGTTATGTTGAAAACGGAAAGCTCTTGCATGACGCGGTATGGAGGCCTACGGGCGGTGGCGAAATTGCCGTATTTGGTTGGAAGTACAATGATTTCAGAGCCAAGTATGACCAGTTATGGAAAGACAATTGGCGATTACAAATCTTTAATACCTATACCAAAAACGGGCAGCGATTGCACGATGCCGTATGGAAACCAACTGGTGGCGGGGAAATTCAAGTATATGGATGGGGCTATTCGGATTTTCGAAAAAAGTATGACGAGCTTTGGGGTGGTAAATGGCGTTTAGAGATTCTAAATGCGCATCATACTAATTAGGCAAATTGCCTAGTGTAGTGCCCGAGGTATTAAGAAAAACCCTCTGCTCCCGATAATAGACTAGGGAGGAGAGGGTTGATAATAAGTTTAAAAATGACTTTTAAGCCTCAAACGGCTCTACGGAAACATAGGATTTTCCGCCCGCTTTCTTTGTGAACTGTACGATACCATCTACCTTGGCATGTAACGTATGGTCTTTGCTTGCGTATACATTCTCGCCAGGGTTGTGTTTTGTTCCACGTTGGCGCACAATGATATTACCGGCAATTGCCGCCTGGCCTCCAAAAATCTTAACGCCCAAGCGTTTCGATTCCGATTCCCTACCGTTTTTTGAACTACCTACACCTTTTTTATGTGCCATGATATTTAATTTTTGTCTCTTCTTAAAAAGAAGTCGTACTACTTTTTACTCAACGCGGCGATTAAATCGGCTTTCTTCATCGATGAAATACCTTCGATGCCCTTCGCTTTCGCCATCTCTTTTAATTCCGCAACCGTATTTTTACTCAAGTCGTTGTCGGCTTCTTTCTTGGTTGCGGTTTTTGGTTTAGCCTTGGCCTTTGGCGCAGCTTCCTTCTTCGGTTTGGCAGTCGCTTTTGGAGTTGCTTCTTTCTTTACAGCTTCCTTTTTAGGTGCAGCTTCTTTCTTCACCGGGGCCGCCTTGGCTCCCTTGGCAACTATTTTTTCAACAACGATCTCTGTCAATAACTGACGATGGCCATTTTTGGTTTTATAGCCCTTGCGCCTTTTCTTCTTAAAAACGATTACCTTATCACCTCTGAGGTGTTTTACGACCTTGGCCTCGACAGCCGCACCGCTTATAGCCGGGGCGCCAATGGTGATGTTCTTTCCGTCGTCTAAAAGAAGTACATTGTCAAAAGTTACCTTTTTACCTTCTTCGGTCTGCAAACGGTGAACATACACTTTTTGGTCTTTCGCAACTTTGAATTGCTGCCCTGCCATCTCTACAATTGCATACATAGCGTGTATATTAGTTTGTCTCGCCTATTTTATTTAAGCGGATGCAAATATACGCCTAAATCAGTAATGCACAAGCGAAAGAAGCAGATTTTAGGTAGAACTTTTCTTCGGATTGTTTGAAGCCTTGAAAAGCTGCATGAACGAAAGCGTCAGAACCACGGTAGTGGCCAACCCCATTATGGCTACAGTAACGAAAACGATGGCCTCAAAGCTTTTAAAATCCTTGAAGAAAGTGGTCGACAGCTCGGGCAGGAATTCCGTATTGAGCTCGGTAGCATAAAACGCAAAGAAAAAGGTGAAAATCAAGGTTGCGACGCATCCCGTAATTATACCTGCCATGAACCCTTTGCCATAATTGAAGCTCTCTGGGTTGCGGGTCTTAAAATATTTGATGGCCTCATAAATTGCAAATGCCGTAATGATCCCATTGAAAAGGCTAAAGAAAATGTTGGTGTGGAGGCCGAAGAGCGAAAGAATCAAAAAGTAGGCGATCAAGCAACCACTTGCAGCGACACCAAATCTGATGGGAAGGGCATATTCTCTCATGTATCCGACTTTTGAAATGGTCTATTAATTTACGGAAAATCCCACAATTGTGCGATAATATCTTGTTAAAGACCAAATATCCATATACACTGTGACCCAAAAAATCTATATTAGTGTAACATTTCTTACACGGAGAACACTTATTACGATAACGGACTAAACTCAAGAATACGATGAAAATAAAATTGACTATTGCCGCGGGACTACTACTGATGGCCGCCTCTTTACAGGCCCAGGAGGTGGCCTACGAAGAATACGATCTCGCCAATGGACTTCATGTGATATTGCACCAAGACAATAGTGCACCCGTGGTAACCACCTCGGTCATGTATCACGTAGGTGCCAAAGACGAGGACCCGAACAAAACGGGCTTCGCCCATTTCTTCGAGCATTTGCTGTTCGAGGGTACCGAAAATATAGAAAGAGGCGAATGGTTCAAGATCGTTTCATCAAATGGAGGCCAAAATAATGCGAATACGACCCAAGATCGCACCTATTACTACGAAGTATTTCCGTCGAACAACCTTGAATTGGGACTTTGGCTGGAATCTGAGAGATTGATGCATCCCATTATCAACCAAATCGGGGTTGACACCCAGAAGGAAGTGGTTCAGGAGGAACGCCGTATGCGGTATGATAATGCGCCCTACCGTAGGTGGCAAGAACAAATGGGCATCAATCTTTTTAAGAAGCATCCATATAGATGGCAGACAATCGGTTCATTGGAGCATTTGGCCAGTGCCAGTCTTGAAGATTTCAAGAATTTCAACAAAACTTTCTATGTACCCAATAATGCGGTATTGGTAGTTGCCGGCGATATTGATATTCCGAGCACAAAAAAAATGGTGGCGGATTATTTCGGGCCAATTCCAAAAGGTGCCGAAATCAAAAGAACATTCATTGAAGAAGATCCCATCACCGAAACCATAAAGGCCAGCTATAATGACCCAAACATTCAAATTCCGGCTATATTCGCAGGGTATCGTACGCCCAAAAACACAGATAGAGACGCATATATCCTAGATATGATCTCGACCTATTTGAGCGATGGAAACAGCTCGAAGCTCTACAAAAAATTGGTCGATACCGAGAAGAAGGCCCTTCAGGTCTTTGCCTTCAATATTACACAAGAAGATTACGGCACCTATATCATCGGGGCATTACCGTTAGGCGAAACCTCTTTACAGGATATTTTGGTCGAAATCGATGAGGAAATAGTAAAACTGCAGACCGAGCTGATATCGGAAAAAGACTTTCAAAAAATTCAGAACAAGTTCGAAAACCAGTTTGTGAATTCAAATAGCAGTATTGCCGGCATTGCAAATTCATTGGCGCGTTATTACATGCTTTATAAAGATACCTCTTTGATCAACAATGAAATTGATATTTATCGCTCGGTCACTCGCGAAGAAATACAACAAGCTGCAAAGAAATACCTCAACCCAAACCAAAGGGTGGAACTTGAATACCTGCCAGGTGAGCAAACTGGCAAATTGTAGGCTCATAAAATCAAACTCATTATACACTATACCTATGAAAAAATACATATACCTTTTACTGCTCCTTTTTGCGGCATCTTCTTATGCACAAATTGATCGTAGCAAACAACCTGAACCGGGCCCGGCACCTGAAATCAATCTCAAAGACCCTCAAAGCTTCGAATTGAAGAACGGGCTGAAAGTAATGGTGGTCGAAAATCATAAGTTGCCACGGGTCTCGATTCAACTAATGATCGACAACCCTCCTATACTTGAGGGCGATAAGGTAGGCGTTTCAAGTATGACCGCAAGTCTTTTGGGGAAGGGATCCAAATCGATTGCCAAGGATGATTTCGAAGAGGAAGTCGACTATCTGGGTGCCCGTATCAGTTTCGGTTCGCAAAATGCCTTCGCAAGTTCTTTGAGCAAATACTTTCCAAGGATTTTAGAGCTAATGGCCGATGCGGCCATCAATCCGAATTTCACCCAAGAAGAATTCGACAAAGAAAAGGCCAAGTTGCTAACTGGCCTTAAAGCACAAGAGAAAGACGCATCTGCAATTGCCGGAAGAGTGCAAAATGCGCTGGCCTACGGAAAAGACCATCCTTACGGAGAGTTCACTACCGAAGAAACCGTCAACAACATTGAATTGAAGGATGTGATGCAATTTTACAAAGACTATTTCGTGCCCGCCAATGCCTACCTGGTGATCATAGGCGACGTGAAATTCGATGAGGTCAAAGAATTGGCCGAGACACACTTCACCCCATGGACCAAAGCAGTACCGCCGACTTATTCCTATTCAAAGCCCTCTAATGCGCAATACACCCAGATTAATTTTGTCGATGTGCCGAATGCCGTTCAGTCAGAAGTTTCCGTACAAAACTTAGTGGACCTCAAAATGGCCGATAAAGATTATATCCCTGCCTTATTGGCCAACCAAATATTAGGTGGCGGTGCCCAAGGACGGTTGTTTCAAAATTTAAGGGAAGATAAGGCCTACACCTATGGGTCTTACTCCGGCATTGGCAACAATCGTTTTGTGCCTAGTACGTTCAGTGCTTCGGCAAAGGTCAGAAATGCCGTTACCGACAGTACGGTGGTCGAAATTTTAAGCGAAGTGGACAAAATCGTAAAGGAGCCTGTTTCGGAAAAGGAATTGGAAGACGCCAAGGCCATCTATATTGGAGGGTTTGTAATGGCCTTGGAAAGACCGGAGACCATGGCACGCTACGCCATTAACCTGGCCAGTGAAAACCTGCCCGCCGATTTCTACAAGAATTACCTGGAAAATATCAATGCCGTAACCGTGGAAGATGTTCAGCAAGCTGCCCAAAAATACTTCAGTTCAGACAAGGCAAGGGTGGTTGTAACGGGTAAAGGCAGTGAGGTTCTTGAAAATCTTGAAAAGGTTACAATTGATGGCAAAAAGCTGAACATCAAATATTATGACAAGTATGCGACATCGGTAGAGAGGCCAGATTACAACGCAGCCGTAGCTGAAGGGGTTACGGTGCAGTCGATAATCGATAATTATTTCAAAGCGATAGGCGGCAAAGAAAAAATCGATGAAATAGAATCCTTACTCTTAGTTTATGAGGGTGAGGCGATGGGCAGTAAAATCAAGACCGAAGAAAGAAGAACCGCCGACAAATATGCACAGACCACCTTTATGAATGACAATCCGATGACTGGTGTCGTTGCAAAAGGTGATGAATTGTTCATGAAACAAGGGGCCAATAAAATGCCAATGCCGCCCGAAATGGCCAAAGATCTTAAAGGGGCCATGGGCGTTTTTCCTGAACAGGGCATATTAACGTCAGACGGAGCTAAATTGGTCGGTACCGAAGAAATCGATGGTAAGAGCGCCTACAAAATCGAAGTGCCCGGAACCAATTTGCAAGCGACCTACTTCTACGATGTGGAATCGGGTTTAAAAATCAAAGAAGCTACTATGATCAGTATGGGCGGCCAGACACAGAACCAAGAGACCGCTTTGAAAGAGTATGTCGAAATCGACGGTATACTATTCCCGTCTGTTAAGAGCACAATGGTGGGGCCTCAATTGCTCGAGAGCAAATTACTTGAAGCGGTCATCAATAAGGATGTCTCTGATGCGGACTTTGAATAATGGCCTAAATCCCTAATTCAACAAATAAAAGAGACCCGCCACAAAGCGGGTCTACTTTTGATATACTCAAACTTAAATTAATCATCCTATTTTTCTTACCGTTGCCTCGCCTATTACAATTCCACGGTCAACTTTGGGGCTTCCCTCATAGGTGATATGCGTCTCCCCATAACAAGTGACCTTCAATCGGTCTTTGACATTGACCCTGAAATCACTTTCACCGTATGCAGTAATTTTTGTGAAGGCATTGTCGATTCCCAAAGTATTTACCTTGCTTTCTCCATAGGCCGTATATCGCTGATGCCCCACATTGCCGTTTTCGACTTCCAAGTAACTTTCGCCATATATGGTCACCTTTAGTTTATCCAACTCAACTTCAGAAAGGTAAACCTGTGATTCACCATAAATTCGAAGTGTAAAATCTTCTTGGGCGATTTTGCTTTTGGCATTGATTCGCTCTTCCCCACGTACAGAAAGGGTGTTTAGGTTTTTATAGGTAACGGTTGCCCTTACCTGTGTTCCATCGTATAATGAGCGATTCATTTTATAATTCTCACCCTTGACTTTTTCACTTTTGGTTACCATTTTGGCGCCATCTAAATAGATTCTCAATGTTTTACCCTCAACCTCAACATTGATTTTATCATCGGTGACTCCTGACTCATCGATTCGCACCGACTCTTCATCACCTTCTACAAGGTTCACCGCGATATGCGGACTAATAATAATCTTATCGAAATTTTCAACTTGATAGGTTTTTTCTTGGGCGACCACTTGGTATACGCCCAATACCATAAGCAATACCATTGGAAGGAATAATTTTTTCATCTTATTTATTTTTTCAATTGGATATTTTCTCTAATTAAAGACTAGCGACATTTCGATTTGTTACAGTACAATTTGATTTTAATCAAAGCTAGCGATTTATTTAGCGAATAATTTTCCCTCCTTTTAAAGACTAGCAAGGTGAGTCTCAATTATGGGATACAACGACTAAACCCAAGAGTTACTTTTGACAACTAAGACAAATGCGAAAGACCTATCTTTGAAAAAACGATAGGGATGAAAAAAAATCTATGTCTTCTAATTATTGCCGCTTTGATTCTCAATTTTTCCTGTAAAAAGGAAAATACCCAAATGAAAGAGGTAATGGCCATTCATGATGAAGTAATGCCTGAAATGGGTACAATAGGCAAACTGGTCGGTGAATTGAAAAAGATAGAAAACGATTCCACCGAAACGGGCCAAAAATATATGGAGGCTCGAATTGACCTCCAAGAGGCCCATGAATCGATGATGGATTGGATGAAAGGCTTTGGTGACCGATTTGATTATGAGGAAATCTCAAAAGGCAAGCAACTCTCTGAACAAAAGCAGTTATGGTTAGACGAAGAAGAGGAAAAAGTGAAAGCACTCCGAGATCAAATCAACGGCAGTATCAAAAATGCCAAAATACTGCTTAAAAAAGAATAAAAATTACTTTTCTGCCAATCAACGATTATATGGCATGATAATAGAATATTTGGATGCCCAATAGTTGTTGTCCGTTAATTTTACCCAGCAATTCTACTTACCCAATAAAAACCATTATGAAAAAGCAATTCATACTATTCCTATTATTCATTTTCACGCTGGGCGCAGTGGCTCAAGAACGCTCTGAAATGGAGCAAGTAATGGAAATGCATGACAAGGCTATGGAAAAAATGCCTGAACTGGTTAAATTGATCAACCAATTGCAAACCGCTTCCCAAAATTCCGTTGACAAGGCGAAATATGAACTTGCCATTGAAGAATTGAAAACCTCGAATAAGTCAATGCAAAATTGGATGGTCGGTTTCGGTCAGCGCTTCGACACCGATGAAATAATGAAAGGCAAAGAATTGACCAAGCAAAAAAAAGAATGGTTGCAAGAGGAGAAAACCAAAATCATCGCCCTTGAGGAAGAAATTGATGGGGCCTTGGCGAACGCAGAAAAACTACTATCAAAGGAGTGACCTATATTGACCCAACAATTTACTGGGCCTTATTTAATCAGACAATGCTGTAGAATCACGGATATTTGCCACAGCGCGTTCAATATCAGGTGCTTTGCATTACAGATTGTAGCTGTTTAATTGCAAAAAATCTGGATTGGAAATTCCCTTTTTTTTGTGATTTCATATAATCTGCCCTTGTACATCATTCCCCTAGGACGCTACCGAAAGTAGAACAATGATGACGGAATTTTACTTTAAACCCGCGACATCAGGTATTTTTTCAAAAACAAGGTCGTGAACTCCATCGGTGTCTACCTTAAATCCATTGATTTCATTAGATTCATTTCGAAGGAATTCCAAGGCATTAAAGAAAATAGACATACTTGTGAAAACGTCTTTTTTGACCGGCTTAAACACGATGTCTTGATGATTTAAATTTCGTGCGACCAACCGACCATCTTCAATACGAAATGAAAATAGTGTTCCAAACGGTACATTATAATAGGTTCCAGCATATGATTCTAAATATCGGCCGGTCGGATTTACAGGTTGATACCTTTCCATAATATCAGCCTCGCTTTCATTGAATGTAAAGAAAAGCATCATATCTGGCCCCTCTTTTTTGAATTTAAAAAGCCTGACATCCTCATTTGTTCCTACTTGTTGAAAAGTATCGTCAGAAAGCGGGAGTAATTTCCGGGATCGCGTGCCAAACAACCATTGCGAACGTAACGTATCTTTTTCAACAAATATTCGAGAGGCGTATCCTGCCTTCTTAAACCAATAGTGACCTTCAAAAGCTCTCAAGTTTTTAGCACTCAGTTTTTTGGTCTTTATGGCCTTATAGTCGATAGTAGATGGTTGTAGATATAGATTCTTTACGAATGGGTCTGTCGCGCCCATAGCCAATGCGCCATTGTATTGGTTACTATTGCCCAAAGCGAACGAAACAATGTTTTGGTCAAGATATCGAAACACATTGGTGCCATAACCTCCTTGTAAGCCGAAATTCCAAAATATTGGAAGTCCTCTTTCAGGGTGGGTAAATTCACGCCCGATTGCCATCTCGCCCCAATAATAAACGAATTTCTTACCGTTGGAAAGTTGGACAGGTGTGTCTAATTTTTGAATCAATCGACCTAAATTTCCGTTTGGATTAGAATAATTTAAGTACCACGTTGCGAGATCTTCGGCTGAGCAATAGGCATTGATAGCACCTACCACGCTACTACCGACCTCAAGTTTCCTCAAATTTCCATCTTCGTCTTTTTGATACGGTTGGGCAAGATGGGTAAGTAGGGCGTTGCTGTCATCGCGAATAAGCGAATTTTTCATTCCAAGAGGTTCAAAAATGTTTAGTTTGACGAATTCGGCAAACGACAAACCAGAAGCTCTGGCGACGATTTCTGCCATAAGCACAGATTCGGTAACAGATTCATGAAAGGAAAAATCGGTTCCTGGCTTAAAGGAAAGTTTTCTTTGGGAAGCAATTAGTTTTAACGATTCTGCTTGGGTCAAAGCATGGGTAGTACCATTGACAATATTGCTTATTCGATTTACGTCGTAAAGACCACTTGAGTGGTTCAGTAAGTGACCTATTGTAATGGTATGGGCGTATTTGGGTAATTCTGGCAGGTGCTTGTGAATGTCTTTATCCCGGGCAATTTTTCCTTGTTCCTCAAGAAGAAGAATGGCCAGGGTAGTGAACTGCTTTGACATTTCGCCAAGTTGAAACTTTGTTTGAGGTGTTATTAACTCGTTTGTTTCCAAATTGGCAGCGCCAAACCCTTTCAAATATAAAATTTTGCCATCCTTGATTATACCCGCCGCCCCTCCTGGTTGGTTTGGAAGGTTCCAGACCTTGAAAAGGGAATCTGCATGTTTTTCAAAATCGGGGGTTTGAGCAAAGTTCCCTATACTAAATAGAATTGCCAATAGAACTAAAATTGATTTTCTGTTCATTTTTTGATCGTCTAGTTTGGTTCTTATTCAGGATAATCTACATAAGTGAATGATTTATGAATTATTTTCCACTGTCCTTGATATTTTAACAGCATGAGGTAGTCCGTATAAATTCTTTTGGCATTTGGCATGAGTATCTCAATTTTTGCCATTGCGGCATTGTTCTCATAATCAATATTTACAATACGACCTATTCGGTTGCTTTTTTTTCCCTTTTTTATGTTTCCGATATAGTCTTGCCCTTTCCAGACCTGAAGCTCGTCACCCTTAATACTGTAAAGATTCAAATCAGAATGAAAGGCTCTTGCTACGCGCTCCGGTTCTCCATTTGCCGTTCCTTCAATATAATCGCTTAAGGCGCTGGTTATCGCTCCTAAATCCGTTTGCGCATTTACTGTTTGCATTCCTACTAGTAGAAAAGCGAGTACTATGATTTTGTTCATTTTCATTTTTTCTTATTTAAATATTCCTACTGGGTACATGTAATTACTTCTTAAAATTCATCTCACCTTGTTTTCAGCAGATTTTTGGATGATATCTTTTCCTTTTGAAACCAAATATCCGCAATACCATGTGTTGCCAGCTGAAAGCCTTCAATAGAGCCATCTGTTCTCCTTTTAAATGTCACTGAAGTAAAATGCCTTTGATCTCCTGTGAAGACATACGGTATTCTTGAATCTAATTGAACCGGCTCCAATCTAGGATGGGTAATCACTAACTTTCCATTATCGAGAATCAAGGAGTACATCGTATTCAATACTTCTGCGTAGTAGTCTCCGATGAACATATTCAGATTTTTGGTCCAACTTGCTTCGCGATCAAAGGCAACCAAGTGTGAGGTGTCATCTCCAACTTTTACTGTCATTGTCTTTGGATTGGAATTGGCGTCAAAGTTCACCTCAACATCTCTCCAGGTCATCATCTTAAAGGTATTTTTGCTAAGGGGTACCAGTGCACTTTCGTTGCCGGGGCCCCTGAAATACCTCAGGGTATCATTGGCAATATGTATCTTACGGGTTGAGTGATTGTTAATATCCCAATAATCACCCTCAAAGGTGGCAAGTTGCTTTTTTGACAACCTCTTAGAGGCAATTTTCGCCGTTTCTACTTGCGTGGAATTCAGAAAATCTTCAATATAAAGTTCACTGGCCGCAGTGCCGGCATATCCGTTATAGGCTCCATCGTTCCCCATTATAACTACCGCAAGGTCATAATCAGGGTAGCGAATCAACTTACTGGCATATCCACCGGCAACCTCAATGTGATACAGTTTTTTGGCTCCTCTGAAATTCCAGTATCGGTGACCTCCGGTATAGAGTGCCGTATTGGCTTCTTCAACCTCACGGCCATCCACAATAGAAAGGTTATCGAATTTTTTGGCCATCTTTTCTGTACCAATTTTGGGCGCTCTAAGTTCTTTTGCCCAAAGACACATATCACTGACCGTAGTGTATACATCAGCTAAAAGTGTATGGCTATGATTCAATGTTGAACTGGTGAAACCATCATTCTGGGCAAAATACCCTTGGGCTTTGTTATGGATTACCGCTCCATTTGTATCAAATACAGAATTTGTCATACCCAGAGGTTCAAATATTTCTTTGGTGATAAAGTCGGTATATGGCATCTTGGCAATCTTGGCAATCAGATCTTCAAGTACCAGAAAACCGGCATCAGAAAATTGTTGAACGCTTCCGCTATTGGGGGCTGATCCCGTTTGGTTATGAATCATGGCATACGCCTGTTCTTTGGTAAAAACATCTTCGGCCCTCCACCCTGCAAGGGCTTTAGAAACTTCATCATTGTTCAACCCACTAGTATGATGTATCAGTTGCTCTATGCTTATGGCATGTGGAAAAGGCATTGATTTAGACATGTACTTCCGAATATCGTCCTTTAGGGAGAGCTGACCTCGTTGCTCTAACAACAAAAGGACATATACCGTAAATTCTTTGGCAAGATCCCCTATATGGAATTTGGTTTCCTTACTTATGGGAATCTGATGCTCTAAATTGGCCAAACCGTAACCTTTGGTATAGACGATTTCTCCGTCATTAAGAACGCCCACGGCTATACCTGGTCTATTCTTAGTATCCCATTGCGAAAAAACAGCGTCAATCTGGGAGGGTGTTATCTGTCTTTTTTGAATCTCTTGCGAGAAAGAGTTGGTAACTGCAAGCAATAGATATATAACTAATATTCTTTTCATTTTTTCAGGCTTATAAATTGATTTATAATTGTTGTAATGTTTCTATGACCTTTTCTGCAACCAAACCTGCAGCCGACGGATCTTGCCCACTTATCAATCTTCCGTCAGCTACCATAAAGCCGTCCCAACCTTCTTTTGAAAATTGAAAATCCCCTCCTCTTTCTTTAATAATCTCTTGAATGGAAAAAGGAAAAGTCCTGTAATATTCTGCATCCTTATTCTCAAAAATGTCTGGGAAACCATTGACCTTTTTATCGGCGACCAAATAAGTGCCATCTTGCATCTTAAGATTAACGATGCCGGCAGTGCCATGGCAAATGGCCGAAACGACACCATTATGCCGTTCATAGAGTTCCATAACGATTTTTTGAATAGCCTCGTTCTCGGCCACCCCAAACATGGCGGCACCGCCTCCACCATAGTAAACCGCTTTATAATCTGACGCCTTGATTTCATTTGGTGTTTTTGTTGTCTCAAGGGCATCCATAAAATCATTGTCGTAGATATACCTCTTTTGAAGCGAATCTGAGGTACTGATATACCCGATTGGTATTGCTCCTCCTTCAGGGCTAACAAAATCGATTGCATAGCCAGCCTTTTTAAAAACCTCATAGGGCTGAACTATTTCGGAAAAATGGTTTGCGGTAGGTATGTCAGAGTTTCCGTAAAAATGCGCATTCGAAACAATGAATAGAATTCGGTCAGATTTGTTTTGTTCGGCGATAGTACTTTCGTTTGATCGGTTCGCTCCATTTTGTTTGCATCCAATTACCAGAAAATTGACCATTAACAGGGAACAAATAATGTATTTCATTATGATTCATTTTGTATTCAAAAACAATACTATTTCGAATCAATTTGAAAATAGCCCTTACTTATAAATTGGGAGTACGGATTTATAAATTGGGAATGGAATTACGAAAATTTTAGGAAAAACTCTCTTTGAACTTAGAAGGTGTTGTACCAACGATTTTTTTGAAGGTCGAGTAAAAGGTTGACTTTGAATTGAATCCGCAGTCATAGCCTAAAGCTTCAAGTTTAATTCTCTTATTGGACTGAATCAACTCTTTTGCCTTTGCAACCCTAAATTCATTGATGAAAATCGTGAAGCTTTTACCCATATTATCATTTAACAGCTGAGATAATTTATGCGGAAGTATATTCAATCTGCCGGCCACATCGGATAACTTCAAATTGGGGTTCTTATATATCTCTTCATTGTTTATCAGAAGATTCAACTGTTTCATCAATTGTTTGGCTTCTGCTGCCGCAATCTTCTTATCGGCATACTTACGCTCCCCATTAAATATGACAGATTTATTTTTTCTGTTGAAGAATAAAAACAAGACAAGCAGGTAGAAGATAAATGAAAAAGTTAGTGCGCCTGCAAGGTAAAAGGTAAAACTCATGGCATAGTAACTTGTCACCATAATGAGATTGCCAAACAATATTGTAAGAAGCCAGATATCCAAACTGGACAATTTATATCCCTTTTGAAAAAGATTTCCAATCGTGTCTCTCATAACATAGGCCGAGGCAAAAATATAGCCATACCAAGTCACATAGATAAAATCAATAATATAGGGTCTCCATAAATCGATATTGGTCTCAAAGGGATAGACAAACCCTATTGTACCGATTACTAGAATCAAAATAACCATATGATACTTCCACGTTGAGACAACGTTCCCTTCTGGTTCCTTAATCGATTTCACGTAGAAGTATAAAAACGGCCCAATAAAAAAACAGGCCGTGAGCCCAAGTTGAAGATAGATAAATGCCAGGTCGGGATTGAAATGGAAAATGACCGACTTGCCGGTACGAATACTGACCATCAACAGAAGGGCGCCCAAAAAGCGACTCGAAATATGGCGCGGTTTAGCAAAAAAAAGGAAATAAAGCCCAAGTACTAGACCGTTAAAAGAGCCTAGGGCGCTAAAAAAGAACAAGAGCTCATCTGAAACATCGATCACCGTTCCAATTTTAAGGTAATGGTCAAAAATAACAAAAAAGGGGTTCGGAAAAACCAACAGAAACTGTTGCTAGTCCCACCTTAAGGTTTCCATAATCTTACGAATATCGTTTTGCAAGTACGCGGCGGCTGGATAAATGCTGTCATAGTTGGGTCGGGCATAGAAATATAATGACCCGGTAACAAAATGCTCGGTACTATCGGTAACGAAAAACTGCGCCTGTGAAGCGGCATCTCCCCTTACCTCGAAATAGGTGCCAAAAACACGGTCGTCTTCATTATAGAATTCTGATGGTTTAATTCCATCTGCCTTTGCCGCATGTTCATATGAAAGCCTTTCGGCATCGACCATCAGTTTTTCAAGATTATCTTCTATCTTCTTGTGGGTTATAAAAATGGAACCCTTCATTTCAGGATAGTCAAGAATCAAATCTCCTTCACGTGGGTTCTCTACGTTGGTCTTTTCGGCCAATTTATTCTTTTGGAATTCAAAATGCTTGGTCTCAAATGTCTCATATTCCGGCTTAGGATATTCCAAGCGTAATTTCGCCTTGGGCTTCGGAAAGACTTCTTCTTTACAGCCTAGGAATACAACGGTCAAGAAAATCGACACAATCAATGGCCTAAGATTCATTGGGCAACGTAATTTTGATTTGCTTGAGTCTTTTTTTATCGAGACTTTCGACGACAAACTTATAATCGTTAAAGACGATTCGCTCTCCTTTTTTTGGAAAACTTCCCGATATTTCAAGTACAAAGCCCGCAACAGTTTCCGATTCGCCTTTTTGTTCCTCAAAATCGTCTTGATTCTCAATTTTCGCTACTCTGTAGAAGTCCTTCAAAGTGGTCTTCCCCTCAAAAACATAATTGTAATCGTCTAATTTTGAGAAGACGAGGTCCTCATCATCGAACTCATCACTGATGTCACCTACGATTTCCTCGATAATATCCTCAAGGGTAACTATCCCTGAAGTACCACCATATTCGTCGACCACAACGGCCAGGTGTATTTTCTTCTCTTGAAACTCAAGTAAAAGATCGTCCAATTTTTTATTCTCCGGAACAAAATAGGGCTCTCTGATCAAAGGCATCCAGTTATAAGATTTCTTGTCGATGTGCGGCAACAAATCTTTAACGTAGAGAACTCCGAGTACATTGTCCATATTCTCCGAAAAAACAGGAATCCGAGAATATCCATGCTTCGTAATTTGCTGAACGACCTCTCCAAATTTCATGTTCTCATCCAACGCAAAAATATCGATCCGAGGCCTCATGACCTGTTTTGTATCTGTATTGCCGAACGACACTATTCCTTCCAAAATCTTTTGCTCTTCCTTGGTGGTATCGCCCTCAGAAGTCAATTCCAGGGCTTGGGAGAGATGGTCAACACTCAGGTTCGACTTTTCCTTGCCCAATTTGTCATACATAAAAATGGTTGCCGAGCGCATGGGTAAACTAAGCGGTGAAAAGAGCGCGTCGAGCAATTTCAAGGGGTAGGCCATAAATTGCGAGAAATTAACCCTGTTGCGATTGGCATATACCTTTGGTAATATCTCGCCGAACATCAAGATGAGAAATGTGGCTATAATTACCTCTACCAGAAAGCGCAAGGAGATGATGCCGATCACTTTGTAATCGAGGTTGGCGAACAACTGGTCGCCAATTGTGCTAAAAAGTAAAACAATGCCAATGTTTATGGCGTTGTTCGCGATTAGTATCGTGGCCAGAAGCTTTTTTGGCCTTTGCAAAAGTTTGGCTACAATTTCGCCCCGCGTGGTCTTTTTGTCGGCCATTTCGTTGAGGTCGGTCAAACTGAGGCCAAAAAATGCCACTTCAGCCCCTGAAATAAGGGCAGAACAAATCAGCAATAAAACAAGAAAACCTATTTTAATTGCGATTGCACCATCAAAAACAAGAAAAATCAATAACGAACCTATGGGATCAGGGTCCAATACCTACGTTTTTAATATTTGATCTAAAACGGTAAATCGTCTTCCGGTTGGGGCGCACCAACATTGGTTGTCTTTTCGGAAGCGTTGGAGCTCTGGGCTACGGTCTCTTGCCCGATATTCGAAGCAGCGTTTGCCTCACTTTCACGTTTGGTCGATAAAAAGGTGAAATCTTGCACGTGTACCTCTGTTGTATAACGCGTATTGCCATCTTCACCCTGCCATTGGCGTGTTTTCAAACGGCCTTCCACATAAATCTTATCGCCCTTGCTCAGGTATTTTTCGCAAATCTCGGCAGCTTTGTTTCGAACTACGATATTGTGCCAATCGGTATTGGTCACTTTTTCACCGGTTTGCCTATTGGTATAGGTTTCGTTGGTCGCAATCGGAAATCGACCGATGCAATTGCCTCCTTCGAAATAGTGCATCTTTACCTCATCGCCCAAATGGCCAATCAGCATTACTTTATTCAATGTTCCGCTCATATTTCTCTTTGGTTCTGTGTAAAGGCAAAAATACTAAGAAAGTCCTTAACTTTTGAATGCTTTTATGAAATCAGCTATTAACACTGGTACCGGAAATTTTTCAAGGGAATCAAGTGGAAGGCCATTGCACAATTCTTCATCGGTCTCCGCAATCCAAAACCATGTGTGCAGATGTTGATGTGAAAGTTTATGAACGATTTTCTTTTCATTATACAAGCTTAACCGCTCTATTGCGTTCAAACCCATAAGTGATCGGATTTTTTTCCCCACTTCATCAGGGGACAGTTTACGATCGGACTCGATTAAGGGGAATTCCCATAAATTCTGCCATATTCCTTTGCCTTCACGCTGTTGCAAAAGTGTCTCGCTCTTTTTGTTTAAAACAACAACATAATTGAAATAACGGTCTCTGACCTTGGTTTTGTTTATTTTGACCGGAAGTTGACCAACCTTATCTTGCTGTAGCGCCTTACAGCCAGAGTTCAAAGGGCAAGTCGAACAATCAGGGTTTTTAGGGGTACACTGTAGTGATCCGAATTCCATGATTCCCTGATTATAATCGCGAATATGGTCAACGTTCATAACCTCATTTGCCAGTTTCTTGAAGTAACGAATCCCCTGTGTACTGTTTATGGCTTCCCCTACACCAAAATAGCGGGCCAAAACGCGATAGACATTTCCATCGACAACGGCATGCGGCTGGTCAAAACATATGGAAGCAATCGCACTGGCCGTATAATCACCAATCCCTTTTAGTTTCAGGATTTTGTCATAGGTATTTGGAAAAATACCGTCCATGTCATTTGAGACTTTCTTGGCCGTGGCGTGCAGATTTCGGGCCCTGGAATAATACCCGAGCCCCTGCCACAACTTTAAGACCTCCTCCTCAGAGGCCATGGCCAAATCTTCAATTTTGGGAAAGTGTTCAACGAATTTCAGGTAATACGGAATGCCTTGCGCAATTCGGGTTTGTTGCAACATAATCTCGGAAAGCCAGATCAGATAAGGATTTTTCGTTCCTCGCCATGGTAAGTCGCGTTTGTTCTTATCGTACCAAGCTAGAATTTTCTCAGAAAAGGACATCGACATCACGATAATTCGCTAAAGTAAGAGACTGTTTTGAAATGTGTCATTGGGCTTTGCATAAACGGTTTTTATCGCCTGTCGACAGACAATGGTAGAAAATGGAGTGAAATTTACGGCCATAGCGCAGCTACGACAGGAGATTTTAACGAAGTTATGTTCAAAAAAGGTCATAAAAAAACAATCAACATATTTCAAAACAGTCTCCAAGGGTTTAACCTCTTAAAATTAGTTTGTTGAAGTAAAAGATGAATTTAATTTATATATTTGCAAGCCAAAAAAACTTAAGTAAAACTAATTGATAAAATGACGAAAGCTGAAATTGTATCGAAGATCTCGGAGAAACTGGGAATTGAAAAAGGAGATGTACAAGCAACCGTGGAATCTTTTATGGAGGAGGTCAAATCTTCTTTGGAAAACGGAGATAACGTCTACCTGCGAGGTTTTGGAAGTTTCATAGTTAAGACCCGCGCCGAAAAGACGGGTAGAAACATATCTAAGAACACCACTATTAAAATTCCGGCCCACAATATTCCTGCATTTAAGCCAGCGAAGGTATTTGTTGAAGGGGTCAAGAGCAATGTGCTGGTCAAATAGTAAATAACGAATTAAAAACAGGTTTATGCCGAGTGGTAAAAAGAGAAAAAGACATAAGGTAGCTACCCATAAGCGGAAGAAGCGAAGGAGAGCTAACCGTCACAAGAAAAAGCAGTAATAAAACGACTGCTTTTTCGTTTTAATGTTGATTGGCGAAATGATGCCCTCGGTAATCCGGCCAATTGCTTATAGCACGTTCTTTGACATAGAAGTTCCAAAAAGAGAATTTCGGCAGATGGGACCATCTGCTTCAACCATTGTTTAATCAGTCCCGCCATTGCGGGATGTAAATATAAATTCAGGTGAATAGAGAATTAATCGTAAGATCTGGTTCAGACGCCGTGGATTTTGCCTTGTTAAAGGATGGAAAACTCACTGAATTGCACAATGAGCAAGACAACAACGACTTTTCGGTCGGCGATGTCTTTTTAGCCAAGATACGCAAACCCGTAACTGGCCTTAACGCTGCCTTTGTCAATGTAGGATACGAGAAAGACGCATTTCTACATTATCACGACCTTGGGCCACAGCTTTCATCGATGCTCAAATTTATTAAGCAAGTGAGTTCAGGAAGATTGAAAGACTATTCCCTGAAGAACTTTCCGTTTGAAAAAGATATTGACAAGCATGGCACCATCAATAATGTCATCAAAGCGAATCAATCTCTTTTGGTACAGATCGTGAAAGAACCCATTTCTACCAAAGGGCCCAGAATCAGTTCAGAGCTGTCGTTGGCAGGTCGATTTCTGGTAATGGTACCTTTTTCGGATCGCGTTTCGGTTTCTCAGAAAATCGGCAGCAAAGAAGAAAAAGACCGCTTGAAAAGACTTGTAAAGAGCATCAAGCCCAAGGGATTTGGAGTCATTATACGTACTGTGGCAGAAGGCAAAAAAGTAGCGGAACTGGACAAAGATCTAGAAAACTTGCTTGACAAATGGTCAGCAATGTGTAAAAAATTGCAAAGGGCGAGACCCCCTGCGAAGGTCTTGGTGGAGCTAAATAGGGCTTCATCGATTCTTCGCGATGTTTTCAACGACTCCTTTACAGGTATTCATGTTGACGACGAGACGCTCTTCGGGCAAATTCAAGACTACGTTGCAGAAATTGCGCCCGGAAAAGAATCCATAGTAAAACAATATAGATCATCAGTCCCGATTTTTGAAAAATTCGGAATCGACCGCCAAATAAAGACTTCATTTGGTCGCACCGCCTCAATGAGTAAAGGGGCATATTTAATAATCGAACATACCGAAGCAATGCACGTTATAGACGTAAACAGCGGTAATCGTTCAAACAAAGCCAAAAACCAAGAAGATACGGCCTTGGAAGTCAATTTACTTGCCGCATCTGAAATCGCCAGACAATTGCGCCTAAGGGATATGGGCGGTATTATTGTTGTCGATTTCATTGATATGGTAAAAGCGGCCAACCGTAAAAAGTTGTTCGAACATCTAAGAAGCGAGATGAAAGATGATCGCGCCAAACACAAGATTTTGCCCCCGAGCAAATTTGGTCTGGTACAAATAACGAGACAACGGGTACGACCCGAGATGAATATCAAGACGACAGAGAAAAATCCGAACCAAAATGGCCAGGAAATTGAAGCCCCGATAGTTTTGGTAGACAAGATCAACGCCGATCTCGAAA
Organism: Aurantibacter sp.; assembly: GCA_965215845.1. Taxonomy (GTDB): domain Bacteria; phylum Bacteroidota; class Bacteroidia; order Flavobacteriales; family Flavobacteriaceae; genus Aurantibacter_A. Next base: position 1,396,895 of record CBDCEL010000004.1, read on the forward strand.
AGCTATTGAAAGGACCTAAGAAAGATAGCACCATTACATTGAATCTACACCCTTTCATTGCGGCTTACATTACAAAAGGATTTCCGTCGATACGTTCCAAATGGTTTATGGAGCATAAAAAATGGATAAAAATCCAACCACGTGATGCCTATACGTATCTTGAATATCGTTTCAAGGATAAAAATGGCAAGACAATTTATTAAACTTTAAAAGCGACCTAAAAAACGAGGTCGCTTTTTTTGTATCTTGATTTTAAGTAAGCACCTATTTTACACCACCGTATGAATACCAGATTTTATGTAATCTTACTGATGACCCTTGCTTTCGTTGGGTGTACTTCAGAAGTAAAAGAAAGTAACATTGACATCCTTTTAGCGGATTCCCCAAAAATCGAAGGAAAAGAAGAGTATCTGGCCTCACCCTACGTCACGGCCGGAAATCGAGTTTACATGGTAGGTCACCAAGACGGAAGCTTTCCAGAAATAGGATGGCATATCAAAGGTGAGATGGGCGGTATTTGGAATCACCCCATTAAGCTGATGGATGGATTCGAGGCCGAACTCGTTTGGGATGGTCATTCCGCCAAGCTTAATAAGGCCGAAAGGTTCGTAAATTACCCCATGGCCAATATGCATGAATTTACCATTCCCGATAAAAACTTAAAAGTCAAAAGGGTACAATTTGTGCCTGACGATAAGGAGGGAATCATAATTCAATATTCTTTTGAAAATACAGGGGATAATTCTCAACATTTTGATTTCGTTTTTACTGGGCATTCCGATCTACGCCCGACCTGGTTGGGCGAACGAACCCAAATGGTAGATACTGAAGATTCCGCGGAATATCTTGAAACCGAAAAAGCATGGTTGATGAAAGACCAAAAGAACCTTTGGTTCACCATTTTCGGGGCAGATAAGAATCCGATCACATACGCCGAAGCCGAAAGCGCCTTTTCAGGTATGGGCACTTCGGGGCAGTTATCATATTCGTTTGCCATTCCCGCAAATTCGACCGAAACCATCGAATTCAGCATAGCAGGTTCCTACATCTCGAAAGACGCGGCCTTGAATAACTTTGAAGACCTAAGATCCAACTCCAGGCTGCTTCTAACGAAGAAGAAAGAACGATTTGAACAACTTGCCGAACAATCGAAGCTGACCATACCCAATAAGGAATTACAACAGGCCTTTGAATGGTTGAAATACAATTGCGACTGGCTGGTGCAGACCGTACCCGAAATCGGTACGGGTATCACGGCCGGCATACCTGATTATCCCTGGTGGTTCGGGGTCGACAGTGAATATGCATTGAAGGGCTATATCGCCATTGGACAAAAAGACGCCGTTTATGGCACTATAAAACTCTTGGATAGCGTATCAAATGCGGTAAACGGAAATGGCAAGATCATTCACGAAATGTCGACGAATGGAGCAGTTTTCAATGAAGGAAATATTAACGAAACGCCCCAATTTGCTTCCTTGATATGGGAAATCTATCGATGGAATGGCGACAAGACCTTTCTTGAAAAATATTTCCCTACGATCGAAAAAGGTCTGCAATGGCTGATGGATGAAAATGATGCTGATAATAACCTTTTTCCAGACGGATTCGGTATGATGGAAATTCATGGCCTCGACAGTGAAATGATCGATGTGGCGGCATATACGCAAAGGGCCTTTGTAGATGCCGCCAAAATTGCCCGTGAATTGAATAAGACCGAATTGGTCAATCGATATCAGAGGACCGCCGATGCCCTCCAAAATCAAATCAACGAAAAATTTTGGTCGGAGGAATTCGATTCATATGCCGACTTTATCGGTACCGACAAACAGGCCTTACATCTTATTGAAGATGCGATCATACGTGCCGATACCCTGAACAAACCCTGGGCGGTTGCGGAACTACAGGACACCAAGAAAAAGATTTTAACCAACCCTTCGAAAAAATCGAGACCTTTTGTTTTACATCACAATTGGGTGGTCAATACCCCTATGGAAATGAAAATCGCCGATTCCGCCAAAGCCATTCCAGCACTAGAAACCGCTAAAAAATTTGTGAATCCGTTTGGGGTTTTTGTAACGGGTATCGATCGTGACGCCTCGGCGGGATCCGATGACGGTTCATTCAAAGGGAGCAAGATTTTTTCTTATACGGGGGCTGTTATGACCCTTCCGACAGGCGTTCAGGCGGTGGCCGAAAGTAACTACGGAAGACCCGATGAGGCCTTGAACTACCTAAAACGGATGACACGAACCTTCAGCTATGCATTGCCTGGAAGTATCTATGAGGTTTCGCCCGATTACGGAATGATGACACAGGCATGGAATATCTATAGTTATGCCATACCCATCGTAAATCAGTTTTTCGGAATCCAACCCGATGCCGCCAATATGAAAGTGGTCATCAAACCACAAATGCCCTCAGAATGGAATGAGGTTTCATTGGAAAACGTGGCCATAGGTGATAATGAAATTTCGATTTTCTACACGAAGACCGATGGAAATTTGAATCTAAGGGTTTCGCAAACAAAGACGAATTGGGAGATAGAAGTCGTTTTGCCCAAAGATGATTCAATTGCCTATTCGATCGATTCGAAAACTGTCAGTGTCTCTGAAACAGGCCACCAGACCATCTTTAGCACGAAGGGAGAATCATTACAAATAAATTCGAATTGAGAAAGAGTATCTTTTTCATTCCGTAAAGCGGAATAAATGACAATCGCATTTAAATGGAAGAATTGGAACCTAAGCCCAACAGTCAACAGCCAGAAAAAACTAAACACTGGCTTCAGCGGCTCAAGGACGAAAGCTGGGAGGCTGAACTTTTGATATCGGCGGTTGCCATCTTCGGCACCTTTCAACTTTTTAAGGTCATCGATTGGTGGACAAATAAGTTCATTGATCTTTTAGCCCCGAATCAGCATCTTATTGGTTATATGATTGTTTTTTTTGGGCTATTCGCCGTTAGTATCTTGGCGACGATGTTCGTCATTCATTTCTTCTTGAGGGCTTATTGGGTAGGCCTGGTAGGCTTAAATTCTGTCTACCCCGATTATGGCCTTGAAGACAGTGCCTATTCGAAAATTTACACTGAAAAATTAATTTCCATTTTACCGAAATTAGAAAATTCCGTCAGCAAAGTAGATGTGTTATGCAGTGTCATCTTTTCGGCGGCATTCACTTTATTGCTCTTATACTCTTATATGGCGATTTCTGCGAGTATCTATCTATTCTTATATAATCTTCTTTCCGATTTTGTTCCGTCGTATTTACTGCTTATTCCTGTTGCGGTTTTTGCAATTATCTTGATTCTTCAAATGGTTATCGGCGCTATTGCCAATATCAAGAGGTTCAAAGAGAACCGCAAATTGCAGTTATTGACTTTCAAGATTATGAAATTGACCTCCATAATCTCATTCGGACCCTTCTACAAGAATATTCTACAGGTTTCGATGACATTCGGGTCGAATTACAAAAAGAACAAAGCTCTGATCAGATTGATCATTTTATTTCTTTTCACGGGGATTTTCATTTGCTTTTATCAACTCAAAAAAACGAACATACCCTATCTGATCAGTAATGATGCCTTTTTTGATCATACTGAAATTTATCCCGGGTATTATAAGAACGAGAACGAGAACTTGGGTTTTTTGCTCGCTCCTGAAATAAAGTCCGATATTATTAGTTCGAATACTTTTCGCGTCTTTATTCCAGTCTATTCCCGTGAGCGAAAGAATCAAAAAAAAGTATGTGGTGAACCTATTGAAGACCCGAATAATACAAAAAATGAAAATAAGAATGCTCGTCTAACACATTCTTTAGATTGCTATCAAAAGTATCATCATGTGTTCTTGAACGGTGAAAGGGTTGATATCGATTTCATGAAATACCATCATGCCACAACGGGCCAATTCGGAATTATTGGCTATGTAGACCTTTCAAAAGGTATTGAAGGAAAAAACAATTTAGAAATTAAAAAGGTTTTTGGAGAAGGAGAGTCCACCTCTTGGAATATTCCATTTTATTATGCCCCCAATTCTACAAAATGATTCCAGATAAACAAGAAGTACGTCGTTAAAAACGAAGATAAGATCTCCAGAAAAATTAAATACATATTCCTACGCCCTACCCGGAATGACAAATCGTAAATTTCATACCCTAATCGAAGCCACCAAAAAATTGGAGCACTATTGTGCCTACCAAGAGCGTTGCCACAAAGAGGTCATTGATAAATTGAAGGAAATGCGAATGATTCCCGAAGCTATTGACCAAATCATCGCACACTTGATCCAAGAAAACTATTTGAATGAGGAACGTTTTGCCAGGGCATTCGCTAGGGGCAAGTTCAGAATTAAAAAATGGGGCAGGAATCGGATTGTTAACGAACTGAAGCAAAGGAACATTTCAAAATACAATATCAAAGCGGCCCTTTCAGAAATCGACGAACAAGAATACCTGAAAACGTTCAATGCGGTGGCAGAAAAGCGAATTCTTGAAATCATGGAAACCCATCCACAGAAAAAAAGAAGAAAATTGGCCGATTATCTACTATATCGTGGTTGGGAAAGCCATTTGGTTTATGCAAAAGCCAATGAACTAAACGCTTAAACCCAAAAAGGGGACCTTCACCGAATTGCAAAGAATTAAGCTTTGTAAGCACTAGTGGGCGTTCTCCCGCTCGCATAGCCAGAAAGGCCCTATTGAATATTGAACGATGCCCCGAGATTGATTGCAAACTGGTTGTGAAATTCTTCTGAAGGGGTGAGTTCATCCTTATATCTAGCCAGGGGCGTATTCAACTCTACAAAAACCCCAAAACCATCTGTAAAGAAATAGCGACCCCCAAGATGCCCCCCAAAACTTTTTAGGCTAAGGCTCAATCCAGGATAAATATCGATATGGTCGCCAAATTGAAACACATTCCCTAAATTGGCATTGACCCTGGCCTTTATATCGAATTTGTCTACAAAGGGAACGTTGATCAGTTCATTGACCCCAAGTAGCAGCGCCGAAACCGCACCAACAGAGAAGTTTTCACCAATTCCGTAATCGAGGCTGGCCATAACGCCGGTGCCATTACTTTGTAGATTGGCACCAATCTGAAGTTTTAAGTCTCCTGCACCTTCATATACCTGACTTTTCGCGGCAAGTGTACTCAAAAGAACGGCAACGAATAAGATTGATTTTTTCATTTTTAGTTATGTTAGTGTTATCCCACAAATGTATCCAATTCAGGCTAAACCGCTTCCCTCAACAATTTATTTGTGCGCTGAATGGCCCTTTGGTTTTTTGAATCAATCCATTCTTGACCTTTCAATTTGCGCATCAGGCCATCGTAATGGCGCATAATCAATATATTATACACGGCTTTGCCCAAATTCATCGGATTCTTTGCTATCGCCCTTAGACTCATTGAAAATCCAGGAGTCAAATATTTCATGTGATGCCAATATCCCTCAGGCATATACAACACATCACCATGCTTCAATTGGGTCTTAAACCCGGAAGCCTTTTTTAATGCAGGCCAGCGGTGGAAATCTGGGTTCGAAAAGTCAATGCTTTCATGGGTAATCAAGGAATGTGGGATTTTGTACAAGAATTTGGTTTCTGATTGTGGGAACAAAATACATTCCTTTTCGCCTTGAAAATGGAAATGGAATATGTTCGCCAAATCGATATCGTAATGCATGAAGGTATGCGATTCTTTCCCTCCAAAAAAAAGCATGGGCATCCTTTTCATGATTCGTAACCCGAAATCGGGAAATTCAAAATCATCTTGCAATTCGGGAACTTCCTTCAAGACATTCCATAAAAAAATACGATACTTGGTGGGTTCAGATTTCAATAAATCGATATAATCCGCCATTTTCATTTCGGCGTGGGGCTCGTTGAAGCCGTCTTCATGATGTACTGGGCGATCGTCATATAACGGTACAATCTTGTGACCCGCTACTTTCTTTATATAATCAAAATCCCATTTTGAAAAAGCCGGCCAGGCTCTGGCGCATTCTTCAATGACCACGGGCCTTTGAGGCCTGAAATAGTCCTCTATAAACTCCGCTTTGGAAATTGCAGCTAGACGTGGAATTTCTTGTAGTCTCAAAAGTATTGGGGTTGATTCTCAGGGGCAAATTTAAAAATCCTTGAGGGAAAAATCCTTAAAATTATCTGAAAGGATGACCCACTCCCTGACGGAATTATCAAAGATAATTCCCTCTAAAAAAGAGTGAGCGTTAAGGCAATATCCAAATTTATAAAAGAAGACCTCCTATTTCGAAGTTGCCTTTGCAGCTTCATTCCGTTCAATGGTGTGCCCGGGCCGTGACCATCTCGGTTTTTCACCCAATGGCCTCAACTTCGAATCTTCAGCTTCAACTGTCTTGGGTTGTGACATTTTGGTAAACGGCTTCTGCGGGTTCAATCCCAATAATTTGAACATTTCCATGTCTTCGTTAACATCAGGATTCGGAGTGGTCAACAATTTATCTCCGGCAAAAATAGAATTTGCACCCGCAAAAAAGCACATGGCCTGACCTTCTTGGCTCATTTCGGTTCTCCCAGCGGAAAGTCTTACCTGGGTTTGCGGCAGTACTATTCGAGTGGTGGCGACCATTCGGACCATTTCCCAAATCGAGATGGGTTTCATATCTTCCATCGGCGTGCCCTCAACGGCAACTAGTGCATTGATGGGCACCGACTCAGGTTGTGGGTTCAATGACGACAAAGCCACCAGCATACCCGCACGGTCTTCCAACTTCTCTCCCATTCCGATAATTCCCCCGCTACAGACAGTTACATTGCTTTTTCGCACATTGTCAATGGTCTCTAGACGATCTTCGAAGGCCCGTGTCGAAATGACATCTTTGTAATAATCTTCAGAAGTATCCAAATTGTGATTATAGGCATACAACCCTGCCTCCGCCAGCCGCTGCGCCTGATTTTCGGTTAACATTCCCAAAGTGCAACAGACCTCCATGTCCAATTTATTGATCGTGCGAACCATTTCAAGCACTTGATCGAATTCAGGGCCATCTTTTACATTTCGCCAGGCCGCACCCATGCAGACACGTGAGCTACCCGAGGCTTTTGCCCTAAGTGCCTGGGCCTTCACATGAGAGACCGTCATCAGGTCATTGCCTTCGATATCGGTATGATACCTCGCCGCCTGCGGACAATAACCGCAGTCTTCTGGGCAACCACCGGTTTTTATCGAAAGTAAGGTGGAAACCTGAACGGTGTTCGGGTCGTGATTTTGCCTATGAACGGTAGCTGCTTCGTATAGCAGCTCCATCAAGGGTTTATTGTAGATATCTAAAATTTCTTCCTTGGTCCAATTATGTCTCGTTCTAGTCATCGAAATTTTTTGTGGCTCCCCAAAAATAGAGGATAAAATTGGAATTTGTTATTTGGCCTGAACAATTATGCAAGTGGATTTTTCAACAGAATACTAACCGCATTTCCGCCAAAACCCACGGCGTTTACCAATACTCGATTTATTCTTTCTAGAATCGGTTTGTTGTCGACAAAGGGAACCCCAACAAATTCTTGATTTTGTAGCATCAAGATGGCCAATTCAATACTCAGCATGCCCGATGCCCCAAAGGTGTGGCCCGTTTTCCATTTGGTGGTCGTCAAGGCAGGCAGGTTTTCCCCAAAAACGTTCTGAATTGCGCGAAACTCTGACAGGTCTCCTTTGATGGTTCCCGGTGCGTGCATGACAATAGCATCGACCTCATCGGCACCAGTGTCGCCAAGCGCCATTTCCATCGAACGCCGAAAACACTTTGCGTCTGCCGAAATGGAAGTATTATGTTCCAAAACTTCAGTGGCATATCCCATCCCTTCAATAATTGCCAATGCCTTTTTTGAAACTCCTTTTTCCAAACATGCCATTGACGCCCCTTCCCCTAAAATCATGCTGTTTTGTTTTTTGTCAAGATTAAGGGCTTGGCAGGGAAAATCCTCAAATGAAGTACCTCCCGAGGGTACTCGAACCGACCGTTGCGTATAAATTTTTAGGGCCTTCATTTGCGAAATGGTAAATGATGTCAATGGGGCTTCGCTACCGCCCACCAAGAACTTCTCGCACATTCCACCTTTGATCCAGGCGATTCCGTTCAACATAGCGTGCAAGGCAGTAGAGCACGTTATCGAATGTGAAATTTCCGGACCTTGTGTTTGGAGGTCATGCGCAACCCACGAGGAAATATTGCCCAAGGTCGTAGTGGGGGAAGAGAGTGCCGAAGTCCTATTTTGGTCCAAATACTCATTATGATATTTTTCAAAAAGAGAGGTTGCCCCGCGTGAGGACCCGATATTGATTCCGAAGTTGTCAGCTGAACTCCATCCGGATAGCTTAATGGCATTTCTCGAAGCATAGATCGCAAACAAGACACTATCGTCTAAACTTTTGTACTTAGGGTCCGACTCTTTTAATCGTATGATTTTTTTTGCTGCGGACTCCGGTATCGGGGCGACCCATTCAGATTTGCCGCCAAATTTTCGCTGTTTAAAAAGATGGCGGGGGTCTTTATAAGCTGCCCAAGCTTCTTCCAACGGACCACCCATAGGGGAAATCGAGGCAATAGCGGTTATGGAAATGGGTTCATTCAATTTCATTTCATCCTATGATTTCCAAAGCACTTTTTATACCAGCGTAAATATGTCGTAGCTGTGAATCGCTTACGGTATATGGGGCCAAAATATAAATCGTGTTGCCCAAGGGCCGTAAGAAGACGCCATTATCCATAAAATGCTCGAACAACTTGTCACGAAGGTCACCATATCGTTCCATTTTTACGTTCAGATCGAGGGCATAGATAATTCCGCATTGACGTGTTGATGCCACCTTGGGGTGATGCTTGATTTCTGCATCAAATCTTTTATGCGATTCAATAATGTGCAAAATATTGTCTTGTATATCTGGGGATTGCAATAATTCCAAGCCTGCCAAGGCCGCCGTACATGCCAAGGGATTGGCGGTATAGGTATGGCCATGAAAGAGACCTTTTGCTATTTCATCATCGTAAAAGGCATCGTACACTTTTTGCGTGCAACTCGTAATGGCCATGGGCATAAGCCCCGCTGTCAAAGCTTTCGAGAGGCAAACAACATCAGGGTTTGTCTTTATATGGTCCGATGCGAAATACTTTCCGGTTTTCCCGAAACCGGTCATGACCTCATCGGCAATCGTAATTACCTCATTTTGTTGCAGCAGCTTCAAAATCTTATTGAGGCCTTGCGCGTCGTGCATTTTCATAGCAGCCGCACCTTGAACCAAGGGCTCGTAAACAAATCCGGCAATATTGTTTTGTTTCAGACGGGCCTTTAATTTGTTTAAAATATCATGAATATTTTCCGTTGTAGGCGTAATGATACGCTCCACTTCAATAAAGTGCTCTTCAAAGGGGCCATTATATACTGACAAGCCCGAAACCGACATCGCGCCGAAGGTATCGCCATGAAATCCGTCTTCAAAAGCGAGCATTACATTTCGTTTTTCACCCCTGTTGAAATGGTACTGCAAGGCCATCTTGATGCCTATCTCTGTTGCCGTGGACCCATTATCGGAAAAAAACAACTTCTCTTGGTTTTCGGGAAGAATTTTAATCAATTCTTCTGAAAGTTTGACAGCGGGTTCATGGGTAAAACCGCTGAACACCACTTGATCCAATTGACGCATTTGGGTTTCAACCTTATCGAGAATAAAATCATTGCAATGCCCATACATGGCCGTATACCAAGAGGAAATTCCGTCTATGTATTCGTTGCCGGCCTCATCGATAAGAACAGCTCCCTTTGCGCTGACTATTCCCAACATCTCAGAATGCTTTTTGTGTTGGGTCAGCGGATGCCAAATATGTTTTTTATCTCTTGCTGTTAGATTTTTCAAGGCGGAAAGAATGTTATAACGGTCTACCTATAGCTATCGGGATTGACTATCTTGCAAAGATGGGAATTAATGCCAGTAATGTTTAAAAAAACCGTCGAATTTCTAGTTCCAAAATTTTCCGGGTTGCGGCATCGGACGGTTTTTCTGATTTTTTTTCTTGTTACATTTTTCATTCGCCTTCCCTTCTTTTTTAGGGACTATGTCGATCGCGACGAAAGCACATTTATACTCATGGGGCAGTCATGGGCCGATGGTCATTTGCCCTATACGGAACTTTGGGATCTTAAACCCCCGATTACCTTTCTTTTCTTCGCGGCCATTATTTATTCTTTCGGTAAGAGTTTTTTCATTATTCGCCTTTTCGGAGCGTTCATTGTGGCCATCACCGCATTTTTAAGCTATCGAATCGGTGCACTCGTAGAATCGAAGAGAACCGGCTACTGGGCCGGGCTGTTCTGCATTTTTTTACTGAGCCTTTTCGGGAGTCTACAAGGTGTCATGTCAGAACATATTTGTATGGTTTTCTTTATGAGCGGACTTTACCTCATACTGAACAAGGAAGGTTTGATTACCTTTTTTCTGGCCGGATTGTTTTTTGGCCTCTCAGTGATGTCAAAATTGAACATTGCCTACACCATATTGTTTTTAGGCATTTATTTGTTTGCCAATTATCTAAGATCAAGTGAATTGAAAAAAGGTCTAGGTCTTTTGTTGGTGATGGGTATAGGGATAATCGGCATTATCTTATTGACTATTCTGCCGTATTATATTAATGGGATGACAGAGGTATGGTGGAATTCGGTGGTCGTCGCTTCATTGGAATACTCAGGTGAAATGCAAAGCTCGATTTTAAAAACACTTCCCTTCTGTATCATTGTATTTCTACTTCTTCTTTGGGGGAAGAATAAAAACTTGCTCGACTTCGACAACCGAAAGATTCGAATTCTGTTCGTGACCGTTTTGAGTATTTTATTGATGTTTATTTTGGGAGGAAAGATCAATGGCCATTATTTGATTCAATTTCATCCAGTTTTTATCATCTTATTCGTTTTGATCATTGGCCAGTTTTCCATTTTCAGGAAGAGCAGAATATTTGGCTACCTGCCATTGCTCCTTTTTTTGATTCCTATGGAGAGTTATAAAGAGTATTATGATGTATTCAAACACAAGGCTTCTCGAGGCACCTTTTATAATGGGGAAGGTATCACGGTACCGAACTATCTAAAAGAGCACCAACTCGATGAGAGGGAGGTTCTTTTTTTTGAATATCATATTGGGTATTGGCCTTTGAATAAAAAACCACCGACTAAGGCGGCCACCCATCCAAGCAATATTTTGAGGGAAGCCATTTTTCCCATAATCGGCAATCCCCGAAAAACCGGATTCGAGGAATTGCAATTTATTATGGAGAACATTCAGCCTGAAATAGTCGTGACAAGAAGTGGGCGAAGCATTTTTGACGAAACAAAGCCCTTGGAAAATTTATATGCCCATACTTTTTTGGCGGCCAATTATGAGCTTATTAAGACCTTGGACCAAGCTAATATTTACCGAAGACTAGAGCGCCAATAGCCTCGACCTGAATCCATCGGCATACTTTTTTATTACGGCTTTATCAAATTGCGCTTCTTCGTTGATTCTGCCAATGACATTTACACCGGTTTTCTTTGCGATTATTTCCTCAGTGGTGCGATGCTCATTTCCGCTGAAAAGCAATGATACGTCATAGCCTCGCTCAGAAAGCCAATTGACTGTCAATAGCGAATGGTTGATACTGCCCAAATAGTGCCTTGAAACGACAATGACCTTGTAACTGGGCATGATGATATCCAATATAGTCTCTTCATCATTTAAGGGTACGAGCAATCCACCGGCCCCTTCTATGACCAAATAATTATCGGTTTGAGGTTCCTTGATTTTGGAATGTTCGATATGAATGCCATCTATTTCCGCCGCGGCATGAGGACTCATCGGTGTATTCAACTCATAGCTGCTGTTATGGATCCTTGTTTTCCCATTGGAAATCAAATCCGCAACCTTATCGCTATCACTATTGTCAAGATCACCAGCTTGTATGGGTTTCCAATAATCTGCCTCCAAGGCCTCACAAAAAATTGCTGAAGCAATTGTTTTGCCGACTTCGGTTGATATTCCAGTAATGAAGATTCTCTGCATTTCATTCATGCTTTGTTATGATACCACAATTAAGACATCTGTACTTTCGCTTTTCGAAAAAAGGAAAGAGCTTATAAAAAATTCCTTTTCGCTCGTAGTAGGGTTCTGATTTCTGTGCTTTACAATTTGGACAGGCAATTGGGTTTCCTTCATTATCCAATGCATAAGCCCTAATCTCATTATAAATCTCCAGCGCTCTTGCCCTGTCTCTATTATATACCTGCAGTTTTACTCCTCCACGAGGATTTTCGGAATTCAAAGTATTCTCATTTTGAATAAAAACTGGAATCCCTTCAGACTCCAACCTTCCCCTAATAATTTGAACGTCAACAGCGTACTCAAAAGAACCGATTATATAAAACTTGCTCTCCATATTTAAAAATAATTTTTTAGTAGTTGAAGTACAAAGTCTATTTCCTCCTTGGTATTGAAACTGTGCAGGCAGAACCGTAAACGTTCTTGACCTTTAGGTACCGTAGGAGATAAAATCGGTCTTACATCAAAACCCTCTTCACCAAGCTTTATTGATAGGTTCTTAACATTTTCATTCGTTTTTATGAGGCAGGAATGAATGGCAGAATCACTGGGAATAAAATGAGGTGCCAACTTAAGTTCATCGACCTTATTTCTAAAATATTCCATGATTCTATGCAACCTTTCAAGTTGTTCGACACCAAAATGAGAAGTTAGCTTCCTAAATGAAATCATGATTGTCGCCACGGAATGTGGTGGAAGCGCCGTGGTGTAAATGAAGCTACGCGCAAAATTCGTCAAATATCCCTTTAAATCATTTTCTCCCAAAATAGCGGCCCCATGACAGCCTAAGGCCTTACTAAAGGTAACGACACGGGCAAAGACCAGCCCTTGAACCCCAAGCTGTTGTACAAGTCCGGTTCCGCTGGGTCCAATAACGCCGATGGCATGTGCCTCATCTACAATTAAGCGAAGATCGTTCCCCGCACAAAACTGGGCCAAACTCATTAGGTCGGGCGAATCACCGTCCATTGAGAAAACGGATTCGGTTACGATATAAACATTTGTGTCGGCCGTTCTCGACTGCGCTCCAACCGACTGTCGAACCCTAGATTTTAAATCCTTTAAATCATTGTGTTTGAACTTATAACTTGTAGCATTGCCCATTTTGATTCCGTCTCGGATACTGGCATGTATGTATTCATCATAGAATACAAAATCCCCTCTTTGCGGTACCGAAGAGAAAAATCCGACGTTAGCATCATAGCCCGAATTGAACACCAAGGCCGACCCTGTTCCAAAAATTTCGGCCAATCGATTTTCAAGCTGTCCATAAAGCCAATGGTTCCCTGTGAGTAAACGCGATCCCGTTGCCCCATTTTTCATTTTGTCAAAATCTGAAGCCATTTTCAAGGTCTCTTCGTAAATTTCTTGATCAAGGGCAAACCCCAAATAATCATTGGAGGAAAAGTCGACTAAATCGTTCTGCGAAGGAAGCTTGCGCAGCATATTTGCCTCGGCTCTTCTGCTCAATTTTGACTTTAATTTTTTGGGTAAATCGGGCATGAGGCAAATGTAGTATATCCTCCATTTAAATCTTATATTCGTCAATACAAACATGTTTTATCATGAGATATTCAACGTCTGTGGTCGTTTTTTTCCTTGGCTTTTTTACATTGTTTGCCCAAATAAATACCTACGAAATATCCTTTGACAATGCGGTCCATCATGAAGCCGTTGTTAAAGTGAATTTTCCTGAGGTTGACGAAGATACCTTGACGGTTCGTATGGCAAGATCTTCGCCAGGCAGATATGCGATTCATGAATTTGGCAAGAATGTATATGGGTTTAAAGCTACCGATGGCAATGGAATAGTTTTGAAGGTGATTCGGCCAAATCCATATGAATGGCAGATTACAGGTCATAACGGAACTGTCAATATAACCTATACCCTGTTCGCAAATCGCGGTGACGGCACTTATGCCCAAATCGATGAAACACATGCCCATCTGAACATGCCGGCCACTTTCTTGTACGCACCAATATTTACAGCGAGAAAAATTGAAATTGACTTTAAGGTACGCGAGGATTTAGGTTGGAAAGTCGCTACGCAGTTGCCCCTAATATCAGGCACGAAATATTCCGCGTCCGATCTTCAGTATTTTATGGATAGTCCAACCGAAATTAGTGATCATACCCTTCGTGAATTTGAAGTCGACGGCCAAACCATACAATTGGCATTGCACCATAATGGTACGGAAACGGAGGCCGATACCTATTTCGAAAAAGTCAAAAAAACAGTCCTGGCCCAAAAAGAAGTTTATGGCGAATTGCCCAGCTTCGATTATGGTAAATATGTTTTCTTGGCCTGCTATGTTCCGAATGCCTCGGGAGACGGAATGGAGCATCGAAATTCAACCATATTGACTAGCACCAGAAGTTTGGCCGATGGTGGTTTGGACCGAAATATCGGCACAGTTTCACATGAGTTTTTCCATGCGTGGAATGTAGAGCGTATTCGTCCGGCTGACTTGGAACCCTTTGATTTTTCAAAAGCAAATATGAGTGGGGCCCTTTGGTTCGCCGAGGGTTTCACCAGCTACTACACCGGATTGATCCTATGCCGGGCAGGCCTACGAACCCCTGAACAATACGTGGAAGGCTTGACAGGGAACTTCAACTATGTATGGAACTCACCTGCAAGGCAATTCTTCAATCCGATCGAGATGAGCTATCAGGCTCCTTTTGTCGATGCGGCTACCTCGGTCGACCCGGTGAACAGGCAGAATACATTTATTTCTTATTATTCATACGGAAGTGTCCTCGGACTCGCGCTAGACCTTTCCCTGCGGTCCAACAATCTGAATCTTGATGATTATATGAAACTAGTTTGGCAAGCTTATGGTAAAAAGGAGATTCCCTATTCCATTGAAGACCTTCACAAAACCTTGAATAAATATGCCGGAAAAGAATTTGGGGACAATTTCTTCAATAGGTACATCCATAAAAGTGAAATGCCCGATTACACTTCTCTTTTTGAAACGGTTGGCGTCAGATTAAAACAAAATGAAGAGAAGCCATATTTTGGAGCGAATGTACAGATGAACGGGGATGGCAATGGAGAAATCAACAGGGGTGCCAAAATGGGAGGCCCTGCCTATAAAGCAGGACTTGAGGCGAACGATGAAATCATCGAAATAAACGGGAATTCTTTTCCTAAGGGAAGGCAATTCAGGGAATATATATCGGAATTCAAGGTCGGTGACGAATTGAAAATCACCTATTCAAGATTCGGAGCCGAAAAAAAGACCACGGTCAAATTGGATGCTGATCCGGCATACTCAATTTATCTTTTGGAAAAGGAGGGTATTCAACCTTCCCCAGAAGTTCTGCAGAGAAGAAGGGAATGGCTTAAATCGGATTAAATGCAACTTAGCTATTGTCGATGTCAGGGCAAAGACGACCTTGAACAAATCCTTATATTACAACGGAAGAATCTGTTCAAACATGTTTCCCCGGAAATTCAGGAAAGGGAAGGATTTGTCACCGTGTCACATACTTATGAGGTCTTGCGGCGAATGAATGATATCTGCCCCCATATTATCGCCAAAGACAATGACAGATTGGTAGGCTATGCACTTTGTATGCATCCTAGGTTTTCCGATGAAATCGAAGTGCTCAAACCGATGTTCACAGAAATATCAACGATAGTTTCAAAAGACACCGATTACATCGTAATGGGACAAATCTGCATTGACAAGGATTATCGAAAAAAAGGGGTTTTTAGAAAGCTTTATGCGACCATGAAAAAAGAGCTGCAACCAGAGTTCGATTGTATTATTACCGAGGTAGATGTAAAAAATACGCGATCATTGAATGCGCATTATGCTATAGGTTTCTTAGATTTAAAGACCTACACCGCGAAAGATCAACAGTGGAAATTAATACTGTTAAAATAAAAACCATCCGTTCAGGATGGTTAAAATGGAAGAACGACTTTACTTTTAGTCTGCCAAAACAATAACTTTGTTATCACTCATCTCTACCGTACCGCTTGAAATGGGAAGTACCATCTCTCCCTTTGGTCCTTTTGTAAATTTGGCTTCATGCTCTTCTTCAATCGTAATATTACCTTGAAACTTCACATTGCCCTTTTGCAATAATGAAACAATGGCAGCGTGATTGTTCAACATCTGAAACTCTCCTTCAACGCCAGGTACGGTCACCGATTCGACTTCTCCTGAAAACAAGGTGGCTTCTGGTGAAACGATTTCTAAGTGCATATTATATAATTGTTGGTTTCTTGTTGATGGTCGTTAGCCGTTTTTTCAAACAAAATCAACCATCAACAAAACAAATTAAGCTTCTGCAAGCATTTTCTCACCGGCTTCGATAGCTTCTTCGATGGTTCCCTTAAGGTTGAATGCCGATTCAGGAAGATGATCTAATTCGCCATCCATAATCATATTAAAGCCTTTGATAGTCTCTTTAATATCTACCAAAACCCCAGGAATACCCGTAAATTGTTCTGCCACATGGAAAGGTTGCGACAAGAAACGTTGCACACGTCTTGCCCGGCCTACAGCCAATTTGTCTTCTTCAGACAGTTCTTCCATACCCAAGATGGCGATAATGTCTTGTAATTCTTTATAACGCTGCAACAACTCTTTCACACGCTGTGCACAATCGTAGTGTTCGGCTCCCAAAATTTCCGGAGTCAAAATACGGGAAGTTGAATCCAACGGATCCACCGCAGGGTAGATACCCAACTCGGCAATTTTACGGGAAAGTACCGTTGTTGCATCCAAGTGGGCGAATGTTGTTGCCGGTGCCGGGTCGGTAAGGTCATCCGCGGGAACATATACCGCTTGAACCGAAGTAATAGATCCTCTTTTGGTCGAGGTGATTCGTTCTTGCATCGCCCCCATTTCGGTTGCAAGCGTTGGCTGGTAACCTACCGCTGAAGGCATACGGCCCAATAGTGCAGATACTTCCGAACCTGCTTGGGTAAATCGGAAAATGTTATCAACAAAGAAAAGAACATCTTTTCCTTGACCATCACCTGCACCATCACGGAAGTACTCCGCAATCGTCAACCCTGAAAGGGCGACCCGCGCACGTGCCCCGGGAGGTTCGTTCATCTGTCCGAAAACGAAAGTCGCCTTCGATTCTTTCATTGCCTTTTTATCGACCTTCGTCAAATCCCATCCGCCTTCTTCCATAGAATGCAAGAAATCATCTCCGTATTTGATAATCCCCGATTCCAACATCTCACGGAGCAAATCGTTTCCTTCACGGGTTCTTTCCCCTACACCGGCGAAAACCGAAAGTCCACCATGTCCTTTTGCAATGTTATTGATCAACTCTTGTATCAATACGGTCTTACCAACACCTGCTCCTCCGAAAAGTCCGATTTTACCCCCCTTTGCATAAGGCTCGATCAAATCGATGACCTTGATACCTGTGAACAATACCTCGGTCGTTGTGGTCAAATCTTCAAATTTGGGTGCTTCCCTGTGGATTGGTAATCCATCTTTGCCTTCCTTGGGCAGATCACCGAGACCGTCAATGGCATCACCGATTACGTTGAACAGCCTTCCGTAAACATCATCACCGATCGGCATTTGAATCGCATTCCCTGTTGCGATAACTTCGGTACCACGGCTAAGTCCGTCCGTGGAATCCATCGAAATGGAACGAACCGTATTTTCTCCGATATGCGATTGCACTTCCAACACCAATTTGGAGTCATCGACCATATCGATTTCCAAGGAATCGTAAATTTTCGGAAGTTCGGTTCCCGAATCGAATTCGACATCGATTACCGGGCCTATGATCTGCGCAACTTTACCTGTAACTTTCGCCATTGTCAACGTATTTTTTGTTTTGGATTATCGGCTTTTTGAAAGGACACTTTTTCATTTGCCAAAGCATCCGATTTTCAGGCTGCAAAGATAAGAGATAGTCTTTAAAAAAATAGGTTTTAGGGTATTTTTTCGTCAAAGAAAAAGCACTTCCCAAAATGAAGTGCTTTTTAAAAAAAATATGTCGTTTCAGGGCGCTAGTTCACATACAGACCCGTAAACTCTATAGGTTCGGTTTTAGGAAGAACCGCCCCATACTTTTCACCGATAACGTCGATTATTGCATTGACTATGGCCGCGTTTCCTCTAGGGGACGGATGGATGCCGTCTAGCGAAAAAGCTCCGCCGGAAACAAAGTCATCGGTGATAATCGCATCGCCACCGACATTCAACCCGTCAGTCGCAACGACATTCAAAAGCGCATTGGCGTCAAAAAAACCAAGGTCGAATTGTTCGGCCATCATTGCTATCGTATTATTGTAGGCTGTGGTAGCATTTGCTATTGCCGTCTGCTCTTCTGGGGTCAGCACCCAGTTATCGGCCAAGGCAACACCTACACCATTTACGCTGGCGGGGTTGTTCGGATCTGCAAGCGTCCCGATAAACGAACTGGCAGTCAGCACCAATAGATCCTCGGCGGTTGCCTGTCGCAACTTGGGCAATGCCGCAAAGGCCGGATTAATGGCTCCTAAGTCGGTCAAATCCTCATCGACAATGACCACGGCATTTTGACCGGCTGCAAAGTTAATGGTTCGCTTGGCAGCCTCTTCTGCGGTAAAGAGACCTGTGCCGTTCAAGGCCGCGAGTGCTTGCTGAATTCCTCCATTGTAAGCGGCATAGGCACCATTGGTCAAAGTCGCCGTTTGTGCGTCCATTGGAATAGGGTTGTAAGGAACCGTAGTAAAGAAAGGTGCGTCGGTCACATTTGGTAGATTTGCCACTACACCTTTAGCGCCTCCCAAGGTCAAGGTTGTCAAAATTCCACCGTATACTTGGCCGAAGACATTTGCATTCGTTATGTCATTTCCTCCATAAGTAGTAGGGTCAAGGTTACCTGTTACATTGTGATCTTCACCGGCTCCACCAGAAGTTGCATATGACAGAACATCATTCGAGCCAATCCAAAGTGTGAAGAAGGTAGGACTTTGAGCGGCGGCATCCTCCAAAACCGAAGCGTTCGGGTTAGAGGCCATTCTTGCAAAATATGGGTTGGCAGCCCCTGATTGTACGCCTGCCACATTACCGTATCCATTTGCCAAAAGATGAAAACTTTTTGCTCCGGGCACGCCCATGTTGTTGTGTGGCCCAGCGACCACATTTGTTACCTCAGTAGATGGTGTGCCAGCGACAGGCACAGGTGTCTGGTTCACCGCGTCGAAAATCAGTCTTGGACCTTGAATAACAGTACCCCCCAAAGTCAGACCACCCACATCATCGCTCATTAGGGGTTGACTAAAAGCGCCGCCGCCGGCCAATGAAAATATGGACGCCAAGGTATTTGGAAAAGAAACCGCTTGTCCTTTAGCAAACAAAGCTGCATCTGAGAAGCCTGCCGTTAGTGAATTTCCTACCGCCACATAATTTGAAAAATCGGCGGAACCACTTGTGAAATTGGGTGTCGGAAAATTGATAGGCGCAGTTTCCTCTACGAAAGGTACGGCCAATATATTGTCTTCATTATCCGCGCAGGCGGAAAAGAGCGCAATCAATACAAGGATCGAAAGTGATTTATTTATAGATTTCATATCTGAAAGTTCTTTTTAGTTGTTAATGGTCCATGAGACATAATACTGTGCGCCTATCGTTCCCGCACCTGGAGCACTTACGTACTCCTCTCCGAAAAGATTCGAACCTCCGACCTTAAAGGTCGATTTGATGCTAGGCACCTCTAGGTTTACCTGTGCATCAAATATATTTCGATTAGGGATGAATCCATCGGCAAAAGATGATGTCCATAGATAAACATCATTCCATCTCCAGTTGAAGTTGAATCCAAAGTTTTTGAAGAGGTTTTGATTTCCAAATGAAGCCTTCACCTTGTGTTCAGGTGTGTTGAAATTGGGTTGGAATCCTGGGTCGTTCGTATCGTCAAAATCTAATTTTGCATAGGTGTAGTTGACACCAAAGTCAAAATCACCGAACAATTTCGTAACCACCCCTATGCCGGCACCGTACGAATTAATATCTGCCGACGAATTGGTATAGGTCTGAAAGGCCTGAAAATCACCATTTGATAGTGCCAACAACGAAAGTGTGTTATCCCCTGCTTGGCCATAAAGTGGGGTCAATACCGTTCGATTCGAAATGAAGTCTTCATAAGCATTATAGTATCCGTTGAGGTCGATGCTCAATTTTCCAAAAACTCCGCGATATCCTACCTCATAGGCACTGATCTTTTCAGGCTTGACTAGATGGACATTTACTGCTTGAGGGGCGCCCGCCGCCACAGATGTCGCAGTGAAGGCATTGCTGTACGCGAGGCCACCGGAAAGACGAACTGAAGTCTGGCCAGTGGCAGCCTGACCACCGGTACTGAGTAATATTTCAGGTGATGTATATCGATTTAGGTTGTCTGGGGCCGAACCTACTAAAATGGCTCGACCGGCATTTAAGCCAATGAAAAGGTCTTGTGTTGAAGGGTTTCTAAAACCGGTTTGAAACGAAGCTCTAACATTGTGTTTTTTGTTCTCATCGACCCCATAAACGAGTGACACCCTTGGAGAAAAGAATCCATCAAAAAATTCGGATTTATCGTAACGTACCGAGCCTGTAAACTTTAGGCGTTCTTCCAACATTTTTTTCTGCAATTGAACATAGGCCCCATACTCTTGATAATTAATGGGCCCATCATTGTCAGTATAGATCGTGCCCCCTGAATTCAAGGAGTACTGACGCCAAGACCCACCGACCATGATATCTGCAAAACTGTTGGTCAAATGGGCAAGATTGTAGTTTGCGTCTATATGGTATATTTTCGAGTTGTCTTGAAATTTAGACCCTGTTTCGAGGTTTCCATCAGAGGCAACCGTGGTGAGGGCACTATTGAATTCGGGTGAGCCTGGCAAGAATCTTCCTGTATCGGCATTGGCCCTGCCGGCCGCATGACCCTGCTCATCAGTGACCCCTGGGTTCAAGAATCTAGCGGTAAGGTAACCTAGGGCATAATCGGTAAACCACTGCACATCCCCCTTCCATCTTCGATTGATATTAATTGCCGTAAATCGTGTATCATAAGAATTACCGGCCTTTTCAGCCGTGGTATATCCACGAACAAAGAAATTGTCATTGCGAATCTCCAATTTATGCTGCTGCATAAAGAAGTCTTTTATCGAGTATCTATTGGCGCCTTGATAAATTGTATTGCCCCGGCCCAATTTGCTATTCCACACTATTTCCAGGTCATCGGCATTGGGTCTGAATACCAATCCAAAGTCAGCTTTTAGGCTTTCGGCATCATAATCCATCAAATCTCGTTCTTCATAACCGGTTCTTGATACGGTGGCGCTACCGAAATCGGTCGCAACAGGTATTGGCAGGTTTTCAGCGGCTATCTGGTCAAAATCCAAAGTGGTGCTCACCTCATCACCATAAATATTCAATCCATCATATCCATGATGTGCCCTAGTTCTTCCAGGCACATTATAGTCCGTGTAATCCGTGGAGAACCATTCAGTTCCCTTCAGGAATGAAACGGAGGCCTTTGCCGCAAAATGATCGCTGAAAACATATGCAGCCCTTATACCAACATCGGTAAAGTTGTTGTCGCCTGCATTGGTGCTTGAAGTGATGCCTGTCTTGCCATAAAAGCTTATCCCGGCATGATCAAAAGGGTTCTTACTCGTCATGAACATAATTCCATTAAAGGCATTAGCACCATACAGGGCAGAAGAGGCACCTGGAAGTAATTCTACGGTGTTCACGTCAAGTTCTGACATTCCCAATAAATTACCCAACGGAAAATTCAAAGCCGGAGAAGAATTATCCATTCCGTCTACCAATTGCATAAAACGATTGTTCGCAAAAGTTGCGAAACCCCTAGTATTGATTGACTTAAAGGTCAAACTATTGGTATTCATATCAATACCCTTTAAGTTTTCGAGGGCATCGTAAAAGGTTGGGGCGGCAGCCGATTTGATTGTTTTGATGTCCATTCTCTCAACCGTCACCGGAGATTCAAAAATACGCTCAGGGGTTCGAGATGCGGAAATCACGACCTCATCAAGAAAAGTCTGTGTCTCTGATAGTGTAATGGACAATGTCTGACCACTGGAAGTGACATCGGCCGTGGCCTCTGAATAGCCAATACTGGTTACACGTAATTGGAAAGGGGGTGTTTCATCGGTCTCCAAAGTGAAGTTACCATCGAAATCGGTGGTCGTGCCTATTGCCTTACCAACAATTACAATATTGGCCCCGGGTACAGGTTCACTATTGTCGTCAACCACAGTACCGGAAACGGTAGTTTGTGCAAATGCAAATGTCCCCACCAACAGTAGGGGGATTATCAATACTGTTCGCATGATTTGTTTGAGTTAAATTAGTTACTAAGTCACGTGCAAGATACCTAATTTTCGTCTTGATAGGTCATAAAATAAAAAAAACTTATGCGTGCATAGTATTTCATTCGCAACATTATGGGTAAAAAAAAACATTACAAACAAAAAAAAGCCCTGAAAAATATCAAGGCCTCAATATTATACAAAATGAAAATCTATTATTCAACCGTCACTGATTTCGCCAAATTTCTTGGCTGATCGACGTTGCACTCTCTCATCACGGCAATATGGTATGAAAGTAATTGCAGCGGTATGGTTGTCAACAAGGGCGTTAGGGCCTCGTAAGTCTCAGGGATTTCAATCACGTGGTCGGCCAACTCTTTCACTTGAACGTCACCTTCTGTAACAATTGCGATTATTTTTCCTTTGCGGGATTTTATTTCTTGAATGTTACTGACCACCTTTTCGTAGTGCCCTTTGTTGGTCGCAATAACGAACACCGGCATTTGCTCATCGATCAAAGCGATGGGTCCATGCTTCATTTCCGCAGCCGGATAGCCCTCGGCATGGATATAACTAATCTCTTTCAATTTCAATGCTCCCTCCAAGGCCACGGGAAAATTATATCCTCTTCCGAGGTACAGACAATTTGTAGAATCTTTATAGACGTCTGAAATAATTTCGACCAACGGATTTGATTCCAGGGCCCTTTCGACTTTGGCCGGAATGGTCTCCAATTCCATCAGGTAGTCTCGAAATTTAACATCGGAAATCGTTTGTTTCTCTTGGGCCAGTTTTAAGGCCACAAGGGTCAAAACCGTAATTTGTGTCGTAAATGCCTTAGTAGAGGCGACCCCTATTTCGGGTCCCGCATGGGTGTAGGCACCTGCATCGGTTTCCCGTGCAATAGATGAGCCAACAACGTTGCAAACACCAAAGACGAAAGCGCCCCGTTCCTTGGCCAATTTAATGGCCGCCAGGGTGTCAGCTGTCTCTCCGGATTGTGAGATCGCAATCAAAACATCATTTTCCGTAATCACCGGGTTTCGGTATCGAAACTCGGAAGCATATTCGACCTCAACAGGGATTCGGGCCAAATCTTCAAAAATGTATTCCGCCACAAGTCCGGCATGCCAAGAAGTACCACAGGCAACTATGATTATTCTATCGGCATTCATAAACTTTTCAAGGTTCTGGTCAATGCCGGCCATTTTGATAATACCTTGACCGACCCGCAAACGGCCCCTATAGGTATCTAAAATTGCCCGGGGTTGTTCATAAATTTCCTTGAGCATGAAATGGTCGTAACCGCCCTTTTCGATTTCCTCAAGGTTCATATGCAACTCCATAATGTTCGGATAGGCAATTGCATCGTCTTTGATCTTACGAAGCTTTATTTCCTTACCCAATCGAACAATTGCCATTTCTTCATCCTCAAGATAAACGGCATTCTTGGTAAACTCAATGAAGGGAGAAGCATCGGAGGCAATGAAAAATTCGTTCTCGCCAATACCGATTGCCAATGGGCTACCTAATTTGGCCACAACGATCTCATCGGGTTTATTTTTATCGAAAACCGCAATGGCATATGCACCAACAACCTCATTCAATGCAATTTGCACGGCTTTGCCCAACTTGACATCTTCTTTGATCTTCACTTCTTCAATCAGGTTGACCAGAACTTCGGTATCGGTGTCCGATTCGAAGGTGTACCCCCTTTTGAGAAGCTCTTTCTTTATTGATTCATAATTCTCGATAATGCCGTTATGAATGATGACAAGGTCTCCTGAATTCGAATAATGCGGATGTGAATTGATGTCATTGGGCACGCCATGGGTAGCCCAACGCGTATGACCGATTCCCAGGGATCCTTTTAACGATAAATCTGCCTGTGCCTTCTTCTCTAGGTCTTCTACCTTACCCTTGGTTTTTGCCAGGTTAATCGCCGTTCCGTCGTAGAGCGCTATTCCAGCACTGTCGTAACCTCTATATTCCAACCGTTGAAGGCCTTTCATTATAATCGGATAGGCCTCTCGATGGCCTATGTATCCTACAATTCCACACATATTTTAATCAAATTATTGAATTGGGGTAAGTTCTTTTTTGCAAATTTAGCCAGATTAAGTTCTAATCTGTCCGTTTATAGAAGTAAAACGTAAAATTTCGTCATGTGGTATATTTACCATCAAATGAGAGGGAAAAAAGCGTACAATGACTAATCGCCAAAGAAACACCTAATGCCGCAATGATTCAATTGGTCTCGGTATAGAAAATCTCGAGTTTCAATTGTTTTTCAGAATTAGCCTGCCCGACATTGCTTCCAAAAAGAACCGTACCCAAAGGGGTGATGGTATTGGCAACCGGCACATTTTCTTCTGGTCTTGTCGGATCGTCCAACATGGCGTTGGCCACCCCTACAAATTCGATGTTGGGAGTAAGAACAAGTCCCAAAGTGGCATTGGTAGAATCTCGCACGACCATATTATTTACATGATCGGTAATTCGGAAGGTGTATTTTGAAATGCCGTTTTCCTCCTCGAGAATTCCACCGTAATTGAGATATTGCCCCAACAACGTTCGGCTTTCACTTACATCTCTATCGGGGTCGAATATAATTCTACCGGTTTCGGCATTATAAAGATAAATTCTGGGTGGTTCTATAATACCTCCACTTGCCGCCAAGGTCGCTT
Organism: Aurantibacter sp.; assembly: GCA_965215845.1. Lineage (GTDB taxonomy): Bacteria > Bacteroidota > Bacteroidia > Flavobacteriales > Flavobacteriaceae > Aurantibacter_A. The sequence goes on from CBDCEL010000004.1 coordinate 1,421,984, forward strand.
CATCAACATAAAAAGTCAAATTGGCTTCGTTGATAATCCAATTGTTCGCCCTGATTTGATCTAAAATTTCTTCTCCATTGTCTCTATCGAAAAGTTTAATCTCAGCATAAGAACCGGCCCCACCTTTTAAATATACCCTTGACACGTCATTGGCGATGTCTGTATCCATTTCGTCCATTATTGGTGATGGATAAGGGTCGTTATTCAAGGTATTGACAGCATTTCCGGCAACCAGCCCCGTTTGACTGCCCACCAACAGAGAAAGGGTATAACTGGAATTGGCTTTTTCAATTACGTCATCTGCGGTATCAAATCTATCGTAATTATAATACACCGTTATATTGGCATTTCTTATGTCAAGCAAGAACATTATATCATCGGGAATAGACAGGTGGATTCCTCTGATGAACTCCACAAAGTTGGCTTGACTGAGCAATTCAGAAGACCCTTCTTTATCGATAAGGTTTTCCTGAAAAAAAGCAATATCCAATGGGACTCTTATGCCAGGGTCAAGTTTACCAAACTGCTCTGATTCATCAATATCAGTGGTATCGGGGTCGTCTTCATTTTTTAGAAGAATCTCCTTATCGCTGATTTCGAACTGCCCGTCAAAAAGTACATCGGAAACGAAGGAGGGAGAAAATTGTTGATTGGAAAAGTATTGTTGCGATTCTTGAAAACTTGTGTTCGGATCCAAATCACGTAAAAAGTAAGTCGATCGCTCGACCTTTAAGTTAATGGGGACATTTCTGTCTCCATAAATACTGTCTAAATCAATTCTCTTGGCAAAGGCGTCCCTTGTAAAGTCAACATCGATATCGTCATTTATGCCATCGCCATCGGTATCGGGATTGTCTGGATCGGTTCCATTGAGTCTTTCTTGATTATCACTAAGGCCGTCTTCGTCCAAATCACTGTTGGGATCATTGGGGTCGATATCGAACTCGTCATCAACGCCATCACCATCGGAATCTCTCAAGGCCTGCACCTCTGTCAAATAAGGGATGTAAAGATATACCGAATCGACCATTTCATTTTCGGCCACCTGCGTTTCAAAATCAGGATCGGGGGCATCTTCCACACTCTGAGGGTTTACTCCAAAAGACGGATTGGTCGGATTGGCCAATCGCAGTTGTGTAGTAATGCTGGCCTCGGTTCTTCCATAGATAGGGTCATTGAACGTACCTAATTGATACAAAAGCAATTTATTGGTTCGAACCGCTTGGATCTTCTTGTTGAAGGCGAAGACATCATAAGTGGCCTTATCAGTGGTAAAAGGTTTGCCACCCACCACTGTGGCGCCTATCGTTGTCAATTCTTCAGTACAGGAAAAAAGTACCGCAACCAGAAAAAATCCCGCCATGACGGGAAGTTTAAATCTCCTCAAAAATGCCATTCAGATTAATTTAAAACTTCCGTGCTGTAAAAATTACTGTAGGCCTCTTCGAATTCTTGCAACGAGACATATGGCAACACGGGTTTTTGAAGGTTGGAAATGTGTTTTTGTAAATCTTCTGGAATGTCTTCCGCCGCTAAAATAACTGCATCTGAAAAATCTACGGCAATTTTTAACAAATTATTATAGTCAGGGCTTTTGAGCATAGCTATACTTTCACTGTCAATGCCGTCAAACGCAATCTTGTTTATCATTTCACTATCAAGTTCGCCATCGAATCCTTTTTTATATACCGAAGTAACAATTTTACTATCGGCAAATAAGGGTTCATCAGAATAGAACTTTCGCAGGTATAAAGGCAATAGGGAAGCCATCCACCCATGTACATGAATGATATCGGGCGTCCAATTCAGCTTTTTAACGGTTTCCACGACCCCTTTGGCAAAGAAAATGGCTCTTTGGTCGTTGTCTTTGAATAGGTTTCCGTCGGCATCGGCAAAAGTCGATTTTCTTTTGAAATATTCATCGTTGTCAATAAAGTACACCTGAATTCGCTCCCTTGGTATCGAAGCGACCTTTATGATCAGCGGCATGTCCATATCGTTGATAATCAGGTTCATCCCCGAGAGACGAATCACTTCATGAAGCTGATGTCTGCGTTCATTGATGTTACCATATCTGGGCATAAAAATACGTATCTGGCCGCCATTGCTATTGACCATTCTGGGGGTTTCGTAAGACATCAGGGAAACTTCGTTCTCCGGTAGGTAGGGTACTAATTCAGAAGATACAAACAATATCTTTTTGCCATTCATAAAGCTGTATTTTGTATTTCGTGCAAACGGAATTGCAAAATTACAAAAATTATGACGATTAGCCGTAATTATAGTAAGTTTGCAGGCTTTTATATCTCACCTATGCGAATCGCACAAACGGTTGCCGAACTCTGGAAGCATCTCTCTGACCTAAGGCCGAAGGATAGTCTCGGACTGGTTCCGACCATGGGAGCTTTGCACGACGGACATGCTTCGTTGGTTCAAAAGGCAGTAGACGAAAACGATCGGGCCGTCGTCAGTGTTTTTGTGAATCCTACGCAATTCAATAATTCAGAGGATCTTGAAAAGTATCCGAGGACCTTGGATGCCGACATTGCACTTCTTGAAGAAATATCGAAAGATGTGGTTGTATTTGCCCCTAGCACCGAAGAGGTTTATCCTGAGGGGCAAAGTTCTGAATCCTTTGATTTTGACGGTCTCGAAAATGTGATGGAAGGCTCCTTTCGCGAAGGGCACTTTAACGGTGTTGGTACGGTTGTCGAAAAATTGTTACGCTTGGTAAAACCCGACAAGGCCTACTTCGGTGAAAAAGACTTTCAGCAGTTGCAGATTATCAGAAAGCTGGTCGAACAAAAGAACATTCCGGTAACCATTATAGGCTGCCCAATTGTCAGGGAAGCGAACGGACTTGCACGAAGTTCTCGAAATGAAAGACTCTCAAAGGCATTGAGAAGGGAGGCTTCTTTCATTTTTACGACATTGAAGGCTGTCAAAAAGAAGTTTGGCACAAAAAGTGCCAAGAAAGTACTGAAGTGGGCCAAAAAGCAATTTAAAGAACATCCTGATTTAAAACTGGAGTATATCACAATTGCAGAGAGCAAAACATTAAGGCCGATCGAAAAGAAGCGACCAAACACAAAATACCGGGCCTTCATCGCCGTTTATGCCGGTGAGGTAAGGCTCATAGATAATATCGCATTGAATTAATTAGTTTTGTACCATGCAGATAGAAGTTGTAAAATCTAAAATTCACCGTGTCAAGGTAACAGGGGCCGATTTGAATTATATCGGCAGTATCACGATCGACGAAGACTTGATGGATGCCGCGAACATCGTACAAGGTGAAAAAGTGCAAATCGTGAACAATAATAATGGTGCACGATTAGAGACCTATGCAATTCCTGGACCACGTGGTAGTGGAGAACTCACCTTGAACGGTGCAGCAGCACGAAAGGTGGCCGTGGGCGATATCTTGATATTGATTACCTATGCCCGAATGGATTTTGAGGATGCCAAAAAATTCAATCCGGCGCTTGTATTCCCCAATGAGGAAACCAACCTTTTGGAATAACATTGAACCAGAAACTGAAAAAGACATTAAAAACAATACTCCCAATTGCATTGGGAGTATTTTTGGTTTGGTACTGGTACAATTCCACGTCGCCCTCCGACAGGGAACAAATATTCTATTATATCAAAAAGGCCGACCTGTTTTGGGTCGGAATGTCCGTACTTTTGGGAATTTTGGGTCATGTTTCAAGAGCCATCCGCTGGAATTATTTATTGGCGCCCCTCGGATATCGACCAAGTCTCCGCAATAATATTTTGATTATTCTAATGGCCTATTTTGCCAATCTGGGCATTCCCCGTACTGGTGAAATATTACGCGCCACCGCCCTGACCACCTATGAGAACGTTCCTTTTGAGAAAGGCATCGGCACCATCATCACCGAAAGAGTGGTCGATGTTATGATGCTACTGGCCATAATCGCCATCACATTTTTTTTACATACCGATATTATTCTTGGATACCTTCAGGAAATTGGATTGCCAATAAACCAAATTCTAATTCTTTTGGGTGGCGCAATTCTGGCCTTCGCTATATTTACCTTTATCGTTCGAAAATCAAACCATAGATTCGCGTTGAAAATAAAATCCTTTGTCAACGGGCTTCTAGAAGGCATTCTGAGTATATTCAAAATGAAAAACAAATGGCCCTTCATCTTTCATACACTTTTTATCTGGGCGTGCTATGTGGGTATGCTTTGGGTCATAAAATTCACCGTTCAAGAAACGATACCGTTGTCGCTTGGTGAACTCATGGTTGCCTTTGTCGCGGGGGCACTGGCCATGATGTTCACCAATGGCGGAATCGGCCTTTATCCCATCGCGGTGAGCAAAGCATTGGCCATTTTTGGCATAAGCAAGGTATCTGGCGATGCTTTTGGGTGGATTATGTGGATATCGCAGACGCTGATGATCGTGGTTTTTGGCGCAATATCTTTTCTTATTTTACCGTTATTGAACCGAAACCGCTAGCCAAATCGCTAGACAAAAACCATCACATGCGAAGTTTTACAATTCTGTTCGCTCTTTTTCTGTGCCTAACGGCAAACGCCCAGGTTAAAGTAGAAATCTTCGAGTCTTTCAAATTACAGGAAAGGCGAGACGTGAAATACTATTTTCCCGAAGATTATGACGAGGAAAAAAAATATCCTTTGATCGTTGTGTTGGACGGGGAGTATCTCTTTGATCAGGTCGTAGCCAACTCAAAGTTTTATAGCAAATTCCACGGAATGCCAGAGAGCATTGTTGTCGGCATCGAGCAGAGCGAGAACGAAATTCGACTGGATGATTGTGCTTTTGAGCCTGATAGCGGACTGCCTACTGAAAAAGGAAAGCAATTTTTCGAATTCTTGGGCATGGAAATCATTCCCTATCTCGATTTGAACTACAGTACGGCACCCTTTAAGATGATCGTGGGCTATGACATCACGGCAAACTTCATGAATTATTGGCTCTTCAAGGAAAACTCGTTGTTCAATGCCTACGTTAATATAAGCCCGGATCTGGCACCGGAAATGGAGAACCGTGTTCCTGCAAGATTAGGGGCCTTTGACAAGCAGATTTTTTATAACCTAATTGTAGAGAGCGAAAGGAGTAAAAATACGGATCGAATCAAACAAATGAACCAAGCCATTAAGGCCATCGATAAAGAATCGTTGCATTATTATTTTGACGAATACTCCGGAGCAGACCATATTTCAATTGCGACCTACGGAATCGGTAAGGCCTTTGATAACATCTTCGGAATGTTCAAGCCAATCAGCCCTAAAGAGTACAAAACCAAAATGTTGACCTCTGAGGAACCGGTTTTCGATTATTTGACAAACAAATATAAGACCATTGAGGACTTATTCGGCTTTAAAAGGGAAGTCAATCTTAATGACCTCATGGCCGTCTACGCCGGTATTCGTAAAAAGGAAGACTTCGATTCATTGAAACCGCTATCGGACCTCTGCAAAAGGGAATTCCCCGCCAGTATGCTCGGCTTCTACTTCGAGGGCGAATACTACGAGCAAATGGGCGAGCCCAAAAAAGCACTTCGCACCTTTGAAAAAGCTTTTGGTATGGAAGAGATCGACTTCTTGACCAAAGAGATGGCCTTGGAAAAAATCGATGCGCTCAAGGCTGATTTTGGGTATTAGAGCTCTTTTTTGAATTACTTAAAACGAAAAATCAAATCGTTTTCTAACTTCTTGCTACCTTTAGCCAAAACCCGATTATTAGGTTTATGGCCAAAACCAAAACTGCTTTTTTCTGCCAAAATTGCGGTACCCAATATGCCAAATGGGTAGGGCAGTGTACTGCCTGTAAAGAATGGAACACGGTCGTTGAGGAGGTCGTTCAAAAGGCCGAAAAATCAAGCTGGAAAACCAATGGGTCTCTTACAAAAAAGGCGGCCAAACCACTTCGCATCAATGAAATCACTACAGATAGGGAATTACGGCTAGACACTTTTGACCTTGAGTTCAATCGGGTTCTCGGTGGTGGGCTTGTTCCTGGCGCCTTGGTGTTATTGGGCGGGGAGCCTGGGGTGGGCAAGAGCACGTTGATTTTACAAATCGCCTTAAAGCTTCCCTATAGAACGCTGTACGTCTCAGGAGAGGAAAGTCAAAAACAAATTAAGATGCGGGCCGATCGCATCCATCCGAACAGTGAGAATTGTTTTATTCTAACAGAAACCAAGACCCAAAACATTTTTCGGCAAGTGGAGGCCACCGAACCTGATATCGTGGTCATCGATTCGATACAAACATTGCACTCTGATTATATCGACTCGGCAGCCGGAAGTATTTCCCAAATTCGGGAATGCACTGCAGAGCTTATCAAGTTTGCCAAAGAAACCGGTACTCCGGTAATCTTAATAGGGCATATTACCAAGGATGGTTCTATTGCAGGGCCCAAAATTTTAGAACATATGGTGGATACGGTACTGCAATTCGAGGGAGATCGAAATTATGTGTACCGCATCCTCAGAGCGCGGAAAAACCGGTTTGGCTCCACCTCCGAATTGGGCATTTATGAAATGCAGGGTGGAGGCTTGCGAGAGGTGAACAATCCTTCGGAAATACTGATTTCAAAAAGCGACGAAGGACTAAGCGGAACCGCAATTGCATCGACCGTCGAAGGTATGAGACCATTGATGATAGAAATTCAAGCCTTGGTAAGCACTGCCGTCTATGGCACGCCACAACGTTCTACCACGGGTTACAATGCAAAGCGTCTGAATATGCTATTGGCCGTGCTGGAAAAAAGGGCGGGTTTCAAACTTGGGGCCAAAGACGTTTTTCTAAATATTACGGGTGGTATTTCAGTCGACGATCCCGCCATCGATTTGGCTGTAATCGCCGCCATACTTTCGAGCAATGAGGATATCCCGATTGAAAAGGGGGTATGCTTTGCGGCGGAGGTGGGTTTAGCAGGTGAAATCAGGCCCGTGCAGCGCATAGATCAACGTATATTGGAAGCAGAAAAACTGGGTTTTAGCACCATTTACATTTCCAAGAACAATAAAATCGGATTGAAATCGACCGACATTGAGGTGATTCTAGCCACTAAGATCGAAGATGTCATTAGTGGATTATTCGGATAGCTTTTATCGCCACAAGGGTTTGCCCCATTAACGCTTATCGCGCATAATTCTCGCAATGACCATAATGATTATGACCACGACAACTATCAAGGCCAATTGCCAAAAACCGATTTTCAAAAAGGGAATATAAATCATCTATGGGGCCGGATTGGGAATTTCATTGTGAATCGCCTCAATACCCTCCAAGACGTCATCGCTCAATTTCACATCAATGCTGGCTATGTTTTCCTTTAACTGGTCCATAGTAGTCGCCCCGATAATGTTGCTTGTGACAAAGGGCCTGCTACTTACGAAAGACAATGCCATCTGGGCCATTGACAGTTCGTGTTCCTGAGCTAGTTGATGGTATTTTTCAATGGCTTTCTGGGTGGTTTCACCACTATATCGTGAATAATGTGGAAATAAAGTCAAGCGCGCGGCAGCAGGTTGCATTCCTCCAACATATTTACCGGCCAATGTTCCAAAAGCCAACGGCGAATAGGCCAAAAGCCCGACTTTTTCACGAATGGCAATTTCCGAAAGACCCACTTCAAAAAGACGATTCAATAGGCTGTACGGATTCTGAATAGTAATGGTTCTGGGTAACGAAGCGTGAACCTTGCTTTCTTCCAAAAAACGCATTGTTCCCCAGGGAGTCTCATTAGATATGCCCACATGCCGAATCTTGCCTTCACGCACCAAATCTCGAAAGGTCTCCAAAATTTGGTGAATATTGTCTTTCCAGTGATCTGAAACATCATGTCTGTATCCTCGCTTGCCAAAGTAATTTGTATTGCGATCGGGCCAATGCAACTGATAAAGATCGATATAATCTGTTTGGAGACGGTCTAAACTGGCCTCAACGGCATTCGTAATGGATTCTCGTGTAAAACCGGTAGTTCGAATATACTTCGTAAACTCTGCCTTGCCAGCTATCTTAGTGGCCACGACAATTTTGTCGCGATTCCCATTTTTTTTGAACCAAGACCCGATTATTCTTTCGGTATCGGCATATTCCTCTTCTCGAGGTGGTATCGGATACATTTCCGCCGTATCGAAAAAATTGACACCACAATCTACAGCGTAGTCCATCTGTTCATGGCCTTCCGCCTCGCTATTCTGTCGACCCCAGGTCATGGTGCCCAAACAGATTTTACTGACCTCGATATCGGTGTGTGGTAGAGTGGTATAGATCATATGTTCGCTGGGGTAACAGTTTTAGAAGTTTCAAATTTAAGGAAATCCATGGTTTCATTGATTCCAATTACCCCATTAAATCCCGTATTTCTTCCTGTCAAATAAAAGCTGTCCAATATCACCGATCACAAAAAGATTTCAAAACCTTGATATATGAATTTCTATGGCATGATAATTATTACGCCTGAGCACGTTAACCTTTTATTTCAAGAACCATAAAAGGTAAATTAATCCTAAAAGCTTTTATCATGAAAGGTGTAATAAAAATTTTGACGAGTGGGCTGATGGCTTTGGCCCTAGTAATGGTTTCTTGCCAAAAAGAGGAATATGAGCCAACATTGAACTATGAGAATCCTCAAGAAGAGGGCTTTGTCAGTAAAACGGACAATAGTGATTCTGAAATAGAAATTTCTTCCGAGGTCTTAACACCTTTGCTACATAAGCAATATGACGCCTCATTGAGCAGGGATGAAGCTTCAGCCCTATTTGATGCCGAAATCTCTAAATTGAATAAGGAAAACGCATTAGCCAATAAAGCCAGTTATTTCTATTTTCAAATTGAGACAAGAACCAGCAACTACGCTCATAGCCAGACCGATGCCAATGTATGGGCCCGGGCCAATTTTATGACCGATAAGGGACCTAAAAACTTACCCTGGTTTCCATTGAACAATGCAGGCGATGATCGCCAAAACGGTGCATGGGACTTCTACTATTTTGGCACCCACGTCTCAGCGATCAGCTGGTTAGAGGCCAAAAGCGCTACTGTAGCGTTACAAGGTACCGATGGTTGGCATGTGAAGTATTTTGACTTGCGGGTATATTCTTGGAAACAATTTGCAAGTGCTACGGGAAACACAAGGGCCATTTCAAATCCTGAAATTTGGTTGGACAATGCTACCTCGACGGGATGGGATTATTATTCTACGGGAAATGTTGGTACGGGCAGAACAACCTTCAATTGATCGGTCCAAAACTCAAAAAATTGCCGCAGCCATAATCGGTTGCGGTTTTTCTTTATCCATAAAATACAAAACTCAAGAATCGATTTCGACCAAAATTGGGCAATGGTCGCTGTGTTTGGCCTCGGATAATATCACTGATCGCTTTAGTCGGTCTTTTAGGGATTCAGCGACCATACCATAATCCAATCGCCAGCCTTTATTATTGTTTCGCGCATTGGCCCTATAACTCCACCAAGTATAATTATGGGGCTCTTTATTGAAATGACGGAAACTGTCTATAAATCCGCTTTCGATAAAATTGCCGATCCACTCTCTCTCCACGGGTAAGAATCCGGAAACATTTTTATTGCGAACAGGGTCGTGAATATCGATGGCCTCATGGCAAATATTATAGTCGCCCAGAACAATCAAATTTGGATGGGTTTTCCTCAATTTATCTGCGTACTTCTGAAAATCGGCCATATAAGTCAACTTGTGTTCGAGGCGTGCCAGATTGGTTCCCGATGGCAGGTACATACTCATAACCGAGACATCGCCGTAATCTGCCCGTAGGTTTCTTCCCTCGAAATCCATATAATCGATTCCCGTGCCCACCTCGACATGATCGGGTTCCCTTTTCGACAGAATGGCTACCCCACTATATCCTTTTTTCTGGGCACTGAACCAGTGGTTATGTGAATAGCCGGCCCTTTCAAAAATTGACAAATCAAGTTGCTCTGCCATGGCTTTGATCTCTTGTAAACAAACCACATCGGGGTCAACGGTCTGCAACCATTCGATAAAACCTTTGTTTAGAGCGGCACGGATGCCATTAACATTATAGGATACGATTTTCATTGAGAAACAATTTCGCCCGAAAATAGCGATTGTCTGCTTCTGATGAAAATCAATATAGATATATATTAAAATGATAATCCATGCCCAAAGGGATAAAGCGGATTCTTAGAATCGTAGGGAACATCCTCTTTTTGGTTTTCAACCGCTTCCACCGAGGATGGGATCTCAATCGGAAGTTTGCCCGATGGCTTGAATTTCCCAAAAACCAATTCGAGAATAATTTCATCCTGGCAATCAAAATCGGCGATTACGGCCTTGCTTGCCGCATTGATATCGGGCGCCACCGGCGGGCGGTCCATCCCAAGGACGGTCACGGTCGGCTTCGATGAGATGAGTTCTAAAATCCCTGCTTTTTCATCCTCCGGAAAATCAAGCCTTCCCTGAGGAATAAATCGCTCCAATAAATCGTCTCCTTTCGGGGGGGAAGATGGTGTTTGCAGTTTTTTGATGATTACATCGGCATCCGATACATCGGAAACTATCTGCGGGTATAATTTCTCCAAACTTTCGGCCATGCCCTCGATATAGATTTTTTTATCGGAAGAAAGTGGCAGGAAATTATTTTCGTTTTTCAAAAGTACTAAGGCCTTTCGTTGGGCCTCCTTGCCCTTTGCCACAAAATCAGGGTTGCCCACAATTTGCAATTTTTCAGTATCGACATACGGGTCATCAAAAAGCCCCAATCGGAATTTGTCCCTAAAAATACGTCGCAACGATTCATCCAATCGTTTCTCGGAGATAGAACCTTCTTCTAACAATTGCAAAACCAAATCAGGTCGTGATTCGCCGCCGAGCATATCACAGCCAGCGTCCAATATTTTTTTAACCCGATCTTTTTCCGATAAATGCTCTACTCCCCAAGCAGATGCCGATTTGACCGGCATATCGGTTACAAGTCCCCAATCGGTACAGATAACACCTTCGTAATTCAAAGAGTCGCGCAGGAGTCCGGTAATGATTTCCTTGTTGAAGGCGAAACCCACTTCCTCGCTAGTCTGTCCGTTTGGAATGCCATAATAGGGCATGATCTGCGCGGTCTTGGCCTTTAGGGCACCCTCGGTAAATGGAATGACGTGATAATCAAAATTATTCCCCGGATAGGCCTGTCCCTTGCCTGATGCGAAATGCGCATCCCAACCATCTTCTTGTGGGCCGCCGCCCGAAAAATGTTTGGTCATACAGGCTACGCTTGTTTTCGACAGGTTATCGCCTTGAAATCCGAGTATGTAGGCTTCGGTCAGTTTTGCGGCCAATGAAGCGTCTTCACTAAAGCAACCATTAACTCTTGCCCAGCGTGGTTCGGTGGCCAAATCGGCCATTGGATGAAGGGCCAAGCGTAGGCCAAGCGCCACATATTCCTGACGGGCAATATCGCCGAATTCGCGTACCAAGGCCGAATCCCGAGTTGCCCCCATACCCAATTGCGATGGCCATCGCGAATAAAAGCTCGACGCCACTCCGGTACCGGCATCAAAACCCGCCCCGTGCCGTGGATCAGTGGCAATCGTTACGGGAATGCCCAAACGGGTACGCTCGGCCAGTTTTTGAAGATTGTTGTTCCATTGGGCCGTTTCAAGGGCCGAAGGTGTCATCATAACATTGAAATGGTTCATCTTCTTTTTCAGTACCTGTTCAGGCGTGGTCTCTAATAACAATGAAAACGGATTGGTAATCGACGGCACTTTGTTCAATTCGCCATCATCGGCCATGACCGTCATGTGAATAAACAATGCTCCGGCCTTTTCCTCGGGGTTCATTTGTGCCAAAAGATCGTCGATACGTGCTTCGATGTCTGCACTCTTATCTTCATAGGCATCCAATTTGCCGTTTTTGTTCAGGTCACGAAATTGTTGTCCATTGCTGGTCAAGGTCGGTGCTTCTTCGCCTGCCAACTCCATATTCGATGATGCCTGTACCTTCCATTTGATCCAAAATACAAGGTATGTCAATAATATTAGTACAATGAGCCCTCCAAGTATTTTTCCGGTTATTCTTAAAAATTTTTTCATCGTTATTTTGTTATTTTGACACAATAGTAAGAAAAAAATTCTATTGTGTCAAAATAATACAATAAATATTATATTTGCTTATGAAGAAAAAAAACAAAAACCCTGCTTTAGGTTTGGAACAAAAGCTGGGATCCTATCTTCCGGGAAATTCTATTGACTGCGTGATTTTTGGGTATAATAACCTAGAGCTCAAAATACTTTTGCTTCAATGGAAGCATCAGAAAACATGGTCGCTGCCCGGAGGGTTCATACATAAGGAAGAGGACTTGGATGTTGCGGCCAATAGGGTTTTGACGGAACGAACCGGACTTCAATCCGTTTTTCTCAACCAGTTTCATACTTTCGGAAGTGTAAAACGTGCTCTGCCAAATCGTAAGATCAGATCAAAACGAATGGCGTTTTTTAAAGAATCGGGAATTTATAGTGCAAAGACCATTGAGTGGTTCGAAAACAGATTCATCACCACTGGATATTTTGCGCTTGTAGATCACGAAAAAACAAAGCCTGAACCCGATTTTTTAAGTGAAAAGTGTGAATGGAAATCTTTAAAGGCCATGCCCGAATTAATGATGGATCACAATGAAATTGTGCAAAAAGCACTGCAACATCTTCGTATCCAAATCAACTACCTTCCGGTCGGGCTTTCCCTCCTTCCCAAAAAATTCACTATGCAAGACCTTCAAAAATTATATGAGGCAATTCTTGAAAGACCCCTGGAACGGAGTAATTTTCAACGAAAAATACTCAAACTCGATTTTTTGATCCGTCATGGGAAACAAATGACAGGTGCGGCCAACAAGGCACCTTACCTCTATAGCTTCGACAAAAGAAAATACGATTCGCTTTTACAAAAGGGAATAGGCTTTTCCCTTTAAACCCCTGCTTTTCAACATCATATTTCCCTAAAAACAGGGCCAACTCCATTTTTGGCCCAAGATTTGATTCTCTTGGTAAAAGCTTGTGTGATGATGATGAAAAATACCATACTACCGGTACTGCTGTTCACTACCCTTATGGTCGGTGCGCAAGAATATAGGCCCTTTTATAACAATCACGAACTTCGTTTCAATATGGGGCGCTTTTTGGCGACTACGGCAATCGAAGGTTCTTATGAATTTTATTTCACCCCGGATACCAGTATCGGAGGAACGGTCTTCTTCAATGGAGATGCCTCAGGCCGGACGGGAAATTTTGGAATCGGCCCGAACCTTAGGGCTTATTTCGGCTATCGGCCCAAAAGCGGACTTTTTGCCGAGGCCTTTGGGTTGTACTATACGGGCGACATCGACCCCGATAACAATCTGGGGGGCAGAAACAATGATTTTGGTACCACAGCCATCGGACTCGGCCTTGGGCGAAAATGGTCAACTTTTGGTCAAAAACTGGCCATGGAAGTCAATTTGGGACTTGGTAGAAATATCAATCCCCAAGAATTTCAAAACAGGTTCATGTATCGCGCCGGGTTGTCGCTAGGGTTTCGTTTTTAAATTCTATTTTAGTGCCTCATTAAAATTGCATGAGGCTACTATTCCTTATTTTTCTCTTTTGTGCCACCTTGGCCCAAGCGCAAAATCGCAGCCCGAATGACAGTATTACCCAACTCGATGAGGTTATCTTACTAGATGCCCTCAAGAAAAAAAATGCAACGGGCCTTATACCTTCTGAGGTCATTTCGGCCAAGGTCTTTCAAAATTACAGTCCGGTCTCCATGGTCAATGCCATAAATCAGATTCCCGGAGTTTATGTGTTTTCTGGCGCCTTGAACACAAATAGGATCACTGTCAGGGGCATCGGCGCGAGAACATTGTTCGGAACGGATAAGTTACGGATGTACTACGAAGATATTCCTGTCACCGATGGCTCAGGGTTCTCGACCATTGAGGCTTTTGATTTGGAAAACCTTAGTCAAATCGAAGTCATCAAGGGACCCAAAGGCACCGCTTATGGCACGAATTTAGGTGGAGCCCTAATTTTGAATCCAAAAGAAGCCTTGGGCCATTCGACCAATTTTTCGAACAATTTTACCGTTGGTTCTTTCAGACTCTTAAAAAACAATCTTTCATTCAATCATTTTGACGGCAAGCTAAGGCTTGGTTTACAGTACGGGCATCTAGAAACCGAAGGCTACCGTCAGAATAGTAATTTCGAGCGTGACGGTTTTTTGTTGAACACCTCGTATCAAATCAATGCGAAAAATAAGATTTCCCTATTGATCAACCATATCGATTTTACGGCCCAAATACCGAGTTCGCTCGGGGCGACCGCTTTTAACGAAAATCCGCAACAAGCCACATTCACTTGGCGCGTTTCGCAAGGTTTCGAGGCCAATAATTATACCTTGGCCGGACTCAACTACTCTCATCGGTTTAGCGATAAACTGGAAAATTCAACAAGCCTTTTCTATAACTATTTGGATAAGGACGAGGCAAGGCCCTTTGGTATCTTGGATGAAATCACCAAAGGCTTCGGATTCCGCACCCGATTTTCCGGAAAGTTCAAATTCTTGGAAAATACTTCAAATTATGAGTTGGGCATGGAGTTTTTTAAGGATGAGTATGATTGGGATGAGTTTCGAAACCTTTGGGAAGACAATAATGGCAATGGAAGTTTAAAAGGAGAACAATTCGCCCGCAACAAAGAATTTAGAAGCCAATGGAACGCTTTCACCACTTTGCTATTTCCTTTTTCAACAAAATTCTCGGCACAATTCGGACTCAATATTAACAAGACCGAATACGACTACCGTGATTTATTCAATTCGGGTAGCGAAAATAAAAGTGCTGAACGAAATTTTAAGGCGATTCTATTGCCAAGTCTGAACCTCAACTACAATTTTTCAGAAAATCATCAAGTTTTTGCAAACATCAGTCGGGGATTTTCAAATCCTACCTTGGAGGAAACGTTGACTCCAGAAGGTGTAATCAATCCGGATATTTCCCAAGAAACCGGAACCAATTATGAACTTGGCACAGACCTATACTTGGATGAAAAACGATTTCATCTGAACCTTTCCATTTATCAAATGAACGTGAAAAATCTTTTGGTCGGTGAGCGTGAAAGTGAAGATCGACTCGTGGGAAAAAATGCCGGTAAAACACGCCACCGTGGACTCGAAATCGGCATGACCTACAATTGGACGATTTCGCCAAAGGTTCAATTATCCCCTTTCGTAAACTATACCTTGACAGATCATAGCTTTGTCGAATTTATTGATGAAGGCGAGGATTTTTCAGGAAACCCATTGACGGGCGTGCCCGAACAACGGAGGACTGCTGGTATTCAAATGCGCTTCTTTGAAAACTTCTATTGGAATATCACCCATCAACATGTAAGTGAAATTCCATTGACCAACGCTGCCGATCTGTATAGCGACCCCTTTACGGTTTTCAATGCCCGAATGGGGTATCTAAAAAAGCTCTCTGAGCATGTTACATTGGGTATCGATTTTGGGGTCAATAATATTTTGGATGAAGTATACGCACAATCGGTGTTAATCAACACCCAAGGCTTCGGAGGTCGCGAACCGCGCTACTTTTATCCTGGGGATGAACGAAATTTTTATGGGAGTTTAAGGTTGGGATATCGGTTCTAACCAAAGATTATTCTGTATCCGTCGAGAATATCGGATTTATCAATACTTGTTAATATGCCTGTAATAAAAAGTCTCCTGTCTTTCCACCAAATCAGACCAAGATTCCAATTCTTTTATCAAGACATCTTCAGATCCCATTATTTCTATCATGGCTTTGTAGTGATTTTCCCAATGGTCGTCATGGAACGGAGAGTTTTTTTCGACCGGGTCAAAAACGAGCAGATCGTAAGGCCCTGATTCACTTCGAAACACCATATTGGATAACCCTATCTTGGTTCGGGCTTCATGGAATAAGTCCATGCCTCGTTGTGTTGCTTCATCAGCCCTTCCGTACTTGAATGTAAATGCCAATACCCTATAATATTGATGGTCCGGTTCGGACTCTTGGCTATTACCGGAAAAGGAAATTGCCATAGCAATAAAAACCATTAAAACTGTTTTTCTCATGCTGCTGTTTTTAAAAAATTGACTTAAAGGATATATATAATGGTGTAGGGTTCGACCCTAATTTGTTGCTTCCTATTTAATCTTCACAATAACCTTACCCTTGGCACGACCCGTCTGCTGGTATCGAATCGCATCGACCGTTTCTGAAAAAGGATATACTTTATCGATTATCGGTTTGATGGCACCTCTTTCGATGATGGGTCGAAGTACATCGAGACCCTCTTTGTTCGAATGGACCATCGTGAATTTGTAAAAAGCGTCCTTTTCCTGAACCAATGCGTTCAACGCTTCAGGAATCTGGTAGTTCGAAATACCGAACAACTCGGCAACCTCGTGATCCAAAGGTCCGCGTAGGCTGCAAACTCTTCCTCCTTTTTTAATGACCTTGAAAGCGTCGAATGTATAGTCTTCTCCTAGGGTATCGTAAACGACATCCATATGACGAACTACATTTAGATAATTTTCCTTCTTATAATCGATGACATTGTCTGCCCCCAGGGCCTTGACCCATTCCACATTGTCGGTGCTGGTCGTAGTACTTACATAGGCCCCAATATGTTTTGCATATTGAATGGCAAAACTGCCGACACCTCCAGAGCCTGCATGAATCAATATATGGTCGCCTTTTTTAAGCTGTATTTGTTCAAACGACTGATAAACAGTCAATCCGACCAGGGCCATACCCCCAGCCAATTCAAAATTCAAGTTTTCCGGCATTTTCGCGACAACGTCGCTGTCGGCCGCAACATATTCCGAAAAACTGCCGGGTTTCACTGTTGGCAATCTTGAAAAGACTTTGTCGCCTACTTCCAGGCCGTTAACGGCACTTCCCTTCTTAGTGACTACTCCGCTTAGGTCATAGCCAATACCCGATGGAAATTGAAGCGGAAAGCTATCCTTAAAGAACCCGTTGGTCAATAAATGGTCGATCGGGTTGGTCGCCGCGGCCTGTACTTTTATCAAAACTTCATTTTCTTGAATTTCGGGCATGGGACCATCTTGAAATTCCAATGAGCTGTCAACCTCGCCATATTGGATAATTTTTAACGACTTCATTTTTTTATGATTTTTATGGAAACTTAATCCACTTGAAGTCAAATATCCCTAATAGCATAACATACCACCAAATATGGGCGTTGTAGATTCTTTTAAATTTTTGATCGGGGTTTTATTTATGTTGCACCTTCTTTCGTTCATGTTGTATAAAGAAAATTGTTAGGCATTTGGGGTCATAGCGATATTAGTTGCCTAATAACAGCTCCACCCCCAAATCTTCGCCCGACAGATTGATTTGGTCAAAATAGTTCTACTGGCCGGCGGCTTCGATTATTAATTGGAATTCGTCAAGTAATTGTTGGGTCGGCAATTTGGTAATTGCTAAAAAATCGCAGTCTAATCTAGATGACGTCTTATCATTGTTTTTGCACTAAGCATCCATCAGTACGCTCTTAGCCTCAAAACCTTATATGACCGGATAAATCTGCACCAAAAAGACCCCGTTCTTCTTTTGATCGTTGATGTCAATAGTCCCTAGCCTTGCTGAATTCGATATGTAGTATCAAGTTTATTTCTTCATTTAAGGCGTCTCACAAACATCTTCCGGGTCTTTCAACAATGTTGTTCCCGGCGTCAAAGCACAAATTTCCTTTGGTATAACAACTACCGGGTTACCGCTAATATCCAAAGTAAGCAAGGATGCTAATTGACCTATTTCGCTCGGCAAAGTTCCCAGTTGATTTACATCGAGATATAAGTCCTGCAGATTTGACAATAATCCGATTTCCGTTGGCAGTTCAATCAAATGGTTATTTGAAAGATAGAAATAGAACAAATTTTCTAATTGCCCAATCTCCGGTGGTAGTATAGAAAGTTGATTAGAAGAAATACTCAGGCTTATTAAGTCAGTTAAATATCCTATTTCAGTTGGCAAGAATGTAAATTGGTTATAGGATAGATTTAAAGCCATCAAATTAGTGAGCAGACCAATTTCAATTGGTAAAACAGTAAATTGATTAAAAGAAAGGTCTAATGTTTTTAAGTCTGTTAGCCTTCCTATCTCAGGAGGCAGAGTTGTTAATTCGCTTAAACGTAGGTCCAATTCTCTAATAGTACCATCCCTATTAATTCCAACTCCTTCCCAATTATTTAAATCTTCATCGTTTGCAATTATATTATCATCCCAAGCATCAGGCTTACCACCGTTAACCTCATGTATTATTCTGAGAACATCCAATTGCGAGTCGGGAGTGCCTGGGTTACAATCATCATCAATATCATTACCAAAAATCTCTTCCGCGCCCGGGTTGATGTCGACGTTGTTATCATCACAATCGCCCATACCATTTTCTCCTTCAAAACCACAATTATTGCTGGGCACGTAGCCATCGCCATCTTGGTCGTCTAAACGAACATCACCATGTGCTTTATGGTCTGGCCATGCATTTTCATTAAGGTTAATGATTATCCAAGAATCTGAATCGGCAGAGTAATGGCAAATGTCCATTTTTTTCCTTGCCTTTAATTTTATACTCTGGCTTCCTAAGGTTTCATTTACCTGTTCTGTTTCGCACGATGCGAAAATCAACACGGCCATCAACACTTTTGCAATCGTTTTCATAATATGCGGTTTTAGGTTATTTTTTAAAAGGCTTGCCCAACTTTAGTCTTAAGCCAAGGTATACGACCTCGACGAACATTAATTGTATAAATGCGCCAAATTGATCGGGGTCGACAAATCCATCCTTGACCATTTTAAAGGTCATTATAATCCTCATCGGACACCTTATATTCTCGTTGTAGATTCTTTTAAATTTTTGATAGGCGTTTTACTAATGTTGCAGACCGTAGCAATTATGTTGTGTTGAAGGAAAAGGTCTGGCAACTAACGGCCAAACAGTGCTGCCGTCTTGGCCAAGAAGACATATATATCTTATTGCATACTATTAGATACCCGAACGGGATAGGCATGGGGTCGAAATCCTATCTGTTTGACCAACAAATCGAACTCAGGATGGCCATGAAGCGGGTACAATTGTGGTTCACTGACCAGCCAGGGTACTTCGATTTCACGATCGTCCATGGCAGTGTTGAGCCACTTAAAAGCCTCTTGTTCTTCCTCTAAGACGGTGTAGATTACGGCTATATAAAAAGCAGGTGAACCCGCATCGGTAAGTGCTTTTTGTGACTTTAGTTCTTCCAAGATTTTTCGGGCTTTTTCAACATCTCCTTTTTTGGCATATGCCGCCGCTAGCCAACCCGAGACCCTTGGGGATCTCTTGCCAATATAAGTGACCCCGCGATCAAAGAGCGCTATTGCCCGATCATATTCACCAAAATTCAACATGAAGAACCCAGCATCGCTATAGGTCGGATAATGATTGGGGTGCAATTCCAACTGCTCCTCTATATACTTTTCCCCTTCTTCCCATTGATTGTTGAAATAGTAAGGTAAAATCATATTTGCCCCCGGTTGAAATGGATTGATCTCATTCGAAAGTTTAGCTATTTTGAGGGCTTCAGTGTGTCGATGTTCAAATTGAAGAAAATCACGGTAGGTATTAAAGGCCATGGGATCCTTCATTTCGAGTGATTTTTTAAAGGAAATTTCGGCCTCGGTAAAATTCCATTTATGAAATGTCAGAATAAAAGCATTGACCAAATGTGAATACGGGTTTTCCGGGTCTAATCGCAGCGCTTCTTGAATATGGGGGTCTGCCAGTCCCAGGGTTTCCTCAGCATTCATTTTAGCAATGGACGCATTGCCCTGGGAAAGGTAGTAGGCCGCAATTCCGGCGTGGGCCAAAGCCAAGGTTGAATCCAGTTCAAGTGCCCTCTGAAAATTTTCCCGGGATTTGTGATGCGTGTTCGCATTTTGCAAATTGAAATAGTACATTCCCTTAAGGTAATGGTCATAAGCCTGTGGGTTGTACGATGTTTGCCTATCTATTATCTCAACCTCTTTTGAGGTCATATTTGCCTCTAAGGTATTGGCCACTTTTTTGGCAATATCGCTCTGTATTTTCAAAAAGTCCCCGAATTTTCGGTCGTAATTCGCTGCCCAAAGCTCTTGCCCATTTTTGGTCGCGATAAGTTTTACCTCTATTCTAAAAATGTCTCCCTGTCTTTGTAAACTACCTTCAAGAATATTCGACACTCTTAGCTGCTCTCCGATAGCTTTGATCGATTTATTTTCTTCAAGAAATTGGTCAATCGCTGATGGTGCAATAACTTTCAATTCTGTAATCCCCGAAAGATGCCTGCTAATGGCGTCGACCATGCCCTCGGCCAAGTATTGGTTTTCTTCTTCCGAACTTAAATTTTTAAAAGGAAGTACAATTACGGATTTCTCTTCGGGTTTGCTTGCTATTTCCATGTCTCTGCTGCCCGAAGAATAAAAAAGGAAGCCCATCAGAATAAGTGCAACGGTTCCAAGGACCAAAACCAAATTTCTACCTTTCCCCCTTTTTGTTGTTGTCATAGAGGGTATTTCGGCTTCTGCGATATATGATTTTTGTTTGACCTTACCGGGCGGATATCCATATAACTTGGTAAAGCAGGTACTAAAATAGGATGCACTCGAAAAACCCACGGCATGGGCAACCTCGGAAGCCGTCATATCGTTTTTCAACAATAACGCTCTGGCTTTTTCGAGGCGGTACTCGCGAATAAAAGTGCTAATCGATTTCCCGTTGATTTTTTTGAGCTTGCGATGCAATTGTGAACGGCTGAGACCCACTAGGTCCGCCAATTGTTCCACTCCGAATTGTTCATTGTCAAGATTGGCCGCGATATGGCGTTCCATACGTTCAATCAACGAATTGGGGTTAGTGGATATGGTCTTATTCGCCTCCAATACTATCTGAGTTCATTGAAGCTCTGAACGCTTCGTCTCCACTCAAATATACTTAAAATGACATATTTATTTGGAATACAATGGGTTAAGATAAATGCTATTATCAAATCAAAAGACCGTTTTGAAATATGTGGTTATTTTTGCCGCAAGGGCACAACAAAAATTGGTCGGCCGTCCTTCACTAAATTGAATAGCAATGCACAAAGACATCAAAATTCTGGCCATGGCATTTGGTCTAATTGCCTCATCGGGATACGCACAAGATAGTTATCAAAAAAACGAATCGGCCGATGTCAAAAACTATGTCTTTGGTCTTCACCTGAACGATGAGAATGATGAAATCAAAGGAAAGGCATTGATTACCGTTGATTTCAAAAATGAGGTCGAGAATTTCGCATTGGACCTTATCGGCAAGTCTGAAGAATACGGTATGGAGGTTACCGCAGTTTTGGAAGACAGTGTCGAGGCCAATTATGAATTTTCCGAAAATAAAATTATCATCCGGCCAAAATTCAATGATTCCAGTACAAAAACCTTTATGGTTCAGTATCATGGTATTCCAGAAAGGGGCTTGGTCATTGATACCACCAAGTACGGACAACGTTCTTTTTTCGGGGATAACTGGCCAAACCTGGCCAGACATTGGTTGCCTTCGGTAGACCACCCTTATGATAAGGCATCTATTGAATTTCGAATCACTGCACCTCAACACTACGATGTTGTTGCGACTGGGGTGAAAATCGAAGAAAGCTATCTCAACAACGGTTTCAAACTGACCACATACAAAGAACCAGCACCCGTAGCAATGAAGGTGGTCACTATTGGAGTGACCAAATTCGCAAGTAAGCTCTTGGATATGGTCGGGGAGATTCCGGTAACGGCTTGGGTATATCCCGAAAATCGTTTGGACGGATTTTCTGATTATGCAGTTTCGACCAATGTCATGAATTATTTTGTCGACCATATAGGCCCTTATGCGTATGCCAAACTGGCCAACATGCAGGCGAAAACACAGTGGGGCGGTTTGGAAAATGCCGGAACCATTTCCTATTTCGAGAATTCGGTAACCGGAAAGAATGAAGTGGAGGGGCTGATCGCCCACGAAATCGCACATCAATGGTTCGGCAATTCGGCCTCCGAGGCCAGTTGGAACCATGTATGGCTCAGTGAGGGCTTTGCCACCTATTTTTCGATTCTCTATTTGGAAAGTGTCTATGGAGATAAAAAGCGAAAGGAGGAATTGATACTCGACAGAAAACAGGTCATTGAATATTACCAAAAGAATCCCGCTCCCATCGTTGACAACTCAATAAAAGACCCCTTCAAGGTTTTGAGTACCAACACTTACCAAAAAGGAGGTTGGGTGCTCAACATGCTACGGCATAAACTTGGAGATGAGATTTTTTGGAAAGGTATTCGGAAATACTACAAAACCTACGAAAATTCAAATGCAATGACCGAAGACTTCCGAAAGGTCATGGAAGAAGTATCGGGAAAAGATTTAGAAAATTTTTTCGCCCAATGGATTTTCACCAAAGGGCATCCCGAGTTAAAATGGAATTGGAAATATAGAAGGGGAAGGCTATTGGTCTCTATCGACCAAGTTCAGAAACATCATATTTTCGAGTTTCCTTTGGAAATCGGAATTCGGAATGGAGAGCAAACGAAAAAGGAAATTGTGCAAATCGACGAAAAGTCAAAAACCTTTGAAATCAAGGTCGACTCTAAGCCGACCGAGGTAATTTTAGATCCAGGGGTCTGGTTGCTTTTCGAAGAAAAATAATCTCAGATTATATTGCCCTCTTTAACCAAGTCTTCATATCGACCGCTTCATGAATGATGCCCTTCAGTTCTGAAATGGCAACACGCTGTTGTCCCATAGTATCTCGATGGCGAATGGTCACCGTTTTGTCTTCCAGGGTTTGATGGTCTACCGTAATACAAAATGGGGTTCCATTGGCATCTTGCCTCCGGTAACGGCGCCCTACAGCATCCTTTTCATCGTAGAGCACATTGAAATCCCATTTGAGGTCTTCAATTATCTCCTTGGCAATTTCGGGCAGTCCATCTTTTTTCACCAACGGAAAAACAGCCGCTTTCGTCGGGGCCAGTACGGCAGGCAGTCTTAATACCGTTCTAAACGATCCGTTTTCCAATTCTTCCTCTTGAAGGGAATTCGAGAATACCGCCAAGAACATCCTGTCGAGCCCTATGGAAGTCTCCAAAACGTAGGGCACATAACTTTCACGTGTCTCCGGGTCGAAATATTGCAGTTTCTTATTGGAATATTTTTCGTGGCTGCCCAAATCGAAATCGGTCCGGGAATGAATTCCTTCCAGCTCCTTGAATCCAAAAGGAAAGCGAAATTCGATATCGGCGGCCGCATCGGCGTAGTGGGCCAGCTTTTCATGGTCATGAAAACGATAGTTCTCTTCGCCCATACCTAATGACAGATGCCATTTCATTCGCTGTTCCTTCCAATGTTCGTACCATGTTGCCTGGGTACCCGGTTTGATAAAATATTGCATTTCCATCTGTTCGAATTCCCGCATACGGAAAATAAACTGGCGTGCCACGATTTCATTGCGAAAAGCTTTTCCGGTCTGCGCAATTCCGAATGGAATTTTCATACGCCCTGTTTTCTGAACGTTCAAAAAGTTCACAAAAAATACCCTGTGCCGTTTCGGGTCGCAGGTACAAATCCATCGCATTTTCAGCGGAAGCCCCGAGTTTGGTTCCAAACATCAAATTGAATTGTTTGACATCCGTCCAATTTTTCGAACCCGACATTGGGCAAGCAATCTCCAATTCTTCTATCAATCTTTTGACATCGGCCAAATCTTCATTTTCAAGGGACTTGCCCAGGCGCTTTAAAATGGTCGTCGCCTGTTCTTGGTAGCCCACCACACGCTGATTGGTGGCCAAGAACTGCTCCTTGTCAAATTTATCACCAAATCGTTTGGCGGCTTTGGCCACTTCCTTTTCTATTTTTCCCTCGATTTTGGCCACGTGGTCTTCGACCAAAACATCGGCCCGATATCTTTTTTTGGAATCTTTGTTGTCGATCAAGGGGTCATTGAACGCGTCGACATGCCCTGAAGCCTTCCAAGTGGTCGGGTGCATGAAAATAGCAGCATCGATTCCGACAATATTGTCATTGAGCTGTACCATGGCCCTCCACCAGTATTCCCTGATATTCTTCTTGAGTTCGGCGCCGTTTTGGGCATAATCGTACACAGCGCTCAATCCATCATAAATTTCACTGGACTGAAACACATAGCCATATTCCTTGGCGTGTGAAATTACCTTTTTGAAATCGTCATCCTGTTTTGCCATTCGGCAAAAATAGAATTTTACAAGCTAAACATTACAAATTATTTCAAACGAAATTCGGCAGAAGAGAGTAGCTTCTCGTTTTCAAATACGTTGAGGGTGTAAGGACCCTTCTCCAATGAACCTTGAGGTAGGGTAATAAAATCGCAGACTTGAGTGGTTTCGCCATCAAAAAGCAATTGTACCCTTTTACTATATATATTGCCGTTGACGGTAATGGTATTCGCGTTGTCTTCGATAATACGCATATTCGGCCCTAAAAACTGAAAGTAGATTATTTTTTCTTGCCCTCGTTCATCGGGGTCTGATTGAATGGTCACACAACCTCTCAGTTTTTCCACAATGGAAGCCTTGTTCGTCATGACAGCCTCGCGGCCTCTCAACCTGAACCCATTGCCGGCCGCGTTTTCGACGACCAAGTATTTTTTGGTCTTGAGCGCTTCATCAAGTTCTTTGCGTTTTTTTCGCTGCAGAGATTCGGCCTTGGTCAATTCGTTACGTCTCTCTTGCATCAATCTTATTTCTTCTTGGCTTTTCTCATACTTTTCAGTAAGTACCATGTTGCTGTACTTGAGAAAATTATTTTTTAGTTTGAGACTATCATTTTTGGCTTCCAATCTACGCAGTTCAGTTTTGAATTCCCGTAATTTTTCAACCGTGAAATTCAACCTTCCTACAGAATCCAAAAGCTCTTCAATGCGATATCTAGCGCTCTCCAGCTCGATTTCATCTACTTCGTTCTGAGAAGTTAGTCTATCAATGTCGGCCTTCATCAAAGTCAGGTCTTTGACCAAAAGCTCCTTTTCATTTTCCAAGTAAGATATTTGATTCTGTGATTGCGCGTAGCTGTAGTAGAACGCAATCAATATCGCAATCAAAATTGCTACAAGAGCGGCAAGAATTACTTTGTAGTTGAATTTTTTATCTTGGGCGTTCATCAAGTGAAAACTTATAAGTAGGCTGCAATAGAATGTATGTACACTAAACTAACAAATATACTAAATGATATAAGCACCGTCCTAGTTCCCAAGGTATGTTTTGGATGTAATACGCATTTATTGGGTGGGGAACACTATTTGTGTACCCCATGCCGGAATGATATGCCGCTCACCGAGTACACTTTTAACGTTGAAAACCCCGTTGACCGTATTTTTTATGGCAGAATTAACATAAAAAAAGCCAATTCTTTCCTGTTTTTTACTGAAAACGGCCGCGTACAGCGCCTTTTGCATCATTTGAAGTATAAAAATCAGGAAAAGATAGGTGCATTTCTTGGGGATTGGTTTGGTCAAAACATCAAGGAAAATGGGTTTCTAAGGGAAATTGACTATGTCTTGCCCGTACCGTTGCATCCCAAAAAGCAGCGGAAAAGAGGATACAATCAAGTTGCATTGTTCGGTCAAAGAATGGCAGTACATCTGGGTGCAGTGTATCTTGAAAATCTACTTGTAAAAAGGTATAATTCAAAGACCCAGACCAAAAAGGGGAGATTGGGTAGATGGTTCGAGAATAAATCGCTTTATACACTTACCGATAGACAAGCTATTGCGGGAAAGAATGTGTTATTGGTAGATGACATCATTACCACCGGATCGACCATTGAGCTATGCGCCAAGGCCCTAAAGGAATCAAAAAATGTCACTGTTTACGTAGCGAGTATGGCCGTAGTGCCCTTAGTCTATAAATGATCGACCCGAATATCGGGGCATTTATCTACCTTAGCGGTCAATTCATGCTTTGTTTTGACGAATGGCTAGACGGATTATCGGCATTTTATACCTCTTGTTCATGGTTATGGCCTTGATTCAATGTGCCAGGCGCGGCACGCCGACCGGAGGCCCGAAAGACGTGGCACCACCCGTTTTGGTACGGTCCGACCCCGATAACATGACAACGGATTTTAAGGCAAAGCGCATTCGGCTGTATTTCGACGAGCTTATTACTTTGAAGGATGTTCAAGAACAACTCATTGTATCGCCTCCGCTAAAATATACCCCCGAGATTTCACCTCAGGGCGGGGCTAGTAGATATGTTGAAATCAAAATCAAGGATACCTTAAGGGAAAATACGACCTATACACTGAATTTTGGTCAAAGTATCGTAGACAATAATGAGGGTAACCCTAGCAGTTTTTTAACCTATGTTTTTTCTACAGGAAGCTATATAGATTCACTATCCATGGCCGGGGTGGTCAAAGATGCCCTTAAAAGAAAGGCCGACGAGTTTATAAGTGTCATGCTCTATGAACTTGATACGGCCTATACAGACTCGACTATATTCAAAAAACCGCCAAACTACATTACCAACACCCTTGATAGCACGGTTATATTCAGACTCAATAACTTAAAAGCAGGAAAATATGCCCTATTTGCCATCAAAGACGAAGCAAAAAACAACATATTTGATCAAAATTCCGATAAAATTGCGTTTCGAAGTGATACGGTAGACCTCCCGACCGATTCGACCTACTTATTGACGCTGTTCAAAGAAATACCCAACTATAGTGTTCAAGTGCCCAGTTATGTTGCTAGAAATCGCATCGAGTTTGGCTATTATGGTAAATACGAGGACTTTATCATAAAACCGCTGACCATATTACCAGATTCGGTCGAACACAGATTTCAAAAGGAAAAACACAAGGATACCTTGAATTTTTGGTTTAGCCCGACCGACATAGACTCTATTGTCTTTCTTGCCATAAACGAAAAGCTTGGGCAAATAGACACGTTCACGGTCAAAAAGCGCAAGGTGGGCACCGATTCGCTTATTTTAAGCCCAAATCAAAGTGGTGCGCTAAACTTCAACGAATCCTACTCAATAGCTTCCAATACCCCGATTATTTCATTGGATTCAACCAAAATCGAAATGATGAATAAAGATTCGCTGCAAGTGGATTTTTCAGTGGTAATCGACAGTATTGAAAATGAAATCGATTTTGACTTCAACCCAGAACCCAACGAAAACTATGCTTTAAAGCTATTGCCGGGAGCAATTACCGATTTTTTCGAACAAACGAATGATACTATCGATTACTACCTCACCACCAATAGCTTGGCGGACTACGGAAACCTTCGGCTTAATGTGAGGATAGATTCAACAGCCTACCCATTGTTGGTTCAACTTACTGATGAAAGAGGCTCCTTGAAACAAGAACGCTACTCGATCGTACCCAAGGTTTTTGAATTCAGTAATATTGAACCCTCAAAGTATTTTCTAAGGATTATTTTTGATGCGAACGGTAACCGAAAGTGGGATACCGGAAATTACCTAAAAACCATACAACCCGAACGGGTGGTGTACTACCCTGATACGCTTGAAGTTAGAGCGAATTGGGAATTGGAGGAAACCTTTATTCTTCCAAATTGAAATCGTCCCTATCTTCCAAAAATCTCAATTTATCCCTTGTTTCGTCTAAATACGCTTTGTTTAACTTAGTATAAAGAATTTCATCCTTTTCAGAATATACCATTTGGTTTCCTAAAGGGTCATAGACAGCCGAATGCCCCTCATAAGCCAAATTATTCTCGTCAACACCAACTCGATTTGCACCTATGCAATAGGCAATATTTTCTATGGCGCGCGCCTTTAGCAAACCGTCCCAAGCATTCACCCTTGGTTCTGGCCAATTGGCGACATATAGCAGCATGTCAAAATCACCTTTGTACCTCGACCACACCGGAAATCGAAGGTCGTAGCAAATTAAAGGGCATATTCTAAAACCCTTATAATCAACGACCAGCCTTTCTTTTCCGGCACTATAGACCTTGTCTTCTCCAGCTAAGGTAAAGGTATGCCTCTTGTCATACCAATATGTATTGCTTTTGGGCGTAACAAAAAACAACCTATTGGTATATTTTTGGTCTTCTGCCCATGGAATACTTCCCACAAGGGCCGAATTTTTTTCCCGGGCCTGTTTTTTCATCCATTCCAGGGCCTTGGTCCCTGCTTGCGGATCGAGGTTTTGCGGTGTCATGGTAAATCCGGTCGTAAACATTTCCGGTAGCACGATCAAATCGATATCCGAGGTTATTTCGGCGATTTTCCCTGAAAAATTTTCAAGATTCTGTGACGGGCTTTCCCAGACCATGGAAGATTGTATGATTGCAATACTTAGTTCCATTTAAGATACGTTTTCCAACAAATCGATTAACCCGGGTTTGCCCAGCAACCTGGCATGGTCCAGCGCGGTATTGCCCTTGTTGTCCCTAATTGAAACATCGGCTCCTTTTTCCAATAAAAGCCCAGCGATTTCTTGATGGTTGAAAGTTACGGCATAAATGAGACAAGTACCTCCCATGCTATTCTTCTGGTTGACATCGGCCCCGTGTTCCAACAATATTCTAGCGAGTTCTGTCATCCCCTTAAAACAGACCCCCATCAAAGCCGTATTTCCAGAGGCATCTTTTATGTCAACGGCCGCACCTTTATCCAAAAGCATCTTTGTGATATCCTCCCGCCCGTAATAGGTTGCCAAAATCAAAGGTGTCGAACCGCGTTGGTCTTTGGCATTCACCAAATCGGGATTTACATCCAACTTTTTACTAACGGCAGCTAAGTCACCTTCGCGAATGTCATCGAAAAAAGAATCTACATTTTTCATGGATCTAAGGTATCAAAATTTCAGTTGTGCCATTCATTTTGTACAGCACAAAATTGCCTTTTGGGGTTCATAGATATTATCGATATTGAAATAGTTCAAATCATGATTTCGATCATTGAGAACCGATGAACATTTTGGTAAATTTACCATCTTCAACTCTAAAACTAAGAACACTATGGATAATAGCAAAAACAACGATTCGGGCAAATGTCCCTATTTGGGAGGAACTATGAAACATGCAGCTGGCGGTGGCACCACCAACCAAGATTGGTGGCCCAATCAGCTAAGATTGAATGTACTGCGCCAAAATTCAGAATTGACCAACCCCATGGATGAAGACTTTGATTACGCAAAGGAATTCAGTTCATTGGATTTGGATGAGGTCAAGAAAGATATTATCGAAGCCCTGACCACCTCACAAGACTGGTGGCCTGCAGATTATGGTCATTACGGTCCTTTTATGATCCGTATGGCCTGGCATAGTGCCGGGACCTACCGCATCGGTGATGGCCGTGGCGGTTCAAGCTCTGGGTCTCAACGTTTCGCACCATTGAACAGCTGGCCCGACAACGGGAATTTAGATAAGGCAAGACTGTTATTATGGCCAATAAAAAAGAAATACGGCAAGAAACTTTCTTGGGCCGATTTAATGATCCTTACCGGAAATTGCGCCTTGGAATCGATGGGCTTCAAGACCTTTGGTTTTGCCGGTGGCCGAGAAGACATATGGCAACCCGAAGAAGATATCTATTGGGGCTCCGAAACCGAATGGATGGGCAATGAAGAACGCTTCTCAGATGGTGAGTATGAACTTGAAGCAAATCTGGGGGCTTCGCATATGGGTCTTATCTACGTGAATCCAGAAGGGCCAAATGGGGTTTCCAATCCCTTGGGTACGGCCAAACTTATGAAAGAAACTTTCGGTCGAATGGCTATGAACGATGAGGAAACCGTTGCCTTGACCATAGGTGGGCACACCTTCGGAAAGGCCCACGGAGCTGCCAGCCCCGATGAATATGTCGGGCCAGAACCGGCAGGGGCATCTATCGCCGACCAAAGCATGGGGTGGATAAACAGTTATAAGACAGGTGTACTTGAAGACGCCATTACCAGCGGTTTGGAAGGACCTTGGACACCGAACCCAACACAGTGGGACCATGACTTTTTAAAAGTACTTTTAGATTATGACTGGGAACCGATCAAAAGTCCGGCAGGTGCCAATCAATGGCGGCCCACAGCTGAATCTGCCGCCAAAAAGGCGCCACGTGCAGGTGACGCTTCCCAGACCCAAGACCTGATGATGACCGATGCCGATATGGCATTGAAAATGGATCCCGATTATCTGAAAATTTCAAAACGATTTCGTGATAATCCGGAAGAATTGGAAGATGCCTTCGCACGTGCATGGTTCAAATTGACACATCGCGACATGGGGCCTGTTAGCCGTTACCTTGGGCCAGAAGTACCAAAAGAAGAATTGATATGGCAAGACCCGATACCGGCCGTCGATCATGAATTGGTAAATAGCTCAGATGTAACCGAGTTGAAAAAGAGGCTTTTGGCGTCTGGCCTGACAATTTCCCAGCTGGTATCTACAGCTTGGGCTTCAGCATCAACTTATCGGGATTCTGACAAAAGGGGAGGCGCCAATGGGGCCCGTATTCGTTTGGAACCTCAAAGAAATTGGGAAGTCAATAACCCTTCAGAGTTGGCAAAAGTGCTTGAAGTTCTTGAAGGAATTCAAAAAGAATTCAACGAAGCACAATCAGGCGATAAGAAAATCTCTTTGGCCGACCTTATCGTACTTGGAGGAAGCGCAGGAATCGAGGAGGCTGCCAGAAACGCGGGTCACGAAATAGAAGTTCCTTTTACTCCGGGCCGTATGGATGCCTCTGAAGAACAAACGGATGTTTCCTCTTTTGCAGCACTTCAGCCAGCTGCTGACGGGTTTAGAAACTATAAGAATCCTGATTATAAAGCCAAAGCTGAGGCCATGTTGGTCGATCGGGCACAATTGCTTAAGCTTACGGCACCTGAAATGACCGTTTTGATCGGCGGTATGCGTGTTTTGGATACGAACTATGACAAATCGAGACATGGTGTCTTTACGGATCGTCGTGAAGTGTTGACAAACGATTTCTTTGCGAACCTACTCGACTTAAGCATTAAATGGGAAGATACTACGGATGATGAAACCCTTTTCGCAGGTCGCGACCGCATGTCTGGCAATATTAAGTGGACAGGCACCCGCGCCGATTTGATTTTCGGATCGAATACCGAGCTGCGATCTTATGCCGAGGTTTACGCCTGCAATGATTCTGAAGACAAGTTCATCAAAGATTTTGTGAACGCCTGGACCAAAGTAATGAACCTCGATCGTTTCGATTTGGCGTAAATAAATAAAGAGCAGAATTACCTTAAAAAGGCGGTCTATCTCAGGATCGCCTTTTTTATGGGTTTAAAACTTGTCCCAAACGACCCCATTGAAAGTCTTTTTTGACAACCGACCTTAGTTTTTGGTTTTTATATATTGCCATGGTTTTTGAAATCATTTGTAAAGAATATCCAATTTCAGGCAATTCAAACGTAAGTGATAAACGCACTTAACGTAAATCATATCAGTATTAATAAAAACACCATACTCATGAAAAAAATCATTTTACCCATCGTATTACTGGCTTTGGTCGGGTTTGGGGCAATTCAGCCCGGACTAACGGATGAAGAAAGGGAAATGGCGGTCAAAGAGCTTAAAAAGACCAGAGATCGATTGACCAGTGTCGTTGATGGTCTGAGCGACGAACAGTTGAACTTCAAGGCGACACCAGAATCTTGGTCTGTTGCAGAATGTGTGGAGCATCTGGCCATTTCAGAAAATAATATCGGCGGTATGCTTCAAGGCGCATTACAAACACCGGCCGATTCGACAAAACGCGATTCGGTCAAAATGGCCGATGCCGATTTAATGGCTCTGATTACAGGCAGGGACCAAAAAGTGAAGACCAGTGAAGCTTTCGAACCTTCGGGAAAATTTGGTTCATACGAAGAAACCCTTACCGAATTTACCTCAAAAAGGGAAAAGCACATCGCTTATTTGAACAGCACCGAAGATGACCTGAGAAACCATTATGGGCAATTGCCCTTTGGCACCATCGATGGGCTGCAAATACTACTCTTCATGAGCGGCCATACGGAGCGCCACGTCAAACAAATAGAGGAAGTCATGGCCCATGCCGATTTCCCGAAAATGGAAATGGTACAGCCCGAATAGTCAAAAAAACAATTGAAAAAGACCATCGCCTTATACGTGATGGTTTTTTTATTCCCGAATGCCAGGGGTAAAATCTTCCGGGGCATTTTGTGGAAGATTCACGGTTCCATTACCGCCCGAATCATTAAATAGGGTCCATTCCGAAAAATCGTAGGCAGGGTTTGCTTTGACCACCTCTATATTGCGAACTGCCCTTCCATCCTCGAATTCGTGATCGGTATCAGTACCATCTTCGCCAATAACGCCAAAAACATCCACAACGGTGCCAAAGGGGTCGACCAACTCTAAATTGTCATCGCCGTTCGAATCGGCGGGGCTATTCTTACCTACGCCCAAATCAGGGGGAAAACCATAAACACTTTCAAACTCTGCGGCATTTGGCGAAATAACAAAAGTGTCGTTCGCCCCTAGGGAATGCCCTGATAAATCGATGCTCGAACTTACTTCCAAATTGTCGTTGGTGTATCTTCGAAATGTCCAGCCATCTAAATCAATCGCCGTGCTCCCGGCATTATAGAGTTCGACAAACCTCGCATCGCTGTTGTTATCAGGGTCGGCCAATTCTGAAATCAAAAGTTGGTTGGAGGTCTCCCCTAGGTTATAGTTTTCACATCTGTCTTGTTTAAAATCAAGGTCGTCCAAGTCGCGAATAGCCAATTTGAATTCCTCTTTTTCCCGTAACAAAACCCCGATCATTGACCCATTGCCTTCAGGAAGTATCTCTGATTGAAAATCAGAATATCCACTATTTAACATAACTATTTCGTTGCCGTCACAATCTATCAGAATACGTTCTGTTTCTTCACGTTCTAAGGCAAAAGTTTTGCCCAATTCCGAGGATTCAAGCTCCAGATCTTCGAGTTGTACCAAAGTATTGGTCAAGCTCGGTTGTAGATTTTCGATGGAGGTCGGTAAAGGTTGTAATTCTACCTTTTCTTGACATGAAATAAAAAGATGCTTGTCTATTGCATTGGCCGGTAGTCGGCCAACCGATATATTCCCAAATGATGTAAATGTACCTCCAATCTTAAAAACATCTCGGCTTTTACCAAGATACAGTCCCTTTAACTTAATGTATATCTTGCTTCCTACAGGAAAAAACAAATGTGAATCCCTTAAATCGACTTCCATTTGAAGGCCCTCAACAAGGCCGGAAGGATTATCCTGAAAATATAATACATTGAAAAAATTACCTGCCTGATCCGATGAAATCACATACCCGGCAATAATTAAATCCTGTTGTATTTGAATGGTCTCGTCGACATATAAATCTTTTACCTCGGCGTAGGTGGCATTGACCGTCAAATCTGAAACGCAATTGTCCTCAGGTGGGTCGAAATTGCGGTCTTTGACGCAACTCATAAGCATAAAGGTGCAACCAATACCTAACATCAATTTTTTGAAACGATCCATGATTATAAATCCCATAATGTTAAACTTCAACCCCTCCGTCCCGCTTTTGAGCGGGACACCTCCCCTTGTCTAAGGGGAGGAGCCACTCCCGTGTTAAATAATTAGAAACTATAAGCCACATTCAAAAAATAAGTGCGGCCATAACCATACCAATATTTTGGGGCGAAAGAGGGTGTTCCACTTAAATTATCTTGCTGCATCTGCCCGAAATTGCCGTTTCTGCTCTGCTCGTATCCCCCGGTTCTAAAAGTAGCGTCGAATAAATTGTTGATACTGATAAAAAGACTGAAATACTTTCCCTTTTTCAACCATGACTTCCCTCCTACCAAATTCAGGAGATAAAAATCGTCCAACGGTTTTTGTTGTAGCAGCTTGTTCACATTCTCTTCCGTAGCGTCAGGAAATGGTTGGCCTGATTCAGGATCCAAATAAAAGCTTTGCGTTCTGGTAATCGTGGAAATATTGGTATAGCTATTTGCCAAATAATTAGCCGTAACCCCAATCCACCAGTATTTGGGATCACGGTATTCCACGCCAAAGGCAAATGCCTTTTGTGGACCTTGCCCCAATTTATAATCCTTGATTCGAGCCCTTCCCAAATCAACATTGCCCTCAGGATTAATCAGGTCTTCATCGGCACCGGCGGTGTCAAAATTGATGCTCACCTTGGGGTCATTCGCATAAACATATTTTCCAATAGCCGCAACGGCGTTCAATTTGACCGAAGGCGAGACTTGATATTCGAGCCCCAATTCCGTTCCCAAATGTAATTTGTCAAAATCGGTCAAGACCTCCTGCACAAAGTCCGAACCAACACCGGCATCAACGAAAAAGAAGTTGACATCGGTGGTATTCTGAAATCGGGTATAAAAGGCAGATAGCCTTCCTGTTAGGCTAGGTAAACGAATGAAGTAGTTGCCATCAATCGTCGAGACCGTCTCACTTTGTAATTGGGGCACCGTCTGATTATTCTCCCGGGGATTTATAAAGCTGTTTTGTAAAACCGGAGGTCGGGTCAAATAGGCCCCATGGGCGGAAATCGAATGCCGACCGTTGAAATTATAGGTATAACCCAACTTGAACCCAAAATTTGAAAAAGTGACCTTTTCGCTTTTACCTAAGGAGTTTGATGGAAAGCGGTCGTTCAGAAAATAGCCCGTACGCTGATATGACGAATTCGAGATTTTGCCCGACAAAAAGGCGTTCCATTTGTTGTGTGCAAATCTCAGCTGGGCAAAGCCCTCAAAATTCACGGCCTCTAACAAATAGTTATAATTAAAAGTATCATCTTGACCTTTTCGAACGCTCCCATTGGAATCGTTCAAAGTATTTGAAAAAGGGTCGATATCTTCGTGAAAACTCGCTCCAAGCAAATCAAATATTTTGGCATACTTTTCTGAATGAAGCCTTTTGTATGTTAGACCGAAATCAGTTTCAAAATTACTCCCAAGTTCCAGCTTGGCGACCGAATTAATTGTATAGCTGCTGTCATCAGCAATGTCATCGTACAAAACATAGGCTGCCTTTTCAGAGGTATTCGCGACATAAATCTCTTCCCAATTCATCTGAGGGCGCGTTAGAAACCCCTCTCTTGCCGTTTCTGCACTAGCGAAATTGGCTCCTATAGGGCTGTTGATATAAAAACTTGGCAAATAGCGGTAATAGGTCGGGTCGGGATTGGGGGCATTGTAATATCCAAGTCTACTTCTTGCATTTTTGCCGACTTGATAGGCAATACCGGTACTAAGGGTAAAGGCCTCCGATTCATAATAGTGGTTGAGCATCACAATGGGCTCAACAATTTTTCTTTCCCTTGAATTTCGAGTTTTGCCATCTTGATTTCCCCAATACGGGTTGTATTTCTTGCCGGCCATCTCAAAAACTTCCTCTGTGATTGCTGAAGACCTACCGCGCCGATTGCTTGCCAATATCCCCGTAAAATGGACGCTGTTCTTTTTATTTAACCGATATTCCATCGCTCCGAAAAAAGAATATGCATCATAAAGTGTTCCATCGATATAACCCTGTTTGGCCCACCTGCGTGAGCCGGAAAGTGAATATGCGAGTCTGTTTTTCTGAAGACCTGAATTATATGTTGCCATTACCCGACCAGTGTAGGTTCGATTAGAGGCTGAAGATGAAATTCTAATTCCAGGCCGAAAGCCGGAAGGTTTAGTATCGATGTTCGTGTTGCCCAAAATCCCGCCAAAGGCAAAATCGGAAGCGGCCAACCCATGTGAATATTGTTGGTTTCGCATCACATCGTTCAAGCCGCCCCAATTATTCCATTGTGGTCGGCCATCAAAAAACTTGTTCATTACAATTCCATTGATGAACACCCGGCCATTTTGTGAATCATACCCGCGAACACGAAAGAAGGCCTGCCCGAAATCAAATGCTGCGCGGTTCAAAAAAACATCACGGGTCGCCTGAAGAAAGGCGGAGGAAACCGAATTAATTTCATCATCCAATAATTCGGAGTCTGTCAACGTAATCAAATTATCGGTCTTTTCAAGAGTAATATCCCTTTCCAGATAAATGGTGCCGAGGTCCAGGGTTTTATTTGTTATTTCAATCGGTATGCGTTTGGAGGTGTAATCAAGTAATGAGATATGCAGCATGTGACTGCCCTTGGGGATTGCCTCCAACTCAAACAGCCCGGAAGCGGAAGTCATATCAGAAACATCTGTGCCTTCAACAATGACCAAAACACCTCGAAGTATTGCTTCAGAACTAACATCTAGCACCCTTCCCCTGACAAGAAACTCCTCTTGGGGTTTGACTTCAAAGCAGCAACAAGCTATAAATAATAGCGTGAGAAAAATTCTCATTTTTTGGCCAGTGTTCCGGTTGGTAAATGAACTCCTGATGGGTTCAGCACTACAATATATTGATTAAGCCACGAAATTTGATGAAAATACGTTCAAAATTGTATGTTTTTTCGTTACTTTAAAATCCGTTCAACCAAAACAGTGGATAAACTGAAAAGCGGGATTTTTCCTGTCCCCCCTCCCTAAAGGCCAAAAAACCTTCAAAAGGAAAGAGATTTGGGAAAGTTTATATTGGTCTCAGGCGGATTGGTCAAGACAGTTTTCGCTCTTTTGAGGTTTATCGATGTTCATTTCAGCCAACAAAATGATTTGTCGACTTGTCTTAGTATTTTTGGCGTTTTCGTTTTCCATAACCGCCCAAGAAGGAAAACAATACCGCATTCGAACTATCGCCTTCTACAATGTCGAAAACCTCTTTGACACGCAAAACGACACCTTGATTTTTGACGATGACCGTACTCCGAACGGGAAGGACAATTGGACATCTGAAAGATATAATCGTAAAATCGCAAACATCGCAAAAGTACTTTCACAAATTGGTGAAGAGGTCACAGAAACCTCTCCCGATATAATTGGTCTCTGCGAAATCGAGAACCACGGCGTTGTTCAAGACCTTATAAATCACCCTTTCTTGCAGACCAAGGACTATGGAATAGTACATTTTGATTCGCCAGATGAGCGGGGTATCGATGTCGCCTTACTATATAAGAAAGGGGTATTCCTCCCTGACTCCTTTGCAAGTCACAGGCTTCTTCTTATAAACAACGAAGGCGAACGAGACTAT
Organism: Aurantibacter sp.; assembly: GCA_965215845.1. GTDB lineage: Bacteria > Bacteroidota > Bacteroidia > Flavobacteriales > Flavobacteriaceae > Aurantibacter_A. The sequence goes on from CBDCEL010000004.1 coordinate 1,459,199, forward strand.
ACAAGAGACCAGCTCGTCGTAGGTGGAATTTTGGATAATGACCCCATTTACTTCATTGTCAACCACTGGCCTTCAAGAAGTGGTGGCGAGGCACGGAGTCGCCCCAACAGAATTGAAGCTGCCAAACTGAACGGCCGTATCATCGATTCACTTCAACGGTTCGATCCATCATCTAAAATAATCAGTATGGGTGATTTTAACGATGGCCCAAAAGACGTTAGTCTAAAAAGGGTATTGGGTATTAAGGGAAGGAAAAAAGCGGTCACTTCAACCGACCTTTTTAATCCCATGGAAAAATTGTTCAGGCAAGGCATGGGCTCTCTTGCCTATCGCGATAAATGGAATCTTTTCGACCAATTCTTTTTTACCGGAAGTCTTCTTAATGCACAAGGGGGATATCGGTTTTGGAAAGCAGGAATTTTCAGCCCTAAATATCTAGTGGCCAAAAAGGGGAAATACAAGGGTTATCCTTTTCGAACATACTCGGGCGGGACATACACCGGCGGGTATAGCGATCATTTTCCTGTGTACATTTATTTGATAAGGCAGGCGTATTAGTTTTTGACTTTTATTCGTGGTTTATAGGTCAACCCCTCCGTCCCGACGAAATTGTCGGGACACCTCCCCTCATCTGAGGGGAGGAGCCAACACAATGGTTACAATTCAGTAATCTGAATATTCCGCCATTTGACCTTGATGCCTCCACCGTCATGGATCTGCAGGGCGACCGACCCTTCTCCGGCTCCGATTTTCTCGTCGTTTATAGTCATCATTTCGGTATCGTTCAACCATGAGGTAACCGAATCACCGTCAACCCTGATCTTCATCGTATTCCACTCGCCCATTTTCAGTGCTTTGTCTTTCTCGGGTTCGGGCTTGATCAGCCAGCCACGGCCATAAGATTCATAGACGCCGCCCGTATTGTTACCGGGGGGTGCGACCTCGACCTGCCACCCACTTATCTTTGTGCCCTCAATGGTCGAGCGTATGAAGACCCCGCTATTGCCATTGGCCTCCTGCTTGAATTCAAGGGTCAGTTCAAAATTCTTATAATGGTCATTGGTGCCCAGATATCCATAACCTTTATCGGGGCCACTTTCACAGACGAGCAGTCCGTCTTCAACATACCATTTTTCGGTACCGTAGATGGTCCATCCGTCAAGATTCTCGCCATTAAAGAGTGATTTTTGATTTGTGGTTTCCGAAGTCGTTTGTGCAGTTGTCTTGCAGGAGACAAAGGTTATCGCAAACATTAAAAGGAGTATGCTATTTTTCATTTATTAGAGTTTCCCAGATTTAATTATAGTTGTTCCTTACCCCTCCGTATCCCGACCGAAAAAGGTCGGGATCCACCTCCCCTTGAAAAAAAGGGGGAGGAGCCCTAGTTTAACTAAACCATTGATTCCAAGGGATGCGGCTCAAGAAAAACAGGAGTCCCAATCCATAAAAGATCGCAATGGTCTTGAATTTTTTATTGCCTTCAATGTACTTTTTGTGTCGTGACCATCCAATGGTAATCAATATCACGCCCAAAATATTGACAAATGGGTGTTCTACGGCCAACAATCTTGAGGGTGCGTTCAACCCTCCCATACCCAAAGTTTGAATGGCCTGAAGTCCGTTCGGTGAAACAAAAAACAGTATCAAACCGACCAAAAGCATCATGTGGCTCAATATTAGGGCAAAAAGGCTAAGCCTAAAATCTTTCTGCGGAGTGAACATTTTATTGCCTACCAAACCAAGAATGGCATTTGCCACCGCCAAGAACAATATCAACAAAACTATATATGCCAAATAGGAGTGCAACGTCAACAAAGCTTCATACATGATTCTAAATTTAAGAGCTAAAAGTAATGATTTTTTAAGCATAAAAAACCCCGACGCCATGGTCGGGGTTCAACAAATTCATTGATATGGTTAGAAAGCATATCTAACCGAGGCATTAAATGTCATTCCATTCGTATTAAAAAACCCGAATCTATCAGACTGTTGTATGCGCACCTCATCAAAAATATTGAATACATTTCCACGGAGTGTCAACTTGTTGTCCCCGAATTTGAAATTATAGGTAAGGCCCAAATCGGTCAACGAATAAGAGTCGATATAACCCACATTCTCAACTTGAACCGATTGGCCGTCGTTGAGCCAAAGGCGATCAAAATAGTTTAAGTTGCCGTCTAAAGACAAATCTTCGAGCACTTGGTATCTAAAGCTAAGACCGGCCGTAAATTGTGGAGCATTCGTTACCTTGACCCCTTCTCTATTGGTACCTGCTTCAGAGGAAACCAATTGCCCGGTGTCGTCATTGAAAATAGCAACATCCGAAGTGCCGTCAAACTGCCAACTGCCTGCAGAAACATATCCGTTCAACTTCAATTTGTTGTCAACCGAATATTCAAGATCCAATTCGGCACCGCGATGAATCTGACGAACGCCCCTATCGAAAATATTTAAGACAAAGTCATCGCTATCGTCGTCTGGGGTACCGTTGTCATCGAGGTCGGTGCCCGTAATGACCCGATTGTCCCAATCGGTTATATAGAAATTGAAATTGGCCTTAAACGGACCTGAGAAGTATTTATAGCCAAATTCAATACCAGTGATCTTCTCATTATCAACCTCTGGATTGTCAAAAATCTCGTTCGAACTTCTGATATCGACGAAAATATTATCCAAGAAAGGTTGTCTTGAATAATATCCGACATTTGAGAAAACCTTATGGTTCTCGGCAAGATCAAAAGACCAACCTCCTTTAAGGTTATAGCCCACCTTTGACAATTTATCTGAATCGCCCAGGCCTTCTCCCTCGAATCTGCCCATTCTTTTATACGATTGGGTCGAAAGGGCACCTTGCGCAAATACGGTAAATCGTTCGGCAGCATATTCTATTTGCGTGAATACACCCTGATAGTTGATATTCTCAGAATAGTCATAATCGATTCGCTGGCCTTCATCTGCAAAATTGAACAGCGAGGCCCAAGGGGTCGGTTTAAACGTTTCGGTTACCGTTGCCCCGTCAGGTCTATCGTTTGTCCACCCTGTCAAACCATAAAGGTCGGCCACCTGTCTAAAGTGATCGCCAGTGTAAAATCTCAGGTCTGCCCCAAAACTAAAGTTCAACTGTTCGTTCAACTGTGTGTTGAAATTCGATACCAACCCGTACCACTGGTGGTTGTTTACGGAAGATCTTCTAATATAGACATCGTCTCTACTACCACCGGTTCCGGCGGCAACGTTTTGAGCTTCAATGGCAGCGTAGTCCAACTGACCGGAAAGCGGGCCACCGCCATCGGGATCTGCCGTTCTAATTCGGCCCCGGCCCCTTGGGCCCGTGCCTCCACCCCGGCCCCAAGACGCATAGGCAACCGTTGATAGTTCAGAGTTATCAGAAATCTGTATAGTCCCAGTTGAGGTTGAAAACCGGCTTGTGATAATAGTTGGTTCTTTCCGATTCGATACCATCGGGAGTATAGCCCCAATGCTGATTAAAGGTAGGGTTCGCCTCCAAAACCGCTAGACTTTGCGACCACCGTTGACCATGTTGTTGTGGTGCACCGGTCAGCAATATGTTAAAGGCATGGGTGTCATTAGGCTTGTATCCCGCAGATAAATAATAGGTCTGGCCGCTACCGAAAGTGCCTTCGGCCCACTTTCTATGGGCTTGCCAATGGTCGAGAAGAAAGGAAAAAGACCATCCTTTTTCATTAATGCCCGTGTCATAAGAGGCCGTGGCTTTCGCATAACTATCGTTTCCACCCATCAAGCGAAAAAAACCGCCTTTTTCACGCTCAGCCGATTTCATTACCAAGTTGATGGTACCTCCAACCGAAGAAATGGCCAACCTTGAAGAACCCAATCCTCTTTGTACCTGTACACCGTTCGCAATATCGGCAATACCGGCCCAGTTTGACCAGTAAACCCGGCCATCTTCCATTCCGTTAACAGGTTGCCCGTTCAGCAGGGTCGCAATATTGATTTGATCGAAGCCCCTCAAAAACATTTGAGAATCTCCAAAGCCCGTCTGGCCCGAAACAAAAGCGGAAGGGGTGCTTTTTAAAATCTCGGGTACCTCTACATTACCAACGGCCTTCTCTTGAATAATGGATTTTGAAACGGTCGAAACCGCTACCGGAGTACGACGTTTTTCGGCCAAGTCAATAAGGCCCGATCCAACGACGATTACTTCCTGCAATTGTTCGGAGTCTGGCATAAGGGTTATCGTACCTACGTTGCCCGCACTCGTGAATGGCACTTTTTTGGTTACATAGCCAATATACGAAACGACCAATGTACCCGAATCTGCATCGACCTCAATTGAAAAATTTCCGTCGAAATCCGTTGCCGCTCCAGTCGAAGTCCCTTCGACTATTACACTGGCCCCGGGTAATGGTCCCCCAAGTTCACCGTCTTCGACGGTACCTGTTATCGTTCCTTGTGAAAATGCCAAGGTGGTAACCAAGAATGCCACCGTAGCGAAGTAAATTCTTTTCATTTGTTCTTCTTTAAATTGTTCTTAATGGTCACATGTGACCTTTGATCATTGAAATAATCATGCGTGATTCGATACTTATTTCAACAATATCGGTTTCATGTGTTTTAGAGTTTATAAGTTTTCGTTTCTACTGCAAAAGTGAGTCAATTTTGTTGATGCAGCATTAAGCGAATGTTAAATTAGCATCTTGCAATTTAACATAAATTTAGTAAGTACAATGAATCAGTAAATAAGATTTTTTCAACCTATTTCAAGAAACTTCGAAAGGCCGAATCATTTCTTAAAAGCATGAAGTAATTGCCTGGTTGAGGAGTCGTGATCACCTATGGCCGAAGACTCGATATCTGCCAAAATTGTAGTTGCCAACTGTTTACCCAATTCCACGCCCCATTGATCATAACTGAAGATATTCCAAACAATTCCCTGAACAAAAATCTTGTGCTCGTACATGGCAATCAGAGCGCCTAAACTTGAAGGTGTCAACTTCTCGATCAAAATGGTATTGGTAGGATTATTTCCTTCAAAAACCTTAAACGGCACCAATCTTTCAATCTCGGTATCTGACATGTTCTTGGCCTCCAATTCAACTCGGGCCTCAGAAGAAGTCTTTCCGTTCATCAAAGCTTCGGTTTGCGCGAAGAAATTGGCCATTAACTTGTTGTGATGCGAAGCATCGGCATATAGCGAACGTTTGAAACCGATGAAATCAGCAGGAATCAATTTCGTTCCCTGATGGATCAATTGAAAAAAGGCATGTTGCGAATTTGTGCCCGGTTCACCCCAAATAATGGTGCCGGTCTGGTAGGATGCCCGCTTGCCATTTCTATCTACACTTTTACCATTGCTCTCCATAATGCCTTGCTGTAAATAAGCCGAAAAGCGACTTAAATATTGGGAATATGGAATAATCGCTTCGGTCTCAGCATTAAAAAAGTTATTGTACCAGACACTGATCATGGCCAATACAACAGGAATGTTCCCATCAAATTCCGTGGTTCTGAAATGTTCGTCCATTTCATTGGCTCCGCTCAAAAGCTTGTCAAAATTTTCGTACCCGATCGATAGGGCAATGCTAAGCCCGACTGCACTCCACAATGAAAAACGACCGCCGACCCAGTCCCACATGGGGAAGACGTTGGTATCTGAAATTCCGAACTCGGCAATTTTTTTGGTGTTGGTGGAAACTGCGGCAAAATGTTTCGCTATATCGTTATGGGTCGCATGTTCGAGAAACCACTTTTTAATAGTAGTGGCATTACTTAATGTCTCTTGGGTCGTGAATGTTTTGGAGACGATTACAAAAAGAGTGGTCTCAGGATTTAAAAGTTTTATCGTCTCATGCACATGGTCCCCATCGACATTGCTGACAAAATGAAGGTTCAAATGGTTCTTGTAGAACTTCAAGGCTTCCGTGACCATTGCCGGACCGAGATCAGAGCCACCGATACCAATATTCACGACGTCGGTGAACGGTTTGTCGGTGAATCCTTTTTTGTCTCCAGAAACCACACCGTCTACAAAGGCCTTAATCAGTTCTTTTACACGGTATACTTCAGGAACAACGTTTACCCCATCCACCTCAACACTATCTGGTCGTTGGGCTCGAAGTGCCGTATGAAGAACGGCCCTACCCTCGGTTTGATTGATTTGATCACCTTTGAAGTACCTTTTAATGGCGTCCTTTAGGTCAACTTCTTCTGCCAGTTGCATCAAAAGTTGAAAGGTGCTCTCATCAAATCGATTTTTGGAAAAATCGACCAAAAAATCATTCCATTCCAAAGTGAATTTTTGTGCCCTTTGCGAATCAGAAGTAAAGAGATCTTTGAGGTGGACCGCTTTTTGTTCTTCAGAACTGAGTTTAAGTTTTTTCCAGGTTGCTGTAGTGGTCGGGTCAGTGTTCTTTAACGCCATTTATTCTTCGAACTCGATTGAGGTTAATAGTTCTGTTTGTGGTGGGAGAATGAATTCAATACAATCCAATTGCCTTTTCTTCGGATTAATATACTCAAAATATGCCGGTCGCAAGGCTTCTGCCAAGGGCTCGGCCTTAGGGAGTTCTTCTTTCAGCGGGTCTACTTGCCTGCCATTTCGCCAAAAACGGTAACATACATGCGGGCCACTGGTATTGCCCGTCATACCTACCCAGCCGATCACATCACCCTGACGTACAAATTCACCGCGCTTGACTTTTTGTCTTTTCATATGGAGGTATTGGGTAGAATAGGTTCCATTATGGCGAATCTTGACATATTTGCCATTACCGCCCCTTCGCGTTGATTCAACGACCGTACCATCTGCGGTAGCCATGATCGGGGTACCAACGGGAGCAGCATAATCGGTGCCTCGATGGGGCCTGATCCTATTACCATAGTAGCGAATTCTTCTTTTTAGGTTATACCGTGATGAAATTCTGCTGAACTTCACAGGGGCCCTCAAAAATGTTCTTCTAAGGTTGTTTGCTTCCTCATCAAAATAATCAACTATGTTCTTCAGGGAGTCGTTTTCGTATGCAAAGGCGTAAATCGGTCTTCCCTCATGTTCAAAATATGCGGCTTCAATAGGTTCGGCCCCGGCATAAATTGTATCGTTGATATATTTTTCCTTGTAGATTACCTTAAACTTATCTCCCTTCTGCAATCTGAAAAAGTCGATCGTCCATGCATAGATTTCTGAAAGATCGTTTGTTACGTTGTAGTCGATTCCTTGTGCCAAAATCGCCTCTGAGAGTGAGGTTTCGATAATCCCCGAGGCCTCTTTTTCAACATACTTCACCTCTTTTCGCTCTTTATAGGCCTTAGCGCCATTCCGAAAGTCGATCACCGTATAATTTATGGGGTCGTTCTGATAGATGAAAACCTGGGCGGTCTCTGAGGTGTCTTTCGATTTTAGAATAAGGTAGGGTTTACCGACCCTTATCTTTCTCGCGTCGAACGTTTCTTTATACTCTTCGGATATTTTTGCGATTTTCGGGTACTCGACTTTGTTTTCGATCATCAACTCACCAAAACTATCACCTCTTTTGATGGTATCGAATTGTACATTGAACTTGTCTAAATCAAATCCGAATTCCTTTTTGGTTTCCCGTGGCTGCTCAAAAGTTTTGACCTCGGCGACATCTTTTTTTAAATTGGTCGGTTCTGTTTTGTCATCTTTGCAAGAACCCAAAACGGCAATCAAAAAAACAAAGCCCCAAAATTTACGCATCCTATCGTTTAATTTTATCAGGATTAAAGATATGGTCAACCCATTGTTTACCCCAATTATTTAACTCTTCTTTTGTATATAAATTTGGAAAAAACACAACTTTCTGAAAACTTGGCGGCAGGTAATCCTTCCAATTTGTACCTCCTGTAGCCTCTATTTCCCCTTTATCCTTACCTAGATAACGGTGGGCCGACCCCATATGCATCAAAGGCCAGTTTATGTTTGCATTCATATCCAAGGTCTTTAACGCTTTTATCAGGGCCTTATTGTTCCTTTTTTTCTCTGGCAATTGTAGGTATTTATGACAAATGGTGCCGTTTTTAACCTGTTTGGCTATACGCACCAACCTAGGAGTGTATCGATATTCAAATTGCTTTAGGGTCAAGGTTTTTTCACCTGTCGCAATGTCAGTGGCCCCTTTCTTCCAATAAATATTCTCATAAAGTTCTTCAATGGTATTATCAGCGGAAAACTTGTCGCGTTCAGTATGGTGAACCAAGTGCTCCAACGGGGCGGAATATATTTCGATCATTCGATATTGTGCTGATTGGAATCCACTAGAGGGTAGTAGCGCCATCCTAAATTGAAGAAATTGCTCGCGCTCCATTCCCTTGATCATAATACTGAACGATGAAATGAGGGTCTCATAGTAACTATTGATCCTTCGTGCCTTTTCAATAAAAAAATCAAGGTTCTGCGATTTATCATCGACCAATTGTTTCTGCTCATGCAAAATAAGTTTGAAGAAAAGCTCGGTGATCTGATGGTACATTATGAAAATCTCCTCATCAGGAAAGTAGGTTCGTGGCACCTGAAGGCTCAATAGGGTATCGAGGTGAATATAATCCCAATAAGTAAGATAACGCTGATGAAGAAGACCATCCAAATAAGAGTTTACGTCTTGGCCAGAGTCTTTGTACTTTTCTTCAAGTCTACTAAACTGGGAATCGATACGTTCCTTGTTCTTCATTTATGGTAGGTTGCTCAAATCACGAAGAACAAATTTAGCAATTACCCACGAAGGTCAGTCCATTATTATCTTAAACTGGTGCTTCAGCCCATTGAATTGATCCAAATCGGCCTTTATGGACCCTACGGCCAAGTCTGCCTTTATCCGAACCGGAATTTTGTTCTTGTCGGCGGATACCCATAGCGACAAACTTTCCTGTTCTTTGAAAACCCTTCCCGATTGAACATAGGGTCTGAATTTAAAACACTTCACCTTGCCGAATTTTGTCCTTAAGACTTCATCTCCCAAGTACTTCAACTTGAAGTTAAAAACACCATCATCATCATAGAGCATTCTCAAGGTAATCGCTTCGCCTTGTATCAAGTCTTTTGGATCGTAATTATTTCGAAGATAGTAGAAGGCAGACATCAGGTCTTGAATACTGTCTTTCAGGTCGAACTTATGCTTTTTCTTGTTCTTTTTGTCGTTCAGAATCGCCTGTTCTTTTTCATGGTCAAAATTTATCTCGATATCTTTGGTGTAGCCTCCTTCATTGATTTTTCTAACGAATTTATAGGGCTTGCCTTCTTTTTTATCAAAATAGCTCTCGTAACGGTCATTGACCTTAAAAAACATACTTGCAAAACCCGTGGTGCGCCCTTTACCCACTACGTGGTACATCGGCTCCCCGTCTATTCTCGCATTTTTTACCTGAAGGGTGGCGTAGCTGGCATTCAAAAAACCATAATGAATCCTGAACTTCAACCACTCCCCGGGTTTGAAAGCCGATTCGCGCTGAGACGTTTTCTTCGCAACCGCAACAGGTTTAGCTCGCTTCGAGTTCATCACCATATCGCCAGAAGTATTTTCTTGGCCAATCACAAGGGTGGCTAGGGACAAGAAAAGAAGTAACAAAATCCGTTTCATGGCTTTACAAATTGTACCAAAATTACATAATGTGTCGTAAAATTTGGTATTGGTTACAATTACATAAACAATATTTATTCCAAAGTATTGTGCCATGGAAGGCGTCAACGACAAAGACGATGAACTTTACAATAATTCGATAAAATGTTCAATGGGAAGGTATGTCGCGAAAACATGTCAAATTAAATCCGATTAAAAAAAAAGCCCCGACGCTTGCGTCAGGGCTTTTCCTAAATAACCAACCAAACTTTAAATTATGAAAAACCAATACTTAAAGTTGTAAGGGAACCACCCCTTACACCATCAAATTTACGTCAAAGTTTCAATCGAAAAGTCCTTTTAACGTACTTTAACTAAAGCCTTAACAAATCTTTGTGGGGAAAGGTCAAAAATTTACAATTCATTAAGACAATCGGTCTTTGTTTAAAGGGTTCCACGAGATTCTTGCTCCCTTTCGATAGCTTCAAAAAGCGCTTTGAAATTTCCTTTTCCGAAAGACTTTGCACCTTTACGCTGAATGATTTCGATGAACATCGTTGGGCGGTCCAAAATCGGTTTCGTGAAAATCTGAAGCAAATACCCTTCATCATCCCTGTCGATCAAAATTCCCAACTCCCGAAGGGGTGCAAGATCCTCGTCAATTTCACCCACACGGTCCAACACGTCTTCATAGTAAGATACCGGTACGGTCAGAAACTCAACACCACGATCTCTAAGACTGGTGACAGTATGTATGATGTTATCGGTGGCCAAAGCCATATGCTGAACCCCAGCTCCATTATAGAATTCGATGTATTCTTCAATCTGCGATTTCTTTCTGCCATCTGCCGGTTCGTTGATCGGAAACTTTATGCGCCCATTTCCATTGCTCATGACCTTGCTCATCAAGGCGGTATATTCGGTGGAAATATCCTTATCGTCGAATGAAACGAGTTGTGCAAAGCCCATCACCTTGGCATAGAACTCGCACCATTTGTTCATTTCGTTCCATCCTACATTGCCGACCATATGGTCAATATATTTTAGTCCGACATCAGAAGCCTTGAAATAGGGATTCCAAGCTTTATACCCTGGCATAAAAACACCGTTGTAATTTCTGCGCTCGACAAAGACATGAACGGTCTCACCATAAGTATGGATGCCCGATAGCACTACTTCGCCTGCATCGTCCTTTATGGTCCTGGGTTCAAAATAGCTCTCTGCACCGCGGGAAGTCGTCTCCTGGTAGCTTTTGGAGGCATCATCTACCCAAAGGGCAATGGCCTTTACCCCATCGCCGTGCGAGTCGATATGTTTGTTGATTTCTCCCCCTGGTTTTAATGGGGAAGTAAGCACAAGTCTGATTTTATCTTGTTGCAATACATACGAAACTTTATCCCTTTGGCCGGTTTCAAGCCCGGCATAGGCCAAAGGTTGAAAGCCCCAAGCTGCCATATAATAGTATGCTGCCTGCTTGGCGTTGCCCACATATAATTCAACGTGGTCGGTACCCAAAAGGGGAAGAAAATCTTCCGCTTCCAGATTCTCTTTTGGTAATTTCAATGATGTTGTATCGAGATTTGACATGATTTTTATTTAAATGGAATTGTTAAAAGAAAAGATTATCAAAAACATGGAATTATGATTCCCGCCATCACAAGAATGGCCGCCCAAAAGTTGTTTGTTTACCACATTGCCCTCAAGTGAGGTGATATATCTGTTCTTGATCGTGTCATTGTCTGGATTCCCTCATGCAAATATCGGAATAATTGCCCGAAAACATGACTAAAACCAATACCCTATGCTAAAGAAAAAGTTACCTTCGTTCTGTTCGGGAGTCCATGAATAAAACACCTGTAGCGGACCAACGATCGACTCCAAGCCATAACCAAGTGCATAACCTGAAAAATCTGGCGGTGTAAACCATTCGCCCGTTCTGAATATATCATCGTCAACATTGGCAACATTGGCCGCAAACATGATGTGGTTCTTAGGGGCCAACTCCAAATCAAGTCGACCATAGGCCTTTACATAACTGTTGCCGGGCAGCGAGATAAAATCATACCCGAAGAAGGGTTTAAAGTTGTTGATAAGGTCGTTCCCATATCCGCCCAGAACAAAATCAAAGGTGGTCACTGGTGAAGTTCCCAATTTAAAGCCTCCTTCTGTCTCGATATTCAGCGAAAGGTTCTCGAATATAGGAATTGCGGTGCCCATTCTTGCCTGGGCGATCGAAAACTCCTTGAAATTTTCGTTAAAATCGGAGGAGAGCAGATATAAATGAAAATCTCCATCAAAAAACAATCCCTTGGTCGGAAAATATTTATCGTCGTAGGTGTCAAGTCTGAGTCTACCGAAAGCACTGAAGTAATTGCTTTTTTCAAAAAGTGTTTTGCCGTCGTTAATATTCAATTGAAGGTTCTGTTCTTCGGTATTGCTTTCGGCTAGGGTTCTGGTACTATACTTCAAAAATTTATGTTCAGCCCCGATACTAAAAGCAAATTCTTCTTTCAACACAGTTTGGGCATAAAATTGATTGGTAAAATCGACAACATCGAGGTTTATGCTATTTACATTGATTCCGGCCCCCACATTGAAATTCGATTGAATCACCCCAAAATCGACTTCTTTTTTGAAATCATTATAGCGTGAGTTCAAACCAATGCTCCAATAGGTACCTTTGTCCACGAAATATTGCAGATTGTAGCGCAGATGATCCCCAAAGATGAAATCAAAAGAGATGTTATCATCTTTCATTAGAAGATTTTTATGTGCAAGGTTCAACAGGGCCGCCGTCTTGTATAGGTCATCATAGTGCGCACCGAGTCTGATATACGTTTTTGTTGGATTCTCACGAAGGTCGAGTACAAGATCCACTCCCTCATTATTCGATAACATCTCATATCGTATGGTCTTAAAATTATCGGTCGCCGAGAGATTATTGATGCCTTGTTGTAATTTTTTGAACGTGATTTTTTCGTCAAGGTCAAATCGAAGTTTTCCCTTCACATACCCTCGGGTGTAGTTCTCGTTTCCCTTTAGAACCAATTGCTTAACGATTAGGGTGTCGCCTATCTTGACCGGAACGATTCCATCTCTTTCATTCTTTTGATAAGTAGCAAGTTTCTTCAGTTCATCGAATTTCTTCATTGCGGCCTCAGCGCCACCATCGATGATTTTTTGCCCTGAATTGAAATCGACAACTGAGTAGTCGGTAATATTCGGTTTTATATAGATATCGGTATTCTTGGATTTTTCGATCATATCAACGGCCGACCTATAGTTATTTATCTGAAGCAATATTTCGGTGGCGGACAGAAGTCCTTCCCTGGTTCTAAGGCCTTGCTGCACGTCTACGCCGATGATCACATCGGCGCCCATTTTTCTAACTTCGTCGATTGGATAATTATTGACAACCCCACCGTCGATTAAAACTTTGTCTCCCATTGGGGCCGGTTCAAAGAGTGACGGCAATGTTCCACTGGCCATGATGGCTTCAGGAAGAAATCCACGATCGAGTATTACCTCATCGCCAGTTTCAACATTCGTTGCAATACAGACAAAAGGAATGGGCAATTGACCAAAATCACCAATATCCTTCACATGATACAAAACCCTGACCAGTTCATTATAGATATTCTGACCCCCCGAATAAGCTTGAGGAAATGAAAGCTTGAGATTGTTGAAAGGCAAAGTCAAAGCATATTTTTCTGAAGCGGATTTTTCGTAAAATGACTTGGCGCTACGCGGAATATTGTCTTGGATGAGGTCGGCGAGATTCGTTTTTCTGAAAATGGAATCCAACTGACCGGCCGTATAACCAGAGGCATATAATCCGCCTACGATTGCTCCCATACTGGTTCCTCCAATATAATCGACCTTTATACCCGCCTCCTCAATTACTTTTAAAGCGCCGATATGGGCAAGGCCCTTGGCGCCCCCACCGCTCAAGACCACACCTATTTTAACATCCTTTTTTTGACTATGGGATTGTGCGTATGACGCACATGTCAACAAAAGGAAAATGATAAAGTAAATCGCCCTTGTCATAGTTATTGAACGTAGATTCTAACGAAAAGTTTCATAGATTTTTAAAGCCTTTGCCCGGCCGACCGAATTGGTCAAATCTTCTAACGAAGCCTCCTTGATGCGTTTGACCGACTTGAAGCTTTTCAAAAGTTCCTGGGCGGTCTTTTCGCCGATTCCCTCTATCTGTTCCAATTCGGAATCAATGGCGGCCGAACTTCTTTTTTGTCGATGAAAATTGATTCCAAATCGATGTGCTTCATTACGCAATTGCTGTATTATTTTGAGGCTTTCAGACTTCTTATCGAGATATAGCGGTATAGGGTCTTCGGGAAAATAGATTTCCTCCAACCTTTTTGCGATACCGATGATCGCAATTTTCCCTCTGAGGCCCAACCTATCGAGACTCTTGACGGCGGACGAAAGCTGCCCTTTTCCACCATCAACAATAATGAGTTGGGGCAAGTCAGAATCTTCATCCAACAATCTGCGATACCTTCTGTGCACCACTTCTTCCATAGAGGCAAAATCATCTGGCCCGGTCACGGTTTTTATATTGAATTTGCGGTATTCTTTTTTTGCCGGTTTCCCATTTCTAAAGACAACACAAGCTGCCACAGGGTTGCTTCCCTGTATATTGCTATTATCAAAACATTCTATATGTCTCGGCTCTTCTGACAAGCGCAGGTCTCTCTGCATTTGGGCCATAATTCTATTTGTATGGCGCTCTGGGTCGGCAATCTTGATCTGCTTAAACCTGTCTTGTCTGAAGAACTTGGCATTCCGCTCCGATAATTCCAATATTCTTCTTTTATCTCCCGCCTTTGGAATGGTAATCTTAACACTTGAATCTATGGTCAGTCTAAAAGGCAGATAAAGTTCTTTAGACCTCGAATCGAATCGTTGCCGTATTTCTACAATTGCCATCTGCAATAGGTCTTGATCACTTTCGTCCAATTTCTTTTTCATTTCAAGTGTATGGGACCGCACAACCGAACCATGTGAAAGTTGAAGAAAATTGACATAGGCATATGTCTCATCTGAAACTATCGTAAATACGTCAACATTATTGATCTTGGGGTTGACAATGGTCGATTTGGCCTGATAGTTTTCTAGTACATCGATTTTTTCCTTGATCTGTTGCGCTTCTTCGAACCTCCTTTCTTTCGCAAGGGACTTCATCTGTTTCCTAAAATAGTTTAGAGACGATTTAAAATTGCCCTTGATGATATTTCGTATATCGCTTATCTGGGCATTATAATCTTCTTCTGTTTGTATCCCTTCACACGGACCTTTACAATTGCCCAAGTGAAACTCAAGGCAGACCTTGTATCTGCCTTCCTGAATCTTCTTCTCTGACAGGTCATAGTTACAAGTTCTCAAAGGGTAGACCCCTCTTATCAAGTCGAGCAATGTGCGCACGGTATTCATACTGGTGTAGGGGCCAAAATATTCAGACCCATCCTTAATCAATTTGCGCGTCGGGAAGATTCTGGGGAATCGCTCATTTTTGATGCAAATCCAGGGATAGCTCTTATCATCCTTGAGCATCACATTGTATTTGGGCTGATATTTTTTGATGAGGTTGTTCTCTAGTAAAAGTGCATCCGTCTCCGTTGGAACAACAATATGTCGAATCGACTCAATTTGCTTGACTAGCATTCTGGTCTTTCCGTAATCGTGTTTTTTATTAAAATAAGAGGCAACTCTCTTTTTAAGGTTTTTGGCCTTTCCGACGTACAGCAGCGTTTCCTTCTTATTGTAAAATTGATATACGCCCGGGCTATCGGGCAAGGTACTTAATTGTATTTTTAAGGTGTCTTGGGGCATCAATAGTACTCGGTATTTTAAAACTTCTATACCATGTTAAATTAATATGATTTTTCTTCAGCGCACAGCATTTTAGGTTTTTTTTACGAAGTGACCCATCAGTCTTCATGGGCATCGGATGTTGGCCCCGTTGCAGAAAATATTACTGTTTCAAAAAAAATTTGTATGAACATCATATCTATCTGATTATTAACGTCTTACGATATAAAATCTATAAGCCTGCGTTCGAAATTGGACTAGGAAATGTTAATTTTTTTGTAAAAACGTGCATTTCATCGATAAAAAGTTGCATTTAATGGGGTTTGAACGATTTTTTTTATTTACATTTAACTCGTCGAAATCAACCTAAAACATGGACAAGTATTATATCATTTTAGCACTTTATATGGTGCTAATGGTTTGTTTTAATATCTATTATTCGGTTACCGCCAAAGACTAAAATTTCTTGTCTCGGTCCCCCGAATTTCTTCTGTTTAATCTAAAATCATGACCAAAAAAGATTTAAGATTAGACTTTAAAAAGCGCAGAAAAAACATCTCCATTCCCCTCTTGGCCAACGCTAGTCTTAGCATTGCCAATAACTGCCTTAAAATTCCAATTTGGAATTTCGACTACTACCATCTCTTTCTACCCATTTTAAAAAACAAAGAGCCAGATACTTCCTATTTGTTGTCTATCCTCCAAGGGAAAAATAAGAATATCGTTGTTCCCAAGGTAAGCGGCAAAACCTTGTCAAGCTATTTATTGACTGATAATACCCGTTTTAAAAAAAATGCATGGGAGATTCCAGAGCCAATTGAAGGCATAAAAATATTCCCTAAGAAAATAGATGTCGTATTTGTTCCCTTATTGGCCTTTGACAAACAAGGAAATCGGGTAGGCTACGGAAAGGGATTCTACGATAAGTATCTTTCTACCTGTAGACCAAATGTTGTCAAAATAGGCCTTTCGTTATTTGGTCCGGTCGAGGCCATAGACGATGTGTCGGAAAATGACATTCCGCTCGACCATTGTATTACTCCCGAGGAAATCTATTCATTTGACAAGGTCTCATCTTGAAGGGACTCTTGGGTTGTCAAACCATCGGTCTTGTCACCAAAAACCTTTTTGTTGAAAACGATCAGAATGCCAACGCCCGTGCTTATTGCCGTGTCGGCAACATTGAAAACAGGTTCGAAAAAGCTAAAGCTCTTACCTCCAAAATAGGGCACCCAATCGGGCCAAATGGCGTTTTCGATAAATGGAAAATGCAGCATGTCAACAACTTTTCCATAAAAAATGGTGCCGTAGGGTTCATCGGCAAACAAAGTGGCAACCTGGCTTCTCGTGCTCTCGTCGAAAATCATTCCGTAGAACACTGAATCGATAATATTACCGAGGGCTCCGGCGAATATCAATGAAACGGCCAACACATATAGTTTTGAGCCCTTCTTTTTTATTATGTCATATAGCCAGTACCCTATTCCGACTATAGCGAAAAGCCTGAATACGGTAAGTATCAATTTTCCGGCCCTGTCTGAAATAGGGAGTACATCGCTTAGTTTCGCACCCCAGGCCGCACCTTCATTTTCGATAAATAAAATCTTAAACCAGCTAAAAACCTCAACCGTCTCCTGATAGAAAAAGTTCGTCTTGATGTAAAATTTGCTCAATTGATCGATGATCAAAATCAAAACGATGATCAATGCCGACTTTTTTAATCCCATACTAAAATATTGATCGCAAAAATAGCTCTTTAATTATTATTGGCCCTTTCAGTGAAGGTCAGACTGATGTTTCCTGTGGTCGTAACCAAATTGAAGTCATTTTTTCCAAAAGGAATTTCATTCTTTGTCACCTTACCATACTTACTCAAGGCATTTATCCTTGCCTCGGAACTATAGACCTTTATATCACCGCTATGTGTTCGCACTTCGGCCATTTTTGATACTTCTTTCAAGATACAGTTGCCGTCATTTAAAGTCACTTTTAGAGAACCATAGTTTCCTTTTGCGGTCACGTTGCAACTGGTGCCATTTACCTGAACATTTTGATTCTTTGGTACGAAAACCTGAAGAGCAATGGATACAACTTTGAGTGCACTTAGCTTGTCGTTCGGATTTTTGAAGCTCGGTGCAAAGGTGGTACTTACGTGAATTGAAGTGCCTTTAGGCTCCAAATTCAATATTAGGTCATTTTTGTATTCTCCATCGATTACGGCCTCGACTTTCATTTCTTCCGAGCCCGAAGTTTCGATCTGGACAGTGAAGCAATTTACGGCATCAATCTGGATAAATTCTATACGCTGATCAATTATGGACTTACGGACCAATTTTTGTGAAGTGGCAACATTGATACCCAAAAACAAAAAAAGAATTAGACTCTTCATCCAATCAGAAAAAAGGCCTGCAAGGATACCTTGCAGGCCATTTAGAATTTATTGCCCACAGCTTATTTCTGCATGTTTTTGGCCTCAATGCTCAAGGTGGCATGAGGTACGAGCATCAGTCTTTTTTTATTGATGAGCTTGCCCGTCACACGACAAATACCATAAGTCTTATTTTCTATTCTCAACAATGCGTTCTTGAGGTCGCGAATAAATTTTTCCTGCCGAATGGCCAATTGTGTGTTGGCCTCTTTGCTCATTGTTTGTGAGCCTTCTTCAAACGCCTTGAACGTCGGTGCCGTATCATCTGTGCCATTATTGCCGTCATTCATATATGAGCTTTTCAGCAATTCTAAGTGGCTTTGCGCTTTCTCTATTTTTTTCTCTATCAGCTTCCTGAATTTTTCCAATTCCTTGTCTGAATATCTAACTTTTAGGTCTTTTGCCATTTTTTTAGTGTTTTTCGATAAACAATTTCGTGTTCACATCATCAAAGGCCACTGTCGTGCCTTCTTCTAGTTTTTCCTCGAAATCGAGGTCCGCGGTCAAAGTTTCCGTCTTAATATAGTTCAAGTTACTTTTAACGGCTTTTTCGACCAAGCCGTCCTTTAAAATTTTGATATCAATTCTGTCGGTCACCTCGTAGCCCGATTCCTTTCTAATATTCTGGATGCGATTGACAAGCTCCCGGGCAATTCCTTCTTTTCTGAGCTCTTCATCAATGGTAACGTCAAGTGCCACGGTAATTCCGGAAGAACTGGCTACCAACCAACCTTCAATATCTTGAGAACCGATCTCTACATCCTGTAACTGTAATTTAATGATTTTATTTTCAATTTTTAGCGATATTTCGCCCTCTTGTTCTATTTTTTGGATATCATCTTGTTTTAACTTCGCCACGGCCGACGCTATTTGTTTCATTTCCTTGCCATATTTTGGCCCCAAAACCTTGAAATTGGGCTTGATCCGTTTCACCAGAATATTGGAAGCATCGTCTAAAAGCTCAATTTCCTTGACATTCACTTCAGACTTGATCAAATCGGCCACGGCCTCCAACTCTTGTCGCTGAGTTTCACCCAATATGGGAATCATAATTTTTTTGAGCGGTTGCCGGACCTTGATACGTTCTTTTTGGCGAATGGAAAGAACCAGTGAAGCTATCAACTGCGCTTTCTCCATTTTGCTTTCCAAAGCCTTGTCAATGTAGGATGCATCGTATTCCGGAAAGTCTGATAGGTGAATGCTCTCAAAGGATTCTTTTTTGGTCGTTGCCATCAAGTCTTGATATAGTCGATCCATAAAGAATGGCGAAACAGGTGCCGACAGTTTGGCAACGGTGACCAGACAGGTACATAAGGTCTGATAGGCCGAAATTTTATCCTCTTGGTAATCGCCTTTCCAAAATCTTCTTCGGCAAAGACGTACGTACCAATTGCTCAAATATTCTTGCACAAAATTGGAAATCGCCCTCGTTGCCTTGGTCGGCTCGTAATCGGCATATGCCTCATCGGCCTTCCTTGTCAAGGTGTGTAGTTCAGACAAAATCCAGCGATCGATCTCTGGCCTTTTTCCCAAAGGAACCTCCTCTTCAGCATAGCTGAAACCATCAATATTGGCATAAAGCGAGAAGAAGGAATAGGTATTGTAGAGTGTGCCGAAAAATTTTCGTTTGACCTCGATTATTCCATCCGCATCGAATTTGAGATTGTCCCAGGGGTTGGCATTTGAAATCATGTACCAGCGAGTTGCATCTGCACCATGCGCCTCCATTGTTTCAAAAGGATCAACGGCATTGCCCAAACGCTTCGACATCTTTTTGCCTTCTTTGTCCAATACCAATCCGTTGGAAACGACATTTTTATAGGCAACGGAATCAAAGACCATTGTCGCTATGGCATGCAGTGTATAAAACCACCCGCGGGTCTGATCAACGCCTTCGGCGATAAAATCCGCAGGGAAGGTTTTTCCCTCTTCTATGAATTCCCTATTCTCAAAAGGATAGTGCCATTGCGCATAGGGCATAGATCCGCTATCGAACCATACATCGATTAGGTCACTTTCACGCTTCATCGCTTTTCCGGTCGGTGAAACCAGAACGATTTGATCCACGATATTTTTATGGAGATCTACCTTGTCATAATTCTCCTCGGAAAAATCACCTGCCACAAAATCTTCGAAAATATCTTTTTTCATCAACCCGGCTTCAATCGATTTTGACATTTCGGATTTCAATTCCTCGACCGAACCGATAATCATTTCTTCAGTACCGTCATCAGAACGCCATATTGGGAGTGGTATTCCCCAGTATCTAGATCTTGATAGATTCCAGTCATTGGCATTTGCCAGCCAATTTCCAAACCTTCCTTCTCCGGTGGCCTTTGGTTTCCAATTGATACTTTGGTTCAATTCGAACATTTTGTCTTTGACATCTGTGACCTTGATAAACCAAGAATCGAGCGGATAATACAAAATCGGTTTATCGGTACGCCAGCAATTCGGATAGCTATGTAGGTACTTCTCGACCTTGAAAGCTTTGTTTTCCTCCTTTAGCTTTATCGCTATTTCAACATCGACAGATCTTTCTGGGGCTTCACCATCCTCATAATATTCATTCTTTACATATTTACCGCCCAGCTCGTCCATTTCAGTCCTAAACTTGCCCTTTAGGTCTACCAAAGGAACCGGAGTCCCATTTTCGTCCAAGACCAACATGGGTGGAACAGGCGGAGTTGCCTTTTGCGCAACGAACATATCGTCCGCCCCGAAGGTAGGAGCCGTATGAACGATTCCCGTGCCATCTTCGGTAGTCACAAAATCACCCGAAATCACCCGAAAGGCGTTCTCGGCATCCTCATAAGGCAAGGCATAACCTAACAATTGTTCATATCTAATTCCGACCAGGTCCTTGCCCTTAAATTCCTTTACGATATAAAAGGGAATCTTCTTGTCACCGGATTTATATCCGACCAAACCGGATTTTGATTCTACCTGTTCGAATTTTCCGGCAAATTGTTTTGCGACCAAACTCTTTGCCAAAACCACATTCATTGGTCGAAAGGTATATTGGTTGTAAGTTTCTACCAGAACGTAATCTATTTTTGGTCCTACCGTCAAAGCGGTATTCGAGGGCAAGGTCCAAGGTGTTGTCGTCCAAGCCAAGAAATATATCGTTCCCTCATTTTGAAGAAAATCAGGAAGAGTCTCCTCGACCGCCTTGAATTGGGCTACAACCGTAGTGTCGGTAATATCTTGGTAGGTGCCCGGTTGGTTCAGTTCATGCGAACTAAGCCCGGTGCCGGCCTTGGGGGAATAGGGTTGAATAGTGTACCCTTTATAGATGAGTCCCTTGTCGTAAATTTGTTTCAAGAGCCACCAAACCGACTCCATGTATTTTGACTTATAGGTAATATAGGGGTCATTCATATCGACCCAATAGCCTATCTTTTCTGTCATTTCATTCCAGACATCGGTATAGCGCATGACCGCCTGTTTGCAGGCTTCATTGTATTCTTCCACCGATATTTTTTTGCCGATATCTTCCTTCGTAATGCCCAGTTCTTTTTCGACGCCCAATTCGATGGGCAATCCATGCGTGTCCCAGCCAGCCTTGCGCTCGACCTGAAAACCCTTCATGGTCTTATACCTCGGAAAAATATCCTTTATGGTACGCGCCATGACATGGTGTATACCAGGCATACCGTTGGCAGAGGGTGGGCCCTCATAAAAGACATAGCTTTTCTTACCTTGGCGGGAGGACACACTTTTTTCAAAGATGCCGTTCTCCTTCCAATAAGCTAGAATTTCCTCAGCTATTTTGGGCAAGTCAAGCGCTTTGTATTCGGTAAACTTCATTGAAACGACCTATACTAAAATTAAGGCTGCAAAATTAGGGATTTTGCCCGAATAAGTGCATCTGTCAAGGTGTGAAATGGGTAATAATGTTCGTCAAAAGCCTCTCAATTGTCGAGCGGGCATCCAAAAAAAGGATTATTACGTATATCTTTGCATCAAATACTATTAAACACTAATAAAAACAAAACAAATGAAAAAAGTAGTTTTAAGTGCAATTCTAATGTTGGCCATCAGCGTAACTTTTGTTTCATGTAGGGAGACTGCAAAAGGGGCAAAAGCAGATATGGAAGAAGCCGGTGAGGCAATTGAAGAAGCTGGTGAAGATGCCATGGATGCGGCTAAAGAAGCCGGTGAAGACATAAAAGAAGCCGGTGAAGATGCTGTTGATGCTGTCAAAGAAGCAGGCCAAGATGCCGTTGACGCCGCCAAAGAAGTCGGTGAAGATGTCAAAGATGCTGCCAATGAGGTAGGCCAAGATGTTAAAGACGGTGTCAAAAAAGCCGCAGAAAAGGTTGAGGATGCCGTTGACGACAACTAGTTGACGAAAGAACGAAAACTTAACCCTGACCTCAAAAGTCAGGGTTTTTTATTGCAAGTCAGTCACCTCAAAAATAGAACATTTGAAAGGTGCCCTGAACCGTTATTGAACAGTGATTATGAAAACTTTCATTCGCAATTTCTGGTTGATCTTCACATTACTCGTTATAACATTGTCTTGCAAACAGCAGGTAGACAAGGGTGGTCGAACTGAAGGTTCAAACGATAAGGCAACCTCTTCGAAGGTCAAAGAAGAAACCTCTAACAAGGTGCCTCTCTTTGAGAACCCAGTTGTTCAAAACTATGTCGATTCTTATGAAGTCTATCTCAACGAATATGCGAATGCGGTAGACAATAGAGATGCTGAGGCCCTAGCCCGCCTAGGCCCTAAAGGACAAGAACTTGCGCTTAAGGCCCAAGAAGTTTCGGAAGCTATGTCGATTGAAGATGCACAGAAATTTCGGCACTATTTGACCGAGAAAACCAAGGTGATAAAAGAACTTACGCTAAGATTGTCGGAATGATTCTTTTCGGCAAAGTTTAAAAACGATACCCTAGCCCAAGCACCATATTTCTTCCAGGCGCCGCAATTCCTGAAGAATACGGACGATATCTTTGATCGGTAATATTCTCAAAGTTCAATGAAACTTTCCAGTTATTCGAAAAATTGTAGTTCGTTCGTAGGTTAAGGGTATACCATGATGGTGAAAACGCATTCCCCTGTTCATCAACGGCATAAATATATGCCTTGTTCCTTTCAGATGGGGCCAAATCATCATAGGGTATTTCCCCGTTAAAGTTCAGAAACAAATCAGCATGTAACTTTTGACTTTTCCACAGCACATGAAAATCACCAAAAGTCGGTGCTACATGTCGAGCTGGCGATTCCGTGCCATCGGGTTCTTCTTCCACACCTTCGGTAAGGGTCAAATTTGAAGATAATGAAAGATTATCGGTTACAAAGGCCTCCAGTCCAAATTCAAAACCATAAACAAAGGCCTTTGCGGCATTTTGAATCGCCTGCACGTTGCTCAATTCGCCATGGTACTCGATTTGCGATTGGCCATTGAACTGAAAATCCCTGCGAACCAAGGCATCGACGAGATAGGTATAAAAAGCCGATGTTTTGAATACGACTTTGTCTTTGTAATTCTTTCTGACCCCAAATTCCGTATTGTATGCATACTCAGGTTCCAAATCAGGATTGGGCACAACCACCGAACCCGGTTCTGAGTCGAAAACCTTGCCAACATCGTCAATGTTGGGCGCCCTAAATCCGGTAGAGCCGTTCAAGGTAATTTGTAGGTCGGCCTTTGGAAACCAACTTAAGCCAATGCTTCCGGTAAGGGCCCCATTATCTAAATTCGCCTCATCAAATGGAAACGGGTAAAAAGTCCTATCAAAAACGGCGTCTATCCAAACGTGGCTATAGCGCAATCCCGTAAGTACCGTAAGATTCGGTTTGGCTTGATACTCCCCGTTGATATAACCTGCCAAAGTCTGCCAATTGGCACCATCGGGATAACGTGAAGGTGCCCCTGACCAAATATTGGTTTCAATATCGATTTGCCCCCCTTTCGAACCCACTTTATTGAAAACGTACTCCCCCCCATAATACAACCTGAGATTCCCTATTCTTTTATTCTCAAAATCAACATTGGCCGATATTGCGTCTACTTTTTCTTTTGTGCTGAACAAATCAACATCTTGAAAGTCCCTATCATTTCTGCTTTCTTCAAAATGCTGATAAGCAGTGGTGATCTTAAGGCCATCATAGAACTTACCTTTTCCGATCTGGTTGACTTGCAAGTTTCCCATAAACCATTTCTGGGGGCCGTAGAACCATTCCGCCGACTGCAATCCCACACCATCGTCAGAAGGTCTTACCAATCTGTCGTATCTTGAATAGTCAGAAGTTTTAGAGTAGTGGGTGCCGAGTTTAAAGTTCCAATTATTGTTTGGCTTGAAGGAGATTTTTTGCATCAAGCTGATCTGGTCATAAGCCGTAGGTAGTTGCTTTTTGGGATTGGAGTTATTCGCGATAATATCCATCCCATTGGTGCTTTCCACATAATTGTTCCTTAAATAGGATTCAGGACCATGCGACCCCATTTTCAGGTCACCGAAATTGTTATACGAAACGCTCGTTAGAAGGGCCCATTTTTTTTTGCCAAGGCCAATATCGACATGAAGTGTATTTTCTGTGTTCGCCGACGAGAAACGGTATGCAGCGCCACCTTTGGTCAACAAACTATCGGCATCTGAAAATTGAGGGTCTTGTGTGTAAAAATTCATCACACCACCAATGGCGTCACTACCATAAATAACAGAACCGGGGCCAAAAATCACCTCTGTGTTTTTCACGGTAAACGGATCGACCGAAATGATGTTCTGAATATTGCCGCCCCTAAATATGGCATTGTTCATTCGTACACCATCCACCGAAAGCAATAATCTATTGGTGGCAAACCCTCGAATCATAGGACTGCCACCGCCCAACTGGCTTTTTTGCACAAAGACCTTGCCGCTGCTTTGCAAGAGATCGGCAGAGGTCTGAGGGTTCACAAATGCTATTTGCCGTGAATTTATGGAAGCAATCTTATGCGGAACATCTTTTTTCTGTTGTTCCCATTTTGAAATCGACATGACGACTTCCTCTAACTGTTCCGCCTTCAAGAGCAAAAGAATAATCCCTCTTTGCTTAAGAATCTGCCTCTTGGAGGTTTTGCGAACCTGATAACTTAAATGTTTGAAAAAGATTCGTTCGTTATCCTCAAAAACGGTCAAGTCGCATTTGCCATCGAAATCGGAAAGTGAAGTCTTCGACCGATCCGCGTTATACACCGCCACATTGGCAATAGGCTCCCTTGTATCGCCATCTAAAATGGTGATTTTTTGTGCCATTGAAAGTTGAAAGCACAATAAGAAAATGAAGAACACAATCTTTTGCATCAGCTGAATACTTCATTCAAAACGGCAAGTGATCGGGGCTTGCGAAATCCTTGTAGGTGTATTTCAAAATAAAGCACCAGAGATTGTAATAGTTCTTGCCGGTTGGTGTTTTTCATGGTTACGGTATGGAGAGCATCAAAATTTATGCCCAAAAGACGTTTGAAATACACTAAATTCTCATCTTTCAGGAACAATGCGTTCGAGGGTTGATCCGTAAAATTTCCGTCGTTCAAATCAAAATAAGCTGAATTGCTGTTTTCGGTATCAGGATAGAAACCCAAATACCTGGTAAGGTTGAGCAGATACAGGAGGTGAAAGTTGGCTATTTCGTCATGGGCATCCAACCATTGCAATGCGGTTTCCAAAAATTCAAAAAGTCCATTATTGGGCTCTTCTTCCTGAATGGAATTACTGGTCATTTCCGCGAGGAACAAAACAACCGCATTCTTTGCCATATCATTATGCAAAGACTTATAATGATATGTCACTTTGGCCTCGCGAATGCGCTCAAGTGTACCTTTATTTTTGTGAAAGGCCACAATTTCAAGTTGTGATAAAGGCTGAAAGTAGGCGCTTTTAAGTTTTCCCTTTTTTGAGGTCAACACGCCCTTTATAAGGTATGATTTTAATCCGTCGGAGGCCGTATAAATTTTGACTATCAGACTACTATCGCCATACTTCAAAGATGATAGTACTATGCCCTTGGTGGTTACCTGCATTAGCTAATTGGAGTTCTCTTTGCAAAGATAAGCTGAAAAAGTGCGAAGTACCAGTTGAGAAATATCAGGAAGTTGCAAAATGAAAAATGCGAAGCGCTTTAATGTAGAGCTTCGCATCTCAATACTTTGCTGCTTCGTATTTCTAACTTATATAACTCCCTGTGCCAGCATGGCATCGGCAACTTTAACAAAGCCTGCAATATTTGCGCCTTTCACGTAATTGCAATAACCTCCTTTTTCCTTGCCATATTCGATGCATGAATCGTGAATGTCTTCCATAATTGCCTTCAGGCGATCATCGACCTCCTCACGCGTCCAACTGATACGTAAGGAGTTTTGCGACATTTCAAGGCCCGAGGTCGCAACACCTCCCGCATTGGAGGCCTTGCCGGGAGCAAACAAAATCTTCGCATCATGAAATGCATGTATCGCTTCTGGGGTCGAAGGCATATTGGCTCCTTCGGCAACGCAGATGCACTTGTTTTTAATAAGTTTCTTTGCGCTTTTTCCATCCAATTCATTTTGGGTCGCACAAGGTAAGGCTATATCACATTTGACTTCCCATGGTGTTTTACCGCTAATGAATTTGGCAGATTTATATTTTTTGGCATATTCGGATATTCTTCCCCTTTTGTTGTTTTTCAAATCCATTACATAAGCGAGCTTCTTTTTATCAATGCCCTCAGGGTCATGAACATAACCGCCGGAATCAGATAGCGTTACCACTTTCCCGCCCAATTGTATGACTTTTTCGGCTGCAAACTGCGCTACATTTCCCGAACCGGAAATCACGACCGTCTTGCCATCAAAACTTTGATCAATGGTTCGCAACATACTTTGGGCAAAATAAACCGTACCATAGCCGGTTGCCTCGGGTCGTATTTTCGAACCGCCCCATGACAGACCTTTGCCCGTCAACACTCCTGTGAATTCGTTTCGAATCTTCTTGTACATCCCGAAAAGAAATCCAATTTCTCGGGCGCCAACACCGATATCACCTGCAGGGACATCTGTATTGGGACCAATATGTCTTGACAATTCGGTCATAAAGGCATGGCAAAAACGCATGACCTCATCATCAGATTTTCCTTTGGGGTCGAAATCAGACCCTCCCTTTCCACCACCCATCGGAAGGGTGGTCAAACTATTTTTGAAAACCTGTTCGAAGGCCAAGAACTTTAAAATACTTGCATTCACCGAAGGATGGAACCGAAGTCCACCTTTGTAAGGTCCAATAGCGGAATTCATCTGAATGCGATATCCCCTGTTGACATGTATTTCGCCCTTATCATCTACCCAAGACACCCGAAACGAAATCAATCGTTCAGGTTCGACCATTCGCAAAAGAATGTTCTTGCCACTATATATTTTTTTTCTCGCGATATAGGGAATTACGGTTTCGGCCACCTCTTGAACCGCTTGGATAAATTCAGGCTCATGACCATTTCTGGTCTTGACCTCTTCCATGAATCGGTCAATTTTTGCTTGCATTCTTGCATCCATAAACTCTAAATGAATTGGTTAGCGCCCGGACATCACCTAGGCAATTTTTATTGAATTGAAAATATAGCGGCAAAATTATATTATTTCAATAATTTAAACGCTATTATTTTTGAAATTTCGCAAAATAATCATCCAATGGCTTGGTCAAGGTCTTCTATCAGGTCGGCTGCATCCTCAATACCGACACTCAACCTTATCAAAGAATCTACCACTCCACTTTTTTCCCGTTCTTCCTTCGGAATGCTGGCATGGGTCATACTCGCGGGATGGCCGGCCAAACTTTCTACGCCACCCAATGATTCGGCCAACGTAAAGACCCTGAGTTTTTCGACAATCTTAACGGCGTCTTCATAAGAGGCCCCTTTCGGAATAAATGAGATCATTCCTCCAAAATCAAGCATTTGCTCCTTGGCAACGGCGTGATTCGGATGGTTTTCAAAACCAGGCCAATATACTTTTTCAATTTTTGCATGTTCTTTCAGATATTCGGCAATTGCCCTTCCATTCTCGCAATGACGTTGCATTCGAACATGCAGCGTTTTTATTCCACGAAGTGTCAAAAAGCTATCCATAGGGCCGCAAACCGCTCCACTTGCATTTTGAATAAAATAAAGTCTATCTGCCAATTCCTTATCCTTGACCACAAGTGCACCCAGCACGACATCAGAGTGACCCCCGAGATATTTTGTAGCCGAGTGCATGACGATATCGGCACCGATTTCCAAGGGTCTCTGCAGATACGGGGTTGCAAAGGTATTGTCGACCGCGAGCAAAATTCCCTTCGTCTTGGCCAGTTGGGAAACGGCCTTCAAATCTATGATGTTCATCATTGGGTTTGTCGGAGTCTCTACCCAGATCAATTTTGTCTTTGGGGTAATTTTCTTTTCAATTTCAGAGACATCTTGCATATCCACAAAATGAAAGACAATACCATATTTTTCGAAAATCTGCTTGAAGATCCGATAGCTTCCCCCATAGAGGTCATTGGTCGAAACGACCTCGTCACCCGGACCCAATAGCTTTACAACGGCGTCCATAGCGGCTAGCCCACTTGCAAAGGCCAAACCATAATTGCCGTTTTCAATACTTGCCAAAGAACTTTCCAAAGCCGCCCTGGTCGGGTTACCACTTCTTGAATACTCAAAACCTTGATGACCCCCGGGTGTAGTTTGGGCATAGGTCGATGTTTGATAAATCGGCGTCATGACGGCGCCATAGGCCTTATCAGGAGATTGACCTCCATGAATGGTCTTGCTATTGAATTTTAACTTTTTTTCGCTCATAAAATATAATTAATGTTGCAAATGTATCGTTATCTTTTAACTCGGCCCAATGCGACAATCACCCCTAAGATCATGAAGAGCCCGTTTGCCTACTTCCTACTTGTAATTATGCTCATTGGTTGTAAAAATGAGCACCAACTTACGTTTTCCAAGAAAAAATTATTGGCCGAAGAATGTAAGGGCTGTCCAAAGGTTTCAATCGAAATTCCCGAGGTGTTGGAGAGGTCAAGGGTGGCCCAAAATATCAACAACGCAATTTCGGAAGAAATCATTTCGACCCTTTTATTCGAAGAAAAGGAAGAGCTCGAGGTTGCCACCATCGATGATGCCATCAAATCATTTAATGAGGGATATGTCGAAATCACAAAACTATATGATGATGAGGGTGAGAATTGGGAAGCAAAAATCAATGGCAAGGTCACTTTTGAGGATAAGACACTATTGACCATAATACTCGATTCATATCTGTACACGGGCGGTGCCCATGGCTATACCTCAAAACGTTTTTTAAATTTTGACAAGAAAAAGGGCGTCGAGCTTGAAAATTGGCAACTTTTTTCCGATCGAGACGGTTTTAGAAAATTGGCCGAGGCAAAATTTCGGTTACAGGAAAATATTCCGGTTGACGAATCGATAAACCATACGGGTTTTATGTTCGAACAAGATTCATTTTACCTGCCCGAGAATATCGGCCTTACCAAAAAAGGAGTTAAACTATTATATAATCAATATGAGGTTGCCTCCTTTGCAGATGGCCCCATTGAAGTGATTCTTTCGTTTGACGAAGCCTCTAAATACCTCAGGGCTAAAATAAAACACGATAACCTGACCGCTACAACGACTTTCGAAGAGACAGAATAGCACCTAGATGAAGACCTTCGTGAAAAACATTGAAGGCAATTGCATCCTCAACGCTCTTAAGGACAACGTTCGCGCTCGTGGTATATTCATCAAAGTTTTTAAATACCCCCTTCTGGTAGTCGTCACGGGTACATTCAACCGTAGAAATCAACAATTTTTTGACAAGTTCTATTTCTTCTTCTTTGATCAGGCCATCAGGGATAGTTCCCTTTCTAAATTTTTCAACTAAACTCTCTGGAACACTACAATTCAAACCGCTCCTTTTGTAAATCAACAATTGTTCGGTGACCAAAACATGAGCGATGTTCCACCAAATGTTGTTTCGAAAGCCCGGAGGAATTTTCAATAATTCCTCTTTTGCCATGCCGGTCAAGAACTTGTAAAGTATTTTTCGGTTTTGTATTGAAATATCGAAGAGTTTTTCCAAGGGAGAAGGTTTAATTATCAAATAACATATCTATATTTCTAGATATCTAAATATTTATTATATATTTGCTTCGTGGATATCGTCGAAATTAGTAAAGTATTATCAAATCAGACCCGGGTGAACATCCTGAAGTGGTTAAAGGAGCCTGAAAAGAATTTTCCGCCACACCAAGATATTGACCATTTTGATGACGGAGTCTGCGTTGGCTTTATTCACGATAAAACAGGACTTTCGCAATCTACCACATCGACCTATTTAACGGCGATGCAGAACGCTGATTTGATCATACCGACACGCCACGGAAAATGGACCTATTACAAACGCAACGAAAAGATTATCGAATCTTACATCAAGGCGCTTAAAACAGAGCTTTGATTTTTTTTTGCCCATAACATATCGACATTTAGCGATATATAAATATATACAAAATGATAAATCAAATTGCATGTGAGTCCGATTGTTTTTCAAGCAACAGGCAATCTAAAAAATCGATTTTGAGCAATCGTATCAAAAAAATATTGACCTCCTTCAAAATTGAAGGTGCGGAAGAAATGTCGAAAATAAGATAAGTATTCAAAATAGAAAACCATGAAAACCATAGGAATGATAGGGGGGATAAGCTGGGAGTCTTCGAAAATATACTATGAGCACATAAATCGAATGACAAGAAATCGACTTGGTGGCTCACATTCTGCCAAGAGTATTCTGAACACAGTTGACTTTGCCGAAATCGAAAAATTGACGTTCGAGGGGAATTGGGATGGAATCGGTGACATTATCGTGAAGGAAGCCAAAAAACTGGAAGGCTCAGGTGCCGAAATCTTATTGATCTGCAGCAACCTTATTCATATAATCAGCAGTCGGGTAATTGAATCCACTTCAATTCCCTTTATACATATTGCCAAAGCGACAGGAGAGGCGATAGAGAAAAAGCATTTAAAAAAGGTAGCCCTTCTCGGAACAAAGTTCACCATGGAAAAAGATTTTTACACCAAAGTTTTGGAAGATGATTTTGGACTCGAAGTCCTAATTCCAGAAAAAAAAGAACGTGAATCATTGAATGACATCATATACAATGAATTGGTAAAGGGAGTACTTACCGAGAAATCCAAAGCCGTTTTTTTACAGGTAATAGACAATATGATAACTCTAGGTGCTGAAGGAGTTATTGCCGGTTGTACCGAAATTCCATTATTGATTTCACAAGATGATATTTCGGTTCCGCTATTTGATACCACCCAAATTCACGCCGCAAAAGCGGTCGACCTAGCACTAGATAACCCTAATTAAAACAGATATAATGAAAATATTGATCGTTGGTGGCCAAGGTACAATCGGTAAGACCCTGACCGCTCATTTCAAAAAAGACCATGAGGTGTACATCGCTGGCAGAACGACCGGAGATTTGAAAGTGGATATTACCGATAGCGCCACCATAAAAAATATGTTTGACCGAATAGGCATGTTGGATGCCATTATCTGCGCTGCCGGTGAAGCCAAATGGGACACATTTGAAAACCTCTCTGAAGACGATTACTACATTGGTTTTGGCAGCAAGCTCATGGGGCAGGTAAACTTGGTGCGAATAGGTCATGAATATTTAAACGAAAATGGATCCATTACCTTGACAACTGGCATCTTGGCCGACCATCCCGTAATTAAAACGGCAAGTGCCGCCATGGTGAACGGTGCAATTCATAGCTTTGTAAAAGCCGTTTCATTGGAGTTGAAAAAAGGAATTCGCCTCAATGCCGTTTCGGCAGGGCTGGTTGAAGATTCCTATGAAAAGTATAAAGATTACTTCCTCGGGCATACGCCTGTTTCAATGAAAAAGGTAATAGCCGGCTATGAGGCCAGCGTCACTGGAATGTATAATGGAGAAATAATAAAAGTATACAGATAATTTGATTTCAAAGATGGCAAAGAAAATATACCACCTATCAACTTGTTCTAACTGCCAGCGCATTCTCAAAGAATTGGCACCTCTTAAGGGCTTCGTTCTGCAAGACATCAAAACGGAAGCGATGACTGAAGCCCAAGTCGACGAAATGGCCTCTATGGCCGGGGGTTACGAAGCGCTTTTTAGTCGTAGGGCCATGCTCTTCCGCCAACGCGGACTACATGAAAAAACATTGGCCGAAAAGGATTATAAAGAATTGATATTGGATCACTACACTTTTTTGAAGCGTCCCGTAATTATAGTTGAAGACCAAATTTTCGTTGGAAACAGTAAAAAGGTGGTCGAGGCTGCCAAAGCCGCCATTATTAGTTGAACAAGCGAACCCTTGCCATATTAGCCGCACTCGGGGCCACGACAATTTACGGACTCAACCATACGATTGCCAAGGGGGTCATGCCCCACTATGTGCAACCTTTTGCATTCATCATTTTTCGTGTTGTAGGCGCCGGCCTACTTTTTTGGATGATTTCAATTTTTGGCCCCAAAGAGCGAATCGAAAAAAAAGACTATCCTCGAATTCTGCTTTGCGCAATTTTGGGCATGGGTGTAAATATGTTGGTGTTCTTTAAAGGGCTATCGTTGACAACACCGATCAACAGTTCTGTATTGGTCACCACCACCCCAATAATAGTGCTGATTCTCTCGGCTATTCTTATCAAGGAAAAAATATCCAAAAGCAAAATCCTGGGGATAGGTATAGGGCTTCTAGGCGCAGCGGGCCTTATTATTTTCGGAAGCGAAATACGCCAAGATGCGCCCAATATTCCGCTCGGAAATTTTTTCATTTTTCTGAATTCCGTTTTCTATGGATCCTATTTAATTATTGTAAGACCCTTATTGGATAAATACCATCCGTTTACCTTTATGAAGTGGTTATTTACTTTGGGAATACTATTGGTGTTGCCTTTCGGGTATCAGGAATTCACAGAAATAGACTTTATCAACCTTCCCGCCGAAGCCATCTGGGGAATTGTTTTTGTTATCGTCGGTACTACCTTTTGCACTTATCTCTTTAATATATTCGCATTGACCCAGCTAAAGGCATCGACCTTGAGTGTCTTTCTATACGTTCAACCGATAGTAGGAATTCTATATGCCATTGCCGTAGGAAAGGATGCCCTGACCTTTATAAAAATAATTGCCGCCTGTCTGGTGTTGTTGGGGGTCTACCTGGCCAGTAAAAGAACCAAACCACAAACTAGAAGCATATAGACTAAAACAAGCTCAATTGCCTGCTTTGGGAAGGTTTCGCGAACCCATAAACACTTCGGCCACCATATTTGTATGATTCGTCATTCTCCCTTTTGACGAGTGCATCGAAATTAGCGATGGGCGTAAACCCTTTCTCTGCCTTCTGCGCCAAATAAGTTAGTTTTTTCACAGCCTTTAGCTTATCGGCGTTTCCAATTTTGGCCCGATCCACCGCATTGCGCAAGGTATTGATAGTCTCATCATAAACTTTGGTCGGAACCGGAAAGGGAGTCGCATCTTTGCCGCCATGGGCAAAGGCAAAACGGGCCGGGTCGGAAAATCGTGAGGGCGTACCATGAATAATTTCACTTACCAAAGTCAATGAATGCAAAGTTCTTGGCCCTAGCCCCTTCAGCAACAATAAATCCTCGAACTTTTGGGTTTCGTTTTCCTGGGCCAGCCATAATATGCTTCCCAAACGTTTCATGTCAACATCCTTGGGTTTTATATGATGGTAGACCGGCACCAAAAGATGTGGCACTTCTTTTAAGATCTTAGCGGGGTGTTCTCTAGTAATCTCTAGAATGCCTTGCTTGGTGGGCGCGGCATCTTTATGGACCAAATTCAGAATGCTTCCTTGAGTTTTACCACAAACTGCCACATGCGGCTCTTCAACAAAGGATTTCAGGTTTTTGGAATGCCAATGATATCGACGCGCCATTCCATTTGAGTGGTGCATGCCCTGTTGAATTACGGACCATCTCCCCGTATCGCTGACAACAAAGCTGTGGATATACAAATTGTAACCATCTTGCAAAGCGGTGTTGTCAACCTTGGCACTCAGTTTACTGCATTTTGCAAGGTGGTCGCCATCGAGTCCGGCTTTGTGGCCCACCTCTATTAATTCAAGCGGAGTTCTGATAGACTGTTTCCCCTTACCGCCACACACATATAAGCCCAATTGCTTGGAAACAGGATTGATCGATTGCTTCAATACATTAAGAACAGTAGTCGTAATCCCAGAGGAATTCCAGTCCATGCCGATAACAGATCCAAAACTCTGAAACCAAAAAGGGTCTGATAGGCGTTCCAGAAAATCGTCTTTGCCCCGATTTTCAATAATGGCCTCTACAAGCGGAAGCGCTAATTGCTTCATTCGATTAAAGAGCCAAGGTGGCACTGCGCCACCGTGCAATAACAAATCAGCCGTACCCGAACGTTTCATATATCAGGAATAAATCCAAATATATGGATTTATTCCATAAAAAGATGCTTCTTATGTCAAATCTGTGGGAACTTTAGCAAACCTTCGTGTATCCTCCTTGGTCAAAATTCGGAAGCCTTCCGGTCTTTCGACGGTGTTGAAAATGGCTAACAAATCTAGGGGCAAACCCACAAGGTTTCTTGTTTTTAAGCTGATCCATGCCCCCATCATTTCGCAATGTGCCACATTTTTTCCGTTGGTATCGTAAAAATTATGATGAAATTCAAAAAACTTGCCGTCTTCGCTCATGCCCATCACTTCCAAAGAGACCTTAATGGGCCTACCTGGAAATACCTCCTTGAAATAGTACATATGCTCGTAAAAGACAACTGGCCCAATTTGGTGTTCGGCCAAGTTCTTTTGGTTCAGGCCCAGTTCCCACAAAAAGGCCATTCGGGTATGGCTCATAAAATTGATATAGGCACTGTTGGCCAAATGCCGATTGGCATCGACATCGCTCCATCGCACTTCAAATTCTTTTAAGTACATAGTCAGACAATTATTTTATTATGCACGCATAGGAATGATAAAAATACCATAGTTTTGAAAAATCAAAGCAATTAATCCCTACTTTTTAATCCTAATTGAAAAAAGAGATGAGTCAGAAGCCTTCGTTTATCAAAGATCTTGCCCTTCCTGCCATAGCAGCTCCAATGTTCCTGATTTCAGGCCCGAAATTGGTTATCGAATGCTGCAAAAATGGAATCGTAGGCACCTTTCCCGCTCTGAACCAACGTACAAGTGAAGGTTTTGAAGAATGGCTTATTGAAATCAAGACAACACTTAAAGAATTTGAAGAGGAAACCGGCCAAAAACCGGCTCCTTTTGGCGTGAATCTCATCGTGCACCCGACCAATCCGAGATTGGAGGCCGATATCAAATTATGTGTAAAGCACAAAGTGCCAATCGTCATCACCTCATTGGGGGCGGTTTCCATGGTGGTCAACGCGATCCATAGCTATGGCGGACTGGTATTTCACGATATCATTAAAAAACGCCATGCCGAAAAGGCCCAAGAAGCAGGTGTCGATGGATTGATTCTCGTCGCCGCAGGGGCGGGCGGACATGCCGGAACCATTAACCCAATGACCTTGGTGGCCGAAATCAAAAAATTCTTTGACAAAACCATTATCCTCTCAGGCTGCATAAGCACGGGTCGCGATATCGCCTCTGCAATGCAGATGGGCGCAGATCTGGCCTACATGGGCACTCGCTTTATCAATACAGATGAAGGCAAAGCTCCAGAAGAATATAAGAAAATGATCATTGATGCAGGGGCAAGTGATGTAACCTATACAGCTGCAATTTCAGGAGTTCACGCCAATTTCTTATCGGCCAGCTTAAAAGCTGTTGGGCTTACGGAAGAAGATCTTAAAAAAGACAAGAAAATCGATTTTGGAAATGAGCTCGATACCGAGGCCAAGGCATGGAAAACGATATGGTCGGCTGGTCAGGGATCCGCGTTGATAGATGAAACACTTCCCGTTTCGGAATTGGTTGACGAACTAAAATCAGAATTTAAATCGGCTATAGAAGAGCAAACGAAAGTGCTGGAAATTTATCCGAAATAGGTCACGCTGAACACTGTCGAAACGCTTGGGTATTTTCATCCCTTCAATTGTACCTAGGCGACACCTATTTAACTAAAACTTATGTACGTAAAAAGAAACATCGGCTGGGGGATCATTCTGAGATATGCTTGGAAAAATCTCTTGTTCTTTACATTATGGGCGGCTCTTGCATTCTGTGTTTACCATTTTTTTGGGTGGGATTTCATTGACATTCCCTTTCAACCGTTGAGTGTCATCGGTATTGCGGTCGCCTTTTATATTGGTTTTAAAAACAGCCAGAGCTATGACCGATTTTGGGAGGGTCGCAAAATTTGGGGCGGCATCGTAAATTACTCACGTACCTGGGCCAATAATGTCTTGAGTTTGGTCGAAAACGACAAAGAGGCCCAGCGTATTCTTATTTATCGACATTTGGCATGGATCAACGCCTTGCGCGTTCAATTGCGGCAACCCACCAGTTT
Organism: Aurantibacter sp.; assembly: GCA_965215845.1. GTDB lineage: Bacteria > Bacteroidota > Bacteroidia > Flavobacteriales > Flavobacteriaceae > Aurantibacter_A. The sequence continues at coordinate 1,495,552 of CBDCEL010000004.1, forward strand.
TTCAATAAGAGAGAATAGGTCCGTCGAAAAATTGTTTGACAGACACGGTGAACGAAATCCGGTCTGCAAGGGATTGGATTCTTTCCTGGAGGTCGATGAGGAAGAAGATTTGGAAAATCGAAAAAATGTGGCCACACATATCATCAAAAATCAAGGACTGCACTTAAAAAAATTATTGGATCAAGGCAAGATCACCGAATTTGACAAGCAAGTTTTTTACGGCAATTTGGAGGAGATGTACAATCTACAGGGCAAATGTGAACGTATCAAAAACACCCCTTTTCCTAGGCAATATGCTTATTTCAGTACTGTATTTACTTGGATCTTTGTCTTGCTGATACCATTTGGCCTTCTCGATGTTTTTGAGGAGGGCATATCAGAAATACCATCTTTGGTCCGTGATTGGTACATTTTCATGATGATCCCTTTTTCAGTATTGATCTCCTGGATTTTCACCACCATGGAAAAAGTAGGAAGCAATAGCGAAGACCCTTTCGAAGGTCGAATCAACGACGTGCCCATGACCGCCCTTTGCCGTACCATTGAAATCGATTTAAGGGATATGCTGAATGAAGAAAACCTTCCTGAAAAAATAAAGGCACAAGATAATATTCTTTATTAATGCCAATTATCGAGTCTGACTATAACCCGCCGTTTTTGTTCAAAAACGGCCATTTTTCGACGATTTACAACGGAATTTGGCGAAAAATCAATGATTTTGTTCAAAAAAGGGAAAGAATCGATTTGCCAGACAATGACTTCTTAGACTTGGATTGGAGTTTTTCGAAGACCCCCTCTAACAAGGTTGTGGTTCTTTTGCACGGCCTTGAAGGGCATGGGCAAAGACCCTATATGACCGGAGCTGCAAAAGTCTTGAACGCCTCGGGCTTTGATGCCTGCGCGGTCAACTTTCGGGGATGCAGCGGAGAAACAAATCGACTGTTTCGTTCGTATCATTCAGGTGCCACAGAAGATTTGGAGGCCGTCGTGCAGTATATTGCCCAAAATAGGCACTATAGTGAAATCTATCTCAAAGGTTTCAGCCTAGGCGGAAATATGGCCTTGAAGTATCTTGGTGAAGGCAGGGGTCTTTCAAAGAAATTAAAAGCTGCTATCGGTATATCGGTGCCTTGTGACCTTTATAGTTCATTGAAAGAGTTGTTGAAGTTGAAGAACCTTCCTTATTCTCGGCGATTTAAAAAGCATTTGCTTGACAAGTTGAAGTTAAAGCTTCCTATCTTTCCTGATAAAATTTCCAAAGCTGACATCGACAATATCAAAACGCTCAAAGATTTCGATGATATTTATACCAGTCGCGCCCACGGATTCAAAAGTGCCCTTGACTATTACGAAAAATGTAGCTGCCGACAGTTTCTTCCGAACATCAAAATTCCTTCTTTAATAATCAATGCCCAAAATGATTCATTTTTTGGACCGGAATGCTATCCGAAAAAAGAAGCAATGGAAAATCCGAATTTATATTTGGAGGTCCCAAAATATGGCGGTCATGTCGGATTTCACGGAAGCAACAATGCAACCTATACCGAGAAAAGGGCGATTAATTTCTTCAACGAGAACCATTAAACATCGCTATTTCATATATTAGTGGTGTAATCTCGAAAATCGCTGAAAACCCCTAATTTCTAGGGCAGCAAAAAATTTAACACATATGAAAAAAGTAATCTTTGCTTTGGCACTCGGCGGCTTGATAATCGGCTGTGGTGGAAAGGACAAAAAGGAAGAAAAGAAAGAAGGTTTCGAAATGAGCCGATCGAAGACTGAAAAGAAAGCCGAAACGACAGCGGCCAAGGAAGGTGTCCCGGTCGATCTGGATAATAAGGGTGTGGGACCCATTACCTCTGTAGAGTTTGGCGACGAAATCGATACAGAGATGGCGGCCAAAGGTGAAAAGACCTTCGGCACAATTTGCATCGCCTGTCATGCTGTTGACAAGCGAATGATTGGCCCTGCAATGGCCGGAATCTATGATAGAAGAAGTCCCGAATGGGTGATGAACATGATCCTGAACCCAGATGGCATGTTGAAAGAAGACCCAATTGCCAAGGCCCTTCTCAAGGAATACAACAACGCTATTATGCTCAACCAAAACCTGAGCGAGGAAGATGCCAGGGCGGTTGCCGAGTATTTAAGAACACTTTAGTGCATCCTTCAAAATCTTGAATTGCGCCTATTCCACCTCAATAGGCGCAATTTTTGTTTTCGGGGACCATCGATGTAACAAATGGTTCATTTAGACATCTTATATGGGAGCAACGGTAATTGACTGATTCATGAAAATCTTAACCAAGGGCACTTATTATGGTCAAATGCGGCTTGAACTTGAGAACAAAGGCATCATTCTCTCTGAATATGACTACCATCTTCCTAAAACCGACTGGCACTATCATGAGAACCCCTACTTCATGTATGTTATAAAAGGTAACCTTTATGATGTCAATAAGAAGCGTAAAACAACTTGCCCGCCTGGAAGTTTCCTTTTGCACAATTGGAATGAAATTCATTACAATACCAAAGAATCAAATTTTGCCAGTGGGTTTCACATAGAGTTTGAAAGAAAATGGTTCGACCAAAAAAAGCTGGATATCGAACTTTGGGAGGGAAGTCGATTGATAGAAAATCCTTTGATGCATCATTTGCTGGGCAAGATTTATTTCGAATTCAAGTGCCAAGACAAATACTCCGAAGTTTCTATAGACCTTTTATTGCTTCAGCTTTGCGAGAATTCACAATCATTGAAACGTGAATTTTTCAAAAAACGACCTCCGTGGATCGAACCCTTGAAAGAACTTTTGCATTCCGATGACACACAAATTACCAGTCTTCAGTTTCTATCTAATGAATTGGGTGTGCATCCCGTCTATCTTTCCAGGGCGATCCCGAAGTATTTCTCGACTACCTTGGGCAATTATATCAGGCAGCAAAAGGTAAAAAAAGCAATGGTCTGCCTTTTAGACTCCCATAACTCATTGACAGAGATAGCGTATCTATGCGGTTTCTCAGATCAAAGCCATTTTACTCGAACTTTCAAGTCTTATTTAGGAATGACCCCTAGCACCTACCGTTCCAAACTAAACTGAGGTTAATTTCATTCTATTATCCCTATTGCACAATGCATACATTTGAACTCATTCAAAATGAACATTGTTATGTGCAAAGTCAGATTAATCACCTTTTTCTTCTTACTCATTGGGAACACCATACTCGGACAAATTGATTTTTCGGATAAAAACCTGATATCCAGTGAGTCGTTGGATGAAATGGATACAGAAGTCAAAAAGGGAACTTATGAAGAAATTACGAGTATTCTGATCGCCAGGAATGGCAAACTGCTTTATGAAAAATACTATCAAGGCAACGACCTGAATTCGAAACATAATACACGCTCGGCCACCAAAACAATTGGTACGCTACTTACAGGAATTGCAATTGACCAAGGTGCTATCAAATCGGAAAAAGATAAAATCTTCAATTATTTAAAACATAAAATGCCGACGCAAAATCCCGATGCTCGAAAGGAAGAAATTACGATAGAAGATCTCTTGACCATGAGTTCGATATTGGAATGTGATGACAACAATAGCTTTTCAAGGGGAAATGAGGAGCGGATGTACATCATTGAAGATTGGGCCCAGTTCTTTGTGAATCTTCCAATAAAGTCATATCCTTATTCCCCTAGGCCTGAAGATTCTCCATACGGAAGATCGATGAGCTATTGTTCCGCAGGATCGGCGGCTATTGCCGAAATAGTTCAATCGGCAGTAAAGGGTACCGCCGTGGAATTCTTGAAAAAGAATCTCCTTGGTCCCTTGGAAATCAAGGATTACAAACTTCACCTCACCCCCACTGGAACACTGAACACAGCTGGCGGCAGTGAGTATCGAAGCCGTGATTTTCTAAAAATAATTCAAATGTGCCTGCAAGAAGGAACATGGAAGGGGCAACAAATTATCTCCTCGGAATGGATTAAGAAAGCGACCAGTGCGAAAGCAAATGCTTGGCCGGGAATGGATTATGGTTATCTTTTTTGGTTAAGGGAATATGGCGAGGATAAAGGAGTTTCATGCTATGCAATGGCCGGAAATGGTGGAAACAAAGTGATGGCTTTTCCTGAATTAAATCTTACCGTTGTTCTCACTTCGACAAACTATAACAACAGGAAAGCCCATGGCTATACTGATGAACTACTAAATAAATATATCATTCCCGCGATACAGAAATACAATTGAATCTTAAAATTCTCCTTTCATCCATCGTATGGGAAGCCCCTAAAAATAGGACTTCCCAAGAGAGCCTAAAAGAGGCGTAAAATTTTAACAAAAAAAAGTCCTTCTTTTTGAAAGTTGTTCGTCTTTATAATAAACAAGGCGATATTAAATCAACCTGTCATGAAAGAGGCACAATTGAAATTTAAGAAGGAGGCCGTTTTGGAGAATAAAATACACAGGCTTCAAAACCGAATTTCATCACGTTACTGGTTCGGATGGGCTGGAAATTATCTTGGCAACCACAAAAAGCAAGTTTAAGCCTAAAACCCCCAAATGTTCCAGGGGTCGTCGGGCTCAGAACCATTCTTCTTCCTAATCCTGTCCACCACCACCTTGTAGGTGGGATCCTCCAAAACGTTCACATCGATAATATTCTCGGCATTTTCCAAAAGCCGTACACAGTCATTGCTCAAATGACGTAGATGTATTTTTTTACCGGCCTTCTTATACCTTTCGGTGATTTTGTTCAACGCTTCGATACCTGACATATCGGCCACCCGGCTTTCCCTAAAGTCGATTATGACCTCATCGGGGTCGTTTTGCACATCGAATTTTTCAGAAAACAATGTTGTCGAACCAAAAAACAAGGGGCCGTAAATTTCATAATGTTTGATTCCGTCTTCATCTACGTATTTTCTGGCGCGAATACGTTTTGCATTTTCCCAAGAATAGGCCAAAGCCGAAATAATAACCCCCAGTAAGACCGCCACGGCCAGATTGTGGGTAATCGCAGTAATCAAGGTCACCAAAACCATGACCACTACATCTGATTTTGGCATTTTGCCAAAGGTTTTAAAACTTGCCCATTCGAAGGTTCCTATGGCGACCATGAACATGAGTCCGACCAAGGCAGCCATAGGAAGGCGCTCGATAAGGTTCGACCCGAACATGATAAAAACCAACAGCATGACCGCCGCAGTGATTCCCGATAGTCGTGCCCGTGCGCCCGAAGAGGTATTGATCAAACTTTGTCCGATCATGGCACATCCGCCCATACCCGAAAGAAAGCCAGAGAAGATGTTCGCAGTGCCCTGGGCAACGCATTCTTTATTACCGCTTCCCCGGGTCTCGGTGATTTCATCAATAATATTGAGAGTTAAAAGACTTTCGATAAGTCCGACTCCGGCTACAATTGCGGCATAGGGCAAAATGATTTTAAACGTTTCAAACGTGAACGGAATCTGCGGAATGGATATGGGCGGAAACCCACCCTTGATACTCTCACCTTCGCCCATGGTATCGGCAACTGTAAGGGTATCGACTCCGAAACCGATGACAATGGCCGAAACCACCAAGATCGCCAATAAGGAAGAGGGAATCGCCTTGGTCAATTTCGGAAATCCCCAAATAATCAACATGGTCAGTAGGGTCAGGCCCAACATTATAAAAAATGGCGCTCCACTTAAAAGATTGTCAGTTCCTTTTTCTTGGAAATTGGGAAACTGCGCCATAAAGATGATAATGGCCAGTCCGTTGACAAAACCGAACATCACGGGGTGGGGTACCAGCCGTATGAACTTTCCCAATCGCAACAGTCCTGCCAAAATCTGAAGAACCCCGGCAATAACTACAGTCGCAAATACGTAGTTTAAGATCGTTTCGGGTTCAATACCGGGAAAATTCCGTTTAAGCTCCAAAATCAATCCCGCGAAAATAACGGCAACGGCTCCGGTTGCACCTGAAATCATTCCGGGTCGACCTCCCAAAATAGCGGTGACCAGACATAGAACAAAGGCCGCGTACAACCCTGTCAATGGTGAAAACCCCGGAATCAATGCAAATGCGATCGCTTCGGGCACCAGGGCCAGGGCTACAGTGAGCCCCGATAAGATTTCAGTCTTGTAATCTACTTTTTGCTTAAAGTCGAAAAGATTCAAGTACTTTTTCACGCTTAAGAATTTAAGCGGGCAAAAATACATTTTATTATCTGAAGAGTCGATATTCTTGGAAAGGACTGTTTGAGTTTGACATCTCCCCTCACATAAGGGGAGATACCCGACGAAGGAGGACAGAGGGGTTTAAAATCTCAACCTCCCTTTCTCCCAACGAAAAAGTCGGGATTCATTCCCCTCCGCATCTGAGGAGGGGAAACCATAAACAAGACTACCAATTCTTTAATCCCAACAATTTCTCACCAAGTGGAGATAATTGGGCTGTTTCGTATTTAGTCTGTTCCCAATTTCGCGGATCTCCAGGAAAAGCGTAACCTTCGGGGGAGATTCTATTTTTCCAAGAATTGATGCGCCAATTTCTCAACTCTTCGTTGTCTTCCTCGGCAGGCATCATGGAAACATATTGTGCGACCCGCACCTTGTCTTTCGACTTGTTTGGTCGAATACCATGGGGTTCGGAGCTATTGAAAATCAACAAATCACCTGCTTCCATTTTTACTTTGACGATTCTGTCTTCCAAGCCCGAGATATCCGGTTGAAAATGATCTCGATCTTCGGGTTGTGACAATTTCCAAGTATCGTAATTGCGGTATAGCCAGGGAATACATTGAAATCCTCCCATATTCTCATCGGTCTGATCGACCAGGGCCAAGACACCTTGAACGTTTTGGGGTTTGGTTTCGGGATCATAGTCCCAATGAATGAACCCTTTTTTATCGACTCCCGGCGGTAGGGGAAAGTTCAAATTGGCCCGGTCGATGGTTACCCATAGTTTTTCGGTTCCCCATACATCGACAAAGGCGTCATACACTCGTTGCTCTTGTCGGTTGTTCCATAAATGTTGATGGTTGTATACTTCGACCATTCCGGTTCCGGTCAGTTCCTTCATTTTCATTGTGGCCCGCGCCGGGGCGTACCAGGTTTTGGGGTCGTTGGGATCCTTCTCATCGAACTCCCAAATAAAATCAGCCGTCGCTCTTGCCTGATCTTTGGGCACCGCATTCTTTATAACAATATAGCCGTTGTGCATCCAAAAATCCCAATCCTCTTCACTCAGTACCCGTAACGGTTTTCCGTTTGAACGGTCGTTCAATTTTATCTTACTGCTTGTTGCCGTTGAAGGGTTTCCCGGAATTTCTTCGTGGGCCTTGTTGGCCATTTCGATTTTTTGATTTATCTGTTGCATCTCGATTTCCTTTTAATAATGACTTGGTAAAACTACCTGATCAACGATCTAGTTTCTACCTTGATATTGACCAATATTTGAACTATATTGATATTATATTTCAATTAATGCTTAATTCAAGGCAATTTTGTCTATCTGAACAAAATGAAAATCCAACTTGAAACCATCGCCCCGGCATCTAAAAGTCCGTTTCGGCTTTTACACGACCCCAAATTGAACCATCTTTTTTATTGGCATTTTCATCCTGAATATGAATTGGTCTATATTGAAGGGGCAAGTGCTACGCGCCATGTAGGTGACCATATAACCCAATATCATGACAACGATCTGGTCTTGATCGGGTCAAATATCCCCCACTTGAATTTTGATCATGGTGTTACTTCTTCGTATCGCAAAGAAGTGTTGCATATCAAGCCTGCTTTTAGGGAAAGCTCGATTTCACAATTTCCAGAATTGCAAAGCCTTGATCATCTGATGGAACTTTCAAAATATGGTATCGCTTTTAAAGGGTCGACAAAAAAAGAAATTGGTGGTTTGATGAAAGAACTCTATGAACTCGAGCCCTTTGAATTTTTCATGCAGGTGATGAACATTTTAAAGAAATTGGCCCAGAGTAACGAGTTCGAACTGTTACATACCAAACCCTACGTCAATAGATATAGTAAAAAGGAGCAAGACCGTATTCGTGAAATCTATGCCCTCGTGGACAATCGATATCAAACCAAAATTACCATTGAAGAGGTGGCCCGATTGTGCAGTTTGACCAAGCCGGCGTTTTGCCGGTATTTTAAAAAAGCAACCGGAAATACATTTATCGGGTTTCTCAATCAGTACCGTATAAGTCAGGCCAAACGCCTGCTGCTCATGGGAAAAAACATTGGCGAGACCTGTTACGATTGTGGTTTTGAAAGCCTTTCGTATTTCAATCGGACTTTCAAAAAGGTGACCGGGGAGAATCCATCGGATTTTAAAAAGAGGTTAAAGGGTCTTTAAATTCCAGCCTTTGTGACAAGCGTCAAAAGTTCGAAAGGAGCACAAGACCTTGACGCTTCGGTCAGCGTCAATTCAATCGAAAGTTTTGAGAAGGAGACTCTGACGCTTCGGTCGGAGCAAGTTCGACTTCGGATTTTGCTTTACAAAATCTTGTCACTAAAAAAATCGCCCCGGGCATTGCACCTAGGGCGATTCCTAACTAAATAACCAACCAAAAAAATCGTTGTTTCAACAGCGCTCAGCGCAGGTATAGCGACTGCGTTCCAAACGCCAAATTTTGTGTTATTCTTGACCGATGATATTCTCATCTGTTGTCTGAAATAATAACGGAGGTATTCTCAATTTCATTGCTCGACGAAATGCAAACCCTTGTTAAAATTTTGCGTAGTTCATCGTTTTTTAGTCGCATTTGTGTAGTTCATCGATAAAAAATTGCGAGTTCGATTTTACGTACTTTTGAGATTTAGAAATTATCGACGAAATACATGCATAAAAAATTCGCGGTTTTAGGTGGTGGAAGTTGGGGCACGGCCATCGTAAAAATGTTGTGCGAGAACCAAGAAAAGGTAAGTTGGTATATGCGAAATAGCGATGCCATCGGATTTTTAAAAATTCAGCGGCACAACCCAAGCTATCTGACCGCTGTCGAGTTCGATACGGATCAGCTACATCTGACCGATGACATCAACGAAGCTGTAGATCAAAACGATATTCTCATTTTTGCCATTCCATCGGCGTTTTTGGAAGCTGAACTCAAAAAGTTGACCGTTTCGTTAGTGGGCAAAATCGTTTTTTCGGCCATAAAGGGAATCGTACCCGAGTCGGGGCTTATCGTCGGGGAGCACTTTCATGAGAAATATAAAATTCCCTTTGAAAATATCGGAGTCATCACGGGCCCTTGCCATGCCGAAGAAGTCGCCTTAGAACGATTATCTTATTTGACCATCGCTTGTGCGGATACCGAAAAGGCCAACTATGTGGCCGAAAATCTAGGCAGTGATTATATCAAGACCAAGGTGACCAAAGATATTATCGGGACCGAATATGCCGCCATGCTCAAAAACATCTATGCCATTGCCGCAGGTATCGCTCACGGATTGGGTTATGGCGACAATTTTCAGAGCGTCTTGATGAGCAATGCAATTCGTGAGATGAAGCGCTTCACAAAACGTATCTACAAAATCGACCGGAACATAAACGATTCGGCTTATTTGGGGGATTTGCTGGTAACGGGCTATTCTATCTTTAGTAGAAATCGAATGTTCGGCAATATGATCGGCAAAGGTTACACGGTCAAAAGCGCCCAAATGGAAATGAAGATGATCGCCGAGGGCTACTACGCAGTCAAAAGTGCTTACGATTTGAAATCAAAATTCAAAAAGAAAGCACGCACGCCCATTATCGATGCTGTATATAAAGTGCTTTACGATAATGGAAATGCAAAGAAAGTCTTCAAAGATTTGACCGAGAGGTTGGATTGATTTTTTGCTCCTCCCATTTCTCCGCTAAAAACAGATTCATCTTCTTCATTTGAGAAGGGGCCTATGAATCAGCTTCTTAAACCCGATCCAATGTAAAAATTGAATGCGCGTCGATTTGTTTGTTCAACTCTTCCCTCCATTCCTCAAGTTGTTGGTCATCAATCTTAAAGACGGCTTTGAATTCTTCGAGTATAGGTTCCATCAACAAACGAACACTGTCGATATCAAAGTATAACCTTCCCGTTCTTCTTATAAAGAAATCCATCGGGTTCTGAACCATTTCATATTCGATGCCAAAATTCAATTCTGCCTTGGCCATTCGCAATCGGTTGTCGACCTCTTTCAAGCCGGCATAGGTGTCGAGAATAGTTTGGGTCTGTTTGCCATAATTGGTGACCAAAAACCAAGCATCATATTCGGTAAAGCCATCAGATTTTATCTGCTCAAAAACTTCGGCGATATATTTTTTGACATGCTTGAACTTCTTGAAACCGTCGTTTCCGCATAGCGGAATCTTATCTGTGGTGCATTCACTTAATTCTGATGCGCCCTCTTCCTCCATTTTTTTGGCTATACGGTTCACGACCCGTTCGGCCATTTTTCGGTAGCCCGTTAATTTCCCCCCTGCAATACTTATTAATCCCGTATCGGATGTGAAAATCTCGTCCTTTCGTGAAAGTTCCGAGGCCGATTTTCCTTCCTCATGAATCAAAGGTCGTAGTCCGGCCCAAGATGAAATGATATCTTCCATCTCCAAATTAATCTTGGGAAACATGTTGTTAACGGCCGATAACAAATAAATGGCGTCTGCCAAATCGATATCAACATTGTCCTTATCCTTATTGAAATTGGTGTCAGTGGTTCCGACATAGGTTACTTTACCACGTGGTATCGCGAACATCATGCGCCCATCGGGAATATCAAAATATACCGATTGTTTTACGGGAAGCTTTTCATGTGGAAAAACCAAATGAACCCCTTTGGTCAAGTGCAGTTGCTTTCCCTTTTTGGAGTTGTTCAAGCCCCTAAGCTCATCCACCCAAGGCCCTGCCGCGTTGATGATATACTTTGATCTTATTTCAAAGTCTTTATCAGAAACGACATCCTTGACAAGTACACCTGCGACTTTTTCATTCTCATATATAAAATTGTTGACCTTGGCATAGTTTAAAGCCTCTGCCCCAAACTGCAGACTTGTCTTAATATTTTCAATGGTCAAGCGGGCATCATCGGTGCGGTATTCAGCGTAATATCCGGCACCTTTTAAGATTTTCTTCGGAAGCAGGGGCTCTAATTTCATCGCCTCTTTTTTCTCAAGCATTTTGCGCTTGTCATCTCCGGTAACCTGTGCGAGGATATCATAGACCTTAAGTCCGATGGATGTCAGCCATTTTCCATATGAGCCATTCTCGATTAGCGGAAGCAACATTTTTTCCGGAATCACCAAATGGGGAGCCAACTTGTGAACGATGGCCCTTTCGGAGCCAACTTCCTTGACCAGCCAAAAATCGAATTGCTTGAGATAACGAAGCCCCCCATGAATCAATTTGGTAGACTTACTACTTGTACCCGATGCAAAATCACCTTTTTCCACAAGGGCAACCCTGAGGCCGCGCGAAGCCGCATCCAAAGCTATGCCGCCACCCGTGATTCCGCCACCAATAACAACAAGGTCGAATTGATTCTTCGATAGCCTTTTAATGGTTTTGTCTCGATCAAGGTTGGAGAATCTTATGTTTTTCATAGTCGTTTTTAGATGTTATTTCGAGCGGTTACCCTGAGCGCCCGTCAGAAAGAGTATGCCGTGCAGCCAATCGAATGGGGCTCTAGTGGCCATCCGTTTATCCTCACTTGAGGCTCCAACAGTTGGCAGTATCACCTACCTTTGATGTATTTCTTGTAAAGACGTTTTCAATCCAATTCCCAGCCTTTTGATCTTTTCACAGCTTTTTGCCATCTGGCATATAATCGATCTCGCTTTTCGACATCAAAGGTTGGCTCGAAAATTTTGTCCAACTCCCTTTTTTGATCAATATCACTTTGAGACCAAAGTCCGACTTGAATGCCCGCCAGATAAGCAGCTCCCATTGCCGTAGTTTCAATAACCTTCGGTCGATGTACTTCACTGCCCAGAATATCTGACTGAAATTGCATCAAGTGGTTATTGGCACAGGCCCCACCATCGACCCTTAGGCTGGTCAGTTCGACTCCTGAATCTTCTTGCATTGCATTTAGGATGTCTTTGGTCTGATAGGCCAATGATTCTAACGTAGCTTTTGCCAGATGCGCTTTACCGGTATCGCGGGTCAGTCCGAAAATGGCCCCTCTGGCGTACATGTCCCAATATGGGGCACCCAGACCGGCAAATGCCGGAACGACATAGACCGAACTTTCTCCTTCGACCGAATCGGCCAATGCCTCGGTCTCTTTGGCATCCTTTATTAACTCCAGGCCGTCGCGCAGCCATTGAATGGCAGCTCCGGCAATGAATATGCTGCCTTCAAGCGCGTAAAAGACCTTTCCATCCAATCCGTAGGCAATAGTCGTCAATAATCCATTTTCAGAGAACTGGGGCCTTTCGCCGGTATTCATCAACATAAAACAGCCCGTGCCGTAGGTATTCTTGGCAGTGCCGATTTCAAAACACGCCTGCCCAAATAGAGCTGCCTGTTGATCTCCGGCAATTCCGGCAATCGGTATTTTGACGCCATCGTAAATCCAATCCCCGAAATGAAATGAAGAAGGGCTCACCTTGGGCAACATACTTTCAGGAATTTGTAACTCCTTTAAAAGCTTAGGGTCCCAATCCAACTCAGAAATATCATAGAGCATGGTACGCGAGGCATTTGTATAGTCGGTCACATGACTTTCTCTGTTCGTCATGTTCCAAATCAGCCAAGTATCGACCGTTCCCATAAGCAAATCACCATTTTCGGCCTGTTCCCTAGCTCCATCGACATTGTCCAAAATCCATTTGACCTTGGTAGCGGAAAAATAGGAGTCAATGACCAACCCGGTCGTCTTACCCACGTAATCGGAAAGGCCCCGCTCTTTCAAATTCTCACAAATGTCGGCTGTACGCTTGTCTTGCCAAACAATGGCATTATACACCGGTTCGCCCGTATTCTTGTTCCATACCAAAGTGGTTTCACGCTGATTCGTAATACCAATACCTTTGACGCTTGACGCGTCTACATTTTGGTTTTCAAGCAATTGCTTTAAAACGGTCATTTGCGACCCTAGTATTTCCTTTGGGTTATGTTCTACCCATCCCGGTTTGGGAAAAATCTGTGGAAATTCTTGCTGCTCCATTGCCAAGATGGTTCCATCGGCATCGATTAACAATGCACGACTACTGGTGGTGCCCTGGTCGAGCGCTACGATGTATTGTTCTGCCATAGTTGAGTTGTTTTAAGGACAAGAATCAAATATAGCTGTAAATAGTCCTAATTCAAAAGGGAATTTATCACTCGATCGTAAAGCTCACCATCGCCTCATTCCCCATGGTATCGATTACCGTAATCTTGTGATTTCCGGCAGGGGCAACCATACCCATTTCATGAAACTGGGAGGTCTCCCCAATGAACTTTTCGTCCAAGTACCAATACACGGTGGTCTCTGGTTTCGGGTGCGCCAACTTTAGGGCTACTTCGTTGGTTTTACCTTCAAAATTCTTGGGCAAGGTTATCTTACTACCGTTCTTCGGATAGATGAACGCAATAGGCGAGCTATCATTATTTTGACAATTTGCCTTAAAAGGAGGGAGTATTCTATACGTCGGATGATTCTTGCAGTAATAAAATTCCATCAATGGCGGAAGTACAAACCATGACTCGGAAACGGAAGTCGACAGGTCTGCACAAGATGAATTGACCCTTTGCTTTCTATCCTTATCCAATTGTACCATGCGATGGTAGCTGCAGACCTTTACGAAATTCTCTTTGTTGGGGATTTCCATTTTTTTTCTAGGGCATATATCAGAAGCCAAATACCCACTTTCGGCACATACCTCGACCTCGACAAATTCATCTAATGGTTTTTCAAACCAATCAGACCTCGGAAGCACATCAAAAACATCGAATAGAACGGGTGCAGCGCTAGTCACCCCGGTCACATTTGGTCGACCTTCGCCATCGGCATTACCAACCCAGATACCGACCACATGGTCTTTTGTGACCCCGATCGCCCAGGCATCTTTATTGCCAAAACTCGTGCCGGTCTTCCAAGCAATCTCTTTTGAAGAATCAAAGAATTCCCATGAATCGTTACCCTCAGGGCGATTGACCTCCTTCATCGCTTCAAAGGTCAGATAGATACTTGCCGCATCCAAAATGGTTTTTTCGGTAGACTTGTTTCCAAAATCGACTAGCTGGTCTTTTTGCAGTACGGGTTCGGTAAATTCCTTTTCGAAATATTCACTCGAAGTAGCACTGAAATGGTTGAGGGTCGAAGCCATGGCCGCATAGGTTTTGCAAAGGTCCCAAAGGTTGGTTTCTGCGCCGCCCAATATTAGTGTCAATCCATAATGATCGGCCGATTTGTTAAGCCCTCTGAGCCTGTAGTAGTCGAGCTGATCCCTGAATTTTTGCAATCCGAATTTTTGCAACAACCGAACGGCCGGAATGTTCAATGACCTAGCCAACGCCGCTTTCGCGCTGACCGCCCCACTATAATCCTCATTGAAGTTTTCAGGTGTGTATCCGGCAATTTGGGTGGGCACATCTGGCACCAGCATATCGGGTAAAAGCTCCCCGGCATCCAGCATGGTGGCATACAATAACGGTTTTACGGTACTGCCAGTACTGCGATTGGCCTGTACCATATCAACATCTTTTTGATGTTCCGTTGTGGTCGGGGCATTGCCCACGTATGAAAGTACCTCTCTCGTTCTCACATCCAATACCAAAACCGCCGCATTATGAACCTGATTCTGTTTGAGGTTCTGGTGATGTCTCGCAACAATGGCATTTATATTTTGCTGAAGGTTCTTATCGATGGTAGTGCGAGTTCGTTTCCCTTTATTGCGCTTGGCAGAATACTGCACCAAGTGCTTGGCCAATTTCGGTAACGCAAAGGGTTTTTGTGGCAATTCTTCGAGCAATGATAGCCCATAAGTTGTGCTGTCGATCACTCCTACTGAGAGCAACTTTCCAAGCAGGCGGTTTCTTTTGGCCAGTAGTTTTTCTTGGTTCTTTCCTGGATAGATCAAACTTGGTGCATTGGGTAGCACGGCCAATGTTGCCGATTCGGCCCAGGACAATTGGTGAGGTCGGAGGCCATAATATCTCCATGCGGCCACATCCAGTCCAACGACATTGCCACCAAAGGGGGCATGACTGGCGTACAGTTTCAAAATATCTTCTTTTGAATGGCGAAATTCCAATCGAGTGGCCAAAATTAGTTCTATAAGTTTTTCCCAATACGAGCGCCTTTTCCCTTTTCGGGATAGTCGAATGACCTGTTGTGTAAGGGTACTTCCCCCTCGAACGGTTTTTCCGGCAGAAATATTCTGCCCCAAGGCCTTAACCATCGAAACGGGGTTAAATCCCGGATGGTTGTAAAAATGGGCATCCTCGAATTGCAGTAGGCATATTTTGAATTTATGGGGAACGCTATCGACCACAGGAAATCGCCATTGTCCATCATCGGCGATCTGGGCCCCCAAAAGTTGACCATCACGACTTTCGATCACGGTCGCTGTCGGGCTATCAAATAAACTTTTGGGCAAGCAGAAATAATAGGCAATTAACAGGACGGCTAGAACTATTAGCTTTTTGGGGTGTTTTTTGACAAGTCCTCCCCTCATTCTTTGAAAAGAAGGGAATGCTGCTAATTTTTTACCTGAATCTGCTCCTTGAAGAAAGCCCATCAATTCTTAAACTCATAAAGCAGGAAAAAAGTGTCTTATACATGGGGCATAAATGCACTTGTACAAGAACAACGAATATGATCTTTGGCGGTTTAATGAAGTGAAGGACCTACTTACGCTCAAAATCATATTCACGCTCCACCAAACAAATACGTACTTTGTACCAAGCATACCAATCTTTGATCCCCTTTTTTTGCGCAAAGAGGTGATCGGCATTTGCTTTCCAATTCGCAATGGCATCCAAGCTTTCCCAATAACTGATCGTGATGCCCATATCACCCTTGGCACTTTCAAAATCGATATAACCCGGTTGTTGTTTGGCAAGATTTTCCATTTGCAGGGCCATCTCGGCGTATCCTTCCGTATTATCGGTAAGGTTTGATGTGAAGATGACGGCGTAGTATGGTTCTTCTAAGCTCATATTTTATTAGTCTATATAATCCTTGTCCATAAAATAATTGACGATGGCCTCTTTCATCAGAACCGACTGCTCTCCCGCTTTTAAAGTCGGCAACTCTTCTTTTACCGTATAATGTGGCCAACCATCGTCGTCAAAATAATCGAATTCATAATATCCGTAAGGCTCCAATAAACGGCAAATCGCAATATGCATGAGGTTGAGCTTGTCGTCCTTCTTATACTTTCTGTGATATTGCCCCAATTCTTGAACACCGACCAAGTAAATAATGGCGTCCAATTCGAGTTCATCGCCATCGGCAAATTGGGCCGAAAGTTTTTCGACCAATGTTTCCCATCTATTTTTTAATTCTATGTCTCGTGACATTTCGAAACTTTCATAAAAATTCGGTCTTGCATCTCGACTGCGCTCGATATGACGACCTAACTAGCTAGCCGTTCAAAGGTACAAACCAAAAAGCTATATTTGCTAAATGAGCTTTTTGGATATCGTTCTGGGACTGCTTTTACTATATGGCCTTTGGAAAGGTCTAAAAAACGGGCTATTCGTTGAAATAGCTTCGATCATCGCCTTGGTCGCCGGAATTTACGGGGCGATTCATTTCTCTTATTATGCCGGAAATTATCTCTCCCAAAATATGGAATGGGATGAGCGTTACATCAATATTGCAGCCTTTGTGATTACATTTGTCATTATTGTTTTGGCCGTTCATCTTCTTGGCAAGTTCTTGACCAAAATAGCAGACTTTGCCATGCTAGGCCTGCTCAATAAAATTGCCGGAGCCCTCTTCGGAGCTTTGAAAGTTGCCGTTATTGTGGGAGCACTTCTCGTATTTATCGATCGCGCCAACAATTCATTGGGATTGGTTAAAAACGAAACGGTTCAGCAATCGGTTCTTTACGAACCTATCAAGGAAATTGGGGAATTTATTTTTTCGAAAGTTTTGAAACCTGAAGATGAAGATGACGAAAATTCAACTTAATTCATTGGCCTTGAATCATATAACCTCTATTCCATAGATGATTTGATTGATTTTGTCGAAATTGCTCTTGGTTCCCAAACATAGTTGCCATATTTGTGAAATTCAATTTTCATATTTTGAAAAGCCTTAAAGAAACTAAGTACTACAAAGATTCCCTTCATGTTTTGAACTATGAATTCGGTGACTTTTACCTCTATGATCATTTCATAGTTTCAGAGTTCAAAGACGGTGAGGTTGTTTCATGGGATTCGGTTGGGGAAATTTTGGTCGAAGACATTCGAGAAATCTATGGCACAAAGTCAAAGGAGCTTATTTACCTCAGCAATCGTGTCAATAAATATTCCGTTATTCCCTCCGATTGGATCAAATTCAAGAAAAACAACTGCAATATAAAGGGGTACGGCATCATTAGCTATTCAAACAGGAGTTATTTGAATGCATTGCTAGAAAGACTCTTTGTCAACACAAAGCTGCGGTTCTTCAACTCATTGGATGCCGCCATTTCTTGGGCGTGTCAAGTTCAGAAGTGTGACATGAAGATTCAAGAGCATCTATCTTAAAAGAAACCCTTCTTTCATCGGATCACCGGGGTCAATGTAAAAAATATGCGTTCCCGTAATATGGGCCGTACCCTCGACTTGAGGTATGACCGCGTTGAAAGGGCCAAAACCTTTTTCGGAAACCACAGAACCCTTAAAAACAGATCCGGTGATACTTTCGATGGCCATACTTTCGTTCAATTCAATTTCGTTTCGGGCGTAGTGGATCGCCATTCTTCCCGAAACCCCTGACCCCGTGGGACAGCGATCTACCTCGCCCTCTGCAAAAATGCAGACGTTTCGGCTATCGATTCCAGTTGTATAGGAATCGTCGGTAAAAATAGTTCCGTACAAGAAGCTTAAATCTTCTTCGAAAGGATGTACAATTTGGTTGTCATTGGCCATCACGGCATGCTTGATGGCCATTCCAGCAGAAATCAATTTTTGATAGGACGCCGGATACAAATCAAAGTCCAGATTATTCTTTGCCATATCGACATAGGCATAGAATGCGCCGCCATATGCCAAATCATAGATGACCTCTCCCAAACCTTCAACGGAAACCTTTCTATCTAGGCCGACCACAAAACTAGGTACGCAATGAAATCGTACTCCGGTTATTTTCCCATTTTTGACATTGGTATAGGAGGTTATTCGCCCACAGGGAGCATCAATTTTCAATATATTATCGCCCTCATTGACTTCAATCCAGTTCATTTCAACCGCCAGGGCCGAAATGGCGATAATCGCGTGACCGCACATGGTGCTGTATCCTTCGTTATGTAAAAACAAAATTCCAAAATCACCCTGATCATCATTTGGAGGAACCAAAATACAACCATACATATCGGCATGGCCCCTAGGCTCGAACATCAATGCCGTTCTTAAATGATCATGGTGCTCCTTGCAAAAGCGGCGACGGTCCAAAACCGTATTTCCCTTCAGCTCAGGAAAGCCATCTACGATCACGCGCAAGGGTTCGCCACCCGTATGCATATCGATGGTCTTGATCCGCAGCCAATCCATTGATGGTCGAAAATCTTTTTTGTCAAGAATATTTTGATAGACTTTACCCATTGACGAACTTATTGTAATAATAGGTTGCTGCCACTAAATCTTCCAAGGCATGCCCGACGGATTTAAAAACCGTAATTTCCTTGTCGGATGTTCTTCCCTTTGCTTTCCTAGAGGAGAGCAAGAACAAATCACCTTTTATGGCCGATTTTTTTAAAGTTCCAACCTCTAGGGGAATTGCGATATCGCCGCTTTCCTTGAGTCCATCAAAAGTGTCCACAAAAATGGAGGCTTTTGAAATCGTCTCATCATTGGCCTCACGCATATCGGGTTTGTAGGCCCCGACCAAATCAATGTGTTGACCCGGTTTTATATATGTTCCTAAAACCAAGGGAGTTTTTGACAGCGTTGCGCAGCTTATGATATCAACCTCCGAAACTTTTTCCTCGATGGTCGTGACCGCCTGAATTTCAAAATCCCCATCTTTCAATTCATCACAAATCATTTGTGCTTTTTCAGGATTTCGGCCCCAAACATAGACCTTTTTTATCGGACGAACCGTTGCGTGTGCCGCTACTAAGTTCTTTGACAGAGCTCCCGTGCCAATCATCATTAAAGTAGATGCATCTTCTTTGGATAAATAGGAAGATGCCAATGCAGAGGCCGCAGCCGTGCGTTTTGCGGTCAGACTTTTTGCCTCTACAATTGCCTTTACTTTTCCGGTGGTCGCATCCATTAGTATATAACTGCCTTGAATGGCTGGCAAATCAAATCTCGAATTCTCAGGATTTATCGTCACCATTTTGACCCCGGCATTTTTGCCAGGATACCAAGCGGGCATCAAAAGCAAGGTGGAATCAACTCCCGTCTCAGGATTCGGAAAATCATGGTGATGTCGTTGCGGAATTATAATCTCTTGGGAAGCAAACCCCTTTTGTAAAGCCGAAACCAGTTCGGGAAAATCGGTATTCGATTCGACAAAATCAGCTTCGATCTGCACGATATTATCCATGGTTTAAAAGTATGCAAATAATGGAAAGTTCGGTTTTTCCTAGACCCGAAATAGAGCATCTCATTCTATCCGCCCTGACCGGCATCCAAGGTCTTTATAAAATACCAATCAAGTGCGATCAATGCAAGCGACAAAACCACAATGACAATGACGGCCCATACGAAAATTTTGTTGCCCCGAGAGGTCTTTGCCTTTCTTGGCATACTTAAAAAAAAGAGTCCGGCCAAAAGCGCCAACACGGTAGAACCATAAAATAGAGGTCGCTCTGCCCGATCAAGTTCGGTCAAATGCCCATCTGGAAAGCCTTTTAAATTTGCAGCATGATAAAGAAGCGCTGCAATTATGAAAGCTATTATAGCGATTAGATATGACAGTATTCGATTTTGTTTGGTCATACTTAAAAGTATCAATTTATCCATTAAGTCCCTTACGATATGGTCAGGGCCACTTCTCCTTGTAAAAAAGGGGATAGGGACAATCTTGTTTCTTGAAGATTCCCTTCTCGATTAAGTATACTTCGCACCTCGTATTTTGTACCCCGAACCTCCTAACGCGCCACTTCAACCCACTGTCCTTTGGTGCGTACCTCATAATCATTGTCATACATTGCTTCGGCCTGAATTCCAGGCAGATAATAGCTGCCAAGATAAGAAGCATTGACCAATACCCTAAATGTTTTGGTCTCATTACGCTTCATGTCGAAATAGAAATTGGCACGGTCGTCACGTAAATCGGTATGCGTTACTTTGTTCTCTGCAAATGAGCCGAAATCGGTAAAGCGGGTGTTCACGATTTCCCATCCGCTCGGAAAGATCTCCATCAGGGCGACATCTTTCAAATTATTATCCGAGGTATTCTTCAAGGTGACCTCGGCGACAAAGTCGGTTCCCTGTTGCATTTTTGAAACATCCAATACGCTTCCATTTCTCCCTTTATAGAAAACCGATGCTGTCAAGTTTCTTTGTACGGCTTTCTCTTCGCCTACGGGAAGGATTCCAGAATTCACAATACTAGCATAAAGTGTATTTGATTCGTTGTTCTTAAGGACAATGGAATTGTTTCCTTTCCTTATTTCGATGGTGCGATTTGCCAAGGTTTTGTCCGTGGTCACGGTTTCAGACTTTCCATTGACAACTACATTTGCCTTGATTCCTTTTCCACCGACCATCTCGGCAAATTTTGCCATGGCCAAAAGGCTGTAGGAAGTACTTTGTGTGCTCATCCAACGCTTTTCGTTCAGGCGTTTCGCCAAGCTTTTGGCCAAATCTTGTGCTTTGGCCTTATCTTCCAACAATACCAAGGCCTCCAAGGCCATGGCCCGATTTCGTGTTGAAGATCCATAAGTGTAATAGTCATATTTGTCTTTTTTGAAATCGTAAGATGCGCCGTTCAGAATTTGCTGTGCCACCTTCTTTTGCCCTACCAAGGCATAGGTTGCGGCCAATCGGAATTTCGCCTCGTTCGATATATTTGAACTTTCGCGTAAACGGTTCATACTCGCCATATCGGCATTGCCAGAAAGCGCCAAGGTGTACAAGC
Organism: Aurantibacter sp.; assembly: GCA_965215845.1. Taxonomy (GTDB): domain Bacteria; phylum Bacteroidota; class Bacteroidia; order Flavobacteriales; family Flavobacteriaceae; genus Aurantibacter_A. The sequence continues at coordinate 1,516,763 of CBDCEL010000004.1, forward strand.
GATACGCCTGTGCGAGGTCGCCACGACTATCGAAGCGCCATTGTTTCGCGACCTGCCTTTGATAATTGACCCAAGATGATTTGAATCCGATGGGAAGTACATAGCCTCTTTTGCCCGCCTCCAATAAGAAATGTCCGGCATAAGTAGTTCCCCAATCGTTCGGTCTTGCCTGTCCTGGCCAATATGAGAATCCACCACTTGCATTTTGATAACTTCCCAGGCGTTTGATCGCAGCCTCGATATTCGCTTGAATTCTCATTTTTTTGTCCACTGGAATATCGAAAATATCGGCCAAGAACAATTGTGGGAAGGCCGCCGATGTTGTCTGTTCGACACAACCATGCGGATAACGTATCAAATACTGCATCCGCCCATTAAAGTTCATCGGTGGCAAAGTTGAAAATTCAATTTGGGCTGAATTGGTTCCCGCCACCCCAAATGTTTCAAGACTCAGGGTTTTACTACCATTGGCATCTAAAACCAAATCGGTCACTTCACTCGTCACCGGATTTGGATTTACAACATCAATAGGGATTTCAAAGGATGCTTTTTCACCATTCCCCGATGCCTCGACGACTACTTTTCCGATACCTTTGAAGTCTGAGACATCCAAATCAAAATAGACCATTTTTTCATCAGGCTGGGCAAAGGTCAATGATTTTGTATTTCCCCCGGTAATTGAAAAGGCCTCGTCTTCCTTGATTTTGACCATCACATTCTTGACCTTTTTTTCCATGGCAAAAACGGTCACTGGCAAGGTCACTTTTTCTCCCGGAGTGATTTTTCGAGGTAACGAAGCCAATATCATCAGCGGCTTACGAACCGGAGTGGCTTTTTCGGCCATGCCATAAGCCTCACTTTTAGAATTGCCCGCAACGACCATCGTTCGTACAGAACCTACATATTTCGGGACCTTGATCTGGTGCGATTTCGTTTCGCCTTCCTTCAAACTAAACGGCCCCAAATGAACCACCATGGGTTCAAAACGGTTTGCTTTTTTGTTTTTCGCTCCGGCCAACGCGCCATCGCCCCCAATAGAAAAAACTTGGTTGATACGCCCGCCAAAAGCGCCGATGACATCATCGAAGATATCCCAGGTTTTGACTCCCAATGCCTCATGCGCATAGAAAGTGCCCCATGGATCCGGAGTCTTGAAGCGAGTCAAATCCAACAAGCCTTCATCGACCATTGCGATACTGTAGGTCATCGCCTTGCCTTTTTGCTCACCGATCTTTATGGTAATTGTTTCCTCGGGCCTAAGAACTTCTGGCATAGAAATTTCAGGTTGCAATTTCGTGTTCGGATTTTCTACAGAAATTGGTACGACCCCATACATGCGAATCGGAGAGTCATTCAAAGTAGTTGCGTGCGGTTGTAACAACGAAATGCTTATAAAAACATTGGGCGTATACAATTTGCCGACCGGCAGTTCAAACCTGGTCTCTCCTTGCCGGGTCTCGACCCAAAGGGACTCTAACACCTCACTGCCATTTTCAACGGTCACCAAGGCCCTACCTCCCTCAGAACTTGGGAAGCTTACCGTTGCCGTTTCGCCGACATTATATTTCTCTTTGTCGGTTGAAAATAACAACATCGTAGCTGCCGAAGGGTCGTTCTTTTTCGATTTTCCCGCCCAACCTGGCCAGTCAATATAAATATCCTTTCCGGTCGCGTGGCCGCCGTTTTGATCTTCGACCCTAACCAGATATCTTCCCCAGTTCGGATACTTCAATTCAAAATTGAAGGAGCTCTTTCCGCTGGAATTCGTGCTAATAATTTCTTCAAAAACCTTTTCTCGATATCTGCTGCTGCTAAAATCGCTTAGGTTGTTCGATGAGGTATCCCACCACCATCGCCAATTGATTTTATGGATGGTCACTTTTAGATTGTTCGACGCTTTGGGTTTTCCGTTTTCATCTACCGAAACCACTTCGAATCTATGCGAGGTGTCGGTCAGTAGCATTCCACGATTTTTATCTCCCTTCGGAACATTTAGTCCGACATAAGTCTTATAGGGCGAATATGTTTTCACAAATACATCGGTACTAAAATCCCCCCCATTTTCATAGACCTTGGTCACAAAAGCAGCTTTTAGCATTCCAGGTGCTTTGCTATCCAAATTTGGGGCCATTGTGAAATTGGCCTTTCCTTCGCCATCAATTTTTCCGTCGAAAATAGTTCGTTCGACAGGTGCAAAAACCACTGAGGGGTCATCAAAAATATATCCGGGAAATGTTTTGAAAGATGTTTTCGTCGGATTGAACTTGGCATTGATATCGGCCTTCAAATTCTTTGCTATGGCGCCATGCAACCAAAGTACTTCAAGGTTTCCCCGTACCGGTTTTGCAGAGGTCAATAATTCGGTGCCGAAACCTGCTTTGATCTTCAGGCGGTTCGGTTTGATAGTCTCGATTTTAATCGTTTTGGTGAAAGAAGCCCCCCCGACCGAAATTTTGGCGAACCAATTTCCGGTAGGAGCATTTTCGTCGGTCTTGATATCAAATTGATAGAAATTGTCGAGTCCTGAAGTTTTCACCTCTCTATGCCTTACTTTATTGTACGGGTCGAGCAATTCAAACTTCACGGGGTGGTTTTCCGGCAATTTATTCGCGTTATCGTTCAGCATAAACGTAAGGTACATTTGATCGCCAGGTCGCCAAACTCCCCTTTCGCCAAAAATGAACCCCTTGATTCCTTTCTGCAGTTTTAGTCCTGACACATTGAATTTACTGACCGAAAGAGCATTGCCGTCACCTAGTTTTACGTAGGTCTTTTGTCCATTGTTTTCCGCAATTGCGAAATAGGCCAGTTTTTCCGAATCGAATATCGACGTGCCATCCGTATCAGTGGTCACATTACCCAAAGGTTGCTGTTGAAAATTGTAGAAGGTGACTTTGGCCCCGGCAATCGGTCGCGTATTCAAAATATCGGTTACAGCGACGAAATAACTTTTATTGAGTCCTCTTTTGACGGTCACGCCGATATCGGAGGCCAATATATTGACTCCGACCTTCTTGTTGTGGTAATACGAAGTATGGCACGGATTTTCTCGCTCGTTCCAATCGTAATTGTAATAATAGCCGTTTTCATAATAGGTTTCAATGCCATCCCAAGAGCTATTTTCATTTTCTTCATCAAAATCTTCCTCAGCTATTTCCACTTCGGAAAAATTAGTACTCTCACACGTATAGCTGCCATAGGAAGGCCTGAAGTTAAATTCTACCCGATAAATCGCTCCCTGCTCGGGGGTTATCAATGATTTTAGGTCGAGGGCATGGGCCATCCACCTACTGTTATTGGCGATCAAATTGCTCTCAAATTCAATTTTCTTCTTCGCGATCGGCCGCGCCACGGTTCTTAGATTATAATTTCCATCAAGGTTGTTCCCTTGAAGGAATTGCATCACATTGTTTTCATATATGCGTAGCACCTGTACGTCGAGAGCTTTGAGGCCCACCGTTTCAAAATTAACTTTTAGGTTTTCAGAGGACGGTAAGATGTTTCCGTTCGACAACAAACGTACTTGTGGCTTCAATTGCTCGAAAGCGACGCGATCTTCAAACTTTTGCCTTAATTTATACCCATCGGCACTTTCGATGCCCTCAAATATTTCCAAGGGAATCGTTCCCTTTAAATCCTCGGACGGATAGACTTTCAGCGTATTTCCTGAAACAGCGTACTTTGGGTCGGCATCTCCTTGCAACACCACCAGTCCTTTGAAATTCTGCCCTTTTTTGATTGGATCGGAGAAATTAACCAGTACAGCCCGCTGATCGGCCATGTCGACCGAGACGTTCAATACCGAAAAATTATTCTTCCCGGGAATGCTCAAGGTATTTTCCCCTGAACTCTCAATATTTAGGGGAGCGCCATCCCAAGAAATCTGCAACTTCGAGTCCTCCTCGAAGCGCTGTATACTATCTAGACGGAATTGAAATTGTGTGCTTTCCGCTACTCCCTGCGAAAACTTCAGTTTTACAGGGTTTCCTTTGTGCTTTACCTTGACCAGCTTTTTGACATCATCGGCCAAAAGAACATCTGCCAATCGAATCTGGCCCTCAACATATTGCCAATCTTTGGAATACGACTGTAATTCATTAATATAAACATTGAATTGCTGTTTCAAGGTTTTGACACCAAAGGTCAAATTTTCCAAATCTTCGGGAACTTCTTTGACCAATTCCTTCACATCCAAAACAAATTGATACTCCGTATCCTGCTCAAACCCGTTCTCTGGAATAAAGGCAATTGTGCGCTCGTTCAGAGAGACTACTTTTCCCTTTACTTTTGGAAAAACTTTTAACAGGCCTTTGTCCAATTCGTTGCCGGCCTGCCATGAATCGATGGGAATATTCAAGACAACGCGAACATCATCCTTAACCGAAATGATGCCGTGCGAAACTTCAGAGATAATTTCATGGTATTGTGCAAGGTCACTAAATTCTTCGAAGGATTTATCCTTAGTGTTACATCCAACAAAAAAAAGTAACAGTGCCGAAAGTGATATAAGCTTGATGCGCATGGGTGTATAATTTGAGGCCTAAAATAAACCTGTTTCCCATGGAGCCGCTACCCCAACTGCGGTGAAATTTCGCCCCCAGAAAACCGTGATTTCGATGAAACCGTAATAAACACAACGTTTCTCAAAGAAATATATTTTCTGTAAAACCCGTACTTGGAAATCTAAAAATTGTCTCTTTTATACTACAAAAAACTATCCGATCGATGTATTTCGTCGAAAAACACATTTTATGCGATGACAATCGTACCCAGATCTTCTATATTCGCCTAGTTGATTTCCCCTTTCAACCTATCCCGATAGCCGTCGGGCACGAGAACTTCCCCATCTTTATCACCTACTTCAATGGTATTACCTACTTGTAATATCGAAGTTTATGAAAATGAGATTGCACCAATTTGTGTTGGTCTTGTTTGTATGTTTAGGGGCCTCATGCAGTAAAGAATCCCTCGATAATACAAATATTCCAATCGCCGAGAACGAGGTAGCTGTAGAAGGAGAGTTGTTGAACGTTGTGAACAACCACAGAATTTCGTTGGGCTATAATGCTCTTGATTTCAGTCAGGAAGCATATCAATATGCCAATTCGCACAATGACTATATGATTTCTAAAGGTAGCATCAGTCATGACAATTTCAGTGCCCGTGCTTCTAGTATTGCGGCCGAGGTCGGAGCGGAATATGTTGCCGAAAATGTTGCCAAGGATTATGATACTGCTGTAGAGGCCTTTGAAAATTGGTTGGCCAGCTCAAGCCATAAAAAAACAATGGAGGACGAATTTACCCATACGGCCGTGAGCGTCAAAAAAGATGCCAATGGCAAATTCTATTTTACACAGCTCTTCTTTAGATAGTCCTCCTAAAATTCCTTTAGCTTTCCCGTAGATTAAATCTGTCAATTTCTTTTGTTAAATTTGAATTGAAGTGTTTACAGTTGGTGGTTTGGGTAATCAAACCATGGGCTGCAAACTACAAACCCTTAGAAATGTCAATAGCGCCTCCCTTTAATCTCGATAAGTGGATCGCCGAAAACCGCGATACTTTGAAACCTCCGGTAGGAAATAGGAATCTCTATAAAGATGCAGGCGATTATATCGTCATGATCGTTGCCGGACCCAATGCCCGTAAAGACTACCATTATAATGAAACCGAAGAACTCTTCTATCAGTTGGAAGGAAATATAGAAGTACATATTCAAGAGGATGGCCAGAAGAAAACGATGAAACTTGGGGCCGGCGATATGTATTTACATCCGGCGAAAGTGCCACATTCACCGGTGCGATATGAAGGAAGCATTGGCTTGGTCGTGGAAAGAAAGCGTGCAGACATGGAAATCGATGACGGATTGCTTTGGTTTTGCGACAACTGTAACAACAAATTATACGAAGCCTATTTCACCTTGGAGGATATCGAGAAGGATTTTTTAGGGCACTTTAAGCACTTCTATAGCTCAAAAAAGCTTAGAACTTGTGATAATTGTGGCACCGTTATGCCCGTTGACAAACGTTTCATAGCAGAAGAAGACGAATGACTTTGATAATTAATATTCTCATAGGCCTTGTAGCGTTTCTGCACCTTTACTTTCTTTGGTTCGAAATGTTCGCCTGGACAACGCGCGGACCGAAAATATTCAGAAGCTTTCCGAAAGACCTTTTTGAACCGACCAAAGCCTTGGCGGCTAATCAAGGGCTTTACAACGGATTTCTATCGGCAGGGTTAATTTGGTCATTCTTTATAGTAAATCCCGTCTGGAAAACCAATGTGGCACTTTTCTTTTTAAGCTGTGTAGCGGTAGCCGGAATTTATGGTGCGCTGACCGCATCCAAGAAGATCTTTTTTGTGCAGGCGCTGCCGGCCTTGATCGCCATACTTCTTATGCTGTTTCGTTAAAAGCATTCATCCATTATTCGTAGCTTTGCAATCCCATTTGTTAGTGGGGTAACAATTTATTTTCCAAAAGTTATAAAATGACAATGGTCGCTACAGATTTTAAGATGGAGGAAGCGCTAAAAAAACTAGGGCTTCAAGAAATAAACGATGGTACTTCAACAGGAACGGAAAGTTTTGGCTCTGGCGAGCTGATAGAATCGTTTTCTCCCGTAGATGGGGAATTGATAGGCAGGGTTAAAAGCACCTCTGGGGAAGACTATGAAAAAGTAATGGAGGCTGCCACTGCCGCCTTTAAAAAATGGCGCATAAAGCCTGCCCCACAGCGCGGTGAAATCGTGCGTCAGTTCGGTGAAAAGCTTCGAGAACTGAAAGAGCCCCTTGGAAAATTGGTTTCCTATGAGATGGGAAAAAGTTATCAAGAAGGGTTGGGCGAGGTACAAGAGATGATCGACATCTGCGATTTCGCAGTCGGACTTTCAAGGCAGTTGCATGGTCTGACGATGCATTCTGAACGCCCTGGGCACAGAATGTACGAGCAATACCATCCGTTAGGTGTTGTCGGGATAATTTCGGCATTTAATTTTCCGGTCGCGGTCTGGGCGTGGAATACCGCCTTGGCTTGGGTCTGTGGTGACGTTTGTGTCTGGAAACCATCGGAAAAAACTCCGTTGTGCGGTGTGGCCTGTCAAAATATCATTGCAGCGGTTTTAGAAGAGAACAACCTGCCCGAAGGAATATCGTGTTTGATCAATGGGGACTATAAGGTCGGGGAAATGATGACCAAGGATAAACGGATTCCATTAATTTCAGCAACGGGTTCCACGCGAATGGGAAAAATCGTGGCCAAGACCGTCGGGGAACGTTTGGGAAAGTCCCTACTTGAACTAGGGGGAAACAATGCCATTATCGTTACACCGGATGCCGATATCAAGATGACCGTAATCGGTGCCGTTTTTGGTGCGGTAGGTACGGCAGGCCAACGGTGCACCTCGACACGCAGGTTGATTATTCATGATTCCATTTATGACAAAGTAAAAGATGCCGTCGTCGATGCCTATGCGCAGCTAAAAATCGGGAATCCGTTGGATGAGAACAATCATGTAGGGCCCTTGATCGATACCGATGCCGTGGCGATGTACAAATCGGCTTTGGAAAAAGTCGTTTCGGAAGGAGGAAATGTAATTGTCGAAGGAGGAGTGCTTTCGGGAGACGGTTATGAAAGTGGTTGTTATGTGAAACCTGCTATTGCCGAAGCCAAGCCCGAGTTTGAAATCGTTCAGCATGAGACCTTTGCGCCCGTTCTCTATTTATTGAAATATTCTGGCGGGGTTGAAAATGCTATTGAAATTCAAAACGAAGTAGCACAAGGACTTTCATCGGCCATCATGACCAATAACCTTCGAGAAGCGGAACGTTTTCTTTCACATGCCGGTAGCGATTGCGGTATTGCCAATGTAAATATTGGAACATCGGGTGCAGAAATTGGTGGTGCCTTCGGTGGCGAAAAGGAAACTGGTGGGGGTCGTGAATCGGGCTCTGATGCTTGGAAGGTCTATATGAGAAGGCAGACCAATACCATCAACTATACGACCGAGCTTCCTTTGGCCCAGGGAATAAAATTTGATCTATAGATGCAATAGGTTTTGAAGTATTTGGGTCTTCGAAAAAAGGCCTTGGTTTCTTAGCTCCTCCATGCCGCCCTAGGCGATACTGGCTCAAGAAATCAAGGCCTTTTTGCTGTCAATATTGTTCCAACCGTCTTTATTGTCCGGATGCTCAAAAACAGATTGGTTGACATTTATTCCAATTTATTTTCACTTTTTAATGTTCCAATTATTTAAAAGGTTAACATTGGGGCAAGCATTGGGCAACCTTAAAGCACAAAAAACCGCTGGTCTCGAACTTGCCCGTTCCCCCGAAAAGCAAGTTCGAAATACAGCGGTCAACTAAACACTAACTAACTCAAACAACTATTTTTTGATGTCCGTAAAGTGAACAGACCTAAATTTTCGTTTTGTTGTCGGCTTTGACCGTTTTGGTTTCTTTGACCGACCAACTGCCATGTAAAAGCGTTTGCGTGCCAAGAACCATGACCATAATAAAGAATGTCAACATATTTGCGATTTTCGTTTTCATTTGTCCTTTTCTTTTGACAGATTAAAAATAAAGTATCTTGTTAAGGTTCTCTTTGCTTGATGTGCAACTCACATAAAATCTTGTATGACCATGCTTTTATCTTGTGTATTTGGTAAGGTCAACATTGACTTAGAAGACAATTTCCATATCACTTACAACTATTAATGTGAATCTCGGTCAAAAGGTTAACATAATGACCATAAGAAATCCGCCGACAGCCTCTGACTTAGGCAATAAACCCGGCGGATAATTCTATCCTAAAAAATTATATAACTACTTCTGCAAGCCGAAGTAGTTAATCACCTCATCATATGACATTCTTTTTAGGTCGTTTTCATCAATCTTTCCAGTTATGGAACTTGTAGATTCGATAATAAGCAATTTGACTTTTTTGATGGCCTCTGCTGAATAGTTGACCGTGCCATCAACATGTTGCGCTCGAAGCGCATATTGACCCTTTCTCATCCAAACCCATACCTCAAATTTAGGGTGAGATGGAAATACCGTGCCAGGTACAGGATATTGAATTCCTGCCACCCCAGTATCAAATTCCACAAAACCCAAAACAAGTCCGCTGTCTATAATGTCTTGCGTTATTTCCGGCACTGTTAATCTCATTTCTGATTGAGAATCCCAGGCCAATGAGGTCGAACCAGCGTCAAATGTTATGGCTATTACGTTCGCGTTGCCATCATCACCCTTTGGACCTTGTTCTCCTTGCGGGCCTGTTGCTCCAGTATCACCTTTTGGGCCTTGCTCGCCCTGTGGACCCTGTTCACCTTGTGGACCAGTGGCCCCTGTTGCGCCATCAGCGCCGTCAGCACCATCGGCCCCATCCTGTCCATCTTCGCCATCGGTTCCGTCGACTCCATTGGAACCATCCGTTCCGTTAGTTCCGTTCTCGGCCACCACATTTTGTGGTATTACCGCATCTTGTAAATTGTCCTTTTGACATGAAGCAAATACCAATAAGGCAGTTATTATCAGATAGGACATCATAAATTTCAAAGTTTTCATCGCTACATATTTTAATTGTTAAGATGCCTTTTTATGAAGGGTGAGGACAAAGGTTAACATAATGACCATAAGAAATCCGCCGAAAGCTTTGTATAATGATCAAAGCAATCGGCGGATCAAACCAACTTAATTGGATAACAATTTATTATTCTATTCCCAAGGTCTGCACAACTTCTTCGTAGGACATTTTCTTCAGCGCATTTTCAGATAGTCCTTTTGAAACCAACTGTCCGCCCGGAACAAAAATTATTCTGTAAAACTTGTTCCTTACATGAAAAATTTCGTTTAAAAAGCTGGTTCTTGTATGACCATACGCAGCTGGGTTTGATTGAACGTCTATGGTCAAGTCAATTCCAATACTCTCCATTCGGAATGCGACTTCCCATTTATGCACACCATTATTGTCTAATCTTGGGACAGACCTGATATTGCTGGGCCTTATAGGCGTATTGCCCAAGGCCGGTGTAATTACCCATCCCTCATAGACCAGTACAAATCCACCATTATCAATAAACTGGCGATTGTAAAAACCAAAACTTTTTCTGCTTAAATAGAAAAAATCGGTTCTTGACGTAGTATCCTCAAAATTGAACCATTCGGTATATTTAGTGTCGATACCTCCATCATCGCCCTTTGGGCCTTGCTCTCCCTGTGGGCCTGTTGCGCCGGTAGCGCCTTGTGGCCCAACTGGACCCGTTGCTCCTTGTTCACCCTGTGGACCCTGCTCTCCTTGTGGACCAGTGGCCCCTGTTGCGCCATCAGCACCGTCTTGGCCGTCAGTTCCATCTTGGCCGTCGGCACCATCCTGTCCATCTTCGCCGTCTTCGCCATCGGTTCCGTCGACTCCATTGGAACCATCCCTTCCGTTAGTTCCGTTCTCGGCAACCACATTTTGCGGTACCACCGCATCTTGTAAATTGTCCTTTTGACATGAAGCAAATACCAATAGGGCAATAACTATCAGATAAGACATCATTAATTTCAAAGTTTTCATCAGTACATATTTTAATTGTTAATATGCCATTTTATGAAGGTAGAGGGCAAAGGTTAACAGGGGCTTGCGAAAAGATAGATCTGTCAAATTTTTGGGGTATGCCCCGCAATACTCGCGTTTTGGGCGAAGTCGGCCTTGTAAAAATCTAAATTGCTTCTTAATCTCATTTAGTACCCACAATACCTTGTCAATGAAGAACTCCTTATTCCTTTCTTTACTTAGTTTCAGTCAATTAAATGTGAAAATTTTAACATTTTGAGTGATTTTTTTAATACATTGTCAGCTTAAACACTAAATGAATATTAACAATGACAAAAACGACAACAAATCTGATCGGAATCTTATTGACGATTTTGGCAGGTATCTATTTGTACTACCAGCTTTGCAGCTCATGCGGCGCAGCGGTTGCAGATGAACCTACAAAAGAAGCAGTGGTTCCGGCAGTACCCGATCCCACATCGTATCCCCTAGCATTTAGCAGTGGTGATTATGAATGTAACGCAAATGACAATTACAACTTTAATGTGTCATCAGCAGCAATTTTAACCCCGCTCTCACAAGACATTCTCGATTGTATCAATGGCCTTAAGGCTTATTTGAGTGAGAACGCGGGCAACGTAATCAACATTACGGGTTACTACACTAGTGACGAGACCAACAACACTGCTTTTCCCAATTTAGGACTGGCAAGGGCGAATGCGGTCAAGAACCATTTAGTCGAAAACGGCTTTTCATCTGCCTTGATGAATACCTTCGGGCAATTGAAGGATGAAATGGTGCCTAAAGAAAATGTACTGCTCGGGCCGATTGGCTATGGTATTTCCGAAAGGGCGGCCGATGCCGATGATCAAATAAAAGCGCTTTACGAGAGAATAACGGCCAGCCCCTTGGTGCTTTATTTCGATACGGCCGAGTCTGCCATCAATCTTACAGCGGAACAACGACAGAAATTCGCCGACATTTCAAGATATCTAGACAAAGTCGAAGGCGCTACCTGCAATGTCGTCGGCCATACGGATAATACAGGCGATGCAGCCAACAATATTGTGTTGGGTCAAAACCGAGCCGATTTCGCCAAGAATTATTTGATAATGAACGGCATAGCGGAGGCAAAAATCAATGCCACCTCAAAAGGCCAAACAGAACCTGTCGCAAGCAACGATACCGAAGAAGGAAAAGCGAAGAACAGGAGAACCATCGTAACACTTAACTAAATAATTAACTTAAAAAAACAATAAAATGGATTTTTCAAATATATGGTGCTGGTTAATACCTCTTTTATGTACGCTTTTGGGTGCGTTATTCGGGTATTTGTTAGGAAAAGGCAAAAGCACGATAATAGACAATTCTGCAGACCTAAAATTATTGGAAGACAAGAATGCCAAATTACAAGCTGATCTCGATGCCTGCAACAATAAACTATCGGCCAAGGTAGAAGCTTCATCGATTGCCCCTGTGATACCTTTTGATGCCAGTGCCGCAAAAGCTGCTTTTGGTAAAGCAATCAAACAAGATGATTTGAAGGTCGTTGAGGGTATCGGGCCCAAAATCGAACAAATGTTCAGAGATGGCGGAATCAACACTTGGAAAGAACTTTCGGAAACGGCCGTGGCCAGATGTCAAGAAATTCTTGATGGCGGCGGTGAACGATATAAGGTTCATGATCCCGCTTCTTGGCCAATGCAAGCCAAAATGTGCTATGAGAACAGATGGGCCGAATTGTTCAAGTGGCAAGAAGAACATGATCACGGAAAACTGTAACCAACCGACCAACTAGAGTTTGCTAAAAATCCGGTGTGCCTATGGCACACCGGATTTTTTTTGCTCTCCCAATTGGTTGTTCTTATCAAATCATCCCGTTGGCCTCAACCCATTTGAATCGAAATTGATCCTGTGGAAATTTCATCCGTTCTGCGATGCGCTCCAATCTTTCTGGCAATCTTACCAAATAGTCACGGGCCTTTTCAGCTTCATCATTAAGGCTTCTTATTGTTTCCAACTCCCAATAAGCGTTCAGTTTCTTCAATATCTCCACATAGTCTTGGGCGGTATAGACCTCCAAACGTTGAGCACAATTCGAAAAATTTTCGAAGGCCTCCCCAATTATTCCTCCTGATTCCCTTAAAAAATGTGCGGGCATTACAATTTTCTTTTTCATCATATCGGCAAAGGCCAACATCATTCCTGAAGGGTCTTCCCCAAAAATCGACTTGACAAACTCGCGATAGGCCAGATGATGGCGCATTTCATCGCCGGCAATGATGGTACACATTTTTCCAAGCAACGCATTTCCTTTTTTTCGGGCCATTTGACCAACCCGTTTATGCGAAATGTTGGTCGCCAATTCTTGAAAGGAGGTATAGACAAAGTTTTTATAGGGATCGCGATCGGTTCCGATATCGAAACCATCCGTCAGCAAATGCATGGTCGTAATCTCTACTTCGCGCATATTGACTCTACCTGACAGGTAAATATATTTGTTCAAAACATCTCCATGCCGGTTTTCTTCACCCGTCCATGCGCGCACCCATTTTGACCAACTATTGCCCTTGCCTTCATGTTGATTGATTCCCTCAACATCCATAAGCCACGATTCATAGGTCGGCAGGGCCTCTTCGGTTATCATATCGGCCACCATTGTAACCCAAAAGTCATAACCCAATTCTTTTGATTCTTCGCGAAGTTGTTCGACCTCATCCAAAAAATTATCGCTTTCAGAATCGGGTAAAAAATCAGTGGGTTGCCAAATCTCTTCAATAGGAATCAGAAATTGATCCATGAATCCTTCGACCTGAGGCTCGATGGCCTGCATTACTTCCAACCGGATGTTCTTTTCGGGCATTTTATAGAGTTTTGTTACCAATCCGAGAAAAGATCGGTTTTACGAAGTTCGTCAATATTATAGATAAATCCCCTATAAATTTGAACTCTCTTTCAATTGCGGCCTTTTTCACCGGGATAAAAAGTATGGACCGGATCACTCTGCCATACTTCTTTGGTATCGACATCGATTACTGAAAGTGGCCCTTTGAACGCAGCTCCTGTATCGATATTCCAAACATTTGCCGCTTTTTGCGGAACGGTCTTTCCCATATAGGTCACCGGGGTATGGCCGATATAGATCTCAGAATAGTGTCTCAATCTTTTCGGATAATATGGGCTTTCGACCATCATATCTTGGTCCAATGAAAGTGCGGTCTCCCATAAAGTTCTGTCCCAATAGAAGTTTTTGGTAAAATGCTCGTGCTCTACACCTTTCATGCTTGTAAAGCCTGCGTGTAGAAACAATCGATTCGCTTCATCCAGATAATAATTCGTCAAATTTTCATAAAACATAATATGGATATCGCGCGAGGATTCATCGGCCCGATTGTATGAATCTATAGTCGCCTGCCCTCCATGCTCGATCCACATTGGGTTATCTTCGTCATCGGAAAGCCATTTCAAGCATAGTTCATCGTGATTTCCGCGTAGAAAAATACAACTATGCGTTTCGTCAAGTTCTATCAAAAAGTCAACTGTCTCGGCCGCTTCGCTCCATCCATCGACGTAGTCCCCTAAAAAAATCAGACGGTCGTCGGTGGTCACCTTGGCCCTATCTAAAAGCTGTTCCAAAGCCCTTAGACCTGAATGAATATCACCGATGACTAAAGTTCTTCTTGAATTCATTGTGCAAAAATCGCGATTAAGGCGATAACCACAAGAATAAAAAGAACCAAAAAGAAGATTTTCCAGAAAGAATAGGGCCTCGTTCCGCTTATCTGTCCGGTCTGACCGTTAATGTAAAAATTGAATTCCTTGCCGCCATACCGATAGGTACTGATGTACATGGGCAGCAGGATGTGTTTGAAAGTCTCATCGGAAAGCTTGATATCGGCATGATGGATACGCTGGGTATCGCCACCAATATCTCTTCGGATGATATTGTATGCTATGTCTTTTGCTATCTGAAAAGAGCGATGGTGGCCTTCCTTTAAAGAAATCGTATATTTTTCAGTAACAAACCCTGACAGATATTTTGAATTGAAAACAACCAAGTCTTTTAAATTCCAGAAGGACACCGCCTTTGGAATTTCACGCCGTTTTTTCTCAGAGGCATTTATCAGAATATCATCGGCAAAACCTTGTATAGAACCAGAGGCATGATACCACCTCGTTTTTCTGACCTGTCTTGTTTGGGTACCGTTTTTGGTTCGTATACGCTGTGTCTCGTAATAGTACTCACCCCGTTGACCCTGATATCTGGCACGAATTTTAGCATCGAAAGTCCAATGCGGAATGTAAAGCCCATGCAGTCCTTCGGAATCCAAGGCTGCCCTTTTTAGGTTGTTTGGGGCGAACCAAATACCGTTGACCCAACTTTTGAAAGTGCTTTGTGCTTTTTTATTATCAAACTGAAAGGGTACCAAAGCCCCCGGCAAAATCCACCCTTCTTTATGAAAATCTTCACGAATCAAAGGCTCACCGCAATAGACACATTGAAGCGATTTATAATTTTCCTCAATATGTTGATTGGCCCCACAATTTTTGCAATGCAAAAGATCTATCGTCTCTGTATAGGCATTGTCTCCGACGACCTTCAAGTAGTGCTGCAGTTCCAATTCTTCGAAGCTACTCTTAGACTGCTCAATGAATTCTTCGTAACCGCAATACTCACATTTGACCTGATGTGACCCTGGTTTATACTTTAACTCTGCCCCACAACTGGCACAGGCCTTTTTACGCTCTGATTTTTTGATTTCTTGCTCTTGCATTAAATACTTCGGTGATGTCTCAAGAAAAAGGAAGGGGTTTTCACGCTTCGGAGACCAACCCCTCAGAATTTCAGTTGAAAAAGTTGAAATCCACCTCCCCTCATACTTTGACTTTACTCAGAACTGGTCTGAAGGGAGGAGTTGGCACTTATCTAAAGTTAGGTCGTCGGCAACGGTGGTGGTGTATTACTTCCCAAGAATACTTTCAATTCATCAACGTGCTTCAGGGCGACCCAAGAGGAGAGCCCGGGCTTCCAGACCAAGGTGTCTTTATTGATGGTGCGGTTGGCAAAAAGCTCTTGCATCTTTTCAAAAGTAACAGGCCCTTGCTGCTGACCGCCGAGTGCATAGTGGTAAGACACTTGAACAGGCATTGGAGGCGGTACCACTACACCGGCCTGGGCCTGGGGAAATTGCTGTTGTTGGCCCAAATTCGGATTCATCATTGTACCCATCTGTTGCGCCAAAACAAAGCCCATGCCCATGCCCATGCCTGCCCCGGCAGTTCCACCTTCGTTTTTGGCCGCCTCTTCCATTGCTTTTGCGGCCTTGAACTGGGCCAGTTTGGTCATATCAAGCTTTTCCAATCGGCTATATTCGAAGATTTCCTTTTTCAGCTCTTCCGGCATCGAAACATTTTCGATATAAAATTTTTCCAATTCAATACCAACTCGTCCAAATTCAGGCTGCATTACCTCTTGACAAGTCTCTGAAAGTTCGGTGGTATTCGCAGCATATAGTTCAATGGGCAGATTGGCCTCCCCAATCGTATTTGTAAATCGTGTTACAATCAAACTTTTTAGGTGTTCATTTACCTCATAATTTGTGAAGTTGCCATCGGTACCGACAACGTCTATCACGAATTTCCCAGCGTCATTGATTCGAAAACTGTAGGTGCCAAAAGCTCTAATTTCGACCATGCCGAACCTTTCGTCACTAAGAATGAACGGGTTTTTTGTTCCCCATTTTTCATCGGTGAATAAACGGGTGTTAACAAAATATACCTCTGCCTTGAACGGACTGTTGAATCCGTATTTCCAACCTTTTATAGTGGCGAGAATGGGTAAGTTTTTGGTGTTCAGGGTATAAGTCCCCGGTTTGAAGACATCGGCCAATTGGCCCTCGCTTACAAAAACGGCCTCTTGACCTTCCCTAACGATCAGCTGTGCACCGTTCTTTATCTCGTTCTGATACCGTTCAAAACGGTGGACAATGGTATCATTGGTGTTATCGAGCCATTCTACAATGTCAATAAATTCATTGCTGAGTTTCTTCTTTATTTCTTCAAATATGTTCATCGTGTCTATAGTTTTAATATTTGGTCAAAAAGGTAAGGAATTATTTAGAATCCATTTGTGATATTGGTTGTTTACATGGAACTGGTAGTGGGCGAATTCGTTTTTAATGAAGTACTTTTGTCTTCCGCCAGAAAACCATAATCTAGAATCATCATGAAGGAAATATTTTGCATTGGGGAACTGCTTATCGATTTTGTTGCCGAAAAACAGGGCAAAGATCTTTCCAATGCCCGGGAGTTTACCAAAAAAGCTGGCGGAGCTCCAGCCAATGTCGCCTGTGCCATAGCAAAATTAGGCGGTAAAAGTCACTTTATCGGAGCCGTGGGCCTTGACCCATTTGGGTATTACCTTTTAAATGTTCTTGAGGAAAATGAAGTTTCAATCGAACTGGCACAAAGATCTTCAACATTTACCACTTTGGCCTTTGTCTCTTTATCTGAAGATGGGGAGCGCGATTTTATTTTTAGTCGCGGGGCGGATCGCGAGCTACAATATGATTCTTCAATCAAAAAAAAGTTCAAAAACAACATGGTACATTTTGGTGCTGCTACGGCCATGCTTGGCGGTGAACTTGAAAAGGCCTATGGTCGCTATCTTTTCGATGCATTGACACAAAATTCCTTTATAAGCTTTGACCCAAACTTTCGTGAAGACCTTTGGAAAGACAATGAAGAGGCCTTTGTCAAAAAATGCATGCCCTTTATTGAAAAGTCACATCTGTGCAAATTCAGCCTGGAGGAAGCACAATTGCTTTCCCAAAGGTCGAATATCGCGGAGGCCTGCGATTTTTTTCATCAAACAGGTACCTCAATGGTCGTCGTCACTTTGGGAAAGGAAGGCACCTATATAAGTGCGTCCGACCTAAAAAAGACCGCGCCGAGTATTGCTGTGGAAGCCGTTGATACCACCGGAGCCGGCGATGCCTTTATCGGTTGCCTTCTGCAACAGATATCTTCATTGGCGAATCCTGAAAGCATCCTTACGGAAACCTCGGTTCTCGAAAACATGGTTGAAAGAGCCAATAGGGCTGGGGCCATCACGACTACGAACTATGGGGCCATTCCAGCTTTGCCGACGCATGAAGATGTTTTTGGGCCTTCTTCATAGTAGAGGTGACTTACTGTTTTGGTTATATTTGAGGGTTAAAGCAGAATTACGCAATGTCTTACCACTTTTTTTTGTCAAACACGGCTGATGAGCTGATATCATTTTACGGATGGTGGCAATTCGCTGTTTGCTTATTTGCCTTTTTTGCATTGATGGCCGTTTGGTGGCATATAGGCAAACGACAAAATGATTTTGGCCAAGTATGGCTTGCGCTCTCTGTATTGTGTTGGAGTATTTCGGGAGGGTTAGAGATTTATTTTTCTGGTGTTACCGAAGACTCGACTAGCCTTCAAGAAGGGTGGCGAAGTATTCTGTCATTGTTCAATAGCTTGTTTATCTTATTGGCCTTGCCCTGGTTTCGATATTTACCTCGGCCATTGGCCCAACTGATCAAGTCAAAATTTTGGATTTATATCGTTGGTTTTCCCTTTCTATTTTCGCTTTTGCCCACTATTAACAAAATGATTTCAGGAAAGTCTTTTTTTGTGATTAGGGAACTCGACGTTTATTATGCGGTGTTGACCCTGGTCTTTTTGGGAGCTGTGCTGTGGGAGTCTTTTGCAAAGCGAAGATTAAAGGCCCTATCATGGCTATCGCTGCTCTGTATCTTGATTACCTTGGCAGCACAGTTTTATAAATTGACCGACGCCGGAATCAACCTGACCTTGTTTTCCGCGATTTTCAAGACCTGCCTTATCATGCTGTTTTTCGCCCTCGCCTTGAGTTGGGTCAAAGAGTTGTCAGAAAATGTGATTCCTGGCGCCAATCGATTAAAGCTGGATTTCAATAAAAAGAATCGTGAGGTTCATGTCGGCGGATTACCTGGGGAAGCCAAACGTAGGATTATCTTGACCCCAGCACTTTTCGAACTGTTTTATAGGTTCGCAGAGCGTAGAAAAAAGGAAAAAGATCCTTGGTTGGAAATTAAGCCCAAGAACTTCGATGGCAAAAATAAATTGTACGATATCAAAGATCACAATGAAATCAAACGGTTGCTTTTTGCGTTACTTGATGGTTTGTTCGGAAAAAACAGCTGGTCAAAAGAACATCATTTGAATCCGTTGAAAAACAGTCTTTTCGAAATGTCGGAAAGACGAGAGCGCAAAATTCGTTTGGCCCTTCCCGCTGAAAACATTTCCCTATAAAATCAATGGTAACAGGTACTTGTCAGTAAGCCCTTTACTGACATTTTCAAATTTTTTCGGACTTTTTGACCCCACATAAACTGGATTAGACAATTTGTGTTCGAATCACAAAGCACAAAACGATGAATCCAAGTAAAAAGAGCCTTGTCATTTTTTTGACCATTCTATTGGTTCCTGCCTCAATCTGGTCACAATCAAAAGGTCTTGACGAACAAATCAACGATGCCTTTATGCCTTTCGCCATTTGGTGGGAGAACCTGATTTTTTCTGAAATCGCAGTTTTCGGTTTTAGCATACCTGTGGTATTGATTTTATTGCTATCAGGGGCATTCATCTTCACGCTCTATTTTGGCTTCGTGAATATTCGACATTTTACTACGGCAATTCAGGTCGTTCGCGGCAAATTTGATGAGCTTGAAAAATCAGACGTGAATCTCAAGGTCGCCGTCAACGAAATCGACGGTGATTTGGTAGACACTATCAAAGACGAAAGTCACCATGGCGAAGTCAATCATTTTCAAGCTTTGGCGACCGCGGTTTCGGGCACCGTAGGTTTGGGAAATATTGCAATGGTGGCCGTAGCTATTTCCATCGGTGGTCCGGGTGCCACTTTTTGGATGATCATTGCAGGTCTTTTAGGTATGAGTTCAAAATTCGTGGAATGTACATTGGGTGTAAAGTATCGAGATATTGACGAAAAAGGCAATGTTTATGGCGGTCCTATGTATTATTTGTCGCGTGGAATGAAAGAACTGGGTTTTGGTCGGATGGGGAAAATCTTGGCCTTTGTATTTGCCATTTTATGTGTAGGGGCATCCTTCGGGGGTGGCAATGCCTTTCAAACAAATCAAGCCGCCGCGCAAATCATAGCACAGTTTGGCTTTGAAGGTTCTGCCTCCGGGAGCATCGTCGGATTTGCCTTTGCGGTATTCGTCGGCATCGTAATTATCGGGGGAATAAAGCGCATTTCAAAGGTTACCGAAAAAATCGTTCCGTTCATGGCCGCACTTTATGTGGCAGCGGCATTGTTTATTATTCTATCGAACATCAGTTTCGTCGACGATGCATTTTCTTTGATATTCCAGGAAGCCTTTACCCCAAGGGCCGGTATCACAGGTGGTTTTATAGGGGTAATGATCCAAGGGTTTCGGCGTGCCGCTTTTTCGAACGAAGCCGGTGCCGGTTCGGCGGCAATCGCCCATTCGGCCGTAAACACCAAATATGCGGCCTCCGAGGGATTGGTGGGCTTGTTAGAGCCATTTATAGATACCGTTGTCATCTGCACCATGACCGCCTTGGTCATCATCATGTTCAATTCAGATGGGGCCTTTAACTATGGAGATGTGGTAAACGGCCAGGCGCTCATGGCCGATGGTTCAAGGGTTGGTGGCGTGAACCTTACTTCGTTGGCATTTGAAAGTGCAATCCCGGGCGCCTCTTATGTACTGGTCATTGCGGTGACCTTATTTGCGTTTTCAACCATATTGTCTTGGTCGTACTACGGATTGCAGGCCTGGAAATACTTGTTCGGAAGAGGCAAGTTGATTGACCTTTCCTATAAAATCATATTTCTGATTTTTACGGTACTAGGCGCTGCCGTTACCTTGGATGCCGTCATCAAGTTTTCAGATTCAATGATTTTGGCACTTGTGTTTCCAAATATGATCGGACTGTTATTTTTATTTCCAATGGTCAAGAAAGAGCTCAGCAACTATTTGGGGCTTATGCGAAAAGTAAAGAAGTGAAGTGGTTCAAATTTTTTTGAATTGTAGCGAAAATCAATGGTTTTGTCCCCAGATTCAATAATGCCGATACAGGCTGGCTCCTTCCCCTAGTAGGGGAAGGTGGATTGCCGCGCTGCTCGACCTCCCGGAGGGCAGGGCGGTAAGACGGAAGGGGGCTTTTTCGTATACAATCGCCCATACTAGAACCCGCTAGGAAAACCGCACCAGATAAGCACAATATTGAGGCCTTGAAATAGCGCGAAATGTTCAGAGCTACCCCTTCCGTCCCCGCATTCGGTAGATAATTCAAAATACTTTGTCATATTTTCACATCCCCTGTCACTAAAGAAGTAGTGGCAAGCCACAAATATGGCCAAAGACCTAGAGAATACTTTTCTAAATGCAGTGGAGGAACATCGGCATAAGCTGTTGCGCATATGCTCGGTCTATGCCAAAGATGAAGATGACACCAAAGACCTTTTTCAGGAAGTTTTAGTCAATATCTGGAAAGCAATGCCTTCGTTCAAAGGCAATTCGAACATCGGTACATGGATGTACAGAATTACCCTGAACGTTTGCCTTCGCCTTAAAACCAAGGAAATCAGAAAGCAAAAAAAACTATTGCGCATGGACAGCCGGGCTATAAACATATATAAAACAGATATTGACAAAGAAGAGCAGAGTGAACACAGGGAGAAGCTTAAGCAACTTCGAAGATGTATCAAACAGCTCAACGAGGCCGATAAGGCTGTCATTGCCTTGTATCTGGAAGAACTGCCTTATAAAGAGATTTCGAGGATTACCGGGCTGACCGAAAATAATATCGCGGTAAAGGTAAAACGAATCAAAACGAAATTGTTGAACTGCCTAAACAAACAGTCATGATGGAAGATGAGCTTATAAAAATCTGGCAGTCATCACCCGAAATCGAGCAAATAAAGTTTGAGAAATCGCGGTTGATGTTGGATCTGGAAAACAGCTTAAATCGATTTCATAGATTGATAAAATATAGCATTTTAGCGGAGCAAATCGCGATTATTGTAATAATTCCCGTGTTCTCATTTTATATTTATTGGGTGCCCCATTTACTTTCTAAAATAGCATCTTTTTTACTCGTGCTATGGGCAATATGGTACATGTTTCGGCTTAGGAAAGTGAAAAAAAGGAAACCGAAATCCGTTACCTTAAGTTATTTGGAGTATCTCAAGAAAAATAAAGGCTACATGAAGTATCTTAAGAATATGACCGACACGGCCATCTACTGGTATCTCATGCTTCCATTATCGGGCTACTTTTTATTCATTGCCGGACCCTATTTCGATGGCGTGATTGATAATTCTTTTTTAGTCATTCTAGTCTTGATAGGGTTAGTCACTGGTGTTGCTTATTACCTTTATTTTAGGTGGGCGATAAAGAACATATATAATCCGCGACTAAAAAAAATTGACGAACTTATCGAAGTGATGGAAGAGTAATATTCACACATCTGAAACACTAAAAATTATACAATGCTCAAAAGACTGATATCGGCTTTTCTATTAACTGGAATTTTAATCTCGGGTAACGCACAGACCGAACTTTCCAAGGAAATCGATAAAAACATTAAGCAACGAATTGATAATGGTGTCAATACCGGCATCGTAGTTGGAATCATCGATAATAATGGTAAAACAGCATATTATAGTTATGGCGTCAAGAATTTGAGGACCAATGAACCGGTTGATGAACATTCCATTCTTGAGATTGGCTCAATTTCCAAAGCCTTTACCGGTATTCTATTGGCCGATATGGTGCTAAAAAACAAAATGAAATTAGATGATCCCTTGCAGAAATACCTTCCAGAAGGTATTACGGCACCTACTAGAAACGGGAAGTCCATCAAATTGGTCAACATGGCAAATCACACGTCTTCGCTTCCAAGAATGCCTTCCAATTTCAGTCCGGCCAATATGGCAAATCCATTTGCCGATTATTCCGAAAAGCAGTTATATGACTTTCTGCAGAATTACGAGCTCACTCGTGATATTGGGTCACAATACGAATATTCGAATTATGCCATGGGATTGCTCGGCCATATTTTAGCACTACAAAACAGTACCACCTACGGGCAAAAGGTAGCTCAGGCCATCACCAAACCATTAGGTCTTGAAGACACCGGCATTGCACTTTCCCCGAATATGAAAGAAAATTTGGCCCTAGGCCATAGTGGTGGCGTTGAAGTAGAAAGTTGGACATGGGAAGAACCCTCTTTGGCCGGTGCCGGTGCAATTCGCTCAAACGCCGTCGATATGCTACAATTTTTGTCGGCCAATATGGGGCTCAAAAAAACTGAACTCTATCCCGCAATGCAATTATCCCACCAGAACTCTAGAAAAGATGACGAAGAACCTATCGTTGGGCTTGGGTGGCATACCATGACATTCGATGATATGCAAATAGTCTGGCACAATGGTGGAACCGGCGGATATCGCACTTTTGCTGGATTTATCAAAGGAGGCAAAAAAGGTGTCGTCGTACTTTCAAATTCAAATACGGGTGTAGATGACATCGGTATTCACATTTTACATCCTGAGTCTCCCTTGAACACCCTAAAGCCTTCGATTACCACTAAAATCAAAGAGATCATCGCCGAGAAAGGTGTGGAAGAAGGATTAAAAACCTATTCCGATTTAAAGAAAAACAATGCTACGGAATATGACTTCGGCGAGAATGAATTGAATCGATTGGGACATCAATATTTGAACAAACAAGAAATTGAAAAAGCTCTGGCGGTATTCAAGTCAAATGTGGAGGCCTATCCAAGTTCTTCGAACGCATATGGCAATTATGCTGCGGCCTTAATGAAAAATGGCGACAAAGAAGGAGCAATAACCAATTTTAAGAAGTCGGTCGAGCTCAACCCGGCAAACCCAAAAGCCATTGAAAAATTGAAAGAATTGGGCGTCGACACCTCTAATATTATCAAAGAAATAACGGTCGACGAAGCCGTTTTGGAGACCTATGTCGGTAAATATGAGTTGGCGCCGAGCTTTATTTTGACCGTTTCCAGAAATGGAGAACAATTGAAGATCCAGGCAACAGGGCAACCGGAATTTCCGGTCTTTCCAAAATCGAAAAATGAGTTTTACCTAAAGGTGGTCGAAGCTCAACTTACGTTCAACAAAAATGAAGAGGGACTGGTCGAAAGTGTTACGCTACATCAAAACGGACAAAGCATTCCTGGCAAAAAAATTGAATGAAGGCCACCTTGATCTATCCAAAACCCTTTGTAATATTCCTATAATAAAAGCAATGGAAGGCTTGATTTTTGTCTGCCAACCGAAAAAAATCTCCCATGGTTGAACCTCTTGTCTTAAGAAGTGTACCATTTTTCAAATTGCGGTAAAGAAATAACGCTAGCTGTATTTTAGTTTACGTAGAATACGCTGTGTTTCCTTAAGGGAACGATAAACTTCTTTATCGTGTTTTTTTAATAAGGGACGTGCGGCCTCCATTTTGTCCTTTGCCTCTTCAAATCCGTTTAAATAACAGAGCAAGTAAGTGTCGGGCAATTGTTTGATTCCTTGAATTTCTGACGGGCTTAGCTTGAATTTCTTTTTTAACTTGTTCAAAAGGGCATTGTTCGCGTTAAAAATATGGTGTAGCGTTTTTGCATCGTATTCGGGTGGTTCGAACAGCAATTCACTCTCCAATTGGTAGGTGCCTGCATCGGTAAAGGTAATTATCGTTTTTTCCAGCGGAAAGTATTTTCGATGTTCCCCAAGACCCAACCGTACGTATTCGAGAGTGGAAAAAACTTCATCATCATAAGAAATAGTTACCTCGTCTAAAGCCGAATAAAATAGTTTGACCTGCTCATTGATCAGCTCAATATCGACTCGCGAATAATAGGTTTTGTCCTTTACTTTTTTTGTGATTCCGGCCCAACAGACGACAAATTGCTCTTTGAAGACCTTATAGCTGCTCTCCAAATCCTTATGTCGATTATTGATGAAGTCGATAACCCCATCCAAGGTCAATTCAATATTGTTTTTGGCATGTTGCTCTATGGTCGCGACAACCTCCGAATTAATATCCTTTAACTCGATATCGAAGGCCTTGGGCATACTGATGCTTCCTTCCCTAAAGAAGACGGCACCCCCATAATACTTCCAGATATTTTTTCGCAGGGCACATACTTTTCCGTTCGACTTGATGGTCACGAGTCCAACGACCTTTTCTTCGGGCAAATGGGGAAAGGGAATATTTTCATATGAAATCAAAGGGGGATTATCTAAATAGGCATTGACGAGATTCTGTATTTTACTATCGTCAAAAAAATCTACCCCGACTATTTTATTGTCCTCATCCTCAACGCCGATCACGATAAACGAATTGTTCTTCGGATTGCTGTTGGCCAAGGCACAAACATGCTTCAAAAATTTTGCCTTGCCTTCTTTTTCCCCAATATTGATGAAGCGCTTCTTATCATAAAAACTGTTCTCATCGTTGTGTGCAAGTAGATTTTTGACCAGAAGGCGTTTGTTGATCATTATTGCCTTTTTATGGTAGTGCCGTTCGCTTGTGCTGTTGGCATGACGACCAGATCGGCGATATTGACATGATATGGTCGCGTAATTACAAAATGGATAATCTCGGCCACATCCTTTGGCGTCAGGGGCTGAAATCCTTCATATACTTTTGAGGCCCGTTTTTCATCAGCCTTAAAACGGACATCGCTAAATTCAGTTTCCGCTGCACCAGGATTTATGGCACCCACGCGAATGCCATGTTGGTTTAAATCCAAAAGCATCGACTTATTTATGGCATCGACAGCGTATTTGCTCGCACAGTATACGTTTCCCTTCGGATATACCTCTTTCCCAGCTATAGATCCGATGTTGATGACATGGCCTGATTTTCGTTCAACCATTTTCGGAAGCACTGCCCTTGATACATACAAAAGTCCTTTTACATTGATATCCAACATAGCATCCCAATCGTCGAGACTGCCTTGATCGATCGGGTCAAGTCCGTGTGCGTTTCCCGCATTGTTGATCAATACATCAATTTGGGAGAATTCACTGGGCAAAGAATTTATCGCCTCTGAAACCGCCTCCCTATCGCGAACGTCGAAATTCAAGGTCGTAAGGTTGGTCTGGGTCGATAGTTTCTTTTGAAGTTCATCTAAACGTTCTTGCCGACGACCACAGAGAATAAGTTCATAACCCTTGTCGGCCAATAATTCAGCGGTGGCATAGCCAATACCGCTGGTGGCTCCTGTAATAAGTATTGTTTTTCCCATTTCCCATTGAGGTTATCAAATCAAGGAACCTTGTGCCCTTGACTTGCTTTCAATAATATGAACCAATCTTGTAATTCCAAATCTATTTTTATCGCATCCATGGCGTCGGTCAAACGTGATTTTGTTGTCGTGCCCACTACAGGATGTACTTTGGCCGGATGCCTTAAAACCCATGCCAAAAGCAATTGATCCGGTGTTGCCGAGTACTTCTGTATCATCGGCTCCATCACCTTTTTGATACGCCTTACCTGCTCGTTGTCTTCCCTAAAATAAGACCCCAGAGGGCTCCACGACATTGCCATTCTTTTGTTTGATATCGCATCATCAAAAGTACCATCGTACATGACGGCATCGGTGGTCAGTGAAAATTCGACTTGGTTTCCGGTAACTGGTATTGCTGTTTCGAGCATGGCAATCTGTGTGGGTGTAAAGTTTGAAACCCCAAAATTCCTTATTTTTCCTTGCTTCTGAAGTTGTTCGGCAGCCTCGGCAATTTCTTCGGGATTCATCAAAGGGCTCGGTCTATGCAAGAGGAAAAAATCCAGATAGTCTGTATTCAGGTTTTTGAGCGACTCCTCTGCCGACCATACAATATACTCTTTTGAATAGCTGTAATGCTTTACCCTATTGTCACGTGCCTTGCATATGTATTGAATTCCACATTTGGTAATCAACTGTATTTCCTCCCTTGAAACATTGCTTTCTGAAAACGCTTTTCCGAAGTCTTTTTCGGTAGAATAGCCTCCATAAATGTCGGCATGGTCAAAAGTTGAGATGCCAAGTTCGAGACAATGGTTCATCAAATCGATTATTTCCGTTTTTGAAAGTTGTTTGCCCCAACTTCCCCAGGTCATGGTTCCGGCAATAATTCGTGAGTACTTTGCAAGGTTCTCCATAGGCTCGTGAAAATAGAAATAATCCCTTAAAAACTTCATAAAACTTAGGGGCTATCGGCATTTTTTAACCTATCGTTAACAGGCAATGAATAAATAAATTTTCAATTTGCGAGCTACTACTCAACCAACTATAAGCATTGACAAAAAATTACTTTTTTTATGGAAGATATTACTACCGTGGATGTAGGCGCGGTGAATGAAAAAATCACTCAAGAAAGTGCCTTTATCGATCTGCTCATCACAGAGATGAACAAGGTCATCGTCGGTCAAAAACATATGGTCGAGCGATTGTTGATAGGACTCTTGGGCCAAGGCCATATACTATTGGAAGGTGTGCCCGGACTCGCAAAAACATTGGCCATAAATACGTTGTCCAAGGCCGTGAAAGGAAGTTTCAGCAGAATTCAATTCACGCCCGACCTTTTGCCCGCAGATGTTATAGGCACGATGATCTACAACATGAAAGACAATGACTTTTCCATAAAGAAAGGCCCTATTTTCGCAAACTTTGTTTTGGCCGATGAAATCAATCGAGCCCCGGCCAAGGTGCAGTCGGCCTTACTGGAGGCAATGCAAGAAAAGCAGGTGACCATCGGTGACGAGACCTTCATTCTCGACAAGCCTTTTTTGGTCATGGCCACACAAAACCCAGTTGAACAAGAGGGTACCTATCCACTACCTGAGGCGCAAGTCGACCGCTTCATGTTAAAGACGGTCATAGATTATCCGAAAATGACCGAAGAGCAGGCCATAATGAGGCAGAATCTTTTGGGTAGCGATGAAAGTGTAAACGCCGTGGTTTCCTTGGAACAAATTTTAAGGGCACAAAAAGCGGTTCGAGAAGTTTACATGGATGAAAAAATCGAAAAGTACATTCTTGATTTGGTCTTCGCGACACGTTATCCTGAAAAGTACAACCTGGACCACCTTAAAAACTTGATCAGTTTTGGTGCCTCTCCACGGGGAAGCATTAACCTTGGCAATGCGGCAAAATGCTATGCCTTTATCAAACGTAGAGGGTACGTGGTGCCTGAAGACGTAAGGGCAGTCGTACACGACGTACTTCGGCACAGAATTGGCATCACCTATGAGGCTGAGGCCGAAAACGTAACTTCAGAGGAAATCATCAACAAGATCGTCAACGAGATCGAAGTGCCCTAATTAGTTCAAGGTTTCACGTTTTGGGTTCAAAGTTGATGTGACTTGGGCCCTAAGCTTTGAACTTTGAACCTTGAACAAGATGGATACCAAAGAACTTCTTAAGAAAGTACGTAAGATCGAGATCAAGACCCGGCGTCTCTCCGATCATATTTTTGGGGGTGAATATCATTCCACCTTCAAGGGTCGTGGCATGACTTTTAGTGAAGTTCGACAATATCAATATGGCGATGATGTGCGCGCTATTGACTGGAATGTTACAGCACGATACAATGAACCATTTGTAAAGGTCTTCGAAGAGGAGCGGGAGCTTACCATGATGCTTTTGGTAGATGTTAGCGGCTCTGAACTTTTTGGAACGACCAACCAGTTCAAAAAAGAAATTCTTACCGAAATATCGGCAACTTTGGCATTTTCGGCCATGCAGAACAATGACAAGGTTGGGTTAATATTGTTCTCTGATGAGGTCGAACTTTTTATTCCTCCTAAAAAGGGGAAAAGCCATATACTGCGTATTATTAGGGAGCTATTGGAATTCAAACCGGCAAGTAACAAGACCGATATCGCCGGTGCCCTTCGTTACCTGTCAAATGTGATGAAGAAAAAGGCTATCGTATTCGTTTTGTCCGATTTTATTGCCGATGACTATGAACAGACCCTAAAAATTACCGGCAACAAACACGATGTAACAGGTATTCGTGTATACGATCACCGTGAGGAAGCAATACCCAACTTGGGAATGGTTCAAATGGAAGATGCCGAGACCGGTCAGCTTCAGGTTATCAATACACATTCAAAAAAGGTGCGACAGTCTTATGAAATATATCATCGCGAGAAAGTGGACCAATTCAGGGAAAGTTTTAAAAAATCAGGCTGTGGGGTCTTGAGTTGTCGTGTGGATGAAAGCTATGTCAAAAAGTTGTTGGGCTATTTTAAAAGAAGAGGATGATGCTTGACAAGAAGTATGAAACCTGCCTGCCGACGAGGCAGGTGAGAAATAAGAAATCTATAACGCCTAAAGTGCGATCTATTTTTCTATGGGTATTTCTTGCTTCCACTCTGGGTTTCTCACAATCCCAACCCAAGGTCTCTTCGGAAGTAGATACCACATTCATTAAAATCGGGGAACAAATCAGGTTCACCGTCACCGTCGAAACGGATACCACCGACCAGGTCATTTTTCCAGAAGGGCAGACATTTTCCCCTTTGGAAACCGTGGAGGCACTTCCTACCGACACCACCAAAAAGGACCGTCGCTACATTTTGCAAAAAACATATGCGCTGACCCAATTCGACTCAGGTGTCTATAAGTTGCCCACCCAATTCATCGATATCAATGGCAAAGGCTTCTACACAGACTCATTGACCGTTAATGTCGCTACGGTACCAGTCGATACCGTCGCACAAAAAATGTATGATATCAAGCCCTTGATCAACGTTGAAAAGAGCAATGCTTCCCTATGGAGGACACTATTGTTCATTTTACTCGGGTTATTGGTCATTGGGGGATTATTGTACTGGTTCGTCTTTCGAAAAAAGCCTTTGACCGAAGAAGAGAAAGAGGCATTGTTGCCACCATACGATAGGGCCTTGTTAGAGCTTAAGAAATTGGAAAATTCGAAATATCTCATTCAAGACGAATACAAGAAGTACTATACCGAATTGACCGACATTGTACGCTCATATCTTGAGGAGGACGTCAACGTTTCGGCATTGGAGAGTACGACGGATCAATTGATCGATACCCTTGAAATGCTTCGTGACGCTGGTGAACTGAAATTGGAAGATGGCACCTTAAAACAGTTCAAGCACATATTACAAACCGCCGATTTAGTTAAGTTCGCCAAATCGAAACCGGCAACTTCCACAGCAGAAAATCATCGAAAATCCATAGAGCAAATCGTTATCAAAACCCATGATGCCCTACCCGAGCCGACCGAAGAAGAGCTGTTGGAACAAGAGGAATACCGTGAAGAACTTGCCAGAAAACAAGAACGAAAAAAATGGATCATCGCAGGGGTAGCGGCCTTTGGTGCCCTACTACTAACTATTGCCGGTATCTCTACATACTATGGCCCTAAACAGGTCTGGGATACCATCACAGGACACCCCACAAAGGAATTATTGGATGGTGAGTGGGTGTCGAGTTCCTATGGATATCCTCCAATATTGTTGGAAACACCCGAAGTACTCGTTAGACAAAAAACGAAAATTCCCCTTGAATTTCAGAATAAGATAAAAGAGCTGCACACTTTCGGTTACCATAACGATGAAACTTTTTTTGCCGTGGCCTCTACTTCCACCCTATTCGTTGAACAGGCCGAACCCGAGCATGAAAAAACGATTGAGCATTTGTTAAAGGGCTTTGAGAAAAAAGGAGCAAAGAATATAATTACCAAGAACGAGGAGTTCACAACGGTTTCGGGGATAAAGGGCCTGAAAACCTACGGTAGCGGTAAATTTAAAGTGCCCGATTCCGATGAATTGGCCAGGGGCAGATATATAATTTTCAGTTTCGGTGGCCCTGGTTTTCAACAGCAGATTTTGATCACTTGGCTAGACGATGATATCTATGCCAAAGAAATCGTAGATCGCATCGTATCAACACTCGAAGTTAAAACAGAGGTATAAATGTTTGAAAACATCGAATTTGCAAATCCTGAGTTTTTCTGGTTGCTATTATTGCTTCCTGTGGCTTTGCTATGGTACTTTTTCAAACGTAGGGAACAAAATGCCTCGTTGAAAATTTCGACTATCAAAGGTTTTTCCGGCGGAGGTATCCTTCCAAAGCTCCGGCATTTATTGTTCATGTTTAGGTTATTATCGCTTGCCGCTATAATCATTGCAATGGCCAGACCTCAAACCGAGGACATTTCGACACGGACCAAAACCACCAAAGGTATTGATATCGTGATGGCTATCGATGTTTCTTCGAGCATGTTGGCCCGTGACCTCAAACCGAATAGGTTATCGGCCTTAAAAGAAGTAGCTTCAGATTTCATCGTAAAAAGACCCAACGACCGCATCGGTCTCGTCGCTTATGCCGGCGAAGGCTATACAAAAACGCCCATTACCAGTGATAAATCGATAGTACTGGGGTCACTTGGTGAAATTACCTATGGCCAATTGAACGACGGCACCGCCATCGGCATGGGCCTTGCCACTGCCGTGAACCGTTTAAAGGAAAGCAAGGCGATAAGCAAAATCATCATACTGTTGACCGACGGAGTGAACAACTCAGGTTTTATAGAGCCCCAAACCGCGGCCGATTTGGCCATTGAATTTGGAATCAAGGTCTATACCATCGGCCTGGGCACCAATGGGAATGCCCTTACACCTATCACCTACAATGCAGATGGGTCTTTTCGATACGGTATGCGTCAGGTAAAAATCGATGACGAGCTTTTGAAAGATATAGCCAAGGTCACGGGCGGACAATATTTCAGGGCGACAAATAACGAAAAGCTCGAAGCCATTTATGATGAGATCAATAAACTTGAAAAGACCGAAATAGAAGAATTCAAGTATTATCGATACGAAGAGAAATTCCGACCATGGATATTCTTGGCGGGTGGACTTCTTTTACTCGAATGGGTTCTGAGAAATACGTTATTTCGAAGCTTTATTTAGTATAGAAACACAATGATCCAATTAGACGAAAAAATATATTTCTATTTGCTCTTCATCATTCCGGTGTTGGTCGTACTTTTCATTTTGCTTCAAATTTGGAAAAAGAGAGCCCAAAGCAAGTTTGCCGAATTGCCCTTGCTTAAGCGATTGACCCCGAGTCGTTCTAGGTTTAAATCAATTTTGAAGTTGACTCTATTTCTGTTAGGCCTATTAGGCTTGACCCTCGGGTTGGTGAATCCTAAAATCGGCACAAAGCTCGAAACAGTCAAACGTGAGGGGGTCGATATCGTATTTGCTGTAGACGTGTCGAAAAGTATGTTGGCTGAAGACATTGCCCCAAATCGATTGGAGAAGGCCAAACGCTTGGTCTCTGAAATCATCAATCAATTGGCCAGTGACCGAATCGGTATTATAGCGTATGCCGGGCAGGCCTATCCACAACTTCCGATTACCACAGATTATGGTGCCGCCAAAATGTTTCTTCAAAACATGAATACCAACATGTTGACCTCACAAGGCACCGCTATCAATGCCGCGATCGAGCTGGCGACAACCTATTACGACGATGAAGACCAAACGAATAGGGTACTTTTTATCATTTCCGATGGTGAAGATCATTCAGAAGGTGCGGTAATCGATGCCGTAGAGGAAGCTGTTGAGGTGGGCATTCGCATTTATACGATTGGTGTCGGCAAGACCAAGGGAGCACCCATTCCCATTAAACGCAAAGGTGTGGTAGAAAGTCTCAAGAAAGATAATCAAGGTGAAGTTGTAATCACCCGACTCAACGAAGAGGTTTTGACCGATATCGCCGATGACGGCAATGGGGAATACATTGATGGCTCAAATACCGAAGAAGCGGTAAATTACATTAAGGAACAGTTGTTGCAAATGGATAAAAAAGAATTCGAGGCCAAACAATTTGCCGAATACAAGGACCAGTTTCAATGGTTTTTGGGAGCCGGACTTTTATTTTTGTTCCTTGATATTTTTGTTTTGGACAGAAAGACCAAATGGCTCAAAAAATTGAATTTGTTCAACGAAAATCATGCTTCATAAAATGGACTTAAGGCTTTTATACATTTTTTTGTTGATTGGATGTTCTGTTTACGGTCAAACAGATGAAGAAATCGAGGAGGAAAATGCCAAAGCTCTTTTGGAGTCGAAAAACCTCACCTGGGAGGCGAATAAAAAAATCTCCGAAGATCAGTTTGTCGAATCCGAAACTGACTATAGAAAGGCCATCTCAAAAAGCGACAAAAATGCGGCCGCCCCTTTTAATTTAGGAAATGCCTACTATAATAAAGAAATCTTCAGTGAAGCTTTTGGCAGGTTCAAGCAAGCGGGCGAGGTAGCGGAAGCCAAGCCAGACAAGCATAAAGCGTATCATAACATGGGCAATGTCTTTATGAAGCGCAAAGAATACGAAAAGGCAGTCGAGGCCTATAAAGAAGCTCTGCGGAATAATCCAAAGGACGAGGAGACGAGATATAATTTAGCCTTGGCCAAGGAGATGTTGAAAAAACAGCAAGACGAACAAAAGCAGAACGACGAAAACAAGGACGACCAGAACCAGGAGGACAAGAAAGACCAGCAGGATCAAAACCAGGATCAGAAAGATGGTGACAAGAATGAGGACGAAGGTGACCAAAAGGAAGAGGAAAAAGAAAACGAAGGAGACAAAGGAGACGAAGAAAAGGAAGAAAACAAAGAAGGCCAGGGAGATAAAAAAGAAGAGCAAGAAAAAAAGCCTGAGCAAGAATTGCCACCAAGGCCAAATCAGTTGTCAAAGCAACAAATTCAGAATCTACTGGATGCCATGCAGAACGAAGAAAAAAAGGTTCAAGAAAAAATCGACGCAAAAAAAGTCAAAGGGGTTAAAATCAAAAATGAAAAAGACTGGTAGTTTCAATGAAGGTAAAGAACTACATATCAATTTTTCTTTTGTCGCTGGCGACCATAACTTCTTGGTCTCAAGATGACACGGGCGTAACCTTTGAATTGAAAGTTAGCAAAAGCAAACTCGGCATTAACGAACGTCTCCGAGTCGACTTTTCAATGAACAAAGATGGTGACAATTTCAATCCCCCTGACTTCGAGGGCTTTCGGGTATTGATGGGCCCATCACAGTCGATAAGTTCATCATGGATCAATGGAGTCCGCAGTTATTCAAAGACCTATTCCTATACGCTCGCCCCGACCGCCCAGGGCAAATTCAGCATAAAACAAGCGACTATTGATATCGATGGCGAAACATACAAGTCGACCCCCAAACAAATTGTAGTGGGACCGGCGGTCGACAAACCCAGTGATCAGATGACCGCCGACGATGTGGCCGATGAAAGTCTACATTTGGTGGCGGAGGTCTCCAAATCGAGTCCGTATTTGAACGAGGCCATTACCGTGGTGTACAAATTATATGTGAGTCCGGCGGTCAGTGTTTCGAACTATCGGCCGATGGATAATCCCAAGTACAACAATTTCTGGAGTCAAGACATTCCTGTTACGAGATTGAATGCCCAAAATGGCACTTATGACGGAAAGCCATTTCGTTATGTGGTCTTGAAACGTGTTGTGCTTTATCCACAGAAATCGGGAAAGCTTGAAATCGAACCTTTATCCTTGGATGTCACTGTAGACGTGCCCACGAACAAACGGGATTTTTTCGGGGGAAGGGTTTATTCGCAAACCAACAAGACAGTTTCGGCCGGAAGACGGGTCATCAACGTAAAAGCCTTGCCCACTCAGGGCAAACCGGCAAATTTCAACGGTGCGGTCGGCAATTTTGATTTTCAGGTTACCACTAGCAAAAAGGAATTGGATGCATCCGAGTCATTACAGGCCAAGGTAGAAGTAAGCGGAAAAGGAAACCTTAAATTGTTCAAGCTACCCGAACCGAATTTGCCCGGTTCACTTGAGGTTTACGAACCCGAATTTGACGAAAAAGTTCGCACGACCCTTTCCGGAATGCAAGGTAAGGTCGCCAACAATTATACTATTGTACCTGCCAATCGGGGAAAATACCCGATTCCAAGTATCGCCTTCAGCTATTTTGACCCTAATACCGAGAAATACAATACCATAAATTCCAAAGAAATACTGATCAATGTCAGCGGGGGGCCTTCAAATGATTCTGACGGTATTTCTCGACCTGTTCCCTCGAACAAGCAATCTGTTGAGGCCATTGGCAAACAATTCGCTTTCATAAAACTAAATACTGCCTTAACGCCCATCGGCAACAACCAATTTTTCGGATCCTCGTGCTTTTATCTTTGGTGGCTGCTTCCATTATTGTTGATTCCGCTGGCCATTTTGTTCAGAAAAAGAAGGGATGAAAGGGCTGGCGACATTGAAGGCAACAAAGTCAGAAGAGCGAACCGGCTGGCGCGAAAATATCTTTCATCGGCAAGAAAGGGCCTGGGAAATAAAGAGGCCTTTTATGTAGCTTTGGAAAAAGGGCTGCATAATTACCTCAAGGCAAAATTGAAAATTGAGACCTCTGAATTCAGCAAGGATAAGATAAAAACACTGTTGATCGAAAAGCAAGTCGATGAAACCACGGTCGACAATTTTATAAGACTTTTGACAAATTGTGAAATGGCACGGTATAGTCCATTTTCAGACGTACAGATGCAACAGGATTACGACAGTGCCAGCGAGGTGATATCATACCTCGACAAGCAGTTATAAATGGATATTGGAAAGTTGAAAAAAAGTTTGAACATATTGTTTTTCTTCCTGAGTCTTTGGGCCAGTGCTCAAAACGAAGCCCTTTTCAAAAGTGCCAATACGGCCTATAATGAAGGTGATTATGTCAAGGCCGCAGATCGATACCTTGAAATCATCGACAAGGGTGAGCATTCGGCCGAACTCTATTTTAATTTGGGCAACAGCTACTATAAATTGAATCAAATAGCGCCCAGCATCTACTATTATGAAAAAGCACTTTTGTTGAAGCCTGGTGACAAGGAGATTCTCAACAATCTTTCATATGCTCAAAACATGACGCTGGATGCAATCGAGACCCTCCCAGAAACCGGTTTGGCAAATCTCTATAAACGGTTTACCGGTTATCTAACTTTTGATCAATGGGCGAAAACGGCCGTAGTCTTTATGAAACTATTCGTGTTACTATATGTTGCCTTTTATTTTTTCAGGTATTCGACCCGAAAAAGAATTGCTTTCATCGTTAGTCTTGCCTGTTTGTTCTTTAGTCTTATCGCTACCGGTTTCGCCTTTTTACAATTCGATGACTTCAAAGCCGACAACCCTGCGATTGTTTTCTCTGAGGAAAGTCAGGTCAAAACGGAGCCGAACAATAGAAGTCAACAGGCGTTTATACTTCATGAAGGCACTAAGGTCAACGTCATGGATGAACTTGAAGGGTGGAATAAAATTCGCTTGGCAGACGGAAAAACAGGGTGGATAGCCTCGGAAAGCTTGAGACTATTAAAAGATTTTTAAAAAAAATTTAACATTGTATTAATAGTAATACTTTTATCTTAGCGTTCTTTACGTTCAAAAATGAAATTAATGCTACGCTTTTTATTATTGTTCTTATGGTTATTTGCCATTTTTGCGCCTACCGCTCTAACACTATTCGTTGGTGAAGAACAATTGGTGGTCAATACCATTTCAGAAGAAGAACAACAAGAGTCGGGTAAAAAGGATCAAACCGAGGAGAAAATCATCAATGATACCAACCCTGATTACTCATTTTTGGCCCAATTATTTAAGGAAGACCTAGACAATTCAAATAGCATAGACTTCATGGATTATATGGAGGAAATTCTTCTGCCCCCTCCCGAACAAGTTAGGGCCAGCTAATAGGTGCCCCCTGTTGATTCTTTCCATCACATTTCACAATTAACTAATCTGTCATCGGTTCAGTTCGATGGCATAAACTATTTCGTATGTTTAAATATTTAAAAAAAGACCTGCCTGCAAGTGTCGTGGTATTCTTCGTGGCGATACCGCTTTGTTTGGGAATTGCCCTTGCCAGTGGGGCACCCCTATTCTCTGGTTTGATTGCCGGTATCATTGGCGGTATAGTGGTCGGTAGTCTTAGCGGTTCGCAAATCGGAGTTAGTGGTCCCGCTGCTGGTTTGGCCGCAATTGTTCTCGTTGCCATAGGCACCCTCGGCGGATTTGAGAACTTTCTATTGGCCGTTGTCCTAGGCGGGGTAATTCAAATCGTATTCGGAATATTGAAAGCGGGAATTATCGGATATTACTTTCCCTCATCTGTCATAAAGGGGATGTTGACCGGTATCGGTATCATTATCATATTAAAGCAAATCCCGCATTTTTTTGGCTATGATGAAAATCCCGAAGGCGATTTCGCATTTTTTCAAGTAGATGGTGAAAACACTTTTTCCGAAATCATAAATAGTCTTAACAACATCAGTCCCGGGGCAACATTGGTAGCCCTTATGGGTCTGGTCATTCTCATATTCTGGGAAAAAGTGCTGTCTAAAAAGGCCAAGATCTTTCAATTGGTCCAAGGCCCTTTGGTAGCGGTTGTCGCGGGAATCATTTTTTATGTGCTGACAAAAGATAGTACTCTTTGGGGCATAACACCAGGTCATTTGGTCAATGTACCCGTACCCGAAGACGCCTCTTCTTTCTTGGCGCAATTCAGTTTCCCCAATTTTGGTGCCATAGGTAATCCACAAATCTGGATAACGGCATTCACATTGGCCTTGGTCGCGAGCCTTGAAACACTCTTATGTGTTGAAGCCACCGACAAACTTGATCCTGATAAACGCGTAACGCCCACCAACAGAGAGCTTTTGGCGCAAGGCACAGGTAATATCCTTTCAGGAATGATCGGTGGTCTGCCGATTACCCAGGTAATTGTACGTAGTTCGGCCAACATTCAATCTGGCGGAAAGACCAAAATGTCGGCTATTGTACACGGATTTTTACTCTTGATTTCAGTAATCTTGATTCCAAAATTGCTCAATATGATTCCACTTTCTGTATTGGCGGCCATTTTATTCATGGTAGGCTATAAGCTTGCCAAGCCTGCGCTATTCAAAAAAATGTACGATTTAGGATGGAAACAGTTCATACCCTTTACGGTCACTGTTTTGGGCATCATCTTTACTGATTTGCTCATCGGAATCGGTATGGGTCTCGCGGTAGGAGTCGTCGTCATTTTAATCAAAAGTTACCAAAATTCGCACTTTCTCCATATCGAAGACAAGAGCAATGGCAAACACAAAATAAAAATGACCCTGGCTGAGGAAGTAACATTCTTTAACAAGGGTGCCATCTTAAAGGAATTGGATAGCTTGCCAAGAGATACCTATTTGGAACTTGATGTGAGAAAGACAAGGTATTTGGACAATGACATCATTGAAATTCTTGACGACTTCGCGTTCAAGGCAAACGAAAGAAATATCGATATAAAATTGATTTCAGAGTTAGGTACAGTGGAAAACCCGGCCAGTTTTATTGAGTTCTTTAAATTGAGACCCAAATCAGCTTAAAAAAACAAATTATAATATGAGCACTAGCAAAATTGATTTTCGCTTGCTGACCGAAATAATAGCCCCTAGGCTATCGGTATTACATGAAAGCCCCGCGGTCGATATATGCAAAAACTTTTGTTAGGTTCATTTTGAACAATAAAAATTTTAAAAAGATGAAAACAAATAGTAAGAAATATAGAATTGTAGTCCTTTCAGATTTAAAAAAATCTTCAGTTGCAACACTCGAAAGTACCGTTGAAATGGCCAAAATGATTGGTGGTGAGATTGAAGTTTTCCATGTTAAAAGGCCTACCGAGGTTATCGACGTTGAAAATCAATTATCCGCAATGCGTACGATCAATCGAGAACATCTGGCTATTGACAAGAAAATGCAACGTTTGATAAAGCCAATATCTGAAAGTTGTGAAATTAACATTAAATATTCGTTTACATTTGGCAATATAAAAAATGAAATCGGTGATTTTATAAAGGAAAATCATCCTGATATTATTGTTTTGGGAAAGAAAAGGTCAAAATCGTTTGGTTTGAACAGGGACAGAATTTCGGAGTTTGTCTTAAATAATTTCAACGGGGTGGTCTTACTCACCACAGAGAATAATGCCATCGCTCTCGACAATGGCATTTCACTTGGCATGCTAAATAACTCAACGCCATTTTCTAATTTAGAATTTGCTGAAGGTTTGATGAAGCACACTAAAAAACCCTTGAAATCTTTTAAGATCATGAAAAGCTCATCGGTGGAAAACAAACCCGCCGAATCGGTGTCGGCCAAAACCATAGAGTACGTATTCGAACATAGCGATGGAGCGATAAAGAACCTTTCTAAATATCTCTCGAAAAATAACATTAACTTATTATCGATTGACAGAAAACAAGGAGACCATGAAAAACAGAATTTAATTACGCCCGATATCGGCAACATTATCGGCAAGCTCGACGTAGCTATCTTGGTTACGGGTAAATAAAATTCAATCTAAGGAAATCATAAACAGAAACAGCAAAAAATAATTTTATGAAAGCACACACAAAAGAAACACAAGCGGCCATAACACCCGCTTCCGCAATCGATCTATTGAAAGCGGGTAACCAAAGATTTGTTGAAAACAAAAAGGCAGATCGTGATCTATTGGATCAAGTAAGCGATACCGCATCAGGGCAATATCCTTTTGCAACGATCCTAAGCTGTATCGACTCGAGGGTGTCGGCCGAACTGATCTTCGATCAAGGAGTTGGAGATATTTTCAGCGCAAGGGTAGCGGGCAACATTGTAAACGAGGATCTTTTGGGAAGCATCGAATTCGCATGTAAACTTGCGGGTACAAAAGTATTGGTCATATTGGGCCATACGGCTT
The DNA here is from genome assembly GCA_965215845.1 of Aurantibacter sp. Taxonomy (GTDB): domain Bacteria; phylum Bacteroidota; class Bacteroidia; order Flavobacteriales; family Flavobacteriaceae; genus Aurantibacter_A. Next base: position 1,556,163 of record CBDCEL010000004.1, read on the forward strand.
GCGGCGCCGTAAAAGGCGCCTGTGACGATGCAAAACTGGGTAACCTGACCATTTTATTGCACAAGATAAAATCGGCAGTAAATGCCGTATCAGAACCCTCGGACCAAAGTCTAAGGAATTCAAAAAACCTTGACTTCGTAAATTCGGTGGCCGTAAAAAATGTTCAGATGACCATTGAAAATACGCGAAGTTTAAGCCCTGTACTAAAGGAAATGGAAGACAATGGCGAAATTAAAATTGTCGGCGCCATGTACGACATAAACGACGGTAAGGTCACTTTTCTAAATTAACCCAAAACAATTCAATAAAAGGCCAATGCTGATGCATTGGCCTTTTATTGTTAAAATATCTATCTTACGGCGAACTTAAAGCTCAATATGAAAAACTTATTCGCTCATTTCAGGGGAGACTTGATGGGAGGTATTACCGCCGGAATAGTTGCACTCCCACTTGCCTTGGCCTTCGGTGTAAGCTCAGGTCTTGGTCCCACCGCAGGTCTCTACGGTGCTATTTTTATCAGTTTTTTTGCCGCCATGTTCGGAGGCACCAATACACAAATTTCAGGTCCGACAGCACCAATGACCGCCGTAAGTATGGTCATAATTGCCAGTATAATTGCGGTGTATGACGGTAGTGTTGAAAAAGCATTGCCGGCGATACTCACTGTATTTCTATTGGCGGGTCTGATGCAGATCGGCCTTGGCTTTTTGGGTATCGGTAAATACATTAGATATATTCCCTATCCCGTGGTTTCGGGTTTCATGACCGCAATCGGTGTAATCATCATCATTACGCAAATACTTCCGGCGCTGGGTTATTATCCCAAGGAGGATAAAGAATGGGTGAGCCCCTTCAAACCCCAAGCGGAAGAACTTATTCTTGAAAATATTCTGCGGGAAGAGGCCGGTGAAGGAATTTTGGTTTTGGAAGATTTCGAGGAAACCATAAAACGTTCACATGAGGTGACCAGCGATGCCATCTCGGAGGAAGCAAAGACACTGGCCGCGAAAGAGGCCTCTGGTGTTATCGGCGCCATTAAGGTGTTACCGCGCGCCTTGAAAAATATCAATTGGCTGGAGGTCATTCTCACGCTTATTACGATTGTCATCATTTACGGATTCAAACGTATAACAACCGCTGTACCCAGTACACTTGTGGCCCTTTTATTGGTTTCGGGTGCTGCCTATGCGTTCGGATTGGACTATAGGCCTATTGAAAAGATTCCTGAAGGTTTTCCCATGCCCAATTTAGAAATCTTTACGGAATTCAAACTGAGTTCTGTTTCACCATATATTTTCACGGCCCTGACATTGGCACTTTTGGGCGCAATCGATTCATTGTTGACGTCGGTAGTGGCCGATAACATGACCAAAACGAAGCACAAACCCAATAAAGAATTGGTGGGTCAGGGAATCGGGAATAGCATCGCTGCACTTTTCGGAGGGCTTCCCGGTGCCGGTGCGACCATTCGAACTGTGGTCAACATCAATTCGGGTGGCAAGACCCGTCTTTCAGGAATGATAGCCGGTGTCTTATTATTGATCATACTTTTGGCCCTTGGTCCTGTGGCCTCCCAGATTCCAGCTGCTGTTCTGGCCGGAATTTTGATTACCGTCGGTATCGCGGTAATGGACTATAAGGGTTTAAGGGCAATTCCGAATCTGCCAAAAGATATTAAGCTTGGCCCGATCAAGTTGAGTTCTGAAGTGCTTGTAATGCTCATAGTGCTCATATTATCGACCTTTTGGAATTTGGTGTATGCCGTCGGAATCGGATTGGTCATTGCTTCCCTGATGTTTATGAAAAAAATAGGGGATTTGACCGCTAAACGGTCCGATGTAAAGAAACTCACGCAAGAGAAGGCATGGGCCGACGAGGTAGGTTTTCCGTCCAATCTTAGAGAGGAAGTATTCATCAAACACATCAAGGGGCCATTATTTTTTGGAACGACAAGCGATTTTCAGCAGTTGGCAAACCAAATTCCCGAAACGGCCTCCTATGTCATCATTCGGCTGGGTCGTATGCAATATATGGATCAATCTGGTTTGTATGCGATGGAAGATGTCTTGCAAGAGTTGAACAAAAATGGCGTCACCGTGCTGTTTACAGATCTTTTGGACCAACCCCGGTATATGATGGAGCGAATTGATATCATTCCGGATTTCATTCCCGAAGATCATATTTTCGAAAGCTTTGATGAATGCACCGATTGGATAAAGGAGAATGTCAAAGACGTTGTTTGAGGTAAAAAACGTTAAACCGCACTTTTGACCAAGTGCGGTTTTTTATATCCAAGGGCCTCTTTGGTCACATAAAATCATAAATTTGCAGGATACTGAATTGGCATGATCGACACGCTCAAAGAACATATCGCCGAGGTTGAAAATTTCGAGGCAGACTCAAAAGAGGCCATTGAGGCCTTCAGAATAAAATATTTGGGTAAGAAAGGATTGCTCAATGACTTTTTTGCCGAATTCAAAAATGTGCCCAATGGTCAAAAAAAGGAATTTGGCCAAACCATCAATCAATTAAAGCAGGCCGCAACCGAAAAGGTAAATGCCCTCAAGAAAAATATTGAGAGCAAAGTGGTCGAAAAAAATGTATATGGTGATTTGACCAGGCCCGGTGAACCAATGGAATTAGGTGCCCGGCATCCAATTTCCATCGTAAAAAATCAAATTATCGACATTTTTTCGAGAATCGGTTTTAATGTTTCCGAAGGCCCTGAAATAGAAGACGACTGGCACAACTTCACAGCACTTAATTTTACCGAGCACCACCCGGCCCGGGATATGCAGGATACTTTTTTTATTCAAACAGATCCCGATATTTTGCTGCGCACCCATACATCTTCGGTACAAGTGCGCTATATGGAAAACAACAAACCTCCCATTCGAACCATTTCGCCCGGTAGGGTTTATCGCAATGAGGCCATTTCGCCGCGTTCGCATTGTTTTTTCCATCAAGTGGAAGGACTTTATATCGATAAGGATGTTTCTTTTGCCGATCTCAAGCAAACATTACAGTTTTTTACTACCGAACTTTTTGGAAAATCGAAAATCCGCTTGCGACCATCGTACTTTCCTTTTACAGAGCCAAGCGCCGAGGTTGACGTCTATTGGGGATTGGAGACCGAAACCGATTACCGAATGACCAAAGGCACGGGCTGGTTGGAAATCATGGGTTGCGGCATGGTCGACCCAAATGTTCTCGACAACTGTGGAATCGACTCAAATGAGTATTCGGGGTTCGCCTTTGGTATGGGTATTGACCGAATAGCGTTATTGCTATATCAGATTTCGGATATTCGGTTGCTCAGCGAGAACGATGTGCGGTTTTTGGAACAGTTCAAAAGTGCATTGTAGGCAATCCTACCGCAATGGAAATCCTTTTGCGGCCCACCATGGGTGTGTTTCGATCACCAGTCTTCCTGCTTTTACCATGGGGTCTGAATTGGCAAGACTGTCGGCCATTTCTTGTGTGGGCACATTATAGATGGTGATGCCACGAATATCACCATCATCGCCGAACGGCCCTGAAATATCGGCATGGCCGTCTTCGTACATTTTGCCCAAATGCGCCAAGTGTAACTTTTGTAGACTGTCTATCTCTGCCTTGTCATCAGAGCGATTGGGACCACGCTTCAAAAATGCGATGAAATATTGCTGCATCAATACCGTATCCTTTGTCTTTTCATCGACATAATCGAAGATCTCGAATCCCTTGGAGGTCAATTCTTCCTTTAGTTGCCTTGCGGTTTTCTTCTTTTCGACCATTTCCTTGACTTCCCCAATGGAGTCTGCTTGCTTCATTTCTTGCTTACAGGAAACAATTATCAATACCATTGCCAACAGTAAGCACTCTTGTTATTTTTTCCATTGCGAATATGGGTTTTTACTAAGTCGTGAATTGTAATACCTTATGTCTCCTGTAACCTCTTTGCCCAGCCAATCCGGTTTTTGAAAGGTTTCATTTTCCTGGGTCAATTCGACCTCTGCAGTCATCAATCCTTCATTATCCCCAAAAAAAAGGTCCACTTCAAAAACATGTTGTCCGACAGGAATCTTATAGCGCTCTTTTTCGATGACCCCTACCTCACAAAGCTTTAATAAGTCTTTTGCATCTTGAATTGAAATCTCTTTTTCCCATTCAAATCGTGATGTACCGGCCTCGTTCGATTTTCCCTTAATGGTCAAGTAGCCAAAGTCATCGGCCAATCGAACACGTACCGTTCGTTCAGGATGTGAATTCAAAAAACCCTGTACGATATATTCTTTCTCTACCGCCTGTTTCTTAAATACATCTGAGGTCACCAAAAATTTCCGCTCTATTTCAACCATAGGTTGTACTCATAGTTGTTATAAATTTATAAAATGAAACCGGATTTGCCCTTACGAAAAATAATCCATGTCGATATGGATGCTTTCTATGCATCTGTCGAGGAATTGGATAATCCTGAATTGAAAGGGAAACCGCTTGCGGTCGGTGGAAGCGAAAAAAGAGGGGTTGTCTCGGCGGCGAATTACGAAGCGCGAAAATTCGGGGTGCGAAGTGCCATGAGCGGGTATCTGGCCAAAAAGAACTGCCCGCAACTAATTTTCGTGAAACCCCGGTATGCCAGATACTCGGAAATATCAAAAAAAGTCCGGGCAATTTTTTTCGACTATACCGACTTGGTCGAACCACTTTCTTTAGACGAGGCTTATTTGGATGTCACCGAGAATAAGAAGGGAAATCCTTCTGCTACCTTGATCGCAAAAGAAATTCGCCAACGCATTTTTGATGAAATCGGTTTGACCGCTTCGGCCGGAATATCCATCAACAAGTTTATCGCCAAGGTGGCCAGCGACTATAATAAACCGAACGGTCAAAAAACGGTCAATCCTGAGGAGGTCATCGAATTTTTGGAGGCACTTGAAATTCGCAAATTCTATGGTGTCGGAAAGGTTACTGCCCAGAAGATGTATAAACTCGGTATTTTTACCGGTAAAGACCTCAAAGAAAGGCCGTTAGAGTTTCTTGACACCCATTTTGGCAAGAGTGGCCGATACTACTATCATGTAGTACGTGGCATTCACAACAGCGAGGTAAAACCCCATCGTATTCCAAAATCGGTGGGTGCCGAACGCACCTTTAGCGAAAACCTCAGCAGTGAAATTTTCATGCTTGAACGATTGAATCATATCGCCGAAGAACTCGAACGACGTTTGAGCAAATCAAAAATCGCCGGCAAAACCGTCACTTTGAAGATTAAATACAGTGATTTCACCTTGCAGACCAGAAGTAAGACCCTACCCTATTTTATATCTGATAAGGCGTTGATTCTCGAAACGGCCAAAAGTTTGTTATATCAATCGGCGTTGGAGAATTCAGTTCGTCTTTTAGGGATATCCTTGGCCAATTTGAATACTGAAGAAAGAAAAACCGAGCCTAAAGAAGACTCGGTTTCTGTACAATTGAAATTTGATTTTTGAAAAGCCCTGACCATCAATCGATAAATCAGGGCTCATTAACAGATTAACAAAAACTACTCAACAATCAATGTATTATCTGTTGCTGTTGGATTCATTGGACAGAAATACACATACTCTCCTGCTTCCAATACCGTCGGTTGCGACTTTTGTGTTTTACCCGTACTCACTACCTCCGTTACATATGCGGTTTGAATGTGGTTCTCTGGTTTAGTGATGTCCTCCCCTTTTTTGACAAGAACAAAACCCACATCGTGTCCGACCTCATTATTGGAAATTTCGAAAACATAGGTTCCGGCCGGTACGGTCAACTCTTTTTGTGTGAATTCGCCCGGGGTCTGTTCCAAAGAAATCGTTTTTACCCCTTTGTCAGACATAACATCTTCTTTCATCGCTTTTTCCTCCTTCAACATATTGTCTTGGGCGTTGGCCGAAAATACGGTTCCGGACACTAATACTAACATTGCAAATACTTTCTTCATTACTTTTATTTTATGGTTTATATATTTAATTAGGCTTCTATTGTTTCCAATGGTCGTGCGACGGGAAAGTCAACAGGCACATCAGTGGTCTTGTGCAGGTAATTCGAAATTGTTTTGTCTCCGACCAAGACGATGGTATCGATAAGGTTTTCTTTGGTCCATCCTGCATTCAAGAAATTTTCGACGACGGTTTCATGGGTTGCTCCACGGTTCTCGGTAATGTTCTTGGCCAATTTTGCCAAGGCATCCAACTTCGGGTCAAAAGAGGCTTGGCCTGCTCTTAGCTCGAGGATTTCAGCCTCGCTGAACCCGTTCATCTTGCCGATGGCGGAATGTGCAGATAGGCAATAAAGGCAATTGTTCACTTGGCTTACCGCCAGATTGACCACTTCTTTCTGTTTGGCAGACAAAGAGGTCTTAGCATTGCTAAATGTTAAATAGTTGGCCAATGCATTCTCTGAATGTGCGTAGGTGGCGTACAGATTAGGTACAAACCCCAATGCGCTTTCGAGATTGTCGAAAATCGCCTGGTTGTTTTCACTAACTTCTTCTCTCTTCGGTACATTAAATATGCTCATAACTATAATTTTTTTATGAATTATTAAATTGTTTTATAAGGTTCTTCAGCATCACAATAAAAATCATGGTGATATTTTTGTCCACAATGGGTTTCCATATCGATAAGGCGCTCATCAGACCTCTTCGCTTTTCGGAAAATCTCGATTAAATTGAAAATGGATTTTATTTGAGTCTTCATCCCTCCTTGTATTTTAATTACAAGGCAAAAATGCGACGATAGTAAGGCTATATGTTAGGAAGGATTGCCCGACCGCTTGTAGAAATTTCCCTTTACAGGGAAATACGATCTAAATCTCTGTATTTTGAAGGTGAATGTCCTGTCATTTTTTTGAAAAACCGACTAAAATGTGCAGGATCGTTGAAACCGAGGTCATAAGCGATTTCTTGATTTTGTTTATCAGAGAATGTCATTTGTCGTTTTGCTTCCAAGGCAAGTCGTTCTAAAATAACCTGTTGAGGAGATTTTTGATTGTAGATCGCAAAGAGGTTCGAAAGTGTCTTCGGGCTTTTGAACAGTAATTTGGCGTAATCACTGACTTTTCTTTTTGTCTTATAGTGGGTATCGACCAGGACATTGAATTTTCGAATGACATCGATTTGTTCGTTATCCAATTCTTTTACGATATGTTGTTCCTTGGCCAGTCTTGTACAGATGATTATCAAACGTTTCAATAGCATTTGTAGCATATCTCCCTGTATCTTGTCCGGGGTAGAGAATTCATCCTCAAAAACTTCATACAAGGTATTGAACTTTCGTTCTTGTGTTGCCGGAATGCTGATTATGGGGAGGTCTTGTGTGCCAAAAAACAAAATGCCATTACATGAAACTTCACTATCGTGGTCGTTAATGCAATAGAACTCCCGATTGAACAAAAATGCCGTTAACGGAAGGTCCGTCAGGTGATACGAAACATGTTGCAGATAAGTGGTTGTGACCAATTGATTTGGAAGCAATTGAACCGAAAGTCCATCTATTTCCAGTTTGATAGGTTTTTGATTTCGATTCCAAAGAATGTTGATATTTCCCGAATTGCTCGAAAATAAATGCTCATTCCGTTTGACATCATCGGTAAACCCAAAGAGCGAACCAATTTTAGGGTCGTGGAATTCAAATTTCATATAAGCTTAGACTTTTACCAACGATTAGTCAGCTTCAAGTTCATATGCTTACATTAAAAGGAGCAGGTCTCGATTTCCGTGACACGTAGGGTATTGACCATGCCTTTATCTTTTATCGGCATGGCGGCCAAACTGATCAACATGTCGCCCACATCCAAGAAACCCTTTTTACAGGCAATGGCATTAACATCTTCTATGGTCTCATCGGTAGAAACGAATTTGTCATAATAAAATGCTTTAACCCCCCATAGTAGATTCAATTGGGTTAAAATTCTTCTGTTCGAAGTAAAGACCAAAATATGTGCGCTTGGTCGCCAGGCCGATATTTGAAAAGCCGTATATCCACTATTGGTCAATGTTGAAATCGCCTTCGCCTTTATTTCATTGGCCATGATCGCCGCGTGATAGCATACCGATTTGGTGATATACCTTCTTGTTCTGATATGCGGAGGGTCGTGCGGCACATGAATCAGATCTGAGCCTTCGACACTCTTGACAATACCCGCCATGCGTTCGATTACCTGTACGGGATAGTTGCCAACCGAGGTCTCCCCAGATAACATAACGGCATCGGCACCATCCATAACGGAATTGGCAACATCATTGACTTCGGCCCTTGTGGGGGTCAAACTGGTGATCATGGTCTCCATCATCTGTGTCGCTATGATAACGGGTATTCTGGCCCTTTTCGCCCGCAACACCAATTGCTTTTGAATCAATGGCACCTCTTGAGCGGCCACCTCGACACCAAGGTCTCCCCTGGCGACCATCAAACCGTCGCAATGGGTAACGATTTTGTCTATATTCTCGACCGCCTCCGGCTTCTCGATTTTAGCTATGATGGGAATTTTATGTTCCGAATGTTCCTCAACTATCTTGCGAAGATCGATCAAATCTTGTTCGAACCGTACAAACGAAAGGGCAATCCAATCTACCTGTTGCGATATGGCAAAAATGGCATCTTTGACATCTTTTTCAGTTAGCGCAGGCAATGAAATATTCGTGTTCGGTAAGTTGACCCCTTTTTTCGACTTCAATGGTCCGCCTTGAATGACTTTGGCTTTAACGGTGTCTTCACCATTGGTAGAAACTACTTCAAAAATCAGTTTACCATCATCGAGCAAAATTCGCTCGCCGGGTTTGACATCTTTTGGAAAAGCGCCGTAATTCATGTAAACCTTTTCAGAAGTACCCTCAAAAGGTTCACCGGTAACAAAGTCTATTTCATCATCAGAATCCACAACAACTTCGCCTGCCATAACACCTACCCTCAACTTTGGCCCCTGTAAGTCGCCAAGTATTGATACATTTGTGCCCAACTCTTCGTTCAGTTCCCGTATTATTCCAATTTTTTCGATAACATCGTCGGGCACGGCATGCGAAAAATTAATTCGAAAAACATCGGCGCCCGCTAATATCATCTCACGAAGAACTTCTTTCTTACTGGTAGCAGGCCCCAAAGTGGCAACTATTTTGGTCTTTTTTTGGTTAGGCATTCTTAAAAGATTAGGTTGTTTTTTGAGGTCAGTGTCTCACAATCGATTATGTACGCAGTTATTACACTCGGGATTTTCTGAATTGTCTGTAAAACTTCGTCATCAACGGTGGGATCTACCTTTATGAAATAATCGACATCTTTATGTTCAGGTATGATATGGTGCTTGACGAACTCAGGTTCGTTTTTAAAAAGGCCATCACTATCAACGATTACCTTTCGGGTCTCTCCATTTGGGAAGAACGTCCAATCGCTATCGTTCTTCTCATCGAACCATTCGAACATTGGAAACGAAACCTCATCGGTAAGTTCAAAGTCTTTTGCGCTTCTTTTGAATTTCGTTTTCAGGGTCGAGTTCAGGGTGAAAGCCATAACGTGGTCTTCCATGCTGCTGTGAAGGGCTATTAGCACGAACGATTCATCATAAAAATCTTCCAAGACCTTATGCTTTGTACCCATAATAATGTAAAAGCGAAATGTAAAGATAGAATTATTAGCCTAAACGACCATAGGAATTCAGTTCCCTAACCATACGAAATCAAACGATAACGTTTTCGTAAGGATTAGACAAAGTCAAGTTTTGCCCATTTTATCCTGGAGTGCAAAGTAGGCTCTTTTTGAAGCTCGTTCCTCGGCCTTTTTTTTGGAAGTTGCCCTTGCCTTGGCAATAACATTGTCTTCTATGGAAAGTTTTACGGCAAAGTGTTTCAGCACATCGTTTCCGCTATCTTCATAAACATTGAAATCAAAGGCCTTTTTCTGCTTTTGGCACCATTCGATTACCAAGCTCTTATAGCTGATGACCTTGCCTTCCAATTGTTCGATATCGACATAGGGATCAATGACCCGCTCATGAATGAATTTTTCACAGTACTCATATCCGCGATCTAGATAAATGGCTCCTACCAAAGCCTCAAAAACATTGCCATGGATATTATCGCCGAAATGGGTCTTTGGAATTCTACTTTGAACGAATTGAATCAGGTTGAGATCCTTGCCGAGTTCGTTCAAATGCTTTCTGCTGACAATTTTCGAGCGCATTTTTGTCAAATATCCCTCGTCGCCTTGGGGTACCTCGTCATAGAGATGTTTTGAAATAATGGTGCCCAACATCGAATCACCCAAGAATTCGAGTCGTTCGTAATTCAACGGATTCCCTTTGTTATCCTTCTTATTGGCAGAACGATGGATAAATGCCTTTTTATAGATTTCAAGGGTCTTGGGTTTAAACCCGAGAATCTTTGTCATCCCCCCAAAAAAATCCCCATCCTCTTTAGAATGGGAATTAAATAATTTGGAAGCAAAGTTCATCTTGAAGTCCGACTATATTTTTTTGAAAACAACGCAGGCATTATGACCGCCAAAACCAAAAGTATTGCTCATCGCCACTTTTACTTCGCGCTCTTGGGCATTGTTCAAAGTCAAGTTCAATTTCGGGTCGATATTTTCATCGACCGTTGAATGGTTTATGGTGGGTGGAACGAGGCTATGTTCCATCGCCAAAATCGATGCGATGGCTTCAATGGCCCCTGCAGCACCCAACAAATGGCCTGTCATCGACTTTGTCGAATTGATATTAATGTTTGGGGCATGGTCACCAAAAACCTGTGATATGGCCTTCAATTCGGCAACGTCTCCCAAAGGCGTAGAAGTACCATGGGTATTAATATGATCCACTTCGGTCACATCCATTTCGGCATCCCTGAGACAATTCTCCATGACTTTGACCACACCTATTCCATCAGGATGCGGCGCCGTCATGTGGTAGGCATCACTTGAAAGTCCGCCCCCGGCCACTTCGGCATAAATCTTGGCGCCCCGCGCCTTGGCATGTTCGTATTCCTCCAAAATGAGTGCGCCTGCACCTTCGCCAAGCACGAATCCATCACGGGTTGCATCAAAGGGCCTTGAGGCCGTTTCAGGGCTTTCATTTCGTTTCGACAATGCGTGCATAGCGCCAAAACCGCCCATACCGGCGATGGTAACGGCAGCTTCACTTCCGCCGGTAACCACTACATCGCAATACCCCAAACGAATGTAATTCAAGGCATCGATCATGGCATTGGCAGAAGAGGCGCAGGCAGAAACCGTCGTATAGTTCGGTCCCATAAAACCATGCTTGATCGAAATATTCCCAGGTGCGATATCAGCAATCATTTTGGGAATGAAAAATGGATTGAAACGGGGTGTTCCATCTCCGGCCGCAAAATTCATTACTTCATCCTGAAAGGTCTGTAAACCGCCGATACCTGCACCCCAGACAATTCCCACTCGAAATTTGTCCACAGCCTCCAAATCGAGTTTGGCATCGGCAATGGCTTCATCTGAGGATATCAGGGCATATTGCGAAAACTTGTCAAGCTTTCGGGCTTCCTTTCTGTCAAAATGGTCTTCGGGATTATAATTTTTTAGTTCGCAGGCAAATTTCGTCTTGAACTTTTCGGTGTCATAGTAGGTAACCGGTGCAGATCCGCTCTTGCCATTTTTGAGGCCCTCCCAATACTCATTTATATTGTTCCCAATGGGCGTCAGGGCCCCTAAACCTGTAACTACAACTCTCTTTAATTGCATCGAACCTCGTTTTTCTGGGCAAAGTGAAATTAAAAAAAATTATCCATGCAGCGTTCCACCACATGGATAATTTTGAAACTCTTATCAAGTAAGCATGAAATTACTTCGCTTCTTCTATATAACTGATGGCCTGACCTACGGTCGCGATGTTTTCTGCCTGGTCATCCGGAATCTGAATATCGAACTCCTTCTCGAATTCCATAATCAGCTCAACCGTATCCAAAGAGTCGGCTCCTAGGTCATTGGTAAAGCTAGCTTCTGATACAACTTCATTCTCATCTACACCCAATTTATCAATAATGATAGCTTTAACTCTTGATGCAATGTCTGACATAATAATTTGGTTTTTAAAATTTAAACTGTGGGCAAAAATAAAAAACTTTAGATCAATAACACTATTTGGGGTTAAAATGTATAGTAATTTAAAAAATTAACCTGATAGTAGTACTTTCGCCAAGAATTTTATTCTTGTGGCAACCTCGTTTTACTCGTCAAAAAACAATTTTTGAAAAACCACCCGAATGAACAAAAAGAATCTACCTAATACCTCTGACCGCCACGTGGCCTATAGAATTTTCAGATGAAGAGAATAGTACTCTTTGCTTCGGGTTCGGGATCCAATGTTGAAAATATCGTTCATTATTTTCGCGATGGGCAAAATTTGGTTACCGTCTCCGCTGTTCTAGCTAACAAAAGGGATGCCAAAGTTTTAGATAGATGCAATCGATTAAAAATCAATGGGTTATATTTTAACAGGAATGCGTTTTACGATACGGATTGTGTGCTCAATATCCTAGATTCCATTAATCCCGACTTAATCGTTTTAGCAGGATTTCTCTGGAAAATGCCGGAAAAAATAATCCGCAAATTCCCGAACAAGATCATCAACATCCACCCCGCGCTCTTACCCAAGTATGGCGGAAAGGGAATGTACGGAAACCATGTTCACAATGTGGTGAAAGAAAATCGAGAATCGGAAACGGGGATCACCATTCACTATGTCAATGAAAACTATGATGAGGGAGCGGTAATTTTTCAGGCGAAAACCATTATTTCGGCCACTGATTCGGTCGAAGATATTGCAGGTAAAGTGCACAAACTGGAATATGAGCATTTTCCCAAGGTTATTGAGCAGCTATTGTTTTCCCCTGAGACTTCCCAAAAGGAAGTTCCGACTCCATCCAAGGAGGGGTAAAATCAATTTGACTTTAAATCTTTATGGCAAAAAAGAAGAAGTTTTATGTCGTCTGGAAGGGAAAGCACCCGGGCATCTTCGAAACCTGGGAAGATTGCAAGGCTCAAATCACGGGTTACAAAGGTGCACAATACAAGTCTTTCGCAACTTTTGCCGAAGCCAAAAAGGCCTTCAATGGCAATTACTCCGATTACAGCAAAAAAACGGCAAAAGTTCCCAAACTATCCCAAGAAGAACTTTTAAAGTACGGCACGCCCAATTATCATTCAATTTCTGTCGATGCGGCTTCAAGCGGCAATCCCGGAAAAATGGAGTATCAAGGTGTCGATACGAAGACCAAAAAAGTACTCTTCAAACAAGGCCCTTTCAAGGAAGGCACCAACAACATAGGCGAGTTCTTGGCACTGGTACACGGCCTTGCATTTTTAAAGGAGCGAAAAAGCGATCGTATCATTTATACCGATTCGCGTATTGCCATGGGGTGGGTACGCAAAAAAAGCTGCAATACCAAACTTGAAGAAACCGCTAAAAACAAAAGGCTTTTTGACTTGATCCGAAGGGCCATCGCCTGGTTAAAGGAAAACGACTACGACACCCCGATCGTCAAATGGGAGACCAAAGCCTGGGGTGAGATTCCCGCAGATTTTGGTAGGAAATAAGGTGGTCAGGGGGCATACGGCGTTTCGCACCCCATTATTGAAGACTTTTAACAACTTGGCCTAGGCGTCTTTCTCTATTAGCAATCGAAAACCGTATATTTGCAGCTTAATTTTTGATCCCTATGGGCAAATTATTGATTGTTGGTACGGTCGCCTTTGATGAAATCGAGACGCCTTTTGGTCAGACCGACAAAATATTGGGCGGTGCCGCTACTTTTATAGGGCTTGCGGCCGCTCAGTTCGAAGTGGACTCTGCCATAGTCTCGGTAGTAGGTGATGATCTTCCGCAAGAATATCTTGACCTTCTTCGAAGCAAAGACATCGATATTTCGGGTATCGAGATTGTAGAGGGCGGTAAAACTTTTTACTGGAAGGGAAAATACCACAACGACCTGAACTCTCGAGACACTTTGATCACCGAATTGAATACACTGGCCGATTTCAATCCTGTTGTTCCAAACAATTACAAAGATGCGGATGTGGTCATGTTGGGAAACCTGCATCCGAACATTCAAATGAGCGTCATCGATCAGATGGAAGAGAAACCCGGGCTCATTATCTTGGACACCATGAACTTTTGGATGGACAATACCCTCGCCGAATTAATACAGGTAATCGATAAGATCGATGTCATAACCATTAACGATGAAGAGGCAAGGCAATTGACCAATGAATATTCCTTGGTAAAGGCAGCAAAGGAAATCCATAAGATGGGACCGAAATTTGTTGTTATTAAAAAAGGGGAGCATGGGGCCTTGTTGTTCCATGATGACAACGTTTTTTTTGCGCCTGCACTTCCGCTGGAAGAAGTTTTCGACCCGACAGGTGCCGGTGATACTTTTGCAGGTGGGTTTTCAGGATACTTGGCCGCGACAAAAAACACAAGTTTTGAGAATTTGAAAAAGGCCGTGATCCATGGCTCGAATCTAGCTTCGTTCAGCGTGGAGCGATTTGGAACAGAACGCATGCAAAATCTCGAGCGAAGTGAAGTCAGCAAACGGCTGCATCAATTTAGGGCCCTGACACAATTTGAAATAGAATTACAATAAAATACATGCCTCAATTTTTGGGGCTTTTTTGATATAACAATTTTGCTGATCGAAATAACAAAGACCAATTCTTAAAGAATTGATCGTCCATAATAGATGACGATTGACCAATATCCTTTTTGAGATGGTCACGACACAAGTGCATAATTCAAAAGTTCTAAATCTTAAACAATAGCCACAAACAATGAGCGATGCGATAAAGCACGAATGCGGAATTTCCCTTATCCGCCTATTGAAGCCGCTGGAATACTACAAGGAAAAATATGGCTCGGCTTTCTACGGGGTAAACAAGATGTACCTGATGATGGAGAAGCAGCACAACCGGGGCCAAGATGGTGCAGGTTTCGCCAGTATCAAATTAGATGTGCCCGTGGGTTCTCGATTCATGAGCCGCGTTCGTTCGGTTCAACAACAACCTATTCAAGACATCTTCGCGCAAATCAACCAAAGGATAAATTCAGAACTGCAAGAACATCCTGAATACAAAGAGGATGTGGCCCTACAAAAACGAAATATTCCATATATCGGGGAGTTGCTCTTGGGGCACGTGAGGTATGGTACCTTCGGTAAAAATAGTATGGAAAGCGTGCACCCCTTCCTAAGGCAAAACAACTGGATGCATCGAAACCTCATCGTCGCCGGTAATTTCAATATGACCAACGTGCATGAGTTGTTCGACAATCTCGTTCAACTGGGGCAACATCCTAAAGACATGGTCGACACGGTTACCGTCATGGAAAAAATTGGTCATTTTCTCGATGATGCCGTTGCCAAGTTATACAAGCAGATCAAAAAGGAAGGATATAACAAACGGGAGGCTTCAGCCCTCATCGCCGAGCGGTTGAAAGTTTCCAAAATATTGAGAAGGGCGGCGAAAAATTTCGATGGCGGATTCACCATGGCGGGCCTTATCGGGCATGGTGATTCCTTTGTTTTGCGTGACCCGGCTGGCATTCGACCTGCATATTACTACCAAGATGAAGAGGTGGTCGTAGTCGCTTCGGAAAGGCCGGCCATACAAACAGTGTTCAATGTGAAATATGACAGTGTTAAGGAACTAGATCCCGGGCACGCCATTATCATCAAAAAAAGCGGAAAAACCGTCGTCAAGGAAATTCTTGAACCCAAAGAACGAAAAGCCTGTTCATTTGAGCGCATCTATTTTTCCAGGGGAAGTGATAAAGAAATTTATCAAGAACGCAAGGAACTCGGCAAACTGCTTTTTCCACAGATCCTGAAATCAATCAATAACGATTTAGAGAACACCGTATTCTCATATATTCCCAATACGGCAGAGACCTCTTTTTTCGGAATGGTCAAAGAAGCGCAAAACTATCTGAACAAAAAAAAGGAGGAACAGATTCTTTCGGCGGGCCCATCAATTTCTAGCGAAAAACTGCATGATATTCTGAAAGTACGGCCTCGTATCGAAAAAGTTGCTATCAAGGATGCCAAACTTAGAACCTTCATCACCCAGGATAGCAGCCGTGATGATTTGGTCGCACATGTATATGACATTACCTATGGTTCGGTCAAAAAGAACGATAGCCTTGTTATAATAGATGATAGCATCGTTAGAGGAACCACGCTCAAAAAAAGTATACTACGTATTCTAGACCGATTATCGCCTAAGAAGATTGTCGTGGTCTCCTCCGCCCCTCAAATACGATATCCTGATTGTTACGGGATCGACATGGCAAAGTTGGAAGATTTTGTTGCTTTTAGGGCTGCTTTGGCCCTTCACAAAGAACGAAATATGATGGGTGCCATCGATGACATTTATCAAAAATGTCTCGACCAGACCAATAGCCCTGACAAGGACGTTATAAACCACGTCAAAGAATTCTACAACCCTTTCACCACCGAGGAAATTTCCACAAAAATCGGGGAGCTTTTAAGTTCGGAGGATATAGGGGCCGAAGTTCAGATCATCTATCAGACAATCGAGAACCTGCATCTCGCCTGCCCCAAAAATCTGGGTGATTGGTATTTCACTGGAAATTACCCTACAGATGGTGGCAACAGGGTGGTCAACAGGGCCTTTATCAACTTCTATGAGGGTAAGAATCAAAGGGCCTATTAAGGGGTTTTATCGATGAAGTGCAATGTTTTATGTATTTCATCGATAATTTAAGCTTTTAATCGTTTTTATCGTTGATTAGAAAAACTGCCAAGTTACATTTAAACTTGCCATAGCATAAGTAGGTTAAGTTCATGGTAAGATTTGGGGCAAAAAGGTGGAGAAAATCTCCACCTTTTTATTTTTATGTGAAGCCAAGTCTTCTTCGAAACTTAGGCCGTTCCCTGTCCTCTCCCAATACGATGTCGATTTCTGCAAACGTCGTCTTATCCTTTGAATAGACCACAAAAGTCGCGGACCAAACACTTAATCTGAATAATCGGGAGTTTAACAAAGATGTTTCGGTAGACAGACCCGTTAACATACATTTGAAGAACCATAGCATAAGTAGGTTAAGTTCATGGTAAGATTTGGGGAAAAAGGCGGAACAATGTTCCGCCTTTTTATTTTCAATCGATACCTCAATAAGGCCAAAACGAAATGAGCTATACTTTCCGTCCTATTTAGTTTAAGACTTTCAATTCAATCATGCTGTAATATGGAAGTCATTTTCTGGAAAACGACGGATGTCCAGGCTACTTGAACCATAGGTTTTGTAAACCCTTTCTTAATGCTTTATAGGATTAAAGACATATGATTGCTTTTAATCCATAGATCTGGGTGTTTATCTAAAACCTTTTTTTTCGGATACATTTCACTCTATTTTTGGAGGACCATAGCATAAGTAGGTTAAGTTCATGGTAAGATTTGGGGAAAAGGCGGAACAATGTTCCGCCTTTTTATTTGGCCAAGGCCTTATTTAACAAGGTTTGACTTTCTTTTTTGGAAAAATTCCCCCAATAATCAACCTATAAATAACTTAAAAATTCCTAAAATTCCTTTTTTATTTCCTGTATTACCAGTAATTTAGCATTGCCATAGCATAAGTAGGTTAAGTTTATGGTAAGATTTGGGACGAAAAGGGTAGAGACTTCTCTGCCCTTTTCTATTTCCTATAAACTCTATTGGACAACCTATTAAAGCATTGAAGTATTAGTCAGGCCATTTTACCCCGCTCCCCATTTCGAGGTCTAAGTGTAGCAATAAAAAAACCATCCTGCCCGGTCGGGCAGGATGGTGTATCCTTCATAACTAGAACTATTTTCTACTTATTCGCTGCGTACAGCTCACTAACTTTGTCCCAATTGATCACATTGAAAAAAGCGCTCACATAATCAGGTCTTCTGTTTTGATAATTAAGGTAGTAGGCATGTTCCCACACGTCTAACCCTAATATGGGATGACCTTCACAACCTGAATTTGGCATCAAAGAGTTGTCTTGGTTCGGAGTGGAACAAACTTTGACATTGCCCCCAGGGTGAACACACAGCCATGCCCAGCCCGAACCAAAACGAGTGCCGGCCGCAGCACTGAACTTCTCCTTGAAGCCTTCAAAAGAGCCAAATTCCTCGTTAATCGCATCAGCGAGTTCTCCTGATGGGCTACCGCCACCATCGGGCGACATAATCTCCCAAAATAGTTTATGGTTATAGTAGCCTCCTCCATTATTGCGAACGGCAGCGTTTGACATATCCAAATTCTTCAATATATCTTCAATCGACTTTCCGTCAAGGTCGGTCCCTTCTATCGCCCCGTTCAGTTTTGTGGTATATCCGTTATGATGTTTTGTATGGTGGATCTCCATAGTTCTTGCATCGATATGGGGTTCCAATGCATCATATGAATAAGGTAATTCTGGTAATTCAAAAGCCATTTTTATAGTATTTTAAATTAATATTCAACAGTCTCAAATTTACATTTTTAAGCGACATAATACATCAATAATTTGTAAAGAACTCTTTTGGAATCCGTAATTTGCACCAAAAAGCACTTGCAGGTCTCCTCTTTCAAAATCTACAAGGCATCGGCCGGATCGGGCAAGACCCGAACCTTGGTCAAAGAGTACCTGAAAATTGCATTGGCGCATCCGAATAATTTCAAAAATATACTGGCGATAACCTTTACCAATAAAGCGGTAAATGAGATGAAAGAGCGCATCTTGGATAGTCTATACGACTTTGCACTAGAAGAGCTTCCCGAAAAAAGCCAAAGTCTTTTTCAAGAATTGGTCGATGAACTCAACATTCCGACTACAGAGTTAAAGGAGAAAAGTCGTGTCATTCTCAAGACCATCTTGCATAACTATGCCTATTTCGATGTTTCGACCATTGACAAGTTCACCCATCGAATTATTCGATCCTTTGCAAAAGACCTTAAATTGCCCCAAAACTTCGAACCCGTGGTGGACACCGACCTACTGCTGGATGAGGCAATTTCACGAGTTCTTCAAAAAGCGGGCGAAGACAGGCAATTGACCCAGGTTATCATCGATTTTGCCTTGGAAAAAATAGAGAACGAACGAAGTTGGGATATCACTTTTGACCTCACTCGCATCGGCCAACTCTCGTTCAACGAAAATCACTCAAGCCACCTTGAACGCCTCTCGAAAAAGTCGATACCCGATTTCACCGGACTTAAGAAGGTGCTGCTGCAAAAAATCGCTTCGCTTGAAAAAGAAATGACCACCAGGGCAAATGACACCTTGAAAAACATCTTGGAAAGTGGTCTTCAATTCGAAGATTTCACCCGCCAAACCTTACCAAACCATTTTAAGAATTTTGTCCATCAAAAATTCGAGCCTTCCAAACTATACAACAATAAGCTGCAAGAGAACCTTGAAAATGACAAGGTTCTGAAGAGCGGTGTTGAACTTCCTACGAATGATTTCATTACTTCGTTGCATCGTTCATATCTCATTTTGAGAGACTTGGTATATAGTCATTCCTATCTAAAGAATATTTACAACAATGTAACTCCTTTGGCAATACTGAACACGATTCAACAAGAAATCGACAAAATCGGCAAGGAGCGCGATCAAATTCCGATTTTCAAGTTCAATCAAATCATATCTGAAGAGATCAACGACCAACCGGCACCATTCATTTACGAGCGCCTGGGTGAAAAATACCGACATTACTTTATTGACGAGTTTCAAGATACATCGGCGGTTCAATGGAACAATTTGGTTCCGTTGATCGACAATGCACTCTCGGCCGAGGGCGGGTCATTGTTCTTGGTCGGTGACGGAAAACAAGCCATATATAGGTGGCGCGGCGGCAAGGCAGAACAATTGCTCGACCTCTACGCGGAGAATGACAATCCATTTGTAATAAGGCCCGTGACCAAAAACCTTCCCAAAAACTTTCGCAGCTATAGTGAAATCATAAAATTCAACAATGATTTTTTCGGATGGTCGAGCAAACATCTCGATAATCAGATGTATCGAAGTATGTTCCACGATGGAAACAATCAAGAACCCAACACAAAGAAAGGTGGGGCGGTCAGTATTCATTTTCTTGAAAAGGAAAAAGAGAAAAACATCGATGCGCTCTACTGCTACTCAACGTTTCTAATAATCAACGAAATCGCCCAAAAAGGCCATCCGTTAAGTGATATCTGCGTTCTCGTTCGCAGTAATAAGAAAGGCACGCTAATGGCCGACTACCTGACCGAAAAAAGGCTTCCCATAATTTCTTCTGAAAGCCTTTTGTTGAGGAGTAGTGAAAAAATTCGCTTTCTAATCAACCTTTTGCGGTATGGCAGTGGCCCGTATGAGAAGGAGCTCTCGTATGAAGTCTTGTGTTATCTGGCCCCCAAAACCAAAGGACGGCACGAGTTCATCAAAAAAAATCTGGATACGCTAAAAACCTTCCTAAAAAAAGACTATGGTTTTGACCTTGATTCCATGCAACGCTTCTCTGTGTATGACTCATTTGAATACGCCATAAGGCAATTCAAATTGGCCCCTACATCAGATGCCTATATCGTGTTTTTGATGGATTTTGCCTTGGAGGTCGAACAAAAGGTCGGTGTCGGTGCACATCATTTTTTAGCCCATTGGGAAAAGAAAAAAGAAAAGCTGGCCATTACGAGTTCAAAAAATACAAATGCCATCAAAATAATGACCATACATAAGGCCAAAGGACTTGAATTTCCGATCGTCATCTTTCCATTTGCCGACGAGCTAATCTATAATCGACGGGAGAAGAAGATGTGGGTTCCGTCCAATTCATCCGTTTTAAGCGGCTTCGATCAAGTATTGCTAAACGAAAAGGAGGAGGTTGCCGAATACAGTGACGAAGCTTCGTCGGTGTTTCAAGAGGAAAAAGAAAAGATGCAATTAGATGCCCTAAATGTACTCTATGTCGCTTTGACGAGGGCCGAAAAAGCCGTTTTCATACTTTCGGAAAAAAAATCAAACTCGGCCATAAACCAAAAAATAAACCGCTACTCAGACTTGTTCAGTCGTTATCTAATGGAAAAAGGCCTATGGAATGATGGGCAAAGCACCTACAATTTTGGAGAACTAGCCAAAAACACGATCAAGGAAGAATCACAACAAAACACAACTGAACTAAAATACCAATACACTTTTAAGGACAGGCCCGATTTTAAAATCGTTACCAAAGGTGCATCCCTTTTGAATACCGACCGTGGGGATGCCATTGAGCATGGCAATCTTATACATTATATATTAGGTCTGATCAAAACACATAACGATCTTGACAAAGCGATTGAAGAAGTCATCCGTCAAGGAGATTTGGATCAAGACCAAATAAAGGAAGTTCGAGGGAAAGTAGAGCAGGTTTTATACCATCCCCATTTATATGAATTTTTTGACAACGAGTATGACGTTTTCAATGAACGGGATATCTTGAAAACCGACGGAAGTATTTTGAGGCCCGATCGTATAATGGTTTGCGGCAATGAGGCTTCCGTCATCGATTATAAAACAGGCCTGAAGAATCCCCGGTACAAAGAACAGCTCTACACATACTCAAATGCATTGGGTGAAATGGGTTTCACCGTTAAAAACAGAATCATTATATATATAGGTAACGAAATTAAACCAGAATTTATCTAATACATTATGTACGGAAAAATCAAAGAACACTTGCAGAATGAACTACAATCGATCAAAGACGATGGGCTTTTCAAAGAAGAACGCATCATCACGACTGCCCAAGATGCGGTCATCAAAATTTCGACAGGGGAGGAGGTCATCAACTTTTGTGCGAACAACTACCTTGGGCTATCGGCACATCCCGAGGTCATACAGGCGGCGAAGGATGCAATGGACAGTCATGGGTATGGTATGTCTTCAGTACGTTTTATTTGCGGCACCCAAGACATACATAAGGAATTAGAAGCAAAAATTGCGGAATTCTACGGAACCGAGGATACCATATTATATGCGGCGGCCTTCGATGCCAATGGGGGAGTCTTCGAACCATTGCTTTCTGCCGAAGACGCCATTGTCTCAGATTCGTTGAATCACGCTTCGATCATTGATGGGGTTCGCTTGTGCAAGGCCAAGCGCTACCGCTATGCCAACAGCGATATGGTAGATCTTGAAAAACAATTGCAGCAGGCCAATGCCGATGGGGCAAGGTTTAAAATTATTGTTACGGACGGAGTCTTTTCCATGGATGGGGTACTGGCCCCGCTCGATGAAATATGTGCCCTTGCCGATAAATACGACGCCCTTGTAATGGTCGACGAATGCCACGCCGCCGGCTTCATAGGCCATAGCGGCCGAGGCACCTTGGAAGCCAAAAATGTGATGGACGGTGTAGATATCATTACCGGTACTTTGGGGAAGGCCCTTGGGGGCGCCATGGGCGGATATACGACCGGAAAAAAAGAAATCATTGAAATGCTTAGGCAGCGTTCAAGGCCTTATTTGTTTTCGAACTCCTTGGCACCAGCGATAGTTGGGGCTTCAATTAAAGTCTTTGAGATGCTCGGGGGCAATACCGCGCTTCGAGACAAATTGGAAAAAAACACGGCGTATTTCAAGAAGGGCATGAAAGCCGCTGGCTTTGACATTATCGATGGTGACTCGGCCATTGTACCGGTCATGCTTTATGATGCAAAACTATCACAGCAAATGGCTGACATGCTTTTGGAAAAAGGCATATATGTCATCGGTTTTTTCTTTCCCGTTGTACCCAAAGGAAAAGCGCGAATAAGGGTTCAGCTCTCGGCGGCTCATGAAACCGAACATCTCGATAAGGCAATTCGTGCATTTATTGAAGTGGGAAACACACTAAAAATCGTCTAACGGCGTTATTCTGTCTATCAAATGCAGGAAAAAAAATAAGAAATGTATTTTGTTAATAATATTTAACAACTTACATTTGCTGCTGATAAACACTTAAACTTAAAAATTTGAACATGAAACATCTTAGCAAATTATTGGTTGTTGCCCTGCTTGTTGTAGGTTTTAACAACATACAAGCGCAAGACATGAACAACCCTTGGCAGGTTAGTTTCGGGGTGAATGCCGTTGACGTATATCCAACAAGTGACGTTAGTTCTTTTGGCAATGAGTTCTTTAATGCGAATGACCACTGGAACATTCTTCCTTCTATTTCGTACGTAGCCGTTTCGAAATCTGTCGGAGATGGTTTTTCCGTTGGAGCTAGAGGTTCGTTAAACAAGATTAGCAAATGGGGTGATATGCGAGTGGCAGATCTTTCATATTACGGCATTGATGGAACAATCAAATATAATTTTCTAAAAGAAACCACAATCGACCCTTATGTTGAAGTTGGCGGTGGTTATACTTGGATCGACGAAATCGGTGCAGGTACCGTCAATGGTGCGGTAGGTATCAACTTCTGGTTTACCGAAAATATCGGTCTTACCGTTCAGACTACTTACAAAAATGCATTTGAGGACTATCTTGCTACACACTGGCAACATTTGGCCGGTATTTCCGTGAAGTTCGGAGGAACCGATACTGATGGTGATGGCGTTTATGACAAGGATGATGCTTGTCCTGAGGTTGCCGGTTTAGAGGCATTCAATGGCTGCCCAGATGCTGATGGCGATGGAATCGAAGACAGCAAAGATAGCTGTCCTAACGAAGCCGGTTCAAAAGAAATGAATGGTTGCCCAGATGCTGATGGTGACGGTGTTGCCGATAAGGATGATGCCTGTCCTAACGAAGCTGGTTTGGCTAACCTAGGCGGATGTCCTGATGCTGATGGTGACGGTGTTGCCGATAAGGATGATGAATGTCCTAACGAGGCAGGTCCTGCAGAGAACAAAGGATGCCCATGGCCCGATAAAGATGGTGACAGTGTATTGGATAAGGATGATGCTTGTCCTGATGTTGCCGGTACCGTTGCAAACCAAGGTTGCCCAGAGGTCACAGAAGAAGTTCAGAAACAATTGAACGACTACGCAAGAACAATCTTATTTGATACTGGTAAAGCTACCTTGAAGCCTGAGACTACTTCAGTATTCGTTGATATCATCAAAATATTGGGTGAGTATCCTACAGCGAAATTTACGGTTGAAGGACACACTGATAGTGTAGGTGGAGAAAAGACCAATCAAGCATTGTCTGAAAAGCGTGCCAATTCTGTTAGAGATTTCTTGATAGCAGAAGGAATAGCCGCAGATAGATTGACTGCCATAGGTTATGGTGAGTCAAAACCTATCGCCTCTAACAATACTAGATCTGGTAGAGCACAAAACAGAAGAACTGAAATCAACTTGGTAAAGTAAGCCGATTAGGTTCAACTAAATAATTCTATGAAAGCCCTGACGAATATGTCAGGGCTTTTTTATTTTTGGTCATGCGAAGTTTTTTGGAAGAGGTAGTTCAAGAAGTAAATACTGAACTTGATTCGCTCGAAAATGTGATTTTCATTCTTCCAAGTAAACGAGCTGGGGTTTTTCTAAGAAATGCAATTGCCAAAAACTGTCGCAAGACCATCTTTTCCCCAGAAATTTTAAGCATTGAACTTTTTGTAGAAAACATATCCGGTTTAAAGACCGCGACCCAAAGCCAGCAACTCTTTACCCTCTACAAGGCCCACTCAGAAGTTTTTTCGGAGTCGAAAGATGATTTCCATACATTCTCAAAATGGGCCAATACGCTGTTACAAGATTTCAATGAAATTGATCGTCACTTGGTTGATTCGAGCGAGCTGTTCTCGAACCTGGCCGATATACAGGAAATCTCCCATTGGTCTCCAGAGTTTAAGAGAACGGAAATGATGGATAACTACCTGAAGTTCTGGAACAATTTACGGCCGCTTTATCTTCAATTCGCTAATAATCTGTTGACTCAAAAGATCGGGCATCAAGGACTGATTTATCGCAAAGCGGTCGAGAATTTAGACGAGTATGCCTTATTGAACACCACCAAAACCCATATATTCATAGGGTTCAATGCCCTGAACAAATCAGAAAGCGAGATTATTCAAAAGCTGATTTCCCAAAAAGGAAATCAGCTATACTGGGATATCGACAAGTATTTCTTGGAAGACCCCGTGCACGATGCGGCCTACTTCTTACGAAGCCATTTGAAAAATTGGCCCTATTATTCCAATAATGACCCTAAAGGGATAAGCAATCATTACCTCTCGCAAAAAAATATCAATATCGTAGGATTGCCCAAAAACATATCTCAGGCGAAACAGGTAGGAAATATTCTTGCGAATCAGCAACTACAAGACTCTGACAACCTCAAAAGAACGGCTGTCATTCTCGGGGATGAGGGGCTTTTAAACCCCATCTTGAATTCAATTCCCGAAACGGTGAAAGGGGTCAATATAACCATGGGCTATCCGTTGGCCAAGTCTTCACTGGCCGACTTGTTCGGTCAATTATTGGATTTACACATCAACAAGGATTCCCAAGGTTGGTATCATCGTCCAATACTAAATTTGCTTTCACATGCAGCTGTTCAAACCCTCTTCTCCGACTCCGGTACGAACCACGCGCAACAAATCATTGCCGATATCAATGCGACAAATCAATCCCACATCAAAATCGAACAGTTGATCAAGATATGCCCTGGCCAGGAAGAAAATCTTTATCTTTTATTTGCAAGGCTCGGACCGTCCCCATCGAGATTTTTGTCAACATCCCTTCAAATAATTGAACGCATACGTGTTAAGCTAGACCCCGGCGAAGAACAGTTTAGGCTTGAGCATCTTTATCGATTTCATCAACTGCTCAATCAAATTCTTCAGCTTGTCCAGAAACATTCCTTTATTGAAAACCTAAAATCCCTCAAAAGCCTCTATCAACAGTTATTGGCACATGAAACCCTGGATTTTACGGGTGAACCACTTGAAGGCCTGCAAGTCATGGGAATGCTCGAAAGTAGAAACCTCGACTTTGAAACAATCATATTGACATCTGTAAATGAAGGAATACTACCTTCTGGAAAGACGAACAATTCGTTTATTCCCTATGACCTAAAACTTCGTTTCGGACTACCAACATACAAAGAGAAAGATGCGGTTTACACGTACCACTTTTATCGTTTGCTGCAACGTGCAAAGAATGTTTATTTGTTATATAACACAGAACCCGATGTTTTGGAAGGAAGTGAAAAAAGCCGTCTTTTAATGCAACTTTTAACCGATAGCAATAGAAACGCCGATATTGTACATACATCGCCGACAAGTGATATACCCCCTACCGATAAGGTATTGCAATCAATAGCCAAGGAGGAACATCTAATGGAACTCATAAAAGGCCATGCCGAAACAGGTTTCTCTCCTAGCTCATTGAGCAACTACATTCGAAATCCCGTAGAATTTTATAAAAAAAATCTCTTGAAAATCGATGAAGTTCTAGAAGTAGAAGAAACGGTTGCTGCCAATACATTCGGAACCATCATACACAATACATTAGAAGAACTCTATTCTCCGTTCATTGGCAAAATCTTGACCGAGGAAAAACTAATCGCTTTAAGACCCGCTGTTGAAAGAATAGTGAAAGCAGAATTTGAAAAAACGTACGGAGGCAATACGGCAAGGGGCAAAAACCTAATTGCACTCAACGTAATCATAAAATATATTGAAAACTTTATCTCAGTAGAAATCGCGGAGGTTCGAAATCATCAAATCAAGATTCTCGGCCTAGAGGAAAAGTTGAGCATCAATATCGATATTCCCGAGCTCAACTTTCCAATTGTTCTCAAGGGAAAACTCGATAGGGTTGATGAAAAGGACGGTGAAACGAGAATAATCGACTTCAAAACGGGAAAGGTGGAAAGAGCCCAGGTCGAGATTTTCCGTTGGGAAGATGTCATCGAGGACTATAATCGCAACAAAGCCTTTCAGTTATTATGCTACGCCAAAATGTATTCCGAAAAGTACAATTCAGACCGTATTCAAGCGGGTATAGTCGCAATAAAAAAAATGAATTCCGGACTTTTTCAATTTGCCCTGAAGGACTCACAAAATAGCAGAACCAAAGATTCGGTAATCACACAAGAAGCCCTAAAAGCCTTCACAGCACAATTGAAGAAACTGATTCTGGAAATCTGCAATCCGCAAATTCCTTTCATCGAAAAGAAGGTATAGGCCTATTTCTTGTCAGGTCGGGTAGGTCGCACCTCTATTTTGCTGGGCAACGTTCTGGGGTGCATTTTTAAAACGTCATGAACAAGGTCACCAATATCTTCCGGCTGAATTTTCCAAGCATCCTTTTCATTTGGTTCATTATTGTTGAAATGGGTCGCCACCGATCCCGGCATTATAGTTGAAACTTTGATGTCGTACTTTCGAAGATCCAACATAGCGGCCTGGGTAAAGCCTACAACTCCAAATTTTGTGGCATTGTAACCAGAGCCATTGGCAAAAAAATTGGTGCCCGCCAAACTGGCCAAGGTCATATAGTATCCTTTTGACTTTTTAAGCGCCTCCACCGAAGCCTTTAATGTATGGAAAACACCATTCAAATTGGTGTTTATCATCTGGTACCATTGCTCGGGCTCCAATTCATCTATAGGGGCAAAGTGCCCGACACCGGCATTGGCTATAACAACGTCTAACTGGCCCCAAGTATCCATAATGATCTTTACGGCTTCCTGTTCATCTTTCAAATTGATGACATTCGACTCGATGGCCAATACATTTTTATTGCTTCCCAAATTTTGGGCGGCCTGCTTTACCGACTTATGTGAGCGACCACTAATGGCTACCCTCATACCTGACGCAATTAACTTTTTGGCTACACCAAAACCAATTCCTTTTGAGCCTCCCGTAACATAGGCCACTTTATCTTTCAAGTTCATAGAGCGGTCATTTCAATAAAGATAGGAATCTATCAATTAAATTGACCATGGTAGAATCGTTTTTCAAAACAACTGATTTATTGTGCCCTGGAAGGTTAAACAATTTGAAAATATTCTACTTGTACGTACAAGTTAAATTGTCTACATTTACCTACGGGTCACCTAAGTGTTGCGCGTTATGGAAAATCAAAAAATAACTGGACGAAGACAGTTCATCCGAAAGTCAGGACTTGGTCTCGCTGGAACATTTCTTGCCCCAAGCCTGTCAATATCTTCGACCACCTGCAAAAAGAGTTTGGTCGAAATTCCCATCAATGCACACCTTTGGGTCTATGCAAGTAAATTTCCGCCCGATTGGGACTGTACCCCTGTATTGGATACCGTGTTTTCAGACCTTGGCTACGCCGGAATCGAAGGTGTTGAAATTATGGAAGGCCAATTAAGGCATGATGATTCAGTGGAACGGTTAAATGCCTTGATTGAAAAATATAACCTACCCGTTTCGGGCTCTTCATATGGGGTCGGATTCGGTATGTGGGATAGGGCTCAGCATAAGGCCATTCTTGACGATATAAAAATCGTGGTCCCCCGTTTGGGCAAAATAGGTGGAAAAACCTTTGGTATTTCTGTTGGGAGTAAGAAGAACGGGCGCAAGACCGAAATCGAATTGGATGCCCAGGGCGAAATTCTTAAAAAGATCCGTGCAATTTGTGCCGACAATGGTATTGAGGCAAACTTGCACAACCATACCTATGAGGTTGAAAATAATATGCACGATTTAAAGGGAACCCTAAAACGGATTCCCAACTTCAAATTAGGTCCAGACCTAAATTGGTTGATTCGGGGAGGAATAAACCCTGTGGATTTCATCAAAACCTACGGAAGTCAAATCGTGTATCTACACATCCGTGATCAATATAAGGACGGAACCTGGACGGAGTACGTGGGCCAGGGCGACACCAATTTCGAACCCATAGCGGCCGCGTTGAAGGCGCAAGACTTTAACGGACAAGCCGCCGTGGAATTGGCGTTTCCGAACGACTTTACGCCTGAAAACGAACTCAAGAACGATTGGAAGATGAGCAGGGAGTTTGTAGAAAAGACCTTTGGATGGTAACCAAGGGAATTTAAAGTGCCGTATAGTTTAAAATATAATAGGAGGTCAGCTCCTCCCCTTGGATAAGGGGAGGTGTCCGCTTTTGGCGGACGGAGGGGTTGAAAATAATAATAGAAAATTAGGATACTATGAAAATCGCCATGCTGGGTTCGGGTTTTATCGCCCGGTTTTACGCCGAATCGCTCCATGCACAAAGACGCGTTGATCGCGTAACCATGGTCTATTCAAGAAATGAGGAAAATGCCAAACGCTTTGCAAAAGATTACGGACTGGAACATTATAGCACCTCGATGGAAGAGGCCATTGAGCACCCCGAGGTAGATGTGGTCTTGATTTCACTTCCCAACCATTTGCACGAACCTGCGGTCTTGGCCTGCGCAAAAGCAAAAAAACATGTGATTTGCACGAAGCCTTTGGGTCGAAATGCCCAGGAGGCCAAACGCATGCTCGACGCCGTTGAGACAGCAGGAATTTTTGGCGGTTATTTAGAAGACTTGTGTTACACTCCGAAATTCTTGAAATCAATGGAAAGTGTAAAGCGCGGGGATATCGGTCGAGTGCTTTGGACGAAATCACGGGAAACACATCCCGGTCCGCACAGCGATTGGTTCTGGGACAAGGAAAAATCTGGCGGAGGGGCCATTATAGATCTCGGGTGCCATTGTGTTGAGATCAGTAGAAACTTTATCGGAAAAAACATCAAGCCAATCGAGGTCATGTGTTGGGCAGACACCCAAGTGCACCCCATCGATGCCGAAGATCATGCCATTGGGCTGGTCAAATATGCCAATGGCGCCATCGGCCAATTCGAGGTTAGCTGGACGTTCCGTGGTGGAATGGATCTACGCGATGAAGTTATGGGCACTGAAGGAACAATATGGGTAAATAGCTTTTTGCGTACAGGTTTTGAAATGTTCACCACAGGCAAAGGTGGCGATGGTTATGTGGCCGAAAAAGCCGAATCAAATACCGGTTGGCTGTTTCCTGTAGGAGATGAGGCCCACGAACTCGGATACCCACATATGTTTACCGATATGTTTACGGCCATTGAAGAAAACAGGGAGCCGCTTGAAACCTTTTACGACGGCTACGTGGTGAATGCCATTTTAGACGCCGCGTTTAAATCAGCCACAAGTAAAAAATGGGAACCTGTTGTTTTAGGCGATTGGCGGGGAGATGACCCCAAAGACAGTCAAAAACAATGGGAATCATATGATGATGAGCACTACCTTATCAAGGAAGAAATATTACCTAATGGTGACAAAAAGTTCATCCTTAAACACAAGGAAACAGGTAAAGTTTCACAAAAGGTTACCATAGCCGATTAAAAATTGATAATGTACATAGATACAAAAGTAAGAGCCGAAAACACCTACGATGCCATCGTAATCGGCTCGGGCATCAGTGGTGGGTGGGCCGCCAAGGAACTTTGCGAAAAAGGACTCAAAACCTTGGTGCTCGAACGTGGTAGAATGGTGAAGCATATCGAAGACTATCCGACCGCAACAATGCATCCATGGGAATTCAAACATCGCGGGGCCATTCCACGGAGAATAAGGGAAAAGAACCCTGTGGTAAGCCGTTGCTATGCTTTTGACGAAGCGACCGAACACTTTTTTGTGAAGGACACTGAGCACCCGTATTTACAAAAAAAACCTTTCGATTGGATACGCGGCTATCAGGTCGGTGGTAAATCGTTGCTCTGGGCAAGGTGGACGCAGCGTTGGAGTGACCTCGATTTTGAGGCCAATGTCAAGGAAGGTGTTGCGGTCGATTGGCCAATACGATATAAAGATATCGCCCCATGGTACAGCCATGTTGAGAAGTTCGCGGGCATTAGTGGAAATAAAGATGGACTTTCAGTGATTCCAGATGGCGAGTTTCTACCTCCTATGGAAATGAACTGCCTCGAAAAACACGTAAAGGAAACACTTTCAAAATTATACGATGATCGACATTTGGTCATTTCGCGTACGGCCAACGTTTCGGTGGCCCATAATGGTCGCGGACCCTGTCAATATCGCAGCCTGTGCAGCCGAGGTTGCCCTTTCGGGGCCTATTTCAGTAGTAATTCGACCACGCTTCCAGCCGCCGAAAAAACTGGAAATATGACCATCCGTCCATTTTCGGTGGTACAGTCCATTAACTATGATGACAAGCTCGGTAAGGCCACAGGGGTCATGGTTATTGATGCGAACACAAAGGAAGTTACCGAATATTACGCCAAAATCATTTTTGTCAATGGCTCTACCTTAAACTCAACACTCATATTGATGAACAGTACATCAAACCGTTTTCCAAACGGATTGGGTAATGACTCAGGGGAACTAGGCCACAATCTTATGGACCACAATTACAATTGCAAAGTAGAAGGCGAGTATCAAGGTTTTGAAGACAGGTATTATTCAGGTCGACGTCCTACGGGAACCTACTTGGCCCGTTTCAGGAACTTCGGTGCCGATAAACAAAAAGATTTTACCCGTGGTTACGCCTACGCATGTGGCGGATCTCGGGGTGCTGGAAGTGAAATCGGTGAAACGGCCGTCGGCGAAGCACTGAAAACAGATTTGACCCAACTGGGTCCTTGGAAATTCGGATTTAGCGGTATGGGCGAATGTCTCCCCTATCACGAAAATCAGATTAGTCTAAGCCAGGACGAGACCGACGAATGGGGCATGCCCCTTTTGGAAATCGATGCTGAGTATAAGCAGAATGAAAAGATTATGACCAAAGATATGATCGAAACGGCCATGGAAATGTTGGACAGGATGGATTTCAAAAATATCAAGGACAAAAAAGAGTTCCGAAATATAGGCCTGAACATCCATGAGATGGGTACGGCCCGAATGGGACATGACCCAAAGACCTCTGTCTTGAATGGAAACAATCAAGTATGGGGCGCCGAAAATGTTTTCGTCACCGACGGTGCCTGTATGACATCGAGCGCTTGTCAAAATCCATCGTTGACCTATATGGCCTTGACCGCACGGGCTGCCGATTTCGCTGTTAGTGAGTTAAAAAAAATGAATCTGTAGCCCTCACCAGCCCCTTGAACGAAGGGTAACGGTTATTTAAGGTCGTTGGTAATAACATAAAAAAGGAACCGAAATAGATGAAAAACAAAATCTCAAGACGCACTGCCATCTCCACCGGACTAAAAGTCTCAGCGGCTGGTCTGCTAGGCCTTGGTTTTGATTCTGAAAAGGAACAATCGCTTAGGCCCATAAATAATGTCAAACCAGATTTACCTTTTCGCGTGAGTCTGAATACCTCGACCTTGATGGCCTACAAACTTCCTGTTGATGAACAAATCGATTTGGTAGGAAAAGCAGGCTTCAATGGCATTGAGCTTTGGATGCGAGATATTGTGGGTTATGTTGATAGTGGAGGTAGTTTGGCCTCACTCAAAGAAAAATTGTCGTCCCATAATTTGGTGTTGGAAAATATTATTGCCTTCTCCAAATGGTGCAGCGACGATGCCCATGAACGAAAAGAGGCGCTAGACTTGATGCGTTCGGAAATGACTATGGTCGCACAATTAGGGGGGCGGTATTTTGCCGCTCCGGTTCAGGGCATAAAGAACATTGACCCGAACAAATTTGACGAATACGCACAGCGCTATGCCGACATACTTGTAGTTGGTGATGATGTCGGGGTGGTTCCTTTAATTGAACTTTGGGGCATGGGCGCTTTGCATAAAGTATCGGATTGTGCCAAAATAGTGATTGATAGCAATCATCCAAAGGCGGCGATGTTGCTTGATTTTTATCACCTACACCGTGGGGGAAACCGTTGGGATACAATAAGTACGCTGAATGCGGCTCAGTTTCCGGTCATCCACATGAACGATTATCCGGGTAGTCCTGCTGCAGAATTATTGACCGATGCCGATCGGGTGTTACCCGGCGAAGGTGTTTGTCCTTTTGGCGAGATTCTTCCAAAACTGTACGCCGCTGGATTCAGGGGCGGATTATCGGTAGAACTTTTCAACAAGGGCTATTGGGAAACGATGGATGCCGAAACCCTTTTGGAAAAAAGTTACAACGCTACGCGCCAAACCATAGAAAAGGCGATGCCAAAATTCAAACCATGAGACGAAAAACCTTTCTTGATCGATTGGCCCTGGGTAGCGGTGGCTTCGTACTTCTACCCTCGATAAGCTTGATACAGGGCTGCGCTTACAAGCCCATAAACCGTAAATCATTGACCGATGCCGATATTCCCCTCCTTAATGAATTGGCAGAGACCATTTTGCCCACTACGGAATCATCTCAGGGCGCCAAGGCCGCAAACGTCGGCGAATATATGCTATTGATGTATACCGATTGTATGGAGTTGGAGGACCAGGCGCTGTTGTTGGGCGGAATCAATGATTTGGATAACCGCTCGGCAACGGTTTTTTCAAGCTCCTTTTTAAATGCCGATCCTTCTCAAAGACTGCAATTGCTGGAAACAGTTCAGGCAGAAGCCATCGAGCATCATTTAAAGCAGGAGGGTATGGAAGAGCCTACACCCCACTATTTTGACATCTTGAAGAATCTGACGGTTTCCGGTTATTTCACTTCAGAAATAGGAATGACCGAGGCCAGAAACTACCTCCCTGTTCCGGGAAAATTCGAAGCCTGCATTCGATATGATCAGGGCAGCAAACCTTGGGCACTATAGCACTATGAACTTTAAGAACACCACATATATCATCATGGGCGGCACCACAGGCTTAGGTCTTTCCGCCGCCATAGCCCTTAAGGATAATGGCGCCAATGTTTTGGTTGTTGGTAGAAATCCTGACAACTGCAAAAAGGCCGAAGCCGCTTTGGGCAAAGATGGTGTATCATTAAGTGGCGATGCCACCGACCCCGAAACGATCAAGACGGCCATTGCACTGGCACAAAGTAAATTCGGAAACATCACGGGACTTTTTCACGTTGCGGGCGGAAGTGGCCGAAAATGGGGTGATGGCCCTTTGGACAAAATTTCCCTGGAAGGTTGGAACAAGACCATGGAATTAAATCTAACTTCCTTGATGCTTTCTAACCAGGCAATGATAAACTACTTTTTGGAACAAAAGGTATCTGGAGTCATATTGAACATGGGCTCAGTTCTAGGCTACTCCCCCTCCCCTAAATATTTTGTCACGCATGCCTATGCGGCAGCCAAATCGGCCATCATCGGATTTTCGAAATCCATTGCGGCCTATTATGCCAAAAATGACATCCGTATAAATGTTATAGCCCCCAGTTTGTTTATCACACCAATGGCAAAACGTGCCGCTCAAGACGAAGAGATTCTATCGTTCCTAAAGACCAAACAACCCTTGGGCGGTGGGAGGCCAGGGGCTTCAGAGGATATCAATAGCGCCGTTCTGATGTTCCTACATCCCGGCTCAAAGTTTATCACGGGCCAGGTTTTGGCCGTTGATGGTGGCTGGTCGATCAGTGAGGGACAATACCAATAAGATTCGTCAAATGGAAAAGCATTATCTCGGAGTTGATGTTGGAGGCACCAAGATTAAGACCGTTGTTCTTGATGACGATGGAAAAATACTCGAACAGAATGAGGTTCTGACCGAAGATGGTTCAGGGGAGGCCGGACTCTGGAAAAAGAAAATCATAGCGATTATTTCAGAAAAAACGGAAGCCCACGCCAAAGGGAATAAAGACCTCTTGCTTTGTGGCATTTCGGCTCCTGGATTGGTAGATTCCGAAAATAAAATGACACGCTACATGCCCGAACGATTGCTGGGCATTGAAAACTTTGATTGGTCCGACAAACTGGGTAGGACCATTAAGGTGTTGAATGACGGACACTCCGCCTGTCTGGCCGAATATGAATCGTTCTATCGCTCGCAGGGGATAAAAGACTTTTTGATGCTTACCTTGGGTACTGGAGTCGGTGGGGGAATTATCATCAACGGAAATTTATATCAAGGAAATTTACAGCGCGCAGGCCATGTAGGCCATATGACGGTTGATATCAATGGCCCACAGACAATGACCAATATGCCCGGAAGCTTAGAACATGCGGTTGGCAATTTTTCTGTTTCGGAACGGACGGCAGGGAAATTTCAAAGCGTTCGTGAATTGGTAAACGCTTATGAAAATGGAGATGTCCAAGCCAAGACTTGGTGG
Source organism: Aurantibacter sp. (assembly GCA_965215845.1). Lineage (GTDB taxonomy): Bacteria > Bacteroidota > Bacteroidia > Flavobacteriales > Flavobacteriaceae > Aurantibacter_A. The sequence goes on from CBDCEL010000004.1 coordinate 1,591,257, forward strand.
ATCGAGTCCATTCGTAAATTGGCCGCTGGCCTCTCTTCCCTTACGAACATTATTTCCCCCGAAATCATTGTTTTGGGAGGCGGCATCACGGCCGGTGCCGGCAATTCGTTACTAGAACCCCTAAAAAATCTCATGGCCGATTACGAATGGCGTCCAGGGGGGCATCAAATAAAAATCAATAAAGCACAATTGGGAGGATACGCTGGCGCCATTGGCGCGGCCTTCTTTGCCAAAAACCTTATGTAATCAATGAGCTTGACAAAAGAGTATTTAGAAAAAGGAAGCGGTATCATTTCAACAATAAAAGCCCAGGAATCCATGATTCGAGAGGTTGCCGAGTTATTCGCCAGGTCCATTTTAGATGGCCGTATGGTTCATCTTTTTGGGTCGGGACACAGTCGTATCCTGGTCGAGGAAATGTGGCCGCGGTACGGTTCGTTCCCAGGATTCAATCCGATTGTGGAACTATCCTTGACCTTCCATAATCTCGTGGTCGGTGCCAACGGTCAGCGACAGGCAATGTTTTTGGAAAATGTTCCGGGATTGGCCGCCCGTATTTTGAGGAATTTTGATACAAGCCCTAAAGATACCGCCCTTATAATTTCTTCAAGTGGTTGCAATGTGGTACCCATCGAGATTGCCGAGGAATTTCAAAAGCGAAATATCAAGACCGTTGCCCTGGTCAGCAAATTACATCTGGAGGGTAGCGCCTCAAAAAAAGCCGATGGCAAAAAATTGACCGATTTTGCCGATTTTGTTTTGGACACGGGTGCACCCCTCGGCGATGCAATGATCTCTCTAGATGGTTTGGATTCACCCGTGGCACCAGGGTCGACCCTAGGTGGGGTTCTTTTAATCAATTGCATGAAAGCGGAAGTGGCAAAAATCCTGCTCGAAAATGGAAAGCCGCCCAAGGTGCTCAGCAGTGGTAAAATCGTCGGCGAAAAACGGGCCATTGATTTATTTGAATCTGCCTATGACGAGCATGCCCATTTGATGGCCAAATTATATGAAAACGTAGGGGCTCAACACTAAATATGAACTTTACCTCAACAATCTCAAAAAAACTTGAAACCGATATTTTGATCATCGGTAGTGGAAGTGCCGGGTCTACGGCCGCCATTGCAGCTTCCTCAGCAAACTACAAGGTTACACTAGTCGAACGATACGGCTTTCCGGGAGGTACCTCGACACAAATGTTGGATACCTTTTATGGATTCTTTACACCCTCTGAAGCCCCAAAAAAAATTGTGGGCGGCATACCCGATAGAATTGTAAGCAGATTGAACGATTCGGGAAATATTTTTCTTCGGCCGAACACCTATGGTGCCGGAACAGGGGTCAATTACAATCCTGAAAAGCTTAAACAGGTTTGGGACGATCTGCTATTGGAAAATGGGGTCGAACTATTCTACCATGCCACCCTGGTCGGGGTGGAAAGTGTCGGCGAATCTTCCAAATGTATTTTTTTCAACAAGGGAATCGGATTTTTTTCCATTAAGGCCAAACGCGTTATCGATGCATCAGGTGATGCCGATTATTGCCATTGGGCCGGAATTCCATATGAAAAAGCAGGCGAGCACGAACCCAGGCAAAGTTTGACGACAACCTTTCGCATGTCGAATGTTGAACATGATAAATATAAGGCCGCCGGAGGAAAAAAAATGCTTTCTGAAAAAATGGCACGGGCCTATAAAAAAGGTACCCACCCACTACCCAGAAAAGAAGGGTCTGCCCACGAAATGTGCCAACCCAAATGCATTTCAACGGTCGCCGTGAAAGTAACCGACCTTGATCCTTTGGACTTGGAAGAAATTACGAAAGCGGAAATCGAAGGTAGAAAACAAGCCTTTGTTTTTGAGGATTTCTTTCGAGATGTAGTTCCTGGATATGAAAATGCCAAGATAATAAGTCTCTCACATCAAATAGGGGTTCGTGAAACCCGACGAATTTACGGTCACTATCGTCTAACCAAAGAAGATTGCATGTCGGCCAAAACATTCGACGACCAAATCTTTTTATGTGGAGCCCCAATTGAAGACCATCGAAAGTCGGACGATGACAGTTCAGAAACCTATTGGCAATATGTTCCGAATGGTGGGGTCTATGGTGTTCCGTATCGTACAATCGTTCCAAAAAAAAGTATGAATACCTGGGCCATCGGCAGATGCTTTTCGGCTACCCATAATGCCCATGCCTCATGTCGTTCAATGGCCCAAACAATGAGCATGGGGCAGGCAGCAGGTTTGGCCGCGGTATTGTCTTTAGAGCATGATCTAGACGCCAAAAGTGTTGATGTAAAACAATTGCAGGGTTCACTTTTGGAACTTGGAGCGATTTTGGAAATGCCTGATATAGTAGCGGATACTTCTCAAAACGGGTGGGCCAATAATTGAATCTTATGGCACAAGAATTTTTCAGAACTGTTTTAGGAGACCTACCCGCCACTGAAATGGGCCTTACCTATTCCCATGAGCATATCATAATAGAAGACAGCTACGTTACTGCAAAATTCCCTGAATTTTTGCTGAACGAAGTCGACAAAATTACCGAAGAACTGTTGGATTTTTATGAAGTTGGGGGGCGGACCGTGGTAGACACCATGCCGGCCAACGGTGGACGTAATGTTTTGAAGTCGGCCGAGGTCAGTCAAAGAAGTGGTGTGCACATTATCGTACCCACCGGGATTCATTTGGAAATCTACTATCCCGAAAACCACTGGAGATATACTATTTCCGAAGATGATTTGACTCGACTTTTCATCGAGGATATCGAAAATGGAATAGACAGATTCGACTATACGGGGCCTTTGATAGAAAGAACCCGGCACAAGGCCGGACTCATAAAATTGGCAACCGGCGACGGGCCAATCACTAAACATCAAGAGCTGATCTTTCGGGCGGTAGTCAACGCACATTTAGAAACCGGTGCCCCCATCTTGACCCACACCAACTTTGGTAGACAGGCATTGGAACAGGCAAGATTATTCAAAAACCTTGGTGCAAAATTAGAGCATGTGGTGCTTTCCCACATTGATCGCGCAAAAGACATTGATTCCAATAGGGCCATTTTAGATTTTGGGATTCGAGTAGAATACGACAGTGCCTTCCGTTGGAAAAAAGAAGAATCGAACCATACCTTACTGTTGTTGGAAGAGTTGCTGCCCCTTTATCCCCACCAAATCGTCATGGGGATGGATATGGCCAAAAATGCCTATTGGAAAAGTTATGGGGGCGGTCCTGGTTTGAATTATCTTATCGAAACCATTCCCGGTTTTTTGAAGTCAAAAGGGTTGGAAGAATATTTCCAAAAATTGTTTTTCGATAATCCGAAGAAACTATATTCCTTTTTTACCTTGTCTTAAAGACTATATAAAATAACTGTTTCGTATGGGATATTCCGTTGTATTACAATAAAGGTCTCCATAAAGGTTTAGACCGGCCTTGCTGGTTCGAAACCTCACCGATATGTGAAGAATGGGATCCCCCATTTTTATTCCGAGGTTTTTGGCGACCGCCTTGGAGGCCGGTACGGACCTTAGTTCTTGCTCGGCGCCCATTATTTCGATCAAATGCTTTTGGCTAAGGGTCTTGAAAAAAGAACCCTCGATAAAATCTTCTGAATCAATGAATTCAAGTGCATCCAAAGCATACCAATTATTCTCTAATACTACGGGTCGCTTATTTATATGTCGCACTCTTTGAAAGTAAACACATTGTGATTTTTTCTCCTCCTGGGTCAACGAAAAGGCAATAATCGGATCCCATTCCGTTAGTTTTGAGGCGACCAACACCGTCGTTTCCACTTCATAATCTATTGATCCAGAAAATCCCTTGACGGTCAACAGCCCCAAGGATTTACCACGTTCAATGACTTTACTGCCCTTGCCCTGCTGCTTTTCAATAAAACCCTGCTTTAACAGCTCGTCCAATGCCCTTCTGACCGTGGTTCTGGTCGTATTGAATTGGCCACAAATCTCGTTCTCGGAAGGAAGATAACTCCCTATGGGGTATTTTCCGGTCTGAATTCTTTTTTTAATATAGTCTTGAATTGTATGGTATTTTCTTCCTTTTCCCTTTTCCAGCTTTACTGATATTGACTTGGACATAAGCATCAAAATTGATCAATGAAATGTATGAATTATTACTTGTACATACAAGTTGTTTTGGTTACTTTAGCCCTAGGGTCGAGTCTTCTGAAAATATCCAATAAAAACAGGTTAATGAGTGTTCCGATTAGAACAACGGTCGTAGGTAGTTACCCCTTCCCCGGATGGTTGGAATTTGTATCACAAAATCTCGGCCATTTTGGGACACCCGATATCGAAGAGGCGATTGAAGATGCCGTCATCGCGGCCATCCACGACCAGACCGCTGCAGGTCTTGACGTTATCACAGATGGCGAACAGACCCGTTTGGATTTCAATCTGTCATTCTATGGATTCATCGATGGCATCGAAAATAACCCTTCTGATACCCGAAAATTCGGGCCGGCAGCGCATGACCAGCGCGGTAAAAACAACATTGTCGGTGAACTTGAGGCCCCAAATGGCCTGGGCGCAGTTAAAGAATTCGAACGGCTGAAAAAGCTGGCCCCCCAAGGTCCGATCCTAAAAGCCAGCATTCCCGGCCCCTACACCCTATCGGGAAGGTTAGTACCGAATGACAAATACAAAGATCGTTATGAAATCACGGAAGCCTTGCTACCTATTGTCCGTGATGAGCTCGAGGCTTTGGTCGAGGCTGGCTGTACCGAAATCACCGTAGACGAACCGTCTATGAGTTGTTACGCCTATAAGGCTGACACCAAACGATTCGTGGATATTTTTAATCGAACAGTGAAATCCATCAAAGGAAAATGCAACCTCAGTACCCATCTTTGTTTTGGCAATTTCAAGGGTAGACCGGTGGGATATCGAAGTATCGAACCAATGCTCCCCGATTTCTTGGATATGGATGTCGACGAAATCCATATCGAAATGGCAAACCGTGAGTTTGCCGAAATAGAACTTTTGAGACCCTTTGCGGAAAAGATGAACGTGGCGGTTGGAATCATCGATGTCAAGAATTACTATATCGAAACAGTTGATGATGTGGTCGAACGCATCGATTACTGCTTAAAATACGTGCCGGCCGAAAAACTTTCGGTAGCACCAGATTGCGGATTGAGCCAGACTGCCCGATGGGCCTCCAGACAGAAGTTGATCAATATGGTCGCCGGGGCAAAAAAAGTAAGGGAATCGTTATGAGCGATTTGATTCCAGCCCTTAAAAAGAACGAAGCCTTGATTGCCGAAATGGATGCTTTTCTTTCCGAAAACAAGGGCTTCCGATTGTGGTGGTTAGGGCAAAGTGGTTATTTATTGCAATGGAACGGAAAAAGGGTGCTCTTAGATCCATACCTCTCGGATTCTTTGACGAAAAAATATGCAGAGACCGAGAAACCGCATATTCGCATGAGCGAGCTGGTAGTTCGGCCAGAATTGTTGTCGAACATTTCCGTAGTTACCTCAAGTCATAACCATACTGATCATTTGGATGCCGACACTTTGATTCCCATTTTAAATCGCAATTCTGAAATAACATTTGTGATTCCAGAGGCAAACCGCAAATTTGTCGCAAAGCGGATTGGATGCGAAATCGACTTCCCCATTGGCCTAAACGACGGATTGACCTATACGACGGATGGATTTACTTTTGTGGGCATTCCTGCAAAACATAACGAACTGGCCCGAGACGAAAACGGCAATTGCAAGTTTATGGGTTTCGTCATCAAATTTGGAACATATACCATTTATCATAGTGGGGATACGCTCTGGTTCGATGGCATGGTGCACTTACTGAAGCCTTTCAATATCGATGTCGCCATACTTCCTATTAACGGGAATAAACCTGAACGCAAAGTTGCCGGAAACCTCAATTGTTCCGAGGCTGTCAAACTGGGCAAGGCCATTGGTGCCGATTATGTGATTCCTTGCCATTATGATATGTTTACCTTTAATACGGCAGATGTAATGGATTTTATTACCGAAGCGGAGAAAAATGGACAAGGATATAAAGTGCTTCTCGGTGGAGAATGCTTTCACATTTAAAGTTTTATAAAAAGTCCCATTGTGAAAATCAGAACACTTCAAACAAGAGCTTTCAAAATTTGGTCAATGTTCATATCGGCAATGGTCGTTTTGGTTTTATCCACTTCGTGCACCGATACGCGATTGGCCGATTACGATACGCCCGAACTCGATTTTGAGACGGTGGTTGAAAATAATTTTGTGCTTCCCAAAGGGTGGGAAGTGACACTTTGGGCGGAAACACCATCCCTGTATAATCCCACAAATATGGATGTCGATGCCAAAGGGAGAATCTGGGTTACGGAAGCCGTCAACTATCGGGACTTCAATAACGATCCGGAAAATCGCCTGAATTTTGAAAAAGGTGATCGTGTAATGATCTTGGAGGATACCGACGGGGATGGTGTCAGCGATTCCTCAAAAGTATTCGTTCAAGACAAAGATTTGGTCGCTCCTTTGGGTATAGCAGTAGTTGGCAACAAGGTTTTTGTCTCATGTGCGCCCACATTGTTCGTTTACACAGACGAAAATGGCGATGATGTACCCGACAAAAAAGAAGCCTTCTTGACCGGATTTGGCGGCTTTGATCACGACCACAGTTTACATTCATTGGTCGTCGGGCCAGATGGCAACTATTACTTCAACACAGGAAATGCGGGGCCGCACCGAGTGACCGACAAGGCAGGATGGAATCTGCGCTCTGGGAGTGTTTATACAGGGGGAACCCCGTACAACGACACAAACGAACCGGCCCAGGTCAGTGACGACGGACGTGTTTGGGTTGGAGGCCTCGCCCTAAGGATGAAAAGAGATGGCACTGGTTTAAAAGTAATGGGCCATAATTTTAGGAATTCCTATGAGGTAGCACTGGATTCTTATGGTAACATGTGGCAAAACGATAACGACGATCAAGTAGTGACATGCCGCGTGACCTGGATCATGGAAGGTGGTAATGCCGGTTTTTTTAATGCAAACGGCAAGCGCACCTGGCAGGCCGATCGTAAGCCCGGGCAAGATAATTTTACGGCCCATTGGCATCAGGATGATCCTGGTGTTATGCCCGCGGGAGACAATACCGGGGCCGGATCGCCTACTGGGGTCGTGGTATACGAAGGAGCTGCCTTCGGGCCGGAATATGATGGAATGTTATTGAGTGCCGATGCCGGCCGAAATGTAATTTTTGCCTACCAACCTTCAAAAAATGGTGCGGGCTTTGAACTGAAAAGGAGAGATTTAATCACCTCTACACAAGAGTCCACGGAAGGATATGTCTGGAACGATATTGACAATGACAAGCGAAAATGGTTCCGCCCAAGTGATGTTGCCGTTGGTACCGATGGGGCCATTTATATTTCCGATTGGTACGACCCGGTCGTTGGCGGGCACCAGATGATGGATAGCATTGGCTATGGTAGAATTTATCGACTTACGCCCAAAGGAAAGGAGTTGAAAAACCCCAAAATTGACCTCGGCACGACCGAAGGTCAAATTGCCGCCCTTCTGAATCCTGCAATCAATGTACGGAGTCTCGGTTTTGATAAGTTGGTAAGTCGTGGTGAATCCGTTATTCCCGAGGTTCAAAGAATCTTGGAATCCGATAGATCATTGCACAGGGCAAGGGCCATTTGGCTTTTATCGAAATTGGGGAGTAAAGGAGTCGAAGTGGTCGAGAACATTCTTAAGAAAGAACCTGACCCTAGATTAAGGGTAGTGGCCTACAGGGCACTAAAGGATAATAATCGTTCCCTCTTGAAATATGCCTCAATTGCGGTCAATGATCCATCTGAAGATGTTCGTAGGGAAGTCGCTTTGTCGCTCAGGGATGCTTCCTGGGACGAAAAAGAAAAGCTCGTTTCAAAATTGTTCGAAGGCTACGATGGTAAAGACAAATGGTATTTGGAGGCTCTGGGCATTGCCATAGATACGAAGTCGGAAGAGGCTTATGCCGAATTGCTCGAGAGTCAGTCACAGCATCCTGCCGAATGGTCCGATAAATTTGCTTCATTGATCTGGCGGCTACATCCTAAATCTGCGGTTGACGCCCTCAAAACAAGGGCAATGGCAGCGGGTGTCGATGAAAATAAGAAGAAAAAAGCGGTTGACGCGTTGGCCTTTATCAACGACAAGGCAGCAGTTGCCGCCATGTTGGAACTGAAAGACTTGGATGGGAACCCTGCAGTGCAAGAGCTGGCAGATTGGTGGGTCGATTTTCGTATGACCAACGACTGGTACCCGCTTTGGGATTGGCAGCTCGAACAAGGAATCACTTTTGAAATTCCGGAAGACATCAAAGGTTGGCAAAAATTGCTACTTGACAAGACCAGGCCAACACACAAGAGGATCGAAGCAGGAAACCAAATGGCGGGCACGTTGATCGGCGCACGATTGTTGATCGATCTGGTAGCGGAGGAACAGCTTTCCGAAGAACTTATTACAGGAGTCTCAGATGCCATTTTCAAAAATCCCGTATTGGAGATTCGAACGCTGGCCGAGGGTTTTTTTATATCCAAAAATGATCGGCATATTTCTATTCCCGCTATTTTAGATCGTCAAGGGGACCGTTCCAAGGGCGAGACACTCTTTTCATACCAATGCGCGACCTGCCATAAAAACGACAAGGGGGGTAATGATGTCGGCCCCGACCTAACAACAATAGGGGAAAAGTTCGATAAGGCCGCCATGTTGGACGCAATCGTGAATCCGAACGCATCCATTGTTTTCGGATATGGTCCGCTCATGGTCAAAACCAAAGACGGGCAGGTATTCTACGGACGTCTTCTATCTGAAGGGGAAACGCTTGTTCTAAAAGATGCCGTTGGCAAACGCATCGTAATAGCCGCGGATAATGTCGAGCGTAAGAAAAAAATGAAACTCGGTATTATGCCGAATGCGAATACGATGGGCCTCAGCGATCAAGATTTGGCCAATCTCAGCACCTACCTTTTGAGCTTAAAGACCAAAAATCTTTAGCGCACCCTATTAAATTAGTACCATGACCCAAAAAAATAACATAACTAGAAGAGACGTCCTCAAATCATCTTTAGGGCTATTGGGTCTCGGATGCTTGTCTGCATACGATGTATTCACCTATGGCTCGAAAAACCGATTTAAGATAGGGGCCTGTGATTGGTCAATCGACCAGCTAGCAAAGGTCGAGGCTATAGAAGTCGGCAAAAAAATTGGTCTCGATGGCGTTCAAATAAGTCTGGGCACTTTGGGCGATGATATGCATCTAAGGCAGCGAAAAGTGCAACATCAATACAAGGATGCCTGTTCTAAATATGGCATGGAAATCGGCGGAATCGCCATTGGTGAAATGAACAACGTTCCCTATAAAGCGGATCCACGGGCAGAGCGATGGGTTTCCGATAGCATCGATGTTGCCAGGGCCATGGGAGTGAGGGTTGTGTTGTTGGCCTTTTTCTACAACGGTGACCTGAAAAATGATGTTGAGGGCACCAAAGAGACCATTCGAAGGCTTAAGAAGGTAATGTCAAAGGCTGAAGATAATGGAATCGTTCTTGGTATAGAATCTTGGTTGAGCGCCGCTGAGCATATGGAAATTATCGATGCCGTGAATTCCCCAAATCTCAAGGTGTATTATGATGTGGCCAACTCCAATAAAATGGGATACAATATCTACGAGGAAATACGCTCATTGGGCAGGCAAAACATTTGTGAATTTCATGCGAAAGAGAATGGTTATCTTCTTGGCAAGGGAAGAATCGATTTTCGACAATTTCGAGCGGCAATCGACGATATTGGCTATGAGGGCTGGGTACAAATTGAAAGTGCCGTGCCCAAAAATTTGGATATGTTCGAGAGTTATCTGCAGAACAATAAATACCTCAGGTCAATACTTTCTTGATCGATCATGGTACCATTGGCCACAAAAAAACCATCACTTTCGAGATGGTTTTAGTGGAGAATACCGGAGTCGAACCGGTGACCTCTTGCATGCCATGCAAGCGCTCTAGCCAGCTGAGCTAATCCCCCGACTTTGAGAGGGTCAAAGGAAGTACTTTTTAAGAAAGTATCAAAATGCAAACAAAAGAAATACCAAGATTGCAGATTTATCAGTCTTTTTTAATCCGCATGATCAATACAGGAATACGTGCCGAAAACTCTGATTTGGGAATTGTATTCTTCTCCCATAAACTTTTAAAGAACCCTCTTTTACGTCTAAAAACACAAAGTAGATCAGGTTTGTGTGATTGAAAATGTTCAAGAACACCCAAATAGGTGTTTGCATGCTCTGTGAGGGTAACGTTCGAGCTTATATTCAACAAGGCAGTGTTGATCTTCAAATCGTCATTGGTATATCCGGGGTTCTTTACCAATAAAAGATTCACTTTTGCCTTGAATTTCTTTTGAACGACCAATAAGGGCTCAAGTGCCTCCTTTCTCTTGATTACACCTGATCCGAAGGCCGTCAAGACATTTTTGAATGGTTCGAACAACGTGCCCTTCGGCACCAACAAAGTAGGGATGTTTGTCTTCTTGACCACTGCACCAGAGGCCGGCCCCAAATAAAGTTCTTCCTTGATGTCATTGCTTCGAGGGGCCATTATGATCAAATCGATTCCTAATTCCTCATCGATATCGGTAAGTCCATCAGCCAATTCACCCTTATAAGTGGCAATTTTTATTTCAACTTCTTTTGAGTCGACCTTCTCGATTATTTCCCGCAATCGATCCTTCGCATTTTTGGCGATCTTCTTCTCGATATTGGCCATGCTGCCAACGCCCATCGCTACACTAAAGACTTCCATCACAAAGACCTGGGCAGAAAACTCAGCCGCGAAATCGACCGCATATTGCAATGTTTGATATGAATTGGGTGATGTGCCGATCGGCACTAGAATATTCTTCATCGGTCGGTATTTTTAAATTCGTATCGGAGGCAAAAGTTAATGAACTTCCTCATGTTTTTAGAGAATTGCGCGTTCTAAAGTTCGTCAATGCTATAAATTTACAATTTAATTGAACCCGAATTCATGATTCGACGTGCAAAGATATCGGAAATTCCCCAGATTCTAGGGATTACCCGCGCATGTGCCCTATTTATGGAGTCTAAGGGAATCTATCAATGGAATGAACATTACCCATCTAGGGACGCTTTTGAGAACGATATTGATAAAGGTGAACTCTACGTCAAGGAAGTCGATGAAAAAATTATCGGTACAATCGTAATTTCTACCCTGATGGATACAGAGTACGAACCCATCAAATGGCTTACCGGCAACGAAAACAATATTTACATTCACCGATTGGCGGTACACCCGAATGAACAGGGAAAGGGTTATGCCATAGAACTAATGGACTTTGCCGAAGAATTTGCGCGGCAAAATCGCTATGTTTCGGTACGACTGGACACTTTTAGCCAGAACAAGCGAAATCAAAGATTTTACGAGCTAAGGGGTTACAAACGATTGGGTGATGTTCATTTTCCAAAACAGAGTACCCACCCCTTTCATTGTTATGAACTAGTGCTAGCCAAATAATTTTTGAAAAAAGCCATTAACTTTAAGAATATCAACAAGTTGGCTATCCCTGCCACTGTGGCCGGAATTGCTGAACCACTTCTTTCGATTACAGATACCGCCATCGTCGGCAATATTCCGGTAGACGGATTGGAGTCATTGGCCGCGGCAGGCATCGTGGGTTCCTTTTTGTCGATGCTCATCTGGATCTTGGGCCAAACCCGCAGCGCAATTTCTGCAATCATTTCACAGTACCTAGGTGCCGGAAAGTTAAGTGATGTTAAATCACTGCCCGCCCAAGCCATCTATTTGAATATTGGTTTGAGCATTCTGATCTTGCTCTCGACCATTTTTATTGTCGATGAGATTTTTAGGATGATGAATGCTTCGGGGAAAATTCTGGAATATTGCATTTCCTATTACTCCATTCGTGTTTGGGGTTTTCCCTTGACTTTGTTTGTTTTTGCCGTAATGGGCATCTTCCGCGGACTGCAAAACACCTATTGGCCAATGATGATCGCCATTGTCGGTGCGGTTTTGAACGTCATTCTTGATTTTATGTTGGTATTTGGGATTGAGGGATTGATAAGACCTATGTATTTAGAGGGTGCCGCATGGGCGAGTTTGATATCTCAGGCAATAATGGCCGCAATGGCGATCATACTTTTACTTTTAAAAACCGATATCAGCCTCAAATTGAAACTCCCTCTACACCCGGAACTAAGTCGGCTGGTAATCATGAGCCTGAATCTATTCGTTCGGGCATTGGCATTGAACACGGCCTTGATTTTGGCGGTTCGCGAGGCCACGGCCTTGGGAGATCGTTTTATCGGAGCCCACACCATCGCAATTAATCTATGGCTGTTCGCGGCCTTTTTCATAGACGGTTATGGCGCGGCAGGCAATATTATGGGCGGCAGGCTCCTAGGTGCGAAAGACTATGACAATCTATGGAAGCTCGCCAAGAAAATATTGCTCTATGGTTTTTTGGTCAGCCTCTTTCTAGTCGTCTTCGGATTCGCTTTTTATAGGCCCATCGGCCGATTGTTTTCGAATGAACAAGTGGTGCTCGAAACCTTCTATTCCATATTCTTCATAGTGATCCTTGCCTTGCCCATGAATACCATGGCCTTTGTTTTCGATGGGCTTTTCAAGGGCCTTGGCGAAATGAAATATTTGAGAAACGTTTTGTTGGCCGCTACCTTTTTGGGGTTTGTTCCCGCACTTTATTTTGGAATTTATATGGGTTGGGGGTTGACCGGTATTTGGATTGCATTTACCATTTGGATGGTCATAAGGGGAGGTGCCTTGGTGGTAAAATTCAGAAGAAAGTTTAGACCATTATTGCAAAACCCCTAAATTTGGTAAAAACCCTTTTCAATGCAAACCGACCGGCCAAACGGAAGTATCTACACCACCGTAAAAAATAAGATCGCCACGGTCGAATTCGGGCATCCGGCAAGTAATAGCTTTGTGGCTGAGATGCTCAAAAGATTGGCCTCGGAATTTGAAAAACTTTCAGATGACGGTTCCGTCTCCCTAATCGTATTAAAATCGGAAGGTGATCGAGCCTTTTGCGCAGGTGCCTCCTTTGATGAACTGATGGCCGTTTCCAATTTGGAAGAAGGAAAAGTCTTTTTCTCAGGGTTTGCCAATGTGATCAACGCAATGCGTAGGTGCAAAAAAATAATCGTAGGTAGGGTTCAGGGCAAAACCGTGGGAGGAGGTGTCGGATTGGTTTCTGCCTGTGACTACGTTTTTGCATCGGTCGAAGCCGCTATTCGTCTATCTGAATTATCGATAGGTATAGCCCCTTTGGTAATCGGTCCGGCCGTACAGCGAAAAATCGGTGTTGCCGGCATTTCAGAGCTTTCACTGGCGCCCAAGGAATGGAAAAATGCTTATTGGGCGCAAGAAAAAGGGCTTTTCTCAAAGGTCTTTGACAGCATTAAAAAGATGGACGAGGAACTTTACTTCTTTACCGAAAAGTTGGCTTCCTATAATCCGCAGGCATTGGAAAAATGGAAAGGGGTCCTATGGGAAGGGACCTCACACTGGGAGGCCTTGCTTGCCGAACGAGCGGCCATGACAGGTGAATTGGTACTGTCGGAGTTCACCAAGGAAGCTCTTTTAAAATTTAAAAAATAGGGGGATGAAAAACTTCCGAATAGAATTTAGATGGGCCTTGATTTTCTCCATTGCCATGTTGGTTTGGACGTATTTGGAAAAAGTTGTTGGTCTTCATGATGTTCATATTGACAAACACCCCATCTACACCAATATTTTCGCCGTTATTGCCATAGTCATCTATATTTTGGCGCTAAGAAACAAAAAGAAAGGCTTTTTTAATGGCATCATGAATTGGAAGCAAGGCTTCATTTCTGGTATAGTTCTAAGTGTTTTTATAGCGATAATGAGTCCGTTGGTCCAATACATCATAAGCACTTATATAACTCCCGACTATTTTAAGAATGCCATTGATTTTGTAGTCGAAAATGGAAAAATGTCACAAGAAAATGCCGAAGCCTACTTTAGCCTGAATAGTTATATGGTGCAAAGTGCCTTTGGGGCATTGACCCTGGGCTTGGTCACTTCGGCCGTGGTCGCCTTTTTCGTAAAAAGCAAAAAATCTTCTAAATAAAAAATAAGCTTATGGGTGATTTGGTCTTTCCTTTGCTCGCTCTGTTCGTGGTGGTGGTCTATTTGATCAATCGGATTCGAAGAAGAAGAAAATAGATTTTAAATAATAAGCTACCTTGATTTTCCGTTTAAGTCTTTTATTCAATACTATGGAAATTCTCGACTTTATAAACGGAGACCTTCTTTTCCCGATCTTGGCACTTTTCGTTGTCGCTATTTACTTGATCAGAAGGGTAAGGGTTCGAAGAAAATTCAAACGACGGTAATTTGATTATTGCCATTTCAAGAATTGCTACCTTTGGGCCATTAACTAATTGAATGTCCAAGATTCGCGTTACAAAAGAATTCACCTTTGAAACCGGCCATGCGCTTTATGGTTACGATGGCAAATGTCGAAACGTTCACGGACATAGCTATAAACTCTCCGTGACCGTCATTGGGGAACCTATCGCTGATACATCAAATGTAAAGCTTGGAATGGTCATCGATTTTGGGGATTTAAAAAAGATCGTAAAAAAAGAGGTGGTCGATCCTTTTGACCATGCCACGGTTTTTAATAAAAATACGCCGCATATCGAGCTCGCTACAGAATTAAGTAGCCGTGGGCACAAAGTGATCCTGGCCGACTATCAGCCGACCAGCGAAAATATGGTAATCGATTTTGCACAAAAGCTGAAGGCCCGACTGCCCAAAAATATAAGCCTTCATTCTTTAAGGCTTCGCGAAACGGGAACGGCCTATGCCGAATGGCATTCTGATGACAACTAGGCCCTAAAACCCTCCATCGGTTGGGGAATTATTATCTTTATGAGCAAATGACATCCATTACTATTCCCGACGGCAAAAAGGTCTATTTCGCCAGTGATAACCATCTTGGGGCACCAACCATGGAGCAAAGTCGCCCTCGTGAAAAGAAATTCGTGTCCTGGTTGGATGAGGTCAAAAAAGACGCCGCGGCCATTTTTTTATTGGGAGATCTATTTGACTTTTGGATGGAATATAAAACGGTCGTTCCCAAGGGTTTTACACGTACCTTGGGGAAGCTTGCCGAAATCTCGGATGCCGGAATCCCCGTTTATTATTTTGTAGGAAATCACGATCTCTGGATGAACGGCTATTTCGAGGAAGAGTTGAATATTCCCGTTTTTCATAGACCGCAACGGTTCAAGCTGAACGAAACTACTTTTTTTATAGGTCATGGCGATGGTCTTGGGCCAGGGGACAAGGGTTATAAGCGAATGAAAAAGGTATTTACGAATCCCGTTTCAAAATGGTTTTACCGTTGGTTGCATCCTGACTGGGGTGTTCGTTTGGCACAATATTTCTCGGTGAAAAACAAATTGATTTCCGGGGATGATGATATCAAGTTCTTGGGTGAGGAAAAGGAATGGCTGGTGCAATATGCAAAACGTAAATTGGAGACACAACACTACGACCACTTCGTTTTTGGCCATCGTCACCTTCCTTTGGAAATCGATCTTAGGGAAAATTCGAAATATACCAATCTGGGCGACTGGATTTCATACTACACCTACGCGGTTTTTGATGGCGAAAATCTGAGTTTGGAAAAATTTCAAATGGAATAGCCTATTATTTGTATGCCCGACCGACGGGTTTGTAGGCACCTGTGCGAAGATGGTTCAAATGCCTTAATTACAGCACATTGTAGTTGAGAACAGACCGCTTGGTACGTAAACTTCTGAAGGGTGCTTCAAAAAACACCATCCAAATCGAACATTGGCCTAGCGCAAGTCGCGTAATTTCAATTGTAAACTTACATTGCCCTGCCATTCATTTTCATCCAACGAAAAAACGGCATCGAAAGGATTGTTATCTTTTACCAGTATCAACTTATTCCCAAGATTGAAGCCGATAGCACCGATGGGTACACTTTTGTTCTGGATGATTGTGAGCTTCAAATGTTTGGCATCTTCGCCCACTCCCTTGGCATAACCTGTATCTCTTATGTTTTCGGCCATAAAAACCGGAGTCATGTTTCCAGGGCCAAAAGGGGCAAATTGCTTCAAAATACGCATCAACTTTGGGGTAATGTCCTTGAGTTTTATCTGGGCATCTACAGAAACTTCGGGAGTGAGCAACCTAGTGTCGATGGTCTCAGAAACTACTTTTTCGAATTGTTCTTTAAAGTTTGAATACTGCTCCTCGTACAAGGTAAGGCCAGCGGCGTACTTATGTCCGCCGAATTGTTCGATATAATCCGAGCATCCTTGCAGGGCGTTGTACACATCGAATCCCCTGACCGAACGTGCCGATGCCGCCAATTTATCCCCACTTTTCGTAAAAACCAGTGTGGGGCGATAATAGGTTTCGGTAAGCCTTGAGGCCACTATGCCGATTACCCCCTTGTGCCAAGTATCTTTGTAGACCACCGAGGTAAAACGCCCTTGTTCGTCATTGGCATCGATTTGGCTCAGTGCCTCTTCGGTAATTTTTTGGTCCAGTTCGCGACGGTCATAGTTGAATTTTTCAATTTCGGAGGCAATTTGTTCCGCTAAATCCAAATCTTCTTCTATCAATAGATTTACGGCATACTGCCCATGTTTCATCCGACCGGCCGCATTGATACGTGGGGCAATTATGAAGACAACATCCGTAATGGTCAGTTCCGTTTTTTTGATTTGATTGATGATGGCCTTAAAACCGGTTCTTGGTCTCGAATTGATAACTTTTAGACCATAATAGGCCAAAACCCTATTCTCGCCCGTTATTGGAACAATATCGGCTCCTATGGCCGTCGCCACCAGATCAAGATATGGGTTGAGGTCTTCAATCGTTTCTCCCCGCTTAGAGGCCAATGCTTGAACTAGCTTAAACCCGACCCCACAGCCACACAATTCGTCATAGGGATAGTTACAATCATCCCTTTTTGGGTCAAGAACGGCTACCGCATCTGGCAGTTGGGTTCCCGGTCGATGATGATCACAAATGATAAAGTCGATTCCCCTTTCTTTGGCATAGGCCACTTTGTCAATTGCCTTAACGCCGCAATCAAGGGCGATAATCAAGGAAAAACCGTTGTCATCGGCAAACTCGATGCCCTGTAATGAAATTCCATACCCTTCGGTATATCTGTCGGGGATATAGGTTGCGACATTTGGGTAAAAGTCTAATAAATAGGAAGAAACCAGGGCGACAGCGGTTGTGCCATCTACATCATAATCGCCAAAAACCAGAATATTTTCGTTATTGGAAATCGCCAACTCGATTCGGGAAACAGCAATGTCCATATCCTTCATCAAAAAAGGATCATGTAAATGGGAAAGTTGGGGTCGAAAGAACTTTTTAGCCTCATCATAGTTCGAAATTCCCCGTTGCAAAAGTAACTGTGCGACCAATTTCGGCACATTGAGCGCTTGGGCCAAATGCCCAATCTCAGGTTGTTCGGGTTTGGGTTTTAATGTCCAGCGCATTTTTGCGTTTAAAGTTTCAAATTCAAAGTTTCAGGTCTGAAGAAAACATTTCCCTTTGTTGTTAGTGGACCTTTTTGTGAAACATGGTCTTTATCTCCAAATCGGCAAATCTTCTGAACATTTCCATGACCCCACAATATTTTTCAATGGATAGGTCGACCGCCCGCTGCAATTTTTTTTCATTTAGATTGTTTCCGTGAAAGTGATACTCAATGGTGACCCTATCATAGTACTTCGGGTGTTCATCGGTTAAGTTGGCAATGGTCTCAATGGTAAATTCATCGACCTCCAATTTCATTTTTTTTATCAATGAAGCGACATCAAGGCCCGAACAACCGGCCAGCCCTGAAAGCATCAAAGCTTTGGGCCTGAGCCCCTTCCCTTCCCCTCCATCTTCGGGGCCTGCATCTATTGTAAGGTTCAGGCCAGAAGGATTGTTGCTTTCAAAGGCCATTCCCCCGAGCCATTTCGTCGTGATATGATTTGTTGCTCCCATAAATTTTCGTTTCTTGTGAAGGTTAAATGTACGATTTTTAAGGCGTTGCCAAACGCCCTGTTTAAGTTCGTGCCTCGTAATTCTAACTTCTAACCAAAACAAAATGGCCTTAGTAAATCCGCTTGACCCGAGCCATAGTCCTGAAACCGCAGAATTGGCTGAATTCTTCAACGAAACTTTGGGGTTTTGCCCCAATTCGGTTTTAACGATGCAGCATCGCCCAGCCATTTCAAAGGCCTTTATCAATCTTAACAAGGCCGTCATGGCAAACGAGGGTCGGGTCACCTCTGCCTTGAAGCGAATGATTGCCTGGGTAAGCAGTAATGCAACAGGGTGTCGCTATTGCCAGGCCCATGCGATTCGCGCGGCAGAACGTTATGGCGCTGCGCAAGAGCAGCTCGATAATATTTGGGAATATCGCACGCACCCAGCTTTTTCGGAGGCCGAACGGGCCGCCTTGGATTTTTCGTTGGCCGCCTCACAAGTACCCAACACGATGAACGCCCATATAAAAAACCGCTTGTACGAGCATTGGAACGAAGGTGAAATCGTAGAAATGTTGGGCGTAATTTCCCTTTTCGGATTTCTCAACCGCTGGAACGATAGCATGGGAACTTCGATTGAAGAGGGTGCCGTTGAAAGTGGAGATCAGTATTTAAAAAAATATGGTTGGGAGAAGGGCAAGCATGATGGCAGTAGGTATTAGATGGTAGATTTTAGATTGTCAACTATCACGTCGAGCCCTTCATCTACCCTCAAGACAATCTCTATCGGGGAGCTATTCTAAAAACGCCCTAATTTTTTTCTGTAAGTCAGGAATCACCTGCTCTTCAAACCAGGTATTTTTACTTAGCCAAAACCGATTTCGAGGCGAGGGGTGGGGCAACGGAAAATAGCTCGGCAAATAGTTTTTATAGGCCTTGACCGTTTCGGTAAGATTTTTTTCTGCCTTTCTCTTCAAATATTCGTTCTGAGCATAGGTGCCAATGACAATAATCAATTCAAGGTTTTTCATTTTCTTAAATAGGGACTCGTGCCATAAGGGTGCACATTCAGGTCGAGGTGGCAAGTCGCCTCCCTTGCCTTTTCCGGGATAACAAAATCCCATGGGGATCAAAGCAAACTTTTGCTCATCATAAAAATCGTCATCAGTAACCCCCAACCATTTCCGCAATTGCCGCCCGCTTGGATCATCCCAGGGCACCCCAGTTTCATGGACTTTCGTTCCCGGTGCCTGCCCGATAATGACAATCTTGGATTCGGGGTGGGCCGAAACTATAGGTCTTGGGCCCAAAGGCAAATGTGCTTTGCAAACTGCGCAGGCCCTAATTTCCGAGAGTAATTTTTTCATGTTTGTCTAAATGTATAAAAAAGCCTAGCGAACACATATCACCATTAACATTATTCCTTCCCTTGTAAATCATACCATAATTTGCTGAACACAACCAAAGCACATCAATCAGGGGATTGACATGCTTGAAAACATTACCAACTAAAACCAACGCTTGGCCCACGTTCTGATGGAACATTTGATTTTAATTGATCCTATCTTACTTCTAGGCGATGGCAACCTCCGGTTTGTGAAGGCTAACAACAATAAGTACCGCAATACCATTGATCCAATAATAGTAGGCATCGATTCCCTCGAATGAGAACATAAACGGTGCGAGAATAAATACCACCGCTACCAAAAAATCGACGATCAAGTGGAATCTATAAGGGATAACCTTGACCACTCCTAGGTGATGATCGGTCAATAAGGTCAAAACAAGAGCCGCAATTCCCGTAGCAACCGAAAGTTGTATGGCCAAAGGGCTAGAATCTCCCAGACCTAAAAGGAAAGGAAGCGCTATCAGTGCTAGGGCAACTGGGTAATCTAAAAACGCGTGTATTCTCTTAGTTACGAATTTCATGATCTTAGTTTAAAAGTTAATACCCGTTTTAAGCCGCATTGAAGTATTCTTCCTGAACTACCTTTCCCTCGTCATTCCAAACACGTCTAATGATTTCGTGCCAGTAGATTTTACTACCGTCTTTCATGCTAAAATCGAATGTAAATTCAGAAGCCGAAATGTTACCATTAACGAGGGAATGGTGATGGGTAATTCCGTTTACGGCGGCAATAGCTCCTGCAAAACTTTCCATTTTGGCCACCATTTCAGGCTTTCCATTTGTTCCACCATCCCCGTAATCCGAAGTGATGGCATTATCAGCGAAAAATTCTTTTACCGCGTCAACAATAGCTCCTTGAGCTACCATTGCATCCATTTTTGTTACTTGTGTTTTGATATTCATCTTTATCGTTTTTAGTGATTTTTACACTGCAAAGATGAAGTAGACGTGAAGTTTAAATGCTACAAAAAAGGCGCTAAGAGTTGTACTTTTCCGATTTGAATTCCGAGGGAGTTTTACCGGTATAATGTTTAAAGAAGTTCGAAAAGTGATTGGATTCCTCGAAACCCATTTGATATGCAATCTTATGAATCGGCATATCTTCGGCCAACTTAAGCTTGGAAGAAACTATCAATTCGTTGCGAATCAATTGCCCCAAGGAAGTATTCAGTTTATCGCGGGTTTTTTTGGACAGTGTTTTGACCGCGAGATTCATCTTATCGGCATAGAATTCCAATGAACGTTGTTGCTTATGATGTGATTTTATTAAACCAATTATATCTTGAACAAAAGTATCGCGCTCTTTAAAGTCAAAATTCATGCGAAACTCGGAAGGTGTAGTGCCCGTAGATTTCTTAAATACTTTATTGAAATACGCTGCATCCTTAAACCCCATCTCATAGGAAATCTCTTGTATGTTCTTATCGGTAAACGCAATTTTACGTTTGCTTTCCACCAATTTTTTTTTACCCAGTAATTTGTTGATCGACAAACCGATTTTTTTGTGAACCAATGCCTGAGCGTCCACACCGTTTTCATTTATCAGTCTGACCAAATCTGAATTGGTCAGGTTATTACAAAATTGCTCGTCTATTACCTCCTTAACATCAAAGATTATTTGATATTCATTTTTGCTGGCGTTGAATGGATTTTGCCAATACCATTGCTTCGAAGAAATATCGATAATCTCTTGAGTATCCTTGGAAAAAACAGATTTATCCAAAAAACTCTTGCAGTCCGCACATTTTGCGAAATCAATGTAACCCAAGGATACGAGATGTTTAAAAAGAACGCGTACGTCTTTATTTCTGAACATGGTCTCGTCAGGAAATTCTATTTTTCGAACCTCAAAATCATCGGATAAGAACTTGATGTACTGGCCCTTTTCAAGGTAAATGGCCTTGTCTTGCCAATCAAAATAGTTTTCAAAATCAACCTGTATATTTCCGGTTCCCTTGAGGATGTGAATCAAGGTATAGCTGTCAATGAAATAAACCTTATCAATTTCCGGAAAAAACTTGGTGACCACGAAGTGTTGGTTTTTAGGTACTTGGTCGCAAAACCTTAAAAGTGCTGACAAGAAAAGCCTAGTTGCTCTTTCCCCCAACGACAATTACGATTTCCCCTTTGGGCGGTTTCTCCGTATAATGTTTCAAAACTTCTTCAGCGCTTCCTCGAATGGTCTCCTCATAGATTTTTGTCAATTCACGGGAAACCGAAACGGGTCTGTCAGCACCAAAATACTCCACAAAATTGCCAAGCGTTTTGACCAACTTATGGGGCGACTCATAAAACACCATAGTTCTAGTTTCTTCACCAAGGGATTTTAAGCGCGTTTGTCTTCCTTTTTTGACCGGAAGAAATCCCTCGAAAACAAACTTATCATTTGGGAGTCCACTATTCACCAACGCGGGTATAAAAGCAGTCGCGCCGGGCAGACAGTCCACTTCAATTCCGTACTTGATGCATTCGCGGGTCAAGAGAAATCCGGGATCGGAGATTGCGGGGGTTCCGGCATCCGTTATCAGGGCAATGGTCTCACCTCCTTTGATTCTTTTTGCAAGTGCCTCGACCATTTTATGCTCATTATGCATATGATGGCTTTGCATAGGGGTGTTAATCCCATAGTGTTGTAGAAGCCTTCCACTAGTGCGGGTATCTTCCGCCAAAATCAAATCGACTTCCTTAAGAATACGAATCGCGCGAAAGGTCATATCCTCAAGATTACCTATTGGAGTAGGCACTAAATATAATTTGCCCATTAAAAAGTATTTCTGGCGTTAAGGACGCACTCTCTTACCCAAAAAGTAGGAGGAAAGTAAAAGCACCATCGCAATCAATGCGCCATATTGTTCTCCGTCATTAACCATAACATGTGCGAAAAAGGCCAATGTAATATTGAAGAAGAGCCCGGCATAAGCCCATTCTTTCAATGCCCCTCCCTTGTTGCCCAAGATTACGGCGACTGCCGCAATCTTACAAATAGCCAAGGGATAAATTATCCAAGTTGGAAAGCCCAAACTCTCAAATACCAAGGTTACATCGGCATTTTTGACAAAATACATCGTTGCCGAACCTAAAAACATTAGGGATAACAACCCAGTAGCTATCCAATACACTATTCTTTGCGTTTTCATTTAATCTGTGTTTAGTTTATTAGAGGATAAGTCGAAAAAAATAAAAACCCAACAATACTGTTGGGTCCTATTTAAAGTGGTCTTTATCATTACGCGAATTTATGTACAATCAAGGCCATAAAGCGTTCTTCGTATTCTTCTTTGCCTTCCCAATTGTTATACTCGGGCTTGACCATGTTGTTTATAAACGCGATGGATCGCTCTTCAGACTCAATGGTGGAAAGTTGTGACAAAACCCGTTTGTAATCGTCTGAATTACCATCAAAAAGGTGCTTGACAAATGCAAGGCGATCATTTAGTCCAATCTTTATTTCTTTGTTTTTGAGCTTATCGTTCAACGAACGGGGTTTTGCCTTGGTAATGACCTCTTTGCTTTTTGGTTCAAAAACCTCTTTATCGTTTTTCATCAGTTCGGGCTTCCCCAAAAACTCTGACAAAACCTCATCAACCGGGATTTCACTTGGCATTTCCGAAACCATGTTCTTTATGGTATCCATGCTCTTGTGCGCGATAATATCGTCTTCATGGGGGTTGTTCTCTGGCACCGAGGTATTTTCCCTTAAAACGGCATTCGCCAACTCTTCGAATTTGGCGGCGATCACATTTTTAGAAACGTCGACTTGAATGTCGCTCAGTTTTTCATCGATGAACTTCAAGACAGCCAATTTCTCATATAAGGTTCGGGCAGCCTCATACATCTCTGAAATATCGTTCATGTCACGAGAGGTGATGATGTCGGTAGACAGTTTACGCAACTCCTCTTTCAACTTTTTCTTCATGGTTTTTATTTTGAACTATAGCAAAAGGTATGCCTTTTTTACTAATTTTAAGGTTCCCTATAACTAGAACGAAAAACACCCTATTTTCGTCTAAAACTACGAAATGTTTCTCGAAAATACTGTTAATCACAAAGAGCAATTCGGTTGGATAGAAGTCATTTGTGGCTCTATGTTCTCGGGCAAGACCGAGGAGCTCATCAGAAGGTTGAGAAGAGCACAATTCGCCAAACAGCGAGTCGAAATCTTCAAGCCCCTGGTCGATACACGCTACCACGAAGATATGGTGGTCTCCCATGATTCTAATGAAATTCGCTCGACACCCGTACCTGCCGCCGCAGATATTCTCGTTTTGGCAGAGGGCTGTGATGTGATAGCCATTGATGAAGCCCAGTTTTTCGATGATGAGATTGTCGCCGTTTGCAATGAATTGGCCAACAAGGGCATACGTGTTATCGTAGCAGGTCTAGATATGGACTTTAAGGGCAATCCCTTCGGACCAATGCCGGCTTTGATGGCAACCGCAGAATACGTGACCAAGGTGCATGCCATTTGTACCAGAACCGGAAATTTGGCCAACTACAGCTTTCGAAAGACCGACAATGATGACCTTGTATTATTAGGAGAGACCGCCGAGTATGAAGCATTGAGCCGGGCGGCTTTTTTTAAGGCCATGTTAAAGGAAAAAGTGAAGAACATGAAAGTAGAGGCCGAAGAGGTAACAGAGAAAAAAGGGACCGCCAATGCCTAAAACTTCCGAAACGGTCCTTGAAATCAATTTAAACGCACTCGAGCACAACTACAATTATCTAAAATCACGATTAAAGACTTCCACAAAGTTTTTGGCCGTGGTAAAGGCCTTTGCCTATGGTGCCGATGCCATTCAAGTGGCCAAAAAACTGGAAGGGCTAAAAGTCGATTATCTTGCCGTTGCCTATGTAAAAGAAGGGGTGAGCTTACGCAAGGCAGGTATAAAAACCCCTATTTTGGTTTTGCACCCCCAGCCAGCGAACTTCGAAGCCCTAATCGACCAATATTTAGAACCTAGCTTATATTCCCCAAGAATATTACGTAAGTTTTTAGAAGTCTGCGGCGCAAAGCAACAAAGGGCATATCCCGTTCACATTAAATTCAATACTGGTTTGAATCGGTTGGGCTTCTGGGAAAACGATATCGATTTTATTGCCGGAGAATTGAAAAATCGAGATGAGCTAAAAGTATTGTCAATATTTTCACATTTGGCCGCTTCGGAGGATGCCGATGAACGCGAATTTACATCAAGACAAATCGAGAGTTTCACTAAAATTGCCTCCGAGTTTGATAAAAAATCGAGCTTCAAAACATTTAGACATATTTTGAACACCTCTGGAATTATCAACTATGCAGACGCCCAATATGAGATGGTTCGCAGTGGTATTGGCCTATATGGTTTTGGAAATGAAGCTCGTATCGACCGCGAACTAAAGCCTGTGGCCACCCTCAAAACCGTCATATCACAGATACACAAGGTCGCGCCCAATGAAAGTGTGGGCTATAACAGAAAATTCAGGTCAGACGGTTATCGACTTACCGCGACCCTACCGATCGGCCATGCAGACGGCATAGGTAGACAATACGGAAATGGTAAGACCTTTGTTTCGGTAAATGGGCAAAAAGCGCTCATCATTGGCAACGTCTGTATGGACATGATCATGATCGACATTACTGGCATTGATTGCAAAGAAGGTGACCAGGTCACCATATTTGGTGGGCAACCATCGGCCGAGGAGTTTGCCGCTACCGCCTCGACCATTTCATATGAACTGTTGACAGGAATTTCGCAACGTGTAAAGCGGGTTATCGTTCAAGGTGAGTCGTGAATTTAACATTTTGTTAGGAAACCTTTTTTTTCTTACATTGCCGTGGTTATTCTGACCAATTCTATTAACCCTAAAAACACTAAATCATGCTAAAAGAATTCAAAGATTTTATTATGACGGGCAATGTTATCGACTTTGCCGTCGCGGTAATTATGGCCGGTGCCGTAGGCCTAGTAGTAAACGGATTTGTAAATGATATTGTCATGCCGGTCGTAGGCCACTTCGCCGGAGGACTTGATTTTGCCAATCTGAAATATGTGTTGTCACCTGCCAGTGGCGTTGAGGGCCAAGAAGGTTATGTTGCCGAAAACGCAATACGATGGGGTTCGTGGGTAAATACCATCGTAAACCTTTTGATTGTTGGCTGGGTCATGTTTCTGATCGTCAAGGCATATAACAAAACAAGAAAGCCTGAGGAAGAAGCTCCGGCAGGGCCAACGGCCGAAGAATTGTTGACCGAAATTAGGGATTCCCTGAAGAAATAATCTCGATTGTCAATTACTTGACTCTCGTTACCGCTACGCCAACTAATCAATTAACCAACCAGCCGCCATTCACACAAATGTGTTTGGCGGTTTTCCTTTGTTATTTTTAAAACAAATTGTTAGATTTTTACAATATAATGCCAATTGCTTTGCTTGCCAAAATTGCTTGAAGTACATTTGTCCTTAAAATGTATTTCACTTATGAAAGTAGCGGTCGTAGGAGCCACCGGAATGGTAGGCGAGGTTATGTTGAAAGTCTTGGCGGAACGAAATTTTCCGATTACCGAATTGCTTCTGGTTGCTTCGGAACGCTCTATCGGAAAGAAACTGCAATACAAGGGCTCTGAGTATTCCGTAATAGGCTTGGAAGATGCCGTTGGGCACAGACCGGACATTGCCATATTTTCGGCCGGTGGTGGCACATCTTTGAAATGGGCGCCCAAGTTTGCCGAAGTCGGCACCACGGTAATCGACAATTCTTCGGCATGGCGCATGGATCCAACCAAAAAATTGGTAGTACCCGAAATTAATGCGACCGAACTCACTTCAGAAGATAAGATAATCGCCAATCCCAACTGTTCGACCATACAACTCGTTATGGCCCTGGCACCCTTACACAAAAAGTACAAAATGCGACGAGTCATCGTTTCGACATACCAATCGGTATCTGGAACAGGTGTTAAGGCCGTAAAACAATTGGAGAACGAGATTGCCGGAGTGCAAGGCGAGATGGCCTACCCTTATCCCATAAGCAGAAATGCCCTGCCCCACTGCGATGTCTTTACCGAAAATGGTTATACCAAAGAAGAAATGAAACTTGCTCGCGAACCCCAGAAAATTTTGGACGACCGTACTTTTTCGGTCAGTGCCACTGCCGTTAGAATACCGACCGCAGGCGGGCATTCAGAATCTGTCAATGTAGAGTTTCACAATGATTTTGAATTGAACGAAGTACGCAAAATCTTGAACGAGACTCCCGGTGTTACGGTTCAAGAC
The DNA here is from genome assembly GCA_965215845.1 of Aurantibacter sp. Lineage (GTDB taxonomy): Bacteria > Bacteroidota > Bacteroidia > Flavobacteriales > Flavobacteriaceae > Aurantibacter_A. Next base: position 1,618,021 of record CBDCEL010000004.1, read on the forward strand.
AATCCAGATACGAATACTTACCCTATGCCGATATATGCCAATGATAAGGACGAGGTTTTTGTCGGACGAATTCGACGTGATGAGACCCAACGAAATACTTTAAATATGTGGATCGTTTCCGATAATTTAAGAAAAGGAGCTGCTACCAACGCGGTGCAGATTGCTGAATATTTGGTTGAAAAAGGTTTGGTCTGAACACATCGCGAACAATGTTAAATCCTTCAAAATGATACGGTTTTGAAGGATTTTTTATGGTATTTTCGGTTGCCAAAGCCTTCCACAAATGAAAATATCCAATTTTTTGCCCATCCTCGTGATGGCCTTAGTCTCTTGCAAAACCGAAACCCAAAAAGAACCCATTGTATTGAACTATCCAACCACCAAAAAAGCCGATTCCATTGATACATATTTCGATATCAAAGTCACGGACCCATACCGGTGGCTCGAAGATGATCGAAGTACGGAAACAGAGGCCTGGGTAAAAGAACAGAACAAGATTACCTTCGATTATTTGGATAAAATTCCCTATCGAGATGATCTAAAAGTCCGCTTGGAAAAAATTTGGAACTACGAAAAACTCAGCTCTCCTTTTCGTGAAGGTGACTATACCTATTTCTATAAAAATGATGGCCTCCAAAACCAGTATGTGGTATATCGACAAAAAGATGGTGGCGAACCTGAGGTATTTTTGGATCCCAACAAGTTTTCGGATGACGGTACCACCTCATTGGCCGGCCTGCGTTTTACCAAAGACGGCTCCCTTGCCGCCTATATGATCTCAGAGGGCGGTAGTGACTGGCGAAAGGCCATCGTACTTGATGCGGAGACCAGGGAAATTATTGAAGATACCCTAGTCGATATCAAGTTCAGCGGATTGGCATGGAAGGGCAATGAAGGGTTCTACTATTCGAGCTACGACAAGCCAAAAGGAAGTGAGCTTTCGGCGAAAACCGACCAGCACAAGCTATACTATCATAAATTGGGAACATCCCAAAAAGAAGATAAATTGATTTATGGCGGAACGGATGCGGAAAAACATAGGTACGTCGGCGGTTATGTCTCAGATGATGCAAAGTACCTTTTTGTTTCGGCCAGAAAATCCACTTCGGGCAACAAACTTTTTTTTAAAGACCTAACAAAACCCAATAGCAGATTGGCAACGATACTCGACCATGATGAGTCTGACAGCTATGTTATTGAAACCAAAGGCAGTAAACTCTTTATAGTGACCAACCTAGATGCACCAAACCAAAAGATCGTTACGGTCGATGCCTCCAACCCCGGGCCTGAAAATTGGGTCGACCTCATACCGGAAACAGAAAATGTGTTGTCGCCACAGACGGGCGGGGGCTACTTTTTTGCAGAATATATGGTCGATGCCATATCGAAGGTTTATCAATACGATTATGATGGTAAAATGATTCGTGAAATAGATTTGCCGGGGGTCGGAAGTGCCAGTGGTTTCGGTGGCAAGGACGAGGAAAAGGAATTTTATTTCTATTTCACCAATTACAAAACCCCTGGGGCCTCATACAAATACAATGTCGATACAGGCGAGTATTCCAATTATTGGAAGCCGGAAATCGATTTCAATCCGGATGATTACGAATCGAACCAAATATTCTATGCATCGAAAGACGGCACCAAGATTCCAATGATCATTACGCACAAAAAAGGGCTGAAAATGGATGGCAAAAACCCGGCAATCCTATACGGCTATGGCGGTTTTGATATTAGCATTACCCCTTCGTTCAGTATTGCCAACACCATTTGGCTCGAACAAGGTGGAATTTACGCTGTGCCCAATATTCGTGGTGGAGGTGAATATGGGAAAAAATGGCATAAGGCGGGCACCAAATTGCAAAAGCAAAATGTTTTTGACGATTTCATCGCCGCCGCCGAATACCTGATAGATAACGGCTATACGTCTTCGGATCGCTTGGCCGTTCGCGGAGGATCCAACGGAGGACTTCTAGTCGGTGCCGTAATGACCCAAAGGCCCGATTTGATGAAAGTTGCACTGCCCGCAGTTGGCGTACTAGATATGTTGCGCTATCATACGTTCACATCAGGCGCGGGTTGGGCGGCCGATTATGGCACCTCGGAAGAGAGCAAAGAGATGTTCGAATATTTAAAGGGATATTCCCCTGTTCATAATGTCAGGGAAGGCACTTCTTATCCGGCGACCTTGGTGACCACCGGTGATCATGACGACCGCGTAGTGCCGGCCCATAGTTTCAAGTTCGCGGCCGAATTGCAGGAGAAACAGTCTGGCGTTAATCCGACCTTGATCCGCATAGAAACAAATGCAGGACATGGTGCGGGCAAGCCTACAAGTAAGATCATCGAGGAATACGCCGATATTTTCGGATTCACTTTTTACAATATGGGCTTCGAGGAACTTCCGAACAAGTCGGTGTTGAAAGAGTTTAAGGATTAAGCAAATTCAACGATTGATAAATTCACTTTGAGTTTGGGGCAAATGATAAAAGCCCAAGGGGAATTCAATAATTCACCCTAACATCCGTTCTAATTGATGAACGGATTTTTCCCTTCCCCCACTATCAAGAACTGGGTTCGCGCCACAAATATTGGCGAAGAACAATCGATAATGAATTGACCCTCGGTAATGCTACAGGTAGATCATGTGTCTTTTTCTTATAACGGCCTTCCGGTCTTGGAAGACATCAACCTCAAAATCGCCAAAGGAGAGCACGTTTCCATCATCGGTGAAAGCGGGTGTGGAAAAAGCACGCTGCTTAAAATCATTTATGGCCTACTCCATATCAAAACCGGGGAAGTCTATTGGGATCAAACTCCGGTTTTGGGGCCGCTTTACAATTTGGTGCCGGGCGAGTCATATATGAAATACCTCTCACAAGATTTCGATTTGATGCCCTTTACAAGTGTTGAGGAAAATGTCGGGGAATATCTTTCCGTTTTTGAACCTGCGAAAAGAGCCGATAAAATTGCCGAACTTCTTAAAATGGTAGAAATGACCGATTTTGCCAAAACAAAGGTGAAATTACTGAGCGGCGGACAGCAACAGCGGGTAGCCTTGGCAAGGGTTCTAGCCCAAGAGCCTCTGGTATTGTTGCTTGACGAGCCTTTTAGCCACATCGACAATTTTAGAAAAAACGGATTGCGCAGAAATCTCTTTTCCTATCTAAAAAAGAAAGAGGTTACTGTGCTCTTGGCCACCCATGACCACAATGATATGCTTCCCTTCGCCGATCGCGTGATTGTTTTAAAAGACCGTCAGGTAATCGCAAAGGATACGCCAATGAACCTTTATCAGCACCCTAAGGATCTATATATAGCCTCACTGTTCGGGGAGGCCAACAAAATTCCGATAAACATCGTTAAGTCTTATGCCGACACGAAACGACGCATTATTGTTTACGCCCATGAGTTTAAGGTTTCTGAAAAATCAGGACTTAAGGTAACTGTAAAAAACTCGTACTACAAAGGGGGATACTATCTCATCGAAGGCATCTACGAGAATCAAAACATTTATTTCAATCATCATCGGCCTATCGACGAGGATAAAGAAATATTTTTGAATATTTCAATAGAGACCATCAACCAACGTCTTGAAGTCTAACCATGGACAAAAAACTTCTTGTAAAAGAACTCAAATTCAAAGCGGTTCGAAGTGGTGGATCGGGCGGACAACATGTGAACAAAGTCGCTACGAAGGTAGCGCTTTCCTTTGATGTTGGAAATTCACATGCCCTTTCGCGGGAAGAAAAATATCGGATTCAAGGAAGGTTGGACACAAGAATCGCCAATGACGGTATGCTGACCTTATTCAGCGATTCAACACGTAGTCAACATCGAAACAAAGAATTGGTTATAGCTAGGTTTTTGAAATTGTTGGACGGAGCGCTTAAAAAACCTAAAAAAAGAAAGAAAACAAAGCCGCCCAAAGCGGCAGTGGAAAAAAGACTAAAGTCAAAGAAGAAGGCGTCGGAGAAAAAAGAAAGTCGAAAAAAACCAAATTTTGATTGATTAAACAATCCTGTGAATCGTAATTTCCTCCGAGTTGAAGTTTATTGTGTTCCCCGAATGCTTTCCCAACAGGGCCTTACCGATAGGTGCACTAGGCGAAATACAGAAAATCACCGTTCCGGCATGTTTGAACGCTCCGGCGGAAATGGAAAGAAAATAGTTCGCCTTTGTGGTATAGACAAGACTTCCCAAACCCACAACATCATCTTTGGTCTTGAGGTTTACCTTTGACAAATGTTGTTTGATTTTTTCGGCGTTGAGCAGTTGTTGGCCCAACTTTTCCCTTTCCAACTGAAGCATGGCACGCCCTGTTTCGTGTTTGTCTCCGGCACTGCTCTTGGTCTCCTGTACCAAAGACTCCTTGATCTGGTCAATTTGACGATACAATCGGGCAAGTCGTTCTTCTATAAAACCTTCACAAAAATGCAGGGCAGATTCTTTTGGATTCATTTAACTGCCTGTAAGGCTGTATTCGTTACCATCTTCAAAGTGATACAGGTCTGCCAATCTATATATCAAGAAGTTCACAATGGCCTTTTCCTCCTTTCCGTTCAATAGCATCTTTCGAACGGCCTCTTTGTGTTCCGCCTTAAAAAAATCGAGGTCATCGGTACCGTATTCACTAAAAATCTTCCAAGACTTCAATCCGTTCAGCATCTTGCGATGGGCTTGATATCGTTTATTGACCAATTCAAGCTCTTGATCGAAGGTCTTTGCCCCCCTCGTTTCTCTTTTTAGTGCCTGCGCGTTTCTTACAATGTACTCCCGTTCGAGGCGTGAATCGGCCTTTTCCGCCTCGGCGATGATCTTTAGATAGGCACGTCGCACCAAAATATCGTACTTTGTTTCGAAATCGGATTCTCCATCGGTCTTTCGGGTTTTTTCATTTTTGGACTCCACTATGACCTCGGTGCCCGCGTGAAATTCTTTTTTCCCAGAATAAATATCCGATTCATTGCCTTTAAGTGCATCTTTCCAGGCCTGGGAATTCAAGACCTTTTGCCATGCCTCTTCATATTGGTCTTGGGACGATGCCATTTGGGCCGAGCACCCGGTCAATACCAAGAATGCCAAGCATGCAACAATTGGCCCCAAGGCCTGTGCGCTTTTCTTCATCTTCATATATTTTATTGGAAAGCGCTGTTCTAAGGCGCTTTCAAATTCGTTCTTTTGCAACCTCTTTATGACGCAACAACACCCTGTGTGGATGCCATGCTCACAACCGAGATTTACAAATTCAATATAGATTTAGGGAATAGGGCCTAATTATGGGCCCTTGATCTGTGGGGGCAACAATATAAGAAGATTACGGAATAGACAATGGTAAAAAATCGAAATTTCGATGAAATTAGTACGATAATAGGTGATATTCATGAAACCAGTTCCGCCAGTTCTTTGCCGACTGCACTGCCTATGGCAATTCCCATGCCGCCAAGGCGAACCCCACAAAAGACATGATTTGAAATCTGTTTCACTATAGGGCGTTTCTTATCGCCAACACCCATTATACCACTCCACCGTTGGTCTATTTGTAAAGAAGTATTTGGTAGAATTACCTCTGACAGCAGTTCTTCCAACTTATTTTGAATCGGTACCGTTTTTCCAAACTCAGCTGTTTCCTCGCCCATAAAATCAATATTTCTACCTCCCCCCAGCAGAATCCTATTGTCGATATTCCGAAAATAGTAATACCCTTCATCGAAATGGAAAGTTCCTTTGATGTGGAGGTCTTTGACGGGTTTTGTTATCAACACCTGGGCTCTTGCCGGCCTGACCTCTTCATTCAGCAATTGCGGCGCAAATCCATTTGTGGCAAACAACAATTTTTTTGAAATAAATTCGAACTGATTCGTTTTAATGCAAGCCCCTCCATCGATTTCCGCAAAGCCTTCCACCGAGACCGAGTTTATGATTCTAACGCCGCTATTTCTAACTTTGTCCAGTAAGGCGGACATCATTTTACCGGTATCGATCTGCGCTTCGAAAGGATTGGTTATATATTGACCTCGTACGTTTTTGAAATGAAACTTATTTGGTCGTAATTCAAAGGCTTTTCCGTTAAAAATCGGATGTAACAGTTGATTCAGCCATTTCAACTTGCTCTGACATAAGTCGAACAATTCGGTTTGACCCGCTAGAAAAATCTCATGGCCCCCAAGGTTTTCAAAACCGATATTGGAATCCCCAAGATTCTTCCTTAACTGTTGAATGCCATCCCAGCGGGCCTGTACCAATTGTACTACTTCTTCTTCTGGGCTCGTCTTTAAGTCGGAAAGTATCTCAGAAACACTTCCAAAACAGGCAAATCCCGCATTTTTGGTACTTGCACCTTGAGGCAAGATTCCCCTTTCAAGAATCAAGATTTTGGCTTTTGGGAAACGTTCTTTTAGGTAAAAGGCGCAATTCAGGCCCACGATACCGCTACCGACAATGGTATAATCGACTTGAGTCAACCATGTCTTATATTCCCAGTAGCTAAGGTTCATGAATTGAATTAATAAGGTCACATAGTCGTCAATACGAAACTGCCGACCGTAGGCGGACAGAAGTCATCTTTCTGTCGATTGCCAAAGACCTACAGCTTGTTTCGTATCTCAAAATGATACAGCACTGAACTTGACGGGTATCCCCGTGCTTCATTCATCGGGTTCCGGTTCCATTTCAAAATCATCCATAAAGGCGGTAGTATAATTGCCTGCCAGATAATCGGGATGCTCCATCAATTGACGATGGAATGGAATCGTAGTCTTTATTCCTTCGATTACGAATTCGTCCAAAGCCCTTTTCATTTTGTTGATGGCCTCTTCGCGGGTCTGCGCCGTGGTAATCAATTTCGCGATCATGGAATCGTAGTTCGGAGGAATAATATATCCGCTATAAACATGGGTGTCCATACGTACCCCGTGCCCTCCCGGGGTATGCAATGTGGTTATTCTACCTGGGGACGGTCTAAAGTCGTTATAGGGGTCCTCAGCATTGATCCTACATTCGATTGAATGTAGTTTGGGCGTATAGTTCTTCCCTGAAATCGGCACTCCGCCCGCGACCAAAATCTGCTCGCGAATCAAATCATAATCGATGACCTGCTCCGTAATAGGGTGCTCGACCTGAATTCGAGTGTTCATCTCCATGAAATAGAACTTTCTGTGTTTGTCGACCAAGAACTCCACAGTACCCGCGCCTTCATATTTAATATATTCCGCGGCCTTAACGGCAGCTTTGCCCATCGCATCCCGAAGTTTATCGGTCATAAAGGGGGAAGGAGTCTCTTCGGTCAATTTTTGATGCCTGCGCTGAACGGAACAATCACGTTCGGATAAATGGCAGGCCTTGCCGTATTGATCCCCAACGATTTGAATTTCGATATGACGTGGTTCTTCAATCAGCTTTTCCATATACATACCCCCATTTCCAAAAGCGGCGGTTGCTTCTTGCACGGCGCTTTCAAAAAGGTCTTCCATTTCATCTTCCTTCCAAACCGCTCGCATACCTTTTCCACCCCCTCCGGCGGTCGCTTTGATCATCACGGGGTAGCCCATTTTCTTTGCTATTTTCTTTGCCTCCGCAACGTCTTTTAATATTCCGTCAGAGCCCGGCACACAGGGCACTCCTGCTTCCTTCATGGTGGCCTTTGCCGTGGCCTTATCCCCCATTTTTTCGATATGTTCACCAGAAGCCCCGATAAACTTTATCTCATGCTCTGAACATATTTTTGAAAATTTCGAGTTCTCCGATAGAAATCCGTAGCCCGGGTGTATCGCGTCGGCATTTGTAATTTCCGCAGCGGCTATTATATTCGGAATCTTCAAGTAGGATTCACTACTCGGGGCAGGACCTATGCAAACGGCTTCGTCGGCAAATCTAACATGTAGGCTTTCTTCGTCTGCCTTGGAATAAACGGCAACGGTTTTGATTCCCATTTCCTTACAGGTTCGTATCACTCGCAGAGCGATTTCACCCCTGTTTGCTATTAGTATCTTTTTGAACATAATCTTTGAAATTTAAATCCCAAAATCCAAGCACCAAATTCCAACTTAAGACTTTTTGGAATTTGGAATTTGAAGTTTGGAATTTGTCCTTTAGGATGGGTCAACCAAAAACAATGGCTGATCGAATTCAACAGGAGAGGAATCCTCTACCAATATCTTAACAATCTTCCCTGAAATTTCCGATTCAATATCATTGAACAATTTCATGGCCTCGATGACACAAAGTACATCTCCTTGACCGATCGTGTCACCGACTTCGACAAAAGTTGGCTTATCGGGTGCAGGCTTTCTGTAGAACGTGCCGATAATAGGTGACTTGATGGTCACATATTTGCTTTCATCTTGTTCGTTGGCCTCTGGTTTGGCCTCCACTTGCTGAACCTCGGCTTGAACCGGTGGTGGAACGGCTGCTTGGGTCGCAACTGGAATCTGTTGCACAACGGTCGTCTCTGTTTTGTGGCTTCCCTCTCCCGTTCGTATCGTAATCATGATATCGTCTGTTTTCAGTTTGACCTCACTGACCCCAGACTTGGCCACGAACTTGATCAGGCTTTGAATTTCTTTAATATCCATTGAATTTGAGTTTTTAGTGATTAGTTATAAGCCCATTTCAAATAAATCGATCCCCATGTAAATCCACCCCCGAAAGCGGCAAAGACCAAATTGTCTCCTTTCTTGAGTTGGTTTTCGTAATCTGACAACAATAAGGGCAATGTCGCAGAAGTCGTATTTCCGTACCGCTGAATGTTCATCATCACCTTATCTTGGCTCAAACCCATTCTATTGGCCGTAGCATCGATAATACGCTTATTGGCCTGATGGGGTACCAGCCAAGATACATCGGTGTGGTCTAAATTGTTCTGTTTCATTATTCTTTCGGCTACATCGGCCATGTTCGAAACTGCAAACTTGAAGACCGTTTTACCATCTTGAAAAATATAGTGTTTCTTGGCCTTTACCGTTTCAACAGTTGCGGGCATTAGCGAACCGCCTCCCTCCATTCCCAGAAAAGGTCTACCACTACCGTCTGCTCGAAGGTAGGCGTCTTGTAGGCCCAAGCCCTCGCTGTTGGGTTCAAAAAGAACAGCTCCGGCCCCATCCCCGAAAATAATGCAAGTCGTGCGATCTTCATAATCGATAATCGATGACATTTTATCGGCCCCGATCAACAGCACTTTCTTGTACCGGCCAGATTCTATAAAGCTGGCGGCTGTTGTCATACCGAAAAGAAAACTTGAACAAGCCGCCAAAAGGTCATAGGCAAAGGCATTTTTGGCTCCAATTTCAGAAGCTACGAAGGCAGCCGTAGAAGCCACCATGCTATCTGGGGTCGCTGTGGCGACAATAATCAAATCGATTTCCTCTGGATCGACCTCCTTTCTCTCAAGTAGGTTTTGAACCGCTTTAATAGCAAGATACGACGAGCCTTCCCCTTCCTCCGGCTTTAAAATTCTTCTCTCCTTGATGCCGGTGCGGGTCGTAATCCATTCATCATTGGTATCGACTATTCCTTCCAACATCTTATTCGTCAAGACAAAATTGGGAACGTAGGCCCCTACAGCTGTGATAGCTGCCGTAAGTTTGTTCATGCTAAAGTTGCTTTTGAATCAAAAACGCCTCGAAATTCGTGAAAAATACTTAATTATTGTCATTTTTTGCACAAAATCAGTACGGTTTGAATGAAAATGAGGCTCGTTCCAAAAATGTGGCAAAACAAAGAACCCTGTTCGCATTTGAATGAACAGGGTTAATCTTTTGACTTGGCTTCGCAAAGAAAATGCCAGAAGTCGCTATGCTTCGGCCTCTTCGGTTTTGTCTATTAAAACCTGACCTTTATAATATAGTTTTCCCTCGTGCCAATGTGCCCTATGGAACAAATGTATCTCGCCCGTCGTAGGGTCAGTGGCCAAAGTAGGGGCCACTGCTTTGTAATGCGTTCTTCTCTTATCCCTGCGGGTTTTCGATATTTTTCTTTTAGGATGTGCCATTGTTAACTATTTGTCAGTTAATAAATCTTTCAATTTGTCCCATCTGGGATCGTTTTCCTTTTTGTTTTCGTTTGTTTTCTTCGGACTTAGTTCTTCCAACCTCTCCAATGCCTTCGATTTTAAGGTGCCATCCGATATGCCAGGATGAACCCTTTTTTGTGGTACCGCCAAAACCAGCATCTCATAAACATATTGGGCGATATTGACCCCGTGCGAACCGTACGGAATAATCAATATCTCATCGTCTTCATCATTGTACTCCTCGCCGAATTTCACGACCAGTTCCATTTTCGAACCGATTTCCTCATTATAGGGTTCGCTGGTAACATCACAATTGACGTTTACAGAGCCTTCCCCATAAAATTCAAATTCAAGCACAGTGCTTTGCCTGTTCAAAATCACCTTCAAAACGATGGTCGCATCATTGAACTCGTCGTATCCAAAAGATTCAAAGAACTTGTTGTCGATCTTAAACTCAAAATTGTGCTTTCCTTGTTTCAATCCCGAGAAAGGAATGCTAAACTCCTTTTGCTTCATCATGACAACACAATTTAAATTCGCCTGACCGCTAACGAAACGTTTTCTTTCAGGCGGGTGCAAAGATACTATAATTTCACAGATTTTCAATCAACAAACACTTAATAATCCAGGGTTTGGTGAAAGTTATCGTCGAACTTTTTGCTTCTGTAGTGGATTTTCGCTCAACTTTTGAAATTCGCTTCGATTTTTGAAAATTTCCAACGCGGTAAAGACGGCTTCTTTGAAGGAGCCATGGTCGGCCTTTCCCTGACCTGCAATCTCATAGGCTGTACCATGGTCGGGTGAGGTGCGTACCTTTGACAGGCCCGCTGTATAGTTTACGCCCTTCCCAAATGACAATGTCTTGAAAGGAATCAGGCCCTGGTCGTGGTAGGCGGCAAGAACGGCATCAAAGTTCTTATAGCCGTCCGAGCCAAAAAAACTATCCGCCGGATATGGCCCAAACACCAAATGCCCGGCGTCGGACATTTCCTTGATGACCGGTTTCAGAATCTCCTCGTCTTCCTTGCCTATCACCCCATTGTCTCCACTATGTGGATTGATGCCCAACAAAGCTACCTTGGGCCTACGAATACCGAAATCCATCGTTAGCGATTTTTCTATGGTGCGGACCTTGGTGCGAATCAAAATCGGATTTATGGCGGAAGGAGCATCTTTCACCGCAACATGATCGGTAAGCAACCCGATCTTCAAGTCATCGGTGACCATGAACATCAAGCTTTCCCCTTCAAGTTCTTGTGCCAAAAAATCGGTATGCCCGGGAAAATCAAAATCCTCTGCCTGAATATTGTTCTTATTGATCGGTGCGGTAACAAGCGTATCGATTTTACCCTCCTTTAATGCTTCAACAGCCGCCCTTAAAGACTTTATGGCATATTTTCCCGCCTCCTCCGTAGCTTGGCCAAGTTGGATATTGGGCACTTCTTTCCATATATTGACCACGTTTACTTTTCCGTCCAGGGCTTTTGCCGGCTCTTGAATCCCATTAAAATTCAGCTTGATGCCCAATTCGTTTTTATGGAACGAAATCGTTTTATTGGAAGCAAAAATAACGGGGGTGCAAAAGTCGAGCATCCTAGAATCTTCGAAAGTTTTTAAGACAACTTCACAACCGATACCGTTCAAATCCCCTATGGATATGCCAAGCCTGATTTTTCTGTTTTCGTCCATTATATCTTTACCTTTGCCAAGCATCGAAGCATGCAAAACTACTTAATTCAGACGATATATGTTCACGGGAATAATCGAAACTTTGGGTGAGATCAAACAACTTAGCCAAGATGGTGGCAACTTAAACATAACCGTCGCTTCCCCATTGGCGCCCGAACTAAAAATCGACCAAAGTGTGTCGCACAACGGTGTTTGCCTGACAGTTGTTTCCTTAGATGAAAACAACCATACTGTCACGGCCATCGAGGAAACGTTGAAAAAGTCAAATCTGGGAAATTTAGAGATCGGACAGATGGTAAATCTTGAGCGCGCGATGATATTGGGATCTCGGCTTGACGGCCATATTGTGCAAGGCCATGTTGACCAAACTGGCATTTGTACAGGCATCGAAACCAAGAACGGCAGTTGGTTGTTTTCATTTGAATACGATGTCGCCAATGGCAATCCGACCATTGAGAAGGGTTCCATCACTATTGATGGAGTCAGTTTGACAGTGGTCGATTCGGGAAAAAATAGCTTTAACGTGGCCATCATTCCCTATACCTATGAACACACCAAATTCAATACCTACAAAGTGGGGAGTATTGTCAATCTAGAGTTCGATCTGATCGGAAAGTATGTGGCGAAGTTGATGTCACAATAACCTTTGTAAAAGGCGTTAGACCTGGAAAAAGCAAAATGTTTGGGGCTCCGTCAAGGAGAAACGTATGCGCCTGCGCTAAGACCGAAATTATTTTTCAAAAAGTCCAATTGAAGACCCCACCCAACTATCCTTATCTTGAAAAGAGACATTGATCAACTTTCCCTTGCTCATTCTAGCCAGATTAATGACCGGTTTCATTTGATTTTCCGTCTCGCTCCAGATATGCAGTATGCGCAATTCCACTTTTGCATTTTGCTCGTCGCTCGTCTTAACCGTTCTCGCATATTCAACTTTTTCTTGCAAAATATAGTTATGCCTGTCTTTTATCTTGCCAATACTTTCCTCATTCGGAAGAAGGTCAACTCCTTGACCGGCAAAGGAGAACAAAGGTTTAAGCACGAACTTGCCAAGGTCAAGACCAGCAGGAATATCGTTCAAGTAATATGAACGCGGTATACTCTTATGTTTCAACAAAGGCATGATACATTTTGATATTACGAAGAACCAATCGGGATGTGTCACCCATTCTACATCGAGATCGTCGCTTAAATCAAAAGCAGCCTCAAAATCTTCGGTTTGTTCGATTTCGTCAACAATAACCCTATTGTAAATACGCTTGATTTTTATTTTTTGTCCTTCCTTTTCATAGAACAATTCCCGCCCTTCCTTGATTACCTCGGTCATGCAGACAACTTCGATTCCCAAAGCCTTTTTAGTGGCCCAGAAATCGATGCGGGTTTTTTGCCTGTCGGGAAAAAGTTCCAACAAAATCACGTTTTCAGGCTTTTCGCCCGCCAAGACCATTTCGCCTACCTCCCTCAAATAATCATCGTGGCTTAAGTCGCTCAAATAATAGTGAAACCCATCTTCGGGAAGGTTCTGATAATGCTTTAAAAAAGCTTGCCCCAAAACGGCCTGGTAAAAAAATAGACTTGGAAAAGCCTGCAGTTCAATTAGTTGTGGCAGCACCCCTCCATTTCCGTCATTGCAAAGTCCAAAATCAATCTGCAGAAAATGGGGCTTCCCCATAGAAACAGGTGACTGCATCTGTTTTGGAATAAACTTTTCCCTAATTGTATCGAAATCAATTTGCCACAATTGTTCGACAATCGCTTTGCAGGCCGAAAGTACCTCTTCTTTGAGTTCTTTGCCAATAAAGATCGGGGTCTCGGAAATTCGAAATGTACAGCGTTCCCCTAATTTATCCTCTATTTCGTTTTGGAGGTTGTCGTAGTACTCCTGCTTGAAATTATCATTAAATGCCTTTCTTACCTCGGGTATCATACAGAAATTAGTTTTGCTATATCCAACTCTAACGCCGCTTGTTGCAAAAATCGTGGTATAATCGTATGGTTGGTCTTCATGATTTTATCATCGTCATCAAGATGTTCGATAATATCGAGGTATTTTTTCTTTCCGTGCTTCTTGATAATCTGATCTCGTTTTTCTTCTTTGGTGAAATGACGTAGCATTCCCTCTGCATCGGCTTCGGGATGAAATTGTACCCCAAAAATTTCATTTGAAAACCGAATGGCCATTACAGCTCGCTCCAATGGTACGTTCGGACGTATTTTTTCCCGACACAATACTTTTCCGTCCAGGGTATCGAGCTTCCACTCTTTTGGGCCCACTACCTGGTAGTCACGTGAGTCGACTGCGTAGAAGGGGTTGTTGAGACCGTCAAAAAGCGTTTCATGCTCTCCGCTCAATGTCTTATATATTGGAAGAATGCCAAAGGAGGTGGAACGCCTTTTGGTTACTTTGGCCACATCCCAATGCAAGCAGGCCAATTGAAAAGAATGACAAATCAAGAACAGATGCTTTTTTATGGGATGTGAAAGGTTGTGGTATAGAATTCCGTCCAATAAATCGAAGTAATTCTGTTCCCAATCCTCACCAGAAATCAAAGGTGATCCCGGCCCCCCTGACGAAATGAATATGTCATAATCTTGCAACTTGGGAAGTTCGCCGGCAACACGCACTTCGAAGACATCATAATTGCCCTTAATGTGGGGTTTCGCCAAAAAATCACCCGTCAGCATCTTAATACAACGCATGCCCTCATTGGGTTCACATGCGTTCATATCTAAAATGGCAATTTTGTAGGTGTTTTGCACTATTCTCTATTTCGTCATTGCGAACCTTTCTTCAGTCATCAAAAACAGTCTGATTTGAAACAAGCTGCCTAAGACCTCGTCATGACATTTTTATAATAACGCTCCGAAATTACAAATCATATGCCATAGTAAGTGATGTATTTTAAAACGGCCTAAAGTCCTTTTGCGGTTTGCTTCACTACATATTCCACCACTTTCTTCAAATCTTTGGTCTCCTCATAAACCTTTAGCTGACGATCGGCCCCAGAACCCTGTTCGAGCATCTGATGTACGTAATTCACTTCCTTTCGGCATCCGAGTTCATCGACAACATCATCGATAAATTCCAACAACTCTTGAATCAAAATGGCGAATGGCACCTCTTCTTCCTTTCCGAAATCGATAAGTTTGGCTTCCACACCATACCGAGCTGCCCGCCACTTATTTTCATTGATCAATATTCGCCTATAAGACCGAAAGCTTTGGTTCATTCGATGCAGTTTGGTCAATTTGGCAATGATGCACTGCATCAACGCGGCAACGCAAATCACCTCATCGACGGTCATGATCATGTCGCAGACCCTGAATTCGACAGTCGGGTAAAACGGATGCAGGCGAATGTCCCACCATATTTTCTTTCCATTGTCGATGCACTTGGTCTTCACCAAAATATCAACGAACTTATCGTATTCGGCCACACTTGAAAAATAAGGAGGGATGCCTGTTCTAGGGAATTTGTCGAAAATTTTTGACCTAAAGGATTTAAACCCCGTTTCGCGACTTTCCCAAAAGGGCGAATTGGTCGAAAGTGCATATAAATGTGGCAAAAAATACCTTGCAACATTCATGATTTGCAAGCCGTCTTCCCTATTGGGGATCCCCACATGAACGTGCATACCGAAAATAAGGTTTGAGCGGGCCACATCCTTCATTTCGGCGATCAACTCGTCATACCTCGGTTTCGGTGTTATCAATTGTTCGCTCCAATGCGAAAAAGGGTGTGTTCCCGCAGCAGCGACCTTTAAGCCTTCTTTTGCGGCCAATTCGATAACCTGCTGTCTCAAAAAAGAAACCTCATCGCGGGCCTCGTTGATGTTTTCACAAACATTCGTGCCCATTTCGACCATTGACTGATGCATTTCTTCCTTGATGCGCTCTTTAAGCATGACCTTGCCCCCGTCGATGATTTTTGACATCTGCGAGTGCAATTTCAAATCTTTGCTGTCAAGGATTTGGAATTCTTCCTCTATTCCCAGTGTGAACTTATGCATATCGGTCGATTCTTTTCAAGGTTTCTTATTTCACTTTTGCCGAATTATTATTTGCCTTGGATTTTGCAGCAGCCTTTTTGACGGCTCCGGCCTTCGCTTTGGAAGAGACCTTTCCTTTGGCCGCTTGCTTTTTGACCGCAACGCGTTTTGGGGCCGCTTTCTTTACAACCGTCTTTTTTGCCTGGGCCGCAGTTTTCAACGGTGCCTTTCTTGTTTTGGGTTTGGGCGGTGTAGCCGCATTGGTCACAAAACCGCCCCAAGAGGTATTGTTTTGTTTTGCCTTGTGGTTGTTCGCCTTTTCTATGGCATATTTGGCGGAATGTTCAACAATCCAATCGAAGTTTGCCTGGCCAACTGAATTAATATCGGCATCTGGCGCAGGGTTGCAGAAATCGATTGCATAGGGCACTCCATCGCGAACAGCAAACTCCACAGTGTTGAAATCGTATCCTAGGGCCTTGTTCAATTTGATGGTATAATCATGCACCGTCTTGAGTAGTTTTTTCAACTTTTCCCCTTGGGTATTGGGTGCCGAGGTATACCTTTCGTGAAAAGGATTTCTTGGCTCATAAGGCATGATATGAACATACTTTTGCCCCAGACAGTACACCCTAAAATAATCTTCGAAAACGATCTCTTCCTGCAGCATCATTACCAATTGACCGGTCTCTTGATGTTTGGCAAAAAGGTCGTCGGGGTTCTCTACTTTGTAGACACTTTTCCACCCGCCACCTGAGTGGGGTTTCATATACGCTGGAAATCCTATGTAGTTGAAAATGTATTCCCAATCCAAAGGTTCTTCCAAGTTTCGGAACGATTTTTCAGTTGTATCATCAGGTCGATGATTCGAAGGCAATAATACCGTTTTTGGTACGGGTACCCCCAATTGCATGGAAAGACAGTTATTGAAGAACTTTTCGTCGGCGCTCCACCAGAAAGGATTATTGATTACCGCCGTGCCCATCAAGGCAGCGTTCTTCAAATAAGCGCGGTAAAAGGGCACTTCTTGTGAAATTCGGTCAATAATAACATGGTAACCGTAGTCGATGCCTTGCTGAACCTTATCTATACGTACCGCTTCGGCGACTACCTTGCCTTTACCGAGTTCGTTTACCTTATCGATAAATGCCCAAGGAAAGGTATCTTCCATTCCAAATAATATTCCAACCTTTTTTGTCATGATCTATTCTATGTTATGTTTTTTATGTTGTCAAAAATTTAAAAATACTTAGCTATATATTCTGGAAAGGCCATTTTCCAAAGTGGCCAATCATGTTCAATCCATTTTTTCTCGTCATACCAATAGGGAATTCCCTTCGCCTCTAAAATACCTGCCATATGCTGGTTTTTTTGCTTACAGCTATCCCAATCGGAAGTGCTCAGCACAATATTCATATGGTGATATTTCCACCCTTCCTCATTTTGCATGTATTCATCGGGGCAGTTAAAATAGATGCGCATATCGTCGGACAAAGGGGTCATATTTCGAATATTGAAAACCCCGCTCATCGAAAACAAATGTGAAACCACATCTGGAAATCTGAAAGCCGTGTTGGCCGCATGAAATCCTCCGAAGCTCACGCCGGCCACACCGATTCGATGGGTGTTGCACTGTTCTTGTATATATGGAATCATCTCTTCTTTCAAAAACTGCATATAGAGCTCGTAATTGTGAATTTTCATCTCGGAATTCATGTTGTCATCATAGAATGACATCATATCGATAGACTCTACATTGTACAACTTTATGCGCCCCTCATCAATGAAATTAGACACAGATCCTACCAAGCCAAAATCACTGTTCTGGGTATATTGGCCGCCCGAAGATGGAAACATCAAAATGGGATGTCCCCAATGGCCCGTGATTTCAATGTTCATGTTTCGACCAAGAATATTCGAATAATACTGTACGTGCTCTACTTTTGGCATGACCTTTAAATATAACTTAAAATTGTTAACTGTCAATTGGTTAGGGGCGGCAAAAGTAATTTATTTTCCGCTATGTCAAACAATTATTTTCAGTATTCGTTATACTTGCAGATTCCTATTTCAAAACATGCGGTTCCAGGTTGATTTTATAAGTTTAAAGGGGAGTTTTTCGTCACGTTTTTTAGGGCGGAACGTCAAATTTCGGCTTGTAGCGCCTCCAAATTATCGGAATTCGGAAACTTCTTTTCCGGTACTCTTGATGAACGACGGGCAAGATTTTAGGGCGATGCATTTAGAGAGCACACTGGTCGATGCCTATAAAAAAAACTCGATACACCCCTTTATTTATATTGGCTTGGAAACCAATGAAAATCGAATGTATGAGTACGGTACGGCCTCATCTGCCGATTACAAAAGACGGGGCAATAAGGCCATGGAATACACCAAATTCATCATCGATGAGTTTATCCCATTCTTAAAGGAAGAATTTAAGGTATCGCATACATCCACGGATTGGGTGTTCTGCGGAATGTCACTTGGCGGATTGTCGGCCTTTGACATCGTTTTCAACCACGCCCATCTATTCGGAAAGGTTGGCGTATTCAGTGGATCCTTTTGGTGGCGAAAAAAGGCCTATGTCAAAAAGGATCTGGCCGATCGGAGCCGGATCGTTTTGAACATGGTTAGGGATGGCGATTATTCGCCCCATCTTAAATTTTGGTTTCAATGTGGCACCGAAGACGAACAGGCCGATCGCAACAATAACGGGATTATCGATTCGATAGATGATACCCAAGACCTTATAAAGGAACTTAAATTAAAGGGGTATAAGTATCCTGAAGATATTACTTATACCGAAATCGAAGGTGGTAGACACGACCTACCCACCTGGGCGGATGTTTTTCCTGAATTCCTCCAATGGGCCTTCAAAAAGAGGTCTTACCAGACCAAGGCACAGCCATAATCTTTTGATTATTGGGCATTTTTCCATTCATTATAAAACCGTGTCACCTCAATAGCGGAATCGATTTCCTTATCCGCTAACTTTTGAACAAGCGGCGGACAGTCTGAAACATAGTTTATCAAATGCTTTCTTCTTAAACCGAATATGCCCTGCGTAGCACGAATCAAACTCGGGTCATTTTCTTTTTTGAAGTATCCGATGAAGTCGATATATCCAGAATCAGGGTCTTCATGCTCCCAGTGATAATAGGTCAGAAATCCTTTCTCAACTACTTTCAGAAAGACGGGTTTGCCAGAGCCCTTGTGTGATGCAAAGTTTTGGTCGAAAAACTTTCCTGTATCCTCCACCCATAAGGTCTCAAAAAGATTTGCTCCTTTTTTGTACGAAAGAAGTCGATCTGGGCCAAAACGAAACTTTCCTTCCTCTCCCTTAAATCTTATCTTTTTATAAAGCGCTGAAAAGGGATGGGGCTTTCTGTCTTTGATCAGCCCGTATAAGGTGTCGTTGTTTTTCAGAACCACAAAGCCTTGCTCAAAGTGCTTTTGTCCAAAAATCAAGAGCGGCAACAAAAGAAATGCGAAGAATAAGATGTTCTTCGTGAATAAAGCTGTTTTAAAAATCAATCTTTTAGACTTTGATAAATATCTTTCTTTTGTGCAAAAAGTAGGCCAATAAGCAGTAGAAGGCCACGACGGTAAGCCCATAGAGCATAGAAGATAATTTCGGTGCCATGAACTCATGCGCATAAATCGTATTGTACAGCCAACCGTGTAGCGAGGTTTCGCCAACTTTTATCATGCCCATTACCTTGGCGATAAAACTCGATAAGAAATAAAGTATAATGGCATTGGCCCCGGCATACTTAAAAATGGTGCCAAACTTTATTCCTTTGACATCGGTCAGGTAGTAGATAAGGGCCAGGATCAAATTGGCCCAGCCTGCAGTTACCAAAACGAAACTACTTGTCCATAGTGCTTTGTTGATGGGGAAGACCCAATCCCAAAGATGGCCGATTATCAGCAGCGACCCCCCGATGCCCATTAAAATAGTCGCCTTCTTCTCTTGTTTGGCGATCAAAATGAGTCCCGTGAAAATTCCCAGTAAAGAGCTACAAATTGCCGGAATGGTACTCAACAGGCCTTCCGGGTCATAGTCTTCCTTATAGTTATGGGTTCCGAACACCTGCACATCCAACCAATTCGCCAAATTGTTCGGTGCGCGGTCGAAGGTCGATTCCATCCCGTTTACGGGAACAAATCCCATTAAGATCCAATATCCCAATAAAAGAAAAACACAGATGCCGATCAAAGTCTTCCAATTAAAGTTGATAAACAGAATAGAGGCAAAAAAGAACACCACCCCGATCCTTTGCAATACACCTGGGAATCTGATATCGGCAAAATCTTTGATGAAGGGAAAAGACAGCGTAAAAGCCCCTAAGAAAAGGCCCAAGCCAATCAATTTCAAGGTTCTGACCGTGATTTTTTTATACGTGGCCGAGTTTACCGGCTTGTTCTTATATGCAAAGACTATCGAGGTGCCCACAATAAATAGGAAGAATGGAAATACCAAGTCGGTCGGGGTATACCCATGCCATTCGGCATGAAGTAAAGGGGCGTAAACGTTCGACCATGTGCCAGGCGTGTTGACCAAAATCATCAAGACAATCGTTGCGCCTCGAAATATGTCTACCGATTGTATTCTTTCTTTCATATTTCAGGTTTCACACGATCCAATTTTAGAGTATATGGTCTTTCATTCGATTCCAAGCCCTTATCAATAAAAATGCTGAAACGGCCGCAACCAAGGTCAAAATCAAGGCCGAAGTGGTTCGCCCGTAAATCCAGTAGCCTGTGGCGAACATCACGGAATAGACAAGTACGACCCCTAGCAGCATCGCTGTAATACCCGCAGGAACGCTCCATTTTTCTTGGTTGGTCACTATCTCTACTTTGTCAGCTTCTGCTTCTTCGACCACTTTTGACCAGCCTGGGCCACCAGGTTGTATTTTACGATAAAAGCTTCTCAATACTTCCTTTGATTCAGGTTGGGTCACAAAAGTCGCGATCAACCAAATCACGGTAGTTACGACCATGATAAAAGGCAATTCGGCCCAATCTGGGAAAATTCCCGTTTCCACATCAAAAAGAAAAGCTTTCAAAGGTGTTGTTGCTATAAGAATAGACAATATCCCCGACGCAAACATCGCTGATATCTCGCTCCATGCATTGATACGCCACCAGAACCATCTTAATATGAAAATCAGTCCTGTTCCAGCGCCGAAGGACAGCAAAAGGTTGAAAACGCCCATCGCATTTTGCATTGCCAAGGCCAGAAATGCGCTCAGCACCATTAATACGACCGTAGATAATCTTCCCACAGCGACCATTTGCTTTTCCGTGGCATTAGGATTTATTTGTTGCTTATAAAAATCAAAGACCATATATGATGACCCCCAATTCAATTGTGTGGAAATTGTGCTCATGTAAGCAGCTACCAATGAAGCCAATACAATTCCCAAAAGTCCACTGGGCAGCTTGGTCAACATGGCCGAATAGGCCAAATCATGACCCAACTTATCTGCCGGAACATTTGGAAAGGCCTCTGCGATGCTCGCAATATCAGGGTATACGACCAAAGAAGCCAAAGCGACCAAAATCCATGGCCAAGGTCTTAGGGCATAGTGCATGATATTAAAAAAGAACGTGGCGCCGATTGCGTGATTTTCATTTTTCGCCGCCAACATCCGTTGGGCGATATAGCCACCGCCGCCCGGCTCTCCTCCTGGATACCAAGTGGCCCACCACTGTACCGCCAAGGGAATGATCAAGATCGTAATGAAGGTTTTTGTATCGCTCGAATCGGGCAAAATATCCATCCTCGCCCTGACCAAATCATTGTCGATCACGGCTTGAATTCCTCCAACCTCGGGAATATTGACCAAATAAAAAGCAGCACCAATTGCGCCTCCCATGGCGACAAAAAACAAGAGAAAATCGGTATAGACAACGCCTTTAAATCCTCCTAGGGCACTAAAGACAACCGTGATCAAACCGGCGCCCACCACGGTTTCCCATGGCTCCAAGCCAAGCATTATACCCCCGATTTTTATCGCCGCCAAAGTAACGGCCGACATCGTAATTACATTAAAAAGCACCCCCAAATAGACAGCCCTGAATTTTCTCAAAAAGCTGGCGGGTTTGCCCCCGTAACGAAGCTCATAAAACTCAAGATCTGTCTTTACGTTCGACTTGCGCCAAAGCTTTGCATAAACGAATACGGTCAACATACCGGTCAATAAAAAGCACCACCAACCCCAATTGCCCGAAACACCGGAAGTTCTTACCAAGTCTGTTACCAAATTGGGGGTATCTGTGGAGAAAGTGGTAGCCACCATCGACAAGCCCAATAACCACCAAGGCATGGTACGGCCCGACAGAAAAAACTCATTGGAATCTTTACCTGACTTTTTCGAAACGTAGACACCAATGCCTAAAACGATGGTGAAGAATACAATAATAAAGCTATAGTCAAGTGTACTGAGTTCCATAAGTTTGGTTTTTAGGTCGCCGGATAAAGATATTGTTTTTTGATATACTTTTGGTCCTTCACCGCTAAACCTCTAGCCTTGTTTTTATCGATAGTATCGGAAGTTTCCATAACTGCCTGGATACTTGCTTTTTCGGCCGCATTCGTCATTGGCCTTTCCAAAGCGGGTATTAAGGGTATTGCCATTGTAAATGTAACTTTGATGGCATTGGCATTCGGAGCTAAGGAATCTACCGGTATTGTGGTACCGTTATTGATTTTCGGCGATCTGTTCGCCGTGGTTTACTATAATCGGCATACGCGTTGGTGGTATATTATACGTTTTTTACCATGGATCATCATTGGTATTCTCATCGGAGTCTTTGTGGGCAATGATCTTGACGAAGGCACTTTTAAAATCGCTATGGCCGCCATTATTCTGATCAGTGTCGCAATGATGTACTGGTGGGATCGAAGAAAATCAAAGACCGTTCCCAGACATTGGGCCTTTGCCGGATCAGTGGGCATAACGACCGGAATCACCACAATGATAGGGAATTTGGGTGGTGCTTTCAGCAATATTTATTTTTTGGCGATGCGACTTCCCAAAAATGATTTTATCGGCACGGCGGCATGGCTCTTTTTGTTCATCAATATCTTCAAACTCCCATTTCACATTTATTCATGGGGTACGATAACTTTGAATTCGTTCCTTCTGAGCCTGAAATTGATTCCGGGTATCTTATTGGGTATTTATGCGGGTATCAAAATTGTCAAACGCATCAAAGAGGATTTCTACCGCAAGATGATACTAGTACTTACCGCACTCGGGGCACTATTGATATTGTTCAGGTAATCCTTTTTACAAATTATGGTTAGCTTTATATCTGACTGATATCTTTAGGTCATGCTATTTCTTAAAAAGTATGGAATTGCCATAATTGGAATGCTGCTCATTGCATTGGCATCTATTTCCTGTAATCAACAAAAAACCAACGAAACCAACGCTTCCGCAGCGTTAGAGAGCCAGGTGGAACGTGCCATTCACGAACTATCAAGTATTTGGTACCCCAAGACTATCGACAGTCTTAATGGCGGGTTTTGGTCTGACTTTGATTATCAATGGAAGAAGAAAGGCAAGCAAAACAAATTTTTGGTAAGCCAGGCCCGCCATGTTTGGACGGCCGCTACCCTGGCCGAATTCTACAATGACGAGCGCTATACCAAAATCGCGGCCCATGGGGTTGAATTTTTAAAGAACAAGATGTGGGATTCGCTCAATGGAGGATTTCATTCGCTCTTTGAGATCAGTGGCGATTCGCTAAAACTACTTTCAAACGGTAAAAGCGCCTATGGAAATTCCTTTGCCATCTATGGCTTGGCTACCTATTACAAAGTTTCAAAAGATACGCTTGCCCTTGAACTTGCAAAAAAGACCTTCCATTGGTTGGAAGATCATGCCCGCGATTCGGTTTACGGGGGCTATTTTGATGTGCTCGCCCAAGATGGCTCATGGCTCTTGAAAGTTACCGAAAACAATAAAAATTACCGAAGTTTCATAAGAAAGGATTGGAAAGATCAAAATTCGTCGATACACCTACTTGAAAGTTATACTTCACTGTACGAAGTTTGGCCCGACGAATTGCTGAAGAAACGTTTGAAAGAGCTTTTAATTCTGATAAGGGATACCATCACCACCGAAAAAGGGCATTTAACGCTTCACCTGCATCGAGATTGGACGCCAGTTTCCCTAAAGGATTCCACTGAGGCCTATCGAAAAGACCATTTTTATTTGGATCACGTTTCATTCGGTCACGATATTGAGACCGCTTTTCTTATGCTCGAGGCCTCACATGTGTTGGGGTTAAAAAATGATTCGACGACCCATTCCATCGCCAAAAAAATGGTCGATCACGGCATAAAAAACGGTTGGGACAAAGACATCGGTGGATTTTTCGAAGGCGGCTATTACTTCGATCAAGATATCTGTTCCGTAAAAAACAAGTCAAAAATCTGGTGGACACAGGCTGAATGCCTAAATTCCCTTTTGCTGCTTGCACAATTGTATCCTGAAGAGAAAAGGTACCGTGAGCTTTTTGAAAGACAATGGTCTTATATTCAAGACCATATGGTTGACAAAACGCATGGGGGCTGGTTTTCCGAAGGGCTTGATTCAAACCCCCAGGCTCGTGAGAGTGCCAAAGCGCACATCTGGAAAGTAAACTATCACAACATAAGATCGTTGATCAATGTCGGTAAAATGCTGAAGGGCGAATTTGCGCTCACCAAGCCCCAATAGGCCCAGATAAACAATATCCCTTATATTTATAGCTGTATTGCGAAACATCTGTCAATTTAAATGCTACGTATATATCGGAGCCAAGTTCGCAATACTAAACCCAAATTTGAAGCGTTCGCTATTTATGAGGATTTTTATAGGGCTTATTTCCATTTTCTTGCTGGCATCTTCCTGCGGTTCTTTGGGCGTTCTTGACAAGAAGGCCAAAAGTACGGCCGGGAAGACCACTACCATGTCTAGGGCCAAGACCTACGATAGGTTGATCGGGGAAGAGGCCGTCACAAAAAAGGGGCTCTTCGATGTTCATAAGGTAAAGCAGAAGTTTTATTTTGAAATTCCGGACAGTTTGTTGAACCGCGAAATGCTGGTTGTGACGCGGTTCATTAAGACGCCTGCCGGAGCCAAGAATTATGGCGGGGAAAAAATTAGCGAAAACACGATAGTCTTCGAGAAAGGCCCGAACAACAACTTATTTCTTCGTATTTCTACCTTGGTCAGCTCGGCCAATGAAGACGACGCCATTTCCAAAGCCGTGAACAATTCGAACATCACGCCGATTTTGGAATCTTTCGATATCAAGGCCAACAATGAGAAAAGGGATTCTTATGTCATTGACGTTACCAAATTCATCAACAGTGAGAATCCGCTACTGAGCTTAAGCAGTGCCCAAAAAGATTCGTATCGGTTGACGGCTTTGGAAAGTAATAAATCATATATCAAGGAGATAAACACCTTCCCTATCAATACCGAAATCAGAACGGTAAAGACATACAAGGCAAAATCGGATTCAAAAAAAAGAAAGAAGGAATTACCGGCAGCGATTCTTGCCGGCGTTGTCACCTTGGAAATCAACAATTCTTTTGTATTGCTTCCCAAAGACCCAATGCGCAAACGCTATTTCGATCCTCGCGTCGGCTACTTCGCCAGTTCTTATCTTGAATACGGTGACGATCAGCAAAAGGTGGATCGTAACACCTATATACATAGGTGGCGTCTTGAACCGAAGGCCGAAGATTTGGAAAAATGGGAAAGGGGCGAACTCGTTGAACCAAAAAAACCCATTGTCTATTATATCGATCCCGCCACCCCGAAGAAATGGCGCCCTTATTTGATCAAAGGAATCAACGATTGGCAGGTGGCCTTCGAACAGGCCGGATTCAAAAACGCCATTGTCGGCAAAGAATGGCCAGAGAACAATCCGAATATGAGTCTTGAAGATGCACGGTTTTCGGTATTACGGTATTTCGCATCTCCGTCAAAAAATGCATACGGCCCCAACATTGTAGATCCGCGCAGCGGTGAAATTTTGGAGAGTCATATCGGCTGGTACCACAATTTGATGAGCCTATTGCATAGTTGGTATATGGTACAGGCGGGCGCTGTCGACGAGCGTGCACAACAAATGGAGTTCGATACCGAGCTCATGGGTCAACTCATTCGATTTGTTTCTGCCCATGAAGTGGGGCATACCTTGGGCCTTCGACATAACATGGGGTCGAGTTTTGCCACGCCGGTCGAAAATCTTCGCGATGCGGAATGGCTCGAGAAAAATGGACACACAAGCTCAATAATGGATTATGCCCGATTCAACTACGTGGCCCAGCCCGAAGATAACATTCCCGTTAAGGATTTGATGCCCCGTATCGGGGATTATGACAAATGGGCCATTCAATGGGGATATTCGAGGGCTTACGACGCTATGGCGGTCAAGGACGAAAGAGAAATTTTGAGTCAAATCGTGGCCGATAGCATTGCTGCCAATAAACGCCTGTGGTTCGGTGGCGAAGGGCGTGATTTCGATCCCCGATCACAGACCGAAGATCTCGGAGACGATGCGATGATCGCCAGTAACTACGGCATCTTAAACCTGCAACGCATCGCCCCGTGCATAAGGGAATGGGTCAAAGACCGTGACAGCGACGACTTTTCGAACCTCGATGATATTTACAAGGCACTCGTCAATCAATACAGTGACTACATTTTTCATGTCACCAAGAATATCGGCGGTATTTATGTGACTCCCAAAACAATGGGTGAAGAAGGAGAAGTATACCGATTGGTTCCCAAGCAGACCCAAAAACAAGCCTTGGTCTTTTTGAACAACCATATTTTCAAGGAGCCGAAATGGTTGCTGCGAAATGATATCTTAAATGCCATTCAATCGCCTCAATCAAAAGAATCGGTCACCAAGACCATGGAAAGGATCATGATGAATCTTTTGGGGGGAAGTCGTCTTAGTCGAATGACCTTTATTGCCGAGCGCTTTGAAGATGAAAACCCCTATCGCCCCGAGGAATATATTGACGACCTTACAAAATTGGTATGGGGCGACATGAATGTTTTTTACCAAACCAATTCATACAAAAGAAAGCTGCAAAAAGCTTATGTGGCCAACATGATCAACCTCTACAAACCCGAAGAGGCCGACGGTCTTGTCGAAGGAATTCTGGCCAAACTCTCTGAAGGCTATACGGCCAATACCGATGTGCGGTCATTGGCGCTTGACAACCTACTCTCACTTCAGTCGAATATAAAAAGAACCTTGCCCGTGATGACCGATCGATTGACCATTGCCCATTTACAATATTTGAAAAGGGAAATCGAGGGTGTTGTTGGCGATTCTGAGGATTCGAGGCCCCTGTTCGTTCCCATCATTCGCGATACATCGATCAAAGAAGGCGGTGAAGACGACGATTAGTGCCCAATTATTGTTTCGTGAATTTCTCCATCGTAAATAGTTCAGGGTTACCCCCTCGATTGCCGCAACCCGAGGCAATGTAAAGATTTCCTTCATGTTCCAACAGGCCTGTACCGTGTCGCCCTTCCAAAAGGAACGGCAACGGCCTCCACTCCTTTGTTTTGATGTTCAACGCTTCGACTTCGGCATGTGCCTTTTCTTGGGTTGGAGATTCCCCACCGGCCACTACAATTTTCCCATCGAAGAAAATGGCCGCATTTCCCGCTCTCTGGGTCGGAATGTCGTTCGCCAGGGTCTCCCATGAATCCGTAGCGATATCATAAACATCAACCTCGCCGATGGTGCCGGCAAATCCGTTATCGGGATCAATACCTGTATTTCTACCGGCGGCGGCATAAATTTTTCCTTCGGCCAATACGGCTTGAAAATGATCTCTGGGTCTTGGCGCATCACTTAAAATTTCCCATTCCCCCGTTTTAGGGTCATAACGGTCTAACCACTTTTTATGATCCCCCCGATGTCCATCCTTGATTCCGCAGGAGATATAAATCTTCCCTTCATGGAGCACATTTCCCGTTGACCCCCTTCTGCGCCCTTCTGGAATTTCATCGCCCTTGGACCAGGTATTGTTTGCAGGATCATAAATATAAACGTGTTCGGTAGGAGTCTCTCCCGGCCACTTTCCCGTTAAAGCTGAAATGACATAAATTTTTTCATCGAAGACCACAGGTTGAAAATGGTGCATTTCGATCGGAGGTTCGGCAGCTGTTGACCAACTGTTGGCTTGATGGTCATAAATGCTTACAGGTCGAATGTCCCTTCCCCCGAACAAATAGAATTTCTGGCCCACCTTGACAAAGGCCGCCTCATGACGCTGTACCAGTTTGCTGCCATCTTTCGATTCGACCCTTTCCCAATTGGGAAGATGGGTTTCACTCTTGACTTTCGTAATTTTCTTGGTTTCCGTTTTTGTCTCCTTGCAGCCAAACAGTGCACAAAAACATAGGATTGGAATATAATTTTTCATTTTTCCCGTTTTAGCTCCATAACCTGTCCCACGCACGAATCTTGTCCCATTTGGGAGTCGGCGCAAACAATTTTTCCCCTTTTATCAAATATTTTTTGACCACCTCTTCATTGAGTTCGACACCAAGCCCCGGTTTTTCCGGTACGGTAACATAGCCATCCTTTACAATGGGGCCGTCAAAGCCGGTCACGAGGTTCTCCCAATCTTTTTTGTCGACGGCATGGTGCTCGAGCCACATGAAGTTCTCCGTTGCGGCCGCACTATGTACACAGCCCAAGAAGGAAACCGGCCCGGCCGCATGATGGTGCATGAATCCGACACCGTGTTTGGAGGCAAAATCACCGATGCGCTTTGTTTCCAAAATTCCGCCGGCGGTATTCGGGTCTGGGTGCACGATATCTACCGATCGTGTTTCGATCAACTTCTCAAACCCTCCTTCAAGGCGATAAATATCCTCTCCTGTTTGGGTCGGCGTTGTCGATGACTGGGTAATTTCTTTCCACTGCTCTGTCAATTGCCATGGAATGATATCTTCAATATAGGCCAAGTTATAGGGTTCGGTCGCCCGCGCTATCTTAATGGCCTCGTTTACGCCGAAGTGCCCCCAATGATCCGTTCCCATAGGGATGTCATACCCGATTTTCGAACGCATGACATCTAGGTACTCCATTAATTTTTCCATTCCCTTTTCCGTAATCTGAACGCGCGTGAACGGATGTTTGGTCAAATTATAGGGTGTATATTCATAGCGATATGGATTGTAGTCGGCGTCAGGAGCATTGATCAAGGTACCTGGAATATCCTTGATCAAATTTATGCCGATATCCATTTTCAATGCGGTATACCCTTGGTCGATGCGCGCTTGCATGCGATTGGCATATTCGACAGGGTCTTTTGAAACCGTGGTGTCGCAATAAACGCGTACTTTATCCCGGTATTTTCCACCCAACATTTGATAAACGGGCACGTTGTAGGCCTTGCCCGCAAGGTCCCACAATGCCATTTCAACGCCCGAAACCCCGCCTCCTTGCCTGCCATGATGGCCAAACTGTTTGATGATTCCGAACAAACGCTCAACGTTGCACGGATTCTCGCCTAAAATTCTACTTTTTAGAAAGAGCGCATATTCTTTTGCGGCACCGTCTCGAACATCGCCATGGCCCACAATGCCCTGATTCGTATAGATTCGAACGATCGGCGTTCGAAAAACCACGTCGCCCCCGATCTCGGCAATGCGCATATCGGTAATCTTCAAATCAGAGGGATTTGAGTTTCGATTGACGTTTTGTGAAACGTACGCTACCTGCTCTTGGGCCGAAACGGCAGAAAATGCCGCAAGGCTTAAGCCGCCCAATCCAGCTTTCTTGATGAACGAGCGTCGGCCTTTTTGTTCGTTCTCATTTTCCTTTGAAGCATTGCCAAAAGGAGGTTTCAACTTCTTATCTTTAAAGTTCATGACAGTGAATGTATTGATCCTTTATGAAAATAGGTCTTTTAAGAGACTATTTCCAGCAATTGAAAAAAAATCTATAAAAGCCCCCTGAAAGTAAAAGTCTGTAACTATGCGAGCAACGAATACAATTTTGACATTGGTGTTATTGACCGTGGCAGGTCTGTTTTTTGGCTGTACGCCAACAAATATTGAGGGCTCGTGGGACTATGACCTTGTTTGGAACGATGACGACACCACTTATGGCGTTTTAAAGGTCGTCAATGAAAATGGTGGGCAAAAGGCGATTTTACATTCCTTTCGAATGGGAAAACTTGAGTTGCAGGATCTTCAAGTTTCGGGGAGTTCCATTTCGGGGAGCTTCGAAATGTGGGGCGATATTTTTTTGTTGAAAGGCAGATTTCGAGGAGATACTTTCAAAGGGGAAATCGAGGCCGAAGGTAAAACCCATTCCATGAGTGCCAGAAGGCAGTCCGCCGCAGCTGTGGATATTGACCGCTCAGCGATCGATTATATACTCTCCAACGACGACCTTCAAGAGACCGAGTTGAATATCGACCATGCCGGTTTGCTCGAAGAATCTTTTTGGGCATCTTTTGAACGAGGGGAACGTATCTATAATTCGAACTGTATCAACTGCCACGGAAATCCAGAAATCGAGGGGTCGATTCCCCTTTCCCTAAAGTTTTGGGAACAACCCTTCAAAGCCGGCAATGACCCGTATTCAATGTACCAAAGCATCAGTCGCGGCTATGCCACAATGCCCCCACAATTGACGCTGACACCAAGGGAAAAATATGATGTGATTACCTATATCAGAGAGGCTTATGTACGTGAGAACAACCCTGACCAATATTTCAACACCTCGACAGGCTATTTGGCCTCCCTTCCAAAAGGCACATCAAAAGGTCCTGAGCCAAAGCCCTACCATCCTTGGTCAGATCAAGATTATGGAGACTTCTTTATCAACACCTACGAATTGGTAGACGCCGAAACAGGGCCTGAACGTTACCATTCTCCCGGACCGACACCTTTTCCCGATGAAGATTATTCAAAGAACAACTTCGCCTACAAGGGCATCGCCATTCGGTTGGATAAAGGTGAGGGGGGTGTTTCAAAGGGCAAAGCGTGGATGATTTTTGATCACGACCTAATGCGTGTCGCTGGCGGCTGGACGGGGGATGGCTTTATCGATTGGGACGGTATTCTATTGAACGACCGTCATGAAACCTACCCGCGAACCATTGGCAAGCTTCATTTTGAGACGGCTGTCGGCCCTGGGTGGGCCAATCCGGAAACAGGTACTTTCGAAGACCCAAGATTCACCGCAAGGGACGGGCGAAAATTCGGTCCATTGCCCAAAAATTGGGCCAATTACAAGGGTCTTTATCACCATGGCAAGAACATGGTCATTTCGTATTCGGTGGGAACCGCCGATATACTTGAACAATTGGGTGCCGTGCAAGTCGAGGGGCAAATCGTATTTACCAGAACGTTCAATATCGACCCTTCGAATTCCTTATTGAAAATGAGGGTTGCGAAAGACGCTGTCAATGTTCAAATTTCAGGGGATGGGGCTACTCTTTCCGAAGAAGAGGGTACTATAATGATGACCGTAAAAAATGCGCGAGCCGCAAAAATCAAGTTGTTCATAGCGGACAAGGGCGTTGATTTAAACACCCTGGTCACCAATTCCAACCCGCCAGAATCGCTTAAAAAATATACAAAAGGCGGCCCCGCACATTATCCTGAGGAATTAAATAGTATCATTACGAAAGGCTCTGATGACGACCTCTTTGCCGTGGATCAATTGAGTCCGCCCTATGACAATCCGTGGAACTGTCGTATGAAACTGAGCGGAATAGACTTTATGGCGGATGGCAATAGGGCCGTGACCTGTACCACCGATGGTGATATTTGGCTTATTACCGGGCTGACCGATGGCAGCACTTCCTTGAAATGGAAGCGCATCGGGGCGGGGTTATTTCAGCCCCTGGGCATAAAAGTGGTCGCAGGGGAGATTTTTGTAACCTGCCGAGACCAATTGGTACGCCTTCGCGATCTTAATGGGGACGATGAAACCGATTTTTATGAAAGCTTCAATCACGATCACCAGGTAAGCGACCACTTTCATGAATTTGCAATGGGGCTGCAGGCCGATCAGGAGGGAAATCTGTACTATGCCAAAAGTGGCAGGCATGCCCGCGAGGCCTTGATTCCACAGCACGGCACCCTGATAAAAGTCAGTAAAGATGGATTGGAATCCGAAATCATCGCGAAAGGTTTTCGGGCCGCAAACGGGGTCTGTATCAATCCTGATGGCAGTTTTCTGGTCACGGATCAACAGGGCTATTGGAACCCCATGAACCGGATCAACTGGATCACCGTCGATAAAGAACCCAAGTTCTACGGCAATATGTGGGGGTATGATCCCCCAAAAGACTCGACACGAACGGCCATGGAACAACCGATGGTCTGGGTCGACATGGAGTTCGACCGTTCACCTTCCGAACTGGTGTGGGTAGATAGTGAAAAATGGGGGGCGCTCGATGGTGGACTCCTCAGTTTTTCTTATGGCTATGGAAAAATTCAACTGGTGCTCAATGAAGAAGTCAATGGGCGACGCCAGGGCGGGGTCATTGATATTCCGGGCATGAAATTCTATACAGGTGTCATGCGCGGCAGGTTTCATCCTGACGACCAACATCTTTATTTGTGCGGAATGGAAGCATGGAGCACCTCACAAAACATGAGGCCCGGTGATTTGTATCGCATCCGCCATACCGGAAAGACCATTCCCGTGCCCATCGGGTTGAGCGCCCTTGAAGGTGGCATAAAGTTGGAATTTGCAAGTCAACTGAACAAAGAGCTGGCGAGCGATGTTTCAAATTATGAAGTAAAGACCTGGGATTTGATCAGAAGCAGAAAATATGGTTCCGATCGACATCATGTAAAAACATTGTCCATTTCGGAGGCAAGACTATCGGAAGACGGAAAAGGCGTATTGTTGATGCTGAAGGATATTGCGCCCGTTGATGTCATGACTATCACTTATGCAATCTCCAATACAGCAGGTATTCCGTTGGAAGGCACGGTTCAGAATACCATTCATGTTTTGGGAAAAGGCGACACCCATGAAAAGCCTGTGGCTTTAAATTAAAATTTAAACCAACTTTTCAAGATGCCGTCATTCAACTGATTTTTTTCGGCTTCCTCCAAAATATGTCATCAAAACCAACGTTATACTATAGTAGCCTCTTAAACGCTTCCATATTTAGAATTTTTACTTCAAAATCTGCTTAACAAGCATTTTTCTAAAATCGTTTAGATCAAAAACCGATCATGGGGGCCAAACCAGCATATAACACATCGTGGGATATTGTCTTTGCCTATTTGCAAAATCCTGGTAACATTGAAAACCACAGACAATTCTATTCAGTGGTCGAGCCTTTGATCAAACACTGGCTATTTAAGCTTGGGCTAAAAGATGATATCGAGGGACACGCCAGAAGTATCTTCTCGGATCTATATCTCAAAGAGCAAAAAAGGTACAGATCGCAAAAATTGGTGCCTGAAAAATGTACTGCGCAAATCACTACCTATTACTTTCCGGTCATCAAGAATTTGTGTCTTGATTACGCCAAGGTCCTCGATCATAGCGTTCCGATTACGCATGATATTTCGATGGATGAAAGCGAATCGCACCCTGGCATTTTTGAAACCTTGTGGGGCGAGCATAAGAGTACCGTGTTATCCGAAATGAACCGGAGCCTAAACGATTATATCGAACTATCACGTTTCGAACAGCCCAAAAAAGAGGTGCTGCGCAAGCGCTTTATCGAAGGTTCAAAATTCCCCGATATTTTTAAGGATGTGGAAAAAAAAGAATTCGAGGCACAGCGCAAATGGGCCTGCCGGCAAGGCAAAAAAATAGCATCGAAAATAGCCCGGGTCATACTACCGGGAATCATCGATTGCTATCGAATTCCGATCAGCAAAAAAATAGACCCCAAAATCATCGAGAAATACTTATTGGGGCTGCGTACCAAACTTGCAATTTAAGCACCGGTCTGGTTCATCGATCGCCAAAAAAGGACCATTCGTACATCTTGGACGCCCATCTATAAAATACTCCCTTGAAATAGCCGTCCAATAACTATTTTTAATACTTTATTCGGTACTTCCCCCATATATAACTTCTAAATATTCTTTTTGTGGGGTACTACAGAAATTTTTTCCTTCTACTTCTTATCCATTTATTGATCTTTCTCTCACTGCATGCCTGCAAGGAAACACCAAAAAATCATGCTGATGACCGGCCCGACTTTGCCCATCGTTCCAAAATCGATTCCATCGGAAAGCATTTTATCGAAGATGGCAAGGTCTTGGGGTTTTCGGTGGCGGTGGCACGGCGGGGGGAAACGATCTATAATAGAGGATTTGGCCATGTAGATACCGCCCGAACCAAATCAGTGGCCACTGACACCCGCTTTTTATTGGCCTCCATTTCAAAACTCATTGGCGCTACAATGGTCATGAAATTGGTCGAAGAAGGCAAACTATCGCTTGATGATACCTTATTGGAGCTCCTGCCAGATTTTCCCAATCATCAGACAGCGGCAAAAATTACACTTCGCCACCTTTTATCGCATACTTCGGGCTTACCTGAATACTCAAGATTCATCGATAGTGTCTATGTAAAAACAAGGGTCGCGCCCTTAAAAGAAGATTTCTACACGGTCTTTAGGGAGCACCCCTTGATTTTCGAGCCTGGAACGAACTATCTCTACAACAACTCCGGATTTCTTTTAATGGGCATGATCGTCGAAAGGGCAACCAAAAACGCATTTCAAAAAGAGCTAGATCGCATCATCAATAAAGCAACAGGTCTGGATTTCAAACTGATCTTGGAAAGTACATCGGATCTAAAAATGACAAAATACTATGAGCTGCACGGCGGTAAAATGGTACCTGAACCACATTGGACCTGGATAAAGGGAGATGGCGGTATGACGGCGACGGCGAGCGACCTTGCACAATTTCCGTTTAAATGGGCCGAAGGAGCGATCATCTCCGATAGTTCTTTCAGGCAAATGATCGCACCGACCTTACTAAAAGACGAGTTGGTCACCGGCTATGGTCTAGGCGTTAGAAACGGCATCTTTGAGGGCGAACACTTTATTGGACATACAGGAGGGCATAAAACCACAAAATCGATCATGGCCTTTTTTCCGGAAGAACAGCTCAGTATCGTAGTCATGGTAAACACCGACAACACTACCGCGCATGCCAGAAAGATTTTTGCGCAGGTCGCCTTGCCAATTTTAGAAAAAGAGTATCCCGATTATAGGAACAAGGAAGTTGAAAACAGCAAATTGGCCAAGTTTGAAGGGTATTACGAACAACCTGCCTATGGCGAAAAAAATAGTGCCCGGATTGCGATCAACGAAGAGGACGGACATTTATATTATACGTTCGGTGATGAACCTGTGGGCAAAAAAATGTACCATCTCGGGGATGGGGAATTCTGGATCGAAGATTGGCCGTTCGACAGGGTGGTATTCGATTTGGACAGCAACGGCAAGGTACGTGCAATTCGTGAATACTATTACGGTTGCTACGTACTGTTACGAAAAAAAACAAACTAGATTTTGTTCAGGCCACCCGTAGCTAAAATCTCCAATGTCAATTCCCGATGCATACACATTCTCAATAATCGGGCGATTGTAATCAAATTTTCGACCAAGCATGTTCAAAACCCGTATAAAAAGGCTGATTCAAGGCAAATGACACGGAGATGACATCTAAATGTCGTGCAGCTAACCGGATGATATTGATAGTTTTGTACCAATAATATTCCTGTTCAATGGAGAGTCGCTCAATAGGAAAGAACCTAGTCTATCAAAGAAAACGTAAAGGCTATACCCAAGAAGAGCTGTCAACAAGAACAGCCGTAACGGTGCGTACCATTCAACGTATTGAGAAGGGAGATGTCAAGCCGCATCTACAGACCATAAAATTGTTGGCCGCAGCGCTTGAAATCGAGGTGGAGGATCTTTTAAACTTGGAAAACCCAAAAGAGGAAGCCATTCAAAAAAAGTGGTTGTTGCTTTTACATGGCACCCCCCTATTGGGCTTTGTACTTCCCTTTTGCAATGTGCTTTTTCCCTTGTTCCTCTGGATACACAAAAGGGAAGATAACCCGCTTTATGACAGGCATGGAGCCAAGGTTGTCAATTTTCAGATAACTGTGTTATTGCTATATATATGTTCCTTTGTAGCCCTATTGACCATCGAAAAATGGGGTTTTATAATTTTCATTTCCGTAATTCCGATTTGCGTATTGATCGTACTGGCCAACATCATTTATGCCGTAAAAAGTTACAAATGCTATTATCCGCTGTCGATCCCATTTTTAAGGAGCAAAGCAGGAAACTCGGCCAAGTCGATGATATTGGTAGGCGCACTTGTGCTATCTGCAAGTTGTGCCTCGCAAAAGACCGAAAGCATCACCCGTATCGACAATTCGACGGTTACAACCGCCACCTTGGATCAAAAAATTCAAAAGCTCGTCGATACGGCCAAGGTCACCGGAATCACGGTTTCTATTTTCAACCAAGATACCCTAGCCTATCAACGGGCTTTCGGTTACTCCAATTATGACAAAAAGGATTCGCTACAGCTAGATCAGGTTTTTTATGGCGCCTCATTGAGCAAATCGGTGTTCGGTTATTTGGTGGCGCAGCTGGTGAACGATGGAATCATTGATTTGGATACCCCCTTGCAAAGTTATTTGGACACCCCTATTCCAGAACTATATTTTGAAAAGGAATGGAGGAGCTATAAAGACCTCAAAGACGACAAAAGATATGGGAAGATAACCGCCAGGATGTGCCTTTCACATTCGACCGGCTTTCCCAATTGGAGATGGATCAGTCGCGTCGGAGAATTTGATCGGGAGGGAAAAATCAAAATTTATTCCGATCCGGGAACGCGCTACAGCTATTCGGGAGAGGGCATTCGTCTGCTTCAGGTCGTCATCGAAAAAATTACGGGCAAAGGTCTGGAGGAACTGGCCCGGGAAATTGTTTTCGACCCCCTACAAATGCATATGACAAGTTATGTATGGCAAGATCGTTTTGAGGGGAAGTATTGCCTGGGCCATACCATAGCACAAAAAACAATTCCGAAAGACACCGAAGATGAGGCAGGGGCTGCCGGTTCTATGGAAACCACCCCGGTCGACTATTCCAAATTCTTGGAGCACATTCTTGCTTTGGCATCGCAAAATTCCCCGATAACCGAACTGTTATTTTCCCCCAATATTGAAATTGCCTCAAAAAAACAGTTTGGTCCGCAATCCCTTGAAACGACCACCAAAAACGAAAAAATCGGATTGAACTATGGGATGGCGTGGGGACTATTGACGAAAACGCCCCATGGAAAAGCGGTTTTTAAGGAAGGACATGGCGAGGGTTTTCAGCATTATTCCATTCTATTCCCTGAACAGGGTATTGGGGTGCTATTGATGTCCAATAGCGATAATGCCGAAAGCATTTTTAAGGAATTGCTCGAAATCACAATCGGGGATATTTACACGCCCTGGGAATGGGAAAATTATATTCCTTTCGATGGAGTGAAATCTTGAACGCAGCCGAAATACTCAATACAGGCTCTGTCGAGACCTATTTAATTTTGTGACTACCTAATAACCTCTCGACTGCGCTCGAGGAAACATTTGATTTTATTTCACATTAACTTGGATTCCCCAACAATTGAAAAATGACCACCTTATATTCTTGAAGCTGTTTTTCCCGCTCAGTGGACAACGAGACCAAAGCTCCATCATCTTTTAGGGGAAAGAGATTGTCTTTGACGGCGTCCCATTCCCCATCAAAATTGTCCGTTTCGTAGCTCAAAAGTTCCAATTGCATCATTCGAATCTTCATGGGAAAGCCTTCTTGAAACTGCACCATTCGCCAAAAAGTGGCTTTGATTTCAGGTTCAAGCAAGGTCTCCTTCTGTAGATAGGCCTGATAGAGCAGCATCAGATTCGCGCTCAATTTTTGGTAGCGCAATGGTGTTTGATCATGCATGCCTCTTCCGACAGCTTCGGTACCGTCGAAGTCATTGCCATTTTTTTCGCCCAAATCGTTCATTGCCTTGATTTGCCCGATACCCTAAAAACGATTCTCAAAAAGGAATAACGCCAACCCGCTCTTTGCACTTGGTTTGACGGTTGTGGGGAAAGAGAAAGTAGTTGTTGCCTCGTGTGGGTGTCGGCCCTTATTTTTAATTGGTCACCCTCAAAATTAACCAAAAAACCCAAATCATTGATGGCCATACAATTTTGAATAGGCCATGGCCGCCAAAATTCCCGCGGATCCGGCACCCGATTTTGAAGGAATCGGTGGGGCACCTTTCCGCTTCAAAACACCTTCGTCGTTTTTGATATAACCCGCCCAGGCCACAATCAATTTTTTGCCGTCGCTCAAGACGATCCAACCATCCTTGGCCTTTCCGGTGGTTCCCGTTTTGCCGTAGTAACGTCTTTTCTTGGGCAGAAAGTCCAATAATCGATGACAGGTACCCCCCGGTTCAAAGGCGCCGGGCAACAAACTTTTTATACCGTTCGTTTTTTCTTGGGAATAGGGTAGCCTGCGCTTTCTCGAACTGCCATCGTAAATCGTATCCTGCAAATGGGGGTCGATGATGTATTTCCAAGGACTCAAGGGCACCGCCTCCCCCTCGTTGAACAGCATTTGATAGGCTTGGGCCACCTCCCAGGGCGTCATGGTCTTGGTGCCCAAAATATAAGATTCTCCCAGGCTATAAGACGGATTCGAAGAAACCTCCAATTTCGAAAGCTGGGTCTCGACCGCCCTGGCGACCTTCATGGGGTCGGCCTTGACCCGATAATTCACGGCGGCCTTGTTCAGGCTATATTTTAAAACGTCGCCCACCAGGACCTCTTTGTTCAACAGTTTCTTGCCCACATTGCTGGGGTTGTATTTATAATCCTTTAAATCCCCATTGTAAAGCATCGTATTCCCATCAAAACCATGGTTTTCAAAAAGCTCCAAAAACACCAAGGGCTTTAAAACGGAACCACATTGAAATCCTTGCCCGTAATCAATGAAATTCGCCATGGCCCCGCTGTTCTTTCGATTCCCCAAAGTGGCTTCTATTTGTCCGGTTTCAATATCAACGGCAATTAAAGACACTTCCAAATCAAATTCGTTTACTGACAATTGCTTTTGGAAGCGCTTCGAGAACTTCTCGGCGGCCTCTTGCAATTTCATTTGTTTATCTTGTGAGATCGAGGAGACATATTGCGTAGCGAAACGCTTTGATCCCTTTCCGCGATTGCTTTTCAGAAAATGGGTAAAGGCCGTACTTCGGCGAAGTTTATTGCTCTTGCTGAAATCAAAATCCATGTTGCGCATGGCCGCCAGTTTTGCCTTGTCGGCTTCGGTCTCGGCAATCAATTCAAAGAAATTCAAAATGTGCTCCTTGATTTCCTTCTTGTTCGAGAACCGGTTGTTGCAGAGCCATTTTAAGTCGCTGGCGCCTTTTAAGGTCTTTACGGTCAACAGCATTTCAAGGTCGTTCAGGTCATTGGGCGATCGCCCGAATATCGCATAGGAGGCCAGGATCAATCCCGAGAAATCGCGCTCGTACCAAAAATTTCCAGAATAGTTTGTGTAGGCCACCAATATTTCCTCGGGGCTGGCGGACTTTACCATTTGAAAAGCGGCCAATTGCTCCCCGTACTTTCTCGAAAGGTAAATGGTACCCAAACCTTCCTTTTTGTGGATGGCATTTTTCAACAACTGCTGGGGGATGTTAGATCCGCCATCGGCCTTGCCCTTGAACAGTCGTGCAATGCCCGAAAAAGACATTCCGTAAAAATTATCCTTGCCCACGCCAAAGAAATTCTTGCTCTCTACCTTGGTCAAAAAGTAGATATAGTTTTGGGGCAATTCTTCATAGGACAACACGGGAACTATGGGGAATTTATTCAACTTTCCATTGTCGTCCATCTCTTGTAATTCTTCGGCAGTAAGGTTATTATTGAGAATGGTATTGTCACCAAAGACCGCCAAAAGTTTGTGGTTTTCATCCCGCACCGCGGAAACAAAATTCACATGGGGTTCCATCTTCATCTTTAACGGCCAAATGATATGGAACAGGATCAGCGCCAAAAAGACACCCCCCACAATTTTTATTGCTTTTAACCAGTCTTTCATTTGTTCGATTCTATTTTCTTTTCACCCCCAGTTCTTTGACCTGCCATTTGTCGCACCTAGATGTCACACTGATGTCACACTGAGCCTGTCGAAGTGCCGTCGAAGTGTTTTTGTGTTTCTAAGTGCTTTGACCCCTTCCGTCCACGCTTGCAGCGTGGCCACCCTGCCTTGCCGGCAGGCAGGCTTCCCCTGTCAGGGGAAGGAGCACCTTTATTCTTTTAAACTTCCTATCTCGCACTTCACGCTTCAAACTTCCAACTTCAAACTTCGCAATTCCAGCTTCGTGCTACGCAATTCCAACTTCATGCCTCCAACCTCCAAACCGAAACGTCTTGTCTATTTCGTCTTCCATTTTTCTTCCAACTTCGTACTTCCAACTTCGTACCTCGTACCTCTTATTCTTTTACTTCCTTTCTTTTTCCATTGCTGAAAAAGAAACAAAAAATCTAGACTGACGAAACCGTTGCTAAACTTCTCATTCGCTTTCTAAATAATCGCTAACTTCTTCGTCCCGATAGCTATCGGGGTCGAATTCATCACAAGACGGATTATTTTACGAAAACTCATTTCAAGTTTTACGCAACCCTTTCGTAGGTCGCCGCTCAATGCTTCGCATTGATTCAATGAGCACATTTACTGCATACCACAACTGCCAACTTCACGCTTCCCACTTCCTACCTAGTACTCTTAACCCTGCACCTCGTACTTCTAACTTTGTACTTCCAACTTCTTCTTCCCTCCAACTTCCGACTTCGCACTTCCAACTTCGTACCTCGTACTTCCAATTCATGCCTTCCGTTTTTCAAAATCAACAATAAACCGGATCAAATGATAGATGGCCGGGGTGACCCAGCGCCAGAACACAAAGAGCAATCCGCCATTGAAAATGACCGCAACGAAGAGTCCGAAATTTGAGGGGGCGTACATCCGCAGATAGGCGGGGAGCAAAAACAACGACCCCAGGGCCACGAAAAAGGCGATGATATTCCGAGGTGAGGAAAATACGCCTGACAGCCAATGAAACTTGACCGATAGCACTTTTGACCCCAAGGCCATTTTGACCCAGGGATAATGAAAATGCAGCCAGGCCGCAATGAACAGACAGGCCGTAAAATGTAGTCGGGCAATGAATACCGCGAAAAAATTGTGGAAAATGCGCCATCCGCTTTCAAAGGTTTGAAAGGGGTAGGAAACGTACAACAGCGTTTCAAAAAACAGGAACAGCCCCAAACACATGAACTGCAGTTTCAAGCGATCGTGCGATAGGTTGTAGCTCGAAATGATGTTCAATTTGCTCAAACAAAAGAGCACGGCATACAATCCGGAGAAATACGAAATCGCATGGAGCCCAAAATACGAAAGTGGGTATTTGATAGACCGTAGCGGCGACAGCATTTCGGAATCATACCAGTATACATTGTTCATCAGAATATTGTACTCGATAATGCTTGACGAAATACTCAGACAAAAAGCGGAAAACAGCAATTTGCTAAAGACAAAGCAGAGAAAAACGGTGCCCATGCCTAAAATAAGGACCTTTAAGGTTCCCCAACCCTCTTCCTTGGCAACCTGAACATTGAACCAATTTTTCCTGGGGATGTAAAAAAGCACACATGCGACCAGCGCCAAAAACGTCAGCAAGATGTAAACGACGACCGCGGGCATGGCTATAGCGTTGTGATTCCGTCGGCGAAGGAGACTTTGAGTCCGAGATGTTCTTCCAGGGCATATCTCCAAAAAGCCCGCGCCTTATGTACGACCCCCGAGTCTTTGGGCTCTGACATTACGATAAAGACCACCTCCTTTTGTGCCGTTTGCGAAACACGGTCTGGCAAGTAATACCCGACCAGATCGTCATAGGCCTTTTGCATTTGCTCGGGCGTAGTCGGCGGATTTTTATAAAAATTCACCACGGGATTGTTCTCGATCAGATCGCTGACCACGATGACCGTGCCTTCGGTCTTGTTGATGGCCTTCATCAGGGTCGGAAAGAGCGAAGTGCTCTCCATGAGTCCGACAGAGTCTAAACTATGTAAGTTTTCCTCATGGGCCGCATAG
Organism: Aurantibacter sp.; assembly: GCA_965215845.1. Taxonomy (GTDB): domain Bacteria; phylum Bacteroidota; class Bacteroidia; order Flavobacteriales; family Flavobacteriaceae; genus Aurantibacter_A. The sequence continues at coordinate 1,659,932 of CBDCEL010000004.1, forward strand.
AAATCACGCCAGCCGATGGTCAATTTGTTGCGTGCCTGCCCCCAATCGGTATGCGATAAGGCCGTCGAAGTCGGATTGTAATAAGAGCGCGTCGAAATGATACCGAAGTCGTAGTTCACCGTAAAGCATTTAGGGTTTTCTTTCAACCCCAGTTCGTGGTTTACCAATTGCTCGAAATTTTCGGTACGCAATTCGTGTTTTGCCTTATCGATCAAGGTCGAATCGGTGGCATCGACCAAAATGGTGATGTTTCGGGTCGTCACCGTTTCGCATTCTGTGTTGCAGCTGGTGAAGGCCAGCGCACATAGCATCAAAATCAATAAAATTATTCCTTTTTTCATCTGTGTCTATTTGTTTTTTATACTAATTAGTACTGTCCGTTCGTTCGAGTCGTCACATCGAGCGCAGTCGAGATGTTTTTGACGACCTTTCGACTGCGCTCAAGGGGACAAAAACATTTCGTAGCAGTTCAAAGCTATAGTGTCAGTCTGAGCCTGCCTGCCGGCAGGCAGGCTTGTCGAAGACTTAGCTAATTTGGGGAATGCACTTCGACAGGGCCTGTCTTGAGCTTGTCGAAAGGCTCAGTGTGACATCTCAGTGTGACAACTGGTTTTTTCATTTGTTCATTTTTTAAACTCTGCTGTCCGGTCGAGCGCAGTCGAGACCTCTTGTAAGCTCCTTCCCCTGATAGGGGAAGGTGGCCACGCCGCAGGCGTGGACGGAAGGGGTCAAAACACTTCGATAGCACTTCGACAGCACTTCGACAACACTTCGACAGCACTTCGACAGGCTCAGTGTGACATCAGTGTGACATGTAGATGCCATCTAGGTGTGACATCTTAACCTGACATTTTTCCTTTTTCGCATTCTTTCTTTTTATACCACTTACTCCGTCACATCGAGCGCAGTCGAGATGTTTTTGACGACCTTTCGACTGCGCTCAAGGGGACAAAAACATTTCGTAACAGTTCAATGCTATAGTGTCAGTCTGAGCCTGTCTGCCGGCAGGCAGGCTCGTCGAAGACCTGGTCAATTCAGTGAATATGCTTCGACAGGCTCAGCATGACACTATCTCTTACTTTTCTGCCTCAAATAGTCATAAAATCAAAGTCCTTCCAGCGAACGGGTTCCTTGCCGTTTTTATAGTTTTCAAAATGTTCGCGGTAGCGATTGATCTCCTCGAAAGAGGCAAGTTCCAATTCGCTCAGCTCCTTTTCGCATGAACCGATCTGTTCCGAAATCTCCGCAGCTTTAGCCTCCAAAACTGAAACATCGCCTAAAATGCGCTTGAACTCGTTCTTACCAGCGAGGTGTGAGTCAGTTAGTTTGTCTTCCAACTTACGGAGTCGCTTGTAAGAACCCTTGAGTTCATTGAATTTTAGATCCAGGTCCATTTGCTGCGGAGATACGTCCTCGCTTTTCGGAACAGGGGCCTCTTTAATCGGTTTTATTTTTTTCGCCTTATGCCCATAAATACTTTTCACGGCGTTCGTCAAAAAGAGCGCCAGGGTCACCATCATCACGGCGCCCAGAATCAGAAAGCCATTTTTGATAAAGAAATCTTGAAAGGTCATGGTTTCATCCAGCGCCTGGGACTCCAAAAACCATTCGACCACCGTAAAACTGAGTATGGCATACACGCTTAGGATCAATAAGGTCGGTAGCCACGCCCAGCGCAACGAAATCCGGCGCGAGGTCAAAAAACTGGCCGCAAAGACAATGGGAATAAAAAAGACCGATCGCAAAATGATCTCGGGCAGGTCATGGGTCTCGGTGAGGATGTTATAGAACAAGACCCCCTCGCCAAAAATGAACAGGATCTCGACGAGGTACAGGGCCCAATACGGAAACCGTTTGGGTTTTACCTGTTTCTCCTCTTGCTTGCTAGGGAGTGCCGCAACGGGTTCAAAATCATCGGCATCGATGATCTCGTCGACATTGTATCGGGGGGTTAAAACGTCGCCATTCAATTGGCAGCGGCGAATATGGTTTTTGATGTCCGTTTTTTGATGGTTGATATGTGCTTTGGTCGCGGCAATCTCCTCTTCGACAGCAATGCTTTTCGCCTTATTGAGTGCGACCACCTCTTTTGAGAGTTGCCCTTTGACGACCTCCATTTTATGGATGTGCTCGGAAAGCGATTCGCCCAGTTCGCCAATGCGTTCGTTTAGGCCGTACTTTTTGTTTTTATAGCCGTTGATGATTTTCTTCTCGTCGAGGATAAAATCTTTGGACGGCAGCAAGCCCAGGTTCGCCGAACGATAGGCCATATTCTTGAGTTCTCTTTCTGAAAAAACCATATTGGAGGGTTCTAGATGTTGAATTTTGGAATTTGGGTTTTGGAATTTGAATATTAGGAATGTAACATCAAATACAACTCCGTCTCAAGGGAGACCTGAGGTTTTCTTGTGTCGGAAAGTATCGTTGCAGCTTCACCATTTTCATGTTGTTGGATCTCTGAAAACAGCGCGTCCATTTTGGTGTCATCATAGGCAATCATAGGCTTGCCCCAGATCGACTGATCTTTTTTAAAGAGTTTTTGTCCCAGTTTCATCTTGTGTGTTTATACGGTTTATCTAGTTAATCGCACATAAAACTTTTTGGGGACATTTTATTTTGGGTTTTTATTCAAAAAGCAAAACCTCAGCGGATGCTGAGGTTTTTTTCATATTCTTCATTCCAAACAAAGTATGTTTGGAAGTCGTTTCGTAATTACCATTCTAATAACTTGCCAAAAGTTTAACTACTTGAAAGATTACCTCCCTCGGATAATCATTCAATTTTAATTTGGCCAACATTCGCAAATAGTTCTTTTCATCTAATAGCGTTGAATGGTATAGATTATCAAAGTCCATTACTTCACTAAAAATTCTATCGTAGGTTTGAATGTACAGGGACTTTTCACTTTTTAATCTCTTATTTAATTCTTCTGAACTATATTTCTCAATCTCGGTTTCTCCAAGTTCATTAACGATTAGAGATTTTAGGCAAGCATTTGTCAAGTTTATTCTTTCTGTTTCAACCGGGTTTAAAAAATATTTAGATAGCCCTATTGAAATGATATCTACATGGGTAGTAAGCCTACAAATTTTCCAGTGATAATCTTCCATATCAAGTTCATCAACGAAACGAACCCGAGATTTATGGAATAAGGAACTCAGCAAATGAAAGTTCTAGTTAGCAAATTCAACTTTTTTTTTACTCTGTGATTTAACCCTTTTGTCCCAAATCAATTCATTGGCTACCTGCCAAATGCCTACAGCAATATCTTTTTGAGTTACCAACTGAGTAGATGGAAAAAGGCCCTCTCTAATTGTATCAGCGTTATACCGAATAATCCCTCGTTCATAATATCTAGTTACCAATTCCGATGGGCCTGGGGAAAAAACAAACATAAAGTCGGACATTTTAGGTATGTCGGGGGCCTTTTTCATAATAACATCATACCTCTGTTTTTCTTGAATTATTAAAGCAACACCTCTTAACAATATTTTTCCCGGCATTTCATATTCCAATTCATAGGCATCCAATTCTGTCCATGGAAGTTTCTCCTTAACCTCTATTTTTTTTCGTTTAATATAATCCAAGAATAACCCTCCTAATTTGTTAAAGTCGTAGAGGTCTATACTACATTCGATTATATCAAGAATTGATTCTTTGTCCGTGCCGGACTTAATTAGACCTTCTATCTGCATTTCCTCGGCAACGTCTTTCGAAGAAAAAGGAATTTCCCCATTCAAACTTGTAACTCTTGGTTTGGATATCAAACTTCTAGACAAAACTGGTTGTTTTGGAATGAGAGATTTGTCAATCTTATAAATTTCATCTAACATGTTAAAAGCCACCTCTTCTATTTGGCCGCTGGCATCTATCTCCACAATGTTTTCAGATTTTTCATTTCTTAAAAAATCTATGGCTTCCAGATATTTCTTTCTAGTTTGAGAAAGATTTGTTTCAAAAAGTTCTTTATCCTCGTTTCGATGCTTCATTCTTTCATAGCAAACTTTGTTCGAAACATTCATAAAAAATATAACATCAGGTTTGCGAGCCTTACTATTTAATTCATAAACGGAGTCAAAAGGGAAATCTTCAGAACTTTGATATACCAATGAAGAAAGGTAATAACGGTCGCAAATAATAATTGCACCCTCTTGTGAATCCAACCAAGGATTAATTTCTCGATCGCAATGATCTAATCTATTCGTTGCAAATGCCAACGGCAATATTCTTGGTGAAAACTTCCTTATTTTTTTCATTAAAACCTGGCGAATGAATAGCCCGGCACAGGAAGGGTCATGAGGTTCAAAAGTCAATTTGACTTTCCCATGATTATCAACATCGAGAAGGTTTGTCAGGTACCGCGTTACCGAGGTCTTTCCCGAACCATCTAAACCTTCAATGACAATGAAGAGAGATTTCTTACCCATTACTAATCCTTAAATCTAAAAAGGTAATCAATTTTATTTGTTCGGCAGAGATATTAACAGTTTAAGTTGGGCGTGAATTTAGTAAAATAAAATTCCATATTCAAACTCTTATCATAGCAATTGATTTCAACTCAAATTAGTGTCATTAAAGATAAAACTACTTCTTCGCGGACAGAATTTAACCTCATTTTATTGAGCAAAAATCTAGCGCGAAAAACAGGTTCTTTTAATTTTAACCGAATGAATCTTAAAAGATTATTTATACTGTAACGATTGTATCATATACTCTCCATGTACTGGTCCCCACCATGAATTTTCTTCCTTAAACATCCATTTGGTGATAGTCACTATTTCGTTGTACCTTGTCAAGTACTGATCAACTCACTTGAAACTATTCTATTAATCATTTCCAAATCAGCTCCATTCTGAAGTTGTTTGATTAAATGTTCACTAAGCTTTAGGAGCGAGGTACTATGACCAGATGGCATTACGTTAGACCGATAAATAATTTTGCTCAGTTCTCGAACTGAAAAGCCATCTAATCTCTTCATCGTTTATTCGAACTTTGCCATTGGGGCAATGCCGAAAAAAATAATTGGGTCAATAAAAATGGGGAGGTATCATTATGTCGTATTTTTTTTATATCTTGTAAGAAGAGTACTAAGTTTATTGACCTACTATTTTTACGCTTAAAATGTTCCTTCCCGACTGCAAAATGCGTTTAGTCCCCTAAGCTGAAGTGGTTATTTTTAGTAAGTAAACTCCCCCTCATAGTTGATCCCCCGTTTGTTCAGTTTTCTTTTTGTTTAATTTAAAGTAAATAGAAATGTCAGATAAACAAATGCCGGCAACACCCTTAAAAGTTCCGGAAGCAGATCCGTTTAATATTCAAGCAGTAAAACGATACGTATTTAATGAGACGGGGAATATCATGATGGCCTCGACCGAGATAGGCTCTGAACAGATACAACAAGAAGTCCGCGACCTTTTTGCCGAAGTATCCGTATTTTTTGCAGCGATGACCCGGGCAATGTCATCAACGATCAATCCTATTACCAAAGCACCCTATTCTATCTACGATTATACGGCAATAGAAGGAATCGTCGATGGCTCGGGCTTATTTGTTCATGTAAGTGAAGAAGATATCACCCATACCATTAGTTCTTGGGGAGTAACCGTAAGCAAAGAGTTGATCGAGGGGCTGCTCGGGTTGGCCACCGGTTCGGGCGAACTGGCCTTCGCTCAAGGGTTAATCTCCTCCATCGGTAAACAAGGCCTTAAGATCAGTGGTAAAAGTGACAAGGAAGATGGAAGGGTCGGTACCATTTTCTTCGTGTGCGAATACCTGCTTGGTATGCCCATCATTAGTGCACTCGTATGCTATGTTGATTCAAAGGCGGCAAGCCAGAGTTTTCAGCTCGGCCCATGTATCAGCGAACAATCGCAGTCATTGCACCTTACAATGCATAAGGACACCTATCTGTTCGTATCACCAAAGTTCATCAAAAATTATGCTGGAGACCTACTGTCGATCGAAAGTGATCTTGAGTATCTTGAGCTCGTAGATTACCTGCAGGATCTTGTCGCACACAAACCGATAGTAACGGCGGTCGTATCGGATAAGGGTGACCCTGCACTAAGCGCATTGACCGCTAATAAAACCTATCATATTTTAGGTGCTTTCCTCACGAAGATCGCGAACCCTGTTCCAAACACTAAGGCCACCTATACGGTAGAGTTTGACGGAGGGGAGAAGATAGCGGCAGGAAATCCCCAGTCGAATATAGTTTCTTTCACACCCACACAGGCGATGTCAAAACCGGCTTTGGCCACAATCTATGTGACCCAAACGCCCACTTCAGGTAAGGCCACAAAGACGGCAATAGCAACTACGCCTACAGCGTATACCGTTGTCATTCCGACACCCCCAAATACGCCCACGGTCACTGGAATCAAAGACCCGACAGGAGCTCCGTTATCTGGAAGTGTATTGACCAATGGAAAAGTTTATACCATCGTAGGGTCTAACCTCCTGGGAGGAAAAACCCCGGCCAGCATAACCGTGGTTACTTCAGGAGCTTCAGGAAGCAGTAAAGTCGCTCTTTCGGGTACTCCTACCGATTCGGCAGTATCCTTTAAAGTCAATGCCACCTTCTCCACAAAACTGAAAATAAACATTATGTCAGGTAGTACGCTGGTGGTCAGCGCAGGCAAATTTACCGCCACATGACGATCAATGGTGGTAAACAGAAAATTAAATGCAACGAAATAACATCGATACTTTCTGTTTGACGTGCCCATAATGGTAATAATGTAATGTATGAGGCTTTCAACTTACAAGAAAATAGTCCTTCGGGGCCTTTCCGGTCGGTACTTGCCACATAAGCCCTATCGTTTCATACCCGGTGATTCGCTTTCGTTCTATTTGGCGACCAGCAACGGGGCCTTGCTTTTTGACAAGTTCGGCGAAGTCTCGTATTATATCTCCGATCCGATTGGTTGCCCACAAATCGAGCCGGAAGAAGCCATCACCGATTTTGTGAACCTACCTTCCTTTATTTTTACCAAATCCCTAATGACCAAGGTGATTACCTATGTATTTCGATCAAATATCGACTTGGGGCTCGCCCCTTGCCCTTTACCCGCGGGCGGCGTCACGAGAGAGAATGTTTAACCTAAGTTGAAATTAACGAAATGAGAGCAACTAAACTAATCCAAGTTCTTAAGGAGACAATTCACGAAGACCTGACCTCACCGAAATCGGCGATCAGCTTTTTTTTGGCAAATAACATGAGCGGTGGCTGGGAAGCTTGGCTACAGACAAGGTATGCCCGTGCCATTTTCGCCGTACCCAATGGTAATATTTTAAACTTTAACAGGGAAGTTTATTATCCGAACACAAGGCTCAGGTGCGACCTTTGGCTTCAAGGCGGTACAGGGATATGGATCGAATTAAAGACGCAGCGCAACGTTCAATATGGAAAAGCCGTGTTGGATTTTGAAGATGACATTAATAAAATATTATCGTTGGATTCAACTTTTAAAAGGCAGAACGTTCTTGTTGCGGCGGTTGTATTGCAACTGAGTGTCCATGGTGTTCGACCTCCGGTCGACGACCGCACGCTGCTAGAGACACTTCGTAACCGTATTCGCGGAGGTTCACTGAACTATGCCCTGAACACAGGCAATGGCTGGGCAGATGTCACCGGCACCATTCTAAGAACTCCGTTAGGCTCCTTAGTTTGTGCGACCTTCACGTTATAAGAACGATTTATCATTCTTTAAGCTGACTTAATCGATTGATTGCGTTCCCATTTTCCGGATTAAGTTCGAGCGATTTTTTAAAATTCTCAATGGCATTTTTTTTATCCCCTATCAGAAGATAGCCCTCGGCCAGACTATCGAACAAATTGGCCGATTCAGGATATAGCTCCACTGCCAGAAGGAAAACCGTTATACCATAATTGGCTTTGTCGGGCCGCAATACCAGTTGCAGCCCAAGTGTGTTCAATTTTCCTTCCTCCAACATAAATGCCGGGTTTTCCCGTTTGATCGATTCATATAGCCCGATAAGGTCTTTATACCCGCTCTTCGCCGCCATATCATTAAAATCGTCAAATCCGACTTTTTTCGCGGCGGCTTGTTTTGATCGGACCGAAACAATTCCGGAGGGCACCCCATTCTCAGCGGGTTTTCTTCTTAAAAAATCCTTGGCCCCCTTATCGTTATTTAAGTATGCATTCAAAAACGCAAGTGTGTAACGAGACATCCATCTATAGGATTCAAGAATTTCACGATCAGATTTGTCCTGGCGTAGATCTCGGGGTTGAAAAAGAACCCCTAAGGTCGAAAAATAGGAGTGCGTTAGATTATTGAAGCGAAGACTATAGGCCTCACTGTCCTTCAATTCATCAAAAAAAACGAAATCGTTGTTCAAGGAGGGCTCTATTTTATCCGCTTTCATCACTTGTTCCGGAATTATTTTTTGCGCCATATGTATAAAAGGCACGTTCACCTTTTCAATGGAAAAGAAGGGGGATTTCTTCAAGGTCGGGTATTGGTATCTTACACTTCCGTCAAGGCTAACATTTGCCTTGATCATTCCATTCCGGACTTGGGCAAGTACATTTGACAGGCCGCCGAAGCTAAAGCCCATTGTAGCAATTGCATTTTTAGCTACATTTTGTAGGTTCAAGCTTTCCTTGATAAGAAATTCTATGTCCCTCGCCTGGGCCTCCATGTCCTTTACTGTCCCGCCTTCGAAAAATCGGGTTTCCGCACCTCTACTCGGGCTGGAAATCACTATGAAACCATGGCTCGCCAAATATTCGCAGAGGGCAAAGTTCTCAATTGACGATGCTTGATAGCTCGGTGCATAAATAACCGTTGGGAAACTTCCTGCCCGTTTATTCGCGCCCAGAGTTGCCTTTGCCTTCTCCCTCAAATGATTTTGATTCTCCCCAGTGTTCGGATAATAAAACCAGTTCAGAATATGCTCATTGGGGAGGTTCTCCCATTCTTCCTCTTCTTTCAATAGTTGCATATAATCAAGAACGCGCATTGAGGAGCCTGTATCGATTTTATCTTGTGCAGGATACCAGATACTGACGGGAATTTCACGTAAGATGCTTTCATTCGTAAAATCCATAATTCTCTTATAGGTTCTGGTGCTATCCAATTTCAAATAATGACGAAATCCGACCTCGTATTCACCGTACTTCAAGGACAAGTTCTCTAAAGAGACTTGAGAATTGCACAGAAACAGGCTAAAAAGAAAAAATAATGATGGTATGGATTTAATGGTGTTCTTGGAGCCCATGACATAAAATTAGATATTTAATATCAATGATATCGTATTGGGCAAATTGCCTTCAATCTAGGGCTGTAATCATCGTTTATTTGAACTTTTAAGATCGGAACCAAGGCCTTTGAAAAGACGGGGGCATTTCACTCCCTCTGCCCTTTAATTTTACTTTGCTTTGATGAATTCCATTGTTTTTGAAGGGCGTTGCTTTCCTGTGCTTGAACTTCCGTCTTAAATGATTTCATAAAGTTTATACTGTCCTGTCTTACCCTTTAAAGATGCCTCGAACGAATTGCGTTCAGGGTATTTGTTTTTAACCTGTTGATAGGCTTCTTCAGAAAGTAAAAGTCTCGTGCCAAATTCTTTGTTGGCCGATTCGATTCGACTGGCATAGTTTACGTTATCACCTATCACCGCTAATTTCTTCATTGATCCGGTATCAAAAGGGCCTATAATTACGTTCCCGTAATGTACCCCTGCTCGAATTCCAAATTGAGTATTGAAATTATCTTCAAGATATATATTGAACAGTTCTAATTTTTCGTTCATTGCCATTATGGCATGTATGGCATCCAAAACGGAGTTGTCACTTTTTTTATCTGTTCCAAAAACAGCCAGAATACCATCACCCGCCACATCGCTTATAATGCCCCGATTATCTGTGATAATAGTGTTCATGATTCGATAGTACCTATTCAATACATGAACAATATCATAAGGAGGAAACTTTTCCGCAAAAGAAGTATAGTTGATGATGTCGGTGAAGACTATGGTAAGTTCTTGTTGACTACCTAGAGCGATTTCAGAGTCCTTGGAAAATTGTTCGAAGATAATATCCATATCCATTTTGTCAGATACCATTCTTCTAATGGAGATGTCACCAACGATTTTGGTTTGACAGGCCAAGCGAATCTCAGAAGGAAAATTCAGTTTGTCGGCAATTTGTTGCTCCGCATTATTTCTCGGATTACAATTTTCTATTCCCTCCATGATACTGACCCTACAAGTTGAACATTTTGCTTCTCCGCCGCAGGCATGCGCATGATTTATATTGGCTTTCAAAGTGGCTTGCAATAGGGTATTATCCTCAGGACAATCAATTCCTTTTTGTTCTTTGAACAAGTGGATTTTATGTACTCCGATACTCTTTTTTACCTTCATTTTTTAATTCTGACTAACGTAAAATTAAGTCATTGTTTTACAAGTAGTTGTGTTAAAGGTTAAATCCTCATTATTGATACCGAATTTATCAATTTGTTTTGGATTCGTCTTACCAGACCTGGTTTTCTTTTTTGGTCGAGATATAAGTACCTTTCAGGGTTTTTGTATTGCACGCGCTTTACGACCATGTTCCAAATGATCACCGCCAGCTTTTTTGCCGTCGCGGTAATTGCCGAGACCCTGCCTTTTCTAAAATCTATTCGGTGGAAAAAGTCCCTTAGCGGTTTGCTGTCCTTTAAATTCCCTATGGTATTGGCCGCCTATTGGAGGGCTGTCTTCAATCGGTTGCTGCCTTTTCCTATTTTGCTGGAGAGTACCTTGCCACCGCGCACTTTGTTGTTGAGAGCAAGCCTTGGCCACGAGGCAAACTGTTTGGCGGTGTTGTAGCTCATTCCCTCAATGGCCAATAGGTCCAAGCCTTTGCTTCATTTGTCAAAGGCTTAGGAATTAACTTTATCTCTAGTATTTTCATCAAATCGTTTTATTGAACTCTTAAAACTTGTTTGATAGTAAAAACAGTTCTTTATAGCCCATCGAATATCCCTCCTATAAACTCTCCTATGCCTTCCAAAACCCCTCCGAAGGCATCTCCGAAGTCTAACCAAGAAGCATCTATGTCTAAATCTGGTATTGTCAACCAATCTGCGGAGACCGAAGTTGCCAGACCGCCCAGCATCTCGGTTTTCATTTCAACATAATCACAAACTTCGCCAGTAAGTTCGTGGTATGCATCAAAATCAGGATGGGATGAAAACGTACACATGGCCCAGCAATGCCAATCGACTCCGACATATTCATGGTACTTAGATTTTTTAGAGGCGCTTTTTACCTCTTCCGGCTTATAGTATTTTTTCTTTCCATAGTCTTCGATCAAAATTTTTCCGATATCCGATATAAATTCCTTCTTGTTGGTTGGAGCAGGAGGGCACTGACTGTTCATGAATATTATCGTTTTAACTTAAAATGTTGAATAACAACACAGGTATATAATCGTTTGTTCGAATTTTTGTTATTCCTTTTCATTTGATATCCTACATTCTTTAACGAATTTCAGGAAGGGTAAATTATAACCACATTCTGGGCAATGCTTCCCTTTTCTCAATTTAACTTCTTCAACTTCTCGAATAAGTTCAAAATCCTCGTATCCGATTCTTTTGTCCTTTTCAAAACCAAAATAGGTAGGGTCATACGAACCAAAATCGACATCGCAAAAATCACATAGCACTAATCTAAGGTCATGATATAAAACATATTCATGATACTTATGTTCTTTGAAATGATCTAATTCGAAGTCATCTGCCCCACATTCATCACAAGGAGTTACATTCTTAAATTCCAATTTTGAATGACAAAGTGGACAGTACGTTTCTTTCAATCCCTTAATTGTTTATTTGAACCTTTTTTATCCGAACAATCTTGCAAAAAACCCTTTTTTCTTCTTCTTGATCACCCAAATAAATTTATTTGGATGTCGCCTCGACAAATTATTGGGGCCAAATTTCCCCCAAGCAAATCCATCCTTTTTCTTCGCCTTTCTCATATCCGCAACAACCCACTCATCTCCCTCGAATTCCCCAAGAAAACCACCAAACTCTTCGTTGGCAATTGCAAAATCATTTTTCTCAAATACCAAACCACCACTTGACCAGATATCAAATACGATCTTCTCGTGTACTTCGTTGAGGTAATTTTCTGAGGGAGATTCATAAAATTCTACCAAACTTTGAAGAAACTCATTTAAGGTATGGGTATACAATACAAAAACAGCCGGATCATGGCATGCATAGTATACATGACCTAAGGCGCCGTTATCTAAAATATCGAGTATCCAAAAATTACCAAAACCATCATGGCCAAGGGTAATCGAGTTTGGGGATAATTCATAGAATCCGAATTGACCTATCGAGGCAAAGTCAACCCGCTCTAGGCCGTACCCTTCCCATCCTCTTGTCTCTTTCAAAATCTCAACAAGTTCGTTGTCAATCTTGTTCTGCGGAAAGAATTTTGCAAGGTCATCAATCTCTGAATCAGTCAATCCGTCTTGAAAATCAAGAACGTATTCTTCCTCGTCTTCATCGGTGAAGGTTGATGCCCTTAGTTTATTTATGACTTCTATATTTTTCATCGTTTATTTGAACTTTTGGAATCGGACTACGTATTTACCCTGAAGGTCTTGTCCTTCAAAGCATGGTCTTTTAATTTCTCCACTAATTCATGAAAGTCCTTTTTAGCCATCCAGTTCTTTTTTAAAACATGAGACCCTTTTTCACTTTTGAATATAATGGAATGTTCCGGGTAGTCTACAATTCCAATCTCCTTTATCTCATTTAACATGATTACATAGGGGTTTTTGCCTTGAATTGGAACTTTTAAGTAGTCTTCTCCGACCTCGAGATTGCCCAAATTATTATTTCTTGCATAATTAATCACCAACCATAAACCATAGGCTAAACTAAAGATGCAAACAAGAATGAACATTACTCTTTCCCAGGATTCAATTTGAAAGGACATATAACCCATGAAACCAGAAAAGGCCATTGAAAAGAGACCCATTAACAAATTTGAAATTGGCGGTCTAAACTTATATTCAATCATTAACAATCGTTCATTTGAAATTTGAATTTGCGTTTTTTTCCTCTTCCTTTTTGAAGACAACCCTCATAGTTTTATAGATATAAATAAGCGCATATACCCATAGAATCTATGCTAGCGTCAATCCTATAATGACTAGAATGTCACCACTACCCTTCGAAAAAACGAACTTCCGTGTCCATGGTATTCCGATTATTGGCCATAGGAAAACAAATGGCCAAGCTAGAGCATTATTTTTATAATAAAAGTATTTCAGCCTACCCATCGATTATTCGAACTTCGGTGAATTGAGCCCCTGCTTTTCATAGAAGGAATTGTTGGCAAACGGCTTTTGATTGAAATTTTCATAGTCAGCCATATTTCGCTCGTAATTTTCTTTTACCCTCTTTTGTTCTTTAATAACAGTTAGAGATTTTTCCAGCAACACTAAAACTATTATTGCCATTACATTAAGATAAATAAAATTACCTTGGTCAGAGTTCAAAATATTAATCTGAAACTTACTTGCAATTAACCCAAAATCAAGTTTAATACTGCCCTCAGTCGAGTTGTAACCAACAAATAAGTACCCTCCAGATGTCATTATATAGGTCATGCCTAACAATGATATTCCCGGTATTTGTAGATATTGTAAAATTCGTGAATGAAAAACACCCTTTTCCAGGTGTTTGAACAGCCTGGTTCCAGCAAAAATTGAGTAGATATAGAATCCAATTGCAAATAGAAAAATCAGGAAAACATAGGTATTGGTTTCAATTCCTTGCAGCATTAACCAAAGTATAATACCAATTCCTGAAACTCCCCCTATAATTTCTAGAATTCCTATCCCCTTAAGTATATTCTTTTTGCTCTTAAGCTTTTTCTCGAATTCCTCTTTCATCTAAATATTCTTCAGCTTGTCGCTATCACAAAGACATAATCGTTTATTTGAACTTTAGTGAACTAGACTAGGGCTTTTTGCCGGAGCCAACTTTGGCACGGTTTTATTCGCTCAATTTTTCAATCATTTTTACTGCATAATCTATTTGACGTTGATCGTCACTTGTTGCCAATTCAGGAACTTTTTTGAAATATTCAACCGCCTTCTCGTTATTTCCATTTGTTCTGTAGTACTGCGCTAATCCAAAATATCCCCCAAAATAATTTGGAAATTCTGTCTTAACCAATTCAAATATTTTTAGTGTTCTTTCGGGTTCTTTTTTCATATACCTAAAACCCAAGGAGACCAAATCTCTTTCTACAATATCATAGTTGGTAGCGTTAGATTTTAAGTGATTAAATTTGGTCGTAATGCCATCTATTCCATTCTCTTCAATGTCTTTTTCAAGCAATACATCAGCCGGGATAGGAATTTTTCCCTCGGAGAAATAGCTTGCCAAAAAATGTGCTTTTCGCCCTAGTCCTCCATAATCAGTCGTATTCGTATAAATTACTACTGAAATTTTCTCTGAAGGAATCCGTAAGGAATAATTAAGAAATCCTGTAGTGCTGCCACCGTGCATCAAGTACTTTCTATTATTTTTTATATCAATCTGCCACCCAAAACCATAGCCCTTTCCATCGGTTTTCCCATTTTCATCCCAATTTGAAAAAGCATCGTTTCTCAAATCTGTTCTTACAAGTGTTTCATCATATAAACTGTTATCCCAATGCACATAATCGCTGACAGACGAGTAAATTCCACCATCGCCCTGAATGGCCGACCATGTATTTTGGTCTCTATTTTCATAGATGGTGTCATTGAATTTATAACCATATGCACGATTTTTGATCGGTAAGCCTTTTAAGTAAACCGTACTATTAGCCATACCTGTTTTTTCAAAGATCTCTTCATCCATAAATTCTTTAAAAGATTTGCCCGAAACCCGTTCTATTATCATCGCCAAAACTGCATAGCCTGAATTACTGTATTTGAATTTGGAATTCGATGGAAACAAAAGGCTGTCCTGTTCTATTAGAAGATTGAGCACATCTTTATCGACAAGTTGTTTTTCAGCGTCATTTGGGTATAGTTTGGAGTAATCTTGCAACCCCGATCTATGTGACAATAGATTTTTAATGGTAATGTCTTTCCCATAGTCCGGGAATTCAGGAATCACTTCTGTAAGCTTAGTGTTATAACTTAGTCTTCCTTGATCTATTAAAACTAAAATTCCCATTGCGGTAAACTGTTTTGTTACCGACGCGAGCCGATAATTCGTGTTGCAATTGGCACGGATTTTATTTTCTAGATCGGCATACCCAAAACTTTGACAATCTTCAATTTTCCCATCTTTTATGACGATGAAACTCGCACTTGGCTTTTCCCCGATATAATCACGGAACAGAAAATTTATTAAATCTTGTTTGGTTTCCTTACTATCTATGAGTTTCTCAGAAGGCCTGCACCCACAAATAATCATTAAAAAGGCTGCTATTAAATAGGTGTACTTCACTTTTTTTAATTGTGTTAACGGTATCGGCCCGTGTGCTTATAGGCTTAAAATTAACGAATCGCGGATAAAAGAATTGAGGATGCCATCAAGGTTTTGAAGTTATTGGTATCCGAATTTCCAAATAGGCCCAATCCACACGATAGTCTTGGTGAGGCCTACCACCTTAATGGTCAATACGAACTATCAATAGCGTGTTATGAAAAAGCACTGGAAATTGACAAGAATTATAATGTGGATTGGATTAATGACATGATCAAAAAAAACAAAAAGAAATTAGCCCAAAAAAAGAGATGAGTTGTGGATTGTCAAGAAAATTACGATTTAAGTCTCCGTGAACAAATTCTGATGGTATCGTCTCAAACAATAACAACCAAAACCCAAGCATTTGTAACTTCTTATTATTTGGTCAGTCTTTATATAGAGTCCAATACTCTAAAATACAGACATGAAAATAATATTGAGTTCTATTTTCCTGCTGATCACATTTTACAATACCTCAGTTCAAGGTAACAAATCAATCAAATCGACCGATGAAAGCGACAAATATGAAGTCCGAGATGTTCTGATCAAAACACGGGATGGAGCAACGATTTCAGCAATTGTCGTCAAGGAAAAAGGAGCGACAAAACCACAACCCGTAATACTTCAATATACCATTTATGCCAGAGACAATGACGTCAAGTCATTAAAGGAATCGGTAGATAAGGGATATATCGGTATGATGGCATACTCCCGGGGAAAACATCACAGCCCTGACGAAATATGGCCCTATGAAAACGATACCAATGACGCCTACGATGTGATAGACTGGATCAGCAAACAAAAGTGGTCTGATGGAAATGTGGGAATGTTCGGGGGCAGTTATAACGGTTTCACGCAATGGGCCGCAACCAAAAAATTACACCCTGCCTTAAAAACTATTGTCCCGTACGTGGCCAATAGACCCGGAATGGGCTTGCCCATGGAAAATAACATATTCATCAACCCCAATTATGAATGGGCCTTTTATGTTGGGAACAATAAGTACCTCGATACGATTGCTGGGAATGACAGACAGCGTTCTATGGAAATGCAAAACAAATGGTGGGAAACAGGGGTCGCTTATAAAAAGATGGATAGCATTGATAAAAGACCGAACAAGTGGTTTCAACGATGGATTAGCCACCCGTCATTTGATGGGTATTGGCAAAAAATGGCACCATATAAGGAAGATTTTGCACAAATCGATATTCCCGTTCTTACAATCGATGGATACTATAACGACTCACAAAACTCGAGTCTATATTATTTAAGGGAACACTACAAGTACAATCCGAAGGCGGAACATTATTTGATTATTGGCCCTTATGGCCATTTTGGCGCTCAAAGGGGAGGCTTTCCCGAAGTAAATGGTTATAAAGTGGACGATGACGCCCTTATCAATACCAACGAAATTACGTATCAATGGTTCGATTATATTTTTAAGGAGGGAGCAAAACCAAAAATACTCAAGGACAAAATAAACTATCAGGTAATGGGCGCGAACGAATGGCGAAGTGCTCCCACGATCGAAAAAGTGAACAATAATTATCTCAAACTCCATTTAACAAATGAAAAATCGGAGGGTTTCCATTTTCTAAAACCGGAAAAACCAGAAGAAGATGCCTATATCGGTCAAGTGGTCGACCTTGCGGATAGGGACAAATGGCATAATCTCAACTATTATCCCTACCCTATCATAATGGAGGAACTCAACACTAGACGCGGCGTTTTTTTTTGTGAGCAAGCCCATACAAGAGCCCCTTTTAGTCAATGGTTCCTTCAAGGGTGAAATAATGGCCCGTATCAATAAAAAAGATATGGATGTTGGAATCACATTATTTGAATTGACGCCCAGCGGAGAATATTTCCATTTATCATATATCGTCTTCCGCGCGAGCTACGCAAAAGACATATCAAAAAGAAACTTGTTAACACCCAATGTCAAGGAAACTCTTCCATTTACAAATACACACTTTGTGAGCAAACGATTGGAAAAGGGCAGTCGATTGGTGGTAGCTTTGGATGTCAACAAGAATCCGTTTTCCCAATTGAATTATGGCACAGGTAAAGATGTAAGTGAAGAAACCATAAAGGATGGCGAAGAGCCCTTAGAAATAAAATGGTACAATGGTAGCTATGTACAGATTCCTGTTTGGAAAGAATGAGTTATGAATATCAATGCCCATTATAAATTAAGTTCTGAAAGGCACTTTAAACTTCAATTAAACCCATTTCTTATCATCCAAACTTTTGACATTTAACCCCATCTTATAATAAACTTCGGAAGTACCAGACCGATTATACAAAGACTGTGGCAGTCTATACAAATTTGTTGCCAACCTAACCCATGGCTTCTTAGTTTTAGGTGTTCTATTGATCGTAAGCATAAAAGTTGTCATGCCTTCGCAACCAACAAGAAAGTCTTATATAAACTGCTGCCTCATGCTTGTTGTGGGGGCCGTTTTACTATTCCTCGGGGGTGCGGCAATGCAATAGAGCCCGTAAATGTGCACAGTACCTTTTTGAATCAGTCTTGTCCGCAGGCCCACGCCATTTACACAGTGCCACAGGGAAAACTCCTTATTATTGAAGATGCCAGTGCGCGGGCAGTCAATTCGGCTACCGCTTCCATACCCAATAATCCCGGGATAGTGGACAGTATTCCCGTGAATCTCTCTTTAAGGACAAACCCCACGGGCGTTATTGCTATTGGCAGCGCAGATCATATTATCGTTCATGGCGTTGGACTCCCCATTGGTGGGGGCAGAACAACGAAGGCTTACGCCGCTCCGGGGACACAGGTTTTGTTTCTTCTCGGCGGTTGTAATGTGGACGTTAACACTTCGATCTATTTTTCCGGAAGGCTTGTTGATTATCCATAAAAGCAAGTGCCGGTCCGAAGCGGTGATTGTTTTTGCAAATTATACTTCAAAAAGGCTTTACCCAATGCAAAATCCGCTTTTGCCAGGCGTTGATTTCTTGACAAGAATCAGAAAACCTCGGCAAATACGAATGGCTATAGATAGCTTCCCTACCCTATGAACCAAAAAAATAGGCAGGAACCGTCGCCACTTTGGTCATCTCAAGCGTAATCTTTACCGCAGTCCACCATGAATTGTATCGCCCAACACCCAATTGCCAATAGTCGATATTCCATTGTATCTTGTGTATCTTGTTCAATCGTTTAATCGACCACTCAAAATTCCGCTAAAACCAAAGTCGTATGTCCACCTCCGTGCTTGCGCTATTCGCTTTTTCGCCCATACTGTTGGCCGCCATATTGCTTGTAGGTTTTCGGGTGCCCGCAAAAAAAGCCATGCCAGTCTCATTTTTGGCCACGGCCCTTATGGCTATTGCTGTTTGGAATATTCCGGTTTTGGATATTGTGGCATCCACGATCCAAGGGCTGTTTATCACCTTTGACATCTTATATATCATTTTCGGTGCCATCGTGCTCTTGAACCTCCTTAAATATTCAAGGGCTCTACGCGTGATCCGTGAAGGCTTTGCCGACATATCGCAAGATAGAAGGGTACAAGTCGTGATCATCGCCTGGTTGTTCGGTTCGTTCATCGAAGGGGCGGCGGGCTTTGGTACCCCTGCGGCCATCGTGGCACCGCTTCTGGTAGGCCTGCGATTTCCCGCATTTTGTGCGGTTATGTTGGGCATGATGGTACAGAGTACACCCGTATCTTTTGGCGCCCTGGGCACGCCGATATTGGTAGGTATACGAAGTGGTATCCAAAGTCCTGAACTCACGGCCGAGCTCCTTGCCTCCGGTCTTGAATTTTCGGAATATATTCAATTGGTCACCGTAAATGTGGCGCTCTTACACGGCATAACGGGCATTTTGATGCCTACGCTGATGGTGGTTATGATGTGCCGTTTTTTTGGCAAGAAGAAATCTTGGAAGGAGGTCTTGCGCATACTGCCCTTCACTATTTTCGGGGGGCTCGCTTTTACCATCCCTTATGTGCTGACCGGTCTATTTTTGGGGCCGGAGTTCCCGTCGCTACTCGGGGCCTTGATCGCTATCCCCATTGTGGTATTTGCGGCAAAACGAGGGTTCTTGATTCCGAAGCAAACCTGGGACTTTGACGAAGAAAAAAGCTGGCCCAAGACATGGTTCGGCACCTTGAACGTGAAATTGAACGATGAAGGCGGGCACAAAAAAATGCCCTTGGCCAAAGCGTGGTTGCCCTATCTTCTCATGGCAGGACTGCTGGTGCTATCAAGACTTCCCCAGCTGCCTTTTAAGGCCTGGTTGGGCGACATTAAAATCGCATGGCCAGAGATATTCGGCACGGCCATATCGGCATCAAGCAGCCCGCTCTATCTGCCCGGCACTATTTTGCTAATAGCGGGAATCTTGACCATTGGGCTGCACAAGATGAAATCCGACGATGTGAAGACCGCTTTTGCCGATAGTGCCAAAATGCTTTTGGGCGCCGGCTTTGTATTGGTTTTTACGGTTCCCATGGTACGCATCTATATCAATTCCGGTGTAAACCCTTCCGGACTTCCGGGTATGCCCATCGCCATGGCCGAATGGGTAGCGGGAACCGTGGGTAATGTATATCCGATGTTCGCTCCTTCCATCGGGGCCTTGGGCGCCTTTATCGCCGGAAGCAATACCGTTAGTAATCTTATGTTTGGCCTGTTTCAGTTTGGCGTGGCATCTAAATTGGCGATGTCCTCCACGATTATAGTGGCGTTGCAAGCTGTGGGTGCGGCGGCGGGCAATATGATAGCGATCCACAACGTGGTGGCCGCTTCCGCCACCGTTGGCTTTCTGGGGAAGGAAGGCATGGTGCTCAGAAAGACGATCGTGCCCACCATTTATTATTTGTTGGTCGTCGGTATTTTAGGACTTATTTTTATCTCCTTGTGAACGAATGGAAATGAAGGGTGTATTCGATAGTTTAAAAAAATCGATCAAGGGCGATGTGCTTTTAGACGAGTACTCTTTGGGCATGTACGCGACCGATGCCAGCATCTATCAAATACGCCCCCTTGCCATCGTTCTGCCAAAAGACGATCAAGACGTAAGGCAGGCCGTTGCCTTGGCCTATAAAAATGGAATGACGATCCTACCCAGAGGTGCGGGAACCAGCCTGGCGGGACAGACGGTCGGGGAATCCCTGATTTTGGATTTCTCGAAGTATATGAACTCTATTTTGGAAATCAATGCGACCGAAAAATGGGTACGCGTACAACCGGGAATGGCACGGGATGATCTCAACGCCATTTTGGAACCCTATGGCCTGCACTTCGCACCAGATCCCGCAACAAGT
The DNA here is from genome assembly GCA_965215845.1 of Aurantibacter sp. GTDB lineage: Bacteria > Bacteroidota > Bacteroidia > Flavobacteriales > Flavobacteriaceae > Aurantibacter_A. Next base: position 1,680,726 of record CBDCEL010000004.1, read on the forward strand.
AGTCGAGCAAATGTCGGCGGTATGGTCGGCAACAATTCTTCGGGCACCAAAAGCATCTTATTCGGTAAGACCGTCGACCATGTGTTGGAAGCGAAGGTGTTGCTTGCCGAAGGCACGGAGCTGCATTTCGAAAATTGCACCCCACAGGCTTACGGGAAAAAAGCGAATCAAAACAATAGGGAGGGTGAGATCTATAGTGCTTTCGAAAAACTGATCAAAACGCATTCCGCAGCAATCAAGGAACGCTTTCCCAAGGTCATGAGACGGGTCGGCGGCTATAATTTGGATGAATTCGTTTATACCGACCAATGGAATTTAAGCAAACTGGTCTGTGGTAGTGAGGGCACCTTGGCAACTACCTTGGAACTCAAACTGAACTTGGTGGATCTGCCCAAACATAAATCGGTCTGCGTAGTTCACTTTTCTGAAGTTTTGGAGGCCATCTCCGCTGTTGAATCCATGTTGAAATACAATCCTTCGGCAGTGGAAATATTGGATAAAACGGTTGTGGATTTGAGTCGATCGAACCTGACCACCAAACATCACTGCCATTTTATCGAAGGTGATCCAGCGGCAATCTTAATCGTCGAATTCTACGGCGATACCCCAGAGGACGTTTTGGACCGGCCAAAAAAAATGATCGATGAACTCAAGGCCAAGGGCTTTGGGTATGCCTATCCCCTTTTCCCGGAAAGCGAGGCTTATAAAGACGTTTGGGTCATCCGTAAAAAAGGGCTGGGATTAATGCTCGGTCTAAAAGGAAATAAAAAACCCTTGGCTTTTATCGAAGATGCGGGGATCCCGTCCGAACATTTGCCCGAATACATCGATAGGGTCTTGAAAGTTTGTGAAAAACATCAAACAAAAGCGGCCATGTATGCACATGCCAGTGTTGGTGTTATTCATGTGCGCCCTATTCTCGACTTGCGCTTGGCCGAAGATATCGAACGGTTGAGGCACATTGCCGAGGACACTTTTGAATTGGTCATGGAATATGGTGGGTCTTGGAGCGGGGAACATGGCGACGGTCTTGTACGAAGCGCCTACAACAAACGCTTTTTTGGGGAGACTCTTTACAATGCTTTTCTGGAAGTCAAAAAGCTGTTCGATCCGAAAAATTTGATGAACCCCGGTAAAATTATCGAGGCCCAGACCATAGAAAAAAATCTACGCTATGGTACAACCTATCGCGATGATGCCGTAAAAACGGAATATAATTATAAGGAGGAAGAAGGTTTTGAGTCCGCCGTACATATGTGCTCGGGCGTTGGGGAATGTCGCAAGGTCTTGGGCGGAACCATGTGCCCAAGTTTTAAGGCGACCCGCGACGAGGAGCACTCCACCCGCGGCCGTGCCAATGCCTTGCGAATGGCGATGTCGAATCAGTTTGGGACTGAAGGATTATCGAGCAGCCGTTTGCACGAGGTAATGGATCTTTGCCTTTCTTGCAAGGCCTGCAAATCGGAATGTCCCAGTAATGTAGACATGGCCAAAATGAAAAGTGACACCCTACAAATGTACTATGATGAACACGGCATTTCATTAAGGGATAAACTTATTCGGGATTCTTCCAAAGCGTCAAGCAATATCTCGGGATGGAAGGCAGGGATCGTAAATTCAGTTCAAAAAAGTGGTTTGTTCAAGTCCGTTCTAGAACGTACCGCCAAATTCGACAAACGAAGAACCTTACCCGATTTTGCAAAAGAGCCCTTTTATAAGTGGTTTGGGAAGCATGCGAAAAAGACCAATACAGGCTCTAAAAAGGTGGTCTTGTTTGCCGACACCTATTTGAACTATCATGAGCCCACTATCGGCATCAGCGCTTTGGAACTTTTGAATGCCTGTGGCTATGAAGTGATCTTGGCGAATGTAGGTTGTTGTCAAAGACCGAAGATTTCACACGGTTTTCTAAGAGATGCCAAAATAGATGGGGCAACGACCATTGACGGACTAAAACAATTTTTGGATCAAGGGTTGAAAGTGATCGTCTGCGAACCGAGTTGTGCCTCCGCCCTAAACGATGATCTCCCGGATCTGATCGCCGACCAAAAAATAGCTGAGCAATTGAGGAATGGGGTCATGATGATCGACGTATTTTTAGCGGATGAATATGAAAACGGCCGTTTGGATGTTGATTTTGAACCCGTATCAAATGGGGTCGTGATTCACGGGCATTGCCATCAAAAGGCCTTGTATGGTACCAATAGCATGAAATCATTGTTGAAAAACCATAAAAACGCGGTAAGTGAAATTCCATCCGGGTGCTGCGGAATGGCGGGCTCCTTTGGATACGAAACAGAGCATTATGAGTTGTCAAAAAAAATCGGGGATGAGGTGCTGTTCCCCGCAATAGCGCAATTAAGTGCCGAACAAGAACTTGTGGCCTGCGGTTTTAGCTGCCGCCATCAAATAGCGCATTTTACCAAGGCAAGACCCAAGCATTTTGTCGAAGTGATCAAGGCAACAAGATCTTAATAGAGGTGAGCAATTAAATACATATCGAAATAAAAATGATTTAAATAATATCCTTCTGTCTGTTCGAGCGCAGTCGAGAACTTTAAGCTACTGCCTACCAATGAGGTCTCGACTGCGCTCGACCGGACATTTGAGGCAAAATTTTAAATATCAAATAGGTAAACCCATTGCCTTCTAAAACTTTAATTTAAAAACCAATTGAAATATAGATACCCATGGAGAATTTAGGAGAAATGAACACCAGTACAAGAGTTTTAATGGGGCCGGGGCCCAGCGATGCGCATCCTAGGGTCTTACGGGCAATGTCAACTCCGTTAGTCGGTCATTTAGATCCTGAATTTTTAGTGGTCATGGATGATATCAAGGCCATGGTACAAGAAACCTTGCAGACCAAAAATCAATTGACCTTTGTGGTCTCGGCCCCGGGCAGTGCAGGTATGGAAACCTGTTTGGTGAACTTATTGGAGCCCGGTGATGAGGCCGTTATTTGTATTCATGGGGTGTTCGGAACGCGAATGGCCGATATCGCCGAACGCTGCGGGGCAAAGGTCATTAAGGTGGAGGCGGATTGGGGAACACCTATAAACCCCGAGGATGTAAAAAAGGCCCTGGCAAGTTGCAGCCCGAAATTATTGGCCATTGTACATGCCGAAACTTCGACCGGTGTATTACAGCCCTTGGAAGAAATAAGTAAAATGACCAAGGAAGCCGGCGCTTTGTTGGTGGTGGATGCCGTTACATCCTATTGCGGAACCGACCTCAAAGTTGATGAATGGGGAATCGATGCCCTGTATTCGGGAAGCCAAAAATGTTTGAGCGCCCCTCCGGGGCTTTCGCCAGTCACTTTTAGCCAAAGGGCAGTAGAGGTGTTGGAAAATCGAAAAACAAAAGTACAGAGCTGGTTTTTGGATCTGACCATGGTCAAGAACTACTGGGCGGGTGCCAAAAGAGCCTATCACCACACCGCTCCCGTTTCCGCCATGTTTGCCATGCGGGAAGCACTCCGTATCGTTTTGGAAGAAGGTTTGGAGCATCGATTCAAGCGCCATCAAAAAAATCACGAATTATTGCGTGATGGTCTGGAAGCCATGGGCTTTGAATTTTTGGTGGAAAAACAATATCGACTGCCCATGTTGAACGCGGTGGCCATACCCGATGGCGTTGACGAGGCCGCGGTAAGAGGTCGTTTGCTGAACGAATACAATATTGAGATAGGAGGTGGCCTGGGGCCTTATGCCGGAAAAATATGGCGCATCGGACTCATGGGTGAAAGCTCGACCCCCAATCATGTAAACATGCTATTAGCCGCCTTGAAAGAGGTGATGTAAACCTGAAGGCGGCCTGCAGAGAATTTAATGCGAAAATAAAAAAGCATGGCAAAAGATGACGGTAGTAAAGAGGGTATTATATGGCCTATGGCCAAATTCAGGTTTGAAGTAGATTTCGGAATGGGGTTGAACGGTGTGGCCTTTCAGGAAGTATCCGGAATGGACGTAGAGAACCAAATTATTGAATATCGTAAAGATAATGGTCCTCTTTTTTCAACTGAAAAAATGCCCGGTATAGCAAAGTATGGTAATGTGATCATGAAAAAGGGAATATTTGTAAATCACAAATCTTTTTGGGATTGGCATGCGCAAATTACCATGAACACCATTCCCCGAAGAACAGTCCTGATAAAACTGCTCGATGAAAGGGGTGAAATAACAATGCAATGGCAATTGAACAATGCCTGGCCTACAAAGATTACAAGCACTGACCTTAAGTCAGATGGAAATGAAGTTGCTATAGATACCATTGAGATTGCCCATGAACAGTTGATTATTACCACTGGTAAATAAATCGTCCTTTCAGTTTGTATTTTTAACCGTCTCACTAGGCATTTAAATTAAAGTTCAAATAAAGGGTGTAACTTGAAACAATACGATGAGCGAACCAAGGCGTCGCTATCGAATTTTGCACTGACGAAACTGTAATTTTCAGGGGCATTGACCAGCCGAATAGCGTAATTTTCTTATAATCTGATTCCTATCCATATGAGCAAATTGAACATCAAGGCCCCTGGGGTTTATATTAATGAACTAAATGCCTTTCCCAATTCCGTTGTGCCGGTTGCCACGGCCGTACCCGCTTTTATCGGATATACACCACAGGCCCTATACGAGGGAAGGTCTTATCTGAACATAGCTCAAAAAATAACCTCCTTTTCGGAATTTCAGGCCATCTATTGCTATCGTGATCCCACACCATCGGCCGAACCGGCAAAGCAATACAATCCGCAATACTATCTGGTGGCACAAAAAAGCAAACCTGAAAAAGGGAGCTATGTTCAAATAGATGACAGCCATTACAGCATTGTACCGGACCCGAATACTATTTACTACCTCCATAATAGTATTCGAATGTTTTACGACAATGGCGGAGGCGATGCCTATGTTGTTTCGGTCGGGACCTACGGAGCTCCTTCCAAGGACGTCATTAAAACAGGGGACCAAATTGTGAACCCCAATGTACGATTGGATGATCTGAAACACGGTCTCGCCCTGCTCAAAAACGAAGAGGAGCCGACGATGTACATCTGTCCGGAAGCCACTTTGCTGTCGGTGGATAATAATGGTACTTTGATGCAGGAAATGCTACTTCAATGCGCTGAAATGCAGACGGCAATCGCCATTTTTGACGTTATTGGCGGAAGAAATCCCGACCCGATCTTATGGAATGAAGATATTGTTACTTTTAGGAATAATACCGGCATCACCGGCCTAAGCTATGGCACCGCCTATTATCCATTTATCGGTACCACTACCATGCAGGATGCGGATATCGACTATACAAATCTCTTCGGAGGGGATCTGCAACAACTTGCCTTATTGCTGAACCTATCGAACAATCGAAATGAGAGTGTAGCTACGATCCTTGCGAATATTGAAAAACCGCAAGGTGCTCCTTTGACTGTGCTTCAAAACAATAACGCCCTGATCAATGCAAGTGCGACCTATGCAACAATCTTAAAACGGGTTTTGGCAGAAATGAATGTTCTTCCGCCGAGCGGGGCACTGGCCGGGATTATTTCCACCGTTGATAATGAAATGGGGGTATGGCATGCCCCTGCCAATACGTCGATAATCGGGGCCGCCGATTTACCTATTCGGTTGTCGGCAAAAGATCAGGAAGGCTTGAACGTTGATGCGATTTCCGGAAAATCCATTAATGCGATACGATTTTTTGAGGGCTTGGGCATCTTAATCTGGGGCGCAAGAACCTTGGATGGAAACAGTTTAGACTGGCAATATCTGCCTGTTCGCCGAACGTTGATCTTTATAGAGCAATCTTGTAAGGTGGCAGCTCAAGCCTACGTATTTGAACCCAATAACAAGAATACTTGGGAGTCGGTCAAATCGATGATAGAAAGTTTTTTGAGTTCGGTTTGGAAACAGGGCGGACTTCAAGGGGCCAATTCGGGCGACGCCTTTTCGGTGGATTGTGGTTTGGGGGTTACAATGACGGCGGAAGACATTCTTGCTGGTCTTATGAGGGTAACGGTAAAGGTTGCGGTAACGCATCCGGCGGAATTCATAATATTGACGTTCGAACAACAAATGGCGAAGGCCGAATAATAACATTGCAGGACTTAAAGTTGAAATACTTTGGCAATACTTATTTCCCGGATCCCCAGTTTTACTTAGCGGTGAGCTCATGAAAGTCAACCAAAAAATAGGCTGGAAAACGGCAGCGGCCTTGGTCATCTCAAGTATGATCGGTACGGGGGTGTTTACCAGCCTGGGCTTTCAACTGACCGACATTCAAAACACTTGGAGCATCGTATTGATTTGGGTGTTGGGTGGCGTCTTTGCCCTGATCGGGGCCTTTACCTATGCCGAGCTCGGCACCAATTTTGACGAATCGGGCGGCGACTATATTTTTCTTTCCAAATTAATACACCCTTTGGTGGGCTATGTCTACGCATGGACCTCCCTGACAGTGGGTTTTACCGCCCCCATTGCCATTTCGGTCATGGCGATGCAGAGTTATCTGAGTCCGATCAATCCGGCTATTTTCAATGCGTGGTTCGGGGTCGCGGTCATCTTGGTTCTGGCGGCCATACATTCCGTTAGCCTTGGGCAAAGCGGTCGTTTCCACAATGTTTCCACAGCCATCAAAATCGGTTTTATTCTCACCTTGATCATATTGGGGTTCAGCTATGTACCCGTGCAAGAAAACGCCATCGACCTCAGCGGTGCATGGCAAGGAGAAATTTTGCTGCCGGGTTTTGCGGTGGCCTTGGTCTTTGTGACCTATGCCTATACCGGATGGAACGCCGCCGCCTATATCGTCGACGAAATCAAGGACGTACGGCGTAACCTGCCCAAGGCATTGATCATTGGTTCGGTCATCGTTACGCTGCTTTATGTGCTCATGCAAGTGGTCTTTTTAAAGCACGCTTCGATCACACAACTTTCAGGAAATGTCGAGGTGGCCTTTATCGCTTTTAAAAATTTGTTCGGTGCCGAAAAGGGCAATTGGGTCAGTTATTTTATTGCGGTCCAATTGATCGCCACCATCAGCGGCTATTTATGGACGGGGTCTCGAATTACCTTCGCCATGGCCAAAGACCATTCGTTGTGGAGCAGGCTCGCCATAAAGAACAAAAACGATATCCCCGTAAGAGCCCTTTGGTTTCAAGCGATTGTCAGTATTTTATTGACGTTGACCGGAACCTTCGAACAGGTATTGTTGTACGCCAGTTTTGTATTGCAATTGATGGGCACCCTGACCGTCGCCTCCATCTTTTGGTTAAAGGGACGGAAAGACGCATATCGGAGTCCGTTAAGGCCTTTTCTACAAATTGCCTTTATACTGTTCAGTCTTTGGATCTTGGGCTATATGCTCTTCGAGCGACCTAGGGAAAGCGCCATTGGCTTACTTTTTGTCGCAACCGGGGTTGGCACCTATTTTATGTCGAAGCGAAGGATTGAGGGGTAGGCTTGTGTCTGGTGTTAAAAGCACAGATCCAAATTTCGATTCGGTCACGATTTGTCCTATTCTTCCTTGATTAGGTCTTTCTTTAATCGAACAGGGGTTTTCGGCACCTTATTGATCAGCTGTTTTTTGCCATTTTTCTTTACCAGTTCAAAAGCATCATACAGGGTTCCAATGGGTGTATAGGCTCCATAGGCTATCGTATCTTGCGAGACCGTAATAATCTGGAATAACTGAGTATATTCACCCCTTCGTACCATCCAGTCTTGGTCTTTCGATTCGTACATCTTGGGCCCGCTTACCGAAACCGCATAAATAGTGCCGGCATCATCTACCACGGTCATACCTCTTCCCTCATTCTCTGTAAATCCGCGTGCATAGGTATGGTCATGGCCCTGTAAGACCAAGTCGACCTTGTATTTGTCCATCATCGGTTTGAGCGCCTCGCGAAGCGCTTTGTTGTCCCTACCCTTGGCAGTGGAGAAAATCGGAAAATGCAGGGTAAGGGCCGTCCATTTTTTGGTATTGTTGCTCAAAACAGAATCAAGCCATTTGACTTGGGCGGTACGCGCTTCCAAATTCTCATCAAAAGCTTCGGCATCAATAGAAATCAATTTCATGTTTTGGTAGTCAAGGGCATAGCAGGTTTCCTTTAGCACATCGATCGGTGCGTTTTCAGGTAAGGTGAACTGGGGTCTCCATAAAGAAGACAATACCCCATTACGATATTCGTGGTTGCCGGGAGTCATCATACTGGGAATTGTCGCATGTATAAAACTGCCGGCATGAAACCATTCGCCCCATTCCAAATTGGCATCGCGATCATTGATCAAATCGCCGGCATGCAACATAAAATCGACATCGGGGAATTGCCTGTACGAATTTCTTATAACCCGAGACCATAACGACTTCACATTGTTCTGGGCATCCCCGAAATAGATAAAACTGAATCGTGCATTGGCGTCGTCGTGCGCAGTTGTGGTCTGATACCACTCGCTCCAATAGCCATTTTCTTCGGATCCGTTGCCAACCCGATAAACATAGGTCGTGTTGGGTTGAAGGTCTGAAACTACCGCTGAATGAAACGTTGCCTTTACCAAAGGTTCCCTGCTGTTTTGATTTTCAAACCGTTGAAAGCTAGCCTTTACTTTGCGTATATCGTGCAAGAGAAATTCTGGGCCATCTGTGGCCAATGCTATCTCAACATATCCAGAATCCACTTGTTGGTTCGTACGCCAATTAACCGCAAAACCATGGGCCGGATCTGCCGTAAGATTGGCAATTATACGGTCTGGTGTCTTGGACGGGAAAATCAGTTTGTGGTCCGGAATTGTATCGTGTTCCGTATAGTGCGTATGTTCATCGGGGGCCATTTGGTTCGTTATTTGTGCCTTCAACGGGTAGGTAAAAAAGATAAGTATCAAGCCTATGAGCAGAACGCTTTTTTGTGCTTTCATAATTGGACGAATTTGTTTTCAAATTTATTTCATCACAGGCAGGTAACCTCCAAAATTGTTACTTTTATTTGAACCAAAAAAAAACAGGAATTATGAAATTTCTCAAAACAGTTTTGTTGCTGCTCCTGTGGATAACGTGCGTCAATGGGCAATCTGACGAAAGTGATATCTCCGCCATTCGCAGTATCATGGAAATGCAGGAAAAAGCGTGGTCGAATAATGATATCGAGGCCTTTATGGAAGGCTATCAAAAGTCCGATTCCATTGTCTATTTTGGCAGTGGTGGCATAAGACGGGGTTATCGGCCCATGTTGGACAGCTATAAAGAGCGCTATCCGACCCGGGAACATACGGGAACTTTAAAGTTCACCTTGCATAACATTTCGAGGATAAGCGATGATGCCTTCTGGGTCATGGGCGAATATCACCTGACCAGAAAAGTAGGTGATGCGAACGGTACTTTTATGGTGATTTTTAAGCGAATTGATGGGCAGTGGAAAATTGTAGCGGATTCTTCCTGCTGAAAAGAATATATAATCCGTTATGGCTTCATGGCATACTGATTATGTACCAGACTACGCCTTAATGTTGTAATGGGTATTGGCACTTATTTTATGTCGAAAATGAGGCTGAATCGATACGTTTGTTGGAAAGGCCCTTGTTTTTTCAGTTCAATGCATTTAGAGCTGCAATACCCGGACCGCGTATGGGTCTATTCTGCAAGAATTCAACGCTACCGTTTACCATAGTCATAAGAACTTCAATATCCTTGATTTCTTCCGGTTCAACAGTATGAGGATCCGCAGATATGGCAATCAAATCGGCAAACTTGCCCGGTTCGAGCGAGCCTACTTCATTTTCCCGCTCAAGGGCATAAGCGGCCCCCATAGTCATCAATTGAAGTACGGTTTCTACATCCAACGCCTGTTTTGCCAACCAATCCGGTGGGGCGCAGGGGGCTCCAGGAGAAATTACATCTATTCGGGTAACCAAACTGAACATTTCCAAAAACGGATTTATCGGCTCTACGGCAGGGTCATCGCCGTGCCATGCAACATGCAAATCAGGATTTGACCTCATAAGTGTTCTATAGGCATTCTCGGAATTTTGATAAAACGCCGGAATCGGATCGGGAAGCCAGCAGGTTCGCTTATATCCGAATATCACAGCCACCACATCCAATTCCCCATATCTCGGGATAAGATCCGGTCGTAAGACCCCATTGTGCTCTATGCGATGCCTTAGTTTGTTCGGCCCTCCGGCCAAGGCCACCTCATAGGCATTCAAGGCCTGTTCGATTCCCCGGTCACCTATGGCATGGATCGCTATTTGATAGCCGGCATTGTTCGCATCAACGACAACATCGTTCAATTCTTGTTGGGTCTTAAAAAATAGGTCGCCAAACCCACGCCCCGGGATTCTTTCCACTGATACCGCCGGTGCGAAACAACTACCCCCATCGACAAAAATTTTGATGCCCCCAATACGCAACTTTTCACCAAAATTCCGAGTCGGTGGGTAACTCAAATACCAGTCATCATACAGGTCTCCACAATTGCTGTTCTTTCGCAAATACATACTGAGCTTTACCTTGAGAATATCCTTCTGTTCCATGGCCTTGAGTTGGCGGATATCATTTTCGGTAATATGAAGGTTGCCCAATGTAGTCATTCCATTTTCCAGCGCAAGTCGTTGCCCCTCGATCGGGTCCATGCTGTTAAACAAGTGAGTATGGGCATCCACAATTCCGGGCATTAGGGTCAGCCCCTTGGCGTTCACAATTTTGGGCCGATTCACATTTCCTCTTGAATTGCCCAGTTTTAGAATTTCCTTTTGAGACCCGACAGCCAAAATTTTATCCCCCTTTATGGCAATCGCCTCCTGAATGGAGTTGTTCGAATCCATGGTTATAATGTTGGCGTTATGTATAATCAAATCGGGAACACCCAAACTGCCGAAACTATCGTTGAATTTGAGACTCTGGGAATCCAAATTGTAATCCGATTCCAATTTCAGGTCTTTTTCACAAGAAATGATCAGGGCAAAGAACAAAAGGTACCTTAGTTTCATTTTTAAAACTTTTAAACGAAGCCGTTCTTATCAATTTGGATATGATTATACACGACCTACGCTATTCTAGCTTTCCTAAAATACCTAGAGCGATAAAAGGGAAAAGGGGGAAATGTATAGATTGTTAAAAATAGTGTATAAACGGTAACTGCTTATTGACCAATACGTTACAGATTTTTTATGCTCACGGCGATCGGATTCGAAATGGCTTTTATTTTCTAGTCGGCTGAATCACAAACGAATATTCATAAGATTTCGCGGGAATCGTATACTCATCATGCACATGTGCACGCCATGAATTATCTCCGCCTACTCCCATTTGCCGATAATCGATATTCCATTGTACGGTATTCCCGATTTTGATATCTGCACCATGTTTTTTGGTTACCGGAACCAAGCCCGAGGCCGAAGCTGCACCGTCCGTTGCAGCATTGAAATCGATTTCAGGCATGGCGAACGGCCAAACACTGGCGTTTAAAAGACGACTTTCCGATTGTGCCTTTAGCGAAACTTGTCCGTTGGAAAGGGTCATCCAACGCACATCGGTCTTATTTCCCATTTCTTGGGGCCGGGGATACCGATGGAACTGTTCTTCTACTTTCCCCTTGTACAAACCTACCTTCTGCCCTGTTTTCCGATCCCAATAACTTTCTTCGGGGCCTTTACCAAACCATTCAACATTGTCGAAAGACTTGGGAAGGGTCAGGTACATGCCAAGTCTTGGAATATTAGGCAGCTCTTTTTGAATCGGTTGAAAAACAAAATTGGTCTGTAGAACTCCGTTGGGCTCCAAGGTGTACTCGGCCCATACATTCGCCTCATTATTGGGTAAGCGGTAAAGCACTTTAAAGTGTACCGCATCATTTGATTTTTTCGGCGCCTCCAACAATTCGGCCTTGTAGTTATAGGTAGCATCTTGCCAGATTCTGGCCCATTTGTCCATGCCGTTGCCTAGGTCATTATCGGTCGGTGGCCGCCAAAAGTTGGGGCGTATGGGCTGTGTTGTAATTTCTGAATTATCAAAAATCCAGGATTCCACTTCCCCAGATTTCGCATTGATTTTTAGTTGGGTCCGGTCGTTTTTAATTTCAAAAGATTCAGTCCTTGCAACGAGCTCTAAAGGGTTTCCCCTCGGGGGGGCTTCCAAAATATTTGCTCCACCATTCAAAACAAACTGGTCCCAAGCAATTTCGTGTCCTTCGGGAACCAAGGCAGTGGCATTCTTTTGAAGCAAGCTCACTTCCAACAAAAATTCATCCTCAGGAATAAAAACATCGGGAATTTCCGGGATTTTAATTTGCTGCTTCTGCCTGGGCAAAACCGCTACTGCAATATTCCCTTTTTGAAACACTTCAACGCCCTTATTCAGAATTCGAACGCGCATTTCGGTATCGGAGAAATCGGCAAAGAAATTTTTGTTTTCAATCTCGATAATACCGTTCCCCTTGTAGTAAAATTGGGCGGGTTCATAAACTTTCTTGACTTCCGAAAGATGCGGATGCGGATTTCGATAAGGGTCGACCAAACCGTTGTTCAAAAAGTTTCCGTCGGTTGGCAGATCGGGATGAAAATCATGGCCATAGGCCAAATAGGGTTTTCCATTTTCATCTTTGTACTCCAAACTTTGGTCTACCCAGTCCCAGATAAATCCGCCTTGTAGGTTGTGGTATTTTTCGATGATATCCCAATAATCCTGTAGATTGCCAACCGAATTCCCCATCGCATGGGCATATTCGATGATGATCGAAGGTTTGTCCGAATCCGATTTTCCATGTTCGATCAGGTAATCGAATTTGGGGTACATCGGGCAATACAGATCCGTATAGTCTTCTTTTCCGGCAGGTTCATATTGCACGACCCTATTGTCGTCTTTTTCTTTTAGCCATTTATAAGTGGTTCGAAAAACCTCTCCCTCTCCCGCTTCATTGCCCAGTGACCAAGAATATATCGACGGATGGTTTCGATCTCGGTAATACATGCGCTTTGTGCGTTCCATATGTGCCGGCAACCAACTCATTTCATTCCCTATTTGGGTCGTTGAATCGATTGCCAAGGGATGGCTCTCGATATTGGCCTCGTCTACAACGTACAATCCGTATGTATCGCATAAGTCCAACCAATAGGGGTCGTTCGGATAATGCGAACTTCGTACGGCATTGATATTGTTCCGCTTCATCAACCGAATGTCTTTTTCCATGGAAGCCCTTGAAACCACATGGCCCGTAAATGGGTCGGTCTCGTGCCGGTCAACACCCTTGATATAGATCGCTTTCCCGTTGAACCGTACTTGGCTGTTTCTAATTTCTACGCGTTTAAATCCGGTGTGGCGATCGATGTATTCGTTATTGGCCAAATTGTTTTCATCTTCCAAAGCGATCTTTAATCCATATAGACTTGGAACCTCTGCCGACCATGGTTTTACGTTTTCGATGATTTTATCAACATGGAATTCTATGGTACCACCTTCGGGAACTTCCAATGTTTGGGAAGTCTGAAATATCGAATTTTTGCCGTCGATCAATTCAAGGGATATTCTTCTCGAGGCTCTTGCCGAGCTTGTATTGGTAATTGAAACCGTTCCCTGAAAAATGCCATTTGCATACGAATCATCTAGATTGGTATCGGCGAAATAATCAGAAATAAAGACTTTTGGCCGGCTATAGAGATAGACATCGCGTTCAATGCCGCTCATGCGAAGCATATCTTGGCTCTCTAGATAGCTGGAATCGCTCCAGCGGAACATCTGAAGGGCGATCAGGTTTTTTCCTTCGGATACAAATGATGTAATATTGAATTCGGCAGGAGTCTTGCTTCCTTGGGAATACCCAACATACTGTCCGTTTACATAAACATACATGGCCGATTTGGCGCCTTCAAAATGAAGGATGGTGTCTTCGGATAAAAATTCGGTGGTAAAATCTATTTCTTTCCGATAGGTGCCCACCGGGTTATAATCGGTCGGCGCATCGGGCCATTTGGTATCAAAAGGGTAGCGCTCGTCTAGATAGATCGGGTGGTCGTAACCCTCCACTTCCCAATTGGCAGGAACGGGAATCATGCCCCAATTCCTATCATCAAAATCAATATTTTGAAATGTGGTCGGTCGGTCTTTGGGGGCTCTGACGAAATGGAACTTCCAATCCCCGTTCAGGTTTATATATCTTCTGGAATCTTCCTTGGCTTCAATTTCTTCGGATTCCGTAGCAAAAAAAGTCGCCCTTGGCGGTAGTTTGTTTTCCTCAAAAATTTGGTGATCAAAATGATTGACTTGCTCGGCTACCTCGGGTAAGGGTTTATGGTCGCAACTGACAAAAACAATCAATAACGGCAGTAATGGGATAAATTTTAATTTCATTTCGAATTTTTAGGACCCCTATCCTATCGGTCTTGCATTAATAACATGATTATATGGGCGGCACTCCAGCTAAAATTATGTGCTTCACGTCCTTCACCGGTAAGCGGATGGTAATTTTCGCGTATCGATTTCCCCTTTTCCAAAACCCCGCCTGCCCCTTTGAGTATTTGAGCTGTGGCCTTGTCCGCCTCGGTGTCAAAGCCGTAATTTCGTAATCCTTTTACCCCGAAATAAGCTTGGTCCAACCAATTGGGGCCCCGCCAATAGCCATTCAATGGGTCAAACTTCGGATGGTCTTTTGCCATGGTCTGAAACGGGACCTGGGTATAAAATTTTTCGGGATCCATCATTTTCGCTTTTATGGCCGTCGCTTGATCTTGGGTTGCCGCTTTCGCCCAAAGGGCTGTCCAACCCTCACTTCCTGCGCCTTTTATAAATCGATTGCCCTCTAAATTGGTGTCATAGAACCACCCGTCTTCCCGATCGTAAAATTGTATTTGAATACGCTTTTTCAACAGCTCGGCCTCCTCGCGATAGGTCTTGGCCTCCTCTTGTTTGCCCAAGGCCTCCGCCAAAGTTGCCAAGTATAATTTTTCCGCAAATAAATAAGCGTTCAAATCAACGCTTTCTTGATCAAGGGAATACGCTCCTTCTTTATTTTTTAAAATCTTTGAGTCGTCGAAACGAATGGCATTGTCCATTCCGCTTTCCCATTTGGCGGCCAAAACGGTGCCGTCGGTAGAGCCGTATTCGCAGATTCCATCCTGGTCATGATCCCGTTTGTCATACCACCATGCATGGTACTTTTTCAATTTCGGATACATTTCCCGTACGAAATCCATATCGTGATCCCTTTTGAGTATTTTGGCAACTGCCCAAGCCGAAAGAGGCGGTTTGGTGTCTCGATAGTTGTGCGCTTCTATAGTGGTGTCCCTGTATACGCAATCTACGATGAACCCGTCCTCTTGCTGAAAGTCGAACATGGCCCGTATTTGATCTTTCGCCAATTGAGGGTTATAGAAAGAGAGCCCGGCGGCATGCTTCCATGAATCCCACGACCAAAACCCGTGAAACCATTCATATTGATAGCTTGGAAACAGCCCTTGGTGCTTTAATTCCCCGGCAGGAATACGCCAATTGTTCTGCAGGGTCAGCTGCGCCTTGGCCAAAACAGTAGCATATTGGCTATCTGTAAAATTTACTTTTCTATTCTTGACCAATGCGGCCAGTTCGCTCTCTTTTTCCAATTTACGGGCCTTCAAAATAGAGTCGAAATCGATTTTGGAGATTCGTTGTCGTTCTTTTTCCCAGGAATATTCAGGAAAAATAAAGGTCTGTGCGATTATCAGTTCTTGTGATCGGTTCGGAGGTAAGGTTATGGGTTCTGGGTTGACTTCGAAAGATAGACTATCCCTTACGGAAATCTCACTCGGTAGGTTTATCAATCGAACATAGCCAAGGGCATCGCTTTTGGAAGATTCCAATTTAATATACTCGTTTTCTTGGGAAGCATAGATTTCAGAGGTAAACAATTCTCCTAAAAACCTACAGTTCAGGTCAATATCGGAATCGGATGCATTGGTAATCGTAGTTCGTTGCAGCGCAGTATGTCCGGAAAGAAAAACCAGTTCTTGTTCGACTTGTAAATCGTTGTTTTTATAGGTCTGCTGCAAACGATCGGTAAAAGCCTTTTGCTCATGCAAATCGCTTTCCCAATCCATGGTTTTCATGTTACTCGAGCCACTTGTGAGCTGCAAGCGCGTTAAATTCGGGCTGATCCAAACCCCATTTTCCTGCGTCATCAAAAAAGGCCCGGAAAACCCGCCATACGAACTTGTGGAATCGGGCAGGCCGTAAGCAAACCAAGCCCCTTGGTCAGAAAACATAAGCATATCTCTTTCGATCCGATTTTTGGGGGTCCCCCTGAAATCCAAAATATTTTCGGAAAGTGATAGGTAGTCGGTCTTCGCGGCCTTATCGGCTTTCTTCGCGTCGTTTTGCCCGCAGCTTAGTACTAAAGTCAGGGTTACAATAAAAAAAGCACCTTTTAATTTCACTGAAAGTCGGATTAAAATTGATTGTTCTTAAGCCAATTGACAAATAGGGGCACCCATTGGTTTGTTCCATCGGAGGCTCTACCCATTCCGAAACCATGCCCTCCTTTGGGGAAAATATGGGTTTCAACCTCAACCTGGTTCTCGTATAGTTTTTGGGCATAGGCCGTTGTTTCCTCGACCCGGCAAACATCATCGTCATTGGCATGTACGAGAAATGCGGGCGGCGTATCTGAAGTAACCAAGTTCAGCAAGCTGTTTTGCTCAATTTCTTGATTCGAAAGTTTTCTGTAATACAGGCTTTTTTCCAGCCAATTCAAATTGTCCTCCGACAAAATGGTGACCCCATAGATCAAACCTGAAAAATCAGGGTTCTCGCTTTCCACATCGCTTTTCCAAAGACTGAGTACCGTCGCCAGATGGCTGCCGGCGGAAAAACCGATCACACCTATTTGACCGGTATCAACACCGTAAACATTTGCTTTTTCGTGCATGATTTTCAAGGCCTTTCGGCCATCGCTCAAGGGCACTTTGTGAGGCTCGTCAGAAGATTTTGGATTAGGGAGTCTATATTTCAATACGGCTGCCGTGATTCCATTTTTTGAAAGTCGGTCCGCCAGATCATATCCTTCGTGATACATGGCTACCAATTCATAGCCACCTCCTGGGATTATTACGACCGCCTTGCCGCTATTCTCACCTTCTGCCTTATATATGGTAAGCGTGGGCGTCGTGATGTTGCCCACAACCTTGGTGCCCCAAACCTCCTTCTCGAATTCCTCTAAATCGTTTTCTTTATAAAAAGGTTTTTCCTGTCCTTCCCATAATTTCACTTCATCCTGGGCATAGATAAAACTGACCAACAAAAAAAGTAAGAGACATGCAGTTGTTCGTGTTGTTGCCTTCATCTGCTAAAAGTATTTAAAATTCAATGATAATCGCACATTCTACATTTTGATCGAAAAAAGGGAGGTAAGTCCAAATCGCCATTCCCCAGTATTACGGTTTGCCTTTCATCCTTAGGTAATGGGTGGCCATTATATGTCGAGGTGGAAGTTGGTATATTTTATTGGGCCATGCTATAGGTTATCTGAATTTCTATCCCCATGGCCGGAAAAGATAAAAAAAGCTTAACATGGCAAATAGAATAAATACAGCAGAAAAGCCGAAATTGGTGGGTTCGTTCTTTTGTTTGAACAAAGCCGAAAATAAATACATTTGAATTGACCATGTTCAAAAAAATAGAGGCCATTTGTAAGGAGTTTGAGGCCGAATTTGATTTGATTCCTGCCGAGCGGAAGGAAAAACTGCTTTTGCTCAGTACATACATCAAAGGGAAAATAGAAAAAAATGAAACGCCGAAATTGGTCGTTATCTGCACGCACAATTCGCGAAGATCGCATATCGGGCAGCTTTGGTTGGCTGTGGGGGCGGACTATTTGGGATTGCCCAAAATTCAAACATTTTCTGGGGGTACAAAGGCAACTGCCTTCAACATTCGAGCAGTTAAGGCGTTTCAAAGAGCTGGCTTCGAATTGACCACTAAAGACGGTACAAAGGACAATCCGCTATATGAGGTGCGCTGGAAAAAGGAAATGGACCCATATCTGGCTTTCTCCAAGAAGTATGAAGATGACCCCAATCCGAAAACGGCCTTTGGCGCCATAATGGTCTGTTCCGAAGCCGATGAGGGATGCCCCTTTGTCATCGGCTGTGATTTTAGGTTGTCATTGCCCTATGACGATCCAAAGGAATATGACGAAACAGATTTGGAGGAGGCGAAGTACGACGAGCGAGTGCGGCAAATTGGGTGGGAAATAATCTTTGCGCTTGACCAGGTCAAGTAAGCGCCCTTTTTAAACATGTGCATATCACATCCTAAAAATAAAAAAAGAGAAGCCTTTCAGCTTCTCTCGGTGGTCCCACCTGGGCTCGAACCAGGGACCCCTTGATTATGAGTCAAGTGCTCTAACCAGCTGAGCTATAGGACCGATTCTTGTAATTTCAAGTCCTAAAATGTGGACGAGAATAATTTCAAGCGAGGGCAAAACTACTATATATTTTGCAGGCGCACAACTGTAAATAGCTACTCCCCCTCTCCTTTGGGGAGGGGGTCGGGGGGTGGGGCCTCTTGACACAACTCGACCAAAACCCCATTGGCACTCTTTGGATGCAAAAAAGCGACCAGTTTATTGTCGGCACCTTTTTTAGGGGTCTCGTTCAAAATGGTAAACCCTTCGGCCTTCAAGCGTTCAATTTCCGAAACAATGTCATCAACCGCAAATGCGATATGGTGTATGCCTTCCCCCTTTTTTTCGATAAACTTGGTAATGGGGCTATCTTCATTGGTACCCTCCAAAAGCTCGATCTTGTTGGGGCCAGATCTAAAAAATGAGGTGCGCACCCCTTCAGATTCCACTTCTTCCTCTTTATAGGCAGCCTCTCCAAATAGTTTTCCAAAAAGCGCGTTCGACTCCGCCAAATTCTTGACGGCTATGCCGATATGTTCAATTTTATCCATAATGAAAGCTACTATTTTTCTGGTTTAAACCCTAAAACTAGGTGTTCTGCAAATATCAAATAATGCCAAAAGTCATAAAAGGGCTATTTTTGCCCCATGGAAACGCAACGACAGAAGAAAATCGCAGGGGTCATACAGAAAGATATGGCCGACATTCTTCAGAGGGCGGCAACCGATGGTGGCCTCAAGGGTATCTTGATTTCAGTGACAAAAGTTTCGGTAACCACCGACCTTTCAATTGCCAAAGTCTACCTCAGTATTTTTCCGGCAAAATCGGCGCAGGAGCTTTTAGATGGCATCAAAAGCAATCAGCCGCTTATCAAGCATGAATTGGCACAGCGAACAAAGCATCAATTGAGAAGAGTGCCCGAACTGCAGTTCTACATTGACGATTCTTTGGATTATATCGAAAACATCGAAAAGTCGTTGAAGGGAGATGAAAATCCTATCGAAAATAGAGACCTGCTCGACAAAAGGAAGAAAATTTAACCGTTGAACTTCACCCGATATATTGCCCAACGTTATGTACGCTCAAAGAGCAAGCAGAATGCAGTGAACATCATCAATTTTGTCACTTTTCTCGTCATTGTAATCGGTTCGGCGGCCTTGTTCATCGTACTTTCAGGCTTTTCAGGTTTAAAGACGTTCAGCCTTTCCTTTAGCAATTCCTTTGATCCCGACCTAAAGGCCTTACCCGCAGCGGGTAAGTTTTTTTCAGTGCCAACGGCGACGGAATCCGACCTATCCAAACTTGAAGGAATCACTTCGTATTCCAAGGAAATCGAGGAAAAAGTATATCTGACACATCAAGAGACCGGCGATATAGCGAGCATCAAAGGCGTCGATGGGAAATATGTACAGACCACAGGAATCGACAGCACATTGATTTCGGGCAAATGGACCATAGACGAGAAAAGAGGGGTGGCCGGTATCGGCATCATGCGCCTGCTCAATCTGGCCGAAAACCAATTTCGAAAACCCTTGGTGATTCTTGTGCCCAAACCTGGAAAAGGATCTTTTTCGCAGCAAAAAATGTACACCGAATTGCCGATGGTCATCGGGGGCATCTATGCCGTCGAAGAACAACTCGACAAGAAATATGTATTCACCGATATCTCGACCGTTCAACGATTGTTACAAAAAGACAGCACCCAAGTCTCTGGAATCAACTTTAAGTTGGCATCAAATACCGATGTCGAAAAACTAAAAACCGAGTTGTACGCGATATTGGGCAACAAGGTCGTTCTAAAGGATCGACAAGAATTGAACAGTTCGTTGCATCGCATGTTGAATACTGAAAACGTTGCCACTTATCTGATTTTCACCTTGGTTTTGGTCATTGCCCTTTTCAATGTAGTGGGTGCCATTATCATGATGATATTGGATAAACTCGAAAACTTGCGTACCCTTTTCAACTTTGGCGCCACCTTGAAAGAGTTGAGAAGGATATTCTTCGTGCAGGGAATGATCGTTACCACGGCAGGCGGCATCATCGGCGTTCTGATCGGCTGCCTATTGATCGGTTCGCAATTGCTCTTCGGATGGGTGAAAATCGGCACTATCGACTATCCCGTGGAATTGAACTTGATCAATGTCGTCATCGTTTTGGCCACTATTATTGTCTTGGGATTCTTTGCGGCAAAAATCGCCAGTAGTAGAATCGATAAAAAATTGATCGCTCCTTAAAGGGCGAATTCATAATCCCCGAACTTTTCAAGTACCTCGTCAAATGCAGCAAAAACGTCATGTGCGGCGTCACTTGTGACCATTTTCATTCGATATTCCTTGAAATTTGGGATGCCCTTAAAATAATTGGTATAGTGCCTACGGGTCTCAAAAACCCCAAGTTTTTCGCCTTTCCAGTCGATGGCCATTTGCAGATGCCTGCGGGCAGCCTCCACTCTTTCGGGCATGGTAGGTGGGTCAAGATGCGTTCCGGTCTTGAAGTAGTGTTTGACCTCCTTGAAGAACCATGGGTATCCGATGCTGGCCCGGCCGATCATGGCGCCATCCAAACCATAATCATCCCGCATGCGCATAGCGTCTTCTGGAGAGTCAACGTCTCCGTTGCCAAAAACGGGAATATGCATACGCGGGTTGTTCTTCACCTCGGCAATGGGTTTCCAGTCGGCATTCCCCTTATACATTTGGGCCCGGGTACGACCGTGTATGGCAATGGATTTTATCCCCACATCTTGAAGCCTTTCGGCTACTTCGACAATCTTTATGGATTTTTCGTCCCAGCCCAGGCGAGTCTTCACCGTGACCGGCAGTTTGGTGTGGTTCACCATGGCCTTGGTCAGGGAAACCATCAAGTCGATGTCTTTTAAGATGCCCGCTCCCGCACCTTTTGAGACCACTTTTTTTACCGGGCATCCGAAATTGATGTCGATGATATCCGGATTCGATGCTTCAACGATTTCCACAGAACGTAGCATTGAATCGAGATTGGCACCGAAAATCTGAATGCCGACGGGGCGCTCTTTTTCATAGATATCCAACTTCATGACACTCTTTGCAGCGTCGCGTATCAATCCTTCCGAAGAAATAAACTCGGTGTACACCACATCTGCACCCTGCTCTTTGCACAAGGCGCGAAAGGGCGGGTCGCTCACATCTTCCATCGGTGCGAGCAACAACGGAAAATCAGGCAGCTGTATGTCTCCTATTTTGGGCATGGGTGCAAATTTACGATTTATCGACAAGCCAATAAAAAGGGAACATCGCTATATTCGTTATATTCTATGGATTTTTTCCTTCCTTTTGATCCCATACTGTTCGGTATAAAAATAAATGTGCATTTGGTGCTCGAGTACTTGGCCTTTATCATTGGCTTTCGATACTATGTGCTTCTTAGGCGAAATAGCCAAGACCCCATTTCATCGAACAATCGACTTTCGATAATCATTGGGGCCATTTTTGGAGCGCTGGTTCTTTCTAGATCGGTCGCTTTTCTTGAAAACCCTGCGCTGCATTACGATCAAGGGTGGATTTCCCTTTTGAACAATAAAACGATCATGGGCGGACTTTTCGGAGGATTGCTCGGTGTGGAATTGGCAAAGAAAATAATCGGTGAAAGGCAATCCTCGGGCGATTTGTTCACCTTGCCCATCATCTTGGGGATCATCATCGGTCGAATCGGATGCTTTTTGGCCGGAATCAAAGAGTTCACTTACGGCAAGGAGACCGATTTTTGGTTTACGATGGATCTGGGAGATGGAATATACAGACATCCCATCGCCTTGTATGAGATTGTTTTTCTGGTCTTATTTTTTATCCTATTGAAGCGAATGATGAAAGTGCCCAATCGATTCAAGAGCGGCACCTTTTTCAAAATATTTATGATCTCTTACTTCGCATTTCGTTTTTGTATTGAATTTTTGAAGCCAAATACCTTTTTCGTTCTCGGTCTGAGCAGCATCCAAATATTATGCTTAATTTGTTTTCTATACTATCATACTACTATCGTAGAGGGGCTCAAATATGCCGGAAAGAAAGTACACCTATTATGATTTCACACTAAGTCTTTGTCATGAGTGTCTGAGACGGGTAGATGCAAAAATCGTTTTCGAGAACGACAAGGTGTACATGCTCAAATATTGCAAAGAACACGGCCGGTCAAAAGTTTTGATCGCCGACGATATCGAGTATTACAAGAATATACGCAACTACAACAAAGTCTCGGAATATCCCAAGACCTTTAACACCAAAACGCATTATGGGTGCCCCTATGACTGCGGACTTTGCCCTGACCATGAACAACATTCCTGCTTGACGGTCGTCGAGCTTACCGACCGCTGCAATCTCACTTGCCCTACCTGTTATGCGAGCTCTTCACCAACCTACGGCCGTCATCGCACTGTGGCAGAAATAAAGCAAATGCTCGATACCATAGTCAATAACGAGGGGGAGCCCGATGTGGTTCAGATCAGCGGGGGCGAACCGACAATACATCCTCAGTTTTTTGAGATTCTTGACTATGCCAAGTCGTTGCCCATCCGTCATCTGATGGTCAATACCAACGGGATTAAAATCGCAAAGGATTTTGCCTTCGCCAAAAGGCTTGCCTCTTATGCCCCTGATTTTGAGGTTTATCTACAGTTCGATTCTTTGAACAATCATGTTTTGCGAACGTTGCGAGGCGCAGATCTCGCCGATACCCGTTTGGCGGCCCTAAAGCACCTCAACCAATTGAATTTATCGACCACCTTGGTCGTTACCCTGCAAAAAGGGTTGAACGATAATGAGATGGGCGAGACCATTGAATTTGCGCTGCAACAAAAATGTGTTCGCGGTGTTACTTTTCAACCCACACAGATTGCCGGGCGTTTAGAAAATTTCGAAGTCGGCGAAAATCGCATTACGTTGACCGAGGTCAGACGAAAAATCTTGGAGCAATCGCCGATTTATGAAGCCGATGACTTGATACCTGTACCCTGTAACCCCGATGCATTGGTAATGGCCTATGCGCTGAAATTGGGCGACGAGGTGAATCCGTTGACGCGCTATATCAATCCCGACGATTTATTGAATGAAGGAAAGAACACCATTATTTATGAACAAGACGAAGCGCTTCATGGGAAGATGATCGAGCTTTTCAGCACGGGAAATTCCGTGGAAAGGGCATCGGAAAATTTGAAGTCAATTATGTGTTGTCTTCCCGAAATCGACGCCCCCGAATTGGGTTATGACAATTTGTTCAGAATTATTATCATGCAGTTCATTGATGCCCATAATTTTGATGTCAGGGCCATTAAAAAGTCGTGTGTGCATATCGTTAACAAAGACAACAAAATCATCCCTTTTGAAACAATGAACCTGTTTTATAGGGATGAAAAGGCCGATTACCTTAAGCAGTTACAAGACGAATCACATGAGTTCAGCATTTTCCCTTGAGTTTTACATAAGCGATATAGCGGCCATAGGCTTTATGATGTTCGCACCGGCTGCGTTGTTCTTGCTGATCGGGGTAATACTTGCGGCCACTAAGAATAAAAAACCGGCAAGAATCTTTCTGATCATGGGTGGAATCTGCCTCTTGGTTGGCCTGGGGCTATGCGGAATCGATATGCTATAAATCAACCTTAAAACAAAACATGGCAAAACTTTTTCTGTTGGAAGTAGGTAATCTAGACGGCCTTTTCGTGTTGATCTTGTTGATAATGTTAGGGCCGGCACTGTTGCTTTTTGGAATAGGCCTGGCGCTTCGAAAGTCGAATAAAAAGGCCGCAAAGGTGCTCTATATTTTGGCAGGCGTCTATTTATTGATCAGTCTGGGTATTTGCGGCGGACTGATCGGAGGATTCTGAAAGACGCTCTTGGTATTGGAGGTGTTTCCTTTTTTTGAGCACTCTTGGTTTGCCCATATTCCGATAGTTGCGATACCCCCCGGTCTTTGGGGTCAACATTTAGCAAATTACGCTGTAAATTCTGTTATCTTTGCACCCTTAATTCACGCAGGCCGCATGAAGCATATTCGCAATTTTTGTATCATCGCCCATATCGATCATGGCAAAAGCACCTTGGCCGATCGGCTGCTCGACTTTACGGGTTCGGTCTCCGAACGCGAGAAGAAAGAGCAATTGTTGGATAACATGGATCTCGAGCGGGAGCGGGGCATCACCATAAAGAGTCATGCCATTCAAATGGACTATACCTTTCAAGGCGAGGAATACGTTCTTAACCTTATTGATACTCCTGGGCATGTTGATTTCTCATATGAGGTCTCGAGGTCTATCGCTGCGTGCGAGGGGGCGTTGCTCGTCGTTGATGCCGCCCAAAGCATTCAGGCCCAAACCATTTCGAATTTATATCTGGCCCTGGAGAATGATTTGGAGATCATTCCCGTATTGAACAAGGTCGATTTGCCCAGTGCAAACCCAGAGGAAGTGACCGATGACATTGTGGATCTTTTGGGATGTAAGCCTGAGGAGGTCATTCCGGCCAGTGCCAAGACGGGCATTGGCATTGAAGAAATTCTGGAAGCGATAATCGAACGGATTCCCGCACCAGAAGGAAATCCGCAGGAAGCCCTACAAGCTTTGGTCTTTGATTCAGTCTATAATCCGTTCAGGGGGGTGGAAACCTATTTCAGGGTAATCAACGGGGAAATCAAGAAAGGCCAGAAGATAAAATTCGTCGCGACCGACAAAAGCTATTTTGCCGATGAAGTGGGAACGTTGAAATTGAAACAGCATCCCAAACAGAGCATAAAAGCAGGCGATGTGGGCTATTTGATCACTGGAATAAAGGATGCCCGTGAGGTAAAGGTCGGCGATACGATT
Organism: Aurantibacter sp.; assembly: GCA_965215845.1. GTDB lineage: Bacteria > Bacteroidota > Bacteroidia > Flavobacteriales > Flavobacteriaceae > Aurantibacter_A. Next base: position 1,705,922 of record CBDCEL010000004.1, read on the forward strand.
ACCGATTCGGCCAATCCGACCCAGAATGCCATTGCGGGTTTTGAAGATGTAAAGCCGATGGTATTTGCTGGGATCTACCCTGTTGATACCGAGGATTTCGAAGAACTGCGATCCTCTATGGAAAAACTGCAATTGAACGACGCCTCTTTGGTCTTCACTCCGGAAAGTAGTGCGGCCCTTGGTTTTGGGTTTCGTTGTGGGTTTCTGGGGATGCTGCATATGGAAATCATTCAGGAACGTCTCGAACGGGAGTTCGACATGACCGTGATCACAACGGTGCCTAACGTTAGCTATCATGCCTTTACAAGAAAAGACCCGGATGTTCCTGTCATTGTAAACAACCCGTCGGATCTACCCGATCCTTCAACGGTAGACCGGGTCGAAGAACCTTATATCAAGGCGACCATTATCACCAAATCAGATTTTGTGGGCAACGTCATGTCGCTCTGTATCGATAAAAGGGGTCAGATTACCAATCAGACCTACCTGACCACGGAAAGGGTCGAGCTCAATTTTGATATGCCCTTGGCCGAGATTGTCTTTGATTTTTACGACCGGTTGAAAACGGTTTCAAAAGGTTATGCTTCTTTTGATTACGCCCCTATCGGGATGCGGGTTTCAAAATTGGTGCGCGTCGACATTCTTTTGAACGGGCAACCCGTTGACGCCCTATCGGCCTTGATCCATGCCGACAACGCCCAGAACATCGGCAAAAAAATGTGTGAAAAGCTGAGGGAACTGATTCCACGCCAGCAATTCGATATCCCCATTCAAGCAGCCATCGGATCAAAAATAATATCCCGTGAGACGATCAAGGCGCTTCGAAAAGATGTTACTGCAAAATGTTATGGAGGAGATATTTCCCGTAAGCGCAAACTCCTGGAAAAACAGAAAAAAGGCAAGAAGCGAATGCGCCAGGTCGGAAATGTGGAAATTCCGCAGCAAGCGTTTATGGCCGTTTTGAAATTGAACGATTAGAAGATTTTAACTTCCCTCAGTTCATTTAGCCCTTCCTACAACAAAATTTCATTATTTTCTTACTTTTAACATTTTGATGGGCAATTTTTTGTCGCGGTCCTTGTTATAAGTTAGTTAACAACCTTCAAGCCCGATGACCACCTATATTGCCCAATTCGTTGCAAAACATCGCATCATCCAAATCGAACAGAATTCGATTTTCACCTGGCGGCAAGAAGGAGGTGAAATCGATGAATCACTTTTGGCCGACAAAATAAAACGGGAATCCTCCATTCATTTTTATCGGCTCGTAGCCGGATCAAATTATGAAGTGGTTTCCGAAGATATTTCCATAAACGTCTGGAGAACCATGGTTTTCTCTGGATAGCCCTTTTTTCCAATTTTATTGACTCCATCACGCTGTTCTCATTACGTTATGGAGTTATATGTTGTCTTGATTATAAAGTAATCGTTGGTTACTAGAGATTTTTTGACTCTTGTCCGATTGTATCTTCAACATCGAACATCTTGCCCAGGTATGCAAGACGATAACCTTCTTTGATGTCGGCATGCGCCGTGCCATAGGAAGAAATAATTTCTATTTCACCATCAGGTGTCTTTAGAAACATGGGTACAATATTTTCATCGGCCTTGGTAATCGCTATCAAACCTTGGTAGTGGTCTTGGTCTTTTAACTCTATTTCGTGGATTGCTGGATATTTGCGTGCCGTTTCGGTCAATTTTATGAAATCATCGGTATGGGAAAACAATCCTTCTTTTGGATTATTTTCGGAATCTCTCATTTCATCAGAGTTGACCAAACGAAACGAACCATTCTCCCCAAACTGTTCGCCAAATTTATTGACCGCATATTTGTTGATATCTGAATTGCCGGTAAGCGCCATCAAATAACCTACGTCGTTCAATTCAATGTTATCTGACAACGTATCGGAATAAATATTGGCCGTGAAGGCCTCTATGCCCAGTTTTTTGGCCTTGTCTACGTTTGTCTGGTTGTTGTCGATCAGTACCACATGTCGACCATTTTTGTTGAGGTAATCTCCGATCAATCGGGAAACTTTCGATGCCCCGATGATGACAATGCCCTCTGATTTCTTCAAAAACACCCCCACAATGCGGGCAAAAAAACGGGCTGTGGTGGCGTTTAAGAGAACGGTGCCCAAAACGATCATGAAGACCAACGGGGTAATATACTCCGCGCCCGGCTCTCCTTTGGCCAATAATTTAGAACCGAACAGTGAGGCAATTCCCGCGGCAACGATACCCCGTGGGCCGACCCAGCCAATAAAAAGTTTTTCATTCAATTTTAGGTCAGACCCGGCCGAGGATAAAAAAACGCCCAGAGGCCTCACCAAAAAGACGATAACACAAAAGAGAACCGCGGTTTTCCAGGTCAAGAGCAATTCAAGATCTGAGATATTGATATTGGCGGCGAGTAAAATAAAGAGTATCGAAATCAACAGTACACTGAGCGATTCTTTAAAATACAGTAGCTCCTTTAGGTTCGGTAAATTCATATTGCCCATGACCATACCCATCACAACAACGGCCAAAAGCCCTGACTCATGGGCAAAAATATCCGACTCCACAAAAACCAGCAGTACGACCGAAAGCGATACGACGTTCAGCAAATAATGCGGTATAAAGTTCTTTTTTATCGCAAATGCCAACCCGTGGGCAAAAGTGAATCCGAAAGTAAAGCCAAACAATAAAATCTTTGCGAACTCGATAAGGGCCGTAAGCGTATATGCTTGGCCCTCTCCAACACTGATAAATTCAAATACCAAGACCGCCGCCAAGGCCCCAATGGGATCGATCAAGATACCTTCCCATTTCAATACCGCTGAGACATCTTTTTTCAAGGGAATGTTTCTTAAAATCGGGGTAATCACGGTAGGCCCGGTAACAATGATCAGTGCCGAGAACAAAAAAGAAATCTGCCAGCTTAAATCGAAGATGAAATGAGCGGCAATTCCTGCAACGATAAAAGTTACGACACTACCGAGGGTAATCAATTTTGTAATTACGGGCCCTACATTTCTGATTTCTGAAAACTTGAGCGTCAAACCTCCTTCAAAAAGAATAATACTTATTGCAAGGGAGACGAAGTAGTACAGACCCTCCCCAGGGAAAAGCCCTTTTTCACCGTTCCAAATCGGTTCTATCAACTTCTCCCCGCCCTCGGTGAAAAGCGTTGCTATGGGTCCCACCAAAAGCCCTATCAGAATCAGGGGCAAAATAGCCGGTAACTTAAAGCGCCATGCCACCCATTGTGCTATGATTCCCAAGATGATAATTCCGGCCAGTTCGAGCATTGTTGATTTTTTGAGAGGCTATTTTTAAGTATTCCAGGGTAAAATAGCTTTTTATTTTAGTTTGGGCAATTCACAACAACTAGAAATTGGCTTAAGAATGTTGCCATATATTGGGCGTTTGATGAAGAAGCGCCTGTGGTATTTAAATCTGCCCAACCAAAAATCTCGACTCGATTTTCTACTTTTGCAGGATGCGGTTATACACCATTGAAACCGGAAATTTTAAATTGGACGGTGGTGCCATGTTCGGGGTGGTTCCTAAAGCACTGTGGAGCAGAACAAACCCCGCCGATTCGAACAATATGATCGATATGGCGGCCCGATGTCTTTTGATAGAAGATGGCAATCGCCTGATTCTTATCGACAACGGAATGGGCAACAAACAATCCGATAAGTTTTTTGGTTACTACTATCAGTGGGGCGAACATTCTCTTGATGCCTCATTGAAAAAGCACGGTTTTCACCGAGATGATATCACCGATGTCTTTATGACGCACTTACATTTTGATCACTGTGGGGGCAGCATTCAATGGAACAAAGGCAGAACAGCTTATGAGCCCGCCTTCAAGAATGCCTTCTTTTGGACCGACAAAGATCATTGGCAATGGGCGATAAATCCGAACCCCAGGGAAAAGGCATCTTTTTTAAAGGAAAATCTACTTCCCATGGAAGAAAGCGGGCAATTGAAATTCATTGACCGTAGCGATGAAATGTTCATCGAGGGCTCCGAATTGGGCTTTGACATTTTCTTTGCCGATGGGCATACCGAAAAGATGATGATTCCACATATAAAATATCAGGGGAAGACCTTGGTTTTTATGGCCGATTTGGTGCCAACCGTGGGTCATATTCCCTTAATCTATGTTATGGGCTATGACACAAGGCCTTTATTGACCTTGGTCGAAAAAGAGCGTTTTTTGAATAGGGCCGTGGACGACGGGTATTATATGTTGTTCGAACATGACGCCCACAATGAAATTTGTACCTTGCGGGCCACCGAAAAAGGACCTAGACTTAATGAAACATTTACGTTCGATGAGGTTTTTAATTGAAAATAGCCTAAAAATACTTATTGGTATTTTCTGTGTTGTGTTTGTGCTTTCCTGCAAGGCGCAAAAAATGAACAGTAACGATTTTACTGCTGAATGGGCTTTTACCAAGGGTATCGAAGGTCCTGCGGTTGATAGTGAGGGTAATCTTTATGCGGTAAATTTCAAGGAGCAGGGCACTATCGGAATTGTGGACAAAGATGGAAATGGAAGTGTTTTCGTTACGCTTCCCGAAGGAAGTACCGGCAATGGTATTCGATTCGATCAAGATGGACATATGTACATCGCCGATTATACGGGCCACAATGTCCTCAGAATAAAGAAAGGCTCCAAAGAAGTTTCTGTTTGGGCCCATAATGCCACAATGAGCCAACCCAATGATTTGGCCATTGCCCCGAACGGAACGATTTACCTCAGCGATCCCAATTGGGGTGAAAGCACAGGTCGAATATGGATGGTCGACGCATCGAGAAACATTGTTCTGTTGGAAGAAAATATGGGAACCACCAATGGCATCGAGGTGAGTCCCGATGGAAAAACACTTTACGTCAACGAATCTGTACAGCGCAATGTTTGGCAATATGATATCAAGGCCGACGGAAGTGTTTCCAACAAAAGAAAATTCATCGAATTCGAAGACTATGGTATGGACGGTATGCGCTGTGATTCTGAGGGAAATTTGTACATTACGCGCTACGAAAAAGGAACCGTGGCCATTGTTTCGCCAAAAGGTAAGATTATCGATGAGGTCTTATTGAAGGGAAAGAATCCATCGAACATAACATTTGGTGGCAATAATGGAAAAACCTGTTTCGTGACCCTTGCAGATAGGGGGTGTTTCGAGCATTTCGAAGCAGCCCACACCGGAGCATATTATAGTAGGATACACTAACTAAAATTGATATATCAGATGAATTTATCCAAAGCTTTTTTCACAGTTTTTACAGCGTTATTGTTGATGGGCTGTGGTGCCACGACCTTGGTATCGACACCAATTGAAAATATTGATACCACGCCATTGAAGATTTCAGACCTGACCGAAGCCGAAAAGAAGAGTTGGGGACATCTAGACCTGGCAAGTGATACCATCCCCGGTATGAGTGTCAACAAAGCGTATAAAGAAATAATTGGCAACAAAAAAGGGCAAAAAGTAATTGTCGCGGTATTGGACTCTGGTATCGACCTGAAGCATGAGGACCTTGATGGCGTACTATGGACCAATAGAAGAGAAAGGGCCGGCGATGGAAAGGACAATGACAATAATGGCTATATCGATGATATACATGGTTATAATTTTCTGGGTGAATCATACAATGAGCAATTGGAATTTGCTCGCATGCTAAGACTAGGTATTGGTGATGCTACCCTACAAGCGAAAGCGAAGGCCAAATTAGATGGTGACTATCAAAAGGCTTTGCAAAATAAGCAGCAATATGAGCAAATTTTACAGGCCGTAAAAAATGCGGATGCCGCGGTCAAAAGGCATTTAGGGAAGAACAGTTACACAAAAAAAGATGTAGCCGCGATCAAGCCGGCCGATGAGGCAATGCAGCAACATAAGGGCGTTTTGATGCAGATGTATGGTTTCGCCGACTCCATCCCTGAGGTTTTTGAGGAACTAAACGATGGCATTAAGCATTTTTCGGATCAATTGAATTACAACCTCAACAAAGACTTCGACGGAAGAAAAGTTGTGGGTGATAATCCTTATGACATTACCGACACCAAATACGGCAACGGGAACCCGCAGAGCAGATTCGATGACGAAAGCCATGGTACACATGTTGCGGGCATCATTGCCGCCGAGCGCAACAACGGGAAGGGCGTAAATGGCATAGCCAACAATGTGGCCATTATGAGCATACGGGCCGTACCCAATGGTGATGAGTACGATAAGGACGTCGCTTTGGGAATTCGCTATGCCGTTGACAATGGCGCCAAAATCATCAATGGAAGTTTTGGAAAATCTTTCTCGCCGAATGCCCAATGGGTCTACGATGCAATCAAATATGCCGCTGAAAAAGATGTGCTTTTTGTGCATGCCGCGGGCAACGATGGTGCAAATTTGGATGATCCCGCGAATCCGAATTATCCAAATGATCAAGTGAACAATGGCCCGGAAATTGCTGACAATGTCATAACCGTTGGTGCATTGGATCCAAAATACGGTTCTGAAATGGTGGCGTCCTATTCAAATTATGGAAAAATAAATGTGGACATATTCGCTCCTGGAACGGATATCTATTCCACGTATCCAAACAACGAATATGAGTATTCACCAGGGACTTCAATGGCAGCGCCCGCGGTTGCAGGTGTAGCAGCTTTGATTCGCTCGCATTATCCAAAGTTGAAAGCTTCGCAGGTCAAACGCATCATTTTGGAATCGGGCCTGGCACCAAAAGCCAAAGTTATCTTGGGCGGTAATTCGGAAAAGACAGGCTCACTTAATGATATTTCGACCTCCGGAAAAATCGTCAATGCCTATAATGCCTTACTAATGGCAAAGGGGGTTTCAGAAGGTAGAATTAGGCTGTAATTATGGATTCCTGCCTTAAACGAGAGGTTAGGGTTGCTATATGGGATAATTAAATTAAGCTTCATGCAGTATATTAAATTGAAAGTCGCAGGTTTTTCACTTTTAAGCTTTTTGTTCTTCGGAACCATGAATTCCCAAAACACGGGCTATTGGCAACAACATGTAGATTATGCGATGGAGGTCGATATGGATGTGGAGACCTTTCAATATTCGGGCACCCAAAAATTAATCTACACGAATAACTCGCCCGACGAATTGAATCGCGTTTTTTATCATTTGTATTTTAATGCCTTTCAGCCCGGCAGTGAGATGGATGCAAGACTTCATAGCGTCAAAGATCCAGATGGCCGTATGTGGGTAGACGGAAAAAGTCGAATTGCCGTGCTTTCCGATTCTGAAACCGGGCAATTGCATGTAACATCACTGACCCAAGATGGACAGGCGGTTACAATGAACGAAGAAGGTACTGTTTTGGTGGTAGACTTGGCAAAACCAATTCCCCCGGGAGGAAAAACCACATTTGATATGACCTTCGAAGGCCAGGTGCCGCTACAGATAAGACGTTCGGGCCGAAACAATGCCGAAGGTGTTGCGCTCTCAATGAGCCAGTGGTATCCTAAAATGGCGGAATACGATTTTGAAGGTTGGCACTCAGGGCCTTATATCGCAAGGGAATTCCATGGAGTCTGGGGAGACTTTGATGTTAAGTTGACACTCGACAAAGATTATATAGTCGGCGGAAGTGGTTATCTGCAAAACCCCCAAGAAGTCGGGCATGGTTATGAAGAGCCCGGCACAAAGGTAAATAAGCCCAGAGGGAAAACACTGACTTGGCATTTTAAGGCTCCCATGGTTCACGATTTCGTTTGGGCGGCAGATCCAGACTATATTCACGATACCCAACAGGTCGACAATGGGCCAACCCTACATTTCTTGTATAAGAACGATCCCGAAATTTTGGAAAATTGGAAAAAACTGCAGCCCAAAACCATTGAGCTGATGCAATTTTTCAGCAAGAATATCGGTAAGTATCCCTATGATCAGTATTCCGTTATTCAAGGCGGGGATGGGGGAATGGAATATGCCATGGCGACCCTGATTACAGGAAAGAGAAAATTCGGAAGTCTGGTGGGTGTTACCTCCCACGAAATGGCCCACTCTTGGTTCCAACATATTCTGGCCACCAACGAATCAAAGCATGAATGGATGGACGAAGGCTTTACCACCTTTATTTCCAGTTTGGCCATGAACGAGGTAATGGCGCAAAACAAAACCAATCCGTTTGAAAATGCCTATAACGGATATTACGGCTTGGTTCGATCTGACCTTGAAATGCCACAGGGCACCCATGCCGACAGATATGTAAATAATATGGCCTATGGCATTTCGGCCTATAGCAAGGGTGCGGTCTTTCTTTCCCAATTGGGTTACGTTATTGGTCAGGACAAGTTGATGGAAACACTACGGAAGTACTATGAGGATTTTAAATTCAAGCATCCGGTACCCAACGATATCAAGCGAACGGCAGAGAAAGTTTCAGGAATGGAACTGGATTGGTACTTGACCGATTGGACGCAGACAACCAATACCATCGACTATGGAATAAAAGAAGTAGTTGCAGACGGCGGGAACACGAAAATAAATCTAGAGCGTATCGGCCTAATGCCGATGCCCATAGATATTTTGGTGGTCTACAATGATGGCACACAGGAAACATTTTATGCCCCTTTACAAATGATGCGGGGCGAAAAGGATAACCCGTATCCGCAATTGAAGCGCACCGTTTTGGAGGATTGGTCTTGGGCGAAAACATCTTTTTCCTTTGGCATCGATCGGCCTTTGGGCGATATCAAGGCGGTCATCATCGACCCGTCCCAACTGATGGCCGATGTCAATGCCGAGAACAATTTCTGGCAACCGCAACCTTTGGAAATCAAAGATTAAATGGCCTACCGGGCCTTGCCGTTGAACCAGTCGGTGCTTCTGTACAATTCCGTTTTCGCCGGCCGTTCCCTATTACGTAAAAGCAGGTGGTTCTTATCCAAGGTTTGGTTCCTGTACCCCAATAAATGAAAGAAAGACTTTGTAAAATAACGGGCGATTTTGAGGTTGACCCTGAGTTTCTCCTTGTTTTTATTGCTCCAAGAAATTCCGGGCAGCAGCACCAGAAAAGAATCAAACTTTATCCTTCTTAAAAAAGAAGAAAGCCGCAATGCCCAAGATGGAATCTTACGAATCAAAAAAAATCCGTCTTCTCCCAAATTTTGGTATAAGGGCATAAAGAGAATACTGTCGTTTTCTGCCTTGACTTCATTCTTGTCGTGTAAGGCCAATAGTGTTCCTTTTTTAATTGCCTGAAAACTTTCGAACCCTGCAACCATTTCAAATCGTTCTTTTGGATTGATCTTATGGCGGTAACTCACTTCATAAAAGTGATTTTTCCCTTGTGCGGCCTCTTTTAGGTTATTGAAATGTTCCTTGAGCCTTATGCTATCTTTATCTGGGAGGACGCCTGCAAAGACCAAACTAAGCCAAGTGAACGCAATGTTGTTCGCAATTGAGATTTCATCGGTGTGCATCCCTGATTCGAAACCCAATGAAACATATCCCATTTCATTCATATGGCTCAGAAGCGGGCCTGACAGAAACTCCTCTATACCCAGAATTATCGGAACCGGAAACAATTGTGAAAATCTTCTATTGATCATTGCATCATTGATTGTAATAAAGGGCAACGACTTGCTCGAGGTGGTGTGAAAATCGATAAAATAGAAGGGGGGATCACAGGTCGTCAACAATTCTAAAATCAGTCGATCGATTTCTATCAATTCGTTCTCTTCGATACTGATTTCCTTTTTCGGGGCCGTCTTGATATCCCTGATGTTTTCTTCGGTCCATAGCCGGTTCAGGTCTTTTTCAAGAAAACGCTGCTGTTTCAGTAGTGCAGGGATGTTTCCTCGTATGCCCATTACCGAACCGTGTATTTCAAAGCTTTCGGAATTGAGCATGGCAAATACTTCTTCCAAAGCGCTCACCCCCGCCGGTTCGTTACCATGGATTCCACCGAAAAAAATTAGGGTCGGGCCTTTTTGGTTTCCTTTAATGTGGCCTATTATGCGGCCTTCGGAAATGTCAGCACTATGTGCGCAAGTTGCGGAACCCATATTTAAAGGTCCTTGGTAGAAATAATACCGACCAGTTTTTTGCCATGGACAACCGGGAGACAGTTAATGGCATGTTTTTTCATAAGGGCATCAGCCTCTTGAAGGGGGGTGTCTTCGGTAGTCGTGAGGAGTTTTTTTCTCATGATGCCGGAAACTCCATTCCCAAGGGCTTCAGGTGTTTTGGCGTGGTGCAGGACATCCGTCCATGTCAGCAAACCTACCAACTCTTGGTCATCGTTCAAAATAGGAAGATGGTGTATGTTTTTCCATTCCATCATTTTCAAAACCAATAAAGCACTGTCGCTATCTTGTGCGGTAATCGTTCTACGGCTCATTTGGTCGCCTACTTTTCTCTTTCCCGAAGTCTGGTGTACTACATTGCCCGAAGGAAGTTGCCATGCGTCAACCGGATATTTCTTCTGTTGTTTTTCGTGCATCGAAGCTACCAACATTCTTAGGGCATCTCTCGTCTTGTGTTCTTTTTTGAACTTTCGAAAAGCCTGAATCGCCCAACGCGACCCGTTCATGGATTTTACCCGGTTCTCGATTATTGGCAGATAACGCTCCACATCCTTTGGGGATACCTTCATTGCGTAAAGGCCTCGATAGGCCATTGGCAACAATAGATTCAAAATCATATCCTGGGCCGTTATCAAAGAATTGTTCCAATAGAATTGAGCGGCCATTCCATACCGCGCTGCGTTAAAGAAATTTCCCCTGATATCCTTAAAATCCATTTTCTTATGGATTTCGTCATATTCTTTGGGTCTTCCGACCATCACCCCTGTCCAGAACATCATATTGGCTATTTCATCTGCCGTGCTCGGCCCCGAGGGTATATACCTGCATTCAATTCGAAGGTGTGGTTTTCCCTCGGTACGTCCATAACAAAGGCGATTCCACCGATAAACCGTACCGCTGTGCAAGTTCAATGCTTTTAGTTTTGGGGCATTTCCGGCTTCAAAATCAGACATGCTATCCGTTTCAAAATCCGAGGTCAAAATACTGCGAAACCCGACAATGGCCTCTTTATAAAAATTAACTGGCCCACCGACTTCCCACTCTTTACCAAAACTTACCCGTGAATCTCTTTCATGAAGCAAATACGAGCTTACCCGGGTATCGATGCTTTGGGTGAACAAAGCTATTCGCGTTTCTTCCCAAAGTTCACGACCCATAAGCAAGGGGGAATTCGCACATATAGACAATATGGGGCCAGCAATGGCCTGCGCCCAGTTATAGGTATTGTCAAAATCGTCTGGGTCGATCTGCAAATGTGCCTGAAAGCTCGTATTACAGCTCTCGTATAAAATGGAATCGTGCCGAAGGTTTAATTCGTCAGCTCCTTTGATGTGCATGTCGATATCCTCCTTGCGTATGTTCGTTATGGCCCTGTTAAGGGCCTTGTAACGCTCTAAAGGCGTCATATATGATAAATGCAGGTGCTTGGTGGCAATTGTTGGAAGTATTCCCGTGAGTATGGTTTTTAGTTGAAATTCATTCGCCCGTTTTTCGGCCAGTTGCATCAAATCGTCCAGTTGTTTGTGCATCTGCGAAAAGCAGGTGCCCGTCAACTCGATCGGGTCAAGGTTCGCCTCGAGGTTGCACAGGGCCAATTCAGTGGTAAAGTGGTCGTCTTTTAGAGACTTCAAAACCTCTTGAGACCGCTTTGTGGGCTCCCAATCTTCATTGACGAGGCAAAACTCCTGTTCGGCACCAATTCTAATAATGCCTTTTTCAAAAAAACCCTCATTGAAGATTCGCTCCAAGGTTTCAATATCGCCTAGTAATTGCTCTGTGAGCTCCCTTCTTTCAAGGGCCGACTCAATATTTCTGACACCTAATACTCCCATAGTGCTATTCGTTATCCTTTTGTCTGAAAATATAAAATGTCTTCAAGGGTACTACTATGATAAATGTCATAAACAGCTTTTAACAAGAAAAATTTCAAGATGTCTAGAATTAAGCGGTAAGGAAGAATTAGAGATAAAAGGTATCTTTATATTTGATATTCATAGCCGCGGATTGTCCCCTTGAGGGGGCATTTAGGGAGTGTCTTGCGAAAGCTCAAATTAATTTCCATATTCCATTGAAAAACAAAATCATTCCATATAATCCCAAACTTAAGGAGTACGCTCGTCAAATGCGTAAAAACAGCACTTTGGCCGAAGTACTCCTTTGGCAAAAAATCAAAAATCGAGCTTTGGGAGTACAATTCCATAGACAAGTTCCAATGCTTGAATATATTGTTGATTTTTACTGTCATGAAATTCAACTTGCAATAGAAATTGACGGGGATTCGCACGAATATAGATATGTCTATGACTCCCAAAGGCAGGGTGAATTGGAAAAGCGGGGAGTACAATTCCTTAGGTTTTCTGACCAAGAAGTAAAAAAGAATATGTTCAGTGTGGAATTGGCCCTAGAGGAGAAAGTTAGGGAAATGTTAGAAATTTTCGTTACTAAGAAAACTTCCCTTAGTCCCTTCTCAGGTGGGGAATTCTTGAAAAGGCAGTCGCACAATGCTGACCCAACACCCCCCTACCCCCCTCAAGGGGGGAATCGTTTTCCCAAAAAAGAAAAGCTAAAGAGCAGAAAATTGTTCGGCCTCCTATTTGCCAAAGGAAAGTCGATTAAAGTGGGAAACCTAAAATTACTTTATCTTCAAACAGCACTCCCTGAGGAGGTGCCATTTCAGACCGGGGTCGCGGTACCCAAAAAAAACTTCAAAAGTGCCGTAAAGCGCAATCGTATCAAGAGGCTGTTAAGGGAGGGTTATCGGCTCAACAAACACTTGATTTTTAACAATAGTAAGGGAAACTTTGCGTTTCTATTTTTATACCTTGGCAAGGAAATGCCCGACTACGAGCAGATAGAGCGGAACATAAAGGTGCTGTTACAAAAATTTTTAAAGGAAGCGAAAAATGAAAAGACTGATTAAAAAAAGAATTTTGGTGCCTGTTATGGCCATTGCCTTTTTGGTTGCCGGTAGTGGTTTTGTGAAAAGCGACTTCTTTGAAATCGCCAAACAAATCGAAATCTTCACCACACTTTTTAAGGAGCTCAACATGAACTACGTCGATGAGACGAATCCAGGGGAGTTGATGGATACCGCTATCAAAAATATGTTGGACGACCTAGACCCCTACACCAAATTTCTTAACGAGCAAGACGTCGAGGCTTATCGAATCAACAACGCCGGTGAATATTCTGGTATCGGCGCCTTGGTGCGCTCGTACCAAGACCGCCTACTCATTATTGAGCCCCATAAGGATTCCCCTGCCGATAAGGCCGGGCTCAAAGCAGGTGATGAAATAATAAAAATAGGCGACATCAATATTTCGGACTTTGAAGACAATGCCAGCGAGCTGCTAAAAGGGGCAAACGGTACTTCTGTGAAGGTGACCTACAACCGACAGAGTAGAACGGAAACTACAACCGTGACCCGTGGGGCCATTGAAGTCGATGCAGTGCCTTATTCTAAAATGGTGGATGAAAAAACCGGTTATATCGTTCTAGCAAAGTTCAATTCAAAGGCCTCTTCGCAAACCAAGGCCGCTCTAATGGATTTGAAGGGAAAGGGGGCCGAAAAAATTATTTTGGATTTGCGCGGAAACCCCGGAGGCTTACTATCAGAGGCGATAAACGTGACCAATTTGTTTATTCCAAAAGGGGAATTGATCGTTACCACGAAATCGAAAGTCAAGAAATTCAACCAGCAGTACAAGACCAAAAACAAGGCCGTGGATACGGAGATTCCTTTGGTCGTACTAATTGACGGAAGCAGCGCCTCTGCTAGCGAAATCGTTTCGGGCAGTCTACAGGATTTGGATCGTGCCGTAGTTCTGGGCGCACGCAGTTTTGGCAAGGGCTTGGTACAGCGCCCCTTGAAATTGACATATGGTACACAGCTCAAGGTTACCATTTCGCGTTATTACACCCCTTCGGGAAGATGCATACAGTCCCTGGATTATTGGAATCGTGACGAAGAGGGCAATGCAGTCAGAAATACGAAATTCAACAATTTTACCACCCGAAACGGTCGTAGCGTGCAAGATGGTGGCGGCGTATTGCCCGACATCGGAATCGAGGCCGTGCAGGCCAATGAAATGACAAAGGCTTTGATGAACAGCTTGGTCATCTTTGATTTTGCCACTGATTATTTTTATAAAAATCAATTGCAGCATGTTTCTGATTTTAAATTCTCGAATGCCGATTATGACAATTTCAAGGACTTTGTAAAGCAAAGCAGTTTTTCTTTTGAGACCTCTACCGAAAAAACCCTGAAAGACGCACTCATTGCCGATGGCGATATTTTTGATGACGCGTTAAGGGACGACTATACACATCTGCTAAACCAAATTCAGCAAAGCAAAATGACCGCTCTTACCCAACATCAAAAGGAAATTCAAAAGAAGCTCGAAGACGAAATCGTAACCCGCTATTTCTACCGCGAAGGACTTTATGACTACTACCTACAAAATGACGAAGCGATTTTAACGGCTACCAAACTTTTGAGCGACAGCGGAAAATATCAGAGTGTCCTTATGCAAAACAAATAACCAATACACTTTTACTAAAAAAGCTGTAAAAATCACTAGATAACCTTAAATAAATAAAGGTTTCATAATTTGAAATTCCATATTTTTGTTTCTGTGAATTCTGCAGAATACATTACAAAAAGATTTCCAAGCCCTTTAAGATATCCAGGCGGTAAGTCATCTTTAACTTCTTTCCTGGCGGATGTAATCACAACAAACTCCATTAATGGTGGCACTTATTGTGAGGGCTTCGCTGGAGGGGCAGGTGCCGCTTTAGGACTTCTCTTGAAGAAAAAAGTAGAAAAAATAGTGTTGAATGACGCTGATCTGCATATTTATGCTTTTTGGGATTCAATTCTGAATCACTCAAATGAGTTTATTGACAAGTTAAAAAGTTGCCCTATAAATTTGGATGAATGGTATGTTCAGAGAGCCATCTATGAAGACCCTAAGGCATATTCTATTCTCGAAGTTGGATTTTCTACTTTTTTTCTAAATCGTTCAAATAAGGGAGGGATTCTTCCAAAGGCGGGTCCAACAGGTGGATTTGCACAAAATGGCACTTATAAAATTGATGCGCGATTTCGTAAAGATAATTTGATTCCACGGCTAAAAAAAGTTTATGAGCTAAGGGAGCAAATCGATTTCTACTCAATGGATGCGGTTGACTTTATGAATAACGTTGTTTTGCAATTGAACAAATCCAAAACTTTGATTTATTTGGATCCACCATACTATGCTCAAGGAAGAAACCTATATTTAAGCTACTATCGCGAGCAAGATCATAAATCGTTTGCCAAATTACTTAAAGGTTTTGATTCACATTATTGGATTGTCTCTTATGACAATACTCCGGAAATAAGTAAATTATATTCTAAATACCGTAGTTGCGAATTCGATATTAACTACAGCGTCCAAACTGCCAGAAAAGGAAAAGAAATGATGTTCTTTTCGGAAAACCTAACTGTTCCTCAGAATTTAAATATTGGCCAAAGAACTTATTCATTAGTAGAGATTTGAATGGAATATCAAATAGAATATCCCAAGACAAGTGACCTTATTCTAGACTGGCAAAACCCACGTCTAGCAGAATTTGGAATCCGGAAGGCCGCTGATAATGAGGAGATTTTCAATATTCTATGGGAGCATATGGCATTAGAAGAGATTGTTTTCTCAATAGTGGCCCATGGCTTTTTTAGTACTGAGCCACTCATAGCACTAAGAGAGGGAAATGTAGTGCTAGAGGGAAATCGAAGGTTGGCGGCGGTTAGAATTGTAATTGACCCTTCGTTAGTGGATAACAAATTAGATGAAGATGTACTAGAGCGTATAACTCCCGAAATTCAGGCCGGTCTAGCTAAGCTCCCTGTAATTTATGTCAATAGCCGCCAAGAAGCTTGGCGTTTTATTGGGTTTAAGCATATAAACGGGCCTACCCAATGGAACAGTTTTGCCAAAGCACAATATATCACACAAATAAAAAAAGAGTTTGGCATTTCTCTCAAAGAAATTGCATTCCAAGTTGGGGACACTCATAAAACTGTACAAAAACTTTATGAGGGCATGAAAGTTATTGAGGAAGCGGAAACTTTAAAAGTATTTGATCGAGAAGATGTCAAAAGAGGTCGGCTATATTTCTCCCACTTATACACTGGTTTGCAGTATGATGGTTATCGGTCTTTCCTTGAAATTTCCGATGCCTCGGAAGAAAGTGAAGAACCTGTTCCGCACAAAAATAAAGAGGAACTTGGTGAGCTTTTACAATGGTTTTATGGTAGTAAGAAAAGGGATGTCGACCCACTTATTAAAAGCCAAAATCCGGACTTAAGAAAGTTAGAGAGCGTAATTCGGAATAATGAGGCACTTGCTGCTATTCGAGCTGACCAATCCCTTGATACTGCATTTGAACTGAGCAGGCCCAGAAATAAAATATTTGAGGAGAATATTTACTCCGCCCAACGCAGTATTCAAAAAGCTTGGTCCTATGTGAACGAAGGCTATGACGGAAACGAGCAGCTTCTTGGTGTTTCAAGATCATTGGCTGATAGAGCCGACAACTTATATGACAGAATGAAAACAATAGTGCGGGAAGTAACGATGGGGGAAAAGAAAAGACGCAGGGAAGACGATGTCATTTAAGCTCGAAAAAGGCCTCAGTCCTCAACCAACAATGATTGAAATTGCTGATTTTTGGGAGATCGAATGTCTTCGCAAAAAAGATGGGTCGGCATCTATCACTGATATTCGAAAGGCAATGCAGATAAGTGAAGATGTACAAGAGCATGATGACGATATTCAAGAAATTCGAACGGAGGGTCTTCTTGATGATGTCTCCTCTGAGCTCATGAGAAGAGCTGAGGCTTGTGGGAAGCATTATCCGTTTCGTTTTGACGAAACCGGATACACTTTTTGTGTTAGAAAAGATATTGAGAATGGATGTCAGTGGCTGTATCTATATCTACTGTGTGCTACGAGGCACAAAATGGGCGCGAAAAGAATAGTCAACGGTATTGACGGTTCTCTTTTGTTCGAACACATTAGCAAAGATATTTTAGTTCATTATTTAGGCCAATATTCCGATGGATTTGTTTTTGGGACTGCAAATAGAGGAGATGGATTTTATGACAAACTCGAAGAATTAACCGCCAAATGTGGTGAAGGGGTAATTCGAGAAGAAAATGAGCTCACATATAATCCTCAAGATGATAAACTAGATGTTGTTGCATGGATACCATTTCTTGACGGTCATCCCTCTAAAATAATTTGTTTTGGGCAATGTAAAACAGGGACTAGCTGGCATGATAAAGTCGAACAACTACGCGCAGATAGCTTCGTGAAAAAATGGTTTTCCACTACGCCTTCGCTAACCCCCATGGATGCGTTTATGATAACCGATATAGTTGATTCACGCGATTTTTTCCATAGGAGCGTAAATAAATTATTTTTTGACAGATGCCGTTTGATGAATTTCGCATTTGAGGTAAATTCTTGTGATTGGTATGATGAAATGGTTGTTTGGACTAAAAGTGTATTGGAGTTATATGAAATCGGAGTGCCTTCTTTCGCCGCCTAAACTATTTTTTATAGTCCAATAAGTAAATTTTTCTTCTTAAAATTAATTCTTCTGTTTTCCGTAACTTCCTTTTTTCAACAAAGGAATGCCAAAAATTGAGTCGTTGAAGGCAGAGTTATTGATTGACACCAAATATATTTTAGGGGAAGGCCCGGTATGGGATTACAAAAAACAACTGCTTTTTTGGGTCGATATCGAAGGATATAAGCTGCACCAATACGATCCATCTACTGAGGAAAACAACTATTGGTCGTTTGGAGAAATGATCGGGGCGGCCGTACCCAAGGAAAATGGTGAATTGCTTTTGGCCATGGAGAAGGGTTTGGCGTCTTTCAACCTGGGAACCGAGACCTTGACCAAACACGGCGTTTTGCCGAATTCGAACCCTTCTATACGTTTTAACGACGGAAAAGTCGGTCCTGACGGTGCATTTTGGGTTGGCACCATGGATAAAGGCTGTGCCCCTAAGGCCGGGAACTTTTTCCGTGTGGCACACGACCTTGCAAGCTCTTTGCAAATTGCGAACACCTCTGTTTCAAATGGTCTTGCATGGACTTCTGACAAGGGCACCTTTTACTATATTGACAGTCCGACTTTTGAGGTACGTGCTTTTGATTTTGATCTTGACGATGGTTCCATTTCGAATGGGCGAAGGGCCTTTCACGTCCCTGAAGAATATGGTAGCCCCGATGGTATGAGTATCGATGAAGAAGATATGCTTTGGGTGGCCCACTGGGGCGGAAATTGTGTCCGCAGATGGAATCCGAAAACCGGGAAAGTCCTTGAGAAAATCGAAGTGCCCGCCCCACATGTCACTTCATGTTGTTTCGGTGGAAAAGACCTGAAAACCTTGTATATTACCACCGCAAGAAGCGGACTTGGTGAAAGCCAATTGGAAGAGTATCCGTTCAGTGGTGGGCTCTTCGTTCATCAAACCAAAATCAAAGGCACGCCAATAAATTATTTTTGATGAACTATTCCGGAATAAAAGATAAGGTCGCCATTGTGACCGGCGCAAGCGAAGGTATCGGATATGCCATCTCCAAACTTCTGATCAAGGCAGGTGCCAAGGTCGTTCTCAATGATATTGATACGGAGCGGGGGAATGGGTCGGTTTCGGAATTGAATAGCGCATCATCTAGAAGTTGTCTCTACTTTGGAGGAGACGCGGGCGACGTGGCCACTATTAACAAAATGGTCGATTTCACCATAGCGAATTTTGGAAGAATCGATTTTGTCGTTCCGAATGCGGGGCTTTCACTTTTTGGCGATTTCTTGAAGTTTACGCCCGAGTCTTTTCAAAAGGTCATTGACCTAAATATGAAAGGAGCCTTTTTTCTCGTGCAGCGTGCGGCGCAAGAAATGATAAAACAGGGGTCGGGCGGTAAGGTTGTGCTGATATCTTCACAAGTAGGGATCAGGGCTTATAAAAACCTGACAGCATATGCCATGACCAAGGCAGCATTGCGCATGATGGCCGTCAATCTAGCATTCGAATTGGGAGAACATCAGATCAATATCAATGTAATTGCTCCGGGCGCCACACTTACCGGGCGTACCGAAAAAGAACAGCCTGACTACAAGGGTGTATGGGGTAAGTTGAACCCGAATCAAAGGGTGGGCACTCCCAAGGATGTTGCAAATACCTGTCTGTTTTTACTTTCTGATGAAGCCTCGCACATCAACGGACAAACCATTCCAGTGGATGGCGGTTGGACAACTGCCGGAAAATATCCTGAAGACCTGTTTTCAAGTTAATAGATGCAAGCCGAATTGTCGGACTTAATAAAATGTTTCCCGAAGTTCTTTGCCTTTGGATCCATACATCCCTTTAGATTTTTGATTTTTACTTTTCGAAAATCAATGGGTTGGCCCTCGCTCTGGAGGGCAATAAATCCTTCTTTCAACAATTTGCCGTCAACCTTTATTTTTGGATCATACCTGTTGGCGACTCCCCCACCAATTTGGGGTTTTGTGTACTGGAGTACCTGCTTGCCGTTGATAACATGCCTTACCAGAGAATCTCCATAAACGATTAATTCTGCCGCCACCCATTGGTCGCCAAAATAGGTGTCGGAAGATGAGCTGATACAATGCCTTGGGTCGACCTTTCCTTTATAGACAACATCAGTTCCGGGGGAACACATATTTCCCGTAGGTCTCGGCTTGCCTTCCTCAATTCCAGCCAAAAACTGCATTTCAACAGATATCGGCCAATCCTGCTCTTTGGGCATGGTGCGCGGATCTTGTGAATGGAACATAACCCCACTGTTCTTAAGCGTAAAACTCGGTGCGCCCGGATGTAACTCTCCTACAAATCGGTATTCCATGCTCAAATGAAAATAGGAATACGGTCTGTTGTAATAAAGGTGCCCGTACCGTTCGTTGAAATCACCTTCGTACTTATCATAGCGTACTTTGATTATACTGTCTTCTACCCGAAAGGTGTCGCCGTAATTATTCCCCACTTCATAACGATGAATTTTGGTGGTCCAGTCCCTAATATCCTTTCCGTTGAAAATTGATTCCCAGCCATCCTTGTCATCTGTCATAAGAGTTGTTTGGGATTTGCACCCCGATAGCACTAGAATCAGCAGGAATATGCCATAACTTTTAAAAATCTGAAGAAATCTATTTTCATTCATCTTTGGCAGTATTAAACCTTGAAATACACTTTCTTCTTGTCTAAAAAGTAGGTGAGGTACCAAAAGATGAACAGTACAAAGAGCGCATTGATGACCATAATCCATTTTTCGGGCATGCCTAAAGGTGCTAACAGTCCTTCTGTCCAGATCTTTCCAAAACCCCGAAACCATTGTACGCCCACGGTTTCGGCAAATAGATAGATAAAAATGGAATTGGTGCCGACAACGGAGAAAATACGTAGCCATTTCTTCTTATATCCTTTGACATCGATGGCCCAATAAAACAAGGCCAGCGTCAAGATGGCTATTCCTCCAGAAGCCAAGGTGAACGACGAAGTCGCAATTCTTTTTATAATGGGAGTGATATTCAGCCAGTCAAGGGCAAATCCCAACACCAAAATTGCCGCTCCCCATATCAGAAAAGGCTTTAATTTCTCCTTTGCTGATTTGTTCGACAGCAAGACCTGCCCGCAAATTACCCCCCAAATGGTATGTGCGGCTGTCGGAATAAAATTAACGAACACCCAATAGCCCCCATTTGTCTTGCCCATGGTCAACATATCGAACCAAGAACCAAAACTATCATGCCCTTGAACATATGGGCCTTCTGGATTATAAACACGGTACAAAATCTCGGTCAGCAAAAGTAGGCCAATGGAAATTCCGATTTGGGCCCTGTGCGACATATTCATTATCGCATAGGCAATCAAAATAGTGAACGCCAATTGCACCAATACGTTCCATAACTCCCAAACCAAAGCGTGGCTATAAACACAATGCAGTAGAACTCCAAAAGCAAATAGAAGAAAGCATCGTTTGATAATATGCTTCGTTGCATCGCTTCGAGTTCCCCTGGTCAATCGTTTTCTAAGGGAAAAAGGCATCGCGACCCCAACGATGAACATAAAGAAGGGTTGGATCAAATCCCAAAAACGTAGGCCGTTCCAAGGATGGTGGTGCAGTTGATGGGCAAGGCCCGAAAAAGCAGTGCCTTCAGTAAGCTCGGTGAAGTTATGATGAAACCCGGCAGCTTCGGCGATTAATAAAAACATGGTCAATCCACGAAAAACGTCTAATGAGAATAGGCGTTTTGATACATTTTCGGCCAATTGTGACATATCGGAATCATTGGTTGGTTGTATCGAAACAAGATAGGGGTAATTTCTGAATTTAATTCCTATCTTCAATCTTCAATTAAAATATCATGGGAATAATCTCTGAAAAACAAAGGGCCTTTTTTGAGACCGAGGGTTATCTGGTTGTGGAAAATCTTATTTCAAAACAAGAGGTGCAATATTATAGTAACCTTTACAATTCATTCTTGGATAACAGTATCGATGCCTCAGGTTATCGATCGGACCTTTCAGGAAGTGAAGAAGGCAAGGAGAAGATTACGCAAATCATGGTGCCGAGCAAATTGGTTCCTGAATTGTCGCAAAAACCCATCCATCAGAAATCACTGCAAATCGCCAAGGAATTGATGGGGGATGATATCGAACTCGATTTTGATATGTTAATCAACAAAGCCCCCTATACAAACACGCCGACGCCATGGCACCAAGACGCAGCTTACTGGATCAACATGCCAGACAAACGTGCGGCAAGTTGTTGGGTCGCCATTGACCATGCGTATAAGGAAAATGGCTGTATGTGGTACACCCCGAAATCGCATTTATCCCCAATTTTAGTGCACGTACAAACAGGAAACAAGGGGGCGCTGAAATGCGAGGGAAGCGAGGAAAATTCAGTTTATGTGGAATTGAAGCCCGGCTCTTGTGTTTTTCATCAAGGGGGGACACTACACTACAGTCGCGGTAATTCCACTGCCGATAATAGACGGGCCCTAATTACCAATTTTAGGCCAAAGGCGATGATTGAATTGGAACGGCAACAAGGGGTAGACCATACCGGGGAGCGTGAAGTGAAAACAACCTAAGTCAAAATGATTAAAAATTTCATATTCTGTGCCCTTTTCTTGTTCGGTTCCGTCTCGTTGGGCCAGACCAAAAAAGAAAAGGAGGTAGTAAAGCCCATTCCCGTGCCCAAAACTTTCGTTACGTCCCATCAGGGAACCTTTGGTGGGAAAACAATTCGCTATAAGGCCACTGCCAAGGAAATGTATTTGACCAACGACATAGGTGATTCGGTAGCTTCGTTTTGGTCGGTCGCCTATACCCTTGACCCCTTGGGAGATAAGACGAAAAGGCCTGTCACATTTGTGTTCAATGGCGGCCCAGGCTCAGCCTCGGTTTGGCTCCATATGGGTATGTTCGGTCCGAAAATCGTAAAAGTCGATTCCGATGCCAAAAAAGACGATGGCGCAGCACCCTATAATCTGGTCAACAACGAATACGGACTTCTCGACCTGACGGACTTGGTTTTTATAGATCCCGTAGGCACTGGTTATAGCCGCGTCATCGGAAAAGGCAAGGTAAAAGATTATTGGGGCTTGAGCGAAGATGCCAAGTCGGTCGCACAATTCATGCGACAATGGATTACGGAAAACGAGCGTTGGTTTTCCCCCAAGTATATTGCGGGCGAAAGTTTCGGCACTACACGTGCGGCGGCGGTAGGGAAGGTGCTGGAAGGCGGAGGTCAAAATATGGCCTTAAACGGAATGATATTGATTTCCCAGGCACTTGATTATGACGGGTCTACTTCCATACATGACAACATCACCTCGTACCTGACCTATTTGCCCAGTATGGCCGCAACGGCATGGTACCACAAAAAGGCAGGGCAGGGTAAGGAATTGGAGGAATTTATAGAAGAATGCCGTCAATTTACCTATCAAAGTTATGCCCCCTCCTTGTACAGGGGCAACTTGTTGAGTGCCTCTGAAAAAAGTGCATTGGCGGAAAAGCTATCTTATTTTACAGGTCTTGAAAAATCTTATATTCTGCAATCGAATCTTCGCATTCTTATGGGAAGGTTTCAAAAGAAACTATTGGAAGACAAAGGGTTGGCCATTGGTCGCCTTGATGGGCGTTTTATGGGCGATGAAGCTGACGACGTTTCGGAAAGGCCGAATTTGGGAGATCCCGCCAGCTATCAAATCGGTGCGGCATATACTGCGGCACTTAATCATTACTATGCCTCGGTGCTAAAGGTCAAAATGAATCGGCCCTATCTGACCTCGAATCGAAAAATAGGCCAGAAATGGCGTTGGCGAACGGTGGCAGATGGCAGTTATTGGGAGCCCACCCCCGTTAACGTGTCGAGGGCGTTGGGCGAGACCATGCGGCGAAATACCGAAATGAGGGTTCTCGTGGCCAGCGGATACTACGATTTGATCACTCCCTTTTTTGATGCGGAATACACCTTCGCGAGAAATGGGATTGTCAAAGAAAGGGTGCAAATGAAGTATTATGAGGCCGGGCATATGATGTATACCCATGAACCCGATTTGGTCAAGTTGTCAAACGACATACGGGATTTTCTCACAGCGAAATGAATCGCTGTTTTGCCCATACCGCTAAGCTTCTTTTTCATCTACTGCTCTTGATAACATACACTTCGTGTGGGCAAGCCCAGAAGGAAGGTTTTTCCGGGAAAAGCAAAAAAGCAAACCCCGGAGTAGCCCTAATCGTACTTGGCACTGTTCAAGATGCCGGTTCTCCACAAATCGCTTGTAAAAAAGCGTGTTGTGCGGCCCTATTCGAAAATCCCGACTTGAGTGGAACAGTGGTCTCGATGGGAATTATCGACTCGAAAGCTCAAAAAACCTTTCTTTTCGAGGCCACACCTGATATCACGGAACAGTTAAAAAGGCTGAAAGAGGCTGCTTCTTGGGTCGCCCCCGAAATGCCGAGTGGAATATTCTTGACCCATGCCCATATAGGCCACTATACGGGCCTCATGTACTTGGGCAAGGAAGCGGCCAACGCTCAAAATGTTCCGGTCTACGCCATGCCGAAAATGGAGTCTTTTCTGAGAACCAATGGTCCATGGGGCCAATTGGTAAGTAGTGAAAACATTCAAATGAAATCTTTGGAAAACAAAAAAGAGGTAACACTTACCCAAAATGTAAGCGTGACTCCCTTTATAGTGCCCCATAGGGATGAATACTCCGAAACAGTGGGTTATAAGATTGTGGGGCCGCTAAAGAAAGCGCTTTTCATACCTGATATTGATAAATGGGAAAAGTGGGAAACCCAGATAATTTCCGAAATCGAAAAAGTTGATTATGCCTTTCTCGATGCTACTTTTTACAATGCCGAAGAAATCAACAACCGTGATATTTCAGAAATTCCACACCCTTTGGTCATTGAAAGTATGGGGCTGTTTGAAAATCTTGCAGCTTCCGAAAAGAAAAAAATCCATTTTATTCACTTCAACCACACGAATCCTTTGTTGAATCCTAAAAGTGAACAATTCAATAGCGTTCTGGAAAACGGATTCCATATTGCGGAAGAAGGAATGCAGATTCAGCTATAATCTCATTTTGAAAGCATCTTTAAAAGAATGAGGTGGTCTAATCTTTTTGAATTGAAGCGAAAATTAGGGACTTTATGGCCAGGTAAAGGCTTTTTTGAGCTGTATAGCAGGGCTACGGAGCAAGAAAAAGACGAAATATGGGCACAAAACACCAATTTTTAGCCGATTTGAAAGAATTTAAACCACTTGAATATATCGAACCATTGCTTGGTATCAAAATCGATCGAATTTCTGCCGTTTCCGGAGGAGATATTTCACGAGCGTATCTTTTGGAAACCAAATCGGAACGGTTTTTCTGCAAGGTAAATGAAGGTATTCAGTCGTACGATATGTTCTTGACGGAAAAAGCGGGACTCGAAGCGATTTCGGAAACCAAAACCATAGCAGCGCCAAAGGCGCTGCTTTGTGAAAAATTAGAGCCTGGCGGATTTCTATTGATGGAATATATCAAGCCCAAAAGAGTGTCGACCAAAGACATGGCCCTTTTTGGCCATCAACTGGCGGCACTACACAAAACTTCATCGGAGCACTTTGGATGGAAAGCCGACAATTTCATCGGCACGCTTCCGCAATCGAACAAAAGTCACTCTGATTGGGCCGAATTTTATGCCCATGAGCGGTTACTTCCACAATTAGGAATGTCGAGAAAGCGAGGGTGTTTGGATTCCTCTGAAATCCCATCCGATGAGCGGCTTTCAAAAACCTGCAAAAATTTATTTCCTAAAACGGAACCTTCGCTCTTACACGGTGATCTATGGGGTGGCAACTATCTCATCGCCCAAGATGGCACTCCCTATTTGATAGACCCGGCAACCTATTACGGGCATCATGAGGTCGATATGGCCATGAGCCGATTATTCGGTGGGTTCACTGGGGTCTTTTATGATGCGTATTTAGAGCATTTTCCGAAAATCGGGGGCGAGGCAGCCCGCAATGACATCTATCAACTCTATTATCTTCTGGTGCATCTGAACTTATTCGGAAGGTCTTATTACGGGCAGGTTAAAAGCATCTTGAGCAAGTATTTTTGACATTTTTCCCTACTTTTAAGCAAACCATCTTAAAAGAGTGTTCGTAAAAAAATTTCGCCTTCTTTCCATTTTGTTAGCATTCACTTGTCTTGCTTTGGGGGGATGCAAATCTGACAAAGAAGAAGCTCTGCCCAACCCAGTGTACAAATCCTGGTCGTCTTATTTGGGTGATCCGGGCCGTAGCCACTACTCTACCCTATCCCAAATCACACGGGAGAATGTCAAAAATCTAAAGGTTGCGTGGTCGTATGAAGCCTCTGACTGGGGGCAGATGCAGATGAATCCGATTGTGGCCGATTCGATTTTATATGGCGTGACCGCAGCGCTTCGGGTGGTTGCGTTGAACGCTGAAACCGGAAAAGAAATCTGGCAGTTCGGCGACTCCGTAAAGGTTTGGCACTCTACTTCGCGTGGCGTTTCATATTGGGAAAAAGATGGTGATAAGCGGATTCTTTGCACACGCGGGTCCGATCTTTTTGCTTTGGATGCACTAACGGGAGAGCCGATTTCTTCCTTTGGAAATAAAGGGAAAGTCGATTTGCGTTCGGGGATGCCCGAATCTGCCCAGGAAAAATTCGTGATATCGAATACCCCGGGAACCATCTATAAAGATCTAATCGTTATGCCCTTGCGTTTATCGGAAGGTGCAGGTGCCCCATCTGGAGATGTCATTGCCTTTAATGTGGTCACGGGCGAGGTGGCATGGGTCTTTCATACCATTCCCCACCCAGGGGAAGAAGGTTACGACACTTGGGAAAATAAGGATGCGTACAAAGACGAATTGGTAGGGGCCGCTAATAATTGGGCAGGAATGGCGGTCGATGAAGAAGCCGGCATTATCTATATTCCCACGGGGTCTGCGGCGCCTGACTTTTTCGGGGGAAACCGTTTGGGAAGCAATCTCTACGCGAATTGTCTTTTGGCGTTGGATGCCAATACCGGTAAGCGAATTTGGCATTTTCAATTGACCCATCATGATCTTTGGGATCGCGACCCACCCGCACCCCCCAATCTTTTGACGGTCGAAAGAGAAGGCAAAAAGATTCCGGCGGTGGCCCAGGTGACCAAGCAGGGGTATGTTTATGTTTTTAATCGGATGACCGGCGAACCACTTTTTGAAATCGAGGAAGTGCCCATGCCTGAATCTACTTTGGAAGGGGAAAAAGCCTGGCCCACACAGCCTATTCCCGTAAAACCAAGGCCTTTCGCCCGGCAGTCCTTTGATTTGACCGAGGAAGATATCAGTCCGTTTGCCAAAAACAAAGAGGAGCTATTGGAGTTTTTTAGAGCCGCGGATAAGCGTCAATATGCACCCCCCAATCTGACCCCCAACTTTTTGTTTCCCGGTTACGATGGAGCCGCCGAATGGGGAGGGGCGGCAACAGATCCTGAAGACGGCATCCTTTACGTAAATGCCAACGAAATGGCTTGGAACCTGCAGGTAGGCCCTGAGGATGAAATTGATGAAGGTACGCCTCTTGGCGAGGCCACTTATCAAAAATATTGTGTGAGCTGCCATCAGGCCGATAGAAAAGGTTTGGCGGCAAGCGGATTTCCATCTTTGTTGGATTTACAATTGCGAAAGGAGAAGAACGAGGTAATCGAAATCGTTACCAATGGCAAGGGCATGATGACAGGTTTCCCACAAATCAAAAAGCAAGAGATGGACGCCTTGCTCAAATTCCTCTGGGGACAGGAAGTACAGCACAATGTGGTCGAGAAAGGAGGTCTCGACTCCGCTCGACCCGACTATGCAAAGAAAGGTTACAAACATACCGGCTATAACAAATTTTTAGATAGCGACGGATTGCCGGGAATCACTCCTCCTTGGGGCACAATGCATGCCATCGATTTAAATACCGGGGAGTATATTTGGTCAATTCCCTTCGGGGACACCCCTGAATTGGGGCAAGAGGGCATTGGTACCGGAACCGAAAACTATGGTGGCCCCTTAGTAACAGAAAACGGATTGTTATTCATAGCGGCCACCCGCGATGGTTATTTTCGGGTCTTCGACAAGCATACAGGGGAAAAGCTATGGGAATATAAATTACCAGCCGCTGCCTTTGCAACACCGGCCATGTATGAAGTGAACTGCAAACAATACATCGCCATTGCCTGTGGGGGTGAAAAATTGGGAACTGAGAAAGGGAATCAGATTGTGGCATTCGCCTTGGAGTAACCTCACCAATCTCATATTTGTTAAGCCCCCAACATCCTCGCGGAGGATTTCCGGAATAAACTTCTTCAATTTTCAAATCAAAGTTCTGGACTTGCCCAATTAATGGTTCATTTTTTCATCTGTGATCGTCCTCTTGAGTGGGTCATTGGGGTGTAGTTGTGTTATGCCAAATTATTGACCGCAAGGAACTTCTTTAAGCGTTCCCCCTTCTCGAACGGCCATTTGATACTCCTTGATTTTTTTATCCAGGTCAAAGTTGTCGAAATCGTATTTGGGAGTATATAAAACCGTGTCCCAATAAATGGTTTGGGGTTCCTTTGAACGAAGATCTCCTGTTTTTTCCATCCAATCTTGCAATATCGTGCGAAGCTCTTTCAGCCTTCCTTCGTACTTCGTATTTCGTGCTTCGTTCCTTAAATTATAGGGGTCATCGGCCAAAACGTACAATTCCTCCTCCGGTCGTTTTCCAAAGGCCAGCTGAAAATAATCTTTATCAGTTGGATTTCCTTCCATTTTCATCATCAAAAACTTTGAAATGGAATTATCGACATCACCATACTGCCCTACTGAAATATGGGCATTCGGGTCTCCTGCAGGCCAACGGTCGGGCTCGAAATTCTTGATGTACAGAAAGTCCTTGGTGCGAACGGCCCGTGCCGGATAGCTTAAATCGCCCTTGCGAACATTGGCATGGCGTTCGCGTTCCAAAAAAACCTTGCTTCGGTCAGATTTCATCCCTTCCCTCGAAAAAATTTCCATTAAGCTATTTCCACTAAAGGCTGAAGGGATTTCCAGTCCGGCAGCCTCCAAGAAGGTCGGTGCGAAATCCACAAAATTCATAAAATCGGAAATCCGGGTTCCGCCTTCGATATGGCCCTTCCAATACATGGCCAAAGGCATACGCGTGCCATAGTCATACAAAGTCGCTTTCGCCCTGGGAAAAGGCATTCCGTTATCACTGGTCATTATTATAAGTGTGTTCTCCAACATTCCGTTTTCTTCCAACTGCCCGATGATGTTTCCACATTCCCGGTCAAAACGTTCCACCTCATAATAGTAGTCTAGAAGGTCATTTCGCACACATGGTAAGTCGGGAAGAAACCCAGGTACCTTGGCCGAGCTCGGGTCCATCCCTGTTTTGATTCCTGTATTCGTCTCGTAAATGCGATGTGGATCACTACTCCCGAACCAATAGACAAATGGCCGGTCATCTTTTACTTCCTTCAAGAAGGTCTTGAAGTCCGGATAATCCTTTCCGGCAGGATTATGCCCATAACCCCCTGCCTTAAAATTGCCCGGACCCCAACCTTTTCTGCTTTTCCCGGAATGATACCCCGATTCCCTTAACAAGGAAACCCAATTCGGAAATTTAATAGGAATGACCGACCACAAATTGCCGGCACTTTCGTTTTGATGTGGATATCGTCCCAATAAAATACTGGCGCGTGATGGCGAACAGGAAGGAGCCGCGCAGTAGGCATTTTCAAAAAGTGCTCCGTTCTCCCCCAGCCAGTCAAAGGTAGGGGTGCGAACAACTTCGTCTCCATAGATCCCTGCGTGGGGATACGACCAGTCGTCAGCAATCAAAAACAGGATGTTCGGCTTTGCTTCTTGTTTGCTTTCCGCTTTAAGGGCTTCATCCCTGCCAACGGACAGACAGAGCAGTAGGATACAGAAAACAAAAATTATGGATAAGAACTTGGAAGCGATGGTATGAATTTTCATTTTCTTTTGTAATTTTCTTTTCTTGGGTTGTTCCCTTATGGGCTTTTGGGCTGTCTTCAATTTGGTAGAAACGCCAAAAGTTGTAATTGACCTCCCAAACTTCTATGTAAATTATGAAAAGTAAATGAACAAAATAAAAGTTCTCGTCGTCGGCTGTGGCCATATGGGCACCTCGCATGCAAGGGCCTATCATCAAATGGAGGGTTTTGAAATCGTCGGATTGGTCAGTAGAAAACCTGAAAGCCGTGAAAAGCTGTCAGCAGAACTCGGTGGATATCCCACCTTTGGCGATTATGAAACCGCACTTCGCAAATCCAATCCTGAAGCGGTATCCATCAACACCTACCCTGACACTCACTTCGACTATGTGAAAAAAGCTCTAGAAAACGATGCCCATGTCTTTATCGAAAAGCCCTTGGCCTTGACCGTCGATGAGGCACAAAGTCTGGTTGATTTGGCACAAGAAAAAGGCAAAAAAATGGTAGTGGGGTATATTCTTAGGGTACATCCGGCCTGGGAAAAATTCGTTGATGTAGCTCGAACCCTCGGCAAGCCGCTAGTTATGCGAATGAACCTCAACCAACAAAGTTCGGGAGACAATTGGTACACCCACAAACAATTAATGAACTCCATGTCGCCCATAGTAGACTGTGGGGTGCATTATGTTGACGTGATGTGTTTGATGACCCAGTCGGTACCCGTGAGCGTCAGCGCCA
The DNA here is from genome assembly GCA_965215845.1 of Aurantibacter sp. Classification (GTDB taxonomy): domain Bacteria; phylum Bacteroidota; class Bacteroidia; order Flavobacteriales; family Flavobacteriaceae; genus Aurantibacter_A. The sequence continues at coordinate 1,736,314 of CBDCEL010000004.1, forward strand.
TTGGTGCACGTCTTTCGGAAGAAATCGATTCGGAAATGTACAACTATGGGCAACTGCAAGTCCGTTTTGAAGATGGTTCGGTCGGTTGGTACGAGGCTGGTTGGGGGCCCATGATGAGTGAGACGGCCTTTTTTGTAAAAGATGTCATCGGCCCTAAAGGGTGTGTCTCGATAGTCGATGAGGCCAAAGGAGATTCTGATAGTGTAGACGATCATTCCAAAACAGGGGCGTTAAAGCTACACCATGCCGAACTTGATGCTAATGGAAAATTTACCAAACAGGATGAGATTATAGACACTTCAGATGAACCCGACCATGATGGACTATGCCTTTTGGAACAGGAATACTTTCTAAAAGCCATTCAAGAAGATTTGGATTTAAGCGACCATTTGCGCGATGCCGTAAATAGTCTGCGAATTGTATTGGCGGCCGATGAATCGTTTAAGACAGGAAAAACGGTTGAATTATGAACACAGGCCTCTCCGTCTTTCCGCGAAAAAAAGGAAATCCACGTCCCCTTGTCTAAGGGGAGGAGTTTTTTCGATTCAATCTTTATACTAAATTTCAACTTGTGGCAATTTCAAATACGGTGGGCTCCCTGCCTTTTTCAAGAAGGACGGGTGGCTTCAATGCAAGGAAAAGAAGGGGCGGCTAGGCACCTTAGTTCTTCTTTTTGTACAAATCTTAGCGTAACTATTATGTTGTGTGCTCAAACCCCTTCCGTTCCGCTTAGAGCGGGACACCTTCCTCTGCTAGGGGAAGGAGTCATGTCTATCAAATAACTACCTATCTTTATCCTATGATCGAACTCTTAACGCGGGCCGAAAACTTCAAAAACCGAAAGGCCATAGTTTCCAATGGGCAATCGTATTCGTATAAACAACTTCTAGAATCATCCCATACGGTAGCCGCCAATTTATTGAATGGTAAAGATGACTTAAACGAAGCTCGAATCACTTTTTTGGTGCCTCCTTCTTTCGAATACACTGCCATTCAATGGGGAATTTGGGCCGCGGGGGGAATTGCTGTCCCCCTATGTATATTGCACCCCTTACCTTCCATTCAGTACGTTTTGGAAGACACAGGAGCCAAAATTGTAATTGCACATGAAGATTACATTGCTTTTTTAAAGCCTTTGGAGCAGGAAGCAAAAATTATGATAGTTCCGCTGGATGGCCTGCTTGAAAACAATTCCTCCATTTTGCCCAAAATTGCCGTCGAACGCAGGGCCATGATTCTATATACCAGTGGAACCACGAGCAAACCCAAAGGGGTGGTTACGACCCACTCGAATATCGAGGCGCAAGTAACCACTTTGGTCAATGCTTGGGAATGGGGCAAAGAAGACTATATTTTGAACATTTTGCCCCTTCACCATGTTCACGGAATCATTAATGTCATGAGCTGCGCATTATGGAGCGGCGCCTGTTGTGAGTTTTTAGTCAAGTTCGATGCCGGAAAAGTTTGGAACATTATAACGTCTGGGCGATTGACCCTCTTCATGGCGGTGCCCACCATCTATTATAAATTGATTTCTAATTGGGAGAAAGCTTCGGCCGAGGAACAGAAAAGGATGTCTGAAACCGCTTCGAAACTACGCTTGATGGTGTCGGGTTCGGCGGCCTTGCCCGTTCCCGTACTTGAAAAATGGCGTGAAATCACAGGTCTGACGCTGTTGGAACGGTACGGAATGACCGAAATCGGAATGGGGCTTTCCAATTCGTATAATGGGGAAAGAAGACCAGGGCATGTGGGGTTGCCCTTGCCCGGGGTCGAAATGCGGTTGGTGGACGCCAATAATAATCCTGTTAAGGAAAACGAGCCGGGTGAAATTCAAATTAAAGGACCGAGTGTCTTTAAGGAATACTGGCAAAAACCAGAAGCCACAAAAAAAGCCTTTACCGATGACAACTGGTTCATTACCGGAGACATCGCCGAGCTGAATAACGGGCTTTACAAAATTCTAGGCCGCGACAGCGTCGATATCATCAAGTCGGGGGGTTATAAGATTTCGGCCCTTGAAATCGAAGACGTATTGCGAAAGCACCGGCTTGTGAATGACTGTGCCGTGGTCGGCTTATCAGACGATGAATGGGGTGAAGTGGTTTCGGCTTGTATTCTATCGGATAACGATAAAATCGATGTTGAGGAAATTAGCAATTGGTTGAAAGATTACCTTCCCAGTTATAAAATCCCTCGGAAATATATCGTGCAAAAAGAGTTGCCCCGGAATGTTTTGGGCAAAGTGACAAAAAATGAACTGAAGAAAATGTTTTGATGGCTTCTGGCTCCTTCCCTTATAAAAGGGAAGGTGGCCCCGACTTTTTTCGTCGGGGTCGGAAGGGATGGAAAACCCAGGTCTTGTTTTGGTATTGCAATTGCTTGATTTTTTCAACCCGCCTCGTCTTCGTCCGCTTTTTGAGCGTACGAATCCTCCTCGCCCTGTCTAGGGCGGGGAACAACATAAATTATAACACTAAGCATATATGGATTTCCTAACCCTTTTCCCCTATATAGGCATTATCATTTTGGTTATCATCAACGCGCTGTTGGTACTCAGAAGGGATATCAAGGTCGACGACAGTGACCATAGCCCAGAACATTAATGGAATATTTTAGCGAGCATTATGTGACCCTTATTCTCACCGCCCTATATGTTGGTGGATGTCTCTATATCGGCTGGTATTTTAAAAAAAAGGCCTCGCAGGGAGTGGAGGGGTACTATGTGGCCAAGCGAGAAATACCTGGATGGGTCATTTCCTTGGCCTTTTTCTCTACCTCGGCAAGTACAAACACCTATATAGGCCAAGCTGGAAAATCATTTGAATACGGACTTTCTTGGGCATGGATGGGACTTATTTGGACCGTGTTCTGTATTGTTTCGTGGCAATTATTGGGCCCAAGGATGCGGTTTCAAACCGCAAGATTGAAATCGTTCACAATCCCCGATTATTTTCACCTGCGGTACAAGAGCAACTTGTCAACAAGCATTCGGGTGCTTTCAGCGGTCATTATTTTATTTGCCACACTTTGGTATATGATCGGTATCGCAAAGGGTTGCGCCCATGTTTTGACTTCGGTGTTGGATATTCCCTATGAATATGGGGCTTTCGCGATAATTGCCATTACCTGTGCCTATACGATCTGGGGCGGAATGTATAGCGTGCTGTGGACCGATGCCATTCAAGGCATCATTATGTTCGGTGTGGCCATTTTGATGTTGGCCATTCCGTTTATGTATGCCGGAGGAGCCGACAACTTGATGGAAGTTATTGATAATAGCGAACACTTGACAAGAACGGGCGAACCGATAAAATCAGGCTTGGTGACCTTCGGGGAGCTGGTGTCATTCCTTTATATTTTGGGAATCGGGCTTTCGATAGGGATGAAACAGATTTCAGAACCCAAGAACCTTATACGTTTCTATTCTATCGATAATGCCAAAAGTATGCGTTTCGCTATGATCTGGACACCGATATTTCTGGGGATTTCTTTGGTATGCGTCATGGGTCTCGGTGCCTTGGTCCACGGCATGGCCTCCACTGAAGAGGCCAATCTTTTGATTCAGGACACCGATGAGGTAATCGGGTTTATGCTTGACAAATTTGACAATAAGTTTGTTAGCGGTATTTGTGTCGCCGGACTTTTTGCCGCTGGAATGTCTTCCTTGGCCTCGGTTATCATTATCATCGGAACCGCATTTGTAAAAGACATTTGGCATGTGGCCAAGCCTATGCCCAATTCGAAAATCATTCCCCGTACAAAATGGTTTATGGCGGCTTACTGTATTGTCGTTTATGCAATGACCTTATACCCCATGGCCGGGATAGTGGAACTTACGGCATTTGCAGGAGCCGTTTTTGCCGCCAGTTTCTTCCCTGCGATTTTTGGAGGGCTTTATCTCAAATGGGGAACTGATATGGGTGCGTTGGCATCCATGATAGCAGGAATGTCGATGAATGTAGTATGGCGGTTCGCCTTTCGATTCGAATATGAGGCCTTGAAAGATATTCATGAAGTCATTCCCGCTTTCTTGATTTCAATGTTGACCTATATTGTTGTCAGCTTAATAAGTAGAAAACGGGTGCCAGACGATGAGCATTTAAATATTGTTTTTGGAAGTCAAAGAAAGACAACTCGATAAACCTATTGGAGGTATCGGCCCCTCCCCTCCGGCTTCCGACTGAAAAAGGAGAGGAGCTATTGAACTTGTAAACAAGCCTATTTAGTAAGCCGATTCTTGACCAGGGCTATTTGACCCATATGATTGGCTTGATGCTCCATGACGTGATACCAGACCCAATGATAATTAACTCCCTCGTCTATATTGGAGGCAAACCATTTATCATCTTTGGTTTTCAGGCCTGCCAAGGTTTTTTGGCGTACTTCGTCCCAAAGTTTCAAGTAGTGTTGAATGGGTTTTCCCTTTAGTTTCTTTTTTGATTCTTCGTTCAGGTCTACACCAATTCCCAAACGTTCTTGCTCTTCTTTGGTCCATTTTCGTCCTTCCAAGGTTTCTATTTGATAATAGGTTTCCGTGGATATCAAATGCATGATCAATGAGCCGATGCTGTTTGCATCCCCATCAAATTGGAAGTCTGTTTGTGCCAAATCCAAGTCTTTTACTTCCGCCGTTATTCTATCCTTCAAATCTTCCAACATATAAACCATTGACCCTATTTGAGGGGACTACCCCTCGGTCGGGTTCATCTCATACTGTGCGTTTACCAGTGATGATATCATCAAAAGGAAAATTAAAGGCGCATTTTTCATGTCCGTGTCGAATTAGTCTTTGAATATTGGTGTCTGGGTCAAATGGATAAGCCCCTTTCCCTGTTGCTTGAAAACCCGTTTGGTTCTTAAATAGCGGTTCAGGTTATATTCATCGTAGTTTTTTGAACCTTTTTCGAAACTGCTGATATGTACTTTCCCTGAGGAATGGATAAATTCATTATTGCCAATCCACATGCCGACGTGCACTACCTTCTCGGAAGAAGCTTCGGTGGCCTTTCTTCCAAAGAAAAGCAAATCGCCTTTTTGCAGTTTTTCAAAGTTGCCCGTTGAGTCTACGGCTATGCCCGTATGCACCTGTTGGGAGGCATCACGGGGGATTACCATTCCGTTGAGGAAAAATATGGTTTTCGTAAAGCCACTGCAATCGACGCCTTTCGTAGAGGTTCCGCCCCATATGTAGGGTACACCCATTAATTGTTTTCCCGTAGCAACCAATGACTCTTCAGTCGGATTTAAGCTTTCAAGCCATTGATGATATGGTTTGGCCTCATTGATACGAACATAAGCATTGCGTCCATCAGGAAATCTCACTATGTAATTCTCCGCAGCATACTTCACGATGGTCAATAGGTTTCCGGCCGTTAAATCCGACACCATGGGAGAATCATCATAAGGGCCTTGGTAAGCGTGGCCATAGGTCTGGGTGTAAATGAGTTTCTCGTCATTCATCCAGTTCTCGGCCTTCTGCAAGTCTGCCAACTCGATACCACCGGCATCCACCCATGCCAAGTATCCGTCAGGTGTTTGCGCGTAATACCAGTTATCCTCCCTTTTGTAGACTTTGATGACAGTGCCCAAAGTTGCCTGCGTGGCCAACTCGGAAGAATGCCCAGGCTTACTCCTAAAGTTCGCTACGGAATTATTGACAATGGCCCTGATGTTTTGCCCAAGGTCATCGGCGGGCAAAACTTGAACACTGTCTATAAATGGTATGCTGTCGGCAGCCAAACGCGTCTTTAAGGTTTCCAAGGCCTTGGGTAGATTACTCTCCCCCTTCAAAACATATTGGCCATCATTATTTTCGGCCACCACATCAAAAAGGGCGACACGTTTGTCAGGAGCAAATTCTAATTTAATCTCTGCCAAAGCTGCTTCAATAGGGCTGGGGCCTTTATTGGGATCTTCTTTACAGCTAGTTATAAGAAGCAAGCATAATATAATGAAGGCACAATGAACTATTGATTTCATTTTGAATTTTGTTTTGGCAAAAATAGGAATTCTCATTCAGCTCCCTTTTGCCTTCAGCCAAAAGACAGGGTGGAATCTGACCTGAATGGGCGCCTCATTGAATGAGAAACTATTTTCATAATTTCGTCATCGATGAAAAAACTCAAGGTCATAGAGCTTTTTGCAGGTGTGGGCGGATTTCGTCTTGGGCTCGAAAAGACTGGAAAATACGAAGTCGTGTGGAGCAACCAATGGGAGCCAGCTACAAAAACGCAACATGCCTCAATGGTCTATGAGGCTAAATTTGGAAAGGAGAATCATAGCAATGAGGATATTTCAAAGGTGGCGGTTTCCGATATCCCCGATGCGGATATTTTGGTGGGGGGCTTTCCATGTCAGGACTATTCGGTGGCGACAACGCTAAAAAATTCAAAGGGGCTGATCGGTAAAAAAGGAGTGTTGTGGTGGAGCATTCACAAGATTTTATCCGAAAAGAAAAATCCACCACAGTATCTTTTTTTGGAAAATGTGGATCGGCTTTTAAAATCGCCTTCAACCCAGCGTGGGCGGGATTTTGCTATCATGCTCAAGAGTCTGGACGAATTGGGCTATGCGGTTGAATGGCGGGTTATCAATGCTGCTGAATATGGCATGCCACAACGAAGAAGGCGGATTTTTTTTCTTGGGTATCATAAATCAACATCTATCTACAAAGCATTGAAAAAGATGGACAAACAAAATTGGAATTATAGTTCTGGGATTCTTGCTTCGGCCTTTTCGGTCAAAAATGAACCAAAAACGGCCAAAAATTTCGATATAGAGGGTAGTTTGGTCGAAATCTCATCGAATTTCAACCAAAACGGAACATTTTCGCCTTTTGAAAATAGCGGCGCTTTTATCAATGGCAATGTTTATACCGTTAAAACGGTCGCCGATTTTGATGGCAAAAAAACAACTTTGGGCCAGGTGCTGCAAAATGGGGAAGTTACCGAGGAATTTTTCATTTCCAAAGCTGATTTGCCAAAATGGGAATATTTGAAAGGAGCCAAAAAGGAAGTGCGAAAGGCTAAAAACGGATTCGAGTATAATTACAGCGAGGGCGCTATGATTTTCCCCGACGCGCTTGACAAAGCCTCAAGGACCATTATCACCGGCGAAGGAGGTAGAAGTCCGTCTCGATTCAAACATGTCGTAAAAACTTCCAAAGGGTTGCGCAGATTGACTCCTGTGGAATTGGAGCGTCTAAACATGTTCCCTGATGACCACACCAAGCTTGATGGCATTTCCGATACGAAGCGTGCTTTTTTTATGGGCAATGCCTTGGTCCTTGGAGTTGTGGAAAAAGTTGCCCAAGCCCTATATGAGAAAATCAATTCATAAATCCTGTGTCGCTCCAAAGCACGTTTACGTCCGATCTCAAAAAAGAAAGGAAACTAGCCCTTTTGCTTGATATTTATTACGCACGCCATTTAAAACAATACACACCTGAACGTGTTGCCAACCTACACCAACAAATTGAAGGCATCGACATCGTCTTCACCCATGTAACCTCCGGAAAGAAGTTTTTCATTGATGAGAAGGCGCAACTAGATTATATTAACGAAGAACTACCGACATTCGCTTTTGAGTTACAATATCAAAAGAAGTGTGAATCAAAAAAAGGATGGCTTTTCGATTCTAGTAAGAAAACTGATTTTTATGCCTTGGTCACCTCTATTTATACCGACGAACCTAATGTTTTTACATCTTGCAAAATCACTTTTGTAAATCGAAAAAAATTAATCCACTTTCTAAACACCAAAGGGCTTTCCGAAAAAATCTTTGGAGAAATTATAAATGCAAACGACAACAACACGGGAAAACTTGAAATCGACCAACTTAATTCCAATGGCGAGGGCTATCTCTATTTTTCCAAACTGAACAAAGCCGAAAAACCCATCAATCTTGTCTTAAAGCTTGATTTTTTGACGCATATTGGTGTTGCCAAACGTTTTGTGTAAAAACTAGCTTCTCTTGATCATTCCGATATGGGGAATACCATCCTCCAAATACTCCTCCCCGATTTGTTCAAAGCCTAAGGAATTATAGAATTTTTGCAAATACGTCTGCGCAGAGACATGGATTATCGATTCTTCAAAGTTCTTTTTGACCGCCTGTATCGTGGCTTTCATAATTTCCCTTCCGTAACTGAACTTTCTTTGGTTCTTCTTGACCACCACCCTACCAATGCTCGCCTCCTTAAAATAATCGCCCGGCTTGAAAGCCCTCGTGTAAGCAACTACCTCATTGTCCTTCTTCCCAAGAACATGTAGTGCTTTTATGTCCTTTCCGTCAAGGTCTTGATACGCACAATCCTGCTCGACAACAAAGACCTCAGCCCTTAGCCGAAGCAAATCATAGAGTTCTTTCTTTGTAAGTTCCTCAAAGGTTTTTACCGTTATTTCCATCAGTCTTGAACTATGATTTGCTTACTGTCACACTTTCCGAATTCCGGTTGGATGTTCACGTGGTTGATTCCGTGGTGGTGAAAAAGCTCTTCCTCAATTTCTTCCAAAATTGCATCGAATTCAGACAATTTAATGTCGTCATTGAAATCGATATGGGCCTCGAGATGAACTTCATCTTCGTTCAATTGCCAAATATGTACATGGTGTACATTCTTGACGGCTTCTATTCCCATGATTTCATCAACGATTTTTTGCACCTCAATGGAGCCTGGGGTGAACAACATCAGTACCCGCGTTGAATCGCGCAACAAGGCCCATCCCATATAAATAAGATATAGCGCAATGGCCAAGGTCAATAAAGGGTCTACCCAGTACCATTGAAAATATTTCATCAATATCCCTCCGACCAACACGGCCACGGAAGCCATCATATCGGTAAGCAAATGCAAATAGGCCGATTTCATGTTCATATTACTATCGGAATCCTTTTTTAGCAACAAGACGCTAAAGCCATTGGCCGCGATTCCGAGTAACGATAGCCAAATCACCAGGTTCGACTCTATTTCCTGTGGACTGAAAAACCGCTCTATGGCTTCCTTTATCAAAATAACGGCAACAACAATTAAAGTGGCCGCATTAACAAACGCAGCAATAATTTCAGCTCTTTTGTAACCGAAGGTTTTATTTGTGGAAGCTTCTTTTTTAGAAAGTTTCGTGGCGATATAGCTGATTACCAAAGAAAGTACATCGCTAAAATTATGAAGCGCATCGGAGAGCAATGAGAGGCTCCCTGAAATAATCCCCCCAACGACTTGAGAAATCGTAATAACGATATTCAAAAAAATCGATATGATTAGATTCCTTCCTTTTAAATCGGAGTGGGCATGGTTGTGTGAATGCGAGTGCTTGTGATGGGCCATTCCCTAGTTGATGGTTAGAAGTAAGCGGTTATACTTTTTTGGGAAACTCCCTTCCTCGGAAAGGAATACTCCTTTTGACCAATGACCAAATAGCGTTACGTTTTCTTAATTACAAGGTATCTTTTCGATGCGGCGTTCATGTCTGCCTCCCTCAAATTTGGTGTCGAAAAAGGTTTTAACCATCTCCAATGCCTGTGGCAAAGCAATAAAACGCGCTGGCAAACTCAGAATATTGGCATCGTTATGTTCCCTTGCGAGTTGAACCAACTCTTTCGTCCAACACAGTGCGCACCTAATTTTTTGATGTTTATTGGCAGTCATCGAAGCGCCATTGCCACTGCCACAGACAATTATACCAAAATCAACTTTTTCACTCGCAACATCGTTTGCAACAGGGTGTATAAAATCTGGATAATCAACACTGTCGGTACCGTCGGTACCATGGTTGATAACCTCGGTACCCATGCTTTTTAAAAGACCCACAATAGCCAATTTGTATTCAGTGCCCGCATGATCATTTCCTATTGCAACTTTCATCTCTAATTGGTAATGGTTTCTCTTACAAAGGTATGAATTGAATAACTACACCACAAGAATGTCTATCTTTGCAACAAATAGTTTTCTCAAAGGGAGAAGGCTTGTTAATTTGTTATCGATAACTACTTTTTGAATTGTTGAAAACATCCACATAAAAAATAACTTCTTGGCTTTGTGGATTTCCAATTTTAGTGCCTACAAAAAATATCTTTTGGTTAAAAAATTAGTTCTTAGTTTTTAATCAAGTGTTCCACTCGATTTTTGACGAATAACTAACATAATTCTCGAGATTAGTTTTCAAAAAAATATGTGGATAAAGGTTATCAATACAAGTGGATAAAAAATTCAATGCACTGATTATTAATGAAAATTGCCACTAACAAAATGTAGATAAAAACATTATTTGGTTCATAGCAAGTTTTTAAAAGAAAAGTTATTCCTGCTATAAACAAGCTATCATCACCATCATTTGTTTTTAAATAAATTAAAAGAAAATACTGTATATATAATAATTGTTGATAAAGTCAACGGAAGATGGCATCAGATCAGATAGAACTGGAAATGCTATTTTCGCACAAACAAAATTTAATGTCAAAGAAAAAGAAGAAAGCAAGAAATCATAGAAGAAACGAAATAACAAAAGGCATTTTCACGGTTTTGGAAAAAGAACCTAAAAAAAGTTTCAATTATAAACAGATAGCCGCGAAATTGGGGCTTAGCAATACCCAAGACAGAAATCAACTCATCAAGAGATTAGGTCAACTCAAAGAAAAAAAGAGAATCACAGAGGAAGAAAGAGGCCGATTCAGGGCAATTGCCGGTTCAAAGTCGATAGTCAAGGGAACCGTTGACATGACGGGAAGGGGCAATGCCTATGTTATATTGGAAGATTCTGACGAAGATGTATTTGTTCCTGAAAATAAAGTGAATAGGGCCTTTCACAAGGATACGGTCGAAGTACACATCTATAAGAGGCGAAATGGAAGAAAGAAAGAAGGTGAAATCGTTCGCATATTGGAACGCCACAAATTGACTTTCGTGGGCATAGTGGAACTGCAAAAGACCTTTGCCTTTGTTCGCCCTACCGATGGCAAAATATATACCGACATCTTTGTTCCCAAGGAAAAGATAGGGAAGGCGAAGAATGGCGAAAAAGTAATTGTCGAAATAGAGGAATGGCCTGAAAATGTAGATTCTCCCATCGGAAAGGTTATAGAAGTATTGGGTGAACCTGGCGAACACAATACTGAAATACATGCCATTCTAGCGGAGTATGGACTACCATATGAATTTCCACAGGAAGTGGAAAGTTTTGCGAATAAATTGGATACGAGGATTCTTCCTGAGGAAATCGCCAAGAGGCGAGACATGAGGCAAACCTTGACATTCACCATTGATCCGAAAGATGCAAAGGATTTTGACGATGCCCTATCTTTTGAAAAATTGGAAAATGGCAATTACGAGATAGGAATACACATTGCAGATGTTTCCCATTATTTGAAACAGGACACCGTTTTGGACGATGAGGCCTATGAACGCGCTACCTCAGTCTATTTGGTCGATAGGGTGGTACCGATGCTTCCGGAGGTTTTATCGAATAATGCCTGTTCCCTTCGACCCCATGAGGAAAAGTATACGTTTTCGGCAGTTTTTGAAATGGACGATAACATCCAGATCAAAAACCAATGGTTCGGTCGAACGGTAATCAATTCAAATGAACGTTTTGCCTATGAAGAGGCGCAACATATCATAGAAAGCGGTAGCGGGCAAATTCCGAAAGAAATATCAATTCGTAAGGGGGCATATTCAGTTTCAAAAGAAATCGTGGAAGCAACTTTGATTTTGGATGAACTGGCAAAAAAGATGCGAACAAAAAGAATGGACCATGGGGCGATTTCCTTTGACAAAGTGGAAGTTCGTTTCAACCTGAACGAGCAAAATGAACCTGAAGGGGTCTATTTTAAAGAGTCAAAAGACGCCAATAAATTGATTGAGGAATTTATGCTTTTGGCAAATCGAAAAGTGGCCGAATTTATCGGAAAGCAAAAACCTAAAAAGACCTTCGTTTATAGAATCCACGATGTGCCGAACGAAGATAAATTGATGGCCCTTAACGGTATTGTTTCTAGGTTTGGGCACAAGATCAACCTGAAAGACAGAAAGTCGGTTAGTGCTTCTTTAAATAAGCTCCTCGAGGATGTAAAGGGAAAGAAAGAACAAAACCTTGTTGATACATTGGCAATTCGAAGTATGAGCAAGGCTATTTACACAACCGATAACATTGGGCATTACGGTCTGGCCTTTGATTATTATTCACATTTTACCTCTCCGATTCGACGTTATCCCGACGTCATGGTACACCGTCTATTACAGCATTATTTAGATAAGGGTAAGTCTCCAAATGCAGAAGCTTATGAAGAAAAATGCAAACATTCTTCCGATAGGGAGTATTTGGCAACGAGCGCCGAAAGGGATTCGATTAAATACATGCAGATAAAATTTATGCAGGATCATAAAGATGAAGAGTTTATCGGAGTTATTAGCGGGGTTACCGAATGGGGCATTTATGTAGAAATTATCGAGAACAAGTGTGAAGGAATGGTAAGAATTCGAGATATCAAAGGGGATTATTATATCTTTGATGAGAGACAATACGCACTTGTCGGCGAACGAACGAACTCAATGTTTCAATTAGGCGATGAAGTGGTGGTAATGGTAAAAGACACGGACTTGGTCAAACGCCATTTAGATTTTGCATTGCTTGGCAAATATGTCACTGAGTGATATTTGGAACATATTTTGCAATGGATCCAGCGAAAAACGATTGTTCCGACCTATGAACAATAACAAAACCTATAGATGAAACCTCTTAAAGTAGCAATGATTTTATTGCTGTGTTTGCAATTTGGGTTTGGTCAGGAAAACAAAACCTTCGATCAACTGGGCAAATTCACCGAAGTAAAGGCCTTTGATGGGCTTTCTGTAAATCTCATTGCATCAGATGTCAACAAAGCGATTATTACTGGTGATAATTTGAACAAGGTTTCCATTGTCAACAATAATGGGGTCTTAAAACTGCGTATGCAGATTACCAAGATATTCAGCGGGTATAGAACGTTTGTAGATCTTTATTACACCGAGGAGTTGGTGACAATTGATGTCAATGAAGACGCGCGAATAACATCGGAAGGGAATATTGAACAAGACTTATTGGAACTCAAGGCCCAAGAAGGTGGTGAGTTATCCATTGTGGCCAATGTCGAACAACTTTTGGTGAAGGCTGTCACAGGTGGTACCATTGAGACCTACGGTTCCTCAGACTTGCAGGATATTGCCATTAACACGGGAGGTATTTATGAAGGAAAGGAATTTAAGACAAAATTTTCTACGGTAAACGTAAATGCAGGATCCAAGGCCGAAATTTATGCCGAAGACTACGTAAAGGCGACCGTCAAAGCGGGTGGAGAGGTTTTGGTCCATGGAAATCCACCTAAAATGGATGAGAAAACTGTTTTTGGCGGAAAAATAACCAGAATGTAACCATGTGGGAAGATATTCAGGCCGCAATACCATTAGGGTTCTTTTTGAGCTTCATGATCGGCCCGGTTTTCTTCGTTTTATTGGAGACGAGTGCGATTAAAGGCTTTAGGGCGGCAATTGCGTTTGATTTGGGCGTAATTCTGGCAGATATTTTCTTTCTTATCGTTGCCTATTTCAGCAGCTTTCAATTATTGGAAAACTTGAGCAACCAACCCGGCCTTTATGTATTTGGAGGCGTGATTCTTTTGGTTTATGGCATTATGACGTTGCGAAAAAGAGCTTCCAAAAAAGAAATTTCAAGAATTCGAACCGATGGCAACAATAATTACCTAAGTCTATTTGTTAAGGGGTTTTTACTGAATTTCATCAATATTGGGGTGCTTGTCTTTTGGCTGGGCGTTATAATTATTGTTGGTCCAAGCCTCGATAATGACCCAAACAGAATGCTGGTCTTCTTCGGCACAATGCTAGGGGCATATTTGGCGACCGATATCCTCAAGATTCTCTTGGCAAAACGATTAAAGCGAAAATTGACCAACCGCAGAATCATTTTGATTAAAAAGGGAATTGCAATCGTTCTTATCATCTGCGGGGCGGTGTTGGTGACAAAGGGCTTTCTTCCGAAAGATAGGTTCAATATTGAGAAAGGGATCGAACGGATCGAACATATACGGGAATAAAAAAACCATCCAAAAATTGGATGGTTTTTGAGGCATCGAGCGGATTCGAACCGCTGTACAAGCTTTTGCAGAGCTGTGCCTAGCCACTCGGCCACGATGCCCTTTAGAGGTGCAAATATAATGCCTTATTTAAGCACTAAAAAATAGATTCAATTTCTTTTTGAGGCCATTACGATTGAGACCTCTTCGACATCACCGCCTATAGGGGGATTGATTTTGGAAACCTCCACCTCTACGCTATCGACCAACTGAATTTCAGATAAGATGCGATTGATTATCCGCTTCGCCACATGTTCCAATAGTTTTGAAGCAATGCCCATTTCATTTTTTACGATCTCATGAATCGAGACGTAATCAACGGTTTCAGCGAGGTCATCGGAGAGCGAGGCCTTCGACAGGTCGGCCTCTACCAACACATCAACGCTGTATTCACTGCCCACAACACTTTCTTCCCTTAAGCAGCCATGATGTGCGTACACCCTGATATTCTTTACCTTGATTTTACCCATCGAGGAGTTTTAGGTTTTAATTTGCAAGATTTGCAAATCTAGCGCAATATCACGAAAAAGCAGCGGCATCGAGATGATTTTGAGCGTATGGAAGCTCTAGTAGGTACAACGGCAATTGCTGAGCCCCTGAAAAAGATCTACACCCAATGTCACTACATGCGTACCCGTACTGTAGCCAAGAATTTCATTTAGAATGATTTGGTACGAATAACCAAAGTAGAAATTGTTCTTTTTAAGGCCGACTATGGGGGCAATGTATAGCGGATCTCCGATTTGATCGTTCAAAAAGCGATAGGTGACACCGGCATAGTAGTAATCCTCAAAGTCGTACCATCTGAACTTGACATTGAGGTCGGTGACCGAACGCCCATCACTTTCGAACAACTGAAAAAACACCGATGGTTCGATTTCCAGTTTGCTGTTCTTGTTTTTGGTATAGCGATACCCTGTGTAGACGTAGTAATTCCTAAGTCTGTTAGGCTCGAATACAGGGTTGAACCTGGCCAAATCTTTATTGATCAAGTTAGAAGCATTGGCACTAAAATAGAATTTGTCGTAACGGTATAATACACCGACATCAAAATTATGATTTGTGGTGGCGCGGTCGTCGGTGACACTTGGATCCAGGGCAGAAAAGTTTTCAATATCGATTCTGAACTGGTTGAAATTATAAGAAAGACCAAAGGAGAGAAACTCATCGTCGTATCGGTCAAGGGTCAGATGGTGTGCGAAGGAAATTCTCGCACCCCTCTGTTTGGTCTCTCCGTTGCTGTCATTGTACAACAAG
The DNA here is from genome assembly GCA_965215845.1 of Aurantibacter sp. GTDB lineage: Bacteria > Bacteroidota > Bacteroidia > Flavobacteriales > Flavobacteriaceae > Aurantibacter_A. The sequence goes on from CBDCEL010000004.1 coordinate 1,751,695, forward strand.
GCCCCCAAACCGGATTTTTCGCCAATTCGCATGTCAGCAGCCAACGATTGGGTGTCAGGCGCATCCTTAATGCCCACCCATTGTGTCAGGCCATTGACCCTTATTTTCACATGATCCCCAATTCCTGCATAGGTTGGCGACATTACGAATGGGTTATCCGCCAAATATTGTGAAAGTTGAGGCAGTGTCAGCTCTTGTCCCTTTACACCAAGGGCACATAAGAGCAAGGCGATAAGTAGGGTTAGCTTTTTGGGGCGCATAATTTTAGGTTAAGTTCCATTTATCGATAAAGGGTAAAGTGACCAATAAACTCCCGGTCGTCAGCCTCGCCATTGAGTTGTATAACGTACCAATAATCTCCGGTTGGAAGGGCGGCTCCTTGGTAATTACCGTCCCATCCATTGCGATCGACCACATGGTCTTCGACCACTCTACCATAACGATCATAAATTTTAATTAGTATTTCGGGCCACCCTTCAATATTTTCAGGTATCCACCGATCATTGAGACCATCGCCGTCAGGGGTAAAGAAATTAGGTATTTCTATATCGATGAACTCCATAAATATCGAGGCCATGACCTCACAGCCATTTGCATCGACAACCCTTACCACGTAGGTGTCTGTACGATTGATGTAAAAGGTATTATCCGTTCCATTGTTGACATCGCCAAAGTAGAACGTATAATCTTGGGTGCCCCCTTCGGCCACTGCCGTGATTTCGTTGAGGTTATTTTGTTCCAAGGTCAAGGTCAAGGGTTCGAAGGATTGAATCTCGAAATCCACGGTAACCATACATCCATTGGCGTGCGAAATAGCCACATAATGGGTACCTGGCGCAATATTCCTAAAATCTGGATTGAGCTGCATATCGGCAGCATCTGTTGAATCCAATGAATAAAGCACATCTCCGAGCACACTTGGGTCTTCAAAGGTGATATTGATATAATTGTCGGGAGTATCACCGGTACATTCATAGACGGGCTCAACAGTGGCATTCAAATTAACCCCTGGATCAACGGTAACAACTATATTTTCCTCACACCCCATGGCATCCCTTACATACACGATATAGCTTCCAGCCGCCAAGTTGGAGAAGTCCAATTGGTCTTGGACAAAATTGGTGTTGTCACCAAAACTTGTGCTATAGGGTGCTGTTCCACCGGTTATGGTCACGGTGGCAGACCCATCTTCACTGCCTGCACAAACTTCGGGAGTCGTTGTGCCCGTCATTTCAAGAAGACTTGGCTCGTTGATTGTATATTGCAATTCGACAAAGCAACCATTTTGATCTTGGGCGATGACGGTATAATCCCCAGGTTCAAGCTCGTCAAAGACATTTATATCATCGAATTGGTTCAAATTTGGCGAGATGGCATACTGGTATCCACCTGCACCTCCTGACAAAGTAACCGTGATACTACCATTATCTTCCCCGAAACAACTTACATTTATAACATCTTCAGTGTAGGTAAGGGGAATCGGCTCATCAATAATGACCTGTTCAGGAGCGGCCGTACAATCTTCACTAATGACGTTTACCCAATAGGTTCCCGCTGCTAGACCTGAAAACTCCCCTGAGCTTTGTGGCCCCAACATCCTGTTTGCGGGGGTTACCGAGTTGATATAAAGTTCATACTGATAGTTGCCTAGGCCACCTTCCGCATCGGCAAAAATTCGACCTGTGGTTTCTCCCGTACAATTGACAAATGCAGCGGAATCATCAACTATCAAAACAAGCGGATCAATAGGGTCTTCTTCGATGGCGTTCGATGGTACCGCCTCACAGCCATTAACGGCGTCCCTAACATAATATTGATAAGTACCTGCACCCAAGGTGCCCGTTGCTGGTAGACCCATAGGGTTGCTTGTCATTGGCAGGAAGGTGACATTGTCAAGACTGTATTCATATGTTCCACTACCCCCAGTGGCAGTAAGCTCGAATTCGACTCCCGTGGCACAGGTTAGGGGATCCGTTCTGATCAAGAAAGCCGCAACTTCCGTTGGTTCATCAATGGTTACTTGATTGGTCTCTACATCACAGTTCCAGCCATCAACTACCGTTATGCTATAGATGCCTGCACCTAGCCCTGTGAAGGTATCGGACGTTTGCTCGGCGGAAGTAAATTCAATGACCGACCCGGCATCGTCATAGTAGTTCAAACGATATTCATAAGAACCACTACCGCCGCCTGTAACTACAGCTGTGACCGTTGCATTGTTATCATCATGGCAAGCCAAGGTAGTGTTTAACGGAATGGCGTTTGCCGTTATGGGGGTCGCAGGGTTCAATACTTCATTATCATTAAGAACACAGCCTGAGTCATCCGTTATGACTATGTCATAGTTTCCGGCGGAAAGACCGGTAAAGACCATTGCCTGTACATCATTTGCATTGTAGACCTGGGCTGTTGTCGTATTGGTCAAAACGATATCATAGGGGGCGTAGCCACCATTGGGGTCGACTAAAATTTCACCTTGATCGTCGGTACAGGTTGGTTCTGCCAGTACGCTAACGACTGCCGCCAATGGCATATCCGGCGAAACAATGGTCACTATGTTCGAATCTTCGGAACATCCTGGCCAAGCCGTTTGAGTCACGGTTACATAATAGTTGCCACCTGACAGTCCGGGAATAGCCATCGGATTGGTTGTTGTATTTCCCGAACCGGTCAATACACTGGCACCTGCCTGGGTAAAGACTTCATAATCGTAGGGTCCGGTATATCCAGTAACATTTATTTCAAGAGCTCCATTTGTGTCGCCGAAGCACATAACCGGGGTTGTTGCCGTGGCAACTACATCGATGAGGTCGTAAGGCGCTATTTCATAAGGCGTCGTATCTACATAACAACCCGTAGCTGTATCGGTAACACGGAACGTATAACTTCCTACTGCCGACAAATCGTAGTTTGCCGTAGTGTCGGTCGACGCGGTCTGTACCCCGTTGGGATTTCCGATTGGCAATAACTCGAACGTATATACATGCGGATTTCCATCATCGGCTACCGTGATCAAAACTTCTTCTGGACCGGAGCATGATATTTGAGATACCATGGTAACGGTCGGCGTAAAGGTGTTCAACGGATCAATGACCTGAGTTGGCAGGGTGAACAAACATCCGTTGGCATCCCTGATGACGATATCATAGTTTCCTGCGGTGAGCGCATCATATGTAAACACCATGCCGCCAGTTGGCAAGAAGCTTCCGCCATTCACACTATAGAAATAGTCAGGGGTGCCGGTACCGGCCGTTATGGTCACTTCAATGACAGCGGGCTGCTGTGCATTGTTAAGGTCGCAGGCAAAGGGCGTTACATTGGTAATAGAGGCATTCAAAGCCGTTGGCTCGTCAATGGTGACCTGGTCCGTTGCCACACAGTTTCTGTTCGAGGTCACCGTGATGTCGTAGGTTCCGGCGGGTAGCCCAGTAAACAGGTTTGTACTCTGCGTAGTGGTTGTCGTACCGTCATTTATCTCAAAGGTATACGGAGGATTATCGTTTACCCCGGCGGCGCTTGGCTCCATGTTTATGGTTATCGTACCATCTGAAGCCCCAGTACAACTTACGTCCGTCCAATCGGTTACCAAAAGAGTAACTGGCGTTGGTTCTTCCAAGGTAATCGGCGCATCTGCGGTACAATTTGGAGTGCCCAAAGTAGCGTCTGTGATCCGAACGATGTAATCTCCAAAGGGAACCCCCGTGAACTGGTTTCCGGTTGCAGCAATTCCAGTCGCAGAAAAGTCGGATCGAAGTAAATCTGCGGTAGAAGTCCCAGAACCACCCGCTACCGTGAATTCAATTACACCATCATTGGTTGCACAAGTAGGTTGCGCAATCACAATAGCGCTTACGGTCAATTCAGGCTCGATAGTAATGTTTTCGGTCTCTCCACATCCGTTCGCATCGCGAATTTCAACGGAATGTGCGCCGGCGTTTAATCCGGTGTACACATGGGGGAAACTTGTTATGCCCTCGAAGGCGTTGCCATCTATACTCATGGTGTAAGGGGCGACACCAAAATTAACGGCATCCAAGGAAACGGTTATTTCAAAACTACCTTCGGCGGCACATTCGTCGTTTATGACCAAAGAGATGTCGGGAACCGTATCGGTATCAACGGTTACGGCAAGGGGAAGGGCAATGATACATCCATTTGCATCCTGTACGTAAATATCCCAATTCAGGCTCACCGTCGGATCTAATTCCACGGTATTGTCAAAGGGGAAGGTGGCCGGAACGCCAGCCCCGCTGATGGAGGCACCGTAGGAATATGGTGCCGTACCTCCCGTTGCCTGCACCGTTACTACGGCATCAGACATATTACAATTGGCGTTGACATTGCTGACCAATTGCAAGGCCAGGGGATCAGGCGCATCAATAGTGACCTGGTTTGATGTTCCAACACATTCGGGGAAAGCCGTTTCCGTAATCTGTACGGAATAAATACCAGCTGGAAGTGTTGATGCCACACTGAACACATAAGGGTCCGCTGTAGCGTTATCCGAACCGTTGGCACCGGCAACGAACCCACCCATATCGTCAAGTACTTGATAATTAAATGTACCGGTATAACCCGTTATGGTAACCTCGATCACCCCATCCGAACTATCACTACAGGTGGCATGCGTAGTAACGGCCGCCGTTACGTCAATTAAGTCATAAGGTACAATAGTATGCTCTACGGTCACCGAACAATTCGTTACGGTATCCGTTATTTCATATACATAGGTGCCGGGCTGCGTGAGGATGATATTTGCGGGATTGGCCACGCTGTTTCCACTTGGCAGTTCTGTATAGGTATAGGTTCCAGAACCATTGGAGGCTACGATTTCGATGATTTCCTCACCATTGTTGCAATCGATGGCCTGCAATTGATTGATGACCGCAGTGACCTCTTGCATTACCGGAATTGTTACGATTTCACTATCCGTACAACTGTTGGCATCCCGAACCACGACATTGACATCTGGCGAGCCAAAGGGTACTTGATAGGTATTTCCGGGCTGGAAGTTGGCCCCATTATCAAAGCTGTAGACATAGGGTCCGGTTCCTGAAGGATTCCCCATACCATCATTGTTAATGCTGACCGTTATTGTGCTTGCGGAATCATCACAACTAAAAGCCGAGGCGGAAGCCGAAATATCCAATTGTGTCGGCTCGTTCACGTCGATAGACCGGGTGTCTTGACATCCTTTGTCGGAGATAACGGTCACATTATAAGTTCCTTGTGCGAGACCATTGAACACATTGGAAGGTTGTGTCGTCGTACCTCCATCAAGACTATATAGATAAGGAGTATCGATATTTCCTGCGTCAAGATTCACGGTAATAGTGCCATCGTTACCGCCAAAGCAGCTGACATCGGTCTTTTCCAATGTAAAAGTTGGAACAGCCGGTGCAGGCAAAGTGATATCGACGGTCGTTGTACAAGCGGTTGTGGTATCTTCGACCTCGAACGTATAGGTAACCGAATGGGTCAAACCGTTAAAAACTCCTGTGGCATTGGTTGGCCCCGCAGGCATGGTTTGTGTATAGGAATAGTTTCCTGAACCGCCGTTGGCCGTTACGGTTACTTCACCTGAATTGGCCGGATTACAGTTCTCATCTGCAGTAATATTGGCCAAAACGCTCAAAGGTGGATAAATGGTTATGTTTTCAGTTTCTCCACAACCATTTTGGTCAAGGATGGCAAAAGTATGCGCCCCGGAGCTTAAGTTCGACACGGTCATTGTGTCTCCAGCGTTCACGAGGCCAGTAGCAGCTTGAGGCGCTCCGCCGTCAATGCTTATGGAGTGGGGAGTAATTCCGGCGATATCCAAAGTAATCTCCACGCTAAATCCACCTTCATCGGCAGTACATTGGTCATTTGCGACCACGCTGATTTCTGGCGAAGGATCTGTAGGCACGATAACATTGTCGGATTGGATACAATCATTTGCGTCCTTTACATAAACCGTATAAGAGCCCCCTTCGACATTAAAGACGTTTGCTGATCCGCCAACCCATGTAGCAGCCGTAGGGGCCGGATCTGTACTCAACGCGATTTGATACTCATAAGGGGCAGTTCCGTATTGGCCGATTGCAGAAACCTGTCCTGCATTTACATTACAATTGTCGTTTTGCTCTAATGTTGCCGTGACATCCAAGAGGTTTGTCGATTCGGTAATTGTAAATTGACCTGAAGCTACCGTACATCCGGCATAAGCCCCTCCGACTTCGGTGAACAAGATATAGTAGACGCCATAGGGCAATGGACCGAGGTTGCTGACGCTCACGCCTGTACCCACCGATGGTGGATTAACAGGAGAGGACCCACTGATTCCGGTCGATATATTTGATTGAAAATTGAAAATTTCGTAAGAAACACTGGTCGCCCCGGCATCGTAATTATCGAACGTGAAATCGACGCTTCCATCCGCGCTTCCAGTACAGGTAATGTTGTTGACCGCATCTAGAGTCGATGTCAGGTTGGAAGGCGAATCAATGGGAGCGGCAGCAGTTTCGAAATAATAACAATTGGTAGTAATATCATGCACCACAAAAGTATAGGTGATGCCCGGTGTCAGACCTGTAAACGTATGTGTAGGACCACCTGGCGTATCGGGAGGATAGTATGTTGAGGCATAAGGCACTCCGAAGCTATCCAAAATTCCAAATTCGTAATTGGTTCCTAGAATAGCAGTGGTCACCGTGACTATGGCTGTACCACCGGTGGCACAATTTGCAGTGGCGGTTGAGACATCAATATCCAAATCGTCGGGTGGTGAGGCGATGATATTGGTTGTTCTTACCGAACATCCGTTGGCATCGATGACATCGACTTCATAAATGCCGAATTCAAGGATGGCAAACGTATGATCCTCACCACCGGAGGTGGTAACATAAGAATCGGAATGCCCATTGTTTCCTGTTAGATGATAGGTATATTCGGCGGTTCCGCCATTCAAGTTTTCAACGGTAATCGAACCTGGATTTGTGCCTGTTGTGGTATCACATGTAATAGGCTGCAAATCGATATCATAAGTAATCGCATCGGGCTCATTGATGACAATGACCTCCATATCGGTACAGGATTTGGCATCAGTGACCGTAACTTCGTATGTTCCTGCCGGCAGACCGGAAGTTTGTGTACCGTAATTGGTTGAAGTTGTCGTATTGACAACTGCTATTGTAAATGGAGCTGTGCCCTGCGCAGTATCCAGATTCACTTGGATCGAAGCACCGGCATCCCCATTACAAAGAATAGCAGTAGTTTGAACCAGAGAGGTTATATCCGGATTTGAAATTGGGTCTACAATCATTTGGGTAATCGCCTGACAGCCTTGATTATCGGTAATTCGGAAATCATAGGTGCCCGCGGCTGCTGCCGTATGGCTGAAACTATTCCCAACAATCGCGGTAGTCGCGGACCAAGACGCACCACCGTCAGTGCTGACTTCATAAGATGCATATGGAATATAGCCATCGCTGATGGTTACATCAATAATGGCGTCTGGTGATACGGTGCAGTCCAGTGCCTTTGTCAAGACGGCCGAAGCGGTGAGTTGTGGTTCAATAGTCTGGGTTAGCGTATTTGAGACGCACCCGAAGGCATCTGTGACCTGTATGTCATAAGTTCCGGGAATCAAGTTTGGAACCGTAAACGGATTTCCTGCCGCCAATATCAATCCTCCGCCATTAATGCTATAGGAATATGGGGCCACACCATCGGTTACATTGATTACCAATGAGGCCTGATTTGTACTGTCGTAGCAGAAATCGGAAGTAGCGTCCAACGCGATGGTTGGCGTTTGCGCCGGGTCTATAGTAATAGGTTTGTCAACAACACAACCGCCGGAATCCCTTACATAAATATTGTATGTCCCACTGGGAACGTCCACAAAAATGTTGCTTGCCTGGTAAGGATAAACAATGGCTGGCCCGACCGTATTTTCCAACTGATATTCATAGCCCCCCCAACCATTGGTTGCGGTGACCGTAATGGTCGAATTTTCGACACAGGTTACCGGAGTGTCGGTAAATGTGAAATCCAAAGCTGCCGGCGGATCGCTTATCGTCATCGAGGTTGTCGCCGTACAATTTGTGGTATCGTCGGTTATGGTAACCGTATAGGTGTCGGCAAGCAATGCAGGAACGGCTATCGGGGTTGTTATGCTGATGTTGTTTTGTGATTGTACTACCGTTGCACTGCCATCTTCAACGGTATAGCTATAGGTGGTTGCAAAATCGCTTACCGTAAAGGAAAATTCTCCATCGGCAAGACCAAAACAGCTCACGTTATTGGTCAATTGTGAGATCGCAGAGACTCTAGGGATATCGGTAACGGTATAGTTTTCCTGAATGACACAACCTTTGTCGTCGGTTACCTGAAATGTGTATGTTCCGGGAGCCAATCCTGAAAACACATTGTTGGTCCCGTTGTTGACAATACTTGGTGCAGGGGCGGTGATTTCAAATACGAATGGTGCCGTTCCATCGGTCACGGTCACGGTCACGTCGGCGACGACGGCCGGACAAGTTGGAGCGGTCTGTGCGAAAGACAGGTCTGTTGGCGGGTCCACTGGATCGATAACAATGGCTGGAGTCTGTTCTGTACAGCCATTGGCATCCCTGACCGTGATGGTGTAAGTGCCGGCCGTTATCCCTGTATTAAAGGTATCGGATGCCTGAAAGTTCACACCGTCAATACTAAAGTCATACCCAGGGGTTCCACCCGAATAATTGATTGCCTGAAGCACGGCCGAAGTATTGTCACAACGATAATCGGTCAATATGTCAATGGTTCCGGGGAGTAGTGCCGCCGGTGCGGTCAAGGTTACATCATCGTTGAACACACAACCTTTTGAATCGGTTACTGTATAGGCATAGGTTCCAGCGGCCAAACCGGGATAAATGGTCTGGGCCGAAGGGGCACTTCCATCGAACACGATTTGATACGGGGGGACTCCTCCCGAAATTTGCAATTCGGCAATACCGTCCGTACTGGTGGCACATAAGGGATTTGTAATGACCTCAACAACAGTTGGCGGATCATTGGCTGTCACAATGACCTGATTGGTCGTAACCGTACAACTTTCGCTATCCGTGATGATAAATTCATACGTTCCTGCGGTGTTTGTAAAGTATGAAAAGGGAATGCTTGGCACAACTGTGCTGGCCTGAACGGACCCACCATCCCTAAGAACTTCATAGGTAAACGCTGGATTACCGCCTGTAATATCAATACTTATCTCCGCATCTGGTGTAGCGCTACAATCAAGGTCTTTTACCAAGTTTGCCGAAGCGGTCAAGGTAGGAAAGACATCGATGCTGGCTGTGCCGGTACAATTCTTGCTATCGACAACCTCCACCGTATAACTTCCCGGCCCTAATCCGGTAAAGTCGGTGTTCGATTGATAGGCACCGCCGTTCAAGCGGTATTGAAAAGGGGCTTCCCCGCCCGATGTAACGTTGGCTGTCAATGTTAGTCCGGTCGCACTATCATAACACAGGCTGTTGGCGGTTACCTGAAGAACCGGAGCCACTGCCGGTGTGAGGGCAAAAGTCTGCGTCACTTCACAACCGCCAGCATCCCTTACGGTTACTATGTAATTTCCTGAAGTATCGGTAAGCCCGGTAAATGAATTTGTGGGCTGTGGGCCGACGGTTCCACCCGATGGGTCTTCGAGTTCATATTCGTATCCTCCCCAACCATCAGCGGCGGTAATGACCACAGACCCAGGGTTGGTTCCTGTGGCCGAACAAGTAATATCGGTGACGTCCAAATTCGAAATGATCAATGCGGCTGGCGGTGCGACAACGGTTACATCGGCGGTGGCCGTACAATTCGTGTCGGAATCCGTGACAGTAATGTTATAAGTTCCTGCCGCCAATCCAGTCAACGGAAGGGCATTGACGGTCTCGGCAGTTCCTGAAAAGGTTGCTGGCCCCGTCACATTATAGTCGTACGATGTGGCAAAATCTCCCACATTAAAAGTTATTGCGCCATCGGAAAGCCCAAAACAACTTATATTGTTGTCTAATTGGCCGCTAACCGTTATTGGGGCAATAGGTGAAATGGTGTAGCTTTCCTGGATCACACAGCCCTTGTCATCAGTGACCTGAAACGTGTAAGTATTAGGGGCAAGGCCTACAAACGTGGCGTTATTGCCATTATTTAGGGCATCTACCGCAGGGGCAATGATTTCATAAGTAAAAGGCGCGTTGCCATCGACCACTGTCACCGTTACGTCCGATGTTAAGGCGGGACATAAAGGTTGGGTAGCGACAAATGTCAAATCACTGGGTTCATTTCTCGGGTCGATGGTTATGGGGTTGGTCGCCAAAGTACAACCGGAGGCATCCCTTACAGTGACGGTGTACGTACCGTCTGTAAGACCTGTAAATCTTTCCGCTCCGGCACCCGAGACGAAATTAGTGCCATCAATGCTATATTCATAAGGAGCAGTTCCCCCCGTGACGTTTTGTGCTTCAATTATTCCATCTTGGGTGCACGTATAATCTTGGATGAGAACGGCATTTGCGGTCAATGCATTTGCCGGGGTCGAAACGGTGTGGTACTCAAAATAATCACATGAAGCACTACCCTTTCGCTGGTTGATTACTATGGCATAATCTCCGGCGGGCAGACCTGGAAAATATCCTGAAGTATTCGTAGCCAAGGCATTGGTATAATCATAATTGTTTTCATCGAAAGTGGCGGCATCAAAGAGATAAAAGGTAAGTTGGTACCCATTGCTATCGATTAGATTGAATTGAATTGCACCTGATGAATCACCAAAACACAACACGTCGATTACCGAAGTGGGATCGAAATCCGCTGCGGGCCTAAATTCAATGGTCACGGTGTTCGAGATGGCATGGCAGTTGTTACGGTCAACCACTACAAATGTATAATCGCCGGGATCAAGAATGTCGAATATCACACTGGTCTGGTATTCGGAAGCCGGAATGTCGGAGACATCGGGATAGGAAATAACGGTGGTTCCACCTTCATCTACGAATGACCAGATGGCATACGTATGTGGTGTCTGCCCTCCGTTGGAGTCCATTTGAATGTTTCCTTCACGACAGGTAATATGTTGCGAAACACGGGCTTCAAGATCAAGATCATTGGTGTCTACAATCGTTACCTGTTCAGTGTATTCACAGCCATCATCGGTTCGAGCGATGGCAATATAGTTTCCGGGATTTAGATTGTCGAACGTAAAGTTATTATCAGGTTGGGCAGTCTCGTTGTCAATCAATGTTCCTAGGCCTCCGTTTGAACCGTCATCCAAGCGAATTTCATATTCATAATTTGGGTCGGCATTATTGACCTGTATGTTAATAGACCCAAAACCGGTACAACTGGCGTCCGTGACGTTTACGGCATAGGTTACATCGCGATCAAGAATGCCTATTTCCGGTGTGCTGAATACGCAGGCACCGACTATTGGGTTGCCCGAACTATCCAGTTGTGTAACCTCTACGACATAACCCCCATTTTGACCGGGCGTAAAATCAAAACTTGGGCCATTGTTGGCGCTGAAAGGAATAATCACGGCATTGGTGTTGGCATCCACCAACTGATAGCCATAACCATTACCAAGATTCGTTATGGTGATATTTCCATTGGTGGTACAAACAATATCCTTTTTAGTATACTGGATATCCAGATTATTTCGGAAAACATTGAAATAGAATCGACTTGTACAACCGTTTTGATAAGTTACTGCCAAACGGTATTGCCCTTCGGTATCAACGGTAAAGTTGTTCCCGCTTCCAACAGAGTTCCAGGTACAGGTCAGATTTTTGTTGGCACAGTCATCCCCGGCCGGCGCACAGCTTGATTCATCAAGACGTTCCCACGACAAACTTTGGGCGTCCAAGATGTTGATTTGTAGTAATTTGGAATCGTTCGATCCACATAAGAACAATTCAGGCAATTGATCGCCATCAATAGAACAGGTCACAATTTCACCTGGAATATCGTTAGTGAGGTCTGCATCTGAATTGACCGAATTAAAATATTCAATTATCGGATTGGGAATGGTGCCTGAACCGTATGGTTCGACCACGATTATTTCTTTAAAACCTTTACAGGGGTCTGCAACAATTTTGTCCACAATGTAGGTGCCGACCGAAGTAACGGTCATCGTGCTGGGGTCGTTGTCGGGATCGCCATCCGTGATTACGGTATCGGTCGGATCTAGTTGGTTGTTCCCATTGTCGTCCCTTACCCAGACATAATCGTCAAAATTATCTCCGGCATCAAGAACAGCGGTATTTCCACAAAGTTCGACGGTGCGTGTGAAATTACAGTCAGAAAGGTCATCCAACAAAAAATTGGTAGCGCCTGGAATAACGAATCCGCAATTGTCGAAGTCGGTGACACTGGGATCATCGGTAATTACATTATTGTTGATAACCCCTTGATAAGTGGAATAGGCTAAATTTTCGATTAGATCTGTACAAGCGTCGATAAAGTCAAAACAATTTTCGGCTACTTGTACCCGCATTCGGATAGAGTAAACAGGATCTCCTTCTTCAATTAGATTATTTGGTATGGTAAAGATTACTGTTCTCGTGCCTGGATCATAGGTATAGGTAACACCAGACGGCAACACTAAATTAGATTCGTCTAATGTTACGTTTATTGGTAAGACATCCCGAATCGTATAGTTATCACCATCATCATTGCCAATATTTTGGAATGAAAGCACATAATCAAGTATCTGCCCGAGGTTTACTCCCGCTCCTGTAATGTCGTTTCCACCGAGGTCTTCAACCCTCTTTTCGAGCACAATATTAGGCTCGATTATTTCGACGTTGAATGAATTAAAGAAAGGATAATATTGATCTCCGTTGGTCTCAAACCTAAAGGTAGCCGCAGTTTCGCTATTGGGAATCACCGAATTGGCCGGATTGTTAAGCAGAAACATATCCGTATCGTATCCCAATGTGTTTATGCTATTGGGGGTTCGATTGGTCGTTATAGCGCCATTTAAGGTGATGTTGCTATTGAAAAAGTTGGACGCGGGATTGACAGGATTGCTTATTGTGGTGAAACTACCATTACTGGCAGCCCTGATTCGCATCCGATCGCCTGTAATGCGATTATCACCTTCTAGGGTGGCCGCTCCGATATTTGCACGAACTGGCCCAACGGGAATAGTAGTAAACCCATTGTAGTTGATGTCAACGCTATCAGTTCCCCTTACTCTTGCAAATCCGTCAAAGGTGGTAATTAGCTTTCCGCTCAGCGTAGGGTTCTCATAGACCACAACCAAGGTCCAACCACCGGCCGCCCCGCCCCCTGGCGATAGCGAGCCAACTACCGAACGTATATTGGCTACCGTATAGTCCCCTGTAGGGTTGGCCAAGGGAGTCAATAAATTGGTGACATCGGCGTAACAGGCATAAGGACTATTTTGTTGAACGCTGGTGTCTGTACTTGTAAAGCCGTCAAAAAGTATCTCGTCTGCGACCACATCTACATAGGCTCCTCCCGGAACCATAAACTTTACTTGATTGAAATCATTCTGCCGCCCTGTACCTAAGGGGTCGCCTGCTTGGGCGCTTGGATAAGTGGCCGACCAATAAAGCCCGGCATAACGTATCATATTACAGGATGGGTCAGGAAAGCTGAAGTTTGCCGTACTTGAACTAAAGGTAGTTGCATCATTATCGACATCTATATATTGCATATTCAGCCAATCATTGTAAGTAGACGAATTACCCGTGGCATTGTAGGCGTCTTCGGGCTCGGTATTGCCCGTGCCGCCATCGCGATTTACGATATTGTTGGCAATAAAGGTCAGATCGCCCCTGATGTTGTTCTGGTAGCGAACTTCAAAATTGTTGTATTCTTGTGAAAATCCCGCCCAAGTCAGGAAAAGAACTAAGGGTAGGAGAAGTTTTTTGGTGTAAGTTTTGGTCATTGGTTAGGCAATTAGATTGGGGGTGACCCGCATGATCCACATTTTGTCATCATACGAATCGTTTATTTTTGAGTAATACGATATCAAGGCATTGTTCCAAGATTCATGCTTCTTGAGATAAACGTATTTCCAATTGTTTTCTGGATTAATAAAGTAACTGGCGCTCAAGCCATAAGAGTTCAATAATTTTACAAAGCGCTTCGCATTTTTCGGGTTGGCAAAAACATTGGCAATGATATAATAGCCCGAACCGACACCATCTATGTCATAGGCTCTGGTCTGTGGGTTTCTACCTGCGAGATCATCTTGGGCCACCACATTGCGCTGTAATTCGTTTGTGCCATATTTGTCGGCCTTTTCGTTGATTTTGTTGACATTGCTGGCGTATGCCTCGTTCGAGTATTTGTTGTCGACATTCATAACCCAAAGGTCACCGTTGTAACTACCGTTCATACCACTCTGATAGGCATCCAGGGCCTCTTGCCATGTATCGTAGCGTTCTAAATAGACATATTTCAAGCCATTGTTCGGATTGTCTATGTAATCTGGGCTCAGGCCTTGGTCTGAGAGCGCACCCATAAACTTGTCCATGTAATGGCCACCTTTATAAACATTGGCCACCACATAGTAACCATCGGTCACACCGTCAAGATTTCTGAACTTTCTGCTTTTGACTCTTGGCTTTTGACCACTGTCTTGGTCATAGCCGTTGAATGCATCAACATTTTGGGCCGTGGTCACGGCGTCCCTTTGTTGAACGGGGACACTTGAGCCTCTAGGGTTGGAGGGGCCACTAGCTGCGATGTTATCATTCGCAGCATAAGATTGGCCGTTGCTTGTCGATTCCTTTTGGTTTCGTGGAGTGTTCGTACTGCTTGGTATAAAACCATCGCTGCTCGAATTATATTCGGCTAAAGTGGGCTTGTCTTGGCCATTGAGAAATATCTCCTCTGCCCTTTTTTCAAGATCGGGCCGCTCGCCGTTGGTTTCATTGCGCACCATTCGCATGACCATATTGAAACGTCGCTCCAAATCTTTTTGGCGATTGGCCTCAAGTGAATCTTGTCTGAACATGAGCTCGGCAATAATGGCATCGTTTTCTGCCAATTTCTTTTTTAGTTTTTCGATTTCCTCATTGGTGGCCAAATCATCTGTATTCAATTCCTCATTATCGACCAATTCATCCCCATTTTCTTCGAGCATGACACGGTCTTCGGTGAGGTTCGGCGTGAAGGAATAGGCAAATGAAATTTCGTGGGTTACGCCTAGATTGTTGAAATCGGTGCCGAAGCCTTTTTCCATATTATATCCCAGGGATAATCTTTTGTTAATATTGAAACCTGCACCGGCCGAGGCTCCATAGTATGTATCGTAACCTCCTTGAACCCAGCCCAGCTTAGGAAGGTCCAATATCAAGCTTCCACCATAGGTCAGGTCTGATTGACTTTGAAAGGTAGGCCCATCTTGGGCATTCATGCGCACCCGGGCCAAAGGCATCAAACGTGCTCCTTCCATTAGGCCTCCGCTATTTTCGAATGGATGGGTATATTGTAAATGTGCCGAGTAGGTCTTGTCCCCGAAATCGGTCAACTGTTCATTGGTCTTTAGATTGTAGTCCAGAAGATTTTCGGCAAATGCACCAAAATCGATCCTTCCGAAGGAAAGATTGAAACCAGGTTGAAATGACAATACATTGCTGTCGTCAGTTCCATTTAATAAAGGATCAAGGGGGTCTAGCGGATTGGCAGCATTTCGATTATAACCTGTGTTGTAGTAGGCCAGGTTGGCTCCAAAAGTGAAGTTGCTTTTGTCACTCAATTTTACGCCGTAAGCATAGTTTGCCAATGCCCCGACATTCGAGACAAGGCCCTTCTTTTGGCTGTAAATGCTAAGGCCCAAGCCCGCCCTATCACCTATTCTACCGCTATAGCTTACAAAATAGGTCTGATCGTTGTTATTGAATTGTACCGATTGGTTTCTGTGAAAAAAGTTAATATAAGATTTGTCCTCTTGAACCGTGGAGAATGTTGGGTTGATCAAGAATCGATTAAACTTCAATAGGTTTTGGGGCGCAACCTTGTAGGGCAACAGGGGCTCTTCCTCTTGGGATTGTAAGGGAGCCAATACCAAAAAGGAAATCAAAAGAGGGAGTATGTATTTTAGTTGTTTCATGGTAGGTTATCGAATAACTGTAATGGTACCTTGCTTTAGTGTTTCATTGGCGTTCTTGATGGTATAATAGAAGACCATATTTTGTTGCGGGAATGCCAAAGAAGCATCTGGCCAATCATTTCTATAGTTCTGAACGTTCATTAGCTCTTCTCCGCTTTCACGATAAACGATTACGGTCACATCCGGTTTATTGGAGTACGAATTGGGTAATACCCATTGGTCGTTGAACCCGTCACCATTTGGGGTGATTACATTCGGAACTTTAAAGGTGTCCAAATACTCGACCGTCACCTGTCTTGTAATTTCGCAATTGTCGATATTGGCGATTAATATGTAGGTGCCTTCGGTATCGAAGGTCACCGAGGCCGTATTGCTCATTTCGACACTATTGGCGTTGTACCATCTATAAGCGGTACCGCCGCTTGCGGTAACGGTTCTTGTCGTTCCCTCTGGGAATACAACGACGCCATCGGGATCGATTGTGATCAGGTCCGGGTCCAAAGGGGAGATGGTAATCTCGTTGGACATGAGGTCGCAACCGTTCCTGTCGATGACCAAACGATACGTTCCTGGTTGGTTGACGTCAAATGAATTGTCCGTTGTATTAATGGACGTACCATCCTGTCTCCATTCAAAACTTTCACCTGTCAAATCGGTAGCGGTACTTAGTGTTATGGTATCAGATGAGTTGCAATAGACGGTACTTGTACTATTGATCGTAAGTGTTTCAGCAGTCAATAACTGTACAGATAGTTGATTGGAAGTGGAATTATAGGTGCTCAAAGCGCCGTCCACCTCGTAGTCACCGTTCTCCGAAATATCGGTTAAACTGATACTGTTCGAGGTCGCACCACTGACATTAAGCCCGTCTTTTTTCCATTGATACGTAAAATTGGATTGTACATCGCTCGTTACATCTATTCTGCTTCCGTCCGATAAGACTGCGTTTATGATGTCGACCTCAAGAACGACATCCGTGCTTTCACAGGCTGTGTATGAAGTGCCATAATCTACTATCAATTCAAAGGAAGTAGGTATGACCACCTGTGTGGTTTCAGAATTTTTGACCGTGCCGGGACAAGTACCACCTTGTTGGGTAACCTCAACGTAATAGGTTCCAGCTTGTGTAGCATCGTATGAACTGCTATTGGTGCCAACGGGGTTACCGTCTTGAAACCATTGAAAATCCGGTGAAACTGCAGTTGTTGTTACACTCAAGGTTTCACTATCACCGGGCAGTAATACCAAATTGGCTGCGTTAACGCGTGTAACTGTAAAGTCATCGGCATTTGTGAAGGTTACTGCCGGAGATCTGTCTGCGCAGGCCCCGGTCTCGGTAACTTCAACTTGATAGTCACCTTCAAAACCTGGAACGTTTGCATCGACGGTATAGGTGGCGCTCGTACCGTTCGGTGTAATCGCAACGCCATCTTTATACCATTGATAGGTGGGCGAGCTTGCTGAGGTGCTGACAGTCAGTGTTTCTGTGTCACCGGCGCATAATGCAGTTTTTGAGGGCGGGTTGATGGTCGTTCCCGATCCAGTGGCACCTATGGTGACATCTACTATATTGGAGTCCGTGGTGCCATTGTCGGAACAGTCACCGTAATCGATTTGGGCAAAATACATTCCAGATTGACCTACCGTCAAGGTAGGGCCGGTTTCGCCGGTCAACAAGGTAAGGTCTCTATACCATCTGTATTGGTAGGTGGAGGGGTTGGTCACATTGTCAACGCCCAACGTTATGGTATTGGCACTACAAATGGTGCCCTGGGGGGAACCACTACCGTCACTGGTAATAATCAAATTGGTGACGAAATCCATGTAATACATGCTGTATCCTGCAGCTGTTTCTGCCATCGCTACAGGATCGGTACTTCTAGCCCTTAGTTTGTAACCTGCACCTCTAGTATCTGTTGGGATTGAAAATTCAAAGCCTGGATTTTCCACTACCGTGTCACTGGTTTCACGCGCCAGTTCAACGGGGTTGCTAAAATCGCCCGAAGCATCCGATAGCTCAAGAATCCATTCATTTCCTGGATTGGAACCGCCATCAAAGGTCACAGTGGCAAAATATTGGTTAAAACCACCATTGTTCCCAGCGCATATTTTGTCCCAAGGTTCAGTTGCACCGATAACTTGATTTGGTGCGGGCTGCACCGTAAGGTTGGCAATGACTTGTCCGGAAACCTCAAGGGACCCTAAGAACATCAAGGCTAAAATGAAAAGCTGAGCGCCATGGTTTATTTTTGGTTTCATAAGTAGTCGTAGTTTTGATACTACCGGTTTTATGTTCCGATTTGGGGTCGGGGATAAAACGTTTAATTTGATTGGTTAAGAACCGCGATTTGCGGTGCCCGATCATTTCAACAGTATTCAATAACAAAGATGTTATATAATTGTAGCCTATCGAACTTAATGTTGTGGCAGAAGTAAATAATGTTGTGAAACCCCCAAATTTGTATGCATGGCATTTTTGTTCCTACAAATACTGGCATTTTAGCTACCTTTGTGCCTCCAAAAAAAAGGATGAATGGGCGATTCTTCACGGGCATTGAATTTCATAGAACACATAATCGAGGAAGACCTTGAAAAGGGGTTTTCAAAGAATGATTTGAGGTTCCGATTTCCACCGGAACCCAATGGTTATTTGCACATTGGCCACGCTAGTTCAATTTGCCTCAATTTTGGATTGGGATTGCGCTATGATGCGCCCGTGAATTTGAGGTTTGATGATACCAATCCCACTAAGGAAGAACAGGAGTTCGTAGACGCCATTAAGTACGATGTACAATGGCTTGGGTATGAATGGAATACCGAACGGTATGCCTCTGATTATTTTCAACAACTCTATGATTGGGCGGTTGAATTGATAAAGAAGGGAAAGGCATATGTCGACAGCCAAACATCCGAGGAAATGGCAGAGCAAAAAGGCACGCCTACCGAACCCGGAAAAGAAAGTCCGTATCGTAATCGTTCCGTTGAGGAAAATCTGGAATTGTTCAAGGCGATGAAGGATGGAAAATTCGAGGAGGGCGAACATGTCTTGCGGGCCAAAATCGATATGAATTCTTCGAACATGTTGATGCGAGACCCCATAATGTACCGGGTACTCCATAAGGCACACCATCGCACGAATACCGATTGGTGTGTTTATCCTATGTATGACTGGACACATGGTGAGAGCGATTATATTGAGCAGGTTTCACACTCGTTGTGTACCCTGGAGTTCCTACCACACCGCGAACTTTATAATTGGTTTTTGGACCAAGTCTATGACGAAAGCCAAGTTCGGCCCAAACAACGTGAATTTGCCAGAAGGAATCTGAGCCACACCGTTGTTAGCAAACGAAAGTTGCTGCGATTGGTAGAGCAGGGAGTTGTCAGTGGTTGGGACGATCCCCGTATGCCGACCATCTCAGGATTGAGGCGTAGGGGCTACACGCCGGAATCGATTCGCAATTTTGCCGACACTATCGGTATTGCAAAACGTGAGAATCTCATCGATGTTTCTTTATTGGAGTTTCATGTGAGGGAGCATCTGAACAAAATCGCACCTCGGGTTATGGGAGTTTTAGATCCTCTGAAGGTTGTATTGACCAATTACGCTGAAGCTGATGAAGAACGGCTTGAGGCGGAGAACAACCCCGAAGATGTGACGGCCGGGTCGCGACAGCTGCCATTTTCCAGGGAAATCTATATCGAAAAGGCCGATTTCAGGGAGGAGGCCAACCGAAAGTTCTTTAGGCTGAAGCTGGGGGGGGAAGTCAGATTGAAAAACGGGTACATCATCAAGGCCGAAAGTTGTACGAAGGATGAAGAAGGCAATATCGTCGAGGTGCAGTGCACCTATGACCCCAAAAGCAAAAGTGGTAGCGGCACCGAAGAGAGCCTTCGCAAGGTTAAGGGTACTTTGCATTGGGTTTCTATCAAACACGCGATTGAGGCCGAAATACGGCTCTATGACCGGCTTTTTACCGATGAAAGCCCTGACACGCATAGGGACAAGGATTTTATGGAGTTTGTTAATCCGGATTCCCTTGAGGTAATTACAGGGTATTTGGAGCCAAGCCTCAAAGATGCCGAAGTCGGGGATAGGGTACAATTTCAGCGTTTGGGCTATTTCTGTGTGGATCCCGACTCGTCCACCGATAGATTGGTTTTTAATAGAACCGTTGGCCTCAGGGATACTTGGGCAAAGATTCAACAGAAAAGCTAATCAAATAACAATAATTTAGAAGGCCCCATGCACATGTGCATGGGGCCTGTTTATTTGGAACGTGCTGAATTACTCGTTCTTTTTAGGATTGGTTTTTTTCATCTGTTCCCCGATCATATTACTTGCCGTAAAGGAAGCGACCATATCGTTCAACATGTCACTACCTGCCTGTGGAGAATTCGGAAGCAAGATGAGATTTGTATTGGTTTCCTCGCCAATCGATTGTAGTGTATCGTAATGTTGGGTTACCACGATCAAGGCCGATGCCTCTTGGGAGTTGATGCCCACTTTGTTCAAGACCTCAACGGATTCCTCAAGACCGCGGGCTATTTCACGACGCTGATCCGCAATACCTTGACCCTGCAGTCTTTTGCTCTCAGCTTCTGCCTTGGCCTTTTCGACAATAAGGATCCTGGCCGCGTCACCTTCAAATTGCGCAGCGATCTTTTCACGCTCCGAAGCATTGATACGGTTCATGGCGGCCTTTACCTGTGCATCTGGATCAATATCAGTGACAAGGGTTTTAATGATATCGTAACCATATTCAGACATATACTCCTGCAATTCGCGTTTCACGGCGATGGCGATGTCGTCTTTTTTGACAAAGACATCGTCCAATTTCATTTTGGGCACTTCGGCGCGAACCACATCAAAAACGAAAGAGGTTATCTGGTCGTGTGGATATTCCAATTTATAAAAGGCATCGTAGACCTTTTCTCTCAACACCACATATTGAACGGATACCTTAAGCTTGACGAAAACGTCATCCAACGTTTTGGTTTCGACAATGACGTCCAATTGTTGAATCTTAAGGCTTAAGCGCCCAGCAATACGGTCTACCAGCGGAATTTTCATCTGCAAACCCGAATTTCGGATGCTCTGAAATTTACCAAAACGCTCCACTACAACAGCCGTTTGCTGCTTGACTACGAAAAAGGAGGATAATAGAATTACTACTCCAAGAAAAATGATAGGAATAAAAAAGAAACTGCCCATGATAGTGTTTTTTAGTTGTTGTTAGAAATATAGTAAGACTTTCGCTTATGTGTAGGGTTTTACTTGATTTTGTTACACCAAAGGTCCCTAACGCTGAGTCTCAGGTCCGGCCCATCGAAATTCAAGGAAAGAATTATAGGGCTGAAAGGGCGTTTTGAATTCTGACAATACTTTCCTCTTTGCCGATCAGTGCCATTATATCGAACAAATGGGGCCCTTTTAAATCGCCGACGATGACCAAACGAAGCGGTGGCATAACTTTGCCAAAAGAAAGTTCCTCTTTGGTAATCCATTCCTTGATTTCTTTTTCTATGGCCGGGGAAGTGAAATCGTCTAGTTCCTTTAGTAGTAGAGCTACCCTTTCCATTAGTTGGGGCGTACCTTCTTTCCACTGTTTTCTGACCGCCTTCTCATTGTAGGAACCCGGTGCTTCGAAGAAGAAATGGGACAATCCCCAAAAGTCCGATACAAAGACCGCACGTTCTTTGATCATAGAGACCACCTTTTCCACCCTATCAGGTCGAGCGCAGTCGAGACCCAAATCAATATGTTTTGCCAAAATTGGAACGAACAACCCGGCCAGCTCTACATCGCTTCGGTCTTGAAGATAATGTTGATTATACCACTTGGTTTTATCTGGATCGAACCGTGCACCCGCCTTGTTCACCCGCTCTAAACTGAACGCATCGATCAACTGCCCCAAGCTAAAAATTTCTTGTTCCGTGCCGGGATTCCAACCTAATAGGGCCAAAAAGTTGACCACGGCTTCAGGGAAATAGCCAGCTTCACGATAGCCGATGGATTCATTCCAAGAGATGGGAAACACGGGAAAACCCATTTTTTCGCCATCCCGTTTACTTAATTTCCCTTTGCCCACAGGTTTCATGATCAAAGGCAGGTGTGCGAATTCTGGAGCTGCCCATCCGAAGGCATTATAAAGCTGTTGATGCAGCGCCAAGGAAGGCAACCATTCTTCCCCTCTGATGACATGTGATATTTCCATTAGGTGGTCGTCAACAACATTGGCCAAATGATAGGTGGGCATTCCGTCCGACTTGAACAGAATCTTATCGTCCAGAATATTCGTATCGATTTCGATTTCCCCACGTACAATGTCATTGAGGACCAATTTTTGGTCTTGAGGGGTTTTAAACCGGATTACGTAGTTGTCACCCGCATCGAGCTTTGCCTTGGTTTCCTCGGCGGACAGTGACAATGAGTTGATCAGTTTCAGGCGGTTGTGCCAATTGTAGATGAAGGTTTTACCTTTTGCCTCATGATCCTTTCGGTGGAAATCCAGATTTTCGGGAGTGTCAAAAGCGTAGTAAGCACTTCCATTGGCAACGAGTTCATCGGCATACAGCTTGTAAAGGTGTTTTCGCTCACTTTGCCTGTAAGGGCCAAAGTCTCCTTCAAGACCTGGGCCCTCATCAAAGGGAATTCCGCACCAGCGCAAGGCGTCTATGATGTATTGTTCGGCACCTTCGACATATCTATTTTGATCGGTATCCTCTATTCTTAGAATGAAAGCGCCCTTATGCCTTTTTGCAAAAAGGTAGTTGAACAAAGCTGTTCGTACGCCGCCAATATGCAAGGGCCCTGTTGGACTGGGGGCAAAGCGGACTCTAATACTTTTCGCCATCGATTTTTTATTAGGCCCAAAGATATGAAAATTGAAATCCCGTGACTAGGGCTGAAGGAGCTTCATCTCCTGTGGAATTATGGGGTTCATAATTTTGAACCACAGTGGTGGAAAGAGTGCAATGACCATTGATGTAGGGTAGCCAAACGGCATTTGAGGGGAAGTATCGTGACAATCCAAAAGCTGGTACTTTTTTGAGGACTTGTAATGGTGGTCGCTGTGACGTGTCAGTTCATAGAGAACAATTCTGCCCATTACATGGTTACTGTTCCATGAATGGACCTCTTGAACACGTTCGTATCGTCCTGAGGGCAACTTTTTTCTGATTAGACCATAATGCTCGATATAGTTGACGGTTTCCAGCAGTAAAAAACCTATTGCAGCGGAAACAATCGCGAACAACAGCCCAATTTCAGCAAATAGAAAATAAATTATGGTTAGATAGGATAGTTGGAATAAGACATACCAAAACATATCATTTTTGTAGGACAGGAATCGGTAACCGGATGATTTCAATAGCTTTAGTTGAAGGCGCCAAGCATTCACATATTGGCGGACCACCGATGTCAACCAAAATGAATATACCGTTTGTTTGTATTTGGCGGTTGCAGGGTCTTCTTTTGTAGCCGCATTGGCGTGATGGCCAAAATTATGCTCAATATAAAAGTGCATGTATAAGGCTGGAAGCAACAACAGCTTACCCAAAGAACGCTCCCACTTTTTTTTCCGATGCCCCAATTCATGGGCTACGTTGATTCCGTTTGTTCCTAGAACAATTCCCATTGAACTCATCAGACCGACCAATTCCAGAGGACTAGGTATTGCACTTTTTATTTCAAGGAAGGCATACAACAATAGACCGAAAACCACGGGTAGGTTGATATAGAGCATCCAATCGAACAAGCTACGCTGGGCCTTGACTTTCCTTTCATCCTCCTTGGCATTGGATCTGTCTTGCGGTAACAAAAGTTCGAGTATCGGAATAAATACAAAAGCATAAACGGGTGTGGTGAAGCTCAGGTAACCTTTGAAATGAAGACCAACAAGGGCCGAAAGGGGCAGGGTCATCGCCGCTAGGTACTTTAAGTCTCTCATATTCGGCCTTTTAACAAGAATTTGAGGTTTGGAATGTCGATATGGACTATCTTGGTACTAAATATAATTGAAATTGGGGTATTACAATAGCATTCTTAACAAGCTGAACCAATTCACCAAGAGGTATTACACCAAAATGCTCGTAAAGGGCATTTTGTTGTTTTCCATACTGGGGGCTGTGTTCTTTTTTATTGTTCTTGGCGTCGAATACTTTCTGTGGCTAGGGTCTACTGGGCGTTTGATACTCTTGTTGCTTTTTATTGCCGTAGAACTGTTTTTGCTCTATAAATACATCGCAACGCCCTTGTTCTACCTATTTAGGCTCAAAAAGGGTATGAGCAATAAACAGGCCTCTTTGTTGATCGGAAAGCATTTTAGCGAAGTAGGGGATAAACTTTACAATCTTTTGGACCTTTCGGAGGACAAGGAGCAATCTGAACTGTTATTGGCAAGTATTGAGCAGCGTTCCGAGAAGTTGAATCCGGTACCATTTGTCAAGGCGGTCGATTTCAAGGAGAATCTTAAATATGCAAAGTACCTGATCATTCCTTTTTTACTCTTCACATTGATTTGGATGTCGGGCAATCTGTCCTCTTTCTTTGGTTCTTATAAGCGTGTAGTGAATTATGACATGGCCTATGAGCCACCTGCCCCCTTTAGCTTCAAATTACTTACAAATGAGCTGAAAGTATTGGATTCAGAATCATATACGATTTTGGTTACAACCCTTGGCGATGTACGCCCAGATGTAGTTTTTATTACAGTTGGCGGCAAGAAGCTGCTGATGCAAAGGCAGGAGAATGGTTTTCAGTACACCTTTACACCACCGTTGGTCTCAACTGACTTTTATTTCTCAGCGAACGATATTAAATCGCGAAATTATCACCTTACGGCACTGAAAACACCTTCGATACAGAATTTCGAAATGGTGTTGAACTATCCGAACTACACCAATAGGCCAACGGAAATCTTAAAAGGTACGGGAAACGCAACTTTTCCGGAAGGCACGAATGTCAAATGGAGAATCAAGGGTCAAAATACGAAAACCATTCATTTGATAACCAATGACACGGTTCAAGAATTTAACGAGGCGGCGGACACTTTTGAGTTTTCAAGACGGGTTTATTCCGATTTAAGCTATCAATTGGCCACTTCAAACACGAATGTAAAGCATTATGAGATGCTCGACTATGCTTTCGAAGTTATAGGGGACGAATATCCGAAGATTCGGGCCAAGCAGGTTTTGGATTCGTTAAATCCCAATATATCCTATTACGCCGGCGAGGCTTCAGACGATTACCGAATCAGTAGTATTAGGTTGGTCTGTTACCCGAACAATGACCCGGATACAAAGCAAATAGTTCCTTTGACAACCCCAAATTCCAATTTTGAACAATTTTACTACACTTTTCCATCCGGACTTGATTTGGTCGATGGCGTGAACTACAGTTTTTATTTTGAAGCTACCGATAACGATGCCATCCATAAGGGAAAAACGAGTAAAAGCCAAGTTTTTGCGCTTTCCATACTTGATGAAGATCAGTTGATGAACAAACAACTTGAGTTTCAAGAGTCCATTTTAGACAATATGGATCGGTCACTTGAAAGGATGAAAGAACAAAAGGAGGCTCTCAGAGACATTAATAAAGAGCAAAAGGAGAAGAGCAGCCTTAATTTCAGCGACCAAAATCAGGTGAAGGACTTTCTAAAAAAGCAGAAACAGCAAGAGAACCTGATGCAGAAGTTCAGTAAGCAGCTTAAAGAGAATCTCGAAAAAGGAGAGAAAGACGACCAGTTGAGCCAGCTATTGAAAGAGCGGCTGGAACGACAGGAGCTAGAGGCAAAAAAGAACGAGAAGCTTTTGGAGGAGCTTCAAAAGATGGCCGACAAGATAGACAAGGAAGAATTGGCCAAACGGCTCGAAGAACTTGGCAAAAAGCAGCAGAACAGTGAGCGAAACCTCGAGCAATTGCTTGAATTGACCAAACGGTATTATGTTACGGAAAAGGCGGCACAACTGTCGAGAGACTTGGAAAAGCTGGCCGAGAAGCAAGATGAAGAAGCGGAGAAGAAGGGTGAAGACAAGACCAAGGAAGAACAAGAAAAGCTGAACAAGGAGTTTATGGAACTTTCAGAGGAAATGGAAGGTCTTAAAGAGGATAATGCCGATTTGAAAAAACCTTTGAAGCTTGATTTGGGCGAGGAGAAGCAGGAGCTCATTAAGGAAGATCAACGCAGCGCTTCCGAGGAATTGGAAAGGAAAGATTCTGAATCCAATGATTCTGAGAAAATGAATCAGGCCGAACAGAGCGCTTCGCAAAAACAAAAGTCGGCAGCCCAGAAGATGAAGGAATTATCGGAACAATTGCGGCAATCCTCATCCGCTGCTGGCGGGGATTCGGGTGTAACCGAAGATGCAGAGATGTTACGCCAGATTCTGGATAACCTTATCACCTTTTCCTTTAAACAGGAAAATCTTTTTGACACCCTAAAAGAGGCCGACGAAAATCTTTCGCATTTTTCGGGTAGTGTTCGCAAGCAACAAGAATTGAAAGGGCTTTTTGAACATGTTGACGACAGTCTTTTTGCGCTTTCTCTGAGACGGGCCGAGCTTTCGGAGTTTGTTAATGAGCAGATTACCGAGGTTTACTACAATATTGACAAGACTTTGGAGAGTATGGCAGAAAGTCGATTGTACCAGGGAGTATCCTATCAAAAATATGTTTTGAATGCCTCAAATGGCTTGGCTGATTTTTTGGCCGGCATCCTTGATAACATGCAGCAGAGTATGCAGATGGGTCAAGGCCAGAGTGGAAATAACGAACGAGGCTTTCAGTTGCCCGATATTATTAAAAGTCAAGAAGAGTTACAACGGAAAATGGAACAGATGGGCCAATCGGGCCAAGGGCAGCCTAATCAGGGACAGCAGGGGAAGGAAGGGCAACAAGGGCAAGGAGAGAAATCGGGCCAGGGCGAGCAATCCGGGGAAGGCCAAGAGGGTAAATCGGGACAGGATGGTCAACAAGGAGAAAATGGTCGAGGACAGCAAGAGGGCATGGAAGGGAAAAAGGGCCAGGGTAAAGGACAAAATGAAGGAGGACAAGGTGGTCAGGGACAAGGGGGCCTCAGCGAACAAAATTTACAGGAGCTCTATGAAATTTATAAGGAGCAGCAAATGATTCGTGAAAGACTTGAAAACCAGCTTCGAGATATGATTCAGAAGAGCGATCAGCAGTTGGCGAGAAGGTTGATTCAACAGATGGAGAATTTCGAGAACGACCTTATAGAAAATGGAATTACCAGACGTACACTTAGCAGAATGAACAACATTAGACATCAATTGCTGAAGTTGGAAAATGCCGCTTTGAAACAAGGAAAAAAAGAACAACGGGAGAGCGAAACGAACCGAAAGGAGTTCCAAAACCCGATTACATCAAAACCTCCGGCCTTGGAGGAATACCGCAATGAAATTGAGATTTTAAATCGACAAGACCTACCTTTGCTGCAAATTTACCGAAACAAGGTTAAGCAGTATTTTCAGAAAGATGATTGAATACCACTATGAACTTGATTTCGAGCTGGATAGGGAGGATGCGTATACTGATTGGCTCAATAAGGTGGCTATCAGCGAACGAAGAATTGTGGGTCGGTTAAACTTCATTTTTTGTTCGGATGACTATCTAACGGAACTCAATCTTAAATACTTGAAACACAATACGTTAACTGATATATTAACCTTCGATTACACTAATGGCGATGAGATTGTCGGAGATGTATTTATTTCAGTGGAACGAGTGGTTGAAAATGCCAAAGACTTGAATATCGCCTTCAAGGAGGAATTGTTGAGGGTTATGGCACATGGCGTTCTTCACATTTGTGGTTACGGTGATAAGACGGAGCCTGAAATGGAAGTGATGAGGGGCAAGGAGAATGAGAAGATTAAAATGTTCCACGTGGAACAGTGAATTATGTTTGGAGAGGATTATGACATAATTGTTGTTGGGGGTGGCCACGCTGGTGCGGAGGCTGCTGCCGCTGCCGCGAATATGGGTTCGAGGACCTTGCTGGTTACGATGAATTTACAAACCATCGGGCAGATGTCATGCAACCCGGCAATGGGAGGTATAGCAAAGGGCCAGATTGTTAGGGAAATTGATGCTTTAGGAGGATATAGCGGAATCATTACAGACAGGTCGGCCATCCAGTTTAAGATGTTGAACAAATCAAAGGGTCCTGCCATGTGGAGTCCGCGCGCTCAGAATGATAGAATGCGATTTGCCGAAGAGTGGAGATTGGCGCTGGAGGGAACGTCAAATTGTGATTTTTACCAGGAGATGGTAAAGGGGCTTTTGATGTCAAAAGGTAAGGTTGTCGGGGTTAGAACCTCACTTGGAATTGATATAAAGGCAAGGGCGGTTGTCTTGACCAATGGAACCTTTTTGAATGGCTTGATCCATATAGGTGAGAAACAGTTTGGTGGTGGAAGGGCAGGTGAAAAAGCCGCTACCGGGATTACGGAGGAGTTGACCGAAATTGGCTTTGAAAGCGGCCGAATGAAGACCGGCACACCTCCGAGAGTAGACGGTCGATCTCTTGATTATGATCAAATGATCGTTCAGCCGGGGGATGAGAACCCTGAGAAGTTCTCCTATACCGATACTGTTGTTCTCGGCGAGCAGCGAGATTGTCACATGACGTACACAAGTGAAGTGGTGCACGATTTACTTCGAGAGGGGTTCGACCGTTCACCTATGTTCAATGGCAGGATAAAAAGTATTGGTCCACGCTATTGTCCTTCAATTGAAGACAAGATCAATCGTTTCGCCGATAAAGAAAGACACCAGATTTTTGTGGAACCGGAGGGTTGGAATACGGTTGAGGTTTATGTCAATGGTTTTTCAACCTCACTGCCGGAAGATGTACAGTTCAAGGCCTTAAAATCTGTGAAGGGTTTTGAGAAGGTTAAGTTTTTTAGACCGGGTTATGCAATAGAGTATGACTATTTTCCACCCACCCAGTTGAGGCACACTCTAGAAACAAAGCTCGTGGAAAACCTGTACTTCGCCGGACAGATAAATGGAACCACGGGTTATGAAGAGGCGGCTTCCCAAGGGTTGATGGC
Organism: Aurantibacter sp.; assembly: GCA_965215845.1. Classification (GTDB taxonomy): domain Bacteria; phylum Bacteroidota; class Bacteroidia; order Flavobacteriales; family Flavobacteriaceae; genus Aurantibacter_A. The sequence continues at coordinate 1,780,865 of CBDCEL010000004.1, forward strand.
GGGAATAAACGCCCATCTCAAACTAAACGAAGAGGAGCCTTTCATACTTAGAAGGGATGAGGCATATATCGGCGTTCTAATAGACGATTTGATTACAAAGGGTACCGAAGAACCTTATCGAATGTTCACTTCACGTGCTGAATATCGAACACTTTTGCGTCAGGATAATGCGGACCTAAGATTGACCCCAAAAGGGTATGAAATCGGTCTCGCTTCTGAAGATCGTCTTAGAAGAATGGAGAAAAAACAAAGGGAGTCACAGAATTTTGTCGATTTTTTCAAAAAGACGAGCGTGCTTCCTGAAGACATCAATCCGATATTGGAAAGTGTCGATTCTTCATTGGTCAAACAGTCCGATAAGATGTTCAAGGTTTTTTCACGACCTAAGGTGACTATGGATCATATGTTGCAATTGGAAACGGTGTCCGGTTTTGTTGCTGAAAATTGTTTGGATAGGGAGGTGCTTGAACAAACCGAGATTCAGGTTAAGTATTCTGGATACATCGCCAAGGAAAAGAACAATGCCGACAAATTGAACAGGCTTGAGAATGTTAAGATTCCAGAAGACTTTGATTATTCGAAATTAAAATCGTTGTCTTATGAGGCTCGAGAGAAACTTCAAGAAATACGACCAGTAAGTATTTCGCAGGCCTCCAGAATAAGCGGGGTCTCACCATCAGACATTAGCGTATTATTGGTTTTTCTGGGAAGATAGACAAGGTGTTCCACGTGGAACATCAATTGAGGGAGTTTAGGTTTAAGCCCTTGGCTTAATTCTTGATGAAGGGTAAAACAAGAAACCCGAACTCTTCATGAAGAAATCCCTAATTGCCATTTTTGCCTTGTTTCTGATACAATCATGTATTCCTCTTCGGGTTGCCCCACAAATAGAGCACTATAAAATTTCGAAGGGCAAGAAGTTCAAAAGGGGGCTTCCCCAACGAGAAATGTTCATTTTTGAGGACCCCAAACAGGCAGGAGAATTTTACCGATATGTCAACACCAAGTTTAAATTGGACGATATAGAAGTCCAGGATGACGTTCCATTCAAGCTAGAAGGGACTCAATATTTTTTTTCGTTTTATGAGGTTGAAATTCCCGACAAGCACTTGAATTTGTTTCCGGCAATCTTCAATAAGGTCACCAATGAGTTACTCGAAAGCGAAGATGAAGAGTACTTCACGGGCAATGATATAAAAAGACAGGAGAATTGGTATATAGCGATTGAGGTCTACAACGATGTTGAAAAAGATTGTCTTTCGACAGAGGCGCTTTCAAGAGAGTTGGTTTTAAATTATCTTAGGGGCCTCAGACAAGAATACCTGGCGACCACCAATTACAATGAACTCGTATTTAAAAACTAAAGACTATTCCGTCAGCGATGAAGAGTTCGAGTTGCTTTACCACGAAGAATTGGATATGCTGATTACCAGTCCGCAGCCTAAGGAATTGGACAAGTATTACCAAAGCGACAATTACATTTCCCATACCGATTCCAATCGCACGTTTTTTGACAAGGTATATCAAGTGGTCAAAAAGGTTTCCCTATTGCAGAAGGTTAGTCTTATCGGAAGGTACGCCCAAGACGATAGATCATTGCTCGACATCGGTGCGGGCACTGGTGATTTTCTTTTCGCGGCCTCCCAAAAGGGATGGACGATTACAGGAGTTGAACCCAATTGGAAGGCTAGGGGCAAGGCCTCTGAAAAAGAGGTCAGCCTTAGCGCTGATCTGGAGTCTGTGATGCACAGAAAATATAAAGTGATCACCCTTTGGCATGTTCTCGAACATCTTCCCGATCTCGAAAACCAGATTTTAAAGATGATGTCGATTCTCGAGGAAAATGGAACCATTGTTTTGGCCGTTCCGAACTACAAATGCCACGACGCGAAATATTATAAAAATTTTTGGGCGGCCTATGACGTGCCAAGACATCTGTGGCATTTTTCCCGGGAGTCCATTCATCGACTTTGTAAAAAATATGGATTGGAAGTTGTCGACACCAGACCGTTGATTTTTGATTCATTTTACGTTTCGATCCTATCGGAAAAATACAAGGGTTCCAGATTTGGTTTTATCAAAGGATTCTTTAGGGGACTGACCTCTAATCTTAGCGCGCTCTTTACGAAAGAGTATTCTTCGATGATTTACATGGTCAAAAAGACCTAATTGGCATTTTAAGACGTTTTGCGGCCAGTTCTGTGGTTGCAGGGGCCAGCATGTCATTAAAACGAAAAAACGAAAACCAATAGGCGTTTGAGCCTCCCTTTTTAATAAAGCAAGCCTATAGAATCTATTATTTGTAATTGATTCTGTCTATTTTAAAATATTTGGGGTGGAGCGCTTCTCAAAATACCCAAATGAGAATCTGAAGGATTAAAAAAGCTTTTCTATTTTTGCGCAACTTTTAGATGGAAAGTTCAATCTAAAAGAAATAAATTTTAAACAGCACTTATGAAAAATATTGTTTGGATTCTTGCGGTGGGCCTATTGCTATCTTGTAAGCAAGATAAAATTGGCTATGTCGACAATGTGAGATTGATGGATGAATACAAAGAAAAGACAGACATTGAAAACAAGTTCAAATCAAAGGCCGATGTACTGACCAAGAAACGAGACAGTATTACCCAGGCCTTTCAATTGGAAACGCAAGCCTTTCAGACTAAGGCGCAACGTATGTCGCAAAAAAAGGCACAAGAAGAATATGGTCTGATGCAACAGAGAGCTCAGTTCATTGGGCAGCAGTTGCAACAAGAGGACCAGCTGTTACAGTCCGAAGGACAAACTGAAATGGATAGCGTGGTCAGCAAGGTCAAGCGTGAAATCAAGGCTTATGGCAAGGCAAATGGCTACACCTATATATTGGGCGGTGGTGATGGCGGAAGTGTTTTATATGGAACAGAGGTAAATGACCTTACCGATGAGATTGTCAAAATTTTGAATGACAAATACAACAATTGACCGAATTTCAGTCTTCAAAAGTGAACCCTGTCATAGAAAGACAGGGTTTTTTTATTGTTGCAGCAGAAACACCAATAAAACGGCAGGTACAAGGTAAATAACAATGGTCTGTGCGCCAACATAGTCTTTTGCCATACGTTGGCCGAATAACAACATTAGCAGGGCGATACAAGAGACGATTGCGCCATATAGCGCCATCGTTTTAGTACCGGTGAGAAATAATTGCACGGTGCCGACCGCACAAAGAATGCCCGCCAGTATTTCAACCAAGGTGATTGTGCCCAGTAACAAGGGCACCATGTTCTTGAACGGACTTTCTTTGAAGTGCCCTTTGAGCCAAGAAAGGTTTCCGTTCCAATCGAAAACCTTGTCCAATCCACTTTGTAAAAAGGTAATTATTGAAAACAATAACAGGATGATTTCCGCAGGATGTTCCAAAAGAGTTTTCATACAACTTGCTGAGCAGGTTTTTTATGTAACAATCGGGTCAATCGGATTGAAAGGTCAGTAAGAATGATTTTTGAGTTGCCGTTTCTTTCGATATGATAAATGGCACTTTCAATTTCGTCTACGATACGTTCTATGTTGTTTTCATGAACGAATGGCGCAAATTTTTCAAGTTGAAATCCGTCAACATGAATTTTCATATAGACCAATTCATGGGCTCCGTAATTCGACAACAAGGCCTGGCGCATTACCGCAAGACAATATTTCAAAAAGTTCTTTTGGGTCTCACGACCTGTTTTGGCTACTTCATCACTCCATAGAATGAGTTCATGAATGGCGGATTTATTGCCCTTTGCCTTGAATGCACATCGCACCCATTGTACGAACCATTTTTCAAAAATCAATTCTTCTGAATCTTGGTTCATCAAGTCTAAGGCCTTATTGAAATTTCCATTTGATTCGTGCGCAAGACGTACCGCCTCTTGCTTTGGCAGCCCCTTTTCTATAAGCCCAGTCGAGATTACCTCCTCCGACAAAGGAGGAAGGTGAAGCACTTGGCACCTCGATTTTATGGTTTGCAATATTTGCTCTTCATCTTCGGCTACCAGAATGAAAACCGTTTTTTCGGGAGGCTCCTCCAAAAGTTTCAATAATTTGTTCGAGGCCGCGATGTTCATCTTTTCCGCCATCCAGATGAGCATGACCTTATAACCACCTTCATACGATTTCAAGGCCAGTTTTTTGACGATGTCTTGCGCCTCATTGACACCTATTTGGCCTTGTTTCTTTTCGATTCCGATCAAGCGATACCAATCAAAAAGATTTCCATAGGGTTGTTCCGTGAGAAATTGCCGCCATTCCGTTAAAAAGTTATCGCTCACAGCATGGCTTTTGACCTTGTCAGAATTCGAAACGGGAAAGACAAAATGCATATCAGGGTGGGCATGGGAGTCAAACTTTATGTTGCAGCTTTCATTACCGGCCGTATTCTCACCGTTTTTATTTCCGCAAATGATGTATTGGGCATAGGCCAAGGCCATGGCAAGGGCTCCACTTCCTTCAGGTCCGACGAACAATTGCGCATGGGAAATACGGCCAGCGTCCGCACTGGAAGAAAGGTGTTTTTTTATATGGGTCAACCCTAGGATATCAGAGAAGCGCATCGACCAAATATAGCCCAAATAAATCGAAGAAAAGCGATACCCGACTCCAAAGCATTCCCATAAATCTTTACATTTGTCCTTCCTTCAAAATAGACTAGACATGACGACCCTGAACGATTTTAATTTCGAGAACAAGAAAGCATTGATCCGTGTTGATTTTAATGTTCCTTTGGATGGTGATTTCAATGTGACAGACACGAATCGAATCGAGGCTGCGAAACCTTCCATAATCAAAGTACTGGAAGATGGTGGATCAGCGATTCTGATGAGCCATTTGGGAAGGCCCAAGGGGGAGCGAAATCCTGACATGTCTTTAAAACACATATGCGGAAAGGTTTCTGATATTATCGGTGTGCAGGTAAAATTTGTTGAAGACTGCATTGGAGAGGAGGCCGAAAAAGCCGCAGAAGAGCTACAGCCCGGCGAAGTATTGCTTCTTGAAAACTTAAGATTCCATTCCGAAGAAACCGATGGTGACAAAGACTTTGCAGAACGGTTGTCAAGACTTGGTGAGATTTATGTCAACGACGCTTTTGGCACTGCCCATCGAGCACATGCCTCCACCACTATCGTCGCCCAATTTTTTGAGGGACGGAAATGTTTCGGCGAACTTTTGGCCAAGGAAATCAAGGCCATTGACAAGGTTATGAAAAGTGGCGAGAAACCGGTATTGGCAATTTTGGGAGGCGCCAAAGTATCGTCAAAAATAACGATTATCGAAAACATTCTGGATAAGGTGGACCACTTGATCATAGGGGGCGGAATGACCTATACATTCGTTAAGGCCAAAGGTGGAAAAGTAGGTGATTCAATTTGTGAAGACGATAAAATGGAGCTTGCCCTTGACATTTTAAGAAAGGCAGAGCAGAAGGGTGTCGTGGTCCATATTCCCGTTGATGTTGTGGCCGCGGATAATTTTAGCAATGACGCCAATACGCAAATTGTAGATGTGGACAAGATTCCGGATGGATGGCAGGGGCTTGATGCAGGCCCAAGAACTTTGGAAAATTTTAAGGAGGTCATCTTAAAATGTAGAACCATACTGTGGAACGGACCCGTCGGCGTCTTTGAAATGGACAGTTTTGCCAAGGGCACCATCGCCGTAGGAAACTTTATCGATCAAGCTACAAAAAGCGGCACTTTTTCTTTGGTAGGCGGCGGAGATTCGGTTGCCGCTGTCAAACAATTCGGGTTTCAAGATAAGGTGAGCTATGTATCTACCGGTGGTGGCGCCATGTTGGAGAGCCTGGAAGGGAAAACCTTACCAGGAATCGCCGCAATAATCGGCCAATAAAGGCGTTATCGATTAAAGGGCCCTTTAGTGTTCTTTAACAGATAAGAATTTTATCATCTGGAAAAAAAAGACGATTTTCGTTTTGCTCCTAAAATTTTGAACGGCTCATGATCCCAAGAATCACCGGTCTTCTCATTTTGCTTTCCCTTTTGCTCTTGCCTTTTCGTACAAGGGCACAAAAAAAGGATTCTTTAAACAAATCACAGATTTCAGGAAAGGATCAAATGGCCAAAGACACCATTTCAGATACCCTTGACCTTGATATGCAAAATGTTGAGCAAATGGATTTGATGGATTCCGAATCGGATCAAGAAACCCCTTTTATACTTGCCCAAGGCCCGAGCAAGAGCAAGTACGACTTAAAAGACAATGCCCTTGCCGCTCTTTATGATAGCCTATGGATGCGAGAGCTGTATGAGACCAACGCACTGTTCGACGAGATGCAAGAAGAGGTTTTGAAAATTGGTGCGGTTAAGGTAATCGATGGTGAACCTGTTGCGGTTGAAGAGGTCTACACCTATGATTTGCCGACCGATTCCCTTAAGGCGAGGCTTCAAAGGCTGAACCAAAAGACCCCGTTCAATGTAGTTTATAACCGTTCCCTAGAAAGCCTTATCAAATCCTTTTTAACGCGCAAACGTGATCTTATGGAACGTATGTTGACCGTCAGTCAATTTTATTTTCCATTGTTCGAAGAAGAATTTGATCGTCATGACATCCCTCTGGAAATGAAGTATCTTTCCATTGTCGAGTCGGCCTTGAATCCTAAGGCAAGGTCAAGGGTTGGCGCAACAGGATTGTGGCAATTTATGTACGGCACAGGCAAGCAGTATAATTTACACGTAACAAGTTATGTCGACGAACGCAGCGACCCTATTAAATCGACAAAGGCATCTGCAAAATACCTTTCCAAGCTTTATGAGATTTTCGGGGATTGGGATTTGGCGCTGGCCGCGTATAATTCAGGGCCCGGTAATGTGAACAAAGCAATCAGAAGGTCGGGGGGGCATCGCAATTATTGGAACATCCGCAGAAATTTGCCCCGTGAAACCGCGGGCTACGTGCCTGCCTTTTTGGCCACTATGTATATTTTCGAATATGCTGAGGAGCACGGCCTAAAAACCAAAAAGGCTGAGCGACCCTACTTTGAAACGGACACGGTTCACGTGAAGAGTTTGATTACATTCGATCAAATATCAGAGTTGGTCGGGGTGAGCGTCGAAGAATTGAAAGTGCTGAACCCCTCTTACAAACTAAAGGTGATTCCTTATATAGAAGGAAAGGATTATTCATTGCGTTTACCGAAGCAGGCGATGGGGAAATTCGTTGCCAACGAGAAGCAAATCTATGCCCACGTGAAGAAGGAATTGGAAAGCAAGGAAAGTCCGCTTCCAAAATTGGTCAAACAAGCCGAGGCGGAACGAATCCGTTATCGCGTACGAAGCGGAGATTATTTGGGCAAGATCGCGGAGCGCTATGGTGTAGGGGTCAGTCAACTAAAGCAATGGAACGGATTAAGGAGCAGTAGGCTGAGGGTAGGTCAACGGCTTACGATTTTTCCAAGAAGAAGACCTTCAAGTGTTTCATCAAGTGCGAAAAGCACGGCGACCGCCTCTACACCCGTTAAATTTCCTCCTGGAACCAAGACGCATACAGTTCGCAAAGGCGACTCTCTTTGGACCATTTCAAGGCAATATCCGGGCGTTACGATCGACAATCTAAAAAAATGGAACGGCCTTCGTAGCAACAAACTCCAACCCGGCACAAAGCTCAAGCTTTGTGAATGTTCCTCTTAAGTCTTAACATATCCTAATTTTTACTGGCAAAGTGTCAAATTGGAACGATTTTCGTGGTACTGCGAATAGTATTTCGCTATCTTGAAAATTGTTAACAGAAAATCCCTATTCGATACATATGAAGAAACTTGGCGCATTTGCTATAATGGTAGCTCTTATCATATCCTGTAAGGAAAATAAACCACAGAATTATTTACCGGAATCGATCGGAGGAATAAATTCGATTGCCGTGGTTATCGATAATCAGCTTTGGGAAGGAAAAGTCGGGGATAAAATCAGGGAACATTTTGCGGCTCCTTCTGTAGGGCTCACCCTTGATGAACCGATATTTTCCATCAATCATGTGCCGCCCTCCGTATTCTCGGGCACGGTTCGAAACATGCGTTCGGTGCTGTTCATTGAAAAAGACTCTTTAAGCCTTGGACATTTAAAGTCTGACATGTATGCCACGCCTCAACGGATTGGTGTAATAAAAGGCCGAACCGAGGATGAGATTATATCGAACATCGATGCCAAGGCAAATGAGATCATTGCCTCTTTCAAAAATCTTGAGGTCAAGGAGGCCCAACGACGATTTAATCGTTCGCTGAGTGAAGAGACTGTGTTGAAGGATAAGTTCGGAATTAGTTTGACGGTTCCCTCGGCCTTTAAGGTAGGAAGACAGGAAGACAATTTTGTATGGATGGACACCCAAATACCGAAGGGAACGATGAACATCATAGCCTACCAGATGCCCGGGAACAGTTTCAGCAATGATTCCACCTTTGTTCGGGATATCGTACAAATGAGGGATTCTATCGGGCAAATTTATGTCCCAGGGCCCGATGTGCCCGGCAAAACGACCCATATGCGAAGCGACCCAGCCTTTTCCCCGCATGTATTCGGTACTGAAATAGGTGGAATGAAGGCCGTTGAGGTTAGAGGTATCTGGGACATTAAAAACTATCCTATGGCCGGCCCTTTTTTGGCCTACATTATCAATGATAAAGAAAACGACCGTAAGGTAGTAATCGAAGGATTCACCTTTGCACCTTCGGTGAACAAGCGAGACTATATGTTCGAGTTGGAGGCAATTCTTAGAACCATCAGGTTCGAATAATTGGGATTGCCCAACACGCCTCCTCAAACACAATTGGAATCAAATATAAAGGCCCGGCAAAATCGCCGGGCCTTTGTTGGTTAGGTTGGCCGTGTTTTCTGTCAAAAACGAAGCCAGGTGAGGTAAGACTTTATAGCATAATGGCAGAAGTCTCTAAAGGCTTCTAAATTTGTTTTTTTGATAATCAGAACATACTTCATTATCAACGGACTTTCGGTTTGTAGGCTGAGCTGTAAACTATAACTCAAAAAGAACTTTTTCGGTATCTAGGTCCCTCATTTTTGTTGTGAATTTATTGGAAATTGTTGTCAGGCGGGTTGTATTTGGATCAATGATCTATACCCTATGAAGTATAGGGGTAAAAAATAGACCGGCCCCTTAATCGAGAGGGGCCGGCCATTTAAGTTTTATAACCTTGAAAAGGAAGTCTTAAGGGTTACATATTTACGATTATGAATTCAGACCGTCTGTTTAAGAAATGTGCTTTTTCGGTACATCTGACGGTACCATCACATTCATTTAACAATCGCTCTTCACCGTAACCGACGGCACTTTCAATGCGCTCTGGAGCAATACCTTTGCTTATCAGGTACTTCCTTGTTGATTTGGCCCTTCTATCCGACAAATATTCATTGTATGCCTTGCTGCCTCTTGAGTCGGTATGTGATTCGATCTTGATGACCATATTGGGGTATTCGTTCATGACCTCGACCATCTTGTCCAGTTCAACCGCTGCATCTTTTCTAATATAGGATTTGTCGAAATCAAAATGTATCATCTCGGTCTTGAGTTTCTTGATCCCATCTTCAACGGCAATCAATTCTTCCAAACGCTTCAAGCTGATGTCTGCGGTTATCGTGTCGTTCTCCATGGTGGCAACTTGGGTCTCATCATCGAAGTACTTGCCTTTTTGGGTTTTGAGGGTATATTTTGTGTTGCTGTCAAGATCTTCGAAAATAAAGCTTCCATCATCTCCGGTCACCATTTCTTTTAGCTTGATGTTGTTTTCATCCAACAGGATTACCAACGCCTGCGGCATTAAGTCGCCTGTTATCAATTCGGTTACGACCCCGGCAATGGCATTTTTGTTTCCGGGAACTTCTTCCAAGACCAAACGCTCAAAGGAATAAATATCGTCATCTCCCTTGCCGCCTTTCCTATTGGATGCGAAAAACCCTTTTTGGGTCTCTTCATCAACGATATATGAAAAATCATCTTTATTGCTATTCACGGGCTGGCCGACATTTTTGATTTCACCAAAACCTTCCTCGACGTCATGTGTCACCTCGAACACATCCAATCCGCCGAGACCGGTATGCCCATCAGAGGAAAAGTAAAGCTTCTTACCATTGAAGAACGGGAACATTTCACGTTTATCCGTATTGATTTCCGGTCCCAGATTTCTGGGTTCTGAGAAGTTGTTCGTGTCAAGTACGTCAACGACGAATAAATCCGTTCCGCCTATGGTTCCAGGCATATCCGAGACAAAAAACAATTGCTTTCCATCTGGGCTTAAGGCCGGATGCCCAGTCGAATATTCATCACTGTTAAACGGCAACTCTATTGCTTCGGTCCACTCATCCCCAACTTTTTGCGACATGTATATTTTCAAGTGGTTGACCCCATGTTTGTCTCGCTTAAGCTTTTTTCCGTAGTTGTTTCTCGTGAAGTACATGGTCGTATTATCGGGTGAGAAGGTAACGGAGGCTTCGTGATACTTGGTATTTATCTTTTTCGAGAATTTAATGGCATCTCTTAGGTCTTGTGACTCCTCATTGATTTTCGCGACATAAAGGTCTAAATAAGGTTGATTGTTCCATTTATACCTTCTGGTATTAAAAAACGAGGAATCCTGTGATGACGCAAAAACGATTTGAGAGGAATCAAGGAACATTGGCGAAAACTCGGAGTATTCAGAGTTGATCGCTAAATTTTTTATGTTGAAATTATCTGTGGTAGCCAAGATATTGTCCAAAACTATTTCGTTCGGAAGGGGCTTATCGCCAATGGACGATCGTCCATTTTCAACTTTTTTGTTATAAAGCCTCATTAACCGTTTAGAGCGCCCATATTTGCCGGTTCCTTTTAGGGCATGGGCATATTTGAAAATGTTGTCTGCTGACAGTTCCTTGCCATAGCTCTCATATAAAATATTGTACCACTCATACGCCTTTTCCATATTGGTGTTATAATAGTGGGCATCGGCTACTTTCTGAATGATGTCTTTGGTATAGTATTTATCGCCCTTCAATAAGGCCTGTTCGTAAAGGTCTGCTGCCTCGGCATACCACATTTTGTCAAAATAATGATCTGCCTTTTGAATCAACTTACTTTTGATGTCTCCCTCTTTTATCGAGTACGCAGGCACAGAACTTTCCATACCATCGTCATAAGCCTCTATCACACCGCTCTGCGCGTCAAGATCTGACCTTTCGAGGACACCTTGATTTTCGAAGGCGATGTCCTCTTCCGATATTTTATTTGTTTCCGGATTATTTATCGATTCCGGATTTACAACTTTCATCACCCAAACCTCATCATCATAGCTGCCATCAAACTTGGTTTTACATTCTTCGATGGCCGGCCTCCAGTCTTGGTGATATTGAAGGTAGACGTAATTGAGTCCATTTTCCGGATTTTGAACAGATCCCGATTCAAAGCCTTTTTTCTTCAACTTTTTAACGGCTTTGTCCCTGTTTCGAATTTTGCTATATGTGCCGGAGATGATATAGTAACCAGCTGGGACGGTTTTTAGCTCTGAAAAGACTCGGTATGTGATATTGTTTCTTTCAGCCGCTTCTTCAAAGGTTTCGTTTTCTTTGATTGTTGATTTGGACGAGAGCCCGACCCTGCCATTTTCTTTTTTGAATTTCGAAGGTTGGACGTTAGTATTTTTATGGATATTCTCGGCTACCATGATCCAGACTTCCGATTTGTACAAACCGTTGAATTTGGTCGAACAGGCTAGAATGGCATTTTTGCCTTTGTTGAAATGTTTCAGGTAAACATAGTGCATTCCTGTTTCGGCAATAGCCACATAGTCAGAACTGAATCCTTTGCTCTTAAGTTTTTTTACGGCCCTTTTGGCGTTGGCCGCCTCGCCATATACCCCCGCAACGACATAATACCCCTCTTTAAAATTTTTTGCATTGACCTTTCGAAACGAAATTCCATATTTCTTGGCGGTCCGCTCGAAACTTGCATATGCCGAATTGACCGAATTGGCATGGCTGGTTTCATCGGAGGAGAGCTTAAAGTATTTATGGTCCTCAATGGCGGTCTCAACATCTTTAGATGAGAAAGTTGATGCGAAGACTCCTATTGAAAATAGGATTGAAAACGCTATTGGCAGTCTTTTCATGATTTGGGTTATTAGAAAAATCTTGGCGACTTGAGTTTCTTCTCTTTGGAAATCGGCTGGAACCTACGGATAAACCTGTGGGTTTCCGAATTGTAATTGTTTAATGCAATCATAGGCGTATCCATATTGAACTTAGCGGATACTTGAAATCCAAAAAAGGCGCTCAAAGAGTCGTCCCATCTGTATTTAACGCCTAATTTCATCGTTTCGTATATTAAAAAGAAGACATAATAATCCGTCAACAAAGGCGGCGGACAAGGGGTGTGAAATTATCAGGCATAGTGCTACTTTGAAAAAATAGGGATGGAAATGGCCATTCTTTTGGTAATTAAGCATAACGATGTAAAGGGGGTATTATAAAACCACCTGATTTGTGGGGCATGCAGCCTTACTTTAATTATTTAACTACTAACGCTCAATTCGAGGGGTCGAATATGTCAAAAGAACTATTTGTTGTGAAGTATTGATTTTGCAACATGAACACGTAGAAAATGGGCATCAAAAATTGATAATTGGGGTTTTAGACTTGGCAATTTGACTTTGAAGGCAACCCGTATCGGCATGATTTCTAGAAAACATAATGTGCACAAGACTGCGGAGGGTCGCTTTTGGGCAATAAAAAAGCCCCGGATTATCCGGGGCTCAAAATAAGAGTATTCAAACTATTCTTTGTTCTCTTCCAATTTTTCATCCTCTTTTGAGGCGTCTTTGAACTCTTTGATGCCACTTCCCAGCCCGCGCATGAGTTCAGGTATCTTCTTTCCGCCGAATAACAAAAGAACCAAAACAACAATTACAGCAATTTGCCAAGGGCCAATGGCCAAAAATATATGTGAAGCTATCATAGTCTATCAATTTATAAACAACAAATGTACAAAAAACTAAAGAACGGTTTTCAGCGGCATTGTTAATCTTAACGCAACGGGCAAGTTTTAATTGTTTGCGCCGGGCCGATTCGATAAATCGCGCGCATTGAAAGACTGCACCAAACTTCTCGGCGCGTTAAATTTGATGTAGAGCACTTGAAATTCAATTCATGCCTTATCTTTGTTGGGAATGGCAAAAAAGAAGAAAAAAAGAAAGGAAATCCGGCGGAAACTACTTCACAAGTATCGTCTGGTCATACTTAACGAAAGTACCTTCGAAGAAAAAATTTCGTTCAAATTAAGTCGATTGAACGTTTTTGTCACCGGGTCACTTTGTGTTATCGGCCTCATCGGCCTCACCACCCTATTGATAGCCTTTACGCCGCTGAGAGAGTACATTCCGGGGTATTCCTCCACAAAATTGAAGCGTGAGGCGACTGAGCTTACCTATAAGACGGATTCACTTGTCAGAACATTGAATTATACCAATAGGTATCTTGATAATGTCAGAATGGTTTTGAAGGGAGATATCGAGAATACCGAATTTAATAGGGATTCGCTATACGAGAAATTCAAACTGGATCCCTCTGCCGTGGATTTGACCCCAATTAAGGAAGATTCGCTTTTGCGGGCAGAGGTGGCATTGGAAGACAAATACAATTTATTTGAATCCTCGGCAGGTATCGGAGGCGGAACACTTTTTCCACCGGTCAATGGCACGATTACACAAGGGTACGATGCCCAACAGAGACATTTTGCTGTCGATGTTGTTGCTAAAATAGACACGCCGGTCAAAGCCGTAGCGGACGGCATTGTGATTTTTTCGGAATGGACTGCAGATACCGGTTATGTTCTTATAATTGAACATGAAGAAGGGCTGTTGAGCGTCTACAAGCACAATGGTTCATTGAACAAGAATCAGGGCGATTTGGTACGCTCTGGTGAAGTTATTGCATCCGTGGGCAATACCGGGCACCTTACCACGGGCCCACATCTTCATTTCGAACTCTGGGATGATGGCGCGCCGATCGATCCCCGGAATTTCGTGGATTTTAATTGATTCAAATGTCTTTCAAATCTTTTGCGGCCAAAATATTTGCGAGCACCATTGCGAAGAGAACCGCGCGATGGGTCAAGAATCCGATCAAAACCCAGAAGAAAGTGTTTGATGGGCTCATAGCCAAAGGAAATCGAACGCAATTTGGGCAAGACCATAAATTTGGGTCCATACGGTCACACTCCGATTTTATCAAACAGGTTCCGATTCGCGATTATGAAGATTTAAAGCCCTATGTGGAACAGGTCAAGGAAGGGATGGCCGATGTACTGTGGCCGGGAAGGCCCCTATATTTTGCCAAGACCTCCGGAACCACCTCTGGGGCCAAATACATCCCTATAACAAAAGAGTCCATCGAACATCAAGTGGAGGCCTCCAGGAATGCGATCTTAAGCTATATTCATGAAACGGGAAATTCCCACTTTGTCGATGGTAGAATGATTTTCCTTCAGGGAAGCCCTGAAATGGACGAGAAAAACGGAATCAAGGTCGGCAGATTATCCGGCATATCTGCCCACTATGTTCCGAACTATCTTCAAAAGAATCGTTTACCAAGTTGGAAAACCAACTGCATCGAAGATTGGGAGATGAAGGTGAATGCCATTGTGGAGGAGACGGTTGCTGAGAATATGACGGTAATCGCCGGTATTCCATCATGGGTTCAGATGTATTTTGAAAAACTAATTGAAAAAGAAGGGAAAAAAGTCGGTGAGATTTTTGAAAATTTCAGGTTGTTCATCTATGGCGGCGTGAACTATGAGCCCTATCGGGCGAAGTTCGAGTCGTTAATCGGTAGAATGGTGGATAGTATTGAGTTATTTCCAGCCAGCGAAGGCTTTTTTGCCTATCAAGACTCCCAAAAGGAAAAGGGGATGCTATTGCTCTTGAATTCGGGAATTTTTTATGAGTTCGTAAAGGCAAGTGATTTTTTTGATGATAATCCTGAGCGGATTACCATCAAAGATGTGGAGCTTAACATCGACTATGTCATGATCATCTCTACAAATGCGGGGTTGTGGGCATACAACCTGGGAGATACCGTTCGGTTCATTTCATTAAAACCTTACAAGATTGTCGTTTCGGGCCGCATTAAGCACTTCATTTCGGCATTCGGGGAACATGTCATCGCAAAAGAAGTGGAACAAGCGATGCAAGAGGCGATCGCATTGACTGGGTCTGAGGTCAACGAATTTACAGTGGCACCTCAAATTACCCCTAAAAATGGTGAACTGCCATATCACGAATGGTTTATCGAGTTTGAAGAAAAACCAAAAGACTTGGCAAAGTTCATCACAGTACTCGACGAATCGTTGCAGGCCCAGAATAGCTACTATTTTGACCTGATTGACGGCAAGATCCTACAAACCCTCAAAATTACCGAAATTGAAAAAGGGGGATTTCGAAACTATATGAGGTCCATCGGGAAGTTGGGCGGTCAAAACAAGGTACAGCGATTAGGTAATGACAGAAAAGTAGCCGATGTACTGACTAAATTCCGTAAACCGTAATTTTAGTTGTAATTTTGCCCGAAATTCTTTCATGGGGAATGCTACCAATACCACCCGTGCCCAAGAGTCCACCAATGCGATTGAGCGGCTTTATGTGACCATGCGGCACCTTTTCAACAGGGGTTTTTACAAGCCGACCGGGGTTTCGGGTCAGACCCTGAAAAATGCACTTTTGTTGCTTAGGCCTGAAATTTATGGCACCATTGCCGAAGAAAAGGCTGAATTGAAGGGACTTATCTATGTCTTGGAAAGACTTCCCGAGGGCATCGAGCAGTGCAGGTTCATCAATTTGACCTCTGACGAAGGCTATGGCGATTCACATTTCGATCCCATAATTCCACCAAAAAGACGTCGTAATTGTTACCGGATCGACGATGAACAAATGAACGTGGAGATTACCCGCGGCCGATCTGATATTTATGATATTCTTACCCATTTGACGTTTTTGTTCATCGAATCTGAAAAGATTTGCAAGAAAGTTTTGATCGAGGACACTGACAAGACCATTCGCGATTGGACAAAATTGGAAGCGGCCGTAAAGAAAAAGAAGTTGACCTTGGCCGAACGTGAGGTCGCTCTAATACATACTGCAAATATACTGGGTCGTTCATTTGTTGAAATTATGTCGGTTCACCAAAAATTGGCCACAGGGGAGAACCCAGAACGATTTTTAAAAATAGTTTATTGGTTGGGCAAGCTGGCCATTGAGGAGGAGATTTCGGGTGATAAGCGCACCATTACTTTCAGTACACTTCTCCGCGAACGATTGGGGCACCATATCCACGGCGAGCGATGGGCCGATACCATCAAGGAAAGGCTCGCCAAGGAAAACCTTCTAAAAAGGCCCATTCACATTATCAGCGCGAATATGCATAGCGTCATGAACTCACTTTACGCCCGAATGGCATTGGCCAAGGAGTTCCCAGGCGATAATTCATTGGAGATTTATGAGGCGCTCAGCTCTGCCAAGAACATCAAGTTACGCGAAAAGGTAATCAGGCTTGCGAAGAAAAACGGCATGATTGCCATTAACGACACTTCAGGAACCAACATCGACGTACAGATTTTTGATATGGGCAAATTGGGTAAGGATGCCTGTTGTTATGAACTTTCCGCAGACATTCCAGATGACGAAAAACCTATTATCTTTGTGATGGATTATGCCTTTGGCGAGCAGGCTTTTGAAACTATCGATGAACTGCTCAAGCCCTATAAGGTCAAAAAAGATGAAGTCTTTTTGAACATTGCCTCGATTTCGATAATGGGAAAAGCAGGAATTTTAGATGGGGGAAAGGGAGATTTAATGATTCCCACAGCACATATTTTTGAGGGCACGGCAGACAATTATCCTTTTCATAATGAACTCAGCAAGGAAGACTTTGAAGGTTACGGATTAAAAGTGTTTGAGGGAACTATGGTTACAGTTTTGGGAACATCCTTGCAGAATAGGGACATTTTGAAATTCTTTCACAGATCCACTTGGAATGTCATTGGGCTCGAAATGGAAGGGGTGCACTATCAGAAGGCCATTCAATCCGCATCAAAGATTAGAAAGAGTATTCGTGAAGATGTTAAGGTCAGATATGCCTATTATGCATCGGACAACCCATTGGAAACAGGAAGCACACTGGCTTCGGGAGGACTTGGGACGACCGGTGTCAAACCTACGTATCTGATAACCGACAAGATACTCGCTCAAATATTCAATTCATAACCAGACCACCAACTCAAATGGAACCCAATACTTCTTCAGACGAAATCGATTTAGGCCAGTTGATCCAACTGGTCAAAAAGGGATTCAATGGTATTTTTCGAGGCATTCTAAGAGTATTCCGCTTTCTGAAAAGGAACGCCATAAAATTGGGTGCATTGATTTTGATTGGAGTTGCTGCAGGGTTTTTACTGAATATGCTGGTAGATGATAGGTTGGAAACTGACGTTATCGTCAAACCAAATTTTGAAAGTAAGGATTATCTGTATGACGCGGTCGAAGAACTACAGGCCAATATTCAAGCGAGGGACACTTCTTTTTTTAAAACCCTGGATATTGATATAAACGAGCTTCGAAATTTCAGGGTAGATATTGAGCCTATAGAGGAAGAGACCGAGGTTGACAAGGAGATGGCCGAGGAAGATAATAAGTATCTCGAAATCCTTCAGAATTACAAAGACCACGATTTTGTACTAGATGTCGTGAAGTCAGAGATACTGAATAAAAGCGTCACTACACATCGCATTACCTTCACACATAAAAACGCCCAAAGAGGAGAAGAAATCGTGGGCAAAATCTTGGAATATATCAACTCCAATCCGTATTTCGACCAATTACAGAAAGTGAACGCGCAGAATGCGAAGGCAAGAATAGAAAAAAATGGGACATTGATCAAGCAAATTGATGAAGTGGTCACTAATTTCTCGGAAGGGTTAAAGAATAGACCAAATCAAACAGGTCAGGGCATGTTGTTCGAAGGTGAGAATGGCACCGATATTTCAGGATTGCTGGCATTAAAAAATCATCTGAACAAAGAAATTGAAAGAAAAGAAATCGAATTGGCAGAGCGTCATCAGGCCATAAGTATTATAAACCTCGGAAAAACACATGTGGTCAAAAAACCTTTTTTCAACAAGAATATCGTTTTGGCACCGGTGCTGTTGCTCGGACTCTTTTTCTTGATATCGTTGATGGCCTATCTCAATAGAAAATCAAAGGAACTCGAATAGAAATTAAAATTTGGCAATGAACATTTTAATTACGGGAGGAGCCGGGTTCATAGGCTCACATGTTGTAAGGCGCTTCGTGACGGACTATCCGCATTATAATATTTATAATCTTGATGCTTTGACCTATGCGGGCAATCTTGAAAACCTTCGTGATATCGAAGATGCTGCGAACTATCATTTTTTAAAAGGGGACATTGTCGATGAAAGTTTCGTGAATGAAATTTTTAACACCTATGCGTTTGACGGGGTTATTCATTTGGCGGCAGAATCACATGTAGATCGGTCTATTAGCGACCCCTTGGCCTTTGTCAAAACAAATATCATTGGCACGGTGAATTTGTTGAACGCCGCACGTGATTTATGGAAAGGGGACTTTTCGAACAAAAGATTCTACCATGTAAGTACCGATGAGGTGTATGGATCTTTGGGGGCGGAAGGCCTGTTCGTTGAGACGACGGCCTATGACCCCAATTCGCCCTATTCTGCTTCCAAGGCGAGCTCTGACCATTTTGTTAGGGCATATGGAGAGACCTACGGGTTGCCTTATGTGGTGTCTAATTGTTCGAACAATTATGGTCCCAACCATTTTCCGGAAAAACTGATTCCGCTTTTCATTAACAACATTATCGAAAATAAGCCATTACCGGTATACGGAGATGGAAGATACACCAGAGATTGGCTTTTTGTGGAAGACCATGCCAGAGCAATCGATTTGGTATTCCATAAGGGCAGAAATCATGAGACTTACAATATCGGTGGTTTCAATGAGTGGCAAAACATTGACTTGGTCAAATTGCTTTGCAGGCAAATGGATAAAAAACTGGGAAGACCCAAGGGGACTTCGGAAAAATTGATCACTTACGTCAAAGATCGCCCCGGGCACGACCTTCGGTATGCAATTGATGCGTCAAAGATCAATAAAGAATTAGGTTGGGAACCTTCAGTTACTTTTGAACAGGGTCTTGAAAAAACCATTGACTGGTATTTGCACAATGAGGAATGGCTCAAAAACGTGACGACAGGGGCTTACCAAGAATATTATGAAAAAATGTACGAAGCCTGAAATACGATGCGAAGCTAACAGGTCATTGGCTATAATGATTGTGCGGAACAACAAATTTTTGGTAAGAACACATAAAACTTAACGGTTTGACGAGATTCTTCGGCCCTAATGGAACAGGCTTATGCCAAGAATTGACCTGATGCGATACCCATAACAGATAACTAGCAACAAACCATTCATGAAAGGAATCATACTCGCAGGAGGTTCGGGAACAAGATTACATCCACTAACATTGACTGTTAGTAAGCAATTGATGCCGATTTACGACAAGCCGATGATTTATTATCCGCTTTCGACCTTGATGTACGCCGGCATCCGTGAAATATTGATTATTTCTACCCCAAAGGATTTGCCGTTGTTTCGCGATTTACTGGGAGACGGCAAAAAATATGGCTGTGAGTTTTCATATGCTGTTCAAGAGGCGCCAAACGGACTTGCGGAGGCCTTTATCATCGGGGCCGATTTTATCGGTAACGACAAGGCCGCCCTTATTTTAGGCGATAATATATTCTACGGTTCAGGTTTGGCCAAACTGTTGCAATCGAACAATGATCCCGATGGAGGAATTATCTATGCCTACCGCGTTCATGACCCCGAGCGATATGGTGTGGTTGAATTCGACCAAGACGGAAAGGCAATCAGTATCGAAGAGAAACCAGATGAGCCAAAATCAAATTATGCCGTACCCGGAATTTACTTTTACGATAATGATGTGGTCGAGATAGCGAAGAGTATTCCACCGAGCGCGAGGGGCGAACTCGAAATCACAGACGTTAACAAAGTATATCTCGAAAAAGGAAAATTGAGTGTGAGCATTTTAGATCGGGGCACCGCCTGGCTTGATACCGGAACCTTTCAATCATTGATGCAGGCATCCCAATTTGTAGAGGTCATAGAGGAAAGACAGGGTCTTAAGATTGGGGCGATAGAAGCTGCGGCCTATGAAATGGGCTATATCGACAAAGAACAGTTCAAAGCATTGGCCGAACCCCTAATGAAAAGTGGCTATGGCAAAAATCTGCTGGGCATTTTAAGAAGACATCGATGATTGCCACAAAGACCAAGCTTGAGGGTTGTCTTGTTCTAGAACCTACTCTTTTCAAAGATGAAAGGGGGTATTTTATGGAGTCGTTCAATGCCACTGACTTCAATGCCATTGTAGGCCGAGAAACTCACTTTGTTCAAGACAATCAATCGTATTCCACAAAAGGGGTTATTAGGGCACTGCATTATCAGGTGGGCGTACACGCCCAGGCCAAGTTGGTCCGTGTCTTGAACGGTAAGGTACTCGATGTGGCCGTTGATATAAGAAAGGGTTCGCCAACTTTCGGACAGTATATTGCGGAAGAACTTAGTGGGGAGAACAAAAAGCAGCTTTTTATACCGAGAGGTTTTGCACATGGTTTTGTGGTTTTAAGCGATACCGCAGAGTTCTTTTATAAGTGTGACAATTACTATAACAAGGAGTCCGAGGGTGGAATAATTTTCAATGATCCTACTTTGGACATTGATTGGAAATTACCCCACGAAGAACTTATGGTCTCGGAGAAAGACCGTGTATTGCCAACTTTGGAGAACGCAAGGTTATGAAAAACGTTTTGGTCACGGGTGGTAACGGACAATTGGCAGGTTGCATCAGAGACGTGGCAAAGGGGCTAGTTAAATATAATTTTACTTATGTCGACGTAGAAGAATTGGATATAACCGATAAAAAGGCAGTCGAATCTTTTTTTCGGGAAAACCCCACGAGTTGGTGCGTTAATTGTGCGGCCTATACGGCTGTCGATAAGGCCGAAATGGAAAAGGAACAGGCACAAAAAGTCAATGTCGATGGAGCTAAATATTTGGCCGAGGCATCAAAAACTCACGGAACGAAGTTTATTCAGATTTCAACTGATTTTGTCTACAACGGGCAGCAGGGCTCAATTTATTTGGAAACAGACCCTACCGGTCCCCTTGGCGTATATGGAAGTACGAAGCTGGAAGGTGAAATAGCGGTCAAAGGAGGTATCGAAGAGCACTTTATTATTAGAACATCATGGCTTTATTCCGAATATGGAAACAATTTTTTAAAGACCATGTTGCGTTTGGGATCTGAGCGGGATGAACTCAATGTAGTCGCGGATCAAATAGGCACCCCTACCTATGCCGGTGATTTGGCCCAATTTATTGTGGACCTTATTGAGGAAGACTCACAAAAATACGGGCTGTACCATTATAGCAACGAAGGCGTCGCCAGTTGGTATGACTTTGCAAAGGCCATCATTGATGAGAGCAATACCGCCTGCAAAGTACTTCCAATCAAAACAGAGGCTTATCCAACCCCCGCGCGACGTCCGGCCTTTAGCGTTATGGACAAATCAAAGGTCAAGCAGGAATTCGATATGGAAATCCCACACTGGCGGGATAGTTTGAAAAATACGTTACGAAAATTAGCATGAAGATCAGCGAGTTGACATATGACAAGGAAGAAGGACTATTCTTGAACCCAGAGCATATCATTGACTATAGCGACGGCGAAGAGAATGAGAGATATGTCTACGAGACTTTCAAGAATTCCAACGACAACTCCATATTTTCGAAATATCTGTTCGACAGCATTCGTGATTGGAGTAGTGAGTATCATTTTACCACCTATAGGGCCAATATTCTCCGCCCTTTGAAGATCCAAAAAGACCACGAAGTGCTTGAAATCGGAGCAGGTTGTGGTGCGATATCAAGATACCTGGGTGAGACAGGGGCAAATATCACATCGGTCGAAGGAAGCCTATCTAGAGCGAAATGCGCCAGACAGCGAACAGCTGACCTTGACAACGTGAAGGTTGTTTGCAGCAACATCGAAAATCTAGAGTTTGAACAGAAATATGACATAGTAACGCTTATCGGGGTGTTTGAATATACCGCTAAGTATTCTGAACGTAAAGACCCATTCAATGCGGCATTACAATATTATAAGGACCTTTTGAAACCGGGAGGTTCTTTGGTTATCGCCATAGAGAACAAGCTAGGGCTGAAATACTTCGCGGGGTACAATGAAGATCATACCAGCACCCCCTATTATGGCATTGAAGACCGCTATAAGGCCAAGGATGTAACCACTTTTGGACGGTTGGAAATTGATGCGATGTTGAAAAAAAACGGCTTTCAAAAAGTTGACTTCCTATATCCATTTCCTGACTACAAACTGCCCAAGGTCATTATCTCTGAAAATGGATTTGACCATGCCCATTTGAATACGGCAGATTTGATTCGCTCGACCAAGGTGCGTCATTATAGCCCTAGACCTAAGGCGAATACGGTTCATGAAGACCTTGTACGTTCGTCATTGGTCGAGAACGGCATTATGAAAGACATGTCAAATTCATTTTTGATCGTGGCCTGTAATGGAGAGCGATCTTCGTTGACCGAACCGAATTTATTGGCTCATTATTATACGTGCAATCGTCACGAACCGCATAATATGATGACCACTTTTCATTCAGATCTTCAAAACGTTAAGGTGACAAAGCTTCGAATGGGCAGCAACGATGAAATTACAAATAACGTAGCGCCCAATATTTTGAAGAACCCAGAGACTTCTCAAGACTATCATTTAGGAGACAATCTTCACTATAAAATAAAGGATGCCCTGTTCAAAAAGCATTTCCATGAATATGAAAACCTCATGGAGACTTGGGTCGACTTTCTCAGAAATGGGGCCTTGGTTTCAGCCGGGGAAGAAGCCGTAAGGCCAGAATATTTTGACGCGCTACCTTTTAATTTGATTAAGAATAAGAAGGGTTCCCTCCATCTTTTTGATCAAGAATGGATTGTCAATGAGCCCTTTGATTTGACGTTTTTGGTTGTGCGATATTTAAGCATGTTCAAAAGGTTAAAAGGTGTTTACAGCGGCTATTCTGGCAGCTTTTTAGGTTTTTTGAACAAAACGTTGAAAATATGTGGCCTTGAGCCCATATCCAGAAGTAAGCTTAAGGCCATGGAAAGGCTCGACGAGTCAGTTCGGGGTAAAATTAACAGAACTGGGGGAATGGCCCCGCTTCATATAATGAAGTCACTCGTTTTTCTGGGATTGTACAAGTTAAAGGAAATTAAAAACTACCTGCAGTATGGGCTATTTGCTCAACGCTGAAATATTTACAAAAAAAGATTTTCTGAGGCTATTGGCGAGCGCTTCAAGAATATGCTACATTCTTTTACTACTTTGGTCCACCTCGTGTTCAAGGTCTGATAACCTTGAAGCTTTTAGTATTAAGACTTATCCTGATCGGCAAAATGACTTTTCGTTATGGCAATTGTATCCTTTTGATTTTGAAGTCCAGATGTGTTATATCATCAAAACCGACGACAATAAGGTCATCGTGGTTGATGGGGGTTTGCCTTCTTCATTAGATAGAGTAACAAGCTATTTGCAACAGCTAGGAGAGGGTCGTGTACATACGTGGGTCATTACCCACCCACATCTCGATCATGTAGGTGTACTAAATGAAGCGGTTTATCGTAAAACATTGCAAATCGACAGAATTTTACACAGCAGGTTGGATGAAGACTGGGTGCTCAAGAACGAGCCAGACGGGCATTCCCTGGTCTTAAGCTATCATACTAGGATTGAGGAATCGGGCATTCCCATGATCGATGTACAACAAGGAGATATTTATTCAATAGGAGATGGTATCGAACTTAGGATTGTTGGCGTGAAAAACGATTCGATAACGGTGAATGCGATAAACAATTCTTCCTTGGTATTTAAGGTTCAAAGTAAATCAAAATCGGTACTTTTTTTGGGTGATTTGGGAGTGGAAGGTGGCAATGAATTGCTCAATTCGGTGAACCAAGAGGAATTGAAGGCCGATTATGTACAAATGGCCCATCATGGCAACCATGGTGTCGGCCTTGAATTTTACAAGGCTATAGACGCCCACTTTGCCCTCTGGCCTACACCCAAATGGCTATGGGAAAACAAGGCGCCTGACCAAGGTCCGGGCACGGGCAACTATCAAACCCCTGAAGTCAGATCATGGACAGAGAATGAGCTCGGCATTAAAAAAAACTATGTCTCCGGCTTAGAAGGTAATATTCAGATTGATTAGGTTTTATGGCTACAGTATCAAAAAACATTTTCTGGTCGACACTGACATCTGTATTGCAGTTGTATACTGGGAGCGCGGTGTTTATTGTTCTGGCGAAACTGATGAGCGTTCAAGATTTTGGCATTTTGAGTTTTGGTTTTTCACTTTCGGCAATTATGGTCATCGTAGCTGATTTTGGATTTTCCTTAATGATCATGAAAGACTATCCCAGACAAGACAACTATGGACTTTACCTATCAAAAAGCGTGGTTGCCAAAATCATTTTGGCCATTTTAAGTTCTGTCATTTTTTTGGTTTATCTGCTATCGTTTTATCAAGGACAATGGCTTCTAATCGGCGGTATTTATGTGGCTTTTTCATTGATAGCCTCTTTTACAATTTATTTTCAGGCCCTTTTAAGGGTTCAGAACAAGTTTAAAAAATATACGGAAACGGGAATTGTCTATGCGGTGGCCGTTACATTGGTTATTTTGGTTTACTGGGGCTTTAAACCGAGTTTGGCGGCCTTGGCGTTTCTTTTATTGATGAGCAAACTAGTTCAGTTGTTATGGGCACTATACTGTTGCAAAAGAAGTATTCAAGGAATGCTTCTTAAGGCCAAAGGAGTTTCTAGATTGATTAAAAACAGTTGGTCTTTTGGTGTTTTTGGGGTTTTGGGCATTATTTATTTTATGGCCGACACCCAGATTATTGCAATATACCTTGGGGCCAAAGAAGTAGCTCTGTACCAGTCGGTATTTCGAATTGTCTTGATTCTTATGGTGTTTTCGGATATTATTTCGAACGTGCTCTTGCCCTATCTGTCATACAAGTTTTATAACAAAGAAAACGTTTCAGAACTGGTCTCAAAGATATTTCTATACCTTTTGATCATAGGGTGTACGTGGTTCTTGCTGTTTACTTCCTTTAAGACCGAAATTTTACAAATTCTATATACTCCTGAGTATGTCGAAGCTGCTGTACTTGTATTACCCTTTTCCATTGTAATCATCTTACGTACCGTTGCCACTTTGCTTGGAAATATTCTAACGATTTCCGACCGGCAAACTTCCCGTGTGATCACGGTTACCGTTTCTTTGATTATCAGTTTGGCCTTAAACTTCATTCTTGTTCCCAGATATGGTATTATAGGCGCTGCGTGGACCAGTGTTTTGGTTCACCTCACCTTGTACGGTATGTATTGGATTTATAGTAAAAAGGAAGTGCCATCGATGAAATTATTATCAGGGCCAAATATTATGGTTTTAATTGTCACAACGACAATCTACGCTATCATTGATCAAGCCACCGCCCACAGCCTGTGGATTGTACCGGCCTGTGCCATATTTTGGTTGTTAACCATTGTATTTATCATGAGGCGAAATGATAATTTTATTTTTTTAAGGATTCTTCTGAAAGAAAAAGGAATTGGTTAAAGGGGTTTTATTCCTTGAAGCTCGTTATTTTTCCACAGGCTATTGCCGATGTGTAAAAAATGACTAGATGCACTTGGCATTAGTCAGTGCAATTACCAAATAGTAGTTTTGCATGGTGGGTTAAATATTTCGTCCGAAACGGCACCTCCTTTCCAGTGAATATAAGAAACTTGTCTAGGGCATAAGCACATCTACCGTCTTTATGAAGTACCTGATTTAAAAACAGCTTTTAAAGTTTAGGAATCTTATTGTTGTAATTTTGAAATAAATCAAAAAACAACCAACTTTCGGAAGGACTTCCAATGCGTAGCCTACTAAAAATAATTTTTATTATTACCCTGCTCGAACTTTTTGTAGCGGGCGGGGGCAGGGTTTTTGAAATTGGTGCCGCGACCTTACGAATGCTACTTTTCTTTTTAAACCTGGTCATCGCAACGACTATGTTTATCTATAGGGCCAGTATTCCGAAGTATATAATCGTGTTGATTGGGTTTGGTGTTGTGGTGTTGTCGGTTTATACCGGTCTAGGGATACTGAATGGAGCATCTTTTGCCTTGATTGCCGAAGATGTCAAACCGCTCTCCTATTTTTTTGGCATTCTTTTCTTTAGTTATTATATCGACCGAAAAGAACGGGTTGATTTGGTAGTCTCATTGCTCAAAAAGTCGAGTTTGTTTCTGGCCTTGTTCTACATTGGCATCCAAGTCTTGTTCTTTATGGGAAGGATCGATTTTATGTGGTTCTATAATTTCGCAAATACCCAAGTCTCATCCTCCGATTTTATTTTTAGGGGCACAAGTGGACTTTTTTTCTACAAAGGTTTTATTTATATGGTCGTCGGGCTCATTTTTTGGATCCATGGTGATAGATCACGATGGAAGAATATCGCGATTACCATTATAGTGATCGCAATGATTTTGACGGGTACCCGAGGCTTTATCTTGATGATCGCCTTGCTATACGGCCTCTTTTACGGCATCCCTATGTTGATGCGATTGAATATCAAAGTATTGCTGTTGGCGGCCATATTGATTATGGGAAGCGTATACTTCTTCGGCAATTTTGAGATTGGTGACAAGGCCTTGAGCGATTCCATTCGAATTCAACAACTGGTGCAGGTGGGCGAACGGGTCAACCCCATAAGTCTTTTTATTGGCCATGGCTTCGGAATCGGGGTGCCGGTGCGCGAGGTACATATGGAAATTGCCTATCTGGAGGTATTTCATAAACAGGGAATCTTAGGGCTATGTCTTTGGGCGTTGTTCTTCATCTTTTTGCATAATACCTATATACGCGCGAAGAATTTTATGAACATCCGTAAGCCGTTTTTTCTTAGTATTTGTTTTGTGCTGCTGGTGTCTTTGGTCAACCCGATTTTCAACAACCCAATTGGTTTGTCGTTGTTTATGATTGCATTGGCGTCGTTGAGCGTTTTGAACAAATTGGCGAAAACGACCGCTATACAAGAGCTAAAACCAGAAGCTACATGAAATGGCTCAATAATCTTTCATTTGTACAGCGAATCGTACTGGCCATGGTATGCTCTTTCATGCTCAACCTAACATTGGACTATCATTTGAAAAGACAACTTTCGCAAAATGACTACATTTTGGAAGTGAACGCCGTTTATGATACTTCAAGTACGATGGAAATGCACTTTGACACCGGTGAAAACTTCAACAGGGTGCAAGAAGTGGTTCAGGTAGTCCGCAAGGGCGAAAACGAAATACAATTTCCTTTTAAAATCGAAAATGAGGGCCAATTGAAATTTTTACGACTTGATTTTGGCAATGAGGCGGGACTTTCAGAAGTAAGACTTAAAAATTTGACCTTAAGGGCAGGAAATGATTTGCTTTTTGATCTAAGCGAAAAGAAAATCGTTGAAAATACGGGTTTGTTGAATGGAACGGAATTGTCTAATTCCGAAGGCCATACTTATAAGATCGTTGCTGCCGAGCAATCTTTTGACCCATATGTTGTTTTCAATCCGATTAATGAACTCATCTACCCTTTATGGCAGCGAACCTTGATTTTGGTAGTTCCATGGCTTATGCTTTTATTTTTCCCTGTCTTGAAATGGATTCGTGACCGATTTAAACAAAAGGAGTTTGCTCTACTTTTCCTGGCGCTTTTTATGGCCTCGATTCCTTTGAAAATTGCATGGGTGACTTTTACGTCCTTATTGTTATTGGGTCATTCACTTATCATGATTCTGAAAACCCGAGATATTGATTTTTCATGGGGGCGATTGGCCGTTATGGGCTTATTTCTAGTCCCCTTGCTATTCATCGGGCAGGGCAAATTGTCGGCGCTGGCGATTCCTTTGGGGTTTGTTCTTTTTCCCATCATTTTTTCGCTGGCCGATTTTTCAAAGCTATACGTTCAAACCAAAGAAATATACACAAAGGTATTTTTTGTGATATGTTCGATTATCACGGTGAGTTGGCTCCTTTACATGGGTTTTAGGGGGAATTTTTACAACATTGAACTTTCCAACTACTTTTCTGGGATTAAGTCGAACGCCCATTTTGTTATGGACTGGCTCTACTATCCCCACACTACGTTTTTATCTTTCTTTATTTTGATTGGGGGTATCTTTACTTTAGACCTCTACAAAATGGGACGTGTACCCAGGGTCGAAGCATTTGCCTATGCAGGTTTTGCCACCCTCGCCCTACTTATTCTTGGGAGTCGTTTTGCATGGGTGTCGGCCGTGTTATTGTCAATATTATGGTTCATTGATGTAAAGTATTTGAAAATGATTCTCGTCCCCCTTTGGGCAGCCCTATTTGCGGGGACCATTTATTTTATTGATAAGATGGATATACTGAGAACCGAGCTTTGGCAAATGGCATTTGCAAGTGCCAAAGAACGCGTTTGGTTCGGGCATGGTACAGGTACTTCAGGTCAAATTTTACCAAGTCGATTGGTCTTTGAAAGGAATGGATCGGACGCCGTGATGGAAATCAACCATGCACACAATCAGTTCTTGACCTATTTATTGGAGAACGGACTATTAGGAACCCTGCTCATTACGATTCTCTGTCTATTTATCCTTTACCAATACTCCAAATTGAACAATAAGGTGATGTTGTTGGTCACCTTCTCGATTTTGCTGTTAATGGTCGTGGAGTCACCATTCAAGACCGCAACGCCTTTATATTTGTTCAGCTTTTTATGGAGCTGTTTTTTTGGGTTTTCAAAGAAAGAAGTTAGCAAATGACTTCCAGGGCGCTTGGCAAGACTTTGATATCCAAAGTATTGGTATCAAGATCCAACTTTTCACCATCCAATTGAATTTTAAGGCCTTCTCCCTCACTTTCTAAACGCAGTTCATCCAATTGCTCGCGACTGATTTTGGCAAAGGGTGGAAACTTTTTGAAAAAGGCGAAGAACATAAAGACCGAAAGTGCCAATGGATTCGATTTTTCAACCCTGACCATATCCAACTTTCCGTCAAACAGACTTGCATCTGGTGTCAGTGTTTTGTTGTAGCCTAGTTGGTCGGTATTCGAGAGCAATAACACAAAGGGAGTCGATTTGGTTCGGCTGTTTTTTTCCTCCAATTCATAAGAGGCATACTTAAAAGTAGAAATAGCCTTTAAAAAGGCTCGGATATAGGCGGCAAAACCACGTTGGGGAATTTGGTCGTAACAGTGGATGACCTGGGCCGAAAAAGCGACACTCACATTACAGAAAAAATAACGCTCATTTACCTTGCCGACATCCATGCTTTTACATTCACAGCGATCCAGTAATTGTAATGCCTCAGGTAATTTGGTTGGGATACGTAGATGTCGGGCAAGGCCATTGCCAGATCCGATCGGTAGCACACCCATCTTTACGTTTGTATTTACCAGGCATTGCGCCACTTCATTGACCGTGCCGTCACCCCCACAGGCAACAATAATTTCGGCCCCTTCATCAATAGAGGCCAAGGCAAGCTCGATGGTATGGCCCTTATAATTGGATGGCTTCACAATGGGAGGATGCCGTTCACCTTTAAAGAAAGATTCGATTTCGACCCTAACCTTTTCGGCATTGGGCGAGAGTGTGTTTATGATGAAATGCATTTTTTTCAAACCTATTCTTCTTTCTTTTCCGAATTGAACTCTGAAAGCCACTTGTCGGCATACATACCATAAACGCGACCAATTTCATTTTCGAACACATACTTTTCATCCCTTCCGGCATCAAAATTCACATGATATACATAGACCATGATATTGTTTTCGCGACATTTTCTCAAAAGGTCTTTCTTGGTTGAAAGGGTTTTTCTTGAATGCCCAATGTATTCTATTTTGTTATCAAGCAAATAGGTCAGAGGGTCACCCTTAATTTCACTCAGGGCTTTTTCGGATAATAACGGGCGTATCCCGTTTTGTAGTGCTTCCTCTACCGCGGCAAGGCTAAAGAGTTCCATAACCAATCTGTCCTTATCGATGAACCGATCACCGAATTTCTTGGGGGAGTTGACCTTGTCTGTCACCAAAACCGCATCAGGATGCTCTGAGAACCATTCATTGATTTCATTCATACCCATGGGGGAATACTTCTTGCGAATCTTGTGTTTCCGAAATTCTTTTAAATCAACCGGAACCTTCCCTTGAAAACCGGTTTCCTTCGCCCAATGATTCCAATCGTGAGTGGCGACAAAATGGCCATCTGAGGTTTCCGAAATATCCAATTCGAACAATCTGAACCCTTGGGTATAGCTTAGGTTTAAGGCTTCTTTTGAATTTGTATACTTGATACCGTCAATTTGGCCTCCGGCGTGGGCAATATAGCGGTCCGTTCGATTCTCAAAATCAATTTTAGTCGTTTGTTCAAAATAGACGGTACTATTCACGATGTTTTTCGGAAATGCCAATTGTATGTTTATTGACAGGTCATCGACACGTTCGACTTTGTCGTCATTCAGGTTGTGCATGACATAGGCCTGGCGATCCTTTAACGTACTTAGTTTGCCAAAGCCCATTTTTTTAAGTTCTTGCGAAAATTTTGCCAATGCCTTTGCCGCGGAATCGTGGGCCAAAATGGCGAACTTTGTACCGTCGGTTTCCAATTTCGAGAGCATTGAAACAAATTCTTGTACCTCGGTTTCACGACCATAGGTGTCGAACGTTCTATAATCGAGTTTAGACTGCGAATTGAAACAAAGTATGGTCAACCCCCTGGATATGGCCTCCTTTTTTCCGTCAACAATAAAACTACTGCCGCGTTTGGCGTTCCAACTGTTGCTACTAAGTACAATCGCAGCTAAGACCGAGGAGTTTACCTCTTCAAAAAGGGTGATATCTTTTTTATCAAAGGAAATTTCATCCCTTCCTTTTTTGGTAAGCCCATAGTTTTTGGTGCCATTGAGTACGGCGTACAGCGCAGATGGAGTGTTGAAAACATCGAGGTAGGATATATTAGGTTTGTGCGCTCCGCGATTTTCAAAACTTACCACAACATTTTCCATAGGCCTCAGGGCTTCGTCCAAGAGAATGCGATGACAATTTCCCGCGTCGGGAAGCTTTTCTTTTAATACCAAGGAACCATCCCCATCCTTAACCAAAAAGTGGATTCCATCTTCATCGGCTTCCACCATAAAACCCTGCTTAAGATTTAAGGTCGTAAGCGCCGCTTCGTTCAATTGGGTCAACGCCTTTGCATGCTTTCGAATGAACTTATTTTTATCGGGCTCGGAAATATACTCCGTCAAGAACTTGACATTGTGTTCGATCTCGGCCCCTTTTAGTATCAATTTGGGCAGGTCAATCTGGTATATGCTTTCGTTTTTGGAAGTGGTCAATTCGTCAAGCTCGGCGTTCGTCAATAGATACAATGACCGTTCGTCAAAATCTTCCACTACCCTTGATTTTCTCCCCATCAAAAGGTGATCGGGATAAATAAAAAAGGCCGTGTTCGACAGCATACCTTCTTTTTCGAGAAAGTTTATCAAATCGCCCACAAAATAATCGGTGGCGGAGACCATTAGTTCCAATCTACTTTTTTGTGGAGGCAAAAGACTATCTATTCTTTTGTCGGGAACTCCATTCGGAAAGTGGGTGCCAATGGTCGAAAGAAACATGGCGAAAGGCTTATCTGAATTTTTCCGGGACAACAATTCTTTTTTGAATTCGGCGAAAAGGTCCATGTCTTGTATGCCCCACGCCACAGGATCGTACTTTGTGATAAAATCTTTCTCCGACTTGACGGTAAAGCCATGGGTCTTTAGCATGTCATCAATGCCGGAGTATTCCTTTTTCCCGACAAAGTATTGAAGATCGTAACCGGCTTTTTTGAGGATGTCAGGTAGTGAAGTAAGCTTATTTTCATGACTACTTTGAAAAATACTGTTGCCATGCGTACTGAAATAGGCGGGCACCCCGGTAAGCGCTACATACATTGATGCGGAGGTCCATGAACCACCTGGACATTGTTCCATTTTGATTAGGGAGTGATCTTGTGACAGCCTCGTCAGATTTGGGGTTAAATGCTTTAGCTTGTCACTTAGGTAGGCTTTCTCCAATGATTCCAAGGAAAGCACGATGATGTTCTTGCCTTTGGCTGCCCGTATTTCATCTTTTTCGACGTAATGCTCAGGTTCTATTTTCAATGACACCATAGCCTCAGCAAGTGACGCATCTCCTGCTAATTTCAGGGCTAAGGTGCTATATGCATTTTTTAGGATGCCCCCGTCAAAGCTCATCAAGGCCAAGCCTAATAGCAGAACTGAAACCGGAATGGTCTTTTTTCGTATTTTTTGTCCGACCAGATTTCCCAAAAAATGAATGATAAGAGTTGTGGCGGTAAGCACCAACGCCAATAGAAGGCCTTCCGACCCAAAGAAATCAGCTACTGACAGCACATCCTTGGGATTGAAATTTTCGTAAAACCGATAGTCGGCAATTTCTCCCGTGAGTACCACCGAACTTAATTGAATGGTGAAGATCAGTGCCAAAAAGAAAGACAGCACCAATGAAGCGGTTTTGTTCTTCAAGGGAATAAGTGAACGAACAGCGACCATTACCAAGAATAGAAGCATCAATTGAATCACGGGCATAGAAATAGGGTAAACATGTTTGCAAATATAGCTGAGATAACCCGAAATCTTTTCATTGACCTTATCAAGGTATTGTCCTTGATTATACTTGTAGCCTGAATTGGTTACTTTTGAAAAATGAATCGATTCGTCAACGAGCTTATGATAATTGTTGTGGTATACAACAGAAAGTTAGAGGCCTGCGAGTCTTTTCGATCAATTCGAAATATTGCAAAAAAAGAACCTGAATTAAATCTTTTTGTATACGACAATTCACCGGTCGCTCAAGAAATAAGGAACCATGAAGGCCTGAAAATATCCTATTTTCACGACCCGAAAAACTCAGGCGTAAGCAAGGCCTATAATAAGGGAGTGGCATTTGCACAAGAGAGCCGGAAAGAATGGGTTTTATTGCTTGACCAAGACACAAGTTTGCCTTCCACAATTATCGCTGACTACGCAAGTGCTATAGAAAAGCATCAGACCATCAATTTGTTCGTGCCGATTCTGAAGCTTGGCAGTGGTGAGGTTTTCTCTCCTTTTCGATATCGATTCAAACGGGGATTCTATTTGCAGCATATCGAGGCAGGAGTTCATTCTCTCGAAAAGATTGCACCGGTAAATAGCGGCATGACGGTTCGCGTCGAAACCTTTTTGCAGGTGGGAGGTTACAACGATAAAGTAAAACTCGACTTCAGTGATTTTCAATTCATTGAACGGTTTAAGGGTTTCAACCCTGAGTTTTATGTGATGGATGTTGTTTGCATACAAGACTTTTCAGATAATGAGACTTCGCTTCAATCCCAGAAAAGGCGTTTTGAGTTTTTCGTTGATGGGGCAAGAAACATTGAAAAAAGGAATTTTTTAGATTTAATTCAGTACCATAACATTGTGCTCGCGAGGGCGCTTAAGTTGACTGTCAGATTTCGGAATATGACTTTTTTGAAACACTATTTGGGCAGATTCCTATTTAGTTCAGGCCATTAAAATTAACATGACGTACCGAATTGTCTTAAGTTTGCAGCGATATCATCGGTAAAGATAGAATGAAGGTTTCGGTATGCATGGCCACATACAACGGCGAGGATTATTTAAAGGAACAGTTGGATTCCATCTTAAAACAACTTTCAAAAGAAGATGAACTGATTATTTCTGATGACGGCTCTTCTGACCGCACCCTTTCCATTATAAAATCCTACAATGACAAAAGAGTTCGACTGGTTCATTCAAATCGGCGAAATCTGATTTTTAATTTTGAGAATGCATTGAAAAGCGTGGATGGAGATGTCGTTTTTCTGTCAGACCAAGACGACATTTGGTTCGATGAAAAGGTTGAAAGAATCAAGGAACAGTTGAAATATAACACATTGGTCTTTTCGAATGCCCTGGTTTTTGATGGCGAAAACCCAAAAGAAGGTCGTCTTATGTATAGTGGAAAAAATCGCACGGGATTTTTCAAGAACCTTCTCAAGAATAATTATATAGGGGCCACTATGGCCTTTAGGCGAGAAGTATTGGAT
This sequence comes from Aurantibacter sp., assembly GCA_965215845.1. GTDB lineage: Bacteria > Bacteroidota > Bacteroidia > Flavobacteriales > Flavobacteriaceae > Aurantibacter_A. The sequence goes on from CBDCEL010000004.1 coordinate 1,815,253, forward strand.
GTGGCGTTGCCATTCCCCAAAACCATACCTATGCACGATATTTGGTTGGCGTTATTATCCGAGGCAAAGGGTAAAACCCATTATGTGCACGAACCACTGATATATTACAGAAGGCACGATGACAACGCCTCTAGCACGGGGGCCAAAAGCAGGAATTCGATTTGGACCAAATTTAAATACCGATTGGTTTTATTGAAATTGATTTGCAAGAGGATATGGTTGAAAAAATAGATTTTTAATCGATTATAGAAAGATTATGGTTACAGCGGCCATTGTTTTGTATCATAATGAGGAAAAGGTTCTTTCTGACGCCATAAACAGTTTTCTGAACAGCCCTGTTCAAAAACACCTTTTTCTGATTGATAACTCGAAGGATGACAACCTCAAAAAATTTGCGGGTTCAGAAGAAATAACTTATATCAATACGGGTAAGAACCTCGGTTTTGGTGGGGGCCATAATGCCATAATGGACAGGCTGAAAGAAAATTCCCATTTTCACTTAATACTCAACCCCGATGCTTATTTCGCCTCAGATGTTTTACCTTTGTTGGTGGAGCAACTGAAAATCAGGGAGTCAGTGGGGCTTATAGCACCAAAAATTCTGTATCCGAATGGGGATTTTCAAAAATCAATAAGAAGATTCCCAAAGTTTTTTGATTTGCTCGTCAGAAGGGTTCCCGGTATGAATCGCTTGTTCAGGAAAGCTTTTGAACGCGGCAACTACCTTAACCAAAATTTGGACGATCCCCTAGAGGTCGATGCCGTTTCTGGATGTTTTCAACTGTATAGAACCGAGACCTTTCTGCGGGTTAAAGGTTTTGATGAACGATTCTTTATGTATATGGAAGATTTGGACATTTGTAGAAGGGTCCATGAAATGGGGGATAAGATTCTATATTATCCATCTGTTGAAGTGTATCATCGTTCGGAATACGGCTCAAAGAAAAGCATGAAACTTTTATGGGCCCATATAAAATCAATGATTCAGTATTTTTTAAAATGGAACTTTAACTAAATAGGTGTACTTCCTAGAAACTGCCATATTAGTGTCTTTAGGGGCTTTTGTGCTCACTTATCTCACCATACCCAAAATTATCGGTGTTGTAGAGTATCGTCGCTTGACAGATGATCCGAACAGACGTAGTTCGCATGCTATGAGAACCCCGACCTTGGGTGGGGTCTCCTTTTTCTATACCCTCATATTTGCCTTGTTTTTCATTCGCGGTCACGATGGCTTTGACGAGGCCATGTATATAATCCCCGGGCTCACGATTCTGTTTATAGTTGGCCTTAAAGATGATCTCGTGGTTATTTCACCAGGCGCCAAGCTGGCCGCCCAGGTTTTTGCGGTCGCATTCATTTTAGTGAATCCCAGTTTTACGATCGACTCCTTAAATGGTTTCTTGAACATCAACGAAATTCCCTACTATCTATATCTTTTTATCGCGGGTTTTATGATGTTGACCATTATTAATTCGTACAACTTGATCGATGGTATTGATGGTCTTGCCTCGGTGGTCGGAATGGTCATTATGGTCATTTATACTACCATATTCTATCTAAGTGAGGAATACTTCTTTGCATTATTGGCCATTACTATGAATGCCAGCCTGATGGCCTTTTTGGGTTTTAACCTTTCATCGGACAAAAAAATATTCATGGGTGATACCGGCTCTCTTATGGTAGGCTTCGTGATAAGTATTCTGACCCTGAAATTTTTGGCGCTCAAGCCTACCGATTATACTGAACTTCCTTTTTTGCTTGAAAATGCCCCCTTGATTGCCATTAGTATCCTGATTGTCCCTCTTTTTGATACGGCCAGGGTGTTCGCCATAAGAATAGCGAATAAAAAAGCCCCTTTTTCCCCTGATCGTAATCACACACATCACGTTTTGATCGATTATTGGGGGTTGACACATAAGCAGGCCAGCTTTATCATAGGATGTTTTAATCTACTCTTTGTGATGCTATTTATCGTACTAGGTAGCGCAGCCAAGAATCTGGGCATGGCCATTATGTTGGTTTCAGTGGTAATTGCCCTGAGCTACGTGTTCTTCAAATACAATTACAACTTCACCACCTTGAAACAGAAGATTCTATTACGACGAAAGGTAGACAAGATCAAGGGCAAGGCCAAAGGATTTGAGAGCAACGGAAGGGTGAACATCAAAAAAGAGACGGAAGACAGGGTTCATGAGGAAGAATTACCTTGACTTTTGGATATTTCAAAGAGAATTATTTTATCTGAAGACGTTTGCCCCAATAACCCCGCTGTTGACCTGAATTATTTTGTGTCATTTCGATTCATGGCTACATTTGTCATCCCGATTTTCAATGGAACTGAAATAAACCATTTAGCTTAAACTACAGCATGAAAAAAGTTTTGATTACCGGCGCTGCCGGATTTTTGGGATCTCATCTTTGTGACCGATTTATAAAGGAAGGTTTCCACGTAATTGCAATGGACAACCTGATAACGGGTGACTTAAGAAACATTGAGCACCTTTTCAAGCTTGAAAATTTCGAATATTACCATCACGACGTCACCAAGTTCGTTCATGTTCCTGGCAATTTGGATTATATACTGCATTTTGCGTCACCTGCCAGTCCGATAGACTATTTGAAGATTCCGATTCAAACTCTAAAAGTTGGTGCGTTGGGCACCCATAATTTGCTTGGTCTGGCCAAGGAAAAGAAGGCCCGGATTTTAATTGCTTCCACTTCAGAGATTTATGGCGACCCATTGGTGCATCCGCAGACCGAAGAGTATTATGGTAATGTGAATACCATAGGGCCAAGAGGAGTATACGATGAAGCGAAGCGATTTCAAGAATCCATAACCATGGCGTACCACCGTTTTCATGGTATCGAAACGCGAATAGTGCGTATTTTTAATACCTATGGGCCTAGAATGCGCTTGAACGACGGTCGGGTAATTCCGGCATTTATGGGCCAAGCACTGCGCGGTGAGGATCTCACCGTCTTCGGAGACGGTTCGCAAACACGTTCATTCTGCTATGTAGATGATGAAGTGGAGGGTATTTACAGATTATTGATGAGCGATTATAGCGACCCGGTGAATATTGGTAATCCGAATGAAATTACGATCAAAGACTTCGCCGAGGAAATCATAAAACTTACAGGAACCGAACAAAAGATTATCTATAAGCCCTTGCCCCAAGACGATCCTTTGGTGAGACAGCCCGATATCACTAGGGCCAAGGAAATACTTGGGTGGGAGCCCAAGGTGGGTCGGGCAGAGGGAATGCAAAAGACCTTTGACTATTTCAAGTCACTTTCCAAAGAGGATTTGTTAAAAACGGAGCATCGCGACTTTAGTGATCGCAATAAAAACTAGCCAAAGAGCGGATAGTTGCTCAGTTTTAAAGCTGGATTTCAATTCCTCACAAAAACTCCTCCATAAAACGAAAAATCCAACCAATATAACGCCTTAAGAGCATAAACGAAATCGTATACGATTTTTATAAAACTTAAGTAACACGGCGTACGATCGATAAACGACCTATTTCTTATCGCTGCCGAGCAAATTTCACATGTCTTCAAATCCATCCCTGCCGACCTACGATGTTTTCATCCATTTTGATTGAAATCGGGTGTGCACAATAAACAAAGTGCCGGGCCTCATAAAAATATTAATTGCCAAAAGAGCCATTTTTTAGGATTAGGTTTACTTTTGCCGAAACTTCAATAAATGAATATTCTCATTCTTGGCTCGGGAGGTAGGGAACACACCATTGCCTGGAAGTTAAAACAAAGCCCTAGATGCGAAAGACTCTACGTCGCACCGGGAAATGCGGGAACCTCTCAAATAGCCACTAACATACCAATCGGTGTCAATGACTTCGAATTGATTGGGGAAGCGGTGATTGCAAATGGAATCGACTTGGTTGTGGTAGGCCCTGAAGACCCGTTGGTCAATGGGATTCATGATTATTTTCTCGAGAATGAAAAATTGAGCCAAATACCGGTTATCGGTCCGCGTAAGGCGGCGGCACAATTGGAGGGAAGCAAAGAATTCGCCAAACAATTTATGAAGCGACATAAGATACCTACTGCGGCATATCGAAGCTTTACGGTGGAGAATCTTAATGAGGGCTTAACATTTCTTGAGGCCCAGAAGCCGCCTTATGTGCTGAAAGCAGACGGTTTGGCAGCGGGTAAAGGGGTGTTGATCCTGAACGACCTTCTTGATGCCAAAAGGGAATTGAAGGCCATGTTGACCGAGGCAAAGTTTGGTGCGGCCAGCAATACGGTTGTTATCGAGGAGTTTCTTTCCGGAATCGAGCTAAGTGTTTTTGTGCTTACTGATGGCGAAGATTATATGGTTCTGCCTACCGCAAAAGACTATAAACGGATTGGTGAGGGAGATACAGGCTTAAATACAGGCGGTATGGGCTCGATTTCGCCGGTTCCTTTTGCCGATGACCATTTCATGAAGAAAGTGCACGAGAGGGTCGTAAAACCCACCGTACAGGGCTTGAAAAGTGATGCCTTACCATACAAAGGCTTTATTTTTATCGGCTTGATCAAGGTTGACAATGATCCATATGTCATCGAATACAACGTCCGTATGGGCGACCCTGAGACCGAAGTGGTCATTCCGAGGGTCAAAAGCGATTTGGCAGAGGTGTTTCAGGCAGTTGCCGACCAAAAGTTGGGCAGTATCGACCTTGTAATCGACGAAAGGGCGGCAACCACGGTAATGGCCGTTTCAGGGGGTTACCCAAAAGCCTACGAAAAAGGCAAGGAGATCTTCGGTCTGGAGAACATAGAAGATTCCATCGTCTTCCATGCCGGAACGACGATTCGAAATGACAAAGTAGTAACAAATGGCGGTCGGGTCATGGCACTAACTTCTTTTGGAGCCGACTTCAGGGAAGCTTTGGGGAAATCCTATGAAAACATGGGAAAATTACATTTCGAGAAAATAAACTATCGCAAAGACATTGGGTTCGACCTGTAACACTTAGCTAAGAACCTTCAAAATAGAGGAATGCAGCACAGGCCGGTCGAAAGATGGATGCAATCGGGGCTTATAGATACGAGTGGGAAGAAATTGTCTTGTCCTCTTCGCCGTTATCGTCGAATTTCTTGAGTTGCAACATCCAATAAACAAAGGCGACAAAACCAAGTATGAACAATATCCAATTTACCGTATTTGAAGCCCACCAGTTAGACATAAAGCGAAAAAAGTCGTACGGCCAGAAAAGATAATTCACGAAAAGATCTTCGATTCCTTCAAAAAATGTGCGCCACATAGGTTTTAATTTAGTTTTGGGTCTTCGATTAGGCCCACTGCTACTATCTTTGAACTACAAAAGTATAAAATCTAAAGATGATTTCAAGCTTTTTCGGGAAAACAAAACCAATAAACTACATCGTTCTACTGGGTTTTCTATTCTTATTCTATTTGGGGGTTCAATTCTTGGCCCAGGAACAGTCTTACGATCTGTCAGGGGTAATTTTGCAGATTTTGGTCTTGGCAATACTACTGTTCAGTTTTTTTGTGATCAATTTTGTGGTCAAACGCAACAAAATAACGGGCAACAACTCTTTTTCTTTGCTTTTCTACGTCTTGTTGATCGTACTCTTTCCAGAAACACTGCTCGATAACTACGCGATCGGCTGCAGCTTTTTCCTGCTATTGGCCCTAAGACGACTTATAAGCATTCGCTCCATGAAAAATATCAAGCTCAAGATTTTTGATGCCACATTATGGATCGCCGTTGCCAGCCTATGCTATAACTGGGCGATCTTGTATTTGCTTTTGGTCTTGGCGGCGATTTATATCTATGAACCAAAGAATATCAGAAACTGGCTGGTGCCCTTGGCCGGGTTGTTTGTTTTTTTTATGATACTCTATTCGGTCACGATACTGGCAGGAAATTCGAATTTTCTGTTCGAGCACTATAAATTCCAGTTAAACCTTGATTCAATACGCTTTGTTGATTTGGCGAAAAGTGGCCGACGAATCGTTTATGTTGTGCTGATTTCGATTACCGGACTATTGTCATTCTTAAAACTATCAAAAGTCGGTGTTGGTAAGATTGTGACCTTGCGATTGATTGCACTTTCTTTTATCATAGGGCTTGTTTTGGAAGTTCTGATGTCTGGCCCTGACCACCATCCACTGATGGTCACCTTTTTTCCGGCCGTTATTTTCCTGACGAATTACATCGAATCGGTCAAGAAAGCCAATATCAAGGAACTTCTATTGATGGTCGCCGTAGCCTTACCTTTTCTGGTGCTTGGCGTCAGTTTGCTAATCGGCAAATAAGGGTATCTTTGCCAAAACAATACGAAATTATGTTCAGCGCCCACGCCTTTGCCATTTTTGAGGAAAGCATAGAGAAATATCATATTATCGACAATGTTTACCAGAGTTTTGAGAATCCCTACCCCTCCGATGGCATTGATTTCCTATTGTATCGAAAGAATTGGATAGACACCGTTCAATGGCATTATGAAGATATCATCCGCGACCCTGAAATCGACCCTGTTGCCGCACTTGACCTTAAGCGAAAAATCGATGCCAGCAACCAAGATCGTACAGATTTGGTCGAATACATCGACAGTTACTTCCTAAAAAAATACCAATCGGTTGAAATCAAGGCAGAGGCCGTCATCAATACGGAAAGTCCGGCTTGGGCAATCGACCGCTTGTCCATTTTGGCCCTCAAAATCTATCATATGCGCGAAGAGGCTGAACGTACCGATGCATCGGCCGAACATATTGAAAAGTGTACTCAGAAGCTCAACGTGCTTCTTGAGCAGAAGAAAGATCTTTCCACCGCCATAGACCAGTTGTTGGCCGATATTGAGTCAGGTAACAAATACATGAAGGTCTACAAACAGATGAAGATGTACAATGACGAGGAATTAAATCCCGTGTTGCGTGGCACGAAGTGAAAACGAGGTTTCCCATATTCTTGTCATCCGCTTATCGGCCATGGGAGATGTGGCAATGACCATTCCGGTTCTAAAAACCATTTCCTCCAGATATCCTCACATAAGAATTACGGTACTGACACGTAAGTTCTTTGAACCGATTTTTAGACAAGTATCCAATGTCAATGTTTTTCCTGCCGATGTAAAGGGAAAGCACAAGGGTCTCCTCGGTCTTTGGCGTTTAAATCGAGAACTGAAAAAGCTCGATATCGATGCTGTGGCCGACCTACACAATGTACTGCGGAGTAATATTTTAAAAGTGTTTTTTCGGTTTTTCGGGATTCGTTTCGTTCAAATTGACAAGGGACGTTCTGAGAAAAAGGCACTTACTGCTAAAAGGAGTAAGGTCTTCAAGCCTTTAAAATCAACGTTTCAGAGATATGCCGATGTTTTTGATGCGCTTGGATTTCCCTTGGATCTGTCAAATTTGGAACTTTTGGAAAAACTCCCACTTCCAAACGATGCCGGGCCGATATCAGCGGACAATGCCAAAATTAGAATCGGAATTGCCCCCTTCGCTGCTTTTCAGGGAAAAATGTATCCTCTGCACTTCATGGAAAAAGTGGTTGAACAACTGAATGAGAATAGTGCTTATCGGCTCTTTTTCTTTGGCGGGGGCACTGAGGAAGGCAAATGGCTGGGAAAATGGGAAACCCGATTCGAAAATGGATTCAACTGTGCGGGAAAGTTTTCTTTTCAAGAAGAACTGGCCCTGATTTCCAATTTAGACCTTATGCTCTCAATGGACAGTGGCAATGGGCACTTGGCTGCAATGTACGGTATTCCGGTAGTGACCTTATGGGGTGTTACCCATCCCTATGCCGGATTTTCTCCTTTTGGTCAAAATTCTGACAATTGGCTATTGGCCGATAGAAAAAAATATCCCCTCATTCCTACTTCCGTCTATGGAAATAAAATACCACCGGGCTACGAAAAAGCAATGGAATCCATACCTCCCGAAGAGGTTGTGCTTAATATAGAAAGTGTTTTGGGTAGAAAGTAAAAGTCTTTTCTATAGTGCCGCTTGTTTGTTTTCGATAGATTTCAAGAAGAATCGCAGTTGTGACATGAACCGATACTTTCGAGCGCTTGGGGCCGTTTCTACCATCAAGGTTCTTACGCCCATAAAAGCGCTCATTATAAAAAGAGCGGCAGCTTCGGCATCAGCATGACGATCTAAATGACCTTCGAATTTTCCTTTTTGAATGGTAGATACGAGGTTGACTTCCCATATTCTGACAATATCGTTGAGGTGCTTCATGATTTTCTCGTTTCTTCCATTGAATTCTGAAATAAAGTTGCCTAATGCAAAACCAAAATCCCATTGATTATGGACTGCCGTTTCAAGGGCATCATCAAAACATTTTAATATCAGGTCACAGGTGTTGTCGTGGCCTTCGATAGGCTCGATCAGCATACTGTAAACCCTTCTTACCAACAGATTCTCGATAATTTGTATAAAGAAATCCTCTTTAGAATCGAAATGGTAGTAAAATGCTCCCTTCGAAAGATCGAGTTCCTTAAGAATGTCATCGACACTGGTATTGTAATATCCGTTTTTGTAGAAAAGCTCAAGCCCGGCGACTTGCATCCGTTGCATGGTGGCCATGCGTTTTAAAGTTTTATCCATGATTTCAAGATTTGGGTTAAACCGACCGTTGGGTCATATAACAAGAACTTGGGGATTCACGCCTTTTTATGGATGAGGGGATGTCTTGCCAAAAAAATCGTTGAAATGCACAAATAGACGAATAATGCATAAAAGCGTGGAAATTACAGACCGACGAGTCGGTCAAACTTATCGATGAAATACAGGGGAATAAGTTGGGAAAATACCTTTTTTGGTAAAAAAGACTATGTAATCACCCCTTGGCAACTACTACCGGCACCTGCCGTACACCCGTAGCAATGTTGCGAGACAATAATGTTTCTATCGTTAAGTATTTCCTCGTTGTAGTCCTTAATATGTTTGACTTTACTGGCCACTTTAAGATCGAGCATTTGATTGAAATCGCAATCGTAGAGCCAACCGTCCCAACTGACAGAAATAGTATTGGTACACATCACATTTTCAACGGCTGCGGGATTGTAGGCCTCTACCAAGGCATACATATAGTCCTCATAATTCTCCGAGGCGATGAGATAATCCAAAAAGCGGGCAACAGGTAGATTGGTAATGGCAAAGAGATTGTGGAATTGTATACCAAAATCCTCGTCCAAAGCCTTTTTGAAATCACTTTCCAGAGCGGTTTGATCTCCCGGTAGGAATGCGCCCGATGGATTATAGACTAAATCGAGCCGCAATTGACTATTGGGCATGCCATAACCGACGGCATTCAATTCTTGTAGTGCCTTGATCGATTTGTCAAAAACACCATCCCCACGTTGTTTGTCGGTTTTGCCGCGGGTCCAATGTGGCATGGAGGAAATTACGTGTACATTGTGTTTTTTAAAGAATTCGGGCAAATCGTGATATTTCTTATTTGCACGTATGATCGTCAAATTCGACCGAACGATAAAGTCTTGAATGCCTGCCTTTACGGCCTCTTCAACGAACCATCGAAAATTGGGGTTCATCTCCGGTGCGCCTCCGGTAAGATCTAAAGTATGGGCGCCGCTGTTCTTAATGACCTCAAGACACTGTTGCATGGTTTCCCGTGTCATAATCTCCTTTCGGTCGGGCCCTGCGTCTACATGGCAATGTTCGCAGACTTGGTTACACATATAACCCACATTGATTTGAAGTACCTCCAATTTTTTGGGTCGCAACGGAAATTGCCCAATATTCGTGAGCTTATCCCTGAAATAAGGGAGCTCGCCCGCTGCGAAAATGCCTCCATTCAGTATTTCTAGCTGTTTGTTCTTTTGTGCGAGTTCTTCGTGTCTTGCCTTTAATGATTTTGTAGCCATTCTTTAGTTGTTCGTTGCAGGTTGTTTATTGTTGGCTGACTCTTTCACTGGACAGACAACAACGGCCAACCGTTAACCGTTCTACATAGATAACTTATTATACTTGTTCATCATTTGAACACCGTGCACCAGGGTCGCACCGCTTTCGATGGCCGCACCGGCGTGAACGGCCTCCATCATTTCTTCTTTGGTGATGCCTCTTTCGAGTCCGTCTTTGGTATAGGCATCAATACAATAGGGGCATTTGACCACATGTGCCACGGCCAATGCTATCAATGATTTCTCCCTGGCCGAGAGCGCTCCTTCCTCGAAAACCTTTCCATAGTATTCAAAGAACTTGTTGCCGAGCTCTTCACTCCATTCCGTAATCTTTCCGAATTTGCGCAAGTCGGCCGCGTCGTAATAAGTATTTGCCATAATCGTTTTTTAAATAGGATGAATAAGGAAAACCAAGGTTCTGGACCTAATATGGAAATCCTCAAGAATTTGTAAAAAAGGAATTAAGAAAAACAAGGAAGGGGTGAGCCCTTGTTGAAAGGAATCTGGATATGAAATCCATCTATAAAAGGGAATGAGGGAATTTCCATTTTGTGGTTGCCAAAGGAAACAATGTTGCAAATCGCGTTGCGCACATTTTGAGCGAGTCCAAATGCATAATTGGCTATATATTGAACATCCCAGAACGTATCTATATCAAAAAGGGCGGGAAGCAGGTGGATTTCTACCCCCGAAATGGACAATAAATCGATAATCTCCTCTTTGATTCCTGAGGTTTGCCAAGAAAGTTCCTCGAAGAAGGATTTTTCGAAACTTGAAAAGTGTATTCCCATTAAATAAAATCCACCATCTGCCGATGGGCCGATTACAGATTCGTCCTGTTGAAGTTTCGAATGTGTTTTTATAAGATGCTCTTTTGTCAAATGCGGACTGTCATTACCCACGGTAATGATGTTTTCGTACCCTTTGTCGAACACAAATTGAATGGCGTTCGCAAAACGTTCACCAAACGAATTTCCAGTTTGATTTTCCTCGGAGATATGAAAAAAAGGTAATCCGCTCTTCTCGATGGTCTTCAGTGTATGTTCGGTAAGTGCATCGAAGAGTGGCTTGCCTTTGGCCATCTTTTTAAGTTGAATTTCTTCGTTTGAAGAGTTGGCAAAAAGCAAAACGGCCGTGGTATGTGAAGGGTTGCGATTCATGAATTTTCTGGCATAAAAGTACGACAAAATGCACTTATTCCATTCAGTCGAACATCTACCTTGCCCATTATATCCTCAAAAATTGAAATTCTGGCTTTACAGACCGTTTGGTCTGTTAGTACACCGCCAAAAAGTCGAAATTATTGAGCCTTTTCCGATGAATTGTGTTTGAGGTCGGATGAAATCCGGAGGTTGTTGAATTGTCGGCGAAGTTCGGCCCGGTCTTAGACCGGTGGGTTGGTTGTCAACATCAAAGATTTTAGTTTTGTACATAAAAATTGAAGTCAAAGGCGATGAGGTTAAGCGACATTCGGACAAAAAAGATCGGTCTAGTACTTTCGGGCGGTGGGGTCAAAGGTATCGCCCACATTGGCCTGCTTGCGGCCCTGGAGGAGTATGAGATCGATTGCCAAACCGTTTCGGGTTCGAGTGTCGGAGGGCTGGTGGGCGCTCTCTATGCAAACGGCAGCAGCATTGAGCAAATGCTGGCGTTTTTTAGGGAAACACCCCTAATGAAGTATAACTTCTTCACTTTTGTCAAACCTGGATTGATGGACACCGAGAAGTACCATCAGCTGTTCAAAAAGCATTTTGCCGATGATTCATTTGAGGCGCTTAAGAAGAAACTATTCGTGACTACGACGAATCTGCAAAATGGAAGTGAAAAATTGTTCTCAAGTGGGGAGCTGGTTCGAATACTATTGGCGACCGCGGCCTTGCCCCCCGTTTTTAGTCCTGTTGAAATTGGCGGCCAACTGTATGCCGATGGCGGAATTATGAACAATTTTCCAGTGGAACCCTTGTTGGAGGAATGCGAGTTTATCATTGGAAGTAATGTTTCGGCCATAAAAAGCGTTCCTAAAAAGGCCATCAATTCATCTTTGAAATTGACCAATAGGGTCACCTCTTTGATGATTTATGCTGCAAATCGGGGCAAGTTAAGGCACTGTGACCTTGTTTTCGAGCCTCCCCAATTGGAGACATTTGGTTTTTTGGACAAAGCCGGTATTGAAAAGGCTTATAAGGTCGGATATCGCCATGCCATCAAGATCCTGAAAAAGCACATAGACTAAACGTCGTCGTAATCGACCTTCAAGGTGGGGGTCACTGGGTGTGACTGACAGGTCAATACGAACCCTTCGGCCACTTCACCATTGGTCAGTATCTGGTTCTTGACCATTTCGACCCTACCTTCGGTGACACGGGCGATACAGCTACTGCAGACCCCGCCCTGACAGGAATACGGGGCATCAATATTGTTTTTTAATACGGCATCGAGCACCAATTCATTCTTGTTCATTGAAAGTTCAAACTCTTCATCGTCCAAGATTACTTTGACCGAAGTTTTGCCATCAGAGGTCTCAGGGAGTTCCTCCAAAATTTCCGTGGTCGTAAAGAGCTCAAAATGAATTTTATCGCTGCCCACTCCGTTTTCCATTAGGGTATCGGAAACCAAATTGATCATAGCCTCAGGGCCGCACAGGTAATAGCCGTCGAAATCCACATCCTTGTGTTTGTTCTTCAAGACATAATTTACGGTTGAAACATCGATTCGACCGAAGAGCGAATCTTCCTCTCGGGTTTGGCTATTCGTAAAATAAAGATAAAACCGATTGGGATATTCCAACTGTAGTTTCACCAGGTCTGTATAGAACATGGTCTCTTCGGTAGACTTATTTCCATAAACCAGCACCAAATTGTTCGTGCCATTGCTCTCTAGAATACTTCTCGCGATACTCATAATAGGGGTTATACCGCTTCCTGCTGCAAAGGCCACAATCTTTTTTGGGTTCCCCGATGGATTAAACACAAATCGGCCCTCTGGGGGCATAACCTCTAGTACGTCCCCGACTTGTAATTTCGTGTTGGCATAGTCTGAAAATCCGCCCTTATCGACTCTTTTGACGCCAATGGTGATGGAATCACTTTTGGGAGAGGAACTGATTGAGTAGGCCCTCCGCAGCTCTTCACCCTTGATTTCCTTTTTTATGGTGATGTACTGTCCCGCTATAAAGTCGAAGGTTTGGATTAGATCTTTGGGAATGGCGAAGGTTATTGCGACTGAATTGGGCGTCAATGATTTGATATTCCTTACTGTAAGCGAATGAAATTGGGCCATGAAAAAGGTTTCAGGTTTGCTGTTCGAAGCTACCCGTTGCAACAGGTCTCTTTTGAGAGCGCAAAATTAAGCATTGACGGCCCTTTATAAAACGGAAACAACAAAAAATTGCTTTGGGCCTGTAACAAATTGTATGTTTGGATCACTAACAAAATAACGAAATCACCGACCCTATGTTTAAACGCTTTGCCAACCTACAATGGAAAGCTTTTTTTCGATCTTCCTCCTTGGGCAAGAGCCTCGCCATAAAGATCATTATGATTTTTTTCGCCCTCTATATGCTGGCCTGTTTGGTTCTGACGGGGGTCGGTCTTTATTTTATTTTGGAAAAGGCCTTTCCGGGGGTGGACCCTATGCTCAAGGTGAGCGAATATTTTATATACTGGATAATTGGCGAGCTTTTTCTGCGCTACTTCATGCAAAAGCTGCCGGTTATGGACATCAAACCATTGTTGTTGATGCCCATCAAAAAGAGCGCGATCGTACATTATATTTTAGGGCGATCCGTCGTTTCTTTTTATAATTTTTTGGCGCTCTTTTTGTTCGCGCCCTTCGCCATTGTACTTCTGGTAAAGGGGTATCCTGTATTGAACGTATTGGCTTGGCTTTTGGCCGTCGCCTGTATTTCACAAGCGCTTAACTTTCTAAATTTTATCATCAATAAGAGTGACAAAATGTTGATAGGCCTTCTGAGCCTATTGGCTTCATTCTATGCCGTTGATTATTTTCAACTCTTTCCCATCACGGAATATGTCGGTAAGCTCTTTTATCAATTGTATCAAAATCCGTTATGGGCCTTGATTCCTTTGGCAATAGCGATTCTCATGTATTACGCGAATTACCGATTTCTTCGGAATAAAATTTTCCTTGATGCATCGATCACAGAGAAGGTCAAGGAGGCCAGTACCTCAGAGCTAGGTTGGACGAAACGTTTTGGAAGCATTGCTCCATTTTTACAATTGGATTTGAAACTGATTTGGCGAAATAAGCGTACCAAGACCCAAGTATTTATGTCATTGGCCATGATTTTATACGGATTGTTCTTCTATACAATGGACACCTACGGAGACACTTCTACCATCTACGCTTTTGTAGGCATCTTCATTACCGGAATCTTTATGATCAACTTCGGACAGTTCATTCCCGCTTGGGATAGCGAGTACTACAATATGCTAATGGCCCAGAATATACCCATGCGAAAATATTTAGACTCAAAGGCCGGTTTGATTTATGTGAGTATTGGTGTGATGTTCTTACTATCGATACCCTATGTTTATTTCGGGTGGGAAGCACTGGCCATCAACCTGGCCTGTGCCCTTTATAATTTAGGGGTCAATGTGCCGGTCGTACTATTTTTCGGGTCAAGGAATAAGAAACGGATCGATTTGCAAAAAAGCGCCTTAGGGAATATGCAGGGTGCCAGCGCCACCCAATTTTTGATCGTATTGCCCTTGATGGTAGTACCTTGCTTGATTTATTTCGCTTTGAAATTCTTTATTTCATTTGAGATTGCGCTGGCCGTTTTGGCCCTTTTCGGAATTGTCGGCTTTGCCCTCAGAAACAAAATGTTGGATGCGATTACCAAAATCTACAGAGCTAAAAAGTATGGGATGATTGCGGGATTCAGTGAGAAAAACAATTAAATCATTTGAGTTTAACACTTGAACTTTTACTATGATAACAGCACAAAACCTTACAAAAAAATATGGGAATCAAGTCGTGTTGAATGTTGAGCAGCTTGAAATTCCGAAGGGGCAAAGTTTTGGCTTGGTTGGAAACAATGGTGCCGGAAAAACAACATTTTTCAGCCTACTTCTTGATTTGATTCAACCAACCACCGGTAAAATCGAGAATAACGGTATTACTGTTAACAAGGGTGAGGAATGGAAAGCCTTTACCTCTTCGTTCATAGACGAGTCTTTTCTCATTAGTTATCTTACACCAGAAGAATATTTCTATTTTATCGGCGAATTGAGAGGCCGCAATAAGGCCGACGTTGACGCTTTGCTCTCCAATTTCTCCGATTTTTTTCATGGTGAAATCTTAGGACAAAAGAAGTTTCTACGCGACCTTTCCAAAGGAAATCAGAAAAAAGCGGGCATAGTCGCCTCTTTCATAGGTGACCCTGAAGTCGTGGTTCTTGACGAACCCTTTGCGAATCTCGACCCTACTACCCAAATTCGTTTAAAAGCGATCATCAAAAATCTGGCGGCCCAAAAAGGGGTTACCGTTTTGGTTTCAAGCCATGACTTGATGCACGTAACGGAAGTCTGTGAGCGAATCGTTGTATTGAGCAAGGGGGAAATCGTCAGGGATATTCAGACCTCTACCGAAACCCTTAAAGAACTGGAAAGCTTCTTTGCGGGCTAGGTTAATTCTTTCTGTCTCCTCGAGCGCAGTCGAGAGGTTTTGCTTGTTCTCGACTGCGCTCGAACAGACAGTAATACTGCATTAATTACCCCTGAGGAGCGGGAGTGTAGAAGAACTCTTCCTTGACTATTTTGCCTTTTTCGACCTCATAAAGGCATATTTCCTCCATCGTTTGACGTCCTCCTTCCTTGAAGGTGGCATCCATTTTCATGCGACAAGAAAAGAAATTATCGGCTACCAAAGGTTCTGATACTTCGTTACCATGGTATTCCGATACCATGTTGTTAAAAAATTCCGCTTTTTGAAGCACCGCCTCATAGCCCTCTGCTCTTTCCATTGGGGTGCCTTTAGGTTCAATGCTGACGATATTTTGCGCATAGAGTTCTGTCATGGCCTCGTCGAACTGTCCTTTTCTACAATAGCCGACCAGTTTGTCGGCAACTTCCTGTGTTGTCATAATACTTTGTTTTAGATACTGAACGAGTTCAGTATGAATTGATGAATAAACGGGTTTATATTAAATAAATGCCTTGTTTAAATAAGCGTTAAGTGGGTTGATTTGTTCGAAATGTTCCAATACCTCATTGGATAATGAAGTGGATCCATAAAATGGGGCCAATGGGAATTCCGCAAAGGCATAAAACTGCTTATTATAGATTAGATTGGTCTTTTCGGCGGTGGGCAGCAAGCTTTTATCCAGCCGTTTTGCCTTGTCTCCTTTTAGTTTTCCGAAGTTTTGTGTGAAGCTTTTATTAGTGGTTATTTTGATAAGCCCGTCGGGGTCTTCGGCGATATGTTTCCGCACTTTTTTCAGTTCGGGTGGTCGGATCATGAAGAGTCCGCCACCTACATGGACATTTTCCGAATCGATGCCCAGATAATATCCAGGAAATATGGACTTTTTACCATCAGGTGAAAAGCCCGCCTTCATGATGGTGTTGTAGGGTGATTTGTCTTTTGAGAAACGGATATCCCTATTGATTCTGAAAACTGCTTTTTTCGGATCTGGCAGAATTCTTTCATCCCATTCCCGAAGTTTGGGGAGTAGTTTTTCCAACAATTGCATGAATGGTGCTTTTACATCGTTTTCATACCGTTTTTTGTTGGCATGGAACCATTCTTTGCGGTTGTTTTTTGAAAGCTCTTTGAAGAAGATGGAGTATGATTTTGAAAACATAGGGGTAGATTTTCTAAATACTATCCTGTAGACGGATCCACTCTTTGATTATGGACACCAAAGCCTCTCTTTTTTTCTCGATATCCTCCATATCCATAAAGCGGGCCACACGTGCCTCTTTTCCGTCGCCTTCAAGAAGTCCGCTTGCATCGTTTAATGTCGCCCCTTTATGGAACATTAGACTTACAAATTTCTTGGCGTTCATAAAGAAGGAGGCAATATTGCCCTTGTACATAAAAGTCGGACTTTTCCATTTTATCGTTTCAGTGATTCGCGGATCTGCCTGAAGAATGATTTCCCTGACCTTTTGAATTTCGTTGTTAAGTGGATGGGTTTTTTCCTTTAGGAAATCGTCGACCTCCTTATTGGTGTTATGCGCCATGATTTTGCGTTTCAAGTATTGTTTTTAACTTTTTTAAATCCTTTTTGTTGGCCCTTTTCATTGCAGGTACCATAAATGGGGCCAATACTTTTGAAAGCCCCATAGGATTTCCTTCATTTCTCAAAGACATACGGGTTTTATCCTTGCCATTAGATTCCCATAAATAGGTCGTTTTCATCTCAAATGGCCCATCGTAAGTCTGCATGACCAATTTTTTCAATGGAATGAACTCAGTTATCTTATAATTGTATTCCATCTTTTTGCCCAGAAATTGGGCGGTAAAGGCTATCTCGGCGCCCGCCTTCATCGTTTTTTGTGTCAACCATTTAGCCGATTTGATATTCACGTACCAATCAGGTGCATTATCCGGATTCGCGGAATATTCCGCGACCTGCTCGATCGGACGGGAAATTTCAATAGCCGTGAATACATCTACCATAGGATATTCAAATCAACTTTTACGATATGCATTGGCCCCGAAAAATGAAGCAAAAGATACCGCAGCATACTTTTATCCTTATTTTGAGTTCAGGGCCTCTAGTGTTTTATTGGCCAGATTCAAAAGGCTTTTGGAATCTTTCAAAATCGCATTTGGTATAGAAAAATAGGGCATCTTACCATGTTTCTTGGAACCCCATCTTTCCAGGTCTTCCCGGTTATTATCCGTTGCCTTTAGAAATGCTTGCCCTTTCGAATCGACGATGGCGAACATTTTTCCCTTATGGAAGACCCCATGACCCCCAAACATTTTCTTGATGGTAATACCTTCGATACCCTCCAATTTCTCTAAGAGCAACTCGGCCACCAAGACCGAATCTTGTGTCAATCGACTTCCTTTTTCACCCATATTTTGGCTTTTACAATCTATTCTATAAAGGGTTGGCCCTTTCCTGTTTCACATAAGGACTTAAGGCTTACCAGAAATCGCCCCCAGTGATAATTACAGACCCCAAAATATTCACTTTGTTCTGCCCAATCACAGTGTGAGAATTTCAGAAAGGTTTTAGCCTCTCTATCCTCTAATTCGAATGAGATTTTTGTGCCCAGCCATTCGGGGTCGCCCTCGACGCATTCCCAATTCACCCTGTTGAGCGCATCTAACTTTGTCACTTTTAATTTTTTGAAATGGCTTTTTCCGAATCGAAAATGATTTACATAACCCTCTTCGGCCTTGGCAGTGGTATCGTATGTCCACCATCCTTTTAGACCATCTTCTTGTGAAATGGCGTCGTATACTTTGTCTTTAGGTGCTGATATGGTGAAATTATGTTTGATGTCGGCCATTTGGCTGATTCTAAAAGGGTTCGTGCACTGTGATTATCCAAATCTACAAAATCGATAATCGTACCATAAAGGGCAAATAAGACACTTTGAAGGGTTGATTGTGCCAAAAAAGCGTCGTACTTTTAGAGACATTTCAAAACGGTCATTAAGCCAAAAAATAAGATGAAACATATAAGTATTCTTGTTCCAAGAAACAGCGCGATTCTGAGCAGTGTCGTCGGACCCTTTAAGCTTTTTTCTGCGGCCAACGAGTTTTTAGTGCAATCAGGGCAGCGCCAGAACGATTATTTTGACATTAATCTGGTCGGACTTGAAAAAGACTCCATATTATATGATGGGGCCTTTAGCATTCATTGCGGCGCCACCATAGAGGAGGTAAAAAAGACGGATCTGATTCTTATTCCGGCCGTAAAACCTGATAAACTGCCTGAAAGCCTGGAGGAGAATGTCGATTTCCTTCCATGGATAAGAGAACAAAGACGGGTGAACAATGCTGAGATAGGCAGTATGTGCCTAGGGGCGTTTACCCTTGCCCAGACCGGTCTGGTCGATGGAAAACAATGTTCTACCCATTGGGCCGGCATGGAGCTTTTCAGGCAAATGTTCCCCCAGGTCAAACTGATCTCGAATAAAATTGTTACCGAAGAAGATGGCATTTATACCAGCGGCGGGGCCTATTCTTTTCTGAACTTGATGTTGCACTTGATTGAAAAGTACTGTGGCCGGGAGGTGGCGATCTACCTGTCAAAGCTTTTTGAAATAGAAATCGACCGGGAGGATCAAAACCAATTTGCCATCTTTCAAGGGCAGAAAAATCATGAAGACGACGCCATCAAAAACGCTCAAGAATTCATTGAAGACAATGTCTCCGAAAAGATTTCGGTTGAGAAGTTGGCCGAAAAATATGCGATTAGCAGAAGAAACTTTGTGAGAAGGTTCAAAAAGGCCACCCAAAATACCCCTTTGGAGTATATTCAGCGTGTCAAGATAGAGGCCGCCAAAAAGAGTCTCGAGTCTACCCAACAAAATATTAACGAAATTATGTATCAAGTGGGCTACGCAGACCAAAAGGCATTTCGTACGGTGTTTAAGAAGTATGTCGGTCTATCGCCAGTCGCCTATAAGGGAAAATACAACAGAAGTATTTCCCCAATAGTCGACCCGAGTGTTTGGTAAGTTGCCCTAAAGGTGCTCTTTTCGCATTTCCGACCATCTGGTTTGTTTTCGTGGTTCACAATTGATGGGCAGTTCGAGAAACATCGACGAACGGTCGACAAGGTATCTCGAAATGGGGAATTGCGACAAAGTTCAATATGGTTATTGGACATAACCGACCAAGTGGTTTGAAAAAAAATAGTTCCACATGCCAAACAAGATGCCTTTAGAGCCCAAAGGTGTCGACATTTTATCGACCAACTGCATAATATTCCCGCCGTTTTTTAGTTTAGCTAGTATACGAATTTGTACAACTTTGAACCTTCAAAATAAATTACTTCTTATCGCCATTTTGGGAGGACTGGCATTCAACGCCTGTTCCACCAAGAAAGATGCATTTTTGAATCGCAACTGGCATGCCCTGAACACCAAATACAATGTGCTTTATAATGGCAATATCGCATTTGAAGAGGGGCGTGAACAATTAAATTCGGAGTATCGGGACGACTATTGGGAA
The DNA here is from genome assembly GCA_965215845.1 of Aurantibacter sp. Classification (GTDB taxonomy): domain Bacteria; phylum Bacteroidota; class Bacteroidia; order Flavobacteriales; family Flavobacteriaceae; genus Aurantibacter_A. The sequence goes on from CBDCEL010000004.1 coordinate 1,835,335, forward strand.
ATACTTCCCATCGAACGCCTCGAAGTGAACGAGGAAATCAAGCTGGATTCAGAAGATAACAATCCGAATTTCATCATTGCCGAGGAAAAGGCGACCAAAGCCATTCAGAAGCATAGCATGGATATAAAAGACAAAGAACGGAATCCCCAGACCGACGAAGCTTTTCTCTTACTTGGCAAGGCCCGTTATTTTGACCAAAGGTATATCCCAGCCCTGGAAGCCTTCAACTATATCCTGAAAAAATATACATATAGTGATAAGCTGAATGAGGCCCATATTTGGCGTGAAAAGGTCAACATTCGACTCGAGAACGAAGAATTGGCCCTGAAGAACCTGAAAAGGCTGTTGAAATACGAGACCCTGAAAGATCAGGAATATGCTGATGCGCGGGCCATGATGGCACAAGCCTACATCAACCTTAAAGTTATTGACACGGCGGTTCAGAACCTCAAAATTGCTTCGTATTACACCAAAAAGAATCCTGAAAAAGGACGGTATTACTACATCATCGGTCAACTGTACAATCAAATGGGCCATAAAGACAGCGCCAATTATGCTTTTGACAAGGTAATCGAACTGAATCGAAGATCACCAAGGGTCTATATGATCAATGCCCATTTGCAGAAAATCAAGAACACCGAATTGAATCCTGAAAACGAACAGGAGTTGTTGGAATATTTAACTGATTTGGAGGAAAACCGTGAAAACCGCCCCTTCTTGGATAAAATTTACCGTCAGGTCGCCGAATACCACCTGCAAAGTGGGAGCGATAGCCTGGCACTGGTATATTTCAACAAATCGCTGCGGGCGACTCAAAATGTTCCGAAATTAAATGCACTCAACTACGAGAACTTGGCCGAGCACAATTTTGATGAGAATGCGTATAAGACGGCCGGGGCCTATTATGACAGTGTCTTGACCAATTTGCCCGAGAATACCAAAAAATATAGGGCCACCAAAAAGAAATTAGACAATCTAGAGGATGTCATCATGTATGAAGACATCGTACAACATGCCGATAGCGTGATCGGGCTTTATAACATGACGGAAGACGAACAGGTTGCCTATTTCGAGGAGTATATTGCCGAACTGAAGCGAATAGCCGAAGAAGCCGCAAAAGAAGAAGAGAAGGTCAGAAATGCGGGTTTCGCAGCTTTTGGAAGATCAAAAGGAGGAAAAGAAAATAGGGGCAAGTTCTATTTCTACAACATTACGACCCTGGGCCACGGTCAGACCGAGTTTAGGCAAAGGTGGGGAGATCGTGAGTTGGAAGATGATTGGCGATGGTCGAACAAGAGCAAGATTCAAAGCATTTCGAACATTGGTGACGTGACGGCGACCGATAGCATTTCTTCTGGCCCCACAAACGATGAAAAGCTTTCGCTTGAATATTATTTGGCACAGATTCCCGTGGATAGTTATATTATAGACAGCTTAAAGACCGGCCGAAACTTTGCGAACTATCAATTAGGATTGATTTATAAGGAAAAGTTCAAAGAGAACATTTTGGCCGCCGGCAAGTTGGAAGATGTGTTGAAGTCGAATCCCGAAGAGCGATTGATTCTCCCATCGAAATACAATCTATATAAGATTTATGAGGAGGAAGGGAGCCCATTGGCAGCTGAAATGAAGAATAATATCATCACAAACCATGGCGATTCGCGCTATGCGGAAATATTATTGAACCCCCAAGCCATATTGACAGGAAGTGAAGATAGCCCTGATGCGCGTTATGAGGCATTATACGAGAAGTATCGAAACCAAGAGTTTTTGGCGGTAATCACAGGTGCCGAGGAAAACGTCAATAGATATACGGGCGACCCAATTGTTCCCAAATTCGAAATGTTGAAAGCGAATGCCACTGGAAGGCTGAATGGTTTTGAAGCTTTCAAGGAGGCACTGAACTATGTCGCATTGACCTATCCGAACAATCCAGAAGGTAAGAAGGCAGAAACAATGGTCTCAGAGCAACTACCAAAATTGGCCGTCAAGGAATTTTCACCGGAGGCCGAAGCAAAAGGTTCGGGTAATTGGAAGGTTGTTTTCCCGTTCAAAAGACATGAGAACGACAAGGCATTGAAGTTGATCGAACGCCTTGAAAAAGCCATTAAGGACCTTAGGTATAAAAACTATGTCTCAAAGGATATTTACGACCTTGAAGACCAGTTTGTGGTCGTTCACGGATTCAAGTCAAAAGACTTTGCGGAGGGTTTTGACGAGCTGCTAAAAATTAACAAGAAATATAAAATAAGTGAAGAGAATTTCGTTATTTTATCCTCCCACTATAAAATTGTGCAGGTGCATAAGAACATGGAGGAGTACAAGAAGCGCATTTTAACCCCAAAACCATAAGTAATGTTTTCAGATAAACAAAAACCTAGAACTATGAACGAAATAGGAGGACAACCCAACAGAATCGAGAAAAACACCAAAATCAAAGGAGATATCGTTTCAGAAGCGGATTTTCGAATAGACGGCAAATTGGACGGCAACCTAAAGACGACCGGCAAGGTGGTCATTGGTTCAGGCGGTCTCATCAAGGGAAAAGTCGAATGTGTCAATGCCGACATCGATGGCAGCTTCAACGGCGAGTTGATTGTATCTGATTTGTTGTCATTGAAGTCTTCCGCGGTGATTGAAGGTACAGTTACCGTGACAAAGTTGGCAGTTGAGCCCGGCGCCACATTCAATGCCTCTTGTACCATGAAGGGCAAAGGTGGATCGTTGACCAGCAACACTGGCGCCAGCAGTAGTTCTAGCTCTTCAAGTAGTGTTGGCAGTTCAACATCTTCAGGCGGTTTTAAGTCTTCTTTGAGCAGTAGTTCAAATTCGGGTAGTGGACAAGCAAAAGCCTCGTAAGGGAAAGAATCAATTAAATACGTACGCAAAATTTTCAGGAATTGCCTTTCAGATGATTGCGGTCATCGGTTTGGGCAGTTATGGTGGCGTAAAGTTAGATGAGCTATACCCTGCCTATTATCCGACATTTACCTTGATTTGCTCCTTGGCCGCGGTTGCAATTGCCATGTACTTGGTGATCAAACAAGTTGGCGGCACTTCAAAAAATAAGAACACCAATGGTTAAGGACATTCTTCAATTTTTGATAAAGCTTGCCGCGGTTGCGGCAATACTTTTTTTGGCCCATTGGTATGTATTGGAAGAGTTTTATACGGGCGATTTATATTTTCCATTATGGAAAATCTATCTCTTCAATGCAATCTTGGTACTGGGCATGTACTTCCTTTTAAGATATTATGGCGGTCGAAAACCTGGGAGCGTACTGAAATATTTTTTGTTGCTTTCGCTGTTAAAAATGGCCTTTGTCATCGTCTTTTTATTGCCTTTGTTCTATGGAAGGGCCGTTAATGCGAAAATCGAGGTCATCAACTTTTTCGTTCCCTATTTTATATTGTTGACCCTTGAAATCTTGGCCCTTAACAAGTTTCTTCAGAAAGCCTGACATTTTAAAAATCAAATTCCGAACCCTAAATTCCAAATCTCTGCTTCCCTAGCTTTGTCCGTTGCCTAATTTGATTTTCCATCAAAGGGATTCCGATCATTAGGTTCTTACCATTTTCAAATAGCTGCTCTGAAGGAATCAGTACAGCTACAAGTCACTGAAAATCAACAGAAAAAGATGCTAGACCTAGCTCAGATACCGAAAACTTATGAACAGATTTTAGTTGGGATTTGGAATTTGCCCTTTGGAATTTCCAAAGCCCGCGAACATGCTCGAAGCTCTTTTTCAGACTGCATTTTGCAAATACAAAATAACCCTCAATAAAGCCCTCAATATTGTTTGCCAATTGATTTAATAACTGTACATTTGCACCGAATTTTTTGGAAGGGATTTTTTAAACCAAAAATCAATGCAGATAAGTAGCGTGAGACCACTTTTAACCAGCCTTTTCCTTTCTCTTTTTATGTTCTCTTTTGTTTCTGCGAAAGAGTCCGGTAATGACGAGCCTTTCGACACCAACGAATTGATTTTCCATCATATTACCGACAGCCATAGTTTTCACGTGGCCGGGGATATTTCTGTCCCTCTTCCTGTAATTCTTTGGACGGATAACGGACTGGTCACTTTCATGTCCAGTGAATTCCACCACGACGTTGAGGGCAAGGTCATCGTCGAGAAAAAAGGAATGAAATTCGTCAATGTCCACGAAAAGATATATCAATTGGAGGGAGGCGCTTCTTCAGTTGCCTTTGATGCGGCAAACCATCCTACCAATGCCAAGAAGCCTTTGGATCTGTCAATTACCAAAAATGTCTTCTCAATGTTCTTGTCGATGTTGCTATTGTTATGGTTGTTTTTAACAGCAGCTCGATCCTATAGAAAATCTGAAGACAATGTGCCATCAGGAATCGGAAGATTTTTGGAGCCCATTGTGGTATTCATACGCGATGAGGTCGCCATACCAAATATCGGGGAGCACAAGTATAAGAAATACATGCCCTACCTTTTGACCTTGTTCTTTTTCATTTGGGTGAACAATATTTTTGGCCTGATACCCTTTTTCCCGTTCAGCGCCAATTTGAGTGGCAACATTGCCTTTACTGCAACATTGGCGGTTATCACATTGATTATTACCCTATTCAGCACAAAAAAATATTACTGGCAGCACATATTCTGGATGCCAGGCGTGCCAGTCTACATGAAGCTCTTTTTAGCGCCCATTGAATTTTTGGGCATATTCATCAAGCCCATGGCACTTTTGATTCGTTTATTTGCGAACATCACCGCTGGGCACGTCATCGTATTGAGCTTGATTTCTTTGATTTTTGTTTTGAAGACGGTTTGGGTTTCACCCGCTTCGGTGATTTTCACAGTATTTATCAGCGTTATTGAAGTATTGGTAGTGGCCATTCAGGCCTATATTTTCACCTTGCTCTCGGCCCTTTATTTCGGCCAGGCATTGGAAGAAGCACATGATCATTAATTAATTTTTAAATACGTAAACTATGAGTTTAGCATTATTACAAGAGACCGCGGCCGTTAGCTACGGAGCATTTGCTGCCATCGGTGCAGGACTTGCGGCTATCGGAGGTGGAATCGGCGTAGGTAAAATCGGTGGGGCAGCTATGGAAGCCATGGCACGTCAACCCGAGATCCAAGGTAAGCTACAGGGTTCTGCGATTGTTCTTATTGCCTTTATCGAGGCGGTGGCACTTTTCGCGGTGGTTGTATCTTTCTTGGCAATGAGCGCATAAAAAATAAGGTGTAGCGGTTGGCTGCACCTTACTTTTTTCAGTATTTAAAAAGTATAAAACAATATTATGGACAATCCTTTGGTAACCCCCGAATGGGGACTGATTTTTTGGACGGCATTATCTTTTTTCATTCTCCTTTTCATATTGGGAAAGTTTGCTTGGAAACCGATTTTAAATTCGGTGAATGACCGGGAGAAATCGATTAAGGATGCCTTGGCCGAGGCGGAAAACGCCCGGAAGGAAATGCAGAACCTACAGGCGGACAACGAACGTATTCTTAAAGAGGCTCGAGCCGAAAGAGAGTCAATGTTGAAAGATGCCCGCGATATGAAGAACAAGATCGTTTCAGATGCCAAGGAAGCTGCGCAGGTCGAGGCCGATAAAATGATCAAGCAGGCACAGGAAACCATCGATAGTGAAAAGAAAGCGGCCGTTGCCGATATCAAAAGCCAAGTAGCCGATCTTTCAGTAGAGATTGCCGAGAAGGTGATTAAGGAACAACTGTCAAACAAGGACAAGCAATTGAAATTGGTCGACGACATGTTGGGCGATATTAAATTGAACTAAGGTATGGGCAATTCAAGGGCAGCTATTAGATATGCAAAGGCAATTCTCGATTTAGCGGTAGATAATAAAGCTACGGCAGCCGTGGAGAAAGATATGCGTTCGGTGGTAGAGACAATTTCAGGAAGTTCAGAGCTGCGCGAGATGTTGGCTAGCCCTGTAATCAAGGGCTCTGACAAAAGAGAGGCCCTTACTTCTATTTTCAAGGGAGGGCATGCCATTTCAGAAGGTCTGATCGGAATGTTGGTCGACAATAAAAGGGTTGGTTTGTTGAATGAGGTTGCCGAAAAGTTTATCATTCTTAATGAGGAATTAAAAGGAGAAGGCGTTGCATTTGTAACTACGGCCGTTCCTTTGACCAAAGATTTGGAAGAGAGGATTTTGAAACAAGTCGAAGCTATGACCGGCAACAAGGTCGTTATAGAGAACAAAATCGATGAAAGTATCGTTGGTGGGTTTATCCTCCGTGTGGGTGATTTGCAATACGATGCAAGTATTTCGAACAAGTTGAACAATTTAAAGCGAGAATTCGCAAGTAGTATATAATCATAAAGCAAGACAAAAGATTTATAAAGTCTGACGTCTAAAGTCTAACGTCTAGGAAATATGGCAGGAGTAAAAGCCGCTGAAGTATCAGCAATCTTAAAGAAACAATTATCAGGGTTCGAGGCTACGGCCAGTTTGGATGAAGTGGGAACCGTATTGCAGGTGGGTGATGGTATTGCCCGCGTCTACGGATTATCAAACGCGCAATATGGTGAACTTGTTGAATTCGAAGGCGGATTGGAAGGAATCGTCCTTAATCTCGAAGAAGATAATGTAGGGGTCGTTTTATTGGGTCACTCAAAAGAAGTCAAGGAAGGTGCAGTTGTGAAACGTACCCAGCGTATTGCTTCTTTGAAAGTAGGTGAAGGTATCGTCGGCCGTGTGGTTGATACGCTTGGCAATCCGATAGATGGAAAAGGTCCTATCTCTGGGGAAACCTATGAGATGCCATTGGAGCGCAAGGCACCCGGGGTAATTTTCCGTGAGCCCGTGACAGAGCCATTACAAAGTGGTATCAAGGCAATCGATGCGATGATTCCTGTAGGTAGGGGTCAGCGTGAACTGGTAATTGGTGACCGTCAGACAGGTAAGACGACCGTTTGTATCGATACCATCTTGAATCAAAAGGAATTCTACGATGCTGGAGAGCCCGTTTACTGTATTTATGTAGCTGTTGGACAAAAGGCTTCCACCGTGGCAGGTATTGCACAGGTGTTGGAAGATAGGGGAGCCTTGGCCTATACCACCATTGTGGCCGCGAATGCCTCCGATCCTGCACCGATGCAGGTATATGCACCCATGGCCGGTGCTTCTATCGGGGAATATTTCCGAGATACCGGCCGTCCGGCATTGATTATTTATGATGATTTGTCAAAACAAGCCGTTGCCTATCGTGAGGTGTCTTTGTTATTGAGAAGACCACCGGGGCGTGAAGCCTATCCTGGTGATGTTTTCTACTTGCACTCTAGATTGTTGGAAAGGGCTGCAAAAATCATCGATGATGATTCAATTGCAAAGAACATGAACGATTTGCCCGATGTTCTGAAGCCAATGGTAAAAGGAGGAGGTTCGCTTACGGCCTTGCCGATTATTGAGACGCAGGCAGGTGACGTATCCGCATATATTCCAACGAACGTAATTTCGATTACGGACGGTCAAATATTCCTCGAGCAAGATTTGTTCAACCAAGGTGTCCGCCCAGCGATTAACGTTGGTATTTCGGTATCTCGGGTTGGTGGTAATGCGCAGGTCAAGTCCATGAAGAAAGTGGCCGGTACCTTAAAATTGGATCAGGCTCAGTTCCGTGAACTGGAGGCATTTGCCAAGTTTGGGTCCGATTTGGACGCAGCTACCTTGAACGTCATCGAAAAAGGGCGACGTAATGTTGAGATTTTGAAGCAAGCACAGAACGACCCGTTTACCGTTGAAGATCAGATTGCAATTATTTACGCAGGTTCGAAGAACTTGTTGCGAGACGTTCCTGTTGAAAAGGTAAAGGAATTCGAGCGTGATTATATTGAATTCTTGAATACCAAGCACAGAGATGTTTTGGATACTTTGAAATCTGGAAAACTGACCGATGAGGTGACCGATACTCTGACGGCCGTTGCGAAAGATTTATCAGGAAAGTATAGAAATTAGTTAAGAGGGGTAGAATTATAGTAGAGAACTCATAACTCGAAGGAATGGCCAACTTAAAGGAAATACGTAATAGGATAGCATCGGTCTCATCGACGATGCAGATTACCAGTGCCATGAAAATGGTATCGGCGGCCAAGCTGAAAAAGGCACAAGATGCCATTACGGCAATGCGACCTTATGCGAATAAGTTGACCGAGTTGTTGCAGAACTTGAGCGGAAGCCTTGACGCGGGAAATAAATATGCCGATGACCGAGAAGTGAACAAAGTGTTGGTCGTTGCCATTACCTCGAATCGAGGATTGTGTGGGGCCTTCAATTCCAACATCATCAAGCAGGCCACGGTATTGATTGAGGAGACCTATTCGGACAAGCAAGTTGATGTTATTGCGATTGGAAAAAAGGCCAACGACATTCTTCGAAAGAAAAATAGTGTAATCGATAATCATAGCGGTGTTTACGATGACTTGACCTTCGAAAATGTCGCGGCTATTGCAGAGGATTTGATGAACCGCTTTACAAGTGGCGACTATGATAGAATTGAATTGGTCTACAATAAATTCAAGAACGCGGCCACTCAAATAATCATGACCGAACAGTTCTTGCCAATAGTACCTATTGAGGGCGCCGAAGGCGTAAACAAAGATTATATTTTTGAACCTTCGAAACCCGAGATTGTCGAACAATTGATTCCGAAATCACTGAAGACGCAGTTGTACAAGGCAGTAAGGGACTCATTTGCGAGTGAGCATGGGGCACGTATGACCGCAATGCATAAAGCCACCGATAACGCGACCGAGCTGAGAGATCAGTTGAAGTTGACCTACAACAAAGCCAGACAAGCGGCCATTACCAACGAAATCCTTGAAATTGTTGGTGGAGCGGAAGCCCTGAACAATTAGACGGAGCCTCGGCGACGTCAAATTCACGAAGCAGCGGAAGCTTTGAACAATTAGACGTAGCCCTGGCGGAGTCAAATTCCAAAGGAGCGGAAGCTTTGAACAATTAATCTTTTGAAGACTTGACGGCCATTTGGGTGGCAATACGTTTCATAAAACATAGCACAAACCTCACTACTGTGAGGTTTTTTCTTTTTATGATCCCAAAGAACATTATTCCCGTATGTATTGCATAAAAGTTCCTCCCAATTCAAAACGTATGAAAATGAAAAAATACTTATGCTCGATTTTGATTGTATCACAGTTTGTGGTCGGTTGCTCGGTAAAGAAAAATTTAGAAATCAGCGCCCCTTTTAAGTTAGGAGCCCCTTTTGGACAAAAGTGGGTGATTGAAGCTAATCCTATGAAATCTGGTTATGACGTAATAATTCCCATTTTGAGTTTGGATGAAGACGATGCCGTTTTGCATAATCTGTACCATCAAGATCAAATGGCCCCTGTGGAAATCGAAATGCGAGAAATCGGAATGGTGGCAGTCGCTCGATTTGACACAAATGGGAAATTTAAAACGGAGCCTGATAAAGAAACCTTCCCTTTTCAATTAAATGAGACGGAGGGGGTTCTCAGCTATCTCCAAAAAAAACGGGTGAGGTATATAAAGGTCAATGGCATTCAAAAGAAACCTATTATTTCTTACCCATCTTTGGCCGCAAGGCATCGCCAATAGGTCACTAGTGGTAAACTTTGCTGCAAGTGCGTAAATGGGTACTTTTGAACCTCAAAAGGCGGCACTATTGAATCCACTTAAGAAATTATTTAAGCAGACGGCTATTTATGGCCTGGCTACGGTGCTTCCGAGAATGCTTTCGTTTCTTTTGGTGCCTATCTATACAGAGGTAATGGCGCCGGAAAAATACGGTGTGGTCACGATTATCTATTCGTGGTTCGCGATTTTCAATATTTTTTTGGCCTACGGTATGGAAACCGCATTCTTTCGCTTTTATAATAAATCCGAGGACAAGCATTCCGTTGTTTCCACCTCGTTGATTTCAATAATGATAAGTACCGCACTTTTCGTCGCTTTGGGAATGCTATTTCAAGGGGGCTGGAGCCATGTTCTCGGAATCGATCAGACCTATATTAAATATCTTTTTTTGATATTGGCCTTAGATGCGCTGGCCATCGTCCCCTTTGCATGGTTACGGGCCAATGAAAAACCAATGAAGTATGCAGTAATAAAGACGTTCAACGTGGCTGTTTATCTAGGGTTGACCATATTCTTCCTTCTGCTATTGCCAAAGCTGCAAGACGTGGGTTCCGACGGTTTTCTGGGATGGTTGTACAGGCCTGATTTTGAAATCTCATATATACTTACCGCAAACTTGATAGCCAGTGGCATCACTTTGTTGATCATGTTGCCGTTGTACCTGAAAAACAACTATTCTTTCGACAGTACCCTGTGGAAAAAAATGCTCAAATATGCATGGCCCGTATTGATTGCGGGCATCGCCTTTACGATCAACGAGGTATTCGATAAGATTCTGTTAGAGCGTCTGTTACCTGATAATATCTCATCGGCCGAGGTAGGCAAATATGCTGCCTGCTATAAATTGGGAATGTTCATGACACTTTTCGGAACCGCGTTCAGATTAGGAATCGAGCCTTTTTTCTTTAGCCATGCCGAAAGCGAAAATCCTCAGAGGGCCTATGCCCAGATTACCAATTATTTTGTGGTTATCGGAAGTGTGATATTTCTATCAGTGGTTGTATTTGCCGATGTATTGAAGGTGCTTTTTGTTCGTGACGAGGCGTATTGGGAAGCTATGAAAATCGTTCCCATTATACTTTTGGCCAGTTTCTTTCTAGGCATCTACCACAATCTTTCGGTCTGGTACAAGGTGACGGATAAAACACGCTATGGCGCCTTTATATCGGTAATCGGAGCAATTATAACAATTGGTATAAATTTTATATTTATTCCGATCATAGGCTATATGGCTTCTGCAATTGCGACCTTATCGGCCTATGGAAGTATGATGGTACTCTCTTATTATCTGGGAAAATCGCATTACCCTGTACCCTATAACTTTCGAAAAATCATTTTTTACTTGGGGCTTTCAATATTGTTCTCAGTCCTTTCATTTTATGTTTTCAATAGGAATTTAATAGTGGGCAGTGTTTTACTTTTACTGTTTCTGGGCTTGGTGTATAAAATGGAAAACGAGATGTTAAAGAGAATATTTTTAAAACAAAAGAACTGAGATGAAAATCGGAATTATCAATAAATCGGTCCATGACCTTCCCGATTATGAAACGGGAGCCTCAGCAGGAATGGATCTGAGAGCCAATATTTCTGAACCTGTAACGTTACAACCTTTAGAGCGGGTTATCATCAAAACAGGACTTTTTATCGAGCTTCCAGTGGGCTATGAGGCGCAGGTCCGTCCGCGGAGCGGATTGGCCGCAAAAAAAGGAATAACCGTACTCAATGCACCGGGTACCATCGATGCGGATTATCGAGGGGAAATCGGGGTCATTTTGGTGAATCTGTCCAACCAACCATTCACAATTGAAAACGGGGAGCGTGTCGCACAATTGGTGATTGCCAAGCATGAACGCGCGGAGTGGCTCGAGGTTGAAGAACTTTCCAAAACGGCAAGAGGTAAAGGCGGTTTTGGAAGTACGGGGGTGAAGTAGCAATGTTTATATGGTAGGGTTGCACGAGTACTTCCGTGGGACGCTTTTTGAAGTTTACTTGAAACGATTTATGAGAACAGGTAGATACATGCTTTTTTTAATTGGGATTGTACTAATTCCCTGTGCCGGGTTTTCCCAAGAAGAAACACCGGAAATCGATGTTGAAGAAAGTGCCGAGGTCTTTTTAGCGGAGTTTACCGATGATTTTCAAGAGAACTTTTTTGAGGCCCTAAAGCAGAAGGGAATCGAAAATTACGATAAAGCCATCAACCTTTTGTTGAAATGCAAACAACTGCAACCCAACAACGTCGTCGTAGACCATGAGTTGGCAAAGGCTTATTTGGAAGACGGGCAGTACATTGTCGGACAGACCTATGCAATTACCGCGGTCAATTCAGACCCTGGCAACCTCTGGTATCTTGATACTTTGGTCAAGCTTGTACAAAAACAAGGAAATTCAGTCGATGGAATAGAATCAGAACTGGCATTTTCAGACAATAAGCTGAAAGAGAACTTGGCATTGATTTATTACAAGCAGAAGAAATATGAAAAAGCACTTGAAATTCTTGAGCCCGTAGATGAATCCATATTTTCAGAGGAATTGGAGTCTAAAATCAAGGATTCGATGAAAAGGAAAGAGAGCAATTCGCATAAAACTGAATTTACGATCGTTAATTCGGGGAATTCAGACCCTTCACAAGGGTATAAGTCCCAAATACAGGGTTTAATACGAATCAACAGTAATCAGCAGCTCTTGAAGGTCAGTGAGGAGGCTTTGGACAATTTCCCGCTGCAACCTTTCTTCTATTATGCTTATGGCTATGCCTTAAACCAAGAAAACAAGCATCGCGAAGCAATTGAAGTACTGGAGTCTGGCATTGATTATTTATTGAACGACGTCTCGTTGGCTAATAAAATCTATACACAGCTGGCAGAGGCCTATACTGCGATGAACAATTCGGTCAAGGCGAATATGTATCTTAGCAAAGTAAAACCCGGATTTTAGCCCCATGCAAATTCTCAGAAGTCTCTCTGTTGTTTTTCTTCTATTCTTTTTTTTGACCTCTTGCGGCACAAAAAAAATTGTTTCCGATGGAACCGTCAATGAACGGCTGTCGGCCAAAAACATTATCCGCCAACATTATTTGAACGAGATTGGTTTCAAGACCCTAGCGGGAAAATTGAAAATCGACTACTCCGATGGGGAAGATTCGCAAAGCTTGGCCGTCAGTCTGAGAATGGAAAAGGATAAGGTAATATGGATCAGCGCTCCTTTTGGAGTCGTTAAGGCTTATATTACCCCTGATCGCGTAAGTTTCTATAATAAATTGGACAATGAATATTTCGATGGGGATTTTTCCTTCTTGAGCAATCTATTGGGCACTGAACTAGATTTTGAAAAGGTGCAGAACCTTCTGTTGGGCCAAGCATTGTTTGATTTGAGGGATGAGGGCTATACCTCATCGGTATTGGCAGGGAATTACGAATTGAAGCCAAAAAACCCGGGTACGCTGTTCAAGACCCTATTTCGGATCGAGCCCAAGAACTTCAAAATGGCGACACAGCAATTATCACAACCGCTGCGCAAACGTGTTTTGGATGTTAGCTATAAGAATTATCAGAAAGTCCATAAGTGGATTTTACCCGACGAAATCAATATTGTGGCCATCGAAAACGATAGAAAGAATACTATCGATATCGAATACCGAAATATTGAATTTGACGAACCGGTTCGCTTCCCCTACAAGATTCCCGATGGCTATAAAAAGATCGTCTTGACCCTAAATGACTTCTAAGATCAAACACATATTTATTGCGTTGATTATATCGCTTTCCCTCGGGGAAGCAAGGGCTCAATCTACGGAGCAAGAGCAATTGCAGGCGAAAAGGGAGGCATTGCAAAAAGAAATCGAAGAAATCAATCGCTTACTTTTTGCCGAAAAGCAACAACGAGGCAATATCTTGGAGCAAATGGAGGCGCTCGATAAAAAAATTAATGTTCGTCAAGAATTGATAGATGTGACCAACAAGCAGAGCAACCTCTTAAATCAAAAAATCAACGCGAACATTGAACGAATTTCCAAATTAAAGAAAGAGCTCCAAGAACGCAAGGATGAGTATGCAAAATTGATTCAGAAGTCGTATCGAAGCAAGACGCAACAAAGTCGTTTGATGTTTTTACTGTCTTCGAAGGATTTTGCGCAGGCCATGAAAAGGCTTCAGTACATCAAGCAGTATACCGATTATCGAAAATCACAGGGGGTCGCCATATTGGCCAAGACCGACGAAATTTCGCAGCGCAATCTTGAGCTCACCGAACAAAGAAAAAGGGCTGATCGCCTGATTGCTTCAAACAAAAGGGCCAAAGCAGAAATGATGAAAGAGATGAAAGCCCAGAAAGAGCTTTTGGCCACAATACGGAAAAATGAAAGTGAATACACGGCACAAGTTCAAAAGAAGAAGAAAGAGACCAAAAAAATTGACCGGCAAATAGAGGCTTTGATTCGAGCGGCCATAGTCGCCTCAAATGAAAAGGCGGGTAAGAAGTCGGTCGGGTCGAACAAATTTGTATTGACCCCCGAGGCAACTTTGGTGGCCGATAATTTTGAGGCGAGCAAAGGAAGGTTGATTTGGCCGGTTGACAAGGGTTTCAAGAGTCAAGGTTTTGGTATTTACGAAGATGCGGTTTATCCGGGAATCAAACATGAGAACAACGGTGTCATCATCACAACGGAAGAAGGTACAAGGGCCCGGGCCATTTTTGAGGGGGAAGTGATAGCCATATTGTCGGTTCCGGGAGGCAATAAAGGGGTCACGATCAGACACGGCAATTACATAAGTACGTATTACAATCTATCGGTATTGTTTGTAGAAAAAGGGGATCGGGTTACGGCCAAGATGGAGTTAGGCAGAATTGCCACAAACCGTTTCAATGGGCAAACCCGACTGAAGTTCTACCTCTATGAGGATACTGAAAAGTTGAACCCAGAAGAGTGGGTCTATCAGCTTTAGTCTTCTGAAGACATCCCGAATTAGATTCGCGTTTCATCTCCTGGTCACCTGAATACCTTTATTTTCGAAAGTGGGTCAAGATCGCCGCAAAGAAGTATCGAGTAGTATCACTAAATTTGTGCTCTACCCATTATAAAAAATCAAGATGAAGAACATTACAGACCTTGAAGGTGCCTTCGAGTTGAGCAATGGCATAGAAATGCCTTATCTCGGATTGGGCACCTACCAATCAGATAACGACCAAGAAGTAATAGATGCCGTACAATACGCATTGGACTTTGGCTATCGCCATATCGATACGGCATCGGTCTATGGTAATGAAGAAGGAGTTGGAAAGGGAATAAAGGTAAGCGCCGTAGCCCGGGACGATATCTTCGTGGTCAGCAAGGTATGGAACTCAGATCAAGGCTATGAGAGTACTTTAAAGGCCTTTGCCGCCAGTCTCGAACGGCTGGACCTAGACTATCTCGATTTGTATCTTATCCATTGGCCGGTCAAGGAAAAATATAAGGAGACATGGCGTGCCCTGGAGAGATTGTACAAAGAAAAACGCATTCGGGCCATCGGGGTGAGCAACTTCATGCAGCATCATTTAGAGGATTTATTGGCGGATGCCGAAATTGTACCTATGGTCAATCAAATGGAGTTTCATCCTTATGTCGTGCAGCAAGATTTGGTCGATTTCTGTAATGCTAAGGGGATACAATACGAGGCATGGTCGCCCTTTATGCAGGGGAAGCTTTTCAAATTGGATATCTGCAAGGGATTATCTCAAAAATACGGTAAATCACCGGCCCAGATTATCCTACGTTGGAATCTGCAAAAAGGAGTAGTGACCATACCAAAATCATCGAAAAAAGAGCGAATTGCGTCCAATGCCGATCTTTTTGACTTTGAACTGAGTCTTGAGGAAATCGCACAATTGGATAGTCTTGATCGGGGCGAGCGTATAGGCCCGGATCCCGATAATTTTGACTTTTGAAACCCCTTTAGGGTCAGGGATTCGTAAATAGGGCCTTAAGCTCGGTGGCATCCCTTGGTTTCATTTTGTCTGCCAACACCAAACTCAATTGTTTTCTCCGTAGAGCGGCCTTGAAGCGCTCTTTTTCCAGTTCGGTCTCGGCTTCAAGGGGAGGTACCTTCTTTGGTTTCCCGGTTTCATCCAATGCTACGAACGTATAAATACCTTCATTGGCCTTCGAGCGCGTTCCATTGAAACGGTTTTCGATCCAAACATCGATATAGACCTCCATTGATGTAGAAAACGCACGTGAAACAGCCGCTTCAACTGTGATTACGCTTCCCAAAGGAACTGCACGGGTGAAAGCCACATGATTTACAGAGGCGGTGACCGTGATGCCCTCGCTATGTCTTCCCGCGGCAATGCTGGCCGCCCGATCCATACGGGCCAAAAGTTCTCCCCCAAATAGATTGTTCAAGATATTCGTCTCGCCGGGGAGCACTATGTCGGTCATCGTTGTTCGTGATTCACTAGGTTTCTTTGCCTGCATGTAACTAATTTTGTCGCAAAGATAGGGTTAAGAGACTAGACGACTATGGAAGGTAAAATCGAAATGGCCCTCTTGAATTTCAGAACGGCCGTACTCCGTAAAGATCAAGTCGACCGTCATAGTTAGTACTTCTTGCCTTTTACTTAACTGATTTCAACCAAGCATCGGAAGATTGGGTGCGCTTGATTTCCCTAAGGGCTCTTAAAGCCTCCTCGACATCGGTATGACTTTCGTAGGTAACGATATGAAGTCCGAAAGGGTTGGTGCCTATATATGCCGAATTATAGCCTCTTCTCTTTAACTGACGTATTTTTTTATCCGCATTGGCCTTAAATCGAAACGCTCCGGCAATGATATGGTGTGTTTTTTCAGAAGTTTTCGGAGTATCCTTTTCGATTGATGGGGTAACGTCTAGATTCAAGGTGGGCAACTCCAAGGGGGCAGTGTCGAAAAAAGTGGCCTCCTGTATTTTTTTGGAGACCTGTTCCTGCGCTTGTTCATGTGCAATTTGTTGGTTGGCCTGGACCTCGTTGTAGGTGCGGTATCCCGTTAATCCAGTAGCAAGGGCCAGCAAAAAGATGGCGGCATATTTCAGATAAGGTCTTATTGTAGTGGTCCCTCTTTTCTCGGGTGTGATGATAAATGGAACTTTTTCTTCCAAATCACGGACCTCTTCCTTCAAGACCTCTCGCGTTACGGGTGCGGCCACAAATGATGATAAACCAAAAGATGATGTCAGATAATTGATTTTGTCTGAAGGCTGAAATTGCATTTTCCGCTCTTCGTTCAACCAAACTTCACCTATATTTTCAAATTTTAAGCGCTTGCCCTCGCTCAGGGTGGTCTTCCAATTCTTTGAGGTTTCAATGACCTTCTTCAGCATATTTTCATAACTGACCTTTTCCGCATGGGCCATATATGAGACCAATAGGCCATCGTTTGTGGTCAATTGATTGTTGAACGAGAGTATTTTGGAAGGAGGATAAAAAGTGTTCGAACTTTTGTGGAGGCCCGCAGATTTCCTTTGTGTCAAAAACGCGCCAAATTCTGGTACGACCACACAATTATACCTGTACAAAAGTTCTGAAATATAGTGTTCTACTACCATACTACTACAAATATCGAAAATTTTTTGGGCTAGCTGGTGCCACGAAATGCTTTTTATTAACATTAAAAAAAGTGTATTTTGTGGATAACTAACCGTTTCGGCCAAATGACTGATAATGAACTATTAGCGGTACTTCGTTTGCAAAACGCACCCAATATTGGCGATGTTACCGCCAAAAAATTGATTGCCAACTGTGGTAGCCCAGCTGCAATTTTTGAGGAGAAATTTCAAAGGTTACAGCAAATCGATGGTGTTGGGTCCATTAAGCTCAAGGGTCTTTTCGATTCAGAACATTTAGAGGCTGCCGAGGCCGAATATGAGTTCATCAAAAAGAATGGAATAGCACATTCCTATTTCATGGACACTGACTTTCCCTCCTATCTGAAACATTGTATCGATGGCCCAATACTTCTGTTCAAACGTGGAAATATTGATTTGACCGATAGAAAAATTATCAGCGTTGTGGGCACAAGGCAGATAACGAGCTATGGCACGGCCTTTTGTGAGGAATTAATTGAGGCTATTTCGCCCTTGGATCCGGTAATCGTGAGTGGTTTTGCCTATGGTGTGGATATTTGTGCGCAACGTAGCGCTATTAAGAATGGGCTGCAAACTATCGGTTGTTTGGCACACGGGCTGAATCAGATTTACCCGAAAGTTCATGACAGGTTCGTGCCCGATGTGGAGAAAAATGGCGGTTTTTATACGGAATTTTGGAGTACGAGTAATCCTGACCGTGAGAATTTTTTAAAGCGAAACCGAATTATTGCGGGGATTAGCGAAGCTACTATAGTGGTCGAATCGGCCGAAAAGGGTGGAAGCTTGGTTACGGCCGACATCGCGAACAGTTATAACAGGGAGGTTTTTGCCGTGCCGGGACGAAGTCAAGACAAATACAGCACGGGATGCAATAATCTCATCAAAAGGCAAAAGGCCCATATGTTGACTTCGGCGGCTGATCTGGTCTATCATTTGGGCTGGGAGATTGAGGAAAAGAAGTCCACCCCGGTTCAAAAGCAAATGTTCGTTGAATTGGATGCGGTCGAAAAGTCTATTTACAGCTATTTACAGAAAGACGGAAAACAGTTGCTCGATCGTATTTCAAGGGAATGCCAAATACCTGTTTTTAAAGCTTCATCGACCTTATTGAATATGGAAATGAAAGGTGTGGTTCGGCCCTTACCGGGCAAATTGTTCGAAGCGATTTGATTTTTTATAGACTACTTGGTCTTTAGTGTTTCAGAATCATTTTCAAAAAGACGCTTTAAGGTATTTTGTCTATGAAATCTTCCGAATAGCATGACCAAGAGCCTCAGAATGATTCCAATAATAACTCATAACCGAACAATTGGTCTGTTTTGAAAAAAGACTGTCAATATTTAATTTCCAAAGGTGTTCAAATACGTGCCAGGAATACCATATTGGGAAAGCCCCTCGATAGAGACTTGAATTTCGTCCGCCGCATCTGAATTAAAAAATTCAAGATGGGCCTTACCGTGCGCGTCGGTCGTAAAACTCGGATTCCAATACAAAGTGGCCCGATAGTCAGGTGAAATATGTTCATCTCTTTTCACATCGTATTTCGGGGAATAAAATTCTTTTTTGGCTGCATGACCTTCAATCGTAAAATCGGGCGAAAGAACTGGCTCATAGGTCTGGCCCTCCCCTTTTTTGGTATAGACGAGGATGACCCCATTGGCTCCTCTTGAGCCCCATATTGCTGCACGTGCACCCTTTAAAATCTCTATTCGTTCAACATTCTGTATGGTCATAGTCTCAATTATAGAGGGTACCGGACCCGGAGCTAGGGTGACTTCCATAGGGACGGAAATTGAGTTAGACCCAAAATCATTTGGCTGCGTCGCGCCTGTGGCGGCAATTCCCGGTGATGGGTTTGCGTTATATACAGGAAATCCATTCAGTACCCATAAGGGCGTGCCCCTATTTCGAATACTTACCACATTACCCCCAACAGTTACTCCCGGAAAAAGCCCTACCAATTGAACAACTGTTTGAAAGGCAATATGATCGGCCGTATAAAGTGTGGCATCAGGGGTTATGCCATATACCGATGGTGATTGATTTCGACTTTCTTCTTTTTTTTCCTCCGTGACCACAACCTCGTCCAGTTGTGTTACCTTTTTCGATTCGTATAAGGTTTCCATTCTCTGCCGGGAAACGGTATGCGAGTCGTAGGTTTCGGTCTTTTCTGTTTCTTTTGGCTTTTGGCCCTTGAATTGTGTTTGCGGGACGGTCAACTTTTTTTTGTCAAGGGTAACTTTTACATCTATGGGCTTGTCTTTGGCATCAAAGGCGTTAAAAACAACTTCCGTAGGTCCGTTGAAGTTGAAGTCGTCAAGCGAAAAAGACCCGTCAAGTGCCGTCTTTGCGGAGAACATTCCCAATAATTCCCCGGATTTTGCAATGACGCTCAAGTAGGCATTCGAAAGAGGCTTCTTATTGGAACCTGTGGCCTTGCCCGATATAATAAGGCCTTTTGCAAAATTAAATTCCTTGGAGGTAATCTGTTCCGCCCAAATTTCTGGCCAATGGTATTTTCGCCAAGCATGTGTGAGCATGACAAGGTCTAGCTGTTGCAAGGTCGTTCTTTTTTGGTCTTTGAAGAGCAGACCGGGATTGGTGACATGGCCCTTCAAATCCGATTCCAATAAAAAATGGCTCAAAATAGTTGCTGAACCTTCAGATTTTTCAACTTGCCCAGGGTCTGTAACCGCTATAGAAAAATTAGCAGGGATCGGAACTCCTTCGGTATCGGTCACGTTGATGTCAAGTTCGATTTTTCCGCGTTTGACCATATTGTTGCTATTGACCTTGGCATTGATGACCAGCTCTTCTTGATTGTTCACAAAAACGGCCCGCTCACACCATGGTTTTTTCTCGCTATCAAAAAGAGTCAGGGTCAGTATACCACTTGGCATTCGCGTTTTGGGAACCTCAAAGGTAAGCGAACGGTTCAGGCCGAACTCGAATTTGCCCTGATAGTATTTACGCTGTCGCATATGGCCGACGACATAAAACGGCCTATCGCGTAAATGCTCACTGGCCTGTACGATAACTTTGACACTTTTCTCGTTCAGATTGTTGACGGCAAAAGTATAGCCATTGTCAAGTATTTTTGAGAATGGATAGACGGAACCATTGTCAAGCCTGGCCTGGTAGACCTCTCCTTTCTTAGGCAATAGTTGAAAGAATCCTGAACCTCGGTCAAAAGTATTGAAAGCAGCTACGGGCGTGCCACTCGAATCCAATATTCGTCCTTTTACAGACCGGGGAAGACCATCGGCGCCAATGGCCTTGAACGAGACTTTACCTGCAATATCGGCAACGGCATGGCCTCCTTCCGGAAAAAATTGAAGGTCAATTTCATCTTCCACGATTTCTTTGTCACCGGTAAGGTTGTCGTTCAAAATGTGCAGCCTTTTGGTATAGAAGAAATCGGCATCGAAATTTCGCATCCATTGGGTATATGAACGTAGTAGGTAGTTTCCGGAAACGATATTTTTGGGAATTTCCAGTGAACCAGAACCTTTTCCGTTGATTAATCCGTGCGTTTGTGAATGCACAATTTTTCCGTCAGGGTTGATGAGATCGACATGAAATACGCTGCTTCCCGTCGAGTACTGGTGAAATGGCCCTAAGGTGGCATAGGCGCTATACCAGATGGTTTCCCCTGTTGAAAATAAGTCCTTATCCGTATGCAGGAATACTTTTTCAATCGGATTGTAATTATTGTGAAGGTTCGTTTTGGTGCCCAGGTCCTTTATAAAAGGGTCCTCGGCAATGTTCGATGTCATTAAGGCTATGTTCTCGGCACTATTTAGAAAAATTGAGCTAAAAGCATCTTCACGCTCAAAGGCTTCAATGACCTCTTCCTCTACCGGTGTCCTTTTCACGATTGGGTTTTCTGCCCAAAACTTTTCGTTGTACCCAATTTCATTCAATTCTTTCCAATCACTTCGGCTTCGACTCAGTCTGGCTCCCAACCTTTTACGGGAAGTAGGGGTGTAGTGCTCATAGAAAATAAGGCTTGAAGTACTTGTTGTATTATATTGAAAGCTGCCGTCTTTATAGTAATCAAAAACCTGGTCTACCTTGATATAATCGAGCGATGTTTTTTCATTGTGATTTTTATAGACGATTTCATAGCTAATACTATAATCTTTCCAATAACTATTCTTGGTTGTAAGCTTTGCCAGTTCGATATCGTCTCGTGCCAAAACTCCCTTTATTTTTAAGATGTCAAATGTCTTTGTGTCGATATAAACTTCTCCATCGAAAATAGGTGTCTTGAGGTTGGGGAGTGGTTTGAAATGCACAATGGCAATTTTCGAGTTGCCGGATTGCAGCATACTAGTAACCCTTGGACTATAAAAAACCTCAAAACTCGGATGTGTAGGAAATATCAGGTCATCGGTATTTGGTTGTAATGGCTTTAAGATTCTTGAGAAAGAAGTGTAATTTCTATTGTGTACAGCATCTTCCTTAAGGGCGTACCTTCCTTCCATGATATTCCATTCCTTAATACCCACATTGTTATAGCGTATATCATAAAAGATTTCTGAAAATTCAGAATAGGAATCTCCGTTCTTGGATTTTTGGCGATAGAAAGCACGGCCGTACTTGTCTTTCGCCCATGGTTTTTGGGCTTTTTCCATTGCTCCCTTTGCCAATTTGATAGCGTAGGCGTCCTTTTTGGAGGCGGTAACGACGACCTCTTCCAAATTGGTTGTCAAGGGAACGAGCGATACCGCAATTTCTTGGCCATCAGAAACTAAAATGGTTTGTTCGAGATAGTTTAGATGCGAAAAGAGCAATTTTGTCGGAAGGGAATCAACTGTGATGACAAACTCACCTTGTTCATTGCTGGCCGTGCCAATCGTAGCGGATTCCAGCGATATATTGCAAAGGGTAACGGGTTCACCGCTTACTTTGTCAATAATGCTGCCGTTTAGTTCGGTCTGTGCAGTGGTATTGCTGGAACCAAACCAAACTACCGTTAGAAAAAAAAGAACTATTTGTTGGATTTTGTGCATGGAATCGTGACATCTGCTATTAATTTACGAAGCAAAAGCCAAAAATAATAGCGAAATATCATAAAGTCTTAATAACCAACCTTCCTGCGAACCCTTTGTAAAACTTTGTCGGCCACACTTTTGGCCTTTTCAGCTCCTTGTGCCAGAGCTTCATCAACTTCGTTTTTGTGATTCATGTAGTAATCAAATTTTTCCCGGGCCGTTCCAAATTTTTCAAGAATTAATTCGAACAATGCTTGCTTTGCATGTCCATAGCCATAGTTGCCTCCCAGATAGTTTAGGCGCATTTCTTCGGCTTGATCTTCGGTAGCTAAAATTTTATACAGAGAGAAGACGTTGTCTTGATCAGGATTTTTGGGCTCTTCCATAGGTGTACTGTCCGTTACAATGCCCATGATCTGTTTGCGCAGTTTTTTATCGGGTTGAAAGATGTCGATAATATTTCCTTTGCTCTTGCTCATTTTTTGACCATCGATACCCGGCACGTACATGGTGTGTTCTTGAAGCTGTATTTCCGGTATCACAAAGGTTTCCCCCATTTGGGTATGAAAACGGGACGCGACATCACGTGTCATTTCAAGGTGTTGTGACTGGTCCTTGCCAACAGGAACAATATCGGCATCATATAATAGAATATCGGCGGCCATTAACATTGGGTATGTAAAGAGCCCTGCATTGACGTCCTCCAGGCGGTCGGCCTTGTCCTTGAAAGAATGGGCCAAGGTCAGTCGTTGGTAAGGAAAGAAACAGCTGAGGTACCACGCCAATTCCGAAACCTGGGGCACATCGCTCTGTCGATAAAAAACGGTTTTTTCGATATCAAGGCCAAAGGCGAGCCAGGCCGCGGCGGTGGCATAAGTGTTATTGCGCAATTCTTCCCCTTTCTTGATTTGGGTCAGGGAATGCATGTCGGCAATGAACAAAAAGGAATCATTTTCGGGATTGGATGCCATTCTTATCGCCGGTATTATCGCGCCCAGAATGTTTCCTAGATGAGGTGTTCCCGTACTTTGAATACCAGTTAAAATGCGTGCCATTGGCTATGGTTTCAGAAAGCGACAAAGGTAAAATAAATCACAAAAAAAGCGGCATATGCCGCTTGAATAAGAGTGTATTGCCAGGTTATTTTTTGAATAGCCCTGCTACAAAAAGCAAGACAACGGCTCCGATGACCCCAGTAATAATATCTCCGACCGCACCGCTGCCGATTGAAATGTCAAGGGCGCCGAAAAGCCAATTGCCAATCGCTCCCCCAACGATACCCAAAAGAATATTGATTAAGAGTCCGAAACCGCCTCCTTTCATGATTTTACCGGCGAGCCATCCGGCAATGGCACCAATCAACAATGCATATAAAATACCCATTTTTAGATTTTTATTAGTTCGATTAAATATACATAAAAATTCTACTTTTGAGCCTATGGTTCTTTATCTCAGAAGATTTGGGCAACTTGTTTATCGCATTTGGTTCTATGCTTTGGTTGCGCTCCCTATTCTGATTTTCTTTCCTTTTTTGCTTTTGTTCACTTTGAACGAGAAGACCTATCATCAATTTTTCTGGATGGCACGTAACCTATGGGCCAGGCCCATTTTGTACGGAATGGGTTGTCCGCCCAAAGTAACCTATGATCAAAGATTGGAAAGGGGAAAGAGCTATATGCTGGTTGCCAATCATACGAGCATGCTCGATATTATGTTGATGCTACATGTAAGCGCAAACCCATTTGTTTTCGTCGGAAAAAAAGAATTGGTCAAAATTCCCCTGTTCGGATTTTTCTACAAAAGGGTTTGCATCATGGTCGATCGTGACAACAGCGGAAGCAGAACCGGGGTCTATCGCCGGGCCCAGCGAAGGTTGGGTCAGGGCTTGAGTATCTGTATCTTTCCGGAAGGCGGTGTGCCCGATGATGAAAATGTCTTGTTGGATGAATTCAAGGACGGCGCTTTTAAAATGGCAATTTCCCACAAGATTCCCGTGGTGCCAATCACATTTTATGACAATAAAAAGCGATTTTCTTTTACTTTTTTTAGCGGAGGGCCTGGCAGTGTTCGTGCCAAGGTACACCGGTTTTTCGAAACCGGTATTTTAGATGAAGAAGACAAAAATACGCTTAGGGAAGAGGTAAGGGCAATTATCTTAAATGAATTGAAAATGGATTTCAAAGAAGAAGCGCCCCGATAGGATCATCGGGGCGCTTGAAGGTCTGATAACCACAACAGACCTACCTAACCAACATCGTGAAGCCCGGTTATGTTCCTCCTGCTTTTAAGTAGGCGAAACGATCGGCTGAACGACCCCTGACATCCATTGTCATTTGGGCCCGTTCTTTTCTATTCGATATTTTTTAAAACCTAAAATTTAAGCCACTGTACACACCGATTGAAAACGGATTAAAACTACCTGCCGCATCTGAAAAGGTGTTCAACTGGTATTTAAAAACCGGTTCTACATTCAAAAGCACTTTGGGGGTGACCTTATAATTAAGGCCGAAACCGACGTTAGTACTAAAATTCACTTCATTTAGATTATTGGCCTCACCGAGTACCACAGTTTCGTTCGAAGAATTCAGCGCTACAGAGTTGCTTGTCAAAAACATTGAACTAATGCCACCAACAAGGTTCACCCCGAAACGTTTGTCGATCAACGCATAATCCAACTCAACGGGGATTTCAATATAACCGAATTCTTGGGCCATCGTTCCATTTCGAGTTGTAGGAGCCCTGGCTGAAAGACCTTCATCCGCAGCATTTTCCGAGGCAAAAAAGGTATTGGTCTTTTTACTTTCGACAATCACATTTTCTGAGGCTGGGCTGTAGTCAACAAAGCTCAAACGATTGTTAAAAGCCCCGTCCAATGAAGGCGAGAATTCAATTTCGTTGGTGTTATAGCTATAATCGACTTTGTTTATCCCAGTACGAAGACGTAATCTACTACTGACACCATAGGCTACTGAAAGACCATAACTCATATTGACCTCTCCAGATTTTGAATTTGAACTAAAGCTGGGATCAATTGGAGATCCCTCACCAAAAGAATCGAAATATACAGGGGCGAGATTTGCACCGATAGACCATTTTCCCTTAGCGCCCTTTGCTACCTTTTCAACTTCTTCTTCGTTTTGCTTTTCCACTTCCTCAAAAATCGATTTCTTTTCTACATCTACGACTATTTCCTCACCTTCCTTTTTTTCCTCAATAATTGCTAGACTTTCTTTAGCCGAGCTGTTTATGTTCGATTCTTTGTTGAGTTGCCCTTCTTCCAATTCACTTTTCGTGTTTTCTTCAGGTTTTTCATAATCGGTTGCGACAACGACCCCGTTCAATTGTCCGCCGACCTCAGCCCTGGAGTTTTCGGAAACCGGAGTTTTCGCCTCTTTCTTCTCAATTGATTTTTCCGAATCAAAAGTTGCTAGTTGTGATTTTTTGGCAGGCTCGTATTTTGGGCTTACCGAATTTGATTTTTTCTCGACCCCATTGGTTTTGACTATATCCGCTTCCAAATTTTTGGAAGTATTCAAATCTGTTCGAGCCTCCACCTCATCCTTATCGGCTACTTGGTCAGGATCTAGCTCGAATCCTTCGGGCAAAGCATCTTTTGAATCATTCTCTTCGTTCGAAATCTCAACATCTGTTTTATCGATGTCTGTTATCACCGGGTCAACGGTATTGTCACTTTCAAAAGGATTTACTATGGTCATAATGATGGCCAGCACAGCGGCAACACCGCCAAGCTTCCACCAAAAGGGAATGACTCTCCGTGATTTTTTCTTCTCAAGGGATTCCGATATGGCATCCCACACTTTTTCGTCCGGTATTTCTTTGAAGTCTTTGAACTTTTCTTGAAATAACTTGTCTATATTCTTTTTACTCATTTTGCAATGAATTAGTATGTGTTTAATTCTTGGATGGCCTGGTTGAAGGGCCTTTTCTAAAACAGTCCGATAATCAGTATACCGATTATGGATCTTGTGGTTTTGGTTTCGATTTTTTCTTTTAATAACCTTCTTGCCCTTGCAAGGTTTGATTTTGATGTGCCGGCCGTTGTACCGACCAGTTTGCTTATTTCTTTGTGTGAATATCCGTCCAAGACATAGAGATTGAACGTCAGTCTATATTTATTGGGTAGTTCTTGAATGTATTTCAGCAGTGTTTCCAATGAAATATGGGCATATTCAGAATCTACTTCGATTTCTTCCTCTAGATTTTCAGATACAATGTTCAGGTGTTCCTCCTTTCTGTATTTCTGCAGTACAGTGTTCACCGTGATTCGCTTGATCCACCCTTCAAATGAACCATGGGCCTTAAATTGGCCGATCTTTTCAAAGATGGTCATAAAACTGTCATGCAGATTGTCTTCGGCCTCCGTTTTATTACGTGAATATTTAAGGCAAATGCCGAACAGGATGCCGGAATATTTCCGGTATAATTGTTCTTGGGCACGCCTATCTCTTTTTTTACAGTTATGTATGAGTTCTTGAAGACTCAAATTGTTGGTATTGGTAGGGTATTCGGTTCTTAATTGACGGGCACTTCCACTTCCAGAAAAATGGGATCTCCATTGGCGTCTTCGCCCTGCCAAAATCGAAACAAATAAGGTTGGTCATAAATCACCCTGAATAAAAAACTTTCCCTTAGCTCAGCGATTTCTTGAGTGCATTGTTGTTCGATCAGAGTAGATCCGATGGCGACCACCTCCCTGACAGTGCTATCTTTAGGCGCCACATCAAAACCTTCAAAACTCGTACATCCATCCGGTCTTACATAGGTCACCATAATCTCGTAGGTGCTGTTGAGCGAGAAGGAGTCGGGCATTTCGGCTTCGACAATTTGTAGTGCCTGAAATTCAATTTTCGCTCCATCGTCCTTATTACAGGAAACCGCTGCAAAACCTAGGGCAACCAAAACCATGAATAAGAAAATCTTCTTCATAATTTGATATTTATAATAATAGATGAAGGTTAAGGCCTAAGGTTGCGTTCCAAAGGATACGAATAAACTTTTTTTGTTAAAAAGGTCCTTTCGATTTTGTCAGCACCGTAATAAAGAGCTATTTGAGTGCGGAAATGGCCTCCTTTATTTTCCCCTCTAATTCCTCCATTAGCTCAGGATTGTCTTGCAATAAAGCTTTGACGGCATCGCGGCCCTGTCCGAGTTTGGTATCGCCGTAACTGAACCATGAACCACTTTTTTTGACAATCTCGTACTCAACCCCCAAATCTATGATTTCGCCTAATTTTGAGATTCCCTTGCCATACATGATGTCAAATTCTGTAGTCTTAAAGGGAGGTGCAACCTTATTCTTTACTACTTTGACACGCGTCTTATTTCCGCGAACGCTGCCATCAGTATCCTTTATTTGTGTAGATCTTCTAATATCCAAGCGCACGGAAGCGTAGAATTTAAGGGCGTTTCCGCCAGTTGTAGTTTCCGGATTTCCGAACATCACCCCGATTTTTTCGCGCAACTGGTTAATGAAAATGACCGTGCAATGGGTTTTGCTAATAGAACCGGTAAGCTTGCGTAGGGCTTGGGACATCAATCGGGCATGTAGACCCATTTTTGAATCACCCATTTCACCTTCGATTTCACTTTTTGGTGTCAAAGCGGCAACCGAGTCGATAATTACGATATCAATCGCACCAGACCGGATTAAATTATCGGCGATCTCCAATGCCTGTTCGCCATTATCAGGTTGTGATATGATAAGATTGTCAATGTCTACACCTAAATTTTCCGCGTAGAACCGGTCAAAGGCATGCTCGGCATCGATAAAGGCGGCAATACCACCATTCTTTTGGGCTTCTGCAATGGCATGTAGGGTCAAGGTAGTTTTCCCTGAAGATTCAGGCCCGTATATTTCGATGACCCTCCCGCGAGGGTAACCACCAACGCCGAGGGCAATATCAAGACCTAATGAGCCAGATGGAATTACCTCAACATCTTCTATGACGCGATCACCCATTTTCATAACAGCCCCTTTACCATAGGTTTTGTCAAGTTTGTCCAATGTCAATTTCAGGGCTTTTAGCTTTGCATCTTTCTCGTTGCTCATAAGTTCTCGTTTTGTGGAAGGCTAAAATACTACATCTTTTGCCACTATGCCACCCAACTTGGTAAGTTCATGGATTTTTTTCGACCAACGGATTATAGTTGAGCCAAAGATTTGAATTTTCGACGCAACCTTTTTAGAACGACTGCATCTGAAAATTGAACTAACTCATATATTCCATTGTTTTTTTAGTGGCAATGGGCAACGGTGGCCATTTCCTTTGAACACTTTAAGTATATGAAAAAGAAAACGATGGGGTGGCCAAAAAGAGTCTTGATATTATCAAGGCTCTTTTTTTAGTGAAAATTGGTTTTCTTGCCCGTATTGGTTCTCTGTTGGGAGCCGCCGATTTTTGCCCTCCCAAAGCAGCATTGAAAATCATATAAAATTCCAAATAAGCCCAACCTTTAATGACGGGGGAATGACTTTTTTTATCTTTGCATCTCTGTAAATCGAACAGAAACATAATTCTTTAACTTAATTATTGGTATAGCATGCAACTGTACAATACATTGAGTGCAAAGGAAAGAGCTAGGCTAATCGAAGAGGCTGGGTTGGATCGTTTGACCATCTCTTTCTATAAATATGCACATATCGGCAATACGTCGATTTTCAGAAACCATCTTTTCATCAATTGGAACGAGTTGGATGTTCTAGGGCGAATCTATGTTGCCCACGAAGGTGTCAATGCACAACTTTCTGTACCCGCGGCTAATTTTCAGGCATTCAAATCACATCTTGATAGCATTTCTTTTTTGAAGGATGTTAGACTGAACATAGCCATCGAGCAAGACAACAAATCTTTTTTAAAGCTGAAAGTAAAGGTCAGAAAGAAGATTGTCGCTGACGGACTCAATGATGACACTTTCGATGTGACAGATAAAGGCATTCATGTCGGGGCCGCGAAATTCAACGAACTTCTGGAAGATCCCGATACCATTTTAGTCGATATGCGAAACCATTACGAAAGTGAAATAGGCCACTTCAAAAACGCGATTACTCCAGATGTTGATACCTTTCGTGATTCATTGGATATCATTGAAAATGATCTGGCGGAACATAAAGAGGATAAAAAATTGGTTATGTATTGCACGGGGGGAATCCGCTGTGAAAAGGCAAGCGCCTATTATAAGCACAAGGGTTTTAAACAAGTGTATCAGCTTGAGGGGGGGATTATCGACTATGCCAGACAGGTAGAGAAGAAGGGGTTGGAAAACAAGTTTATAGGCAAGAATTTCGTTTTCGACCACCGCCGAAGTGAACGTATATCGCCTGATGTCATTTCACAGTGCCACCAATGCGGGGTGGCTTGTGATACCCATGTAAATTGTGCCAATGAGGCCTGCCATCTTTTATTTATTCAATGTGAAGCCTGCGCAACAAAGATGGATGACTGCTGCTCAGATCATTGCAAAGAAGTGCATGCCCTACCATTCGAAGAACAAAAAAAGCTGCGAAAGGGTAAGGGCGCAAGCAATAAAATCTTTAAGAAAGGAAGGTCTGAAGTCTTGAAATTCAAGAATTAGCAGTTAAAAACCAAACGGTTTATTCGATGCTTGCCGAATCTTTGGTCCGTTTGTCGAATATTGCCAATATGTTTGATCGGTTCCCCGTTATGCATAGTTCTTAACCCCATAAAACTATGGCATATGGATTCAAACAAGTTTAACCCATCGAGCATCGGAGGTATGTTGGCATTTTTTGGATTGTTCTCTTCCGTCCTCTCATTTTTTGGTTACAATCTTAAGATTTTGATGTGGATCGATTCTTGGGGCCCGACAGTGGGTTGGATTATTAGAATTGGTTTGATCTTGGTTGGTGGAGCACTGTTCTTCTTGTTCAGGGAAAAAGAAGAAGAGATTGAAGTCAATAGCGAGACAGAATAGTTTCAAGTACCATATTTTATTATCCCCGCCGTATTTCGAGCGGGGATTTTTTTGCCCTTTCCTGAAGTGTACCCCTACTTTTCATCACGTCAAAAAATCATTACCTTTACGCTTAGAAGTAATATGAACCTTTTTTGGCAATAACCCCGTTGCCGAATCAAGATATAAAATAATGGGTTGTAGCAGTTGTGCGACAGCTAAAGACGGCCAACCCCGTGGATGCAAGAACAATGGTACTTGTGGTACGGATGGTTGTAACAAACTGACAGTTTTTGACTGGCTTTCCAATATGGCCCCGCCCAATGGCCTAAGGCCTTTTGACTGTGTCGAAGTGCGGTTCAAGAACAGCAGAAAAGACTTCTTTAGAAATCCCGAAAACCTTTCACTTTCCATTGGCGATATCGTTGCCACCCAGGCCCAATCAGGTCATGATGTGGGTATGGTTACTCTTGTCGGCGAATTGGTCAAGGTTCAAATGAAACGAAAGAAAGTCGATTTCAAAGACGAAGAACTTCCCAAGATATATCGAAAGGCCTCGCAGAACGATATTGATAAATGGCAGAAATGCCGTAATCGCGAAGAAGAGATTAAAAAGCGGGCCAGGGAGATGGCAATAATCCTGAAGTTGCAGATGAAGATTTCAGATGTTGAATTTCAGGGAGATGGTTCAAAGGCAACGTTCTACTATACCGCTGAAGAACGAGTTGATTTCCGCCAATTGATTAAAGATATGGCCAAGGCATTCGGAATCAGAATCGAAATGCGACAGATCGGCTATCGGCAAGAAGCACAACGTCTGGGTGGAATTGGCTCATGTGGGCGCGAATTATGTTGTTCGACTTGGCTGACCGATTTTAGATCGGTAAGCACCTCTGCGGCGAGATACCAACAACTCTCGTTGAATCCGCAAAAATTGGCAGGTCAATGTGGCAAATTGAAATGTTGCTTGAACTATGAATTGGATCTTTATCTAGAAGCGCTGAAAGACTTTCCATCTCAAGACACAAAATTGAAAACCGACAAAGGAATCGCATTTTGCCAGAAAACCGATATTTTCAAAGAGACATTGTGGTTTTCCTATAAAGACGAACCTTCAAACTGGCATACACTTTCCAAAGATCAGGTTGTTGAGATTCTGGAGAAGAACAAGAAAAAAGAAAAAGTTGCAAGCCTTGAAGAATACGCGGTGGAAAATATCGTTGAAGATAAGGTAGTCTTCGAAAATGTCGTTGGGCAAGATAGTCTTACACGATTCGACAGGCCGAAAAGGTCTCGAAAACGCAATCGAAAACGCAATCGAAATCGAAAGCAAGCCAATAATAACCAAGGGGGTAATCGCAATCATGGCTCCAATAGGAACAATAAGAAAAGAAGGAACAATAAAAAAAGAAAGCCAAGGAATGCTTAGGCCAATGCTACTCTTACTTATTGCCCTCATCATGTTTTCTTGCAATACGGCCACCGTAAAATCTGACTTCAAGGCCACGTACAATGGAAAATGGCCCAAAGACAGTATCGTTGAATTTACTTTTGCCGAACTCGATACAACAGCTGCCCACAACATTTTTATCAATGTGAGAAATGACCAAACTTTTCCTTATAGCAATTTGTTTTTGATTGCCGAATTGGATTTTCCGAGCGGCGAAAGCTTTAGGGACACCTTGGAATATGATATGACGATGCCCGATGGCACTTGGTTGGGCAAGGGATATGGAAGTATCAAGGAAAACAAACTATGGTACAAAGAAAACATCGTTTTTCCTTCCTCTGGCGTATATACCCTAAGAGTATCACACGCTATGCGAAAGAACGGCGCTGTAGATGGGGTCGTGAATTTAGAGGGGGTCACCGATATTGGTTTCGAAATCGAAAAAAGTTCAGTACGATAAAATGGCAAAAGCAGTTAAAAAGAAGAAGGCCAACAATTTTTTCAAATTCATCAAATGGTTTTGGATTTTGTTCGCAACCGGGGTATTGTTGATAGCGCTGGTTTTTCTCTCTGCTTCTTGGGGTTTTTTGGGAGAAATGCCAACTTTTGAACATTTGGAAAATCCGCAAACGAATCTCGCAACGCAGATTATTTCATCCGATGGGCCGACCTTGGGAAAATTTTATTTGGATGACAACCGCACACCGGTCAATTATGAAGACCTTCCACAAAACCTTGTTGACGCACTTGTCGCCACCGAAGACGAGCGCTATTATAACCATTCAGGCATCGATTGGTACGGTACTTTACGGGCCGCTGCGTATTTAGGAAAAAAAGGAGGAGCCAGTACAATTACCCAGCAATTGGCCAAGCAATTGTTTACAGGAGTGGCCGCGAGAGGTTGGAAAAGATATACCCAGAAATTTAAGGAATGGGTAATCGCCACAAGGCTGGAAACGCAATACACCAAGGAAGAAATCATAACAATGTACTTGAACCAATATGATTTTCACTACAATGCCGATGGAATACTGTCAGCCTCAAGAATTTATTTCGGCAAAGAACCAAAGGACCTTAAAATTGAGGAGTCGGCGGTTTTGGTGGGCATGTTGAAAAATTCGTCATTGTACAACCCGATCCGGAGAGCTGAGTTGGTAAAGAATCGAAGAAATACGGTATTGGGCCAAATGGCTAGAAATGAATACATTACCGAAGCTGAAAAAGATTCGTTACAGGCTTTGGAAATGAATATCAATTTCAACCCGCAATCGCATAGTCACGGGCTGGCTACCTATTTTAGAATGTACCTGCAGCGATTTATGAATAGATGGATTGCCAAAAACCCCAAACCGGCATTGGAAGGGGAACGCGATAAATGGAACCTTTATTTAGACGGTCTGAAAATCTACACCACAATCGACTCTCGCATGCAGCAAAATGCCGAGGATGCGGTTGCTGCACATATGGCCAACCTGCAAGCGGAGTTTTTCCATCAAAACGCACCCGACAGGAATAAAACGGCACCTTTCTTAGACTTGGAAAAAGAAGAGATAGATAAAATCATCGAACGTGCCATGAAAATTTCGCCACGATGGAGGGCTATGGAAGCTAAGGGAAGCTCTGAGGAGGTAATTCGGGAATCCTTTACCAAAAAGACCGAAATGACCGTCTTTGATTGGAAAAGTGAAGCCAGGGAAAAAGATACGATTATGACGCCGTTGGACTCCATTCGGTATTACAAAACGTTTTTGCGTACCGCAATGATGTCGATGGAACCCCAAACAGGGCACGTAAAGGCCTGGGTAGGAGGAATCGACTACAGGCACTTTCAGTATGACAATGTGATTCAAGGCTCGAACCAAGCGGGATCTACCTTCAAACCTTTTGTCTATGCCGCGGCCATTGATCAATTGCGACTGTCGCCTTGTTATGAACTTCCCGACACCCAATATTGCATCGAGGCGGAAAAACACGGCAACCCTGAACCGTGGTGTCCAAAGAATTCAGAAGGCAGATATTCCGGCAATATGTACACGCTCAAAAGAGCCTTGGCCAATTCGAAGAATACGATTACAGCGCAATTGATTGACCAAGTGGGGCCGAAATCCGTGGTTTCGATAGTAAAGAATCTTGGGTTTGACAGAGAAATTCCCGAAGTTCCCTCAATTGCTTTGGGCACGCCCGATTTCAATGTATACGAAATGGTGGGTGCTTACGGTATGTTCGCAAATCAAGGCGTTTATGTAAAACCGGTAATGGTAACTAGAATAGAGGATAAAAACGGAACCGTCCTTTATGAGTATGTGCCTGAAACCAATGATGTATTGAGCAAAGATGTTGCTTACGCCATGGTCGATTTAATGAAAGGGGTCACCGAAGGTGGTTCGGGAGCAAGGCTAAGACATAGCTTTGCAAAAAACCAAACAGTTTATAAAGAGATTATTACGGGCTACCCTTATGGTTTTGAAAACCCGATTGCCGGCAAGACAGGAACCACCCAAAATCAAAGTGATGGTTGGTTTATGGGTATGGTACCCAATTTAGTGACCGGTGTTTGGGTCGGTGGTGAGGATCGAGCCATACATTTCAAATCTCTTAAATATGGACAAGGCGCTTCGGTGGCGCTTCCGATTTGGGGCCTTTACATGAAAAAGAATTATGAAAATGAAGATTTGGGCGTTTCTGATGGCGAATTTGAAAAGCCCAATGAACTTTCGATTGAAGTGGATTGTTCAAAACTTGTAGAACAACCAGAGGAGAATGGTCTGCCCGAGGACGACCTTGAAGACCTGGATTTTTAGCAAGATTCGATTTTTCAATTCCTTAAATAACCAGTAACTTGATATCTCAATTGTAACGAGGTATGATTTCCAAAACAGTTAAAGATGTTCACGCTGCCCTTGATGGAGTCTCCGATGGTATGACCCTTATGTTGGGTGGGTTCGGTCTTTGTGGCATTCCTGAAAATGCGATTGCAGAGTTGGTCAGGCGCAAGGTGAACGACCTGACCTGTATATCGAACAATGCAGGGGTAGATGATTTCGGACTTGGATTGCTTTTGCAAGGTCGTCAAATCAAAAAAATGATTTCGTCATATGTCGGCGAGAATGATGAGTTTGAACGCCAAATGTTAAGCGGTGAGCTTGAGGTTGAATTGACGCCTCAGGGCACTTTGGCCGAAAAATGTCGGGCTGCCCAGGCAGGGTTTCCTGCATTCTATACGCCTGCCGGATACGGCACCGAGGTTGCCGAGGGAAAAGAATCAAGGGAATTCAATGGTAAAATGTATGTTCTGGAAGAAGCATTTAAAGCCGATTTTTCATTTGTAAAAGCTTGGAAGGGCGATGAGGCCGGAAATCTCATTTTTAAGGGCACGGCGCGAAATTTCAATCCATGTATGTGCGGGGCGGCAAAAATAACGGTGGCCGAGGTAGAAGAACTTTTACCTGTCGGTGAATTGAATCCAAATGAAATACATATACCGGGTATTTTCGTACAACGGATCTTTCAGGGAGCGCACTATGAGAAACGAATAGAGCAACGAACTGTTAGAACGAGAGATTAAACAATGCGATTGGTTTATTTGTGCTCCATCTGTAAAAAGACGAACTATTTTAAACCAAAAATGGACACCAGAGCACAGCTACAAATGAAATATGGTGATACAGTCCAGGTGAATTGCCAGAATTGCGGAAAGATTGAAAAAAAGCATCTGAACAAAATCAGCGCAATTGTCGACAATCGTCTGGTGGTGGCCGGATTTATTTTGGGATTATTGATCGTTGCCGTTCTATTTGGGTATATGGGTATTATGATGGAACATTCTTTGGCCTTTTGGAAGGTTTTGGCAATATCCGGAACCACGATATCCGGAATACCCATATTTTTTTGGAACAGAGAAAATAAAGCTGTGAGCAATTTTAATCGATATGCCATTAGAAAAAGGTAATTGAACGAACGGCCTAAATTTTACATTAGAATATGTTAGATAAAAACGGAATTGCCAAGCGAATCGCAAAGGAGGTTAAAGATGGCTACTACGTCAATCTTGGCATCGGTATACCTACGTTGGTCGCCAATTTTGTGAGGGAAGATATAAATGTCGAGTTTCAAAGCGAGAACGGGGTGCTGGGTATGGGCCCCTTTCCATATGAGGGTGAGGAAGACGCAGATGTGATCAATGCCGGTAAACAGACAATTACTACTATGCCCGGAGCTTCCTTCTTCGACTCGGCTACAAGTTTCGGTATGATTCGAGGGCAACACGTAGATTTGACCATTCTTGGGGCGATGGAAGTCGCGGAGAACGGCGATATTGCAAATTGGAAAATTCCCGGAAAGATGGTCAAGGGCATGGGTGGCGCGATGGATTTGGTAGCTTCGGCGGAGAACATCATTGTTGCCATGATGCATACGAACAAGGCGGGCAAGTCCAAACTATTGAAAAGGTGCACACTTCCGCTGACCGGTGTGGGTTGTGTCACGAAGATTGTCACCAATTTAGCCGTGCTTGAAGTCAATGAAAAAGGATTTCAGCTTTTGGAAAGGGCGCCAGGCATTTCTGTGGAAGATATTCAAAAAGCTACCGAAGGTAACTTGACGGTCGAGGGTGATATTCCCCAAATGGTGATTTAACAGCTGAACCGGTTCTCCCCCTTGGGGGGAGCCCGCCTGCCGTCAGACAGGTTAGAGGGGGCTTTGCCGTTTATCGATGCGGTTCATCGAAGAAATTGACCGTTCATGTTTTTCACAACATTTTAGGCTCCTTTGACAACAATAGTTTAGTCCGGCCCATATTTCACCGTACATTTACCTCAGAATTAATAAAAAGTCTTACCCCAAATCAGACTTTGCACAAACCTACTTAGTTATGAAATCTAAATCGAATCGTGTTCGCCCTGAAAAAGAAATTCAAGTTTACAAAAATGACTTTTACAGTGGCCTATTAATGTTGACCCGCAAACTATTTATGCTATAATCATAATATTAGATTTTTAAGAGAAAGCCGTGTTCCCCAAAGCACGGCTTTTTTGTTTTTTCTATTTTAGTGCATATTCATTTGCACATGCAACTCAAACACCAGAAGTGTACGCTGGAATCTTTGAATGAACTCGTCGAAATCTCTCGAAAGACCTTTGTTGATGCTTTTGAAGAACAGAATGACCCCAAAGACTTCAAAGCATATGTAGATTTGACGTTTTCTAGGTTTCAACTTCGTGAAGAACTTCTCAACCCAAATTCAGAATACTACTTTGTGAAGTCCGATAAGGATTTAGTGGGATATTTTAAGATCAATCAAGAAAAGGCCCAAACTGAATTTAAGGAAGCCGATTCCCTCGAATTGGAAAGAATCTATGTGCTCAAAAAATTTCAAGGGAAACAAATCGGGTCTTGGATGATTGCGGAAGTTATCAGAATGGCCATTTCGAAGCAAAAATCCTTTTTGTGGCTCGGGGTTTGGGAACATAATAAAGGCGCGATAGACTTTTATGAGAAGCATGGTTTCAAGAAAGTGGGAACTCATCCATATTACGTTGGCTCCGACAAACAAACCGATTGGTTGATGCGTTATGATTTTGATTAACTTCGGTTGAAAAATAGAGCAACCACAATGAAATCTAAACTGCTGTTTCTTGTCATTTTTATAGTTGTCAGACTTTCGGCACAGACCGAATATTATTTCCCGGAGCGGAATGCCGATTGGCAACAAAAACCTCCAAAAGACTTAAAAATGGACTCGGAAACCCTCAATGAGGCAGTTTCTTTTGCAAGAGCGAACGAATATTCGGGCTCTCGAGATTTGCGTATTGCAATTCTCAAAGGATTTGAGCGTGAACCTTTTCACGAAATTTTGGGCCCGACCAAGAAACGCGGTGGCCCGGCCGGATTGATTTTGAAGAACGGTTATGTCATTGCAAAATGGGGCGATACTGAACGAGTTGATATGACATTTAGCGTTACCAAGAGTTTTTTAAGTACCATGGCAGGTTTGGCGGTAGACAATGGATTAATCGCCACTACCGATGATAAAGTGTCCGATTATATATGGGACGGCACTTTCGATGGAGAGCACAATTCAAAAATTACTTGGGAGCATTTATTGCAACAGAATTCCGCCTGGTCAGGGGAACTATGGGGCGGCAAAGATTGGGCCGATCGACCACCCAAGGAAGGTGACATTGACGACTGGAAATTTGAGAAACCAAAAGAACCGGGTACGGTGATGGAGTACAACGATGTTCGTGTGAATGTATTGGCCTATGCCCTGACCCATGTTTGGCGAAAACCGCTACCGATGGTGCTCAAAGAGAATATTATGGATAAAATAGGTGCCTCTACGACCTGGCGTTGGCACGGCTATGAAAATGCATGGACAGAAATCGACGGCATTCAAATGAAATCGGTTACTGGCGGTGGACATTCTGGGGCGGGAATTTTTATAAGTGCGGAAGATATGGCCCGATTCGGACTTTTATTTTTGAACAATGGCAAATGGAAGAACGATCAACTTATAAGCGAGTCTTGGATAAAAAAGGCTATTGAACCCTCAGGGCCAAATGTCAACTATGGCTATATGTGGTGGCTGAATAAAAAAGGCAATCGCCATTGGGAGGGACTATCGGAAAACATCTATTATGCGGCTGGTTTTGGGGGCAATTTCATTGTGGTCGACAAAGAGCATGATCTTGTTGTCGTCACTAGGTGGCTTGAACCGAATAAGATTGGGGAGCTAATGAAGAAGGTGGATGCTTCCCTCAACTAGAGCGAACATAATATCTCCGTGGCCTTTTCCAAGGTCTCTTTTTTCTTGGCAAAACAAAACCGCAGCACCCCATCTTGGCGGTTGTCTTGATTGAATGAAGAAATGGCGATGCTCGCTAGTTTATGGTCGATAATCAGTCTTTTGGCCAGGTCCTCATCACCTTCATCAGTAATTTTGGTGTAATCGACCAATTGAAAATAAGTGCCTTGCGAAGGGGTGAACTTGAATCTCGAATTTTCGAGACGGCTTAAGAAGAAATCTCGTTTTTCTTGGTAAAAATTGTTGAGTTCGAGATAGTTTTCCGCTTCCCTTAGGTATTCGGCCAATGCCCTTTGCACTGGATGGTCGACACAGAAAACGGCAAACTGATGTACTTTTATAAATTCTTCCATGAGTTCTTTGGGTGCGGCACAATACCCCATTTTCCAACCGGTGACATGAAAGGTTTTTCCAAATGATGCGCAAACAAAACTACGGGAAGCCAAGTCATCAAAGCGAGAAGCACTTTGATGCTCTTTTCCATCGAAAACAATATGTTCGTACACCTCATCACTGACCAAGATTATGTTTGTAGGGCGAAGTATTTCTTGTAGTTGAAGCATATCCTCTTTGGAAAAAATGCGTCCGCTAGGGTTATGGGGTGTGTTGATAATGACCATTCTTGTTTTGGGCGTTACCTTTTTCTTGAATTCGTCCCAATCGACTTTATAATCTCCAGTCCTTAGTTGAATGGGGACGACAACACCCCCATTGACTTCTATGGCCGGCTCGTAACAATCATAGCATGGTTTTAAGACGATGACTTCATCCCCTGGGTGTACAAAAGCTGTAACCGCCGTAAAAATGGCCTGGGTCGCTCCGACGGTAACCGTAATTTCCCTTGTAGGGTCATAACTTCGCCCATGTAGCTTCTCGATTTTTTCAGAAATGATTTCTCGAAGCTTGTAGTACCCTCGCATGGCGGCATATTGGTTATGGCCTTGCTTCATCGCCTTTGTGACAAGATTTTTTAACAGGGGATCTGCTTCGAAGTTGGGAAAGCCTTGTGAAAGGTCTATTGCCCTATGTTTTCGAGCCAGGTCACCGACAGTAGTAAAAATTGTAGTTTTTACCTTCGGCAGTTTTGAATGGAATTTAGAGTTGAGTGATGCCATAGATTAGACCATGGCCCTAAAATAGCAAATTATATTTGCGCCTTTGTTTCTATACTCGGTAAACGTTTTTCAGATGAGTTCGTTCAAGAATTTTTTATCGCCCTCAGCTTGAAGTTGTTTCGCAAGTGAATTGTCAAAGGCTACTTTCACAAGTGCCTTGATTGCCCTTGAATTGGATTTTGTCAAACTATTGGTTCTATAGACCACATCGCGAATGGTGGAAAAACTGACATTCGTGTATGCCGCAACATTCGCGAAATCGTCTTTTGTGGTATTTCTTCTCAAGGTTATGGACAATTTTTCGTTGATGGGTTTCCCATAATAATCTTCACTTAGCATAGTGTTTAGGTAATTAATGGTTTTTGTGTTGGTATGTTTTTCTATGCCCGAACATTGAGGCTTCACATTTTTAAATCAATGGATGCTCACTAAGGTTGCGCATTTTGTTATATTTGTTTGTAAACGAATTACAAATAGTGTATTTAAATTACATATTCAACAAAATATGTAAGGTAATTACACAATATTACGATATTATGTTTATTTTGAAGCAATTGAGGCGCAAAAAAAATATTAGTCAGACAGAATTTGCCCAAATTATCGGAGTGAGTTTGCGCACCATTCAGCTTTATGAGAAAAAAGGCGCCAACATACCGATTAAAAACCTCACAAAAATTGCACAATATTTTGACTTGGATATCGCCGACCTTTATGCGCAAGAAAGGGTCAATGAGATAGGCGCCCAGTATGAAACCATAAATTCAAAAGTAAAAGGGGCACATATCATTAAGAAACTTGCACCGGGCAAATATTTGGTTTCCGCACCATTGGTAATGGCCTCTATGTATAGGAGCTATATGGATGATAATGGCGATGGGCCATTCATGGAGACGCTGCCCAAAGTAAGTTTTGTAATCGACCAGGTTTCCACTGCAAAATATCTGGCATTTGAAATCTCAAATAACTCAATGGACAATGGCGAAGTTGACGGAATTCCCAATAGGTCAGTGGTTTTGGCCAAAGCGGTGTCAACGAAAAAAATGAGAACCGCAGTAAGGGATAATCCAAAAGCCTTATGGGTAATTGACCATAAAGACAGCATAATGTGCAAAAAAATTACGGATTTCGATACCAAAAGAGGAATCTTAAAGTGTAACAGTCTTAATAGTTCTCCAGAGTATGCCGATTTTGAGGTAAATATTGAGGATGTGAGGCAATTTTATAATATTATCAAAAAACAGCTTTAAAGCCGGTAAGCTCACTTCAATTTATTTTCCAAATGATTTGTAACCTCCTTTAGGCACCTTTCCAGTTCCTCCTTTATTTCACGTTCCCAAAAACGAAATACCTTATAACCCAATAGTTTAAGCTCTTCATTAACCTCACGGTCACGTTGCATATTGCGTTCGATTTTGGCTATCCAGAACTCTCGGTTGGTTTTAATTTTTTGCTTTCTTTCTTCCCAATTATATCCATGCCAGTATTCGCCATCGATAAAAATCACGGTCCTGTATTTTTTCAGGGCCACGTCGGGCTTGCCAATCAACTTTTTATAGTCGATACGATAGCGATAGCCTTTTTTGTAGAGCGCCCGTCTAAAGGCCAATTCAGGTTTGGTATTCTTTCCACGGATCTTCCCCATGATCTTTGAGCGTTCAGGTGTTGTGTAGAAACCTGATTCTTCATTGAACCGAGGGACTTTGATTCGTTCTTCTGAATATTTTTTGGGCATGCATAAATTTATAAAAAGGATGTCTAAATGAAAGGGCGCCGAACGATTTAACACATCTTGCTATATTACTTTGGAAGGTGTTTTCTTGATTGAAATCTTCTACTTTAGCTTTTCAAACCATTGCTGTGAACGACAGGAACGAACAACAGTTATTGTATGTCAATCGCATAAACAAGGTGGTCGAGTACATTGACAAGAACTTGGACGCTGAACTTTCCCTAAAAGACCTATCGGAGATTGCCTGTTTCTCCCAATTCCATTTTCATCGGATTTTCTCTGCTCTAATGGGTGAAACACCCAATAACTATATTAAGCGACGCCGTATCGAGAAGATTGCCGGTCACCTGTTCAATATGAGGAAGCAAGACTCCTTGACCGGGCTGGCAATGCAATATGGCTTCAAGAGCATTCATTCCTTTTCTAGGGCCTTTCGTAAATTTTATGGCATCAGTGCATCCGAATTCATCAAAAAAGGTCAAAATGGGTATCGCAAGATTGGTTCAACACAAAGCAAGAATGGCACAGGGAAAGTGTCATTTGAAAAATACTTTTACACCATGGATAATTTAAAAACATGGTTACAAATGAAAACAGAAGTGGAAGTAAAGGAAATGCCCGAGTTAAAACTCGCGCAAGTAAGACATCAAGGTCCCTATAAAGACATCGGGGAGGCCTTCGACAAATTAATGAAATGGGCTGGGCCAAGGGGCTTGCTCAATTTTCCAAAAACCAAAATGGCCGGAATCTATTATGATAACCCGCGCGTTACCGACGAATCGAAAATGCACTCGAGTGCTTGCATTACCATTGAAGATGATATCGAGGTTTCAGGGGAGATAAGTAAGATTAGTATTCCCAATGGAAAATTCGCCGTTGGTAGATTCGAAATCCTACCGGATGAATTCGAAAAAGCATGGAATAGTATGTCACTTTGGATTCCTGAAAACAATTTCGAGATCCGTGATGGCCATTCGCATGAAATATATCACAATGACGCTCGGCAGCATCCTCAAGGGAAGTTCATTGTGGATATCTGTATTCCGGTGAAGTGAAAATAATACCCCGTATTCCGATCGGCGGAATACAGGGTATTATGGGAAATCTATTTTTCTAACCTTTAACAGAAGCGCTTAAATATTCTCGGTTCATTCGAGCAATATTTTCTAAAGAGATTCCCTTTGGACATTCTATCTCACAGGCACCTGTATTCGTACAGTTGCCAAAACCTTCAAGATCCATTTGACGAACCATGTTCTGAACCCGATCGGCTGCCTCTACTCGACCTTGTGGTAATAGGGCAAATTGCGAAACCTTTGCCGAGGTGAAGAGCATTGCGCTAGCATTTTTACATGCGGCAACACAGGCCCCGCAGCCTATGCAGGTCGCTGCATTAAAAGACTTGTCTGCCATATCTTTTTCAATCGGAATTGCATTCGCGTCAACCGGATTACCTGAAGTGTTGACGGAAACATACCCACCCGCCTGTTGAATACGGTCAAAAGAAGTACGGTCGACAATTAGGTCTTTTATCACCGGAAAGGCATTTGCCCGCCACGGTTCTATGACAATGGTATCGCCATCATTGAAACTTCGCATGTGCAATTGACATACCGTAATCAAGCGATCTGGGCCATGGGGCCTTCCGTTGATCATAAGTGAACAGGTACCGCAGATTCCTTCTCGGCAATCATGGTCAAACTCCACTGGCTCTTCTCCCTTTTCAATAAGACTTTCGTTTAGAACATCCAACATTTCAAGAAAAGACATGTCGGGTTCGACTCCATTCAAATCATAATCGACCATTTGGCCCTTGGAATCGGCATTCTTCTGACGCCAGATTTTCAAATATATTTTCATAGGACTTATTTATAGCTTCTTGTCTTCACTTCTATGTTTTCGTAAACCAATTCTTCCTTGTGCAATTTTGCCTCTTTAGGGTCTCCGACATATTCCCAGGCTGAGACATAGGTGAAATTATCGTCATC
Source organism: Aurantibacter sp. (assembly GCA_965215845.1). GTDB lineage: Bacteria > Bacteroidota > Bacteroidia > Flavobacteriales > Flavobacteriaceae > Aurantibacter_A. Next base: position 1,878,577 of record CBDCEL010000004.1, read on the forward strand.
ACGGAGGGCTTCACCTTCCGAAGTTTGATATTCCTCTCTAAAATGCCCTCCACAAGACTCATTTCTTTCAAGGGCATCCTTTGCAAAAAGCTCACCCAATTCCAAGAAATCCGCTACTCTTCCGGCCTTTTCGAGTTCTTGGTTTTTGCTTTCTGGGTCACCGGTAACTTTAACGTTTTCCCAAAAATCGGCCCTTAGTTCGGCAATTTCCTTCATTGCGGATCTCAAATCATCGGCATTTCTAGACATTCCGCACTTATTCCACATAATCTTGCCCAACTTCTTGTGGTAATAATCGACGGAATGCTCTCCTTTGCCAGACATCAATTTTTGGATTCGGTCACGAACATTTTGTTCGGCAGCGTCAAATTCGGGTGAATCTGTGGGAATGGTCCCGGTGCGAATATCGTTGGATAGATAATCGCCAATGGTGTAGGGCAAGACAAAATAACCGTCGGCCAAACCTTGCATCAATGCAGACGCCCCCAGTCTATTTGCGCCATGATCGCTAAAGTTGGCCTCACCCCCTGCATAACAGCCCGGAATGGTAGTTTGCAAGTTATAATCGACCCATAAACCGCCCATGGTATAATGTACCGCTGGGTAGATCATCATAGGCGTTTCATATGGATTTTGATCTACAATCTTTTCATACATCTGAAAAAGGTTGCCATATTTGGCCTCGACTACTTCCTTTCCCAATTTGCGGACTGTTGCCTTGTCGGGATCTTTTAGGCCCGAGGTATATGCCTTTTCTTTTCCATATCGCATAATGGCCGCCTCAAAATCGAGATAAACCGCCTCGCCTGTTTTGTTGACCCCGAAGCCGGCATCGCACCTTTCTTTGGCCGCCCTTGATGCTACATCACGCGGAACTAAATTTCCAAAAGCGGGGTATCTTCTTTCGAGATAATAGTCTCGATCTTCTTCTTTAAGCTGGGTCGGTTTCAATTTTCCTTCCCGTATGGCCTGGGCATCCTCCAATCTTTTTGGCACCCAAATTCTACCGTCGTTTCGCAACGATTCTGACATCAAGGTCAATTTCGACTGATGGTCTCCAGAAACCGGAATACAGGTCGGGTGTATTTGCGTGAAACAAGGGTTCGCAAAGTAAGCCCCTTTTTTGTGCGCTTTCCAGGCGGCCATGACATTGGCACCCATGGCGTAGGTCGATAAGAAAAACAGGTTTCCGTAACCTCCCGTTGCCAATACGACGGCATGCCCTGAATGTCTTTCAATTTCGCCCGTCACCAAGTTTCTGGCAATGATTCCGCGAGCTTTTCCGTCGATGAGAACCAAATCCAACATTTCATGACGGGTGTACGATTTTATCTTTCCCCGTTGAATTTGACGGTTCATGGCGGCATAGGCGCCCAACAGCAATTGCTGACCTGTTTGGCCTTTGGCATAAAATGTTCTTGAAACCAAAACACCGCCAAACGAACGGTTGTCCAACAAACCCCCATACTCCCTGGCAAAAGGTACGCCCTGGGCTACGCATTGATCGATTATGTTGGCAGAGACCTCTGCCAAACGGTAGACATTGGCTTCACGCGAGCGGTAGTCTCCCCCTTTGACCGTGTCGTAGAAAAGTCGATAAACGCTATCACCATCTCCTTGATAGTTTTTGGCGGCATTTACACCACCTTGAGCAGCTATCGAGTGGGCCCGTCTCGGGGAGTCTTGATAACAGAAGGTTTTTACATTGTACCCAAGCTCGGCAAGCGTTGCAGCGGCAGAACCGCCCGCAAGACCGGTACCAACTACGATGACATCTATATTTCTTTTGTTGGCAGGGTTTACAAGATCAATGTCATTCTTATGTTTGGTCCATTTGTCGGCCAAAGGCCCTTTAGGAACTTTAGAATCCAATATGCCCATAATTAATGTGTTATCGGGTTAAGGTGATGATATAGCGCAATAAAAATGAAGATCAATGGAACTATCACGGCGTATATCTTGGTAAATTTTTTGATGCCGACCGAGTATCTGTTGTTCAGCCCCATACTTTGCAATGATGAAGCGAAACCGTGCCAAAGGTGCAAGGCCAAAAGAACAAACGAAACGACATAAAGGATTGTTCGCCAAATCGGCTCGAATTTTTCAACGGTTTCGGCATAATATCTGGTCGGATCTTCAGGGTTGCCCTGAATATATTTGTATGACATTTCATGAACCCAAAAATCATAGAAATGGAGTCCCAAAAAAGCCAATATGACGAGCCCGGTAATAATCATATTGCGAGACATCCATGAGGCATTGGCGCCTCCCTGATATTTATGGTAGCGAACACTTCGCGCCTTTCTGTTCTGTAATTCAAGCACGATGCCCATGACGAAATGTACAATGACACCCGCTATTAAGATAGGTTGCATGATGTATTGTACCAGGCCGTTGTAGCCCATAAAATGGGACCATGTATTAAAGGTGTCGGGCGAGACTACCGACGCAAAATTGATGGTGACATGCAGTATCAGAAAAAAGACCAAAAAAAGGCCCGATAAGGCCATGACGACTTTTCGGGCTATCGAAGATTTTATCAATCCGCTCATTATACGATAGGGTTGGAGTTAATTTTTAGCGTGTTATCAAAATTAGTGTATAGGCCCGTTTTGGGCAAACTTTAACATTGATTACTTCGGTATTTAGAAGGATTTTAAAGAATCTCGAAAACAGCATTGGTCGTGTTGTATTTTTCACCGATATTCATGACCCAATAGAACGCTAACTATATTTTAACATGGATATCGGATTGCTTTCCGTAAGTATGAATGTCTATTCCACAAAAAGGATTGCGGAGGAGGCAGAAAAGCGCGGTCATTATGTTGAGCAGATCGATCATACCAAATGCTCTGTAAAACTGGGCTCCGGCAAGCCCCAGATTTATCTTAAAGACGAAAATATTACCGAAGAGTTCGATGCCGTCATACCGAGAATAGGGGCAAAAGTCACGCGCCACGGGGCCGCTATCGTAAAGCAATTCGAAATGAACGGTGTTTTTAGCACTGCACGTTCACTGGGTATTACAAGGGCAAGGAATAAGGTTCGCACGCTTCAAATCATGGCACGCAAGGGCATTCCGATTCCCGAAACGGTTTTTTCGATCAATCCCGATAATATAGAGCAACAGATCGAATTCTTGGGGGGAACGCCGGTTATCATAAAATTGCAAGAGGGAACCCAGGGCCTTGGGGTAATCTTGGCCGAAACCAAAAAATCGGCGAAATCCATTATCGATACCTTCTACAAGATGGACACCAGTATTTTGATTCAAAAGTATATTGAGGAAAGCAACGGGGAAGACATCCGCATTTTTGTGGTCGGCAAGAAAATAGTGGCCAGTATGAAGCGGTCAAGTGCCGTTGGGGAATTTCGGTCAAATGTACATCGGGGCGGCGATACCGAAGCCATAAAGCCGACTAGGGAAGAACAGTTCATCGCGCTGAACGCGGTGCGACATTTGGGGTTGGGCGTGGCCGGTGTCGACCTGATCAGGTCCAAGAACGGCCCCCTGCTTATTGAGGTGAATGCGTCCCCGGGTTTACAGGGCATTGAAGCTGCAACAGAGGTGAACATTGCTAGGGAAATAATACACTATGTGGAACGAAATGGACGTAAAAGAAGAAAATAAGACAATTACAATTGGTGGCGATACCATTGCCCCGGGGCAAAATAAATGGGTACACATCAACATCGACCGGCTACCGACCGGAACATTGATCGACATTCCCATTTACGTCTTCAATGCGAAAGAACCCGGCCCTGTCATTCTGATCCAAGCGGGCCTTCATGGCGATGAAATCAATGGAATTGAGATTGTTCGCCGCATGATCCATGAGAAGTATTTTAAAATAAAGAAAGGTGCCATCATCGCCGTGCCGATTTTGAACGTATTCGGATTCATTCATTTTTCACGGGATTTACCCGATGGCAAGGACGTAAACCGCAGTTTTCCGGGTTCAAAAACGGGTTCTTTGGCGAGTAGGATCGCCTATCATTATACACGGGCCATATTCCCTCAGATCGATTTTTGCATTGACTTGCATACCGGTGGAGCCAGACGGCATAACTATCCGCAAGTTCGCTATACCCCAGATGATAACGATAGTGCTCAACTGGCAACTATTTTTGATGCTCCTTTCAGTTTTCAAGCCGCGCTGATCAACAAATCCTTTAGAAAGGCTGCCTTCAAACAAGGTATTTCGACCATTGTATATGAGGCGGGGGAAAGTATGCGTTTTGATGATTTTTCAATTCAAAAAGGGGTTCAGGGCATCGGTAACATTTTGGAGCATTTCGGTATGAGCGGCCCAATGTTTATGGAAGGAAGCAAAACCATTTATTTGAATAAGCGTAGATGGCTAAGATCACCGACAGCGGGGATGTTCATCCCGAAGATATTAAATGGAAGTAATGTCGAAAAAGGACAGGTAATCGGTGTGATCACCGATGCATTCGCTCATCATTATAGAGAGCTTAAGTCTCCGCTTGCAGGCTATGTTTTTTGTATAAACAATCAGGCTGTGGTCAATCAGGGGGATGCATTATTCCACTTGGGAAGCGTTTCTTAGCCCATGTTGGTAATGAGAAACCGACCGATAGGTTGGTGCACGGCCCTTTTATCGATATCAATACCAATAAAAGGCAGTTCACCGACATTTAGCGACTCAAAATCCGATGCCCTACGAGGTGTCACCAACTTTCAAAATGCAAAGAACCGACTCCCTGGTCGGTTCGTTGTCAGCGGCACGATTCTGGGGATATTATTAAAAGCTCGAGCAGCCTTCACCTTATTTTCAGTTCAAATTCCAAAAAAGCATGCACTATTCCATATTTTTTAGTTGAATGGAAAGGGCCTTTGTAGAAAGCTGCACCTCGATCAACGAAAGCAAAAGGGAAACCATTAGAAATATGAGGCTAATTCCGAAAATGATGTTGGCCCAGATGGTCATCTCAACGTAGATGAGAAACATAGTGACGGCGGAAAGCAGAAAGCTGATAATCGCTGTGGCCTGCATGTTTTTGATTATACCTAGACGCTTTCGCAGCTGTAAAATCTGTTTTTCGACCGGATTCGATGAATTCTCCTCATATTGGCTGTGCAATTGCCGTATCAATGCTGCAATGGCCAAATATCTGGCATTATAGGCCAACATGGTCAGCGATATGGCAGGAAATAACAATGCGGGAATGCTGAGGTTAAGTTCCATAATCATTTTTTGAATTCTCGGGAACTTGACTTATGGGCCGATGGAAAATCTTCTGGAATGTCTTGGGTGACCTTTCCTGTGGCGGCCCATTCGGTACCCCGAAGCATGGTTGTTAAAAAGCCAATACAATTTACCGAGTAATCGGCATGCCCCATGATGTTATGAAAAATGCGCCCCTTACCATAGTTCAAGACCATCAAAGCCGGCTCATGGCGACCAGTGCCCTTATTGTTCGGGTCGGCATAGGCGGTGGCCAAGATTTCCATGTTTTCGGCCGGGCCGCGAAGCCGGTTGTACAATTCATCTTTGGTGTGCATCCAGATTTCGGGCATGTCCTTGGTAATGGGATGTTCTGAGTTCCTAAGCTGTATTTGGTATTCACTCTGCGGCCCATGGGCACCACCTGGCCCGGGAGTTTCATCACGGATTAGTTCCCCACTGTCATTGTAATAGACATATGGCCCATCTTTTTCGGTACGGTCGCCCCAACCACCGAGTCCGATCATTTTGTTATAGGCCTCCCATTTGGGGAAAGAATTATCGGCGGCATGAAAAACGACCAGCCCCCCTCCATTTTCCATATAGGCCTCAAATGATTTTTGGGTCGCTTCGGGCCAATCTGCGGCGTTCCATCCAAAATTGGAGATAACCACATCATAATTCGAAAAATCGGGATTGAAATCACTGTCGGCCTTTGGCTTGTCTAAAGCGATAGTGGTGGGGATACCCTCAATAGGGAATTCTGAAATATAATCCTCTCCCTCCCAAGTATAGGCAGAACGTATGACATCTACTGAAAACAAATCAGTGTCTTCCAAATAACATTTTAGCATATAGGTAATCTTTGGCCATTGGTTATGATTGTTCTGACCGTCGACGATAAGCACTTTAATGGGAGACCTTTTGTCTTGGCCGGTCAAATGGGATGAATTGAAAACGACCGAAATGGCGAAAATGGCAAATACGATTCTTTTCATAATTCGATTTTGAGTTTTAAGTGAATGCTTTCAATTGAATAAAGGCAATCAAGCTAATTTTTAATAGGAATCCATACTTCTTCTTCGGAATCAGGGTGATTATTTTTGTACTTCGGACCCAATAGCTCAAAATGAGGCCTATGATCTAGCATGTAATCAGAGTTGGGCAGCCAATGCCCCAAAATGAATTGCATGGTTTTCGGAAATTCACTCGGCGGGCCTTTATGCTGAAAAAGGGCATACAAGCCCTTTGGAAGGGTCAACGAGTAAAAACCATTTGGTATATTTTTAAAATCCGCTACCTCGATACAAGCCCATTTTGTGAATTCCGATTGCAGATTGAAACCGTTGAGGTAGGTCGTCTCATCATATATCTGAATGGAAAATAGGTCGTCACCAATGTTATTCAAAATGGTCGACCGATTCTGCATAAAATGCTTCCAAAGTACCGCTGTTTTATTGTTGGCTAAAGACATTCTCAGTGACTTGCCGATCAGTCTTTTTTCGGGTAAAACTTCGATTCGGGGTTTCATTGCGACTCAATTTCGAAGTTAACCGCCTCACTTTTTCCGTTTCCATCGATTTCCACGATATAGCTCCCTTTTGGCAAATAAGTCTTGCCATTGTCGGCTTTGGTAAGTTCTGTCTTGTACTTAGAGCGGTATGCTTTCTCTCCTGCCTTTGTAAAGGCAACATCATAAGACAGTATATTCATCCCTTTGTCGGCCGCGATTTCGGTATCACTGACTACCATTCCATCAGCTGTCTTGACACGGGCATTGCAAACGGTCGTATCCGAAGTATAAAAAATAATGTCCAGCCCCGGGGTATCTGGATTACTCCAGCTGCTAGGTGAATTTCCCCAATTTTCACGATGCTCGATATTATCTAGGTCAAAGACATGTAGTTTTTTGGCCTTTATTTCAGAGGTGAGCTTTTGCAGGCTTGAAATATCCGCTTTATAAATACTTCTGCCGTGAGTGCCTACCAACAAATGTTTGGCCTCAGGCTGTATAACGAGATCGTGTACGGCCACATTGGGCATTCCGTTTTGAAATGATTCCCAGGTCTTTCCCCTGTCGATTGAGGCAAAAAGTCCATTATCGGTTCCTATGAACAGTAAATCTTCATTTTCGGAGTCTTCCAAGATAACATTGACCGGTGAGTCTGGAATATTGGCCGAAATGCTTGTCCATGTCTCGCCGTAGTTTTCACTTACATATACATAAGGGGTGAAATCATCCCATCGATATCCATTAAGACTCGCATAAACACGCTCTTTCTTATGCTTTGAAGCCGCAACCCTGCTGACCCACATTTCTTTTGGGAGCGAACTGGAAATGTCCATCCAATTGCCACCACCATTTTTGGTCACCTTAATAAGGCCATCATCGCTTCCGGCATAGATCAAACCAAATTTATAGGGTGATTCCGAAATTGTGGTCAAGGTTCCATAGGCTACATTCCCTTTCTTTCCACCCTGTGTCAAATCTGGTGAAATGGCCTCCCAATTGTCACCCTGATCGAGTGAACGAAAGAGTTTGTTTCCACCCAGGTAGAGAATGTCTTGATTGTGTGGCGAGAGTAGAATAGGGGTCTGCCAATTGAAGCGAAAAGGGGCTTCGCCCAGCTCGTGACGAGGTTGAATGTACTTGCGTTTTTTTGTTTCCTTGTTTATTCGATAATAATTGCCAAATTGAAAACCTGTATAGACTACATTGTGGTTTCTTTTGTCGATCTGTACCTGCATACCATCTCCGCCCATAATCGATTTCCACGGATTTTCTCCGGTCTGGTGCCATCGACTGTTAATGCCTGCGTCGTGCGGCCCCATCCAAACCCCATTATCTTGAAGCCCCCCATAGACATAATATGGTTCTTGATTGTCCACATTGATAGCATAGAATTGACCGACCGTTGTTGAATTCAATTTGGCCCAGTTTTTACCGTCGTCATACGAAAGATTTAGCCCTCCGTCGTTGCCATTGATTAGATGGCCGGGCCTTTTGGGGTTTACCCAGAGCGCCTGGTGGTCAACGTGTACATTATCGCCATTGATGTCTTTATATGATTTTCCACCATCCGAAGATTTTATTATCGGCACACCGAGCAAATAGATTTTGTCTTTATTTGTGGCTTCAACCCTGATTTCCCCGAAATAATACCCGTAGCTATAGTAGAGGTCATCGATGTAATCTTCATTCTGTTTTTGCCACGATTTTCCACCGTCATCTGAACGATAGACCTCGGCACCTACGACCGGAGTATCAAACAACAGCGAATTGGCATTTTCTAAATATTTGGCTAAATCCTTAGGTTCGGCCACCCCGCTGCGTATCATTTGTTTTATATTTTCGGCCTTGTATTTTTCTTGAAATCCATTGGTCTTAAGAAAGTCGTTCAGCTTTGTGTCCTCGATTTTGAGAAAGTTCTCCTTTGACATCGTTTTAAAGTCTTCTTTGGTTAGACCCTCTGCATCTTTCTTTGGATCATCGGATTTTTTCCTACGGAATTGACTGTCGTGCAATGCGTAAACCGTATGCTCATCAAAAACGGCCAAACCGATTCGGCCGACACCCTCCCCGGTCGGAAAACCACTTTCGGGCGTTGAGAGTTTCTTCCAAGTATCACCGCCATCGGTGCTTTTATAAATTCCTGAGCTATTTCCGCTGCCTACGAAGTTCCAAGCTTTTCGGTCTTTTTCCCAACTGGAAGCGAACATCACATTAAAGTTGTTGGGTGCATGGGCAATATCGATAACACCCGCAGTATCACTAATGAAAAGTGTCTTTTCCCAGGTTTTCCCTCCATTAACGGTTTTATAAATACCACGTTCTTCATTTGGGGAATACAAATGACCCATGACACCGACAACAACTTCTTCTGAATTATTGGGATTTATGGCAATTCTACCAATATGATGCGAATCGGTCAGGCCCATATTTTGCCAAGTTGCCCCTTTGTCGGTCGATTTCAAGACGCCGATTCCGGCATATGAAGAGCGTGAGGAGTTGTTTTCACCGGTACCGACCCATATGGTTCCATTTTTCCAGTCAATCGCGATATCACCAATATTTTGAGTTTCCGAATTATCAAGTACTGGCATGAATGATATGCCGTTGTTATCAGTGTACCATAATCCGCCTGAAGCATATCCTACATAAAATTTAGTGGGATCTTCCGGATTGACATCTATGTCCACCACTCTACCACTCATGACTGTCGGACCAATATTTTTTAGAGGAATGTTTTTTAAAATCGAATTCCCCTCCATTTTTTTCTTTATTTCCAAAGACTGTACAACCGATGCCTGACTCGTTGCCGCTGGTTGGGCAAAAGTGTAAAAGCCAAAAAGTAAAAAGAAGGGCAGGAACTTTAATTTCATTATGGTCCTGATTAAGAATTTAGAAACATCACGAAAATACCATTTCAAGTTAAGCAATTGAAATTTTGAGGTGTTTAGGGGAATCTTTGCCTCAAAATGAGCGATTGCGATATTGACAAATAATGATTGTCAGAATTGCAAATTCGTTAAATATTTTATTAAATTTATTCCATACTAATCAATACTTTATAAAAATGGAAGAGTATTTACCGTTAATTATTCAACTCGTTTCTGGCGCCCTCGGCGGAAACGTGGCAGGGAAACTATTAAAAAATCTGTCTTTGGGCACATTGGGCAATTCAATTTCGGGTATTCTTGGAGGCGGAATCGGAGGCTACCTTTTAAGTATGTTAGGTCTCGGTGGAGCTGCTGCAGCCGGTGCTGAAGGCGGAATGGATATTTCAAGTATCCTAGGAAGTGTTGCCGGCGGAGGTGTTGGCGGTGGAGTCATTATGGCGATTATCGGAGCCATTAAAAACGCAATGGCCAAATAATATAGTTGACACGATCAATTTGACCCTGACGGTACACCGTCAGGGTTTTTTATTGGGCCCTTGTAAACCATTATATTTGAACGGATTCAAAAAAAAGTTATGAAATATGCATTGTGCCTCTCAATTTTGCTTTTAGGTACGGGCTGCATGGGCCAAAAGTCTTTTGAGGTCGGGCAAATCTCTACCCCGAAAGGGGAGATCTTGGTCTGGTTGTATGATGAAACACCAAATCACAAAAGAAGTTTTATTCAATTGGCAAAAGATGGTTATTGGGATTCCCTGACTTTCAATCGTGTTATTCCTGATTTTGTCGCACAAGGTGGTTGCCCTGATACCCCGGAAGGATTCAATGACCCGGAATATTTGTTGGAACCCGAGTTTGTGGAGGATTTGAAACATGACTATGGGGCTTTGGGAGCTGGCAGGGACGGTAATCCTCAAAAACTATCTGCTCGGTGCCAATTCTATATTGTTCAGAACAAAGATGGAGAACATCGTTTGGATGGAGACTATACGGTTTTTGGAAAGGTCATTAAGGGAATGGAAGTCGTTGATGCCATTGTCAATGTCGAACGCGATTCGATCGATGAACCCTTTACACCCATCACCTTGGATATGAATATCATTTCAATGTCGGAGAACGAATTGTTGAAATACCATAAGCCCGAATAATCACGATTTGATTTTCTCCCCACCAATGATTTCCAACTCACTTTTCTTGATTTGCTTGTTCAGTTTTGGCACTTCGACTTTCATAAACTGCTCAAACTTTTTGTTGGTTTCTTCCAGTCGTTTATTGAAAATAGCATAAACCTCTTTTTGCTGGTCGGTCGGCTTAAAATCAACACCGAAACCACCAATATCACTGGCCAAGGCACTCAACCTTCCATATAACTTCATAGGGGAGCGAAAGGCATCTTCACGGGCACCTGTCAGATGAATATCATAAAGCGCTGAGGCAATCGACTGGGCAGAGTTAAACAGTTCCCTTGCCTTTTTCTTGTCCGATGGTCTTTTCAGTTTCGGAATAATCTCTTGAAGTTCACTTTTGATATCCTCGACATCATTGATCATGGTAACCGCGATGTTCATGGCATCACGAAGCTCCAATGAAAAGGAGACCTGCTCCTTGATTTCTTCAATAGTTCCCTCTGTGGAAGGGTCTTTCAAGACTTCCAATTCCCGAATAAATTCATCTTCCCCCACGATCAGTTTGACTTTATAGGTGTCGGGAACGACCTTCGGACCGTGTTGGCCCCGCATTAAATCAAGGTCCCATGTGACCAAGGGTCGCCATCCTTCACCGTTTAGTTGCACCCATGGTCGCCCCGGGGGTGTCGTCTTGATTTTGGGTTTGTATGTAGGTTCATATCGAAGGTCCCACATGACACGATTAATGCCAGCGGATTGTTTACCTTCCAAGGTTCGAACAATTTCATCCTCTCCCTTGATAATTTGAACTTCCACTTTTTGGTCGGTGCTATCTTTTAGAAAATAATTGATTTCAGCCCCATAAGCAGGATTCCTTCCAGAATTCAAACTTGGCCCATCGGTCTTGATGCTCTGAACATTTTGAAAGCGATAGGCAGGTCGTATGCTGAAGAGGTGCGCATCTTTTCCTTTTGCATCAACATCGAATTCCCGAAATGGCGAAATATTATCTAATATGTAATACCCCCTTCCATAGGTGCCGACCACCAAATCGTCGAAATGTTCTTGAATTTCAAGCCAATAGACCGGTGCGGGGGGGAGGTTGTTTTTCAATCGCATCCAACTTTGTCCGTCATTATTGGAGATGTAAATTCCATTATCGACGCCCAAGTATAACATGCCCTCCCGTTTGGGGTCTTCTTTGATAACGTGGGCAAAACTGTGCACCGACTTAGGAATTGTATCGCTTATCAATTTCCATGTTTGTCCGTAATCCTCGGTCTTGTAAACATAAGGATTGAAATCTCCCATTTGATGTAAATCAACGGTAATGTAAACCGCGCCCTTCTTATAGCGGGAGGGTTCAATATTGGCAATAGTGCCCCATTTGGGTAAATCAGGAATATTGAAGGTCACATTTGTCCAATTGGCTCCACCGTCTTTGGTCAATTGCACTTGTCCATCGTTGCTGCCCGTCCAAATAAGGCCCGGCTCAAGAGTCGATTCTACGATACTGAATAAAGTGGCGCCATCAAAAGTCATCAAGTTATCTATTGCAATTCCACCTGAGCTTTGCTGGTGCGATTTATCGTCCAAGGTCAAATCAGGACTTATAACCTGCCAGCTTTGGCCATCATCATCACTTTTATGAACGAATTGGCTGCCGACATAGACGCGATGTTTGGTGTGGGGAGAAAAGGCTAAGGGAAAATTCCAATGCCAGCGGTACTTCATGTCGGCCGGAGCCCAGCCGTATCCTGCTTCTGGCCATACACGAACGTCTCGCGCTTGACCTGTCTTGGCATTGTAGCGCTGCAGACCGCCATCGTAACAGCCCGACCAGACAATATCATTGTTCAATGGGTCTGGTTGTGCAAAGCCACTTTCGCAACCGCCAACACCTTTCCACAAACCAATTGGTATATAACCCTGTCGACTGTTGCTGGGCCCCTTATACGAATATCCATCCTGACGGTTTCCATAGACGTTGTACGGAATTTGGTCATCAACGGAAACATGGTACATCTGCGCTATGGGAAGAACTATGCGGTTAAAGGTCTTGCCGTGGTTGAGACTGATGCTGGCACAACCATCATGCGCCACCATAATACGATCCGAATTTGTGGGGTCCACCCAAATATCGTGATTATCACCACCAGCTTTGTAGCCCGATTCAATGGTTTTGCCACCATCTTTGGAGATACTGAACTTTACACTGGCGAAATACAGTTCATTTGGATCCGAGGTCGAGACAGCCATTCGCGTATAGTAGGGAGCGCGCTCGGCTATATCGTGATTTCGGGTCTTTAAGGTCCAGGTTTCTCCAAAATCCTCTGAGCGGTACAAAGCCGGACTGTCGATTTCGAAAAGTGCATAAACAATGTTGGGTTCTGAGTGGGAAATGGCAACCCCCGTTTTGCCGACGGGATTTTCAACTCCACCCGGCAAACCTTTTTTTGATAACGGTTCCCAAGTGGTACCGCCGTCAAGAGAACGATATACTCCGCCTCCGGGGCCGCCGCTACGAAGGCCCCACGTATTGATATGAATAGACCACATACCCACCAAAAGTCTGTCGGGGTTTTTGGGGTCTATGGCCAATTCGGCCGCTCCCGTGTTTTCATCGACAAAGAAAATACGCTTCCAAGTCTGGCCTCCATCGGTCGTCTTGTAAATGCCTCGTTCTTGTTGGGGTCCATAGGTGTGGCCCAAAGCCGCTGCATATACTATATCGGGATTCGTAGGGTGCACAATGATTCGCCCAATTCGCCCGGTTTTTTCAAGGCCCATATTTTTCCAGGTCTTGCCGGCATCTTCCGATTTATAAATGCCGTCGCCCATGGCATGCGCCGGGCGAATCACAAAAGTCTCTCCAGTGCCTGCCCAAACAATGTCGGGATTGGTTGGCGCAATGGCCAAAGATCCGATTGATGAAACGTCCTGATCGTCGAAAATCGGATTCCAATTGAGTCCACCATCAGTTGTTTTCCATAGTCCGCCTGAGGCCGCACCGATATAATTGATCATTGGATCTTCTGGTACCCCTGCGATTGCAATGGCTCGATTTCCTTCAGGGCCAATAAAGCGGAATTTCAGGTTCTCGAAAATGGTCGAATCTTGTTGTGATAAAAGAAGAAAAGGAAGTAGAAAAAAGAATACGATACAAGCTGGTTTGGTTTGCATAATGTCTCGTCAGAATTATTTGAATAGTCACTAAATGTACGAAAATGTTGTGCGACAACAGACGCCATACTATTCGTATTTCTTACATTTAGAGCATCAAAGTAAATCGACATGAAGTACGAGCAAATACCCAATAACCTTTTCAAAAAAAACCGAAAAAAGTTCATGGCCGAAATGAGGCCAAAGAGCATTGCTGTTTTCAATTCCAATGACATTTATCCGATAAGTGCCGATAGCACCATGCCCTTTCAGCAGCATCGAGATATATTCTATCTCAGCGGTGCCGATCAAGAGGAAACAATTTTGGTTTTATTTCCCGATGCCATGGATAAAAAGCACCGCGAAGTACTCTTTGTACGTGAGACCAACGACCACATTGCCGTTTGGGAAGGGGCGAAGCTGACCAAGAAAATGGCGACCGAAGTCTCCGGAATTGAAACCATTTATTGGTTGTCTGACTTCGACAAGATTTTCTTTGATTTGATGACCGAGGCTGATACTATTTATTTGAACACGAATGAGCACTATCGCCAAGCGGTGGAAACCCAGACCAGGGAAGACCGTTTCATTGCTCAGGTCAAAAAAGAATATCCGGCCCATCAAGTCGCAAAAAGCAACCCTATTTTACAGCAGATTCGAGGTGTCAAGGAACCTGAGGAAATCGACTTGATGCAGAGGGCTTGTAACATCACCGAAAAAGGATTTCGGCGCTTGCTCGGATTTATAAAACCAGGAGTTTGGGAATATGAAATAGAAGCTGAATTGCTGCACGAATTTGTTCGTAATCGGTCCAAGGGATTTGCATATACCCCGATTGTCGCGTCAGGAAACAATGCAAACGTATTGCACTATATCGAGAACAATCAGCAATGTAAGGACGGGGAATTGATTTTGATGGATGTAGCGGCGGAATACGCCAACTATTCCAGTGATTTGACCCGTACCCTACCCATAAATGGAAAATTCACAGAACGCCAAAAGGATGTTTACAATGCTGTTCTAAGGGTAAAAAATGAAGCGACCAAAATGCTGGTGCCCGGAACAATTTGGGCCGAATACCATAAAGAATGCGGCAAGATTATGACTTCCGAATTACTGGGATTGGGATTGCTCGACAAGGCCGATGTTCAGAATGAGGACAAAGAATGGCCGGCCTATAAAAAATACTTCATGCACGGTACCAGTCATCATATTGGTTTGGATACGCATGATTATGGCGAATTAAAAACACCCATGAAAGCCAATATGGTTTTTACCGTTGAGCCGGGCATCTATATTCCTGATGAGAAAATGGGCGTTCGTTTGGAGGATGATGTCGTGATTCAAGAAACCGGTGAACCGTTTAATTTGATGGCAAATATTCCCATAGAAGTTGAGGAGATAGAGGAGTTGATGAATAAATAGACCCCTCTAGTTCCGCAAAGGAGGAACAGCCTTGTTTGGGCAGCATTTGATTAGGGGATTCCCCCTTAGGCCAAGGTGGTTATATGAGTTAGCTCCTCCCTTCGGTCGAGGGGAGGTGGATTCCCGCTTTTTCAGCGGGAAGACGAAGGGGTTGAAAACACATTGGCAATAAAAGGTATTAGGGCAGCAAAGTGTAATGCCCATGAATGCACAACCATTTCCCATTTTGCTTTACAAAGATGCGCGTCGACTTGCCTTTCGAGGCAAAGGGTTTTCCATTTGTCGTACCGTTATCTGACCAATAGTAGGTGATCCATGCCACGTTATTTTTAATGGTGACTTTTGGCTCTATCATTTCCGTATGAATGTTTTTCGAAGTTTTAACCCATTCTCGAACTCCTTCGATCTCGATTTGTTTTCCAATATTCAAGGTCGGGTCGGTTTCGCCGAATTGAGTGAAATCGTCGTGCACAAAAGTCGCGTATCGGTCGATATCTTCCTTTTCGATGGCGTCCCACATGGCGGTCAAGGTATTCAAAATGGCCTGTTCTTCATGGACATCGGGCTTTTTGGAATTGCAACCGATTAACAGGACCATCGCCACCGGCAGGATATAATTTTTCAAGGCTTTCATAATTCCTTTTTTAGATTTATCAAGATATTGGCAATTATAAAAACCACCCCGGCGGGCAACACCCAGCCCATGCTAAATTTGCTCAACGGAATATAATTTTGCAATCCGGCTATTGAACCTCCTAACCCGACACTCCCCAAAAAATCAGGAATACTAAATAAAATCGTTGCGACGACAACGGCTTTAAAAACTTGTCGTGACGCAAACCTTTCGGGCATTACGTTCAGCAGAATCAAAACAATTGTAATCGGGTAAATAAACATCAAGGCTGGAACGGCTACGGCTATTATATAATGTACATCGAATTGCCCCATGATTACCCCTAAGAGGCAGCCAAGTATTGCCGTTAAAAGATAGGCTTTCTGCGAATTGCCAAATCGATGTTTGATAAAATCAGCTGTGCCGGCCACTATTCCAACTGCGGTTGTGAAACAGGCCAAGCTAACAAGGATGCTCAGGAACAAAGTTCCGCCTCGCCCCAAGGTCTTTAAACTTAGTCCACTTAAAAGAGCGGTTCTTGAAATATCTTCTTCGAACGCGTTCCCCATCAATGCGCCCGTCAGTAGCAGGCCGGCATAGACAATGAATAAGCCTAGCCCGGCCAACCATCCCGCCTTGCGTATGAGCCGTTTCTTTTCTTCGAAAGAGGCACTTGCATTTTTTAGATTGATAGAGATGATGATTACACCACCGACCACAACGGCCCCTATGGCGTCAAAGGTTTGATAACCTTCAAGAATACCATCCGTAAAGGGAGCGGTGAATTTGGCTGCCGTGAAACCAGAATCGAACGAGAAAAAGGTGATTCCTATAATAAGGAACAATATCAAAATAATGGCCGGCGTCAATATTTTTCCGATGATGTTCAATATTTTAGACCGGTTGATGACAAAGACAAGAACCAATGCGAAGTAGATAATGCTGGTCAATAAAGATGAAGATTCAAAGAATGGCTGTATGGCCATTTCATGTGTTACCGATGCAGTACGCGGGGAAGGTAGGCTTATCGAAATGGCATAGACGACATAACAATATAGGATCGCAAAGGTAGGCGAGACCTTTTGGGCAAAGTCGAGCATTGTACCCTGTAGACGAGCGTGCGCCAAAATACCGAAAATGGGAATCAGTACGGCAGAAAGACAAAAACCTAGGGCGACCAACCACCAAAGGTTCCCCGAGTTAAAACCTAGCAAAGGGGGCAAGATGAGGTTGCCCGCACCAAAGAAAAGTGAAAACAGGGCAAAGGCGACAACTAGCGTTTCCTTGGTTTTGGCCATAGTAGTTTCATCAAGCCCAAAAGATAGCCATTTCTGTATGATGACCGAAGAATTTTGAATTCGGAATAAAGCAGTTTGCGGAAATTCCAATTTTTTCCAGGTTGAAATGCACGGTTCATTTTGCGCATTTTTCAGACGATCTGCATGGAGCTTCTTAATGTGGTATTCTGTCGGTAAAAACGAACAGTTTGTCGAATAAAATGTCGTTCATCGAAAAAGCGGCAATATTGAACTTTGAAGGCCAATAAAAAGAATGCCAATGGCGTTCTTCTAAAGAAGCTTTCGATGCCCAGTCAAAAGCCTCGATTTTTTAAAACAAGCTTGTTCGGTTTTCCCAAATCCCGTTCAGGTTAACCAAAACCTACTTAGCAATGAAAAAACTGTTTTGCAGTCTTTTTGGACATCACTACTCAGTTTCCAAAAAAGTCACCCTGCACATTAAAGAGTACAAGTGCGTGCACTGCGGAAGAGAAGTTACAACAGACGTAAGCGGAAACCTTTCAGATCTTACTCCTGAACTTCAAGATATCAACCATACCCTAGAGGTAATTTATAAGAAAAGACATCAGGCTACTCAGCAAGTTGCCTAATTATGTTATGGCAAACGAATTCTTGCCCAAATAGGAAAAGAATTCAAATTTATTCCCGGGAATTGAGCAAGCGCCCTACTACTTGACCGTCGTTCGCCCCACAACCGTCATATTGGGATCGCCCTTGATTTCTGGGAATTTTAAAAATCTGAATCGAAGTCCATTTCGATTTTGTTCTTTCTAGTTATAAGTGAGGATCCCGGCCCAAAAGGCCGGGTTTTTTTTGTTTAGGCAAAAGGTCACCGTATGATTACTTCCCCAGCATTGGCGGCCAATAAACCGCTTAGGGCTCCAAGGATATTTAAGGTGCAATGAATAAGAATTCCCAAATACACATTTTTCTTTTTCCAAACGATGTAGCTGATGACAATTCCGATTGCTATGATGGCCAAATAGTTGTGGGGTTGCCAAAAATGGTATAATCCGAACAACAAACCGTTAACGATTGGCGCCCATTTTTTGAGATAGGCCATTCGCGGTAGTAAGTACCCTCTAAAAAAGAGTTCTTCCACAACCGGGCCGACAATACCGTCAATAAAGATTGCTGCGAAAAATACTTTAGCGATGAGATTCGTGTCAGAAGTCCCGAAACCTGGATCGAAATACCATTGGGGCAACCAACTGAACAAAGTTTCCTTCAAAAAAAGGCCTAAAGGATATAGCGGAATATATACTATTGTGCAGGCCAATATTCCGATGAGCGTCCATTTTAGATATTGTTTCCAAGATAATTTGTTATTATAGGAGATTACATTCTTTAATGAGAAATTACCGTTAAGACGCTTTCCATGAACCAATAAATGAGACATGCCGATAGGAGCCAGAATCAAAAGTTCTACGAATAATAGTGCTGTCAATCCTGGGTAACCCAAATCGACTAGATATTTGCTGATCAAGATATAGCTGATCAATATGGCCAGACCAGGATAAAAATGATACCACAACTGTTTTTTCCAAGTAAGTTGGTCTTTTGAGATGTCGAAGAATGTTTTCATGATGGATGTTTTTAGGATTAGATGGCGAACATCATGAGAAAAGTTGACTCGTGCGACCGATTGCGTGAAGTCGAACGCTTTTAATAGGTACGACTTTAGGCAAAAACAAATTCGGACATTAGGAGTTCATCTTCTGGAATTCTGAAGGAGTCAATCCCGTTCTTTTTTTGAACTGGGTGTTGAAAGATGATTTTGAGTTGAAACCGACCTCATATAAAACTTCAAGCACAGTCAATTTCGAGTCTTTATTTTCAGTAAATACCTGCTTGGCCCGCTCAATGCGATAGGTATTTATCAAATCAAAAAAACTCTTGCCCATTTGATTGTTGATTACTTGAGAGACCTTTCTTTTGGGAATTTCGATTTTTTCGGAAAGTCGTTCCAACGAAAGTTCTGGGTCGAGGTAGAGCTCGTCTTTTTGAAGTACATTGACTATTTTGGTTTCGATATATGACGCTTCGGACTTTTCTAAATCACTGACCGCGTGCTTTTTTCCCAATAGAGGTGGAGGCATTGGTGATTTTTGTTCCAAGGTCTTAAAAATCAATCTTCCGATGAGAACGCCCATAAGTAGAAGAATGATGATTAGGCTTGCATTGAAATAGCTTTTGGCACCAAGAAATTGAAGAACACTACTTGTCAAGGAAAGTGCCAATGTTGCGACAAGGGCAAGCAGTAATTTTTGCAACCATTGTAAAACCGGATAAGAATAATGGTTCTTAAAATTTCGTGTTGCGATTTTAAGGTTATTATAGGAAAGAAAAATGTAAAGGAAAAAATGGGCGTAGACAAATAGTATACTTATAAAAGATTCGACAGGTTGGTCGAAATTCAAAATACTGCTCAATATTTCAAGTTTGAAATGAACCGATTGCAGATGATAAATTTTTAGCAAGGCCAAAAAACCCAAAAAGAAGAGAGCAAAATGTAAAAGATCTTTGGACTTGAATTTTCTTTTTTCATTGATTGCGTAGAGCGTGTAGAAGTAAATTAAGGGCCCATAGAGAAAGAGAAAAGACTCCGTCCATAATGCCAAATTAGGCTGTTCCAGGTAGAATCCTCTTAACATCAGCGCACCATCGAAAAAATCAAAGGCCCATAACAAAAAGAAAACGCCTAAAATACGATTGGCCGTTTTGTTTCCCCTTTCGGTGAAAATCAGGTATATGCTAAGTAACCCGAAGAGGGTAATGCAAATGATCGATAGTACGAAAATTACATCCATGGCAGTAGAATCTAAATAATTTTGACAAAAGAAAGGCTAATCGAGGGGCCCGTCATTTTGAAAAGAATTCCATCCTTGGGCCGTCAGCGGTATTTTGGAATCATCCCTTGTGATCAAGTGAGCCCCTTCAGATTTATCGGTCATATGGCCAATCACCGTCAAATGCGGATTACCCTTGATCTTGTCAAAATCATTTTGATCAATGGTGAACAAAAGCTCATAATCCTCACCCCCGCTCAAGGCGACCATAGTACTGTCGATGTTGAACTCCTCTGTGGCCGAAATGACCGTTGGGTCCAACGGAATTTTGTCCTCGAATAGATTACAACCCACAACGCTATTCTTGCATAAGTGCAGAATTTCAGAAGAAAGTCCGTCACTGATATCGATCATGGCCGTAGGTTTGACTTTCAGATCGTCTAAAAGTTTTATGATGTCTTTTCGTGCCTCGGGCTTCAACTGCCTTTCGACGATATAAGTATAAGGTTCTAGGTCGGGTTGATTGTTCGGATTCACTTTAAAAACTTCCTTTTCGCGTTCCAGAACCTGAAGGCCCATATAAGCTCCGCCAAGATCACCCGTAACCAATAGTAGGTCATTGGGTTTCGCCCCATCGCGATAGGTTATCTTTTCTTCTGGTGCTTCCCCAAGGGCCGTTATGCTGATAAGCAGTCCGGTTTGTGAGGAAGTCGTATCGCCTCCGACCAAATCGACCCCATAGGTCTGGCATGCCAAATGTATCCCCGCATACAATTCTTGAAGTGCCTCAAGCGGAAATCTATTCGAGGCCGCCAGCGAAACGGTAATTTGGGTAGCCGTTGCGTTCATGGCATATACATCCGATAAATTTACCATGACCGCCTTATAGCCCAAATGCTTCAAGGGCATATAGCTAAGGTCGAAATGTATTCCTTCTACCAAAAGGTCGGTGGTCACCACCGTTTTCTTTTTTCCAAAATCGAGTACGGCGGCATCATCTCCGATTCCCTTTGAGGTCGATTCATTGCCGATGGAAAAATTTTGGGTTAAATGTTCTATTAGTCCGAATTCCCCTAGCTCCTCCAATGAAGTTCGCTCTTGATTTTTATCTTCTAACATGGCGCAAAAGTACGCCGTAAATATAAAATCAGAATAATAAAAAACCGGGGATTAATGTCCCCGGTCCGATATATTAAAATGTCTCTTGGCTACCCTAGTGTATAACCCTCCCTATAGGTGCGTTTTACATATTTGTTGGCGGGTTCAAAGTTGGTGATTTTCATATTCTCGGCATCCCATTGTAGGCGCTTGCGACCGTAATACTGTGCACCACCGCCCCAAAAGCCCTTATTTTCAGCTTTTGGATCCACCTCGAAATAGGCTTTCAACGCTAGATTTCCGATAAGGATACTTTCGGTAAACGGACCGGCGTAGTCGAAAGATGAACTGGTCTTGCCCTTACCGTAACCTTCCATACAGGCGTTGACCCATTGTACATAGTGTCCCTCTGGCACTCGTGGGATGGTTTCTTCGACCTCAAATTGTTCGTTCAAGCTCAGCGGCAGTAATCTTGGCTTTGCACCATAACAATCAGCCAATAATTTTCCTTTTGTGCCTATAAACAAGACCCCTCCGTCCCAGTTTCCCAAGGGCTCGTCGTCGCCGAGTTCATCAGGTCTTTCGGGCAGCAGTCCGCCATCCATCCAGGTGACTTTTATGTTGCCCTTTCCATCAGTTCTGGGATAGCTCAAGTGGATTTTGCTCGAGTTCGGAAAGCTTTTTGGGTACTCCGTATATTGAAAATTGCCGCTAAAGGAGTCCGAAACACTACACTCCACTGAATTGGGATACAAGATCGGCAGTATTCGATAGACCGGATCCATAATGTGACAGGCCATATCACCAAGTGCTCCAGTGCCGAAATCTGACCACCCTCTCCAATCAAAGGGCAGGTAAGCATCATTATAAGGTCGTGTTTCGGCCGTACCCAGCCACAAATCCCAATTTAGACCTTTTGGTATTTTATCGCTCTTAGTTGGAGTTTCCAGTGCCTGTGGCCATATAGCACGGTTTGTCCAACATTTGACGGTATGCACTTCACCAATAATTCCGGTATCATGGATTTCTTTCATTTTTCGTACCCCGTCACCTGACCCGCCTTGATTTCCCATTTGGGTGATCACCTTGAATTTTTTGGCAGCTTCGGTCAGCATTCGCGCTTCCCAAATATCATGGGTCAAAGGTTTTTGAACATAGACATGTTTGCCCATTGCCATTGCCTGATAAGCCGCTACGGCATGGTTATGGTCTGGAGTGGAGACAGAAACGGCATCGATATTGTCCTTCTCTTTCTCGAGCATTTTTCTGAAGTCTTGATAGTAGCTCGCCTTTGGAAACGATTTTCTTGATTCTACCGCCTGCCTGTCGTCAACGTCGCACATGGCTACAATTCTGGCATTGGGGCTTTCCACAAAGGAAGCCATATCGCTACGCCCTTTACCACCAGCTCCGATACCCGCAATATTCAAAGTGTCGCTAGGAGGAATATAACCTTGACCGCCCAAAACGTGCCTAGGTACAATCATGAATCCAGCTGCGGCCAGACCGGTGTTCTTTACAAAAGCTCTTCTAGATTTGTTTTTTAAACTATCCTTCTTTTTCGACATGGTGTATGATAATTTTGAATTCGAACGTTGAATATAATTCAATTCTCTAGATCTACCCAATTTATTAGGTTATCAAACGTTTTAGTAAATAGGAGTTCGGTAGTTCGATGATTGACATACTTGTTGGGTAGTGCGGAGAAGCTTCCCACACCCTGAAAATCGTATCTTTACTCCTCAAAGAAATATTGGCTATGAAAAAGTTTCTTTCCCTGCTTATTGTTTTCGCGGTTCTTGGTTGTTCAAATGATGATTCTCCAGTGAATGACTCCAATGATCAATTGAATACCGGGCCTGACAATAATCAAAATGTGGATTCTGAGGCCTCCCCCTGTATCAACGGAATGGCGGGCATCTATCCGTGTGACGGATATGATTTGGTGGGGCATTTAGGTTTGGAAACTTTGGGAGGCGCCAAAGGGAATGATTGCTGGGGATGGACGGATCCCGATACGGGTAAGGAATATGCGTTGATGGGCCTTGATAATGGCACTGCTTTTGTCGATGTTTCCGATGAAGCCCCGGTTTTGCTCGGAAAACTGCCAACGGCTACCGTTAGCAGTGGTTGGCGTGATATAAAAGTTTATGAAAACCACGCTTTTATTGTTTCAGAAGCCGAAGGTCACGGTATGCAGGTCTTTGATATGACCCGTCTTCGAAATATTACTGGGCCGCCCCAAAATTTTGACGCCGATGCCCTTTATTCGGGCTTTGGCAATGCACATAACATTGTGGTCAATGAGGATACTGGTTTCGCCTATGCCGTCGGCACTTCCACTTTTTTTGGTGGTGGTCACTTCGTAGATATTCAGAACCCCACGGATCCAATCGCTGCGGGGGGCCATTCAGACAATGGATATACCCATGATGCTCAGGTAATTACTTATAGCGGCCCCGATTCTGACTACACCGGCAGTGAGATCTATATCGGTTCAAACGAGGATCAAGTGGCCATTATCGATGTTTCCGACAAGAATAATCCGCAAGAGATAAGCACAATTGCCTATAGTAATTTGAGCTATACCCATCAAGGTTGGTTCACCGATGACCAACGCTATTTTATTGTCGGTGACGAGTTGGACGAACTGGACTTTGGTTTCAACTCAAGAACGCTGATTTTTGACCTTTCAGACTTGGATAATCCTATCTTGCATGACACCTATAGTGGCCCGACCGCTGCAATAGACCACAACGGCTACGTTTTGGGCAATCGTTTTTATTTGGCCAACTATACGGCGGGAATACGTATTTTGGATATCTCCGATATTGCCGGAAAGAATGTTGTCGAAGAAGGTTTTTTTGATAGCCATCCGGCTACCGACAATGCTTCTTTTAATGGAGTATGGAGCGTTTATCCATACTTCAATAGTGGTAAGATCATTGTAAGTGACATCAATCGCGGGCTATTCGTCATTCGTAAATCGAACTGATGTATAGGTCCATTTCCATACTACTTTTCATATTTCTTTTCGCATGCACCAATAGTACTGATGATGTGAATCAAACAATTCAAGAACCTTTTTTTTTGGGTGAGATCGAATGGATAAAGAATTTTGGAGGTGCTGGCGACGATACGGCCCAATCGATTATTTCCACTACTGATGGGGGTTACGCCGTTTTTGGGTATACCGATAGCTCAGATTGGGATGTTTCGGATAAAACGACATCTGCAATTGACTATTGGCTGCTAAAGCTAGATGCAGATGGAAACCTTCTATGGAGCAAGACCTATGGCGGAAGTGGTGAAGACAAGGGTCAACAAGTTATTCAGACCAGCGATGGCGGCTATGCCCTTACCGGTTATGCGCAAAGTGCAGACGGAGACGGAAGCAAAAACGAAGGCTTTCATGATAATTGGGTCATTCGACTGGATCAGCAAGGAAATATACTATGGGAAAAGAGTTTTGGCTTTTCTGGCCATGACCATTCCTATGATATTTTGGAAACTGAGGAAGGCGGATTGTTTTTCACTGGATTCTTGGATATTACAGCGGCCCGAGCAGATGGCTATACCGAAAAAAGTCTTGCGAATGCATTGACAAGGCATGGGGTTGGCGAGTTTTGGGGTACCAAACTTGATGCCAACGGCAATATCGAATGGCGAAGCTATTTTGGCGGAACGAACAATGATCGGGCTTATGGAGTAGTAAGGTCAGATGATGGAGGATATGTAATGGCCGGTTTTTCTGAAAGTGATGATTTCGATATCAAGAACAACCGGGGTAGCTATGACTTCTGGATTGTCAAAATTAATGGGGATGGAAGTCTGATATGGGAGAAAACCTATGGAGGAACAGGCATCGACCGATCTTATTCCATAACAAATACGCTTGATGGAGGGTATGTGGTTACGGGGCAAACCTTGAGCTCTGATACCGATGTAACAAAGAGCAACGGGGAATCCGATATTTGGTTGATTAAACTTGATGGAAATGGAGAACTACTTTGGGAAAACGCTTTTGGGGGTTCAGGGTTCGAACTGGCCGAGGATGTACAGTTGATGTCAGATGGCGGATTTATGATTGTCGGCAATTCCAAGAGTGCTGATGGCGATGCAACAGAAAATGCAGGCGAAAACGATATTTGGATTATACGTACCGATGCCAATGGTCGACTGGAATGGCAGAAATCGATTGGCGGTACCGATTTGGACTATGGTTTTGGCATACTCGAAAATCAAGATGGCAGCATTATGGTTGTGGGAGAAACCATAAGTAAAGACTTCCCCGATGTTCAGAACAAAGGTCAAATTGATGCGGTGGTCCTCAAGCTAAAATAATCGACCGCGGTTTCGACTGTAAACCGACTCCCTTTCCCAATAGAAAATCCTTATTTCAACATACGTTATAATAATGTTAGCAAATGAGGTAAAACCCTGCTAATACACTATATTTGTAAGCTATTTAGAATAGAACTAAATAAGATTTCGAAATGATTCAGGTTTCAGAAACAGCAAAGAATAGGGTCGTAAGCTTAATGACCGAAGAGGGTTTTGACGCCTCGAAAGACTATGTGCGTGTTGGGGTCAAGAGTGGCGGTTGCAGCGGGCTATCATATGAGTTGAATTTTGACAATGAGGTGACAGAAACAGATAAGGTGTTCGAAGACAATGATGTACGAATTATCGTTGATAAGAAAAGTTTTCTGTACTTGGTGGGCACGACTTTGGAATACTCGGGCGGACTCAACGGCAAAGGATTCGTATTCAATAATCCCAATGCGCAGCGAACCTGTGGTTGCGGAGAGAGTTTCTCCCTCTGATTTGAAGCTTCGAAAATGAGATAA
Organism: Aurantibacter sp.; assembly: GCA_965215845.1. GTDB lineage: Bacteria > Bacteroidota > Bacteroidia > Flavobacteriales > Flavobacteriaceae > Aurantibacter_A. The sequence continues at coordinate 1,904,529 of CBDCEL010000004.1, forward strand.
TTGGCCAATTGATAAATTTTAAAATTGGCAAATTGAAAGAACATGGCATATACCGAAGAGGAATTAAAGAAAGAACTTGAAACCAAAGAATATGAATATGGTTTCTACACCGATATAGAATCGGATACCCTGCCCAAAGGGTTGAACGAAGACATTGTCATTGCCATTTCCAAAAAGAAAGAGGAACCTGAATGGATGACCGAATGGCGACTCGAATCCTTCCGTCTTTGGAAGGAAATGAAAGAGCCCGAATGGGCCAATGTGAATTACCAAAAGCCCGATTTTCAGGATATCTCTTACTATTCCGCGCCTAACAACAAGCCCAAGTACAATAGCTTGGATGAGGTAGACCCTGAATTGTTGGATACTTTCAAGCGATTGGGAATTTCTTTGGACGAGCAGAAAAAATTGGCCGGGGTGGCCGTTGATATCGTTATGGATTCAGTATCCGTAGCCACCACTTTCAAAAAGACGTTGGCGGAAAAAGGAATTATTTTCATGTCGATTTCCGAAGCGATAAAGGAGCATCCCGAGTTGGTCAAAAAATATATCGGGACCGTCGTTCCGCAAAAAGACAATTTTTATGCAGCCTTGAATTCCGCTGTCTTTTCGGATGGAAGCTTCTGCTACATTCCGAAAGGAGTTCGCTGTCCGATGGAATTATCCACCTACTTTAGAATCAATCAAGCGGGTACCGGGCAATTCGAAAGAACATTGGTCATTGCCGACGAGGGCAGTTATGTAAGTTATTTGGAGGGATGTACCGCACCTTCGCGCGATGAAAACCAGTTGCATGCAGCGGTCGTCGAATTGGTCGCGTTGGATAATGCCGAGATAAAATACTCAACGGTACAGAATTGGTTTCCAGGCGATAAGGATGGAAAAGGTGGCGTTTACAACTTTGTGACCAAACGCGGATTGTGCGAGAAGAACGCCAAAATTTCATGGACGCAGGTCGAGACCGGATCTGCCGTTACCTGGAAGTACCCTTCATGCATTTTGAAAGGCGACAACTCTATCGGCGAGTTTTATTCGATTGCGGTTACGAATAATTTCCAGCAGGCCGATACCGGTACCAAGATGGTACACTTGGGAAAAAACACTCGAAGTACCATCATATCCAAAGGAATATCGGCCGGAAAATCACAGAATAGCTACAGAGGATTGGTACAGATTAATAGTCGGGCAGAAAATGCACGTAATTTTTCCCAATGTGATTCCCTGCTGATGGGCAACGAATGTGGCGCACATACATTCCCGTACATCGAGGCCAAGAACAAGACCGCCCAAATAGAACACGAGGCGACGACCAGCAAAATTGGCGAGGACCAGATTTTCTACTGCAACCAAAGGGGAATTGATACCGAAAAAGCGATTGCCTTGATCGTCAATGGATTTAGTAAAGAAGTACTGAACAAATTGCCGATGGAATTTGCCGTGGAGGCCCAAAAGCTATTGGAAATAAGCCTTGAAGGTTCGGTAGGGTAAAACTAAAGGGTCTCTAAAGTAAAAATGAGAGGCCAACAACAGTCTTGGATCGGGTCGAAAGGCTCGAACAAATGGAAAGAAAATGAAAAACTACATTTTGATTGCCGGGATACTTTTTTTGGTTTATGCATGCAAGGAAACCAAAAAAGAGAAGGTTGAAACAACCGAAACCTCTCGGGAAGTTCAGAGACCAGAAGTAAAACTTTACACCTTTGATGGGGGCACGGTGATGGTGAATAATTTGGAACTTTTTTCCCAGGATACCACTTACCAAGGCCAAACCAAGGAGTTTGCCGATGCCTTTTATGTCATCAGCCATCCAAAGGGAGATTTGATGTGGGACGCCGGACTTCCCGAGGGCCTTGTCGCATTATCAAAACCCTTTACCTCGCCCGATGGCAATTTCACGGTTTCGAGAAGAGATTCTCTTTCGAATCAGTTGCAATCCATAGGGATGACTCCAAACGACATTGAATACATTTCATTGTCCCATACCCATTTCGACCATAGCGGGCATGCCAATGTGCTCAAAAACTCGACTTGGCTCGTTCAGGAATCAGAATATGATTTCATCACAAGTGAGGAAACCCAAAAGAATAATGCAGACAATTATAATGCGATCAAAGAATTGACCAAGGTCAAAAAACTGAGCGGCGACTATGATGTTTTTGGCGATGGAAGCGTTGTGATCAAGTCTATGCCCGGCCATACCCCAGGGCATTCGGTTTTATTTCTTGATTTAACGGAGCATGGGCCTTTACTGCTTACGGGAGACTTATATCATCTCTATGAAAATCGAGAAAACAAACGGGTTCCGATTTTCAATTTTGATGTAGAACAAACATTAAAAAGTATGGATGCCTTCGAGGCTTTTGCAAAGGAGAAAAATGCGAAAGTGTATCTACAGCATCAAAAAGAAGATTTTAGTAAAATGCCAAAAGCACCCAAATATTTAAACTGATCAAAGATGTTGAAAATCAAAAATCTACACGCAGGCGTAGAGGGAAATGAAATATTGAACGGAATCAACCTTGACGTAAAAGCAGGGGAGGTACACGCGATCATGGGCCCCAATGGTTCGGGCAAGAGTACCTTGGCCGCTGTTATCGCCGGAAAGGAAGAGTTCGAGGTGACCGAGGGTTCCATCGAATTGGATGGGGAAGACCTTGAAGATGCCTCACCCGAGGAAAGAGCCCATAAAGGTGTCTTTATGTCTTTTCAATACCCCGTTGAAATTCCTGGGGTTTCGGTGACCAACTTCATGAAGACCGCCATCAACGAATCCCGCAAAGCAAGGGGCAAAGATGATATGCCGGCCAATAAGATGCTTAAACTTATCCGTGAAAAGGCCGAACTTTTGGAGATTGATCGCAAGTTCCTGTCCAGATCACTTAATGAGGGTTTTTCTGGTGGTGAGAAAAAACGAAACGAGATTTTTCAAATGGCAATGTTGGAACCCAAGTTGGCCATCTTGGACGAAACCGATTCAGGGCTCGATATTGATGCCCTTCGCATTGTGGCCAATGGCGTCAATAAATTGAGAAGTAAAGACAATGCTGTGGTGGTAATTACGCATTATCAAAGACTGTTGGAGTATATCGTTCCCGATTATGTTCATGTCTTACATGAAGGCAAGATCGTGAAATCTGGGGGCAAGGAATTGGCCCTTGAACTCGAGGATAAAGGATACGATTGGATTAAAAATGAAGCTGTAGTTTAGAAAGATATGAGCTTAAAGGAAAAATTGATTTCTTCCTTCATGATGTTCGAGAACAATATCGATATCGAACACCCCGTACACGACGTACGTACAGAGGCAATGAAGAACTTTGAAGCGAAAGGGTTCCCTTCTAGAAGGGAAGAGGCGTGGAAATATACGTCTTTGAACAAGCTTCAAAAGGTCGACTTTAGCATCTTTCCAAAGGAGGTAAATGCCTTGGAGTACAGAGATGTCAAGAAATATTTCATAAATGAGATCGATACATACAAGATTGTTTTTATCGACGGCATATATAGTTCCTTTCTTTCTGAAACTACACACGACGGAGTCGACATTTGTTTGATGAGTTCGGCTTTGACCAAGCCGATGTACAAACCGGTCATTGATGTTTATTTCAATAAGGTAGCCGCGAAGGATGAGTCCTTGACCTCGTTGAACACCGCTTTCAGCCGCGAAGGGGCCTATATCTATATCCCAAAAAACAAAATGCCCAAAAAACCTGTGGAGATTTTACATTTTGCCACGGGTAACGAGGCGACTTTGATGTTGCAGCCGCGCAACCTCATCATTGTTGAAGAGAATGCGGAACTGCAAGTAATTGAAAGACATCAAAGCCTGACCTCGAACGAGGTGTTGACCAATTCCGTAACCGAGATATTTGCTGCCAAAAGCGCCATCGTAGATTATTATAAGGTTCAGAACAACGTGGCTAGCGCATCCATGATCGATAATACTTACATTGATCAAAAAGAGAAAAGCCAGGTAAATGTTCACACTTTTTCCTTTGGGGGAAAATTGACCCGCAATAACCTAAACTTCTATCAAAATGGCGAGTACATAGATTCGACAATGAAGGGGGTTACGATTTTGAGCAAGAAACAACATGTTGACCATCATACTTTGGTACACCATATTGAACCCAATTGCGAAAGCCACCAAGATTATAAAGGAATCTATGGTGAGAATTCGACCGGGGTTTTCAACGGAAAGATCATTGTAGACAAAATCGCCCAAAAAACCAATGCCTTTCAACAGAACAATAATATTTTGATTAGCGACAAAGCAACCATCAACACGAAGCCGCAGTTGGAGATTTTCGCCGATGATGTAAAGTGCTCACACGGCTGCACCATAGGCCAACTTGATGAAGATGCACTTTTCTATTTACAGTCGAGGGGCATTCCAAAAAAGGAAGCTCGGGCACTATTGATGTATGCCTTTGCCAATAATGTACTGGAAAGTGTTCGCATTCCCGAACTGAAAACTCGAATCAATAAATTGATAGCCAATAAACTAGGAGTTAATCTTGGGTTCAACCTCTAAGCCGAAAAAATATCAGGTCCAATTTCATCTGGCCCGAATAATTCCTTTACTTTTTCTGGTGGCAGGTCACAATGTTGGCAGTTCGCAAGAAACACGTTTTGGCTTAAAGGCCGGGCCGAATTATTCTTCGATTGTTGGAGACCTGACCGACGGATTGAAGTTTCGTTTTTCAGGCCATGCCGGAGTTTTCCTCGAAATGGATTTCTCTGAAAGATTCGCTTTTCAACCAGAATTGTTATACGCATCACAAGGGTTTCAATTTAGTTCTGATTTGTCCGAAATCCAGGGGAATCCTACCCCCGGCGGCAACGATTTTAGAACGAATGTGCAACTCAACTTTTTGACGATACCCCTGTTGGCCAAATTTTATGTGAACGAGGGAATTTCACTTGATTTTGGGCCACAATTTGGGTTTCTGATCAATCAAGTAACGAAGATCAAGAATCTTGATGGGGTCAGGGGTCCCGATTCCCGTAATACGATTTCGGGTAATTTTCAATTGGATTATGGCGGAGCTGTTGGGGCCAGCATTCGAGTAAGCGAGCATTTTTCCGTTTCATCAAGAATTTACCTCGGACTGCGAAACCGCCTCAATGCCTTGGAAGGGGCACAGAATTACAATGTAGCTATACAGCTTTCCGCAAATTATTTATTCCTATAACAAATTGTATTTTTTTGATAGAAGAAGGTCTAGAATAAAGGTTTTTTAATCAGATTTCTTATGCATAGTAGGTATCTTTGCCATTCATTGTATGTGCTATGTTTGACGTAGACAAAATCAGAAAAGATTTCCCGATCCTGAATCGACAGGTCAACGGAAAACCGTTGGTTTACATGGATAATGCGGCCACTTCGCAGACACCGAAACAGGTCATCGATTGTATTGTGGATTACTATTCAAATTACAACGCCAACATTCATAGGGGGGTGCATACACTTTCGCAGGAGGCAACCGATAAATATGAATGCGCAAGGCAAAAGATCCAAAAGCACTTCAATGCCGCCAAACCCCAAGAAATTATTTTCACTTCGGGCACGACCCATGGCATAAATTTGGTGGCAAACGGGTTTTCAACTTTCCTTTCAAAAGGGGATGAAATCTTGGTCTCGGCAATGGAACACCATTCCAACATCGTTCCCTGGCAAATGCTTTGCGAGCGTACCGGAGCTGTTCTAAAGGTTATTCCCATGAACCAGAGTGGCGAATTGATGATGGATCAATATGAAGCGTTGTTGTCAGGAAGAACCAAACTGGTCTTTTGCAACCACGTATCAAATGCACTAGGCACCATAAATCCTATAAAAGAAATTATTGATCAGGCACATGCGGCCGATGCAGTCGTGCTAGTCGACGGCGCTCAGGCTGCCCCACATATCAAGGCCAACGTTCAAGAATTGAATGTTGATTTTTATGTCGCCTCGGCCCATAAAATGTGCGGTCCGACAGGCGTTGGTGTTTTGTATGGCAAAGAAGAATGGTTGAACAAGCTTCCCCCATACCAAGGCGGGGGCGAGATGATCGCCGAAGTGAGCTTTGAAAAGACGACTTACGCCGACCTTCCACATAAATTCGAGGCAGGCACTCCGAATATCTGCGGCGGTATTGTTTTTGGTGCGGCCATTGATTACATGAATGCCATTGGTTTTGACGCTATTGCCGACTATGAACATGAACTTCTTCGGTACGCAACTGAAAAGCTATTGGAGATCGAGGGACTTAAAATCTATGGAAGCGCTGCGGAGAAAACTGCGGTAATTTCCTTTAATATCGAGGGATTACATCCGTACGACATTGGCTCGATTTTGGATAAATTAGGAATTGCGGTCAGAACCGGTCACCATTGTGCCCAACCAATTATGGACTTCTATAAAATTCCAGGGACAGTTCGAGCCAGTTTTAGTTTTTATAATACAAAGGAAGAGGTCGACATTTTAGTGGAAGGTGTCAACAAGGCAAAGAGTATGCTACAGTAGGCTTCTGTTATCATTCCCTTAAAGAATTGAATACCACCCATACTTGTCGTATTTTTGCACTCTTGGTTACTGGCGAAGCCGAAATCAATATGCTAAAAAGAGAAAATGGAGATTAAGGATATCCAGGAAGAAATTGTCGATGAGTTTTCGATGTTCGAAGATTGGATGCAGCGCTACGAATATATGATAGAGTTGGGAAAATCACTCCCACTCATCGATGAGAAATATAAAACAGAAGACCATATCATAAAGGGTTGTCAGAGCAAGGTTTGGGTACATGCCGAACTTGTTGACGACAAATTGGTTTTCACCGCAGATAGCGACGCCATCATCACCAAGGGAATCATTGCGATTCTGATTCGCGCTTTTAGCAATCAAAGGCCACAGGATATTATCGGTGCAGAAACCGAATTTATTGATGAAATAGGTCTTAAAGAGCATTTGTCGCCCACACGTGCCAATGGATTGGTCAGTATGATCAAACAATTGAAGTTATACGCCGTGGCCTACCAAACACAGTTAAACTAGAAGAAGATGAGTGAAGAAACAACGACGGTTGACACCCAAGAACTTGGGGAGAAAATCGTAAAGGTGTTAAAGACCATTTACGACCCGGAGATTCCTGTAGATATTTATGAACTGGGATTGATATACGACGTACTGGTGAACGAAGACAATGAGGTGAAGATTTTGATGACCTTGACATCTCCCAACTGTCCGGTGGCAGAAACTTTACCCGTTGAGGTAGAGGAAAAGGTAAAGTCACTTGATTTGGTGAGCGATGCCGAAGTAGAAATTACATTCGACCCCCCCTGGACTCAAGACCTGATGAGTGAAGAGGCCAAACTGGAGCTGGGATTGCTATAATTAAATTTTAGTCATCGTTCCTGTCCGAACGGGAATCTTGAAACATATGTCCAAAGAAATTGTAAATCGCGTAGCGAACAGCAAACTTGCCACTTTCGACCTGGAGGATTATTATCCTGAAGGAAAACGTGTTCTTCTTGATATAAAAGATTGGTTGTACGAAGGCTTGATCTTGAAGGAAAAGGAGTTTCGCACTGCGGTTTCAGAGCATGATTGGAAGCAGTACCAAGATGCCTATGTCGCGTTGTATTGTTCTACGAATGCGATTGTTCCTGGCTGGGCCTATATGCTGGTGACCACTCGATTGCATCCCTATGCCAAACGTATTGTGCAAGGCGATTTGGTGCTTTTGGAGACTTCGATCTATCAAGAAATTCTTGAAGGTCTAGACCTGACCGAATTTCAAGGTAGGCCCGTTATTATCAAAGGGTGTACCAGTAAACCGGTACCATCAAATGCTTATTTGTTGATAACAAACAGATTGCAACAAGTTGCGAAGTCAATTATGTATGGCGAGGCCTGTTCTTCGGTGCCTTTGTTCAAGCGAAAATGAATGTTGATAAACGTGAGATTTTATTAACAATTCTTACTTTTGCGGTTGAAAACCTAAAATAAACTAAACACTAAGCATTATGAAAAAAGTATTGTTCACGGCCATCTTTGCGTTCGCAATAATTCCAGGAGTCGCCCAAACCTTAGATGACCTAAAGGCTGAACAGGCCGCCAAAAAAGACTCCATTGATGCAATTCAAAGTAGGGTCGATGCACTACAGGGACAAATCGATGCCTTTCCCGGGTGGAAAAAAGGAGCCTTTGGCACCATCGGTGCAAATATCTCCGGTTTTAGCAATTGGTATTCTCAAGGAACACCTAACAACTCGGCGGGAAATATCGGGGCAACCATCAATGCCTTTGCAAATTTGGATCGAGACAAGTTTTTCTGGAGAAATTCGGCCAATGTCAACCTACAATGGGTAAAGCTTGATAACAAAGACAGCAATACCGACGACGATAGTTTTAATGGTACAACCGATGTTTTTAACATAACTTCATTGTATGGCTATAAATTGAGCGAAAAATTCGCCATATCGGCACTGGGTGAATATCGAACCACGATAATCAATAACTTCAATGATCCTGGCTATCTCGATGCCGGCGTTGGGGCCACTTGGACACCGGTCACAGATTTAGTAGTTGTAATACACCCATTGAATTATAATTTTGTTTTTGCCGACAATGATGCGGTCTATGAATCCTCTTTAGGTGCGAAGATCGTTGTTGACTATACAAGGCAGATTGGCGCCGTGAACTTCAAGACCAATTTTTCAACTTTCCAGAGTTACAAAAGTGGTGATCTGTCAAATTGGACGTGGATCAACAGCTTTGGATATACTCTATGGAAGGGAATCGGCCTTGGCTTTGAATTTGGGCTAAGGGGAAACAAACAGGAAGCTTTGGCCAATGCCTTGGCCCAGGACCCAGTACCGACTCCGACGCCAACATTTGAGAATATCGATAGTCCGACCCAAAGCTACTGGCTCTTTGGTTTGAATTACGCTTTTTAGAGCGTAGGGCAACTTTCGAAAAGACATGAAATGAAACGTCCCGCAATTTGCGGGACGTTTCTGTTAAGTAGGATTCGCTAAATTTGGTTGCACAGTAATTAACATTAAACTTTTAGGTCAAGAAAAGACTTGGTAATCTTCAAAATAAGCCGGTCAGATGGTGTTTTTTGGGGCTAACACTAAATCTCGAATACGGGGCGAATGTAATTTTCAAACGTGATTTGCCTAAATTTTTGTTGTGAAAATCAATAAAACTGTTGTGAAGTATGTTAAAGAAAAGATATTCCGACCTGGAGCTAAACGGGCAACGACATTTAGTATGAAAAAACCCCGACCATAATGTCGGGGTTTATTTTCGAAGTAGGTTTGGGTCTAAGTTGGTTGTGCTATTTTGGTTAAGTGCCGATTTGGGGAAAAGGGCTTTCAAATTTTCGATCAAGTTCAAGGTTCGATTTGGGGGCAAACACTATCACTTAATTACAATGTAAATGTACATCCAATTTTGAACTTTGCTAAATTATTGTTGTGAAGGGGCTTGATAATGTTGTGAAAAATATGAACGGTTTTCTTTCTTCGACGAACTGCGACTTTCGCTCGTAAATTTTATGATTGTCACTTATTCGGTCTTTCAAAAGACAAACTAGTTTTGAAGGAGAGGATATAAAAAAGCCCCGATACAATTGTCGGGGTTTTTTTAGTTAAGTAGGTATTCGAGTAAGATTTGCTAAGCTTTTGTAGGCCAAAGTCTGGCTTTGGGGAACCAAGACTTTTAAAGGGGCTAAGTTCAAGGTTCGATTTGGGGGCAAACACTATCACTTAATTACAATGTAAATGTATGGCAGATTTTGAAATCCACTAAATTATTGTTGTGAGGATGACCAATAGTGTTGTGAAAAATATGAACGGTTTCCTTTCTTCGATGAAATGCACTGAAAACCTTAGAAACGCTTTAGAAATATTGGTCGAGTTCCTCAGGATATAGGAAGTTATTATACGGAAACCGGGTTACATGTAGGTCCCTGACCTCTCTATAGACCCTGATTCTAAACTCATCGAGATTTTCTTTGTTCAAAGCAGAGATAAACAGCGCGCGATCACCAATTTTGTCCATCCATGTTTTTTTCCACTGATCGATGGTAAAGTGTTTCTCGGTTCTTGTGGTGATAAGGTCATCTTCTTCGATGGTCTCCGGTTTGTAAAGATCTATCTTGTTGAAGACCATAATCATTTTTTTGTCGGCGCTTTTGATTTCAGCGAGTATCTGATTGACCGAATTTATATGCTCCTCAAATTGAGGATGGGAAATGTCTACGACATGCAACAATAAATCGGCCTCCCTTACTTCATCTAAAGTACTTTTGAAACTTTCAACCAGTTGGGTCGGCAACTTTCGAATGAATCCGACGGTGTCGCTCAACAGAAAGGGCAGATTTCCGATAACTACTTTTCGAACAGTGGTATCGAGCGTAGCAAAGAGCTTGTTTTCCGCGAAGACCGCACTTTTGCTGATTACATTCATCAAAGTCGATTTTCCCACATTGGTATACCCGACTAATGCAACTCGAACCAACGCTCCACGGTTACCCCGTTGGGTACCCATTTGACGATCGATTTTGACCAATTTTTTTTTGAGCAGCGCAATACGGTCCCTGACGATTCGTCTGTCCGTTTCGATTTCTGTTTCACCGGGTCCGCGCATACCTATACCCCCTCGCTGTCTTTCAAGGTGTGTCCATAACCCGGTCAGTCTTGGCAAAAGATATTCATATTGGGCAAGCTCGACCTGTGTGCGTGCATAGCTGGTTTGTGCTCTTTGGGCAAAAATGTCGAGAATAAGACCGGTTCGGTCGAGGATCTTGCACTTCAAGATTTTTTCGATATTGTTCTGCTGTGCCGGGCTCAATTCCTCGTCAAAAATCACCGATCCGATATCATTGCTTTTGACATAGGCCTCCACTTCTTGCATCTTACCGCTACCGATCAAGGTTTTGGGGTTGGGCACCTCGATTCGCTGAATAAAACGTTTGTGCACTTCACCGCCGGCCGTATAGGTCAAAAACTCCAGTTCATCCAAATATTCGGCAACCTTTTCTTGGTTTTGCTCCCTATTGATGATACCTATAAGTACCGTTTTTTCGTATTCTATCGTTTTCCTTTCGAGCATTTGGCGTAATCAGCTGCAAATCTAAACAATACTTGTGATCGTATTTCGTATTTTTGACACCTTCCATAGCTCAATCGGTGAATTTTTTATCTTTTTTAAAGCAGAAAAAAGGCAATGCCCTCTATACAATCGCCTTTTATAATTTGGAGAACCTCTATGACACCATAGATGATCCGGACACGCTTGACGATGATTTTACTCCCGAGGGATCCAAAAAATGGTCGGCCAAAAGATATAAGCGAAAATTATATAAGCTGGCCAAGACAATTTCAGAAATTGGCCAAAAGGCCAGCGCAAATCCACCTGCCTTGGTGGGCGTTGCAGAAGTCGAGAACGAAACGGTTATCAAAGACCTTCTAAATACCGAACCTCTTAGAAAGATAAACTACGGTTTTGTACATTACGATTCACCCGATGAGCGGGGTATCGATACTGCCTTGATCTATCACAAAGACTTTTTTGAAGTTGTTGATTCCAAGGCAATTACTTTATGGATTTATGAACAGGATGGCAGAAGGGATACGACCCGCGATATTCTATATGTCAAGGGGAAATTAAATGATGAGACGATACATGTTTTCGTAAATCACTGGCCATCAAGACGTGATGGTGAGTCAGAGACCGATTACAAGAGAATCGAAGCTGCAAATACCCTCAAAAAGTTTATGGCCGGCATCGATGAAAAGAACGATAATGCCAACTACATAATCATGGGTGATTTTAACGACGGCCCTGCCTCGGAGAGTGTTCAACTGTTGATGGAAGCAAGTTCGCTGTACAATCCTATGGAGAAGCTATTAACGCCCGAAAGGGGGAGTGCAAACTATAGAAGGTCTTGGATGTTGTTCGATCAAATCATGGTGTCACATAATTTTTTCAATTTTGAAAGGGGCACTCACAGTTTTGCCCACGCCAATATATTTGATGAGGAATTTTTGACCGAATTCAAGGGAAAATATAAGGGTTCACCCTATCGAACTTATGTTGGCAGCAAATATATTGGCGGTTATAGCGATCACTTTCCTGTTTATGTTCAACTGAAATACAACGTTTAAGGTTCATTTTTCATCTACCACAATGGATTCGGCCACATAATCATGGATCGCCTTGCTTTTGTCGTTGCCCGTGATTGTCAATAGGGAAATCCAACCTAGCAATGCTTTACAGATGAACCGTACTATTGCAACAGGGAATATGATATTTTTTTCGGGTTACTTTCCCGTTTTACCGAAATTCCACTTTTTGAATGCCCTATGGTGCTGCTATAATAATAATTCCGTCAATGACCGCAGCTTTCACTCTATCGGATAAGCGGGTATATTTTATGCTCATTGGGCTATATCTTTTTAACTTCTCTTTCCGAAAGCAAAGTCTCGTTCCTAAGCCTCAACAATACCTGTGCAACGGTAATCGTATCGCGTTCACAATATTCTATGATTCGATTGAGATTGTTCTCTTTGTAATATACATCACGAACCATACTTCCGTCTATGTCTTCTTTCGGAGAGGGAATTCCAAGTACTTTGGCCATTAGTTTAAGGGATGTGAAATGTTTGTAGTCACCAAATTTCCAAAGCTCCATGGTATCCAAATGGGCAACTTCCCATGGTTTTTTCCCAAAGAGGTCCAATTTATACGGAAGTTCCATGCCATTGATAATCATTCGCCTTGCTATATAAGGAAAGTCGAACTCCTTGCCATTATGGGCGCACAGCAGGTGCCGCGATTGACTGAAGCGGGTGATGACAATATTTTTGAACTCCTTTAAGAGTTTTATTTCTGAACCGTGGAAAGAAGTAACCTCAAAACTCCGGTCGTCAGCGTCATCTTTGAAATAACCTACGGAAATACAAATGATTTTTCCGAATTCTGCCCATATGCCGGCCCTGTCATAAAACTCGGCAGGCGTGAATTCATCTTTGCGCTGATATTTGGATTTCTGTTCCCACAACTGTTGGGCCTCTTCATCCAGTTCATCGTAACTCGATTTTTGAGGTACCGTCTCGATATCGAGAAATAAGATGTTTTTGAGATCTAGTTTGCTTAGCATAATTAAGTCACTTTACAAATAAACTTGCTGCCGGCGATCTTATCGATGACGGTTGCAATATCTGTTGTCCGATTGCCTAAGGAATCATCTGGTCTCTAAAATACAAGCATTTTTTGGTTTGAAAGTAATTTCTTGCACAGCAAAGTGATAGTTGGAGTGTTTTGGGCACCAGACAACCCATTGGCTTCGTTTCAGAATCGGGGGATTTATAAGTCCATAAAAGGGGTTATTAATAAAAAAGGGGATACACTTTTCTATAGCCCCATTTTGATTAACTTTAGGAAAAACTGCTGTGAGACATTATTATGCATTACTTCTCATAATGCCCCTGTTCCTTTTGGTGAGTTGCTCCAAAGAGGTACAAGACACATCCGTTCTCGAGGCAACCCCAAAATTCACGGCAATTGGCGAGGGCGCGACCAGCGTTTATCAATATGATTTTGTCTCGTTCGCCGAAGAAGGTAATCTCGTGGATCTGACCGATGAATTAGGCGTTGGCACGGAGTATCTCACGTTAAGGGAAGTTGGAGATGAACTGACCTTTTTTAGTTTTACTTCGGATAGTTTTTCTGCCTACCAATACCATACTATTACCGGGCAGAAGAGAACTTTCGAAAATTTTTATATTGATAGCGACGAAAGGTCCATAACATGGGGCGCTAGCTCGGGAGATCATCTTTTTCTAGGGTTTTATCAGCCTAAGGGAGAAAGAAACCTTTACGTTAGGGTCTTTGATCCCGTCACAGGAACAGAGAAGGATCTGTTCATCGAAAATTCGGTGTTGCACGCCTATAAACCCTTATTTCATGATGACAAACTATTTGTTTCCTATCAAGATGCCGATTCAGAGTTCCATATTACCATAATCGAGGGTTCTACCTTGAGCGTTAAGGACACATTGGACTTTGAAGATTTTGCCCCAAGCTTTCTAATCAATGATCGAAACGAACTCATGGTTATAAAGAACAAACAGGGAAGCGACCAAGAATACGTAATTTACGATTTTGACAATTGGATGGTTTTGGAAGAGGGGCCATTGCAGATCAATCGAACTTTTGTACCCGGCTATCTTGAAAGCGATTTTATTGACGGCAAGTTGTTCTATCAGAATTTATATGCCCAGCCTTCGACTTTGGTTTTTAGTCCTGCAATCTACGATTTGGCGAACCGCTCAAATTCGATAATTGACCTTGTTGGGATTATTTCTAATTTTCAGGACGAAAACAGCACCAGTATCATACCTATTTCACAGGGATATGACCCTATTGGCAAGGTTATTCTTATTGGATTCGGCCGAAATGATAATATCAATGAATTGGTAGGAGGTGTATTGGTTATATCTGAGAAAGGTGAGCTTATCGGGCACGTAGATTTGCCCTTTGTGCCCACATATTTTATGAAAAGCACCAATTAGAGGGAAACCGACCGCCGAGTTTGTTTTCAAGCATGGAATTTCGCAGTAAAAGCTCGTGAACTCATTGTATGAAAGCATTTCATCGATAAACGGTAAACGTGGGGCAGAATCAAAATGTCAATCCACTACTGCCAAACCAAGTAGTTTCTAAAACTCAAAAAAGGGATTGTTGTTTTGCGGGACTCTCATGGTTCAACAACCATTTTTTACGATGTAGTCCACCGGCGTAACCTGTTAGGGACCCATCACTTCCAATGACCCTATGACATGGAACCACAATCCATAGCGGATTCTTTCCATTGGCCGAGGCAACCGCCCGAATGGCCTTTACGTCACCCAAGATTTTTGAGAGGTCTAGATAAGAGGTTGTTTTTCCGTATGGAATATCAAGTAATGCCTTCCACACCTTTTTTTGAAAATCGGTTCCTTCAGGATTTAACGATAGACTGAAATTTTGTCGTTTTCCTTCAAAATATTCGCCTAGCTGATAGACCCCATCTTCAAGTACTTCGGGGATGATTTCAGTGGGTTTTTCTTCCGTGTCAAGAACCGTGATGGAACTAAGTCCGTTTTCATCGCCTACCAACTTTGCAATGCCCAAGGGAGTTTTTATGAATGCGGTCTCCATTATTGATCGGTATCCTCTTTAGTTCCACTTTTAGGAATCAGCGGGTTCTCATCGATTAACCCTGTTCGTTTTGCGCGTGTTTCCCAAGTCTTTCTTGCCAATTGCTGTAAGTCGGCAACGCTATCGCTTTCGTCCATGATTTCAAGTCCCAATAGGGTCTCAATTACATCTTCCATGGTGGCCAGACCACTGACCGAGCCAAATTCATCGACTACAAGGGCAATATGCTCACGTTTAGCGATGAAAATATCAAAAAGTTTAGGTATGGGCGTGTTTCGCTTGGTCACCAATATTTCACGCTTGATTTCCGCGAGTGGCAAATCACCATTTTTATTGACCATTTCTTCCAAAATATTGTCCTTTAGCACAAAACCGCTAATATGGTCTTCCTTCTCACTATAAACAGGAATTCTTGAAAAGCGCATTTTCGGGTTATCTTCATAGAAATCGGAAATAGTCGTATCCTCAGAGGCTATTTTCATAACGGCCCGTGGCGTCATTACATCCTTGACCAAAACCTCGTCAAAACGCAATAGGTTTTTAATAATGGTAGATTCCGATTTTTCAAATACACCTTCCTCATGGGCAATATCGGTCATTGCATGAAAATCTTCCCTGCTCAATACACTACCGTGATGCCCCTTGCCACCTACCAATTTGGTAAAAAGTTGCAAAAGCCACAGCAGCCCTGTCCATTTTAGGGTCAAGACCATTATTTTCAGTGTTTTTGCCGTGAAATTGGCCAATTGCCGCCAATAAGTCGCCCCAATGGTCTTCGGAATGATTTCGGAGGCTACCAATATCAAGATGGTCATTATTGTGGAAACCGCCCCTACCATCAGGTCTTCGGTAAATTCAATGCCGAACAAAGAACGGGTATTGGTACCATAAAGATTGGCATAGGCAACCTTGGCTTGAACCCCTACCAAAATGGCGCCAACGGTATGAGCAATGGTATTGAGGGTCAAAATAGCGATAAGGGGCTTATCGACGTCTTTTTTGAGTTCTTCCAAGGTTTGGGCGTAGCCTTTTCCCTCTTTTTTCTTAACATTTATGAAAGTTGGGTTCACACTGAGCAATACCGCCTCAAGAATAGAACATAAAAAAGAAAAGAAGATGGAGATTACCGCATAAAAAATGAGAAGACCCATAAAAGCTGTTTATGGCACGAAAATACTAAGAAAAATACTAATTGCGGCTTGTCTTTTCGGCTCGGTAGAATATGGAATGAAGTGCGGTTCTGATATTTAGACGATACAGATTTCTATGGTCTCTTGACGGATAGACCCGATTGGACAAAAAAATAAATACCAATTGGTCTTTCGGGTCGGCCCAGACAAAAGTGCCTGTAAAACCAGAGTGTCCAAAGCTTTCAGCGCTCGCTTCAGGAGCAGGATAAGCATCTTTCAGGTCTAGTTCAGAATTGTTCAAAATCGGCTTGTCAAACCCAAGTCCGCGCCGATTTTCGTTTTGCGGGTACTGTACTTTTATAAATTCTTTTACGGTAGCTTCTTTGAGGTACCTTTTGCCTCCGTAAACCCCATAATTCATGTAGAGCTGCATTAGACGCGCCAAATCTTCCGCTGTCGCGAACAGGCCGGCATTTCCTGAAATTCCGCCCATCAAGGCCGCGTTTTCGTCATGGACCCATTCTTTGGTCAAATCGTGTCTGAAAAGGGTGTCGACCTCGGTCGGAACGATTTTATTCGGAAAACCCTTTAACTTGGGTTTGAACCCCATGGTAGTGTTTCCCAATGGATCATAGAAATGGGTACGCAGGTATTTTGAATACTCGGTTCCAGTAATATCTTCAACGATTTTCGGATAGAGTAAAAAGGTGAGCCCTGAATATTTGTATTTCTTTTCCTCAGATACTTTTGAACGGCTGATTTGTCGGTAGATTTTCCTTTTAAATCGGTCTTTTATGAATAGGTTCCGATACGCTTGATTGTTGTATTTGGAATTTGGCCTGCCCCGCAACCATCTTCTTTTAAGCTTTCCGTTTTTTTTGGTGACTTCGTTCAAGAAGATAATATAGGGTTCCAATCCCGCTTGATGGGCGAGAATCTCACGAACGGTCAAGTTCTCTTTATCATCTTGCTTCAGCCAAGGCTTCCAGTAGGCGCCGAAGGGTTTGTCAAGGTCCAGTAGGCCTTCTCCATGCAATTTCATCAGGGTGGGCAGGGCCGCGGTTATTTTAGTCACGGATGCCAAATCATAAATGTCATTCAAGGCGACGGGTTGAATACTGTCGTAAGTATGAAATCCGTACGCCTTATGAAATATGATTTTGCCATGTTTGGCCACCAATAGTTGGGCCCCTGGGAATGCTTCTTCCTTGATACCATAGGCTATGATGGAATCGACTTTTTTATGGATAAAAAGAGAGTCTAAGTGCACTTCCGACGGGTAACCTCGTGATAATTCATTGGCCACATCGATTGAAAGAGGCAAAGACGTATCTTCTTGTGTATAAGCAAGTTGATAAGATAAACCGAAGAGTATAAAAAGAAGATGGCTCAATTTTTTCCTGTCGGTCATCGGCGAAATTTCATAAAATTGATATATAGGCAATTTAAACATGGTTGTCTTGCCGAGTTTGTCGAAACACTTTTTTAGGGACCCGGTCTTCGATAAGCTTGGACTGACAGATAATAAGGTTACCCCAAGAACTTAACCGCGTCCCTTGCAAAATAACTCGCAATAATGCTCGCCCCGGCCCTTTTGATAGCTATTAATTGTTCCATCATTACCGCATCATGATCCAACCATCCCCTTTCCGCCGCCGCCTTTAACATGGCGTACTCACCGGAGACTTGATAGACCGCTACGGGAATATCAAATGTATTCTTGATATCGCGCACGATATCCAAATAACAGATTCCGGGTTTTACCATCACGATATCGGCACCTTCTTCAATATCCATTCGGGTTTCACGTATGGCCTCTTCTCGGTTTGCCGAATCCATTTGATATGTTTTTTTGTCCTTGGGCACATCTTTTTCATCTACGGGGGCGGAATCCAAGGCATCACGGAATGGGCCATAAAAGGCACTGGCATATTTGGCACTGTAGCTCATGATGCCGGTATCGGTATATTCCCCATCTTCCAAAGCTTCCCGAATGATTTTGATGCGGCCGTCCATCATATCACTGGGGGCCACAAAGTCAGCACCGGCCTCCGCATGGGAAACACTCATTTCGGCCAAAAGTTCTGAAGTCTCGTCATTCAATATTTTTCCACCGGCGACAATTCCGTCATGTCCTAAAGATGAATAGGGGTCCAAAGCGACATCGGTCATCACCAACATTTCTGGGCAGGCATTTTTGACGGTCTTAATGGCCAATTGCATCAAGCCATTTGAATTTAAGGCCTCTGAACCTTTATTGTCTTTAAGGTTGTCGGAAACTTTTACAAAGAGCAATACAGAGCAGAGCCCCATGTTCCATAGTTCCTTGACTTCTTTTTCCAAATTGTCAAGGCTCAATCTATAATAATTGGGCATGGACGCGATTTCCTCTTTGATTCCTTTTCCTTCGACCACGAACAGTGGAACCAGAAAATCACCTGGAGTCAAAATCGTCTCCCGAACCAAACGCCGAATCGAATCATTCGATCTTAACCTTCTATTTCTTCGTAATGGATACATCAGATTTTATTTGCTAAAATTCAATTTCGCCGACCATGTATTGAACAGCCTTGCCCCTAATTTTGACCCTATCCCCAAGATGTTCACAAATCAAATCACCACCCCTTTGGGATAATTGCTTGGCCGTCATTTTTGATTTCCCCAAAACCTTCGACCAATATGGAGATAAGGTTGTATGTGCTGATCCGGTGACCGGGTCTTCGGGAATGCCGCATTGCGGGGCAAAAAAACGGGAAACAAAATCAACCTCGTCTCCTGGGGCCGATACGATTACACCACGGCAATCGAGCTGGTCAAGTAGGTGAAAGTTTGGGACGATCTGCTCGATTTCCTTTTGGGTATTATAAATCAACAGATAATCAGTTTTTCCTTTGATTGTTTTTATCGGGGAGATGCCGATGGCCCTTGTAATGGAATCGATTTCGTCTACAAAAGCCGTTTCATCGGCTGGAAAATCCAAAGTCAAAAATCCATTGTCACCCATTTCGACGGACAATGCACCGCTTCTTGGTGAAAAGAAGTCCAGTTTAGAAATATCCTTTTCAAAAAACCGGAACAATACATAAGCTGAGGCGAGCGTTGCATGACCGCAAAGATCGACCTCGGTCTCGGGGGTGAACCAACGGATTTCATAGCGATCGACATCTTTCACCAGAAATGCAGTTTCCGCCAGATTGTTTTCCATAGCGATTTGCTGCATGGTTTTATCTGTTAGCCATGAGTCAAGAACACAGACTGCGGCGGGGTTGCCAGAAAATGCCTTTTCGGCAAAGGCATCTATTTGGTAAAGGGTCAATTTCATTATTCCGAACGTGATATTTTGTTTTGAATAAAGCTACTGATTATCGCCCATATATGCTACAATATCCCCTGCTTCCATCTCTTCCTTACAAAGGATTATTTTTTCCAAATCACGGCCTAAGCCTTGGGTCGCCCAAAGACCGATATCGTTTTTTAATTCGGTGGGGTCTTCGTCATGATCGATATATTTCCGGATTGATTTTACCAACGGGTCTTCATATGAAGTGATTTTTAGGATGGATTTGTCCCCAGGAATACTATAATCCCCTTCATAATCATAACAGAATACCAAAAGGGTATCACCGACGGCCAATTCAGATTCACTGAAACAGTCCGTGGAAAAGAACTTCTGGTTAGCATAGGTGTTTTCATTGATTTCCTTGATTTTGAATACCCTGTCGATTTCGACCACTCCTTTTTGCGAGGTATATAAAGGTCCGGCATCTTCCGTCGGGCTATCCAAATTTTGTAAAATTCCTGAAAACACCAATGAGAGTTCTTGGCCACAATTTCCTATAAAAGGCCCTGATTCGGGCCACCAATAGGTATAGCCCACTTCCAAGGTGTCCTGGGTAAAGGTAATCTCAAGGTCACTTTTTGATTTTTTGCCGAAATCACAGGAATATATGAAGACCAGCATACCGCAAACTAGAATACCGCGAATTGTTGTTTTCATACCCATTCCCTCGGATTTTTTAGCACTTCTATCAATCTCGCTTCTTCACTTCCCTCTTCAGGATGAAAATCATAACGCCATTGAACGTGGGGCGGAAGGCTCATCAAAATACTTTCGATCCGGCCATTGGTTTTAAGGCCGAACAAGGTGCCCTTATCATGTACCAAGTTGAATTCTACATATCGGCCTCGTCGTATTTCTTGCCAATCTCGTTGTTCTTTTGAATAGGGTAGGTCCTTCCTCTTTTCCACGATTGGTGCGTAAGCCTCCAAAAAACTGTCTCCCACCTCGGTTACAAAGTCATACCAATTTTGCATAGATATCTTATCCGTCGCTTTGCAATAGTCAAAAAATAATCCGCCAATGCCCCTGCCCTCGTTACGGTGTGAATTATAAAAATACGCATCACATTTCCCCTTGTACATGGGGTAAAATTCGGGGCTGTGTAAGTCACAGGCTTTTTTGCAGACCGAATGAAAGTGTTGGGCATCTTCATCGAACAAATAGTAGGGGGTCAAATCTTGGCCGCCACCGAACCATTGATCTACGATGGTTCCTTCTTTGTTGTACATCTCGAAGTAGCGCCAGTTGGCATGCACTGTTGGTACCATCGGATTCTTGGGATGGATAACCAAACTCAATCCGCAGGCGAAGAAATCCGCATTTTCCACTCCGAAATAAGCTTGCATACTTGAGGGTAGTTCGCCATGGACAGCAGAAATATTTACACCGCCTTTTTCAAAAACAGCTCCATTTTCGATGACCCTGGTGTGACCACCGCCACCTTCGACACGGGTCCACTGGTCTTCCTTAAATTTTGCTTGTCCGTCTATACTCTCAAGCCTTGAGGTAATAAGGTCTTGAAGGTCTTTGATATAGTTATAGAATTGGTCTCTCATAAATACAGCTCGTAAAGTTCCATGTCTAGAGGCTCTTCATTCGGCGGGGTATGTTCGTTGAGCAGGGTATTTTTCCAAATATACCCACATTTCTCTGCCACTTTGATGCTGGCCAAATTGCTTTTGTGAACAATGATGCGAAGGGCTTTGAGCTTGAGCTCGTTAAAGGTGTGTTTTGATATTGCTTTGACCGACTCGGTCATCCATCCTTTTCCCTCATATTGATAACCGATACAATAGGCGAGCTCGGCTTCCTTAGTGTCCCAATTGATTTCCTTGATGAAGAGCAGTCCGATTACGGTGCGGTTTTCTTTTTCCTTAAGCACGAAAAGAAACTCTTCTCGATTTCTAAACTGCCTGAGTTTTTTCTCGATAAAATATTTTGAAAGATCAGGGGTCAGATTTTGTTCCAATGTCTTTGGAAAATAACGCTTCAATCGTTCGGCATTCGTTACAACAAAGTCACAAATGCGCCAAGCGTATTTCTCATGGATCGCATCAATGCCGTAATTTTTAAACTCGAACAACATGCTTTGAATTATTGATCAAAATGTTCATTGTCCAGGGCCCAAGCTCACTCTTTTTACTTGGCGGATTCCCATTCTTTAACTGCGTCAATAAATGCCTTTGCATTTTCCAAAGGAATGTTCGGAAGAATACCATGGCCTAGATTGACCACATATTTGTCCTTCCCGAATTCGTTGATCATTTGTGTGACCATTTTTTTGATTTCAGACGGTGGGGAAAGCAATCGTGATGGATCGAAATTGCCTTGCAAAGTGATGTTCCCTCCGGTCAAATACCTTGCGTTTTGGGCGGAGCAGGTCCAATCCACTCCCAGTGCGGCCGCTCCAGATTTTGCCATATCACCGAGTGCGAACCAACAGCCCTTTCCGAATACGATAACCGGAGCCTCATCTTTTAAGGCATCAATAATTTGCTGAATGTATTGAAACGAAAACTCCTGATAATCAGCCGGCGAAAGCATTCCGCCCCAAGAATCAAAGATTTGAACGGCGTCTACCCCGGCTTTGACCTTGGCCTTCAAATAAGCGATGGTGGTGTCGGTGATTTTCTGGAGCAATTCATGGGCCACGGCAGGTTGGGTAAAACAAAGCTCCTTTGCCTTATCAAAGGTTTTGCTACCTTGACCTTGTACACAATAGCAAAGTATGGTCCAAGGCGAACCGGCAAAACCGATTAGAGGAACTTCGCCATTTAATTTTTCCTTGGTCGCCTTTATGGCCTCCATGACATAGCCAAGAGCGTCATCGACCTCCGGTAAGACCACTGCATCCATGTCTTTTTGCGAACGAATGGGGTTGGGTAGGTATGGCCCGAAATTGGGTTTCATTTGAACCTCTATATTCATCGCTTGCGGAATGACCAAAATATCAGAAAAGAGAATGGCGGCATCCATGCCAAATCTTCGAATGGGCTGCACCGTTATTTCAGAAGCCAGTTCCGGAGTTTGGCAGCGGGTAAAGAAATCGTATTTCTCTCGAATCTTCATGAACTCGGGAAGGTATCGTCCCGCTTGACGCATCATCCATACTGGGGGTCTTTTAACGGTTTCACCTTCTAGGGCTTTAAGAAATAGGTCGTTTTTTACCATGGTCGTCACCCCGAACACAGTCGAGGGGTCTTTTTAAATCATTTACGAATTTTGCTTTTATAATTTTCATTCACCAGATCAACCACGCTTTCAGCCGTTGGTATTTTGGCCACCTGCACCTCTTCGAAATGTTTTCTTGCCTCCATCGCCGTGGTCTCCCCAATGCAATAGGCAATCTTGTTCGGGGTATTTTTTAACAAAAAGCTACTAACTGCAGACGGACTAAAAAACAAAATACCCTCAATATCGTTGTCGATTTCAACGGGGGAATACTTAGTTTCATAGACCTCCAGCTCATTTACTCGAATATGGTTTTCCTTTAGGATTCTAGGAAGGTCATCCAATCTTAGGTCGCCACAGAAGAAGGTGACTTCCAGTCCTTCCATATATTCGATGAGGTAGTTCGCCAACTTTTTGGCACTACGCTCGCTGTGTTTTACCGGCCCAATTTGACTTTCGATCAACCTTTTCGTTTTTCGACCAACGCAATAGATGTTTTTGAATTGCAGTTCGTCTGAGGAAACATTCTTCAACAGGGCGTCAACTGCATTTTGGCTCGTAATGATAACGTTTCTGATTTCCTTTTTCAGCGCGGCCGGAGGAATTCGATTCGGATTGATTTTGATGAAATCTTCAGAAATTACACTTACCGTATCGTCGAATAGATATAACTGGTCATGCGTCAATTTTTTAGTCGAAAATATTGTCGGCTTTTGTAAACTGTCCTTTATCTCGCCTTTCTGTAATTCGCTCATTAGGCGTTTACCACCTCGACTTAAGATACTATTGGCACAGTCTTTGCCAAGGTTTTCATGTTTGCCAAGTGGGGCCTTAAATTCTGCTTCCAATTTTTTTTGTCCATCAACACTTAACAGAACACCTTGAAGAATTACTTCCTGTTCCTCCGAAATTTTTGCCAAAGCCCCTATGGGGGCGGTGCAGCCACCTTCTAATTTGTTCAAAAATTCACGCTCCAACCTTGTGCAGATTTCAGTGGGTTCATGGTTCAATTCAGAACATGCCTCAAGTACGGACTCATCCTCTTCAAGGGCGACTACCATGATGGCGCCCTGTGCGGGAGCCGGTAACATCCATGTGAGTCCGATGGTATTTTCAGGCTCGAGCCCAATGCGTTCCAATCCCGCTGCCGCGAAAATGGCACCGTTCCAATCATTCTCCTCAAGTTTTTGTAGTCGGGTGTTTACATTGCCCCGCAAATCGACCAATGAATGCGTTGGATAACGGTTCAACCATTGTGCCCTTCTACGGAGACTTCCCGTTGCTATGGTTGCTTCACGTTCTGCCAAAAACTCCTGATTTCTTTTATAGGCAAGAATATCGTAGTGGTTTCCTCTTTCAAGAACCGCAGCTTGAACAATACCAACGGGCAAGACAGTCGGCACATCTTTCATGGAGTGCACCGCAATATCGATTTCGCCTTTTAACATGGCGACATCCAAGGTTTTGGTGAATACACCGGTGATACCCAACTCGTGCAAGGGCTTGTCCAATATCAGATCGCCGGTAGATTTTACCGCAACCAACTCGGTTCGGTGCCCCAATGCGTCCAGTTTGTTCTTAACTGTGGTTGCCTGCCATAGTGCCAATTCACTATCGCGGGTACCAATGCGAATTGTTTTGCTCATTTGGATGAAACGGAATCAAGTTCAAGCTGAAAAACCCGCTGAATCAGTTCAAGACTACTATCGGCATCGACATTATCGTCTTTGAGATGATTCGCAAACTGTTTGGTGATTTTTTGGATAATGCGATTGGAAATAGCATCGGCTTGCTGGGCATCAAAATTAGACTGCTTTTTCGACTGATAATCCAGTTCCTCATCTTTCATGGTGTTCAACTTTCTTTTTAGGGCCTTGATGACCGGAGCAAATTTTCGTGTCTCGAGCCATTGGTCGAATTCGCCCTGAACCTCTTCAATAATAGTTTCAGCCTGAGGAATGAACGCTTTTCGCTTGGCAAGCGTCTCGTCTGTAATTTGGGAAAGATGGTCTAAATGTATGAGGGAGACATTGTTCAAATCGGTGACATTGTCGGAAACATTTTTCGGAATGGACAGGTCTAAAATCAATAAAGGTTTTTTGGTGTAGATCAATTCCTTTGAAATGGTGGGAGATTGCGCCCCCGTGGCCACGATCAGCACGTCGGCATTTCGTATTTCGGCCTGCAGATCGCCATAATCCTTTACGGTTAAATTAAACTTGCCTGCGATTTTCTCTGCCTTGTCCTTGGTTCTGTTGATGAGGGTAATATGATTGTTCTTGGTGTGTTTGATTAGGTTTTCGCAGGTGTTGCGCCCTATTTTTCCCGTGCCAAAAAGTAAAATGTTCTTTTCTGAAACATTGTGAACGTTCTTTAAAATGTACTGTACGGAAGCAAAAGCGACCGAAGTGGCGCCCGACGAAATCTCGGTTTCATTTTTTATTCGCTTACTGGCCTGAATGACAGAATTGCATAGTCGCTCAATAAACGGATTCGCCAGCCCGTGTTTTTTGGAACGATTGAAGCTCGACCGTAGTTGGCTTATAATCTCAAAATCTCCAAGTATCTGACTGTCGAGTCCGGTTCCAACACGAAAGAGATGGCTTATGGCTTCCTTGTTCTTGTGAACATAAGCGACTTCTTGAAATTCCTCTACGGAACCATTGGTATTGTCACAAAGCAATTTAATTAGCTGAAAGGGGTGTTGGGCAAAACCATGAAGCTCCGTGCGGTTACAGGTCGAGGTGGCCAAAATTCCATCAATGCCTTCCTCCCTTGCTTGAATCAACAAACGGTCGGCGGCAGCATGATCCAAACTGAATTTTCCCCGCGTATCTGCATCGGCCTTCTTGTAGCTGAGTCCGATGGTATAAAAAGAGTTATGTCTTGAAATGTGATAGGCTTTCATGCAAATATCAAACGGAAACAAAAATAGGAGCATTAAAGCGCTAAAAATAACGCTAGCGGTACAATAAATATCGTTGCGGGTTTTTTTAGATGTATTTCGATATAAATACGTTGAAATCCAGTACTTTTACCATAAACACAGCACTTCAGAAAAAGATTATTTAGAACGTTTCTAAATAAAAAGATGGGAAAAGAAGAAAAATCACATCTAAAAAATGTCGCTCAAGGTTCATTCGATGAAGTCTTGATCGATGATGATTTCTTTGTTTTGAAGATACAGAATGACCGCAAGGAAACCCAAAAAGTATCTCGTGACATCGACAGTTCATACATTCAGTTTCATTTTTGCCTGAAGGGCCATGCCAAATTTATTTTCAATGAGGGCCGTTACGCATTGGATGTTTCTGAAGAGAATTCGTTGTTGCTCTATAACACCCAGATCGATTTGCCCTTGAATTTGGAACTCAATACAAATTCTTGGTTGGTTTCGATTGTGATGACCATTCGAAAGTTTCATTCCCTATTTTCTTCGGAAGCAGATTACATTCCCTTTTTGAGTACTGAGTACAAAGAGAAGAAATATTACTCCCAAGAGAATGTTTCACCTGCCATTGCCGTGATATTGAGCCAGATCATGAATTATAATCTTCATCCTTCCATAAAGGAATTATACATCAAGGGGAAGGTGTATGAACTAATTTCGTTGTATTTCAACAAGGGTGACGCAGCCGATATTGAGCAATGTCCGTTTTTGGCCGATGAGGAAAATGTTCGACGTATTAGGCAGGCCAAGGAGATTATCATAGCCCGAATGGCCGAGCCGCCCACCCTAGCTGAACTTTCAGAGGAAATCGGATTGAGCCTTAAAAAGTTAAAGGAAGGGTTTAAACAGATTTATGGCGATTCTGTCTATAGTTTTCTCTTTGACCATAAGATGGAGTTTGCCCGAAAAATGTTGGAAACAGGCCAACACAATGTCAATGAAGTTGGTCTTCGAGTTGGGTATAGCACGGCAAGTCATTTCATTTCGGCCTTTAAAAAAAAGTATGGGACCACACCGAAAAAGTATATGATGGAGACCCCTTAGTTCAAGCGCGACCCCCAGTTCGTGGGCGGGCATTTTTTTGAACTCGGGGACTAATCTTGTTCTGTTTGGGTGGACTACGAAATCAGCACTTTTAGTTGTCCATAAATCAACAGCACCCCACTAATGACCATAAGTAAGATAACCAGTTTTCTGAAGGTACTGCTTTTCATTTTCGAGAGGAATTTTTTTCCAACAATGTTTCCCAGTGTTGCCCCAATGCCCAATACGATTCCATAAACCCAATATTCATTCTGTAACAATCCGAAAAAGGCATAGCTACCGATTTGTGATATTCCCATCAAAAAGGAATTGGCCGTTTTTGTGGCGATTAAATCCTCTTTGTCCAATCCTAGATTCAAATAAAACGGATTCATCACGGGCCCCATCGCTCCGATAATTGTTCCCAAGATTGAAACGATCAATCCCAAAGGAATGAAATGCCATAAAAGAATAGGAAACGAGCGTTTCTTCTTTCCAAACCGGTATTGAAAAACTGTACTGATCAAAAATAGGCCTACAAGTATTTGCAGCCATTCCAGCCTAAAGTTGCTGAAAAGCCATGATCCAAGAAAAGCACCGAGTATTGCGGCAGGCGCATAGTAGAGGCATATTTTCCATTGAACGTGTTTCCAAAAGATAATGAGGCGGGCAGGGCGGCCTAAAAAAGTGCCAAGATTGAGCACCGGGGCGGTATTGCCGACACCGATCATGGCGTTTAAGGCAGGTACGAGCACCAAGGCCCCTCCGCCCCCTGAAATTGTTGAAATGACAAAAGCCACCGTACCCAACCCGACGAGCAGAAACACGAGTCCTATATCCAGGCTGGCAAAAACTTCGATCAATCCGTCCATGATGGAAAAATACGGAAAAGCTTCCTCGCCCTCTAGCTCCTGAAAAGGGGAATTCACGTTTTTTCTACTCAAGATTTCCGCAGCGACCAGAGCGCTAGAGAGGCCTAGCGACCAATATTCCAATATTCTTATTGACGCCTTTTAGATATTGGGCCAAAGGGAGTTTCGTCACCTCGACTTCCATCGAGCCTGTCGAGGCATGCAGCAAATGAATACGCCCATTTTTTTCGCGGGTGGCGATGCCGGTATGGGTGACATCGAGTCCGTTTATCGAAGTGGCCAAAGCAATGATATCGCCTGTTTCGATCAAATGTTCGTTGGCTTCGATTTCATCCTGGGGGAGATAACAAAAAGTTTCTTTGGCCAATGCGGCCTCTGTCGCTAGAATTTTTTCAAAGTTCGTTTGGTCTTTTAAAAAAGGATAAAGGTCGCGATGCGTACCCATAAAATTGATGTCTTTTTCCATCTCGGAGCCGCCGATTTCCGAGGAAACATCTTTAAGCAATCCCTTTTGTTCATTGTTGCGGATCCATTCGGTGAAGTAATGTAGTCGAGAGCCATAACCATCAAGCCGGCCATCTTTATACCGAATGGTTTCTAGAGCTTTCGTAAACGAATCGAAATCCGATTTTCCGTCTTTTAATTGTACGCCGAAAGCGAGTACGTTTTCTACAAAAGTGGTACAATCGAGTCCGTGCAAATTGACCACCAAAGATTCTTTTTCCCCAATTTCCAAAGTCTTGGCAACATAGGGTGTGCCGATAAAAGTCTTACCGATGGCGACCAGTGTTTTGCCAAAATCATTTTCAAGCAACCCATCAATTTCAATGGTCTTGTCTTCAAAGGCTTTTTTATCGGCTGGAGAGCAAGTAATTTGCTGGGCATTGCCGATTCCAATGGCCGTAAAAATCAAAATCAAAAGTATCGAATACCTCATGGTCTCCATTTAAAGTTTAAAAGTACAAATTGTAGCGCATAGTATTGACCGTCGGGATATTCCATCATTGCTTAGCGTCGTTTTACGACTCGGTTGTAACAGTTTTTGATTTTTGGCTACAGATAAATAGAAATCTTATCGTTACGCAGTTTTTCAGCTCAAAAATTTTGCCGAAATTGAAAACCGATTAAATAATCACTAAAAGAAAGCAACACTATGGCAGACGAATTTGATTTATTGGAAACCGATTCCAATTCAGAACAAGCAAAAGTAGAAGTCAATTGGGGCAAGGCCGTCGATCAGATGAAATCGAAGTTGGCCCAAGAAGACGACCCCGAAGTACGCCAAAAAATATTGAATGCAACCTTGGACGACGTCGTGGGAATGGCCGAAAAGGATAGAAAATCACTTTTGGAGGCCATTAAAGACTTGACGGATTACCAAGATGAGGTGGGTATTATCTTTGAAAAGTTCTCGACCCTGAACGCGGAGGAACAAAAGGTAATCGACGATGCCCAAAAAGCCCTGGACCGTGCCAAGTCGGCCCTTGAAGATGCCGAAAATGTAAAGGACAATTGGTGGAACAACCTTTGGGGCCGCAAATCAAAGATCAAGAAACGCCAAGCTGAATTGGATGCTGCCCAAAAAACAAGGGACGGAGCTGATTTGAAGGCAAAGGCCATGTTTCAAGAGCGTATCGAATCGGCCGATGTACAGACCCTGCTTAATGAGCTGTCTTATAAAAGCCAGGCCGCCGTGGGTCGCCTGAAGAATCGAGAGGTCGAGATCAAAGAAGTGGAAGACAAGTTACAGGTCGCCATTGTGGAGGCCAGTAAAAACCATACAAAGGCACTTGAGAAGAAAAAGGAGACCGAAGATAAGCTCGAAGAGCAGTATGCACTATTAAAGCAGGCACGACAGGCCTTGGAAGAAATATCCGATAAACAGTCCTCGGCCTATTCAGAGGCCATAGGTAAAGTGACCACTATCGAGCAAAAGGTGGAAGAATTGGAGGGCCTTAAAAATGCATACACCACTTTGGCCGCCAGTAAAGACAGTTTTGTACATAAACACAATCTAACGATCAAGGTGCTTACTTCGTTGCGCAGCAATTTACAGACACATCGCGCCAAGTTAAAAAGCGATACCGACGAACGTTTAAAGTATTATGACGGTTATGTGGTAGCATTAAAGGCACGTACCGATCAGGAGTTCGCGGCCATCTTGGAGCATTTGGGCGTCAAGACCGATGAACATATCGGACAGACCTTGGCCTCGATGCATACTGCAAGTGCCAAAGCCCGCCAAGAGATGATGGACAATATTCCGGTACACGAGAAAATCATGCAAGGGGTGTACACCAGCTATGCCGAGGCGCTTCAAGAGATTCGTGTCAAGGATTCCGAGATACAAAAGAATTTCGCCGATCGCTATGGTATCGATATGAAAGAGATTTTTGAGGAATACTACGCTTCAGACGACAACGCACCTTCAAACACGGGAGATGATGATGCTCCTGCGCCACCGGCACCCGAGGAGGATGACCTACTGAGCTAGTACGACCATCCCTATTGCAAAAGAAGTTCAACCCAATAAAAGTATGCCCAAATGAGAGTTCCCCTTTTGGGGGCTTAGGGGACTTTACACATGTCAATAAACCAAATAGTCACGCCGCTTGATAGTGCTGTTCTTGAGACAAAGGAACAGTATGTCGTCTATTTTAAAATCGTCACCCATGCGTTCAATGAGTTGGTAAAAAGCATTGAGAAAGAAAACATCTGTACCGATGCGGAGACCGATTTTATAAAGCAGTATTGTGAACTTTTGACATATTCGTTGGAAGCCTTTCGGATAAAATATCTATTTGATGACGAGGAAAAAATGCGAATCGATTTGACCGAATCGGGCTTCCCCAATTATCTCGAATTCAGGT
This sequence comes from Aurantibacter sp., assembly GCA_965215845.1. Lineage (GTDB taxonomy): Bacteria > Bacteroidota > Bacteroidia > Flavobacteriales > Flavobacteriaceae > Aurantibacter_A. The sequence continues at coordinate 1,935,078 of CBDCEL010000004.1, forward strand.
ACCTGTATAACGATTTGGAATTGAAGCAAGAGCATGTCAGCAAGCTTCCGGAAGTTTCTGAGGTAAAGGCCGAATTTCTCGAGACCCTATTGAAGGAAAAAAGACCCATAGCGGATCGAAGACTACATCAGGCCGCATCGATTGTGTATTATTCATCCGTAGAACAACAATTTATCTACAAGCGTTTTGTACAAGGCAAAATATTACCTGTTTTGGGCCTTGATGCAGAGTACATGATAAGTTGGTCATTTTATGATGTTACCTATAACCGACCATTTATTTGCTTTATGTATTTCAATTTGCATAAAGAAAAGATAGCCGATGTTCGCGATGAGATTTACTCGGTGCTCAAAAAAACCGCAGACCGCGATATGGCAGTCGATATGATGGCCTATGCCATCGACAAGCGATTAAGCTATTTATTGCCAAAGCGGTTAAAGAAAATTGATTTGGGCCCCTTGCACAGTGTTTTTGCAAAAGATGAATTGGAAGTCACCCATGTGATCCTCAAGGCAATAGTCGAAAAAACTTTTGACCTGTCAGCTTACGCTATTTCCTTGGCCATTAGTGAAGCAGCCTCCACTTCTGAGTTTAAGGAGGGTAACTTTTTCAACAAACAGATTTTGCAGGTCTGGGAAGCTCGCAGAACGAAGAAATATCTGTTCACCTCACACCGGGTGATGCAAAGTCTATACGACAACATTCCCGAGACCTTACATTCTTTGGCACGCGATCCGATTGAAATACCCTCGTTAAAACTTTGAAAATGGAACACAACAGTACCTTTCCTATCAAGCAAACAGAATTGGCGTCTCTGCGTAATGAGGCAACTTCCTACCTAAAAGGGGTTCAATGGGAACAAGGCGGCAAGGCCAAAAGTCGCAATAAGAACAAAAAAGACGATTCCATTTTATTGTACCTTTCGAAAGCCACGGGCAATGCGGCGAACGAAGTCATTTCGGTCTCCAAGACCATCTTATCGCTCAAAAAGCGATTACTGCCTGATTCAGTGGCAATTCCATTGCACTTGAACCAGGCATTGTATGCGTTGCAAGAAGGTCTGACCATGGGCATTTGGCTGAAGGATAGTTATTTTGATGCTTCGGGCCTATCTGCACTCAATGAACGAAAATCGACATTGGATGCTTCCCAGCGAAGGGAGTACGACAGCAAGTTACAGACGGCAACGGCGTTTATGCTTTATGGTTCGGCCTATAGGGTTTTGTATGATTTAAAACCGGTGGCCTCTGATGACCTGAGCGTCATGAAGAACAAGTTTGCCGGTATTCCAGAACTGTCTTTGATGTCGCCGTTGAAAGGGGTCTCATGTATGCTGTTCTACTACGACAAGTACTTGGCTCACCCTGAAATCATTGTTTCGGATACCGACGTCGTAGATTTCACGGTGGTATTTTTTGAAGCGGTTATCTCGGAAATACAACTCCGTTTAGGCACCTTGGAACATACCGAGACCATAACCGATAGAACTTATAAGCTCGAAAAGAGTGAATTTGCCGTTTCGGGCTGGGAGAACGTTTTTGAGGGAACGGCGAAAAGTGTCGAGTTCAACAAAATTGAATTCGAAGAGATTGTCGGTAACCGTGATGCAAAGCATTTTGCCCGGCGACTTGTCGAACGCATGCTCAGCTATGATTTCGAGGCCAAGAAAAATCCGTTTCAAGAACTGGGTGGCTTTATGCCCGTTTTTATGGGCTACGGTATCCCCGGTACGGGTAAAAGTATGTTGATCGCGGCCATTGCTACAAGATTGAAAAAGCATAGTGAGGAATTGGACATTCCATTTTTGTTCCACCCTATGCCCGACACACTGATCTCTACCTTTCAGGGCGGATCTGCTGAGAAGATGGTGCAGTGGATGAAACCCCTCCAAGATCCCACAAAACTGATTTTCGCTCCCATTGACGACGCCGAGAACAATCTACAGGAGCGTACCGCACAAGGTGTTTCGGCCGGTGTAAAAGAAGTCATCGGGGTATTCTTAAGATATACAGAGGGGGCCTATGCCATCAATTATGGCAATAGCTCGATAGGATTGTTTACCAATCTTCCCGAAATGCTCGATAAGGCGGTGATTTCAAGGGTTCAAGGTCGGTTTAAGATCGATGGGGCACGAACCATTCCAGATTTTATCGACCAAGACTACCTATGGTGGCGCAAGTTTGAAAAGACCATGCCCGACTTCGTCAACATGAAGAATCCCGATAAATATAAATTTTTGAGCGAACAAGGGCTGGCAAAGAATTTGAGCGAGATTTTGAGTAGGTCTGAGAAGCCGACCGAGGCCAAAGTGCTCGAGATTTATGAGGAGACCGAGGCAAGGCACAAGGCCGATGAACATATGTTCTTCGCGGAACTCTATAAGAACATACAGAAGTCCTTTCCATTTTTTTCGTCAAGGGATATTCGTAACATTCAAAGTGCGGTATCATTGCGCTTGACAGATTTTGACCTTCCCCAGGAGTGGTTCTCAGATGCTTCGCTTTATTTTAAGAAGGAGTATGAAACCAAACTCGGAATGCTGAAGGAGTTGATGAAACAGAATATGAAAGGGCTCGATTTCTCAGATATTCGGAGGCAAGAAACCGTGCGTTATCTCGATAATGTGGCGACGATCGCCGACACCGATTTCAAGCGACAGGTAAGTGGTCGTGTACATGATATGAACGTTCAATTGGAGGCAAGACGAATTTTTGAATCGGAAGAAAAGAGCTAATGAAAAAACTCAGGGAAGCGGGATTGTTCGGTGGGGGCATGGTGCCTCTTTCGGGTTCGTTGGCCAGACGCTATAACGAATGTCTTGCCCTATTGGGGGTCGCACCGACCAAACTGAAGACCTTCTCGATCGACGGTATGGGCTGGAGCCCTGAGATCGCACTTGAAAAAAAGAACAACTTTTATTTAAATATCGGCCATGCCAATGTCAATGCCATTGTCATTTCACCACAGCAGGAAGACAAGGCAGTGCACATGCCGTCGCATAGTTTCGATCGTGATGTTATGCGAGCGGTTTTTGCGGCATATGGGCGTGAGATTCGTGATATCACAAAAGACGCTGCCCTTGTACTACATCTGGATCAGAAGATCGATACGCTATTTGAGCCCTTTGACCTGTTACATTATGATGAGATAACGGTTACCTCGACCGTTTTGAACGATTTGGTCGAGAAACAATTGGAGCAGCGTGCCTTTATCAGCCTTTTCAATCGAAAGAACAATTTTATTGATAGGGAAGTGCATAATAAGTTGCTCGAATCAGCCAAGAAATACGGTGATCTCCGCGACAGAAAACTGCAGTTGGACCCCCTCAAGTTGAAACTTGGCTCATTTTACACGAGGGCCTTCGGAGGGATATTCGTTTTAAAGGAAACCATGAAGGAAATGTTGATTTTCGAAGATGAAAAAACATTTAGAATGGCCATTGATGACACCGTACACGACATCCTTTTGTTCCATAAAGACCATGATCAATTGATCGATACCCTGGTAGACCATATGATCTTGGAGCGAAACATAAAGAAATCGATACGTACACCGAGGTACAAACGGATCAAGAGACACCTTTTTGCCGAATATATCAAGAAAACCGAACATCCGATAGAGGAAATATTGGATAGCCATTTCCTTTTTAAAAAATATTTGAACCAGCTCGATGTAAAAGTGCAGAAAGAAATTTCAGGACCAGAGCTCTATTTTCAAAAATCGATTGTCGACAAGAGCCTAAAACTTCATGAAATGGTGCCCGAAGCCTACATCAAGGCATTGCATAAACCACATTCGTCACTCAAGGAAGAAGAGCAAGAACTGGCCTGGAAACTACTGGCCAAGATAATGCCCAAAGACCCCGTACATTTATACTGGTACGATAAGGAACAGTTTTATAAAATGTACGTCAAATGGCCCCCTGGCTATCAGCAATGGGTCATAGAACGCATATTGGAAAACAACAAAAAATACGCATTATGACCTTAGAAATCATTGTTTTTATCCTGGCCATTCTTTTTGGGATTATCTGGTACTGGAGAGAATCGAAGAGCAACAAAATGTATCGGTTTGCCAACAAGATTACCCATTCAAAAGCACTCCAGATGAAGCCCGATAATGACAAAGGATTTATGCACAGGCAACCCTTCTTGCTTCGCCTTGTCTATATTACCTTGTTCTATTCACTTGCAGCGGGTATCGTTAGTCTGGTTACACCTATCAACGCCTTCTACATCCAATATTTCGCATCGGCCATAGTGGGCACCTTAATCGGAACCTATGTTGCCTCTGCATTGATATTTGCCAAGGATAGTACCAAAAAAGAAAATCTTGAAAAAGTGTTCGAAAAAGGAAAAGAAATCGTTGAAGACCTCACTGATGGAGATGAGGAAATAAAGGAAGAGCCCAAGGTAGAGGCGAAACCCGAACCGGAAGTGGAACCCAAGAAATCGGCCCGTGATCGGTTAAAGGACAAGGGGATGATAAAATAAGCAGGAAGTCAGAGGTACGAAGTACGCGCCAAAATTGATGGAAACTTCGTATTTCTAATTTCGTACCACGCACTTAAAACGGAGTTATGATAGCTACATATTACAAAAAAGGGCCAAGGCAGAAACGTATCGTCATTATAGGTGCGATAGTGTTGGTTTTATTATTGTTCTTCCTACGGGATGATTATCAACCGGCCTTGCTGTTCCTGAGAAAATACATATTCCTTATTTTGCTTTCCGCCCTGTTTCTTTGGTTCACGATTTCCAAGTTCCGCAATGCGGCATCAGCGGGCAAAAGAATACTTTTCCTTATTGGGATAATCGCTTTTTTTACGGCGCTTTGGTTCTTCGGATGGAAATTGAATCTCTATAACTATATGCAGACGTACAATGTATACAACAACTTGAACAAGGTGCAGATCCACGAGTTGCCGCTCACCCGAAACGAACGTATTCAGCCTTTCAACAATATCGTGACCATGGCCTATGAATCCATTGGAGAGACGCAAGAAGTTTCGTTACCGCAATTGGTTCGGGTCGATAGTACCAATCAATGGACGATGGCCGTTCAACCCGCCAAAGAATATACCTGGCAGCGCATCAACGACGAAACCGAGGAAATCTTTGCCGTGGAAAGCACGACGCCCTTTCCTAGATTTTCGAACGAGAACCGCATTCCGGTGACCTTTTCCATCGGCGAATCATTGGCGTTCAGCCGAAATACCTACAATGCGGTGGTACAACGCTTCAACATCTTTCAATTGTTCACCTTGGAACCGAGCGATGTTTTCTACATGAAAAATGATGAAAACAAATGGGTACAGGTGGTGAGCTTGGTGAAGTGGAAGGGCTTTTTCTTTCCGTATCCCACTTATGGCGGCGTAATGGTCATCGATGCCGGGAAACATGATGTATCGGATTATTTCGAGCGGATTACCATAGGAAAGGGTACTTATATTCCACCGTCTAAAATAAAAAACCACCCCTTTCTGGAACGTCAAAATACCTTGGCCGAAGAGGTATCACGAATTCAAGCACAGTCTTTACAATTCTTGGGCGGGTTTACGGATCCCTTGCCTTGGAACATGAAGACGGCGGTCAAGATTCCCGAGTTGCCCGACGACCAAAACCAACAACCCTTTGTGACCGATTTTGATTTCGACGGAATGAAGGGGGAGGCCGAAAGTGGACTCTACCATTGGTTCGGCCTTGAGCCCATTGGGGACGAACGAACCAGTTTGGCCTATAGTGTCATGATTCCTGCAGATGGCACCGACCAACTCTATTACTACGACCACTCGGCCAAAAAGGAAGGCCTGGCGGGAGTATCGGCTATGCCCTTAAAGGTGGTTGAATCAAGGAAGGAATACGATTGGTCAGTGAACAAGCCGGTAGAATTCCGGCCGTTTATCAAGGAAATCGCTGGTCGCAAACGGCTATTCGTTTTGGGTACAATAGCGGCCATTCGCGATAGTAGCAAGCAGTTCGACGGGGCGGCAACACCCGATTTGGCTTTGGTCGACGCAGAATATCGCGATGTCATCTGGATCGATGCCAAACATCCCTCAAACTGGACGACCACCATCTTGAACCAATTGGGCGAAACTTGGAAGGCTTCGGAAAGACTCAGCGATGAAGACCTCTATCCCAATAAAAAGGACAGCGATATGGATCAGGTGCAAGACTTGGGGAAAGTGCTGCGAGATACTATTCCGCCAGCCATACCTGAAATGGAGTTGGATAGTTTGGAGTGAACGGAAAACGCTTTCGTAGAGCTGGTCTCAATACCCATAATAACCATAAAGACCATGACCGTTTGGCCGATAGACCTCGGCCCTGTTTCGGTCTTTTAGTTGAAATTCTTCAGTGACAAAGCCGATTACATCCTTATCGGTATCAGTGTCTTCGATGCGCATGCCACTGCTTTTATAAAATGGCTTTGTTGACAAGGGCTTCCCTTTTTCGAAAACCACTAGATACATGCTGAAGTTCTTGTCATATTCTTGATTAGTGCGTGTTTTGAAGTAGTACCCCGTAAATGACCTCTTTCGATATGATATCGGTTGCTCTTTTAGAAACACAATGGAATCCTGTTTTTTGTCAAATCGCGAAAATTCATAAATATTGGATGCTGCCATCGCTTTTTCAGTCCGGAATTCCTTTGGGAATAGATGCGACTTTCCGATATTTTTAAGTTTGTTGAACAAAAACAAACGCCCATTGATGTCCTCTGCCAGTTCATTGAGCATGCCATCGGGCAATTCGGCCCCATCTTTGGCCAACAGCGATAGGTAAATTGTTTTGATGCGGTGGTTATTAAGCAATAATAAACGGTTGTAAAATTGGGTGATGTCTTTTTCCTCTATAAATGGGTAGAGCAAGACCGCATAATCCTCAAGAATACCATTGGCCTCTTTTCTTTGACCGCTATAAACTTGATTTCCATAATGATTCGAACGACCCAATTGACGCTTTAATTGGATTTTTGCATCGTTCAGAATCTGTTTTCGGTATTTCTTATAACTACGGGCTTTTATCATGTTCTTGTCGACCAATTTGGCCAGCATGGAAAATATAGGTGATTTGTATTCGGCTATGGTACCATAGTCCAATATCTCAGGATAGAGCTTTTTGGCCATTGGCAAGCTGTCTCGATAGGGCCTAAAAATGTGCCCTATTTCCTGTCGGTTGGTGGTCAGTGGCAGATCTTGCGATAATAGTTGCAACAAAAGCGCAACAGATTGTTCATCGGCGTTCTTGGTCACCGACTTCAAAATCTTGGTCTGTGCGTCAGAGTTGTTGTAAGACCTGGCATAGAATTTCTTGAAGAAATCAACCGCACAAGGGTCATCTAGCTTTCCTAGTTTTTGGATCAGAAAAGATTGTATGTGCTTTTTGTCATCTTGGAAATCGAAATTCTCTATATAGTGTCTTAGCGAATCTGCATGTTTATTTTGAAACGAAATCAGATTATAGCCATCGACCAAAATACTGTCATTATTTCGTAAAGCCCTAAAGAAATCGGATGTCTTATCCTCAAGAACTGACCTCCCGATAATGGTATCAAACGGTTTGAAATTTGAGAAGAACTCAGACACGAACCTACTGGGCTTATCTATAGTATCGATTTGCGCTTTTAACTCGTAGGCCAGACCATTTTTAATGATGTTCTTTATAAGGATGCCCCTAGTGCTTGCAGTGTCGATCAATGTCAATTGCAATTCATGACTGCCATCTAAATGTGTCGTTTCTTTTTCATTATGGATTATGAATTTTTTATCGGCATGCAATTTTTTTCTTAACGTCCAAAGCGAGTCGATCGAAGGTACCATCAAATAATCGTGGGCCTTGTTGAGTTCGACCGTGATGGCCTCGTTGTTCTTGTTTTGGTAAATTGATTTCTTGTTGAAGGGGGCGTAGGTCTTTGGCTTATTGATACCTGTATAGTAGTTGTTGGAGTTTTCAACGAATTTTGGCGGCTTCACATTGGTCACCGTACTGAAGAGCATAGCCGTATCGCGTACTTTTTGAAATTCATCATGTTGTGAAGGTTCTCTTAGTTTAAAGGAGTCGAAAAAGGTCGTGGCCTCGTCATCATTTGTGGTAACAATGCCCATCAGATAGTAGTCGCCCCTTTTAAAGGTGGTTTTTAGATGAATTTTCTTTTTCCCGCTTGAGTCGATTAAGGCTTTCGAGATCAACACGTTTTCTTTTACGGGAGAATATTCAGCTTTTAGCTTTAGGTCTTGATAAAACCTTTTTTGGATCTGTTTGAGCTCGAAAGCGTCTTCCTCGATAAAGCTGAAGTCGTTTAAAGTCGTCTTTTTCAAAAAATGATAGGAGCCTGTAATCGAATCATAGGCCTCCACGAAACGATCCCCATTTCGAAATTGGTTTTTGAAATTATAGAGTGATGGCACGGTAATTTCAAAATCCTTGAAACCCGAAACGACCTTTACTTTCCTTTTCTTTGATTGCTTGAATTTAATGCTGTTGAAAATGGTGTCGGAATGTTTCACAACGAAATCTCCGTCGCCACCCATTTTAAAGATCAAGATTTCGAGCGGGGTCATAAAGATGTGGTACCGCTGATGATCACCGTTTTTCAATTTGTTCTTGATGTCGAGCCCCTCAAAACCATTTCTTTTAATACGTGTCTTTTCCAAAATGTTACCGGGAATGTTCTCGAACAGCAATTTGTCGATGGCATCCAATGAATAGACATTGTCTTGTTTTAGGTATTTGAAAGTGGGCACTCGATTGACCATCACATAGCTACCATTGGCCAGGTCTGGTGAGATATAGGTCGTATTGGTGAATTCGGCAACGGGGTACAACTTGTTCGGCAAATCAATGGTAAAGAACTCATCATCTGGCGCCGTTGTCTTATAGCCATTCTGTTTGATCTTTGTTTCGAACATTTCCTTTAGCTGCCTGCCTTTGGCAGTAGCCCGAGATGTCAATGGCCTGACCGTGTATCCCATTTTTTTGAGCATGGAGATTACACCGTCTTTCCCCGGTAGATGGGCCGCACCGATTCCGGTAAATACTTTTGAGCCCTGCATAATAGAATCCAGGCGCTTTGCCATATTGCGATTTCTGATATAGAGCATGTTTTTTAGGTAGTGCTCGGTATACATGGCCTTGTCTATTGAATCCAATAAATCGATATTTCGATTTCGATAGGCATCTTGCAAAAGACTCATGGGATCCTGTTGTTGCATTTTTTTCTGCAGCCACTCATCTGGTTTTTGTTTCATGGCGTTCAAGCTGGCCCTACCGACCAAGGCTGCCGATTCCTCTAAATCTTCCAGGGCGATGACCGGCTTTTCAAATTTTTTACCTGCCTGATAAATGAACATGTCGAGATAGGTCTCCTCTTCGAAATTCTGTGAATATTCATTCGTTCGATATAGAATATTGTTTACCCTTCGATCTTCAAAAGATAGATAAGATGCTATTTCTTCTTTCTTAGGATTTTTTAATACGAACGGGTAGGTGTAAAATCCATTTGTATTGAAACCGGTTCCCATGCTTCCATAATCATCGATTTTTTCGAGCCAAGTATCAGGATCTGACTCAAGGGCGACCATTTCGCTTCTGTCCAATGCCTCATAAAAGACATCGTCCAAGCGAAATGCGATACGTTTGCTTACGTGCATGGTGCCATAGAGATACGAAGACTGTTGTAGACCGTTGCCAGAAATCTCCCAAAGTAGGCTGTTTTTATCCTTGTCATGGGCAGAACCCTGTGAGTGAACCGAGAGACTGGTTATTATGAAAATCGATATCAGGATAATGGTAATTCGCATAAGATTGCTTTGCGACTTCAAGTCATCGGTCAAAAAAGTACCGATTGTAAAGTTTTTGATTCTGCATACATTTAGAGAGCATCCCTTTGAAAATCAACGGCATTGTAATTTCTTATGGAACTATCGAGAATGCATTGAATTAAATAAACGGAATTTCGCCACAAGTAGTATTTTTACGGCCGAAAAAGACCCGATATTGTTGTGAAATGGGCCAAAACGATTCTTTGCATCAACCTAGATGATTATTGGTGAAGTACAAGCCTGTAGCGAATGAAGCCGAAACATGATGTATGAAAAACAATAGAGATAACAAATGAAAGGCGTATTACTTGTAAATCTTGGCTCTCCCGACAGTCCTACCCCAAAGGACGTAAAACCCTATTTGGATGAATTTTTGATGGATGAACGGGTCATTGATGTACCTAATTGGTTACGAAATATCATCGTCAGGGGAATCATTTTAAGAACACGCCCCAAGAAATCGGCCGAAGCCTACTCAAAAATTTGGTGGGACGAAGGTTCACCGTTGATTGTCATCTCAGAGCGGTTTGCCGAAAAGGTTGAACGACAAACCGAATTGCCCGTTGCTCTGGGGATGCGCTATGGCAGCATGACCATCAAGAACGCGCTGAACGTGCTACACGGTAAAGGGGTCGATGAGGTTTTATTGGTGCCCCTTTACCCGCACTATGCCATGTCGAGTTATGAAACCGTTGTGGTAAAGACGATGGAAGAACAACAGAGGCATTTTCCAAACATCAAGTTGACTACGCTTCCGGCCTTTTATAAAAACGAAGAATATATCAAGGTGCTTTCCGAAAAAATTGCCGATGGACTTCAGGGCTTTGATTATGATCACGTTCTATTTTCCTATCACGGAATTCCGGAAAGGCATATTCGAAAAAGTGACCCGACGCGATTTCATTGCAAAATAGATGGAGACTGCTGCGAGACGAATTCTGTGGCACACCATACCTGCTATCGACATCAATGCTTTGACACGACCAAAAGGGTAAATGCCCGATTGAATCTTTCCGAAGACAAAATCAGCAACTCTTTTCAATCACGTTTGCCCAATGACCCATGGCTGAAACCATATACCGATTTTGAATTCGAACGACTGGCCAGGGAAGGAAAAAAGAATTTGGCGGTCATCACTCCGGCCTTTGTTTCTGACTGCTTGGAGACATTGGAAGAAATTGCGATGGAAGGCAAACATCAATTTCAGGAAGCCGGCGGCCAGAACTATAAGCACATTCCTTGTTTGAACGATGATGATGCATGGGTCGAGGTAATGGCAAAGTGGGTGAATGAGTGGGGAGAAACGGGTGCACTACCCGTTTGATTCGACCTGTTAGGCAAGACGGTCAATCCGATAATAGTTCAGGAATAGGTCTAATTCAAATGAAACACTGTCTATATCTCGGCTGCCTGCCCGTTAGGTTCAGGCGGGCACTCGACTTGACAGCTAACTTTTTTAATGGCAAAAGTATCTTCAGAACAATTGGGCACGGAGCCCATCGGAAAACTACTTGTCAAACAAGCGGTGCCGGCAAGTATCGGGATACTTGTTATGTCTTTGAACATTCTGGTCGATTCGATCTTCGTGGGCAATTGGATCGGTTCAATAGCAATTGCTGCCATTAATGTCGTGCTGCCCGTATCATTCTTTATCGGGGCTTTGGGTTTGGCCATTGGTATAGGGGGGTCAAGTATAGTTTCTAGGGCATTGGGTGCGGAAGATCGAGAAAAGGCACTCAAGACCTTTGGCAACCAGATTACCTTAACACTTTTGGTTACCGTTTCGATGGTCGTCGTAGGGCTTTATTTTGTTGATTCCTTGATTCCGGCTTTTGGGGGCAAGGGAGCCATTTTCGAACCGGCAAAGATTTATTACATCATAGTTCTCTATGGCATTCCTTTGCTGGCGCTTTGTATGATGGGCAATACGGTAATCCGCGCTGAAGGCAAACCCAAATTTGCCATGATCGCCATGATTATCCCCTCCGTAGGAAACCTGCTGATGGATTATATTTTCATCTACCTATTGGATTGGGGAATGCATGGGGCCGCCTGGGCCACCACAATAGGTTATTTTTTGTGCTGTGCCTATGTGGCATACTTCTTTCTTTCGAAGAACTCGGAATTAAAACTGAACTGGTCGCACTTCGGGTTGAACAAACCTATTCTGAAGGAAATTGGTTCATTGGGTTTTGTGACCTTGTCGCGACAGGCCGTGGTCAGTATCATCTATCTTTTGATGAACAATATACTGTTCGGTCTTGGTGGTGAGGCCATGGTGGCTGTCTATGCCATCATTGGCCGAATGTTAATGTTCGCACTGTTTCCAGTATTTGGGGTCACCCAGGGCTTTTTGCCGATTGCGGGATACAACTACGGTGCGCAAAAATTTGGCCGGGTCAAGGAATCGATTTATACGGCAATTAAATATGCTTCCATTTTGGCTACGATGGTTTTTTTCGGGCTCATGATTTTTCCGGAAGAAATAGCAGGACTCTTTCTCAGTAATCGGCCTGACCTTTCCGAAATGGAATTGACCACCAATGCATTTGTATTGGAACATACCCCTGCTGCCATGCGATGGGTTTTTGCCGCAACACCGATAATTGCGCTACAACTTATCGGGGCGGCCTATTTTCAGGCTATAGGTAAAGCGATTCCTGCGTTGTTGTTGACTTTATTGCGCCAAGGCTTCTTTTTTATTCCCTTAATATTGATTCTGCCCAATATTCTAGGTGAACTTGGAGTCTGGATTTCTTTTCCCATTGCCGATGTTTTGGCCACCATAGTGACGGGGTTCTATTTACGGAAGGAAATAAGAACTACGCTGATTGAGATTCCTAGGGCATCAAAGTAGCCGCTTTGCTTATGATTTTCCATTTGCCCTCAAGTTTCTTTAAAAGAAACAAGTCGACGAACCTCATATTTTGCCTTTCTATAAGGATTTCGACTTTGGCCGTGGCAATATCATTTTCTTGATCTATTGAAAGAACTTTTCCGATGCGACCGTTGAACTTTCCCTTCTCCCTTTTTTTGAAAAATTCGGCATATTCATTCGGGGAGAGAACATAGATGGGTTGGTCTTTTTTTGACAAGAACATTCGAGCATCTTCATAAAATGGCGCCCTGATTTTTTCTGGGTCGTTGTACGAACTGCCGTCGATATAACATTGTAAAGATTCACGAATGGCTTCTTCCTCAGATTGGGCGGTCAATACACAGCTTGCCAATACTAAAGTGGCAATTAAAAATTGCATTTTCATACTATTGTAGTTTTGAATTTCTATTGTGGTTTTATACGGATAATTTTTCCGTTTTTCCGGTCATCAATATCTTCGGTCAAGATGTAGAGTTTGCCTTCCGGGCTTTGAACAGCTTTACGTGAACGTTGTCGGTCGTCGATAAACAATTCCTCCATACTTTTTACTATCTCATTCTCAATGCGAATGCGCCAGAGACTGCCACGTGACAATCCGGGAACTATTAAATTGTTTTTCCATTCTGGGAATTCGTCTCCGGTGTAGAAAGTGAGTCCGGTGGGCGCAACGGTTTGTAACCAATACCATTTGGGTTCCGTATAGTCTACCCCCTCAACTTTTATAGGCTTAAATTTGTCTCCTCGATATTTTCCAGTGGTCACTACGGGCCATCCATAATTTGCCCCTTTTTGTAAAAGATTGATTTCATCGCCTTGCCGGGTGCCATGTTCGCTGAACCAAATTTTCCCTGTATTGGGTTCCGTCGTAATTCCTTGGGCGGCTCGAATGCCTGTTGCGAACAGTCCGGGAACGGCATCCGGCCCAAGGTCCGGATTGTCCTCTGGAAGGCTGCCATCAGGGTTGATGCGATAAATTTTTCCTCGACGGTCTGTGATATCCTGGGCAATAGGCACCTGCGGTTGGTTGTCCTCATTAAAAAGCCGCTCGCCCACTGTGACATATAGCTTGCCATCGGTTCCGAAAGTCATTCCGCCCCCATAGTGGAACAACTCTTCGGTAAAGGGTAGGGCCAATAGCAGCTGTGTGATGTTCGTCAATGAATCATTCTCGAGTTCGGCACGTATCACCTTTGTGGTGGTCCCTCCTTTTCCAGTAGTCACATAAGAAACATAGATTTGCCTGTTTTGATCAAAACCTGGATCCAATAGAACATCCAAAATACCGGCATTGTATGTGACCTTGGTACTGTCGGGTAAACTTGAAGGAAAAGCTCCGGGTCTATAATCTGCCTTTCGATACAGTAGGCTATCGAAACGATCTTCGGGAAAACCTTTTATCGAAAACTTCTCTTTCGATATTAAATCTATGCGTAACAGGTTGCCATCTTTTTCAGAAAGCAAAACTTCTTTTTCTGACAAAAAGGCCATGCTCCAAGGGCGGGAAAGCCCATCTACCATAACCTCCTTTATAGGTTTGGGGAGCGGTATGTTACCCGAACCTTCATGGGGAGTTTTCTTCGCATCATGACAGGCTATTATGGTCAGGCAGGCCATAAAGATCAAATATCTCATTATAGCGGATTTTGCCCAAAATTGATGCAATTGAGCCTAAAATCCTTTAAAATTCATGATTCTTAAAACGAAAAATGGGGCATTCTTAGGCGACCTTATACCGCTTTCGGTATTGTGAGGGTGTAAGCAGTGTAACTGCCTTGAAGGCCAAATTAAAGGAAGTTACATTGCCAAAACCACAATCGTAGGCGATGGTCGCTATCTTCTCATTACCGTATTCTGGGGTTACAAGAAGCAGCTTTGCTTTTTCAATTCGATAACCATTAATGAACTCAGAGAAGTTTTGTTGGGTATTCTCATTGATGGCCTGGGAAATATCACGGGGCGAAGCATTCAACTTTTTCGATAACATTTGCAGTGAAACCGAGGGCTCAAGGAACAACTCTTCCTCCTTAGTACATTGGCGAATAGATGCCATCAATTTCTTAGAACTTTTGGAATCCAAAGAAGAACTGGCATATTTTTCCAAACTAAAAGATGACCGTTTTAGCAAAAGGAAGGTAAAAACGTAAACCAAGAAAGAAAAGAAAATAGCACCACCGATATAATACGGAATGATTCCGGCCAGATTTCCCATATAAAACCCCCATACCAACATACCTCCAAGCACCAAGTTGCGATACCATTTCCATGAAGCATTTCTTGCCAAAGCATTATGGGCCTGAAGTAATCCCGTACACAGTATTAAGTATGCCAATAAATGGACAAATACCATCAAGTAAGAAGCATAGCCCCAGAAACTACCGTTGTTTGGAATAAGGGCGCATCCAAAAACAAAAAGCAAAAAGGGCAATGCATGCAAAAAGGTTTTTTCGGTAAGTGTACTGTGTCTGAACAAAAGCAAGCGGCCATATATCCAAAGTGACGGTCCTGCCAACAATATTCCAGATAACCCTAGATTGCGTTGCCATGGTTCAAGGTCATAATAAACATTCAAAACCGATTTTCCGATACGAATGGTCAGGCCTAAAAGAAAAAGGGCCAAAAAAATGTTTGCTTTTCGATTTCCTTTTTTAAGTGTAAAAAGATAGATACACAGAAAAAGTGCCTGGGCGATTCCCAAACAACTTAGAACCAAAATTATCCCATCTCTGGTCACAGGTCAAAAATATGAGATTCAAATATTTAATTGGCGGCCCGCGCCTGTAGCAGTTCCATACCCGTTGATGAACGGGGTTTAAAACCAGGCCAATCTTTCTCGTTTGAATTTTCCGGTATATCCAAAAACTTTGAATGGTCCTCGCCTTTTAAGTGGGTTCCCAAAAAGGCGGTCACAAAATGTTGATTGACATTGTTGATCTTTCGTTGACCCCATGATGAATCTGCGTAACGGTAATACTCGTCAATGTGCAGTCCAGGTGTGAGCGATTCGGCAGGTGGTGGATTCGGGGCGACATTATGCCTCGCATTCATATAAGTAAGCAGATAGCGATCGGCATTGACCGCTCCTTCATAAATGGCCTTGATGCCCTTTTCATAACCCGAAATGTCATCTTGACTTCCCGCAATGAACAAGGTGGGCTTTTTTAATCCCTTCAATCCCTCGGCATCCCAAACACCGCGTTCCATTCCCCAGGGTGCGAAGGCAACTACTGCCTTGACTCTGGTGTCAATAGAATTTTGATAGTCGGCGTTACTGGCGGCCAAGACATTGATCGATTTACTGCCGCCCGTCATTTGGGTGAAAAAGCCTGCGGCCCCGTCACTATATCCCGCGCCACCTACATTGAGAACCCCGTAGCCGCCCATCGAATACCCAATAACTCCCACGTTCTGGGTGTCAACGATTCCCGCGAGATGGTCATCACTTTTTGGGTCTGACAATTGGGCCATTTCGTCAATCACGAATTTTATGTCTTTTGCCCTGTTGAGCAAGGTGCTGGGAAATGCATTGGCGTCTTTGAAGGTGGAGTCGGTATGATCGATAGCAACCACCACATAACCCTTGGAAGCCAAATTTTCGGTCAAATAGGTCATTAGGTAGCGCGAACCAACATAACCGTGTGACACCACTACCAGTGGATAAACAAAGGCCCCTTCTGCCATTTTTGGCAAGGCATTGCGAACGGCTCTTCCTTTAAAAGTAAAGGGAATCAGAGGTCGCAATGTATCTCCCCTTGTACCCATGACCTCTTCATAGGTTACCAAGGCCTCCTTGTCTGCTTGGGCAATGGCAGGGTACCAAACCTCAACGGTCAACGGACGGTCATAAAGCACATCTTTGCCATCTTTGGAATTCAAAATATCGACTTGATCTTTGTTTACGAATTGAAGTGTTCGAACACCAACAACTTCTTGTCCTCTTATTGAAAGTTCTGGGGCATCGGGTAGGGGATCACCATATAAAAATTCATGCTGTGCAGGCAAATTTGGGACCGAGCCCAATAAAAGAAGAAATAAAACCGCAATCATTTTGTCTTGATAGTCCGTCATCGTTTTGAGTTTGAGTTAGGGAATCAAGATACATATTTTAGTTAGGAGTTAGGAGTTAGGAGTTAGGAGTTAGGGGTTAGGAGAGGTTATTTGCATTCAGGTGAGACTTTTGGGGAGCGGCAAAAATTGCTATAATCGTTCATAGGCCTCTTCCACTACATCGGTGCCATAGTGACGCTCCAATCTTCTTATCGCAAAATGGGCCTCTGCCATGTTCTGAAAATGATTGATGAAAGCCAGGTTGATCGATGCGCCTCCTGCAGCTCCTAATATCGGGATGGCCTGCGCCACAAATTTTTCCGATACTTGAATACTGAAACGCGATGCGACAGTGGCTATGAATTGCAACAACGGATTCGTACTGCCACGCAATAGTCCCTCCAAAGCCTTTGTGCCCCCTTTAATACCTGAGCTTACCGCAACCCGTGAGCCATAATAACCGGTTTCCAGACCGTCGTCATGCTTCGATTTTCCACCTAGGGCGAAAACCTGAAGACAGGCAAGTTGGGTATCCAATTGGGATAGGTCTTCGCCTTCGCTTCGGGCGATATCCATTATGGAGCGCATCATTATCTTTGTGGTGATACCGAGGTCGACCGCAAAGGCGGTTGCCCCGAACGCACCTCCAATGGCCCCGGATGAAGTCACCAATGCCTTGTAGGTTTTGTTCCAGGGGGTCGCTTTAGAGGATTCGCTTTTCATCGATAGCAGGTTGCCCTTCACCACACCGTGCAGTACTTTGTAGCTCAATTGTTGCAGCCACTCCTGCTGTTTTTTGGGCAATAGGTTTAGGCCATGTTCGATTTTGTTGCCAAATTTGTTCAATCCCACCATGGCCCAGCCGATGTCTTCCATCTTCTTCTTGGCCTCGATCAATAGCTGTTCGTCTTGGGCTGAAATCGTTTTTGTTCTTGTCATACTTTTGAGCCTAGTGCTTTTCAATTAGTAGCGAAAAATAGGGTTTTGTTACAGGAAAGTTGCTATGGCGAGGGGTTTAGAGCCTTTTTTGAGATATGTGGCATCCAACATTTCAGATATTCGAATCAAAATAGATTCGCCATTCCCCTTCGCTGCTCTTTTGCCATACAAGAACATAATTCCCGGGGTATGAACCTGAACACCTTCCTATTTCAAAGGCCAAAGATCCATTGACAGCTTCAAAGATGAGTGGGCTTAAGGTCAGCTCGTAATTTGGGTCGTTCATGTAATCGTACTCCTGAATAATGGCTTCATGACCTATAATCATGGGCCGATGGTTGTAGTACAACGCGTTATTCGAATAAAACCCGGTCACCAATTCCTTCGTATCGTGGGAGTTGCAGACATCCATCCAATCCCGACGTATTTTGTCTATTTCCAGCTTGTAGCTTTCGGTATCTTCCGTTGGGGCAATCAGTTCCAGTTCACGAAGCAACTTTCCATCTGCCTTCCTCCATAGTATCAAATGCGCAAATTCATTTTCCCCGGAGTCTGAGTAATGACCTATTTCATAGACCGTGGTGCTGTCTAAAACGGCCATAATACTTTTGGAAGTTCCAATTGATTTAATGTGCAGCGGGTTCCTTTCGTAGTAGTGTGATAGATTCTTACGCCCTGCCAAAAATGTTCCGTCCAAATTAACTTTGATGGCATTTTCAGTGTATAGTTTTCCCAGATCCTTAGTGTTCGAATTGACTTTTTGTTTCCATTGCTCGTTGAATTCGGAAGTCAATATACTATCATTCAATAGAAATCCGCTTTTCATTGAATCTATATAATCCGTACCGTGGACTGTTGTAAAACTCCAAAGCGCTATCGCCGCGACAATGGCAAGGGGCAAATATTTTACGGTGGATTTCATTGGCTTCAAAACAGTCTCTAAATCGATTCCAAAAACTTGGCCATTTTCTCCCTCGTAACCTTATCGGGCAAAGCACCATAGCCAGCTCCCATATTGTCGATAACATGCTTTAGTTTCGAAGTGCCCGGAATCACACAGGTAACCGCTTCATTTGAGAGAATGAACTTTAGAAAAAACTGCCCCCAACTCTTGATGCCGTAATCTTTAGTCCATTCCGGAAGGTTTTTGCCCTTGACCCTTCTAAAAAGGCTGCCACTTTCGTAAGGTTGGTTTATAATGGTGGCGACACCGTTTTCTTGACAAGTATCAAAAAGGGATTTCTCGGCGTTTCTAGACCGAATCGAATAATTGAATTGCACGAAATCGGGCTTGTCCGATTTGATGATGGCCTCTAAAGTCCGATGGGCGGAATCGACATAATGCGTCAAACCCCAATAGCGTATTTTACCTTCTTCTTTCCAGGTCCGCAGTGTTTTGGCATGTGTCTCCCAATCGACGAGATTGTGGATTTGCATCAAATCCATTGTTTTTCGTCGCATTTTGTTGAAAGAGGAATTCATCTGTTCGATACCGGCCTGTTTGCCTGATGTCCAGACCTTGGTTGCATAGAAAAATTTGTTTTGACTGTCGAGTTGGGCAGTAGCCTTGCCTACCACGGCTTCTGAGCTACCGTACATGGGCGAGGAGTCGATTGCAGTACCGTCCAATGCGTACATTTTTGCCAAAACCTGCTTTCGAATTTCAAGCTCCGGGGCAGAGTTTCCAATATCAAAGGTTTGCCAGGTACCGATGCCGACCATGGGTAATTTTTTGCCAGAGGTGGGAATCGTTCGTTGCCCCATTTTATCCTGCAATGAAAATGAAAATAAGGAAGGTGCTGCTGCTAAGCTTAATCCTGCAAGACCATAGAGCTGCAAGATATCGCGTCTGGAATAGTTCATTCTAATCGGATTTTGATTGACGGACCTTAAAGTAGTGTTTTCTACCTAAAAGTGATGTTAAGGGACTGTGAAATAGCCTTCTAGGTGGTCATCCAAAGGTATAACCCATAAAAGATGCCCAAGGCACATACGGTTGAAAGAACATAAACAAGTACTTCACGTCGCGCATTTTTACGAAGTTGTTCGCGGATATCCGTTTTGATTTGTGCCATTTCTTCCGAGGAAACTTTTTTGAATTCCAATTCGGTCTTCCCGGAATTTTCGAGCATCAAATCCTTGATATCCTTCAACTTTCGCTTTTTAAGCAAAGCCCTGTTCAATTTGAGGGATGTAATCGCATGGAGCATATGTCCGGCTCCTCCTGACATAAAATTCTCTTTATGGGTTATGTAACGTTTTTCTATTTGGGAAATTTTTCAAATCGGCCATGAATGCCATTGGAATCGACGTTTTAAGAAACTATCCAAACATAAAGCCCATAAACCGCTACTGCGGTAACACAGATCGTTATGATCCAGGCTTGACGCTCCTGGCGTTTGTATTCCTTGATTTTCATCCGAATGCGTTTCATGTCTTGGTCGGTTGATACCTTTAGATTTAGTTTCGTCACACCTTCTTGTCCATATACATCCTTTGTGCCCTTTAACTTTCGCTTTTTGAGCAATGCCCTATTGTTCTTTAGTGTGGTAATTGCCGCTGCGATTCCTCCTCCAGCCATAATCTTTCTTTTAGGGGGTTTATAAATGTGTAGCGTAAAAGAAAGTTTTGTTACATTAAAGCCGTTGAAGGGGTTGGTTTAAGGGATAAAGTAATTTTAAAAAGAACCAAATAGAATAAAGAAATTGGTATTTTTCAAGAATGAAAAAGAAACCTTTTCGCATCAGTAATATACTCTTTGCAATATTCATCATATTGTTAATTATCCCCCAGACCCGAACCGCCTTGCAGGTGGCGTTAAACAAAATACGTGTAATGGTGCTATCGCCAACGGAATTGGACGTCGGGGACCAAACCCAAATTCGACCTTTTGAATACAGGGTAAACGACCTAAATGGCCAACCCATGGCTATCGAAATCGGAAAGGGCAAAACCACCTTTTTAAGCTATTGGGCGACATGGTGCCCACCATGCATCGCCGAACTGCCCAGCATTCAAGAATTGTACAATGATTATGGAGATCAGATTGATTTCGTATTGCTTACGGATGAAAGATCTGAAACGGTGCAAACCTTTTTAAAAAAGAAAAACTACGACCTACCTGTTTATATTCCTCGAATGGAAACTCCTGAAAAGCTGTACGAACGGAGCATCCCCACAAATTTTGTCATCGATAGGGCGGGTAGGATAATTATCAAGGAAAAAGGTGCTGCAGATTGGAACAGCGAAAAGGTCAGGGAGGTTTTGGAGGAACTATTAAAGCACTAACCAATTTCAATACCCCGCCGCCTGACCATCTTTGCGGCTTTCGGAGGCCCCATGGTAGACTTTGTTTTCGGCATCCCAAAGAATAGCCTGATAGCCGCCATAAATACCGCGACCAGTCCCAATTTTGTGGCCACGGTCCATGAGTCCGCGTACGGTGGAATAAGGTATGCCCGATTCCATACGGATGAGTCCGGTGTCTTCAGTAGTACGACCCGTAGGGCTGGCTCCGCCGGTATGGTCCCATCGCGGGGCATCGCCGGCCTCTTGAAGGTTCATGCCAAAATCGATGAGGTTCATAACAATCTGTGTATGGCCCATTGGCTGAAAGTCACCACCCATGACCCCAAAGCTTAGATAGGGTTCACCATCCTTGGTCATAAAAGCGGGAATGATGGTATGAAAAGGCCGCTTACCGGGCTCGTAGGTATTCGCCTGCCCTGGTTTGAGGCTAAAAAGTTCACCTCGGTCTTGTAGCATAAATCCCAATTTTGGCGGTGCCATACCAGAGCCCATACCGCGATAATTGCTTTGGATCAATGAAATCATCGTGCCTTCATTGTCGGCCACGGTCATGTAGATGGTCTCTCCGGCACTGATCTCCCCTGCTGAATATTTGCCGGCGTGTTCACCAATCTGTTGACGGCGGCTTTTGGCGTAATCATCCGATAGCAGTTCCTCGACAGGTACGTTAAAGAAGTCCATATCGGCGTAGTATTTGGCGCGGTCTTCAAAGGCAAGTTTTTTGGCTTCTGTAAACAGGTGTAAATGTTCGGCACTGCCGAATTCGATATTTGAAAAATCATACCCTTCCAAGATTTGTAGCATCTGCAAAGCTGCTATTCCCTGTCCGTTCGGGGGTAGTTCCCAAACATCATATCCACGGTAATTGACGGAGACGGGTTCTACCCATTCCGATTTATGGGCGGCCAGATCTTTGGCTGAGAGAAATCCTCCCTGTTCTTTGATGAATGCTCCAATGGTATTGGCGATATCGCCTTTGTAAAATACATCTCGGCCACCCTCGGCGATTTTCTTATAGGTGTTCGCCAAATATGGATTCTTATAGATTTCCCCTTCATCGGGCAGCTTGCCCCCGTTCTGCTTTTTGTAGGTATCATCGATATTGGGAAAGCCTTTCGATTCAAAAAAGGGTACGGTGCGCTGCATATACCACGCGATAAGCTCGGTCAATGGAAAACCCTTTTCGGCGTAGCCGATCGCTGGGGCTAAGATTTCGGTCATGGGCTTCGAGCCGAATTTTCCGTGTAATTCGAACCACCCGTCCACCGCTCCAGGAACACTGACAGGCAAGGGGCCGTGCGATGGGATTTTTTCCAATCCTTCCTTTTCAAAATAGCCTAGTGTCAATTTTTGTGGCGAGCGGCCACTGGCATTCAGGCCGTATAGTTTCTTCGTCTTACCGTCCCAAACGATGGCAAAGAGGTCGCCGCCAATACCACATCCGGTAGGTTCCATGAGCCCGAGTGCCGCATTGGCCGCAATGGCCGCGTCAATGGCATTGCCTCCATTTTTCAGCATCTCAAGTCCGATTTGGGTAGCCAACGGATGACTGGTCGCGACCATACCGTTCTGCCCAAGCACAACCGAACGTGTTGCAAAAGGTTCACCCGTAATCCGGTCTTGGGCCATGGTAAAATTAAAAGCTGCGATTAAACCTAGCACGGAAACTGCAATTGTTCTCATAGGAGGTGATTTTATGTCTTCCGAAAATACGAAAACTTGAAATAGGACTTTTGACACTACATTAACAGAGGAGGTAGAATACGGTTTAGTTCCACCTAAGCAATAGACCTTTAAAACTATTCCCTCAATTTTAGAACTGACTTTGTAGATACCCAGTATATGTCTTGCGAACCGTTAATGGGCCGGTCAAAAAAAAGATATTCTCCATCAGGGGTAATGCGGGGGGCCACCTCATAATTTTCCGTGTTTATGGTAGGGCCAAGATTTTTTGGAGCACCCCATTCACCACTTTCGGTATTTTTGAAGCTTATGTAAAGATCTGTTCCGCCATATCCGCCAACTCGATCCGATGCCCATAAAATAAACGATTCATCGGGAGCTGCAAAGGGATCCCAATCCTCGTTTTGGGAACAAAACTCTTTCAAAAGCTTTATTTTTTTATCCTTTGGATTCATCGCATACATATCGCCCTGACCAACACTATCGATAGATTTCAAAGCGCCACCAAAATAGAGCTGCCCCTTTTTGGAGACATTTGGGAACCACAGGCCCTTTTCAACAGGTACCGGTAAATCCAAATTACGGGGGGTCGACCATTTGTCGTTTTTGCGTTGCATATACCAAATGCGTCCGTTCCATTCAGGACTTCCGGGGGACGGTCGGAAATAAAATACAGTTTTTGTCCATCCCAAGTTATAAAGGGTTCCCAAGTATTTTGACCCTTCAATTCTTCCATAGCCGTGGGCTCGGTCCATTTTCCATTTTTTCGAATACTTTGATATATGGTCTTTGAGGAGTCATAAAAGACATTGAAATAGAGCTCGTTATTATCGGCACTGAAATTAACGTTACCCTCCCACCGATCTTGGATCGAGATAATACCGGGCGCAAATATTTTGGGAACGGTGTCGGGGGGAGTCTCCCCGAAATAATCGACCTGGGTGCGTTTGGTTTGGCTGCAGGCATATAGAGTGGCCAAAACGGTAAGAAGTATGATTCGATTCATTGCTTGGCGTCTTCGTTTATGGTTTTAAAGCCCGAAACATGTGATGCAACGGCCTTCCAAACCCCGTAGCGTTTCACGATAACATTACTTGATTGGTAGATTGATTCAACGCTATCATTGACGATGTGTCCTGTTCCGCAGATTATAGCCGTGCCGTTGGGCAGAATATCCATACGCTTTATTTCATACCAAAAAGAGTCATTTTCCATGGCATTTTCCCTGAGCCAGTTCAATTCATAAGCTTTGTCATACCAAATGCCACTATTGTCGATCATTTGAAAATCTTCACCCAACATTTGGTCGAGCAATATGGTGTCTTGCTCGCGATAAGCTTTGGGCCAATATACCTTTTTGAAACGGGTCAATATTTCTTTGTCTTTCGGTACAATTATAGGTCCCTCAGGTTTTTTTTGGGTTTCACAGGAATTGAAGATTAAGGCGATTGCAATAAGTACTGTCGGTAAGGGTCTCATAATCTTGATTTTATCGAATAAAGGTATAGGAGTATTTTAGGGTAAAAATGCGATTGTTGTAATAGGGCAATGGTGCCATGCCCAAATTTCTGATGCTGTTATAATCTTGGTTATAGACAATATAAAGGTCATGCCCATCCTTGAAATTATATCGCAATCGGGCATTCGTAAAGATTCGGTCGGCGAGCGAATTGTATTGGGCGGTAACGCTGCCCGACAAATTCAGGTTGGCGGCCCAATTAATGCGCAATTGTGGAATATGGATCCATTCGTGGATATTTCTTTTCTTAAAATTGAGATAGTTGATGCGCCAAGAACTATCTACTGTCAGATGTGGATTCACATTCCATTGGGGTGAAATCTGTAGTTGAAGATTGGTGCCATCGAAAAATTGACCATATTCGATGGCAGCTGGCATTTTCATGGCACGCTGTATGCCCGGGGTAAAAGACAGGCCGCCATAGAAGAACAGATAATGCCCTTCGGGAATACTTGTTTTTTCGGAAAATACTAAGCCTCCCCTAAGGAATTCATACTGCAATTGCCCAAAGATTGAAATTTCATCGCGTGAGAAAAAACGCCCCATCCATTCGGGTCGTTGGTTCCAACTTTGAACCTCGCCCATATCGGGAGTGGTATAAAGGTCTGTATTGACTATGCGCCATCTGCGGTATTGAAAGAGGCCATCGGCACGGGTGTCATTGAATTTCCCATGGTTCAAACCCCCATAGAAGTTCTGGTTTTTTTGGCGTAGTTGAAAGCCCATTCCCGGGTTGAAATTCTCTCCTGCGTACTCGTAGGAGCCTTTGTAAAACCAGCCCTCAAGCTTGCGTTTTTCCCATCGCAGTGCGAAACGGCTTTGGTCGAGGAAGTGAAAAGTGGCCTTGTTATAACCCTCGCCCTCGTACACGCTTGCGACAGATCCAATTAAAAAATTATCATTGCCGAAATTAACAAGGCCATCTATCCCAAGAGCGGTATTGAAATGCCCTTTTCTGACTCTGTTCGTTGCCATTATTCCCAAAAACGAACGGTCGTTGAATAGTTGCCTTCGAAGCCTCAACACGCTGAAGTTTTCAGAAGGCAGACTTTCGTTATCGAGGTAGGCTCCCTCTGTCTGTAGCGAAAGTGCACCAACATCCCAATCGCCCAATTCCCCCGTTAATCTTAGTCCGCCTAGAATAGGCACAGGTCTTCCCTTGTTGATTCCTATAGTGCGGCTGTAAAAAAGCTGTGATAAAATGCCCAGGCTAAAATCGAACAGTCCCGCCTGCTCTTGAAAAAATTTCCGCCTTTCGGGAAGAAAGATTGAAAACCTGTTCAGGTTGACAATCTGATCATCCACTTCCACCTGAGAGAAGTCGGTATTCAATGTTGCATCCAAGGTAAGGGTCGGGGTCAGGCCATAGCGAACGTCGAGTCCTACATCGAATCGATTGTTTCCGTTCTTTTGAAAGCCACTTGGTTCGGTCGGCGCATACGAAGTTCCAAGACTGCCTAGAACATAGGGGGTTATCTGTAAATCCTTTTTGGGAATCAGACCATCAAATACGACGGGCTGTTTCAATGAGGGCATTCCCTCACCACCCTGAACATCCCTTGGAATTTTGGGAAACAGGATATTCTTGTTCAGATGGTGAATGGAACGATGCCCAGAGATTCCGGCGGTTACCTGCCCGTCACGTACTTCAAAACGCAAGTTCGATAGCGGAATTTGGTACTCTCCCTGCCACCCCTCTTCTGTGACCTTTACTTTGCCCTTCCAAAGCATATCATAGGCACGGTTACCAGGACTGCTCCATCCTAAAGGAATATTATTGTTGGAAGTAGAGGCGTCATAGCGTGCACCGGTGGGATAGGCGCTGAACGCAAACGAATTTTTCTTGGTACGATTGGGGTCAATTTGAAATGCGAAGTAGTCATCACCATAATAACCATCTCGTCGTAGGTTACGGGCAACCAATTTTTCGGGTTCGTTCATGTCGGCCCGAAACCCTACTAGCAGGTTGTCTTCGTTGAACGTAACGTAAAGTGTTGTGAGAGAATCGGTGGCCCCCCAGTTAGGACTATATTCAGCAAATCGAAACTGGGTTGCTTTCTTCCATAAAGGCTCGTTCAAAATCCCATCCAACGTAATGTCCGTGTTTACTCCATGTATGTGAACAACGGAATCCAAGTATTGCTGGGCCGAAATTTGAAAGGTGTACAAATGAAACAATATCAGAAAAGTTCTACCCGACATTTGTAACAGTTTTGGGCAAAACTATAGGAAGCCTTTTGGCATCGCCGGTCGAAAAGGGTAAGCTGCGGAGAAAAAAGGGTAAGTCGTTGACGCTACAGTTGCGGGATCTCTTTTTGATAGGTTCTACTGAACCTTATTTTTTCACCCGTCAGCAATTTCAAGAATCCGTCACCGCTCCTGTTCTTTTGTACGCAGTGAATATATGCTGTATTGACGAGGTATGATCTATGAATGCGTTTGAAGATGCCCTTCGGAAGTTCGTTTTGAAACGATTTGAGACTTTGATATTTTACATATTTGCCCGATTCGGTATGTAAAACGATACAATTGTTGGCGGTCTCGACATAGATGAGTTCTTCAAGGGAAAGCAAAAACTTAAAGCCTGATTTCGATACCGATATCTTCCGGTTGTTCTTCGTAGTTGAAGTATCAAAGGAGCCTTGATTGCTTTCAATCTCTTTTTTGGAATATAAGAAGTAGAACAGTAAAGAGAAATAGCACAAAAGATTGACTGCTATATTGTTGGTCAAGCTGAGGTTCAAAAGGTCGAAGCTGGCCGAGGTGCAATTATAAATAGAGGTCATCAAAACTATGACCATGGCCTGACTGATCAAAATATGGATGGCGACGGTAGAAAGGCCCAATCCACTTTGTACCATAAAATCTTTTCTGCTCTTGAGCATATTCCATTTGAGCGCCCCCTTTCCGATCAATTTTATTGTTGCCGTCCAAAAAAGAAATCCGGTCAAGGCAATAATTGAAAGTTCGGTGAAACAAGGCACATTAAGACTCTCTTGAAAAAGACGGCCCACGGCCATATTCAATAGCACAAACAGCGATATGATGGAAAGCTGTTTTTTCATTGTACCCTAAAAGTACAAATTAACACTTCCTATTTGCATTAAAGGATTCCCAAATTTTCGATTCGCCCCATTTTCCTTACATTTAAACTTGGCTAATTCAACACTAAGAAAATGAAAAACCACTACGCATCACTAGGCCTTTTGGCCCTGGCACTTTTGTTTATTCCCATAAACCTAACGGCCCAACGAAAAAGTAAAACGCAGAAGGTCGATCCGATTTATCCAGAGGAGCTATATTCCAGTTTGAAATATCGTTCCATTGGCCCACATCGAGGGGGACGCTCCGCAGCCGTGACCGGAGTTCCAGGGGAACCCAACCTTTTCTATTTTGGGGCGACAGGGGGCGGCGTATGGAAAACCTTGGATGGTGGCCGTTCTTGGGAAAACATTTCTGACGGCTACTTCGGCGGCAGTATCGGTGCGGTGGAAGTTGCCCAAAGTGATCCCAATGTCATTTATGTCGGTGGAGGGGAAAAGACCCTTCGAGGCAATGTTTCTTCTGGATACGGAATTTGGAAAACCGAGGATGCCGGAAAAACCTGGACTTTTGCCGGACTCAAAAACAGTCGGCACGTTCCGCGAATTCGAATTCACCCCGATGATCATAATATCGTTTACGCAGCAGTTTTGGGGAATATCTATAAGCCTACCCAAGATCGCGGAATCTATAAAAGCACCGATGGCGGAAAGACTTGGAGCAAAAAATTGTTTGTCAATGACCAATCGGGTTTTGTCGATTTGACTTTGGACCCGAACAATTCACGAATATTGTATGCGTCTTCTTGGCGGGCCAAAAGAACACCTTACAGTTTGAGCAGTGGAGGTGATGGTTCCGCTCTTTGGAAAAGTACTGACAGTGGCGAAACCTGGAAGGAGATTTCAAAGAACGAAGGCTTCCCAAAAGATACCTTGGGTATCATAGGGGTAACTGTATCCCCTAAGAACAGTGAACGCGTTTGGGCAATTGTCGAGAATAAGGAAAAAGGCGGGCTCTACCGCTCTGAAGATGGCGGGAAGAAATGGACACAGGTGAATTCAGAACGAAAATTACGCCAGCGTGCTTGGTATTATACCCGTGTTTATGCCGACACCGAAGATGTAGATGTGGTCTATGTGCTAAACGTACGTTATCATAAATCTACCGATGGAGGCAAAACATTCAATACGTTCAATGCGCCTCACGGTGACCATCATGATCTGTGGATCTCCCCAGAGAATTCGAAACGTATGATCATCGGTGACGATGGGGGTGCCCAAGTCTCCTATGATGGAGGTGAAACATGGAGTACGTATTACAACCAACCCACGGCACAGTATTATCGGGTGACCACTGACAATGCAACCCCCTACCGTATTTATGTGGCACAACAAGACAATTCTACGCTCAGGGTAAACCACCGATCCGATGACGGCAGTATCGGGGAAGACGACTGGGAGCCTACGGCCGGGGGTGAATCGGCACATATTGCGGTAGACCCTACCAACAATGATATTGTGTATGGCGGAAGCTATGGCGGATTTCTTACCCGTAAGAACCACAAAACAGGAACCGTCAGGGGAATCAATGTTTGGCCCGATAATCCTATGGGATATGGTGCCGAAGGAATGAAATACCGTTTTCAATGGAACTTCCCAATCATGTTCAGTAAGCATGATCCGAAGAAGCTATACACCTTTTCACAACACGTACATCTGAGCACGAATGAAGGTCAAAGTTGGGAATTGCTTTCGGACGATTTAACAAGAAACGACCCGACAAAGCTGGTTTCCAGTGGGGGCCCGATTACACAAGACAATACCGGGGTGGAATACTATTGTACCATTTTTGCCGCTAATGAGAGCCCCTTGAAAGAGGGATTACTATGGGTAGGAAGCGATGACGGATTGGTACATGTTTCACAAGACGGGGGAGCGAATTGGGAAAATGTAACGCCCGGTGGAATGCCTGAATGGATGATGATCAACAGCATTGAACCCTCGGCTTTTGACGAAGGTACTTGTTACGTTGCGGGAACGCGATACAAGCTGGGCGATTTCGCTCCTTACGTATACAAAACCACAGATTACGGGAAGACCTGGTCGAAAATAACGAACGGTATAGACAATGAGCACTTCACCCGAGTGGTCCGCGAAGACCCAAAAAGAAAGGGTTTGCTATATGCCGGAACCGAAACAGGAATGTACATTTCTTTTAGTGATGGAGCCAGTTGGAGTCCGTTTCAATTGAATTTACCTATTGTTCCGATTACCGATTTAGCGTTGAAAGACGACAATTTAATCGTGGCTACCCAAGGAAGAAGTCTTTGGATCATAGACGATTTGACCGTGCTTCATCAAATGGATGATGCAAAGAAAAACCAGTCCGCCACCCTCTTTAAACCGAAGGACTCATATCGTACTAAGGGCGGTGCCAGCAAGGAACCCTCGAAGACCGAGGGAATGAACCATCCGAACGGGGTGATTACACACTACTATTTGAAAAATGTTTCCGAAAAAGATAGTGTTGCGTTGACATACACCACAATGTCGGGTGATACCTTGGCATCCTTTAATAATTCGTCCAAAGACAAAGACAAGAAACTTAAGGTTAAAAAAGGAGGTAACACCCATGTTTGGAATACACGGGGCAAAGAAGCGGAAAAATTAAAGGGGATGATTTTCTGGTGGGCCAGTTTCAGCGGACCCAAAGCGGTGCCCGGGAGTTATAAAGTCCATTTAAACGTTAACGGGTCTAACCAAACGCAAGAATTTAAGATTATTCCCGATCCTCGGGCAGAGGTGACGGTCGAAGACATGCAAAGACAACATGATTTTATTTCAGATATAAATGCCACCGTCGATAAGGCGCATGGCTGCATAAAGAAGATACGGGCCGTGAATGCCCAATTGGATGCTTTTACAAAGCAGTACAAGGGCAATGAACAGACCAAAGATCTGGTTGAAAAAGCGAAAACCATGAAAGAGGAATTCGAGAAAATCGAAAAAGCACTTTATCAAACCAAAAATCGCAGTAATCAAGACCCATTGAATTTCCCCATACGGTTGACGAACAAATTGGCACATTTGAACAGTTTGGTCGGGTTGGACGACTTTCCACCGACGAACCAAGACATTGCCGTCAAAAATGAATTGACCGGCAAGATTGAAACACAGCTGAGGGCCTTCGATGCCATGTTGAGCAAAGAATTGCGAGACTTCAATTCTGCTTTTAACGAATTAAAATTGAACTATTTATTTGTGGAGGAGTGATTCCCGGTCGCTTCGAGCGGAGTTTAGAAGCTATGGAACTTGAGTCCCGACTCCGCTCGACCTGACAGAACTTTATTGTTATGAAATTCTACTATGTCTATATCGTCGAATGCTCAGATGAATCTTTATACACTGGTCTAACGAATGATTTAGACCGTAGACTAAAGGAACATAATTTTGGGTTAAACGATAATTCATATACTTCTCAAAGACGTCCTGTAAGATTAATTTGGCATCAAGAATTTATGCAATTTGCACAAGCTGAATATTTTGAGAAGAAGGTTAAGAGATGGAGCAAAGCCAAGAAATTAGCATTGGCAAATGAAGAATATGATCTACTGCCTTTACTGGCCGAATGCAAGAATGAGACACATTTTAGCAATAAGCCAATTGATGATATTTGAAACCCGTTCCTATTAGCTTCTCGACTCCGCTCGAAGTGACGGAAAAGGATTCTGTCTGGTCGAGCGGAGTCGAGACCAATGTTCAAGAAATAAAAATTAATTATTGGATCAATTCATGAAAAAACAACTACTTCTACTAGCATTTCTGACCGTAACAATCACCTTCGCCCAAACCGCAGAGGAATATTTCAAACCCATGAAATATCGCAACATAGGTCCATTTCGAGGTGGGCGTTCTGTATGCGCCACCGGAGTAATCGGTGACCCGGCGACTTATTATATGGGTACAACAGGCGGAGGACTTTGGAAAACTGCCGATGCCGGACAGCATTGGAAGAATATCTCCGATGGTTTTTTTGAGATGGGTTCTGTGGGCGCCGTGGCCGTTTCGCCATCGGATACCAATATTGTTTACGTGGGTATGGGAGAGCATGCCCCCAGGGGTGTTATGGCATCTTATGGTGATGGAGTCTATAAATCGACCGATTCCGGCAAGACATGGAAGAAAATGGGACTTGAAAAAACACAGCATATTTCAAGGATTATCATCCATCCGAAGAATCCGGATATCGTCTATGTCGCTGCGCAAGGAGCCCTTTACGGCCCGACCGAGGAACGAGGGGTTTACAAAAGTACCGATGGCGGGGTGACTTGGAAGAAGACTTTATATAAGAATAAATTGAGCGGAGCTGTAGAGCTATCGATGGATGCCAATGCACCCGATATCTTGTACGCCGCACTTTGGCATCATGAGCGCGACCCGAATGTGATGATCAGTGGAGGTGAGGGAAGCGGACTCTATAAATCTGTCGATGCCGGAGAAACTTGGATTGAATTGACCAAAGGTCTTCCAAAGGAAAAAGGTAAAATGGCCATAGCGGTGAGTCCGGCGAATTCGAACAAGGTATATGCCTTGATCGAAAGTGATAGCAACAAAGACCAGGGCGGTCTCTTTGTCTCCAACGATGCTGGAAAATCATGGAGCATGGTGAGTGGCGATAACCGTTTGGTGCAACGGGCATGGTACTATATCGAGGTTTTTGCAGACCCCAACAATGAAAATGTGGTCTATGTATTAAGTGCACCGGCTCTTCGTTCAATTGATGGCGGAAAGACATGGGAGCGAATTACGGGCACGCATGGAGATTATCATGACCTATGGATAAACCCTGACAATTCGAAAAATATGGTGATCGCCAACGATGGGGGTGCCGCCATCAGTTTTGATTATGCCAAGAGTTGGTCGACCCAAGATATCATGCCGACGGCCCAATTTTATCGTATCGATTTGGATAATCTGTTTCCCTATAATATTTATGGCGGCCAACAAGATAATACTTCGGTCAAGATTGCCAGTTTGGCCTTGGGAAGTCGAGGAATTTCATTGCGGGATTGGAGCCCTTCCGCTGGTGGCGAAAGTGCATTCTTGGCTTTCGACCCTGACAATCCGAGATATGTCATGGGAGGA
Organism: Aurantibacter sp.; assembly: GCA_965215845.1. GTDB lineage: Bacteria > Bacteroidota > Bacteroidia > Flavobacteriales > Flavobacteriaceae > Aurantibacter_A. Next base: position 1,967,462 of record CBDCEL010000004.1, read on the forward strand.
AGTTATTTGGGAACAATAGAATTACTCGACATGGAGTCCAAGGCATCGACCAAGGTGATGGCAGCTCCGATTCAGTACTTGGGAAGAGCGGCGCGTGATATGAAGTACCTATACAACTGGAATGCGCCAACATTAAAATCCATTCATGAACCTGACACCTATTATCACTGCGCCCAACTCGTATTGCGAACCCGTGATAGGGGCGTGACCTGGGAGGAAGCTTCAACAGATCTGACACGAGATATTGATGAAAAGCAAGGCAATGGTGGTAGGCCTTATACCAACGAAGCCGTGGGTGCCGAGAACTATGGTACCATTGCCTATATGATCGAATCACCGCACGAAGCGGGTGTTTTTTATACGGGCAGTGATGATGGTTATGTTCAGGTCACCCGTGATAACATGAAGACTTGGCAGAATATCACCCCAAAAAATTTAGGCGAGACTTTGGTGAATGCGATCGAGGTTTCCCCACACGACAAGGCCACCATATACATCGCCACGACGAAGTATAAATTCAATGACTATACTCCCGCAATTTATAAATCGACCGATTACGGAAAGACCTGGGCTAACATCAGTGAAGGAATACCCTATGGGTCATTTACTCGGGTGGTCCGAGAGGATAAAAAGCGTAAGGACTTGCTTTATGCAGGAACGGAAAAAGGCATTTATCTTTCTTGGAACGGGGGAAAGTCATGGGAACCTTTTCAGCTCAATCTTCCACCTGCCCCGATCACCGACTTGAAGGTTCATCGAGGCGATTTAATCGTCGCTACTTCGGGAAGGTCTTTTTGGATTCTGGACGACATTTCTGTCCTAGGGCAGAAGGACGCTGAAAAGGCCTTGAAAATCTACAGGCCCGATGATGCCCTGAACGGCTCTTGGGGGAGCCCCATGAGCGGTAATATTGACAAATTTGATGGCAGCACCGATTTTGTGGGCGTGAATCCGGCCAACGGGATGGTGATTTATTATGAGTTGCCAAAGTTGGGCGATTCGACAGTTATTTCCATGGAAATAAAAAATTCAAATGGGAAGTTGATTCGCAGCTTTTCCTCCGAAAAAGATAAAAATTATAAGAAGCATAATGGAGGTGGTCCGCCACCGGCGCCGACCATATCTAAAAAGGAAGGCCTGAATCGGTTCGTTTGGGATATCCGGCATGGTATCATGCCCGGAATTCCTAACACCTATATCGAAGCCGATTTTAGGGGGCATAGAGCTATACCCGGCACTTATGCCATTACCTTAAAGGCCAACGGCAAAACGGTAACCACAGAGGGCAAAATAGTCGAAGTACCGCTTTACGAAACCAAAGAGGGCCAATATGAAGAACATGATGCGCTGATGTCTGAGATGGAAGCAACGCTGACCGACATGCACAATAAGGTCAATGCCTTATATACCGCCAAACGGGAATTGGATAAAATTTTGAAAGATATCGACGATACCTCCCTAAAAGAAGCGGGCAAGAAACTGTCAGATGACTTGGATGCCTGGGACAAAGAAATGATCCAACGAAAATCACAGGCGTATGACGATGTTGAGAACTTCCCGAATAAATTTACGGCGGAATACCTCTTTCTGATCAACGCTACAAATAGTGAAATACCTAGAGTGAATCGATCTTCACGAGATCGTAAGACCGAATTGGACCGACAATGGCAGGGTCTTAAATCGCGTGCGGAGACCTTTATGAAAACGACGATTCCCGAATACAATAAAGAGCTTTGGGAAGCCGGTATCGGGGCAATTAGGCCTTGAGGGTTCAAGTTTCAAGTTTCTTGTTTTAGGTTTGGTTAACTTTGAACCTGAAACGATGAAACCATAAACCCGAGCGTGAGCGAGTATTACAACTACATAAAAGCCCTCCATCTGATTTTCGTAATCACTTGGTTCGCGGGTTTGTTCTATATACCGCGCTTGTTCATTTATCACATTGAAGCTTCTGAAAAACCGTCCCCTGAAAAGGAAATTCTGACCAAACAATTGCAGTTGATGGCAAAACGGCTTTGGTTCATCATCACATGGCCATCGGCAATTTTGGCAACGCTCTTCGCTCTTTGGTTATTGTTTCTAATGCCCTCGTTTTTGGAACAAGGATGGATGCACGTGAAACTCGCTTTTGTTTTACTCTTGATCATTTACCATTTGAGAACCCACTTTATGTTTAGACAACTGCAGCAAAATGAGATAAAATATACCTCTAACTACATGCGCATTTGGAACGAGGGGGCCACATTGATACTTTTTGCCGTAATTTTTTTGGTCACTTTGCGAAATGCGTTCAACTGGATTTATGGTGTGATCGGCATAATCGTTTTGGCCATTATTTTGATGTTGGCCATTAGACTTTACAAGAGATTCCGGGAACAAAATCCCGAAGCTTGACCAAGGGGTTTCCAATATCAAACGGAGGCCTAAAAAGCCCTTAGGTTTATCTTTGAACTTGATTCCTGTACTTGAGCTTGAATCTAAAATGGCTTGATATTTGCTACCTTTGAGTTCAAACATTTCTTGCCTTGTTCAAAAAACTTTCCCTTCGATCTCGAATCTTCGTAACCATGATTCTGTTGGTTGTGATTGCCTCGGTGTTGATCTTGGGCATTACCATTTACCAATTTCGTGAAATCAACAACGACTATCACAAAGAACGCCTGGTCAAAAAAGAAGATCAGATCAAGCAGAGTGTAAATTATACATTACAGCAAACCACTTACCCGGTCACCACAGAAAATCTTGAACATATTTTTAGGGACGAGATTTACCGTATAGCCGATGTACAGAATTTAAACTTCAATATTTATGACCTTGAGGGGCAGTTGATAAAAAGTTCCAAGCCCAAGTTCGAGAACGATTCGGTATCCAATTGCTTGGATGCCGGGGTACTTAATGGACTGCGCGCCAGCGCGACAAGTAGATATGTCGAGCAAAATTCGGCTGCTGGTGACCGCTACAGGGCCTCATACACTTATATAAACGATTCAAAGTTTAAGCCCATCGGAATTTTGAACCTTCCTTATTTTGAAGACAATTCGTTTAACGACAAAGAGCTGCGCGAATTTTTGATACGCCTGGGATGGGTGTATCTGGTCATGTTGCTCATTGCCATTGGGCTTGCTTACTTCATATCAAAATACATCACCAGATCTTTGCAGACCGTTTCTGATATGCTCTCTAGTACCGATTTGACGCGACGTAACAAAAAAATATTCGTTGAAGACCCAAGTGTAGAAATAGGCGGATTGATCACTTCTTATAATGCGATGATCGATGAACTTGAACAAAGTGCGGCTAAGTTGGCACGAAGTGAACGCGAACAGGCATGGCGTGAGATGGCCAAACAGGTGGCCCACGAGATAAAGAATCCGCTGACGCCTATGCGGCTGAGCGTTCAGAGTTTTGAACGCAAGTTCGACCCGGACGACCCGGAGGTGGAAACAAAAGTGAGGGAATATTCAAAGACACTCATTCAGCAAATCGATACGATGAGCAATATTGCCTCGGCATTTTCGAATTTTGCCGAGATGCCCGCCCAACAAAACGAAACACTGAATGTTGTCAAGATTGTAAAACTGGCCTTGGATATTTTTAACGAGGACTATATCCGTTTCCATTCCGAGGAAAAGAAAATTATTGCCAAATTGGATCGCACCCAATTGATTCGTGTCGTGACCAATTTGGTCAAAAACGCAATTCAGGCCATGCCCGAAGTTGAGAATCCACAAATTCTGGTTTCGGTATCCTCTGAAGGGGAAATGGTCAAAATTTCGGTGGCCGATAATGGAATTGGCATTGCCGAAGAAGTCAAAGACAAGATTTTCGAACCGAAGTTCACAACAAAATCAAGCGGAATGGGCCTCGGTCTGGGAATGGTAAAAAATATTGTAGAAACTTATAAGGGAGACATCTCCGTACATTCAAGGGAAGGGGTCGAAACGATTTTTACCGTTCGTTTCCCGAAAGAGCCAAAATTGGAACCTAATATAAAAGTACCCTAATGAACTATAACAATTTGATGGTAGCACAAAACCAGGAGGTCGCTACCTTGACCATCAATCGTCCCAAGAAATTGAACGCCTTGAATCGCGAGACCATTAAGGAATTGCATTATGCCCTATCCGAGCTGGACAGGGAAAAGAAGGTGAAAGTCATTATCTTGACAGGTAGTGGGGAAAAGGCCTTTGTGGCAGGCGCCGATATTTCAGAGTTTGCCGATTTCTCGGTAGAAGAAGGGAAGGAATTAGCCTTGAAGGGACAGGAAATTCTTTTTGATTTTGTGGAGGCATTATCGACTCCAGTAATTGCGGCGGTCAATGGTTTTGCCCTTGGAGGTGGATTGGAGCTCGCCATGGCCTGTCACTTTCGTATCGCGAGCCACAATGCGAGAATGGGTCTTCCGGAAGTATCTTTGGGTTTGATTCCCGGGTATGGAGGCACCCAACGGCTACCACAATTGGTCGGAAAAGGCCGGGCCCTGGAATTGATTATGACGGCAAGCATGATCGACGCAGATCGAGCCTTGGGTTACGGCCTTGTAAATCATGTCGTTTCGCAAGAAGAACTATTGCCCTATTGCCACAAACTAGCTGAAAAAATCGCCAATAATTCGCCGGTAGCCATTTCGCATGCAATAAAAGTCGTAAATGCGGGTTTTAAAACTAATGTGAACGGATATGAGTCTGAGATTGAGGCTTTCGGCGCATGTTTCGGTACTGCCGATTTTGAGGAGGGTACCACCGCGTTTTTAGAGAAGCGAAAAGCTGACTTTCCCGGAGCTTAATATCTCCAAAAATCCTACTTATGGTACTTCGAAAAGGCATTGCCTTAATCTTGTTTTTAGCGGTCTATACTGTGTCAAATGCGCAGGAAATGCCTTTAAAATATACCTTTGGAGAAAAATATAACGATAGGTATAAGTATTCGAATCTACTTACCATCGCCGATGATGAAAAAGGGGGATCCCTTCTGGTACGGGCCTACTATACCGGAATGATCCTCAAGCCCAAAGGTTACTTCATAGAGAATTACGACAAAGACCTGAACTTGGTCTCAGAATACAATTACAAGCTGAAGAACGCCAATTTTGTCGAAGGCTATGTTCGAAACGGACAAATATATTTATTGTTTCTTGACTATAATTATCAAACGGAGTCCTATGATTATGTGGTTCACCGAAGCCCTATGGCTGAATACAACTTTACGCAAGAGACGATATTATCGATTCCTTCAGATCCGGTAAGACAGCCTTTGGATAGAAACTATTACAATCGAAAATTCTCTTCAGGGTTTACGACCTCCGTTCTGTTCGATGATGAAAAGTCGGCTTTCGTGATTACGACCCATTTCAAGAAGGGAAAGACAAACAAACATTTCATACACCTTTTCAATACCAGCCTTACAAAATTGATTACCCACGATTTTTCGGCCGAAGTGGAGGAAAAGAATTATTCGTTTGAAAATGTGGCGTTTTCAAATGACTTGGAAAATGTATATATCGTCGGAAAAGCCTATTTCAAGAAAAGAAGATTCTCAGCCAAGGAAAGAAAGTTTCAGTACGAGATAATAAAAGTGACCAAGAAGGCCACGACCGCACAAACACAGTCATTCGATGATTTTAGCAAATTTTCCGAAGGGTTAAAACCCATCATGAAAAACGGTAAGCTTTTCTGCGTCGGTTTTTATGCCAATCGCAAGGACAATAGATATAACGGACTTTCTTATTTCGAGTTGGATCCGTACACACTTGTGGCCAAGACCAAAAAATACAGTCCGTTTTCAGATCAGTTCATGATGGACAAGTTTGGCCGCGAGGAGGACAAGGAAATCAAAAACCTAGTATTCAAAAACTTGAGTATAAATCCTGATGGATCGATACTCTTCAATGCCGAGGAGTATTTTGTAACCAATAGCGTTCAAGCCAATTCTAGTGGCGGTAGGGTGAAAGTCGAGCGTTTTCACCATAATGACATTGTCTCGGCAAAGTTGAATAGTTCGGGAGATGTAATCTGGATCAGGAACATCAACAAGGCAGAGGTTACCCAGGGCGATGGCGCTTATGTATCCTATAGTTCTTATGTCAAAGATGGAAAGACCTATTTCTTTATCGCGACCTCGGCAGAGAACCCACAAATATTATCGGGGGAGCGCCTTTTGTTCAAGCAAGGTCTGAGTCGCAATAGAAATGTCTTTACCATACAACTCGATGAAAATGGGAAAGTAAGTTTTGAAAAGCTAATCGATGACAAAGATGCCAGACTTCCTTTGATGGTCAATATTCCTTTAATCGACGGCGACAAGGATCGATTGCTTTTTTACGCAAAACGCGGCACCAAAAAACAGTTGGTCAGTGTAGATTTTAAATCTTCGCAGGTCGGCGCTTCGAAATAGTCGCCGCTACTTTCAACAAAAGGCTTTATACCAACAATTAACAAACTTCATATTCTATATTAGGATTTATTCCATAAATTTGGAATAAATCCTAATTTTCTTGTGAACAAGAACGACTTCATTAAAGGGCGGGGTGCCCAAAGAAATGTGCATAATCGTTTTGAGAAAAATGTATATGAGGTTCGAGACGATTTCCTTGAATTCTGTCGAAGGGAAGGCGAGGAAGCGGACAAGAACAAAACCCAGTACATTCCGGTTTTTCCCAAGACTATCGTGAATAAGGTTACAAGTCCTGATGTAGGCATGATGTTCTCCATGAATCCCTATCAGGGTTGTGAACATGGTTGTATTTACTGCTATGCCAGAAATACCCATGAGTTCTGGGGCTATAGCGCAGGCCTTGATTTTGAGCGGCGAATTTTGGTTAAAAAAAAGGCGGCAAGTCTTTTGGAAAGGAAAATAAAGAGCAAGAAATGGAAGGCCGAGACTATCGTTCTTTCCGGCAATACCGATTGCTATCAACCCGCCGAGAAAAAGTTCAAGATTACGAGAGGTTGCCTTGAGATATTTTTGAAATATAGACATCCGGTAGGGGTTATAACCAAAAACTCATTGATTCTGAGGGATTTGGATATCCTAAAGGAATTGACCAAGGATAACTTGGTAGGTGTTAACGTATCGGTTACATCTTTATCTGAGGAGACGAGAAGAATCCTCGAACCGAGAACTGCAACGATTAAAAAAAGGTTGAAGACCATTCGAATGCTATCTGACCATAATATCCCCGTCAATGCAATGTTGGCCCCTATAATTCCGGGAATCAACAGCCACGAAATAATGAAGTTGGCCAAAGCGGTTTCAGATAATGGGGCACTGTCGTTTGCATTCACTGTGGTACGTCTCAACGGTGCCATTGGTCATATTTTTACGGATTGGATACGGAAGGCGTTGCCAGACAAGGCACAAAAGGTGTTGCACCAAATTCAAGAATGCCATAATGGAACCCTCAACGACAGCCGATTTGGTATAAGAGGTAAGGGTGAGGGCAGAATTGCCACGCAGATACATGATTTGGCCAGATTGGCTAGGCACAGACACTTTAGGGGCAAGAATTTTCCTAAATTGAACAAAGAATTGCATGGGCACTATAAAGACGGACAAATGAAATTATTTTGAAATATTGTCCATTTTGTTTTGTTCCGTGCGTCTTTAGGCCACATAACTTTTAAAGTAACATATTATGAGTAATTTTTTGTATTTATTTAGAGGAGGGGATGCGGAATGGAAACAGCAACCTCCAGAGGTGGTTCAGGCGCACATGCAAAAGTGGGGTGCCTGGATGGGAGGCCTCAAAGAACAAGGAAAATTAGTAGACGGGCTTCCGCTTTCAGGAGACGGCAAGGTTGTCGAAAAAGCCGGTGAAGTTATTACCGATGGCCCTTTTGCAGAAGGGGCGGAAGTTGTTGGCGGTTACCTTATCGTAAGCGCGGATGGTTTGGCTGATGCAGTCGAGATTTCCAAAGGATGTCCGATTTTCGAGCACGGAGGAAATGTCGAGGTACGTGAGATTATGTCGATGGATATGTAGCAGATCAAAAAATGAATGGGAAAGTCCGACGTCATGATCGGACTTTTTAATTTTAAGTAATGAAGGATTCAGGGAACGGGGCATTGGTCGAACACATATTCAGACATGAGTATGGTAAAATGATTTCACTTTTGACCTATAGATTTGGCCCATCACATTTGGAAAGAATAGAAGATGCCGTGCAGGAAGCGCTGATAAAGGCCATGCAGGTATGGGGATATCAAGAGCCTCCAAAGAATCCTACGGCATGGCTAATGAAGGTGGCCAAAAACCAATTGATCGATAGGCTTCGGAAGGACAAAAAAATGATACAGCCAGATGTTGATTCCCTTTTTGAAAAGGATCTTTCCGTTCAAGAAGAAGTGCAACTGAGCAATACCATTAATGACAGTCAGTTGAAAATGATTTTTGCCTGCTGCCATCCATCATTATCACAGGAATACCAGATTGTACTCAGCCTAAAGTTGATTGGGGGATTCGGTAATGCCGAAATAGCCAGGGCGATGTTAAAGAAAGAGGAGACGGTCGCTAAATCTTTTACCCGGGCCAAGAAAAGGCTCAAGGCCAACATAAAAACCTTGGAGAACCCGGTCGAAATAGGGCTTAGCTCAAGGTTGAACATTGTTCTCAAGATTATCTACCTATTGTTCTCTGAAGGATATGCCCCTAGTTCAGGGGCAGTTTTGATTAAAAAGGATTTTTGCCTTGAGGCCATTCGTTTGGCTTTATTGTTGACCAAGAATAAGCACTGTAACCGGCCGAAAGTTCATGCCCTGATCGCATTGATGTACTTTCATACGAGTCGATTCGAGGCGCGGACCGGTGATTCTGGAGAGTTGGTAGATCTTGAACACCAAGATCGTTACAGATATGACCAAGGTTTGATCGATTTGGGCATCGAACATTTAAAAAATGCGGAAACCCAAGCCGACTTGTCGGACTACCATTTACAAGCTGCAGTGTCTTATTTTCATTGTATGGCCAAAACTTTTGCAGAGACCGATTGGAGGGCCATACTAACGTTATATGACCTACAACTACAAAGACAATATTCGCCAATAATCCAGTTGAATAGAATCGTTCCTTACTACAAAGTGCATGGTTCTAAAAAAGCTTTATCCGAACTTAAGGCTTTTGAACAAAGCCCATACTTCTTGGGCAATGCTTTGTTTTATGCCATAAAGGCTGAACTTCTTATAGATCTCAAAAATTCGAATTCTGCGAAACAGGCCCTCAAGATGGCCATTGAACTTACCCAAAATGAGCTTGAAAGAAAACACCTCGGTAGAAAGCTGAAAACATTTTGATGATCGAATGTTGACTTTTCTCGTCACTTGGAACTAATAAGGGTAATCTTAAACATTAAAATTGGAATTATGAGAAAACTATCGACGTTGACGGTCATGGCATTTTTAACCTTTTTATCTGTGAATTCCCAAGACTTTGGTTTTGGGGTTAAAGGAGGTGTAAATGTGGCCTCGGTTGGCGGAAATACCTATGGAGGAATAACAGGCCTAAGCAGTTTTGGCTCAAAAATAAGCTTTCATTTCGGAGGAATAGCAGAAATTCCGATATCGGAAAAAATGGCTGTGCAACCTGAATTGCTCTATTCTTCACAGGGAAGCAAATGGCCGATCAATTCTGCAGGAAACAATTTGAAATTGGACTACCTCAATTTACCGTTGATGGCCAAATATTACATCATTGAAGGGTTGAGCGTCGAGGCAGGGCCTTTGGCCGGTTTTTTGATTTCGACCAATGCCAATAAAGATGACTTTAAAAGCTTTGATATCGCCGTTGGTATTGGCGCATCCTATAAAATAGGGAACAATCTATTTGTAGGACTTCGCTATAACAAAGGTATTTCAAATATCAATGCTAATTCTGATTTTGAGGGGAACAATCAAAACAATGTCTTTCAAATTTCAGGGGGTTATGCCTTCTGAATTTTGTATTGAAGCAAAGCCTTCCTTCATTTGAGGGAAGGTTAAAAGTAAAACACTTCGGGTTTTACAAAGCTAAGATTTCGGGCTTCCCATCCATTCATGGTAGAATTGCTCAAGATAGTCGAGCATGAACTGATGCCGCTTCTTAGCTAGTTTGGTCCCGGTTTCAGTATTCATTTTGTCCTTGAGCAACAACAATTTTTCGTAGAAATGGTTGATGGTCGGGCTATTGGAATTTTTATACGCCTTCTTCGTCATGTCCAGTTTCGGTGCAATATCCGGGTCGTATAATTTTCTGTTCTTAAACCCACCATAATTAAAGGCACGGGCTATTCCTATTGCACCGATGGCATCAAGACGATCTGCATCTTGAATGACCATCAATTCTTTAGAGGTAAAATTTTCCCTCGACTTGTCCAAGCTATTTTTAAAAGAGATGTGCTTAATGATTTTTACCACATGATCGATTGTTGCGCCTTTGACCTGTATCGATTTCAAAAAGTCATGGGCCATTTTTGGGGCAATGGTCTCGTCTCCTTTATGAAATTTTGAATCGGCGATGTCGTGTAAAAGAGCGCCGAGGCCAACAGTAAGAATATCGACATCCTCATCTTTTGCGATAAGGAGCGCGTTGTTGTAGACCCGTTGAACATGGAACCAATCATGACCCCCTTCGGCATTTTTCAAGGTCTCTTTGACAAATGCGATTGTTCGTTCGATAATTTCAGAATCCGTCATTTTGTATTATTGATTCCTGAGATTACCTGGCTTTCGATTTGATCAAAAAAAGTATCCGAATTCGGAATGATTTCCATTGGGGGATGAACCACGAAGGTCAAATGATTCCCTAGGCCCATTGGAAATTTACCATAGCGCAATAGTTTCCACGAATTATTGATACTTACGGGCACGACCAAGGCGGTCGGTGCCTTTTTCATTAATACTTTAAGTCCGGTAGGCTGAAATTTTTTGGGCTCACCGTTGCGGCTACGCGTACCTTCTGGAAAAATTACGGCACTGCGTTGGTGTTGTTCGATATACTTCCCCAGTTTAGCGATTTCGGTCAACGCCTGTTTATTGTCCTTTCTGTCGATAAGCACAGATCCGCCATGGCGCAAGTTGTAAGAGACACTGGGGATACCTCTGCCCAGCTCTTTTTTGCTTACGAACTTGGGATGATGTTTGCGCATATACCAAATAATCGGGGGAATGTCGAACATGCTTTGGTGGTTTGCTACAATGATCAACGGGCGGTCTTTTTCGATGCTATGTGGATTTTTGAACGAATACCTTGTCCCTAAAACATTTGTGCACCGCATGATACACAGATTCATCAAAGCAACCGTTTTGGCGTGAGAATGGTATCCTAGAACGTTGTGGGCAAACCATTGGATCGGGTGAAAAACCAAAAGGGTAAATCCGAAGAAAATGAAAAATATCGGGGTGAATATGTAGGCCAATATTTTTTGCATTCCCAAAAATAAAAAACCATCCAGCTTATGCCAGATGGTTTGTCATTATTTTTCCGCCTTAGGAAAACGTTTACTACGACCACTCAAAATAAGCGGGGATGAATTAACAGAATTCGTTGTAGGCTTCCATCAAATTCTCGGCGATCATCTCTGCCGGCCTTCCTTCGATATGATGACGTTCGATCATGTGCACCAATTCACCATTTTTGAACAATGCCATGCTTGGCGAAGATGGAGGAAAAGGTACCATCATACTTCTGGCCTTATCAACGGCTTCGGTATCGACACCGGCAAATACAGTGATCAGATGATCGGGTTTCTTTTCGTTCTGAAGGCTGATCTTGGCACCGGGCCTGGCATTGGCCGCCGCACAGCCACATACTGAATTGACAACGACCAAAGTGGTGCCATCTTGATTTATTGCGTTTTCGACCGCTTCGGCCGTATATAGTTCTTCAAACCCGGCGGAAGCCAGATCCTCTCTCATCGGTTTTACCAATTCTGCGGGATACATATTTTTCTTTTTTGATTAAGCAAAATCAAAGATACGTGTTTTGTCGCATTTAGAGGAACTCCTTAACTTTTCTAGGCCATTATTTTGACTCTCCTTGTGGGTGAGCCATAGGGGGCTTATATTTGGCGAAATCTCAAGATGTTATGGTAAAGTGGTTGGGAGCCATTCTGGGTTTTTTCATTCGCGGTTATGCCGGAGCCATTGTCGGATTCTTTTTGGGAAGTTTTATCGATGGATTGGGCGGCAGTGGCCGTGGGGCACAGACCATCTTCAGTGATATGACGCGCCAAAGTGTTTCTCCGGCCGATTTTGAGCTGAATCTTCTATCGCTCTGCTCGATTGTCATAAAGGCCGACGGACAGGTCAGTCAGCGTGAGATGGACTATGTGCGCCAGTATTTCGTATCCACTTATGGAAAGGAAAAGGCCAATGCGATTTTCAGGACCTTCAACGACATCAACAAGAAGCGAGAGATTTCCGCGCAGCGAATCTGTGCCTTTATGACCCAACGCACCCGCTATGAAGTACGCCTACAATTGCTCCACTTTTTGTTTGGCATCGCCCAGGCTGATGGTAATGTAAGTACCTCTGAAGTCAACAAAATACGTGAGATTGCCGGATACCTAAGAGTCAATTTGCGTGATTTTGAGAGCATCAAGGCGATGTTCATCAAATCGGCCAATAACTCGTACAAAATTTTGGAAATTGAAAAAACGGCCACCGATGCCGAAGTGAAGAAGGCCTATCGCAAGATGGCGAAGAAATACCACCCTGACAGGGTAAATACCCAAGACGAGGCTATAAAAAAGGGGGCAGAGGAAAAGTTCAAACAAGTACAAAAGGCATACGAGACGATCCAAGCGGAGCGAGGCCTTTGAAACTGCCCAAAGTCGTGAAATTTAACCAGTTGACGGTTTTATTATTGAAACAGGCATATCGGTCATAGATTTGTGACGCCCTAAGTCTTTAACATAACGAATACCGAATGGAAAGCTTTTGGTTTTATATCAAGTTGGGATTTTGGCATGTGCTTGATTTTGGGGCATATGACCATATTCTATTTCTGGCGGCCCTCGCTATACCCTTTACGTTCAAACAATGGAAACAGGTGCTGCTTTTAGCCACCCTCTTTACCATTGCGCACTGCACATCATTGGCATTATCGGTTTACGGGGTGGTTGTAATGGATACCGCCCTGATCGAGTTTCTAATACCCGTCACTATAGGTCTGACGGCCATCTTCAACATCATCTATGTGCAGTCTGGGGAAGGAAATCGAAGCCTTTTGATTCATGTATTGGCGGTGACCTTCTTCGGGTTGATCCACGGATTCGGCTTTTCGAATTACTTTAAAATGTTGATGGCCGAAGAAACTGATAAAGTGACACCACTTCTCGGTTTTGCCACGGGTATCGAGTTTTCCCAGGTGGTGATTATTTTGATCGTTCTTCTTCTGGGATATATTACACAGACCATTTTGAAAGTACAATACGCCTTTTTTGTGATTGGCACCTCCATTTTGATACTTCTTATCACAATACCAATGCTCACTCAAACGTTCCCTTGGTAGCATTTGGCTAAATATTAACCTAATTTCGATTGTGAGGCTAGTTCAAAGCAGGTATCTTAGTAGTTCGATTTTGAGACAAGTTCAGGGGTGAAGAAGACCAAACAAGAAAAATACGACAGGGCTTACCTGAGAATGGCAAAGGAATGGGGCAAGTTGTCTTATTGTCGCAGAAAACAGGTGGGCGCGATTATTGTTCGGGACCGAATGATTATTTCAGACGGTTATAACGGTACCCCAACGGGCTTTGAAAATATTTGCGAGGATGAGGATGGATATACCAAATGGTATGTTCTTCATGCCGAGGCCAACGCAATAAGTAAAGTGGCCTCATCAACTCAATCATGTGAAGGTGCAACCCTGTACATTACACTTTCACCATGCCGTGAGTGCAGTAAATTGATCCACCAATCTGGCATTAAACGTGTGGTATATCAGAAAGCTTATCGCGATGACTCAGGATTGCAATTTTTAGAAAGGGCCGGGGTACAGTTGCAGCATCTACCCGAAATCGCAAATGCAGAAAAGGTATGAACAAAAAGTACAACTACATTTTGCCGACGCTTCTTGCAGCGGCCTTGGCATTGGGCCTCTTTGTTGGCGGAAAACTGCATTTTGCCGATACCCCCGAAAAGTTATTTACCACCAATTCGAAGAAGGATAAATTAAATCGATTGATCGATTATATTGATTACGAGTATGTTGATGAAATTGACACTGACAGTATTGTCGATGTTACGGTCAATCAAATACTTGAAAAATTAGACCCACATTCGGTCTATATATCGGAAAAGGAAATGACCCAAGTTTCTGAGAGTATGAAAGGCGATTTCGTAGGTATTGGTGTCAATTTCTATGCATACAAGGACACGATTTCGGTTATTCGCGCAATACCAGGTGGCCCCAGTCATCGTAAGGGAATTAAGCCAGGCGATCGGATTCTGATGGCCGACAATGATACCCTTTTCGGTAAAGACCTGCCCAACGATTTGATCGTACAGCGCCTAAAAGGTAAAAAAGGCACCACTGTAAACCTGAAGGTTTATAGAAAGGATGAGGACAGAACTTTTGATGTGAAAATCAAGCGCGACATCGTTCCGATAAAAAGCGTACAGTCGTACTATATGATGACCGAGGATATGGGCTATATCAAGATCGACCGTTTTGCCGAGTCGACATTTAAGGAATTCAAATCTGCGCTCTCAAAGCTTCAAAGCCAAGGCGCTAAGAAGTTGACACTTGACCTAAGGGATAATCCCGGTGGATATTTGGGAATCGCGGAACAAATGGCCGATGAATTTTTACAGGAAGGAAAGTTGATTCTCTTCACCAAGAATAAAAAGGGAAAGGTCAATAAGGTTCATGCCACCGACGAAGGCAGTTTTGAAGACAAGCCCGTTTACGTCTTGATCAACGAACGTTCGGCTTCGGCCAGTGAAATCATAGCGGGGGCTCTACAAGACAATGATATTGGTACGATAGTGGGCCGTCGCTCCTTTGGAAAGGGCTTGGTACAACGCGAAATGGATTTGGGTGATGGTTCTGCGGTCAGGCTTACGGTTTCTCGATATTATACCCCGACCGGTAGAAGTATACAGCGTGATTATCGAAATGGAACCAAAGAATACTTCAAAAAATTCACCGACCGATACCGTAATGGTGAATTGATGTCGGCAGACAGTATCAAAGTTGCAGATTCATTGAAGTTCAAAACCCCTAAAGGCAAAATTGTTTATGGAGGGGGAGGAATAATTCCCGACGTATTTGTTCCCATGGGAAGCGATGAAGAAGAAGCCGTAGAGAGTATGGATAGCCTAGGTTACCTTTCTTTCTTCATCTTCGAACACTTGGATTCACATCGGCAAGACTATGCCGACTACTCAAGAATGGAGTTTATCAACGATTTCAAGGTTGATGATATTTTATTCAGCGAATTTGTGCAATATTCTATTGCGCGAAAGTTGAATATGGATTTCTACAGCTATGAAGATAATATCAAGCTTTACCTAAAGGCAGCCTTGGCCGATCAACTGTTCGATGCCAATTTGCACGCCAAAATCAAGAGTTCTGAAGACCTGATGCTTCGTCAAGTTTTAGAACTTGACAATCCCGTTGTAAGACAAGAGGAAGCCGAACGGCTTGAGACCATCAACTAGGGCTCTTGGCCGCTAAAACCTAGTCATCCTTTATTTTTTTCTCGATATTTTTCGAAGTCAGATAAATAAGCAATAGCACAATTGCACAAAGAGAAGCCATTATTCCGATGATGGCAATAATGCTGTTGCCCTCCAACGGATTTTCAAAATTCACAAGGGTTATATTGTAGACGATCAAGGCCAGGGCCAATAAGATCAATACAATTGAGATTGTTCTGTTCATTTTTATTTGCTTATTTAGAAACCTGTGACGCTGTCAAATAGTTTGGGTACAAGGTAAACAAAAACTACCTCCTAAACATGTCGGCCAAGGGGTTCAATATTCGAAAATGGCCATGGACCAAGATTGCGGAATTGATTCCGACCTGACCTTTAACTAGTAGATTGAATTTTGGCAATGATTTTAATAATTCAAAGGCTCGAACAAGTTAACGAGGTTGAAGCATTTAGAAGTATCTTTGCACCCTTAGAAAACAATTATGTTCCAAATAGGAAAAACCATTGTTTCAGAAGAGATCTTGGAGCAAGATTTTACGTGCAATCTAAGTGCCTGCAAGGGAGCTTGCTGTGTGGATGGAAATGCAGGTGCACCTTTGGAAGACAGGGAAACCGAGATATTGGTTGATATTTACGCTGATGTAAAACCTTTTTTGAGAAAAGAAGGCATTGCCGCCATAGAAGAACAAGGCGCATTTGTCAAAGGGGAAGATGATGAATGGGAAACCCCCTTGATCAACAATAGCGAATGTGCCTATGTCGTTTTTGACCGTGGGAATGTAGCGAAATGTGCCTTGGAGGAAGCTTACAATAAGGGTGCAATAGACTGGAAAAAACCAATTTCATGTCATATGTATCCTGTGAGGGTAAGGGAGTATACCGAGTTGACAGCTGTCAATTATCACAAATGGGAAATCTGCGACCCCGCATGTACGCTGGGCGCCAAACTGAAAATGCCAATTTATAGATTTGTAAGGGAGGCTTTGATCAGAAAGTTTGGTGATGATTGGTACGATGAATTGGAAAAAGTGGCCCAAGAATTAAAAAAGTAGCCTATAAACTAAGCCGTAGGAATGTCCAGCGTCACTTTGGTGCCACATGCCTTACCGTCACCATCAAAGAGATCCACCATTGCCATATCGAAAGAATTTTGATAGTCCCTTGAAAAGTTGGCTAGCCGCTCTTTTGTGATATCTATGCCAACCGATTTACGCTTTAATACTTTGCCTTCTTTTATTTTTTCAGCGGCCTCTCGACCGATTCCGTTATCGATTATGGCGATGTGTATATACCCGTTTTCACCTTTGGTTACCTCCAAATCGACGTTTTTTTCGCCTTCCTTTGATGATAGTCCGTGCCAAAGGGCATTCTCCAAAAAAGGTTGAAGGATCAGGGAGGGTATCTTGACCTGATGGGGGTCAACATCATCTGCAACTGTCGTGGTAAAATTGATCTCGTTGGAGAAACGAATATTTTCGATGTTCATGTAAAGCTCAACGGTTTCCAGTTCTTCAGCCAATGGTATTTCTTTCAAAGAGGATGCCTCCAATATCTTGCGTACCAACTTAGAGAATTTATTCAAATAGTGAACGGCATTCTTCTGCTCGTTGTTTATGATATAAAGCTTTATTGAGTTCAACGAGTTGAACAAAAAATGCGGGTTCATTTGACTTCGAAGCATGCTCTGCTCCAGTGTCAATAACTTCTTTTCATTTTGCAATTGATATTGTCTGTAAAGTATATAGAAAATACCGGCCAAGAGGGCCAAAGCGATTCCACTTATCAGCAGAACGGTCTTGTTCTTTTTGAGTTCCATCATGATCAACTCGTTCTCTTTGGCCAATACTTCGATTTCATTGTTCTTCTTTTCGGTATTGTATCTAAAGATGATATCGTTAACGTAGCGAACGGTACTTTGATCCAATATTTGCTTGTCAATTTGCTCCGCTTGCTTTTTGTAACCCAATGCTTTTTTGAACTGACCGCTTGTCTCAAAAAGCTCGCCAATGAGATGGCTGGCTCGTGAGGCCGATTCCTTCAGGTCGTACTTTTCTGCGACTTCAAGCCCTTCAAGCATGTATTGTTCGGCCTTATCGTAATTTTTTGCCAACAAATTGGCCCAACCAAGATTTATCAAAACGGGTGAAATAAGAAATCCGTCGCCGAGCTCCCTTGCGGTTTCCAAGGTAGGTTCAAGTAGGGTAATGGCATCCTGGGGCTTGTTCTTTTTAATGTTTATCTGGGCAATGCTGTTGTTGCAGATGACGAGGCCCATGTTATTGTTTATCTCGTTGTTATAGGAAAGCGACATTTCGTATTTACGCAATGCAGCTTCAAATTTGCCCTGTTCTTCAAGACATTCGCCAATATTTTGATGATTTATGGCCAATCCCAGTTTATTGCCTAAGTCGGTATCGACGATAATCGACCTCTCGAAATTTTCGATGGCCAAATCATATTGTTGCAATGTCTGATAAAGATTACCGATGCAATTAAGTGAAACATTGATATTTCTTTTTAGGCCAATGGATGGATTTTCCACTGCCTCCGCCAATTCAAGCGCCCTTCTATTATAGTCAAGCGCGGTGCGTATATTTGATGTACGACGGTAATCGACACCGAGTTGGTTGAGGCTAGAAATCTCAAATTCGAGATTATTTGTTTCCGTGGCCACTTCGAGTGCTCTCTGGTGATGGGTGAGAGCCTTGTCGTATTGTGACTTGTTCCGAAAATAGGTGCCTAATTGAATAAGGGCATAAGCTTGGCCAGAAGTATAATTTTTTTCAGAAGCCGTGTCGGTGAAGTACCTCATTAGTAGGGTGTCAGCTCGAAAAGGCTTAACGGCGTCATCTATTTCGATATACGTCTCCGGAGCTTTTGAAATGAGACTATCGATCGTTCTCTTGAAAGAGACGGGTACGTTTTGGGCATGACCCCCAAAAAACAACCCTAGCATCAAAAAGAGAAAAATTTTCTTAATGGGGAGCATGGGTATCCGTTTGAATTGTTTTGCCATGGGATATAAATGGGCAGCCTGCCAATGGCAAATTAAAGCATATCGAGAAAATCTGATTTTTTCTGTCTTGATACGGGAATTTTATGATTTGAACTCAATACGACATAGCCATCTGTCTTGAGAAATTCCTTTATTTTATGAAGATTGATGATGTATGAATTATGTATCCTGAAGAAGGAGTCATTTGGTAAAAGCTCGTTCACTTCCTTTAACTTTTTCGTAAGTACGATTTTGTTTCCGTCGGAAAGATAGATAGTGCTATAATTTCCGTCTGATTCTGCATAAAGAATTTCATCGCTTTCGAGAAAAAGCAATTTGCCGTCGGTATTGAAGGTGATTTTTTTATGTACCGTATTGGCATTGAAATTCAATAAGATTTTTTCAAGTTTTTCGGCAGTGTAGTTCTTGCGGTTGAATTTTTTTATCTTGACGATGGTGTCCTTGAGGTCGTCGGTGTCGATTGGCTTCAACAAATAGTCGATTGCCTCGTTCTTTAAGGCCTTTATGGCATATTGATTGTAAGCCGTGGTGATAACCACTGGAAAATCTTTGTTGGCCAATTTTTGAATGAATTGAAACCCGTCCATCTTAGGCATTTCAATATCTAAAAAAAGGCAATCGGGCGTATTCTTGTTTAAATAATCAAGAGCCTCATTAGGATTTGTAAATGACGCACTCACATTTATTTCATCACTGAAATTTGTTAATTCCCAGGTGAGACTTTGCAAGGCCTTAACCTCATCGTCTACAATAACAGCGTCAATCATTTCGGTTTACTATAAAAAAAGATAATCAAAAATAAAGCTACGTGCCCATATATCTCAAAAACTTGTATAAATCGTGGGATTTCGAGTATGATTGGCACCAAATTAAACAAAATTGGGGAGTTTGAAATGATAGCTTTCAAGATGGGTATTAAGGTTCGGCAAATGATTTAAGGCCAATTCGGTGGATCTTTAAACCGCTTTGTACCATTCATACAATAAAAAGGGCCATTCATACATAATGGGCTGCGCCGGAACAAAGCTTCACTTACTTTAGTATCGGTCAAAACGATGCGTTCGGTTCCCTTAAAAGTAAAGAAAGATTACCCAAATTTTAGGAACTAAGTATTGCGCTATGAGAAAGTGTTTGATATTATTTGTCGTTTTGATCGTTACTATTGTGATTTCAATGCTTTTCGATAATACGAGAAACGAAATGCCTGAAAACACTCTAGTCGTCACAAAGGTCGATGTTGAGAATTTGGAATTGCCAGATGGCCTAAGTGAATGACCGAACATATGGCGAAAAGGCTAATAGGCAAATAGTATAGGGATTGCTGCCAAATTCACGTTTTCAGTGTATTAAGTGGCTCAAAAAAGCGAGAATTGGGTTTAAAATTCGTATTTTTGATATTCCCCGTCCTAAAAAATGATAAAAAAGAAGTTCCCCATCCCAATTTGAATGGGGCGATATAAGGTTTTTTATAGAAATTATGAAACTGCCAATCCACTAGGTACGGCCGAGAATCGTGTTATGAATAAGAACGCGCATTTGACCGTCTGATGGTATTGCCACATTATGGGCACCAATCCAACTTGTTGGTCAAGGTGTTTGCTTGATTATAGGTTTCGGGGGAACTACCTAAATCAGCACCCATTTTGGGTTTATCGAATTAGATACATCAGAAGGCCGTACGGTTTGGCGGTATCATATAGGTCTATGGGCTTGGATATTTTATCCGGGCTTTTTTTATGCAAGTAGATTTCGGCATATCGAACAATTCTTTTTTCCTTATTTTAAGTGAATAAAAGAACCCTTGCCGATTACCGATGGCGTTGAAGAACTTAAAGGTAAAAATTGTAAAAATTCTTTTTTGGGCAATCTTCCCCGTCCTTTTTAATAAGGTGATGGCCCAAGACCAAATCACCTTTAGGCAATTATCGGTAAACCAGGGACTATCACAGAATAGTGCGATTTCGATAGCGCAAGATAGTACGGGTTATCTTTGGATTGCTACCCAAGATGGCCTTAACCAATACGATGGTAAGAAGTTCAAGGTCTTTCCCTACAACTTTTTGGATGTTACGCGTCCCGATTATTCCAATTTGGGCAAGATCTACGTAGATCGGGTTGGCGGGCTATGGATCATACCGATTGACCAAAAGTTGTATAAATTCGATGAGGTCGAACAGTCGTTTGATATTATTGATACGATTGAGGGAGCAAGTGTTGTATTTCAGGATAGTGAGCGTGATGTGTGGGTAGGCACTTTTGAAAATGGTTTGTACCAAATTGATTCCGAAGGGGGAATCGCAAAATACATTCCGATTGATGCAGACGGTTCGGCGATTTACAATATTTATGAAGACGTTTCAAACAGTCTTCTTCTTTGTTCCGATAAGAAGATAGTTCGATTTGACAAAAAATCGGGCGAAATCGAGTCAATTCAAGCAACTTCCGGTTATGGTAGTGCTATTGAAACAAACTACAGCGATATCGTTCGCGATAAACAAAAAAGACAATGGATAGGCACTTTCGGAAATGGATTGTTTTTCAAGCGGGAAGGAGAGTCTATTTTCAGCAGAATATCCGAACTTGCCTTTACAGATCCTTTGCCTACCGACCTGAATATTCTTGATCTGCACGTTGATACCAAGGACAGACTCTGGATAGCGACTTATGGGCGAGGCCTCTATATGGCGGATTTTGCCTCTATGATGATTTCGCATTTCAATGCCGATAAGCACAACCCAAAGGCAATTCATTACAATGACATTCTGTCTATTTATGAGGACTACTCAAATACCCTTTGGTTTGGAACCGACGGTGCCGGTTTAAGCTATTTTGACGAGTATCTTGAAAAATTCAATTCGCTGACTACCTTTCAAACCCCTTCAAACATCAATATTGATGTTGTTCGCGCCATTACTGTCGATTCCGATAATTCGATTTGGATAGGTACTTCGGGAAAGGGCCTCACCCAATACGAACCCAAAACGAATAGTTGGCGAACGTTTACCAAAAAAGACTTTTCCGCCTCCGGTATTCCTTCCGATAGGATTATGAGCCTATTGGTTGATGATGAAGATGATCTTTGGGTGGGTACGCAAGGCGAAGGCCTCACTATTTTTGACGGTGAGGAATTCGATACCTATACAAACGACTCCAAAGTGCGATTGTCGGCAAAAACGGTATGGAGCATTTTTAAGGATGACAACAATAAAAATTGGCTCGGCACCAGAGAGAATGGCCTGATACAATTCGACAAATACAGGGGCGAAATCAAAAAATATACAACTGATCCGAACCAGGCAAAAGGACTGCCGAGCAATAACATCAGGGCCATCGAACAAGATGAGGATGGAAATCTTTGGTTGGGAACCGAAGCCGATGGCATCGTATGGTTCGATGTCGCCAATGGAAAATTTAAAAGTTTCAAAAGCGATACTGAAAAGAACTCCTTGTCAAATGACAACATCAAGTCGCTATACTTCGATAAAAATAAGGTGCTGTGGATAGGGACTAATGGAGGTGGTTTGAATGTATTTGACACAAAAAATGAACATTTTTATAATTACACGGTCGATCATGGCCTGCCCAATAATGTGATTTATGGAATTCTACCGGATGATGGCGGTAATCTTTGGCTCAGTTCGAATAAAGGAATCACGAAATTCTCTCCACCCGACAATTTTGAGGCGGTACCTATCATAATCAACTATGACAATTATGATGGCCTCGCCACCGAGTTCAACACGGGCGCATATCATAAAGACCTGGTCGGAAACCTTTATTTTGGGGGCCTGGAAGGCTTTTATTGGTTTGATCCTGAAAATATCGAAGAGAACACCATATTGCCCAAAACGACGATAACAGGCTTTCAGGTACTTAATGAGGAAAGACCATTACTAGATGATATTGAACTTACCCATGACGAAAATACTTTGTCGTTTACATTTTCGAGCCTGCAATATTCGCTTCCAGAGAAAAATCAATATCAATATAAATTGGCGAATTACGAAGAAGATTGGATTCACGCCGGAAACAACAATTTTGCAAGATATTCTCACCTGCCCCCGGGGGAATATAAATTTATGGTCAAATCGAGCAATTATGATGGGGTATGGAATCCAGATTCCGTGGTCTATAGTTTTACAATAGCCCAGCCTTGGTACTGGAATATCTGGGCGAAGCTCATATATGTTCTTTTATTATTGACCGCAATCTATTCCATATACCGTTATTTAAAATGGAGATGGAGAATGAAATTCGAGCTACAGCAGAAAGAAAATGAGGCGGAACGGTTTAAAAAACTGAATGATTTCAAGTCAAAACTCTACACGGATATTTCGCACGAATTTCGAACCCCACTGACTTTGATTTCGGGGCCTATAGACCTCAAATTAGGCGAGGGGGGGTTATCAGACATAGATTATACGAACTTCTCGATGATAAAACGGAATACCAACAGATTAATAGGCTTGGTTGACCAATTGTTGGATTTGGCCAAGCTTCAAAAAGGAAAACTCAAACTATCATTTTCAGAAGGAAATCTCGGTCTATTCCTTGCGACTTTGGCTAAGGCTTTTGAGTATCGGGCCAAACAGAAGAAAGTTGATTTCGAAGTCGATATCGCTGATTTTGGCTTGGTTTCGTACGATGAAGACGCGATTGAGAAAATCACGACCAATCTACTTTCCAATGCCATTAAGTATTGTTCCGAAAATGGCAGATGCTCCTTTAAGGCAATTCGCCAAGACGAAAATTTGTTGTTGAAGGTGTCAAATTCCATCGAATCAAATTCGGCCATCGAAATTGAAAAACTGTTTGTTAGATTTTATCAAAAAGATGAATATGCCGAAGGTGCCGGGGTCGGTCTATCACTTGTGAAAGAGTTGGTGCAATTGTATAAAGGAGAGGTGTCCGTGAAAATGGAGAGTAAAGACCAGATCTGCTTTAAGGTGCTCCTTCCCATGAAAAAAGTTGATGCTTATAATATAAATCCCATTGAGGGATCGTCCGCAATTGCACAAACCAGTTCCGTCGAAGATATTTTGGTTGCTGAAAAGATTGATTCAGAAGAAATGTCGGCGAAAAGGTCAAATGGGGAACTTCCTATTTTGTTGATTGTTGAGGATCATATAGAGGTGCGGCAATTTATAAAGGCTTCTTGGATGGGCAGATTTCATATTCTCGAGGCTGAAAATGGGAAGAGCGGTATCGAGAAAGCTCTTGAGGTAATTCCGGATTTGGTCATTACCGATGTTCGAATGCCCGTCTTGGATGGAATATACCTATGTAACAAACTAAAGACCGATGAACGTACAAGTCATATTCCGATCATATTGTTAACGGCAGGGGTTGGTGAAGAAAATGAATTGAGGGGTTTGACTTCGGGGGCAGATGACTTTGTCACCAAGCCTTTCAAACTTCGAGTTCTGCAAAAACGTGTCGAAAATCTGATTCAGAGTAGACAACAGCTTAGACGGCGATATAGCCAAGAAATTGTACTTAAGGCCAAAGATATTTCGGTCACCCCGACCGACGAGGTGTTTTTGAAAAAAGTGCAAAAAGTACTTGATGAACACTTGTCCGATTCTGAGTTTGGCAGCGCCGCTTTTAGCAAAATTATCGGTATGAGCCGAATGCAGTTGCATAGAAAGCTTGTGGCCTTAACAGACCTTTCCACCAGTGCTTTTATAAGGTCACAACGACTGAAGCAAGCGGTTCATATATTAAAAACCTCTGATGCTACGGTCAATGAGGTTGCATACGCGGTCGGCTTCAATACCCCCTCCTATTTTATTAAATGCTTCAAAGAGAGCTATAATAAAACACCTTCAGAATACATGAGGTCCGAGAATTGATTGGAATCCTTCCGGTTACATATATGGCATAGCTTGTTACATATGTGATACCCTTTAGTTTCCTTGCTTTTTAGTTTTGACCAGGGTTTGATCCAAACATTTTCATAAAGCGAATGAGACATATTTTTTTTACAGCACTCTTTTTTCTGATAATGGGATTCAACACTTATGCGCAAACCAGAGTTACCAAAGAGACCAAAGTCTTGGTCATTGTCAACGAAGACAATTCGAAAGTATTGGGAATGGCACTTTTTAAAAAGGATGACATCAACAAGACTGTGGAGAGGTATCCACAATCGAAATTATACATTGGTTTGCTCAAGGGTAGCTACATCATCGAAAATGGAACTCTCTTGCCACTTGAAGGGGCAACGGTCGTAGTCTATACCGAAAGACGGTTTTTTCAACCTGAAGAATTGTTTGCAAACGAAACCTTGATGCCAGGATCATTTCTGGATTTCGGTAAAACGCGGGTACAGGTGATTTCAAACAACAATGGAGAACTGATATTGAAAACAAAACAGAAACAGTAAACACTAAAATTATGAACCCACAAACAACAATCAATTTCAAGGGAAAATCGATAGCCGGAACGACTATCATATTCTTTCTGGCCATGGCGATGGCCATTTCAATGATTTTGGTCGGATTGACCTCTTGAGGCCAATACGCCAAATAAATAAGAAGTGACCATTTATAAGTCAATTATGGTAGTACACACAATCCTTGATTTTGATATTCGAACAATGGTTATCATTGAATACCCAAAATCTAGCGACGAGAAGCGTTTACTTTTTTAAAATTTAGGAACTAACGTGCATAAATCTATAATTATGAAGACAATGAATTATCTGACCATGCTGTTATGTGCGCTTATAATCGGCTCATGTACCAAGGAAAATCAAAATGTAAATGAAGAACTGAGCGCGACCAAGGCAAGTTATGAACTCGGGGAAGACAATGAGTTCCTCTTCGGGGCTGAACTCTATAGGCGAAGTACCGGTGTGCAACTTTATGATTTGAATCAGCAGCAATTGGAACTTGAAGAAGGTCTGGAGTCGGGTGAAAACGAATCACCTGAGGAACTGGAAAATGTGCAAATTGAAATTGAAAGGCTTAACATTTTTCAAGAGTATTTAATCGGTGTACGGCCACCAAGACCTTCTGGGCCAAAACCACCAAAGGGTTGTTTGGAAGAAAACAACTGTAACCCTCAAATAGATATATCCATCACCGAGGGTATATTATTGTCCGAAGGTATTGAAATAGAGGCTATTGAGATTCGAGATGATAACGGAGTGCTGGTTGGCGGGGGAACCGAAATATTCGAAGATCCTTTCGGAAATCCGGCGTTGGCAATCGAGAAGGATTTTAATGGGGAGGCGATTATGTATATTACAATCAACACCGAAATGGGCGAGGTGGGAACTATAGTCTCCCAAACCCCGGTACTGAACGAACAATAGAAGAATCCTTAATATTTTAGTCCTTTGTCCAGTAACCTTTACCGGACAAAGGATTCATTTTTATGCTTAAACGCTGTTTATCTCTCATATACGCTTGTTTGACGGCCCAATTCGTTTTGGCACAAACCACCAATGTCACGATTGAGGATGTATTTGACAAGGCTACATTTTATCATTATTCACATAAAGATAGTGCCTATTATTATTACGAGAAGGCGATTGAACTGGCAAATCAAAAAAGCGATATTGACTATCTGGTAAGCAGTCTTAGCTATCTGATGAATGCAAACGGCAATTATTACGACCTCACGAACTATGAAAGAAACATTAGAAGACAAGACAGTATTCTTAACCACGACGAACGACTGAAGGATTATCCATATACAGATTATTACCGTGATTATTTGTTGTTTGAAAGGGGAAACTATTATTATAAACTTAAGGAGTATACCACTTCAAAAAAATACTTTCTTCAACTTCAAAAAAAACTTCTAGACATTCCCGATAATGAGCTTTTCACTCAAGATATTGAAATGTTATCCAGCATTTATAGTTTTTTGGGTCTTATATATCGCCATACTTCAAGATTCGAGCAGGCCGAGCTTACCTACAAAAAAGACCTGGCTCTTTTATCGACCTTCAAAGACAGTATTGAGGATTGGGAATCGGACTATTTCAATTCTAAAAAGCTTTTGTCACAGGTGTATGAAGAAAAGGGCGAATTGAACAAGGCCAATGAACTGCTTCAAGAGAGCTTGGATTTTTATCTGACAAAGTCAAAAAATAAACGATATAAAAACAACCTGCTTTCTACCCGGACACTTTTGGCCAAGAACTTCGTTGAACAAGAAAATTTTGGGAAGGCGATTTCAGTATTGGATGAAAATACAATGGAATATGCCGATGAACCCCCTTTTTCTTTCGAAATAGACCTTTTGAGAGCCGATGCGTTTATGGGTTTTGGAGATTTTCGAATGGCGCAGACATTCTATGAAAAAGCGCTTGAAAATGCCATAGACTTTAGAAATGGCCAAAGGCATCAAGACGTTGCCCGTATAAAGGGTAAAATGGCTTCTTTCTTTTTAGGGCAGAAGCAATATGACAAAGGGCTTGAATGGATTGCCCGGGCCTTGAATGCTTCTGGACATGAAGTTGATATTTCAGCGTTATCGGATAACCCTTCGGCGGAAGACGTTTTTTCCAAAAAGCAACTTTTACGGCTCATGGATGTTAAGCTGCAGTTGTTAAATAAGGCATATTTAGAAAGCAATGACAAGGAACTTCTTTTGGCGGCTATCGAGACAAACAAAGACATTCTAGTGACCTTTGAGGTTCTGAAAAGAGAATTTAACAGCAAAGTTGACAAGCAATTTCTAGCGGAAACGGCCTATCCGATTTTTCATAGAATGTTGGCGATAACGTATGAAGCTTATAAGGAAGAGGCGAGCGAGGAACTTTTCGAACTGGCCTTGAACATTTCTGAAAAGAACAAGGATTTTTTGCTGCTCGAGGCTTTACGAAGTGCAAATGCCACTAGGTACGGAGAGATTCCGTTCGAGATTATCGAGAGGGAAGCGCAATTGAGGGCGGGTATTT
This sequence comes from Aurantibacter sp., assembly GCA_965215845.1. GTDB lineage: Bacteria > Bacteroidota > Bacteroidia > Flavobacteriales > Flavobacteriaceae > Aurantibacter_A. Next base: position 1,995,025 of record CBDCEL010000004.1, read on the forward strand.
CCAATCTGGAAAAAAAACTTTTTGACACAGAGGATCAGGCAATGAGTTTTTCAGAAGACCTTTTTGTCTTGAAGCGTGAGTACTACGTGTTCTTAGATAGTCTTAAAGAGCGATTTCCTAAATACCACGATTTAAAATATCAAGATAAATCGCTAAGTCTCAATACGGTTAGAAATTCACTCGAGAAAGACGAAGTACTGCTTTCTTATAGCATGTCTAAGCATCATTTATATACATTGATCGTAAATGGCGATTCTGAAGATTTTTTGAAACTGCCCTTCAATGAGTTGGATAGGGAGGAGGTTCGAAAATTTTATAGGCTGATTTCCAATCCCTCTTTGAAAAACGGCGCTGCCTCCATATCAGAATCGGCATCTGAGCTTTATAAAAGAATTTTGAAAAGCGTCCTTTCCAAGCATAGCAGCGATAATTTGACCATAATACCGGATGATATACTCCACTACCTTCCTTTTGATTTGTTGGTTGATAACGACGACTTCTTGCTCGAATCAAAGTTAATAGGATATGCGAATTCGATAAATTCCCTTTTGGCGATTAGGCAAAAGGAAAATACCAACTCCAAAAAACTTCTGGCTTTTGCGCCAAGCTTTGACAATCAAATTGTTGAAAGTGATATTCGCTTCGAATTTGGAAAACTGTTGTACAATGATGATGAAGTGAAGAAAATCAGTTCGGTTTTTGATTCGGAAATTTACGTTGATCAAAAGGCAACTTTAGATAGATTTCGCTCTGTTGCCGGCGGTTTTGGCATGATTCATCTCGCGACCCATGCATCGGCCAATGATGAATATCCTGATTATTCCTATTTGGCTTTCAGTGAAACTGGCGAAGAAAGCAATGTCTTTTATATCAAGGATCTTTACAATACGGTTTTAAATGCAGATATGGTCACTTTAAGCGCATGTCAAACGGGTATTGGAAAACTTCGGAAAGGACAAGGAATGATAAGTTTGTCCAAAGGATTTTTTTATGCGGGTGCAAAATCGTTGGTAAACACATTGTGGAAGATTAACGACAAGAGTAGCGTCAGACTGATGGAATTTTTCTACGAGGGTTTGGGCAAAGGAAAAACCAAGAAAGAGGCTTTGCGCGATGCTAAATTAAAATACCTCGAAACGACCAATGACGACTTGTTGCGACATCCGTATTATTGGTCGGCTTTTGTGGTCTCAGGAGACACTTCACCAATTGGGGCAAACAAGTTTTGGTGGTTTATGGCATGTGGAATCGTTCTTTTGGGAATGGCCGGAGCACTTATCTGGAAAGGCCGGCGATAAAGAAAAAAACATCACTGAAGGTGTTCCTTCTGTTATCTATTGGGAGGGACACTTTTTAAATCAGTCCAATTTTTCCAGTAATTCCTCACCTGCCTCTTTCTTGAAACTTCCAATTTGCACTAATTTTTGCAATTCAGTTTTACAGTCTTCGATTTTATCCAATTTCAAATAAGCGAGGGCCAAATACCAATGTGCCCGATCTTTGAGTACTCCATCATTTTGAATATAGTCCTTCAATAACGGAATCGATTCTTCATGTCGATTCAATTGCATCAGAATAATGGCTTCGTAAAATTCGAGATAGTCATCATTCTGTTTTGTGTGTAGCTCTTTGAACAATTCCAAAGCCTTGTTATAATCCTCAGACTCATAAGCTGTGAACGCTCGACTCAAGAGGTCTTCGAGTTGATTTCCCCTTTCGATGGGGTGTACCACGTTTTCATAAGGGGCAAAATTCGAAAGATACAATTGTCCCGAATTGATATCGGTATTGCCCAAATAGAATATCCATGAGCCCAAACCGATTATGAGTGCAATGGAGGCAGCGGCCAACCAAGGGGGCATCGAAATGACCTTGCTATTGCTTTTCTTCTCCCCTTGGTCGTCATTCAAGGAAGAAAACAATCTTTTGAGTTCTTTACGCTCTTCTTTTTTTAAAGCAATTTGCAGCTCTTGTTCAAACTCGAAGGCCTTCTTGAAATCGTCATCCGTTCTGAGCAGGCCGCTGAATTCTTCCAATTGACTTTTAGAAAGGGTGCCTTCGAAGTATCTATTTATCCATTCTTCCTTATCCATCTTTCCTCATAATTAATTCTCTCAAAGATTTCAGGCAACGCGATTTTTGGCTTTTTACCACGTTCTTGTTGTCGTACCCTTGAACCGTCACGATTTCCTCAAGCTTCAATCCTTTCAAATAAAATAACTCCAATATCTCACGACATTTATCTCCTAATTTTTTGAAGTTGGCGACCAACCTTTTTTGGTAGTCATTTGGCCCATCGTCTTCATAGACATCCTTGATAACCTCCCTTTCATAGTTGTCGAACACATAGTCGTCGCCAGGCAATACCTCCTTTTTAGAATCCCTGAATAGTTTGAACAACATAAACTTTCCTATACCGAACAAATAAGTTTTTAACGAGCTTTTCAATTCGTCCAATTTACCTGTCTGGGCATTTTCATAGACGACGATCAGGGCATCCTGAAAAATATCCTCCAGCGTATTTTCCGTCGCATTGTATCGCGACATAAACCTTAAAAACTCGGCCCTATAATCTCTATAAACACTTGAAAGCGCCTTCCTATCCCTGCTTTTCAATTGTGCGATAAGTTGCTTGTCGTTCATTAGTACCGATTTCTTTCAGCGGTTAACCTCATTAAATATAGAATTTTTTCGAGCGGTATGTTGACCTTTTGAAAATGATGGTACGAATAGGTGGGAAATAAGCTAAAACACCTTATGACGTAGAAGATAACGACTACAATTTGGACATTATTTTTCTTATTTGGAAAAGCAAACTCGCAAGCCCAGTTCTTTAAAAAAATTGCCAAGAGTACAGAACAGACCACTGGTGGGTTCGGGCCAATGAGATTTTTCACAAGTTACATTTCTTGTATTGTTTGGGACATATGTCATATCGAAGGCCTTCATTTCAGGTTAGTTTAGTTAAAAAACCAAGTGAAAATGGAATTGATAAAATAAACCTTAAAAACAGAAATCATGAGAGCTAAAAAAACAAAACTTTTATTAAGGGGATTAACGGTTATTGCTTTGACGGTTTCGATAGGTTGTAGTAAAGACAACCCATTGAATCCACTGGGTTGTGGCAATGGTACTTGGGCGGTACAAGTTTCAGATGAGGCAATAGCTTTGAGTCAGGCGGCGGCGAATTATAACAATGATCCAAACAGCGCGAACTGCACGGCGTACAAGAATGCCACTAAAGATTATTTTGATGCTTTGGAGAGTGTTCGAGGATGTGTCGCCGGAGTAAACCAGGCAGAATTCAATGAAGCGATCGCGGAGGCCAAGAAAGAAGTCGACGAAGCCGACTGCGATGGGTAGTATCCATATTAAAAACCAAGAAATAATGAAAGCAAAATATTTTTTGATTACCGGCACGTTTGCCCTGTGCATTGTAGCAATAGGGTGCAGCAATGATGATGAACCCGAAACCCAGTCTGGGTGCTTGGACAAATCTTGGGGTGAGCAAACCAAGAATGAAGCTGATGCCGTTTCGGCTGCGGCTACAACCTTTGCAACAACCCCAAGCAAAGCTACCTGTGAAAGTTTTAGGGCGGCCTATATCGATTATATCGAGGCCCTTGAAAAACTGGAGCCTTGTGTTTTACCAGCGCAAAGAAATGATTTTTCGCAAGCACTTGACCAAGGTAAGGCCGAGCTGCTAAACCTTGACTGCAACCAAGAATTTCAATCATGAGAATTATTGCACTTACCATAGTGATGGGGCTGCTTATAATGGCCTGTAAAGAACACAAAGAAAAAACCGGTGTCTTGGCAGAGGCCAAGAACGTAATTTCGCCACAGGCCTCTCGAGGTGCCGCACAATTGACTTTGGGCAGTCAGATCTTTATCTATGACAATGTCGATTGGGAGAAAACCCGGATCAAATACGACGGTGAGAATCTTCGTTTAACACTGCGTCAAGAGTCATTACCAAGAATTAGGTTTCGCTTTCCCAACATTCACGAATCGCTCGAACAACAGCGCGAATTCAAGATTCCTGATGTGCTTCGGGGCGGAAAATCGGGCGGGTATTTCAACTCTCCAATCACATTGAGTTTTCAAGTATATGAAAGTTCAGAAGATATACTTCCAAAGGGTGTCGTGTCTTTCCACAAGGGAAAGCTTTCGGCCAGCTTCGAAGACGGCCGCCTAAAGGTTGATTTCGAAGGTGAGGGCCGCAAGGCTTTGGTAGCCGAAAAAGACTATTTCCCCATAAAGGGAACCATTGATATTAAAGTTAAATAGAAAGAAAAATGAAAACAAAATCAAAAATGATGGTTTTGCTTATGTTCGGCCTTATCTCTACCATTCATGCCCAGGAACCCGACAATGAACGAGATAAAAAAATGATGGACAGTATTATGGGCATGATTCCCGAAGACCAAAGGGGCTTTGTTGAGCAGATGATGAAAATGGGTGAGGAAGCCGATAAAGAGAGGCAAACCAAGAAAAAACCGGAACTAGATAATACTACTGTCCAAAAGACAACAGGCCATCTAGACCACATGATGATAACACGAGGGAATCAAAAGAAATTTGATAACTGGCCGCACGGAAATGCAGACATATTTCTAGTTGCGAGGTCTTACGATGGCAAGGATTTATATGAATATAAGGTTGGGGAATTCAATGCCGAGGGCCTGTTCGACATGACCAACACCTGGCCCAAGATACCGACCGAAACCAGCATCAACAAATTTTTCAACTGTCAGGTGCAAGGGGTTGAAACAGCTTACTCCAACGAAAAGGTGAAAATTATCAAGGGCCATATAGAGGTTAGAAAAGGAGAAGGGCAACTGGGAACTTTGCACATAGCCTCTTCAAAGCAGGCAGCCTGGAACAATTCACCAGCGGCATTTTACCGTGGCGATACAGGTTTTTATGTAGAACTATATCACGTCAGCGAACCTGTTAAGGTTTCAGGGAAGTGTGATTATGAAAGAAGGGCTACCGACCATGCTGAAATTATCGAACAAATTCAGGTCACTGATATTTATGACATCAACTTTGAAAAAGGGTTGAATTTGGTGAAGCATGAGGTCACGGCCTCAACAAATGTGGGTCGGATACCCTATTACACTTCTAAAAAAGTCTGGATACTAAACAACAATGACCCAAAGGCAAGATGGGTCTTTTCCGAACATAAATAGCAGGGTAACTTTTTAAAAACGATTAAAATGGCATTTAACTATAATAGAGCGGTCTTGTACTTAGGGCTTATGGTACTGATGTTGATTTGTTCTTCATGTATGGGAGAAGCAAAGGAAAAACTGAAAAAAGCCAAGCAGGGCGTTTCGAACATGGGTACCGTGGTAGAAAAGGCCCAGGAGGCAAAAAAAGATATTGAAAGATTAAAGGATGCTACTCCCTTAACCAACAAAGAACTAAAATCCTGGTTACCGGAAATGATGGGAGATATGGGGCGAACAGGTTTTAAAGTGGGCACTTCAGGCTATGCAAATGTCGCCTCTGTAGAGGGCACCTTTCGCAAGGAAGTTCAAGAAAAACCTGGACCTGATGACAGCTATGATGGCGGCACCATTGAGAAAAAGCTAATTGTGAAGGTCATTGACGGGGCCGGCCCATCAGGCAGTATGATGATTGCAGGTCTAGGTATGGCGGCGACGATGGATATGGAACAAGAAGATGAATACAAACATGTTAAGGCGGTCAATGTTGATGGAATACATGCGCAACAGACGTTTCATAAAAAGAGGAATGAGACCGCTTTGCAGTTTGTATATGGCAAACGCTTTGGCATTATGGTCAATGGAGTGAACATGAATCCAAATGAGACATGGAATATGGTCGACAAACTGCACTTGGGTGGGCTTATCGATTTAACGGAGTAAGGTCGGCGATGATCGAGAATGAATGTTTGATCAAAAGAAAAGGCATAGAAAACATTAAAACGACAATAGAAAAAGTAGCTACAATCGATGAAGGGGCAAGGAAAATAGCCATTATATCATACATGACGATAATAGGCTTGGTGATAGCCTATATGATGAATAATGAAAGGAAAAGGCATTTGCCAGCTATCACATCAGGCAGTCATTGGGATTGGGTCTTACCAGTTTGGCGTTGTCTATTGTCGGAATCATACCTTTTGTCGGCTGGCTAATATGCATATTGGGCATATTCGCAATTATCTATATGTGGATCGTGGGCCTGATGAATGCAATCAATGAAAAAGAAGCTCCCGTGCCCTTTTTGGGAGCTGGGTTCGAAAAATGGTTTGAAGGGCTATAGGCAAATGCTGATTTTTGCCGATTACGATGCGAGCCTTCTACCGGATCGGCCTATAAAATGCAAACAATACATTCAAGAATGCCATTTATACAATAATTGATGGTTCTGTTTCATGTAGTCTTTACTTTGGATAAAGGTTTTTGAAGCTTTAAAATAGAACGGCAATCGAAATAGTTGATTGTCCTTTCAAGATGTTTTCAAAAATTTGCTCCCCCTCTTGTTAACCTTTTTTTGTTTTAGTCATTAACTCATAAACCCATCCAATTATGAAGGCGTTTTTTGTCTATGCGGCTTTGGTCACAATCGCTTGCTTGAGTTTCATTACTTGTTTGAGCCTGATTTTACATTGAAGTTCCGCATATCGTTTAATTAAAACTGAAAACCATGAAAACTACGGTTCTTGCCATCGCACTTATCCTTAACACTACCTTTTTGTTTATCGAGCCTTTGGCAAATTTGATTCAAGGGGTAAACCCTTGGGTTTTTGCCACGTTGGAGGCGGTTCTACTGATTTTATTTTTGGCCCACAGGCTTTTAAAAGATTTAAGGGAGACGTTTGATATAGATGTCGATAGTATAAACATTTTTCAGTTCAAGAATTTAAGGTAACCATAAGAATGTCCCACCATGTTCGCGCTACTTCAAAAGAAAGAAAGAAAACAAACGGTATTGAATTCCCTGAAAAAGTTTATTCGAAAGGGAAACTGGAGCGACACCAGTTTCGAAAAATTGGAAACACTGCTTACCGATATTGGCGAAGAGTTGCAGACGGGGTCAATATCACAATCTGATATAAAAGAGATTACTACAAGTTTTACGAAAGACTTTTTGGCCGAAACACTACAGGGTCATGGTTTGAGAAAACCATATGGGTATCCCGGAGATTTTCTTTTATTGGACAAGATATTCACTTTGTACAAAACTAGAAGTCCGAGATACCGCATTTGGGACGACTATTTTCAAGCCCAGGCAGCACCCCAGGCCGTGCGCAACCGAAAAGAATATTTCAAGAACCTTGCGCTCTCCAAGCTTACAGAGAATAAAGATTTGAACTTATTGAATATCGTAAGTGGCCCAGGTAGGGAGTTGTACGAGACCTATTTGACCAAGCCTGCGGGCAAAAGCATCAAGACTACCTGTGTTGAGGTCGACGATTATGCGATTGCTTATTCCAAGGGCTTAAACTCCGATTTTACAAATGATATTCGCTTTGTACATAGCAACATATTCAAGTTTCAGAATGAGAACAAATATGATTTCATATGGTCGGCAGGCCTGTTCGATTATTTGAATGATAAGGCCTTTCAGATGCTATTAAGTCGCTTTAAAAAATGGTTGCTTCCGGGTGGCGAGATTGTAATCGGTAATTTCCACAAGGGGTTCAATCCGAGTCGCAACTATATGGAGATCATGGGTGATTGGCATCTTATCCACAGAACAGAAGAGCAACTGGTTCATTTAGCAGAGCAAGCCGGTTTTAGAAATAATCAGATTTGGGTGGGTCGCGAAAGGTTAAATGTCAATTTGTTTCTTCATATAAGATTGGACTAATACTTCTGGTCCAATTAGAAATCCCATAAAGCAGTAATACTCAATTGTATTTGCCGAAAGGAAGAACCCATCTTCCTTTCGGTTTTATGTTTCTAGGATTCTACATGCCTATTCCCTCGATCAAAATGTTTCCATCAAAGTGTTAACCTGTATTTCTGTCGAACATAAAGAGGATATAAATTCAATATGATGAAACAGGTATTCACGTATATTTTTCTATTTCTATCAGCTTGTGTGAGCGCCCAATCGATGGCCAAAAGAGTTGTCGGCAATAGCGGCAGCGAGCTGGCGGCTTCTGAGGTTACGCTCAATTTTACGATCGGCGAACCCATTGTCGGGCTTATAGCAAATGAAGAATCGATTGACCAAGGCTTTTGGGCAGGGTCACTCTCTGTTGAACCGATAACCGAAGTAGAGGAACTAGGGGGCATTGAGGTCTACCCCAACCCTATGGTCAATGAATTGAATATACTGACAAACAATAATCCGGTCTATGGAATTACAATGTTTTCCGTAAACGGGAAGATGGCGCTCAAACAAAGAGTGGAGTCAACGCAATTGGAGCATAGAATTGATGTCGCCCACTTGGCACAAGGTATGTACGTGCTGCGGCTGTCAATCAAAAATGAAACAGAAGAAAAATTATTCAAGGTTATTAAAAAATAGAAATTATGAGAAAAGTCTACACAGCTATTATTTTATTGGTTACAATGTTGGCCAGTGCCATGACCATTGCACAGGAACTACAGAAGGGCTATATCAATTATCAGGGTGTTGCTCGACAGGCAGACGGCACATTGATGAGCGGAATGTCATTGACCATCGACGTCAAACTTAAATTTGGATCCTCTTCAGCCGAGGCCGAATATGAAGAATCACATTCTTTGACAACAGATGCTAACGGGGTCTTTAGTTTATCGATTGGTGACGGAAGCACCATTAGTGGTGATTATGGTAGTCTGCCATGGGGAAATCAGGCCGCATTCGCCTCCATATCGTTGAATGGAAACGAAATCGGTACTACCGAATTGATGGCCGTACCACACGCACTGAGTTCAGCAGATAACCAGTGGCACACCAAAGGGGATGATATCGAGAACAAGAATGGGGGCAATGTATTCGTCACCGGCTCCCTTTATGCTTCGAAAGACCTATCTCTGGCCGAAGGTGCGGCAATCAGTGAATTTTCTACAGATGGCACCCTGGCGGCCAATAGCGATGAAATTGTACCGACGCAAAGGGCGATAAAAACTTATGTTGATAGCCACGCAGGTGGTGGAAGTGGTGGAGGTACCGATGACCAGACCGCTGCAGAGGTCACCTATGACAATTCGACCTCTGGCCTTACGGCTACCACCGCCCAAGCGGCAATCGATGAATTGGTCGGGAGCGGATCCGTTGATGCCGATCCCGATCCCACAAATGAATTGCAAGACATCAGTCTTTCGGGCACCAACTTGAGCATTAGCGATGGATCGACGATTGACTTGGCACCCATAGTTCCTCCAGGGGGCACCGACGATCAAAATCTTATTCTTACAGGCGATATACTTTCGATTGAAAACGGAAGTGGTTCTGTCGATTTGAGTACCTATGCCGGTGATGATGCCGATGCAGACCCCACGAATGAAATCGATGTTACCTCGGAAACCGGACTTTTAATGGGCGATGGTTCCATAATCACAGGATTGGTCGGCACTGCAGATGGTCAAGTTGCCAAATGGGATGCCGGAACCAATTCATGGAAAGCTGGTACTGACGCCACCGGAGGTGGTGGGGGAAGCTCGTTATGGACCGAAAATGCGGGAGACATATACTACAATGGTGGAAAGGTCGGAGTGGGAACCAATACCCCCGAGGCAAGTATAGCCATTGAAACAGACGGCAATCAATGGGACTTGACATCGACCGAAGGCGATTTTCGAATAGGTGACGCCTCACACCGATTGAAGATCGGTGTGGCGACGGCGGGAGCAGGTGCCGGGGATGCCCGTATTCGCGTGGCGGGGGGTACCGACCGTATGATGCTCGGTGGTGGCTCGAATGATGTGCTTACGATTACCGACACCAATGTTGGAGTGGGTACAATTACCCCTGCTGCAAAATTGCACGTTAATGGAAACATCCGATCGAACGACTTGAGCGGAGGAGGAAACGTCATTGCGGATGCGGTCGGGAATTTGATAATCGGACCTGGCAGTGGAGGAAGCTCTTTATGGTCGGATAATGGCGGAAACATTTATTACAATAGCGGCAAGGTCGGCGTGGGGACCAACACTCCCGAATCAAGCATAGCGATTGAAACGGATGGCAATCAATGGAATTTATCCTCAACTGAAGGCGATTTTAGAATCGGTGATGCCGCCCATAGACTTAAGATAGGCGTAGCTACGGCTGGTGCTGGGGCCGGTGATGCGAGAATTAGAGTCGAAGGCGGTACGGACCGTATGATGTTGGGCGGTGGTACCAATGACGTCTTGACTATAACAGATCAAAATGTGGGAATCGGAACAATTACTCCAGTCGAAAAATTACACGTAGATGGTAGTATCAGATCAAATGACCTTTCAGGGGCTGGCGAACGCAACGTGGTCGCCGATGCCAACGGCAATCTGATTATCGGTGCTGGTGGTGGCGGCGGTTCATTATGGACGGCCAACGGAAGTGATATCCATTACAATTCAGGCAAAGTGGGGGTCGGAACCAATGCGCCGGAAGAGAAGCTACATGTTGAAGGAGACTTGTTTGTTAATTCGAGTGTTGGCTCTATCAATCTGGGCTTCCCCGGAACAGGCGATCGTTGGAGTTTTTCAACAATTGATGGTGGCCAAACGCTGCAATATGGTTCTACACCTTCAGGGGGGGCTTATTCAACGCGATTCAGAATGCATCAAGATGGAGAATTTACAGTTGGAAATATTGCCTCGCCCAAGGCTTGGTTGCATGCCAAAAAGAACTCCACGGTGTCAAAACCGCAATTGATGCTGGAAGAAATAGGAGACGATTTTGCAAGGTTGGAATTAAGAAACGATCAATCTTCAGCCTTTTGGCACGTTGCCGGAATTGGCAGGGACGGAACGACCGGGGCTGCGAACAGTGAACTCAACTTCTATTTTAGGAACAATCAGGGTGCTGCAAACCGCATGACCGTCAAAGGTAGTGGTAAGGTTGGCATAGGCACTCAGAGTCCTCAGGCCCGGTTACACGTAAAGGGTGATATACGCTCAGATGATTTGGCCGGTACGGGAGAACGAAATGTTGTAGCAGATGCCGATGGCAATTTGATCATCGGTGCAGGAGGTAGCGGAAGTTCAGCGTGGACCGAGAGTGGGGCAAATGTCTATAGAACTGGCGGAAGCGTTGGCATCGGGGCTATTCCTAACCCTAACTATAAGTTACATTTGAACGGTAGTATGCTTTATGAAGGAAGGTTCTTAAAGTTCGATGGGGGAACCGATAAGCAATGGACCCAATATATTGACCCGGTCAACGGTTCTATTGGATTTGGACATCATACGACCAATTCAAGTGCTTTTATGTCGAGATTCAAACTAGCCACTACAGGAGAACTTGAATTGGGAACCCAGTCAAGACGCCAGGCCTGGCTGCATGTTCCGAAGAACTCGACCGTCGTGAAACCGCATCTAAAACTTGAGGAGACGGAGAATGATTATGCTAGAATTGAATTGAGCAGTGCTACCAATAACGCATTTTGGCATATTGCCGGTATTGGTGCCGACGGTGTCACCGGGGCCGCCAATAGTAGGCTCAATTTTTATTTCCAAAACAACCAAGGCGCTGCCAACCGCATGACGATTACCGGAGCTGGCGATGTTTTGGTCGATGGAAGTCTTGTTCATAGTTCTGATCGTAGGTTAAAGAGGAATATTGAGGCATTGCCCTATGGACTAAAGGAAATATTGATGCTTGAACCTAAGATATATAGCTGGATTGACGATAGAAGTGAAGGGACTAGGTCGCTAGGTCTTATTGCCCAGGATGTCGAACAAATCATTCCAGAAATTGTACATAAAAAGGCGGATTCGGAAAAAACATTAAGTTTAAGTTACACCGAGTTGATTCCAATAATAATTTCGGCTGTCAAAGAGCAACAGAATACTATAGAACAGCAATCGGAAAGAATTACCGATTTGGAGAAGCGGTTAAAAAAATTGGAGGCAAAGATTGGAAATTAGCCAGTCGGTCCAAGTAACTTTTTAAAACCAAAAAGTATATTCAAAACATACTTTTTGGTTTGTTTTTTTAATGCGATTTTTTTAAAAATCGATCATCTTTCCGTAGGTCCAACAAACATCAATGCCGAACCCACATTTCAACATAACGTGTTAAAAACTTTGTGATCGTTTTGCAAAAACCACCTTTTTTCGATACCCTTTATTTTCCATCTTTGTTGATCCCGACAGTCAGGTAATTTTCAACCTGAGTATCAAATTTTATAATTGACCGCCTTTAAAATAAGCCTTTTCTTACAAGTTAAGAAAAATGGGACATACCATTTTAGCGCACAATTTTAGGGGTGATTTTAAGAAAACAGCACAGAGTTCAAACCAAAAAACACCCAATTATGTCGACAGCAGTAGAGCCCATCCTCCAAGAGAACAATGATCGTTTTGTGATTTTTCCCATTGAACATCATGATTTATGGGAATGGTATAAAAAATGCGAGGCCTGTTTTTGGACGGCGGAGGAAATCGACCTGCACCAAGATTTGACCGATTGGAACAATAAGCTGACCGATGATGAGAAATATTTCATAAAACACATTTTGGCTTTCTTTGCCGCCTCGGACGGAATCGTCAACGAGAACCTTGCTGAAAATTTCGTGAGTGAAGTACAGTATTCTGAGGCTAAATTTTTCTACGGCTTTCAGATAATGATGGAGAACATCCACTCAGAGACCTATTCTCTCTTGATAGATACTTATGTGAAGGATGAAAAAGAAAAGAACATTTTATTCAAGGCGATCGAGAACTTTCCTGCGATAAAGAAAAAGGCAGATTGGGCATTGAACTGGATTGACTCACCAAGTTTCGCCGAGCGTCTGATTGCCTTCGCCGCCGTCGAGGGTATTTTCTTCTCTGGTGCCTTCTGTTCGATTTTCTGGCTGAAAAAAAGAGGGCTAATGCCGGGCCTTACCTTTTCAAACGAGTTGATTTCGAGAGATGAGGGCATGCACTGTGACTACGCAGTTCATTTGCATAATAAGCACTTGGTCAACAAAGTTCCGAAAGAACGCATTACACAGATTTTGACCAATGCCTTGGATATTGAAAGAGAGTTTATCACGGAATCACTTCCCGTAAGTTTGATTGGAATGAATGCAAAGCTGATGACACAATATCTTGAGTTTGTAACAGATCGGTTATTGGTTGAATTGGAGTGCGACAAAGTGTATAACTCCACCAATCCATTCGACTTTATGGATATGATATCCCTTCAGGGAAAAACAAATTTCTTTGAGAAAAGGGTATCAGAATACCAAAAGGCCGGAGTACTCAATAAGGAGAAAGACGTCGATTCACAGAAGATTAGTTTTGACGCAGATTTCTGAAATATTTTTTAAGGTAGCTCTCCAGTCGGTCTAAGCACTGTCGAAGGGCTTATTGTATGTTAACCAACAAAAAACACTAACCATCAAAAAATTGTAGCAAAATGTTTGTAGTAAAAAGAGACGGAAGAAAGGAGCCGATCATGTTCGACAAGATTACGGCCCGCGTGCGTAAATTATGTTATGGCCTCAATGAGCGTGTAGACCCTATCAAGGTGTCGATGCGCGTTATTGAAGGGTTGTACGATGGGGTGACCACTTCTGAACTTGATAATCTGGCCGCCGAGATTGCGGCAACAATGACGACAACGCATCCCGATTATGCGAAATTGGCCGCACGTATTTCTGTTTCAAACCTGCACAAGAATACAAAGAAGTCCTTCTCCGAAACGATGGAGGATCTCTACAAATACATAAATCCGAGAACCGGAAAAAAAGCGCCTCTGCTTTCCGATGAGGTTTACAAGGTGATTTCGGAAAATGCCGATCGATTGGACTCCACAATCATTTATAACCGAGATTTTGGCTACGATTATTTTGGTTTTAAAACCTTGGAGCGTTCGTATCTTTTGAAACTGAACGGAAAAATTGCCGAGCGGCCCCAACATATGTTAATGCGCGTCTCAATAGGCATTCATTTAGATGACCTTGATGCGGCCATCGAGACCTATGAATTGATGTCGAAGAAATATTTCACGCATGCCACACCGACCTTGTTCAATTCAGGAACGCCAAAACCGCAAATGTCTTCATGCTTTCTGTTGGCGATGAAGGATGACAGTATCGATGGCATTTATGACACCTTGAAGCAGACGGCGAAGATTTCACAATCTGCTGGTGGTATAGGTTTGTCTATCCATAATATTCGTGCAACGGGATCTTATATTGCCGGCACCAATGGCACATCAAACGGAATTGTACCCATGCTACGGGTCTTTAATGATACGGCCCGCTATGTCGATCAAGGGGGAGGAAAACGCAAAGGCAGTTTTGCCATTTATGTTGAACCTTGGCATGCCGATATCTTTGATTTTTTGGATTTGAAGAAAAATCATGGGAAGGAAGAAATGCGCGCACGCGACCTTTTCTATGCCATGTGGATTCCTGACCTGTTCATGAAAAGGGTAGAGGCCGATGCTGAATGGACATTGATGTGCCCAAATGAATGCCCAAGACTTTTTACAAATCATAGTGAGGAATTCGAGAAACTGTACTTAGGTTATGAGGCCGAAGGCAAAGGAAGAAAGACCATCAAGGCCCGTGAACTTTGGGAAAAGATTTTGGAATCGCAAATCGAGACCGGCACTCCATACATGCTTTATAAAGATGCGGCGAACCGTAAGAGCAATCAAAAGAATTTGGGTACCATTCGTTCCTCAAATCTTTGCACCGAGATTTTGGAGTACACCTCTCCTGATGAGGTCGCCGTTTGCAATTTGGCATCAATCGCATTGCCAATGTTTGTGAAAAACGGTGAGTTCGATCATAAAGAATTGTTCAGGGTGACCAAAAGGGTGACCAAAAACCTGAACCGCGTTATCGATAGAAATTACTATCCGGTCAAAGAAGCCAAGAATTCAAATATGAGGCATAGGCCAATCGGACTCGGGGTTCAAGGTTTGGCCGACGCCTTTATCATGCTGCGTCTCCCATTTACCAGCGATGAGGCCAAGCAATTGAATCAAGATATATTCGAAACCCTGTATTATGCCGCGGCAACCGCTTCAATGGAAGCTGCAAAAGAAGAAGGCCCATATTCGACTTATGAAGGGTCGCCCATTTCAGAGGGCCTTTTCCAACATAATTTGTGGAATGTCAAAGACGAAGAACTTTCAGGAAGATGGAATTGGGAAAAACTTCGCAAACAGGTAAAAAAGCACGGGGTGCGCAATTCGCTTTTGGTCGCACCGATGCCAACGGCTTCGACCTCCCAAATATTGGGGAACAACGAATGTTTCGAACCCTATACTTCTAACATTTATACGAGAAGGGTACTTTCTGGGGAGTTCATTGTAGTCAATAAACATTTGCTCGAAGACTTGGTGAAGCTTGGTCTCTGGAATGAGGGTTTGAAGCAAGAATTGATGCGTGCCAATGGTTCTGTACAACATATCGATGCCATTCCCGAAGATATCAAGGAACTCTACAAAACGGTTTGGGAACTCAGCATGAAAGATATCATCGATATGAGCCGCCAAAGAGGATACTTTATAGATCAGAGCCAATCGCTGAACCTCTTCATGGAAAATGCCAATTACGGCAAATTGACGTCGATGCACTTCTATGCATGGAAAAGTGGATTGAAAACTGGTATGTATTACCTGCGGACCAAAGCGGCTGTTGATGCCATCAAATTTACCTTGGACAATACAAAGAAAAAAGAAGTTCCCGTTAGTGTTGCTGCCGAGGCTGAAGTCGAAGCAGCCATTCCGACGGCCAAGAGTGCCACGGAAATCGCAGTGCAAACCACTCCGGTTAAGCAAGAAGAACATGATGTAGAACCTATGACCGCTGAAGAAATGAAGGCCTTGATAGAACAGGCAAAAGCGGGTCAGGCAGATGACGATTGTTTGATGTGCGGGTCTTAAAATTCCCGATATAGATTAGATATCCTTTTAAAAGAATACACTAAATTTAAACCTTGGCCTTGCCAAGGTTTTTCTTTGGATGTATCTTTTTGGTGAAATGAGGGTTCATATAATATCACTTGTCTTTTTTTGTAGTGCGCTTCTCTCGGCGCAACAAGAATTGGATGCCTTGTTGTTTCAAAAAGGAGATTTCAAGATTTATACGAACAAAGCTGGGCATCCTGAAAATGTGTTATACAATACCTGGGATGACGTTAAAGGCCTGATGACCACCAATAGTGGAAATGGGGTTGATTGTTCATTGGGCATTAAAATAGGCTACAATCCACTTTCTTTGGTCGGCAACTATTATAGTTATGAAAGAAATCTGTTCGATCCAGGGGCGACAGGTGATTGTTATCGCAACCCAAGCAGTGAGGCCGAGGTAAATACTGTCGACATAGTTACCGGTAAAAAGACCAGTTTGTTGGAATTGGTGGACGAGGAATCTCTTGTAATTGCCTTGAAAAACGATTTATGGGTACAAGATATGTACGGCACCATGGATGTTGTTGAATTGGATGGCAAAAAGACCTTTCAAGAGATTTTGTCATTGATCAATTCGAATATGGGCTTCGGCATAAAGTTCGAACCTGATAGTTTTGCCCTATTGTCTTACGATCCTGAAACCAAACTACTGGCAATTCGCCTTATTGGAATCAAATATATGGGTTATGACCATTCTCGCCATATTCAACTGGGCCTTTATGTAAGACCAAAAGATTATTTGAAACGGGAACTTGAAAAAGAAGAAGGGTTTTTTCTGGGCAAATTTAAAAATGGACTACTGTAACAGAGATTGTGAATCAAAAATTACATCGAGAAACGTGTGTGATTGATTTTTAAGGAGAAAGTGATTCAATTCTTAATGCGGCCTCTACTTTTTCACATAAGGTCTCAACGCTACGGAAAACATATATGCCGCTATATAAATCAGTAATATTATTAGATAATTGTCCATGCCCCGGAGAAATGTTCGCTACTATATACGTAAAGACAACGCAAAAAGATGACAAAAATTACCCGAAAACGTAAAAAAAGTGCTTTTTAACGATATTTTGGCAGAATTCCGATTATTGCA
This sequence comes from Aurantibacter sp., assembly GCA_965215845.1. Classification (GTDB taxonomy): domain Bacteria; phylum Bacteroidota; class Bacteroidia; order Flavobacteriales; family Flavobacteriaceae; genus Aurantibacter_A. The sequence continues at coordinate 2,012,150 of CBDCEL010000004.1, forward strand.
GCTCGGCTGTTTTTTCGGTTTGTGATTTCCAAAAACGGCGATAAGAAATTCGCGCAATAACTAGCAATGATACGTAGGTAATAAGAAGTAGATAAGGGACCATGACATAAAAGGTTGTTAGTAAACAACGGAAGAACTCCAATTTATCTTATTTCCGCAACAGGTCGTACATCGAAAATCGTTGAATTATTCGACGAAAGGCATTTCAATTGGAATTAAATCCGATGAAAGGTAAGATTTTGCCGACCTAAAGCAGGTTTCGGGCAATCTATCTAAAGGAAAGAATCTACCGCTTTGTATGCATCTATGACTGCCAGTTCACCTTCTTTGCCTTCCTTTGAATTTCCATGCTCCATCCCTAGAACACCCTCAAACCCTTTTTCATGGATCCATTTGAAGACGTTCTTATAATTGATTTCCCCTGTGGTCGGTTCTTTTCTTCCAGGGTTGTCACCAATTTGAATATAGGCTATTTCATCCCAGGTAAGGCCCATGTTATGAATAAGGTGCCCCTCGGTTTTCTGTAAATGATAAATATCGTACAATATCTTGCACGAAGGACTGTTTACTCCTTTACAGATCATATATGTCTGATCGGAGTTCTGCAGATATAGGTCGGGGGAGTCAGAAAGCGGTTCCAAAACCATCACCAATCCGTGTGGCTCGAAAATCTCGGCACCTCTTTTTAGCGCCTCGATTACATTGGCATCTTGTACGCCGATCGGAAGCTTTCTTTCGAACCCACCGGGCACAACGGTCATCCATTTGGCATTGACACGTTTTGCCACCTCAACTGCCCTTTTACAACCGTCTAAAAAAATATCAATGTGTTCCTGTTTGCCAGCTACCAGGGTATTTGCCATGTTTCCTCCCTTGTCTACAACGAAGACCCCCATGGTCATTCCTCTTTTGGCCAATGTCTCTCCCATCTTGGTCTGAAGCGAGACATCACGTTTCATCATACCGTTATCCTCGAAAGCGGTGAAACCCTGATCCGCCATAAAATTGATTTGGTCGATGGGGTCTTCGCCAGCATGATTCTTGAACATGCCCAAATGGGGTGCATATTTCAAATTGAACTTATGTGCTTCTGAAGCGGATGACTTCCTTATCGAATGGGCCATGATACTTCCGGAGGAAAGTGTACCAGCAGCAAGTGCCGATTTTTGAATAAAACTTCTTCTTTTCATATGTTTTTATAAGATTGAAATTTGTCGATTTTATTACGTCCTTTTTTGGGAAACCGCAAAAAATCTAGCAACATCCACGTAAAGGGTTCAATGAATGTATAAGGTGAACAGTAATCTGCTTTTAGCCCTTAACTGAAATTACAGCGACCAAGCTTTGCCTCCAGTTAGTTCCTGGGTATCTCCACAGGCAACATAACCGCCTGGCACCGGAAGGTATGCCAATACTTCTTCACCGACATATTCTGTAGTCTTATAGCCCCAAATGGTCAATCCGCGAAGGTTACTGGCAAAGGCATAGGCGGCCGCTTCATCACTTAATTGTGCGCCATCACTTGAACTATCCCCGCCTGATTCGGCCATGGCCTTTATATAATCCTCAAGAGCTTCTTCGTTCTGTTTTTGTTTTTCCTTGGAAACTTTAAGTACGGAGGCCAAGGTGGCTTCCAAATCTGCAGATTCAAGATTACTTACTTTTTCCTTTCCGGAAGAAGATAAAGCCATATCAGTGAATTTTCCCATGGCCATTTTGAACATACCCTGCTGTTCTTTTTCCATGACTTCATTTGCGAACTTGTCTATAAATAGATGTACTTGAAGTTCGGAAGCGGACGGAGTATCCGTTGCCGGAAGAATGATGTCTACCAAGTTGGTCAAGATCGACCCTTCATCAGGGGTTAAAAAATCAGGAGTCCATGACACAGAAGCTTCTTGCTTACAGCTTTGAACAATACCGACCAAAGTAGGTGTTGCAACGGTATAGCCCAAGGCCAACCCCATATTCTTAAGTGCTTTTCTTCTATCCATTATATATTTCCTTTTTTAAGTTGAGCGGCTGCATGATTTGCAGCTCGGGCCGTGAAGGCCATATAGGTCAATGACGGGTTTACACATGCGGCCGAGGTCATAAAAGCCCCATCGGTTACATAGACATTGGGCACGTCATGAAGCGCATTGTAACCGTTCACTACCGATGTTCTGCGATTGCGACCCATACGCGCGGTACCCATCTCATGTATTCCGAGACCGAGGGCCGTCTCCCTATCATAGGGCTCTACATCCCTCAATCCAGCCTTGGTCAACATATCTACGGCCGACTGCATCATATCTTTGCGCATATTCAATTCATTTTCTTTGAACTCGGCATCGAAAGTAACCGTGGGTAGCCCCCATTGGTCTTTTTTGTCATAGTCCAACGTCATGCGATTGTCTTCATAGGGCAAAACCTCACCGAAGCCGCCCATTCCGAAAGTCCAGCCTCCTGGCTTCAAAATAGCCTCTTTTAGACCCTTACCAAAAGATTGTTCGGCGATGGTGTCTTCCCAATTGCCCCTAGTGGCACCTCCTTGATAACCGAAACCTCGCGTGTAGTCTTTTCTATTGGTATCACCGCCTAGATTTCTGAATCGCGGCACATAAATTCCCCCAGGTCTTCTTCCCTTATAATATTTATCGTTAAAACCGTCGTATTTTCCATAAGCGCCAACACCTAAATGGTGGTCCATGATGTTTCTGCCCAACTGGTCAGAATCATTGCCCATTCCATTCTCAAAACGATTTGATTTCGACTGCATAAGAATAGCTGTTGAAGCGATGGCCGAGGCACAAAGGAAAATGACCTTCGCTTTAAATTCGTGCTCTTCTTTGGTCACCCTATCGATTACCTTTACTCCTGTTGCCCGTTTGGTATCTGGATCATAAATCACCTCATGAACTATGGAATCGGGCCGCAAGGTCATATTGCCAGTAGCCTCCGCGGCAGGTAGGGTCGAGGATAAACTGCTGAAATAAGCCCCGAAAGGGCAACCACGGATACAGCGGTTTCTAAATTGACAGCGCGTTCTTCCGTCACCATCGAACTGTTTGTCGCTGTTGATATGTGCTACTCGACCGGAAGTTATAACACGGCCATCAAAATGTTCGGCCACTTTTTCCCTAACATGTTGCTCAACACAATTCAATTCCAACATGGGTTCGAATTGACCATCAGGCAATTGGGGAAGCCCTAGTGTTTCCCCGGTAACGCCTATATAAGACTCAACTTTATCGTACCAAGGGGCAATATCTTTGTAACGAACTGGCCAATCGACCGCTATGCCATCATTCAGATTGGCCTTAAAATCGATATCGCTCCAGCGATAGCTATGACGACCCCATTGCAAAGATCGGCCGCCGAGGTGGTAACCTCGCATCCAATCAAAACGTTTGGTTTCGTTGTAAGGGTGTTCCAAATCATTTACGAACCACATGTGGCTCGATTGCCTGGTGGTGTAACCTGTACGGTTTTGTTTGGGTTGGTTTTTGATAATTTCCCGGGTGGGTTGGTCGCCATGGGGAAAGTCCCATGGATCCATATTTGCGGTTTCGTAGTCATCGCGATGTTTGACCATTCGACCTCGTTCCAAAACCAAGGTTTTTAAGCCATTTTCGCACAGCTCCTTGGCAGCCCATCCCCCACTGATACCTGTTCCAACAACAATGGCGTCATAAGACGCCTGTTCCTCATTATAATAGAATTTACTCATGTATGGAATTGTTTACTCGCTAAATTTATAAAATATAAAATTAATTTTCTACTTTTAAACATGATACTTCCAAATCGTGATAAACCATTATTTTATTGCGATTACGAGAAATTATACAACTAAATAAAAACCTCAAATGAATCAAAAAATCAAGACCGGATCAAATTATTTTTTTTGTGTTTTACTAATGATTTTGATGTTATCCGCATGCAAGGAAACCAAGAAAGAAGCAGTGGAAAAAACGGAAACAACAGAATCGACTGCAACCGCTTCTGACCCCTTCTTTAAATTGTCTTTGGCACAATGGTCGATTCATAAAATGATCAAGGATAATGGGGTCGACCCCTACACTTTTGCCGAAAAGGCAAAAAATTGGGGATTTTCGGGATTGGAGTATGTTAGTCAACTCTATCCAGCAGATTTGGAAAACAACGAATATTCCGAGGATGCCATGGCGGCCTTCATCGAAAAGTCGAACGCCGAAGCCAAAAAACATGGAATGCAGAATGTTTTGATCATGATCGACGGTCAGGGTAACCTTGCCGTAAGTGATGATGCCGAGCGCAACGCAGCTGTAGAAAGACACTATAAATGGGTAGATGCAGCGGCGGCTTTGGGCTGTCATTCAATACGTGTAAATCTTAACGGTGAGAACGATCCCGAAAAGTGGAAGGCCAATTCAATAGATGGACTGACCAAATTGGCAACGTATGCGAAGGATAAAAACATTAACGTTATTGTTGAGAATCACGGGGGACTTTCCTCTAACGGAGCCATGCATGCCGAGGTAATGAAAGCGGTGAATATGGATAATTGCGGAACCTTGCCTGATTTTGGCAATTTCTGCATAACCAGAAAAAAAGATAGTTGGGACTGTGAGGAGATGTACGATATCTATAAAGGGGTGACCGAGTTGATGCCATATGCAAAAGCGGTCAGCGCCAAAGCGAACGTTTTCGATGAAAATGGGGATGAGGTGAACATCGATTATGCGAAAATGCTACAGATTGTCAAAGATGCGGGTTATACAGGATACATTGGTGTCGAATATGAGGGTAGCGAAAAGAGCGAAGAAGAAGGAATCATAGCAACAAGGGATTTATTGACCAAGGCGGCAAAAGAAGTGAAATAGCGCATACCCATACCTAACCATAACAACAAGTGAAAGTCTTTTTTAACCAGCTTTTCGACTATAACTTTTTTTGCAACAAACGATTAATCGAACTAAGTTCCGAGGCCGAAAATGTGCCCGAAAAAAGCGTTCAGCTTTTTTCGCACATATTGAATGCGCATCATATCTGGAACGCACGAATTCTTGGTGAAGGTAGCAAGTTCGACGTCTGGCAAATTCATGCGATCCAAGATTGGGGAGACATCCATTACGAGAACCAGCGCAGTTCTTTTGACATTACCTCACATGCGGAGGACTTCGAAAGACGTATCGACTATGAAAATACCGAAGGGCGATTGTTCACTAATACATTACAAGATATTTTGTTTCACATAATCAATCATTCAACGCATCATAGAGGGCAGATCATGATGGATTTCAGACAGCACAATATTGAACCACTGTCACTCGACTATGTTTTCTACAAACGCTAAATAAACGACCATGAACACCAAAACAAGGGTACAACTTTCAGTCATGATGTTTCTGGAGTTTTTTATTTGGGGGGGATGGTTTGTCACATTGGGTGCTTTTCTGGGGAATAACCTTAATGCCACTGGCGCCGAAACTGCGACGGCATTCTCATCACAGTCTTATGGGGCCATAATTGCCCCGTTCATTATTGGGCTTATCGCGGATAGATATTTCAATGCCGAAAGAATTCTTGGGGTGTTGCATTTGATTGGTGCCATTTTGATGTACCAAATGTCACAGGCCACTGATATTGATACTTTTCTTCCTTATGTACTCGGGTATATGATTGCCTATATGCCAACTTTGGCGTTGGTCAATTCAGTCTCCTTCAGACAATTGAAAGATCCGGCCAAGGAGTTTCCGTTTATTCGTGTCTTCGGAACCGCGGGATGGATTATTGCCGGTTGGGTCATTAGTTTTGGATTCAAATGGGACTCCATTGAAAATATAGGTCAGGGCGCGCTGTCCAATACTTTCTTAATGGTGGCCGTAGCTTCGGCCATTCTTGGGATATTCAGTTTTACCCTGCCAAAGACACCTCCTACTGTCAACAAAGATGAAAAGGTCAGCCTTTCAGATATTTTGGGTTTGGATGCCTTGAAATTATTAGGCGATAGAAACTTTTTGATCTTCTTCTTGTCATCGGTTCTTATTTGTATTCCCCTTGCATTTTATTATCAAAATATCAGCCTGTTCCTAACTGAGTACAAAGTGGAGAACTCGACCACCTGGGCCTCTCTCGGCCAAATTTCAGAGGTGATGTTTATGCTTTTGCTTCCGTTTTTCTTTAAGAAGTACGGCTTTAAAAAGACGATTCTGTTTGGTATGCTGGCATGGGTGCTCAGATATGTCCTATTCGCTTTTGGAGATGCCGGAGAATTGTTCTTTATGATTGTAACGGGAATCTTATTGCATGGCATATGCTACGACTTCTTTTTTGTTTCTGGCCAGATTTATACAGATTCAAAAGCTGGGGAAAAGGTTAAGAGCGCGGCTCAAGGGCTTATCACATTGGCTACATACGGAATTGGAATGCTGATAGGCTATTGGGTGGCAGGAATGATTTCGGATAAATATTTACTTTCGGAGGGTGTTCACAGCTGGCAAGAAATTTGGATATTCCCAGCCGTTTTTGCAGCAGTGGTTTTTATAATTTTTATGCTATTCTTCAAAAATGAAGAAATTGAGTACCAGTCTTGACCTTAAGATAATCGGGCCAAGGGGTTTTGAATAACACAAATACTGATAATTATGCCAAAAAAGTTAAGATTAGGAATTTTAGGAGGTGGGGGTGATTCCCTTATCGGAGTATTGCACCGTGTGGCATCACACATAAACGACAATTACCAGATTACCGGAGCGGTGTTCAATCCCGATTTCAAAGCCAACAAAGCCTTTGCGAGGGAAATCGATGTTCCCTTAAATCGAATCTACAAAGACTTCGACACTTTCGTGGAGGAAGAAATGAAACTGCCCGAAAATGAACGTATTCAGGTGGTTTCTGTACAGACTCCCAATTTTTTGCACTTTCCAATGGCAAAAAAATTGCTGGACAACGGTTTTCACGTCATCTGCGAAAAGCCAATGACCACCACTTTGGCCGAAGCCAAAATTCTACAAAAAGCCCATAAAAAGGCAGGTACCGTTTTTGCCTTGACACATACCTATACCGGTTACCCAATGGTACGCCAAATGCGCGAGATGATTAAAAAGGGCGCCATCGGAAAAATCCACAAGGTCGATGCTCGGTATTATCAGGGTTGGATCAACGAGATTATCCACGATAAGAAAAAGCGTTCATCGGTATGGCGATTGGACCCGAAGAAGGCGGGCATAAGTTCTTGTATGGGAGATATCGGCGTACACGCCTTCAACTTGGTGGAATATACCACTGGACTCAAAGTGAAATCACTGCTCTGTGATTTTAACTATCTCTATAAGGATAATAAGATGGATGTGGACGGAACGGTTTTGATTCGCTTGGGTGATTACGTCAAGGGAGTCATTCGTGGTAGCCAGGTAGCGACCGGTGAGGAAAACGGATTGGCGATTGCCATTTACGGATCAAAAGGAGCGTTTCGGTGGGAACAGGAAAAACCCAATTTTCTTTACAAAATGAGCGATACCGAACCGACTCAAATTTATAAACCAGGTCATGGATATAATTCCAAACTGTCTTTGGATGGTACGAAACTGCCACCAGGCCACCCTGAAGGAATTTTCGATTCGATGGCAAACATCTATTTGGGAGCTGCCAAGGCCATTCGTGGTAAAAGATATAATGACGGGGAATTCCCGACTATGGAAGACGGGGTGCGGGGTATGGCATTTATTGAAGCCACCGTGGAATCACATAAGAAAAAGAACACTTGGGTGAGGATTCGTTAAGAATTAAATTTAAAAAATAAATAAAAGCCACACGAAGATGTGGCTTTTATTTTTACTTGATAGGTCGAATGATATAGCTAAAGGAAAGATTGCCGGGTCTAATTTGATATTCTTCCCGAGGCATGAACCCCCAACTGTTATCACCCCCAACACCCATTTGACTATGGTCGATATTGATGTTGATCAAATCGCGCACGGGAATATCATAGGTGTGGCGCTGTTGTTTTGTATCACCTTCGTCGAAATCTGAATTGTACTGATGATGTGCGCCAAAGGCAAACAATTGTGGCGCAACGATTTCAATTCCTTTACCATCCGCCCTTGTAAAAGAAAGGGTTCGAATATCGGTTCGATTGCCATTTTCCTGGGGGCGTATGTATTCAAAATATAGGTCTTGAACCTTCGCCCCATATTTGCCGACCAATGCTGAGGTCTTACGATCCGTGTAATTTTCATGTTTCCCACGGCCGTACCAATTGACATTGTCATAGGCCTTGTCAATTATGAGGTTATTGCCAAAGCGGGGTATAACGGGAAGATTTTCCTTGATGTTTTTTAGCTGTGTACTGACCATGATTTCCCCATGTTTGTTGATGGCGTAGGTAATCGATACCTGCCCTTCGACCGAGGGCAGCTCATAGGTGGTCGTCAATTGCAGGTCGTTCTTTACCTTAAATGGATTTTTGGTCAGTTTAATGGCGTCGATGGATTTTTCCCCTTGGTCGGAATTCAATTCAAGTCTTATGAGATTTTGGGCTTGGGTCGCTTCTTTCCATTTTTTCAGTTTGAGGGGCATATTATAACCATAATCATTGTCATTGGGTGCGCGCCAAAAATTGACAATTGGCCCTTTTGTTACTAGGTTTCCGTTGCCATAATCCAAAGTCGTAAGCGAACCAGTGGTGCTATCGAAACCTACTCCAAAACCGTCACCGGCAATTTTGATGATGTTGCCCTCCTTGGTAACCGAAATGCCTTCACTGGCCCTTTCAAAAACAGCTGGATTAAAATCGGTCAACTGAAATTGTTCATAGGCCAACAGAAAATGAGCGGGAATCAGGGGATATTCTTTCTTTGTCGTCATAAAGATGTTCAAGAAATATTCTGCCTTGGGGTTTGGGAGAGCGGGCAATTCAATTGCTATCTCCTTTGAGCCGTAGGGCTCAATATCTACTTGGGGCAAGTTGCCTTGGGCAATTTGATTTCCGTTTTCCATCAACCGCCATGAAAATTGAAATTCTGAGAGGTTCGTAAAGTCATATTTGTTCGTCAAGATCACCTTGCCCGATTTTGGGTCTTCCGAATCGAATTTCACATATTGGTAGACTTTCTTGACTTCATATAAAGATGGATGGGCGGATCTATCCGGATTGACCAATCCATTAAGGCAAAAGTTATTGTCATTTTGCAGATGTCCAGCGCCGAAATCCCCACCGAAAGCATAAAATTCGATGCCATCTTCGTTCTTGGTTTTTAGGCCCTGATCGACCCAGTCCCATATAAAGCCACCTTGCAAGACATCATATTTTTCGATAACATCCCAATAGTCTTGAAGGTTGCCGACACTGTTGCCCATGGCATGTGCATATTCACATTGAATATAGGGGCGCTGGGGGTTGTTTTTGGCGTATTCGACCATGGCTTCGATACGGTCGTACATCGGTGCCTGAATATCGGTATTTTCATACTGGGTAGCACCCTCATATTGAACGGGTCGCGTTTTGTCATGGGCCTTGAGCCATTCGTAGGTGGCGACAAAATTCTCTCCGTTGCCTGCCTCGTTGCCCAACGACCAGGTAACAATTGAGGTGAAATTTTTATCACGCTCGAACATACGGATCGTACGATCCAGATGCATGGCTTTCCACTCGGGTCTATAGGCGGGGTGAATTTTTTGGGCTTCCAGGTCACCATCAAGACCTTGATTGGTCGCGCCCATTCCGTGTATTTCGATGTTGGCCTCATCGACAACATAGAACCCATATTTATCGGCCATTCTATAGAAGAAAGGGTTCTTAGGGTAGTGGCTGCAGCGAATGGCGTTGAGGTTGCTCTGCTTCATGACCTCCATGTCTTTCAACGTAACTTCTTCATCGATGACATGACCGTTAATTTCATCATGATCATGCAGGTTTGCACCTTTGATCAACACCGGTTGCCCGTTGACCAAAAATTGGTTGTTTTTAATCTCGATTTTCCGAAAGCCGATTTTTGAACTTATGGCTTCGGTCGTCTCGCCCTTTTTATCTTTTATTGTAAAAAGCAAACTATATAAGTTGGGTGTTTCGGCGTTCCAGGTGCGCACTTCAGGAAGAAGTTTCTGAAACCGGACATTGGATCTACCTGACGGAAAATCTATTTTCCTATTATCCGAATAGATTTCGTTCTCACCATCAAACAATTTTACCCCGATCTGATAACCTCTGGCTTTCTTGCCCGAATTTTCAATTTGTAGGTTCAAATCAAATTTGCCATCGGTATAATCATTTTCAAGATCGGCAATGACGCGATAGTCTTTAATAGTCACATCGTTTATGGCATATAGATACACATCACGTTCAATGCCGCTAAGGCGCCAGAAATCTTGATCTTCAAGATAGCTGGCATCAGACCAACGGAGCACTTGTACGGCCAACGAATTTCTTCCTTTTTGAAGATATTCGGTTACCTTGAATTCAGCTGGGGTCTTACTGCCTTCATTGTAGCCGACCATTTTACCATTGATCCAGACGTACATGGCGCCACTGACCCCTCCGAAGTGAAGAAAGACCTCTTTGTCAGACCAATTGGCGGGAATTTCAAAATCACGTTTGTAACTTCCAACCGGATTTTGGTCATGGGGAATAAAGGGTGGATTCTTCGGAAATGGATAAATGACATTGGTATAAATCGGAGTGCCATAGCCCAAAACTTCCCAGTTGGAGGGAACTGAAATTTTGTCCCATCCGGAAGTGTCGAAACCGGCCTTAAAAAAATCAACGGGTCGCTTCGCAACACTTTCTACATATTTAAAGCTCCACTCCCCATTTAGGGATTCATAAAAGGGGGAGTTTTCCCAACTTTCATTTTCCAGGGCGGTTTTTTCATTCGTATAGCGATAAAAAGCAGCAGTCGGTTCCTCACGGTTGATTTGAAATATTTCAGGGTTCTCCCATTCTGGATTTTCCCATGTTGGGGCCTGGGCAGTTATGTTCATCGAAAAGAAAAGCAAAAGAATGGACGCACATAGCCTAAAAGCCTTTGGGTCTTTGTAAACAAAATTCATAGTGTACCTTGATTAAATTGGTGCCTCCCAAGATAAACAAAGTTTTATGAAAAGGTGAGATTCTTATTTGCGTTTGAATACGAGTTCAAACTCTTGGCATACGATGATCATGCTTTCCCTGGGCACACGCCCGAAAGGTTCAAGTTCTCTGGTGTAATAGTCCCAATGGACTTTTTTCCAATGGTCAAGGGATTTGTCTCCTTCGCCTTCCATCTTGGCATACTCCTCGTCGATACTAAAGAAAGGTTTAAAAGTAACTTTTGTGATCTCGATAATACACTGTGCTTTTCCCTCCCAATCGGTCACCACGACATAATCACCCATTTTAGGCAACGGGTCTTTTCGATATTGAAGACCCAACAAAGAATCTGAGGTCGCTCTTTTTATGCCTTTCTTTGCCAATTTTGCACAGGTATTGGCATCTTCTTCATTATCACAAAAATGATAGACTTTTGGCGGATCGTGAAAGACATCTTCGAGGTGATTTCTTAGATAATCTCCCCACATATTATTGGCCGAAGTGTTGTTCATGAATTGTTAACGTTTTGTGGTTAATGAATATTGTCGGTTTCTCATAAATGCCCTTGTCCTTTTATATGGCTTGATTAAGAAAATTTTCCAGCTTTGAATTGCCCGACCGCGTGATTGGCCGCCCTAGCGGTAAACGCCATATAGGTCAGGGATGGATTTACACAGCTTGATGACGTCATGAAGGCACCATCACTTACATAAACGTTTGGCACCAAATGAACCTGATTGTGTTTGTTCACTATCGAGTTTTTGGCGCTATGGCCCATGCGTGCCCCTCCCATTTCGTGAATGGCACCACCGGGATCGTACCCGGTATCATAGCCGCTTACGTTTTGAAATCCAGCTTCTTTCAACATCGTCTTGGCCTGTACCTCCATATCCTCGCGCATAAGCATTTCGTTTTCTTTCAGCTCGACATCGAAATCAAGAAGGGGCAGTCCCCATTTGTCTTTTTTGGTTTTGCTGAGGGTGACCTTATTGTCGTCGTAGGGCAAGAATTCGCCAAACGCGGTCATGCCGATTTGCCAATTGCCCGGTTTCAAGATGGCCTCCTTTAGATTTTTGCCATAGGTGGCTTCCGCAATGGCCAACGACCAATTGTGACGACCCGCACCGCCCTGGTAACCAAAACCACGATAATAGCCACGTTTGGTTTTGTTGTCGAGGTTGACGAATCTGGGTATATAAAAACCGTTGGGCCTTCTGCCCTTATAGTATTTGTCGAGATATCCCTTTACTTGAGCGCTTGCCCCGACCTTGAAGTGGTGGTCCATAACGCCAATTCCCAAAGCCCCGGAATCATTCCCCAGGCCGTTCGGGAAACGTTCCGATTTTGATTGCATAAGAATGCCGACCGATGCCATTGCCGAGGCACATAGAAATATGACTTTTGCCTTGAATTGCATCTTTTCATGTGTTTCGGCATCAATGACTTTGACCCCTGTGGCCCTCTTGGTATTGTCATCGTAGATGACCTCATGAACAATGGAATGTGGTCGCAGCGTCATATTGCCCGTACGCTCCGCGGCTGGAAGGGTCGATGAATTGCTACTGAAATAACCGCCAAAGGGACAACCGCGATTGCAACGATTGCGGTATTGGCAGAGCGACCGACCTTCTTGATCCTCAACGACTCCAGTCAGATTTGCGCTGCGCCCTATGGTCAAAAGTCGACCATCATCGAAATTTTGTGCAATGGACTTTTGAAGCTCTTTTTCCACACAGTTCAGCTCCATGGGAGGTAAAAACTGCCCATCGGGCAATTGCTTTAAACCCAGCTTTTCACCATTTACGCCAATATAACTTTCCACTTTGTCGTACCAGGGCGCGATGTCTTTGTAACGAAGCGGCCAATCGATGCCATGTCCGTCTTTTTTGTTGGCTTCGAAATCCATCTCGCAAAAGCGATACGATTGCCTGCCCCATGTTATGGAACGCCCGCCAACATGATAACCCCTAAGCCAGGAAAAAGGCTTTGTCTCTGAGTAAGGGTGGTCCTCATTGTTTGCAAAAAAATGCTTCGTGTCTTCGTTAGGTGACCATTTGCGATTTTCGGTGTGAAATTTCTGTTTTTCCTCTAAAGGTAGTTCACCCCTAGTTGAATAATCCCATGGGTCTTTGTTCATCGTTGGGTAATCGTCGATATGTTTCACCATACGACCTCTTTCCAAAACCAAGGTTTTCAAACCGTTCTCGCAAAGTTCCTTGGCTGCCCAGCCCCCACTAATACCAGTGCCCACTACTATCGCATCATAAATTGTTTCTTGGTCGTTTGGCATTGTTCTGATTTTAAGAAAACTTGCCTGCCTTGAATTCTTTGGCAGCATGGTTTGCCGCCCTGGCGGTAAAGGCCATATAGGTCAATGACGGATTTACGCAGCTCGAAGAGGTCATAAAGGCGCCATCGGTTACATAAACATTTGGAACGGAATGGATCTGGTTGTTTTTATTGAGGATGGAGGTTTTTGAACTATGGCCCATACGTGCACCGCCCATTTCGTGAATTCCCAGTCCCGGTCCTGTTTTCCGATCATAAGGCTCCACATCCTTAAAACCAGCCGCCTTGAACATCGACACTATTTCCTTCTTGATATCTTCGCGCATGTTCATCTCGTTTTCCTTGAATTCTACATCGAAATCGAGTTGTGGCAATCCCCATTTATCCCTTTCAGTGGCACTTAAGGTAACCCTATTGTCATCATAAGGCAAAAATTCCCCAAAACCTGTGGCTCCAATCTGCCACTTTCCAGGTTTTAGAATCTCATCCTTTAGATCACTTCCATAGGCCATTTCGGCGATACCTGTAGACCAATCTTGTCGACTGGCACTACCTTGGTATCCAAAACCACGCACATAACCTTCACGCCTGCTATTTTCATCAAGGTTTGCAAATCTTGGAATATAAAACCCATTGGCACGACGGCCCTTATAATATTTGTCTAAATGGCCTTCGACCTTGGCAGAGGCCCCCAATTGGTAATGATGGTCCATAATGCCCCTTCCTAGAGCGTCGGAATCATTGCCCATTCCGTTTGGAAAACGCCTCGATTTTGATTGCAGCAAGATACCTACCGAGGCCATGGCCGAGGCACAAAGAAAGATGACATCGGCCTTGAATTCTATTTTATCATGGGTTTCTGCATCGATGACCCGTACACCCGAAGCCAATTTGGTCGCTTCATCATAGATGACCTCATAAACGATCGAATTGGCTCTCAAGGTCATATTGCCAGTTCGTTCAGCAGCGGGTAGTGTTGAGGAATTACTGCTGAAATACCCGCCAAATGGACAACCTCGCCAACATCTATTTCTGTTCTGGCAGACCCCTCGACCTTCGAAAGTGGCGTTGGGATCGGTAATATGTGCGGCCCGCCCTATCGTGACCAAACGGCCATCATCGAACTTTTCGCTGGTCGCCTTTCGAAACTCTTTCTCTACGCAGTTCAAATCCATTGCCGGCTGAAATTTTCCATCGGGCAATTGTTCAAGACCAAGGGTTTCACCACTTACGCCGATGTATTGCTCTACCTTATCGTACCAAGGTGAAATATCATTGTAGCGAACCGGCCAATCGATACCATGCCCATCTTTTTTATTGGCTTCAAAATCGATATCGCTCCAGCGATAGCTTTGACGGCCCCATGTCAAAGAGCGCCCCCCTACTTGATATCCGCGGATCCAATCGAATCTTTTGGTCTCTACATAAGGATGTTCGAGATCGTTGACAAAAAAGTGTTTCACGTCTTCCTTGGGTGCCCAACCGATGCGGGCTTGAACATGGTATTTTTTTAAATCCTCCGAAGATAGTTCACCTTTTAAAGGATAATCCCAGGGGTCATCATTGACAGTAGGATAGTCTTTTATATGTTTGACCATTCTGCCCCTTTCGAGTACCAAGGTCTTCAGGCCATTTTCGCAGAGTTCCTTGGTAGCCCAGCCACCACTGATTCCGGTGCCGACCACTATGGCATCATACCGTTCCTCTTGATTCATATTTATTGCATTAATTCTGACGGTTTTCCTATATTTATGGCTTCCCGAAAAACAAAGGACTCGAAGATTTCTCGGAACTAAATATAGGATTTATTCCAAAGGCAAGCATAAATAAATCCTCTTGCAACGAAAACAAATTAGAAGTACTGCAAATGAAACCGGCACGATCAAAATAATCCTTGAACGCTCCGAACAATGATTAGTTAGATTATCAAAGGTTAGATGTGATCACTGAAAAGCAATAAAAATTAACACATGAAAACAATTAAAGGACCAGCCGTTTTTTTGGCACAATTCGTAGATAGCAAAGCTCCCTTCAATTCTTTGGACGGGATGTGTAAATGGGCCTCCGATTTAGGGTACAAAGGGATTCAAATTCCGACTTGGGAAAGTTTTCTGATCGATTTGGACAAGGCGGCTGAAAGTCAGGATTATTGTGACGAGTTGAAGGGGAAAATCAATTCATATGGCCTTGAAATCACTGAGCTCTCGACACACCTTCAGGGTCAACTGGTGGCTGTGCATCCGGCCTATGACCTGATGTTCGATGGTTTTGCACCTGAAAATCTAAGGAACAATCCGAAGGCAAGAACAGAATGGGCCGTTGAGGTAGTAAAGAAAGCGGCGACGGCAAGCCGACGGTTGGGAATCAAGGCGCATGCTACTTTTTCTGGTGCGCTGCTCTGGCATACTTGGCACCCATGGCCCCAACGACCCGCTGGTTTGGTCGAGATGGGTTTTGAGGAATTGGCCAAACGATGGATGCCTATATTAAACCATTTTGACGAAGAGGGTGTCGATGTTTGCTATGAAATCCATCCAGGGGAAGACCTACATGATGGGGATACTTTCGAGCGATTTCTAGAAGCTACGGGCAACCACAAACGGGTAAACATTCTCTACGACCCAAGCCATTTTGTGTTGCAGCAGTTGGATTATATTGAATATATCGACCATTATCATGAGTTTATCAGATCCTTTCATGTAAAGGATTCGGAATTCAACCCCACTGGAAAAAAAGGTGCTTTTGGAGGTTACAATGACTGGGGCGATCGTGCCGGAAGATACCGTTCTTTAGGAGATGGCCAAATTGATTTCAAGACGATTTTTTCAAAATTGACCCAATATGGCTGCGATGTTTGGGCGGTAATGGAATGGGAATGCTGTATCAAGAGTCCTGAGCAAGGTGCTCGTGAGGGTGCTATCTTCATTCAAGACCACATCATCGAGGCTACTGAGAAGACCTTCGATGATTTCGCAGGAGCGGATATCGATAAGGACATGTTGAAGAAAATACTAGGAACATAAAATCACGATAATGAAAAACACATTCGTTTTGACCCTTTTGGCCGTCTTGTTTTTTGGATGTAAAGAGAAAAAAAAGGAAGTCGCCCCTGCAATGGAAGGTGAAACCGTTGAAAATTTGAAGGCAGAAGCTGCTTCAAATGAATGGGAAGAACTGTCAATCGATGATTGGCAGGCTTTTAGAGGTGGGGAGTTACCCGAATTTTGGAAGGTCGAAGAAGGGGCAATCGTTTTTCACCCGCCGACCGCCGAGCAGCGAAAGAATCCCGATGGCAGTAAGAATTCGTTCAATATCGTTACCAAGAACAATTACACGAGTTTTGTTCTTTCTTTGGAATGGAAAATATCCGAAGGTGGCAATAGTGGAATCATGTGGGGGGTCAGCGAAGATGAAAAATACGGTGAACCTTACCATACCGGACTCGAGATTCAGGTGCTTGACAATGAAAAACATCCCGACGCCAAAAATGGAACGACCCATCAGGCAGGGGCTCTTTATGATCTGGTAGAACCTTCTCAAGATGCTACTAGGCCCGTTGGCGAATGGAATGAGGTGCAAATCACGGTTGACCATGGCTCAAACAAGGGCAGTTCGGTAATGAACGGTGTAGAGGTGGCGACCTTCCCGGTGAACGGCGAAGAAATGGACGCACTGTTAAAAGGCTCAAAATTTGATGGCTGGGATGGTTTTGCAAAGTACAAAACAGGTAAGATCGCTCTTCAAGATCATGGCGATGTTGTCGCTTTTAGAAACATTAAGATCAAGCAACTTAAGTAAGAACACCAACACAAGCAGCAATAAGAATGAAGAACATTTATGTACTGGCGATTTTAGTATTTTCAATTATCTCGTGCCAAGAAAAAGTAAAGGAGGAAGTAACCGATACCAAAACCGAACCCGAAGATACCATAATCGTACATGAAGAGTATTCGGGGCTGGAACCAACAAAACCCGAGGAAACTGAATTTTACGAGCCTAAGGTTCCGGTTGTCACCCCTGGAAAAGACAACGTGCCACCAAGTGATGCCATCGTTCTTTTTGATGGAAAGAATCTTGATAATTGGGTGAGTGTCAAAGACAGCACCTCCGCGGCACCTTGGCACTTGAATTCAGATGGCAGTATGACCGTGGCGGACAAAACGGGCGATATTATCACGAAACAGGAATTCGGAGACATTCAATTACATATTGAATGGCGATCACCCTTACCTGCTCAACGCGACAACCAAAATAGAGGGAATAGTGGAATTTTTCTCAACGGTATTTATGAGCTTCAGGTTTTGGACAACAATGATAATCCGACATACGTCAACGGACAGGTGGGATCGATATACAAACAAGGGCCTCCTTTGGCAATGGCATCTGTGCCAACGGGCGAATGGAATACCTATGATATTATTTACCACGCCCCAGAGTTCAATAAAGAAGGAAGTAAGATTAAATCTGGTACGATGACCGTTTTGCACAATGGTGTCCTGATTCAAGATCATACCGAGATCAAGGGCACCACCCCATATATCGGTTGGCCAAAGAATCCACCACATGGAAAAGGGCCGATAAAACTTCAAGACCATGGAGATGATAGCAGGGTCAGTTATCGAAATATTTGGGTGAGGGAACTATAAAAGAAATGTCGGAATCAAATTTGGCTACCTTTGTCGAAATTTAAAACTAGTCCATGATCCAATCGATGACGGGTTTCGGGAAGCATGTCGTTCAACTTCCTTCCAAAAAAATTACGGTGGAGCTCAAATCGCTCAACAGTAAGAACCTCGATTTAAACGCCAGAATGCCACAGCTATATCGAGCAAAAGAACTGGAAATGCGAAAGATCATAGCGAGCTCGCTGAAAAGGGGCAAGGTAGATTTCGGATTGCATGTAGAATTGACCGGTGACGAAACATCGGCGGTAGTCAACGAAGGTGTGGTTCGCCAATATATGAAACAATTAAAGTCGATTGCAGATGGTGACGATGTGCGATTGCTCGAAATGGCCCTGCGAATGCCAGATGCTATGAAGACCGACAAGGAGGATATTGATGCCGATGAATATGAAGCCATACGCTCCGCATTGAAGGAAGCACTTTCCGAAATCAACGAATTCCGTTCGGAAGAAGGAAAGGTCTTGGAAGAAGACTTTATCTCCAGAATAAAAAATCTGAAACAACTTTTAGGGGAAGTAACGGCCATGGATGTTGACCGATTGGACTCTATCAGGGAGCGGCTTGAAAAAGCACTCAACGATTTGAAGACCGATGTCGACGCCAACAGGTTTGAACAAGAATTGATCTATTATTTGGAGAAGTACGATATCACAGAGGAAAAAGTGCGATTGGCCAACCATCTGGAATATTTTTCGTCTACGTTGGATTCCAATGATTCCAACGGAAAGAAATTGGGATTTATCTCCCAGGAAATCGGCCGTGAAATCAATACAATAGGATCGAAAGCCAATTATGCACCCATGCAACAGACGGTCGTTCAAATGAAAGACGAGCTCGAAAAAATCAAAGAACAAATGCTTAACGTACTTTGATGAAAGGGGGTAAGTTACTTGTATTCTCCGCACCTTCGGGAAGTGGTAAAACGACTATCGTAAGATACCTCTTGGAGCAGCCCGAACTCAATTTGGCCTTTTCAGTCTCGGCAACTTCTCGACCCCGTAGGGCGAAAGAGAAGCATGGAGAACATTACTACTTCATTTCGATTTCCGAGTTCAAGAACCATATCAAAAATGGCGACTTTTTGGAATGGGAAGAGGTCTATCGCGATAATTTTTACGGTACTTTAAAAAGTGAAGTGGAACGACTTTGGGCCGAAGGCAAAAATGTTATTTTCGACATCGATGTAGTCGGCGGGTTACGTATCAAGAAAAAGTTTCCCAAGGAAACCTTGGCGGTCTTTGTAAAACCTCCGAGCGTTGATGAGCTGAAAATCCGTTTGAAAAAGCGAAGTACGGAGAGCAATGACAAGATCAATATGCGTATAGCAAAGGCTTCTGTAGAGCTCGCCACTGCCCCGCAATTCGATAAGATCATTAAAAACTATGATCTTGACGTAGCCCTGGAAGAGGCCAAACAATTGGTCTTGGATTTCATAGGAGAGGACAATTCCGAGAAGGCCGCTAAAAAAAAAGAATAGGCGTGAAAGAGATAGGGTTATACTTCGGTACCTTTAATCCCATTCATGTTGGCCATATGGCAATCGCCAACCACATGGTAGAATTTTCTGCGCTTGACGAGGTGTGGTTTGTCATTACTCCTCAAAGTCCGTTTAAGACCAAACAATCCCTTTTAGATGACAACCATCGCTATCAAATGGTATTCGAGGCGACCAAGGATTACCCCAAATTAAAACCTTCCAAGATTGAGTTCGATTTGCAGCAGCCCAATTATACCGTAAATACGTTGGCACATCTTTATGAAAAACATGGAGATGATTACAAGTTCAGTCTGATTATGGGGGAGGACAACCTCAAGAGCTTTCACAAGTGGAAGAACTATGAGGTGATATTGGAGAACCATGAGCTTTATGTCTATCCAAGAATTTCAGACGGAAAGATCGAACATCGATTTGAAAGTCATCCGGGAATCCATAGGGTGAGTGCTCCCATCATGGAAATCTCTTCAACCTTTATTCGTAAAAACCATGCGGCCGGAAAGAACATCAGACCCTTATTGCCAGAGAATGTATGGAAATACATGGACGAGATGAATTTTTATAGGTAGATAGTCTAGGCCTCGAATATTTCATCTGACTATTATTCTGCGAAAACGAATAGCCTTATATTCATCGGTCTCGTAAATGACACCCAAAGTGTGCTTGTCAAGCTGCACCATGTCGGAGTAGGCCGAAAACCCATGGTGCACCTTGAAAATTGTTTTCCAAGTTTTTGCCCCGTCTTTGCTTGACATGACAACAAGGTTTTCACGTTTGTCGGTGGTCGAGGGTGTTGAAAATAACAACTGGCTGTCTCCTCCCCGCCATGTTAAAAGCGCCGATTGCACGATCGGGCTCGGGAATTTATCCGATTCGATTATAGGCTCCTCAAAGGTAAGCCCTCCATCATGACTGAATGTTTCCCCGCGATTTTTTTCAGATGAACCACCTGTGTGATCTCGTGTGTTTACATAGATGCTACCATCCGCGAGTTCGGCAATGGTGGTTTCATTTGCTCGTACCGCATCAGTCAAATTTTGGTCAACAGCACCGATATGCCAAGTGTTTCCTGAATCATTGGAATAAACCAAGGCCATGCAATAGGCCGTATTCCCTTTTTCGATACTTATTGCAACTGGGGCAACGAGGCGCCCTTTGTTTTTTCCGGTTTTGAGTTCGATGCCGTGAACAGGGCCAAGGGCGTGCCAACGCCAGTGTTTTTGTTTTACCTGCCTTGTTATTTCAAGGGGTTTTTTCCAAGTTTTGCCATTATCGGTGGATGAGGTCACAAAGGCTTTGCGCTCATCCTTTAGATCATAATCCTTGTTCAAGACATCGTGTTCGCTCATTGAAGTGGTGTTAAAAAGGAGTACTACTTTGTTTTCGGCGGATACATAAATAGGTACGGGGTTTTGAACGGCCAGGGTATCCAAATCATACAAAATTTGCATTGGTTCCCAGCTCTTTCCATTGTTCAAGGATCTTCGGCAAACCAAATCGATATCCCCAAAATCGCTAGTAGAATTTTTTCGACCTTCAGCAAAGGCCAGTAAGGTGGTTTCCGTTTTGATTAGCGTCGGAATTCTGAATGCATGATAATTGTTCATCCCGGAATAATACGGAATGGAAACCATGGTCGAATCATTTGAAAGATCGGTGAAACCTGATCCATGGATTTTTTGGCCATTTAACGGGATAAGGGCCAAACAAAAAAGAAAGAATATGGGAACACTTTTCATTAAAGGCTGAATATAACAGTTAATGCTTCCGTTATGTGAAACTTCAAATTACGCTATTTAGCCCATATATTCAATTACGCCCTTGAGTTACTCTTTGTTCTTTTGATATTCCTCAACGAACTGCTGAATGGGAATGTCATCTATGAAGACATTTTCCAGAACTGCGGTACCATCTTTGACATAGACCAGGCCATAACAGGTTTTGGTTGTATCTCGTTGTACGTTCTGAACCGAAACTTCGGCGTCATAGGCCTTGTTTTCGTTCATGTAGAAACGATCGAAGGGCAAGTCAAAATTGACCGTCTTGTCATGATTGTAATTGCTTGTTGCGATTATATAATCGTCACCGGTTTCCAAGAATTCCTTGCTCACGGCTTTTGCCGTAGCAAAACCTTCGGTATCGGTTGTAAGATAAACGAAGACATCACCTTTGTAGGCGCTCCAATCTTCTTCGGTCTTAAAGGAATTCAATTCATAATTCAAAACAATGTACTTGCCTCGAAAGGGATCGCTTGGATCGATAGGCCGTGTTTTGAATTTATAGGCCGTGCCGGTTTTGATCGTTGCCTCTTGGTCATATATCATTTGTGCCGGAACAAACAGTTGTATTGTGAATAATAGGAACAGTAGACCTGTGATTATTGTTTTATTCATGACTTTCGTTTTTTGGGTTTATGTTCGCGGCTGCCCTGCGTTGTTTTTTGATCAGCAGGTAGTTTGCAAAAAAGAAGCCGATTCCGACAGAGATGAATAGTATTCCCCGAAATATAAAATCGAGGTTGGTGTCAAAAAAGCGGCAAATGATTAGGGTGGTGATAATCAATAGCCCATAGTTGAGAACACCATAGCTAGATTTGTTGATTCCGATACGCACCGCGAAGAGACCCAAGGCGGCCACCAAAAGATTGGTCAAAACTATGTTGTGTATATGGCCTAGATCACGAGTGAGATAGAGCAGGCCAACAACTAAAAATGCGTATTGAAATAGATTAAAACCCTGTATTTGTTTTTTGAAATGTAAGTAGCCTAAAACAGCAACTCCTGTAATAAATAAGACCGTCGTGATCAAAAGTTCAATTTGATCAAAGGAATCCTCGAACGCGTCCGTCCAAAACCATTCGAAGGTCATCATAAGCAAAAGAATGATGGTGCCCAGTGATCCAATGATGGTATATCCATTTCTTCTCAGCTTCTGGTCTGCAAATATTGGCAACTGACCGATGTTGTACAGTAGTCCGAATAGTGCCACATACATGATAAACGACAGTGAATTGCCTTTGGTGAAAGAGCCAAGAACGATTACCAGACTTAATGGCAACAACCAGTTCAAAACCCCGGCAATATTACTTTTGGCCTGCTCTTTTTGAAGTTTGACGTAATAAGGAACGACCCATGCGAACAAGAGCAGGTACCACCATGGAATACTGCTATTGAAGAAATATCCAAGATCACAGGCATACCAAGTTATTAGCACGAGATGTAGAATGAGAGCCAAATTAGACCGTAGCAGATATAGCAATGGTGCTGTACAAGCGACCCAAACCAATAAGAAATCGCTCAAGTTACCAGGAATGTTATATATCTGACTTACCAATGCTATTGTGGCACCTACTGCCAGAATCAAAAAAGTCGCGGATGATTCGACCCAGGCATTGCCCTTCTTTTTGACCAACCCGTAGGCACAAGCGATCTGCCCGATAACCAAAGGTAAAAAGGCAAAAGCCGTTTTTAGATTTCTTGGCATCCCATCCCAATTGTGTGCAACAACAAGAATGATTCCCAGTCCGATTAACAGCGCCCCCAGAACCCCAAAAATGGTGAATAGGCGATTCGGTTTGGCCTCTTCTTTTGTGTTATAGTAAGCCGATATCTTTTGGGCGGTGTCAGAGTTGATGACCTCGGCTTCCAATAGTTCGACGAGCTGTTTTTCAAGTTTTGAGTTCATAAGATGTCTTTAGAGAATAACGTGTTCCCTCATAAGTAATTGCAATAATTGGTACTGCTGGCACATAGAATGAACCTGTTCGTCGTCGAACAGGTTCACTTTGATTACCAGGGCTTTTCTTCTGCCTTATCCAAAAATTGGATGTCGCGCGTGTTCTTTTGAACCGCGACGGCGGCAAATAAACTAAGGGTGAATGACATTCCGTAGAATCCCTTTTCACTTAGATCGAGGTCGGCATTCCATAGTCCGACCACGAGAAGTGTGATTGCGGTTATCGTGGTAAACCAACTTATGCCATAATACATATCGCTGACTTGAATGCCTTCTTGACGGTCGCGTACACTTTTTTGCACTGATACTACCGAGAAGAGGCCAAATAGCAGGATAGTAAAATAGTAGCCCTTCTCGTTCAGTTCCATATAGGCATTCCAAAGGCCTATACAATAAGAGACCATTCCGATCAATAGGGCCATCCAAGATGCCGAAACAAAGGCCGATGTCGGCCTGCCCGTAAATTCCTCGACCTTTTTGATTTCCTTTTTTTCATCAAATACTGAATTTTCCATACAAATGAGATTTAGAAATTTCGATTATTTAGGGCAAAGATGGATCAAGTTTAAGGTTTGGCAAATACATTTTTGATTAAAAACTTATGATTAATTATTTAATAAACTGTAATTTACATACTATTATTAGTTAATTTTTTACCATTGAAACTTATTATTTAATGAATGGATTAATTTCAATTTTAGGCACATTGACCAATGACGAGAAACAAGAGTTTTTACTTCAGCAGAAGCGCAAAAATCGGCGAACCGATGTAAAAAACGAAAAGCTGTTCAAGCTGATTGACGCCGGAAAAACTGATGATTTAGATGTAAGGCTTTATGGGAAATCCGCCCGAAATTCATTTCATGCTCTATGTAAAAGGTTGCAAGACAACCTAATTGATTTTGTCGCCAGCAAAAGTTTTGCGGGGGAGACCTCTGAAGAGCTCGAAATTCTAAAACTGCTTTTGGCGAGTCGTATCTTCTTCGAGAAAAAACAATACAAAATTGCATTTAAGACTTTAGGGAAGGCCGAGAAAATGGCGCTTCCGTTGGATTTGTATTCGATTTTGAATGAAATCTATCATACAAAGATTCAATACGCCCATTTGAATGGAAAATGGGAGCTCAAGGAGATTATCGAAGCTTCTGAAAAGAACATGGATCTGTATTGGCAAGATTTTAGACTTAACCGCGCCTACGCTGTTATCAAGTCTGAATTGAAACGTGCAAACGATACCTCAGTTCAAGAGATTATTCAAAATACTTTTTTAGACTTCCAAATAGAAATAAATGAAGCGCTTACCTATAAATCCCTTTTTCAATTGATGGAAATAACGGCGGCAGCGGCAAAGCTGGAGAGAGATTATTATTCTATTTCCCCATTCATGTTGAAGCTGTATGATATTGTGAACAAGAAGAGCAGTATGAAGGATAAGCATCGCTATTATCACTTGAGCATTTTGAACTTGTTGGCCATCACGCAGTTCAGAAATAAGAAGTTCGGCGCCTCCATGAAGTTTACCACTGAAATGGAAATGGAAATGCAAAAAGGGAGCAAGGCACATTATAAACGATTCGAGGAGAAGTTGATTATACTCAAAGCATTAAACTATAATTATACGGGGCTTCATGAAGAGGCCATCTCATTGTTGACGAATTTTCGGAAGGCTTCACTTGACATGAAATTGTTGAGCATCATGTGTCTTTTTCAACAAAACCGATTTTCGGAAGCCTACCAGATATTCAAAGATTTAAGTCATAGTGATGCATGGTATGAGAAGAAGATGGGTTGGGCCTGGGTGGTAAAAAAGAACCTAACCGAGATTCTTTTACTCACTGAATTGGATAAATTGGATCTTGTTCTTATACGTTTACGGCAATTCAAAAGGAAATTTTCAAAACAGCTTCAACATAAAGGCGAGCAAAGGGTATTGACTTTTGTTAAACTTGTAAGTCGATATTATGCGAACCCCGGATATGTTATTACGCAGGAATTTAAAGATGAGGTAGAGAACTCATTTGAATGGTTGAGTAGGGAGCAGGAAGATATTTTCGTGATGAGCTTTTTTGCCTGGCTAAAGGCAAAGATGGAAAAAAGGAACTTATATGAAGTCACCTTGGAACTAGTTGAAGTTAAAAATGGCTAGGACCGTTTTTCAAGAAGCTGCTCTGCCCAGAAAAAAGCACTTTCCATATTGTCGAATACCCCGGTCGGTTTTTTGATAAACAGTTTTTCAAGGGAGGCAAGCATGCGGCGATACTTGTTTTGTGAAACAATGGCAAACCCCTTGAAATTAGGGAACATGTCGACAACCTCTTTATATCCTACCGGATCCATCGAATAAGAATGAAGGCGATGCGAAATATAAATGACCGGTTTATATTCGCCATAAATCTGTTGTGTCAACAGTATGGGTTCGATCGCATTTTCCTTAGTGACATGAACCCCTTCATAGAACTCTCCGACAACGATGTTGGTGTAGAATTGGAATTTGCCTATGTTCAATTTATGTTCTGCAATAAATTCTTGCCTAGTACCAGGGGTAATTTCCATCGTCATATTTACAGCTATGGAAAGATACGGATTTACTTCAAATTGCAGTATTGAATTTCTTCAAAAGTCCCTTAAGGGAAATGGGAAAGTGGTGTAGGTAATAGAAAGCTCTTATTCCGAATAGATTAATTACCTGGGTCGAAAAGAATGACCGCATATTCGTATGTTTCCATTTCGCCGTCGACTTCAACATTTGATAGTCTGACCCTGTAGGCGGTATCTTCCGTTACGTTGGTATTGATGCCAGAGGGCACCCATACAATGGTTGGGTCACCATATACATTGCTAAGCTCTTCGAGTGATAGGGCTATGTTGGTACCAAATTCATCGACCATTGAAACGGTCGATTGGCTAAAATCCGCTCCAGGTATCGAAAAAGACCATCTAGGAAATACCAAGCTATCGGGCACATAATCTGCAGGTGGCCAAGCGATGAACTCAGGGGTATCTGAAGGGGCCGCCGCTGTATTGCCCACTACCCATACCACGTTTGAACTATCGGTATTGCCCACGCCGATCGAATTTAATCTCGGGTACAGCATCCATCTTCTGTGCCCGACCGGGCCGTTTGATTCGCCTGGCTCACTTATGTAAAGGTCGATGGCCTCGGCATTCTTCCACATGGCCAAATTTGATTTTCCTGCGGCTTCGCTTCCGTCAGCGGTGTAACATGACCAACTCGCTGGTGGAAAATGGTCCAATGTCCCATTCGATTTCATCATTAAGGCAGCTTGCTGTGCTTTTGCACTTTGTTCGGGATTTTCGGTAATTGTATTGTTGAGTCCAACAGCTAGTCTATAGTAGTGGACACGTTGAAAAATTTTATCCATTATACCTTGCGGTATATTGCCGGCCTGGCAATTGTTTGAATTTCCGTTCCACTCCTCGTCCGAGGCAGATGTTTTTGAAGCCTCGTAATAATCTTCATAGAGCTTTTTGGCCGCTGCTCGGGCCACATTGTTCTCCTCGATTTCAGGGGGTATTGATGAATTCTCATCTTTACTACAAGAAAAGATAAGGACTACTGTGGCCGCTGTGGTCAAAAAAAGGCGGAATTTAAGGCGTAGCATGGTGATTTGGGTTTGCTATATAACGCCAGTAGTGTCGAAAAGTGATAATTTTTCGATGAACGGGAATCCCTTACAATCCCGCCGCTTATTCATCACGGTAAGAAAAGCGTGATTTTTTATGGGTTTTGGAGTGGTACCGCTTTTAGTAGAAAATCAGTGCCTAGATATTTATCATCCTTATTGTAGTACCAGGCTCTTTTCCTGGGCATATTGATGCCGTTGATCGATTCGGTTCCTGAAAGTAGAATATACTCGCCATCATTTTCAGACTCTTCATGAAAAAACTGATAGACCTCCATGGCATAGGTCTTCGTATCAAAGTAGAAATACCAGATGTCATTACCTACAGATTCCTCATAGGTCACCCTGAGCCTGAAATATTCCTTTCCCTTAAATTCTTTTCGTTCGACCTTTGGATCGACAATCGTGCCCGGGTCTTTTAGCTTCATTGGCAATCCGTATAGATAAACATAATAATCTTTCATGACCTTGGTTCGTTCGCAGTCTAAACGCAGCTCATCACGCTTCTTTTTCGGAATTTCTTCAGAACCATTAAGTGAGATGAAACAGGAATCCTTGTCAAGTTTCTGAATCACAGTGTCCTTATCCCGATGCCATTTTAGTTTAAAATGTTCTGCGGGAAGGTTTAAAGAGATTTCACTTACCCTGTCGCTTGCATTTGGGGTTTCCATTGTGATAAAGAGCTTGCCTTTAAACTGTTGCCAATGATTGTTTGGGTCGTGATGGGCAATGGCTTTTTCAAGTAGCTCGTTACCGGTAAGTTCTTGCGAAACACATGTAAGGCAAAAAGTGTATGATAATAAAAGAAAGATATACTTGTTCATATTCACATGGATTTTGCACAAGGTACATATTTCCATTGTGGCAGGCCCAAATTATCCGGTGATTACCGGAGGCTTGGCAGGCTCGATCGAACTATCGTGTTCGTTGTAATATTGCTGTAAAAGATTCATGGTCGCGGTCAGAAGATCTTTGGTTTCCAAAAGCAAAGAAAAATAGAGAGTGGTATTTTTAGGGCTCGATTCCTCTGTTCTTGTACGTGCAACCTGTTTTTCAGTCTTTTGGGACACCATATCAAACAATTCTTGTTTGCTGTCAAGAATGTTACCAATTTGCTCAAAAGAACGTTCGTCAAAGGCCTTTTTGGTATTGTCGAATATTTCCTCAAGTTTAAGGTCAATTTCTTTCAGCTCTTTTATCTGGTTATACTTCAGTTTCTTATGATTGTTGTGGATATGCTTATGGCTAACCTTTCCGATATACTCTAACGACTGGGATATATCGGTCAAATACCCTAGCGCATTTATATAGAAGTTACTGGCACCAACACTTGCTTCATCAAGATTTTTAATAAAGTAGAAAATATGATCTCGAAGTCCCTCGATTTCATCGGCCAATTTTGCACCTTGTTTTTTGTTTTTCTTCAACAAATCAAGGTCTTGTTTAGCCAATCCGTTGATCGAATTGGTGTAGATTTTGTTGGTACGCTTTATGACATTCGAAATATTGCTTGCGCTTTCTTCGATTACCCCTTGAATAGAACTGCTTTCGGCCCGGTTCAAACTATCCTCGGCTTTTTGTTCTTTGGCTTTCTTGTTATAAGCAACGTAGTTTCGCGCCAATAGCAGCACCGCAGTAAACAATAGAATGGCTATGGCCGCTCCCTTCCCGAAATTGATGAGGGCCAAAACAGTACCCGCCGCGATAAAGGCAATGATGGCTGTGCCAAACCACCCTCCGATAACGTTGAGCACACCGGCTACACGATATACAGCGCTTTCGGCGCCCCATGCGCGGTCTGCCAACGAGGTGCCCATGGCTACCATAAAGGTTACATAGGTAGTTGACAAGGGCAGTTTATAGGATGTTGCAATTGAGATAAGGATGCCCGCCACCATCAGGTTGACGGCTGCCCGCACCATATCAAATGCAGGAAGTTGCAGCATTTTATCCCTCGAAAGATTTATTACTGGTTTTTCGAACTGTTTTTCGATTGTAGACCTCCATGAATCTGGCAAGATCATACTTAGCCAATTCGAAATCAGAATGGATACCCTCACCAGTCCTCTTGAAAGGAAATTCGGTTGGAAACGTTCTTTGGCTTCCCCCTCTCGAGAAAGGTTTATTTCGGTATCAGCCACATACCGTGCTTTCTTCGAAAGCCACAAGGTCGTTACCATAACAACACCTGACAAAAACAGTAAGAAAGTCTCTGTCGGCACTTTTTTGGAAAGAACTTCCATGCTGAATTCCGTGGCAGGAACACCGGCAGCTTCCCACGCTTCATAAGATTGAAATGCTGCAATCGGAACACCAATAAAGTTCACCAAATCATTTCCGGCAAAAGCCAGGGCAAGGGCAAATGTTCCGACACCAATGATCAATTTATAAATGTTGACCTTGGCAAAAGCCATCAAGATATACGAAAGAAGGGACCAGATTACGAAGTTTGCGGCTACGATTGCAATCCATTGATCTTCCAAGAAGTCTTTAATGGTGCCCCCACCAATGATATCAAAACTTTCAGAGGCATAAGGTGTTCCTTTGATTCCCTTCATTAAGATAAAGTAAGTGATGGCCGAAAGGGCCACACCCCCAAACAAAGCACCGGCCCAGATGGCTTTTTTCTCAAAATCATAGGACAATAACAACCTGGAGATCCATTGGACCAAGGCACCAATGGTAAAGGCCACCACGACCGACAAAAGAATACCTGAAATTATCTGTACAGCTTTTTCTGTGTTGATGTAATTAACAACCTCTGAAAAACTACCATTGTCCGCTGCAATTTTTATCAACGCCATTGATACTGCGGCCCCCAATAAGTTAAAGACAATTGACACCGTGGTGGAGGTTGGCATTCCCAAAGTATTGAAAAAATCAAGCAGGAGTATATCTGTAATCATCACGGCCATAAAAATGAACATGATCTCATTGAAGTAGAACTCGCCAGGATTAAAGATGCCCTTCCTGGCAACCTCCATCAAACCACTTGAAAATATAGTACCACAAAGAATACCCAAGCTGGCCACAATCATTATGGTCCTGAACGAAATGGCTTTTGACCCAATAGCGGAGTTTAGAAAGTTTACCGCATCGTTACTGACACCGACGACCAAATCAGCAATGGCCAAAAATCCTAAGGCAATGACAATTAACAAATAAATATTATCCATATGGAGTGTAGATACTAAAACGCAAACGTACTTTAAATCTTTGCAATGAATGTAACCAAAACGTTATCAATTAAGGACTTAGGTGAACAAAGCCATTCAGACAAGTTCAGGAGATGAGAATGGTAGAAATTATAAAGCAAATCAAGAGACAACACATGTGAATGAGTACAAAAAGGATATCATTTCCACACTCTTGATAGTAGCGAAACCACTTTATCGTTTACGATTAATTTACATTATATTTACGTTAAATTAACAATAAGTAAAGACCGACTTGAACTACGGATTATACGACATTTTACAACTTTTAGGATCGTTAGGCCTTTTCTTATTCGGGATGAAAGTTATGAGCGATGCGCTCATGAGTTTGGCCGGAAAT
This sequence comes from Aurantibacter sp., assembly GCA_965215845.1. Taxonomy (GTDB): domain Bacteria; phylum Bacteroidota; class Bacteroidia; order Flavobacteriales; family Flavobacteriaceae; genus Aurantibacter_A. The sequence goes on from CBDCEL010000004.1 coordinate 2,042,582, forward strand.
AAAATGCGCAAGATACTCGCGACGATGACCTCCAATCGGTTTTTGGGCATATTCACGGGTTTTTTGATTACCTCCATTATTCAATCTTCCTCCGCTACCACACTTATGGTGGTCAGTTTTTCGAATGCATCTTTATTGACATTGATAGAATCTATAAGTGTCATAATGGGTGCGAACATAGGTACGACCATAACGGCATGGCTGATAACCATTCTTGGCTTCAAGGTTAGCATGAGTTCCATTGCCTTGCCATTGGTCGGATTGGGTTTTGCCTTTACCTTTTCAAAGAAAGAGCATTTGAAGAATTGGGGTATGTTTATCATTGGCTTTTCGGTCTTATTTATCGGGCTTCAATTTCTCAAGGATGCAGTGCCCGACATTAAGCAGAACCCCGAAATACTGGAATTTTTAAAGCGTTACACCGATTTGGGCTTCTGGTCGGTTTTGTTGTTCTTGGCGATTGGAACATTGTTGACGGTAATTATACAGTCTTCTTCTGCCACCATGGCCCTAACTTTGATAATGACGGCACAGGGCTGGATTCCTTTTCCGCTGGCGGCGGCGATGGTCTTAGGCGAAAATATTGGTACCACCATTACGGCAAATTTGGCGGCAATCGTGGCCAATTTTCATGCGAAGCGAACGGCAAGGGCCCATTTGATTTTCAATATTATCGGGGTAATCTGGGTACTGCTATTGTTCTACCCTTTCTTAAAATTTGTCGAGTGGTTGGTGTCGTTAACAGGTTCTGAATCACCATATATGAGTGCCGCGGCGATTCCTGTCGCCCTTTCCTTGTTTCATACTGCCTTTAATATTACAAATACCATGGTCTTGGTGTGGTTTATCAAACCTATTGCCCGGATTGTCGAAAAATTCGTTCCTGTCCGTATGGCACCTGACAAAGAAATCGATGAACCCAAGTACTTGACCAAGTCAGTTTTAAAATATCCTGAAACCGTCATAACATCCCTGATCAAGGAATCCAAACATCTTTATGAGAATGCCATTTTCAAAATTGTTACGCATGCAATGAACATCCATAGAGAAGACATAAAATCAGATTTAAAGCCAAAAGAGATCATCAAGAAATCTCGGGAAGATTTTGGCACTGATGTCAGGAATCTCTACTATAGCAAAGTAAAGACCATTTATGGGGAAATTATCAGATATGCCAGTACGGCACAAAGTGCCTTTAGGCTAAGTGAAAATCAGAACGAAAGAATCTCCAAAATAATAATCGCCAATCGCAAAATGGTCGAAATCATAAAGGCCATTCTTGAGATGACCATAAATGTATCTCGGTATATCGACTCGGAGAATGTTCATATGGTGAAAGAATATGACAAGTTTCGAAAAAAAATTGTAAAAGTTTTACGAGTGATATATTTGTTTAGAACCCGGGACGATAAACAGGCACATTATGCCAAACTCATGAAACTTGGAAACGAGGCTAGGGAAGGGAAGCACCAAACCAATAAGTCGATCAACGCACTTATAAGCAAAAACTTGATTAACGCCGAAATGGCCTCTTCCCTTGTCAACGATAAGGATAATTTGAACGAAATCATCAAAAACCTTATCTCAGTGGCCGAATTGCTCTACGGAGAAAAAGATACGCTACTTGAAAATGGCAGAGAACAAAAGCCGACAAAGGCCATCGCAATTTAAAGAGTTGCGGTTTGGCCTATTCGTCAGATTCTAGGAGTTCCTGAGAACGATGGTGTTCATCATAGTACAAATTCAATATATTCATATTGGCCTTGATAAGATCCTTGGTTTCCAATAAGATACTGAAATAGAGTGTGGTATTCTTCGGACTTGATTCCTCGGTGCGGGTACGTTCGACCTGTTTTTGTATGGATTCTTGAACGCTATCCAGTAAGGCCTGCTTTTCTTCAATGATACCGGGTACAATTTTATGGAATGTACGTGAATCGAATACTGCCCTTATTTCCCCAAAAAGGTGCATGAGCTTTTCATTGATATCCAATAGCTCCTCAGCTTGTTTTCGCTTAAGGACCTTGTGATTGTTATTGACGTGTTTGTGGCTCACTTTTGCGATTAGACTTGATGATTGTGCTACATCTTGTACACTGCCGATTACATCGATGTAGAACTTACTTGCCCCCAAATACGAATCATCCAAATCTTTGATGAAATAAAAGATGTCATTTTGCAACTCATCTATTTCAGACTCCAATTTGACCACCATGGCCTTTGCCTTTTTAAGGGCATCCAAGTCTTGCTCTATCAGGCCTTTAACGGTACTATCATTTATTTTGCTTACCCTTTTCAGGGCCTTTGAAATATTATCGGCACTTTCTTCTATGACCCCTTGAATGGAATTGCTTTCCGCTTTGTTCAAACTATCCTCGGCCCTTACCTCACGAGTTCTCTGGGTATGTTTGATATAGTTTCGCGCCAACAACAAGACCGCCAACAATAATAAAACCGCAATCATTGCACCGCCACCGAGATGGATCAAATAGGCGACGGTTCCGGCCGCGATAAAGGCACTAATGGCCGTAAAGAACCACCCACCTATTACATTCAATACGCCTGCGACCCTATAGACGGCACTTTCCGCCCCCCAAGCCCTATCGGCTAGAGAGGTGCCCATGGCAACCATAAAGGTTACATAGGTAGTAGAAAGGGGTAATTTCATTGAGGTGGCAATGGAAATCAATACACTGGCCACCATTAGGTTCACTGCTGCTCGTACCATGTCGAATGCAGGCAACTCATGTGTTTTCCCTTTGGGAAGTTCAATGACCGGCTTCTCGAATTGTTTTTCGATTTTGTCGAGGATTGAATTCGGAACTACGGTAGCCGTGTACCTTGAAACCAGCATTGAAAATCGAACAAGGTTCCTTGACAGAAAATTGGGCTCGAAACGTTCGTGGGTCTCTTCTTGACTTGAAAGATCGATGGAAGTCTTGACCACTCTTCGTGCTTTGCTGGAGAACCAAAGGGTCAAGACCATCACCAAGCCCGCAAACAAAAGAAATAATGTAGGTGTGGGCACTTTCTTCCCTAATACATCCATTGCAAATTCAGTCGCGGGAACCCCAGAAGCCATCCAGGCCTCGTAAGATTGATAGGCTGCGATTGGAACCCCAATGAAGTTCACCAAATCATTGCCGGCAAAGGCCAGCGCCAAAGCAAAAGTGCCTACACCAATGATCAGCTTGTAAATATTTTGTTTGAATGCTGTAATGAATAAATAGGACAAAAGCGACCAAATCACAAAACTAATGGCAACGATCATGGTTGTTCTGCCTTCTATCAAAGGTTGGATTTCCCCATAATAATCAGTGCCTTTCAAACCTTTAATAAATATGAAATAAGTAATCGCCGCCAATGCGACCCCGCCGAAGATGGCTCCAGCCCATTTCGATTTTCTTTCGAAATTAAAGGATAGGAGGGCGCGTGAGACATACTGTACAATAGCGCCTACCGAAAAGGCAACCACTACTGATAACAAGATTCCCAATATTATTTCAGTAGCTTTTGCCGTATTAATGTAATTGTAGAGTTCGGATACCGAATCGCCATCGGCACCGATCTTGATCAAAGCCATGGCCACCGCCGCGCCCAATAGTTCAAAGACTATGGAAACTGTTGTCGAGGTAGGCATACCAAGGGTGTTGAAAAAATCCAACAAGAGTATATCGGTAATCATGACCGCCATAAAAATTATCATGATCTCATTGAAGTAAAACTCACCTGGAACGAAAATTCCCTTCCGAGCCACTTCCATTAGACCGCTTGAGAAAACCGCGCCAATAAAAATTCCAAGACTTGCAACGATCATCATTGACCGGAAAGAAATGGCCTTTGATCCTATGGCCGAATTCAAGAAATTTACCGCATCATTGCTTACACCGACCACCAAGTCGGCCACGGCCAAAATGCCTAAGGCAATAATCATTAAAAAGTAGATATTTTCCATAATTCAATTTAAAGTTGGCAAGCTATAAAGATGGGAAACTATGGATACTAATTATATGACGAATATCATGTCAAAAATGAACTTCGAGTTGCAAACGGTACATTAACCCGTCGTTTCCTCCCTCTACCGAAAGATAGCTTAAATCGGTTTGAACCTTCAATTTATGGCCGACAATATATTTAGATAGTCCAAGTGTATATTGTGTTTCTGGGTTTCGCCCCGTAACATCGTCTAGATTTATGTTCGTATATCGTCCGGAAACTTCCAAGTTGTTCTTGAACAAATAACCAGTCTGTAAATTTAGCCCGTCACCGACCCAAACCACATCCCCGGTCTCGGTACCATCTGAATTCTTGGCAACCGGGTCATCTGCCGTTCGATGGGCATATTCTCCCATGAAAGAAAACCCTTTGTACTTGAACATGGCATCTACGAATATTGTATTTATGTTCGTTTCGTAAAACCCTTGGTCGTTGATCATGTAAGTGCCTAAATTGCTTCGTGTCTTTACAGCATCTTGATTATGATCAAAAGTTGCGGCCAACATTAATTTGGGAGTTGGAGTTCTTTTTAGGTCGGCCCCCACATAAGCAGAAAAATCTCCAAAAGGGAAAATTTCTAATCGTGCCGTATGCTGATAACCGCCTAGGTTGCCTGATGTGATGTTTCGGCCTTCTCCTTGCGAAACCGCTAATTTCTCTTTGACAAGGAATTTATCCGTTAACTTGAACTTATGTCTGATTTGAATACCTTGGTCGCGATCTATCGTAAACCTGCTGTTCAACAAAGAACGATTTACTTGCTGTAGATTTCCAGAAGAAATAACCCTTTCCATGTTTCCGGGTAGCTTGGTCTGCCCCATCCAGAATTCGAAATTTCCGAAAAAATTCCACATCACTACGGCATCTAGGAAAAACCTTGGCGAATTGCTCGTAAACTCAGATGCGCCCGACATATCGCGATTGGAAAGTGCAAGCTCTATTTTATACTTCAATTTTGGGGAGTAGGCAAAACCGTCGAATTTTAGTCGCGCTCGGCGTAGAGAAAAATTTTGTTCGGGATTGGTCAACCCGCCATCCGTGCCTTCATCCCAGTCAGCCACGGTCAAAAACTGCATACGAGTACCAATTTTCATGGTCCATGTACTGTCTTTGCCCACAAGGTTAAAAAGGCCTTTTCCGAAGGCGGGACTATTGGGTTCTTGAGAATGGGAGGGAGTTATGACGAACAGGAGAAGGCTAATTGCCAAATACTTGATTTGCATTAAGGTACTAGTTTTTGTCGATTGCAAATAACCAATACCAATGTTAAGTAAATGTTTACGAAACGTTATTTCTTGTGTCTTTATATTAAAAAAAGCTACCTTGTTAAAGGTAGCTTTCGGATTTCAGAAAAATAGTCGACAAAAACTAATATCCATAAAGAAATCCTGTCTATAAAGACAGTGTCAAAATTCAGCGATTGAAATGAACTTAGTGTAACGCTAAGATTAATTTATCTTTAATTTCTTTGATTTTTTTGCATTTGGCAACACACTAAAAATCAGCAACTAACGTTTTTAATGTAAATTTAAGGTTATGTCAATGTTGCCTAAACATTACATAATCGCTATCTTTATACTACATCGTAATTGAAATTCAAGATTGTTATGCAAAGAATGACCGTATTATTGGCCGTATTGTTTATTTCCACTGCTGTTTTTGCCCAAAAGGAAAAAGAGCTAAGGTTGAACCAAGAGACTAACTTGATCGAGGCCACCTACTACCATGAGAATGGTGAGGTAAGCCAACAAGGAACCTTCAATTTGGATAGGAAACTTCATGGAGAATGGATTAGCTATAACAAAGAAGGGGATAGGGTTTCCATCGGATCCTATGATAATGGGGTGAAAACAGGTAAGTGGATTTTTTGGAGTGAAGGCGTGATGAAGGAGGTCGAGTTTAGTAATAATGCAATTGCCAGTGTAATCCAGAAAGAAGAGGCCCATACACCCAATTAGGGGCTAAAGCAATATAAACAAAACCGCCAGGACAGCTTCTTCAGGGCGGTTTTTTTATTGAATATATTCTTAACTATTCTTTTGGTGAGGCCGTGTTAAAGTTGGTCGTATTATCAGAGGTTGAAGTCAATTGCATCAATTCGCCCATGCTTATGGTCTCAGTAAAAAGGCCCTGCTGTAATTCGATTGTTTCGTTGGCTTTCAGTAGTAGTGGCAAAGAAACGGTCTCGTAACCAGCGAAACTTATCTGAAGCTCATAGTGGCCCGGTTGAATATCCTCAATTTCAAAATCGCCAAAAAAGTTCGATTGCACACTATAATCGGTTCCTTTAAGTGCTATTTTGGCCATATGCATGGGTTGGCCGTTCACCCCCTCGTCAATGATAGTGCCTTTTATAGTAGCCGACTCTTGCGAGAAAGCCCAGGATGAAACCAAAAGTGCAGCTATCAACAATAATTTTTTCATACATATTTCGTCTACTGCAAAAGAACGCTACGCATGTAAAATTAAGGTTATGCCGAGGTTAATTCTAACTTGATCAAAGGTTAAGAAGTGACCTACCCTAAAGTCAAATAATATAAAAAAAGAAAGTCCTGCCAAACGGCAGGACTTTCAGTGGTATTTAATCGGACTTCAAATTTAGTTCGTGGCCCAATCAAACATAGTGACATCTACTTTCGTTCCGGCCATGTAAGGCCCTTCAAGGGTAGCGGCCGCTCCATCAATTTGTATGTTGGCCAATGGACCGTCATCTTTCATGTCTATCAACAATTCATAACCTTCTAGATAGAGGTTTGTTATCGTAGCGCCTGATTCCTTTTTAAATTGAAGTGCGGTACCGTCAACCGTTGAAACGGCAGTGAAATTTACCAACTTTGGATTTCCGTTGATTCCATCGGCCTCAACAGCAGTGGAAAAGCCCGCTTCTGTATGAACTACATAGGCGTTGGTCACCGTACCGTTCCAACCTTCTGTCCAATCAATAGAGTCGTCTTGATTGTTCTCGAAATACATGTTGCTGGCGGACACGGTACCTCCAAAAAACTCCACTCCGTCATCTTCACCATCGAAAATAGCAACATTATCGATTTGGGTTTCAGAACCTACCGCATAAAGCGTAAGGCCATTGTATTGTGATTCGGCATCGATTTGTGCACCTGCATGTTTGATAATCAGGTATTCGATTGAGCCTGAATTGTCCATATCACTGTTGCCCCCATATTTGAAGTTTCCAATTTCAGCGGTGGCATTCACACCTTCGGTCGTCGTGGCGTCACCTAAGATGACCAATCCGCCCCAGTCTCCTGAGTTTCCGTCAGAAGATTGTAAAGTGACCGGCGCTTCCGCGGTTCCTTGGACTTCGATTTGTGCGCCCTTTTGAACGACGATATAGGTCGAGGTCTCGTCCCCCATTTCAACCGTTGCATTGATCGTTGTGCCTGCAGGGATTGTCAATTTGGCTCCGGCTTCTATGCTCAGGCTTTTTTCAAGGGTATATTCGTTGTTGGCGTTCAGCATCATATCTTCGGTAATGGTACCGGTCAGTGTAACACTTTCAGGTTCGACCGAAACATCGATATTTACCCAGTCGAACATGCCGGCATCTACTTTGATGCCCGCATTGTAGGGTCCTTCTAAAGTGGCATCGGCACCGTCGATTTGGATGTTGGCCAATGGGCCGTCATCTTTCATATCGATGATCAATTCATAACCTTCCAGATAGAGGTTTGTGATTGTGGCACCTGATTCTTTCTTGAACTGTAGTGCTGTTCCCGCTACGGTAGATACCGCCGTGAAGTTTATTAACGAAGGATTTCCATTGATTCCATCGGCCTCGACAGCAGTGGAAAAGCCCACTTCTGTATGAACTACATAGGCGTTGGTCACCGTACCGTTCCAACCTTCTGTCCAGTCAATAGAGTCGTCTTGGTTGTTCTCAAAATACATATTCATTGTCGATACCGTTCCTCCGAAGAACTCCACACCATCGTCTTCACCATCAATAATGGCGACATTTTCGATGGTGGTACCGGAGCCGACGGCATATAAAGTAAGTCCGTTATATTGCGATTCTGCATCGATTTGTGCACCCGCATGTTTGATGACCAAATACCCGAGCGATCCGGAATCATCAGTGTCGTTCGTGCCCCCATATTTAAAGTTTCCGATTTCCGCGGTTGCATCGACACCTTCGGTGGTGGTAGCGTCACCTAAGATGACCAAACCTCCCCAGTCCCCAGAATTTCCTCCTGAAGATTGCATCACCACGGGCGCCGCACTCGTACCCTGAACGTCAATTTTTCCGCCTTTTTGAACAACGATGTAGGTCGATGTCTCGTCGCCGGTCTCAACAGTTGCGTTGATTACCGTACCCGCCGGAATGGTCAAAGTAGCCCCTGCTTCCACACTAAAACTTTTCTCAAGCGTGTAAGTCTTTGTAGGGTCAAGGGTTCTGTCTTCGCTAAGGGTTCCATTTAAAGTCGTACTTTCAATTGGGGTCTCATCAGGGCAGGCCTCGCACGGGCCGCCACAGTCAACTCCGGTTTCATCACCATTTTGAACCCCATCGGTACAGGTAGGGGCTACGGCGTCAGGGCCCGGATCAGGGGCATTGTCATCACTGCTACAACTAGCAATTATGAATGCCAAGGTCAAAGCGGATATTATCGAAATTTTTGTTGCTTTCATTTTCATAGTCGGGATTTTAAAATTTATCGGTTTTATTTTCAATTGTATGTGTGTTCATTAAAAACTATGACTCAACCCTAGGCTGAGGCCTACTCCTGATGTATAGGAAAACACCGTTTCCTCGACCTCGATATCCGTAATTGTATTTCGTACCAATTGGGTCTGCTTAATAACAGGATTCAACAAATTTTCTCCATTCAGACTCAGCTTCCAGTGCTGGCCAAGTTCCTTGCTGATAAGCGTATTCAGCACTACAAAGCCCTTTTCAACGATAGCATCGTCATATAGTGTGTCACGATTGGCCTGATCGGTGGGTACACCTAAAGAGAAAATTTTATCGGAGGCATAATTCGCATTCAATGAAATGGCCCAAGGATGGTCACCGGCCGAGTTGAAATTCAAGCTCGCATTTAAGATCCAATCAGAGGCCCCTTCAAGCCCTGTTTCAGTTATTCCTTTATATTGAAAACTTCTTAGAAGATTACTATTTTCATCACGGATTTCCTTTAGATCTTGGGTATGCCACATACGGGTGGCATTAAAGATAAGGTTCAAAGCGGCAGACGTATTGGAGTCAATATTTTTGTCCTCTTGGGGTTTGAGCAAGTCTAATCTTGTTTCTGCTTCCAGACCAAAGATTTCGGCTTTTTCACCGGAGTTGAAATATGAGAATATTCCTGCCGACCCTCTTTCACGAACCCTATTGATGGGATCTGAAATATCCTTATAAAATGCAGCTATCGAAATCAATTCGCCGGGGGAAGGAAAATATTCCCATTTCAAGTCAAAGTTCAAATCGGTCGAGGCGATTAAATCTGGGTTGCCACGTGTAATTTGCCCTGTTGGCGATACATAGTTGAAGGGTGCAATCTCTTTAAATTCTGGTAGTGTAATGGTTTGACTAAATGCAAAGCGTAAAGCCTGCAAATCATTAAGTGAATATTTAATATTCAAACTAGGGTAGAACTTGTTGTAATTTTGCTCACTGGTTCCGGTTCTGGGATTCAGGTTGCCAATGTCATAGTCTACGTCGATATCGTCAATTTGATAGCGAACACCCAGGTCGACGTTCCATTTTTTGATTCCGTAGTTTACATTGAGATATGATGCTGTGGACTGCAGGTTGCCTAAATAGATATCTTTTCGTTCCCCATTGGCATTGCTTCCCAATAAATTGATTTCCAGTAGTCCTGCGTCGAAATAGGATTGCCTGAAAATACTTCCCAAATTATCTATAGATGGAGGATTTACCGCATTGGTCGATGTTTCCTCGACCCCAACGAATTGTGAGCTAAAGTCCCTTTCTTTTGTACGATGAGAGGCACCGATTTCCAATTTGAGCGTTTTCTCTTCCTTGTCTATGAACAGGTGTTCATCCTTTACAAATGCATTGAATTCGACATCTTCAATTTCTTGGTTGGATTTACGCTGTTGAAATCCGCCATTTCTCGCCAACTGAACATCGAAATCGGGTTCGACACTATTGGGGTCCCAGTTGACTTCGTTGCGTATACGGTTAGGTTCATCGGCGCTCAGCAAATTGTAACCTCCTGCCCAGTTCAGTGTGTTCTTTTCCCCAAAGTTGTGTGTACCCAAAAGTTGGGTCACCAAAAGACGCGTTTGCTTGGTATTTTGGTCACGAATGAACTGAAACAACCCTTCAGATGGTGCAGTTTCTTCAAAAATGGTAGCCTCCCCATTTCTGCCGCCTTCGAAAACGGTCTCGTTCAGTTTGTTCACAAAGAAAGTATTCGATCTAACCTTATTCTTTTCATTTGCCAAATAAGTCAGATCCAATAGTGCAGTATTCACGATTTTTTGATTATAGGTAGTCGCATCGGTAATGGTATCATCGATAAAATTGGAACGGAACTGCCTAAAAATTCCTTCTCGGTGCTTGAAAGAACGTGAATGTGAAGCAGTCAAGAAAGCCGATAGTTTCTCTGCGATCCTTTTACCTGCGACGACCGAGTATGAATAATCGAAGGGCGCATCTTGTTGCAACGTATTCCAACCTTGTCGGGTAATTAATTCTTGGGTGTTTAGGTTCTGGGAATAAAACCCATAGTCGGTGTTTTTGGAATTTTGTGATACTTTGAAACTATCCCAAACCCCACTTTGGGCAACGTTCGAGTTTATTCCGCCAGATACACTTATCGAAAATTCACTCTGTCCGGTAAGATCTCTTGAAGCGATATTGATTGCCCCTGAAGCTTCGTCGGCCGTGCCACTTACGGAATAAGTCTTGCTAATGCTAACATTTCTCAACACTCTCGTTGGGAACAAGCCCAAATCGATGTTTTTCTTGTCGATATCGTCAGAAGGAACGGTCAAACCGTTTAAAGTTGTTGCCAGATATCGATCTCCAAGTCCACGTACAAATACATCACCGGAAGCTTCACTGGCGGTGACACCTGAAATTTTGGTAGTGGCCGTTGCCGCATCTGAGACCCCAATTTTTTCCAACTGCTGGGCACCAATACTCTCCTTGATTTCTATTGCTTTTTTCTGATCTAATAATAGGGCCGTCTCAGAGTCTTTTCTTGCCGAAGTAGTGACGACTACCTCGTCAAGGGCCAGGCCTTCGTTAGCCGACATCGGAATATCGATGGTGGTCACCTTATTGGCCTCGACATTGACATTCGTAATCTCAACGGTTTGATAACCCAAAAAGCTGAACACTATGGTATATGAACCAGGTTCGACATTTGCCAGTTCGTATAGGCCATCGAAGTCAGAGGTTGTACCTTTGGTAGTACCCTTTATCAAAACGTTTGCAAAGGGCAGTGGCTCATTGTTGAGTTCTTTATCCGTTATGGTACCCACGATACTACCGGTTTCTTGTCCGTTTAGGTGGACGGCGGCCAATATGATAAGGCCGATTAAAATTCGCTTCATTATTTCTAATGCTATGTTTGTTATTAAATACCGCCGCAAAAGAAATAGGGCATTGTAAATATGGTGTCAGGTATTTATTAAATATGTATTGCGTTTAGGTTAGCTAATTGTTAGGAGATTAATTGAATGTTAAGCGAGGTTCATCAAAGCCTAAAGGCCACTACGAAAAAATGTATCTTGCGGCCAAATAAGTGCCGATGAACTGGGAACAATTACTATCCCTAAAAAGACATGGTGATAAGAACAAAAGACTTCGTAAGGAGCAGGACGAAACACGTTTGGGCTTCGAGGTCGATTACGATCGTATCATTTTTTCCTCTGCATTTCGCAGTTTGCAAGACAAGACCCAGGTCATTCCATTGTCGAAGACCGATTTTGTACATACGCGACTGACGCATAGTCTTGAAGTCTCGGTGGTGGGACGCAGTCTGGGAAGGATCGCTGGCAAAGGGATTCTCGAAAAACATCCTCATTTAAAAGAAGTTCATGGGTATCGCTTTAATGATTTCGGGGCCATAGTTGCCGCAGCATCCCTTGCCCATGATATTGGCAATCCGCCTTTCGGCCACAGCGGCGAACAGGCTATCGGTGAATATTTTAGGTCGGGGGGCGGAAAGAAGTACCAATCGGTATTATCTGGAAAAGAGTATCAGGATCTCATTGATTTCGAAGGGAATGCCAACGGATTCAAACTCTTGACAGAGTCTCGAGAGGGAGTCCCGGGAGGGCTACGTCTCAGTTATGCGACTTTGGGCGCCTTCATGAAATATCCGAAGGAATCGTTGCCAAAAAGGCCTACCAAACATATTGCCGACAAAAAGTTCGGGTTCTTTCAATCGGAAAAGGATGCTTTTGAAGAGGTCGCGATTGAGTTGGGATTGAAACAGACCAGGACGGGGAACGATATCTCCTTTTCAAGACATCCTTTGACCTATTTGGTCGAGGCGGCCGATGACATCTGTTATACCATTATCGATTTTGAAGATGGTATCAACCTCGGACTGATTTCAGAGGACTATGCGTTGGAGTACTTGATCAAGCTGGTAAAGGACCGGATCGACACGGCCAAATATAATTCGCTTAATCTCAAAGAAGATCGTTTGAGTTATTTACGCGCTTTGGCGATCAGTACTTTGATCAACGATGCCGTCAAAGTTTTTGTTGAGAACGAGGAAACTATATTAAGCGGAGAGTTCGATATATCCCTTTTGGAAAAAAGTATGTATGAAGCCCAAATATCCGACATTATATCACTAAGTGTCGAAAACATCTACCGGTCTTCAGAAGTGCTGGAAAAAGAGATTGCGGGCTATAAGATTATCTCGGATATTCTTGAAGTTTGTACGGGTGCCATGGTACGACGGAAAAAGGGTGAATCATCCAATTACGATACATTGATTTTACAAACGATGCCCGAAAAATATCGAATTGAATATTCGTCTATCTACGATATCTTATTGCATTGCTGTTGTTTTGTGTCAAGTTTATCCGACAGTATGGCGGTGCACATCCATAGGAAAATTACGGGCTTGGAAATATAATGGGATACCTTACATGTTCAACCACTTTTTGAACTCCGAGGCCTTATTTTTGCTAATGATGATAGGGTCGCTTGAAGGCGGGCTTAGTTTTATCTTAAGCTGATTGTTACCGTATCTCAGAATTTCATCGATCCCCTTTACCGAGATAATATGCTGACGGTTGGCCCTAAAGAAGAGCATTGGGTCCAGGCTGCCAAAGAGTTCGTCTAGGCTCGAATTGCTTGTGTACTTTTTGCCATCGAGGCAAGAGATCCATGTAACAGAATTTTCCGTTCTTATAAAGGCAATTTCATCGACCCTGATCGTGATGAGCCTGTTTTTTGAATAGGTAAGCAACCTGTTCTTTATTTTTACGGTGTCGCCTTCTTTTATATCATCGTCTCCGCTTGTCGCTTCCAATTTTTTATTGATCCGGTTTCTATAGTTGCCCAAATCGGCATTCAACTTTGAGAGGTTGACCACCTCCTCGGCCAATTTTTCGTTTTTGGTTTCCAAGGCCTTTTCGTAATAACTGCCCAAGACGCGAACCGTAAGAAGGCACAAAAGTACTATGGCGGCGCTTGACAGCAGATACACCAATAGAAAATTGAACTTTAATTGATCGATCTGCTTTTCGATTTTATCGACATTGGCATGGGCGGCGATAATCCAATCAGAATTTTTGACGGGATATAAATAGATGATCTCAGAGCTCCTTGTTTCATTTTGGAATTCGCGAATACCTCCTTGGGGCCGTTTGTCGTTCAGCAGATCATAAAAATCCTCAGAATCTATTTCGTTATCGACCGATCTGACATAAGATTCGTTGGGGTTGGTCTGCTGCCCGATTACCTGGGGGTCGGGATGGCATATTTCTACGCCCGACCAATCCAACATACAGACAAAGCCCGTTTCAATATCGGAGCCTTCGATACTTTTCTGAACATTGTTGATAACGGTCTGTCTGTCAAGACCACCGGCCAATTGCGACGATACCAATTCTGCAAATTCCCTAGCCTCACGTTTGCTCGACTCTATTTGGATACTCAATAATTGATTTGTGCTGACCTTGACCATATAGGTCATGCTGAAATAGCCAATGATAAACACAATGGTCGAAATGGCCAGTAGGGTAAATAGATATAGATTGTCTTTTTTCAAGAAGAGGCTGACTTTTCAGAGCGGATTTTTCCCTTTTAGGCTTGATTTTTTCCCGTTCACATCGGTTTAATTGATAGTGGTCGGGTAGCGGATTAAATTACTTCCATTAATAACGATTAACACTACAAATTATGAAAAATATACTTTTAACCTTGTTCGCGGTGGCTCTTTTGCTTTATGGATGTAGTAGTGACGATAATCCTGCTCCGGGAGATGATCCAATTCAAGTGGATCCCGACCCTGACCCAATGGACGACCCCGACCCACAACCGGAAGAAAATTCGGTAAGACTTATCGATGATGCTACCTTCGGACCAATATTGACAGATTCTGAGGGAAAAACGCTCTATTTTTTCTCGCTTGACACAAAAGACAATTCAGAATGCTTGAGTGATGGCTGTTTAAATGCCTGGCCCATTTTTTATGAAGAGACAATCACTGTAGATTCCGGACTGGATGTTTCGGATTTTGCTACCGTAGATCGGCCTGATGGCGAAAAGCAGACAACGTATAAGGGGTGGCCCTTATATTATTTTGCCAACGACATGGCCACTGGCGATACGGCAGGAGATGGAGTTAACGACGTTTGGTTCGTGGCGAAGCCCGATTATTCGCTGATGTATGTCAGTGCCCAGCTGGTGGGCCAAGATGGCAAAAATTATCTGGAAGACTATACCGAAGGGGAGGGGTCTACCTTCTATATCGTCGACATAGATGGAAATACACTCTACGCCTTTTTGCCAGACAGGAAGAATACGAACAATTATACCGAACCTGATTTCTCGAATGATCCAGTTTGGCCAATTGCCGAAATAGATCTTGATAAGATTCCAAGCATTTTGGATGAGGCCGATTTTGGCAGCATCGATGTTTTTGGTAGAACACAGCTTACCTATAAAGGTTGGCCATTATATTATTTTGGAGGTGACGCCGCCCGTGGCGATAACAAGGGAGTCAGCGTTCCTTCACCGGGAATCTGGCCGATTGTCAATGTAAACACTGAAATGGCGCCAGAACCTGAGCCAATTGAGAGCAATGTCAAACTTGCAGATGACGCGACCTTTGGCAAAATATTGACAGATGCCGATGGCATGTCACTTTATTTCTTCTCATTGGACACCAAGGATAATTCCGCATGCCTTAGTGCTGGTTGTTTAGGTGCCTGGCCTATTTTTTATCAGGAGGACATCGTCGTAGACGAGGGCTTGGAGTCTTCTGATTTTGCTACTATAGATCGGCCCGATGGTGAAAAGCAAACCACTTACAAAGGTTGGCCCCTTTATTATTTTGCCGGCGACGCTGTGGCCGGCGACACCGCAGGAGATAAGGTGAACGATGTCTGGTATGTCGCGAAGCCCGATTACTCTTTGATGTACGTTCGTTCCCAATTGGTCGGTAATGACGGCAAGAATTATCTAGGGGATTATACCGAAGGGGAGGGTGAAACTTTTTATATTACCGATATCGAAGGGAGAACGCTTTATGGCTTTATTCAAGACACAAAGGACACGAATAATTATACGAACCCTGATTTTTCGAACAATGATTTTTGGCCCATTGCCGAAATTGCGCTTGACAAAATACCAAGTATTCTAGATGTAGCCGACTTTGGCACTATTGACGTCTTCGGTAGAACCCAGATTACTTATAAGGGCTGGCCTTTGTATTACTTCGGGCCTGATACTGAAAGAGGTGATAATAAAGGCGTCAGTGTCCCGTCGCCAGGAGTTTGGCCGATTGTCAATATCGACACCCAAGAACTGCAATAAAAATTTTCAAATAGATGAAAAAGGGTCGTATTATGCCAATATTAGAGGTGACTAACGGTGATATTGCTAAGAAAACCTTCCCATTTGTTATTATCGCGCTGGCATTTCAGTTGATGTCATGCGAATATCATGTAGAGAACGAAGATTTACAAGGTAGTCTTTGCAATCCGGTTGTTTCCTTTAGTGCTGACATTGCACCTCTAATTGCGAACAATTGCATGCCATGCCACAACGGTGACGGCACGTTTCCGGCCGCACCCAACTTGACTACTTACAACGGCGTTGAAAATGTTTCGAGTGTGATACGGGAGGTGACACAGTCAAGAAGAATGCCCCTTAACGGAACACTTGCCGATGCAGAAATTGAAGCAATTAGATGCTGGATAGATAACGGGGCCTTGAACAATTGAAGAGAGTTGAGATGAAGGGTAAGAAGTCGCTGATCTTTATGTTTTTATTTGTCGTTGTATTGGGCCTGTCAGCGGTGCTCTATATTTATAACAAACCGCATATTAACGTAAAGGAATCAAGAGCTGATTACGTGCTAACGGCACAGAATTTGATCGATGAATATCGGCAGAACGAGGGCGAGACCGACGAAAAGTATTCTGAACATGTCATTCAGGTAAAAGGTAGGGTCTTTGATATTTCTACATTGAAAGGTAACAGTGTGATTACCTTAAAGGATAACGGCTCTGAATCAAGTATTATTTGCCATATGCAACCTGGGGAAAACAAGAAAGCCCTAGAGATCAAAAAAGGAAGCAATGTTGAAATAAAAGGCATCTGCACGGGGTATTTGTTAGATGTTATTATGGTAAGATGTACTTTAGTGGAATGAACATGAAGATAATCTGTTTCTTAATTCTTTCCTTTTGCATTGGCCTAAGTACGAGTGCGCAGGATAAGTTTCTCACCAAGGAAGGGTACGTGTCATTTTTTTCGCATTCCATTGTTGAGGACATAAAGGCGGATAATAATCAAGTGCTTAGCATCATCGATACAACAACACACGAAATAGCGATCCAACTATTGATGCGGTCGTTTATGTTCGAAAAGGCTTTGATGCAAGAACACTTTAATGAGAATTATGTGGAGTCTTATAAATACCCGAAGGCCACTTTTTCAGGAACGATAAAGAACTTTAACGAACTGAGCGCCTCAAATACGGAAACCGAAATCGTTGGGAGGCTTACCGTGCATGGCGAAACCAAAGAAATAAGTACGAAGGTCAACATAACTTTCGGGGAAGATGAAATTGTTCTTGTAGGGGATTTTAAAGTACAGGTGGCCGATTTCAACATTAAGATTCCAGCTATTGTTCGCAACAATATTGCGAAAACCATCAAAGTAAGTTTTGACCTCCGTCATAAACCTTATAACCAACGGCAATGAAGAAATATATCGCACTATTGTTGATTCTTGTAATGCCCAACTTAGGGCTTTCACAAGACCTTGAATCTATTTTGGAAGAAGAATCGGTCGATACCACTTTGATCGTTCCCGGTACTTTCAATGGTACCAGATTGTTGAACGGACATTCGGTCGAAACGCGAAAAAAGGGAATATTGGAGTTTTTGATATCCCACCGGTTCGGGCGGATCAATTCCGGTTTTGATCAATTGTTCGGTCTTGACGATTCGAACATCAGATTTGCATTCGAATATGCATTTACAGATGATTTCACGTTGGCCTTGGGCAGAAGTTCCTTTGAAAAGACTTTTGATATGTATGCCAAATATCGAATACTGCATCAGAAGACAGGAGAACGTACTTTTCCTTTTAGCATGACCCTATTGGGAAGCGCTACGCAGAAAACGGTCAAGGATTATCTGCCAGAAAACAAACCTAGTTTTAGCGAACGCCTGACCTATACGGGCCAAGTTTTATTGGCTAGAAAGTTCAGTCCGGCTGTTTCCCTCCAGTTGGCGCCGACTTTTATACATTTCAATTCGGTACCGGGGCCAAATGACCCGCATGACATGTTCGCAATGGGTTTTGGCACAAGGGTAAAAATCAGTAAGCGGGTTTCGTTGAACGCAGAATATTTTTACAATATAAATCCCTTTGAATCAATGGATGTCAAGAATTCATTGGCCTTTGGAGTCGATATTGAAACAGGCGGCCATATTTTTCAGTTGATCTTTACCAATGCCGTGTCGATGATCGAAAAAGGATTTATAGCGGAGACCGACGGAGGTTTCTTTAACGGAGATATCCATTTTGGCTTTAATATTTCAAGGGCCTTTCAAATAAAGAAGTCCAAATAAAAGATAAGATTGTCTGTTGGTTATCAAGTCGCCCGATCCTTATGAAAAGGGAGGGAAATTGCTATGAAAGACAAGGGTCCTTTTGCCCATTACCTTGGGTGGAAGGACTTTTGCCGTTTTAGAAATCGTACGAAATACCGACCCCAAAAAGCTGTTTGAACTGTATTCGAGGCTTACCAGCATCGATTACAAGGCCATTTTCGTTAAGTTGTTCGTCAAATAATATATCGTCATCGTAAATGAGGTGTGTGCCAATGGTTGTGGCAATGTATTTATTGATGCGTAGCCTGAGGTCGAGTTGCCAATCTATATCTATATTTCCGAACCGTCTTATGTAATCGGTATAAAGGCTGATTCGATTTTTAAGGCCTATGTTTTCGGCAAGGGTGGTCTCCCAAGTGTTGTTGACAAGAATTCCGAATTCCAAAAAATAGTTCTCACCAGGTTCCAATACGTTTCCGGCTGCATCCAAAACCGCCTTTTGAACGCCAAAAGCCCCTTTGTCGGCCAAACCTTGGTCCAAAACAAAAGTTGATTTAATGGTGAGAGGCGAAATGTACATATTGAACTTGCCATCTTCGCGGATGTAAGACGTACCTGCTCCCAAAAAGAAATATCCCGGAGACATAAATCTTGAAATCGGATTATCCCGGTTCGGGTACTTATAGCCGTCTGAAAACTGCGTATTGAAATTGGCCCGGGCCGAATAATACCAGTTGCTGATCGTATCCCTTCGAAAACCGAATGTTGAACTGAACCGTATCACATCATCGGTCTTTCTTAGTTTTTGCCCCTCTTGGGCGTTGAGCCCGTATCTCAAGTCAAGTATATTTTTCCATGAGATGTACCTGAATTTATAGTTACGCTCGAATTTCAAGTTTGCCAAAGCCGTTATAGAATTGTTTCCTCCGGCATTCCAGTTCACAAAAGCCACTTGGCTGACGTTGAACCCCAACAAGTTTATTTTTTCCCAAAATGAGGGAACCCTAAAACGTTTAGGTTTTTCGGTAAGCGGTTTGGTTTCATTGAATGAGACTTTGGGATGCCTTAGGTTTACTCCCCTTGGAATGTATTTTACCTTGTCTTGCTCCCTTCGTATGACTACGGTATCAACAATTATCGAATCTATGACTTTTGGAGGTGTGGGAATGCTATCTTGTGATTGAACAAACGAAAAGCAAAAAAATAAAAGGGCAAATAAAAATGTTTTTTTTGGCATACTAGGGCGTGTCAAGAATTTGAGTGATATATTTTTTGACGGAAATCTTGTCGACCTTGGCCAGTTCATAAAGCTCGTTCGGGGTGCCATGCTCAATAAAGACATCGTCGATGCCAAAAATCTTTATAGGCTTCAATGCTCCAATTTCATTGGAGTATTCCAAAACTGCACTTCCGAAACCTCCTGATTTGCAGCCATCTTCTATTGTAATGACATGTTTATAGTTTTCGAAAATGGTACTTAGAAGTTTTTCATCCAAAGGTTTTACAAAGCGCATATCGTAGTGGCCGATTCGCCCATCGTCTTCTAGTTCA
Organism: Aurantibacter sp.; assembly: GCA_965215845.1. Lineage (GTDB taxonomy): Bacteria > Bacteroidota > Bacteroidia > Flavobacteriales > Flavobacteriaceae > Aurantibacter_A. Next base: position 2,062,376 of record CBDCEL010000004.1, read on the forward strand.
AGAATGATTTCCTTTATGACATTACCGAAATGACCGATGGACAATATGGCTATTTCACTTCCTTTTTTCAGTTCTTGCGCCTTACCTATTTTCAATTTTACAAAAGGTGTCCGCCAATTTTCATTTATGCCTCGACCTCGAGGATATCGAATTGCAATCGGATGTTCAAGCCCCAACTGGGCCGTAAACATAATATTTCTAAGCTCCTGTTCGTTCAAGGGCGCAAAAATAATGAGATTTGGAATGCACCTCAAAAAGGCAATATCATATACCCCGTGGTGGGTTGCCCCATCTTGGCCTACAATACCGGCCCTATCCAAACAAAAAATTACAGGGAGGTCTTGCAGTGCCACATCATGAATTACCTGATCATAGGCCCGCTGCAAAAAGGTGGAGTAAATATTGCAAAAAGGTACCAGTCCCTCGGCAGCCATTCCGGCAGCCATCGTCACAGCATGTTGTTCTGCGATTCCTACATCGAATGCCCTCCCGGGAATTGCCTCCATCATAAACTTCATTGAACTACCGGTCGGCATTGCGGGGGTGATTCCCGTAATGCGCTCATTTACTTTTGCCAGTTCGACCAGGGTATGCCCAAAGACGTCTTGATACTTGGGGGGTTGCCCTATTCCCGAACTTGTTGTAAGTTCCCCGGTCTTTTTGTCAAACTTTCCGGGGGCATGGTAGGCGACCTGGTTCTCTTCCGCTTTTTGGAGCCCTTTGCCCTTTGTAGTAATCACATGTAAAAGTTTTGGCCCTGAAACTGACTTCAATCTTCTCAATTCGGTAATTAGGGCGCTTAGGTCATGCCCATCTATAGGGCCGGCATAGTCAAAATTGAGGCATTCGAAGATGTTTTCATCTTTTGCCGTACCTTTTTTGACATTTGTAAGATATCTTTTTAAGGCCCCTACGCTGGGATCTATTCCAATGGCATTGTCGTTGAGTACGATTAAAATATTGGCGTCGGTGACCCCGGCATGATTGAGACCTTCAAACGCCATTCCACTTGCTATCGAGGCATCGCCGATTACCGCAATATGGTGGCGGTCATTCTGGTCCTTTAATTTTGATGCGATGGCCATGCCCAAAATGGCGGAAATTGATGTGGAGCTATGTCCTGTTCCGAAATCGTCATACTCACTCTCACTTCTTTTCGGAAAACCACTTATTCCGCCTAACTGGCGATTGGTATCGAAAATTTCCTTCCTGCCGGTCAGTATTTTATGTCCATATGCTTGATGGCCAACATCCCAAATCAATTTATCTTCGGGCGTATTGAACACATAATGTAGTGCAATGGTCAATTCCACTACACCCAAACTCGCTCCCAAATGCCCTTCCTTTACGGCCACTATATCAATGATGAAACTTCGCAATTCCGTAGCAAGTAACGTTAAATCATCTTGAGGAACCGCGCGAAGATCTGCCGGGGAATTGATTGTATTCAAGATGTTTTCTTCCATCAAAAATTGCTAAGAGCACAAAGCTAAGACTTTTGGAATTTCAGTGGATATGCGCCTTAGAATGACAAAAACCCTTCCCAATCGATACAATATCTTGATATACTGCTCGTTATTGAATAATAAGTAAGATTTAACTTACAAAATCAATTATAAGAATTTTATTATGAATCACAATGTTGGCGCTGATTTTGACCGTAACATCATGCAAAAAAGACGTTGGGATCATTATTGAGAATGAACTCAATATGGTGGTGCATTTGAATCTAGAATTCGAAACCTTGGCGTAGGAGAGATTATCTTTGATGGAAATGTCGAAATGGAGGGCAATTCACTCATCATCAGCATCGTTGATGAAGGGTCCTCATTTAAAATAGTTCTAAAAAAATGGGTTGTTTTTTTGAAATGGTTGGACCCTGGTGGAAACATCAGGGTTTTTTTGCGCCCAAATCAATATTTAGTACTATTGCCTAATTAAAATTCAGCATGGTACTTCCTTTTGACGATTCGTATTTTATGAAGAAGGCCCTTCAGGAAGCCCAGGCCGCTTTTGACAAGGGTGAAGTACCGGTCGGGGCGGTCATTGTCGTTCAGGACCGCGTAATTGCGAGGGCCCACAATCTTACCGAACAATTAAATGACGTAACTGCCCACGCAGAAATGCAGGCCATTACGGCTGCAGCCAACTTTTTAGGTGGTAAGTACCTTCACGAATGTACGCTTTATGTGACTTTGGAGCCTTGTCAAATGTGCGCGGGCGCACTTTATTGGAGCCAAATTTCAAAAATCGTTTATGGGGCAACCGACAAGGAGAGAGGGTTCGTGAAGATGGGGACCAAACTTCATCCGAAAACAAAAATTATTAAAGGGATACTGGAAACCGAATCTTCAGATTTACTGAAAAAGTTCTTCATACAAAAACGAAACTTGAATTAGGGCCATGCCCTTATTTAAAGAAGGCTTAAGGGGTAAAAAATAAACCCTGACATTATCGTCAGGGTTCATGGTAATTTCAAAATAAAATAAGTTTAGTTGATTATCTGCACTTGGCCTGCGACCATGCCTTTTCTTCCTTCCTCCTCTACGTATTCTACTTTGTCACCTTCGTTGATCTCAATGCCATTTAAGGCCGTGGCATGTACGAAGATGTCCTGTCCGGTTTCATCGTTGGTTATGAATCCATATCCCTTAGACCCATTGAAAAATTTTACTGTTCCAGTCATTACTTTTTAAAATTATTACGGTTGTTGTACACTAATTTATGATTTTTTAGGCACATCTTCCTGCAAATCAAGAAAAAAGTAAGAGTAATGTCATTGATTTTCAGGCTTTTCCCGATCTCTTCGCCTCATCTTTTTGATGTTTTCATCCGTTAGCATGTAGTCTTTGATATTTTTTCCTTTTCCTGCAGTTATCAAAAAAAGGGGCATAGCGACCAAGAAAAGTCCGACTGTGCCAAAACCAATAAATTTATCTGCCAAGAGTGTCTCATCATCAGGAAGGGTAAAACCGTAAATAATCGACCCAAGGGAAGCTAAAAATATCAGAAGTATGAGATATTTCATTTTAACGGATGTGAGTAGGTTAACTGTCAACCTCAAGACGGAGATTCAACTCTTTCAACTGTTCATCATCAATGGGTGCAGGGGCATCTATCATCACATCCCTTCCGCTATTGTTTTTCGGGAAGGCGATAAAATCACGAATGGTCTCCTGACCACCTAGAATGGCAACCAAGCGATCCAGGCCAAATGCTATTCCCCCGTGGGGAGGCGCACCGTATTGAAAGGCGTCCATCAAAAACCCGAACTGTGCCTTTGCTTCTTTGGGAGTGAATCCCAAATGTTTGAACATAACACTTTGGGTTTCCTTATCATGGATCCGAATCGAACCGCCACCAATTTCATTTCCGTTCAGCACTAAGTCGTAGGCATTGGCACGGACCGATCCAGGATCGGTTTCCAACAATTCCAATTGACCTGGTTTAGGGGAGGTAAAAGGGTGATGCATAGCATGATAATGACCAGTTTCCTCGTCCAGTTCCAATAGCGGAAAGTCGATGACCCAAAGTGGAGCAAACTCATCAGGTTTACGCAGCTCTAGGCGTTCGGCCAATTCCATACGTAGGGCACTCAACTGGGCACGAACTTTATGCTTGTCACCGGAAAGCACACAGATCAAATCTCCTTTTTTGGCCCCGGTCACTTCTGCCCATCGGGTCAAATCGTCTTGGTCATAGAATTTATCGACCGAAGATTTGAAGCTTCCATCATCGTTGCACCGGCAATACACCATGCCCTTGGCCCCGACCTGCGGTCGTTTTACCCAATCGGTAAGTTTATCAATTTCTTTTCGTGTATATGAGTTTCCTCCGGGAACGGCAATGCCTACCACTAATTCCGCAGAATTGAAAACATTGAAATTCTTGTGTTGTGCGACCTCGTTCAATTCGCCGAATTCCATACCAAAGCGAATATCGGGTTTGTCGTTTCCATACCGTTTCATGGCCTCGTCGAAGGTCATTCTTGGAAAAGAATCGATTTCAACCCCATTGATTTCCTTTAAAAGATATTTTGTCAATCCTTCAAAGGCATTTAAAATGTCTTCTTGTTCAACGAAGGCCATTTCACAATCGATTTGTGTGAATTCAGGTTGTCTGTCGGCACGTAAATCTTCATCGCGGAAACATTTTACAATTTGAAAATATTTGTCCAGCCCACCGACCATCAATAACTGTTTGAAGGTCTGGGGTGATTGTGGCAACGCGTAGAATTGCCCTTGGTTCATGCGACTTGGAACGACAAAATCACGGGCCCCTTCTGGAGTGGATTTTATCAAATAGGGTGTCTCCACTTCGATAAAACCTTCTTCTGAAAGGTATTTTCGAACAGCCATGGTCACTTTACTTCGAAAAATAAGATTGTCTTTGACCGGATTTCTCCTTATATCCAAATAGCGATATTTCATGCGAATGTCATCGCCTCCGTCCGTCTCATCCCCAATAGTGAATGGGGGAGTTTTAGATTCGTTCAAAACGGTCAGCTTTTCTACCAAAACCTCGATATTTCCTGTTGGGATATTGGGATTTTTTGAAGCGCGTTCGATAACTGTTCCGTTGACTTGTACCACAAATTCGCGACCCAATTCCCTGGCCATTGCAATGAGCGAAGCAGACGTTCTTTCTTCATCAAATACCAATTGGGTGACACCATAGCGGTCTCGAAGGTCGACCCAGGTCACAAAACCCTTGTCACGGGTTTTATGAACCCAACCTGATAGGGTTACTGCCTTGTCGATATCAGAATCTCGCAATTCCCCGCAGTTATGTGATCTGTACATCTCGATGATAATTTGTGCCGCAAATGTAAGAAGTTATGCGCGTATCCTCTAAAATATTAAGGTGCCAAAAATCTCGACATATTGTGTGGGAAATTTTTAAAAAAAGTATGAAAAATAATAACTAAGCAATTTCTTATGTATCTTGAAGGAACTAATAGCTAATTCAACTCTTATGAAAATGAAGCAAATTCTACACAGAAAAGTGCTGCCATTGCTTTTTTTGGTGGTGCCGTTGATCGCGTTTTCGCAGAACACGATAAGCGGAACAGTAACAGATGCAGCTAACGGAGACCCGCTTGCCGGTGTTTCGGTAGTTGTAAAGGGAACAAATACGGGTACCCTAACAGACTTTGACGGGGTCTATACCATAGAGTCACCTGATGGTGCGACCTTGGTATTTTCCTATATTGGATACTCTACCCAAGAGGTAGAGGCCTCCGGGGCCGGAGACCTTCAAATGAGTGTCGACGTTACCAACCTCGATGAGGTTGTGGTAACCGGTCTGGTGTCGGGTATCAAGCGATCGAATCTCGCCAATAATGTTTCTACCGTAAATAGTGAGGCGCTTACAGGCACTACCACGGGGTCTACCCTTGACGGGGCTTTGTATGGTAAAATGACCGGGGTCAATATCAATGCCGCTGGTGGCGCCCCGGGCGGGCAGACGGCTATGCGATTACGCGGCATATCTTCCTTATCGGGCAATAACCAACCCCTGTTCATTGTCGATGGGGTTTACATCAGCAACATTCAATTGACCAACGGTTCGGCCGTAGCCTCGGGCGCAAACGCAGGTCGCGAGGAAGGAGGCTCGAACCGGGTGTCTGATATCAATCCAGAAGATATTGAGAGCATCGAAGTACTTAAAGGTGCCTCGGCCGCCGCGATCTATGGAACGCGCGCAAATGCCGGTGTGGTCATCATAACCACCAAAAGAGGGTCGACCGGTAAAACATCTGTAAAGTTCGAACAAGATGTCGGGTTCAACAAGATACAGAATTATGCAGGTAGGCGTCAGTTCACTTCCGCCACGGTCGCCTCTACCTTTGGAGATGCCGAAGTACCCATTTTTGAGGCCGCCCGTAATGCCGGACAAATATTCAACTATGAAGAAGAGCTTTATGGAGAGTCGGGTTTGATAGTTGATAGTAGATTGTCATTGTCGGGCGGAGGTGAAAAAACACGATTTTATTTCAATGCCAGCCGTAGAGATGAGGATGGTATCATGCAACGAACAGGTTATGAGCGCAATTCAATGCGCTTGAACCTTGACCATCGATTCAATGATAAATTAAAGATCGGGCTATCGTCAAATTATGTCAATAGTACCGCAGATCGGGGCCCTGTTGGAAATGAGAACAACGGTGGCTTCAGTGTAGGATACAATCTTGCTCTGGTTACTGCCGATTGGGAAAATCTTTTCCCAGATGCAAATGGGGTATATCCTGATGGACGATTTGCGGCGGCCAACGTAATCTTTAATCGCGACAAGATTACGAATACTGAAGAGATAAATAGATTTATTCAGGGCGCGAACCTTGAATATCGGGCATTGTCAACGGATAATTTTCAACTTAAATTCACCGCGAACGGGGGTCTTGATTATTTTCAGGCGAATACGTTTGTCCACATGCCGGAATCACATCAAACCCAACGGGCCACAACCCAGGGTTTCGTCAGTGCAGGGAATACGAATTCACTTCAGCTCAATTACAATGCTTTTGCGGTTCTCGATTATAACACCGATAGCGATTTGAGTATCAACGGGCAATTCGGTATTTCGTACTTGAATTTTGAAAGTGATGCGGTCATCAATCAGACAACGCAGTTGTTTCCGAATCAGACCAATTTGGCACAGGGAAATTCCTTTGCTGTATTTCAAAGATTGACCGAAGAAGAGGAATTTGGTATCATTGGCCAGAGCACGGTCAACTGGGCCGATAGAATTATTGCCACGGCGGGCATACGATTTGATAAGTCTAATTTGAACGGGGATCCCAACAAGTTCTTTGCCTTTCCAAGGGCCTCACTTGCCATCAATGTTGCCAATTTTGATTTCTGGAATGTTGATGCCGTTAATCTTTTTAAGCTAAGGGTTGCCTATGGCGAAACAGGTAGCAGTGCTCGCTTTGGATCTCTTTTCACACCTCTGGGCCCCACTTCGATAGGCGGTGTTCCTGGACTTGCATTGCCGAGGGTAGGTCAAAACAATCAGTCGGCGCAATTAGGAGATGCGAATCTCGAACCAGAGACCTCTCAAGAAATAGAGTTTGGAGCCGACTTTTCATTTTTAAACGGCAAGATCGGCCTTGAGCTCACAGGGTATAAGCGAGATGTCAAGAACTTGATATATCCATTTTCCTCAATTCCCTTGTCAAGTGGTTTTGCAAATACGATCAGAAACGATTTTGACTTGAGCAATAAGGGAGTTGAAATAGCTCTTAACGCAAACCCCATAAGTTCTGAAAACGTAAATTGGAACACCTCGCTCAACTTCTGGAAGAACAAGGCCGAGGTAGAGCGTTTGGGAGTCGGGGAGTTCCAACCATCGGGAGAGGGCTTTAGTCTTACGTTCGGCAGTGCCTTTATTCGAGAAGGGGAAACGGCAACTTCCTTGGCGGCGAATATCAGCGGCGTCACGACGATCATTGGAGATGCGGCTCCTGACTTTGAAATGAGCTGGTTCAATCAATTCAATCTTTTTAAGAACTTTGACCTTACTTTTCTTTGGCACTTGAAAGAAGGGGGGGATATTTTGAACCTGACCAAACTATTATCCGATTTTGGCGGGGTCACCCCAGATTTAGATGACCCAGATGTCATTGCCAACCCGAGATTCGCCACCAATGGGGCAGCTGGTTATATAGAGGATGGATCATACATCAGGTTACGGGAGGTTGGACTTTTCTACAACGTCCCCATAGAAACCAATTGGTTCGAAAGGGTGCGAATAGGGGTGTCGGGCAAGAACATTTTAACAATTACCGACTACAGCAGTTATGATCCCGAAACCTCGGCATTTGGTCCATCGGGCTTATCACAGGGAATCGAAGTATCGCCATTCCCCAGTGCCAAGCAGTTTTATTTTCATTTAGGGTTAACATTTTAAGATTTTGTAAATAAGAAACTATGAAAACTATTAAAAATATAAAGATTTTCGGAGTGACATTGCTGCTGTTATCGTGCTCGTTGGACGAGGTCATAGACCCAAATCAGCCCAGTGTTTCAGGGGTTTTGAGCAATCCTACCGAGGAGACGTTGAACTTCTTGGTGCAGGGTATGGAGTCGAGGGCAATAAATTCTCAGGGAGCATTTATTACGGCAACAGGGTCAATTGCAAGGGAGTTGTATGATTTTAACGCATCCGACCCCACAACAACAGCCACTCTTATTGGCAAGGAAGGGGCAACCTTGACCGGTTCTGAACCCCAACTAACGGGAACCATGTTTTCGAGATATCAGGCGGTCAAAAACGCAGACTTTGTTTTAAATGCTTTGGCCAATTCCCCCGTTACCGATGCGCAAAAGAATGGTTATCGCGGTGTGGCCCTTACTTACAAAGCACTCTTGTTATTAGACGTGTTGAACTTGCTCGGGGATAACGGTGTGCGCCTAGATATTTCCGATCCCGATAATTTGGGGCCTTTCGTTAGCAGGGCCGAAGGTTTTCAAGCTTTAAGGGGATTTTTGGATGAGGGCTACAATGCCCTTCAAAGCGCAGAGTTCCCATTTCAGTTTTCGTCGGGTTTTGAAGGCTTCAATACCCCAGAAACCTTTGCACAGTTTAATCGTGCGGTAGCGGCAAGGGTAGCGATTCACCAAGAAGATTATGCAGCTGCCCTTTCTTTGGTACAAGACTCTTTTCTTTCCTTGGATGCAGCGGATCTCGCCATTGGGCCAAAGAAGGTATACGCCCAGGGAGGAACTGAATTGTTAAACCCTATATTCAAGGCACCCCAACAGAGTGGTGATCAGTATATTGTACATAACAGGTTCATTACTGATATTCAGGCCGGAGACACTAGGATTGAGAAATTCAGGTTAAGGGATGATCCCGTTGCGAGAGATGGTCTCAATGGCACCCACGAAATAAATCTATATGAGTCGGCCACCTCACCGATCGACCATATTCGCAACGAGGAACTGATTCTTATCTATGCCGAAGCAAATATTCAAGAAGGCAATTTGCCCGAAGCGGTTTCGGCACTGAATATTTTGAGAAATGCGTACGGTCTTGGAGATTATATGGGGGCCGTCACAGAGGCCGATTTAATCGATGAGATGCTTTACAATAGAGCCTACTCTCTTTGGGGAGAGGGTCACGCGATGTTCGATCTGAGAAGATATGGGCGTTTGAATAACACTTTCTTGCCCATAGACAGGCCTGGGGATATTGTGCACACACAGTTTCCAATACCTCCGTTCGAGGTTCAATGATTATAGGATTTAATTAAAAACCCGCCATTTTTGGCGGGTTTTTACTTTTTAATGCCAACTACTTAGGCTGCCTGTTCCAACTGTTGTGTATTCCCTACTTCTTTCTTTTTATTACGTCTCAGCCATATTTTCATACGATATGAAATATTGAACAACACAGGTACAATGATAAGGGTCAAAAAAGTAGCCACTATTAGTCCGTAGATAACTGTCCAGGCCAAAGGCCCCCAAAAAATCACATTGTCGCCGCCGAGATATATTTTGGGGTCAAACTCCGAAAAGAGCGAGAAGAAGTCAATATTGAGACCAATGGCCAAGGGTATTAGGCCTAGCACCGTGGTTATGGCCGTTAGTATTACGGGCCGCAATCTGGCCTTTCCACCACGTGTTATGACTTCGGTTACCTGTTCCATGCTCAGCAGATCCTTGTCAGAAAGACCAAGTTCAAGTTTCTTCCGGTCAATAAGAATTTGGGTATAATCGAGCAGTACTACCCCATTGTTCACTACGATTCCGGCCAAGGAGATAATGCCCATCATGGTCATCATGATGACAAAGGGTTTTCCGGTTATCATCAATCCGCCAAACACGCCTATGAAACTTAAGAAGATGGCGATCATGATAATAAAGGGCTTTGAAATACCACCAAATTGAAATATCAAAATCAAGAAAATTAGACCTAGACCCGAAAAGAAGGCGCCGACCAAAAATTGCATTTGTTTGTTCTGCTCTTCTATTTGACCCGTGAAGTCGATTTTTACATCTGGGGGAAGCCCCTTGTATTCTTCCATTTCTTTTTGGATTTCGGCAACAATGGCTCCCGCATCACTAAACCCTGGTTTTAATTGAGAGTAGACGGTTACAACTCTTTTGGCATCGCGATGCTTTATGGCACTGAAACCTGAGGAATTTTTTTGTTTGGCCACTGCGGAAACCGGTATCTCTTTAATCTGACCGGAAGCTTGATCCCGGAAAATGATGTTTTGATTGAATAGAATGCTTTTATTATATCGAATATCCTCATCAAAACGAACGTTGATATCATAATCTTCGCCATCGACTTTGTAAACCCCAGCTTTTTCGCCAAATACGGAGCGTCGCAATTGTTGTCCTACCTGTCCTACCGAAACCCCTAGTTCCCCGGCCTTTTCACGATCCACCTCAACCTGCATAGAGGGTTTGCCTTTATTGACATCTATTTTTAATTCCTCTATTCCCGCGATGTTCTTGGTATTGATGAAATTTCGGATGTCTTCGGCGGTGTTGATAAGCTCTGTGTAGTCTTTGCCCTCTAACTCAATGTTTATCGGGTATCCGGCCGGAGGGCCATTGGCCTCTTTTTCAACGGAAATGGCAACTCCCGGGTAAATTCCGGTCAAGGCCTCCTGTATTTCGGCACGCAACTTTTCTGTATCCAGACCGTTTCGATATTTATATTCCCGCATCGAGAGCGTCACCTTACCACGATGGGGCATTTCGGCCGAAGAACCACCATCGGTCATCGGGTTTCCCGCTCCTTCGCCTACCATCGAAACAGCCGATTCTACGAGATAATTGTGCTCGCCATTGGTATACTTGTCTTGATTGGCAATGTCATAAACCCTTTTTTCAATTGCGTTGGTCAACTCATTGGTCTTTTCTATCGAAGTCCCTTGCGGATATTCGATATAGGCATAAATTTCATTGGGCTTGTTATCGGGAAAGAACTCCACTTTGGTTCGGCCACTACCCAAAGACATGCCGAAAAGCATAAAAACCGCAATCAATAAAAAGAAGGTAGTGCCAAAAAACCAATATACATTTCCACCACGTAAAGCGTGTTTGATGCGTCGCTCATACCAATTTTCAAAGCGCACCATGATACTATTTTGAAAGTTGATCGCCCACTTTTTCAACGCATATTTATAGATCCAAAACATGGCAGCGGTAGCAAGCATTAGCGTGCCTAAACCTCGAACTGGGCCGCCAACAATGAGTATGAACAGGCCAAAACCACCCAAAATCAGGCTTATTCGGATTAGCTGTTTTTTGGTCAATTCTTTTTCGCCTGTTTCCATGAATTGTGATACCAGCATCGAGTTCATAAAAATGGCAACAAACAATGAAGATCCAAGAACGATTGACAATGTGATGGGGAAATAGATCATGAACTGCCCAAAGATTCCGGGCCACAGGCCTAAGGGCACAAAGGCTGCAACTGTTGTGACCGTTGAAATGATTATGGGGAAGGCAATCTCACCGATTCCTTTTTTGGCCGCTTCGGTGCGCGACATGCCCTCGCTCATCAATCGGTATACATTTTCCACCACCACAATTCCGTTATCTACAAGCATACCGAGGCCCATGACCATTCCAAAAAGAATCATGGTATTCAGGGTAAAGCTCATACCTTCAACTGCACCGTTCAAACTGTTCAAGATCATAAAAGACATGAACATCGACATCGGAATCGCGAAACCGACAAACAAGGCGTTTCTAAATCCTAGGAAAAACATCAAAACTGTGACCACCAAAAGGATACCGAAAATGATATTGTTTACCAAGTCATCTACTTGGTTTAAGATCCGTCCCGAAGAATCGTTGGCTATGGTGATATTCAGGTCGGCCGGATAGTAGCTCTCTTGTGTTTCCTTTACCAATTCCCTGACCTTGGTGGTAGCCTCGATCATATTCTTGCCCGAACGCTTTTTAATATCGAGCATTACCACACTTTCACCGAACTCGCGGGCATAGGTGGTTTTTTCCTCTTCGTCAAAAGTGACCTTGGCAATATCTTTTAAATAAACGGCCCCATTTTCTGATTTTACCACAAAATCATTTAATTGTTTAGGCTCTTCTATTTCGCCCAGAACCCTGATGGTACGCCTTTGCCCACCTGCCTCAATGTTGCCGGCCGACATGGTCATATTCCCATTGCTTATGGCTCCCAAAACATCTTGAAAACTGACCTTTGCGGCCATCATTTTATAAACGTCCACCGCAACTTCTACCTCTTTTTCCTGAGCCCCGCGAATGCTTACTTCTTTGATTTCTGGAAGGTCTTCGATTTCGTCTTGCAGATACTCGGCATACTCCTTTAGTTTTCCAACAGGATAATCCCCTGTGAAATTGACATTCATAATGGGAAACGATTCCGAAAGGTTCAAGTCAAAAATATTGGGCTCGACCTTGGCATTGTTAAAGGTCGGCCAATCTTCGCTGGCCTTCTCACCATCAACTTCGTCCTTGACCTTTAACTTTGCCGACTCGACGGTAATGTCTTCATCGAACTCCACCGTTATAATCGAATAGTCCTCTTGAGAGGTCGAAGTTATCTCGACCACATTGCTGACGTTTTTCAAACGCTCCTCCAACGGGTCGGTAATCAATCGTTCTACATCTTCAGCGGTATTTCCTGGATATGGAGTACTTATATAGACCTTGGTTTCAACGATTTCAGGAAAATCTTCCCGTGGCATCGCTTGGTAGCCTTGAAATCCGATCCACAAGAAAATAGCGATCATTACATAAATTACCGACGGATTATCTATTGCCCATGATGACAAGGAAAATTCCTTGTTCGCATTTTTCTTCTGTCTACTCATCGGTCTGGTCGTTTAAAATTTGAACACTTTGGCCATCTTTTACGGTGCGGGCACCTTCCTTGACAATTTCGTTGCCGTTTTCGATACCTGAAAGAACCTCAATAACACTCCCTTGGGTCTTGCCAGTGGTAATAATCTGTTTTTTTACTACTGCCTTGTTGGCATCATCAGTTTTTTGGGCAATATAGACGTATTGATCCCCTTCTGCATTTTCGGAAATAATACTTTGCGGTATTATCAAGGCCTGCTCATTGCTATAGTCATTTAGACTGACTTTTGCCGTTAGATTCGGTTTGATATTCCCCTTTTTGTTGGGCACAGGAATCTCAACGGTAAAGGCACGGTTGTTTGGATTGATAAAATTACCGGTTTGGCGAATTTTTGTGCGCACACTATCACCCAATACCGGGAAATATACAATCGCCTCCTTGCCTTTTTCGATTCCCCCTAAATAGGTTTCAGGAACATCTACCTCAATATACATATCCGACAAATTCACAATGCGAAACACCTCTGAACCAGGACCTGGGGAAACAACTGTGCCTTGGTCTTTTATTACGTCGTCAATGATTCCGGAAAACGGCGCGCGAATTGTCGATTTGCCCAATTGGCTCTCAGCTTGTTTCACCGCACTCTGGGCCGCTTCGTATTGGGTCTTTGCCTGTAGGTATTGGATTTCGGAACCGATTTTTTGATCCCATAATCTTTTTTGTCGTTCAAAAGTCGTTTTCGCCAAATCTGCCTGGGTTTTCAGCTGCTCCAATTGGCTACCTATTCCCCCGTCATCGATAATCGCCAGCAACTGGCCTTTGCGAACACGCTGGCCATCTTTGACATAGACCCGTTGCAAAGTACCCGACATCTCAGGATAGATCAATACATTCTGCTTGGTCTGCACATTGCCTTGTAGTTCCAGATAGTGATCGAATTTTTGGGCTTCGGTTGTAATGGTAGTCACCAATGGCAACTTTTCTTCCCCGGTTTTGGAAGCTATTGCCGAGTCCAAAGATTTAAGATTTTCCTCAAGTTCCCTTTGCTGTTCCGAAATCTCGATTTTTTTGGCCCTAAGGGTTTCCAAATCTCCTTGCGCTATAAGCTCATCGACTGATTGGGGCGCGTTTCCGCCACATGAGGCGAGCAGAAGAGTGATGGCAATAATAAGTATCGAATTTTTCATAGTATGTTGTTTTAGCAGTAGGCTTACCTTAAAATTATTCGTCGTTGAGAATTGTTTCCAGATTGATTTTCTTATTGATGACTTCGACCATCGATTGTAAATATCCTTGTTGGGCATCATACAACTGTGTTTGTGCTTGGCGCAGCTCAAAACTACTGGCCAGACCTTCTGAATACTTGATTTGATTTTTATTTTCTATACGTTCTGCCAGTCCCAAATTATTCTTGGCAGTTTCATATTGTTCAATTGACAAAATATAATCACTTTTTGAGCTTTCCCATTGTAACCTGATTTGGGCTTCGGCCTCAGAGAGTTGTGTCTTGGCTTTTTCCAAGGCAATTTTGGCCCTAGCTGTACTTGCGCTTCTTTTAAAGGAACTGAAAATCGGAATGTTCAAGTCAAAACCGAGTACCGAAGAATCGAACCATTGTTGATCGCTGCTCAGAAAGTTGAAATTATCGGCAAATGCGGTAGAACCGTAATTCACGAAAGCATTCAAAGTAGGCAGGGCCCTGCTCTTGGCCAACTTATGTTCGAAAAAACGTTGCTCGTTCAAGTTAAGGGCCAGTTTATAGTCAACATTGTTCTCAATGTTGAAGTCTGATTCCAACAAAGCAAGATCGATTTGTTTTTGGGCCAAGTCATCTAGGTCTTCTGCCAATCTTGTAGGAGCGTCAATGGCAATACCCATTACAAGATTTAACATTTGAAGGGTGATTTCCTCGAGACGAACCGCATTTTTAAGCTGATTTTCGACAGATGACAAGGTAATTTGCAATTGTTCGACACTTTCTTCGTCTCCCAAACCGTTTTCGAATAACTTTTGTGTCTCGAAGAGATTCGACTCAAGCGCGGCCTTGTTCTTTTCAAAAATCTTGACGCTTTCTTGTGCCAAAAGCACATTGCCATAGGCTTCGGTCACGGCCTTTCGAACTTCAAGATCGGTTTTCTCCTTGTTGTTTTGGCTATACCTCAAAAAAGCCTTGGTCGCCTGAACACCAACTATGTAAGACCCGTCAAAAATCTGCTGGTTAAGTGTGGCCGTGGCATTGGCCTGTTGGGGTTGGCCGAATATTACTTCTTGAAACGTACCTGGCTCACCTCCAAAAATTTCGGCAGGAATCAACGAAACTGGCTGTTTCAATTGGTTCTGATAGCTGACGCCGGCACTTATTTGCGGCAAACCGGTTGCTATGGTTTCCCATTTTTGTTTCTGTGCATCGACTAAATCCCTATTGGCGTTGACGGCACTGTAGTTGTTTTCAAGGGCAAAGGCCACCGCTTCGTCCAAAGTGAAAACCGAGGTCGCCTGAATCCCATCTTGGGCAACTCCCAGATTGATTGTGAAGGCTGTCAACAACAGTGATAAAAAATACTTCATTATTCTTGATTTGAGTTGATGATAGAGTTCAATATTTTTCTTCCTTTTGGGGTTACGATGCCTCGCAAATGATATTCAAGATAATAGTCCATCAAAGCGGTCATTGGAAATTTCTCTACAGGAAAAAGTCTGTGGTCTTTAATACTGATAACCCCTGAAAAATAGATGCGCGAAACAAAATCGATATTCAGGTTTTCACGATAGATGCCATCAGATATGCCCCTTTTGACGTTGTCGAGCACACAGGCCTGCATTACCTCAAATTGCTTTTGCTTGACCGTTTCATGTATTTTCGGGTAATACTTCTGCAATTGGTATTGAGGCGACGACTTCTCGTTCTTTAGGTGTAGCATTGCGAACTTTTTGATTTCATAAAGTTCTTCAATGGGGTTTTTTCCCAGCAAACAGATATGATCTATGCCTTCTGAAATGGTCTTGAAAAGATGCAACGTGCAATCTTCGACCAACTTCGTTTTATTTTCGTAGTGCGAATAGATGGTTTTTTTCGAAATACCCATTTCTCGGGCCAGATCGTCCATAGTAACGCTTTTGAACCCGAAGTTCAAAAACATATTCATCGCTTTGTTCAGGATTTTTTCCTTCATAATGGGCGACAAATATACTTTAGGAAACTTTAAAAACATTTAAAGTTTCCCAAGTTTTACAATTATTTAACACTGTTTATGACCAATATCATTGTTTTTCTTGATTCTTGCGAGCGATAAAATCGTTGAAAGCGTTTTCTCCTTCTTCCTTCCAGAAATCATCGTACAATTCCCATTTTGAAAAATCGCTCCGGCAATTGTCCCATTTTCCTTTCTTGAATCGTTTATGTGGTTTCTTTGAACGGCTTTTATGACCTTTTTCCCCAAAACTGCCGAACAAGAGTTTGGCCATAAATAGAATTCCCACCGCCTTCCAATAGGAAAGAATCGGTAGACCGAAAATTTCGGGCATAAGCCAGTTCCACAGCAACATAAACACGTAACCGAACAGGAGTATGAATGCAATTATGGCAATAGCTATGAATATCACCTTAAAAAATCCGCGAAAGAATTTCTCCGCTTTGCTTTTGACACGATGTTCTATATACTCTTCCATATGTAAAAGATTTTAATTTATATTTTGTTTTTTAGTCTGTAATTCCCTGAGCAATATTGACAATGCCCGATGTCGCCTAGACATAAGTGTTCCTGGCGGTATGTTCGTCTCGCTCGAGAGTTCTTTATAGGTATAACCTTCAAAATCTATTGCTACTATTATGTCTCGGTGCATCGGTTTCAGTTTGCCCATTGCTCTTTTGAGTTCCTTTTTCATTTCCTCGGAATACCCATCTTCCGTTTGCCCATATAGCAGTTCGGTAAATTCGAACAGCCGCTTTTCCATATCATCCTCAAGGCTGGTTTCCTTTTTTTTCTTGCGCATCAGGTCTATGATTTTGTTGCGAATCGAGTTATAGACGAAACCTGCAATGTTATCTATTGGCGATAGGCTGTCGGCCCGTGAAAAAAGTTTTAAAGCCACCTCTTGAACAATATCCTCGGCATCACGATCCGCAGTATCGTCGATTCGTGATTTTGCATACGCCTTGAGCGAATGATATTCATCATCAAAGAATGACCTCAGGTTTGTATAATTTTCTGTATTGGGCGGCATTCAAAAGCAATTTTCGAAAGGCTTCAGTTATAAAGACGAAACTTTTCAAAGCTATTGCATTTTTAAACTTTTTTTTTGAAAGAAACTTTATTGGCACAGGATAGGCTTTGTTAAAATGGACGTATTTTTGGACAAAATAGCCTCATGCGTTCCATTGAAGAATACAGAAATGAATTTATTGCCTATCTCGAATCAAGGATAAGTATTGAAGAGCCAAAAAACCTTTACGAACCGATGACCTATATTTTGGGTTTGGGAGGTAAAAGACTGCGACCTGTACTTACCTTGATGTCGTCTGAAGTCTTTGGAACCAATTTTGAGGAAGCATTGGATGCCGCCTTGGCCGTCGAGGTATTTCATAATTTTTCACTGGTCCATGACGACATCATGGACGATGCCCCTTTGCGCAGGGGAAAACCTAGCGTACATGAAAAGTGGAATGTCAATACCGGCATTCTTTCAGGAGATGCCATGCTGATAAAGGCATACCAATTTTTTGAAAACTATGAAGGGGACACTTTTCGCAAATTGGCACAACTTTTTAGTGAGACGGCGATTCAGGTCTGCGAGGGCCAACAGTATGACCTTGACTTTGAGTCTCGGGATAACGTGACCATTGCCGAATACTTAAGGATGATAGAATATAAAACCGCTGTACTGGTCGCTGCAGCGCTCAAAATGGGTGCGATTGTCGCAAAAGCATCGAATAAACAACAGGTCGCTGTTTATGAATTCGGAAAAAATCTTGGAATCGCCTTTCAGCTACAAGACGACTACCTAGATGCATTTGGTGACCCAAAAGCATTTGGTAAACGGGTTGGCGGCGATATTATCGAAAACAAAAAGACCTTTTTGTATATAAAAGCGCATCAGCTGAGTGGGTCAGAACAAAAAAAAGAGCTCGAAGACCTGTACTCAGTTCGGCCCAAAGACCCTACCGATAAGGTTAATCTGGTCAAAGACATTTTTATTGATTCAACTGCAGCGAAGAAAACCCAGGAGGAAATTACATCATATACCCAAAAGGCCTTTAACGATTTGGACCGACTTCAGGTTTCAGATTCAAAGAAAGAGTTGCTCAAAGGGTTTGGAATGAATTTGATGCGAAGAAAGGCCTAACCCAAAATTGCTTTTTGAACTTAATTCAATCGATACCTCATTCCGAAAAATGCCCTTATTCCTTGATTGGGCCCATAGACGTATGAGGGGTCAAAGGTAAGCGCATGAGGATTATCGGCACTCGCCACTGCGTTTCCGTTTTGATCGAATGTAACGTTCTTGTCAAATGGATCGTTAGCTCTGGCAATGATAAACGGATTGCCGCGATTTGGTGTCCAATCCAATAGGTTTTTGACACCACCATAAAGTTCGAAACCCTTGATGCCCTTATACGTAAGTTGAATATTCTGTATGCTCCATACCGGCGAGAATTCTTGCCGTGGATCTGTCTCCCCTAGAAGCGGCAACCGCATGGGACCGTACAGATTTCCGGTGTAATCGACAGATAGATTCAATCTTCGAAAGTCATAAGAAAGGTTCCAAGTGCCGGTAAAACTTTCCGTCAGTATCTGTCTTTTCTTTGTTCCATCTTCGGTATTGCTCACATCTTGATATGTCGCACCCACCAAGAATTTGAATCCGCTCGGAAATACAACATCGATGTTTGCACTAATGCCTTGCGAAATGGCTTTGCCCTTTAGATTGTCATAAATGATTTGATTGGGATTCGTGTCATAATCAGGCAATATGGCATTGTTAAAATTGGTATAGAATACGGCGGCATCAATGCTTGCAAAGGTGCCATTGTCACCATAGAATTTTTTCAAATAATTCAGATTCAGATTGAACGAACGTTCTGGCCTCAGCTTTTCGGTAACGACAACCTCCCGTGCTCCGGTCAATGCCGCATGCTCTTCGGTAAATAGGTTGACCACCCGAAAACCGGTACCTGCATTTAGGCGAATGATATCATTGTCGGTCACTTTCCAACGGTATGCCGTTCTCGGCGTAAAAATGGAGCCATGTCTTTTGTCATAATCATACCTTCCGCCAAGCAATAATGAATGGTTTTTACTTAATTGAATTTCATCTTGGGCAAACACACTGGGAATGACCACTTCATCTGCCGATAGTGTTGCGGCGGTATTGTCGTCATAGTAATTATAGCGTAGTGAAGTACCGAACAACAGGTCATGTCTTCCCAAAGACTTGTCCCATGTCAGCTGCCCAAAGCCTATTCGCTGATCGGCCAAATAGGGAGTATTGCCATAAACCGAATTTTGATTATGGTCGTTGTACGAAAATGAAAACAGCATTTTCTCCTTTAGGGGTAGCTGATATTTTCCTAGAACTTCCCATCTTCTAGTATAGATACTTTCGCCATAGATTTCATCGCCACCCCTAAACTCTGGTGTCCACTGTAATTCACCACCCCATCTGTCTTCATAGAAAAAGCGACCCGCCAGCGAAAAAATACGGTGATCCGTTCTTTGAAAATTCCACTTTTGAAAAACAGAAATACGGTCCTGCAAGGTCAAGTCGGTAAAATTATCTTCATTATTATCAATAATTTCATCGTAGTTAAAATAATTGACGCCCAAAAGGATATCGGTCTTTTTGCCGACCTTGATCTTAGCACCGACATCCAAGTTATATTCCCCCCAGCCGGTAGCGAATCCATCGGCAAAAAAATCAGGCGCTTCCAGATTATTCTTGGTAATGATATTGATCAGACCGCCAACGGCTTCACTGCCATACAGACTTGAGGCAGGGCCTTTGACAATCTCGACTTGATCGATCAATGAATTCGGAATTCCTGATAACCCATATACCGTTCCCAATCCACTCACAATGGGCATACCATCAATAAGCACCAAGGTGTAGGGACCCTCCAGTCCGTTTATATGAATGTCACCGGTATTACAAACATTACAATTGATTTGTGGGCGTACCCCATTCACATTCTGCAGGGCCTCGAAAACACTTGCAGTTGGATTCTTTTTCAAGAAAGTAGGACTATAGACTTCTACCGGAACAGGACTCTCAGAACGTCTTACCGCTTTCATGGTGCCTGTGACCACTGTTTCCTCCAATTGTTCAGAAGAAGCTTCCAGTTCAATATTCACTACTCTTGTTTGGTTGGCCCTTAAACTGACCTCTTTGCTAAAAGTGCGATAACCCAATATCGTGGCTTTCAAAACATAAGTGCCGGGCGGAATATCTTTTAGGGTATAATTTCCTTGTTCATCTGTGGAAGTGCCAATAGCGCTATCTGTCAGATAAATATTGACGAAGGGCACGGCAGCGCCGTTATCTTTGACCAATCCCTCTATCGCGGCATTCTGTGCATTGATACCGAGAGCGAAAAGCAAAAATACGAGAAGGGATGTTTTTACTTTGTTATAATTATTTTTTGTCAACTAAAAATATTAATTTAGACAAAACTAAATATTAGTTTTTAGATATAAAAATGTATTTTTATATAAATCTTGGAATTTATGACCCTTTCTGAGGAGGATTATATCAAAGCAATCTACCATTTGGGCGAAAATGGGAACACGGTATCAACCAATTCCATTGCCGAACAGATGGAGACCAAGCCCTCGTCGGTCACTGATATGATCAAGAAATTGGCCGATAAATCATTGGTCAACTACAGAAAATACAAAGGTGTCAGTTTAACCGAATTGGGGCATGCAATGGCACTTTCCATTGTCCGTAAACATCGTCTTTGGGAGGTCTTCTTGGCAAGCAAGCTAGAATTTTCATGGGACGAAGTTCATGAGGTGGCCGAGCAATTGGAGCATATAAAAAGCGAACAACTTATAGATAAATTAGACAAGTATTTGGGCTATCCCAAGGTCGACCCACACGGAGATCCGATTCCGACTAAGGATGGTAAGTTTGTCAAATCGGTAAAAAGGCTCTTAAGTGAGGCTGCCGTTGGCGCTGAAGGAATTTGTGTTGGAGTTAAGGATTCTTCACCTGCCTTTTTAAAGTTTCTTGACAAGAACAAAATTGCCTTGGGCGATAATATGAAGATATTGGATAAGGAGGAGTTCGATGGTTCGATGCAACTTCGGACGCCGCATGGAATCCTTCGAATCTCTGACAGGATAAGCTCAAACCTTTTTATGGAAATTACCGTAAAACAATAAATTATGGAACAGGTAATCGAATATTTTGAGTCGATAAACCCGGTGCTGGCCGCGTTATATGCCACTCTTTTCACATGGGGTCTTACTGCTGCCGGTGCAGCCCTCGTTTTTTTGTTTAAGGGGATGAACCGTGCGGTTCTAGATGGAATGCTTGGCTTTACAGGTGGGGTAATGGTGGCTGCAAGTTTTTGGAGTTTGCTCGCTCCAGGAATTGAAATGAGTGAAGGAGAAGGTTTTGCCAAGGTGATTCCGGCCGCTGTTGGATTTCTTATGGGAGCCGCTTTTATCTATGGCTTGGACAAAATTCTGCCACATCTGCATATCAACTTCAAGGAAAGCGAGGCAGAGGGAATCAAAACTCCATGGCACAGAACGACTCTTTTGACTCTCGCGATAACCCTGCACAACATTCCCGAAGGTTTGGCCGTAGGTGTTCTCTTTGGTGGGGTAGCCGCCGGTTTCGATGGGGCAACTATAGGTGGTGCGGTCGCCCTGGCAATGGGCATTGGCTTGCAGAACTTTCCTGAGGGTTTTGCAGTGGCCATGCCGTTAAGAAGACAAGGGTTGAGCCGCTGGAAAAGTTTTGTCTATGGTCAGGCCTCTGCCATTGTCGAACCCTTTGCGGCTGTTCTGGGTGCCTGGGCAGTATTGACCTTTCAGCCCATCTTGCCATATGCACTGTGTTTTGCTGCCGGGGCGATGATTTTCGTCGTTGTGGAAGAAGTAATCCCGGAAACACAGCAAGACAAGTATACTGACATCGCGACAATGGGTTTTATTGGCGGTTTTATCGTTATGATGACATTGGATGTTGGGCTAGGTTAGTTTTCCCCTACTTTTCAAAATGTAAAAACGATTGGTCGATAAGAACTGCTCGATTATCAACTTTATTCGCCAAAAGCTCCAAAAGCACCTTTGGTCAAAAAGGTATCCGATTCGGAAAATTCATGAGCATTTTTGATTTCTGTGAATCCATTGACGCTACTTCCAAGTTGTACCTCGATAGGTTCGAAAATAGATTCTGATTCCGAGATTATTTTATTGAGCAATACATAAAACCTTCCTTCTTGTTCAATTATGGCATCTGAGGGCAAGGCCTTGGAAATTGTGTCTTGTGTAACGATTTCCGCCTCGACGAACATGCCCGTTAAAAAGTTGTGTATGCCCTCTTCCAGTAAATGACCGTGTACCTTTATGGTTCTGTTTTCGCCTATGGATGTCCCTACTAAATAGACTTCGGCATTGAAGATTTCCTCTGATGCCTCCGGAATTCGAAAGCGAATCTGTTGCCCCTTTTTGACTTTCATAATGTCCTTTTCAAACACAGAAAGCTCTAAGTGAATATGGTCGTTGTCGATAATTTCAAGAATTGGGGAAGCAGGGGAAACGTATGACCCCTTGGTCACGTTCATTTGGGTGATGCTACCCTTTAACGGGGAGAAAATAGACATTGTTGAAACGATGTTTCCCTTTTCTACTTCGGCAGGGGAAATGTTGAGCATGGTCAACTGTTTTTTTAGCCCGTTGTGTTGCGCTTTTGCCGTTTTGAATTCACTTTCCGCCTTAAGAAAATTCTTTTGGCTCGTGATATTCTCAGCACGGAGTGTTTTTTGACGCTCATATTCGGCCTCAAGGTAGGCCAACCGTTGTTTGACCTCCATATAACCTTGTTGGAGCGTCACAAATTCGGGATTTTCTATAGTAACCAAAAGTTGCCCTCTTTTTACGACATCACCGATCAACAAAGGCGTTTGTTTGACATAACCGCCCAAGGCCGCACTGACAACTGCTCTATTTTCGGGAGGTACATCGATCATGCCGCTGGTTTTAATGGACATCGGAAATGGACGTTCTTGAAGCTTGCCCAAGGCCATTTCATTGGTTTCAAATTGGCTCTTGCTAATGTGAATTAGCCCATCTTTGGATTCCAAGTTTTCCGAGGTGCTCGTATCACTCGTTTTCGAATCTCCGCAACCGGATTGGACATGGACCAGAATCACGATGAAAAATATATAGGTTGAAATTCTCATATCTAATCGGTTTAAAGGGTTAGGTAGTTAATGGCGATAACGGTTTGATTGAATTGATTTAAGGCCTTCAGAAATTCCAATTTGATGTCGTAGGCATTTTCGAGCGTTTGGATGTATTGAAAGAAATCAATTTCCCCATTTTTAAAACCGATGTTGCCAGTTTTTAAAAGTTCTTCTGAAAGTGCCAGGCCCTGCTTCTCAAAATAGGTCAACATCTTTTCGTATTTTCGGTAATCTGCCTGTAAAGCCTTATAATGGGCTCTCAAGCCGACTCCATAATTCTTTGTGTTTTCGATGGCGATTTCCTCCGCGATTTTTGAGGCTTTGATCCGAGAGGCATTGCCGCTAAAAAGTAGCGGAATTTTAAGGCCCAATTGATAGCCGTATAGCTTTCCATCCAAGAGGCTGTTCGTTCCCTGAAAATAATTAAGGCCAATATCGGGCAACAGTTTTTGTTTTTCGAGGGATTTTCGGGCCCCTGCCAAAATGGTGCTATTTCGATAGAAATCCATTTCTGCGGTCTCATCGGTATTTAAATTGGTCAGTGGAATACGCGCCAAAGGGATGAATGCTATATTCAGACTATCAGAAGCCTGAACCGTTTTTTGCAAATCGTTCTGGGCAATGATAGCGTCTTCTTGCGCTTGAAGTAGATTCATTTGAATTTGACGCTGCTTTGAGGCCGCCGTTATCTTCTCCAAATAATTGGTCTCGCCCAATTCGAAACGACGTTGTGCCATATGGGCGAAATTTTGGTACAGGCTATCCAGACGACGATAGATTCTTTCCTTTTCCTTGGTATATAAATAGCGATGGTATATCGAAGTCACTTCACGTGCGACCGCTTTTTTTTGAATGGCGTGAGCGCTTGAAGCCTGTTTAAAACTTGCTTTGTTGACCCTTTTTTCGGCAAAATATATCGTCGGGAAAAGAAAATTTTGCTGCACGCCGATGACATTCAATGGCAGGTCTCGTAAGGTAAGATTGTTTTGGTCATAATGGTAGTAGACTTCCGTTTTATCAAAATCGAAAGCAGAGCCGATCAATGCATCTGATTGTTCAACCTCTAATTTGGTGGCTTTTAGACCTGCGTTGTTTTCCAGGGCCAACGTCATCAAATCCTCTAGATGTAAAGGCCGTTCCTGCGCATGGATTTGGGAAGGGATGTATAGCCCGGCAAGAATGAACGTACCTGCAATCGATTTGTCAAAAGGAATCTTCACCGCTTTGAACGTACCTTTTTCAAAAAGCGCATATAAAACTGGTAGCACGACCAGAGTAAGCAACGTCGCCGTTATGAGCCCGCCAATGACCACAGTGGCCAAAGGTCGTTGCACTTCTGCCCCTACGCTGGTAGAAATTGCCATGGGCAAAAAACCCAAGGCCGCTGCCGAAGCGGTCAGCAGTACGGCGCGCAACCTGTCTTTCGCACCTTGTTTGATTAGAGTTTCCATATTGTCGAAATGTTGTTTTTTGAGTTCCTTAAAATGTTCGATCAGTACGATACCGTTGAGTACGGCGATACCAAAAAGTGCGATAAAACCAATCCCGGCAGAAATGCTGAAGGGCATACCCCTTATCCATAGCAGTAAGACGCCGCCCACAGCCGACAAAGGAATCGCGGAAAAAATAAGTAATGCCTCTCGAACTGATTTAAAAGCGAAGTACAACAATATGAAAATGAGCAAGAGCGCGATCGGTACGGCCACCCGCAAACGGGATTTGGCACTTTGAAGATTCTCGAATTGCCCGCCGTAGGAGATATTGTATCCTACGGGGAGCTTGATGTGGCCATCAATTAATTGTTGTACATCATCGACTACAGATTGCAGGTCGCGGTCGCGAACGTTTATACCAACAACGATTCGCCTTCGGGTATCGTCGCGGGAAATTTTTGCAGCACCCTTTTGGTAGCTAACCTCGGCCAACTCGCTCAACGGAATCTTGCCTCCGGATGGAACATCAATGTAGAGGTTGCGAAGGTTGTCGATATCTTTTCGGCTTTCTTTATCAAGACGGACCACAAGGTCAAACCGTTTTTCGCCCTCGAAAACACTGCCGACCGTTCTACCCGCAAAGCCCATCGAGATCATATGGTTGAGATCGTGAATGTTAAGTCCGTAACGGGCAATCTTGGCACGCTCGTATTTCACGTTCATCTGTGGCAGGCCCACGATTTTTTCTACCGAAACATCGGCTGCGCCTTCAACATTTTCGATTAGGGCCTTGATTTCGTTGCCTTTTTCACTGAGAATATCAAGGTCTTCCCCAAAAATCTTTATGGCGATATCGGCTCGAACCCCGGTAATCAATTCGTTAAAACGCATCTCGATGGGTTGGGTAAACTCTACCTCCATATTAGGAATAACTTCCAAAGCAGCTTTAAACTTATTGGCGAGCTCGTCCTTACTATCTGCCGAGACCCATTCGTTTTTAGGTTTGAGTATGATGATTACATCGCTTTCTTCCATCGACATGGGGTCCGTAGGTACTTCAGCGGCTCCGATTCGCGTAACGACCTGTTTGACCTCCGGAAAGTTCTTGAGCAATATGTTTTCGATTCTTGTGGTAATTTCAACGGTTTTCCCTAAGGAAGTCCCAGTTTTCAGAACCGGCTGAATTACAAAATCGCCTTCGTCCAAGGTGGGGACGAACTCGCCACCCATCCTTGAAAATAGAAATATGGTAATTCCCAATAAGATGATGGCCGAGCTTAGAACGACCATTTTACTTTGTAATGCCCAATCAATGATCGGTTCGTATCGGGCATTCAGCCATTTCATGAGCAATACTGAAATATTTCTGTCTGATTTCTTCCCGGATTTAAGAAATAGCGAGGAGACCACAGGCACATACGTAAAGCAGAAGATCATGGCCCCGATGAGTGCAAAGCTGAAGGTCAGTGCCATGGGCTGGAACATTTTCCCTTCAATACCGCCCAATGACAGCACCGGAATGAAAACGATTAAAATGATCAACTGCCCGAAGATGGCCGAGTTCATCATTTTCGATGAGCTGTTAAAGGTAATCGTGTCTTTTTTTCTCTGTAGCTCGACCGGATTCAAAATTGAAAACTCTTCGCTTTTGGCCATCATTTGAAAGGCGACAAATTCCACGATAATAACAGCACCGTCGATAATGATGCCGAAGTCGATGGCACCTAGGCTCATGAGATTGGCGTCGACTCCGAAAAGGTACATCAACGAAAGAGCAAACAATAAGCACAAAGGAATGATTGAGGCGACGACCAGGCCTGAGCGTAAATTGCCCAATAATAGCACCACTATAAAGATTACGATCAAAAAACCCAAAATCAAGTTTTCGGCAACAGTTCTCGTTGTCTTGGCGATGAGTTCACTTCGGTCTAAAAAAGCATTGATATACACACCTTCAGGTAGCGATTTCGCTATTTGTCCGACACGTTCGTTGACGGCGTCGATAACCTTTTTGGAGTTGGCATTTTTTAGCATCATTACTTGGCCCAAGACCTTTTCGCCCTCCCCATTTCCAGTAATGGCACCGAATCGAATGGCATTGCCAAAGCCGACCTCGGCCACGTCTTTTACATATACCGGAATGCCCTTATTGGTCGTCACCACGATATTTTTGATATCCTCAAGGTTTTCAACAAGGCCCTCCCCCCGAATGAAATAGGCTTGATCGACTTTTTCGATATACCCCCCGCCGGCGACATTGTTGTTTTTTTCCAGGGCTGTAAAAACTTCCTGTGCCGTGATGTTCATTGCATTCAGCCTTTCGGTCTTTATGGCAACCTCGTATTGCTTTAGAAATCCGCCCCAGGTATTGACCTCGACCACACCTGGAATGCCGGAAAGTTGTCTTTTAATGACCCAGTCTTGAATGGTGCGCAGGTCGGTGGCATCATATCGGTTTTCATAACCAGGCTTTGTATCAAGAACATACTGGTAGATTTCGCCTAGGCCCGTCGTAATCGGACCCATTTCAGGGGTGCCGAAACCTTCAGGGATTTTTTCGGAAGCAGATTTTATTTTCTCGGCCAACAGTTGTCGAGGTAGGTAGGTTCCCAGATCGTCATCAAAAACGACGGTCACCACTGAAAGTCCGAATTTTGAGATGGACCGAATTTCCCGTACACCCGGCAAATTGGCCATTTCGAGTTCGACGGGGTAGGTGATGAACTGTTCCATGTCTTGTGTCGAGAGGTTTCGCGAGGTGGTAATGACCTGCACTTGATTGTTGGTTACATCGGGCACCGCTCCAATAGAAATTTGGGTGATCGAGTAAAAGCCGAAACCCACGATGAAAATCGTGAACAAGAGAATGATGAATTTATTACGAAGACTAAAATTGATAATGTACGAAAGCATAATCCATGGAAATACTGATTACGGAAAAGTCACGGTAATCTACGTTGCCGTGCCAATGAAAAAATAAAAAATCGGATTACGCGCGCCGAGGTGGTTGGAGCAAGCCTTCTTGAGCCAAAGAATGATAAGAAGCTTGATAGTGAAAATTGGAATCGCGATCGTAGGTGACTTCAATTTGTTGAAAAGTACCCATAGGTTGGTTCAATACGAATACCGATAACGAAGCTGACTGGCAATGATGTTGAAATGGCAATTGCTCGTGGTCTTCTTTTTCCTCTTGGTGTTTTTTGCTGTGCTCTGCCTTGAGTTCACCATAGTGTTTGGAAAGAAAAACTATAAAGTTATCACCATATTCTTCTGCATGGAACTGCGCATGCTCGATTAGCTCATCCAGCTCAATAATATCGTTAACATGGATATTGAAACCTTGGAACAGGATGAGCAAAGAGGTTACTATGGAAAATAACTTTGACATAAAATTGCATATCAAAGATACGGTTTTTAGAGAAATGCTCGTTAAAGTAATAAGGGTCTCGATTTCATTTTTGATCAAGTAGAATTATTGATGACCCAAGTAGTTCGGCTATCGGCCTTTTCGGTATCTTTATCATTAATCGGTTTTTGCCGGTTCTAAGTGGATTCGCTAGGTTTTTAAAAGGCGTTTTTAGAATATTGGCAGTATCAGACAAGCATGACAGCTAAGAAGAGACATTGGTTGTGGAATATTTTGATCGTCGTTACGATCTTTGCCAGCGTAACCGCTTTTATCGCCCACTATAAGAATTGGACGAAAACGGAAGGAGACGAATTTAAGGTGTTATCCGGAATCTACTACCAAAAGTTCAATTTCGCCGAACTCGAAACCGTTGAATTTGTCGAACGCCTTCCGCCGATGGATCGGTTGAACGGTTTTTCAGCCTTTGACAAGGGAAAGGGGGTCTATCAAGAATTCAAAGATTCGCTGACAGATAAGAAAGCGTATGTTTTTATCGATAACTTTTCGGGTCGAAAAATTCGATTGGTAAAAAAAGACTCTTCCCAGCTCTTTATCAATTTGAAAGATTCAATTGAAACCGATGAACTCTTTCAATTTTTTCAGTCAAAGTTAGAGGAACCACTTTCTTTGGGTCGGTAGCCTTAATTTTCAATTCATTATTTTTAAGTCTTGAGGGGTAGACCAGATAGATTTTTATTTTGGGCCGACCCCTGACATAATCTGACATAGGCTCAGCTATCTTTGCCGTATGTTTAACCTTTAAAATTCGAAAAATATGACAACAGCTGAAATTGCCAACAAATTAGTCGCCGCTTGCAAGGCAGGGGATTTTGAAACTCCTTATCAAGAACTATATAGTCCTAAAATCGTCAGTATCGAAAATGATGGGAAAAGTGAAGGAGGCTATGTTGAGGGTTTCGAAGGAATTCAGCAGAAGGGGGAGTGGTGGAAAGAAAACTTTGAAGTGCACAATACAAGCGTATCGGAACCGATTGTTGCGGACAACTGGTTTTCGGTAAGGTTTGAGATGGACACGACCCACAAACCGTCGGGTATGCGATCAACAACTTCTGAAATTGCAGTCTACGAAGTAAAGGAGGGAAAGATCGTCAAAGAACAATTTTTTTATGACGAACAAGGGCAATGAGAATAGGGGCGGTTTAACAACCGCCCCTATTTATAATCTAAGCACATATCCCAAATCTATGATTTGGTCTTGATTACAATGACCCCACTTGCACCGCGTGACCCATAAAAAGAGGCATCGGCCCCTTGAACGGCATCTATGCTTTTTACATCCATCGGGTTTACGAGGTCTTTTACCGAGTTGAACGAGTTGCCCACGACATAATCATCTACGACATATAAAGGTTGGGAGTTGCCAATGGCCGAATTTGATCCCTTGGCAAAAATAGGAACCCCGCCCTGAATAGTGACTCCCTTTAACCTTCTAATTTGGTTCAGAAGTGAGATGTTGACACGGTCTTTTTCCAAAATGCCGTCAGAAGGAGCTTCAGAAGGTGTTGAGTTCTTTGACGACCCACAACCGAACGACAAGGCTAGGGTCAATACCACCAAGACTGCATAGAATTTTCTCATAGGTTGTAATTTTATCTAAAGATACACAATTTAGGGTGTAGAAAGTGTAAATGGGTGTAGGGAAATGGTTATTTGCCACCCCCATTGATTATCTTTGGCATAAAAGTGTATATGGTGATGTTGGCCCAAATTATCGGCGCGTTGTACGGGCTTTTGGCCATCATTTTTGGTGCCTTTGGTGCCCACAGGCTAAGGAAGTCACTATCTGTCGAACAACTCAAAAGTTTTGAAACCGGAGTGCAGTATCAAATGTATCATGCCATTTTACTCTTGATATTGAGTTTCAATCTAAATCTTCAGTCACCACTCGAAAGTAATATGATTTATTGCCTTATTATTGGCACCTTTTTATTTTCTTTCAGTATTTATGGTCTTATTTTGGGTGCCGTCAATGGGAGGAAATTGAAATTTCTAGGCCCCATTACCCCAATAGGCGGATTGCTTTTAATTGCCGGATGGGGTATGCTGTGCTACTTTTTTCTTCAAAACCTGATTTGATTCCTGCCCAAGTCATTTTGGACGGTATCGCTTACGGAATATATTCTTTGCCATTGAGGTAAATTTGACCGCCCAATTCCTCGATAAAGTAATTTGCCCAGGCACCTTTTCTCCTCTTCCAAATAATTTCTTTGTGTTTTTGTAATGTAAGAACGGTATCCAGTGTAATACCGTCTCTTCTAAACATCATTCTTTCCCATTTTTGTGAGGTGAAAACTACTGCGCTGTCATTAAAAACCTTGAGACTGTCGATACGGTATTCACTGAATAAAGTGGTGTCTATTATGGCCCAATCCCTAAGGGCAAATTGCCGCTGCATTTCCCTAGTGATCATCTCCCCATTTTCATCTTTGATCTCAAAATCGTCGGGAACCCCTTTCATGTAGAGTTCGATGTTTTTGGTGCTTACCGCCAACATACACTGATCCAAGGACGCCTGAATTTCGTTTTGCACCTGTTCTTTGTTCCCACATGAGAAAATCAGAACAAGACCGAAGGCAAAGAAAACCAATGGTTTCATTTGTTATGGCGCTAAAGCCTTAGATACATATTGCCGTTAATCGTATTCAAGCGGACTTTATTTTTCCCCTCAGCGGTTTGACCCCATATTTTTTGGCCCACATGGCGATCTTCTGAATCAAATTTTAATTTTTCATCCGCATAGATATTTCCATGTATGGTTTCGGCGACCAAACGAGCATCGACCATCTGTAAATCAATGGCCCCGTTTATTGTGCTAAGTTCAAGGTTTCCTGCATATTTTTTAATATCGATATTACCGTTTATAAGGTCAGCGGTCAACTCACCTTCCATGATTTCAGACTTTAGACTGCCGTTTATACTACTTACTTTAAGTCTTGCATTTTTGGGTACATATAACACATAGTTGAACTTATATTCATCTCCGGTCGAAAAGTACCGCCTTCTTTTTCCGTGCTTTTCCTCGTAGTCGTCCCATAGTGCCTTGAAAACGGCCTCTGAATTGGAGCCAATATTGATTTTTCCGCTGCCAACATTTATATCGAGTTCGAACATATTGGTGTATCGTTCTTCCTCCATGTATATGTCTGCTTTGACGTAAATCGATTTTTTGTCCCATGTTTTAATTTCGATGTCGGAGGCAAATTTCCATTCGACATCCAAGTATTGTCCATCGTAATCGACGTTTTTCTCAATTATTTTCTGGGCATTTATGGTAAGGGCCAGGATGCCGGCTATTAATGTTATCGCTATTTTCTTCATGATTGATTTTTTGATGCTTCGACTGTGCTCAGCAAGTATTACTTCTTTCTTAAATAGATATTTCCGTTGGTCGATTTTAGCTGAATTTTTACCCCTCCACCATTTATGGCGCCTCTGATATTCTTGCCGGAAATCGATTTCAGGCCATCTTTTTCAGGTCTTTTCAAATCAAAATTGGTGTAGATATCACCATTCCAAGAACTGAGTTCCAAATCGGCAGAGGCAGCGCCCGGCATGGTTACATCGATTTCGCCATTGGTAGTTCTGATTATGATTGGAGAGTCTTGACGGATTTCATCAAATTCGAGTCGTATCCCTTCATTTAAGGAATAGGCCGTTATGGGCCCTGTTAGATTGATTAATCTAAGACCGCCGTTAAGGTTTGCATTGGCCTCAACTTCTCCTGAAAACCCTTCTATGTTGATGTCACCGTTCCACGAATTGGTGGCCGATACATTTTGGGTTTTGGGAAGATATATCTCCGCACCACCAGACTTGCTTACATTTTCAACGATTAGATCGCTGCCGGTCTGCACGACATTGAATCCAACGTCGGTGTTGTCTTCGCCGCCCACATGAACGAGCTTAAGCCCTTTTGCCCTTTCGGGAACCGGTTCTAGGTTAAAAACTTTGATCAACAGCTCGTTTTTGTCATGGGCCTTCAAAATAATCTCGGATTTAGATTCGATTTTGACCCAATCAATACCGTCCAAAGATCTGGTATAATCTGTTTGCGCCGTCAAATTTGCCCCAAGTAGGCAGGTGAGTATTAAAAATGTGAGTTTTTTCATGATTTTCGTTTTTTGATGTTTATATAATATTTGGTAAAACTGATTTGATTTGTTCTTTCACAAAAGGTTGTGTTCCTTCTTTTTGAAGTAGTTCTTGCATTGGTTTCGCCGCATTTCCGTCTTGCATTTTGCCCAAAACATGAATGATTTCAATTTGAATACCGGGGTCTTTCTCGGTTTTCAGGGCGGTAATAAAGGCATTCTTCACGCTTTCTGAATGGGTAAAACTTGCCAAAACCCCCACGGCGGCGGCCCGTACGTTCGTGTTTTCGTCATTCAGCATACGGTCTGTCAAGGCGTTTACGATAGACTCGTCGGGGCTCTCAAATGTATCAATGTAATTCACGCCCTGAATACGCTTACTCGCCGACTGGCTTTCCATCAATGACAGCATTGCTGTTTGCTTGAATTCAGTTTTTTCTTCGGTCAGTCGGGCAATTTCCTTATTTGAGCTTTCTTCTGACTGCTGTTTGCCCAACAGAAACCCTCCGATGAGTAATGCGATACTTGCGGCTATCTTTAACAGATTGTCCGTCCATGGCTTCCCCCTAAATGTAGACCTGGCGTTCAAGGAAACCACATCGCTTTGCTGTTTTTTCTCTTCGGCAAGTTGCTCCAAGAACTTTGCTTTTATGGAAGCAGGGGGGACGACTTCTTTTTCCATTTTAAAAGCCTGAAAAAGCTCCTTTAGTTCCAATGCTTCCCGGGTGCAAGACTCACAGTTCTTGAGATGTATTTTCACCCTCCGTTCGTCTTCCGCACTTAGGTGACCTTCCAAATAGTCAGGAAGCATTTCGATAATATGATTACTTTTCATATCTAAATAGTTTCAAAATAAAATGTCTTCAATTTCTTCAATGCCCGACTGACCTTCGTTTTTACAGCTCCCGGGGTACTATCGATAATCTCGGCCAGCTCATTATATTTTATTTCTTGAAAGCGATTCATTATTAAAACTTCGCGATCTGACGGTTCTAATTTGGCCAAAGCCTTTTGCAAGTGCGAATAATCTTCGGTCTTTTCTTCGTTCGCTTTCAACTTGAAATTATAATCATCGACATTCTCATGGTTTTCATTGTTCTTTCGATAATGGGTCTTCAGACAATTTCTGGCGATAGTAAATAGCCAAGAAACGAATTTGCCATTGTTATAAGAGGTTCTATATTTCATCAATTTGTAAAAAACCTCTTGGGTGATATCTTCACTCAACATTTTATCCCTGCTCATCTTGAAAAGAAAATTATAAACATGCACGTGATGCCTTTCGAACAAAATTTTTAAATGATCTAAGTCCCCGGCGGACACCTTAGACATCAATTCCTCATCTGAGAGCTCTTTCAACAAAACAGTTTAATTGGTCGTCAATACTATATAGTCAGGAAAATACAAAAGGTTACAGACAGTATTGTTTTTTTGTCGGGTAAGCCGTTATTTGAGATTAACGGATATAATTGAAACTTGGAAGGACAGTTAACAAGAAATGAAGTCATTCTTCGGCAACTTCATCCACGGCGGTGAATTCGCGAATTGCCTGGTTGGGTTCGATGATGTTGTAACCGCTCCAAAACTCAGGATTGTAAGACGGCATATAGGTAGGTAAAACTTTGTTGTTCTCCTTAAAGTCTGAGAATCCTGTTTTATGCAGATTTTCGGTGTCGAATACCACTACCTCGCTTTTATCGATATTCGACATCGACCAATCGAGTTTTGCCGAGAACTCGTTTTGTCGGTTTCGTCCCTTTACCTTTTTATTGATCTCAATGATTTTTAGGGGTCTTTTGATCCCCACTCGATTACCTTCTTCAGATTCGAGGTAGCTCAAGCTATACTTGTCGTCCTTGTCTTTTGAAAAGATGACTTTGCCCTGGTGTAGATATCTGTTCAATGAAATACCGAGCAATTTGAATGTTTTTAAAGACTTGACATTTTCGAAATCAGCCCGGATCAGTGCAAAGTCATCTGAGTTGATATATAGCCTTCCTTTATAGTCGGCCGATCGCTTGGGCTTGAAATCGACCACATATACGGCATTTGAGCCCAAATAGGTAAAATCTTGAAGACTGTATTCGTATTTTCTTGATTTAAGGATAAAATTCAAATCTGAATCCTCCACAATAGGGAGTGTGTTCATCAACCTGCCCAATACCTCTCGTCTATACTTGGCAAAGTTCTTTTTGTTCTCTTCCTCTTCTTTTTTTGCCTCCTTGAGTTTTTCGTTCAAGGCGTTTACATCGCTTGAATCGATTTCGGCCTCAAAGAGTTCATCGGCATCGACCTTGGTTCCGAACAGGCCTGATTTGATTTTGAAATAAGAACCGTCTTTTATGTTTTCATTTAAAATTTTATTGAACTTTTTTTCGACGTTTTCGAAGCTTATCATGTTGTTCTTGTCATAGAGTTCAGAGGCTTTTATCAAATCCAATTTCTGTTCTTCTTCATCAAAACCACCATAAAGATCGCCCAAGATTTCGGTATAGTAACTTGTGCGTCGGGGCAAAGAATTAATTACACTGTCAATCGACCTCTCGTTGAACTCTTTGATGGTCGATTTTTTCAATTCGAAGTCGCGTTTTGCCATATTCTGGTAAGACGACTTTCGAAAGAACAACCTTTTCTTGGTCAGGCCAAAGTTGTAGTTTTTATCGAGGTTTTCCTCTACCAATTCGATGATTTCATCGGCTGTATATTGCTTGTTGCTGACCAGTACTTCCTTCAGTTCGATGGCACTTGGCACCATATAGATTATGGGTTGGTCGAAAGTAGACAGCGGTCGGGCAATAGACTTATATCCCAAGCATGAAATAAACAATGAATCGGTCTCAAGTGTATTTTTTTGGAGCAAAAGACTGAACCTGCCTTCCTCATTGGTGATCGCACCTTTGTTGTTGGCCCATTGCACGGTAGCATAGGGTATGGGTTGCTGGGTAAGCGAATCCACTATTTTCGAGCTCACCGATTGGGCTTTCATTAAAAATGCCGGGAACACAAAGAAAAATAAGACCGTAAGAAGGGAGTGATTACGCATAAAAACCATTAAGATTGATCGATAACAAAACAAAGCATACCAAATCATTGGGCAATACTTTTTTGTTTTTCTTAGGGTGGATTTACCTTTTTTTTAACACTGATAAAAAACCACCTGTTCTATGGAGACGATCAATCGGGTGAAAACGTTTCAGGAGGTAAAATCAATGACAGCCACAATCGTCGTTGCCACAATTCTTACGTACGCTTTTTTTGGTCGCAAACAACTTTTTTGGCAAAAGGAACTTTTTTATCAAATACCCAACGGCCAACGCAAGTGTCAGATAAACCAAAAAGGCTTGTAGAAAGGCCATATTACTTTAAGATTTGATAAGCGATTAGAGCAACAATATACGCAAAAAGACTCATAAACACGAGTTGTGCCAAGGGCCATTTCCAACTATTGGTTTCCCGTTTTACAATGGCCAAGGTGCTCATACATTGCATTGCGAAGGCGTAAAACAGCAAAATGGATATGCCAGAGGCAATATTGAACAAAGGTCTGTTGTTTTCCTCGTTCACCTCGGCCGCCATCCTGTTCTTGATGGTCTCCTCTTCGTCATTGCCTACACTGTAAATCGTCGCCAGCGTACCCACGAACACTTCACGGGCGGCAAAAGAGGTTATGACCGCAATGCCGATCTTCCAGTCGTACCCCAATGGTTTGACCACCGGTTCGATGGCCTTCCCCATATATCCTATAAAAGAGTGCTCTAACTTATAGCTTGCGATTTCCTGTTCTACCGTGCGGTCGTAAAGTTCTTTATCCTTTATCTCCAGGGAATCCCTTAGTCCAGAAATGGTCGTTTCATATTTTTTTATGAGAGTACTATCCTTCAAGGAATTCCTGTTTCGCTCCAGATTCTTATCGATATACCCTTCGCTATAGGCTGAAAACCCTTCGGTTCTTATTCTTTCCTTGACGATGGTCTCCGCATTTTTGAATTCGTCCGAAATTCCGTTTGAACCCAAGAACCAGAGTACTATTGAAATTGCTAGAATAATCTTGCCTGCCCCCAGCACAAAACTTTTGGTTTTCTCCCAAACCGTATAAAAAACATTTTTCAACAGAGGAAGTTTGTAGCTGGGCATTTCCATAACGAAGAAGGTGCCACTTCTAATCTTCAAGACTTTGTTCAAGATCATGGCCGATAATATTGCCGCCCCAAAACCGATTAGATATAGCAACATTAAGGTCAGGGCTTGATAGCTGAGCCCAAGAAACCTTCCCTCGGGAATAATAAGTGCTATAATGATCAGGTAAATTGGAAGACGGGCAGAACAGGTGGTGAAAGGTACGACCAGTATCGTGATAAGACGTTCTTTCCAATTTTCTATATTCCGTGTCGCCATCACTGCAGGAATCGCACAGGCCGCACCAGAAATCAAGGGCACCACACTTTTGCCGCTAAGACCGAAGGGTCTCATAAGCTTGTCCATTAAAAAAACGACGCGGCTCATATAGCCCGATTCCTCAAGAAGGGCAATGAAGAAAAACAAAAAGGCGATTTGGGGAATGAAAATAACAATGCCTCCAATACCCGCCAAGATTCCTTCTGCAATTAGATTTGTGAATACGCCCGGTGGCAATGTGTTTTTTACCCATTGACTTGCCTCGGCAAAAAGCTCGTCAATAAAGTCCATTGGATATTCGCTCCATTCATAGATGGCTTGAAACATGGTCAAGAGGATCATAAAGAATATCAGATACCCCCAAACCTTATGCGTCAATATCTTGTCAAGGGTCGCCCGTATTCCCTTGGCTGCATCCCTATCTACCTCAAGGGTCTCCTTTAAGGTCTCATTGATAAACTGATAGCGCAGCACGGTTTCGCGATGCTGCATCTTTTTGAGTTCCGATTTTGATTTTGTTTTAAAAGAGGGGTCCTTAAAGCCCTTTTTTTCAAGGGGGGTGAAATTCACGTCTTGCGTGATGACAAGCCAAAGCTTATAAAGGTCTTCGTTGGGAAAGATCGCTTTCAGTTTTTTAAAGTATGCTGGCTCAATTCGGGTGATTTCGATATTGGAGGCAGCACCCAGGTTTTTATAATCGGCAATCAGTTCTTTCAGTGTGTCGATTCCGTTTCCCTTTCGGGTGCTGATCAATGCAATTTTGGTTTTCAGTTTTTTCTCTAAAAGCGGAATATCGATCGTAATACCCTTTTTTATCATTCGATCGGCCATATTGATGACCAGAATCGAAGGAATCTTAAGATCTTGAATTTGTGTAAAGAGCAACAGGTTTCTCTTCAAATTTTCAACATCGCTTATGACCACGGCAACATCTGGGTAGTCTTTGTCGTTTTTGTTGAGCAAGAGTTCTACGACCACACTTTCATCCAAAGAGGTCGTGTTCAGGCTATATGTGCCAGGAAGATCTAGTATATGTGCCTTAACGCCGCGAGGCAATTTGCAGATGCCTTCTTTCTTTTCAACGGTAATGCCCGGGTAATTGCCAACTTTTTGATTGAGACCGGTAAGTGTGTTGAACACAGAGGTCTTGCCCGTATTGGGATTACCGATCAAGGCCACATTGATCTGTTTGCTCATCGTGATATTGAATCTTCTGGCACGCTCAATTCTATTTGCGCGGCAACGGATCTTCTTATGGCAATGTGGGATCCGTTTACATTGATATACAAGGGGTCATTGAGCGGTGCTATATGAAGTAGTTCGATTTCATTGCCCGGCAGACATCCTAATTCAAGAAGCTTAATGGGCAATACATCGCCATCGAAGTCTTTAATGACCCCTCTTTGCCCAAGTTTAAGATCTGCAACAGTAATGCCCAACGCTTATTTAGATTGATTATAAGTAAGCGCAAATGTAAGGCAAAAAGACGAAGTATTTTGCCCAAATCCCAAAAAAGGAAAATTCGAAAATCCAAAAGGTCGATTTTCGAACTTTGGCGCCAGGAATTTAATCGTGATACGAGGCTTTCAAAATTTCGAGATCGACCATCAGTTGTTCGATCTCATCTGAATTGGTGCCGTCGTAGAACCCGCGAATACGCTTTTCCTTATCCACCAAAATAAAATTTTCGGTGTGGATCATATCGTAGGGCCCTCCGTCTCCATCTGATTGAACGGCCAAATACGACTTGCGGGCGAGTTCATAGATTTGTTTCTTATCACCAGTGACCAGATTCCATTTGGTGTCATTGACCCCTTTTTCAATGGCATATTTTTTTAACTGGGGTACAGAGTCGATTTCTGGCGTTACCGTATGCGACAGTAGTTTCACCAAGGTGTCATTTTGAATTCTACGTTGAATATCCGCCATATTTTTTGTCATTAAGGGGCAGATGGTCGGGCAGGTCGTAAAGAAAAAGTCGGCGACGTAGATTTTATCATCGTAGTCTTTTTGGGTAATTGTCTTGCCATTTTGATTGATTAGGCTGAAATCGGCAATCGTGTGGTATTTTTTTTTATGCTGTAGCGTGCTGTCAACCAGCTCGGGGTTTACCATTGAGGGCTGATATATGGCCAAGGTCTCTTTGGGCTTGAGCGCGCGGTACATCAATAAAATAATTATGATCGACAGAAAAAGGAGTACGACCGAAAAAAACTTGAATTTTTCGAAAAACCAGCGCATTTGGCAAAGATAACTTGCCCTGGTCAGCCGTTCAAGTCAAAAAGGAACCGATCTGCTAAAACTTTCCTAAAAAAAGGGGCGCCATTCCACTTTCTTTTTTTAAGCGGTGTTAAAACAGTACTTTTGTGCGTTCAAAATTCGAAATATGGAGATGAGTCCGATACTTATCAAGACATTGCAATTTTTCTTGAGTCTGTCGATATTGATCGTACTTCATGAATTGGGTCATTTCATACCCGCCAAATTATTCAAGACAAGGGTCGAAAAGTTTTATCTGTTTTTTGATGTAAAGTTTTCGCTATTCAAAAAGAAGATAGGTGAAACGGTTTATGGTATCGGATGGCTGCCCCTAGGCGGCTATGTTAAGATAGCCGGTATGATTGATGAGAGTATGGATACCGAGGCTATGAAGGAAGAACCCAAAGAATGGGAATTTCGCTCGAAACCTGCTTGGCAGCGGTTGATCATAATGTTGGGAGGCGTAACGGTGAATTTTATTTTAGCCGTGCTGATCTATATCGGATTGGCCTATGCCTATGGCGAGCAATATATACCTGCCAATAGCCTTAAAGATGGTATCGCGGTCTCGGTTCCTGAGATCGGCGACAAGCTGGGCATAAAGACCGGCGATAAGATTGTGGCCGTTGATGGCGAAAAAGTCGAGAAATTCAGGGATATTATCATGGAGTTGGTAAACGGAAACTCAATGACAATAGAACGTGACGGCCGAATCATTGAGCAGGACATCCCCGTAGATTTCATCGCCACATTGATAAAGGATGAGGAAAAGGTTCGATTTATTTCGCCTAGAATACCTTTCATCATCGGAGAAATTCCAAAAGAATCGCATAATGTTGGGTCAGATTTAAAGGAGAAGGACGAGGTGGTTGCGATAGCCGGGAATAAAATCAAATATTTCGATCAAGGAAGAGGAATATTGGAACGCTACAAAGGAGGCGAAATCACGTTGGACGTGCTTAGAGATGGACAGATGCTTCAAGTGCCCGTAAAGGTGAGTGACTCGGCCACCATCGGAATTTATCGGGGCCTATTGAGTTTTGAGGATTTAGAGGAAAGGGGCCTGCTTCAGCTGAAAACCGTAAAGTACTCCTTTGCTGAATCTATACCTGCCGGCATAAAGAAAGGTGTCGACATACTGTCGAGTTATGTGAAGCAGATGAAGAAAATTTTCAATCCGGATACCGGCGCATACAAAGGGGTAGGCGGGTTCGCGGCCATTGGTGGTCTTTTCCCCGGCACTTGGGACTGGCCTGCTTTTTGGCAAACCACGGCCTTCATCTCCATCATATTGGCATTTATGAACATACTGCCCATACCGGCCTTGGACGGTGGTCATGTTACATTTCTACTCTACGAGATGGTAACTGGTCGAAAGCCAAGTGATAAGTTCCTGGAATATGCCCAAATGACGGGATTCTTTATATTGATCGCCCTATTATTGTTTGCCAACGGAAATGATGTTTACAAGTGGCTCTTTAAGTAAATGTCCGCGAATTACCTAAGCCAGATTGATTGTAGGTCAAATTATTGCTGCATTTGGTCGAAAAATTATCGTTTTATGGCCAATTGAGTGTAACTTGCTTGTTGTTAGTAAAATAGCGTCCCAAATAATCTTCGCTATACTTAAAATTTGACCTATGAAAATCCTGAAGCTCGCGTTATGCGCTACCTTTATCGGTGTCATTTTCTTTACAAGCTGTTCTGAATACGATAGTCACCGTCTTCAATATGTCGAAAGAGTGGGACATATCGTATTAAAAGTGACCGATGCCCCATTTCCACATGATATGGTTTCAGAAGCCAATATCACAATTACCAAGGTTGATGCAAGATTGAAAGACAAAGATTCTTCCGGTGTCGACACAGCACCCTTTCAGATTTTGTACGAAGGTGAAATTGAAATGAACTTATTGGAGCTGACCAATGGCATAACCCAGTCTTTGGGCGAGACCGAAGTTCCAGTAGGCAGCTATGACCTTGTACGGGCTTATGTCAAGGATGCAAATGTGAGATTAACGGATGGGAGGGTATTTGATTTAAAAATACCTAGTGGAAACCAATCGGGTATCAAAATATTTATCAAGCCCGAACTGCTCGTAAGCGGTGGGTTGACCAGTGAACTTCTGCTTGATTTTGATGTGAGTCGGTCTTTTGTGGCCGTTGGAGGTTTGAATCATGTTTCTGAAATAACGGGCTTCAATTTCAAACCTGTGATTAGGGCCGCAAATGTTTCCGTTTCGGGAACTTTATCTGGAACCGTAAGCACTACAATGGAAGATATCAGCACGGATCTTGAAGGAGCCCAAATTACTGTAATGGCCGCCGATACTGTGAATACAACGACCTTTACCGATACTTTGGGTCAGTATATGGTTCAAGGGCTACTTGTGGGATCGTATGAGGTTATTGCCGAGCTTGACGGTTATCGATCGATTACTGTTAACGAGGTCGAAATAGCTGCGGGAAACAGAACCATACAAGACTTCGATTTAGTTGAGGAATAAATTTTGTTACTCGAAGATTTTCAGAAAAACCAATGCCCTGCATTGGTTTTTTGCTTTTGGCTGAATGTTGGCAAAAGATGCGTGGCATTTAATTGGGGGCAATCAAAAAAACGATTATATTTGCGCTCGCAAAATAAACCAATATTCCTCCATAGCTCAGTTGGTTAGAGCACCTGACTGTTAATCAGGGTGTCGCTGGTTCGAGCCCAGCTGGAGGAGCGACAGCGACTACAGGCCACCCGTAAGGGTGGTTTTTTCTTTGGAAGTGCCTGGGCGAGAAGCCGGTGCCGAGCACAGCCGAGGTAAGCCCAGCTAAAGGAGCCAAGTATTCCAAGACCTTTCGAATTTTCCGAAAGGTCTTTTGTTTTTCGGGGTCCGTTGGGCGAGAAGTCTTTCCAGACGAAGTGAAAGACAAATCAGTTGGTTCTATAGTGCTTGTAAACCTTCCTTCCATAGAGCGCCACTACCAATAGACATAATAGAGAAAGGACAAATGAAAAACGCATCTCGGAAACTCCTAGAAAAGAGATATCTTCATAACCTACACCGCCAAAATCCAGCATATAACCCTGCGCTTGTGGCAGAAGCGCTCCACCCACTATGGCCATCACCAAGAAAGCCGCCCCGAATTTGGCGTCTTCACCTTGTCCCTCCAAAGCGATTCCATAAATCGTGGGGAACATGATTGACATAAACAATGAAGTGGCGATTAACGAATAGATGCCGAGCATTCCCGGCAGAAAGATAGCGCCCAATAAGGTCAACATTCCCCCAAAACCAAAGAGCATCAAGAGTTTGCCCGAATCGATTTTGCTCATCAAAGCTGTGCCGATCGAACGACCTATCAAAAAGACAATGTATCCTGCCATACCGTACCAGACCGCTGATTTTGCATCTATGCCCAAAGTTTCGGCATACTGGTATACATAGGTCCAACACATAATTTGTGCCCCGACATAAAAGGCTTGGGTGATTACCCCAAATGAAAATTTTGGCTGTTTCCAAAGTCGTCTCACCGAATCGGAAAAATTCACCGTCGCCTCTTGTTGTTTGTTTTGGGGCATCTTCATTATGGCTATAAGCATAAAGAAGACCAGTACCACTAATCCCAGAATTACATACGGATTCCGAATGATTTCAAGGTCCGAGGTGCGAATCACCGATTTCGCACTTTCGGTCAAGGTGTCATAAATAGGAGTTCCATCGGCTGTTGTATCATCTGATTGCAGGGCTCCCAGCACAAAATTTTGTGCTATCAACAACCCCAATATCGATCCCATCGGGTTGAACATTTGCGCAAAATTCAACCGCTGCGTAGCGGTTTCCTCAGCGCCCATCGACAAAATATAAGGGTTAGAGGTGGTCTCCAAGAAAGCCAAACCGAAGGTCAAAATGTACAGTGCGGCCAAAAAGAAACCATAACTTTCTTTTGCCGCTGCCGGCCAAAAGAGTAGAGCTCCTGCCGCGTATAATGCCAATCCCAATAGAATGCCTTTTTTATAGGAATATTTATTGACGAACAAGGCAGCGGGAATAGCCATGGTGAAATATCCTCCGTAAAAGGCAAGTTGTACCAAAGAGGCTTGTGTATTGGTAAGCTCCAATACTTTTTGGAATCCCCGTACCATGGGATTGGTCATATCGTTTGCCAGGCCCCATAGGGCAAACAACGAGGTTATCAGTATGAAAGGGACAATTACGGCCCTTGATACCACAGGTGCTTTTGCTTTGTTTGACATTCTTTTATTTTGGTCGGTTGTTATTGTTCGGTCAATAATGATCTGTCAAGGTGCACGTAGCCGCCATCGACAAAGATGAATTGACCGGTCGTATGCGAACTTCGTTCCGAAATGGTGAATAGACATATGTCGGCAATTTCATATGTGGTGGTCATTCTATTTTCAAGGGGAATATTTTTGACGATTGATTTCAGCTTCTCTTCTCCGTCTGGTAACGTTTTTATCCAGGTATCATATGAAGGCGTCCAACTTTCGGCAATAATAATCGCGTTCGATCGAATGCCATATGGAACCAGGTCTACTGCCCACTCCCTAGTCAAACCAAGAACACCACCTTTTGACGCGGCATAGCCCGAGGTTCTTCCCTGGCCCGTAAGTGCCACCTTTGACCCAATATTGAGAATGTTCCCCTTGGATTTTTTAAGCAGGGGCAGTGCATGTTTGACAACCAAGAAATAACTTACCAAATTCAATTTCAAAGAGGCCATAAACGATTCGTACGAGCTTTCAAGACCTACGCCATCATTGACTCCGACATTGTTCAATACCGCATCAATGCGGCCGTATTTTTGGATTATGGTATTTATGGCATTTTCTATTTGAGGGGGATCGGTGACATCGGTTTGGCAAAAAAGGGCGTCGATTCCCTGTTGCTGAATTTTCTTAACGTATCCAAACCCTCTATCATTTCTGTCGATGACGGCCGGTATGGCGCCTTCTTCCGCCAAACGTCTAAGAATGGTCTCGCCGATGCTGCCTTCTTTCCCGGCAGCTCCACTGATGACCACAACCTTTCCCTCTAAATTTAAGTCCATTCGTAACTTTTTAAAAAGACGTATTCCATTTTCATGATCTTAAACTTACGAAACAAACTCTATAAACAATTTTCTGGCGCTGAAAAACAACATAAATCGATTCAACGTTTCGTTTCATAACTTTGTTGAGCCCCCGTTTTAGCTCACCAGGGATTTTACGCTAAACACGAATCTTTGGATTAATAACTTTTACAGCGAAATATGAAATCATTTGTGCATTTATTGGAGGTAGTTTGCTTTTGCTTGATTACTTCTGCCTGTGCGCAAAATCTCAAAACAAACAAAGTGCTTACAGTAAAGGAAATACAATATTCGGGAGAAATCAATTTGGCAAAAGTTTCCGAACTTTTGGAGTTGAAAGCGGAGCTCCACTCAATAGATCTTCTGAATTGGGATAAATTTCAATACCTCCCTGAAGTCAAATTCCGAATCGCTCATAACAACGACCGAATTTGGCTCAAGTATTACGTACGGGAAAAGAGTATCCTGGCCGAAGTCACTGAAACCAATGGCGGAGTAGCCAATGACAGCTGTGTTGAGTTTTTCTTTGACCCACTGTCAGATGGCAATTATTACAATTTTGAGTTTAACTGCGTTGGTATAACGCATTTGGCCTATGGCCCTCAACGATCAGATCGGGTTTTTGTGTCCCCTGAAATCATCGAGAACGATATCAGGGTAAAATCTTCATTGGGTACCGAACCTTTGGTCGAACAAACAGGAGACCACACCTGGGAGATGACCATTGTAATCCCCAAGTCAAGTTTGGTACATGATCCAGATGTTCGGCTAAAAGGACTTAC
This sequence comes from Aurantibacter sp., assembly GCA_965215845.1. Classification (GTDB taxonomy): domain Bacteria; phylum Bacteroidota; class Bacteroidia; order Flavobacteriales; family Flavobacteriaceae; genus Aurantibacter_A. Next base: position 2,107,075 of record CBDCEL010000004.1, read on the forward strand.
CGCAAGGGCAAATTTCTACAAATGTGGTAACAAGACGGCCGAGGCACACTATGTAAGCTGGAACCCGGTGGGCACAGAGCGGCCCGATTTTCACCGCCCCGAGTTTTTTGGCACGATTGTTTTTGAGTAGTTATTGAAGAACCAATCGGATGTAAAGTCTCTTCTATCTCGAACGTCCAGATTGCCCGATGGACTTAAAAAGATAAAAAGTGTGTTCGTACACATTTTCTATCAGTATCTTGGTAAATAGGTGAAAGTATTCTATCTTGAGAAGGTTATTCCGTTGCCAACCTTACACAACATTTTCATGAAAATTTATCGTGGCGTTATTTCGAATCTGCAATACTTGGCATTTGCGTTCATATTCCTTTTCGTGGGTTGCACCACTAAAGGGCCGGTAGATGGTAATTTGAAGCTTCCAGATGGGTTTAGTTCGAAAGTGGTCATAGACAGCGTGAGCGAAACGATTCGGCATATGGCCGTGACCGACGACAAGATTATCTATGCGAAATTGCGAAACGCTACCCAAAATGGAGTCGCCATAGCCCTACAGGATACCAATGGTGACAGTTGGGCGGATCAAGTGGAAAAGTTTGGCAGTACTCAAAAGGAAAAATGGAGCTATGCCACGGCCATGCGTATATACAATGGCTACATTTACTATAGTTCGGATCTTGTTGTATATCGCCAAAAATTAAAACCGGGTTCTTTGCTTCCCGAAGGTAAGGTCGAGGTCGTAGTGACCGATGACCACGAACATGGCAAACATGAACATATTGGCAAGCCTATCGCCTTCGATAATGAGGGACATATTTTCGTTCCCTTTGGTGCCCCCTCGAATGCATGTCAAGACCCAAAGCGTACCCCCGGAGCCCCTGGGATCGATCCCTGTCCGCAATTGGAAGACCATGCCGGTGTATGGCGTTTCGATGCCAACAAATTGAATCAGACACAAAAAGATGGCTACAAATATGCCTCGGGAATTCGAAGTCTGGTAGCCATGAACTGGAATCCAGTTGATGGGGAATTATATGCCGTCATGCACGGCCGTGATGATTTATTACGACTTTGGCCGGATCGTTTTACACCCCATGAAAGTGCTTTGCTCCCTTCGGAAGAATTTATGCGCATTACCGAAGGCTCACATTTCGGCTGGCCCTATTGCTACTACGACCAGGTAAAGGGCAAAAAGGTATTGGCCCCCGAATATGGTGGCGATGGCGATATTATTGGTAGATGCTCCGAGTATGAAGACCCTATAATCGGTTTTCCGGGGCATTGGGCGCCAAATGATCTTTTATTCTATCAGGGAGACCAGTTTCCCGAACGGTATAAAAACGGAGCATTTATTACATTTCACGGATCCACCAATCGTGCACCCTATCCGCAATCAGGTTATTTCGTCGGTTTTGTCCCTTTCAAAGATGGAAAACCTAGTGGCGAACACGAGGTTTTTGCAGATGGCTTTGCGATAGTCGACCCGATTGAAAGTGTCAAGGATGCCCATTATAGACCAATGGGGCTTGCAGTCGGCCCCGATGGCGAATTGTATATTTCCGACTCTGTAAAGGGCAAAATATGGAAGGTTACCTATGATGAAAATAAATCGGAATTCAAGGAGGAACAGTTGTTGGCCATGGAAAAAAGGAAGCAATTGTCACATATTCGAACACCCGATGAGGTAAAGGACAATCTGTTGCCGGAAAACCTGGTTGGCGGGGCCAAAATATACCAACAATATTGTAGTGCCTGTCATCAAATGAATGGTAAGGGGGCCCCGGGCAGATTTCCACCCTTGATCAATACCGATTGGGTAACAGGGGACAAGGAACGCCTCATAAAAGTAACGTTGAACGGTATGGAGGGAAGTTTGCAAATAGATGGCGAGGTCTATAATGGAGTCATGCCCCAGCATAGTTTTTTAAAGGATGAAGAAATAGCATTAGTGCTGACCTATATTCGTTCAAGTTTCGATAATGAAGCCTCTGAAATCACTACGGCAGAGGTACGGGAACTAAGAAGAGCTCAAGAAGAAAATGGCGAACCTTTCGAACCGATAAAGGTGACTACAGAATAATTAAATATTTGAAAATGGAAAAATCGATACAATTCAGAAATTGGGCTACTGTGTTATTCCTTTTTGTTGGACTAATTTTCAACGCCCAGGAGTATGATATTCTAATAAAGAACGGTCATGTCATTGACGCCAAAAACGGAATTGACAAGGTTTCGGATCTTGCCATAAAGGGTGGAAAGATTGCTGAGCTTTCCAATTCGATAGCAGCCTCAAAAGCGAAGAAGGTAATCGATGCAAATGGGCTTTTTGTATCCCCAGGTCTTCTCGACATCCACAGTCATAACTTTCATGGTACAGAGCCCAATGCCTATCTCAGCAACAGTTATAGTGCTTTGCCACCCGATGGTTTTTCGTTCGAACATGGGGTCACCACGATTGTTGATGTAGGTGGCGCTGGGTGGAAAAATTTCAGGCAGTTCAAGGATCAGGTCATAGACCGCTCAAAGACCCGCGTGCTTTCTTTTTTGAACATTGTGGGATCGGGCATGAAAGGAGGTGCCATAGAGCAGAATTTGGCCGACATGAACCCAAAACTCACGTCAATGGTCGCCAAACAGTTCCCCGAACATATCGTCGGCGTGAAATTGGCACATTATTCAGGATTTGATTGGACGCCAACTGAACGGGCCGTAGAGGCCGGAAAATTGGCCAATATTCCGGTGATGATCGATTTTGGGGGCAGCGAACCTGAACTTTCCTTGGAAACATTGTTTATGGAAAAATTACGGCCCGGCGATATTTTTACGCATGCCTTTGCACATGTCAATGGTCGCACACCAATTGTAAATGAAGGTGGAAAGGTCGAGGATTTTGCCTGGGCCGCCCAAAAGAGGGGGATTATTTTCGATGTAGGCCACGGAGGTGGTAGTTTTCGTTTTGATCAGGCTGTTCCTGCAATGAAACAGGGGTTTAAACCAAACACCATAAGTACGGATTTGCACACGGGAAGTATGAACGGAGGCATGAAAGATATCGTCAATGTGATGTCTAAATTTTTGAATATGGATATGTCTGTTTCCGAAGTACTCGAGGCAACAACATGGAATGCGGCAAGAGCGATCAAGCGTGATGATTTGGGCCATTTATCCGTAGGGGCCGTAGCCGATGTTGCCATTTTAAATCTACGGGAAGGTGATTTTGGCTTTATTGATGTAACGGGCAAAAAATTGAAAGGAGATAAAAAATTGGAATGCGAACTCACCATTCGGGATGGTAAGGTGGTGTATGACCTTAACGGTCTTGCAGCCGACCCTTGGGACAAATAACCAATAATGTGATTCCCTCTCAAGGGGGGTAAAGGGTGTTTTCGCACCCGCATAGGATATAGAAGATGAAAAAAACGCACAAACTGTTTTTAGCGGTCTCGGTGATATGCCTGGTCGTTTTCTGCATCATGCTTGCCATGGGCCAAGGACCTAATTCCGGCCCGTTTTTGATTCTCTTTTTTTTGTTTTTGGCCCTTGCCTTTAGAGGCCATAAAACATTGAAGGGATTTTCGTTTGCGACATTGATCTTTGGCGCGGTATCGTTATCGATGTTTTATCCGGCCCCATTTGTTCAAATAGGTGATTTTCAAATGAAATCTTTGATAGTGCCCTTACTGCAGATCATTATGTTCGGTATGGGCACGGCCATGAGTGTCAAGGATTTTATCGGTGTTGTAAAAATGCCAAAAGGGGTTTTGGTAGGCTTGGCGTGCCAGTTTACGATTATGCCTGTATTGGGCTTCGGCATTGCGACCCTGTTCGGTTTTCCGGCAGAGATAGCGGCCGGGGTTGTCCTCATTGGCTCCTCGCCAAGCGGCCTCGCCTCAAATGTGATGTCTTATCTGGCAAAAGCGAACGTTGCCCTATCGGTTACCCTTACGGCCGTTGCTACTTTATTGGCACCTCTGATGACGCCTTTATTGATGGAATTTTTGGCCGGGGAGTTTGTGCCGATCGACTTTTGGGGCATGATGCTCAGCATTGTGAAAATCGTTATCTTACCTATTGTTGGGGGATTGATTTTCAACCATTTTTTCCATGGCAAGACCCCTTGGTTAGACAAAGCGATGCCAATTTTGTCAATGGCCGGAATTGCATTGATCATAATGATTATTACCGCTGCAGGAAGGGATAGTTTGCTTTCCATTGGGCTGTTTCTTATTGTGGCCGCCATATTGCACAATGCTGCGGGTTATTTTCTTGGGTATTGGGGTTGCCGGTTGTTTAAGATGGATGAAAGGGATTGTCGCACCATCGCCCTGGAAGTTGGAATGCAGAATGGAGGCCTGGCTTCTGGTATCGCCCTTGAAATGGGCAAAGTTGCCACCGTCGGGTTGGCACCAGCCGTCTTCGGCCCTTGGATGAATATTTCCGGTTCTTCACTCGCCTTGTATTGGAGGGACAAGAATCCAAATGATGATGAGACCGGGAAAGAAGAAGATTTACAGATTGACACCTAATATTTGAACATATGCGATTGATCAAATTTACATTTTTGGCCCTATTGATCGGCAATCTTGCTTTTGCCCAAACAACCTCAAAAGAGCAGATTATTTTTTTGACCCCACAATGGGAAGGTGAACGTTTCGATGATGGAAGGCCCAAAGTGGCAGATGACGTTTTGGAACGCATGAAATCTGTTTCCACTGAAGAAGCCTGGGGCGTTTTACGAAACGAGGGGTATCACAACCAATTTGAGGGCAATTGGAAAATTTTGCACGATGATGAGCCTATTGTAGGCCGGGCACTTACCGTTCAATATATGCCGAATCGGCCTGATGTTTCCGACCAGATAAAGAAAAAAGGAAAAGCTGATGGGCAAATCGGGAGTCCGAATTCATGGCCCATTGACATGTTGGTCGAAGGTGATGTCTATGTCGCCGATGGTTTCGGAAAAATTGTCGATGGAACTTTGATCGGGGACAATTTGGGCAACTCGATATATGCAAAATCCAAAAACGGCGTGGTTTTTAACGCTTCGAGCCGTGATTTGGAAGGCCTTTCAAAAATTGAAGGTTTCAATGCTTTCGTACGCGGATGGCACCCTTCTTTCCTTACCGAAGTCATGTTGGAAAGTATCAACGCACCCATTCGCATTGGCGCGGCAACCGTACTTCCGGGAGATATTGTATTGGGAAAAAAAGAAGGTGTGATGTTTATTCCCGCACATTTGGCGGAGAAGGTCGTTGTGACTTCCGAGATTGTGCGCCTGAGGGATATGTTCGGAATTGGAAGGCTCAAGGAAGGAAAGTATACGCCGGGTCAAATAGACAGCAAATGGTCTGACGAGATTGAAAAAGATTTTTCGCAATGGTTGAAGGATCATATTGATGAACTACCTGTTCCGAAAGAACAGATTCAAGAGCTATTGAAAAAACGAACTTGGTAAAGACCTTCCCCAAAGGGAAGATTTTGAGGGTATATTTTTTCAAGACAAAACCTTATGAACAAAAAATAAAATCAAGAACATGGGAAAAACGACTAGAAGGGAATCCTTTAAAAAAATAGGAATGGGTTTGGCTGCACTCTTTGGTATTGGTTCGGCCAATGCCATGGCCAAAAATGAAAAGAAAACAAAAAAAGAAGTTGTAGGTGAAATTATTACCGATCAAGATATTCCACTTTTTTCGGGGGCAGTCAAGCACGGCAATACTTTATACATTGCCGGGAAAGGAGCGCATACCGAACCTTTCGAAATAAAGGCGCACACAGAGATTGTGCTTCAGGAGCTTCAGAAGGCTTTGGAGGCCAATGGCTCGTCTATGGAGCAGGTCTTGAAGGTGAACGTTTACCTTGCCGATTTAGGGGATTATACAGCGATGAACGAAGTATTTCGTGGGCGGTTCGGAAAGAACCCTCCAGTAAGAACCACGGTGGCAACCTATGGTGGCGTTCCAGGAAAGTCATTGGTAGAAATGGATTGCATTGCCGCAGTAGATTAAAGGAACAATAAAAGCAAAATGATGAGTACGAGAAGAAAAGCATTAAAAACATTGACGGCGCTTCCGCTGGTCGGCGGAATGTTGGGTCCGAACATATTGACTTCCAAAATGACAGAGCAGGCTGTGATCAAGCCTGCCGCACGTGATTTTTTCAAAGAACTTGGACTGCGCACATTTATCAATGCGGCGGGTACCTATACCTCAATGACAGGATCACTGATGCACAAAGAAGTGACCGATGCCATAAGTTATGGGGCGACCGAGTATGTAAACTTAGATGAACTTCATGACAAGGTAGGGGAGCGAATAGCCGAATTATTGGAATGTGAATACGCTACTGTGTCCTCGGGGGCTTTTGGCGCAATGACCATTGGTCTGGCAGGCGTGATGTGTGGTATGGACATGGAAAAGGTCAAACAACTTCCTGATACCAAAGGGCTTAAAGATGAGGTGATTGTTCAAGAGGCACATGACATAGGGTATACCCATGCGCTGATAAATACCGGAGCAAAGATTGTTTCGGTAAAGACCGCCAAAGACTTGGAGAAGGCCATCAATGATAAAACTGCCATGCTATGGTTTTTGAATGCCAATACGGAACAAGGCGAGATCAAATGGGAAGAATTTGTGGCCCTTGGCAAAAAACATAATATTCCGACTTTTATAGATTGTGCCGCAGATGTTCCACCGGTCGAAAACCTTTTCAAGTTTACAAAGTTGGGCTTTGACCTTGTTTGTTTCTCTGGTGGAAAAGGAATACGCGGACCGCAAAGCGCCGGCCTCCTTTTGGGTAAGAGAAAGTATATCGAAGCGGCGCGATTGCATACACCACCAAGGGGAACCACCATAGCACGGGGTATGAAAGTGAACAAGGAAGAAGTCTTGGGCATGATGGTCGCTCTGGAATTATACTTGGCCAGAGATCATGAGAAAGAATGGGAGCTTTGGGAGAATCAGATTAAATTGATAAGCGATAGTGCTTCATCTGTTAAAGGTGTGGAAACAGAAATTCATGTACCTCCGCATGCCAACCATGTTCCAAGTCTTTATATTCGCTGGGACGAGAAAGTAGTGGGCATCACAACCGATGAAATGCGCAAAAGATTGCGAGATGGGCATCCCTCCATTGAAACTGTCGGAAATGACAAGCAAGTTGGAATTACTACCTGGATGATGGAACCCGGTCAAGAACGGATTGTTGCCCAACGCGTGAAAGAGGTATTGCAAAATGCTTGATCTGGGATGTTGGCATTTATTGTTCCCTTGAAGGGACCATAGGGGTGTTGTTCAAATCAATAAATATTAAATCGATGAAAAAACTAATTTTTAGCTGCTGTTTAGTTCTTGTATTTTCCTGTAACCAGGTGGTCGAACAGCAAAAAGAAACGGCTTCAGAACCCGAACCTAAGGAAACAATAGACCCTAATTACGATCCTGAGGCAAAGCTGCAAGAGTTGGGCATTGAACTGAGTACGCCTTCCGCCCCGGTGGCCAATTATGTAAATGCCGTTCGTACCGGAAATTTGATTTTTTTGGCTGGTAAGGGACCGCGAAAGGCCGATGGAACAAATATCGAAGGCAAGGTCGGTGTCGATTTGACCATTGAAGGAGGGTATGAAGCTGCGCGAATCACGGGCATCAACCAACTTTCCGTTTTAAAGGCAGAACTGGGCAATCTCAATAAGGTAAAGAGATGTGTCAAAGTTTTGGGCATGGTCAATGCAGCCCCTGATTTTAGAGATCATCCGAAGGTTATCAACGGTTTTTCAGACCTGATGGTCGAAGTGTTCGGTGATCGTGGAAAGCATGCCCGGGCAGCAGTAGGAATGGGCTCCCTTCCAAGCAATATTGCCGTGGAGATCGAAATGATAGTCGAAGTTGAAGACTGATTCAAGTGGACAAAAAAGGAAATTTGGCCAAGGTTACAGCAGTATCCCTATTGCTGTTGTTGACATTTTTATTCCTACTAAGTTGTAAGTCAAAACAAGACGAACCGGAATTTCTTTTACGTACGGCCCTTTTGGTCAAAGAAGACCACACTTGGTACCAAGCCTTTGCCTATTTTGGTGAAATCTTGGAAGAACGTTCCGGCGGAAGAATAAAGGTACAGCTCTATCCATCTGAACAATTGGCCAAAGAAATAGAGGCCATTCGTTTGATACAGGCCGAAGTCATTGATATGACTACCACCGGGTCGACCTTGACCAATTGGTTTGAAGTGGCCACATTTTGCGAACTTCCCTTTCTCATGCAAGACTCCACCGACATGGCTCGATACATTGACGGACCGATCGGAAGGTTAATGGAACAGGAGATGATCGAAAAGACAGGGCTTAGGGCTTTGGGTCATTTTCAACGTGGCCCACGGCACCTAACTTCAAATCGTCCAATTAGACATCCTGATGACCTTAATGGTTTGATCATTCGCGTACCGAATGTCCCTTCATTTGTCGATACTTGGAAAGCACTTGGCGCCAAACCCACCCCTATGGCCTTTTCTGAAGTGTTCACCTCACTGCAATCGGGCACCATTGAAGCTCAGGAAAATCCGTTTGCGATGATCAACAATGCAGGCTTTGCCGAAGTTCAGAAATACCTTAACCTGACCGGTCACGTATTGAGTTGGGTGTATCCCGTAATTGGTGAAAAACAATTTCAAAAATTTCCGCCAGACCTTCAGGCAATATTCCTACAGGCCGGAAAAGATATGCAGAAATATGAGCATGACCTTTTTTTGGAAAACGAAAAAAATGTACAGGAAGAATTAAAGGCCAAAGGAATGGAATTCATAGAAGTGGATAAAGATGCTTTTCAAAAGAAATGTGAAAGGGCGATTTATGAAAGTCTTTCCCCTGCAATGCAAAAGATTTATGATGAATTAAAAGCCGAGAAAGATGCTGCATAAGACGATAGGACGCGTACTAAAATTCGGTGCATTGGTAAGTACTTGGGGTCTTGTTGTAACGGTCTTGGTTCAAATTATCTGCCGATTTACACCACTCGCCACCCCCTCCTGGACTGAAGAGGCATCGCGTATTTTCTTTATCTATGCGATGTCGTTCGCTGCGGGTCTCGCCATGAAAAACGATTTCTATGTACATCTTGATATGTTCTACAATCGCTTTCCCCAAAAGTTTCAAAGCTTCTTGGTCAAGGTCATTCCTATTGTCACATTTTTACTCTTTGCAATTATGGCTGTGTATTCAATAAAGTTTGTCATTCTTGGAGTTCCCGAGAAATCGCCCAGCATGGGTTTTAATATGGGAGTGGCATTCTTTAGCATGTTCATCATGGCAATATCTATCTGCTATTATTTAGGTGTTAAAATTGGCAAGAACTTCAAAAAACAGCTTCGATGATCTGGATTTTGGTCATCGTCTTTGTGGTTTGTCTCGTACTGCGCTTTCCGATTGCGTTTGCCTTGGGGCTTTCTTGTCTGTGCTATTTGTTGATTAAAGGTACTCCATTGATAATAATCCCCATGAAAATGTATTCGGGGATCGATGTCTTTGTGCTACTCAGTGTTCCAGGGTTTATAATGGCCGGAAACCTAATGAATCATGGGGGTCTCACTGACAAGATTATTTCATTCTGCAATCATTTGTTCGGCCATATTCGAGGAGGTTTGTCACTTGTCAATATCGGCGCATCAATGCTCTTTGCGGGCATTTCAGGTACAGCTATTTCAGATACTGCGAGTATGGGTTCGATTATGATTCCCGCCATGAAGAAGGAAGGCTATGACACTGATTTTTCATGTGCTGTCACGGCGGCTTCCTCGACTGTAGGCCCCATTATTCCTCCTAGCGTGCCCATGATTATAGCGGCTACTTTAAGCGGACTTTCCGTCGGGAAATTATTTTTGGCGGGTGCTCTCCCGGGATTGTTATTGGGGATAGGCCTTTTATTTACGGCCTATTTCATTTCCAAAAGAAAGAATTATCCAAAGCATGAGCGAAGCACGTTGGGCCAAGTCGTACGCGGTTTTATCGACACCTTTTGGGCGCTATTGATGACCTTTATTATTCTTTATGGAATTATCGGGGGCATTTTTACCCCAACGGAAGCTTCGATTATTGCAGTGGTCTACGCGTTGATAATAGGTCTGTTCGTATACAAGAAACTGAACTTCAAAAACATTCAGGTGGTGCTATTGGATAGCATGAAAACCTCTGCCTCTTTGATGGTCCTTGTTGGTTTTGCGAATCTTTTCGGATATATTTTGATTACCGAACAAATTCCGCAAACGATTTCCAGCGAAATTTTGGGTTTTACCACCAACAAATATGTGGTTCTGTTGTTGATCAATTTATTGTTGATCATGGTTGGCACTTTTATGGAAACCATAGCGGCACTTTTGATTTTGTTTCCGATTTTACTCAAAGTTGCGCTCGCAGTTGATGTCGATCCAATACACTTCGCCGTGATTGCGGTCCTAAATCTTATAATTGGTCTGACGACGCCCCCAGTGGGAGTTTGCCTTTTTGTGGCTTCCAGCATAGGAAAGATATCCATTGGCGCGGTAAGTAAGGCAGGATTTCCATTTCTGCTGGTAAGTTTTGTTGTATTGATCTTGGTAACCCTCTTCCCGTCGATTTCCTTATGGCTACCCAACCTGTTCATGGATTAAGCTCTTACCATCCCTCATCCCACGGTTGTTACTATTTCCCAATAAAGTCCTATATTCATTTTGAGAATTCAATATGAAGTCTATGACAGATTTCTCAATCCACTGAATGAAAATCATTGCGAGAAAGGTTTGGTTGCTTTTTCTTTTGCCCCTTTTTACCGTGGCCCAGCACCTTATGCCTCCAATTCAGAACTATCGCATTTTTGACTACAAAGCGGCAAGCAAGAATTGGGGATTGACTGTAAGCAATGACGGAGAGCTTTTTGTCGCCAATAACCAGGGTCTCTTACATTTTAATGGAGAGGAATGGGCATTGCACAGACTGCCGCACGAAACCACCATACGCTCGGTGGCCTATATCGACGATAAGATATTTTCGGGTTCGTACGAGGAATTTGGCTATTGGCAGAAAGATTCCTTTGGTACCTTGGTATATACTCCATTGACCCATTTGATCGAAGACCATGAGTTTACAAGTGAGGAATTTTGGCAAATTCTTCCATATGATGGTACCATCCTCTTCCGATCTTTTTCGAACATTTATAGATATCAAAATGACAAGATTACCGTAATCGAAGTGGATGGGGTGGTCTCAAAAATTACCGTTCACGAAAACAGGGTCATTGTCGCTGGGGGAGAGGGAGAACTATTTTGGCTTAACGACATCAATTTGGTTCCTATTGCTGAAGATAAATTGTTGAAAGGTAAAACGATCAATGATATGGTCCAAACAAGTGAAGGTCTGCTTATTGGCACAAAACTCAGCGGATGTTACCTTTTTAATGGTAACGAAGTGATCCCTTGGGAAGAGGAGATCAACGAGGAGCTTAAACTACAACAGCTAAATAACCTCTTGGTGCTCGATTCAGGCAGATTGTCATTCGGTACGATTAAAAATGGAATCTATGTATACGATTCCGAAACGAACACTTCAGAAAAATTGAACAGGGAGACCGGTCTTCAAAACAATACCGTTCATGCAGTGCTACAATTCAACGATCAACTGTGGGCCGGTCTTGACAACGGAATTGACAGAATTCAGTTGGGCAACCCGATTACATACTACACCGATAATTCGGGAGTACTCGGCACTGTGTACGATATTGCGAAACATAATGATTTGCTGTATCTCGGAAGTAATACAGGGGTCTACTATTTTAAGGATGACAACCTAGAATTCATAAATGGAACCCAGGGCCATGTATGGGATTTGGAAATATTGGAAGGCGATTTGTTTGCGGGGCATAATACGGGCACTTTTCAATTGTCAAATGGCGAAATTTCAAATGTTTTTGACTTCTCTGGAGGCTATCAATTTGCAAAAGTTCCTGATCGGCCACAAACATATCTTCAAGGAACTTATAATGGATTTGCAAGGTTTCAAAAAAGGGGCGCCGATAATTGGCAAGTGTCACGCGTAAAAAACCTTGGTTTTCCGATAGAACAGCTGTGTTTTGAAAACAAAAGTACGATATGGGCCGCTCACTCATACAAAGGTTTTTATCAGGTCACGATAGATGATTACTATGACAAGGTAATTGACTATAATGAGTACCATACAGATTCCCTACGCGATAATTATAACATCGAACTCTTTAATATTAAAAATAATATCCTTTTTAAAAATGAGGGCTTATGGTACAAATATGACCCCATACTGGATAGGGTCGTCGAGTTCAAGGAATTTGCTCCATATAGCAATAAAAAATTGCTCTACAACGATGAAGAACATTTTTGGTTTTTAGGAACCGACAAAGACCGAGAAGTCATATTCACTGATTTCAAAGGAGACGATTTAATCATTGCCGAACCACAATTGATTAGGCGTCAAGTTCCAGAGTCTGAGAGCATTGTAAAAAGTAATGATTCAGTATTCTACTTCACTTTGGGAGATGGTTTCGCAGCTATCGATTTTTCGAAATTGCGGTCCCATTTGGATGGATTGCAATTGGCAGTTCCCAAGCTGAGCTCTTTTATTGCCGGTAATCGAAAAAGGGCAATTGACAGTCTCCCCATAGAATTGGCATTTGCAAATTCAAAGGATATCGAAATCAAGGTGGCCGCACCGAGCGTGGTAGATCCTAGATATTCTTATGAGTTAAACGGCAAGGTTACCCAGAAGGGTGTTACAGATAATGGAACCATAGTGTTGCAAAATCTTTCCCATGGGGATTACTTATTAAAGGTCTCCACTGTCGGTATAGACAATAAAAAGTCAGAACCCCTTGAAATCCCTTTCAATGTTACACCGCCATGGTATCTGTCAAATATCAGCCTGTTTGCATATTTATTGGGGGCTATGGGAATAATTTATTTGATACGATTGTATAACCGCAGAAAGCTCCGTAGAAAACAAAAAGAACTTGAAAATCGCTTAATTCGAGAACAGGAGGACAAGCTCGCCAAAATGGAAAAGGAAAAATTGGCCAAAGAAATTAAGTTGAAGCAAAACGAACTGACAATGAGTGCCATGAATATTGCCGAAAAGAACGAATTGTTACTTGAGTTGAAAAGCATGCTGCTCATCAACAAAGACCAATTTTCAAATCGGCAGCGCTATCGGTCTTTTATGAAAAAGCTGGACAATTCGATTCATGGTGATGAAGATTGGAAGCGCTTTGAGTATAATTTCAATGAACTGCACGAAGATTTCTTTGAAAAATTGTTGGGAAAATACCCTAGGCTTACCCCTAAAGACCTTAAACTCTGCGCCTACCTTAAGATGAATCTATCCACCAAGGAAATTGCCCCATTAATGGCCATTTCGGTTAGAGGTGTAGAGATACATCGCTATCGACTTCGAAAGAAATTGAAAATAGAGAGTTCCGAAAATATCTCAAACTTCTTGATTACATTTAAATAGCCACTTTTTTTAATAATCTCGATTACTTCATTATTACATCACTATGTTAAATTTTTAACGTGGAGACTTAAATTCAATTTCTCAGACCTTGAGAAAACAGGGCTTTCAGGCGCAATTCCGAATGATGTAGTTTTTATGTATTCTCTGCCCAAAGGGTCGGGTAGGGTGTTTGTTAATTTAGTAACAATCTAACGCAATTAATGAACAAACATGAAAATGAAAAACGCTTTTTTGCTAATATCGTTTTTTTTGGTGCAATTCATGATAGTAGGCCAAGACGGTATTACGGTCTCGGGTTCTGTATCCGATGAACTTGGCCCCCTTCCTGGAGCTTCGATTGTGGTCGAAGGAACCACAACAGGTACACAGACCGATTTTGATGGTAACTATATCTTGGGCAACGTGCCTGCAGATGGTATTCTTGTCATCAGCTATATCGGTTATACCACACAAGAAATAGCGGTAAACGGGCAGACCACTATTAGTGTGGTAATGCAAGAAGATGCCCAGGCGCTTGAAGAAGTGGTTGTAATCGGTTATGGTGAAATGAAATCCAAAGATTTGACCTCTGCGATATCAACGGTCAAGGCCGAAGAAATTGAAATTGCGCCGGTCGGTCAGGCGATGCAGGCCCTTCAGGGCAAAGTGGCAGGTTTGCAAATTGTAAATAACGGTGCTCCTGGCCAATCACCTACGGTAAGGGTCCGCGGTATCGGTTCTTATGACGGCAATCTGAATGATGCGAGCGACCCAAGTTCGCCATTGTTTGTTGTCGATGGAATGTTTTTCGAAAACATCGATTTTTTGAATCCTACCGATATCGAGTCGATTTCGGTTCTAAAAGATGCTTCTGCCGCGGCAATTTATGGAGTAAGGGCAGCAAACGGAGTTGTGTTGATCGAAACAAAATCGGGATCTTTTAACCAAAAGGCCGAAATCACATATAGTGGTTATTCAGGTTACCAGGTACCGCAAAATGTTTTGAAAATGGCAAACGCTGAACAGTTTACCACCTTGGCGCTCGAATCAGGTTCAGATCCCGACGCAGAATTCATTCTGAATGCCATGCAGCGGTACGGTCGAAGCCGTATCAATCCAAATGTGCCTGCCGTAAACACAGACTGGTATGACGAAATCATGAGAAGTGCCTTGATTCAAAATCATAGCCTTAATGTGACGGGTGGCAGCGAAAATGCGACATACGCCATCGGGGCGAATTATTTTGAGCAAGCGGGTTTATTGAAAACCAAAAACGAATATCAACGCTTTAACCTTAGGAGTAAAATCGACTACAAGGTGAACGATTGGCTAACCATAGGGGGGAATGCGGTAATCAGCAATGCCACGAGGTTTGATGCCGAAGACTCGGCATGGACGCGAGCTTATTTTTCTGTACCCATTCTTCCCGTTTTTGACCCTCTGCTAGCCGATGATTCGACCGTTTTTCCGACGAACTATGCAAATGCACAAGACTTAGGATATCGGGGCGGTCAAAACCCTTTTCCTTTGTTGGATTTCAGCGAATTCAGAAATAAGATAAGAAATGTGTTGTCGAATTTCTATGCGGAAATTGACATTGTACCTAATACCTTGACCTTCAAAACTGCCTACAATAACAATTTCGAGACTAGGGAACGTCGTGAAGTGCGCTTGCCTTATTTTATAGGTAATAACTTTCAACGCGAGGATGCAGAATTAGTAAAGAAAAACGAAACATATTCAAACCAGATTTGGGATAATACCCTGACCTATACGAATAGTTTTGGCAAACACAACCTTACCGTACTGGCGGGTTCATCTTTTAGGGACGAGTCATTTGAGCAGCTTGAGGCCAAGGGCCTAAATTTTCCGTTGAGTGGCGAGGAAGCCTATTATTTGGATCTTGCACAGACCATTGTCGCTGAAAATGTTGGGGATGATGGTAGACGAGAATATGGACTTAGTTTTTTTGGAAGGGTGTCTTACAACTATGACAACCGCTATTTGCTTTATGGTACTTATCGGGCTGATGGCACCAATAAATACCAGGAGAAGTGGGGTTATTTCCCAACTATCGGAGCAGGTTGGGTAGTATCGGAGGAAGCATTTTTTCCTGACGATGGCTTTTTGAACTTTTTGAAATTAAGGGCAAGCTGGGGCGAATTGGGGAACGACAGGGTGCCTTCAAGTGAAGGTTCCATTACCTCTAACGTTGTTACCACGGCCTTAGGCGATGTATTGGTCAGCGGGGTGGAAACCAGCAGCGATTTCACAACCCTGAAATGGGAGGTTACCGAAGAAATCAATGGGGGGCTTACTGCACGAATGTTCGATAACAAGCTTTCCCTTGAGGCCGACTACTATGTTCGAGAGACGAAGGATGCCGTAATTCCTGTTTTGCGTCCGCTTATTCCCGGATCCACACGTCAGAATATAGGAGAGATCAGAAATTCAGGTCTTGAATTGGCCTTGAATTGGAACGATGCACCAACCGAAAATTTTAGTTATTCTCTTGGGGCCAATTTCGCCACATTGTCAAATGAGGTGTTGGGCTTGGGGGATGCTGAATTCTTGGATGCCGGAACGGCAGAATTCCGACAGCGATCGATTATCGGGGAATCGCTTTTTGCTTTTTATGGTCGCGAGATTGTCGGGGTCTATCAAAACGATGCCGAAATACAGGCCGATCCCGTGGCAGTCGCGAATGAGTTGGCCCCGGGGGATTTTAAATATCGCGATATCAACGGAGATGGTGATATCACAGATGATGACAGAACGGTACTTGGTTCTTTTTTGCCCTCTTATACTTTTGGTTTTAATCTAGGGTTCAATTATAAATCATGGGATTTCTCTGCCAGCGCCGTTGGTCAGGGCGGAAACAAAATCCTGAATAGAAAGCGGGGCCAGGTGATTTTCACCAACGATACCAACTGGGATCGTGACTTTGCAGTTAACCGCTGGCATGGTGAGGGTACAACGAACAGCTACCCATCATCGGCAGGTATTAGAAAAGGTTGGAACCAGCGATTGAATGACTTCTTCATTGAGGATGGCGATTTCTTCCGTATTCAGAATATAACCTTGGGCTACACCGTCAACAAGAAGGGAGATAAGAAGGGAATTCCTCAGACCCGCATCTATCTAACCGCTGAAAAACCACTGACTTTGTTCAACTACAATGGTTTCAACCCTGAGGTGCCCAATGGAGTGGATAATCAAACCTATCCGATTCCTGCTGTCTATACCTTCGGAGTAAATATCAAAATTTAAAAAAATAAAAAATAGCTAGTATGAAACTGCACAATAAAATGACAAGAAATTTATGCTTCCTGGCATGCGCTGTATTGTTTTTTGCATGCACCGATAATCTCGACGAGCCCGAGCTGAACAATAATTTTGCGGGTGGTACGGACTTCTCGAAGACCGAGGATATGCAACTTTCGTTGATTGGCTCATATGCGGCCTTTCATTCACGAGGTTGGGAACAACCACTGTTGATTTCAGTTCGCGGAGACGACGTCAATGCAGGAGGCCTTGGCGATCAGCAAGACTTTGCCGAGACCGACCTTTTCAATTATAACAAGGATTATTGGATGTATAATTCCCTTTGGGAAAACATATATGTCGATGTGATTGCAACCCATACGGCTATGGAGCAGATTGAAAGGTTTCAAGAAGTGGCCGACGATGAAGGTAGGGCCTTGGGTGATACCTACATTGCCGAGATAAAGGTGCTAAGGGCAATGATGTTGTTTCATATTTCCCAGGTCTGGGGTGATATTTTTATTCCTGAATCCTCTGATACAGAGCAACTATTGAATGTTCAGAGCTTGCCTACTCAAGTAGAGGTAATGCAACATATTTCAGATCAGATGGACGAGGCAATTCCATTATTGCCAGATGCACACCCCAGCGAAAGAACTTTTTTGCCTGGTGGCGTGACGCGCTATACAGCATTAGCAATTAAGGCCTTGGCAAATCAAGAAATGAAAAACTATCAGGTCGTGGCCGATGCCACGGGACAGATAATAAGCTCGAGCAAGTACGAACTTTTCCCTGATTATTACGAGCTTTTCAAAACACCCGGCAAATTGAGTCGAGAGACCGTACTTTCTTTACAATATTCAGATTTTGGCCAGGGTGAAGGTGATCGAGAAGGACATTTATATGCCCCATATGGGCCGCAGGGCTGGTCACCGGCTGTAGAAGGTGCGAGTAGTGGTTGGGGTTTTTACGAGCCCAGTATGAAATTCATAAAATTCATGTTGGATCGTGAGGAGACGGTGCGATTGGAGACCAGTGTCTTGTTTACCCAGCGTGGGATTACAGAAATTCAAGCAGATCCGGCCTACGCCGCACTTCCAGGATTTGTGTCAGAAGTTACAAGGGATCAAGATACGATCAATGATTATGCCCGTGCCCTTTTTGCAAGCGGTAAGCACTACTTGCCTTCCAATCAACTAATTCCTGGTAGAACGGCCTATGGTAGCAATAAGGATTACATGGTCATCAGATACGGTGAGATTCTATTGATGTATGCCGAAGCACTGGTTCAAGGGGCTTCCGGTTCTGGAATGAGTGCCGATCAGGTGGTCAATATGGTAAGGGAAAGAGCAGGGCTGGATCCAATTTCAGGTGTGACCTTGGATGATATTCTTGATGAGAAGTTTGCCGAGCTGGGTATGGAATGGGGCAAGCGATACTTTGATATGTTGCGTCTTGGAAGATACGATGAGCTTAGTTATGACGGTAGAACTTTCTCTGAAGACAAAGCCTTTCTTCCATATCCGCAGAATCAGGTTGACCAATTTCCTGTTTTGCAACAGTTGAACAACTAAATAAAAATTGAAGAGATGAAAAACTTAAAATACTTTCTTACAAATATAGTCGCCATTGCTCTCTTTTATGGCTGCGACCAAGGCATTGACCCGATTAGTGAAGTTCCGCCGGGAGCGGATGAAACGGCACCACAAGTCACTATAAATGCACCGGTAGAAGGCGCGTTGATCCAAGTTTTTGAAAAAGTGACCTCTTTGGAAGTTGATTTAAAAGTAACCGACGATATAGAGATTAAAGAGATTAAGGTGCTTCTCGATGGAAATCAAATAGCGTTGTTCAATTCGTTCAAAGATTATAGAATTGCATTGGAGAACTTTACCTATGATGGCTTAACCGATGGCCAGCACACTTTGACCGTGACCGCCGTCGATCTTGAGGGCAAGACCACGACTAGCGAAGTAAGTTTCACCAAATCACCACCTTATGAGCCCATGTTTGCGAATGAAGTTTTTTATATGCCATTTGATAGTGATTATATGGATCTCATAAGCTTTCAAAGGGCGGGGGAAGAAGGCTCTCCGGGGTTTGCCGGATCTGGAATTGTCGGCCCCGACGCCTATAGGGGCGCCCCAGATTCTTATTTGACATTCCCTATGGATGGCCTGAAAAATCAGGAGTTTAGTGCAGTTTTCTGGTATAAGGCAAGCGGTGATCCTGGCCGGGCCGGTATCCTGGTCGTTGGCGATGATGCCGAGGATAGAAAACAAGGTTTCCGATTATTCAGGGAAGGCAATGCCGAGGAACAGCGAATCAAGTTAAATGTTGGTACAGGCAATGGGGAAAGTTGGAATGATGGCGGTGTAATAGATGTGACAGCTGGGGAATGGGTACATGTTGCCATGTCGGTTTCAGCAACAAAAAGCACTATCTACTTCAATGGGGTGGAAATATTGTCTGCAGATATGGCAGAACCTATCGATTGGACAGGTTGTGAGGTCATGACAATTGGCTCTGGGGGGCCTACTTTTGACTACTGGAACCATAAATACGATAGTAGCGCTCTTGACGAATTACGCATTTTTGATAAAGCATTGACCCAGAGCGATATTCAAATAATGATTAATTCGCTCAACCCTTATACCCCAAAATTTGCAAGTGAATCATTCTATATGCCATTTGAGGGAGACTTCATCGATATGGTGGGCAGTAGAGCTGCCTCGACAATAGGTTCGCCCAGTTTTACTGACGATAGTAAAGAGGGTAATCAAGCCTTTATGGGCGCGGCCGATTCGTACATTGAATATCCTACTGATGGATTATTGTCCGCAGAGTTTAGTGGAGCATTTTGGTACAAGGTGAATTCAGATCCCGATCGGGCCGGGATCATTGTTGTTGGCGACAATGCCGAAGATAGACAACAAGGTTTCCGCCTCTTCCGCGAAGGAAGTGCTGACGAACAACGCATTAAAATGAACGTTGGTACAGGGGCCGGAGATAGCTGGAACGATGGCGATGTGATAACTGTTGCCGATGGCGAATGGGTTCATATCACCTTTACGATAGCCAATGATAAGAGTACCATTTATTTTAATGGCGTACCTGTAAATACGGGAGACATGGCCTCACCTATTGACTGGACGGGTTGTGAGACTTTCACAATAGGTTCGGGAGGCCCTACATTTGATTATTGGAACCACGGTTCTGACTTTAGCGCTTTGGATGAATTACGGTTTTTCAACAAGGCCCTGACTATGGAAGAAGTTCAAGAGGTCTACGGTGGCGGTTTTCAACCGGAATTTGGCGAGATGTTATATATGCCTTTTGATGGAGACAACACCGATTTGGTGAACGGGGCCTCCCCGACCGTAGTGGGAACCCCAGGTTTTGCAGGGCAGGCAGCCGATGGTTCCGATTCATATGCCGGTGCCATCGATTCCTATTTGACATTGCCATCAAATGGACTGACCACAGTTGAATTTAGTGCAACCATGTGGTTCAAGATCAATGCGGACCCCAACCGAGCAGGTATTTTGGTGATGAGCCCCCCGATGACCGAAGATGGCACAAAAAATGATTTGACCAAAGGCTTCCGATTCTTTCGGGAGGATGCCGGAGGAAAGCAACGTTTCAAACTGAATGTAGGTTCAGGGCCAGGAGGTACCTGGTTTGACGGTGGTGAAGCGGCCGATGTAGATCCTGCCGTTGATCAATGGGTCCATCTTGCCTTTAGTATTTCAGGCAATGACGCGAAAGTATATATTGATGGAGAGGTTGTGGCCGAAGGGGCCTTTGATGGTGTGGACTGGACGGATTGCAATGTACTCTCCATAATGTCGGGCGATCCAAATTTCACCCAATGGAACCATTGGTCAGATTTGAGTTATCTTGACGAACTGCGTTTATATGATAGGGCTTTGTCCCAACAGGAAGTACAAGATATCAGGGATTCAGATTTATAAAGATAGTTTTATAATAGTTGAGTTAGTTTAGTTGATTTATGATGAGGTTAGTTTTAACCGTGATGGCCATTGCTTCGATATTGGTTGGTTGCAATGGCCATTCTTCTAAGAAGGAAAAGAAATTGACGGCCTTGGATGCGACAACCAAGGTTTCGGAAGAATCACTTTTGGATTCAGTTCAAAAGCAGACCTTCAATTATTTTTGGGAGGGTGCCGAACCGATTTCAGGTCTGGCCCGTGAGCGTATCCATATGGATGGAATATATCCTACCCATGATAAGGATATCATTACCATAGGCGGTTCTGGTTTCGGGCTTATGGCCATTTTAGTTGGGGTGGAGCGTAACTTTATTTCCCGGGAACAAGCACTGGATCGCTATGAAAGGGCCATTGGTTTTCTTGAAAGAGCAGACCGCTTTCACGGAGCCTGGCCGCATTGGCTGATGCCTGACGGAAAAGTGGCCCCTTTTAGTAAAAAAGACGATGGTGGTGATCTGGTCGAGACCGCTTTTCTAATTCAAGGACTTCTAACCGTCAAGGAATATTTCAAGGATGGAAATGAAAGGGAGAAGCAGTTGGTGGAAAGAATCCAAAAGCTCTGGAAAGAAGTGGAGTGGGACTGGTATACCCAAGCAGGTCAAGATGTTTTGTATTGGCATTGGTCGCCGAACCATGGTTGGGAAATGAACTTTCCCGTCGGGGGATATAACGAAGCATTGATCATGTATATCTTGGCGGCAGCTTCGCCTACGCACCCTGTTTCAAAAAAAGCATACGAAAACGGATGGGCCAGAAATGGCGTCATCGCGAACGATACGATTTTTTATGATCTTGAAACCGAGCTCGATCATTACGAACATGACGATTCGCCAGTTGGGCCTTTGTTTTGGGCACATTATTCGTATTTGGGTTTGAACCCAAAAGGCCTTTCCGATCAATTTGCCGATTATTGGAAATTGAACCAAAATCACGCCCTCATCCAATACAAGTATTGTGTTGACAATCCTAAGAACTATGAGGGCTACGGGGAAAATTGTTGGGGACTGACATCGAGCTATTCCATGAAGGGTTATGCCGGTCATCGCCCTGATAAGGATCTTGGGGTAATTTCGCCCACCGCTGCATTATCCTCTATGCCATACACTCCTGAACAGAGTATGGATTTTTTGAAATTCCTATATGTTGAACAAGATTCATTGGTGGGTAAGTACGGACCCTATGATGCGTTCAGTTTTGAAAAAGACTGGTATCTTCCAAGGTATTTGGCCATTGATCAAGGTCCAATTCCCGTAATGATCGAAAACTATAGAAGTGGCCTGTTTTGGAAATTGTTCATGCGGAATGAAGATGTGAACACAGGATTGGACAAGCTTGGATTTAAGGTCGGAAATAAATTACCATGATAGGCAGGGCGATAATTTGGCTTTTTGTATACCTACTGTTGGCCTCATGTTCCTCGAATGATGATGACAAGGGGCCTATCGGAATTTCTGAACTCCCTGAAGAACCCAAGGATTCCGTTCCCGAAGTAGTCGAGCCCGAGGTTACCGATGAAGAACTATTGGATCTGACCCAAAGGGAAACTTTCAAGTATTTCTGGGATTTCGCAGAAAGCAATTCAGGTGCAGCTAGGGAAAGATACCATCCCAATGAACCTTCAAATGACCCTCATACCGTTGCCATTGGAGGTACCGGATTCGGACTCATGGGCATACTGGTCGGAATCGAACGAAATTTCATTACTCGAGAAGAGGGGGTCGGAAGATTGACAGAGGTTTTGGATTTTTTGGAAATGGCCGATCGCTTTCACGGGGCGTGGCCTCATTGGTTGGATGGTACTACCGGAAAGGTGAGACCTTTCAGTCAATTGGATGATGGCGGTGACCTCGTTGAAACAGCCTTTTTGACCCAAGGACTTATTTGTTTGAATGAATATTTCAAGGATGGAAATGATCAAGAAAAGACATTGGCGAACAAGGCGAATGAATTATGGAAAGAAGTGCAATGGAATTGGTATACCCAAAATAAAGAGACCCTATACTGGCATTGGAGTCCTAATCACGGATTTGCGATCAATTTGGAGCTGAAGGGATATAATGAAGTTTTGATAACATACATTTTGGCGGCAGCATCTCCCGATTATGGTATTTCAAAGGAGGCCTATATGAATGGATGGGCATCAAATGGAAATATTGCTTCGAATGCTGTGGCCTACGATATCCCGCTAGTGGTTGACCATGCAGGCAATGCCCCAAAGGGAGGGCCCTTGTTTTGGGCGCACTATTCGTTTTTGGGTCTAAATCCTAATGGGCTTTCTGACGAGTATGTCGACTATGGCATGGTCAACTTAAACCATTCCAAAATCAATTATGGATACTGCTTGGATAACCCGAAAGACTTTAAAGGTTATGGAAATGATTGCTGGGGACTCACGGCCAGTTATTCCAGAAACAACGATGGGTCTATCGGCTACAACGCCCATAGCCCCTCTAATGATACCGGGATAGTTTCTCCAACGGCCGCCTTGAGTTCGATGCCCTATACTCCCGAAGAGTCAATGCGCGCATTACGCTACTTTTATAAAAACAAGGATAAACTCTTGGGTCCGGCAGGCTTCTATGATGCCTTTAGTCCTGAGTATGACTTCTGGGTGGCCGAAGCATATCTGGCCATCGATCAAGGCCCTATTTTGGTCATGTTGGAAAATTATCGAACAGGGTTATTATGGAATCTTTTTATGCAAAATGAAGATGTACGGACAGGGTTGGACAAATTGGGATTTGCTTACCCATAATTGTCTTTTAATGACATTTGTTAGGCTTCTGCAAAAACGATATACATGAAGTAATTGGAAAATGAAAACAGGAACAAGATCAAAAATTTTAGCAGTCCTACTTATCTCCATTTGCACCTTACGGCTGTCTGGGCAAGGAACCATTCCACAAGTAGAAGAGTTGTTGCAAAAAATGACCTTGGAAGAAAAAATTGGCCAACTCAATTTATTGACCCCTGGGGGAGGTATCGCAACAGGCTCGGTGGTGAGCGAAAATGTAGAGGAGAAAATAAGAAATGGCCAAGTAGGAGGCGTTTTCGGAATATATGGGCCAGAACGGGTCAGGCAAGCCCAAGAAATCGCGATAAAAAATTCGAGGCTTAAAATCCCGTTGTTGATTGGATCGGATATAATTCACGGATATAAGACCACTTTTCCAATTCCCCTTGGGCTCTCATGTAGCTGGGATATTGAGCTCATCGAAAAAACTGCCCGCATGGCGGCCACTGAGGCCACGGCAGATGGAATCAATTGGAACTTTTCCCCAATGGTGGATATTGCGCGTGATCCAAGATGGGGCCGTATCGCCGAAGGTGCCGGGGAAGATCACTACCTCGGTTCGGCAATTGCGAGGGCAATGGTACGGGGTTATCAAGGTTCAGATTTCAAGGCGCCAAATACGATGTTGGCCTGTGTCAAACATTTGGCCTTGTATGGGGCGGCCGAAGGAGGTCGAGACTACAACTCGGTCGATATGGGCAAAATAAAAATGTTCAATCAATATTTGCCGCCGTACAAAGCTGCGGTCGATGCAGGCGTGGCATCCGCCATGACTTCTTTCAACGATATTGATGGTGTACCGGCCACCGGCAGTAAATGGCTCATGACCGACCTGCTTCGTAAAAGATGGGGCTTCGATGGTTTCGTGGTTTCCGATTACACATCAGTTAATGAAATGATCGCACACGGTATGGGCGACCTGCAGTCAGTCTCGGCATTGGCGCTCAATGCCGGCTTGGATATGGATATGGTCGGGGAAGGTTTCTTGACAACCCTGAAAAAATCAGTCGAAGAGGGCAAGGTTACCGAGGCCCAAATCACGCAAGCATGCCGAAGGATTTTGGAAGCCAAACATAAGTTAGGGCTTTTTGATGACCCATATCGTTACGCTGACCCACAAAGACCGGCAAGGGATATCCTAACCGATGAAAATAGAAAAGTGGCACGCGAGGCGGCGGCCCAATCATTCGTGCTTTTAAAGAATTACAACGATTTACTGCCCATCCAAAAAGATGTCAAGATTGCGCTTGTTGGCGCTATGGCCAACGACAAAAGCAATATGTTGGGTACCTGGGCACCTACCGGAGATACTAAATTGGCCGTTCCGATTTTAGAAGGGTTTAAGAATGTCGCGCCTCAGGCCACGATTACTTATGCGAAAGGAGCCAATATTACGAATGATACCATCTTGGCAAAAAATGTAAATGTTTTTGGGATCAGGGTTGCCATTGATGAGCGTTCTCCTGATGATATGTTAAAAGAAGCTTTGGATGTCGCATTGGTGTCAGATGTGGTGATTGCCGTGGTCGGGGAAGCAACTGAATTTAGTGGGGAGGCAGCAAGCCGCACAGATATCTCCATTCCCGAAAGTCAAAGGAGATTGATTAAGGCACTTGTCGATACCGGTAAACCTGTTGCTTTGGTTTTGATGAGCGGTCGACCTTTGACTATTCCAGAGGAATTTGAACTTCCGGTGAGCATTTTACAGGTTTGGCATCCCGGTGTCGAGGCCGGTAACGCCATTGCCGATGTTGTTTTCGGGGATTATAACCCCTCTGGAAAATTGACTGCGACCTGGCCCAGAAACGTTGGGCAGATTCCAATTTATTACAGTATGAAAAATACGGGAAGACCGGCTCCTTCAAAAAAATTCGAAAAATTCAAATCGAACTACCTTGATGCCCCATTTACACCACTTTTCCCCTTTGGTTATGGACTCAGCTATACGACCTTCGAATATTCAGACATCAAAATCGATAAGACTGAAATGGCCCAGGGTGAATCTACAAATGTATCCATTGTGGTCAAAAACATAGGAAATTATGATGGTGAAGAAGTTGTTCAACTTTACCTTAAGGATGTGGTTCGAAGTATAACCCCACCTAAAAGACAGCTAAAGGGGTTCAAAAAAGTCTTTCTCAAAAAAGGCGAAACCAAAACGGTCTCGTTCACTTTAAAACCCGATGATTTAAAATTCTACAATGGCCAGTTGAAATTTGTGGCGGAACCGGGGGAATTCGAGGTTTTTGTCGGAACGAGTTCAGATGCTTCCCAAAAAGTATCCTTTACCTTGAAATAAGTATGTTCCGAAGAATCATAGTAGTATTTGCCTTTGTTCTCTTTGGTTTTTCCTGCAAACAGGAGAAGCCCTTGAAATTGGGCAAGGAAAAAAGGCCCAATATCATATTCATCATGGCCGATGACCATGCCATTCAAGCAATCAGTGCTTATGGGCATCCGTTAAGCAAATTGGCTCCGACCCCGAACATCGATAGGATTGCGAAAAATGGAGCCCTGTTTACGCAAAGCTTCTGCACCAATTCGATTTGTGGACCAAGTCGGGCGGTCATACTTACCGGCAAACACAGCCATATCAATGGTTTTCGTCAGAATGGTGATCGTTTTGATGGTAGTCAGCCCACCCTACCCAAAATGCTAAGAGACCATGGCTACCAGACTGCACTCATCGGAAAATGGCATCTGAATGGCAAGCCTCAAGGATTTGACCATTGGAATATTTTGAACGATCAAGGCAATTACTATAATCCCGAATTTATCCAAGGAAAAGACACCGTGGTAGTTGAGGGGTACGCTACGGATTTGATTACAAACTATTCCTTGGATTGGATAAAACAAAATGGGGGCGATGACAAACCTTTCTTTTTAATGGTACACCACAAAGCACCACATCGAAATTGGATGCCCGCCTTACGCCATGCGAACAAGTACGACTCCGTTCAATTTCCGCTACCGGAAAATTACTTCGACGAACACAAACGCCAAGTGGCGGCCCAAGACCAACAACAGACTATCTATAGGGATATGTATGAGGGTCATGACCTTAAAATGACCAGGGCCTATGGAAGTTCCAAGTTGGCCCATAACCCTTGGACAAAAGATTTTGATCGAATGACCACCGAACAAAGAGAACAATGGAATGGGGCGTATATGGCCAAGAACAATACATTTCATAAAGCTGTTCTAACTGGAAAGGAATTGGCCGAATGGAAAGGGCAGCGCTATCTTCAAGATTATTTGGCCACCATTGCCTCGGTCGATGAAGGAGTGGGCCATATCTTGAATTATTTGGAGGAAACAGGCCTTTTTGAAAATACCTTGGTGGTCTATACCTCCGATCAAGGTTTTTATTTGGGCGAAAAAGGGTTTTTTGACAAGCGCTTCATGTATGAAGAGTCTTTACGAATGCCTTTGTTGATGCAATTTCCCGGAAAGATTTCCTCTGGCATAAAAATCGACGCTTTGGTACAAAATCTTGATTTTGCCCCAACTTTTTTAGACTTGGCAGAGGCTTCCGAAAGTGGAAGGGATATGCAGGGCGATTCGTTCTTGGGCCTATTGGACGGAAGCCAAAATGATGATGAATTCAAAGAGGTTATATACTATCATTATTACGATTATCCGGCATTCCATATGGTGAAGAAACATTATGGCATTAGAACAAAACGGTATAAATTGATACATTTTTACGATGATATCGACGAATGGGAATTCTATGATTTGAGCAAAGATCCAAAGGAAGGATACAACGCCATTGACGATTCAAGGTATTCTTCAGTTATTCAGGAAATGCATTTAAAACTAGATTCGGTACAAAAACACTACAGGGTAACGGAGAAAGAGTTTGAAAAGGCACCTCAGGAGGAAATCGAGAAAGCCCAAAAGGATTTTACAAGACTGAGGGGCGTTCCTTTCGAATAATTCTCGTCCAATTACTTTAAAGGTTTCCCTTGAAATCGATTTTTTCTTAAAATGAACTGGGAATCCTGCCCCCTGAACCATATTAGTCGAGTCTAATTTTAGTGGCTGATTTTGTATCCAAAAAAAGTCTGGCGTTGGAATGAGTGCGCAAAATGCTTGCAGGACAGTTGGTGCCAATTGGGTGAAATAGTGTATGGTGAATTGCTTCGGCCTTACGTTCATCGGGCACCACGCAACTGATAACCTTACAACCCATTATTGCCGGAATGGTCAAGGTCAGAGCTTCCCTTGGTACATCTTCCAAAGTAGGAAACCACCCTTCACCGAGTTGTTGTCGGCGACAAACCTCATCAAGTACTGCTAATTTTACGAGTTTTGGGTCGTCAAAATCTGCAATTGGTGGATCGTTAAAAGCGATATGTCCGTTTTCGCCAATGCCAATACAGGCAACATCTATGGGATGTTTTTTGAGTTCAGCGGAATAACCTTCCATTTCCTGTTCTATATTTTCGGCATCGCCGTTCAAAAAGTAAATCTTTTTGGGTGAGACGTTATTTAGAATCCTGTCCTTTAGATATTTTCTAAAACTGGCAGGATGTCGGTCGGAAATCCCTTTGTATTCATCCAAATGGAAAACTGTTATTTTTTGCCAATCAATTTCCTTTTGTTGTAGTGCTTCCAAAAAAGAGAATTGTGAGGCACCTGTTGCCAAGATCATGTTGGCGGCATTTTTTTCTTTAATGGCCAGGGTCAATTTTTGTTTTACGAATTCGGCTGCGGCCACTCCCATGGTCATGGGGTCACTATAAATGGATATTTTTAATTTGTCTATTGTAAATGTTTTCATTTCTCTTAAAGAAATTCGGCTATGGCAAACCATGTTGTGATTAAAGAAAATAAAATTACCGCTATAATTCCCAAATTTAATTTCGTACTGGCCTTATGTTCATGCATTAATCTCTTTTTGTTCATCAATAGAAAAATCGGAATTGCGACCGCTGGAAGAATACAGGCTTGAAAAGCTTGTGAAAAGACCATGAGCGCCGGTGGTCTTTCATCTAGAAAAACTGTTCCGAAGGCGAATAGCAGTGCAACGAAGATCAACAATCGCGATTGTGTTGACCGAATGTTTCTGGGTTTTCCGGTATAATCCGAAATCAACCAAGGTGCAATCAAAACAATCGGGAAAATGGTGGAAAGCCCTGCTCCGGTAATTCCGATTATCAAGACAAAGGCCGCGAATTTGCCTCCCAAGGGCTTGAAGAGATCTATCATTTCGACGGTGTTGTCCAATTTGAGTCCGGAGAGGTGAAGTGTACCCGCAGCTACCGCCATTATTACACCGCTTAAAAGCAGCATCGTGGCTGCAGAAACAAATGAATCTCGTTTTTCCGTTTTCAAATCTTTGATGCTCCATCCTTTTTCGGCAACGACCGTACTTCTCATAATAAATACGGCCGCCGAACATGTGGTTCCGGCAATTGCTGCTATTAGTCCGAATGCGCCAGGAGTATCGGGTATGCTTGGGATGATTCCTTCCGCCAACGCGGAAAAACTTGGCTTGACCATAAAAAAGACCACTATGAACGAAAGCCCCATAAGAATGACCAAAACCGTAAGCACTTTTTCAAAGGTTTGGTAACGCCCATACCA
Organism: Aurantibacter sp.; assembly: GCA_965215845.1. Classification (GTDB taxonomy): domain Bacteria; phylum Bacteroidota; class Bacteroidia; order Flavobacteriales; family Flavobacteriaceae; genus Aurantibacter_A. The sequence continues at coordinate 2,136,215 of CBDCEL010000004.1, forward strand.
AAGTAGAAAAGATAAGATGACACTAAAAAAGAGAATAATCCAAAACCTGTGGATGATCTGCCCATCAAATGCAAGACGTATGCCCTCTTGTACCAGATCGGCGACGATACCCATTACGCCCATGAGAGCTAATAATTCACCTATAATGAGGGCGATAATAATATAGAGCGAAAGTAGCCAGCCTCTCTTGAATTCCGATTTGATGTTGAAAAGTGCCGTTTTGCCTGTTACCAAGGTCACCTTTCCATAGGCGACCATTAGAACATAGGTGAAAATACATGACAATACTAGTGCCCAGAAAAGACCCATGCCATGTTCGGCCCCAGTTTTGGCCATTGTGGTCACGCTGCCCGTACCAATATTGTAACCGATCAAAAACAGTCCTGGACCTACTGCACTAAGCGCGAGTATTATTTTATTTCTAAGGGACGTGTTTTTCATACAGCTACTTTTGAGAATAGACTAATTCCCCAGCGACAAAAGTCTTTTCGATTATCATTTCATTGTTTTCCATTGAAAACAAGATAAGATCCGCTCGTTTTTCTTTTTCAATCGTACCGATTTCATCAAGGGAAAACATTTCAGCGGGATTCGTGCTCGCCATTTGAATGGCATTTTTTAGCGAACAGCCTGTAAAATCCATAATGATCCCTACGCATTTGCTAATTGGGGAAGCTGCCCCTGCCAACACATTTTCCTTTGGGAGTTTAACCACATCGGGGGTCAATAGCAATGTACGCTCTCCACGGGTGTATTCTCCTGGTGGAAGTCCGGCCAGGTCCAAGGCGTCAGATACCAATATGGTTTTGTCAACACCTTTGGCCTTGTAAAAAGTACGTACTTCTTCGCGTCTCAGATGGAAACCATCGGCAATGATACTTGCGGTAATGGCGTCGTTGGAAAGTTGCGGCCAAAGTGGATTTTCATGTCGATTGATTTCATTGGCACATCCGTTGCCCAAATGGGTCGCCATTTTTGCCCCGGCATCCACGGCCGCCTGCACATCTTCGGCGGAACCATTATGATGACCTAAAGAAACGATAACACCACTTTCGACACATTTCTTTATAAAGGGAATGGCCCCTTCGATTTCTGGGGCAACCGTAATAATCTTGATACCGTTATCGGCCGCTTTTTGAATTTCTTGAAACTCTTCCCAATCTGGAGCTTTAATGTATTTTTCCAAATGCGCCCCTCTAAAACCGGCAATTGGCGATATATAAGGTCCTTCTAAATGAAACCCTGAAATGGATTTTTCAATTTCAGGACTCTTTTTAGCCTTGGCCAAAATAGCGAAGTTCTTTTTGATAAGTTCGATGTCACCGGTGATAATCGTCGGAAAATAAGAGGTGACCCCTGCTTTCCATAAAGCCTTGGTCGCCTTTTTTACACCTTCTACCGTAAGATTAGGTCCTGAAAAATCAATCCCTGCATATCCGTTGATTTGAATGTCGATCAAACCCGGCGCGAGGTACATTTTTTGGGCATTTACGGTATTGTCCACAGAAATAATTTCCTTGATTTTCCCATTTTCAATAGTGATTTCAACCCTCCCGTCATTTGAATAAAGAACTCCTTTTACCTTGATTTCATCACTGGATTCAATTGGAAATATGAGGATAATTGTAAATGCAATGCAGAGTGTGATTGTTTTCATTGGCTGAATTTAAATTTGGTCATAGGGAATTACATATTCCCATTGAGCACTGGCAACAGATTTCTCCAGGGCTTCCAACACGGCGACACAATGTATGATACTTTCATGGCTTCGGGGTTCCTTGCCGGTTTTGAACATTTCTACCATATCGGTATAATTCTTAGCAAACTTTTTTTCATGGCCCCCAGATTTTAATTCTACTATACCGTCTTCAGTTTCCACAAAGGTCTGCCATCCATATTTTTTGGTTGTGAAAATAAGAGTTGCCAGCATTCCATTTTTAAATATAAGACTGGCGCTACTGTTTTGACCATTTTTATGTACCTGAACTTTTTGGACATTATCCCCAAAAAGATAGAGTAGAGGTTGAACAATATGTGGCCCATAGAAAAAGACACCTCCATATTTCGAAGCTAGGTCTACAGGACCGTAACGCACAACCTGGTTGATACCCTTTATTTTTTTCAGCTTTTCTTTGATGTCAAAGGTTTCGTAGCTGTGGGCAATAGAACTAAAAGATGTCACAGGGGTATTGTGTTTACGTGCCAATGCTAAAAAGTCTTTACCTTCTTTGGCGCGATAACAGAACGGTTTGTCAATAAAGGTCGGAATCCCTGCTTTGATAAACGGAATTGCCGGTTCTAAGTGGAATTTTCCATGGCGATGATCTACTATAAGCGAATCGATCTTTCCGAGCATTTCGTTCGGATCTTTCACCATTTTGGGAATGCCTCCCTTTTCCATGGCAATTTTGGCAAACTCCTCGGTCTCGCCCCAAACGTACTTCACTTCCATTCCAGGAAAAGCCATTTCGATATTAAACAATTTGCCAAACCCTGCCGTATGCGAATTTTCTGCACCGATGATCCCTATGATAAACGGTTTTGACGAGATGTCATTGGACCTAAATTGAGGGATTAGTGAAATTGGATTGGATAAAGTCAAAGCCGATAAGGCTGAACCTTTGCCGACTTTATTCAAAAAAGACCTTCTGGTTTCCATACCTTTCCGTTATAACTTCATTTCCCAACCTTTCTCGTAAGATCGGCTCCAAAGTTTTTGGGCATCTTGATCATCCATTATATGTCCGTTTTTTGCATCGATATTGAGAGATCTACCTATACGTTGCGAAATATTGCCCAACTGAACTAACAAAGTACTTTTATGACCCCCATCAATATCCGAATTTAAACTGCCCCCATTTTTTATAGCTTTGAACATGTTCTGAATGTGCAAGGCATCCAGTTTTTGAGCAGGATTGCTTTGGTCTCTTGCATCGATTTTTTGGGTATTCTTTACTTCTTTCACCATCTTTCCGTCCAAATCGAATAGAGTATAACTGTTTCCAGCCGGTATGAGTAGGCTTCCCTTTTCACCATAGAAAATAACCCCTACAGAACTTCCTTCTATGTTTTTTCCATTACAGCTTCTTCCTTCCCAAGACATGGTCTGACCTGAATCAAAGTCAAGATTGATGATTTGAGTATCGGGAGTTTCCCAATCATCTTTGTAGCGGTATCTCCCCCCATTCGAATTTACTTTCGAGGGAAAGTCAACTCCCATACCCCAGCGTAAAAGATCGATCATGTGGGTACCATTGTTCAGCGCTTCCCCAGTGCCCCAATGCCAGAGCCAATGCCAGTTGTAGTGAACGATATTGTCCTTGAAGGTTTTACGGGGTGCGGGGCCTTGCCACAATTCCCAATCAAGCCAATCGGGCACTTCGGTTTTTTGCCTGTACCAATCGATGGTCTATTATTGGCATACCAACCTTTACCATAATAAACTCGGCCAATAGCCCCTTCTTTCACCGCATTGATTCCTTCTATAACATTGGGCCATGAGCGACGTTGATTGCCCATTTGAACTATTCTTCCATATTTTTTTGCCGCCTCTACGAGTAGCTCTCCCTCATGCGGATTATGGCTACACGGTTTTTCAACATAGACATGTTTGCCCGCTTGCATGGCCAAAAGTGAGGCAGGCGCATGCCAGTGGTCCGGGGCAGCAATGACGAAAGTGTCTACTTCTTTGCTTTCCAATGATTTTCGAAAATCAGTAAATGCTTTCACCTGCACCTTTTGCCGCTCCGCTAGGGAGGTCAAACAGTTGGTAATCGCCCGGCTATCTACGTCGCAAATATGGATTACATCGCAATTATCTTGATTTGCAAAATTTTGCGCCAAGGCTTTTCCGCGACTATTGACACCCATAATGGAAGCATGGATACGCTCATTGGCGCCCATTATTTGGCTATAACTTTTAGCGCTGAATTGCGGCAATATGCTTCCTGCCACAAATGCCATGGAACTTTTCTTAATGAAATTTCTACGTGAGTTTCTTTGCTTTACCATGCGTTTCTATCTATGGGTTGAACCTTGCTCTCAAGATAACAAAAGGTCTTCGTAATCAGAACCGGTATATCTAAAAGGGCCCAGGGCTATTTATTCAATAGAACTCCTTTCGAGAAATCTTTGGCTTCATCCTCAAAAATTACCTTCAAAATCAATTTCTTTATCGAAAGGATTTAAAATTTGGTCGGTAAGGATACTGGTGGTCCTTCGATTTAAAGGAATCTTTTGATCGAATTTTTGGATAATTCCCCATGAGGCCCAATGTTCTCTAATAGTTTCCGAGGAAAAGTCAGGGTTTACAATTTGAACCACGGCCGTGATAAACGGTAACGTAATACCGGCTCCCGAGGCATGCATATTTTTTATTTCAGGATAATAGGGAAGCAACCCCGTCTTCCACTCGTGTTCCGAAACGATACGTTTTGGGTAAAACCAAGTCTGATTGGCCCATTTATAGGGTATTCCATATCCTTTTAATATTCCGGTGGCCCCGATTCGTTGCATTGCGGCAAAACCCTTGTCTTCTTCTTTGACATCGATAAAGGGCATCAAATAGGCATTGCTTTCCAATAAGGCATTTTGAACTTTGCGGATAGATACTTCGGAGGGCCTTCTATTTTCTTGAATCGAAGTAGCAGCCAAAGCTCCGACCGCTTGGCCAATGCCGAGAACCACGGGCTGCAAACGCGTGGCTCCATTAACGATATTCGATACGCTGATATTCTTTTCGGCCACAATAAAATTTTCCACTTTTTCGGGTATCAGGCTTCCAAGAGGGATATTGTAACTAGGCACTTTGATATTGATGAATTCGATTTTCGGAGCATCGGTGTTTTTGTCGTGATGATGATCAATAGGGTAATCCCCTACGGCGATTCCGGTTCTGTAAAGATTAAAATCGTAGGGTCGTTCTAAATGATCGACGGTCAAAAAGACCTTTCCCTTTACCCTTCGAGCTTCGCGGTCGTAAGGAATCATGGGAAAGTTGTCTTTGGTCGGAAATTCCTCTGCTACACGAAGATTTTTAAACCCCAGCTCGTTTTGAATATAATAGACGAAACCTTGGGTAAAAGCTTTGGCCTCCTGTAATTTTTCCCGTCGCTCTTCGGCGGTCATGTTGGGCCAATCCACATAAAAATCATTGCCACAATTGGGCCAGTTCATCATATACTTGTTGTTCGGCAGTTTACCATAGCTCAGCATCTGTTCACAGCCTGAGACCCCTCCGAACATTTCTCCATCTTCCCGTTTGCAGGCACATTCATAGGCTTTTGGGTCGTATTTTTTGGGTTTCTTCACTATCCCCCTTCTTCCCTTTTTCTTGCCGACGTCCTCCAAGATCAAGACATAAGTCAAGTCTTGAACGATACTATTGGCGGTTTCGGGGGCTTCCTTTTCGCTTGTATCCATCCGGGAATCCATCCCCAATCTGAAATTAGCTCCGACCAAGGGCAGCAGTTCCCCAATTTCTGTGGCATCGATAAGAATTTTTGTATTTGTTGTGTATGCCTTTCCATTTTGCCTATAAGTGACTATCCATCCATCACCCTCTTTTTTGACATGTGTATAGGCAGCTTTAAAGGCAATTTCGAGATTTGGAAGATCGGCCATTTTTTGAAGAATTCTATTTCCGACCGAAGGTTCGAAGAGTGTATGGCTGACCCAACCCGTGGCAAGTGCTTTGGCACCGCCATAATGGTTACGGAGTTTTTGACGAAACTCTCCCCAGATACCTGAGGGCAATTCATGGTTGCCATCAATGGCCGAAACCCCGGCAGAGGTCAACATGCCACCCAACCATGACGTTTTTTCCAAAATCTGTACGTTGGCCCCCATACGGGCGGCCTGAATCCCGGCTGAGGTTCCACCTGCACCGCCGCCAATAATTACAATGTCTACCTGTTTTTGAGCCTGAAGACATCCGACTAAAACGACAGACAAAGTGATAAAAATACTTTTTCTGATTTTGGTTGAATAAAAGGTCTTGGGTTTTAGGCAGTTGAAGTACATCTGCCCAAGATAAAGAAAGTTCGAAAGAAACTTGGTAGCCCCGGCAAGAATCCCCTCGTCTTCACTCGGGATAAACTTCGATTCAAAAGCTCCGCTTTTCAGTGCTCTCGCACTGTTTGCATAACTACTTCGTAGCCCTGGCAAGAATCGAACCTATCTGTAGACAGGCAGGCTTGCATCTAAACCTGCCCGACTGAAGTCATTCAGGCGGGGTTTAGGAAACCCGCCTGCCGTAGTGGCCTCACCAGGACTCGAACCTGGATCTAAAGTTTAGGAAACTTCTATTCTATCCCTTGAACTATGAGGCCTGAAATATGGAACAGGCAGGCTTCTATTCTATCCATTGAACAGGACGGCAAAAATAAAGCTTTTTACTCTCTGCTGTTAACGACTTTTAGATTTTTATTTTCAGCTTGAACTCTTAGTATCAGTGAATCATTGACCCCGGTCTCCCACAAATAAATACTCTTCAACCTTGTCATTTTTGGGAGCAATTGCACTATGCCTTCTGAGACCTTCGTACTATAAAGGTTCAAAGACTCTAGATTGGTCAATTTATTGAGATATGGTAATCCGGCATCGGAAATGGAATTGCCGTTGAGGTCGAGTTTGACCAAGTTTTCCAATTGTCCGATTTTTTCGAGATGCTCGTCTTTTACCCCAGAATTACTTAAATCCAACCAAATTAATTGATCCATGATTCTTTGGAGCAGGCCAAGGTCCGTCGCTGAAATTTCCCTTTCGCTTAGACCGAAATTGGCCTCCAAAAAATGGTTGTCCCTCATCAAGCGGTTGATGACAAAACCTTGATTTCGCAACGAATCGATAATGTCTTTATCGGCAGGAGCAACTTTTTTATTCAAAAGGTTGTTTTTATCCAGTCCCAAATAACTACTAATCGTTGGTATTATCTTCTTTTCGTTATCGAGTTCGGTCACATATCCTTCTGAAGGAGCGCCTACTTGGATCCACCATTCGATAATTGCTACTTCTTGTTCGGTCAACGGTCTTTTTCCTTCCGATGGCATAAAATCATCATGTTCCTCGGGCAAGGTTATCCGTCTGAAAAGTTCGCTTGCTTCCAAATCCTTAGGAATAATAACTTCGCCATTTTCACCACCCTTCATCATATTCGAGTAGCTGGTCAAGAGCAGGTCGCCTTTCTTTTTCCCATCATTATGACAACTAGTACATTTGCTGTGCATCATCGGCGAAATCAAATCGAGATAAATATCAGCGGAATCCAAAACAGTCACTTTGGGCCGCGGCTCGGTTTTAGCCGGAAGTCCGGCCACACTTCTCAAAGTGTTCGGCGCATACTCCAATAAATAGGTCTTTCCATGGGTTAAATTTCCTCCCAAATGCCCCGTATAGATCATGGTTCCGGTAGCCAAAACAACAAGGACCCACTTTGAAAGATTGGAATTTTCCGGTCGTTTTTTTGAAAGGAAGTAACATGCTGTGGATAGCACCAGAACGCCAATTCCGCTCCACTGGTGCCAAAATATGGTATCGTCATCATAATCACCTGAAAGGGACAAGAGATAACCGAACAATACGGCCAGGGCCGAACTGATTGCCCCGAGCCCCCATAAGTATTTTAAATAGGGTTTTATCAGACGGAATTTGGGTCTGCCTGTGGCAATCTGGGCGATAATCGCCAAAATCAAAAATCCGATGGGTAGATGCACCACCAACGGATGAAATCTGCCTAAAAATTTCAGGAAGTCAGGAGGGTTGTCCAAAAAACCACCGTTAAGCAAAAGGATCAAATCCATCTATGCGAGGATATCTTTGACCACATGACCGTGTACGTCGGTCAGCCGAATATCACGACCACCAAAACGAAAGGTCAACAGTTCGTGGTTGATGCCTAATAGATGCATCATGGTGGCATGTAGGTCATGAACGGTCACTTCATTTTCAATTACACGATAACCGTAGTCATCCGTTCGACCAAAAATGGTTCCGCCTTTGATGCCCGCACCGGCCAACCACATGCTACAGGCCGAAGGGTTATGGTCACGCCCATCGGTACCTTGGGCAAATGGCGTTCTTCCGAATTCACCGGTCCATACCACCAAAGTCTCCTCAAGCATTCCCCGAGATTTTAAATCTTTTAGCAAACCTGCAATGGGTTGATCCACGGCATGGGCATTCCGCTCATGACCGTCGCGGAGGTTGTTATGTTGATCCCAGCGATCAGCTTCGACCTTGGGGCAGGTCAGTTCTATAAACCGAACGCCCCGTTCTACGAGTCGTCGCGCCAAAAGGCATTGTGCGGCATAACCTCTTGTATGCGGGTCGTCAGAATTGAAACCATAGAGTTTCTTGGTCGCTTTGGTCTCATCGGAGAATTCGGTTAACTCAGGAATTGAAGATTGCATTTTATAGGCCAATTCGTAATTTGAAATTGCCGATTCAACGGCATCGACTTCGCCCATCTTCCCGATAAGACTATTGTCCATTTTTTCTATGAACCGTAGCTTTTCTTCCTGTAGATTCGGAATATTTTCTTTTGGAGTAATATTTGCGACCGGTTCGGCCCCTGCCCTCAAGATGGACGCCTGGTAGGAAGCCGGTAAAAATCCATTTTTAAAGTTATCCAATCCTCCAGGTGGAATCAATCCCCCGTCCAGTACCACATAACCGGGAATGTTCTTGTTTTCACTGCCCAATCCGTAGGTCATCCAAGAACCCATACTGGGCCTGCCCTGGATTCCGCTACCGGTATGTAAAAAATAATTTGCGTTTGTGTGTTCCGGAAATTTAGAGGTCAACGAGCGAATAAGAGCTATATCATCGACGCAGGTGGCGATATGGGGAAACAGCTCGCTCACTGGCATTCCACATTCGCCATATTGTTTGAATTCCCACGGACTTTTCAAGATCTTCCCGACATTATCGAATTGCGTGGCATCTACCTTGAACTTTTTTCTTGGATCTTCCCCATTTTCCTTGGCAAGCCTAGGTTTCGGATCGAAGGAATCGACCTGTGATACACCGCCATCCATATACAGGAAAATCACATTTTTTGCCTTGGGCAAATAGTGGGGCCCCAGGTACAGGTCATTTTCAACTATAGTTTTATTGGAGCGATTGCATGCAATGGGCAGCGCCCCAAAAAGACTCGTAAAGGCCAACGCCCCGAAACCACCCTTACAAATACCCAGCATTTCGCGGCGCGATAGTGATCGTTGCATGAAGTTATTGTACTTGCCCATATTTGTCTAAATGAGGTAAATAAATTCCTTTAAATTAAAGATACTATGGCAATATTGCTTCCAACGTTCAAATTCTTTATCGCCGTCTATCTCTTCAGAAGTTTCGAATTGCCGAAGCATAGCCATAAATTCCTTGGCTTTTTCCAATTCGTCGGCATTAGGCGCCCTTGAGAAGGCACGTAAATACAACCAAGTAATTCTCTGTTCAAAAGATAATTCCTTGGCCAATAGTTTTTTGGCCATTATTGCCGCTTGCTTGGCCACGAAAGGATCGTTCATGATTATCAGGGACTGTGACGGTACGTTGGTTACATCTCTTTTGCCGAATGTACTAAAAGGAATCGGCCGATCGAAGGTCGTCATCATTGGTTCCAGAAAATTACGGCGCACCTCGAGATAAATACTTCGGCGACCATTGCCGTCAACAGGTCCGGAGGTCGAAGGGCGGCCACGACCTTGCATGAAATCGGTTAAATAGGTGGCTACAGGAGGGCCATATAAACTATCGTTCAAACTTTCTGAAGCAGCTAGGATACCATCGCGAATCGCCTCGGCTTCCAAACGCCGAACCGGAAAGTAGGCCAAATAAATATTCGTCGGGTCTGCCTCCGAAAATTCGTCACTGTGAAAAGTACTTCTTTTAAATGCCTCGGTCATTACAATGGAACGGATCATTTTCTTGACCGACCAACCTTCGTTCTGAAATTTGATCGCCAGATAATCCAGGAGTTCAGGGTGGGAAGGAAGTTTCCCCTGCAGTCCAAAATTATCGACTGTTTCTACGATGCCCCTTCCAAAAAGATGATGCCAAATACGGTTGACCATAACACGGGCGGTCAATGGATTCTCCTTTGACAAAATGGCGTTCGCAAATTCCAATCGTCCGCTTCCCGAAGTTTTGAAAGGTTCTCCATCATTGGAAAGGGCCGACAAAAAACTCCTTGGGACCAATTCTTTAGAAAGTTCTTGATGGTCCCCCCTAATAAAAACCGGACTGTTAATGGCAAACCCATCAGTAACTCCATAGAACACCGATTGACTGGCCAGGTTCTTCGCCAGATGTTGACTGTTGTCGATGGCCGCTTTCAATTCTGGCCATTGCCATGGCAATTGTCTATTTTTTAATAGGGCATTTAGTTGTCTGATTTCTTCAACCGACTCGTTTTCAACGATCACTTCCGTAGGCCATTTCGAATTAAAGGCAATGGCATACTGGGCCTCTATATAGGCATCCTCAGGGAGTTGGTATTTGTGCGCTTGATATTGGCCCGGTAAAATTTCGATATAAGCTTTGTGGCCCGCCCATGGACTGACGTCGACAATGTAATTCTCCCATTGTTCCGAGTTGACCTTCATTTCCAATTCCCCGTAGATAGGATCTTGTATCAATTGAAAATTGTCGATCACGATTCTGATCGTACTGTTCTTGCCACGTGCCCGAACCCCGATGAATTTTTTCTCCAAAGGGATGTTCTGAGATTGGAGCGAACCAAAAATTCCTTTACCGAACAACTTACTGGAAGCTCGACCTTCATCCAATTTCAACAACCTTCCCGAGGATTTATTGACAACAGGCTCTGCCAAGGTTGTGCGTTTTCCAAAAGCGGTACCGTTGCTCTTCCATCCATCCAAATCAGCTCCTCTGAAATCACCGACAATACGATATGTGGTATCGATTGGAGCTTTTTCTTCGGATAGGCCCACATTTTGCACAATATCTTTTTTGCCCAATTTTTTCGTGATCAATGTGCGCATATACGCTTTGATTTTTTCGATTTCTTCCATCGAATTTTCCATTTCGACAGATTGTTCGGCAACGACTGGCGTGAACCGCGTACTTTCCATTACGCCATACATCGAATAATAATCGGCGGTCAGAATTGGGTCGAACTTATGGTCATGGCAACGTGCACAGGAAACGGTCAGCCCCTGAAATGTTTTTGAGGTCACATCAATGATATTGTCGACCCGGTCGGCCTCGTCTTTTTTGATATCGACAGGACTATGGGTGCCCTCCGCCATTGCAAAAAAAGCAGTGCCCAATGGTGATTCAGCAATCCCTGATTTGGAGTTGTAGCGCACAGAATCCAAAAGATCACCTGCCAAGTGTTCTTTTACCAATTGGTTGTAGGGTACATCTTCATTGAACGCCCTGATCAGGTAGTCCCGGTATCGCCAGGCCCCAACGATCTCATAATCGAATTCATGGCCTTTTGTTTCGGCATAGCGTACAAGATCCATCCAATGACGTGCCCAGCGTTCGCCGTATGCCGAAGAATTCAAATAGCCATCTACCATTTTTTCATAGGCTACTGATGATTCGTCGGCAGTAAAATTTTCAATTTCAGAAGGAGTGGGAGGCAGGCCGGTCAATAAATAGGAAACCCTTCGTATCAACGAATTTTTATCCGCTTCCGGTGATTTGACCAATTGTTTTTGCTCCAATTGAATATCGATTAAAGAATCAATGGAACGGGCGCTAGAAGTTGGAATGGGGCTTTCCGGTTTGATAAAGGCCCAATGATCTTTCCATTCGGCACCTTGATCGATCCATTTTTCGAGCAAGGCCTTTTCGCGTTCGGTCAACTTATAATTAGACTCGGGTGGGGGCATGATTTGGTCGTCCTCACCATGATAGATTCGATAGATCAATTGACTTTTTGATGGTTTTCCGGGTACAATGGCGTGTCCACCTTCTTTCAATGACGCAGTTGCTCCTTCGTATGTATCCAATCGCAAATCAGCCTTTCGACCACTGGGGTCGGGACCGTGACACAAATAACAATTCTGTACCAAAATCGGCCGAATATGAAAATTGAAGTCAACCGTATCGGGCAATGGTTCCGAAAAGTCTTTGCCATCGTCACACGAGAGCAAGACAGCCAAAAATACAGTTGAAAAAACGATATTTTTAAAAAAGAGGTGCAAATTACAGACCTTTTTAGCGTTTCGCCCAAATCTCGTACATAGGTTCACCTTTGCTATTCTTGCCCCTATGGTGCCAGTCGCCATCCTTCAATTCGTAATCGAACTTTAGTTCGGCGCCGACTCGGGAATCGTCCCTTGAAAAGAACTCTATTTTTTCAACATAAATACCGTTTTCCGAGGAAAACGAACCGCCCCCCGTACCATGAAACTTGAAGGTCTCCGTGTTGTAGGCAATCCATTGAAAGCGGTTGTCCTGTAGATATTTCAAAGTCTTTCTCGAATTTTCGTCTCCGCGCCTTTCTTGGCCTTCGTCGGGCCCGCGTGTCGCAAAAAGCCACTGTCCGTCAAGTTCTTGTTCTAAGCGTTCTACATGTGAAAACGACAATTTCGGATTCGTTCCTAAAATCAGTTTGCCATCTTGGGTCGTAAATGGTATTGTTAAAACGGAAATAGCATCAGCCTCATGATTTGAATTAAACTCTAAGCGAACGCTTAATTCAGAATCCTGAATTTTGTAAAACCCTCCGACCGTTTTAATAAAACGAGCAGGGGACTTTTCATAGATTGTATGGATCATGTAATTATCGGTCATTTTCAGTTCATGCCGCACATTGTCCAGGTCAGAAATGTAGATTCCTGAATCGATTTGTCCGAATGTGCCTGAACAGAAAACAATGGCTATCGATAATATGGCGAATTTGACAAATTGTGGAATTTTCATAAAGGTCAAATTTTGAATTAAATATAAGCAAATAACCATAGATGCTCTTTTAACAACAGCTTGAATCTCGAAATGACTTTTTTGTGGGTAGGGCTGGTTAGCACCTTGCCAAAAAATTAATTCCATTCTACCATTGATCATTTGAAAATTGTGGACACCCTATTTTTTTGTAACTTCTTCGAATCTCAAAAAGTAATGGTAAGAACTTCTATTCTTCTAGTAGCGGTGTTGTTTACAATTTTGATCCAGGCCCAAAAACAAGAGGTTATTTCAACTTTGGAGGTCTATGATATAATGACCGATCAACGTAAAACAATCCTAATGGAAAAAAATCATTTTGAAGCTCCTAATTGGAGTTTGGATGGCAACTATTTTATCATTAACCAAAAGGGCAATCTTTTCAAGATTTCCTTAAATGGAGAAAAAGAGAAAATCGATAGTGGCTTTGCCACCCGTTGCAATAATGATCATGTCATTTCGCCCGATGGCAAGACTTTGGCATTGAGCCATAATGTGCAAGAGGGCAAGGACAGTTGGCTGACCTCGTGCATTTTTACAATCCCCATTTCGGGTGGCCAACCTACTCGTGTTACGTCGAAAACACCTTCTTTTTTGCATGGCTGGTCTCCCGATGGAAAAATGCTTGCCTATACGGCTCGCAGAAATGGACAATTTGACATTTACGTGATTCCTGTCGAAGGCGGGGATGAAATTCAACTGACAAATAGCAAGGGCCTCTCTGATGGCCCTGAGTATGCGCCTGACGGACAATTTATTTACTACAATGCCATCGACTCGGGCAAGATGGAGATTTGGCGAATGCAAGCTGATGGCGGTAACAAAAAGCAATTGACCGATGATGCCTATTCGAACTGGTTTCCACATGTTTCCCCTGACGGGAAACAATTTGTGTTTATTTCGTATTTGCAGGATCAGGGTAGTTCACATCCACCCATGAAGCAGGTGGCCTTACGCTTGTATGACCTGAATTCTGGTAAAATCAAAACCCTACATACATTTACCGGGGGTCAGGGAAGTCTGAATGTTCCCTCATGGTCCCCTGATAGTGAGAAATTCGCCTTTGTCAGTTACGAATACAAAAGATAGCCAAGATATGCCGTCCTAAATAACCACTCCAAATTACCTTTATGAAGTCTGACGACAATTCCCGTAGAAAGTTCATCAAAAAATCAATGACCGCAGGCGCCGCCATAACCATTGTTCCCAGTTATACGGTAAGCGGATTGGGCCATAAGCTTCCAAGCGATAAATTAAATATCGTCGGCGTTGGGGTAGGTGGCAAGGGCCTGCCTAATTTGATAGCAATGAACACGGAGAACATTATTGGCCTTTGTGATATCGATTGGAACTATAGTCAAAAATGTTTTGACACCTTTCCCAGAGCCAAAAAGTATTATGATTGGAGGAAGATGTACGATGAACTTGGCGATTCAATGGATGCGGTAATGGTCGCAACGGCAGATCACACCCATGCGGCAATCGCGGCTACTGCCTTGACCATGAACAAACATGTTTATTGTCAAAAACCCCTAACACATTCCATTTACGAATCGCGGTTGTTGACAAAATTGGCAGAAAGACATCCCGTGGCCACCCAAATGGGGAATCAAGGAAATTCTGGGGATGGTGTACGTCAACTCTGTGAATGGGTATGGAATGGTGAAATCGGCGAGGTAGTGGAGGCACATGCCTGGACCGACAGACCCATCTGGCCCCAGGGGTTGGAACGCCCGAAAGAGGTAATGAAAGTGCCCGATAATTTTGATTGGGACCTGTTCATTGGTCCCGCACCGATGCGCCCCTATAACGAAATTTATACGCCCTGGAATTGGCGTGGATTTTGGGATTTCGGCACCGGCGCTTTTGGTGATATGGCCTGTCATATCATGGATCCGATCTATAGGGCACTTAAATTGAAATATCCGAAGGCGATATCAGGCAGTTCCACAACCGTCAATACAGAGAGCGCCCCCCAAGCGGAAAAGGTGCGATTTGACTTTGCGGCACGTGCCGATTTAGACAAGGTAAAGATGCCCCCTGTAAAAGTGCATTGGTATGATGGCGGTTTTTTGCCTGATCGCCCAGAAGGTCTCGACGATGACATTCCATTGATGAATGACGGTTTGGGAGGGTGTTTGCTTATCGGAACAAAAGACACCTTGATATGCGATAGTGGCGGGTTCAATCCGAGATTACTTTCAGGGAGGGTTCCCAATGTTCCCGAAACGCTGAGAAGGGTGCCGGGATCGGTCGATTATAGTGACGGCCCGCATGAACAAGATTGGATTAGGGCCTGCAAAGAATCTCCTGAGAATAGAATTGAAGGCTCGGCCCACTTTGGTTATTCCGGCCCCTTCAATGAAATGGTGCTTCTCGGCGTATTGGCGATTCGCTTGAAAGGACTTCATAAAATACTCGATTGGGATGGGGAAAATATGAGGTTCACCAATATTGGAGATAATGAAACCATGAAAGTGGTGAAGACCTTCGGATTTGAAATGGTGGACGGTAGACCAAATTGGAATGTCGAGCAGGTTGATCTCAATGCATTGGAATCGGCCACCGAATATATAAAACATGCTTATCGCGAAGGCTGGGGCCTCCCGGAAATGCCATCCTAAAAAAGAGATCGAGTGGAATTCCTGCCATTCAAGATGCGATATAGGTTGAAAATGGTCGACCTTGAATCAGCCCCCCAATTGTGTCAACATTTCCGTTGTTGTTTTTTCAAGATCAAATTTTGCATTCCAACCCCAGTCTTTCCGAGCGGTGGAATCGTTAATGTTCCGAGGCCAAGAATCGGCAATAGCCTGCCGAAAATCGGGCTCATAGGTAATCTTGAAATCGGGAATATGACCTTGAATACTCTGTGCAATTTCCATTGGGGTAAAACTCATTGCCGCTAGATTATACGACGAACGGACTTTGATATTTTCATAAGGGTTTTCCATGATGCTTAACGTGGCTCGAATGGCATCGTCCATAAACATCATCGGCAAGGCGGTATCCTTCTTTAGAAAGCACGTATATGTCTTGGTAGACAACGCCTTATGGTAAATTTCCACGGCATAGTCAGTTGTGCCTCCCCCAGGCATGGTCTTCCAACTAATGAGTCCTGGATATCGTACACTTCTAACATCGACCCCGAATTTATTGAAGTAATAGGCGCACCATCTCTCCCCTGTCTGTTTGCTGATTCCATAAACGGTACTAGGCTCCATAATCGCGTTCTGGGGCGTGTTTTCTTTTGGGGTGTTTGGGCCAAATACGGCTATGCTCGATGGCCAGAATATCTTTTCGATCTTGCCCTCCTTGGCGAGGTTCAAAACGTTGAAAAGCGAGTTCATATTCAGGTTCCATGCGCGCATCGGGAATTTTTCGGCAGTTGCACTCAGCATGGCCGCCATCAAATAAACCTCGTCGATTTCATAATGTACGACCACATCTTCAATGGCCTCATAATTGGTGGCGTCCAGGATTTCGAAAGGGCCCGTTGCCAAGATTTCATCGTTGCCCTCGCGAATGTCGCTGGCGATCACATTTTCATTACCGTATTTTTCGCGAAGGGCATAGGTGAGTTCCGTGCCGATCTGGCCGCATGCACCCAATATCAAGATTGATTTCGACATTTAAGACAAAGTTAAATGGATGTGGCGCCAAATATACCGCTTATTAAAATTTGTACCTTCGCCGAATGCGAAAAGTATTTGTTTTGCTCTGCCTTCTTTTGGTCATTTCGGCTTGTAAAAAAGAGGTAAGACAAGATGCCGGCACGGGGGCAATTACCGCAAATTTTGACATTGGCCAATGGCCGAAAAAAACTATAGTCAATGCCAAGGCCAATGATATATTAAAAGAATGGCCCGAGTATATTGCCTTTGAGAATAGTTTCGAACGAATCTATACCATAGAGAATACCGAAGACCTGGAATTAATTATTGAAGATTTGATAGAGGGGCAAAAAGTTTTGGCTGAATCAACATATCCTGAACCTTTTGACAAGCCACATATCAAAGGCCGTCAGGTTGCATTGAAGACTTATATTTTAAAGACCAAGGGAAGTCTCGAATATCGACTCGACCTTCAAGAACCTATTACACAAATGATTGACGCTTTCAATGCGCTTCGCAATCAATTCAATGTTATCGTAAATAGTTCATTTGACGCCAGGTTGATTTTGGAAGAACAGCAATTCGAAGATTGAACCAAGTTGACCAAATTTATATTAATGTATGTAGTTTCCAATTATAGCTACTAAGTTCTTATGGCAAAATCATTTCTTTTTCTGCCTGATATTTCCGGATTCACCCAATTCGTTCAAACTACCGAGGTAGAGCATAGTCAGCACGTGATTTCCGAACTATTGGAGGTGCTTATTGATGCGAACACCCAAGAATTGAAACTTGCCGAGGTGGAGGGCGATGCGCTCTTTTTTTATAAGGAAGGAGAAATTCCCTCACAAGAAGGATTGTTGGCGCAGATAGAAAAGATGTTCACTTCTTTCTATAGTCATTTAAAATTGCTCGAAACCAATCGTATCTGCCCTTGCAATGCTTGTGCCACAGCATCGAATCTTCAGCTGAAAATTGTAGCGCATTGCGGTGATCTGCAATTTATTGAGGTGAAGGGAAATAGAAAGCCCTTTGGGCAACAAGTTATTGAAGCACATCGACTGTTGAAAAATTCGGTAGAAAGCGATAACTACGCCTTGATCAGTAAAGAATTAGCCAGTACCATTGAATTGCCAATTTATTATTACAGTAAGCTTTACCGATTCAGGGAGGGAACCGATATTTATGATGGAAAGGAGCTTCCCTATATTTACTCGTTAATCGATAGCGACAAGCTGAGCCTGAACCCTTTTCCAAAAGGAAATAGAATTAATTTCGACAGGCCTCCGAACCTGAACCTTGAGAAAGAAGTAGGGGTGGCTGCCAATTTGTTGATGGAGTATATTACCAACTATACCTATCGGCATCAATGGGCAAAAGGTGTGGATAAATTCGAATACAACGAAAACGAGGTTACCCGATTGGGCTCAGAGCATGTTTGTGTAATAAATGGCAAGCACCTAAACTTTGTGACGGTTACTAAAGATGTGGAGGACGGTAAGCTTGTTTACGGGGAAATGACTACCAGTCCCCCACCTGTCGATGCGGTGTATCAGTTCTATATCATTGAGCCAATTTCAGAATCGCAATGCAGATTGAAGGTCGAGGTTTATTGGGAAGCGAAGTCACCTGTGAAGAAAATGGCGATAGCCCTTTTTGTCAAACGGGCCTTCAAAAAGAATATTCAAGAAGCAATAAATGGACTTAAGCTGTTCGCGGAGAACAAAAAAGTAGCATAACGGTTGAGCTAAACCTTGCCATCTAGATATGAGCCGAGGTTCCCCAGGGAATCGTCCCAGAATTGCTCATAGAACTGCAACCATTTATTGACCTCTTTTAGCGGCTGTGGATTGGCTTGACAAAAGCGTTCCCTGCCCCTGCTGCTGATTTGCACCAGCCCGGCATCTTCCAAAGTCTTAATGTGCTTTGTTACCCCTTGTCGACTTATTTCGAATTGACTTGATATTTGATTGATGGGCATTGCGGTTGCCGCCACAACCAAGGCGTGAAAAACTTCACGCCTTGTGGGGTCGGCAATTGCCTTCAATATTTTAGTGATTTTATCCGGCATGTACCTCTTGTGTTAGGTATTTTGAAAGTTCTGTGACGCAATTGTCCCAGCCACCATTGAAGCTTTCGAACATTTTGACGGCGGTATCGCCAGGGTATCTTGAAATACCCGAATGTTCCAAATATAATTTGGTGCCCTCTCCTACTTTTTCCAATTCCCATTTGACCACAGTTTCCACATTGGTGTCTTTCACGACCCATGTGTAAATTAGGGTATAGGGGTTGGCCTCTTTGATGACCCCGTTAATTTCGGTGCAGTTCTCACCTTCGCTTTTAAAGCTGTATGTATAACCTTGCTCAGCTTTGAAGTCGGCCCTGATGAACCAGCTTGAGATTTCTTCTTGTTTTGAAATTGCATTCCACACTTTGTCAATGGAATGATTAAAGATTTGTTCCTTGATGATGACGTCTTTCATGACCGTATTTTTAAATGATTAATATGCAACTATATGGTTGCAAATATAGACAATAAAATTTAATGTGCAACTTTTAGGTTGCTTTTTTCAAAACATACGGTCATAAATCTTTGATTCTATAATTGACGATAATATCAATGAAGTGGTCAACTCCCCATAAACGGTTAACCTTTCGTTCAGGTCCTCAAGATGTCGCGGGTTCTTTACGCGCCCCCTCATCAACATACAATCATTCCCCGTTAGTTTGTGGCACTCGCATATTTCTGGAACCGTTTTAATGAACTCCTCAAAACTCTTTACCTGCCCGAACCGAATTTTGATGGAAATGTAGACACCCAATGAATATCCTAAAGCCTCCATGTCCAAAATGGCGCCATAGCCCTTGAGAATCCCCGCCTCTTCCATTTTTTGAATTCGTTCGGAGACTGAGGGAGAAGAAAGCCCCACCTTCTTGGAAATCTCGGTCAAGGGCGCCCTCGCATTCTTTTGAAGCTCTTCTAAAATTTGCCAATTTAATCTATCAACCTTCATAATTAAGGTAAAATATATTTTTTATATTCAAAAAAAATTAAAAAAACATTTATCACCAAATATATTAATTTTTTACAAAAGAAATTGGTGTTACATTTGAAACATGCGAAAACAACTTTTTAAGATGAACTTGGCAATGACGGCAAATGACTTAAACAAGGCAGAGTACAATGAGTATTATCAAAGGTATATCGATAAGATATCTGGTACACAACAACTTCGAGAGGGATTCTTTGTAGGAAGAAATTTGATGCTGGACTTCTTCAATAAGATCCCTGATGAAAAGTGGTATTACAGATATGGTGTCGACAAATGGACTATCAAAGAAGTGCTACAGCACCTGATCGACACTGAGCGCGTATTTGCCTATAGGGTATTTCGTATTGCTAGAAACGATAAGACCCCTTTGGCCGCCTTCGATCAAAACATTTATATAGGGCCGTCCAAGGCAAATACGAAAAGCGAAACGGCCCTGATAAAAGAATACGAAACCGTTAGGGAGAATACAATCGTACTTATCGACAGTTTAAGTGATGAAGACCTTTGTACGGTTGGTATTTCAAGCGAAGCACCAATGTCTGCGAGAGCCGCGGCCTTCACCATAATTGGTCACGAGATTTGGCATATGGAGATTATTAAGGAACGCTATCTATAAAATTATGTTGGAAATCAGACCTTGTTGCGAACACTGTGGTAAAGACTTGCCAAGCACCTCTAAGGAGGCCATGATATGTAGTTTTGAATGCACCTATTGTAGGCAATGTGCCTTGGTTTTATTCGAAAATGTGTGCCCAAGTTGCGGGGGGAATTTTGAAAAAAGACCTATTCGACCCTCGGCGCATCTCGGAAAACATCCTCCGTCGACCAAAACGGTATTCAAGCCCAAAGATTTGGAGGACGCCAAAGGGCTAATTGAAAAATTCAGACATATAAAACCGGAAGAACGATGAACAGTGAGTTTAAATTATACAAATCGAGAACTATTGAGTTTAGGGAATTGGTCAAGGTAGATGGTTGGCAGGTAAAAGTCTATACAATTACAAAGAACAAGCAATTTTCTTCCTATGAAACATTGGAAGAAGTAAAGCGGGCATTGCCGAATATGTTGCATGATGCCAAGCATTCCGATTTACCTACCTATAAGACTGCTTTTGTCATGGTGCATGAGGCTCGGGAAGGCGTATTGATTTTACTGACCTGGTGGACCGGTGGGGAGATGGTGGAAACAAAAATATTCTTTTCAAACTACAATACCCCTCATAAAATTGAACCTTCACCCTTTAAAGATAAGGCCCTGGTCTGCATCTGGGAGCTGGAAGTTTTTGCCCATGAACGAAAAGCTTGGATCGACCATGTTCTGTCTAAGGCAGAGAACCCTGATATTGGTGCATATCTTGATTCCCATCTTGTTCAGGGGAAATGATGGAGGAAGTACATATCCGTTTTGCGGAAATTAAGGATATCCGTGGAATAATTGAGCTTTGTGCGTTGCACGCGGAATACGAAAAATCGGATTATGTGATGAACGGTAAAATGAACAGGCTTCAGGTAGCGTTATTTTCGAACCATCCAAAGCTTTATTGTTTGGTAGTTGAAAGAGATTCTCAGTTAATAGGATATACTACATTTATGAAACAATATTCCACGTGGGATGCCGATATATATCTTTATATGGATTGCCTATTTTTAAAAGCCTCGGCCCGAGGTTACGGTATTGGTGGAAAACTGATGGAAAGAATACAGGAAGAAGGGAAAAAACTAGGATGTTATTCCCTTCAATGGCAAACCCCCGAGTTTAATCTGAAGGCCATCAATTTTTACGAACGCCTTGGGGCCACATCTAAATCCAAGAGACGTTTCTTTTTTGAAGCCCACTGATTCCCAATAAGAGACGAAACCTCAGATTAAGTGTGCCTATTCCTTTTTCTCGGCCTCTTCAGGGGCGTTCTTCCTTGATTCCAACGCCTGCTTGCTCAGACTTGCCAAATTAAAATTCGGATCGATTTTCAAGGCTTCGTCGATTGTGGCAATTGCCGTATCGATATTCTTGTCGAGATTATACTGAACCAACGCCTTCAAATGAATAAAAGCTGCCTTTAATGGAACCTCATAAGGCTGCTGCCTTTCATAGAATGCGTATTTCTGATCGTCTTTGGCGTTGGCCAAGCCATATTCTATATCTGTGGAAGCGCCCGTATTATCGCCAGTTTGAATTTTCAAGTCGGCCATTTCATAGGCCAGATAGGCATTGGGCGTTCTTTTGAACAAAGATTCGAATTGCTCTAAAGATCTTTTGGGTTGGTTCAGGGCCTTTAATGAAATGGCTTTGACCTGTACCGCAAGATCCGAGTCTGAATCTTGCTTTTCGATTCCAATGGTGTTCAAGGCCTGTAGATGCTGATTATTATTTGCATAGATATATGCCAAGGTATCTTTGCGCTCTTGTGAAGGAGATAAAACATTCAAATGTGTAAGGGCGTTTATGACCCCATCCACGTCGCCCTGCAGGCGCATTTCCTTATAAAATGCCTCATAGTGTTTTTGAAGTTCAGAATTGGATTGAGCGCCAAGAATAAAGGTCGTGCCCATGAACAGTCCAAATACTAATTTTCTCATTGTGTTGGTTTTTGGACGGCTAAAATATTAAAATTATGGCGTGACTCCTGTTAATAAAACCCTTAAATTGAAAAAGTTTAAAATGAGTGCAAAAAAAAGGATGCCGCGGCGGCATCCTTGAAGTCTATTGGTAGTGCATTAGTTTCTAAGCGATCGTATATTTTGTCCCCTGTTCCTTGAACGATTTCAGCAACCCGGCATAAATGGCCAAACTTTTCGAATCTTTATCAATACAAGAATGCAAAAATTCACTGAGATTCCTGAAAAGAAGGTTCGCGTGTAAGGTGGGTATGTAGGTGTTGACCTTCTTCGGGTCATAGGCCTTATCGTCCACCACTATATCCATCGCTACCCTTTTTCTGTGGTAGTCGATTGAGACCTCTGCTGCATTATAATGATTTTTCAGAATTGCAACATGGAGGTTCTCGTACTTTCGGGGAAATTTTTGCTTGGTACTTCCGGCAATCAAATTTTCTATCTCCTTGAGAATCATTGCCCTTAAACTCGATTTTTCCATGGCAAAATATTTATTGATTATATATTAAAGTTACGTTTTCGTCGACGAAATGCGCTTTTCTTTAACACAAATCGCCTTACTTTGTTGTGAAATTGTGGATTTTCGTGGTGTAGAATTGCTATAATGTTGTGGTGAAGACATACTTTTTAACGAAAATTAGGCGATTTGCCTCAACAATTTTGCCTTTTTTAGTATTATCTTCTTTAAAATCAGGAACTTGCAAACCTCTTTTTTTTGCTTCCGATAAATAATAATCGTTCTTTTTTGGATGATGTGGATATACCCCGTTGAAGATTTCGTTCCACCACCCGTTTTGCACAATGGCGAATATTATTTCGATACAATCATTTAGATGTATCAGATTGATGGGATGGTTACCATTTTTTAGTCCTTGCCTTCCCGATAACATCTTTACAGGATGCCGCTCGCTACCGATAAGCCCGCCAAAGCGTATCACTGTTGTTTGTAAGGTTATGTCATTTCGAAAGATATTTTCAGAAGCCAAAAGTTGTTTGCCAGATTCGGTAACCGGTTTCGGGACGGTTTCCTCGGTTACCGTACCCTCGATATCTCCGTATACCGAAGTGCTGCTTACAAAAAGAACGTTTTGAATCTTTGCCTTCTTAATGGCCGAATGCAGTAATTGCATCTTTTTGACATAATTCTCCCTGCCACCACTTCTTAATTTTGGGGGAACATTGATAATCAAGCTGTCAATCTCCGCCAAAAAAGCCTCCATCGCTCCGCTGATCCCATCCTCAGCCAATGATATCTGAAAGGGAACGATGCCCGCATCTTCCAAAACTTTGATTTTTTCTTTGGAGGTGGTACTTCCATGAACCAAAATTCCTTCTTTGACAAGCCTTTTGGCCAAGGGCAGGCCGAGCCAACCACACCCCATGATGGCCACCTTCTTATTCAACTGAAATAGAATTTATGGTCATAATGGCATCATTCAGCACAAAGGGCATGGGTATATTGTCTTTGGGACGATCGGGCACTGAAAATTGGGCATGGTCCAACAGGTCATTGGAAGCTTCGTAGCAGGTTAGGGTCAACTTTTCACCCACCGGCAGGGCTATGCTTAACTCGGTATAATCATTGTCGCTGATGTAATGTGTGAACAATCTGCCCTCTATACGTTGGCCAAGATGTTCTTTCTGTAGCTCAACTTCATTTATTTTAACCCTATTCAGCGTAAGCTCATTGGTAAATACTTCCAACCTATTAACGGGGCGTTGGGGGGTAATACAGATTTCCAGCAAACGTTCATCGCCGATGATGGTATCCCTGGTTTTTTCAATTTTAGGGGGACTGATTTCCTTCATGGCCGCCTCTGATATATGGGTGAAGCTCGTGGCATATTTGCTGCTCAACGTATTTGTTTTTTCCTTTTGGGATTCCTCGTCGGTCTTAATGTACTGGGCCGTCCAATCGCTAAGGACATTTTCATAGGTCACCCAATTGGCCTTGTTGGTATCAGTGTCAAGTACATAGGCCAAACTGGTAGGTTTTGCATTTTCCTCGGAAAAACCAGCGTCAAAATGGGCCGAAACCATAAATAGGATGAACATTAGGAAACTCAAAAAAGCAAGACGACTTTTCTTTTTATAAAAAGCGAATAGGGGCAAAAGCAGTACAAAAGTGAGTCCTGTCAAGAGTGTGGTGCCGATCATTATTTTTAACCCCAGCCCAATTGGCAATACTTTGATGAACGGCGCAAAGATCCAGACAGCTGGTATTGAAAGAAAGACCAGCAAGTAAGGATTGGGTTTCTTTTGATTTATGAGGACCAAAAAGGCTGCCAATGCGGCAAATACCGGGACGATGAAAAAAACCGCCCCCTTTAGGTAAACGGCAAGTGCACCGCAAATCAATAACCATAAAAAAAGAGGGGCAACCACCAGATTTGGCGGATCGATTTTTGCAAAACGATGATAGACCCAAAAACACCCTCCCAATGAGATTAAGGTAAACGCCAATATATACGAATGGCCATTATAGGTAAAACCATGCAACATATCTTGATATTGGGGGTACATCCATTTCAAAACGGGCCAAGCAAAATAGCCGATAATCCCATTAAACAATAGTGCCAAAAGCAGTGGGATGAACCCCTTGGCGATGTCCTTCGGATTCAATACCCTTTCACGAAATCCATGAATTAGAAGAAGAACAAAAGCCAATAGTGCAATGGCGAACATTGGCCAAATCCATGAAAAGGGATAGGTGACCATCTTGAAAAATGGCACATTGAAATAGACCAGATCTTCAGAACTTTTTAGATTGTTCAAGTCGGAATTGGCGAAATGACCAAGCAACGCCATCAAATAGCTGCCTTGGTGGGCCAGTGTATTGCGATCGAGTCGTGCGTAATTGTCTTGTGCCGTATGATAATCAAAGTGATCGTCGATAAAGGCAAAATTGAAGCCCTCGATATCTCCATCTTCTCGAAATACGGTTAGATCCGTGTCATTCGGAAGCATTTTATAAAGACTATATGCCAATGAATTGGCCACTGGAAAATCTGGATTCGCCTTTACGAATTGATTGATCAGGGTTGAATTGCCTTGATTGGTTTCCAGAAGCATATAGCTAGGTCCACCACTGCCGCGAGCTTCAAAGTTTAGCACAAGCCCCACCTCTTTTGCCCACGGATGTTGGCTTACAAAGAGGTCAGCCCCGTTGAGGCCCAGTTCCTCGGCGTCGGTAATCAAAACAATGATGTCGTTTTTTGGGGTTTGCCCTCCGGATAAAAAAGCTCGCACACCCTCCAAGATTGTTGCGACCCCACTACCCGCATCACTGGCGCCTAAAGAAGAGTGGGGGCTACTATCGTAATGTGACATTAACACCAGCGCCTTACCGTCTCCAGAGCCCTTAATACGTGCCAAAATGTTTATGGCTTTGCTATAATTGGCCCAATCACCGGCTGTATAGCCTTCTTGAAGGGTAGGCTCGAGCCCTAATTCTCGAAGCTCCGAAACAATGTATTCCTGGACCTCGGAATGTGCTGAAAAACCCACTGCATGTGGATTTTTGGAAATAGTTTCAACATGCTGTAGTGCCGTTTCGGTCGAAAACCCATCTTTCTTGGCATTTTCAGCAACCGAATTGCTTGGCATTTCGGCTCTAAAACACCAATAAATGGCCAAAAGAAGCAAGAGTAGGGTAAGAAGTCTATGGATTGGTTTCATCGTTATTAGGGATAGGCATTAAAAGTATGAAATTCTTAAAATTTAGATGGATTCATCCATGTTATTTGGAGAATATGTTAAAATTTTCTATATTTAAGATTACCCCAAAACCATTTGTGTCACTATTAAATACGAATCCCATGGCAATTAAAAGTTTTAGAGGAGCTCGAAAAACAACAGCGAAGAAGGAATATGATGCCCCTATCTTGGTAACAGACTATATGACCAAGAAGCTGGTGACCTTTACCACGGATCAATCGATTCTTGAGGTGATGGAGCTTTTTACCAAATACAATATCTCAGGTGGGCCCGTAATGGACGACAATGGGTTTTTGGTGGGAATTATTTCGGAGGCCGACTGTATGAAGCAGATATCTGAAAGTCGCTATTTCAATATGCCCATTCTTGAGAAAAGTGTCGAAAACTACATGAGCAAGAATGTAGAGACCATTCCCCATGATATGACCATTTTTGATGCCGCAGGAGTCTTTGATAAACATAACCGAAGACGGCTTCCCGTTATGAAAGACGGGCTTCTCATCGGTCAAATTTCAAGAAAGGATGTGGTAGTGGCTGCCTTAAAACTAAGCGGACAGAACTGGAAATAGGTTGCCCGCACCTCTCCCGCCAGGGAGAACTTTTGCTCGGATGAAAGAATAAATGCTCTCGATTGGGGGCATTTTTTAATGGACAAAGGTAGATTCCCTACGGGCTATTCCCTTTTCACGATCATATAGTAATCATTGTCCAAGGGCAAATAACCTAGGTCATAGACGAAATAATAGGTCGTTCCCTTTTTGGTAGTGTATAGGTTGGTAATGTAGTCAAAATCAAAATTTTTATCCAGTAAACGGGTTTTGGTAGTACGGGTCTTACCGTCTTTTAAGGTAAAACTGTCTAAAATCTTATAATTCCTGCGCAACCGATTATTGATATTTCGAATAAGATTTTTACTCGGCGAATTGAATTTGTTGTGGTAGGCGTTACGGCACCCGTCCGAACAGAACTTTTTATCTATTCGGCCCATAATGTCGGCCCCACATTCCAAGCACTTTTTTTTCAAGGCTTTACTCTTTTGTAATTGAAGGTTATTTCGTTGGCAGTGCCGTCATCATTGCCTATCAATCCGTAAATATTGATTTCATCATCATCTACCTTTTCAAAGGTAAATCCATCAAAATAGGCACGATTACCCTCGATTTTGACCAATGGAAATCGCTGAACCTCATCTTTTTCCTCCCATCCCTTAAGGTCACCATTGAAATGCTTGAGCTCGAAAGCCAATGATCCATCGATTTCCCTGAAATGACCGATTTCGTAAAAGTTCACCTTTCCGTCCAAAACGTGCTTAAAGACGAACATCATGGAACCTCCCATCGGCGGACTCCATATTTCCTCGACAACTCCTCCAAAAGCGTTTCCCGTCCAGTGGCCTTCCATAAAAGCTACCTGATTTAAATCCGCATCGGGAGATTTTGAACCTTCATCCAAAGTCATCGTGTTTTGGGCACGACATCCTAGTGAAATGAGAAACAACAAAAACAGTGTTTTTTTCATAATCATATGGTTTTTTGCGAATATGGGTCTATGACAATATACAAATTATCCGTTTGTAAACGTTTAATCGCTTGGATTGCATTCTTTTGTAATTTACTAATTCGATGACTGCAGGGAATCGATGGAACGATAGAACTCTTTCATAACCTTGATTTTTGCCTTGCTTTGAGCCACCGCCCTCGCGGTGAACATCATCACCCCCGTTGATTTACCCGCTAGGCCTCCTTCTAAAACGGTTTTGAACTCGCTGGGTGAAACTTTCCCAGGACTGTCATGTGCTTGTACAATCGGCCATATTTGGGGACCTTGGCTCCCAGCAATCTCAAGTTTGTCAGATAACCATGATATATTTTCAGCTACCCAGGCGGGATCTCTTTCCATACGTTTGTGATAGACCATGGGCGAGAACACATCGATTGTCTCCTTCAACAGCTCAAAATCCAAGCCCAAAATACGACGTCGGGCATTGTTGAATTCGGCATCTGTCCATGGGCAATGGTAAAGGCCCAATAATGCATTGGGCCTCAGTTTTTTGATGATGCCCTTCATTTCATTTGCCCATGAGTGAATCACTTCGCATCTCCAGTCTCGCCATTGATCATTATGGGTTTTTAAGATCCAGTCTGCCTTTTCCGAAGTGGGTCCTTCAGGAATGTTTATCTCAAAGGCATCGGAGAAGCGACTCAAGCAACTATTGCAAAAACATGTTTCGGGCAATATCGGTTCTGGGTCTTCGAACTGGGCGTGCCAATGTACGTAATCCATCCACACACCATCCAATTCATATTTATTTAGCAATTGACGTAATTGATCCATACGATAGTTTCGAAACCCTGGTTCAGTAGGGCACACACCCATAAACCAAGTGGCGGCGGTCACCTTTTCGCCCTTTTCGTTAAGTGCCCAAGCTTCTGGATGCTCTTCTACATAGTTTTTACCATTTAACGTAGCGAATTCGGCAAACACCTTTACATTTTCATTTTTGGCCCGATCGACCAATTCGGTCGTCAAAGAACCGCTATGCACAAATATCGAATTGATTCCCAAATCGGAAAGAGGGTATCCTTTTTCCCATAAGGGATTCGGGTTGCCATAAACTCCCCGTATTTCAATCTTTTTCCCGGTATCTTGGCCAAGGACCATTAGCAAATTCCCGAATAATAAAAGAATTAGTAAGGATGTTAAATGCGTCTTCATGCATATATTTTTAGAGAAGAATCCTTTCGCCGAACATAGTATCAAGTTATCACAATATTGTATTTAGCCAGCAGGCCCAGCACATTTTCCTTTGAAAATTTGGCATTTTTAATGCGATTTTTTTCAGGGTCAATTGTAAAATCTTTTGCCCGACGCAAATCGGCGTTTTCCAAATTCGTCTTTTCAAAGACAGCCTTATCTAAATAACAATCGGCAAAAACAGAATTGGACAGATCAGCTTCAGAAAAATCTACCTCGATAAGTTTACAAGTATCGAATTTTTGACTTTTCAGGTCCATTGCATGGAACGAGGAGAAATTCAAAATGCAGTTGTTGAACATGATGTCCATCAAAAAGTCATTGGCCTGTTCCAATTTCAGCCCCATCATTTTACAGTGGAAAAAAGTGACTTCCTTAAAAATGGTGTGGGCAACATTTGCATTGCTCAGATTGCAATCGATGAATTCACATTCCATAAAGTTTTGGTTGTCTAGATACCCCTCTGAAAAATCACAACCTTCGAAAACACAATTCTCGTATTCTCCTTTCGGCAGCTTTACTTCTGAATAGTTGACATTTTTAAAAGTTTCATCAGCAATAAATGGGGTATCCATATTTTAAAGGTATTGATTTAGAATTCCATATCAAGAATTTCTCTGGGCTCTCTTTTATCAGATGATGCCAATGGACTTGATAGACGCGCCAATGTTTTGCTTCACGATAATGGGCTCATGTTTTTATTCTCGTCTGTCGACTACGGTTATTGGCTTTCTGCCTAACTTGCCCATTTTCAACTTTTGGATTTCCTTTAGGGCACAATATTCGATTTTTGGTGAAACCCGCAGTTTTGAACGAAAATGGTCCCTGATTTGCACGAGCAATTCCTCCGATGTATTTTTTGTTGCAATTTTGATGAGAATTTCATCGGTGCCGATCTTATTGTGATAAATTTCAATGACATGTGTGTCGACCTCATTAAAATCATTCAATAGATTATCCATCGCAGGGGGATAAATAGTAGTGCCCTTATATTTTATCATTTGCTTTTTACGACCGAGAACCGGCCCCAATCGCGAAGTATTTCTTCCACAACCACAGGAAGAATCATGCGCAATTACGATATCCCCGGTTCTGAAGCGTAACAGGGGCATGGCCTCTACACCTAATGTGGTAATGACCAATTCGCCCTCTTTTCCATCAGGAACGGATTTTCCGTTTTCGTCCAAAATTTCGATAATGATCAATTCCGGATGTAAATGCCCCCCTTGCTGTTCAGAGCATTCCGTAAAGGCGGTACTCATTTCGGTAGAGGCATAGGTCGAAAACAATTCAATGTCCCAGGCCGATTTAATTTTCTTGCCCAAGGTATTCAGGGAAAAATCTTGCTCTCGAAGGGCCTCGCCAATGCAGATCGCTCCTTTGATTCCCGAGGTGCTTACATCGATTCCGTTTTGTTCGGCATATTCTGTCAATTTCAGTAGAAAGGAGGGTACTACAATCAAATAGGTCGGCTTGAATTTTAGAATGGTATCCCACTGTAGTTCAGGAATTCCGGCCCCTACCCGAATGATTCCAGCTCCCAGTTCCCTAGCTCCCAAAAAATAGGCAAGCCCCGCCATAAAACGACGATCGATAGTGGTAGTCAATTGCAGGATGTCTTTGTCACCCACTCCGGCACAGGCAAAGGAAATGGACTCGTTATAGGCAAGACGGTCCAAATCTTTGTCGGTCAGTCCGACGGTCACCGGTTCGCCCAAAGTACCCGAAGTCGTCACAAAGTCAACGATTTTAGATTTCGGAACACAGAAAAAATCGTCATTGTGCTTTTGTAATTGCTCTTTGGATGTGATTGGAATCTTGGCTAAATCTTCCAAAGTCTTGATATCCTCAATTTGAATCCCATGTTTCTTGAACAACCTTTGATAAAACCTTGAATTTTCGTTCAGGTAAGACAAAAGGTCCTTCAATTTTTCCTCCTGAAAAGTTTTGATCTCAGCTTTTGATGCCTTTTCGATTTTGGGAATTTCCATTAATTCAATCTTCGCTTTAATTTACGAATATAGCGCTCAACATTTTCTTTATCGGGTACAGTGGTTATTTCTTTCGATTTGGCTTTTAAGAAAGACTTCAGGGCCAAGGTCCCATACCCCATGTTGTAATTGTATAGTCCGATGAGGTAATGTACTTCCCAAAATTCAGGGTTGCTTTCGGCGAATTCGTGAAGTACTTTTTGGTCTAGGTGGGTTTCTTGTGAAATTGCCATGTTGATCAAATGCTTCAATTCCTGATATTTTTTGTAATTGTGATATGCTTTTGAGTGTAAAAAGGGGTCTTCGGAAATATTCAAATTTGATTTCGATAGAGAGGTTTTTGTATTGACCATGCTTTCTTGCGAGAATATTTCCTTCAGGTCATAAGCAACGAATTTTCCTAATTGATACGGATTTGACGACACCCAGACCATTAATTCTTCCGGTTTGAAAACGATGCCATGGTGTGCCAACAATTGGTTCAGGGCTTTCTCATTGCCATAGCCGATTTCCTTCTCGTCCAACCCTTTTTGGTCCCTTAGAATGTGTACTGCAATCTCGGGATTCACTTTTGGATTTTCGTCGAGTAATTCTTCCATCCGCTCAAAACGGTATTTGGAATGGCTTTCAATAATGTGTTTTTGATTTTTTTTGTCATTGGCATAGGCTGCACTTTGAAAATGGTTGGAGCAAATCAACTGATTGGCGGAATTGGGAACTTCATAGACCCCGAAGTTTTTGGGCGAAACCTCGATTAACGCGGCTTTTTGGTCATTGGCACTGCCTATAAAAATCGATTCGGAGACAAAAACCTCCCTTTTTTTTGCAATGGCAATCGCCTCGTCTATGTTGGAGGCATATTGCAAGATTTCACGGGTGACCAATGAAATTGGGGTTTTGGCAACCAAGGGAAAATTCGATTTCCCGGCATTGATGGTAACGGTCAAACCTTGGTCGTTCATTCCTGAAAGTACGCCGATAAACCCGCCCCAAGTGACCGACATAAAATTATGGCCATCATCAGGTTTGACGAGTGCAATGATTTTGTTCTTTGCGAATTCTTCCCCAACATAAAAATCGAAGTTACGACCGATTATAAGTTGGCCATCTTCTGTCTGATCGCCCCAAGCCGCAAATGAAGAACAACCGACCAGGGCCAAATCTTGTAAGGCATGCCCTATGTCATGGGCCCCATGGAAATACATGACCCGTGGGTAGGCCTCGGCAATGTGGTCAAAATCTGGGGAGGCGAATTGCGAGATACCATAGATTTCTGCCTTGTACCGTTCTTCGATGTTTAAGTACATTTTTCGATTGAACCAGGCCAAAAACTTCCGGAGAAAGTTTTGCCAGCCTTCCGATGGTACCAATTCATCGATCTTTTTAACGAAGATTTTCTCTTGCCGGTTAAAAAGTTCTTGGGTGAGTTTGCCCGTCTTGAGACCCAATTCCAGAGGATTGCCATCCACAAATAACTCCCATTGGCCTTGCCTGTTTTTCGTCAGAAAATTATCCCCCAAGACAAAAGTCGAGTCGTTGATTTGCCGACGTTCAGGAATATCGGTCTCGTACCTTGAAATATCGGGCATATCGCGAAGCGATTTTTTCACCCCACAGGAGGCCAAAAAAAGTAACGCCCAAAAAAAGGGAAAAGCTCTCTTTGCCGAAATTCTAGTCCACATCGACTTTTTCTTTTTCCTTAACGGTTCCCGCAATAATTTTGTCAATCAGATACTTGCCCCCCAAAATTTCTGAACAGGTAACGACACCACTGATGGTCACACCTAAAATGCCATGCATATTCAGACTTTGTCCCGTAAAAAAGAGATTTTCGATTTTGGTTCTTGGTGAAATGAACGAAAACAACGGATTACTTACATCTTTGACGTAGCCGTACATGGATCCTCGATTACAACCAATATAATCCCTATACGAAAGCGGGGTGGAGGTATGGATTGAAAATATGCATTCCCTGATGTTGGGGAATTTTTTTTCAAGTTCGTTCAAAAGATTTCGGTTTTGGCCTTTTTGAATTCTTCATAGGTTTGCCCGCGGTCATTCTTGTTGGCCACCGTATTAAAAGTATCGGCCCAAGGTTCGACCTCCTCATAGCGCATGTAGGTAATGGCGGTCAATTGATCACCCCATTCATCTTGATTTTTTCGTACGCCCATCGAAACCATATAGGTCAGTGGCCAGTTGGTTTCGGTATACTCCTGATTATGCCAGATTTGATTGTAATCCTTGAAATGGTAGTAGTTCTTGTTCAAATATTTGAAAGACTTGGGCTTTAGAACGATATGCACACTAAATGCGGAAACTGTATTCTTGAGTTCATTGATACGTCGATAATATGATTTGCGAAAATATTGTTCACCGACCATTTTCAAGGTGTTTTTGGGCTCGATGTTCGATATAAAAAGTCCGCCCTTCACCACATCGCCTTTCGCCGTACGCACCGAAACAATTTTTTTGTCAACGCATTCAATATCTACCACTTCACGATGGTTATAGGCTTCACCACCATTTGCTTTCAGCCTACGGATCAATAATTTGGTAATCTGGCTTCCCCCATCGGCACAGCGGTAGGCGCTTTGTATATAAGAATTGATAGAAAGCGCATGTACGTAGATCGGAGTCTTATCGGCGATACCCGCATATAAGATATTGGAGCCGGCCAGAACGGCCCTTAGTTTTTTGTTTTGCGTAAGCGAGTCGATGTAGTCTTTAGCCGATTGCTCGAAAAGTTCGGGATCGTTACCATAGGGCTTTCCGGCCTTCAAATTATAGAGGGGAAACTTTCCACAGATTTCTTGTAGTTTATTGCAATAGGCTGAGATAGCCTCTTCTTCCTCCGGGAATTTTTCTACCAGTCTATTCTTGAAGTTTTCATAGCCCTGGGCGTGCGGATATTCGATCTCATCGTTGTCAAAAGTGATAATGTCAAACCCATCTTTGTTCAACCGTTTCAATTGAAGCCCGTCGAGAATGCCCAGATAATCGAAATATCTATGCAGATTTTGACCTTCTGATAATCCCCC
The DNA here is from genome assembly GCA_965215845.1 of Aurantibacter sp. Classification (GTDB taxonomy): domain Bacteria; phylum Bacteroidota; class Bacteroidia; order Flavobacteriales; family Flavobacteriaceae; genus Aurantibacter_A. The sequence continues at coordinate 2,169,913 of CBDCEL010000004.1, forward strand.
GATATAGTGGACTCCGGTGTCAAAAATGGTACGGTCTCTAACGAAAGTCTGCAAATTGCCGCCGTATTGGTTGTTCTTTTCCAAGACGCAAACACTTCGACCTTCACGGGCCAAAATGTTAGCGGCCACCAGCCCGCCCATACCACTTCCTATGATTACGGCATCGTAATACTCCTTTATCTTCGCCAAATCGCATTATTTTTTTCTTGGTACACCATCTTGAACCCAAGCTTTTCCAAAATTTTTGCACCCCTGCCAAAACTATGCCTTAGCAAAATCAAGATAGCGATTTCATCGGTTATATGCATCGCTCGCTTATCAAAATTAAAGGAGGCCAAATTGAGGATTAAAATGGTTGCCTTTTGCACCAGGGCCGTTTCGATGGAATCATAGACAGAAATGCGACCTCGATATTGGCTTGTAAAAGTGTTGGTCAATAGTTTTCGAGTTGTTTTATCAGGATAATAGGAATGGATTTTTCTATCGGCAGAATCCATTGAAAGCAAGATGTCCAATTGCCCATGATCTTCTGAAATATGTATAATACCGGCCTTATTTTCTACGGTGTCCATTATTTTCTTATAGAAGGATTTATTGGCGGCAAAATCTCTTTTGACCGATTTGTAGACCGTATTGCCTTTGTATTGGAATTCTTCGAACAAAGCTTTCTCAAAATAGGAAGTGTTCTCGATTTCATCCCTGAATTTTTCAAACTCCTCTCTAAAATGGGCGCCAATTTGTTTTGTTCTTTGGCGATCCGTGTCACCAAAAGATCTATCTGCAAAAGGAATCCGTTCCAAGATTCTTACCGTAATACTTCCATCACGAATAACGATACTGTTTCTCGGTTGTACTTCTGAATTTCCATGGATGAGAACTGGAAGCACATCCAACTTCAAATGTTCGGCCAAGTAAAAAGCTCCCTTATGCCATCTTTTTATTTTGTTGGTTTCAGATCTTGTTCCTTCTGGAAAGACCATCAAAGAGTAACCCTGATCTAACTTTTTTTGCAGATGGGGCAGACTTTTTTCTATGCCTTCTGAAACTGGATAAAACTCGGCCAAACGCGCCGCAAAACGAAAGACGGGTGAATTATAGACCCAGTCATTGACCAGAAAAATAATTTTTGGATGCAACATGCCAATGGTCAATGAATCGAGGGCCGAAGCATGGTTGGCGATGATCATTGCCGGCTTTTCAAAGGTTTCGTTATGGGGATTGAGCACTTTTTTCTTTACAAAGGGATTGCTGTAAAGAACGGACTTCAAAAATTTCGATACCGTTCGATGGTACCAATCCATCTTGACTTTTTTGCTGATCGGAACAATTTTGATCAGCATCGTACTAATGATTGAAAATAGCACCCCGCCCAACGCGTAATATGTGGTGGAAAGGGCCGAATGTATCAAGACCCTTAATGAAATGGGTCTTTTTTTATGGCTTCCGATGAACAGTTTGAATAACAGGGGCTGGATGCTGAAGGCAATTGCCACGGCCGATAGAATGCCGATCAACGATACGGCGGAAATCGAATATAAAGCCGGATGTTTGGCAAATATCAAGACACCGACCCCCGAGATTGTTGTTATTACCGACAGAATGATAGAGGTGCGGTGCGTTGGTAGTGTCCGCTCTCCCGTCTTGAGTTCTGTTAACAGCCCATTGGTCATAAAGATGCTGTAGTCGACCCCTAATCCGAAAATGAAGGTGCAGACGATGATATTGAAAATATTGAAATGAATATTGAACAGGCCCATGATGCCGACGGTGAGAATCCAGGTCAAAAAAATTGGAAGGGCCGTGACCAAGGTCAGGGAAAAACTTCGATAGTAGAGAACCAAAATCAATAAAACGGCAAGAACGGAATAACCGATCAGGCGATTGAAGTCATTTTTCAGATTGCCCAAAAAAGTTTCATTCACCCCTTGTCGATCGATGAGCACAGTGTCCGGAATATTTTCAAAGGTGTTGTTGACCTTTTGCACTTGAGACGAATCAAGTTTGATTAGTGAATTGATGGTAATGAAATCGCCTTTTGCACTTATGTAATCATCAATTTGAACAATCTTCAAGTCTTTGAATTCTTCGACCTTTATAGGGGCGAAATCAGAACTAAGGAGTCGGTAAAAAGCATTGAAGGTTTTTGGTTTGAAACCCAATTCGTTTCCACTGGCGATTAAATTTTGTTGCAAGGCATTGATTTTTTCGGCTTCCCAAAATTGTTTCCAATGGCTTATCTTTTTGTTTTGGGTAGCTGGCGATTGCACTAATCCGCCGACCCCACTGTAATTGATGATTTGGTTTTCACGTTTAAGATTTCTTAGGCTCTGGTGCAGTTTGTCATTGGTTTCAAGAACTTCCTCTAGATTGTTTCCGTAGGCCGTAAGGTAAATCGATTTCGATTCGAGATTGGTCAGGGCATCCATTCTTTGACGTGCGGCAATGAGGTCTTCAGGTTCATAATTGAGTTTGGCGATATCCTTGTCGAAGACGACTTTTGAATAGGTAAATGCACAGACCAGAAAGAGTATCGAAATCGCTACAACACCTATTTTGCTATTGTGGAAGTTAAGAGAGGCGAAGCGGTCAAAAAGGGTCTTTCCATTTATCCTTTTAAGGGATGGACTATAGACTTGTGGAATAAAAATCAAGGAGAATACCGATGCTCCAAGTACGCTGATCGCAGCGAAAATACCCAAATCCTGTAATGCTTGCGACTGCAAAAACAACAAACATAAAAATGCGGAAGCGGTAGTGAGTCCGCTTACCAAAATGGCAGGGGCCACGTCTTGGTAAAGCCGTTTGATTGAATTTCCATTTCGAATATGTGTCAAAATGTGCAACGAATAATCTAAGGTTACACCCAATAAAATGGACCCTATGCCCAATGAAATAGCAGATATTTTGGTGCGAATCAAATAGAGCATCGCCACTGCAAGAAGACCACCGACCCATGTGGGGGTAAATAAAATCAAGGGCAGTGTCAATTTTCTATAAAAGAGGACAAGAATCAAAAGTAGGAGGGTCAGCGCTATGCCGACTGTAAATTGAATATCCTTTTTTATTTGTCGGGCATTGGCGATTGCAACCAAAGTACCGCCAAAATATTCTGCCATGACCTGTGTCTTAAAAGAGGTGTTCAATTTGTTCTGAAGGTCGTAAAGGGCATCGACAAATGGCTCGTTGTTGGCCGTGTCGTTGGGTTCAAAAACCGGATTTATAAACAACAGGATGTTCTGTTCATCGCTGCTCATGAGAAAGCCGTCCTTAAGTTTGAAGTCATCTCCAAAGCTCAATTCCTGCAGTTTTTTTAGGGCGATAAAAGAAAGACCTAAAGGGTCTTTTAAAATGGTCTCTTTGGCGATAATCCCCGAAGGGGAAATCAACATTTTATAGTTTTCTTTCGTGATTGCCGAAATACTGTCTCGGGATAGCCTCTTTGAAACGGTTTCATAATCGGATTCTTCCAAAAAAAGCGGCAGGTTCTGATAAACAAAATCCATGGAATTGAGGACCGCGTCATCATTGACCTGCCCCTGAATACTTTTTATGTAATCTGATGAATTTGTGTTGATGCGATCAAGGAATCGGGTTGCATAATCAATGAGGTCTTCCGTACTCCCTTCTTCCAGTTTGTGAATGTTCACCACGATCTTGTCGGCGAAGTTGACCGATTTCAAAACCTTTTGGAGTTCCTCAGCTTCTTTGGTTATGGGTATTAGTTTTGAAATGTCCTCCTCGAATTCGACACGTGAGGCGAGAAATGTCAATACGCCCAAAAGCGTCAAAATCAAAATAAGACCATGCCAACGATGGGATTTTATCCACCTATATAAATCGTTGAAAAACCTACCCATTGCTGACATTGATATTTTTCCGATTAAAAAACAAAAGAATGAGGTAGCCAATCAATCCGAAAAGAGAGGCACAGACAATCGCAAGTACAAAACTACCGATGATATAGGCCTGTAAATGTTTAAGGGCGCCAAGGTCTTGCACAATATCCTCCATTGAAAAATTGAGTTCATTGCCCGTGACCAGACCGCCGGTCTGAAGGCTCAAAAAGACCACGAACGGAATCAAGGGAGGTATGCTCACATTCGAAAAGGCAAAGGCGATGACCTTGTTCAGTCTCAGAAGTATTGCCAGAGAGAGTACAAGAACGGTATGAAAGCCCCAAAACGGACTCAAACCGATAAAAGTGCCCAAGGCTATTGAGAGGGCCTTTTTTATGGGCGAATCGCTACTTTGCAAAAAGTCTTCATAGAAAAAGCGCTTAAAGCCTTTTTTACGGAATTTTCGAAAGAGATCACGGGGTTTGATGTAGATCAAGGCGACCAGTACGAGCCAAGTATTCAAAAGGCTGATCCGTAAAAAATCGATGGTGGGGCGATAGTGGGAAACGCGCTCAGATTGATCGTACAAAACCCTTATGGGTACATTTTTTAAGTCAATTCCTTTCCACGAGGCTTTTACCATGGCTTCGATTTCGAATTCAAACTTATTGGTTTGCAGTTTGATGTTTTCCATTGCCCTAATCGGATACAAACGAAATCCCGACTGCGTATCCGCCAAGGATTTTCCGGTAGTGACCCAAAGCCAAAAATTCGAGAATTTGTTGCCGAAACTACTTTTCTTGGGTACGCTTTCATGTTCCATATTCCTGCTTCCTATCAACAGAACATTTTTGTCCTTGGCTACGTTAAGGGCATTTAGAAAAACGGGAATATCCTCTGGAAAATGTTGGCCGTCGGAATCAATTGAAATCGCGAAATCGAAACCCAGGGACAAAGCTTTTCTAAAACCAAGGCGCAGTGCGTTTCCCTTTCCCTTGTTGTGTTCCAAATGAATTATGGTCACCTCGGTATATTCTGCCAAGACTGCCTTGGTATTATCTGTAGAGCCATCGTTGATCACAATGACCTTTAAGGCTTGTTGAACCACCCCATCCAATACTCTTTTAAGGGTTTTGGCATTGTTGTAGGTGGGTATGATGACGCAGCATTTAAGCTGGGACACTAAGTTTTCTACAGATTGGTCAGTCGTTGGCACTTGTTAATCGTTCAAGATATTGCCTGGAAATAAAGGAACTGTCACATTGAGCGTAGTCGAAATGCATGGGTACAAAGCGGGTCTTCAACTTCGCTCAGACTGACAATAAAGGCACAGTCAATTCGCAGAACAAAGATAGCGATTACCAATCCTAAAACAATTGCTTCTCTTCGGCGGTAAAGGCATCAGCTTGCTGTACGTAGCCCTTTACAAAAGCTTGGATTTCTGAAGAAGTCTCAGAGGAAAAATGCTCGATAATAAAGTCTTTATCCGATTCAATTTGGTCTTTGTATTTGAGAAATTTCGGAGAATTTTCCTGTACACCCAACCGAATGCATCGGATTTCAATATTTTCTGGATCTTTTTCCACGGCATGTTCGAGAAGCGATACGCCTTCCTTAAAAAAAGCTTTTTTATCCTTTATGCCTTTGGCATGTTTGGCCATGATAGTGGAAATTCCACCTTTGTAGGCAATATATATAGCCCTGTCATCTTCAGTAATTCCGGCAAAGGACTCGTACATTTTTTGTGTTATTTCTTTGCTGTCATTGGCCAAAGGATAGTTTTTTCGGATTTCCGAAAGGTTGGGCCCTAAAAAGCAACCAACTAGAAAACAAACAACAAAAGTAAAGGGCTTCATTAATCGACTATTTTAAAAGTAGCGCTCAATTTTAATGCCAGAGTATCATCGAATGATGAGGTATTCTTTACCTTGACCATTCCCTCTATTTCTGAATACTCAATATTAAGGGTGAGCGGCCTACTCTTTCGGGGATCGATTATTGCCATAAATTTTATGTTCGAACAGTTCGAGAGAAACAAGGTTTTTTCTATGGCCCTTTCTGTAAGTTCCTTGATTATTTGAATCATGCAAACCCCTGGCATCACAGGGTTCCCGGGAAAGTGACCTTCGAAAATCTCGTGGTCTTTGTTTAGCGTGACAGTCGCAACCACCTTTGCATCATTATTGTCAAAAGAGATTACTTCATATAGATTTTCGATCAACATGTTCGTCATAATTTAAATTTATAGGCGGCTCCGATTTGAAAAACCCCATTCAAATTGCTGCCTTCTTCCTCATAAAAATTGTCTTCGCCCAGAAAGTCAACACTTATGGTTCCCTGTTTGTAACGTGCCTCAATACTGAGTCCGAAAGGGAATTCAAAGCCTATGCCTCCCATGGCGACAACATCGACCGGTGAGATTTCGTCGTCGATATCGAAATTGGTCAAACCGATGAAATTATTTTTTAGGTTAATATCCAACCCGATGCCCAACATGAAATGGAAACCATTGTTCGGAGTTACGTAAAACTTGTTGGGCACACCAATAGATAGATAATCAATATTTACATCGCCATAATCTGAAGAGTTGGATTTGCCGCCTTGGCGGGAATAAAGAACTTCAGGTTGCAGTGCGTAATAATCGGTAATAGGGATTTTTACGAAAGCGCCGATGTAGGGCCCAATTTTCGAATCAAGTCTGGTCTTGCTGATACTTGAACTATTGAGGCCCATCTTTATACCGGGGCGCGCCTGTGCATTGACCACACCGTAGGACATTAGGGCCAAGAACATAAAAATACTACCTATCTTCTTCATCTACAGCGCTTTTAAGGCAATTTCCAATTTGACGTTGTGGTGCACGATTTTGATTTCACTTGCAATGTTATCATTTATTCCTGAAAACAAGAAAGTGACCTTTTCTTTTCCGTTAGCGGTGCGGACAATTTTTTTGAGTTTTTTATTGGCAACATAGTAGTAGTGTCTTTTATCTAAAAGTTCAGACTCGATTATAGTATAATTGTCTTTTGAAAAAGATCTTAATAAAATCGGTTTTTGCGTAATTAGAGCCAAAAAATCGCGTTTTAGTACGTTTTTGAGTACTTTTTTATCCATTTCTGGCAAAATATGATTGATTTTTAGGTTTTTTTGCAGAAATTCAAAATCAAAAAGCTTGTTTCCCATTTCGGTTGTAAAAACGATTCGATGATGCTCGTCTCCCAGCTTTTTTACGATGAAGATTCCACTGAAAGAATTTTTTAAAACCTTGATGTCGGCTTTGTAGACGAAGTCTTTTGCGCTATCTGAAAAGTAGGGATTGAGTATTTCCAGCCTTTCGGATATTGTCTTTTCAAAATTTTGTTTTTTTGGGTAAGATGCGCACCCAACGAATACAAGCAGAAAAATACTAATGGGCAAAAACCGCATCGGGAAGATCTTGATTCGTCATTCGGCTCGAAAAAATGATATGGGTGTAATCATCGGAGGGCTCTATCATCTTGACCTCGGTAACCTCTGCTTGCGAGTTAAAAATCATTTGAAATTCCCTGATATATTGGGCGAATTTTTTATCCCTTGGTACGAATCGCACTTCGACGGCGCTTTCGATTTGGAAATACGAAATATCGAACTCCGCCACATCGAACATATCCCCGGTAACACTTCCGCTGATCAGTTTGTTGAGCTGCCTGAACAATTTGTTCGAACCGATATCGACATTGCTTTTATCCCCTTCATTGTTGATATACAACATGTCATTTTTGAATAAAACCGCATATGAAAAGGGCGAAACATATTCCCATTTTACCAAATCAGGACTTTTAAAAGATAATTTTCCCCTCGATTCGATATCGTTCGACAAAAAATCAAGGTGCTTTTTCTGTACAAAGTCGGCTGTAATCGTATTTGTGGTCTCAGCCAATGATTTGACTTTTGAGCGCAGGGCGGAGGCCTCAGATTCGCTCATCTGGGTTTGGGCCGTGACGAAGGTAGAAAGAAATAGAAATAAGTAGAACAGCCTATTCATAAGCCCTGATATTTAAAAGCTCGTCGACAGTGACGGCCTTAAGGTTATTTACCTGCAAAAATAGCAATAACCGTTCCAACACCTCTACCGTCTTTTCTGAGGTGTCATGCAGCAATACGACGTCACCTTTGGAGACTTTCGAGGTAATGCGGTTTAAAATGGTTTCTTCTGACCTATCTGTTGTATCCAATGACCTTATGTTCCAACCTATGGAGTTTAACTTGAGCGTTTTCACCGCTTTTTGAATATTCGGGTTCGTAACGCCAAAAGCTGGACGATACAACCTCATCTTAAAGCCAGCTATTTTTTCCACGACGGAATTGGCCCGCTTCAATTCGGAAATGACTTTCGAAGTGCCAAAAAATCCAAAACCGTTGGTATGCGAATAGGTATGGTTGCCAACGGAGTGACCTTGTCTCAAAATATCTTGCACCAACTCAGGATGTTTCTCGGCATTTTTTCCGACAAGAAAAAAGGTCGCCTTTGAGTTGTATTTTTTTAAGAGGGCCAACACTTTTGGTGTAAATTCTGGGTTGGGGCCGTCGTCAAAGGTCAGCGCCACCAAGTCTTTCGAAAGGGTCTTGTTTGAGTGCAATGAGGTCAAATGGTAGTTCCATTGGATAAAAAAAGATCCGAAAAGAGTCATCAAGAACCAACAAAACAATATTAAGATGTATGCCCACCAAGGCACGGGCATGAAAAAGTGGATTGCGGCCAATATGGCCAGTACAGCTATTGCAAGTAGATTGATCGATTCTCGCCTTAGCATCTTTTTAATAAAACGAGGCTATGGTTTTCCCCGCGATATTGGTTGTAGAGCAAGATGGTTTCAAGTCGGTCGATATTTTGATCGTTCAAGCGTACCACTTCCGGAACGGTTTGATTTTTCAATATTTTGTTCCCCAACCAAAACCCGAATGCCGAAGCAGTGTCGAATTCACCTGATAGATGTTTGTAATAGACTTGGGGAATGCTTTTGAAAATTCCTTTGCCGAGTTCGTTGTAATATCCATCAAACTTGATATCTCCATTATTTCCAAAAACGACAAGGTCGATTTCAGAGGGGGCAAGCCCATTTTTCTGTAAAAAATCGGAAACTTTTTCTTCAGTATGGGCTTCGGGAAGCGTATTGAGTATTTCGATGTCGATTAACTCAGAATAAGCGGAATCTCTTTTTTCGTTCGATACAACAAAGAAATTGGCGCCTTCGGAAAATATGGCACCTTGAGTATTGGACCTAAGTAGTGACAAGGTTTTAATAGGTACTTGTTTAATATGATTGATAAGCCGATGGGTGTCTTCGTGATGTGCCACCAGTTCGTCGACACCACCCACCAAGACATGGTTCGCCTCATCTTGCTCAAGTTGCATTTTGGCATCAAGGAGTGCCGATTCAAAAGAAACCGCTGAATGTACATAGGTAAAATTATGGCCCTTGCATCCCATGCCCAATGCGATTTGCCCGGCAACAGTATTGTGGGATGATTGAATAAATCGGGTGGGGGTAAGGTATTGTTCATCGTTGTCGATGATATCCTTTACGAACTTTTCAGAGTCCCCGATACAGCCCAATCCCGTACCGACGATGATTGCGTCGATTTGATTTTCTTCCAAAGCAGTTTCGGCCATGGCGGTTTTGGCACTTACCGTACTCATCTTAATGCCCTTCGCCATTCTTCTTGCCGCGGCCGGAGGTATAAACTCCTTGTAGTTTGGATTGATTACTTTAAGGACCGTATCCTCATAACTCACGAGATCAGCAAGAAAGACATTATTATCCAAGGTATCCTGAGGAGAAACCGATCCGGAGCTGTTTATGTAAACGGATTTTTTCACGATTTCTCCGACAGGATTAGAGTGGAACAATTTCCGCCAAAACCAAATGAATTTGACAAAACGCTATTCAATTCCTTTTGCTTGACCTGTGTTTCCGGGGTGAGGTCGAACTCTTTCATAGGAGTCCCGAAATTAAGATTCGGATAAATGGTATTGTGCTGCAACGCCATTACCGAATAAACGGCTTCCACACTGCCGGCTGCAGCCAAGGTATGGCCAGTAAAGGCCTTTGTAGAACTAAATTCAGGAACCTTGTTATCAAAAATACGAAGCAATGCCCGACCTTCTGAAAGATCGTTGTTGGGCGTTGCAGTGCCATGCGCATTGACGTAATCTATTTCCTTGGGTGAAAGCCCTGCCACCTTTAAAGCTTTTTCCATGGCCAAAACCGCCCCATCACCATGTTCTGAAGATGCGGTCTGGTGATAAGCATCATTGGCATTTCCGTAACCCTTTAGGTAAGCCAGTACTTGCTTCCCATTCTGCGAAACGACCTTGTCGGACTCCAAAACCAAATAGGCTGCCGCTTCACCGAGGTTCAAACCTTTTCTGTTTTCATCAAAAGGGGTATTGTAGGTATCCGATTGAATCATTAAGGTCTTGAAACCGTTAAGGGTGAATTTCGACAAAGCGTCGGTCCCACCCACTATAACGCGATCGAGCCGTCCTGATTTTATCATTCGTGCGCCCATCATGATGGCATTTGCCGCCGACGAGCAAGCAGTGCTTATTGTGGTAACAAAGCTTTGTTCTAGCCCGAGATGCTTAGCTATTTTTCTTGTAGAATCTCCCGCATGAAGTCCGGTAATGTGATTCCAGTGTTTATCACTCTTAAAATATTCATAGAAATATCGCTCTGACTTGTCCATTCCACCGACTGTGGTTCCTGAAATGAGTCCGGTCTTACAATCGTTGATATTTGTTATGCCGGCATGCGAGATGGCTTCCTGGGCCGCAATTATGCCGAGCATGGGGGTTCGGGAATATTGATCGGATTCGAGGCCGAGTAATTTTTCAAGCTCAGGATTTTCCATCGGAATTTCCCCGACCATGATTTCATCTTTATGAATGGTGTCGATTTGAGTGATTCGCGAAATTCCTGACTTTCCCAAAACGAGCGACTCATGGTTTTCCGCGGCATTGTTACCAATGGCGGAAATAATACCGATACCCGTTATTGCTACTCCTTGACCCATAAAAATGGCTTCCCCGTAAAAATACAAATATCCCATCTTAAAAATGGGATATCGGAAGCTTCGATTTTTTTGAAATCGGCGAAAAGGCTAGTTTCTATTGGCATCAATATAATCGGCCATGGTGTCTATTGATTCGAAGATTTTTCTACCCTCTTTTGGATCGGCCAGTTTAATGCCATAATCCTTGTCGAGCATCACGATGAGCTCGAGTGCATCGATTGAATCAAGACCAAGCCCTTCTCCAAAAAGTGGTTCATTATCTGCAATTTCATCAACCGAAACGTCTTCAAGATTCAGTTGCTCAATAATTTTCTCTTTCAATTCTAATTTCAATTCGCTCATTTGGACTAATATATTCGGTTTATCTCGCTTATCGAGTGCACAAAAGTACCGTTCTCGGCGACAACGTACAAAAATGCATCATATTTTTCACCATCATAGTCGACCCAACCGCAGAGTACCTTTTTTGCCTTTTTTGCCAAAATTAGATTTTCACTATAGTCGAAAAGTATTTCAGGGGTAAATTGATCGAATACAAAGAAGCTGTTTTCTGAATAAAGTTTATGCCTAATGCTGATTTCCCCCAAACAAATATTCGGTAGGGTATAGACAAATATGGCCGGACTTGCATAACCACTTCCTGAATCGGAAATCGAAGTTTGATGCCTACGGTCGGTATCAAGGCTTGAGGCACGGTTCGATAGAACCAAAGCGATATCTTTTTCAGGCTCGTCCTTCAACAAAATTTCCGCTGCCATAAAGGCCAGCTTACTGAGATTGTCCATCTTAAAAAACTTTGAATAGCCAATCTTAAAATGCGTATAAGCCGATTTTATAAATACGGGAAAACCTTCTTTACTATCCGAATAGATTGATTTTCCGCTCAACAAAATCTGACCGCTCCTGATGTGACAATAACTTTGTATGTGAAGATTTTGATCCAGCAACTATTTCTTTTTGCAAACGAATAATGTGTGGTATTCCCCGAGACCGATATCTTCTTCAATTGACAGCCCGGCATCTTTTATCAACTCGATGAGCTCGATGGCCTTGTACATTTTACTATTGCCGTTTGCCATTGCCGTAAAGTACAGTGAGGTGGCCTCCAAAATGAATTTGGCATTGCCGAACTTTTGTCGATCGGTGTAGGTTTCGATAATGATCAACTCCGTGCCGGCATTCATTGATTTGACGGTGGTTCTAAGGATTTTTAGGATTTCCTCTTTTGAAAAACAATCGAGAAATTGGCTCATCCAAATTGTATCTGCACCTTGGGGAATTTCAGGATTATTTGAAAGCCAATCGATTTCTTGGCCCAAAATTCGGTTTTCAAGCCCATTTTCTTTCGCATTTGCCAAAGCCGTTCTCAGCTGACCTGGAAGGTCAAATATTTTTACCTGAACGTCTGGGTCATGGCCGCAGCAAAGTATGGCGAACTTTCCAGTATTTCCGCCAATGTCAAAAATGACCTTAGGCGAGTTTTTAAAAACAATTTTTAACGCATCTTCGAATATCCCGTCCGAATAAAAATGATCAAATGCAAACCACGACTTTTGTGCCCGACGCGGTAAATGCGAAAGGCCTTCGTAAATCGTGTTCCAATTACCAAATTCTTTTAGCCCTTCGGGTTTTCCTGAACGAATGGTATCCTCTAAATGAAAAAGACCTGTATAGCAAACATCTTGCGTAAAATTGATGTTAACCTCCGACATTTTATTATAATTGAGAAAGTATCCGATTTTGGTCAATTCGTAGTTGTCTTGCTCGTCTCTATGAACGATTTCAGCACTTTCCGCTATTTCGAGCAGAACGCTCAAAGCGTATTCGCTAATGGATAAGGCAGCTGAAATCTCCTTTTGTGAAACCGGTCTTTTCGAGTCAAAAATAAAATCGAAAACCCCCAATCTACGCAAAGAGACGGTTGTTTGAAAAACAAAGGGAGCGAAAGCGATTTTTTGTGCTTCCTGCAAAGCCACAACAGCCTTCATTGGTTTTTTTGACATAAATAATTGCTTATCCCGAATTTTGCACCCGCGCAAATTTAATAACTACGATGAGCTATTAAAGGTTATCGGGCAACTTTTTGAAAAATCACCGCCGTGTTGCATCCTCCGAAACCTGAAGCCGTCTTGAGAAAAGTATCGATTTCTTGGTGTGCTGTCGCGTTTATGACATTCAAGGGTTTGGAAACACCCAATTCTTGAAGCCCTTTGGAGGCAAAAAGTGTGTTTTGATTCAGGGAATGAATGCCCACAATGGTTTCCAATAACCCCGATGCGCCGAGTGTATGCCCAAAATAACCTTTTAAGCTATTGAGGGGAACTGATTCAAGACCTGCCCGATTGAAGGCAATGGCCTCCATTTCATCATTGAATTGGGTGGCCGTACCATGGGCGGAGATATAATCTATTTGCTTTGTAGACAGCCCTGATTGTTTCATGGCGGAGGATATGCTTTTAAAAAGTCCTTCACCCGTTCGGGAAGGGCCTGAAATGTGGTTCGCGTCGTTGCAAGAGGCCTCGCCCAAGATTTTAACAGCCTCTGGGGCCAGATTATTTGGGGTCCTTGTAACCAACGCCGATGCACCTACTTCACCAATGTTGATCCCTGTACGCATTTTGCAATACGGTCTACATGGTTCTGAACTCAAAGCTTGGAATGCTTGAAAGCCCGATAAAATAAAATGGGTAACCAAATCACCGGCAGCGACAAAAACATGGTCGTATGTACCTTGGTCGATGAGCCTCTTGGCAACGGCAATCGCCAAAACCCCAGAAACACAGGCATTGGAAAGCACAATGGCATCATTTCTAAATCGGAAAAAGTCTTTTATTTTAATTCCCAACTGAGCGAGATATGCCCGTTGTTTAGGAAATTTACCATCCTTTTCGAGCACGTCAATATTGCCTTTGGTCGTCGAAATGATCAGTCCGACCCGGTCGGTAAGTTCTATCCTTGATTTTGAAATCGTGTCGGAAAGCGAAACGATCAACATTTTTTCCAATCGCGTGAATTTGTCTTTTGGGTGGAGTTTTTCAAATTTCTCCTCCAGTTCCTCCCTATTGATGAGAGAAGAATAGAACGGATCTGGAAGGATGTTTTTGTCATCGATTAATTGTAAGGCAGATACCTCGTTCTTTATTTGCGAAATGGCGGTCTGGCTATCAAATCCGAAAGAAGACACGATATTGTTATATGAGAGGAAGGTCTTATGCATCCAACAATCCTACTTTTCGCTTCCATTCCTTAAAAAATTTGGGAATGCCCAAGGATAGCTCGCCCTGTAATTCGACGAAAACCTGCACGGTCTCCCCGGTACATACCACCTTTCCTTCCGGATTCAAGATTTCGTATTTGAAGATCAATTTGGCGGCGTCTGAGTCGACATAGGTGGTCTTGATTTGTGCAACATCACCATAGCGAAGGGGCAATTTATGCTCACAAAAAGATCTTACGATCGGCGTACTGAAATTGTGCTTTTTCTGATCTAGATACGAGATGCCATGATGGCGGCCAAAAGCCTCTCGACCGTCCTCAAAGTATTGGATATAATTGCCATGCCACACGATGCCAAGAGGGTCGCATTCCGTAAAACGTACACGGACATCACTTGTAAAACTGATTTCCTTTTTGGATTTAGACGGCATTTTTTCGTTCATAGTAAACTATAGCTGTTACGGTCGTGGTAATGAAAAACAGCAGTAAAAGACCAATTTTGGGTAAGATTTCGACAAACCCAATATTGCGCAAAAATACATCATAAAAGGCATTCAGACCCCAGTTCATTGGAGATAGATTTGACAAGGTTTGCATAAGCTTGGGCATGGCGAAAACAGGAACCCAAACGCCTCCAATGGCGGCCAAGATCACCACCAAGGTCGCCCCGAATGGCGCCGATTGCTCTTGACTCTTAGCAATTGTACCAAGTAGAAGACCAAGCCCCACAGCTGCTAAGCCGGCAAAAAACGCGACGATAAAAAGTAGGGGCAACCTACCCGAAACATCCAATTTTGGAAGCCCCAATAGCGGAAATAAAAAAACACCGACCAATAGCATAAGTGCAAATTGAATCAATGCCACTGCCAAAAAAACGATAGTTTTCCCCCCAAGAACAGTTGCATAAGAGACAGGGTGAGTTCGCAAACGCACAAAAGTGCCCTGGTTCTTTTCGTTGACCATATTTATTGACAGTGGGAGTATAATAAAGAAGATGGCAAAAAGTGTCCATGCCGGAATGTTGTGCTGGGTAGAATTTGGTATCAACCCCCGGTCTTCCGAGTTGGGTATGATTTCCTTAAAGGATATGAAGCTTTCGGTGTCGAAGATTTTTTCGGAAGGGTCGTCGGTCAGCTCTTTCCGAAATGCTTCATAAATCGTTTGTATTTCGATTTGGGAAACCATTTGGTCAATGCCGCTCTTGACGGAGTTTCGAAAAGAAAACTGCGTGGCAGGGTCGAAATAAAGTTTGACTTCCTTTGATTGCAAGCTTGATTCCTCTTGGAGCGGCCGTTCTTCACCCACCCCGAATTTTGCCAATATTCCTTCGACATTCCCTGAAACTTTGAGGTCTAAGTCTTTCGATAGGTCTTTGGGGAGAACTATGGCTAGCTGGTATTTTCCCTTCTGCACAAGATTTTCAACTACTGCCTCGTCATTGTTCTTGACAACTTCGAACATTTCAGATTTGATAAGATTTTCTTCTATACGCTGGGCAACCGTACCCCCATCTTTGTCAACCAGTAGAATGGGAATCTTGTTCTGTTTGATGGCCTTAAAAGTACCGTCTTGCACCGTAGTAATTACAATTACCAATAATAATGGCATCAAAAACAAAATGGCCAATCCACCAATATCGCGGGTTAACAGAAAAAATTCCTTATATGCACTGGTAATAAGTTTATGCATAATCACGTAGGGCTTTGCCGGTCAATGCCAAAAAAACATCTTCTAGATGTCGCGCATCTTTTTGTTCAGCAATCAATTTTTTGGGCTCTCCTTGGCAAACAATCGATCCGTGGTCGATAATGGCGACCCTTGTACAGAATTCCTCGGCCTCGTTCAGGTGATGGGAGGTGTAAATAATTGTTGTACCATTTTTATTCAATTGCTCAAGATGTTCAATGATTACATTTCGTGATTGCACGTCTACTCCGACAGTGGGTTCGTCTAGAAACAATACTTTAGGTTTATGGAGCATTCCGGCGATGAGGTTGACCCGTCTTTTCATTCCCCCTGAGAAGGTTTTTATTTTCTTTTTTGCAAAACCGGATAGTCCTAAAGTCTCAAGATGGCCATAAACATCTTTTTTTAAGCCCGGATTTTTCAGGCCATACATACTTCCGAAAAACATCAAGTTTTCAACGGCGGTCAGAGAAGGGTATAGGGCATATTCTTGGGGTACGATGCCAATAAACTGCTTCAATTCCGCCTTATGTTCCGTGTAATTTAGACCGTTGACACTGAAAGTGCCCGAAGTGGGCCGCAACAATGAGCTTAACATCGAAATCAGGGTCGTCTTACCCGCTCCATTAGGCCCAAGTAAACCGAAAATCTCACCTTCTGAAATAGTAAGGCTCAAATCATTTACCGAAAAAAAATCGGAACCCTTGTATTTTTTTGAAAGGTTATTGATTTGGATCATGGGGTAAGTGGTCGATTGTTTGGAATCATCCCAAATTTACACTTTTTTGATGGACACAAAGCTAGTTCTGTCCCTTCTAAAGGTAAGGTGGGCCTAATAAAAGCGGGGTCTGAAAAGATTGCTGTTTGACTTCATTTGAGAAAGGGATAATTGGTTCATCGAATAGGTTTCTGGTTTTCTTCCCATACCGCCTTCAGACAGAAACCGAAATCCGCTCTGCCCTGCCAACAACGAGGAACCAAAAATATCAAACTACTTTCCCCAATTGCTTAAAGAACGCTTCTTCTTTTGAGGCAATGGCTTCCAAATGGTCGGCAATTTCGCTATAGCCATCGGCCATTCCGCTCCTGTTTTTATAAATGCGCGAGGCATCGACTGCAAAATCCCGCCATTCGTCTCCGATTTGGGTGATTTCCTTTGAGAGTTCGAACAGTTCGGGTTGGTTCAAAACCTTTGAGGCTTCCTGCAAAAAGGCACCATAAATATACCGGAACCCTCCGCCACCGGTGCCGATTTCTTCTTGCATACGGACGATTTGCCCCAAGTAGTGATTTGTTTTTTTTGGCCCGAGCTTTTTCGGCCACTTTCGAATATTTTTTGCGACCCATCGCATGGCCTTTACCCCTACTATGGGAACCGGAGCGGTCATATCACGGCAAGTCTGTTTTATGCCTTTTGCAATAGCTTTTTCCAGCTCCAGTTTTTCAGGAAATGCTGTAGGATAATATATGTGTCCTTTGGGCGCAAAGGCACCTTTGGCGAAGCGCACTTTTTCCAATTCTTTTTCGGTCAGTGTCGTTACACCTTCCATAACGGGGTCACTTATCAGATAACTGTTTCCCTGCTTGCCATAGACGACCATGTTATGGGCATTGAAATGAAAGCGATACTCTTCCGGAAAATAGGGGAGTTGATAAACGCCCACCTGCACTCCCACCGGATTGTCATTCTTCAAGTTTTCATCGAGCCGCTGTTGGGCCTTTTTCGGGTCTGAAAACTTCTCCCGCTTTATTTTCATGCCAACGCGTTTTGCGAAGCGCTTGAAAATGAGTCCGGGCATGACCCGATAAGTAAATACCGGGGCGTGGTTAACTTTTAGAAATGGGAGGTAACTGAACAGCAATCCTGATCCAATACCAAAAACCATAGGTTCACTAATTTCAAAACCGTTGTGTCTCATGAGGTTGGAGACTACCCCATTTTCACAATGGGCCGATTGCTTGTGCGAAAAGTCAATTTTAAGGTTTTCAGGCATCGATGTTCTTTAGTTTTTCAATGGAAATTTCAAAGACATCGGCATATTTTTGAAGTAATTTGTTGTTCAGCTTCTTGAACACTGAGGGCTTGAAATGTCTTTTGACGCGCCATTTCCAAAGGCCAACATAACTGGCCAGTGTCGGAGGGTCCATTTTATGCAGTTCCATATAATATTCAATGGGGCTGGTCTTATTTTCAAGAACCCGTTTTTTCGCATCTTCGACTCTTTCCTCGATTTCTTGAATAGCATTGTCAAGGGCAATGGTCTTGGGTTTCCAACCGGTGCTTAGTTCGGTGACATATTCGCCGTTTTCGTCTACGGCATAAATCATATCCTTGATATTTGCCGAAGCGAGATTGCTTTCGTCTTGCGGTACCTCTTCCTTCTTCATCTAGACTTCGTGAATCAAAAAATTTAAGGTACAATCTACGATTAAATCATCATTCTTAAAAGAGGAGCAACTTATGGTACAAATACTGAGGTCATCCCCGTCATAGCGAGATACCAATTTGGCCTTGCTTGTCAGCGTATCGCCAACTTCGGGAAGCTTATGAATAACGGCCTTCTTTATGGCACTGATATAACCGACCAATTTATTGCTAGTGCCTTCGAGGTCATCAAGGTCAAAATAACTTTGTCCTACAATGGCAGAAGAGGTTTGGGCGGCATTTTCTATAATCCCGGTTTCTGACAACTGATTGTTTTTCACGAAGACACAGTCAGAAGTTATTTCGAATTCTGTAACAACCGACTCTTTGTCGATATAAGGCATATTACTTACCAATAACAAAGGTGGGCGATGTGGTAGAAATTTTTTTATATCGATTATGCCCTGAGGTCTTTCCATACGGTTATTTTGCCAGTGCCGTTTTCATTTCACCTTGGGCGATCAGTCTCCCATTACATTCAATGGTTGCCGAAACCAAAGTCACATCCAATATATCATGAAGAATATTGACAGTGGTCGTCAATTTCTGATCGACCTGGGGTAGGTCAAAGACCTGTACTTTTTTCATCGCTCCAATATATCCTGCGGGGGCTGGAAGCCCTTTCAAAAAGTATGAATATCCCTTGTGCAATGCAATGGTCTGAGCCATATTCTCTATCAAGCCCGGAGCATGAAAAAGATTATTTTTCGAGAATAGATTATCCATAGGGATTCTAAAGCCTGAAATAATTTTATCCTCTGAAAAATACTGTAGACTGTCGACCATAACGAACGGATGCCGCTGCGGAATCAAATTCCCGATTGCATCCTCGTCCGTTAAAGGGGTTTTGAGTAAATTCATTTAGCATACCGTCAAATATGCATAAGTATATGAAAAACGGGCACTTTCGGGTACGTGCAGAAGTATTTTCTCTCCCTTTTTCAATCGCCCGGAGTTTACCAGATCTTCCAACATTACATAAATCGAGGCGGCCCCGACATTACCGACTTTTTCAAGATTAAGAAACCACTTCTCCCAAGGCATTTCCACTTCTTGACGCTTCAACTCATCATAAAGCCGTTCCTTAAAATAATAGGAAGAAATATGGGGTAGGTAATAATCAATGTCATCAGGAGTAATATCGTGTTTCGACATTGCTTTTTTTAAGCTGTCGACACCCTTGACCAAAATATTGCCCGACAATAATTTTACATCCTGCTTCATAGCAAAAAGTGACTTTTTGCCCCAAAGCTCCGAGGGATACTCACTCCAAGGTTTTAGATGTCCATTTTCCAATTTGTCACCCCCTGCATACATACAGGTTTCCATCTCGAAGGCATAAGAATAGCCTTCCATCCATTCGATTTTCAAAGGGGTATTTCCTTTGGGTTCACTTTCTAGGAGCAAGGCTCCCGAACCATCGGAAAGCATCCACCTTAAAAATTCCTTGTCAAAGGCAAGGATAGGATTTTCCTCGAGTTCTTTCAGATGCTCGACCTCATCTTCGAACACATCTGATTTCATCCATGAAGAAGTTCGTTCAGACCCTGTGCAGACGGCATTTTTCTTCAATCCTGATCCCACTGAAAGATAGCCATATTTAAGAGCGTTCATTCCCGAACAACAGGCTCCGGAAGGAGAATTGATTTCCATATTCCCATTTTTCAGGAACCCGTGCACCATCGATGCATGGGAAGGCAAAATCTGATCGGGACTCGAAGTGCCACATGACAGAAGTTCAATATCTTTTGTAGTAAAATCTTCGTCACAAAGCCGTTCGACCGCCTCCTTGGTCAGTTGGGCGTTATTGTGGGTTACCTCACCGTTCTTATCAATGGCATAGTATCGATTGGTAATCTTATTATTGCGCAGAACTATTCTTCTTGCCTTGGATGTTCTACCATCGATGGCCCCGAGCTTTTCCTCCATTTCATCGTTGCCAACCGGGTCGTTGGGTAGAAACTTCGCTATTCTCGTTATAAATACATCCTTCATCAATTCTCCTTTAGTCCCACGGAAGAATAATATGCTTTTTCCCTATTCCTCTTTTGGCTCATGGGCAAATAAGTCAGCAAAAATACAACAAAAACTATTGGTGCTATTACCCAGATGGCAAATTGCAAATAATATTTGAATATCCTGATCCATTTCAACCTTTTGGGTTCGCCGGGGCCACCTTTCTTAATAAGATGATTGGCCCATTTCGAGAAAATTACATTACCTCGCTCATCTGTTCGTACCAAATACGGATTAATGTCAACACTTTTAAGGCCAACCAATTTTTTCTGCAGATTAGAGAAGTCACCCGATAATAGGGCGTCTCTTATGGGTGGGCCGAATCTCTTGGCTTCGGCAATGTCATGGTCTGACACCCCAGGTTTTGGAAAGAAGCCCAAATAGCGATCTTTTTTCCCTGAAAACATCCAATGGGAAATGGTTATTACACTGATGTGGTTGACATGGCGATCCACCAGCGCAATATGGCCTACGAGATTTGCCCCAGCCGTTTTTAGTAAACGTTTTACTTTCTCCTGGGCCTGTAGCCACATATTTCGACAGCCCAAGACCGTTATCACAGGGGTGTCTTTCAATAATTTTTTGGCGTATTCCGATTTTAAAAAGGAATTAATTGGGACGGATGGCGTCAAAAACCAGACCTGATAGCCCAAGATGACCAAGTCGTATTTCTTGTTCAGCATTTCCTGTTTCGGCGGGTGAAAATCCGAAGGGATTTGTAGAAAGGTTTCCGGGAAAATATCATAAAAGTTCTTTTGCTTCCATGGAAATTCGAATTCAGGGTCCGGTTCGACCTTATAATAAGCGATATTGATGTCATCCCCTTTGATTGGGTCGAGAATATTTTCGATAATATCGAAAAGTTGTCCGGTTTGGGTGTAATATATGACTAGTACTTCCTTCATATTAGCTGTAGTCTTCCCAGAAATCGTAATAATTGAACCATTGCAGCGGATATTTATCCAACACCCATTCCATGCTTTGACAATACTCCTTTAACAATCCTTGAGCGTCACGGGCCTTTGCCTCGGCCTGTCTCGCATAGAGCTCGTAGTTTCTCTTTTCGCCCTTCATGACATAGACAAATAGTACGGGGACACCCAGTCGTGAGGCCAATCGAAATGGTCCCAAAGGAAATTTGGCCGGAGCACCCATAAAGTTTTCGGTCAAATATTTGCTGCCCGGTAAAAAGCGATCACCCGTAATAACTACCAGTCCGCCTTTTTCAAGCGCGGTATGGATTTCAAATATATGCGACATGTCTTCCTTGACCAAAATCAATTCAAGGGTCGTGTCCATGGCCATTTGTGCCAGATAGTCTTGAATGACTTCTTGTTCGGCCTCGGTGGTGACCATGCTGATTTTCGAAATGTTATACCGATTTTCCAAGAAATAGTGTGAAATCTCGAAATTACCGACGTGGCCACTGATCAGTATGCCACCCTGTTTTTTCATTAAGAGGTTGTCGATTTTCTCGATTCCGTCATGCGTATAATGAAAAAGTTCTCGGTGCCCTGTAGAAACGGTTACCCGATCAGAGAGTGTCTGGCCGAGCTTGTAATAATTCTTGTAAATACTGATAATACTTTTAAATCGGGAATAGCCGAGCCTTTTTCTAAAGTATTGATAAATGGCCTTTGAGCCTTTCCAGGAAAATAAAAAGTAATAGAGTACAATGGAATGGAGTAGTAGGTAAGCAGCATTGATGCCGAAGTTCTTGAGAACGAAAATATAGATTTTATATCCTAAAAGTGTGCCTTTGGATTTTTTCCCTTTCCATTCGGTCGCCATTATCTGATGTTAGGCAAGTTTTCGCTCGATAAGATCATAGAAGTCTTGAAGGGTCTCAATGTTCACGAAGTCTTCTCCCACCAATTTTACCCCAAAATTACTTTCGACGGCGACGACAAGGTCAACGAAGTCAAGACTGTCAAGCTCCAGGGCATCTTTTAAGTTTGCTCCGGGCGCAATCTCCTCTTCATCAACTTCGAATTCTTCAACAAGAAAGTCGTCTATCTTTTCAATTATAACATCTTTGGTCATCTCAATCATAGTCTTTGGTTAATCATAAACCAACGTAAAACCTGCCGTATCTATTGTTCACAGTGGCGGTTAATGGAAGATTCCAAAATCACGGGTGTTCAACAATTTTGTTTTACCACAACACCTAAAATCTGTTAGCCTCCTATGCATTAAATACAATTGACCTAACGCTGGTATTTTTTTATGATCAACGCCGAGTTTGTACCTCCAAACCCGAACGAATTGGACAAAAATACGTCAATTTTTTTATCAATTGTTTTCTTGGCGATGTTTAATTTGGCGGAATCCTCATCCGGATTTTCCAAATTTATGTTGGGCGCGACGAAAGAATTTTGCATCATCAGCATGGAATAAACGATTTCACTTGCCCCCGCCATCCAACATTCGTGTCCGGTCATTGATTTTGTTGAACTCACCAGCGGTCTACTTTCACCAAACACCGTATGGATTGCTTTTGCCTCATTAGCGTCTCCGACCGGGGTCGAAGTGGCATGGGCATTGACATAATCTATTTTTGAGGCATCAATTTTGGCATCTTCCAAGGCTCTTCGCATGGCCAAGGCCGGGCCTTCTGCATTTGGGGTGGAAATGTGCTCGCCATTCGATGAAAAACCATAACCGATGACTTCGGCTAAAATGGGTGCACCTCGCCCGATAGCCGACTCGTAGCTTTCAAGAATTATTGTGGCCGCTCCTCCACTAGGTACGAGTCCGTCACGATCCTTGTCAAAGGGCTTTGAAGCTTTCGTCGGATTTTCGACATTGACCGCAAACACCCCAAGACCATCGAAACTTGCCATGGCGTAGTGGTTGATTTCTTGCGCCCCACCGGCAATTATACAATCTTGCAAACCGCTTTTGATCAAATGATAGGCCATGCCAACGGAATGCGATCCGCTGGCGCAGGCAGCACTGATTGTAAAATTGACCCCTCTGAGCTTAAAGAGCGTCGCTAGGTTCATTGTAACGGTGGAGTTCATGGCCTTGAAAATGGCGCCTGAACCGACCAAAGTGGTATCACCTTTTTCACGAATCTTATCAATTGATTCTACAACCTCCCTGGCAGTACTATCATTGCCGTACAGAATGCCCACTTCGTTTTCATCGAGAAAGCCCTGATCGATTTTTGCGCCCGTAAGGGCTTCGACGGTAGCGAGATAGGCGTATTTTGCCTCTTGGCCCATACTTACCCGTTGCCTTCTTGAAAGCAATGGTTTCAGATTAGGCTCGGGGACCATACCCGTCAGCGGTGAGCGATAGCCAAAATCGGCACGAGTTTGGTCAAAGACAATTCCCGACTTTCCGGCATACAGCGAATCTTTGACTTCGACAAGATTTTTGCCGATGCAGGAATAGATTCCCATACCCGTAATTACCACTCTCCTCATTGTATCTCAAAAGTTATTTGGAACAGGAAATTAAATTTAAGAAAAGTCGCTAAGAATAAATACCTCCATTGATGTTTATGACCTCGCCCGTAATATAGGATGATTTTTTGGAGGCCAAGAAAGAAACGATATGTGCTACCTCTTCAGCGGTTCCAAATCGATTGGCCGGTATCATTTTTTTCAACTCTTTTTCGTCAAGTTCGGCAGTCATATCACTCCTGATAAAACCTGGAGCTACGGCATTGACGGTGATATTTCTTTTGGCCACTTCTTGCGCGAGGGCTTTGGTGGCCCCGATAACCGCACCTTTGGCAGCGGAATAGTTCGTCTGCCCGGGAGTTCCCTTTAGACCGGAAACCGAAACCATATTGATAATCCGGCCGTATTTATTGACCAAAAGCTTTTGAATCAGGGCATTGGTAACATTATAAAAACCATTAAGGCTGGTATCGATGACTTTTGACCAATCTTCAGGTGGCATCCACATGAAAAGACCATCTTTGGTAATGCCGGCATTATTGATGATTACTTCGATTATGGCCTCTTTGTTTTTTTCTTGCCACGCTTCCAAAACAGATTTCACTTTCTCTGACTCCGTTACATTGAACTGAAGTGATTCGCCTTTTCCACCGGCCTCTTTGACCAGTTTTAGAGTTTCGTTCGCGGCTTCCTTATTGCCGTTATAGTTAATCAAAAGATGATAGTCTAAATCCCTTGCCAACTGCACGCAAATTGCTCGACCAATACCACGGGAACCACCTGTGACCAATGCGTATTTCTGCTTTTCTCCTTTTTTGTCCTCCATTAAAAATCTTCCAACAAACTAGTTGGCCTTTGAAAAGTTCTCAGCGTTCTTATACCATTTATCTCCCAATAGCTTTCCTTCTTTATTGATAAAGCCCCAACCTTTTTTGGTCTTTACCCTCGCGATGCCATTTTTAAAGCCTTTTTCGGCATTTCTTTTCAGAAAGGAAAATCCGGCCGAAATATCATATTCCATCGGAATTACAAGTTTTCCCGTCTTGTCTACAAAGCCCCAAAGCTTTTCCTTTACCGGAGCCAGGCCATCATCTGAGAATGTCTCGGCATCTTTGTATTGAAAATCAATGACTTGCTCACCTTTCTCATTGACATAGCCCCATTTTTTGTTCTGCATAACAGGTGCCAGCCCATTGGAAAATGCACGGGCCTTATCGAAAGAGGGCTTGATGACCCATTTGCCCTGATTGTCGATATACCCAATTTTATCCCCTTGTTTGGCATAGGTCAGGGTCGAACTGGATTTAAAATCCCAAATTTTGTCAGCACCCGGTACTGCTGTGAACTTTCCGTCAACAAAAATGCCAAAATCACTTCCTTTTTTGCCCCACACTCCATTTTTGTTGTAAGTGCCGATTTCTTCGTATTCTGCCGGTATGACGGTTTCGCCCTTAGTATTTAGCAAACCCCAAGAGTCTTCTCCCTTTCTAAATTTGGCATGCCCGTCCCAGAACTTTTTGATTTCATCATGGGTGGGTTCAAGGATTAACTTTCCGTCGGTTCCAAGAAGCCCAATTTGTTCTCCCCTTCGATATATGGCAACCCCATCGTTAAAGCTCAAAAATTTGTCAGGTGCCTCAATTTCCAAGGCTTGGCCCGATTTGTCGATATAGTGCCATTGATCATCTTTTGAAACAAGAGCTAGTCCCGAATTAAAGGCTCTGACCTTATCGTACTGGGGTTCAAGTACCCATTTGCCAGAGGTGTCGATGTATCCCCATTTTTTACCTTCTTGGGCAGCGGCCAATCCGTTTGAAAAACTTGCCGCTTTTTTGAAATCGGTCTCCAAAACATAATTGCCAGAAGTGTCTATAAATCCGACCTTGCCATCTTCGACGACCAAGGCCAATTCTTGGGCAGCGGTCGAAACGATGCCCAATAACATAATCAGCATTAAAATAGATTTTGTTTTCATCTTTAGAAATTTTATTTGTTCTTATGGTTAGTGATGAAATCCTTCACTTGGTTAACATATGGGTACATGACCAGATCTTCCTTGAATGGGGGTACGATCTTACGTACGGCATCGTACATGTTTTTGGTCTTGGTCGAAACCTTATCTTGCACGCCTAAATACTCAATGGCCTGAACGACCGTGATCATTTCGATGGCAATTACCTCAAAGGCATTTTCTATTACTTTCTTGGTGATCAATGCCGCATTGGTGCCCATACTAACGATGTCTTGATTGTCATTGTTATTGGGGATGCTATGTACATACATGGGGTTCGAAAGCATTTGGTTCTCGGCAGTGGTCGAGGTCGCCGTAAATTGAACACCTTGCATGCCGAAATTGAGGCCTAGCGTGCCCAAATTCACAAATGGCGGAAGTATGTCGTTCAGTTTTGAATTCAATAAATAATTTAATTGACGTTCGGCCAACATACTCATTTTTGTTACGACAATCTTTAGCTTATCCATCTCCAATGACACGTAGTCTCCATGAAAATTTCCTCCGTGGTATACATGTTTTTTATCAACGTTCACGATAGGATTGTCATTGGCCGAGTTTACTTCTTCGATCAAAATACGTTCGACTTCGTTCAAAGTATCAAGTATGGGTCCTAAAACCTGTGGTACGCAACGCAGCGAATAATACTCTTGTACCTTTTCCTCGAATACCGAAACACCCCCATTGGTATCAGTATACAGGTGATGCTCACGTTTTCTTGTAAGCGAGCTATCCTTTAAATGACTGCGCATCGAACGTGCGATTTCGCGCTGACCCTTATGTTTTTTTGTTAGGTTCAGGTCTTCCGATAAATGATCGTCATACGCCTGAACAATTTCATTGATGGCCGAGGAGCAGCTGATCATCCACTCCAACAATCTTCTTGTGTAGATGGCATTTACGATGCCGATACCGGTCATGACCGAAGTACCGTTGATCAGACCCAGGCCTTCGCGAAGTTCAACATGAATGGGGTCTATATTTTCTATTTCAAAAATCTCTTTTGTTGGCCTTCTGTCCCCTTTGTAAAATACTTCCCCTTCACCGATTAGAACCAAGGCAAGATGGGCAAGTTGTACGAGATCGCCACTCGCCCCGACACCCCCGTGCTCATAGATCAATGGAATGATATTCTTGTTGAGCAAGCTGGTCATTACCTCTATGACCGAGGTGTGAACACCCGAATTGCCCAAACTTAAAGTGTTCAAACGGGCCAGCATGGCAGCTTTCACATACTTGGGCGGAATAGGCTTGCCTGTTCCCGAGGCATGGCTCCTTATTAAGTTGTACTGCAGATCAACCGTTTGGGAGTCCTTTATTTTGTATTGGGCCATTGGACCAAAGCCGGTATTGACCCCATAAATGACCTTGTTCTTTGAAAATTCCTTTAAGAAATCGAAGCTTTCTTGAACAGTCTGCAGTACCTTTTCATCAACGGATACTTCTTCCTCATCGAAAATAATACTGTAGAAATCCGTTATTTCGAGTCTTCCCTTAATTTGTGGCATCTATGGTTGATTCTGTCCCGTAATAGCAATACCTTAGTACTTGAATTAAATATAGCTAATCGATCGGCAAATTTAAGATAAATGATGGATTGATAAAGCTAATAGACTAAATATGCACATGGCGGAAAATGTCGACGTATTAATTATCGGTGCAGGTCCCTCGGGTTCCGTTGCCGCGTCGTACCTGCATCACGAGGGATTTTCGATAAAAGTAGTCGAAAAAAATAAATTTCCAAGATTCGTAATCGGTGAAAGCTTGATTCCGAGATGTATGGATCATTTTGATGCCGTTGGATTATTGGATTGCCTAAAGAAAAAGAACTTCGAAATCAAAAAGGGGGCTCGTTTTATGCAAGGGCCGGTCGTATGTGAATTCGACTTTAGCAAGAAACATACGAAAGGATGGAACTGGACCTATCAGGTACCAAGGGCCGAGTTCGACAAAACCTTGACAGACGAGTTGGAGAGCCGAGGAGTGGACATTGATTTTGAAAAGGAGGTCGTCGATGTGGTGTTTTCCGAAGATGGAACTTCATCAACGACCATTAAAGATATAACGGGCAAGGAATCGAGAATAAACGCAAGATATATTATCGATTCAAGCGGATTTGGGCGGGTTTTGCCAAGGCTATTGGGTTTGGATAAACCTTCTGAAATTCCGAAGCACTCTTCGATCTTCACCCATGTCAAGGATGTTAGAAGGCCCGATGGGTGGGACGGCCATCGAATAACTTTTGACATCGTCAGCCAATCGACCTGGTTATGGGTCATTCCCTTTTCAAACGGAATTACGAGCATCGGCTTTGTTGGCCCAACAGAATATTTGGAATCCTTTGAAGGTAACAACGAAAATCGGCTTCGAGAGATGATGAAGCTTTCCGATTACTATATCGATCGTTTTGAGGGGTTGGCCTATGAATTCGAACCGAAGATGATCAAGAATATCGCCAAATCAGTGAAACAGCTTTATGGAAAAGGCTATGTGCTGACCGGAAATAGTGCTGAGTTCTTAGATCCCGTTTTTTCATCGGGAGTCACCTTTGCCACTGAATCAGCCTATTTGGGGGCCCAATTGATTGCAAAAGAACTGCGTGGGGAAGCGGTCGATTGGGAAGTGGATTACAAACAACATCTGTTGGAAGGGGTGAACGTATTTGCGACATATGTTAAGGAATGGTACACGGGCAACCTGCAGAAGATATTCTTCAGTGGCTCTGAGAACCCGGTAATCAAAAGCCAGATATGTGCGGTATTGGCAGGCTATGTTTGGGACAAGACAAACCCATTTGTCAAGAACCATGATCGTTTGGTCAAGACGGTCGCACATATTACCGATCTTGAACAGGAGACAAGGCAATAATTGATTTATTAGGTTTTCCTGCAAAAGAATTTGGCAGACCAGCGGCCCAATTGACCATAGGCCGTGGTGACTTTTTCAAATTCGTCGCCGTCGGCTATACCATGAATTTGGAGCGGTTTTGTGGAAAACAGAAGTGTTTCCAAGTCATCGGTTCGATAGATTTCGAAGGTTACCTCAAGTTCGGCCTTTTGATGCCAGAGAACAATATCTTTCCCAGGGTGTATAAAATGTACTTTGACGATCATCGTGTGTTCGGCCTCTTGATAGTTTCTTGAAACGGTAACATGTCTGTCTTCCAGATAAAAATCATTGAATTCCCTAACAAAGGTAGGCTCATATCTGTTCTCCCTGTTTTTAAACCATAAATCTTTGAATTCTTCTCCAGAACCCGGTATCTTACTTTCCCTCTTGTTTATTTGATACTCAAGAAATTCGCTTTCAGAGCCATATTTATGTATTTCAAGATTTGAGGGATATTCGAAAACAAGCTTATACTGCTTTATGCCGACGATATTATCGATACTGCCTTTGTCTACTTCGAATTTTTGGCCGAATACCTGTATCGAAACGAAAAGTGTTGATAAAATGAGAAGCTGTTTGGTCATCGTACTGAAAATTAGTGGGATTGCAATCTAAACGATTTTTAAAATCCCACAAAAAGAAAATTCCAAGATCCTTCGAAACGGACTTTGGAATTTAGTGAATTTTCTTGAATCTTAAATTGGTCAATACGAAGTTCGCTTGACTAAAGTGCTTTTTTCTTGAGGTCTTTGGCGAATGTCTTGGCGAGCTTTGCGTAGCATTCGGAAATTCGATATCCCGAATCATAGTCGTTGCCAAATGCACCTGCTCCCTGAACATCTTTATAACTTCCAGAGAATAATACATTTGAATCGTTGCCTGTTTCATAAATAGTAACCGTTGCATCGATCTCTGAATTGTGACGCCAAACACCCACATTGTAACCCGGATATAATTTGGTGGTATGTACTTTCAGGGTATATTGGCCTTCTGAATCACCTACTTGTATTTCACCCTCTTTGAAGCGCTTGTTGAAAGATTCGATAAACTTTGGTTTGTACCTGTTCTCTCGGTCGTCGAACCAAGATTTTTTGAAACGCTCGCCATCTCCTGGATTTTTTTCGTCCCGCTTGTCCATTTTATCCTTGAGAAAATCTTCCTCACTATCGAACTTCGGAATTTGAACATCGGTATAATCGAATTCCACAAGATAAATTTTTATGTCTTTTAAGTTTTTGAGATTACCGTCATTGACCTTTAACTTTTGTCCGAAAATGGTGCCGGAAAAAAGTAAAAATGCCGTGAGAATTGCAATGTTTTTCATATCGTCGTTTTTAAAGGGTTAGGTATTGATGAGAGCTAATAAAACGAACATATATGACTTAAATTGTTCAATCATCCACAGCAGAAAAAACCATTTGCCTAAATTTCCATCCGGTTTCATCACCTGGCGAATCGCGCGTTTGCTTCATCAAAATACCGATGATTTTTTCCTCTGGGTCGGCGAAATATTGAGTATTGAAATAACCGCCCCAATCAAAGGTTCCGGTGCTGCCTTGGCCACCTAGGTTTTGGCCATGCTCTGTTAAGAGGCCAAAGGCAAGCCCATAATCTCTGGCCTTGCCCCCGAAAAGGTTACCCGATTGATTGCCCATAATGCTTTGAATGGTGGTTCTGCTAAGAAGACGCGTTCCGTTAAATACGCCGTTGTTCAAATACATCTGTAAAAATTTGGCGTAATCCACAGCGGTGCTTGAGAGTCCGGCACCTCCCGATAAAAAGCGTTTTGCCCCTTTTTTAGGATAGTCGGGGTCATAAAAAGTGACCGGATAGTCTTGCCATTTACCCTCTTTTTTTTGTTGTATTGATACAAGACGGTCGTGTTTTTCTTCGGGAAGATAGAACCAGGTGTCATCCATTCCCAGTGGATCGAAAATTCTTTTTCTGAGAAATTCATCGAAGGGAATGCCTGATACGACTTCTATAAAATAACCAAGTACATCAAGCCCTTCGCTGTAGACATAGGCCGTACCTGGATCGTGATGCAAAGGAAGTCTTGCCAATTTTTTTACACTTTCTTCAATGGATATATTCTTTGTGGTGAACAGGTCGGTAATACCTGCCTTGGCATATATTTTTTTAAACCTTTCGTCACCGTCGATGACGCCATAACCGATTCCCGAGGTGTGGGTCAGCAAATGACGAATCGTAATCTGGTTCTCTGCCGGTCTGGTAGTATAAGAACCATCGGACTCGGTATAGGCATTTAAAACTTGTGGGTTGTCGAATTCAGGCACAAATTTTGAAATCGGATCATCCAAATGGAATTTACCTTCCTCCCAAAGCATCATCACGGCTGTTGATGTGATGGCTTTTGTCTGTGAAGCAATCCTGAAAATTGCGTTTTTGTCAAGCCGTTTATTTTTATCGTTCGCCACTCCATGGGCCTTATGATAAACTATTTTTCCGTTTCTGGCGATTAACGCCACTACCCCGGGCACTTGACCTTGTGTTACCGCCTCTTTTAGCATTGCATCAATTCGACCCACTCGTTCTTGTGACATGCCGACCGTTGAAGGACTCACCTCTTCCAAAATGGAGCTTTCTTGGGCTAGGGAAATAATCGTAAAAAGGAGAAAAAGTGACGATGCGAACAATTTCATTGTGTACGGATTTAAATGACAGGTGTATTTGAAGGTATCAAGATATTCATTTCACTATAAAGATTGAACCCTCGGTGTATTCAATAGAGCACATTATACGGCGATGCGATCCTACCAAGTATTCTTTTAAGCTAAATTTTGTAATATTAACCCCGCTGTGGAAATTGAACCGATTACAGCCAAAGCCTATTAAAGTTTAGCAATTGACCAACGCCGATACCACAGGAATCCATATTGAAGTTGCCGAGGAATACGTTTGGGACCATGTCAAACTTACCATGAAAGGCGACACGGATAGATTGCTGATATACGAATTTGAATATTCGAATAAAGATGGAAAAGTTCCACTTCCTGTAAGCCTAAAATGGAAAATACCTGGGCTCAATGTCAAAGGGGTCTGGAAACCAACTTCTGATTTTTCGAAACGCATTCAAGCCGATTGGGAGCTTGAACATTTAGAGTCAAGGATTTCAGTAGATGCGCCTTTGATCTGCCTTTTTGGCCATGACGACACCAACGTCATGACCTTTGCGTGCTCAGATGCCATTGGCACTGTAGAGTCGAACGCCAGATTGTGCGAGGAGGACAATCATTTCTATAGCCACGTTACTTTTTTTTGCGAGGAGGAAAAACCAATAACATATTTCAAGGCACAGGTACGCTTGGACTTTCGAAAAATCCATTTCTCAGAATCGTTGAAGGATGTGTCAAAATGGTGGGAAACCTTTGAGAACTTACGACCACTTTCCGTTCCTGCAATAGCTAAGCGCCCTGTCTATTCAACATGGTATCAATTTCATCAAAATCTCGAAGAAGAGAAATTATTAAAAGAATGCAAGCTGGCAAATGAGCTTGGTTATAAAACCATTATCATTGATGATGGCTGGCAAACGAAGGACTCTAATCGAGGGTATGACTTTACCGGTGATTGGCAACCTGATCGCATTCCGGAAATGGCAAAATTTGTTTCCAAGGTCCATGATTTGGGTATGAAAGTTGCCCTATGGTACTCGGTTCCCTTTTGTGGAAAAAAATCAAAGGCATATCAAAAATTCAGGGGAAAGTTCCTAACCGAGAACCACCGTTGGGCTCCTGTTTTTGACCCGCGTTATCCTGAGGTAAGGGAACATTTGATCGGACTTTATACCCGAGCTGCAAGCGATTGGAAACTTGATGGTTTCAAGTTAGATTTCATAGATGACTTTCGACGCTATGAAGACACTTCGATGGGCTCTAAAGATGGCCGTGATTATGCTTCGATCAATGAGGCGGTAGATCGTTTATTGAGCGATGTCATCGTCGGCCTGAAAAGAGTCAACCCTGATGTATTTATTGAATTTCGGCAAAAATATACGGGGCCTGCCATGCGAAAATATGGCAATATGTTCCGTGCCTTTGATTGCCCTGGTGACGCCGACATGAATCGTATCAGAATTGCCGATTTGAGAATGTATTGTGGTAACACTGCCATTCATGCAGATATGATTACCTGGCATTCTGACGAGCAAGTCGAAGTCGCTGCGCTGCAATTGGTCAATATTATGTTTGGTGTTCCACAACTATCCATATTGTTGCAAGAGGCGAGTCGAGCCGAATTGAATATGATTCGGTTTTATACCGAATATTGGAACGAACATTCCCATGTTTTGATGGCAGGTGATTTCAAACCTTTAAGACCCTTGGCCCATTATCCGGTTCAACAAGTGATAAAGGATGATTTCACGATTGTAGGAGTACACGACAACCATGTGGTGTCTTTAGGGTCGGTAACCGACAACGTTCATTTTTTGAATGCACAGTTAGAACCGGAGATCATCGTAAAATGCAAAGAGGACTTTGGAAACTTCAAGGCGGTTATTTACGATTGCCAAGGAAATAGGAATTCCGAGCTGATAATTGAACTTTCGAAAGGTGCGATTGCAATTCAAGTTCCACCGTGTGGACTGATAAAGCTCAGAAGATCATGACAGAGAAAGAAAAGATGGTCAAAGGGGCCTCTTATGACCCATTTGACAAAGAATTGATCGCAGGCCGACTGAGGGCTAGAAGAATTTGCAAGGAAATTTCCGAGATTCCTATGGATAAGGAGAAGCAACGAAGGCATTTATTCAAGGAGCTATTGGGTACCACGGGCAAAAGATTTTATATCGAAAATCCATTTATCTGTGACTACGGCTATAACATTCATTGGGGCGAAAATTCGTATGCCAATTTCGGTTGTACTATCCTTGATTCTGCTCCGGTACATATTGGCAAGAATGTAATGATGGCCCCCAATGTTCAGATTTTGACAGCTACCCATCCGTTGGAATATGCGGCCCGAAATTCAGGACTGGAATTTGCAAAACCGATCTACATTGGAGATAATGTATGGATTGGTGGCGGTGCAATTATTAATCCGGGTGTGACCATTGGCCATGGTAGCGTAATTGGTTCTGGAAGCGTGGTCACAAAGGATATTCCCGAGAATGTGCTCGCCGTTGGCAGTCCCTGTAAGGTTCTAAAAAAAATTGACAATACTTAAAATAAAACAATATGCTCGCAATCGTTTCCTTTATCGGTTTTACTCTTTTAGTAGCAATTATTGCGTGGTATTCGACACGAAATACGAATGAAAAATCAGCAGATGGCTTTTACCTTGGAGGTAGAAGTTTGGGGGCGATTACGATAGCCGGTTCCTTGCTTTTGACCAACCTTTCCGCAGAACAGATCGTTGGCCTCAATGGACAGGCGTTTACCGAGGGTATTTTGGTGATGGCCTGGGAAACCTTGGCCGCTATAGCCCTGGTACTGACGGCCGTTTTCCTACTACCGAAATATATGAAAGGTGGCATTACGACCATTCCGCAGTTTATAGAAAGTAGGTTTGATACCCAGACAAAGTCTATTTTATCGATTCTGTTTCTGTTTGCCTATGGCCTGGTTTTGCTTCCGACTATTCTATATTCGGGCTCATTGGCCTTCAGCTCGATGTTTGATTTGCCAAACCTTCTAGGTATCAGTCAGACAGGTGCTATTTATCTGTGTGTTTGGAGTATCGGAATAATCGGTTCGATATATGCCATTTTCGGTGGATTGAAGGCTGTGGCCGTTTCTGATTTGATCAATGCCATTGGTCTGCTCATCGGCGGAATATTAATTCCCTATTTCGGATTGAGGCTGATAGGCGACGGTAGTATAGCGGAAGGGCTGGATGTCCTTTGGAAGAACCATCCTGAAAAGTTTGAACTGCAAGGAGAGGTTGATTCGTCGATTCCGTTTGGAACAATATTTACAGGAATGATATTGGCGCAGATGTACTACTGGGGAACCAATCAGTCGATTTTGCAACGCGTCTTTGGCGCCAAGAGCTTGAAAGAGGGTCAAAAGGGCGTTATTCTTGCGGCGTTGGTAAAATTTTTGATTCCGGTTATCGTCGTATTGCCAGGAGTGATAGCCTGGCATGTTTTTGATGGGAATCTGAGCACGGCCGATTTGGCCTATCCTGAATTGGTGCGTAAAGTATTGCCGGCCTCATTGCTCGGTTTCTTCGCTGCGGTTCTTTTTGGCGCCGTGTTGAGTTCGTTCAATAGTTTGTTGAACAGTAGTGCAACCCTTTTCGGGTTTGATCTTTACAGGAACTATTTCAATAAGGAGGCTACCGAACTTGAAACGGTAAAAGCCGGAAAAAGATTCGGCCTGGGTCTGGCCTTGATTTCCTTGATCATCGCACCGTTTATCGCCAATGCCCCGGACGGATTGTTCGCGTACATACAAGAATCGCTGGGAAGCTTGAGCGTACCTATTTTTGCCGTTGTGATAGTGGGTATATATACAAGGCGCGTACCTGCGCTCGGGGCCAAGATTGTTCTCATTGCGGGGGTATTGATGTATTTGACCAGTCAATTTGTCATTGCACCGATGATGGTAAATAGCGCTTTGGCCGAGGCCGCCTCAAATGGAATAACCGACCCTAAGTCCCTTAGCGTTATCAGGGCTGAGGCCTATCCACATTTTCTGCATATCATGGGGATACTTTTCGTGCTTAATGTCGCCATCATGTTGCTGGTCGGTAAATTAAAACCTCAAGTACATGATTATGTAGAAATGGTGACCGACGAAATCGATACTACCCCTTGGAAATATGCCCTACTCGCAGGAGGAATAATTACCCTGATGGTATTGAGTACCTATTTGATTTTCTAGTAACAAAAAGACTTCTTCAAAACCTGGCGGAGATACCAACGGTACCTGGCCCAAAGTTGAGGTTCCAACTAAGTTTTTTTGATTGGTCATTGTACTTCTGATCGTATTTTCTGTCTAGATACCTATCGATGCATTCAACCGTTGCAATGCTCAGGGCAAATGAAAATACCACGTCGCTTAACCAGTGTTGTCCATCCCAAATACGTGATATACCAGGAATTGCACCCACCGTATAAATACCTGCTTTGATCCAGGGGTTTTTAAATTGCTTGCCAATGGCATAGGCATTGGTAAAAGCCATAAGGGCATGACCTGATGGAAAAGAATGGTAGTTTCTACTTGAGTTGAACGGATCAAAAGTATCCTTGCCCAAATCGGCTAACGGCCTAGCACGCCCCACAACAGATTTCAACACTTGTTGTAGAAGTCCGGTTGAGGTTGCCGATGAAATCAACAACACTCCGGTTCTACGTAGTTTCTCATTTTTGGTGATGAGTCCGACAAGATAGATTCCCGATGTGGCGATATAATTGTTTTCAGGATTTCCATAAGATGCGCCGTAATCCCTGATCCACCTAGGTATTCCCTGTTGCTGTCTTCTCAAAAATTCGGAGGAGTCCTCATCAAAAAGATAGAAAATTCCCGTGCCAGCGACAACTCCACCAAATTGTCCCCATTGCTTTCCGTTCCAATGAAATGGTCTTAGGTAGGAATGCCCCACCCCCACAAGAATGTTGGTGGCGTCGTATTTGAACATTTGCCAACGGGTCTTCGACACATCAATGATCGAATCCTGGGCTCCGATTTGGAAAAAAGAAAGTATCAATGCGTAGGTCAAGATCCGTTTCATATGATGACAAAAATGAGCTGAGCGATGTTTGACCATTGGGATGTTTACAATTTATGGAAAACACTATTTTGAACTGCTGAACAATTCGGGATTCGCCATCGTTTCATAAAAATCTGCGATGACCGCCTCACGATCAAAATTCTCCCAAAGTACAATCTGCCTTTCGTTATCTGGCCGTTCGACCCATTTGTCGTCGATTAGAATAGGAGAGGGTATGTTTTTGGCCTCTCCCCAACCTTTGTTCTTCAAAATGGCCAAAGCAACCATATCAAAAAGTGGCCGGGAGGCATTTTTGTTTTTGGCAATATGGGCCTCATCAAAAATATGGGTAAACAGATTCACCGAATAGTCGCCGAATGTTTCAAAGGTACCCCCATGTCTGCCAATAATAGGTGTCATTGCCCTTGGGCCCAAACCGGGCATTTTTTGATTGATTTCTTCCTGGGTAACGGCAACCGCATCCGTTCCGGAAGGTTTCCCGTAGCGAACGGTAACCATTTCGAAAGGTATCGTATGGTTCAGTACGTAATTCATTGAAATGGTATCGTTGTCTTGATTGTATTCCCCGGGTTCGGGATAGTTGCTGCCCAACCAGACTATTTTGGTGCGTTTGGCGAAAGAGGGGTCTTTTTTTAGTGCCAAGGCGATGTTGGTCAATTTGCCCACGGCCACAATAATGAGGGAATCTTTTTTCGTCTCTTCCAGCATAAAATTGACGCCTTCATGCCCATCATAATCAGGAGAGTCGAGATTTTTCGATATTTCCCCAAAGTTGCCTTCGGCCCCTTTCAAAAGGGGGAGGGAATCTCGTAAATTGCATAGTTGTAGAATTCTTTCGGCCTCGTCATAATGCCCTTGAATACCCTTGCCGTTGATGGTGGCATTGACAGTGATTCCCTTTACATCAAAAATGTCACCGTTCATTAACATATAGGCCAAAGCATGCTGGTCGTCCAATTCATTGTTGGCATCCGTATCAAAAATCAGTTTGATTTTGGGGTTGGATTTTTCAGCGCCGTTTTCCTTATCGACAATTCGATTTTCTTTTTTGTTTTCCTTACAGGAAGAAATCAACAGTAGAAAGGAAAAAAAAGTTGTATAGAGCAATCTAGATTTCATATGTTCTGACAAACAGGTCTCGAATCTAATAAAAAATACAAAATATTGTTGATGAAGTTAGTTTTCGGTTCGGGCAATTATTTACAGTGACCTGGCTATTCAACATTCAAAACAATAGTGTGAAATCCTTTTTTTGATTTTCCCAAGGAGTCATTTAAACCGTGATCTATATATTGGGCATGTAACACATAATAAGCTTCATGTCTTTTGGTCCTTTGGCCCTTCCTCGTTTTGAAAGCGCCTTCGGTTCCGGTATAAAATGTATAGTTGGGATCTCGGGCATTTTTGAACATCCAATCGAGTATTTGAACTATTTTGTCCTTTTCCAGCTCAGGTTGGGCGGGCATAATTTCGTCGCCCCATACACCTCTAGAGCCTTGGATAATTTTTTGTGCTAAGTGGTCCCTGTTTTCAGAAACAGGGTCATAGCGGTCGACTATTTCCTCAAATGAGGGTCCGATTAAACGGTTTTTTGCGCTGTGGCAGGTAAAACAGTTTGCCGTGGCCATTGTCGAAAGGATTTCAGACCTTGCCGCAACTTCTTTCTCAATATAACTATTGACTTGCGTGGAATCGGCTATGTAGGTCACCGACAAAACCACTTCGTTTCCATTGATTTCTTCATATTCTGAATTTCCATCCTCTTTATCGGAAACAGAAATGTGATAGGGTATGGTCGAATTCCATTCAATTTTGGCACGATCAGATGGAGTAATAATCCTGACTTCGGGGGCGGTATTTTCTTGAACGGATAAAAGTGGAAAGACTAGACTAAATAAAAACAATAATATGATGAGCGTTTTGTTAGCCATGAACACCAATTCTATGCCCGATCTATTTCTTTCGCCACCCGATTGCCAGACCGAGTGGCTGCCTCGGTTCCCCAATTGAGATTGTCGGCATAGGCACCTGAAAAGTGAATGCGCCCTTCCGGCCTCATGAGAACGGGCCAGAATTTCTTAAGTTCTCCGATGGGGAAAGCGAGACGCTCACAGGTCGGTGCATATCTCTGTTTTGTCCAATCCCTGCCTATGGCCAACTCGATGGTGTCTTTTCCAGGATAAACTTCTCGAAAAGCGGCCAGTGCACGCTGAGGGGAAATGCCACCAGGGCCTGTACCCAATACAACAACGCGATGGGTATCGACTTCATCGGCCGAATGCCAAACAGACCATAGATCAGCGTGCTCTAGGTTCATATTGATGCTAAGCCCGTCATCGAGCCAAAATTTTGAACTGGCCTGAAAAACGAACCGCTGATATGAATCGTAGGTAATGTTTTCGAGCGCATATTGTTTTTCAGTACTAAGGGCCGGCTTTACAGGTATATTCTTAAAAGCGGGTGGTGGAATACAGTTTACAAAATAATCTGCCGTAAGTTTTTTTATTTCCTTGTTTTCGGTGTAGGTCACGACTACATTATTTTCGCCGTTTTCGATCGAAGTGATCTTTCGGTTCAACCAGACCCGTGACCCCAGTCTTTTTGCAAATGCATTCGGAAGCATTTGGTTTCCACCCTTAAGTCGAAAGATTCCTGTGGGGAATTCGGCGACACCCCGTAATTTGAGAATTGCCGAGTACCATAGCCCGTAAAGCGCTGAAGAATTGTTTCCACCCAAAAACCGGAGAGCCGCATCTGATGCGCCTTCTTTTTTGTAAATGTCAGACATTGGTATATCGTCCCAATCGTCATAACCTACTCCAAAGGGTTGATATTCGTCCTCGAATTGGTCTAGGTAAGGTTTCGTATAAAGTGATTTCAACTCGCCCCACGGATGTGTAGACAAATAGGCAACTTCCTTTTTGTTGAAACCCATTTTTTGTAGGATGGATGGGTCATGCAACATTTCCTGTGAATAAAAAGTGCCGTCGATACTACGAAGTAAATTTGTCCTTCGTTCATAGGGCAGGGCCGTAAGATTGAATTCCTCAATATATTGCCAATAGCGTTCGTACCCAGGTTTGGTAATATGTTCTTGTCCGTAGTCACCATAAAGTCCGTCTGAAAGTTCATCATGTGCCGTATATACGTGGCCTCCATGTCGGCCCGATGCCTCGAGTACCGTTACCTCATGACCTAACTTCATAAGCTCATAGGCCACACAGAGTCCGCCGATACCAGCGCCGCCCACTATTACTTTTTTAGGATTGGCAGCCTTTTTAAGGTAGCTCTCTTTTTTTTGTGATTCGTCGGCTTTGGAGACGGTGGTGTTCAAAAGGGTCGCCCCGACCCCTGCCTTAATGGAATTTTTAATGAAATCCCTGCGCCTGTTTTTCTTTGTGTTCGCCATTGGCCGATTTTAATTCATTCAAAAAGATACGACAAATCGGCTTAGCTCGGCAGGTCAGACTAACTTATCATATCGCCATTGCCTACGCCTTCGCTGTCGGGGTTCACAAAAACCAATTTGCCTTCAGCGCCTTCCGCCAATAAGATCATGCCTTGACTTTCGACTCCGCGAAGTTTTCTAGGAGCTAGATTAATCAATACGGTTGCCTTTTTGCCAACGAGTTCTTCAGCATTAAAATGTTCGGCGATACCCGATACAATGGTTCTGGTGTCTAGGCCGGTATCGACTTCCAAGACCATCAATTTGTCAGTTTTGGGCATCTTCTCTGCCTTGAGGATAGTGCCCACCCGCATGTCAAGTTTTGAAAAATCGTCGTAGTCAATAGTTTCTTTTTGTGGCATGATTTTTTTGCTTTCGGTTGTTGCTTCGGCCGAGGCATTCGATTTTTTGGTGGCCGCCAATTTGTCAAGTTGCTTTTGAATTTCCTCATCTTCGATTTTTCTGAAGAGGAGTTCGGCCTTATTGATTTGGTGGCCTGAAGGAATCAGTTCGTCATATGAATTGATTGCATTGGACCAAGAAA
The DNA here is from genome assembly GCA_965215845.1 of Aurantibacter sp. Taxonomy (GTDB): domain Bacteria; phylum Bacteroidota; class Bacteroidia; order Flavobacteriales; family Flavobacteriaceae; genus Aurantibacter_A. The sequence goes on from CBDCEL010000004.1 coordinate 2,210,148, forward strand.
GTGAATTATCCAGATTTAGAATACCTTTTAGCTTTTTAGCCGTAAATGGTAAAAAAGGCTCGCAGAAAATGGCGAGCAAGGCTGTGACTTGAAGGGATGTATACATTATAGTTTTTACTCTTTCTTCATCATCTTTTATAACTTTCCAGGGTTCTTGATCCGCCAAATATTTGTTGCCATCCCTTGCAATTTTCATCATATGGGCAAGTGCCTCCCTAAACCTATATTTTTTTAAAGACCCATTTATCGATGAATCGTAGAATCCAAAACGATTTAACAAATCCATATCGGCTTGTTTATGTTCTTTCCTTTCTGGTACGATTCCATCATAATATTTATGGGTCAATACAACGACCCGATTGATAAAGTTCCCGAAAATCGCCACCAACTCATTGTTGTTGCGGGCTTGAAAATCCTTCCAGGTGAAATCGTTGTCCTTTGTTTCGGGAGCGTTGGCCGTAAGAGCATATCTTAGAACGTCTTGCATATCGGGGAACTCGGCCAGATACTCATGCAGCCAAACGGCCCAATTTTTTGAGGTTGAGAGTTTATTCCCCTCTAAATTCAAAAACTCATTGGCCGGTACGTTTTCTGGCAAAATATATCCGCCGTGGGCCTTTAAAATTGAAGGAAAAATGATGCAGTGAAAAACGATATTGTCTTTGCCGATAAAGTGCAAGAGTTTGGTGCCTTTGTCTTGCCAGTAGGGTTTCCAGTCCTTGCCCTCACGTTCCGCCCATTCCTTGGTCGAGGAAATATAGCCAATCGGGGCGTCGAACCAGACATACAATACTTTTCCTTCACCCCCCTTGACGGGCACGGGAATTCCCCAATCAAGGTCTCGAGTCACTGCACGGGGCTCTAGACCTCCATCGATCCATGATTTGCATTGGCCATAAACATTGGGTTTCCAATCATTCTTATGTCCCTCAAGAATCCATTCCCGCAAAAAATCTTCATATCGGTCAAGTGGTAAGAACCAATGTTTGGTCTCCTTGGTAGTAGGTACGCTTTCGGTTATCGTTGATTTCGGATTTATTAAATCCGTTGCGTTCAAAGAGGTACCGCAATTTTCGCATTGGTCACCATAGGCTTCCTCATAGCCACAATTCGGACATGTTCCGATGACGAAACGATCTGCCAAAAACTGTTGCGCATTTTCATCATAAAGCTGAGCGGTCGTTTGTTCAATGAAATCATCCTGCTCATACAATCTTTCGAAAAAATCGGACGCTGTTTTATGGTGTATGGGTAGCGATGTGCGCGAATAATTATCAAAGGTAATTCCGAAATCCGTAAAAGACTTTTTAATGATGCCATGATACTTGTCGATAATTTCCTTGGGGGAAACACCTTCCTTTTTTGCCTTCATCGGAATGGCCACACCATGTTCGTCACTGCCACAAACGAAGAGTACGTCTTTCCCTGTTTGTCTTAGATAGCGCACATAGATATCGGCAGGTACATAGACACCCGCTAAATGCCCAATATGAATCGGACCATTGGTATATGGCAAGGCCGCGGTAACAGTGTATCTCGAAAATTCTGACATCGTGATAAATTAAGCCACAAAAATAGGTTTTTATTGTGGAGAACTTGCCAAGATTTTATTTGATGGAAACGGAGTTAAGTAAAAAAGCTTAACACCATAAAATGGCAAAGCCTCCGAAATGCCATAACGATATTTCTGAAGGCCTTGCACTTTGTGGGGACGAAAAATTTAGGCTACCATAACAGATTTGCTCATTTTATGGTTTTGTACTTGAATTCTATAAATGTATTTTCCTGTTGCCAACTGCTTTGGCACGTTTTCCCTAATGTTGATCTCGGTGGAACCCTCGAACATCATCTCGTTGAACACCGTACCCACATTTTGGCCTAGGATGTTATACAATTGTATATCTACATGGGCACTAAAAGGCATTTCCAAATAAATATGTGGACTGTTGTCCGTTGGGTAGAACGGTTTGTGCACAATTGATTCCAATAAGCCCGGGTCATAGGGTGTGGGCTCTGTTGGCTCACCTGGCTCACCACTTGGTGGGGTTGGTGTTCCATCACTATATGCAATCGGGGGAAACTCAGTTCCGCTACAATTGAAACCCAGATTTACAGGAGCGTAGGGGTGGTCAAGCAGATGCTCCTCCACCAATGGAATCGGAATACAAAGCCATTCGGCCATTACCGTTGCATAAAGGTCCCTGAAATCCATTGTATATTCTAAATTCCCTCGACCATCGGGGTCGTCCAATGTGGGGTGATCTCCAACAAAGGCACTTCCGTTCAAGCCGGACCCAAAAAATAGGGTAGGGGCCGCCTTACCGTGGTCGGTTCCATTTGAGCCGTTTTCGAAGATTCGTCTTCCGAACTCTGAAAAGGTCATACTCAAGACCTTATCGTCTTGCTGTGTAAATGCCAAGTCATCGTAGAAATTGTCAACCGCAATCGACAGATACGACATTAACCGTTCGTGGGCCAACGGCTGATTGCCATGAGTATCAAAACCGCCCAATGTGATCATATAGACCTTTGTGCCTAGATTGCCCTTGATCAATCTGGCCAGAAGGGCCAACTGACGTGCAAAATAATTATCTTGATATTCGACTTGGTTCTGGCCTCTTTCGTAAGCCTCGTGAATTTTTCCGGCATATTCGTAGGTCACATTGGCAACTCCTCTTAAGAATTCCAACTGATCACCGTACATACAATTGTCGAATAGGGTGGGGTCAAGGTTGTATTGTAGTCCGGTTTCCGCAATTTCCTCTAGCTGATCGATATTCGAGGCGACAAAGGCGTAATTTGTTTCTTCCCCTTGAAATACCAAACTTCCGAAGTTTCCGATTTGCACCGCAGCTGGGGCTTCAGGTGGGTTCATGAGGTAATCTGGGTAGATGTTTTCGAAGTGTCGACCCATCCAACCTGTATTAAGTCCTGAAAAACCGGTAGTAGTCAGGTCCGTATTTGCAAAGATATCGGTGCCGGTAAAGTGGGAAAGGCTCTGACCTTCGTATCCGACCCCGTGCACAGCCTTAAATTGCCCTTCGTCCCACATTGATTGCATCGTGTTCATGTAGGTGGGCACCCCAAACTCGTCCGTCAGTCTCAAAATCTTACTTTCGGGAATATAAATATTGGGCCTGGCGTTGGCGTAAGCGTCGTATTGTTCAATGGGAATGACCGTGCTAAGGCCATCGTTTCCGCCTGAAAGGCGAATCAATATCAATATGTTATCGGTCTCGGCTTGGGCCAGGGCAGCTGTCAAAGGTGATGGCGCCGAGGCGGTCAAAAAGTTGCTGCCGAGCATCATCGAACCCGAACCTGCAATTCCTAATGCTTGTAAAAATGATCTTCTACTCCAGGTTTTATGCTCAAGGTCATGACCTTCATGTTCCAATCCTTTATAGGGTGTATTATCGTGGGTATCGCACATAGTCGTAGGTTTATTTTAGTTGAAATTCGGGTTGTCTTACCAAATGCAATAGCAAAAGGTAAACTTGTGAATCTGCATTGGGCAGCATCATACTCCATGATCCGTTTTGATAGACCATATCACTTTCATAGGGCTCCCTGAAAACGGAAAAAGCCGCACTATAATCAGGAGTTTCGGTCAAAAGACCTTTGGGGGTGATTTTATCGATAATTGCCCGTGCGACCTCGTCGGGATCATTGGTCGTTGCTCCGTTCGCCCCGGTGGCCTGAATACCGAAGGTTCTGAATTGTTCTTGGTCATTCTGCCAGAAGGCTTCTATGAATGATTCACAGGTCAACCAACGCCCAATCATGAAGTTTGTATTGATCCAAGATCGATCGCGTTGCCAACCGGCAACGTCGAAGGGGTCGAAGAGTTCTTGGCTCAGCAAAGTGCTTGCCGCTATTGCAGTGCTCAACACACTGTCGTCGTAGGAAAAGTTTGTTTCTTTGATAAGGTTTAAAAAGAGATCGAACGGGCTTTTGATTATAACCCCGACAGCATCATCGTCGAAAAAATGTTCGCTTTTTAAAAGTTGTGATAATACCGGAGCTATTTCAAAATTGTTCGCAATAAAGGTGGCCGACATGCCTTGAATTATTGCCTCCGCATTTCCGGCATCGTCTTGTGAGTCGGGATGTACAAAAAACTCGTACAATTTTTTGCAAATGAACCAAGCAATTTCGTTTGGTCTCTCTGCAAACAATATGTCGATTACATCATCATATCCCCAGTTGCCTGTTTGACCCAAGATTGTTTTTGATCCTGCGTCATGCCTTTCCGGATTGAAGGTCACCGCTTCACAACCGAGCTCACCTCGTTCGACATAACCGGTCAAGGCCCTGGCCGTTTCGATAATATCTTGTTCGGTATAGCCGTTGCCCTCACCCAATGAGAACAGCTCATAAAGTTCACGGGCATAATTTTCATTTGGATTGTTACCATTGTTGTAAACGCCATCCAAGTAGTACAGCATGGCATCGGTAAGACCTATTTCGCTAACGAAGGTCTTAAAGTTGCCGAGTGCATTTCGTTGCAGGCAGTTGATGTAACCATACAAAAATGCGTTGCAATCATAGATGCCTACTTCAGTGACGAAGTGGTTGCTCCAGAAAAAGCTCATACGATCTGCCAGATTGTTATCCATCAGGGCATTCGCGTAAGCCAAACGCCATTCTTGGCGCTGGGAGTTTATAAGTGCATTTCTGGCGTCATCATCGGCCGGGTAGTTGCTATTGTTCCAATTGGCCCAAACAGGGGCGGCAAGAGGTGCCGAGGCTTGTGCCTGGGCAATCAGATTATCTACCACTGCGGTAGCAGACTGGCCTATTGTATTGTTGATGGTGTCGACCGAAGCACTAAATCCAAGTCTTCTGTAAAGATGTTCCGCTTTATTTTTATCCAAAGGAACGGCATAAGCGGACAAGCCTGAAGTATTACAATTAATGAAATATTCCATAGTCATTTAGGGCGTTAGTAGGGTTCATGTGCTTGGGGCATCTAAATAACGTGGCAATGTCTGGGATAGTATCCTGTTCTTGCGGTTTTCGATAAGGTACGCATTGATTTACGACCTACGGACCAAAAAGGACGTTGAACGGCACATATTTTCGATGAAATGCACTATTTTGTTGCGTAAACTCAAAAAACTGGTGGGAAAACATAATGAATTTGGAAAAGAAGGAGAGCGTCTTGCCGTTGATTTTTTGCTCAAAAACGGTTACCATATTCGTCATCAAAACTATCGCTACTTAAAATCTGAAATTGACATTATTGCCCAAAAGGAAGATACCTTGGCCATAGTGGAAGTAAGGGCCCGGGCCAATGACCAAATCATCCCCATAGCCGAAACCATAAGCCCAAAGAAAATTAAATTGTTGGTCATGGGCGCCGATCACTATGTTAAAGAGAATAACCTTGATCTAGAAGTCCGGTTCGACATTATCGCCATTTTGAAGAATAAGAAAATATTCAAGATCGAACACCTTAAAAGTGCTTTCTACCACTTTTAAGGTTAAACCAATTCATTATGCAATCTAAATATTTGTTTTATTTATAACAAATTGTTATTTTTGATTTTTAACACGTATTGCAAATGAAAACGATTTCCTCAGTAGTCGAGCATTACATCAAAAAGAAGCCATTTTTACAAAGTGCACTTTCGCAAGGAATCATAAACCTCACTTCACTTTCGAGAATAATCAAGCCCGAAATTCAGGAAGAGCTGTCAAAAGAAATTCGCAATGGGGCCATAGTAATGGCGCTGAAAAGACTTTCTGACGACCTTGAATTCCGTGCAACACATAAAATAGTGAAGGTATTGAAGAACATCGGGGAAATCACTGTTCGCTCTTCTTTGACCGATTATACCTTTTTGACCTCAGATACGGTCTTGCACCAACAGGCAAAATTGCTCGAAGCGGTGAACATGAATCAAGACGTCTTCTATACCTCCTCTAGAGGGGTCAATGAAATCAATATTGTTGTCAGTAATAGCCTTGATAGTGTAGTGGAAGATTTATTCAAAACGGAAAAGTGTACGCAGAAGGCCGAGAACCTTTCTTCGATAACGGTAAAGTTACCGGCCGAAAATGTATCCGTTCCCGGTATTTACTATTTTATCTTTCAACGTTTGGCTTGGGAAGGGATTCTTATTTATGAAGTAATTTCGACAACCAACGAATTCACGATTTTGGTGGATGATGACCAGGTCGATATTGCCTTTAAGACCATTAAAGACCTTAAGACGCTTTAATCTTCGAGAAAGTCGACAACCTCTTTGCCGCTTTCTGGCTTCGTAATAATTCTTTTGTCCGAATCCAATACGAAATAGGTCGGTGTTGCATGAATGTCATATAGCTTGGCAAGGTTGCTCTCCCACTTGCCCAGTGCCATCACATGTTCAAAAGCCCTTAATTTTTCAGATTCGATTTTCCAATTGTGCTCATCGTCTTCCAGGCCGATGGCCACGACCTTTACGTTTTGGTCTTTTTTCAACGCGTCATGCAAGGTCGGCAATTCGTTCAGGCAATGTGAACAAGTACTGCTCCAGAAGACGAGAATAATATTCTCAAAACCCTTCAAATCGCTTAACGTTTTGTTTGTGGCACCATCCTTCCATGAAAGTTCTGGCGCCCTTGAACCTATGCGCAATCGATTGTGGATTTCGATTTTGGACTTGATTTCTTGATTGCCGGTCAAATCGGCAAGTGATTTCAGGTACTTCGAATAAATAAAGTCAGATGTCTCATTGAACCTACTTGCCGCTGCTTGGGCCCAGACCGTATAATAGATATGGAACCTAAAAGTATCTTCCAGTCCTTCTAGTTCCGTAACGGTTTTGAAGTTGTCTATAATAGCTTTCTCTGTCTCTGATCGGGATAGCTGTTCCAAGGGAAGAGCCGTAAATATGTAATTTGTAATCTTGTCGGTGATAAAACCGGAAGCTTGCAAAATGGGATTGGCAATATCTATGGAATCGAAGTAATGGTCCTTACGGTTTTTCACATACGCTTCCAAAGGCTCATATTTTGATGGAAAATATGGCCGATTGGCCTGAATGAATTCTTGCGCCATAAGACCTTCCGACCGATTTACATATGATAGATGTATCGCCTTATAGTCTTGAACGATTTTTACGAAGGCGTCGATGTCGGCAGAACCTCGAGAATAAAAAGCGATCAATCGCTGTTCCATTTCTTGGATTTCCCGAAAATATGTACTGAAAAGTATATTTTCATTAGATGTTGCAAACATTGGTCCTGTGTCCAATCGAAAGTCTAGTTTTATATGCTCTTTTCCGTTGTAGATCAGGTCAAAATAGAACTCCTCTTGGGGCACTGCATATACCAATCGGTATGAACCTTGTTCGGAGTCATCCGGCATTTGAAGTTCGAATTTGCCATCATTGATGGCGGTATCGGCAACGTACACTTGTGTCCCTGGTTTTAATCGATATGCAATCAACCAAGAATAGTCTTTTGCCGGTGAAAAGGTGCCGGAAATCGTATACTGGGCTTGGGCGAGATGGACCAGTAAACAAAAAGCTAGGGGAATTATTCTATTCATGCCTTTAAACTTTCCAAAAACCGAACCAGATTAAACTAATAATCAATTAATTTTTGATGATTTCCTGAGCCTTTAGCTGAAAAGGGGCGGGAATACAGCATTCCACAGACCCTCCCATCTCAATGGTGGAATTACCGTGGATACTGATGGTCGATTTAATGAAATCTTCCTCATTCGCCTCAAAGATGTTAGCGACATATTTCTGCGGGTTGCGGTCGATGTACGGGAACCAAGTGCTATGAATTTGAATCATGATACGATGCCCTTTCTTGAAAGTGTGCAGCACATCTTGCAATCTAAAATTAACATCTTCTATGTTGCCAGGAACAAAAGGTTCTGGTTTCTCAAAGCTATTTCGAAATCGGCCCCTAAAAGTCTCTGCCCGAACCAATTGTTGATAGCCGCCCATGATGATATTCTCAGGATTGTGCTCGTACTTTGGATGGTCTTGGGGATAAACATCGATCAACTTTACGATAAAATCGGCGTCTGTGCCTGTCATCGAAACTTTGAGTTTTGCCATGATTTCCCCGGCAACGGTTCTGTCATTTTGAAGAATTTCGCTCTCAAAGGTCAGAACATCGGGCCTACGTGATGCATGACGCTGATCGTCAGACATATATCTTCGAGGGGTAAAGGTCAGTCCTTCGGTCTGTGATGTATATGGAACAGGCTTTTTCGGGTCACTGACGTAGTCGAAAGATGCATTCTTGTCCGTTGGCTCATTTATTCCCAACTTTCCGTTTTCCCCGAAATACAAGCTAACGGTTTCAACTTCTTTAGGTGGCCATTGATCATAGGTACTCCATTTTTTTGATCCGGTATCAAACATATAGGCCTCTGGTAAGGTGTTCTCTCCTTTGTCTTTCAAATGATGTGCGAAGAACTTGCGCTCGATTTCCCTTTGATAAAAGGTCGAAATGCTATCACCAAAATAAATGTGGTTATGAACGGTCTTTCCTTTTTCCTTGGCCCATCCGCCATGATCCCAAGGTCCCATTACAATAGTATTGTTGGCTTTAGGGTTATTGGCCTCCACCGTTTTGTAGATCGATAGTGGTCCGTATAGATCCTCGGCGTCGAACCAGCCTCCCACGGTCATTACAGCATGGTCGATTCCCTTTAAATGTGGAATGATACTCCTTTCTCTCCAAAATTCATCGTAGTTCGGATGTTCAACGATTTGCTTCCAGAAAAAGTTATCGTGATGGTACTTTTCGGTAATGTTCTTTAGAGGGCCCATCCTTAAATGGAAATCATAGCCATCGGCCGCGGGATTGTCATAAAAACGCTTGATTTTATCCATAAACCAAGGCGCTCTTGTTCGACTTTCTTTTTGGTATCCGAAGACAGCAAATGCAGCGGTATAACTTTGCAGATAAGCACCTTGATGGTGAAAATCATCAAAGAAAAAATCGGCGATCGGCGCTTGGGGCGAAGAAGCTTTCAAGGCAGGGTGGGCATCTGGTAAGGCCGCTGCCGTATAGAAACCTGGGTATGAAATACCATACATACCTACCCTTCCGTTATTTCCTTTGATGTTCTTGACCAACCATTCGATGGTATCATAGGTATCTGAACTCTCATCAATATCGGTTTTGTTCTTTGGGTTGTTACCAGGTATGTTCGGCGTCATATTGTCAAAGAGTCCATCCGACATATACCTACCCCTAACATCTTGAAAAACAAGAATATATTTGTCAGCTATCAAATAATTCGAAGGGTAGCCTGCAAGCTGATAATCACTGTATTTGGATGCATTGTAACAAGTTCTATTCAGAAGAATGGGATAATCTTCTTGGTCGTTCTGAGGTGTATAGACTACGGTAAAAAGCTCGGCCCCATCCCGCATTGCAATGTGGTACTCCTTAAGTTCATAATGTTCTCGAAGGTATAATGAGTCTGGGTTTTGCGCTTGAGTGGGCAAAACAAAAAGAAGGACAAGAAATGGAAGGATGGCAGTTCTCATTGTGATTTCATTTTTGAAGTGTTCCTAAATATAAACAATCATCCGAAATGAGGTCCATTTATTGTAAGGAAACGGAATGTCAATAGTCGATATTGGCCTTGATAATTACAGGTCTTGATATGGAATTAATCCTAGTTCAGAAGTCTTAAATCGCAGGAAAAAGCGCAATCACCTTGCGGCTTTACTTTCTTCTTCAATCCCGATATGGGAAAATATTTTGTTTATCAAAGAAGTTTCGTTTGTGTGGACGAAACTGTCCGGAAGAGCTATTTCCTCTAATATCTTTACCAGTGCCTTCTTTTTTTCATAGGGCATTTTTTGAAGGATACTATGACTCTTTTCAATGCTCATATTTCGTGCCTGTAAGATAAAATTGGTTTCAAAATCGATTCGTCTCATGAGCTTTGCCAGTGCTTCGATTTCACTTTGTCGAAATGTGCCCTCGGCGACAATAACAGTGTCTACAGCTTGCACAATGGCAAACTTTTCAACTAGGGAAAACCCTAGACTCGGAATTTTCATATTTCTAATTGTGGGGTTAGAAGTATTCAAATGTATACAAAAATGTAGATTTTCGAAGTTTTTGGGCAATTCAGTTATTAAAAAACTAATTAACAGGCTATAAAGTTATTTGTTGGTCGGCATAGATGATTCCAAATGATGCTAATGCCTCCAAAGCCATTTTTATCGAAGCTATCCCTTCAAAAATCAACAAAAGTCGAAGACCGTTTCGCGTTTGTTTTTCTTTTATTCGACAGATTTGGTGGTTCGTCTGCACAAATTGCAGCACCTTGGTGAAAAGCGCACTTTGGTAGAAATCCGATTGTTGGTCGGCAATGAAGTAACCGATCAGCTTTCCTTTCTTCATGACTACTTTTTCTAGACCGATGTCTTTTGCCAGCCATTTGATGCGGACTGAATTCAATAGGTCCTTGGCCTGTAAGGGTAATTTGCCAAAGCGATCGATTAGTTGAGCTTCGAATTTTTTAAGGCCTACCTCTTCTTCAATCTGATTTAATTCGGTGTACATTTTCAGGCGCTCGGTGGTATTATTGATGTAGTCATCGGGAAACTGCAACTCAAAATCGGAATCGATTTGGGTCTCCTTTACAAAAACCTTTTCCTTATGGCCTTCGACCTCTTCATAAAGTTCCTTGAACTCATTTTCTTTAAGTTCTTCTATGGCCTCGGAAAGGATTTTTTGATAAGTCTCAAAGCCGATTTCGTTGATAAATCCACTTTGTTCACCGCCCAACAAATCACCCGCACCACGAATTTCAAGATCCTTCATTGCGATATTGAATCCGCTGCCCAGCGCCGTATATTGTTCAAGTGCCTCAATGCGCTTGCGGGCATCTTGTGTCATTGCCTCGTACGGTGGCGTGATAAAATAACAGAATGCCTTTTTATTGCTTCTTCCGACACGGCCCCGCATTTGGTGCAGATCGCTCAAGCCAAAATTATTCGCATTGTTAATGAAAATGGTATTTGCATTTGTCACATCCAATCCGCTCTCAACAATGGTCGTTGAAACGAGCACGTCGAACTCTCCGTTCATAAAGGCGAGCATCAACGTCTCCAATTTTTTTCCTTCCATTTGTCCATGGCCTATACCCACTTTTGCGTCGGGCACCAATCGCTGTATCATGCCCGCGACTTCCTTGATATTTTCTATTCGGTTATGTATAAAAAATACTTGTCCGCCACGTTGTATTTCGTAACTGACGGCATCGCGAATGGTCGTTTCGTTAAATCGGATGACGCTGCTTTCTATGGGATAGCGATTGGGCGGGGGAGTTGTAATTACCGACAAATCGCGGGCGGCCATCAAGCTGAACTGTAAGGTCCTGGGAATGGGGGTCGCTGTCAAAGTCAGCACGTCGACATTTTCCTTGATCGACTTCAACTTGTCTTTTACCGAAACGCCGAATTTTTGTTCTTCATCTACGATTAACAGTCCGAGATCCTTGAATTTTACGTTTTTGTTGACCAACTGATGGGTACCGATAATGATATCCACTTTTCCCGAAGCCAAATTTTCCAAAGTGAGACGGCGTTCCTTTGCAGTGCGAAATCTGTTCAGGTAGTCAACGGTCACCGGCATTTCTTTCAGGCGTTCCGTAAAGGTTCTATGGTGTTGAAAGGCCAGAATCGTTGTTGGGACCAATACGGCAACCTGTTTTCCGTTTTCGGCGGCTTTGAAGGCCGCTCGGATTGCTACTTCTGTTTTTCCAAAGCCCACGTCACCACATATGAGACGGTCCATTGGGCGCTCGCTTTCCATATCGCGTTTGACATCCTCGGTCGATTTACTCTGATCGGGGGTATCCTCATAAATGAACGACGCTTCCAACTCGTTTTGCAGATAACTATCAGGGGCATACTGAAACCCCTTTTTCATTCGCCTCTTTGCATAGACTTTGATAAGGTCGAAGGCAATTTTCTTGACCTTTGTCTTCGTCTTTTGCTTGAGTTTTTTCCATGCAGCCGAACCGAGCTTATAGATTTTCGGAACGGCCCCGTCCTTACCGTTAAACTTAGATATTTTATGCAACGAATGTATGCTGACGTAAAGTGTATCGCGGTCGCCATACATTAATTTTATGGCCTCTTGTTTCTTGCCTTCTACATCGATTTTTTGCAGTCCACCGAACTTCCCAAGGCCATGGTCAATATGGGTGACATAGTCTCCGATTACCAACTTGTTCAGTTCTTTGAGGGTAATGGCCTGCTTTTTGGCGTAACCGTTTTTTAAATGGAATTTGTGGTAGCGTTCAAAGATTTGATGATCGGTATAGCAGATCAATTTTAGGTCATCATCTATAAAACCTTGATAAAGCGGAAATACCAGGGTCTCGTAATGCACCCTTCGGCCCGGCTCAGGGCTGGCGTGTTCGCCCGCATCCTCGAAAATGGCATGAAATCGCTTGGCCTGTTGGTCGCTGGCACAGAAAATATAATTGGTATAACCTCTTTTGCGATAATCGTTGAGGTTTTCGATAAGTAGGTCGAACTTTTTGTTGAAAGAGGGCTGGGGTTTTATGTTGAACTGCACTTCGACTGGAATCGGTGCGACATCGTTCGTCGAGCTGAACGAATTAGAAGTCCCGGTTGAGATCAATCTAAATCCTTCCAACTGCTCCCTGAAACTTTCCGAATTCATGAAAATCACTTCTGGCTCGGCATGTTTAATTTCGGTTGACAGACTTTTGAATGCCTCTTCGGCTTTTTTGAAAAAATCATCCAAGCGACCAAAGAGTAAATCTGAATTCTTAACAAATACAATGGTTTCCGACGAAATATATTTTAAAAAGCTTTCTCGTTTTTCCTCAAGAAACTTATTGGCAACATTGGGTATGATCGATATTTTCTTCACTTTTTCGGTCGACAATTGGGTCTCGACGTCAAAAGTTCTGATGCTATCTACCTCATCTCCAAAAAACTCGATACGATAGGGTTCGTCGTTGGAAAAGGAAAACACATCGACAATTCCGCCCCGCACAGAAAACTCTCCTGGCTCGGTTACGAAATCGACCCGTTTGAACTGGTATTCGAAGAGTACCTCATTAAGAAAATCCAAAGAAAGCGTATCGTTTAACTTAACTTTGAGCGTATTTTTTTCGAGCTCTCTTCGGGTGACCACTTTTTCAAACAGTGCATCAGGATAGGTCACTATCACTGCCGGTTTTCTTCGGGAGTTGATACGGTTCAATACCTCGGCGCGCAAGAGCACATTGGCATTATCGGTTTCTTCGATTTGATAGGGCCTTCGATAGCTGCCGGGATAAAACAAAACGTCTTTTTCGCCTACAAGTCTTTCAAGGTCATTGAGGTAATAGGCTGCCTCTTCCTTATCATTGAAAATCAATAAAAAAGGGCTTTTGGAATTTTGAAAAGTATCAGTAAGTACAAAGGAAAGTGAAGATCCCGTCAATCCTTTTAGCTGGACCCTAGGGGGGGCTGAGGGGTTGAAATTGGCAATAGCAACCTGCAGTTTCCGCGTTTGCGGAGACTGTGAAAACAGTTGTTGAATGCTAATTTGGGCCAACCGCTAAAATTTGAACTGCAAAGATAACTTCTTCCAAAAGGACATTCAATGGAAACCCGACAAAATTCTTGGATTTAGTTTTGAAGACGCTCCCGTAATTTGATAAGCGGACTCGTTTTTCTATTTTGAAAACCATGCCAGGCTATGGCGGCCATAAGAATTAAACTTCCTGCCAGTGCAGTGTAGGCAATACTTGCGATTTCGTCTTTGTGGCGAACGTAAATGGCAAAAATGGCCCAAACACCCACCAATGCAAACTCACGCATGTTTCTTTTTTGAATCATAATCAGGTTGAGCAAGGTGGCTACTGCAATCATTACAAGGGTCCAAACGGTTTCAGATAAAAAGCCTCCGTCCCAATTCAATTTTGCCAAATAGGCCGCAATATTGGCTATGGTCGCCACGGCGATCCAACCACTGTAAATACAAATGGGCCACCAAACGAAAGCGATGATCTCGATGGGAGCATCCCAACGTTCCATGTTGGTCTTCAAGATTATTTTAATGAGCGAAAAGAGAATGCCCAACATGATCAATACCGAAAGGCCTGTATATTCATAGGCGAAGGCAAAGACCCACGTACAATTGAGAAGGTTTGCAATGATGAACCAATATCCGGTCTGTTCAATAAAACCATTCGACTTGTCAGAGAATGCCCTTCTGATCTGAAAAATGCCATAGGCTAGTAATCCAAAAAAAATGAGTCCCCAAATTGCGAAGGCATAACCAGCAGGCGTAAACAGATTGAAATACTTGTTGCTTACCTCACCGATGGTGGTCTCGTTGATTCGAATGGCTTGCGAAATATAGTTTACGCCAATAACGATTATTACGGATAAGAAATTTAACAGGGCGAGTTTCTTTTGCTTCATAGCGGTTTTTATTGAACTGAACTAAAAATAGACAATAGGAATAGGAAAACAGGTCTCTTTTCACTGAAAAACAGCTTATTTTGAGAACCGTCCCTTTCGTTTCCCTTCCTTTATGTTAACAGGAAGCACGGTATCACCCAAAAGTGCGAAAATTTCGCATCCTTCTTGAATATCCATGGTGTGAGACCCCGTAAACTTGCCAAAGGCCGGTAGTATCAATTGGGCTTCCGATTTAAAAAAGCAGCGTAAGCGAGCCGATTGTCTCCCGAGACCAATGAGGCGTATGGCCGGATGTATGTGTCCGCAAAAATTAAAAAGTCCTGTTCTTTCTTCAGGGTGATGGGTCAAAAGGAAATTTTCCAATATGATTTCCTCGGTAACCGCAATACCCAATTTTTCATATTTAACAGGCGAAATTATGTCATGGTTACCAACTACAAGAACCATCTTTGGGTTGATCGTAGTAGCCCATTCTTCAAAAAGTTCCCATTCTTTGTTCAATGTGGAATGAAATAAATCTCCCATGAAAACGACGTCATCCGGCCGAAAATACCCGATGACCTCATGCAACATATCAAAATTTTTTTGGATAGCCTTCTGGGGCACGGGGGCCCCGAATTTTCGGAAGTGCGAAACCTTGCCCAAATGTACGTCACTGATCAACAACATCGACTTTTCCACCCAAAACAATACCCCAAGTGGATGCATTGTAAAATGTTGTCCCTTGATTTTTATTGATTCGGTGTTCATGAGGCTTAAAGGTACGAATTGGGGGGTTGTTTTTATGGGGTCTAATGCCTACTTTGTACCGGTTAACCTTATTGTAAAAATGCCCAAAATAGTTGTAATCGGAAGTTCCAATACAGATATGGTCGTGAAGACCGAGCGATTTCCTGATCCGGGGGAGACGATTTTAGGGGGAGATTTTTTCATGTTTCCCGGGGGCAAAGGGGCCAATCAAGCCGTGGCCGCTGCCAGGGCAGGAGGCCAAGTCACTTTTATCTGTGCCGTGGGGGATGATGTGTTCGGACAAAATGCCTTGAAAGGCTATAGCGATGAAGGTATCGCTATTGAAAAGGCGAAGGTGATTAAGGGCAAGCTTCAGGCGTGGCCTTGATAACGGTCAATGCAGAAGGAGAAAATGAAATCGTGGTAGCCTCGGGCACGAATGCTATGCTTTCACCCATCCATCTTTCGGAAGTAATGATGGACATGGGGCATAACAGCATTTTCCTGACTCAATTGGAAACTCCGATAGAAACCATTGAATATTTGGCGAACCAAAGCAAAATGACCGGCCAGCCATTGATTGTCAATCCCGCTCCGGCACAAGAGCTCTCCGATGAAATTTTGAACGGTCTTTTTCTCATAACACCCAATGAGACCGAGGCAAAAATTCTTACCGGTATTTCGGTGGATGACTCTGTTTCCATGGAAGAATCGGCCCAGACCCTTCTCGACAAAGGTGTTCAAAATGTAATCATAACCTTAGGAAGTCGCGGTGCATTCTTTATGAGCAAGAACGAACATTTTTTAGTGCCCTCTCGAAAAGTCAAGGCGGTAGATACAACGGCCGCCGGCGATGTGTTCAATGGAGTTTTGACGGTCTGCATCTCAGAAGGAGTACCATGGCAAGAGGCTATCACCTATGCCAATCGGGCGGCTGCCCTGGCGGTGACTAAAATGGGTGCCCAGGGTTCGGCGCCATTTAAGGAAGAAATCAACAAATTCTAAACCAGCTCACTATGTTTATCATTGAAACCTATACCCTGGCCGTCGTTTTCTGCGTTATTACCATGCTCGCTTGGGGATCATGGGCGAATACACAGAAGCTTGCCGCCAAAGATTGGCGCTTCGAATTATATTATTGGGATTATGTCATCGGAATCGTTCTGTTTTCGTTACTATTTGCCTTGACTGCGGGAAGTCTGGGCGAAGGTGGTCGACCTTTTTTAGAAGATCTTTCGCAAGCGAGCAATGAAAATATTTGGTCCGCCGTATTGGGTGGCATACTCTTCAATGGGGCCAATATTCTTTTGGTGGCTGCAATTACCTTGGCGGGTATGTCTGTTGCATTTCCGGTGGGCATTGGATTGGCGTTGGTCATTGGGGTCATAGTAAATTATATCGATGCCCCCGTTGGAAATTCCACTTTGCTCTTTGGCGGTGTGGCGCTTATTGTCTTGGCGATTTTATTGAACGCCAATGCGTACCGAAAGCTCTCTGCCCAACAACAAAAGGTTCCCACCAAAGGATTGGTTCTGGCGATTGTGGCCGGACTTCTTATGGGACTGTTCTACAAGTATGTCGCCAATTCGATGTTTCCTGATTTCACGAATCCGATTGCCGGTAAGTTAAGTCCTTATACAGCGGTATTTCTATTTGCACTGGGCATTCTTGCCAGTAACTTTATTTTCAATACCGTTCTAATGCGTAAACCATTTGAAGGCGCCCCTGTCAGCTTTAAGGACTACTTCTCAGGGAGTTCGAAAAGCCATATCATGGGTATATTGGGCGGAATTATCTGGTGCATAGGCATGTCGTTCAGCATCCTCGCTTCAGACAAAGCAGGGCCCGCAATTTCATATGGCCTTGGTCAGGGCGCCACCGTTGTCGCAGCCCTTTGGGGAATTTTCGTCTGGAAGGAATTCAAAGGAGCTCCAAAAGGGGTAGGAGGTATGCTGAATGCAATGTTGTTGCTCTATATTATTGGGCTGGGGTTGATTATCGCGGCACGCTAAGCTCACCTCTTCATTAAAACAGCTGCCATACGCTTGACCCTATCTTCCCATTTTTCGCTCGAAAGGCGCTCACGGCTCAGCCGATCTGTAATTAACGGAAAGGCGAAGGGCGTTGATTTTTTACATTGTTTCCATATGATTTTTTGGGTCGCTATCCGTTCCATTGAGAGACGCAATCGATCTTCCTCCAATTGATGTTGAAATGTTTCTGTAAAGGCCTGCTGAAATAAAAGGTTTTCGGGTTCATAATCACGAAATACTTCGAAAAGCAACTGCGAATTACTTTGTAGGTGCTTCATTTTGATGCCCTTATGTGGGTAGCCTCTGAAGACCATTCCGCTGATAATGGCAATATCTCGAAATTTACGCCGGGCCATTTCGGTGGCGTTCAAGCTCTTTTGCAGATCATCCAATAGGTAATCCGTAGTAAACAAATTATTGTCAATGACCTCCTGCATATTAACGGGCTTTTCAGATAATAGTTCGAATCCGTAATCGTTAAAGGCCAAAGAGAAACTGATAGGGGAAAGCAGGCTTATTCTATAGCCGAGCAGACTGCCCATGGCCTCATGCACAAAACGACCTTCAAATGGATAGAAAATGTGATGGTAACCATCTTGGGTCTTGAAAATTTCAATCAAGAATTCATCAGGCTTGGGTACAATGCTCTCTTGAGATTGTTGCTTGAAGATGGTGTCGAGAGACCTTATTTCTTCAGATTGTCTTTTGGGGTCTTCGTAATAAGAGTACAATTCTTCACGTAACAATTTTGACATCTGGGCCGATAAGGTCAAACGACTGCCCATCCAACTGGATACCCTACTCGTCTTTTTGTTCGAGTTTCGAACATGCACCTGCATTCCCTTGATTCGAATAAATTCAAGATTGCGTCCGGCGAATGTAAAGACATCGCCTCTGTTCATTTTTGAAACGAAATACTCTTCAATGGTTCCGATATAACCCCCTTTTTGGTAGCGAACGGTCAGGTTTACATCACCTACTATAGTACCAATTTGAAAACGATGCCGCATGGCAACGCCCCGGTCATTGACCGTGAACCTGCCATCTTTTTCCATTTCCACTTTTTTGTACTCGTCGTAAGATTGTAGACTCTGACTGCCCAATACCAAAAAGTTCAACAGCCAACGCCAATGGTCTTTGGACAACGTCTGATAACAAAAGGTCTGTCGCACCTCTTCGTAAATTTCATCAGGATAAAATCCGTCTGAGATCGCCAAAGTGGTAAGATACTGAAGTAGTACATCATAACTGTTGAGGTACGGAATACGATCCTCGACCGTATTCTTCTTCACGGCCTGTTTCAATGCGGATGCTTCTATCAATTCAATGGCATGGGTCGGCATAAAATAAATGACGCTTTCTTGCCCGGGACGGTGACCACTTCGGCCCGCGCGTTGCAGAAAGCGGGCAACCCCTTTTGGGCCACCGATCTGAACCACGGTCTCAACCGGTGCAAAATCCACTCCTAGATCTAGACTCGAAGTGCAAGCCACGGCTTTTAAACTTTCGTTTCGAATGGCCTGTTCTATCCACAGGCGGGTCTCTTTGTTTATGCTTCCGTGATGTACCGCAATCTCTCCCGCAAATTCAGGATGTTTTTCCAACAGCTTTTGAAACCAGATTTCACATTGGCTACGGGTATTGGTAAAAAGCAAAGTGGTTTTACTTCTTTTGATGATGGGCACGACATCCTCTAACAATCGAATGCCAAGGTGACCTCGCCATGGAAAGGTCTCCATTTCTTTCGGAATAATGCTCTTGACCGTTATCTTCTTTTTGACATTTGCCTTGATCATCGTCGAATTATGTAAGGCGGTGGTATCTAGGCCCAATAGCACTTCGCGCGCCTGTTCCAAGTTTCCAATGGTAGCCGATATTCCCCAGATACGAAGTTGTTTGCTAACCGTTCGCAAGCGGGAAAGGGCCAACTCCATTTGAACCCCTCTCTTGGTGCCCAGCAATTCGTGCCACTCGTCAACGACAATGGCAGAGCAGTCTTTGAACATTTTGTCATAACCTTTGGTGGCCAATAGCAACTGCAAACTTTCAGGGGTAGTAATGAGCAGATCGGGCATTTGTTTTTTCATCTGTGCCCTTTCTTTGGTCGAGGTATCGCCCGTTCTAATGCCAACGGTCATTTGCGTACCCAAATCGGTGGTGACCCTTTCGGCCGATTGCCTAATCTCTTGCGATAGCGCGCGAAGGGGGGTAATCCAGATGGCCTTCAACCCCTTTTTGTGTTTGGTTTTGTACTGTGGATTTTTCTTGATGTAATCCAGTACGATGGGAAACCAAAGCGCATAGGTCTTTCCACTACCGGTAGGGGCATTTAACAGGCCATGCTTGCCTTTTAGAAAAGCCTTCCAAGTGTCTTTTTGGAACTTGAAGGGTTTCCAGTTTTGTTGTTTGAACCAGTCTTCGGCTATTCTGAAAAGCTTTTTTTCGGTCATTCTATGATTGACTCTTTTCGGAAAGTTACAGATAATAAATAATCAATGTGATTTTAAAATATCCCCTCCAAAAAAATTATATTTGCAGCCGATAAAATTCCGTTTTATGTCAGTAAGAGATCTTTATAGCCGTGATTCATCGGACAACAACTTTGCTCATTTTGGAAGCTTGGCCAGCCTGGCCGCCGTCGACGGTAGAATTGAAGAGTCGGAAATGGCCGTTTTAAAGCAGTTCGCCCATAAACTTCATATTACCGATGAGCAGTTCAAAGAGGTGATGAAGCGTGAAAATAAATATCCCATTGACCATCAAGTGAGCTATGAAAAGCGATTGGAGCGCTTTTTTGACCTGATGAAGGTAATCTTCGCCGACAATGAGGTGAATGATGATGAGATGGTCTTATTAAAGCGGTATGCCCTAGGTCTTGGCTTTCCGAACGATGAAGCCGACAAATTGATCGAAAAATCGGTGGCTATTTTTACCGGCAGAATCGATTTTGAAGACTTCATGTATTTGGTCAAAAGATAAGAATCGAGTCAAACAGCTTCACACATCTTGTGGTTATTTGGCTTTCGCCATAAATTCCTCCGCCTTTTCGACCATTTTTTTACTGCCACAAAAGAAAGGCACCCGTTCGTGAAGTTCGGTCGGCACTATTTCCATAATTCGTCTGTAACCATTGCTTGCCTTGCCGTTCGCTTGCTCGGCCAAAAATGCCATGGGATTGCACTCGTACAATAATCGCAGCTTACCGTTAGAGGCCACGCTGCTTTTTGGGTACATGTATATTCCACCTTTAATCATATTCCTGTGAAAGTCAGATACCAGCGAACCAATATATCGTGAGGTATATGGTCTATTCCCCTCTTCTTGTTGACAGAATTTTATGTAATCTTTGACACCCTGCGGAAAATGGATATAGTTTCCTTCGTTGACCGAATAGATTTTACCCGTTTCCGGAAATTGCATATCTGGATGCGAAAGATAGAATGTGCCAATTGCCGGGTTCAACGTGAAGCCATTTACGCCATCACCCGTTGTATACACCAGCATCGTCGATGTTCCATAAATGATGTATCCGGCAGCTACCTGATTGTCCCCACATTGTAAAAAATCTTCAAGGATTACCGGAGTGCCGACAGGAGTTATACGTCGGTAAATCGAAAAAATAGTTCCGACTGAAACGTTTACATCAATGTTTGATGAACCGTCCAACGGGTCGATCAAGACAATATATTTGTTCTGATGTTGCTCGTCATTACTATTGATCGAAATGAAATCGTCTTCCTCTTCCGATGCTATACCACAGACGATTTCTCGATTCTTAAGTGTTTGAATGAATTTTTCGTTGGCAAGAACATCAAGCTTTTGTTGATCCTCCCCTTGAACATTGGTATCCCCCGCCGCACCAAGAACATCTACCAAGCCTGCCTTGTTTACTTCATGATTGACTACTTTTGCTGCCAACCTGATAGCGTTTATGAGCTTTGATAATTCACCTGAAGAGTATTGAAATGATGATTGGTTTTCGATGATGAACTCGCCGAGGGTTTGGTTCTGTTTGTTGATCATTTATGTAAGTTGAATTCTGCTACAAATATCGGGTATTTTGTGAAACTCAATCGTTTTCGGATAAAATTGATTTTTAAGTTTTATAACTTTATGTTTTATTTGTAACAATGAAAGATTTTACCATACGCACCGCTCGCCGAGAAGATATGAATCAAGTGCTTGATCTTATTCGTGAACTGGCGGTTTTTGAGAAGGAGGCAAATGCGGTTGAGGTGACCGTCAACGATTTAATGGCCGATGGATTTGGGGCAAAGAAGCTTTTTCACTGTTTTGTTGGAGAATTCGGTGGCCAAGTGGTAGGGGCAGCCCTTGTATACCCTAGATACTCTACATGGAAAGGCCCCGTTATTCATTTGGAGGATTTAATAGTCTCAGAGCATATGAGGGGTAGCGGACTTGGTACGGCCTTACTTGATGAAGTTGTGAAGTATGGCAAACAATTGGGTGTAAAAAGAATTAGTTGGGAAGTACTCGATTGGAACGACCCTGCAATCAAGTTCTATGAAAAGAAAGGAGCGAAGATCATGCGTGATTGGGATGTCGTACAATTGGACGAAAAAGGAATCGATAATTATTTAAGGAATATTTAAAAGATAGATAGCTTTTAATCTTGGTTTCCGGATTTCCGTGGAATGACAATAAATTGATATTTATTTATGAGGATTTTCAAATTTGGTGGTGCGTCTGTGAAGGATGCAGATGGGGTCAAGAACTTGGTCGAGGTACTGAAAGTAACCGGTCATGACAATACCTTGTTGATCGTTTCGGCGATGGGCAAAACCACGAATGCAATGGAGGCCGTCGTGGACAGCTATTTTGACAAGAACGGAAATTATTCGGCTGCACTAAAAGAAACCATAGATTACCATAACCATATCCTTTTGGATCTCTTTGAGAGTTCGAATGAACCTGTTTTTGAAAGAATAAAAGCACTGTTCGATGAAGTAAGGGGGTTTCTCGCTTGGAACAAATCGCCCAAATACAATTTTGTTTACGATCAGGTCGTGGGATATGGTGAATTGGTTTCAACGACCATTGTCAGTACCTATTTGAAGAAGGTCGGTATCGAAAATAGTTGGTTGGATGTGCGCAACTTTGTCAAGACCGATAACAGTTATCGTGATGTTTCCGTGAACTGGACAAAGACGCAAGAGGCTATTTCAGAGGGGGTCGACCCCAAAAAACTCAATATTACACAAGGTTTTTTGGGCAGTGACGACAACAATTTCACCACGACCTTGGGCCGTGAGGGTTCTGATTACAGTGCTGCTATTTTTGCCTATTGCCTCAATGCGAATTCAGTGACCATTTGGAAAGATGTACCTGGGGTGTTGAACGCCGACCCAAGATATTTCAAAGAAACCCAATTATTGAATAAGATATCCTATCGCGAGGCGATCGAGCTGGCCTTCTACGGCGCCTCGGTCATTCATCCAAAAACATTACAACCCTTGCAACAAAAGGAGATTCCACTGCATGTAAAGTCTTTTGTCAGTCCTAAAGATCCGGGTACCACGGTAGGCAAAGGCATTGGAATAGAACCTGAGGTGCCCTGCTTTATCGTAAAGAAAAACCAGGTGTTGATGAAGCTTTCTTCCCTTGACTTTTCATTTATCGTCGAGGATAGTATCAGTGAGCTCTTCAAGTTGTTGCATGAACACAAAATGAAGGTCGATTTGATTCAGAATTCGGCGATCAGTTTTTCGGTATGTGTAGACAATAAGTTCGAAAGGCTTGAAGAGTTATTGGCCGTGCTCAAGGGTAGGTTTAAAGTTGTGCATCATGAGGGGGTTTCGCTCTACACTATTCGACATTTTACCGATAAGGCCATTGACTCACTCCAAAATGGGCGTCAGGTACTTCTCGAACAGCGTGGTACAGAGACGGTTCAATTGGTCGTTAAATAGCTTTCCCTTTGCGACCATCATATTGTTAAAATGGATTGATCGTGTGCCCTTTTTTCTATCTTTATGATTACCTAAATTTTTACTTGATATGGGTTTAGTGACCGCAAAGGAAGTGGCCAAGGCAATTAATCTTGACAGATACGGATTTTTGGGCACCTTCTTAAGTTGGATTCTCATGAAGGTCACAAGAATCTCTAGCATCAACAAATTTTACGATAATCATAAGCACATAGAGGGAACCGATTTTCTGGAGGCGATTCTCGAGCATTACCAGATTGATTTCGAAATTCCAGGGGAAGACTTAAAAAGGTTGCCCAAAGAGGGCGCCTTTATTACCATCAGCAACCATCCGTTGGGGGGAATCGACGGAGTTTTATTGTTAAAGTTGATCTTGCAACAGCGAGCCGATTTCAAGATAATTGCAAATTTTTTATTGCACCGTATAGAGCCTATGGCCCCATTTATACTTCCAGTAAATCCTTTCGAAGACCGTAAAGATGCCAAAAGTAGCCTGGCAGGTTTCAAAGGTGCTATGCTCCACTTAAATGATGGGTGTCCACTCGGGATATTTCCGGCTGGCGAAGTATCGACTTATAAAGACGGCAGATTGATTGTTGATAAGCCCTGGGAAGAGGCCGCCTTGAAACTTATTCGTAAGGCCAGGGTGCCCGTCGTTCCCATTTATTTCCACGCCAAGAACAGTAAATTGTTCTATCGGCTATCGAAAATCAGTGATATTTTTAGAACGGCAAAATTACCCTCTGAACTTTATTCCCAAAAGAATCGATCGATCAAAGTACGTATCGGAAAGCCAATTTCGGTCGTAAGTCAAGACGAGCACGAATCATTGGAAGAGTTTACCGAACTATTGCGTAAAAAGACGTATCTGCTTTCAAATGCATATGAAAGGGAGCGGTTGATCGACCAGATTCCTTCGACCCTCAAACTTCCAAAAATGCCCAGAAAAATAGCTTCGGCGGTAAGAACCGAGGTTATTGAGGGGGAAATCGATAAGCTTCGCGAAAAAGAGCGACGACTCTTGCAAAGCAAGAATTATGAAGTCTTCCTGGCCCCCGCGCAAGAAATGCCGTTTACGTTGAAGGAAATAGGACGCCAAAGGGAAGTCACCTTCAGGGCCATTGGTGAAGGCACAAATAACTCCATAGATATCGATCGTTTCGATGAATACTATCACCATATGTTCTTGTGGGATGATGATGCCAAGGTTATTGCCGGGGCATATAGAATGGGCCTGGGTTCAGAGATTTTCAAGAAGTATGGTATTGACGGCTTTTATCTACAAGATTTGTTTCGCTTCGAACCGGAGCTTTTTGGTATGATGGCACAGTCTATAGAAATGGGCCGGGCCTATATAGTCAAGGAATACCAACAAAAGCCTATGCCGCTTTTTTTGCTATGGAAGGGCATTGTACATACAACCTTGAGACATCCCGAACATAAATATTTAATTGGTGGAGTAAGTATCAGCAACCAGTTTTCGAACTTTTCAAAATCATTGATGATCGAGTTTATGAAGTCGAATTATTGGGATCCGTATGTTGCCCAATATATACGTCCCAAAAAAGAGTTCAAGGTAAAATTAAAGGATGCCGATAAAGACTTTGTTTTTGATGAGACGGAAGCGGACCTTAACAAATTTGATAAATTGATCGAAGAAGTCGAGCCAGGCAACCTTCGTTTACCGGTACTGATAAAAAAATACATCAAGCAGAACGCAAAAGTCATTGCATTCAATGTTGACCCATTGTTCAATAATGCAGTAGATGGCCTTATGTACATCAAAATCGCAGATTTACCCGAAAGCACTGTAAAACCGGTCATGGAAGAATTTCAGGCCGAATTGGAGCGCAAATTTACCGAGGCCTATCAAAATGGTGTATGATATGGGGTTGGTCACCGAATGTCACCAGGGTTGTTCGGACCGTGACTCCGACAGTAGAGATTAATCGATACCGACCACTTTGCTTCTTCTTTCATAAAGCACATTGTCTTTCCAAGCTCCGTCGAGCTTTCCGATTCGCTCGCGTTTTCCAAGAAAACGAAAACCAACCTCTTCATGCAGTTTGATGCTTCCTTTGTTTTCCGGAAAAATCCCCGATTGTAGGGTCCAGATACCTTCCTTTTCGCTTTCCTCGATGAGCGCTTGCATCAACAACTTCCCTATGCCCAGGCCGCGACTGTTCTTTGCAACATAAACGCTTACTTCGCCAACTCCGCCGTATACACATCTGCTTGACACTGGTGAAAGGGCCGCCCATCCTAGAATTGTATCTATATTCGTGGCCACAACCCGACATATTTTCATATGTGCGGTATCCCAGGATTCATAGGTCGGAATATCTTTTTCGAAAGTGGCAAAACCGGTGGCAATACCCTCGGCATATATCTGGGCCACAGCATCCCAGTCGCCGGCTTTCATAGGTCTCAGGATAATATTTGGGCCAGTCTTCATTTTAGCAACAAGTAATTTTCGTTCTATAGGCATTCCAGATACGCTGTGGTTTTGAGAGTATCAAAAGAAAATGCAACAACGCCAATATTATGGCCCCCGGAATCACATTCACACTCACAAAATGGAATATTTGCTGGGCGGGCGAAACGGGAATTTCACTAACAAAGACCAATCCTGTATCGGTAATGCCCAATCTTATTGCCAATATCAATACGATGGCCGAAAAGTGGAAAGCGTTTGCAAAGAGATGAATTATATATTCCCATCTCGGAAGTCCGCCCATGAAGTTACGGCTTTCTTTTTCGGAGTAGGCATCAATACCCAACACGATCAAATCGAAGGCTACAAGGCCAAGACCTATTAAAAAGGTATAAAAGTTGGATTCGTTTACAAAGAGAAACCAAACGATCAACGGAAAAAGTATGGCCCTTACGGTATGCGTCTTGTGCTCGAAAATGCTTTCTTCACGTTGAAAAAGCCCGTATTTGAAAATGTGCAGATAGAATCCGTCATAGGTGGCCAGAATCATAAATAAGATGAGACAGGCCGTGGCCAGGTAAAATAATATTTCCATAGGTCGCTTACGATTTAATTAGCAACAACCACTTTGAGGTGAGCAGCATGCCTCTAGTTGGGCGCTGGTCTTTTCGCCGATACCACATTCTTCCCTTGCTTTGCAATCGGTTTTCTCGACCCCTAACTTCAAGATGATTTTTTCATTTTCCAAAACATGGTCGTTTACAAAAAGTTGGGCGGTATGAAAATGATCGTTGCTGTACTCGAATTTGACTTCGACATTTCTTTCGATGGGCTTCATCTTATCCACTTTGTTCAAAATGCCCAGGGCCTTGAACGCAGACATATATTCTTCGGTTTCATGCTGATCGGGACTTTCCCACAGTTGAACAACGGTCTCCTTCCAGAAGTCGGTTCGGGCGCCACAATCCACCGAATCGATGGTCACATTTTTAACCTCGGTTATATGATAGTTTGCCCCAACGGTCTTACCTTCTTGATATTCGAAAAGCAGACTTTTATTTGGGTTTTCTTTTAGCAGTGATAGAAATTCTTGTGTTTTCATAACTTGAAATATTAACAACAATTAAATTTAGTTTTATCAAAGAAGGAGTTCAGCAATTCTTGAACTTCTTTCCATTTGGCAAGATTGATGCAGTAACAAACTTTTTTCCCCTCGATTTCCCCATGGATTAAATCGATGCTCTTCAATTCCTTTAGATGTTGCGAAATAGTTGGTTGTGCCAGGCCTATTTCTTCCACTATATCGTTACAGATGCAAGATTCTTGGCGACTGATATATTGCAGGATTGCGATACGCCCAGGGTGTGCCAAGACCCTAAAAATACTTGCAAGCTGATTTTGTCTTTTGGTGAATATCTGTGATTTGGTGATTCCCATAACGTATTTGTATATCGCAATATTACGATAATAAAACGAAATAAAA
The DNA here is from genome assembly GCA_965215845.1 of Aurantibacter sp. Taxonomy (GTDB): domain Bacteria; phylum Bacteroidota; class Bacteroidia; order Flavobacteriales; family Flavobacteriaceae; genus Aurantibacter_A. The sequence continues at coordinate 2,237,201 of CBDCEL010000004.1, forward strand.
AAGCCAAATCGATAAAATTCAGCTTTTTTCAATTCTTAGAACCAAGGTTTACTACCTACTTGATAGGTATTGTAAAACTCCTCATCTGACTTTGTAAGGTATATGATTCCTTCGATCAAGCCGACCAACCCCATCAAAGAAGCACCGGCTCCGCAAGTAAAGGCGCCTAGAAGCAATGTGACAACGAGCATGATAATTCCTTCTTTCTGATAGCCCAGAACGAATTTATGAATTCCCAAAGATCCCAGGATAATACCCAAGATTCCAGCTAGTAGCTTTTTATTTTCGCCTCCGATTTCATCAAAGGCTTCTTTGGCATTCTCGGTAAATTCGTTTGCTGTCTTCTTGGCCTCATCGGCAAAATCGCTGGCCGCTTCCTTTGCATCGTCGGCAAATTCACTGGCCTTTTCTTTCGCATCTTGTGCAAATTCTTTTGTGGCCTCTTTGGCATCATCGAATTTTTCACTCGCCTTTTCTCCGAATTCTTTTGCGGTCTCTTTCGCATCGTCTACGAATTCGCTCGTTTTTTCCTTGGCGCTATCGTAGGCGTCTTCAGCCTTATCGCCAATATTCTTAGCGACCTCTTTGGCGTCGTCGGCCAAATCACCGGCCTTCTCTTTCGCACTGTCAAAAGCGCTTTCTGCCTTCTCTCCAAGATTTTCAGCTCCTTCGCTTACACTTTCGGCAGCATCTTCGGCCATATCGCCAAGGTTTTCGGCACCTTTTTTGGCATCGTCCATAGCGTCTTCGGCCATGTCGTCTAAGTCTCTGTTGTCGTCTGACATAACTTTATTTTTGTTGGTTAAACTGCTCTAAATGTAATGATTATTTCCAAATCATAGAAAGGCGCTGTCTATGGGTTCCCAAAGTTCCAATTTGTTGCCTTCGGGATCCAATATCCAGCCGAACTTGCCATAATCGTATTCCTCCATTTCCCCAACGATGGTGACCCCCTCTTCTTTTAAGGCCGCTAGAAGTTCAACAAGGTTTTCTACCCGAAAATTCATCATGAACTGCTTTTCGCTTGGCTGAAAGTAATTTGTGTCTTTGTTCATCGGGCTCCATTGGGTAGAACAATCGTTACCTTCTTTGTCTTTCCACCAGAAGGTCCATCCATACTGGTCGGTCGGAATTCCCAAATGATTCTTATACCATTTTTTGATGTCATCTGGATTTTTGCACTTAAAGAAGAATCCACCGAGACCTGTAACTCTTTTTTTCATAAATGGTGTTTTTATTTCATTTCCGTGAAGACTGAAATCTTATTGTTGAATTGGAACCTATCAAAGTGCTTTGAAAAGTCCAATATGAAATCAGCCGATTCAATTGGCATGAAACTATTTGGTTTTTACATTTTTCTCGTAAAGTCCTATCCAATCGTCAACGGTCATCTTTGTGCAAAGTTCCTTGATCAGCGTATACGGAATATCATTCATGTACTTGAATCGAATGCAACTCTTGCCCATATCCAACTTTCGTTTGCAATGCTTAGGGTATTCGGAGACGAACCAATCGTACAATTTTTGATTTGCATAAATACCTGAATGGTAAACTGCCACAAAGTTCTTTTGCGACGCCAAATTCATAAATGGCAAGGGCAGCTTCGGATCGCAATGATAGCCCTCGGGGTATTTCGAGTGGGGCACCACCCAACCGATCATACCGTAACTTATCTGTTCTTGAAAACCCCCGGGAAGGTTTTTGTTCACAATGCCCCGAATTTTGGAAACAACTGTTTTTCGTTCCTCGGGAAGTTGGCTTATATAGTCCTCGGGTGAACTCGCCTTATACTGCATACTAATCGGTTTTACGTTGAAGAATCAAGGCTGAAAGTAATGAAATTATAAAACCTATTGTAAAAACCATCATTGACATGAAGAAAAAGTGCATGAATGGATTCGAGAACATTTCTCTTTCAGATTCCAATTCCGTCTTCCGGACTTCGAATTCTTCCGGAGGTAGGGTATTTGCTTGTTTCAACATACCATCATAATAGTCGGTCATGAAGTCTGGGTTTACGAACTTCACGTAGATGATATCCATTATACCGAATGCAAGGGCAGCCAATAGACTGATTAGAACACCTATTGAAAGCGCTTTCCCGAAACTTACCTTGCCATTGTTTTCATTGTCCCTAAAATGTCTGATACCAAAGTAAACGAAGAGCAAAGAGACGATCATCGAAGAATAACCAATAATCTCTCCGGTCGTATTGTCGACTATATCGACCGTCGACCAAATCAATAGGGATAAAACACAGATGGTAATAACACTGTACAGTCCAAAGCGCAGAATTGTACTTTTCATTTTTTTGGATTTAAGAGGTACGGCACAAATATAAATTTGCCATGAGGTCTTGCCCTCATACTAAAGTACCAAAATGGTTATTTTGGAATGCAATCCATTTAAATAAGCTGCATTTCCTTGGCTTTCCGTATGGCCTGTGTTCTTCGTTTCGCGTCGAGTTTTACATACAGATTCGAAACATGTGTTTTAATGGTACTCTCCGATAAAAAGAGTTGTTCACCGATTTCCTTGTTGGATAGGCCCGAGGCAATACCATGTAAAACCTCATACTCCCTATTGCTCAATCCTGATTCTTTCAGTTTTTCTGAATCGATTTGTTTTTCCGGAAGATTACTTTTCCGGTGGACTTTCTTATTGAGATAAAGGCCGATAAAAAAGAAAACCACAGCAATGGTTGCGATAATCGATTCGATTGACATATCTCCTGAAGTATGCGCATATTTACTTAACTGAAATAGGAAGAGTAAGGCAATTATCAAAGCCGCGAAAATGAAGACCGTTCTCCCCATAGACTAAATTTAGCAAAATTCCGTCTTTATTTTGTCGACAATGGTCTGGGCCAGTTTTTCAAGACTTTCGACCGTCCATCCCGCTACATGTGGGGAGAGGATTACATTTTCTGCTTGAATCAAATATTGGAAGGCCTCGGGAAGTTCTTTTTCCATGAACATATCCTCAAAGGATGACTTTTCGTATTCCAAAACGTCAAGTCCGGCTCCTAGAATTTTACCTAATTTCAATGCGGCGACCAAGTCTTTGGTTACCACACATTTACCACGGGCCGTATTTAACAACCAAATTGGTTTGTGAAACTTTGAGATGAATTCGGAATCGATCATACCTGTGGTAAGATCGGTTTGTGGCACGTGAAGACTCAGAACATCCGTTTTTAAGAACAACTCGCTTTGGTCTACTTGTTTTGCATTTTCATCCCCAACATCTTTTTTGATATCATAACAAATGACCTCGACATCAAAACCCTTTAGTTTTTTTGCAAAAGCCTTACCCATATTCCCATAGCCGATGATACCCACCGTTTGACCGTCAAGCTCTATTCCGCGATTGCCCTCGCGATCCCATTTTCCGGAACGAACCTCGCGATCCGCCTTGTGTAACTTGTTGAATAGCGACAATAGCATTCCCAAGACATGCTCACCAACGGCATTTCGATTGCCTTCAGGGGCTGCGGCGAGAAAAATACCTTTTGAGCGGGCATATTCGACATCTATATTTTCGAGCCCTGCCCCCAATCTTCCTATAAACTTCAGATTTGTGGCTTTTTTCAAAAAGGGCGAATCAATTGTAAATCGGCTTCTGATCATGAGTCCTTCGTATTCATGAATCTTCCCTTCGATTTCAGTTTTTGAAGAATCGTAGTCCTCGTGATTTTCAAAACCCAATTTTGCGAATTGCCTAATCAAGAGCGGATGATTCACATCTACATGTAAAACCTTCATGACCTAAATTTTCGGGTAGTGGGTCTGTGTCATTTCATGTTCAATATCACCTGTATGGGCGGTGTTCTGTTTTTCAAAAAGCAGCAAATGCACCTCTTCGCCATCTTTTGTCATAGGGTTATGTTCGACCCCTTTGGGCACTACAATGATTTCACCTTCTTTAACGATTTCCGTTCGGTCACGGAACTGCATGTACAAAGTGCCTTTTAAGACTTGAAAAAGTTCATCCTCGTTTTCATGTGCATGCCAGACGAATTCGCCCTGAATTTTTGCCAAAATGACCTGCATATCGTCGACAGTCGCAATCTGGTGCGGATGCCATTGTTTTGAAAAAAGGGAATGCTTCTCCTTTAGGTTGATGGGTTTCATTTTATCGATTTTATTCCTTTATGATTTCCGGTTGCCCCTTCACTTTGAATTCAAAGATGTCGTCGCGGGAATAATGGCCGACCACATCAAAGTCCAACTTACTTTGTGCGATTTCGTCCAGATCAAGTTCTGCCGTTAAAAGCCCTGATTGTTTCATTAAGGGACCTGCCAAAACTTTTCCCATCGGTGATATGATGACACTTCCGCCCGGACATATCTCCTCTATTTCATCATCGAGCAGTGATCCATACTTTTCTGGATACATCGATTTGGTAAAATATTGATTACAGCCCAGTACAAAACAGCGGCCTTCCAAGGCGATATGCCGCATGGTAGACAACCATGTTTCCCGCGAATCGGCCGTTGGGGCAATATAAATTTCAACGCCTTTTTGAAACATCGCCATTCGGGCAAAAGGCATATAGTTTTCCCAGCAGATAAGTCCGCCCAATTTACCCATTGAGGTTTGAAAAGTGGTCAACGATTCTCCTGCAGCTTCGCCCCAGACAATCCGTTCAGAGCCTGTAGGCTTTATTTTACGGTGAATGCCCAAAAGTCCTTTTAACGGAGAAATATAGATCATCGAACAAAAAAGACTTCCGTTGGCATCGACTTTCTCGGTGATGCCCATCACCAAATAGGTATTTGTCGATTTGGAAAGCTCTTCCAAATATTTTAGATCGTCACTTTCAAGATCGATACTGTTGTCGCGATATTCCCGGTACAATTTTCTGCCCTCTTCGGTTCTGCTGCCCACCTTGGCCCCAAAAGAAAATCCTCTGGGATATCCTGGGATGAATGATTCTGGAAAAACCAGTAATTCGCATCCCTCTTTTGAGTATTTATGAACGAGCTCGCCAACCTTGTCCAATGTCTTGTTTTTGTCAAAAAACACCGGATTGTCTTGAACTACTCCGACCTTTACTTTCATTCTTAGCGTTTTGAGGTAGCAGAAAACGAATATAGGTATTTTTCTAGGCGATCAGATTGGTGTTCTTCCAAGTGTCGTCGTTCACTAGTTTTTTTGAAGCTTCATAAAGCTGTAGAAGTCGGGCTTTGTCTATATCATAGACCCCTTGCATTATTCTTGGAAGGTAAAAAGTGCCGTGGTCGATTATGCCTTTTTGTTTGATGATATCCTCTTCAAGGTGTTCGTCGTTTTTCGAGACTTCGGCATTGGTGATCTCTACATAGCGCTCAAGGATGCTTAGCAGATTTCGGGGAACAAAATCTTTGGGATTCAAAATGTCCTCAATTTTATCGGGCCTCGAGAAAATGGTCGTGGTTTCGGTAATCGGAAATTCGCTGCCCAATAATTTGTGTGTCGGACTATGATCTCGAACGCCGCCATCGAATAAGAGTGCTTTTGGAAAGCCGGAGCTGTCTCCCTCAAAATCTTCGATGTCGCCGCTCATTTCAATACCAGGGGTGAAAATCGGTATGGAGGCCGATGCGTTCACGAACTTCAAAAAGTTCTCGTAAGACACGGTCTTTAGATTGATATAAAATCGTTTTCCGGTATAGAAGTCGACCGAACCGACAATACAGATGGCCTTTGAGTCATCAGTTTTATAACTCTCGAACTCTTCCATTGAAACGGCCTTGGCCAAAGTCTTTTCCAGATTTTTCTGATCGCCTAGATAGTGTTTGCCAAAAACTATTTTCCAAATGGCGTTCCAGGTTTTGATTTTTCCATTTTTTTTGATGGGCGAGGTTTCGAAAAAGTCGTTCATTTCGAGGTTGAGCACCTGTTCTTTGATCAATTCGCGCTTGCCCAATGCCAGGGGAACGGCCAATATTGCTCCCGCCGAAATACCGGAAATGATATCGGGCTGATATGCCTTATCATAAATAATGGATTCTGCGACCCCGAAGAGTCCGGCTATTTTTGTTCCCCCGCCTGAAATGCCCAGATGTTTCATCTATTTAAAATCTTTATCAGTTTGAAAATGGGCTTAATAAAAATTTCCTGCCAAGATCAGCCGTTGCGCTTTCGCATAAAAAGTTTAACTTTTTGGTTCGGTAAGCAAAAAATTAATTTCATTTATGCCCATTTCATATTGGTATTTTTTAGGAATGGCCAATAGGGGAACCCTCAACGAAGATAAGGGATAATCACAAGAATCTATTAAGTCGGAAATTTCAAATACCCAAAATTATCTTGGCGATATAGAAATAAATAAGAATACCAAAGATGTCATTGCTTGTAGTTATAAACGGACCGGTGGCAATTGCGGGATCTACCCCGCGTTTATCTAAGAACAAGGGAATAAATGTGCCAATAAAACCAGCAACGACGATTACGACAATCAATGAGACCGAAATGGCCAAGGCGGTCAAAAAATCACCCTTCCAAATCCAGGTGAACAGTAAGAGCAAGGCGGCCAAGATTATTCCGTTCAAAAGGGCTAGCAGCATTTCTTTTACCAAGCGATTGCCAATACTGCCCTTTAAATCGTCATTGGCCAGACCTTGTACGATAATGGCACTTGATTGTACGCCTACATTTCCGGCCATCGCTGCGATCAATGGCGTAAAGTAGAACAGAATGGCATGTTTTGCGATCATTTCCTCGAAACCGCCCATTATAGCGGCCGCACCCAAACCGCCCAAAAGACCTAATATCAACCAAGGTAATCGGGCCCGCGTAAGCTCCCAGACCGTATCATCTGCCTCTACACCTTGAGAGATACCAGCGGCCAGTTGATAATCCCGTTCAGCTTCCTCTTTTATTACGTCTACAATATCGTCAATAGTAATACGGCCGACCAGTCTGCCGATTTCGTCAATTACGGGTATGGCCTCAAGGTCATACTTAGACATAATTTTAGCTACTTCCTCGGGTTTTTCGTTGACGTTGACCGAATCTACTTTCGGAATATAAACATCCCGAATGTGCGAACTCGTAGAAGTGGTCAATAAATCTTTTAATGACAGGCGACCCATCAATTTTTCGTCACTATTGACCACATAAATGGAGTGCACGCGTCTAACATTTTCAGCTTGGGCGCGCATTTCCTTTACACAAGTGGTAACGTTCCAATGTTCGTAAACCTTGACCAGTTCCTTTGCCATTAGTCCGCCTGCAGAGTTCTCATCGTAGCGCAACAGATCGACGATGTCTTTCGCGTGCTCTTTGTCCTCAATTTCCGAGATGACATCTTGAACGATTTCATCAGGAAGCTCGGCAACGATATCGGCCGCATCATCTGTATCCAGTTCGGTAAGCTCTTCCGCAATTTCTTTAGTGGAAAGGTTGCCCAAAACCGCCTCTCGAACATCATCATCGAGCTCGGTCAACACATCGGAAGTCTTATCACTGTCCAACAGCTTAAAGAGATAGGTGGCCTGGTCGAGTTCAAGTTCATCTATAATTTCGGCCACATCGGCATAGTGTACCTCACCCATGAGGGACTCTAACCGAGAATCTTGTTGATCTCGGATGAGCTGTTGGATTTCCTCCAATAGATCGTCTGTGAGCTTAAAGGGTGTCATGACTCGCAATGGTACTTTTAGCACAGCGGCAAAGCTAAACAAAATGTTTCTAGTTTCAGGTTTCAAAAGTCTCGAGAGGTATTGACTTAAAACCTATAGTATCATTATATCACCCGGTATGCGTATTAAAATCGGCTTCAATCTTTTGGGCTAGTAAGATGAAACTGGCCACGCTCAATTGCTCTGGGCGTTGGTCAAATAATTCATTGGCCCTTAAATGGTCTGATAGGGAAAAAGACTTTAAGCTGTTGCGCAGTGTTTTTCTGCGCTGGTTGAAAGCGGTTTTTATGACGTTCAGAAACAATTTTTCATCGACGGGAAGTTTAAAATTACCCTTTCTACTTAAGCGAATGACACCCGACTCGACCTTTGGCGGGGGGTCGAACACCTCGGGAGGTACTGTAAACAAGTATTCCGCATCATAAAATGCCTGTGCATATACCGAAAGAATCCCATAAGTTTTACTGCCTTCGTTGGCACAGATCCGTTCGGCGACTTCCTTTTGAAACATTCCACTGAACTCGGGCACTTGAGCTTTGTGCTCCAACATTTTAAAAACAATCTGGGTCGATATGTTATAGGGAAAGTTTCCGATAATGGCGAATTGCTCTTTTTCGAACAAGGATAACAGGTCGTACTTTAAAAAGTCGGCTTTCAGTACCGTGAGTTTACCTTTTGCATCCTCCCTTTTTTCAAAGAAAAAATTGTTTTTCAGAAAGTCGACTGATTCACTGTCAAGATCTATTGCCACAAGATTGATGGGTTTGCGAAGCAAATATTTGGTCAGTACCCCCGTACCCGGGCCAATTTCAATGATGTCTTCATATTCTTTGAAAGACAGTGTTTCTGAAATTTTTTGGGCAATTGCTTCATCTTTAAGAAAGTGCTGTCCAAGATATTTCTTTGCCTTGACCGGGCCCTGAGATCTTGATTTCCTCCTTGACTTTTGGCCCATTGATTATTGCTCGCTTATGACCTCCATTTCGGTACGAAAGGAGACTGATTTATTCGGAAATCGTTTCAAACCGTCTTCCCGCAATCCCGGCGCATCTTCTTCGTAATACTTTTTTAAGGTCTCCCTGTCCGAAACGGTAAATTGAACGGAATAGGTAATGCCGCCCATTTCCTCTTCCACCAAAACCCGGCACATTTTGGCACTTATAAATTTTCCGGTCGCCAATACCTCTGGAATGTGGATTTGATTCATCCAGACCAGCCATTCATCATGAACCGATTCATCGATATTCGTGGTAACGTTGTAGATATACATTGTTGTCTTTCTCAATTGCAGCCGGTAATTACCTGATTAAGTAGGTCTTGACTGCACTCGACCTGACAGGCTTGAAAATACGGTCAATTTATGGCATCGCCCCGTAATCGCCTAAAATGTCGACGTGCCTGTGGAAAATAGTAACTGTCTTGATAATCGTAAATTATCTTTTCATAATGCGCCATGGCCTTTTCGGGCTGATTTACTCTGATACGATAGAGTTCGCCAAGTGCAAAGTGCGCATCATCGGCCAATATATCATGTGCATAGAATTCGGTTATTTTTTTATAATTGAATTCAGCGGTCTTGTAATCCTTCTGTTTTTCAAGCAGTTTACCATGTCGTAAAAGGGCTTCATCTTCGATTTTTTCGCCCTTATGGTTTTGTAAAATATCATCCAGTATCTCCATTGCTTCAAGGTCTTTGTTCTGGTACGCCAATAAATCGGCATGTGCATATTTTTTAAGGGCGGTCTGGGTCGAGTCTTCCAACGAATTGTCAGAAATCAAAAGACTCAACTGCATGGCATCGTTCGCTATCAGTTGGGAAGTCGACCCTCGAAGTACCTTCAACTGTGTTAGTGCCCAATCAAAATCTCCTTTATAGAAACTTGTTTGTGCGACTTTGTAGCGCGCGTTTTGGCCCATGACATCATTTTTGAGCTTTTTTTGTATCTGCGAGTAATAAATAAGGGCTTCATTGAATTTTTTGTCGAATACCAAGATGTCGGCCAGGGCCATTTTTACAAAGGCCTTGCCCCGTACATTTAATGGAAGTTTCAGACTCTTCTTGAGAATCGCGATGGCCTGGTCAGGGTTGTTCAATTTAAAGGTCAAAAAATTGGCATAATCCACCTGAAGTTGCACCGTTTGATTTTCATATCCGTGGGCCGCAATAAGCTCTTCGTACTGTTTTTGAATACCTATAAGCTTCTTTTCGCCGGCATCTGATGTTTCGATTTCAATCAAGTCGAGTTGTGCGTTCAGTTTGGTCACCTCATCGAAGGTGTTCTCTATGATAAATTCATAGACTTCACTAGCGGTTGCCTTGTCCTCGTTTTCAAGTGCCGTAATCGACAATGCTTGCAGCCTTTGAATAGTGGCACCATCCGTTCTTTTATAGATGGCCTTTTCTTGACGGAAGGCGTTGCCGTACTGTTTTTGTCGTACAAAAAGCCAGCTAAGCAGTTCATTCCAAAGGGGATCCGGATTTTTCTGTGCGTTCTGCAAAAGCGTTTTTTTCAGAAGGATGTTGTTCTCGTTCTCCATGTCCCCATTGATGAAGTCATCAATGTTTCGTAGTACTCTAGATTTGGAAACCTTGCCCTCGCTGATCAATCTCAAATAGGCCAAGTACATTTTCTCAATTTCCCCTTGCTCTCCAAAGATTCTTGCCAGTTGAAAGTTATAATCTAGTTGAGGATTGAGCTGCATGGCCTTTAGAAAGGCTTTTGAGGCGTAATCGAGCAAGGCATATTTTTGAAACCGCAACCCGATGGCATAGCCATAATTCGGATTCTCATCGATTTTTGTCAAAGCCCGCTCGTAGTATTGAGTGGCTTTTTCCGACACGTCTTGCAAGGTGTAGTTGTAGCCCAACTCGATATAAAAAGTGGGATAAGCATTTTTGTTGGAAAGCTGTCTCAGCAAAAACTCTTCGGCCTCTTGATATCGTTCGAGCTGTTGGTAACAAGAAACCAACCCTTCAATGTAATCGGTTCTCCGGGGATTTTTCTCGGCCAGTTTCTCATAGAAAATAACCGCCTTTTCAAAATCCCCATCATTGAAATATTGTTGGGCCAGAAAATCATCTTGGGCATCAAGTGACTGAAAAGAACAAAGCATAACAAGTAAAAAGAGAAATCTCAAACCCAAGTTTTTATTAAAGATAACGTAGAATGGCAGACTTTGGTGTTAAGCTTATGCTAATCGATGATATCGAACCCGCAATAGGGCACCAAAACATCTGGAATTTTTATGCCGCCAGGGGTCTGATAGTTCTCCAAAATACCGGCCAGAACACGGGGCAATGCCAAGGCACTTCCGTTTAAGGTATGGGCCAATTGTTTTTTGCCGTTCTCGTCCTTATAACGCAATTTTAGCCGATTTGCCTGATAGGTTTCGAAATTGGAGACCGAGCTGATTTCGAGCCAGCGATTTTGGGCCGTCGAAAAAACTTCAAAATCATAGGTCATGGCCGCGGTGAAGCCCAAATCCCCTCCACAAAGCCGAAGAATGCGGTAGGGTAATTGCAATTCTTGCAGAATAGTCTTTACATGTTCGACCATTGCGTCCAACGCTTTGTATGAATTCGTTGGATGCTCTACACGAACGATTTCGACCTTATCGAATTGATGCAATCGGTTCAGGCCGCGCACATGGGCTCCGTAGCTCCCGGCTTCCCGTCGGAAACAAGGAGTATATGCCGTATAGCAAATCGGAAAGTCGCTTTTATTCAAAATGACGTCCCTGAAAATATTGGTGACCGGTACTTCAGCGGTGGGAATCAAATAAAGATCATCGTCCCCTATATGATACATTTGCCCTTCTTTGTCGGGCAATTGACCTGTTCCAAGGCCAGAAGCTTCGTTTACCAAATGTGGCACCTGAATCTCATCATAACCGGCCTGCGTATTTTTATCCAAGAAATATGAGATCAACGCACGTTGTAATCTTGCACCTTTACCTTTGTACACTGGAAATCCGGCTCCGGTAATCTTTACACCCAACTCGAAATCGATTATGTGGTGCCTTTTGGCCAATTCCCAATGGGGAAGGGCATCGGTTTCCAAAACAGGAATTTCACCTTCTTCGTAAACGATTTCATTGTCTTCCTCGGAATTTCCGGCAGGAACAAGTTCATGTGGCACATTCGGAATTTGATACAACAAGCTTTGAAGTTTTTCCGCCGTGGTATTCAAATCGTCTGCCAACTGCCTTGACTCATCTTTTAAAGCTCCCGTTTTTTCCTTCAATGCATTGGCCTCGTCGGGCTTGCCACTTTTGAAAAGTAACCCAATTTCTTTTGAAAGTTTGTTGCTCTCGGCAAGAATATTATCAAGAGCGGTTTGTGTTGCACGTCTTTTTTCGTCAAGCTCTTGCACCTTTGCAAGTAAGGGTGCAGCATCGATTGTGCGTTTGCCCAAAGCGGCGATGATTTGGTCTTTGTTGTCTCGAATGGCCTGCAACTGTAACATTTCCGTTGAAATTGAAGCCACAAAGTTAAGAGACTACTTGAAATATACAGCTGGAAATATGGAAATTTGATCTAGTCGATTATGACAACATTGCTTTCAGAAATCATTTTGACATGGCAACAGTCGGCACCGACAGTAAATTCCATATTGGCGACTTCCTCTGAGCCGATAAAGCCCAAGAACTTGATAATTGTTGTTTCGTTCTGATAATCATCGGAATAACTGTCGTCGAAAACCACATAAGTTCCCTTTTCTTCAAGAAACGGGTTGTCTGAATTGTCAGGGGTAATATCGACACCCGTTTCTAGCAATATGACCTTGTAGCTGTCCAAGGTCACCGGCTGTCCGTCCGAGTCTACGACTTTAACGGTTAAGAATAGGAAGATTTCGGTGCAGGCGACCCCATTGCAATTTCGGTTCTGGTTGTCGTCGTCAATGCACCCGCTAAACAATAGAGCTGCGAGAATTAAAGCTATTGTGGCCTTCATAGTTTTTAAGTCAGATGCTTTTATTTCAAAGGGGTTGCGTACAATTTGGTTTATTCCAGATTGGAGGGCAAAATCCATTCGTTGTGCCAGAAATAGTTCCATGGCGTGCTGGCAAGGTCGACCTCGGGGTCGATAAAGGGCGTGAAAGGCCTGCCGTTCACACTGACGTTCGAGGTGACGTAGACCGAAACTTCCTGGCCATTTTGGGCATATGATTTTTTTATTCGTTGTGCAAATTGCCAAATAAAATCAGGATAGCTTCCAATTCGCCGATTTTGCTTTTTGGTCAAGTGTTCTTCCAAATTGACGATACTCTTTTTTTTGGTTTTTTGATCGACCACTTTGAATTTGATGTTTCCGGATCGACTGCGAAGCATCATCCGCCAACTTAGGCGATGCCCCTCCTCGGTCCAAAGCACCTTATCCTCGATAAAGTGATGACGAACGGGAAGCAGCAGTTGAACCAAGAAATATGTCCCTCCCAAAACCAAAAGAACATTTTTAAAATAGGGTACATGAACTTCCTTCGAAACAAAAGGGCTTTTTTTCCTCAAAAAGATTCCTCGAATTGTGCCAGCTTCGAAAAAGAAAACGGTAAAGGCCAAGGCGAGATATGGAAAAATTCCGATTTGAAATACTATGGAATTGAAGAGGTGGAAGAATATAGCTAGGCCAAAAGCTATTTTTCTTGACGGTTTCCATAGCAGGGCCGGCACAATCAACAGGTCAAAGACTATACCCATGACGCCGACAATTTTGTGCAACCAGGGTTGCTGCAAAAGCTCGCCGATGAGGTAATAATCCGCTTTGTCAAGCATCAAAAGACGAACGATGCCGAAGTCTAGCCAATCTGAGTAAAGCTTGGCGATTGCAGCATAGGTATATACGATAAAGAGTTGCAGTATTATGGTCCACTTGACATATGAATACATTGAATCGCTTTTCAATTCCGGATTGATTTTGGCATCAAGCGAATAGCTTCTGTTTGCGGGGAAGAAGCACATGAAGAATGAAATCAGTATGAGCAGATAGTAGTGATTGTTGTAAGAGGTTTTTTGCATAAGGTATACCCCTGTCCAAAGAACGGTGAACGAGATGATGGCAAATCGATATTTGTACCCCAGCATGATCATTACGCCCAGGGTGCCCATCAAGGCAAAATAGAAGTACATACCGTTGCCAGGCAGTGGTTGGATCCAGTCAAAGCCGATAAAGTTAAAAGTGAATTGGGGCTCTATCAGTGTTCGTCGTACCCATCCGGTGATAATAGCACCGTAGCATTCGGCCGCTATAAGAAAGCCGAAGAACATTCTGAAAATAATCAACGGGCTGTTATCGATCTTGCGAAAAAGTAGCCTATCCAACATCTATTTTCGAGAGTAAGGCCATCGAAGTTTCCCTATCTTTTTCAAGTTGTTTTTTCAAGTCTTCAACGCTGTCGAATTTATGTTCGTCGCGAATTCGTTGAATCAGATTGACCTGAATCTTCTGGTCGTAAAGATTGCCCTTGAAATTGAAAAAATGCACCTCGATACTACGTTTGGTTCCCTTTAGGGTCGGATTGTAGCCAATATTCATCATTCCGACCAGTAATTCACCATTTATATCGGCATCAACGACATAGACCCCATTTTTCGGGATTAGCTTATAAGACTCTTCAATCGCTATATTGGCTGTGGGAAAGTCTAATTGCCTGCCGACGCCTTTTCCTTTTTTAATGGTTCCGGTAAGCATGTACTTATATCCCAGAAAGCGATTGGCGGTTTGAACATCTCCGTCTTCGAGCGCCCTGCGTATCTTGGTCGAACTCACTGAAATTTCATCTATTTCCTGAGCCGGAATTTCATCGACCTCAAAACCTAAGGTGCTGCCGAAGGCATGTAGGTCATTGATATTGGCGGTTCGATTTCTGCCGAACCGGTGATCGTAGCCGATAATGACCTTTTTGGCCCTTAGCTTGTTAACGAGCAGGTCACGCACAAATTCGGTGGCCGAAAGTCTTGAAAATTCTTTTGTAAATGGATGTATGATCAATTGTTGAAGCCCTAGACTTTCCAAAATCCTGATTTTCTCATCAAGGGTGTTCAGCAATTTGATATCGGAGTCTTTTTGCAACACCATTCTAGGGTGCGGAAAAAAGGTGAGCAAAGTTGGTTTGAGCAGGGTGTTCGAAGCGTTGGAAATTAGCCTTTTGAGAATCATTCTATGACCTATATGCACCCCATCAAAAGTACCTATGGTAATTGCCGTATCGTACTGTTTATCGTATTTCAGTATGTTTTGAACAATGACCACGATCGCAAAATGCTAAAAAGGACTATATTTGAATTTGGCTAAACCCCCGTTATGGTTGTAAAATTACGGTTAGTTTTTTCAATTACCATATTATTTTTCTCCTTTTGCGGGTCTGCCCAAGTCGATTATTGGAAGCAGCTTACCACTACGAATTCAAAGGTCGACTCCCAAATAAAAAGCTTGTCGGTCAATAATGGCCAACAGTTTTCATTGGGTATAAAGGACTTTAGAAATACTTTAAAAGGCGTTGCAAAATCAGATAATAGGGGTGCTACTCTTTATTTTCCAAATGGTACGGGTCGATCGGTTGCATATAAAGTCTTCGAGACCCCGGTTTTATCACCTGAACTTTCTGCCAAATACCCATCAATAAAGTCTTACACCGGCTATGGAATAAAAGATAGGGCAGAAAAAATTCGCTTCAGTATTTCCAACAGCGGCCTGCAGGCAATGATGGTTCATGGTGATGGTACGACAAACAGTTATATTCAGCAAGTGACCGGGAATCGCTACATTCTTTATCGGCGTGATGGACTCACCAGGAAAGAGGATAATTTTGTATGTAGTACCACAGCTAAAATCGTAAGTAGGCCAATAACCAATGCTTTAAAACCAGTTGACGATCAAGAACTTCGAAAATTCAGATTGGCCGTTTCCACGACCGGGGAATACACGGAGTATCACGGCGGGACCGTGGTCGATGCCCTAGCCGCCATTAACGCTACGATAACAAGGGTTAACGAGGTATTTGAACGTGATTTGGGAATAACCTTGGAGCTTGTGCCAAATACTGATATGGTAATTTTTACCAATGCCGCTACAGATCCATACAATGGTAACCTTAGCGGGCAGGTGCAAACCGTTTTGAACGACAATATTGGCGCCGCAAACTACGATATTGGCCATTTATTTCATAGAGATCAGGCAAATGGCAACGCGGGATTTGTGGGGGCCGTCTGCATTGATAATCGTAAGGGAAGCGCGTTTTCATCCCACCCTGATCCGATGGGTGATTTATTTGACCTTGACTACGTTGCCCACGAGATGGGCCATCAATTCGGGGCGAACCATACTTGGTCGTTTGAGTCGGAAGGAACCACTGTGCAGGTCGAACCGGGTAGTGGAACCACGATAATGGGGTATGCTGGCATAGCCGATGACGACAACGTGGCTCCCAATGGAGATGACTACTTCCATCACTCCAGTATTGAGCAGATTTCCGATTATTTGGAAACTATAAATTGTGCCGAAGTGATTTCACTCGCGAACAATCCACCTACAATAGTCCCAACAGGAGATTTTACAATTCCAAAATCGACTGCATTTGCGTTATCGGGAAATGCCTCCGACCTTGATACGGGCGATGTGCTTACCTATGCCTGGGAACAGGTCGACAATGGTATCGTTACCCAGGCCACCTTTGGGCCAACAAACCCGACAGGCGCCAATTTTAGATCCCAGCGGCCTTCGGTCGACTCTGTGCGCTATTTTCCTAAATTGGCCAGAATTGTTTCAGGTGAGCTGACACAGGAAAACCCGCCGATCAGTTCAGCATGGGAAACCGTTTCGGATGTGCAAAGAGAAATGAATTTCGCACTTACGGTAAGGGACAACGCAATGGGAGGAGGGCAACTGGATACCGATTTGGTCAAGATTTTGGTGGTTGACAATGCGGGTCCGTTCCTGGTTACGTCCCAGACAACCGGTGAAACCTATGCCGCAGGTGATGTAATGCCTATTACATGGGATGTTGCCAACACCAACTTGCCCCCGGTGAATAGCCAAATGGTAGATATTCTGCTTTCTACGGATGGTGGATTGACCTTTGTGACAACTTTGGCGACCGGCGTGCCGAATGACGGCCAACATAATGTCATTGTTCCGGCTTTGCCGACTTCAACAGCGAGACTAATGGTCAAGGCAAGTGATAATGTTTTTCTTGCGGTCAATGACGCGAACTTCACGATTTCCGAATCCGAGATTGTTCTGAATTTTTCCGAGCTGGAATTCGATGTATGTCAGCCCGATAGCATTTCCACAAGTTTTGATTATGAATCATATTTAGGATTTAGCGAAGAGGTTACCTTTAGCATTTCTTCCGCCCCCGCTAATTTGATTGCTTCGTTTACGCCTCCTGTAACCAATATGGACACCACGATCGACATGGTGCTTTCGAACACCGAGAACGTAGAAGAAGGAAACCACGAAGTGGTCGTAATGGCAACTTCGACCAGCATCACAAAAATGGTCACTTTAAATATCAACATATTTGCCAGCGGCTTTACAGATGTGGTGCTGACCGCTCCCGTTGATGGCCAGACAAATGCATCGGTCAAATCAAATTTGCAATGGGAGGCGAACCCCGCGTACACGTCTTACGGTTTAGAGATTGCCACTGATCTGGCATTTACCAATATTGTCGAAAGCGCAACACTCACAATGAATTCATACGTGCCGCAAAGCCTTATGAATGAAACCACCTATTTTTGGCGGGTCAAACCGATAAATGCCTGTGGTGAGGGAAACTTTGGCACTCCTTTTAGTTTTACTACGATCGAGTTCAATTGTACAAATAAAAGTGCGGGCAATCTGCCGTTGGAGATTACCGCAGTCGGTACACCGACCATAGAATCCAAAATTGCTTTTTTTGAAGATTTGACCCTGGCAGATATCAATGTAAGTGTTGATGTGGATCACTCTTTCCTGTCTGATTTGGTCGTTAGTCTTATTTCCCCGGCGGGCACTACCGTTGTTCTTTTATCGAGTTCCTGTGGGGATCTGAAAAATGTAGATGCAACTTTTGATGATGACGCGGTCGATTTTGTCTGTGGGGGAGACCCTGCCATTGATGGCACCGTAAGACCGTTGGGGGCACTTAGTGCTTTTAACGGAGAGTCGATTTTGGGCGAGTGGACGCTGCGAATAAGCGATAATGCACCTTCTGATGGCGGGTCGCTCAATGCATTTTCGTTGGAGGTATGCGTAGAAGGCCAATTCAGACCTGATGTAGATGGCGATGGTGTTTTTGATGATGGCGATGACCTATGCCTAGGCACCCCGGTTGGAACGACAGTAGATGCAAACGGGTGCCCAGTACTGATTTTCCCGGAAGACAATTTCTCTTTGAGCCTTCAAAGTGAGTCATGTAGAACTGCCAGTGATGGTTCGGTTTCCATTGATGCCAGGATGCAATTGGACTATGAAATTACGGCTGCTGGCCCCGGATTGGATATGACGGACAGTTTTACGACAACCTACACCTTGCCAAACCTTTCGGCTGGCACTTATTCCATTTGCCTAAATGCTACGGATGGTATGGACACTTATGAAGAACAATGCTTCGAAGTGGTTATTACCGAACCGGAACCGTTGGGCGTTGGCTCCAAGGTATCGACCGATGGTCAGAGCGTCGTACTCTCTTTAAGTGGCGGTGGATTATACAATATTGACCTGAATGGCGAATTGATGCAAACTTCGCTCCCTGAGATTTCCTTGGATTTCAAAAAAGGGCTTAATACGTTAAAGATTTCTACCGATTTGCCTTGTCAGGGCATTCATGAGGAGGTATTTTTTAATTCGAACGAGCCGATACTTTCCCCTAATCCGACTGCAAATTCGACCAAGGTTTTTTTAGGATTCATAGAAGACGAGATTACGATATCCCTTTTTTCGGAGGATGGGCGTTTTGTGCGTAGTAAAAAGATGCAGGTGAACGGTAACGAAATCGATTTGGACCTGACTGGTTTGGCTTCGGGAATTTATTATGTTCGCTTCGAGGGAACAGCTGTAAAAGGAACCGTAAAAGTGATTAAGCTATGAGGGTGTTCAAATTGCTCTTGATCGGTCTTCTTGTATTATCTGGATGCAAAAAAAAGGATCCACCCAAACCTCCTGAAGCGGCTCTATTGGTATTCCCCAACAAAAATTCTGAATGTACCGTTGGCAATGATGTCAATGCTACCACTAGGGAAATCGATTTTAGGTGGATGAAGGCGAACAATACTGAGACCTATGAGCTACGCGTGACAAATATTAATGCCAATACCACTCAGACGATAAGTACTCCGGCCCTTTCTGCAAGATTGCCTTTAGAGAAGGGTGCGGCCTATTCCTGGGTCGTGCTTTCAAAAAATTCAATGGTTCCCAATAGTGTTTCGAGTGCAACCTGGCTGTTTTACCATCCAGGTTCGGAAACGACGCGACCTCCCTTCCCGGCCGAGATACTTTCGCCAGAAATTGGCACTTCCCTCTTCAAGGACATCAACAATGAAGTTGAGTTGCAGTGGTCTGGCTCCGACCTTGACAATGATATCCAGGAATTTGAGATTTATTTTGATACGGTTTCACCTCCTGTAACACTTTTGGCTTCTGTGGATGCCTCGACGAACGCACAAAAAGTGACGGTCGAGACCGGTAATGTTTACTACTGGAAAGTGGTGACCAAAGATGCTGAAGGCAACACTTCAGATTCGGGCATATATGATTTTAGGGTATATTGATTATGAACCGTTGTAGTCATTCATGGTGTTTTTTACACCTGAGAGCACAAATGAGCGAATGGCTTCACATGATTTTTTAAGACGTTCTTGAAGCTTCTCCTGTTCCTCTTCACTCCAGTTGCCCAACACATAGTCGACCTGCCTGCCCTTTGCAAAATCTGAGCCGACTCCAAACCGAAAACGATTGTAGACATTTGTCTGCAATACATTTTGGATGTCTTTGAGGCCGTTGTGGCCGCCATCGCTCCCTTTGGTCTTGATTCGTATTGTTCCGAAAGTAAGGTTGATGTCGTCGGCAACAATTAGCAAGTTTTCCAATGGGATTTTCTCCTTTTCCATCCAATACTTGACCGATTTGCCACTGAGATTCATAAAAGTCGAAGGCTTGAGGCACAGCACGCTTCGGCCTTTGATTTTGAAAGATCCGAGATTGCCAAGTTTCCGGGTTTCAAAGGCAAAGTCCTCTGATTTGGACAATTCGTCCAAAATTTTAAAACCGATATTATGACGGGTCTCAGCATACTTCTCACCAATGTTGCCAAGACCGACGATCAAAAACTTTTTCATTGATTCAGATTCTTTTAAAATCGATTTGCCAAAGCCAAAAAGGGATTTTAGAAACGAGAGCATACATTTTGTAATTCACTAAAAATACAAAAGCATCCCACATTTGCGGGATGCTTTCGTCTATTAATTCAAGAAAATTATTCTTTGCTTTCCCCTCCTTCGGCAGCTTCCGCGGGAGCGGCATCTCCGCCCTCGGCAGCAGTTCCTTCGGCGCCTTCAGCAGTTGCTCCTTCTTCACCTTCAAGTCCTTCTTCGTCTTCCTCGACCTCGTCGACGACAGCGGCACGTTGTGTCTTGACCTGTACGACAACCGTACTGTCAGGATGAAGAATCGTGAAATCATCGCTCAACAGGGCTTCTACGATGATATTGTCACCAATTTTCAGTTCAGAGATATCCACATCAAAGAAATCCGGTAATTGGTCGGGCAAAGCCTTAATAGCCAACTTTCTTTTTCTAAAAAGCAGGCGCCCACCGTTTCTAACCCCTGGCGAGTTTCCTTGAAGCCTTACCGGAATATTCATGGTAACCTCTTTGTCATCGAACAATTGATAAAAATCGATATGCAATATTTTATCCGTAACCGGATGAAACTGAATGTCTTGCATGATTGCCCGTACTTTACCCTCGCCTAAATCAACATTTACGGTATGCGCGTTCGGAGTGTAAACCAAGTTTCTGAAGGCCAATTCATCCGCTGAAAAATGTAATGGTTTTTCCCCTCCGTAAACTACGCAAGGGACCTTTCCAGCATTACGTAGGGCCTTTGTTGCCTTCTTGCCCACGCTTTCTCTTTCTGATCCTTTGATTGTAATTGATTTCATTATATGCGTTAAAAATTAATACTTCATATTTGGTGGTGTTCGAACCTAATCGAAGACACCTTCTACATTAAAAATTTCGATGCTATCGAGGTATTGTGATGCACTCTGTGCATAACATCGGCAAATAGATGTGCACAACTCAAAACCTGTATTTTGTCACTTTCCTTTTTAACGGGAATAGAATCGGTAACGATTAGCTCTTTGAGCTTTGATTTTTCGATTTTTTCAACAGCTTCTCCCGATAACAGGCCATGAGATGTTATTGCGCGAACGCTGATAGCGCCTCGATCCATCATCAAATCGGCCGCCTTGGTCAGTGTACCCGCTGTATCTACCATATCATCTACAAGCACGACATTCTTGCCCTCTACGTTCCCGATCAATTCCATATGCGAAATGACATTTGCCTTTGCCCTTTGTTTGTAACAGATGACTACGTCACTCTCCAAGGCTTTGGAATATGCATATGCTCTTTTTGAACCTCCCATATCTGGGGAGGCTATGGTCAGGTTATCGAGGTTCAATTCCCTTAAATATGGCAAAAACATGGTGGAGGCGAACAGGTGATCCACAGGCTTTTCGAAAAAACCTTGTATCTGGTCTGCATGCAGATCCATTGTAATGATTCTTGTGGCCCCGGCAGTCTCGAGCATCTTGGCGATCAATTTCGCCGCTATTGGCACACGAGGCTTGTCTTTTCTATCTTGCCTTGCCCAACCGAAATAAGGCATCACCGCTGTAATATGCCTTGCCGATGCACGTTTGGCGGCATCTAACATCAACAGCATTTCCATCAAGTTCTCAGATCCTGGATGTGTCGAACCGATAATAAAAATCCTGGCCCCTCGTACCGATTCTTCGAACGAAGGTTGAAATTCGCCATCACTGTACCTCGAAATATGTACATTACCGAGATCTGTTCCGTAAGAAAGGGCGATTTTTTCGGCTAGCGCCCTGCTATTGGTACAGGCAAATATTTTTGGTTCGGGAACTTGATATGGCATATCTATTCTCTATTGACCTTGAAACCAGATAAATGACACGTAAGTCCCTATATCGACTGCGCTCAGTACAGCTGTTTTCTAAGGAGGTGCAAATTTAGAAATTTATTTGTGTTGCTAAAGTATATTTGTGCCTAATTTTGGCGGGCGAACAAAATTATTTTTTAGTTTTGCAGTCCGATTTCAGAATGCCTTGGTGCCTGCCTGCGGAAGGCAGGGCGGAATTGGTAGACCTGTCTGCCGACAGGCAGGCGCGCTGTCATTGAAATGTTGAATCATGGTCTGGGTCTATGCAATTTCTAGTCTAAATTCCAATTACATTTATGTTGGAATGACTACGAATCTTGAAGAAAGGATAGCAAGGCATAACTTTGGAAGGGAAAAGACAATTAAACCCTACAGGCCATATGAATTAATATTTACTGAAAAGTGTACTGATCGGAAGGAAGCACGTACAAAGGAAAAATATTGGAAATCTGGAGTTGGTAAATAACAGCTCAGAAAATTAAGAGATAGCAATAAGTAAGATGCCTTGGTGGCGGAACTGGTAGACGCGCTGGATTCAAAATCCAGTTCTTTCGGGAGTGTGGGTTCGATTCCCACCCAAGGTACTAACCTCTCAAGAAATTGAGAGGTTATTTTGTTTTATACGGTTGCTAAATTGCGTTGGCTTTTTTATGTATTTTTAGGCGAACCAAATGAAATGACGACATGGGATCTCGAAGAAATTTTTTGGGGAAAATGGCTGTATCATCCATAGGGCTTCCTCTCCTATATAGTCCGGCCAAGCTTTTCGCCACCGCTGGCGAAGCAAACCAAGGTCCGATTTTGAGGGTTGCCATTATGGGCTTGGGAAGTTATGCAAATCGTGTGGCCAAAGCCATGAAAGATTGCAAACGGGCGAAAATCACTGGGGTAATTAGCGGTACGCCTTCAAAAATTAAAAATTGGCAATCCCGGTACGGAATTCAGGATAAGAACTGCTACAACTATGAAAACTTTGATGCAATAAAGGACAATCCCGACATCGATGCAGTATATATCATTACCCCAAACGGACTCCATTGTGAACAGACCATTCGGGTCGCCAAGGCCGGTAAGCATGTTATCTGCGAAAAACCAATGGGTATCAATGCGGCCGAGGGACAAAAAATGGTCGATGCCTGCAGTGCCGCCGATGTTAAACTTTTGATTGGTTACCGTATGCATTACGAACCCAAAACAGTTGAAGTAATTCGGATGCGAATGAACGGTGAGTTTGGCACACCCAAATTTTTTCAGGGCCAGTCTGGGTTCGTAATCGGTGACCCGACCCAATGGCGCTTGAATAAAGAATTGGCAGGTGGCGGCGCTATGATGGATATCGGAATTTATTCGATCAATGGTGCGAGGTACATGCTCGGCGAAGAACCGGTTTGGGTCACTGCCCAAGAAACCAAGACCGACCCGGTGAAGTTTAAAGAAGGAGTCGACGAGACCATACAGTTTCAAATGGGATTCCCCAGCGGGGCTGTGGCCAATTGCCTTTCCACTTATAATATGGGAAATCTGGATCGCTTTTTTATTACGGGTTCCGAAGGATGGGTCGAAATGAGACCATCTACGGGCTATGGTCCAATCAAGGGCCGCACCCATAAAGGAGAGTTGCCACAACCGCATATCACCCACCAGACCTTGCAAATGGATGGCATGGCCGAACTGATTTTTGAAGGTAAACAGCCCATCGTTACCTTAGATGGTGAAGAAGGGGTGAAGGATATGAAGATCATCGATGCTATCTACACGGCGGTGAAAACAGGTGGAAGAGTAGAATTATAATTTTCGATTTAACCCCTACCGATATACGGCATTTGATTTGCCATTACGGTTAGAAACGGCACATTGGTATCCAATGGCAAGTTCGCCATGTAGACCATGGTTCGACCAATATCTTCTACATTTATGGTTGGCTCGGTTTTCTTTGTGCCATCAGCCTGAAGTATTCCTTTTTCGATTTTTTGTGTCATTGAACTTGCTGCGTTTCCAATATCGATTTGACCGCAGGCGATGTTGAATTCACGACCATCCAATGAAGTTGATTTGGTCAAGCCCGTTATCGCATGCTTGCTTGCCGTATACGGTGCCGATTGAGGTCTGGGTACATGGGCTGAGATAGAACCGTTATTAATAATTCGTCCACCCATCGGATTCTGGTTCTTCATTGCTTTAAAGGCCTCTTGTGTACAGAGAAAAGCTCCCGTTAAGTTGGTATCGATTACTTCTTGCCATTCGTTAAGACTCAATTTCTCCAATGGTTTTGCAGGTGCGCCTATTCCAGCATTATTAAAAAGCAAATCTATACGGCCGTAGGTGCCCACTGCTTTCTCAAAAAGATTCGATACACTTTTCTGATCTACCACATTGGTTTGCACCACCAAGGTTCCCGTTCCTCCACATAAGGTTGCTGTTTCTTCGAGTGAATTTTTTCGTCTTCCTGCTAAAACTACTGTCCATCCATCGGTGCGTAATGCCTTCGACACCGCCCTGCCAATTCCAGAACCGGCTCCTGTGATTACGGCGATTTTTGAATTGCTCATTGCACCAAATTTTTTATTGGTTCTCCTTTGTAAAATTGTATGATATTCAAAGCGGCCAATCTTGACATCTCATTTCTGGCCTCGACCGTTGCAGAACCAATGTGTGGCAAGACCGCGACATTTTCCATGGACAAAAGTAGATTGTCGTGTTTCATTGGCTCGGGATTGGTCACATCAAGACCGGCACCCCAAATGCTTTTGTTTTTTAAAGCGAAAATCAAATCATTTTCATTGTGGATACCTCCCCGTGCCGTGTTTATAAAAATTGAGGTGGGTTTCATTTTTTCGAAAGCGTTTTTGTTGAACACCTCCTTGGTCGCAGAGGTCAGGGCACTGTGTATTGAAAGTACATCACTTTGTCTTAGAAGTTCTTCAAAGGATACATAAGTTGCGCCTGTCGTCTCTTCAGCTTCCATATTACGGTGTCGATTATGGTAGATGACTTTCATCTTGAAAGCTCCGACACAGCGTTTGGCAAATTCCACGCCAATTCTTCCCAAGCCGAATATACCAACTGTCTTTTCTTTTAATTCGACCCCCAAGTTGGCCTTCGGCCGAAAATGGTCCCATTCGTTCGCTATAATTTTTTTGTGCATATAGAACATCTTTCGGGCAACTGCCAACATAAGTGCGAAAGCAATGTCTGCGGTCGCGTCGGTCATGGCACCAGGGGTATTGGCCACAGGAATGTTCAATTCTTTCGCCTTTTTCAAATCGATGTTGTCATAACCGACGGCAAATTGTGAAATCAATTTCAAATGATTGTTCCGATCCAGAAAATCGGAATCGATATCGTAAATACTTGAGGAAAGTAAAATATCATGTTGCTTTGTAGCTTCCTTAAGTTGTTCCTTGGTCATGGGCAGGTCATTTTTCCAAGAGGTAACCTCTAAGCCTTCTGCATGGAGCAGCTCTATGCCGATTGACGGTATATCGATGGAGACCAGTACCTTCATAACACTGCTGTCATTCTCTACATATGAATTAGGGCAATATAGCAATTCCAAAACGGAATTTTGACACCGAAATCAAGCAACCCATTAGTATTCCGATTGTTTGGTGATGTTTTAGTAATTTAGGCATTCTACCTAGTAGTTAACTAAATAATCATAAAATGAATTATATGTCCAAGTTTTCTTCGATTGTACTAATTGTCCTGGCGTTTGGTTTTTTTGGGATTTCCTGCAAGGAAAAACCCGAAAAGTTGAAAGACAAAGTTCAAAATGCCATAATCGATTCTTCATTGACCTATGAAGAATATATGATGAAACCTTCAGACATAATAATTTCGCGAAAAGAATATAAGGATAAGTTATACGGATTTTGGCTGGCCCAATGTATCGCAAATTGGACGGGCTTGGTGACCGAGATGGACAAAATAGGGATTCCCAAAGATGGGAAGGGAGCTGGTTTTTATACGCGTAAAGATTGGGGTAAACCTGATCAACCTAATCTTTGGGGTTCGAATGATTTGTCGGAGACCATCGATTTTCTTTTTGCCGTCGAAGACAGCATCTGGGGTGCCGATGACGATACCGATATTGAATACATCTACCAAAATTTGTTGTATGCCAACAAGACGAGTATCTTAACCGGGGAACAGATTCGTGAAGGATGGTTAAGGCACATCAAACACGAGGAGGAAAATTTTCTCTGGGTTTCGAACCAAACAGCCTTGAATTTGATGTTGAAGGGAATGGTTCCGCCCGAGACCGGCGATCCAAAGAACAATCCTGATTACGAAATGATCGATGCCCAACTTACGACGGAGATTTTCGGTTTTTTTGCACCGGCACGACCAGATGTGGCCTTAAAGATGGCACGTCTACCCATACAAAATGTCGCCCGCGAAAACGCTGAATGGATTTCGGAGTTCAATGTTATCATGTATGCCTTGGCCCCTCTGGCGGATTCCAATAAATCTATAAAGGAAAATTTGATGTGGATGGCTTCCGAAGCTAGGAAAAGGCTTCCCAACGATTCCTATTCCGCAAAAATGTATGATTTTGTAAAAGGCCAATATGATGCTGGAGCCACTTGGGAAGCAGCTCGTGACGCCCTTCATGAAAAATATCAAATTCGACAGGAAGACGGTTACAAATGGGCCACAAAAGATGAGGTCTGCAACGGCTGCTTTGCCGCCGGAATCAATTTTGGGGCAAGTATCGTAAGTTTGCTTTACGGCGAAGGCGATCTCAAGGAAACCATTAAAATCGGTGCCCTATGCGGATGGGACTCCGATAACCCGACTGCCACTTGGGGCGGACTTTTGGGCTTTATGCTCGGTAAGGCAGGAGTTGAGAAAGCCTTTAACCAAAAGTTTGCCGATAAATTCAACATTCACAGAACAAGGGTCGGTTTTCCCAACAATGGCATTGATGATTTTGATAGCATGGCCGAAATGGGAGTTTATGTAATTGACAGGGCAGTGCAGGAAGAAATGCAGGGAGGCGTAGATTTGGAGAAAGATGTTTGGTATATACCTAAAAGCGATTTTACCGAGGGTTCTGGGGAATAGTTTTTGGAAAAGTTGGGATTCATATGGCCACATATCGTATCTAGATATGTATGTTTAACCAATTTTTTGGCGATTTTGACCAATATTTGGGCGCATTTGTGACCCTAGCATGGCCTTTGGTATCTAATTAAGTATGTGTAACGATAAAATGAAACGATTATGAAGACAACACTACTTATCAAAGAGATTTATTTGGAAGGTTTTAGAAACCTTGGCCATTATATTCTGAAGAACTATTTGAAAATCTTTGCATGGTTCAGTTTCTTTCTGATTGTAATCGGACTGTATGCATTGATCTTTAGAATGTCAACAGGTTTTGCCTTTAACTAGGCAAAATGAACACTACTTATGAAAAGCCCTCAATTAATATTGAGGGCTTTTTTATTGTTCAAAACAAGGGAAGACCAAAAATTTTAGCGTAAAAAATATTAAGATAGCTATTTGCATTGTATATGGAATTTTTCACCTTTCCTTAGTAAAGGATTGTATTTCAGATTTTTAGCAAAAATGGACAAAAACAACATATATCCTCAAAACGCAGTACATTGTGTTTAAAGTAATAAATAATGCATTTTGTCCAGAATCATATCCATTTGAGCTAGTATTCGTTCAAACACTTAGGGATAGTAAGAACTTTGTTGTTTAAATAGTGTAACGATAAAATGAAATGATTATGAAGACGACATTACTTATTAGGGAAATTTACTTGCAGGCATTTCGAAATTTCAGCAACTATCTTATAAAAAACTATCTAAAGGTTTTTACATGGTTCAGTTTCTTTTTGATTATAGTCGGACTGTATGCATTGATCTTTAGAATGTCAACAGGTTTTGCATTTGACTAGAACCGGAACACTCTTTTACGCGGAATCAAAATTTGAAAATGAAATATTTAGACACCCTGCATTATGCGGGGTGTTTTGTTATGATACGCTTACATATGACAACATAGGTTGGCTAAAAACACAAAATATATGGAATATATCCATAAAAATGGAAATATTCCATATATTAGCTATCCGCTTTTAGGATAGCGATGAACAAAACCATTCTACATCTGGATCTCGATACATTTTTTGTATCCGTAGAGCGAAAGCTTGATAGCCGCTTAGAGGGTAAGCCGATACTTGTCGGTGGCCTGAGCGATCGCGGGGTAGTAGCTGCCTGTAGTTATGAGACTCGGGGTTTTGGCATTCATTCGGGCATGCCCATGAAAATGGCCAAGGAACTTTGCCCTGAAGCTGTACGAATCAAAGGCAATGCGGGTACCTATAGCAAACATTCCGATGAGGTGACCGAGATTATCAAAGAGAAAGTACCCGTGTTCGAGAAATCGAGTATCGATGAATTTTACGCAGACCTTTCGGGAATGGACCGTTTTTTCGGAGCCTATAAATATGCATCTGAATTACGACGAAAAATCATGGGGGAAACCGGTCTTCCCATTTCCTTTGGACTATCGGTCAACAAAGTGGTTTCTAAAGTGGCTACGAATGAGGCCAAACCGAACAATCAACTAAAAATCGATTACGGACTCGAAAAACCTTTTTTGGCGCCACTTTCCATAAAGAAAATCCCCATGGTGGGCGATAAGACCTATCAAACGCTTCGTAACCTAGGCTTGCGAAAAGTTGGCACTGTGCAAGAAATGCCAATGGATGTCATGCAACGAGTGCTCGGTAAAAATGGCACCGTTATCTGGAAACGGGCCAATGGTATCGATCATACGCCGGTGATTCCATTTTGGGAGCGGAAATCGATTTCCAATGAGCGCACTTTTGATAAAGATACCATTGATATCGTGAAATTAAGGGGCCTGCTGATCGCCATGACCGAGAATTTGGCCTATCAGTTGCGACGGGGGGAAAAGTTGACCGCCTGTATCGCGGTCAAGATCCGCTACTCCGATTTCAATACCTATTCGAAACAGGCACGAATACCCTATACCAGCGCAGACCATATTTTGATACCGAAGATTTTGGAAATGTTCAAGACACTATATAATCGAAGGTTATTGGTAAGACTCATCGGAATCAGGTTCAGCCATTTGGTCAGCGGCAATTACCAGATCAACCTCTTCGAAGATACCGAGGAGGCTTTGAATCTTTATCAGGCCATGGATCATATTCGAAATCGCTATGGCGATAAAAGTGTCGTGCGTGCATCGGCCATGGGCAAAAATACCATTGGGCGAATGCACAATCCGTTTAATGGGCAACCACCTATTGTGTTGGCGCATAGAAAGCAATGATAAATTCCAAATAACAAAATCCAAATCCCAATAATTATGACAAAACAAAAGGTTTACAATTTAGAGGACAGAACATATTTATTTGCAAAAGAATGCCGCTTTTTTATTAGAACACTTCCTAAGACTTTAAACAATATTGAAGATGGAAAACAACTAATAAGAGCTTCTGGGTCAGTAGGTGCAAATTATATTGAAGCCAATGAGAAACTTGGCGATAAAGACTTTTTGATGAGAGCCAAAATTGCAAGGAAGGAAGCTAAAGAAGCACACTATTGGCTTAAACTTTTAAGAGACCTAAACGACAATTATCGCGAAAAGGCTGAAGAACTAATAACAGAGGCTCTTGAACTAAGAAGAATTTTATCATCCATAATCAATAAATCCCGACTTCAAAAACCTAAATTCTAAAGGCTTCGCAAAGCCAACTAAACTTGGTATTTGGATTTTGGTATTTGGTATTTGGAATTTTGGTGTTTGTACCATGTACCTCAATTGCCACACATATTATAGTCTTCGCTTCGGAACCTTTTCCGAAAAGGAGCTTTTGCGCCTTGCCCAAGAGCACCATGTCACCCAATTGGCCCTGACGGATATCAATAACACTTCGGCCGGACTCAATTTTGTGCGATTGGCCCCCCAGTATAACGTAAAACCCATTTTGGGCATTGATTTTCGCAATGGGGCCGATCAATGTTATGTGGGTATCGCCAAAAACAATGAAGGCTATTTAGAACTCAACAATTTTCTTTCAGAACATCTACACGACGAAAAAAATTTTCTTCCCGTTGCCCCAAAATTCGAACATGCCTATATCATCTATCCTTTTGAAAAGGCGGTACAGAACAACCAATATCGTTTTGCAGCACATGAATTCGTCGGGATCTCCATTGCTGACCTCCGCCGTTTGCCTTTTTCCAGGTTATTGAAATTAAAAGATAAATTGGTCGTACAACAACCTGTCACATTTCGAAACAAGCGTGACTTCAATGCCCATCGTTTATTACGCGCCATTGACAATAGTATCTTATTGAGCAAGCTCGAAAAAATCGAGGAGGGTGATGAGAACGAAAAGATGTTTCCTATCGAGAACTTGGCGATAGCCTTTTCGGAGTATCCTTTTATTTTGGAAAACACCGAGCGATTGATGGAATCTTGTTCCATCGAGTTTGATTTTTCAAAAGGTCGAGAACCACAGAACTTAAAAACCTATTCGGGAAGCCGGGAAGAGGATGAAAAAATGATTGAACACCTTTGTCAAGAAGGATTGCCCTATCGCTATCCTGATGGGGGCGAAGAGATTCAGGAGCGTTTAAAAAAGGAATTGAAACTGATAAAGAAAAAAGGATTCGTGTCTTATTTCTTGATCAACTGGGATATTGTCTCCGAGGCACGAAGAAGGGGCTTTTTCTATGTAGGTCGTGGTAGTGGGGCAAATAGTATCGTAGCCTATTTACTTCGCATTACCGATGTAGACCCTATAGACCTGGATCTTTATTTTGAGCGGTTCATCAATTTGTACCGTGCCAATCCGCCTGATTTTGACATTGATTTTTCACATCGCGATCGCCCAGAAATGACCGAATATATTTTCGACCGTTTTGAGCATGTGGCATTGTTGGGTACCTATGTCACTTTTAAACGCCGAGGCGTAATCCGTGAACTGGGAAAGGTATTTGGACTCCCAAAAAGTGAAATCGATTTTCTTTCCGAAGGAAGGTATAATGCTTCAAAACTCGACGAGGTCTCTCGTTTGGTCCTGAAATATGGGCAATTGATACACGGAATGCCCAATTATCTGAGTATTCATGCCGGAGGAATATTGATCAGCGAAAAACCCTTACATTGGTTTTCGGCTACGAACATGCCTCCTAAGGGCTTTCCCACTACGCAATACGATATGGTCATCGCAGAGGATGTCGGGCTGTATAAGTTTGATATTTTGGGTCAACGTGGGCTGGCCAAAATCAAGGAATCTTTGGAAATTATCGCATATAATCGACCTGATGAGTCCGATGGTTTTGATATTCACAACGTAAAAAAATTTCTAAAAGACCCGGTAATCAATGACCTTATAAAAACGGCGCAATGTATGGGCTGCTTTTATGTGGAGTCGCCTGCCATGCGCATGTTGCTTAAAAAGTTGGAAGTTGACAATTATCTCGGATTGGTAGCGGCAAGTTCGATTATCCGTCCCGGGGTGGCAAAAAGCGGCATGATGCGCGAGTACATTTTGAGGCATCGCAATGAAGGTAGGGCAGAGGAGAGGGCACACCCTGTCATGTTGGATATTATGCCCGAGACTTACGGCGTAATGGTATATCAAGAAGATGTCATCAAGGTGGCCAATATTTTTGCCGGCCTTGATCTTGGCGAGGCCGATGTGTTGCGTCGTGGTATGAGCGGAAAGTTCCGTTCGCGGGAAGAGTTTCAAAAAGTAAAGGAAAAGTTTTTCCAGAACTGTAGAAAAAGGAATTACGAAGAGGAGCTTATCTCTGAGATTTGGGAACAGATCGCCAGCTTTGCGGGCTATGCCTTTGCGAAGGGGCACTCCGCTTCCTATGCCGTAGAAAGTTATCAGACCCTTTTTCTACGTGCCTATTATCCGTTGGAATATATGGTGGCCGTGCTCAACAATGGCGGTGGATTTTACCGTTCTGAATTTTATGTGCACGAGGCCCGAATGATGGGGGCGACCATCCATCCGCCCTGTATCAACAGGAGCTTCAACAAAAATGTAATCTACGGAACCGACATCTTTCTCGGTTTTGGCTACCTGAGAGAATTGGAAAATCGTGTATCGGAACGTATCTTGAAAGAAAGGTCGACCAACGGAAATTTCACTTCCCTGGAAGATTTTTTGGATCGTGTTTTTATAACCGTCGATCAAGCAAGTATTCTGATCCGTATCGATGCATTTCGGTTTACAGCTGTGAACAAACATAAATTGTTATGGAAGGCACATCTCTTTTTGAACAAGAATGTGAAAATCGATCACCCGAAATTGTTTCCGCCGAGGCATCAAGATTTTAAGATTCCCCAATTACATACTACGAAGCTCGAAACGGCCTTTACTCAAATAGAACTTTTGGGTTTCCCGCTCCTTAGCCCGTTTGAACTGTTGGCAAAGCCCTTGGAGAACGATCGTTGTGCCAAAGATTTGGAAAAATACTTGAACCACCACATTGATATCTATGGTTATTTGGTCACGGTCAAAAATACCACCACCCATAATGGCAAGCAGATGCACTTTGCTACTTTGGTAGATCAACAGGGCGAAGTTTTCGATACGGTGCTCTTCCCACCGGTAGCGGCAAAATATTATTTTAGGGGCAGGGGCATTTATCGTTTCTATGGCAAAGTGGTCAGTGAATTTGGATTTTTAAGCATTGAGGTCATCAAAATGCAGAAACAAGACTATATACCTGATCCCAGATATGCCGAGATGAAAACAAGCGCTAAGGTTTTTCAACAGAAAAAGACGATAAAAATTGATAGTGTTCAAGAATAAGCCCTAAGCCTTCCCAGTATTTAAGGAGAGAATAGTTTTGTATCACGTGCACAATCAATTAACTTCAACTTGAGTATCATTAAATGATTCAAGTCAAAACTTTCGTCAAGTGAATACCTATCATAGGTTACCTATTTTGGATGGATTAGAATTATTGGATGCAAAAAATCATGTGGTGAGTTTTCCCATGCACACGCATGAGACTTATAATATTGCCTTAATTCTTAATGGTACGCTCAAGACAATTATCGAGAATAAGTCGGTTGCCGCCCCAAAGGGTACCTTATTTGTAACAAATCCTCAAGATATAAGAGCTAATATCTGCGACGCCAAAATCGGTAATTCCTTCCTTACATTTTATATTTCTCCAGAAGTGGTTATTTCATTGAACAATGGAGCAAATGCCTTTTTTGAAAATAGAGTGATTCTTAATCCTGAGTTGTTCGAAAAATTCTATTTTTTGTCCCAAAGATTCAATGACCCCAAAACTGATTTTGAACCCCTCTTTGTAAACGCCCTGAAGAAACTGATTGTCGGTTATTCAAATACGAAAACTGTGGAATACCGAGGTGGTACCAATTTCAAAACATATATTGAAGGGCTTGAATTTGAGGATTTTTCTTTGGAAAAAACTGCTCACCAGTTCGGATTGAACAAATACAAATTTCTTCGTCTATTTAAGCAAGAAACCGGCCTAACGCCAAACCAGTATGTAATCTTGAAACGTTTGGAAAAAAGTAAGCGATTGCTTCAAAAGGGCAATACGATAGCTGATGCCGCAATTGCTTCTGGTTTTTATGACAATGCCCATTATTACAGGCATTTCAAAAAGTTTCTTGGAATTACCCCCCTAGCCTATCAAAAGGCCTGATCCTTTACAGTGCAATATTGTACAATGTTCACATGAAATTAAGCATCATATTTGTCAAAACTGACAAACATGATTATGACAATCGATCAAAAATGTAGAAAACTTCTAATGATTCTTGTTCTGATTTCAAGTTGTGGCGGTGAACCAGAACAGTCTTCAAACCTTTCCGATAAACCCGATGAGAAAATTCATTATCTAACCCGACATGGGTTGCCCGTTGAGATAATTGAGGGCTATGTGGCCTTTAAGCCCCCTACTTTTTATGCGCAAGGGAAGCTTAATTTTATATATGAGCTCAATATTTTAAATAATCATAGACAAAGTTTTGAATTGAATGAAGTAGCTGTTTTTGACGTAGAAAATGATAATGTTCCCATTGCCGTTTTTGACTCTCTTTATTTAAACAATGAATTTGATCGACCTGGGCTTTTAAATACAGAAGAAACAAGAACATTGAAGGGAGGACAATTTGGTATAGTTCATTTAAACTTAACAATGGATAAGAAAAGGCCCTTGCCAAAACAGATTTTTCATAGACTTGGTTTTGGATTAAAACGAGAAAACGGAACCCAAAAAAAGTTTCCGATGGATGTTGCCCTGATAGACTTTCCAAAACCGACCGAATTGACCATGCCTTTACCATTTAAAAAAGGACTGTGGTTCTATGGAGCGACTTCCCATAAAGCGTCTCGGGTAATCACTGAGGGAAAAGCCACTTATGCCCAACGATTTGCGCTAGACTGGGTGTATTTGGAAGAAGATGGTACAATGAGAAAGGGTGAACCGGAGAAAAACGAAAGTTACCCTACCTACGGTATTGAGGTTATGGCGGTTGCGGATGGCGTTGTCGTTGATGTGAAGGATAGTATCCCCGAAAATATTCCCGGCTCAGAAGAAATGCCGGTAAGGCTGACGAGAGAAACCGGTTCGGGAAATTCAATTACGATTGCCATTAGCGATACCATTCACGCCCATTACGCGCACTTTATTCCAAAAAGCTTAAAGGTCAAAGTCGGTGATAAGGTAACCAAAGGACAAGTTATTGCACTCTTGGGGAATAGCGGAAGTTCTACAGGGCCACATCTTCATTTTCATTTGGAAACGGCCAGTAAATATCCTTTAGGCGGAGAGGGAATTCCATATCACTTGGAAGGCTTTGATCAATATATCAGCTTCGAGGATGAAGAATGGGCCAAATGGGACTCACTTTTTTTAAAAGAAAAAATTCTTTTGCCAGAAACCCCTTTTGCGATAAGATCGAACGAACTGCCAATAGCCAACGGTTTTATTAGGTTCGACTAAGAATTTATGAACCTTTCAATCTCACATTCCGATATTCGACTTTCATCGGTGGCCCCACATGAACTTGAAACCCCAATTTGCCCGAAGACTTTCTATTGATCGAATCGTTATCAATAACATCGCTCATCAAAATGCCGTTGATATAATGTTGCATGCGGTTGGCTTTGATAATCAAATGGGCTTCGTTCCAATCACCTTTCTTGATTTTCGTTTTTAGCGAATCGATGTGCCCTAGGGATTGCAAAATGGTTCGACTTTGCCAAGCATTTTTTTGTACGTTGGCCCGCAGCGAGCCCTCTGCATGGGAATTTGGTTGGGACGAGATTTCAGCTTTTTCACCGCGGTAGGCCAAGGTGGTACGTTTACGTTCTTCATAATTCTGGCCCGTATAACGGTTCTTTCCATCGATATCTGCCTGATAACCTCGCAATGCAAACGGAATCGTATCTAATTGCTCACTTCGGTAATTGATGCCACTGTTGCCGTTTTCGGAAATCTTGAATTCGGCTTTGAGCTCAAAATCCCCTGGCTCGGCTTCCCCATAAATCAAAAAGGTGTTGGCTTGCAAAATCGTTTCCGGGGTAATTTCCCCTACAATATTTCCGTTTTCAACACGCCAATAGGTCGTATCTCCCTTCCAATTTGTCAAAGTTGCTCCATCAAAAATCGGTATAAAGCCATCATTTTGGCGACCTTCTTTTTCGTTGGCTTCGACCACTTTTTCCTTTTGCTTCTCTTTGCACGATTGTAAGGTCAATACAAAGACAAATAAGAATACCATGCCCGATTGAAATCTAAAATGCTTTCCCATATTAATTGTCGTTTCCTAAGTTATAATAGATATACAGGCCGTCTTTGCCGGCCACGATAATGTCTTTGAGGCCGGATCGGTTCAAGTCTTTAACGGCGAAGTGGATTCCAGTACCCTTTCCGCTGCCGAATGTTCCGTGGTCTATAGTGTGTTTGATAAATTTATTTCCGTTGAATTGGTAATAATATATACCATAGGGGTCATTGCTTCCTGGATCCTTGCCGTTATGGGCACGATAGCGTTTGCCCGTTATCAGCTCGCCTTTTCCATCACCATCAATATCCGCCCATTCCATGGTGTGAAATTGTGAATTGTCAGAATCGATGGAATGTTTTGTCCAGGTGGTATTTCCATCCTTCAATTTCTGTTCATACCAATCGAGCCCATAATCATGGCCTTGACCCACTATGATGTCATTAAGGCCATCGGCATTGACATCAAGAACCAAAATAGGAACGCTGGCTTTTCCCAAATCAAAATCGGCGTGAAGCACCCAATTTCCATTAAAGGGATTTTCCGGAGATTGAAGCCAACCATTTCTGAGGACAAAATCACCTTTTCCATCGCCGTTGATATCCCCAAATCCAAGTCCATGGTCATGCTTACCGAAAATTTCGAAGGCTTCAAATACAGATGCCCCCTTTCCATTTTTTTCCTTTTTTAAGCGGTAAATGATCAATGGGTCATTTGGGGTATTCGGAATAATTTCATGGGTTCCATCGCCATCGACATCCCATAACCGTGTCGCCTCGATATTTCCGGCATTGGCAATAAGATGCTCTGGCCAAGGGTCATCGTTGCCCGGATTCTCTCGCCATACGAGTCGTTGCTCAAACCATCCTCCTGTGATATAATCCATCAGCCCATCACCATTGATTTCCAAAGGAAGGGTCGAAAAGTCGTCATAATATTCCCCATGTCGTTTAAGATCACCGATAAAATGTCTCTCGAGATAATCAGGCCCTTCATACCAATAGGAACCTGAGACCAAATCTGGATTTTCGTCATCATTGACATCAAAGACACCGACCGACTCAAAACTTTCGGAGGCTATTTTCTTTTTTTTAAAGCTTAAGATTTTGGGAGCATCGGCCGGCAGGGATTTCTTTTGAGCTTCGGAAAAAAAGCCCAAAAGAACAAATAAAGTCCAAAGCCGAAGATTTAATTTCATATCGCCAACGATGATTACGGTAAATATATCAATGATTTGCCTTTCTAAAATATTTATCTTTAAAGATGCCAGAATTCAAAAGAAGTGTTTCCTTAAGTGGATCAGAAGATTTTACGGGCATCGTCTTGAAAGAACCTCAAGACACTGCCGCCGGTTTTGGGGGCGTTAAGGCCGCCATGAGCCATGCTTTCAGGGAAATGGGTGTGGCGAGATCTATGCGGGCATTGTCGGCTATGAATCAAAAGGAAGGTTTTGACTGCCCCAGTTGCGCCTGGCCCGATCCCGAAAGACCCTCAAGGCTTGGCGAGTTCTGCGAAAACGGTGCCAAGGCCTTGGCCGATGAGGCTACCTCAAAAACCATTGGAGCCGAGTTCTTTGCAAAACATTCGGTCGAAGAGCTTTCCCAATTGACCGACTTTGAATTAAATAGGTTCGGACGTTTGGTCGAACCCATGCTATTACGCCCGGGAAGTGTTTACTACGAGCCCATCGAATGGCAATCTGCCTTTGATTTGATTGCGGAGAAATTGCACCAACTTAAATCACCCAACGAAGCAATTTTTTACACCTCTGGAAGGTCGAGCAACGAAGCCGCTTTTTTATACGGAATGTTCGCCCGTGCCTTGGGTACCAACAATATGCCCGATTGCTCAAATATGTGCCATGAATCCAGTGGGGTGGCTTTGTCCGAAACCTTGGGCATTGGAAAGGGTTCGGTCAAGTTGGAAGATCTCTATGAGGCAGAGGTCATTATTGTTGCGGGTCAAAACCCGGGTACAAATCACCCGCGAATGCTTTCGGCATTGGAAAAGTGCAAAAAGAATGGAGGAAAAATAATAAGCATCAACCCGCTAGAGGAATCCGGACTGGTAAATTTCAAAAACCCGCAGCACCTCAATGGTTGGATCGGCTCAGGTGAGCA
The DNA here is from genome assembly GCA_965215845.1 of Aurantibacter sp. Lineage (GTDB taxonomy): Bacteria > Bacteroidota > Bacteroidia > Flavobacteriales > Flavobacteriaceae > Aurantibacter_A. Next base: position 2,274,898 of record CBDCEL010000004.1, read on the forward strand.
TATGGCCGATCTGCATTTGCCAGTAAGCATCAATCAAGATATACCATTGGTCAAATTGATTTTAAAAAGGTTGATTTCCTTGGATGCCAAGGGCAACTCTGTTTTTGACCATGATTTTATCGAAACCTATACGGATGGGTATGAAATTTTGATAAAGGACCTCGAGGAGTATGATGAAAATGAATTGTTAAGCCTATGTGGTATTTCAAACGAAAAAGTAGAACAAGCGGTTCAACTCTTGGCCGATAGTTCAAAGATTATTGTTTGTTGGGCAATGGGCCTGACGCAGCATAAAAATGGGGTTGAAACGATTCGAGAATATGTGAATCTACTATTGCTGAAGGGAGCCATCGGAAAGCCAAATGCGGGTACCTGTCCGGTTCGAGGGCATAGCAATGTACAGGGCGATCGAAGCGTAGGCATTATGCATTATGTAAACCAAGGCTTAAATGAAAGAATTGAAAAGCATTTAGGTTTTAAGCCACCCCATAAAGCAGGTGTCGATACCGTTGGGGCAATGAAAGCGATGTATGAAAAAGAGGCTAAAGTCTTTGTTTGCCTTGGGGGTAATTTTTTAATGGCCGCGTCTGACACGGCATATACAGCAAAGGGTTTGCAAAGGTGCAGCCTAACAGTTCAGATCAGTACAAAGTTGAACCGTACCCATTTGGTAACCGGAAAAACTGCCTTGATCTTACCAACTATAGGCCGTTCTGAAAAGGACACAAAAGATGGTAAGCAGCGCTATTTTACAGTGGAGAACAGCATGGGAAGGATTACGCGCTCTAAAGGACTGTTAAAACCTGCTTCTGATAAGCTTATGAGCGAACCTGAAATTATCGGCAAGATGGCGCATGCCTATTTTCAAGGGAAGCATTCAGTTGATTGGCTTTTGTTGGGAGAAGATTATCGATTGGTTCGAGATTACATAGATAAAATTGCCAAAGGGTTCAAAAGAACCGACGAGCGTTCGAAAGGTACAGGGTACTATCTTCCGAACAACGTTCGTGAGCTTGACTTCAATAAACTCCCAAATGGCAAGGCACAAATTACGATCAACAGGTTGCCGGATCATGACTTGAAAGACAACGAGTTCATATTGATGACGATAAGGTCGCATGATCAGTTCAACACAACTATCTATGGCCTTGATGACCGATATCGGGGTGTATTTAATGAGCGAAGAGTGCTCTTTATGAATTCTGAGGATATGGTGTCACTAAAGCTAAAGAAGTTGGATGTCGTCAATATTACAAGCAATTACGATGGTCAAATTCGTTCTGCCCGGCGATTTTTGGTCATTCCCTATAAAATACCAAAACGAAATTTGGCAGCCTATTTTCCTGAGACAAATGTATTGGTACCCTTCAACCATTTTGCCCATAAGAGTAAAACCCCCATTAGCAAATCGATAAAGGTGACTTTGGAAAAAGTTTGATCTGCCTCCTTCCCACAAGGGCTGAAATCTGCCGATTGGTTATCCACTTTAGCCTGGATTTTCCTATGCCGCTATGGCTGAAAGATTATTAGTATTTTAGAAAGATGGAAGAAGGCCCTTGGATATTACAGCTATTAGGACGATTACATCCGCTCGCAGTACATTTCCCGATAGGCTTGTTGGTAGCGGCCCTTTTTCTTGAATTATTGACTGTGGGTGGAAAGCGTCGAGCATTACGAGATGGTATTCATTGGATGGTAGCTTTAGGAGCTTTTTTCGCCATCTTATCGGCAATCTTGGGCTGGTTGCTCCGTACCCAAGATGACTACAATGGCGAGTTGGTTCAGAATCATCAAAACATCGGTATAGCAACGGCGGTTTTTGCCGTTATCACATTTATTCTTCTACATAGGACCCTAAAAGGGAAACTATCAAATTTATTGGGGTATCGGTCAAGTCTTGCCATAACTGTTGTCTTATTGACAATAGCGGGTCATTTGGGTTCTGCGCTTACCCATGGTGAAGATTATCTGAGTAGCGCTTTTTTAATTGACGACAGCTCGTATGACGACCAAAAAGCCTCGATTTTATTGGAACGGTACAGGGAGGTCGATTCCCTTACCGAAGCGCAGCGAGATGAAATCAATCTTGGTGTACGCGCACTATTTGCACATAATTGCTATCAATGTCACAATGAGAACAAACGAAAGGGAGAATTGGTACTCGACAATAAAAGAGGGGTATATAAGGGCGGCAAGTCAGGACCGATAATCGTTGCCTGCAGACCAGATGAAAGCGAACTTTTTAAAAGAATATCCCTTCCGGCAGATCATGATGATGTGATGCCCAAAAAAGGCAAGGTTTTAAAGGATGATGAAATTGAGTTGATTCGACTTTGGATCAACGACGGTGCCCATTGGTCGGATCGAGCGCTAAAGGTTTTTCCAGAGGCCAAGTTGGCGCTATCGAAACCCGATTTACCTAACTCGAGTTCCGAAAGTCATCCAGTCGATAAATGGGTCGATATCTATTTTAAGAAGAATGGTCTTAGTTGGCCAGAAGAGGTGAACGATCGATTATTTATCCGAAGGGCGTATTTAGACATTATCGGTTTGCTGCCCGAACCGGAGGCTATATCCAAGTTTATAAAGGATTCTGGTTCAGACAAAAGAAATAAGCTTATCGACGACCTCTTGGAAAACAAGCAAGATTATACCCAGCATTGGCTGAGTTTCTGGAACGATCTCTTGAGAAATGATTACAGTGGCCCAGGATTTATAACAGGAGGAAGAAAACAGATCACAGATTGGTTGTACAATTCGTTGGTGCAGAACAAACCTTATGATCAAATGGTCAAGGAATTGGTCGATCCCTCAGATGAATCGGTAGGTTTTATCAAAGGCATTCAATGGCGTGGTGCCGTAAATGCCAGTCAGCGTACAGAAATGCAGGCCGCTCAAAATATCGGCCAGGCATTGCTGGGTGTCAATGTAAAGTGTGCCTCTTGCCATAATAGTTTCGTCAGCAATCTTACCTTGGAACAATCTTATGGTTTTGCAGCCATATTCGCAGATTCGACATTGGAACTAAATCGATGTGACAAGCCAATGGGCAAAATGGCAAAAGTCAATTTTCTTTATCCCGAATTGGGATCTGTAGATGCGCCATCAGTTGATGAACGACTCTCATTGCTTTCAGAACTCATCGTTAGACCTGAAAATGGTAGAATTTACAGAACTTTGGTCAACCGCATTTGGAAAAAGCTGATGGGCAGGGGCATGGTCGAGCCCGTCGATGAAATGGATAACTCTCCTTGGGACGCTTCTTTATTGGACTGGTTGGCGGCCGATTTTATCGATTCGGGTCATGACCTAAAGCATCTGATAAGACGTATATTGACCTCTAGAACTTATCAATTGACTGCGACAGCCTATGATAAACCAGAGGACTTAAAGTCTGAATATGTTTTTCAAGGGCCGGTCGTTAGACGGTTGAGTGCAGAACAATTTTCAGACGCCGTGAGCAAAGTGATATCACCGATGTACCCCGCGGTAGCCTATAATCCGTTTACCAGCGGTATGGAGTCAAATCGAATATGGCATCGTGAGGTAAAATTCGATAGGACGGTATTACCTGATCCGGGCAAGCGATATTTTCGACAGCTCATACAGCTTCCCGATAGGGAACTTAGTATGGCAACCGTCTTGATTTCCGTAGATCATGCGTATCAACTTTTTATCAACGGTCAAAATATAGCCGAAGGTTCCGACTGGCGAAAGGTCGACCGTTTGGACGTGACGGAATTTTTGACCAAGGGAAAAAATACAATTGCGATAGAAGGACTGAACGAGGGAAATATTGCAAACCCGGCCGGCATCCTATTTGCCATGCGGCTTTATTTCAAGGATGGCGGGCTAGTTGATATCGGTTCCGACAAAGACTGGAAAAGTACCGATTCGACCCCCGAAGAAGGGTGGACGAGTTTAGAATTCAATGATGCCGATTGGAAGGAAACCCAGAACTATGGTTCCAGCAATTGGGGTACATTGATCGATTTTACCTTTGAGCGGGGAGATGACAAAATTGCGAGGGCCAGTCTTGTCAAACAACACCCGTTCATGAAAGCATTGGGCCGGCCTACGCGGGAAAATGTGACTACCTCACGTGACGATCAGCCCACTTTGTTGCAAGCTTTGGAACTGACCAATGGTGAATATTTCAATGCGGTCTTGGCAGAAGGTGCCGAAATCTGGTTGAGCGAGCACGGGAACCGCCCTGAAGTCATCATCGATACCCTTTTTGAAAAGGCCTTGGGCAGAAAACCCTCAAAAAAGGAAAAAAAGACCATGCTTTTGGCCTTGGGTGATGTTCCGAAAAAGGAGGCCTTGCAAGATTTGTTTTGGTCGACCTTGATTTTACCCGAATTTCAATTTATATATTGAATATGGATGTAGATTCGACTACCGTTTCATCCCGCAGGGAGTTTGTGAAAAAAATGACCGCAGCTAGTCTGGGCGCCGCTGCGACTACGATACCCTTCACCAGTTTTCTTAGTTCCTGTAACAAAGCCCCGTTGATAACCGCTAAGGCCGACACTGTCATTTTGTTATGGATGGCGGGCGGTATGGCCCATACTGAAACTTTTGACCCAAAAACCTATGTTCCCTTTGAAAAGGGGGTGGAGAGCAAGAAGGTGTTAAGTACCTTTCCGAAGGTTCCGACAAGCGTTGATGGGTTACATTTCTCCGAGGGGCTGGAATCAATAGGCGACGTAATGCAAAAGGGGGCGATCATACGATCGTATAAGTCGGCAGATCTGGGGCATATCCTGCATACCCGGCATCAATATCATTGGCATACCTGTTACGAACCACCCCAGTCGGTTCAGGCACCACATATAGGCGCATGGATAGCCAAGGAACTCGGACCGTTGAATCCTGTGATTCCACCATTTATTGCTATGGGGCAGCGGTTTACCGTGGGTGAGGCCGAAGAGCTGAAAGCGTTCCATTCCGCCGGATTCTTGGGAACAGAGTTCGGTCCATTTTTGATTCCGGACCCATCAAGCGGACTGGAAAGTGTGCGCCCTCCACGTGGAATGTCAATGAAAAGGTTTGAGGCCCGTTACAGGCTTTATAAAGAATTGGTCAATAAAAGTGCAATCATGCAGCAGGGCAGTGACTACCAAAGAGAGTCTTTAATGCGCTCCATGGAGCAGTCATACCGTCTGCTGAACTCACCGGAAGCCAAAGTGTTCGACCTATCCCAAGAGCCAAAGGAAGTTTATGATACCTACAATACGGGAAGATTTGGCCTGGGATGCCTTTTGGCCAAAAGATTGGCAATGAACGGAGGTAGATTTATTAGTGTCTCTACCGAGTATGAGCCTTTTCTTGGATGGGACACCCATGAAAACGGACATATGCGAGCGGCAAAAATGAAAGAACTGATTGACCGGCCGGTGTCACAATTGATTAAAGACTTGGATGCATCTGGACATTTGGACAGAACCCTTATCATTTTAGCAAGTGAGTTCAGTCGAGATGCCATTATGGAGGGCAGGCCCGGTCTGAAAGTAAAAGATCAGGTGAATCAACCCGATATTATTGAAGATGAGAAATTTTATGGAATGCACCGACATTTTACTGATGGCAGTTCGATTCTAATCTGGGGCGGAGGTGTTAAAAAAGGCTTGGTCTATGGAAAAACCGCAGACGAGCAGGCCGTGCTCCTCAATTGAAAATACCGTGGTGATCGATCAGGTCCACCAATCGATATATCATGCGCTGGGCATCGACCCGGAAACAAACTACACCATAGAGGGAAGGCCTTTTTATACGACCCCTGACGGTCAAGGCAAGCCGATACTTGATTTATTTGCTTAAACTAAAAAGAGCCCAATCAGTTAAGACCGGACTCTTTTACGAGAACACTATATGAAAATGAAAAAATTTACTCCTAATAATTACACTGTAAACATACCAACAGTTGTGTTCTAGCGAAAGAAAATGATGTGAAAGGGCCGAAATATGTTGTGAGATGCGTTTTTTTTTGATTAAAGGAACATTTACGCAACTTATTTACAATATTATCATCTTCTAAACAGTTCAATATATAGGTGATAAATCCGATATTTTATGAGAAAGAGTATTGACCCTGGCCTTGGTTTGTTTCGTATTCGTTTCATGTACAAAGGACAACGACGACATTATCAATACCGAACTGGAGGGAAAGTGGACTCTGACGAACGCTTCTTGTTTCTGTGGTTTTGGTGACAACCCCGATTTTAGCGGGCACAAAATTACCTTTCAAGGGAGTATGCTAAATGTTGAAAACTCGGGTGAGTTCAAGTTTTTGACCGATGCATCCGGTGAATATACGGTTGATGGTAATTTGATTTCCTTAAAAAACGGAAGGCAGTACACCTATGTCATCAAAGAGGGCAATCTTCAACTTACCTATGTCGACAATCCGCAAATAGCCGATGACGAACTCTTTTTGGAATATGAGGGCAACTAGCTCAAATTAAAAGGTTGTGCTCAGGCAGAGATTGTACCAACGCTTTGCGGTTTTTACTTAAAAGCCTGAATTCCGGTGATGTCGGCCCCGGTGATCAACAAGTGTATATCGTGTGTTCCTTCATAGGTAATCACACTTTCGAGGTTCATCATGTGGCGCATGATCGAATATTCCCCGGTAATACCCATACCGCCCAACATTTGTCTGGCCTCTCTTGCAATTTTCAAGGCCATGTCGACATTGTTGCGTTTGGCCATCGATATTTGTTGTGTGGTCGCCTTGCCTTCATTTTTCAGCTGCCCCAAACGAAGGGCCAATAATTGGGCCTTGGTAATCTCTGTGATCATCTCGGCCAATTTCTTTTGTTGCAATTGAAAAGCCGCGATTGGTTTTCCGAATTGTATACGTTCTTTGGCATAACGAAGCGCAGTGTCATAGCAATCCATTGCTGCCCCAATAGCCCCCCAAGCAATACCGTAACGTGCTGAGTCAAGACATCCTAATGGAGCGCCCAGACCATTTTTACCGGGCAAGAGGTTTTCTTTGGGAACCTTGACATTGTCGAATATCAATTCTCCCGTCGCCGATGCCCGCAACGACCATTTGTTGTGGGTTTCAGGTGTGGAGAAACCCTCCATTCCCCGTTCGACGAGTAGACCATGAATTCTCCCTTCTTCGTTTTTGGCCCATACGACGGCAACATCGGCAAAAGGGGAATTCGAAATCCAAAGTTTGGCGCCATTCAAGAGATAATGATCGCCCATATCCTTGAATTTACTCTCCATACCTCCAGGATTCGAACCATGGTTGGGTTCGGTCAATCCGAAGCAACCCATCCATTCCCCGGCGGCCAATTTTGGCAGGTATTTTTTGCGCTGCTCCTCGGTTCCGTAAGTATAGATCGGGTACATGACCAATGAAGACTGAACCGAGGCCGTAGATCGTACCCCACTATCGCCGCGCTCAATTTCTTGCATGATTAGCCCGTAACTGATTTGGTCTAATCCGGCACCGCCATATGCTGCCGGAATGTACGGTCCGAAGGCACCTATGTCGGCCAAACCGTTGATAATTTGTTTTGGGAACTCTGCTTTCTGGGCGAATTCCTCTATAATTGGGGATATGTCACGTTTTACCCATTGCCGGGCCGCATCGCGTACCAACTTATGTTCTTCGGATAATAAATCATCAAGATTGTAATAATCGGGTGCTTCGAACAAATCAGGCTTCATATTGAAAATTTGTTGCAAAGGTAGGAAGGATTCCTAACTTTTTGATTGCCAATTGTTACATTTTCAGATAAAAATCCTTTGTCAAATCGATATAATCCGAAGTATATCGATGTCTTTCTTTTTCCATGGTGAGTTCCCCATATTTCACCTCTTTTTGTTCGAATCCAAATTCCAGAAGGCTGCGCTTTGTTTTTGCCGAAGGATTTCCCTTTACCCGCATGATTCTTGCGGGGAACAGGGCATTTTCAGATGCCAGGGCAATAAAATGGTCTTCTTCCTTAAAGGGAACTATTGTCGAAAAAGCTCCCTTTTGTGAAAGCAACTTCGACACCCCATTTAAAAGTGTGTCAAAGGGAAGTGAACGATTTTGACGAGCCACATCGCGTGAGGTGTCGCCACTTGATACATCCTCTGAGTAAAAGGGAGGATTTGAAACGATCAAATCATATTTTTCTTCAACTTCACTAACGAATTCATTCAATCCGGCATGATAGCAGAACAATCTATCTGCCCAAGGGGAAGCCTCAAAATTCTCGACACATTGTTCGTAGGAGCTCTCGTCAACCTCAATAGCATCGATAATTTCGGCATTGGACCTTTGGGCCAATATCAATGCGATTATCCCAGTGCCCGAGCCGATATCGAAAATTGAATTCAGATTGTGCTTCAAGCTTGTCCATGTTCCCAATAGCACCCCATCAGTGCCAATTTTCATCGCGCAGCGATCTTGATTGACGGTGAATTGCTTGAATACAAAAGGCTTCATTAAAATTCCAATGTGGAAATTATTTGATTGGAGTTTGGGCTATCCTACCCGGCTCCCTCGTTTCCGAACCTTCCAATTCGAGTAATGAATCGCCCAAACGGGAGCGTATATCATTTGCCAGCAATCTGATTTTGTCAACTATCTCTGGATTTTCCCGGGCCACATTTTTGGTTTCGCTCACATCATCTTCTAGATCGTACAATTCTATTTCCTCCAAATCGACCATTCTATATTCCCCAGGTTGACCATCTTTGCCTGGTTCTTGCCCGTCCATGGTACGATAGCGGTGGGGAAAGTACAATTTCCATTTTCCCAAACGTACCCCGAAAAGTTCGTTGACCCGATAGTAGAAGAAATAAGCTTCATTGGGGCTTTCATCCGTTTTGCCGGTGATGACCCCCAAAGCACTTTTACCATCGATGATTTCATCAGGTAACTTGGCACCCGTCATTTCAGCAATCGTTGGCAGTATATCGATGGCCATTATCGGAGTTTCGATTGTTTTGCCTCCAGCGAGTCTGCGGGGATATTTCATAATAAAGGGCTCGCGTTGACCACCCTCCCAAGCGGTACCCTTACCTTCCCTTAAGGGAAAGGCGCTCCCGGCATGGTTGCCATAGGAAAGCCATGGGCCATTATCCGAAGTAAAAATAACAATGGTGTTTTCTTCAAGTCCGTTCTGTTTTAGGGCTTCATTTATCTGTCCGACCGACCAATCGATTTCCATAATTACATCGCCGTATAATCCGCGATTCGATTTTCCCTTGAACTTATCGGAAACAAACAACGGCACGTGTGGCTGGGGATGGGGTACATATAAAAAAAATGGGTTGTCTTTATTTCGGTTGATAAAATCAACGCTTCGCTCGGTAAGTTGAGTAGTCAATTGTGACTGTTCATGTAAGGTGTCGATAACAGTTTCATTTTCGAATAACGGCAAGTCGGGAAAATTGAAAATTGGCCCTTGTTGTGGATGGTAAGGCCACATATCGTTCGAATAAGGTATGCCGAACCATTCATCAAAACCATGGCGAGTGGGCAAAAATTTAGGATGGTGACCTAAATGCCATTTGCCAAATATGGCTGTCTTATAACCGATGTCTTTCAACATTTCGGCCATTGTTGTTTCGGAATCATTGATACCATGTGTGTTGCCCGGCCCAAGGGCATTGTGAATGCCTATTCGGTTTGGGTAACATCCGGTTAGAATGCCTGCCCGGGAAGCTGAGCAAACCGCCTGGGCCGAATAGTAACTTGTCAACTTCACACCTTCCTTTGCCATTTGATCAAGATTTGGGGTGGCTATATCGTCTGCACCGAAGACACCTACATCGCGATAACCCTGATCATCGGTAAATATCAGCACCACGTTCGGGGGTTGTTGAGGTTCCTTTTTTGATTCTGTTTTGGTTTCGTTACAGGAAAGAAAAACTACCAGCAGGAAAAGAAATATTGTTTTATTCATGGAATTAGGTCTGTTTATGTGATAAAGATACCTTTAAAAAATTCCAAGCACCAAATTCCAAAATCCAAGATGCTCATCGGTATTTGTCTTGTTACCTGCGCGACGGTACAGGCGGGTTTGAATTTACCCTAAGTAGAGATCGACCAATCCATCAGGTGCGGTCACATGAATGATGTTATTCTTGCGATCCACTTTTTTAATAACCTCATCAGTAATCGGAATCAATAATTGCCTGCCGTTTTTCTCGACCTCGAATAGTGCCTGAGAGGTGCGGTCATCTACCCCGGTAATGGTTCCGATATCGCCATGTTCGGAATCCAGTAGCTTGAAGCCTATGACTTCGTGATAATAGAATTTATTGCCGGTCAGTTTCGGAAGCAATTCCAGCGGAAGAAACAGTTCTGAGCCCATAAGCCTATCGGCTGTTTCCTCGTCGTTGACTTCCTCAAAATCGATACGCAGCAGATTTGATTTATGAAGACGGCAATTTTTAATAAAAAAAGGAACCAGATTGCCGCGTATTGCAACAAATACTGATTCCATATTCTCGTAAACCTCCGGCTCGTCGGTATCTAATTTGACAAGAACCTCTCCCCGAAAACTATATTTTGAAACAATTTTGCCTAGATAGAAACAAGCTGACTTGTCCATCGTTTTAGATCTTACTCTTCTTCCGTGGCGGCGGCTTCTTCAGCTTCTGCGGCTGTGTCTTCTTCTTTAGCGGCTTCGACCACTTCTTCTTTGACCTCTTCCACAGTTTCTTCAACCTTAGTAGCTTCCTCGACAGCTTCGGTGGCCTCCGTAACTTCTTCCGCCACCGCTTCAACGGCTTCCTCGGCTGCCACAGTCTCCTCAACGGCAGTTTCGGTCGCATCGCCAGCGGTCTCGGCGCTTTCTCCTTCAGGTGTCTCGGCCTCTACAGCGGCCAATGCCCGTTTTTCGTTAGCTTCTTTTTCAGCCTTCAAGGCCTCGGCCTTGACCTTTTCTTTTTCTTTGGCCAATTTGTCGACCTTGGCCCCGACCTGTTTTCCTTTCTCTTCCAACCAAGCATTGAATTTCTTTTCAGCTTCCTCTTCAGAGAACGCCCCTTTGGCAACACCGCCCAATAGATGTTTTTTCATCAATACACCCTTGTACGATAAAATAGCCCGGGCCGTATCGGTAGGTTGTGCACCGTTCTGCAACCACTTAACGGAGTTGTCGATGTTTATGTTTATTGTTGCGGGATTGGTGTTTGGGTTATAAGTCCCCAACTTTTCAAGGTATTTACCATCTCGCTTTGATCGGCTATCGGCCGCAACGATCCAATAAAATGGTTTTCCTTTCTTCCCGTGTCTTTGAAGTCTAATCTTAACTGGCATATCACATTAATTTGTAGGGTGCCCGACCCTGGTTATTAATTCTTTTAATTCTCTAAAAGGACGGCAAATATACTGTATTTCCCAATATTGGCAATATATTTTGGAAATTTTGCAACCATGTGCTATTGCTCCCCTCTATCGGCCAACATGTCTTTACCTTTTTTCAATTTTGACCGATGTTCTTTGACCAAGACATTAATCTGCTCGATTACTTCAGGATGTCTTTCAGCGACATCGAACTGTTCTGAAGGGTCATGTCCTAGATTATACAGTATTGGTGGACTATGTTCTTTCCGCTCCCCGAACTGGCCATAGACCCCTTGGGTTATAAAATGCGCTTTGTAATCTCCAAGTCGCACCGCATAGATTTCGTTGCCCCGGTAGTAAATGATACTCTTTCTAGGGCTCTCTTCCCCTTTCAATAAAACAGGCGCTAGATCATGGCTATCTAAAATTCTGTCATTAGGCAATTCTGTACCCGCCATTTTGCTAAAAGTAGCAAAAAGGTCCATGGTCGATCCAATATCTGAAACGACTCCGGGCTTTATTTTGCCAGGTCCCCAAAAAATTCCGGGTTCGCGCATACCACCTTCCCAAGTGCTGCCCTTTCCGGCCCTGAGAAGCCCTGCGCTGCCACCATGGGTATTGAACGGTAGCCAAGGTCCGTTGTCAGAAGTGAAAACTACGATGGTGTTTTCTGCCAAGCCCTCTTCCTTTAAGGTCGAGATGATTTTGCCGACGCCATCATCGATTTCCTCGAGAACATCCCCGTATAGTCCACGTTCGCTCTTGCCCAAAAACTCCTTTGACGCAAAAAGGGGAATATGGGGCAGATTATGTGCCAGATAGACAAAAAAGGGCTGGCCTTTGTTCTTCTTGATGAATGAAATGGCCTCCTCGGCATATCTTTTCGTTATGGTGTTCTGGTTCGCAGGCCGCTCGATTATCGATGTGTTGCGCAACAGCGGTACATTGAAGTCTTCTGTTTTTATAGCTTCGGGCCCGATTTTGGCATTTTCTTTATAATCGGTTTTGCCCACGTGGTCCATATCGTTTGAATACGGAATTCCGAAATAATAATCGAAACCATGATTGGTGGGGAGAAATTCTTCTTTATGTCCCAAATGCCACTTGCCGATCGCCGCCGTGGAATAACCCGCTTTCTTAAGTTGTTCGGCCAAGGTAATTTCGCTGGCCGGAAGTCCATTTTTAGAGTCTGGGAATAGTACGCGCGATTTATTGCTGCACATACCGCTTCTAATTGGCAGACGCCCTGTCAAAAGTGCTGCCCGACTTGGAGTGCAAACACTTGCGCCAACGTAGAAGTTCGTCCATTTTTGACCTTCGTATGCCATACGGTCCAGGTTCGGGGTCTTGATGGTCGGGTGCCCGTAAACGCCAAGATCCCCATAGCCGAGGTCATCGGCAAATATGATAATGAAGTTTGGCGAGTTTTGTTGTGGGTCTTGACTTTGTGAACTGGTCACCCACAAAAGAGCGATAGATAGTATTAGAATGCTTTTCATCTTCGGAATTTTTGCAAGAATTGAAGATACCAATAAAAAGAAAGCGATAAAAAATATAGGCGTTGATAACTCCTAAAAACTCTCTTCAAAAGAATGGCTTTCTTTTGGCTATTTTTATAGGCTCTTAAATTGGATTAAAGTTTCGGGTTTCCGTTGTCACAAGTTCGGCGGATAGGCTTCGAAACTGTCACTTGGCACGGTCGAAGTGTTAAACCCAAAACCTGAAACTTTCGAATGTATTTAATTTTTGATACTGAAACCACCGGACTTCCCAAACGTTGGAACGCTCCGATAACCGACACCGATAACTGGCCCCGTTGTATTCAGATTGCCTGGCAATTGCATGATGCCATGGGTAATTTGGTGGAACATCAAGACTTTTTGGTGCGTCCGGACGGCTTCAATATTCCCTATGATGCCGAACAGATTCACGGCATTTCCACGGCCTTGGCCGAACAGGAAGGCGCTCCTTTACAAGAGGTTTTGAAGAAGTTCAATGATGCAATGGCCCGAACAAAATTTATTGTCGGGCAGAATGTAGGTTTTGACGTCAACATCATGGGCGCCGAATTTCATCGTCTGGGTATTGAAAACCCCTTGCAAGAATTACCGGTTTTGGATACCTGCACCGAATACACCGCCGAACTATGCAAGATTCCCGGTGGTCGGGGTGGAAAGTTCAAACTCCCCACTTTGACGGAATTGCACGAGTACCTTTTCAATGAACCTTTTGCAGAAGCCCACAATGCGACCGCTGATGTTGAAGCAACGACACGATGTTTTTTGGAGCTGGTCCGTAGAAAGCACTTCAACAAAGAACAGTTGGATGTTCAGCCCGATTATTTTGGGAATTTCTCGGAGGCCAATCCGATGGAAATTGAACTTATCGGACTGAAACATATCAATCTTAAAAAGGCCTCAAAAAAAATTGCGGACGCCCTCTGGGAAAAAGATACGGGCGGGGTCTCCTCAGAAGAATTAAAGGAGAATATCGAGAATTTGGCCGATGTGTCTTTTGCGCATCTTCACAACCATTCGCAATTTTCGGTCTTGCAGAGTACCATCAACATAAAGGATTTGGTTCGCTTTACAGCTGATAATGGGATGCCGGCGGTGGCCTTGACCGACCATGCGAACATGATGGGCGCTTTCCATTTCGTCAAGGAAATCAAGGCCCACAATAATACCGTCAGGGAAAAAAACAAAATTGCCAAAGAGCATGGAGAGCTTCCTACAGGGCAATTGATCAAACCGATAATCGGTTGTGAATTTTTCGTTTGCGATGACCACACCAACAAGAATGTTAAGGATTACGGTTATCAGATCGTACTGCTGGCCAAGAACAAAAACGGATACCAAAATTTATGCAAGATGTCGTCGATAGCCTATACCGACGGATTCTATTATGTACCCCGAATCGACAAGAAAGTTATTCGAGAATATAAGGAAGATATCATCGTACTTACGGGAAACCTGTATGGCGAAGTGCCCGGAAAAATTTTGAATATTGGAGAGAAGCAAGCCGAAGAAGCTTTGCTGTGGTGGAAAAAGGAGTTTGGCGATGATCTTTACATCGAATTAATGCGTCATGGTCAAGAAGATGAAGATCGGGTCAATAAGGTTTTGGTGGAATTCTCGAAAAAGCATGGAGTGAAATCGGTCGCCTCGAACAATACGTATTATTGCGCCAAGAAAGATGCGGAAGCCCATGATATTCTGCTTTGTGTGAAAGATGGTGAAAAACAGGCCACTCCTATCGGTAGAGGTCGGGGTTATCGCTATGGATTGCCAAACCAAGAGTACTATTTCAAGTCATCCGATGATATGAAGGAGCTTTTTAAAGACCTTCCGGAGGCGATTTTGAATGTTCAGGAAGTAGTGGACAAGATAGCCGCATTTGATTTGGCAAGGGATGTTCTGCTGCCGAATTTTGACATACCGGAAGAGTTCAAGGTGGGTGAGGACGAAGTTGACGGAGGTAAGCGTGGCGAAAATGCATATCTACGACATATTACCTATGAAGGCGCCAAAGAGCGCTATGACGAAATCACTTCGACCATTGAGGAACGCATCGATTTTGAATTGAAGACCATTGAAAATTCAGGTTACCCAGGGTATTTCTTGATTGTCGAGGATTTTATACGGGAGGCACGGAATATGGGTGTTTCCGTGGGCCCCGGAAGGGGTTCGGCCGCGGGATCGGTGGTTGCCTATTGTCTAAAGATTACCAATATCGACCCACTGAAATACGACCTCCTTTTCGAAAGATTCTTGAATCCCGATCGTATTTCCATGCCGGATATCGATATCGATTTTGACGATGAGGGCCGTGGAAAGGTTATGGATTATGTCATAAAAAAATACGGGGCGAACCAAGTGGCCCAAATCATAACCTACGGCACTATGGCCGCCAAATCTTCGATTCGGGATACGGCCAGGGTTTTGGACCTTCCGTTGGGCGACGCTGACCGTCTGGCCAAATTGATTCCGACCATGTCGAAATTGGGCAAGATTTTCGGTGTCGAGGAGGCCGAATTAAAGAAGCGGTTCCGTTCCAATGACCTGGACAAGGTCAACGAACTCTTGAATATTTCCGAGGGGAGCGACCTTGAGGCGCAGACGGTGAATATGGCACGGGTACTTGAAGGTTCGCTGAGAAATACCGGTATTCATGCCTGTGGGGTCATTATCACCCCCGACGATATCACGAATTTCGTTCCAGTGGCAACGGCCAAGGATTCCGATCTGTATGTAACCCAATTCGATAACTCAGTCGTCGAAAGTGCGGGCCTATTAAAAATGGATTTTCTCGGCCTGAAGACCCTTACCCTTATCAAGGATACAGTCAAAATCGTCAAGGCGAAGCACGGTATTGAATTGGTGCCCGACGATTTTCCATTGGATGACGAAAAGACCTATGAACTTTTCCAAAGAGGGGATACGGTAGGGATATTTCAATATGAATCCCCTGGTATGCAAAAGCATATGAAGGATCTGCGCCCAACGGTCTTCGATGATCTGATCGCAATGAATGCATTATACCGTCCTGGCCCGATGGAATACATTCCGACCTTCATTACGCGCAAGAATGGAATGGCCGAGATTACCTATGACCTACCTGAGATGGAAGAATATCTCAAGGAGACTTATGGCATTACCGTCTATCAAGAGCAGGTCATGTTACTTTCCCAAAAATTGGCCGGTTTTTCAAAAGGAGAGGCCGATGTTTTGCGCAAGGCCATGGGGAAAAAGATTTTTGCAGTACTGCAAAAGATGAAACCCAAATTTTTAGAGGGAGGTGAGGCCAATGGACATCCGAAGGAGATTTTGGAAAAAATTTGGAAAGACTGGGAAGCCTTTGCCTCCTATGCCTTCAACAAGAGTCACTCTACCTGTTACGCCTATATCGCCTATCAAACTGCTTATTTGAAAGCGCATTATCCTGCCGAATATATGGCGGCCGTGCTGTCGAACAACATGAACGATATCAAGCAGGTGACCTTTTTTATGGAAGAATGTAAACGCATGGGCCTCGAAGTTCTTGGTCCCGATGTCAACGAATCGTACTATAAGTTCGCCGTAAACAAAGATGGTGCGATACGTTTCGGAATGGGTGCTATCAAGGGTGTGGGCCGTTCAGCGGTTCAAACCATTGTCGCCAATCGAAAAGAGAACGGATCATATAAGTCGGTTTTTGATATGACCAAGCGAATCGATTTAAGGGCGGCCAATAAGAAGGCCTTCGAGAACCTGGCGGTGGCCGGCGGATTTGATTCCTTTGGGGTGCATCGGGCACAATACTTCCACGCCGAAGGTGACGGTATTTCCTTCTTGGAAAAGGTCATCAAATATGGCGCGAAATTCCAGGAAAATGAAAACTCTTCGCAAGTCAGTCTTTTTGGTGATGCCAGCGAAGTTCAAATTCCCGAACCGACAGTGCCACCTTGTGAGGAATGGGGCACAATGGAAAAGCTCCGCCGTGAAAAAGAAGTGGTCGGAATTTATATTTCAGGACATCCGTTGGATGATTTTAAAAAGGAAATCAATGCCTTTTGTAACGCAAGTGTGTCGAATGCCAATAGCCTTGAAGATTTCGTGAACCGGGAGCTTTCCTTTGCTGGAGTAATTACCGATGTACAACACCGTACCTCTAAAAATGGTAAAGGCTGGGCACTTTTTAGCATGGAGGACTATACCGATACCCATGAATTCCGAATTTTTGGGGAGGAGTATCTGAAGTTTCGCCACTTTCTGATGATCAATTCATTCGTTCATGTCAAGGTTTATGTCCGCGATGGATGGGTCAATCGCGATACCGGCAAGAAGGGAGAGCCCCGATTGCAATACAATAGTTTTATGTTGTTGCAAGATGTGATGGATTCGTATGCCAAAAAATTGACCATCAAACTCAACATTGACAACCTGCAGGAAGAACGGATAAAGACCCTCAAGAATGCAATCAGTTCCCATAAAGGGGATCACACCTTGAATTTTGTGGTATATGAAATGGAAGAGGAAATCAAGGTCAATATGATCAGTAGAAAACAAAAGGTGCAGATAAGTAGCGAATTGTTATCGACCCTTGAGGAAGCCGAAGTGCATTACAAGTTGAACTAATGATTTAAACCGACCAACCCGAACTCAATTCAAGTATGATTCCATTTAAAGCGGAGGTTTTTGGCTTTAAAAGATTTGAAAAAGCAAATGTCCTGCTAGACAAGAAGTTAATTGCTTTTGTCGGTCCAAATGAAGCGGGAAAAAGCTCTTTCTTTAAGGCATTACTTTCTTTAGAAGATAACATTGCCTATGAAGAAAGAGAAATTACTAAGGATTTAGAAAGAGAATCTGACCTAGTAATTCGAGTGGATTACTTGCTAAACAGTTCTGAGAGGGTTAAAATCAAAGAATTTAATGGTACAGGATCACCACGATTTTATCGTTTAGAAAAATCACTAAATGGTACCAAAGAGTACAAAATCGTCGGGGAAATAAAAAGAAATAAAAAGCAGAGAACAAGTTTTAAAAAGAGCGTTCGTCAAATTTTAGAAAGGAAACGTTTGGGCACTTTTCTAAAGAGTAAATTTTATCAAAGTGAGGAGTACGGAGAAATTAGCATTTTTGATTCTTTTTCTAAATTATTGATCAAAAACTGGAGTGCGGAAACTTTGGCTGACGATTTATTCGCTCTATTTTCTGAAGTAGAAAAAGAATCGAACAATGTAAAAGAAGAGATGCCAAAGACCGATAGAATTGTTTTTGAAGCTATTATTGAACAGTTCAAATCTCTTGAAGAAAATGAAAGGTCAGAACATCCGAAGGAATTATTTCTTGATTATTTAAAGGCCTTACGGCCTGAATTTGTCGAGTTTACCAATAGTGAAAGGCAGTTAAAAGGTCATTATCCATTAGCTGAAATAAGGCAAAACTCGATATCGCTAATTAATCTTTTAAAAATTGCTGATATTACATCCGAGGATATTGTTGATTCCATAGAGAAAGGGAAAACCGTAAAGAGGTATGAGCTCCAAAAAAAAGGTAATGAGAACTTAAAGAATAAATTTAATTCATGGAGTCAATCCGAGGTTTACCCTTCCCTTTTTATAGAAAACAACTCCCTAAGAATAATTGTAGAATCTTCAACTGGGTTGAACGAACTTCGTGATAGAAGTGACGGTTTAAGACAGTACATTTCTATGAAGGCATTCCTTAAGAAACGAGAGGATATAGTACCACCAATTTTACTAATTGACGAGGCTGAAATCCACCTACATTATAGTGCCCAAGCCAATTTAGTTTCTGATTTTGAAAAGCAAACAATAGCGAACGCTATATATTATACAACACATTCCGCAGGTTGTTTGCCAAGTGATTTAGGGACCGGCATTCGAGTCGTCGAACCTATTTATAAGGACGAAAAAGATACTAGTAGAAGCATTATTAGAAATTCGATATGGCAGAATGACGGTGGCTTTTCACCTCTTTTGCTTGCAATGGGAGCAAATGTTATTGCTTTTACTCCTGCGAGAAAGGCTGTAATTGCAGAAGGTCCATCAGATACTATTTTATTACCTAGAATTTTGCGGGAGGCTTCTAAGAAAGAATATTTGGATTTTCAGGTAGCTCCTGGAATTGCGACAATTTCAGTTGAAGACGTTAAAAATTTCGAACTAGAAGCGGCAAAGGAAGTTTATTTGGTTGATGGCGATAAAGGTGGTGACGAGAACAAAATCAAACTTTTGAAAGGGGGTGTTAGAAAAAAGGATAGTGCAGTTGTCAAAGCATTCGACTATTGAGGATTTTGTAAAATCGGATTTACTTGCAACTGCAATCACAGATGCGTTTATTAACATGGGCTATGAAGCTCCTAATTTCAATTTGAAAAAGCTACCTAAAAGAGGAAGAATTAAATGGTTCGAGAAAAATTGTAAATCATTGGGATATGGCTTTCCCGAAAAAGTAAGGATTGCTGATTCCTTGATATCCAACTCTCCTAGTTACGAAACGATAATTGAGCAAGATAAAGTCCCCGAGCTGAAGCAATTATATTCCTCTATTATTCAAAAACTTAGTGCATAATGGGAGAACTTACTTGCAATTCTTAACAGCCATAAACTTTCCTAATATAGCAATAGATAGAAGGAATATGGTTGCGGTAAGTTTTCAGAGGAATAATTGACTAACTTTACATAATTTTAAATTCAAATCAAATGGCATTAGAAATAACCGATGCTACTTTCGAAGAAGTAGTGTTGAAAAGTGATAAACCGGTAGTAGTCGATTTTTGGGCGGCATGGTGCGGTCCGTGTAGAATGGTAGGCCCGGTAATAGATGAATTGAGCAACGAATACGATGGCAAGGCAGTTGTGGGCAAGGTCGATGTCGATGCAAACCAAGAATATGCCGGCAAATACGGAGT
Source organism: Aurantibacter sp. (assembly GCA_965215845.1). Classification (GTDB taxonomy): domain Bacteria; phylum Bacteroidota; class Bacteroidia; order Flavobacteriales; family Flavobacteriaceae; genus Aurantibacter_A. The sequence goes on from CBDCEL010000004.1 coordinate 2,294,621, forward strand.
GAGAAACATTCCGACGGTATTGGTCTTCAAAGATGGCGAAATCGTTACAAGACAAGTAGGGGTTTCCCCTAAACAGGTCTATGCCGACGCTATTGAGGCAGCCCTATAAAAATCAAGTTTAAGTTTAGTGTGAGAGGGTTCGGTTCTGATTGGTCAGGGCCGAACCTTTTTGTTATATCTTAGTTGAATGAATCTCCAGTCCGAATTAAATAAAGCTTCACTTTTTCAGAATTTGGAGCTATTGGCCAATCAGGTGGTCGAGGGCTTCATTAGTGGAATTCACAAGAGTCCATTTCATGGTTTCTCGGCAGAATTTGCCGAGCATAAAATCTACAACACAGGCGAGAGCACCAAGCATATCGATTGGAAACTCTTTGCAAAGACCGATAAGCTTTACACAAAACGATACGAAGAGGAGACCAACTTGCGTTGCCATATGATATTGGATAATTCGGCCTCAATGTATTACCCTGAAATCTCGAACATGACGGTCGGCAATCTGAATAAAATTGGATTCGGAGTGTTGGCCATCGCGGCCTTGATGAATATCTTGAAACGGCAAAGGGATGCCGTGGGCCTAAGTGTGTATTCCGATAGCTACAACTACTATGCCCCTGAAAAAGGTAGCGAAAGACACCACCAAATGCTGCTTGCCAAATTGTCTGAAATTAGTTTGGATACGAAACCGGCCAAGCAAACGGAGACTTATGATTATATACATTTGATTGCTGAAAAAATCAAACGGCGTAGCCTTATCTTTCTGTTTACCGACATGTTTCAGACAACTGTCGATGATGATAAAATGTTTGACGCCTTACGTCACTTGAAATACAACAAACACGAAGTGGTTTTGTTTCATTTGCTCGATAGGGACAAGGAATTCCACTTTAATTTCGAGAACACCCCCAAGCGTTTTTTAGATGTCGAGACGGGTGAACACATCGACCTGTATTCAGATGCTGTAAAGGAATCCTATGAAAAAGAAATCGAAACCTACCTGAATGCACTTAAACTTAAATGTGGTCAATATCGCATAAAATATGTCGGTGTCGATATACGTGCAGACTTCTCCCGGGTGTTGAATGCCTTTATGATCGAGCGTCAGAAATTCGCCTAATTACCAGATAAACTTCGTTAAAATAGTTGACCCTTATACAAGCTTTGGAGAAAAGGGAAAACAACCCCAATTTCCAAATTCAAATTTTTCGTTCTAATTTTGGGTAACCCAAAAAAGTGAACTTAATAACATTTGAATGAAGAACGTACTTTTGAAGTATGCTTTGGTCATGGCAGTTTGTTGCCCATTCCATGCCTTGGAAGCACAAGAAATCTCCTCTTTTACTTTAATAAATTCCCAGGAAGGTTTAGAGATTGGACCCCTTTCCGAAGGTGATTCCGTGAATATTGCCGAGATCGGCACCGATGAATTGAGCATTCGGGCCGATGTTACAGGCGATGCAGGCAGTGTGCTGTTCAAATTGGATGGACAGATTATCGGAGCGCAGAATAGTGGCCCCTATGCCCTGTTTGGTATGACAGATAGCCTTTATAATCCCTGGACGCCTGAACTGCGAACCTATAAATTGGAGGCATCGATTCATTCCCTGCCCCAAGGTCAGGGGCTATTGCTGGACAAAAACAGCATCTCGTTTACCTTTTACGATGAAAACACCATGGAGCCCTCTGGCCCCAATGTAAATTCATTGATTTTGATCAATGCCGATACCGATGAAGATATCGCCGAGATTACCGATGGCAGCGTTTTTATTATTGAGGAAATAGGAACTTCAAACCTAAATATCAGAGCTGAAACCGATGAGGGAACTGAAAGCGTCGTTTTCGGTTATCAAGACAGTACGAACTATCATATCGAGAACCTGCCCGAATATGCCATCGGTGCGAACGATGGTGATGACTATAGGCCTTGGAATCCTGATATTGGCTTGAATAAAGTGTCTGCCACCGCTTTTGATAAAAATAAAGGGCAGGGCAATTCAGGGGAGCCATTGACAGTCGAGTTTGCTGTTTTAGAGAAAAGTCCGTACGAAAAAACCTCTCCTTTTGAATTGCGCATAAACAGTGGTGGAGACACCGTCGTTTACAATGATACCATTTACGTTGCCGATACGCTGTTCTTAGGGGACGGCAAGTCTTTTTCGAACAATAAGATCGTTGATATACTTGAAACGGATAATGATTCCATCTATCAAACAGAGCGTACTACCACCGGTAGTTTAAAATCCTTTGGTTATTCAATTCCTGTTGAGAACGGAGCGTATGAGGTAAAACTTCATTTTGCCGAGATTTACTGGGGTGCCACGGGAGGTGGCGATGGAGGCGAGGGCAAACGAGTTTTTAACGTAGCCCTAGAAGATAAGGAAGTGCTTGCCGATTATGACTTGGCCGCCGAAAAAGGTCCGATGACGGCAATAGTGAAAACTTTTACAGCTATCGTTTCAGATGGGGAATTGAACATTGATTTTGGCGCGACCGTTGATCAGCCAAAAGTGTCTGCCCTTGAAATTTATGGAAAGAATTCAGATGTCGCACCGAACGAATGTGATTGGGATCAACTGGCCAGTTCACCGCTCAACAAGACTGATATTGGTAGTGTGAAGGTCAATAACAAACTATATGTTCTCGGAAGTATATTGTCAGATTCTACCAGAACACACACTATGGAAGTCTACGACCCCGAAACGAATGTTTGGTCGAATGTTACTCCGTTGCCGATGGAACTTAAGGGAATGGGAATGATAGCTGTAGAAGATGAGATATGGCTATTCGGTGAAACGGAAACAGATTCCTTGGGGTCGGTTACCAATGGTGTTCAAGTTTATAGTACAATGGAAGACACTTGGTCTGACGGGCCTTCCTTGCCTGAACCCCGTAGTGCTGGGGCGGCAGTGTATCATGAGGAAAGGATCCATTTCTTTGGAGGATTGAAATCGGATGGGGTTACCGAGGCAAGCGACCATTTCGTATTGGATTTAAAAGATAGTTTGGCCGTGTGGCAGGTCGTGGCCCCACTTCCCAACCCTAGAAGTCATCTTGGCGCTGCAAGTGCCGACGGAAAAATCTATGCTATCGGTGGGTTTCAAACATTGGACAACATTGCCGAGCCCCAAATTTATTTTGACGAATACGACCCTTTGACCGATACCTGGTCTAGGAAAGCCGATCTTCCCAGTGCGAAATCCCATCTGGGATCAAATGTGGCCATCCATGATGGCAAGATTCTTCTGGTAGGCGGTCGCAGTTCGGAGGCGACACTTGAAACCATTGACGAATACGATTTGGAAGCGGATAGCTGGTCGAATAAATGTACGTTGCCGAGCGATTTTGAAAATCCATCTGCAGCGATTTTTGGCAACCAGATGTTGGTGGTCGCTGGGGAGGGCAATCAGTTGGTTTCTATGATGCTGCAGCCCGAAGTGGAAATTCCCGAAGAGAATGGGCTCAATGTGTTGGTCTATCATGAAACAGGGGGTTATAGGCACAAGTCTATAGAGGCCGGAATAGAAATGATCAGGGAATTTGGCCTGGAACTGGGTTGGGGGGTAGATGCATCCCAGACGAGTGATATATTCCAAATCGATAGCCTCGATACTTTTGATGTTGTGGTTTGGATGAGTACAACGGGTGACGACCTTCTTACCTTGGAAGAGCAAGAGGCTTTTGAGGGATTTATACAAAATGGAGGCGGTTTTGTCGGGGTTCATTCAGCGACCGATACCTATAGAAATGGCAGTTGGCCCTGGTACAACGATTTGGTTGGGGCCATTGTGCAGGTAAATCCGTACCACACCGCGAACAATACCAATGCCACAATTGATATTGTTGGAGAACATGCCGCCGTTGAACATTTGGGAATGGAATGGAACAAGAACGAGGAGTATTACTATTGGGAGCGTAATGGGGGATATCTCTTCGAGGGCAACATCGATTTGTTACAGGTTCGCTCGACCGGCCCTAATACCTATGATGCCGCTCGACCGGTTACCTGGTATAAGAATTATGATGGGGGACGTTCATTTTATACGGCTTTAGGCCATAACGCTTCCGACTACCAGAGCAATGAAGAATTCAGAACAATGGTGAAAGAAGCGATTCTTTGGGCGGGCCAGGAAGACGAAGTTGTTTCTGAAGAACCGGAGGAGGAGCCAATGCCGGTTCCACCCGTGGACGAGACCATTGAGATATTTCCGAATCCGGTAATAGACTTATTGACGGTAAATACCGAACTGTTGATCGAAGAGGTCACCGGCGAGATTGCCATTTTTGGTATGGATGGGATTTTGATGAAACAAAAAGACCTGGGCTTGAATGACAATCAAATCGATCTAAGCGACTTGCCAGTAGGATATTATGTTGCTGCCATTCGAATTGGCATGGTTTCCGAACGACTTCTTATTTATAAACAGTAGGGACAATGTATTTCTTGCGTCAAAAACCTTTCGTCTTTGTGGAAGGTTTTTTTGGTTGGAGGTCGAATAATCCAAACGTTGGCGTTGATAAAGACCAATTCGAATTCTTACTGATTACGGCAGGTCGCAGTCGATCCAGAAGACCTTTTCTGCTTATCATGTCTCGGTTTTTGGCCACTTCCAGGCCGTCCAAACAATGGTCCCGAGCACCAATAACTCAACAAATTGATAAAGTACATAGAAAGTATACCATCCACCGAAGTCACTAATGTCGGATGCAATGATGAGTATTGACATCGATGACCAGAGTAGGGCAATGATGATATTGAGCCATTTGTTTATCAAGGGTTTTAAGAAAATTGACAAGGCAATCATCAGGGCTGGGATAATAAGTATGATCGAGAAAATGACCAAAAGACTTGGGGTCACTTCACCGACAGGGGTTTGAAGATTCATAGTCTCCTCTATTTTTCCCGGGACCTTTAATTCAAAGTAATCGGCATAGATATAAAGAAACATTAGCGATGTCCAGAGTGCGCAAAGTTTTGTTTTGGTGTTTACCCTTGAATTTTCTAAAAGGCTCATATTTTAGGTTTAAAAAAATGTATGATTAACGTATATCCAATAAGACGCTGTCTTTTTGGAATACGTTGCCTGAAAGAAGAATTTTTGGCCCGATTTTTTTCATTTGCAAAGCGCTCTTTAGGCTATAGCCTGCAAAGACCCCTTCCCAGTTTATTGCCATGGCGAACAAGAAATTAAGTTCAACTTGAAGAGAACTACGCTTTTTGAACAAAATATGGGCTGATTTTTGGTATTGATGTGAACAACCGAGTTACTTTTCAGTTTTGCATTTTGGGCGAACAAAATGATGCTTTGCGTCCATAACCCTAAGCTATTCCTTGGCAATAGGCAATTTACGTATCCGCCTACCGGTCGCGGCAAAGATAGCGTTCGCCAAGGCCGGGGCGGCCGGAGGTAGGGGAGGTTCACCAAGTCCTCGCGGTGGCAGTTCATTTGCGATGAATTCCACATTGATTTCTGGAGCTTCTTCCATCCGCATCCAGCGATAATCGTGAAAATTGGATTGCTCTGATGCGCCATCTTTTATCGTAATTTCACCATATAGGGCAGCGGATAGTCCTTCCATGATTCCCCCTTCCACTTGAGCCCGAGCGCCTAACGGATTGACCACAATTCCGCAGTCGACAACGGCGTCCACTTTGAGAATTCTTATGTCATCGCCCTCTACCTTTACGGTTACTACTTCCGCAACATAGGAGCCCGCTCCCTTACGGGCGGCAAAACCTCTGCCATATCCATTGGGCAATGGAGTCTCCCAATTACTCAATGCCCGAACTTTTTCTACAACATGGATAAGACGGCTGGCATCAAATTCATAGTCGCCGACCACCGGGACCATCCTTGCAGGCCCCAAAAACTCTAGAAAGTAATCAATGGGGTCTTTTTTGTGCAAGATGGCCAGCTCATCCAAAAAACAGTGAACAGGGAAAGCATTGGCCGAGGCCGCTACCGCCCGCCATTGGCCTAGGGGTACATCGCTCAAGACCTCGCCATATTCCAGCTGTAAATTGGGCACAAAACCGGCGGGAAAATCATACTCGTCTATTTCCGTCCCAGCCGGATTCCCTTCCCTGCCCAAGCAGGTCTTACGGGATGCATTGGCGAGCACATGCTTCCAACCAACGACCTTGCCTTGTCTGTCAAGGGCGGCTGTCATCTTATGAACGCTGGCCGGTCTGTACCAATCGTGTTTTATATCTTCCTCTCGGGTCCAGGTCAATTTTACCGGCCTTCCCATTCTTTTTGATAGTATGGCCGCGTCCATGGCATAATCCACGTAATACCTTCTGCCAAATGCGCCCCCTATTCTGGGGAGATGAATTTTGATCTGTTCCGGTGACAGCCCAAATAATTTGATCAGGCCCTCTTCCAGCGCTTCCGGATTTTGGGTCGGTGCCCAAACCTCACAGAAATCAGCCTTGAAGTCGACAGTACAATTCATGGGCTCCATGGGTACATGCGCCAAAAAAGGGACTTCGTAAATCACTTCAAAAGTCGAAGCTGCATTTTTGATGGCACGGCCCATATTGCCGTCCGATCTTTCTATCGAGGTGTCTTTAAGTTGGTTCCTAAAACGATCGAATAGCTGTTCCGTGTTTTCCAGCCGAGAGGCTGAATCGTCCCACTCCACTTTTAGATTACGAGCCCCTTTAAACGCTGCCCAAGTACTATCGGCTACTACTGCAACACCGTTGACGAAATTGGGACTATTGGGGCCAATAAGCCGTCCTCCATAATCCGTATTATTGAGTTCGACCACATCCAATACGCCCGGTATCGACTTTGCGTCACTGTCATCATATTGGCCCACCCTTCCTTCGTGAATAGGACTCTTTAATACGGTGGCGTAGCACATATAGGCAACTTTGACGTCAATACCAAATGTTGTTTGACCGGTCACCAAGTCCTCCAAATCTACTTGGGGCCGGTTTTTGCCAACGATAGCATAAGAATCCACAGGCTTGAATTCAACCGTTTCTGGCACTGCGGTTTTGGAAGCTTCCGTGAGTAAATCAGTAAAGGGCAATTTCTCCCCCGTTTTTGCATGCACAACCTCACTATTCTTGGTGCTTAATTCCGGAATGGGCCTGTTCATCTTTTTGGCTGCTGCTTGAATCAATACTTGCCTGACCTTTGCCCCCGCGGTTCGCATCAGGTCCCAATTTAGGATGATGGCGTAGCTTCCCCCTGCCCATTGTTCCTCATATATTTTATCGTAATCGGCTTGTTCTACCCGCACTTTTTTCCAATCGGCCCCAAGCTCTTCCGCAAGGATCATTGGCAACGAAGTTTTAATGCCTTGCCCTATCTCGGGATTTTTTGCCATAAGTGTGATCCAACCTTCGTCGTCTATTGTTATCAAAGGTGAGAATTTGTATTCTGCCGGAGGCGTTTCCCCCTTTGTGCAGGATGACGAATACATACCGACGATCAGGGCTCCACTTGCCGAGCCCGTGAGTTTGATAAAGGTTCTTCTGCTGAGTTCTTTTTTCATAGATTTTTCCGAATTATCCCCTTTCCCTCGACAATCTTGTAAAGGGCATTCGACATTAAATTTTCGGCCTTTTGGGTTTTCCCGGAAGGCCACTCTACTTCGATACTTTTGATTCGGTCCGTTGTTCCCAGCCCGAAATGAACTTCGGGGGCATTTTCGCTTCCATATCCGGTCTCCCGTGTGAGATAGCGGGTTTGTACGCCGCCATTCTCGGTTGTTATGGTTATCCAGCTACCGATACCAAAACTGTTTGAAGCGGTTCCTGCCAACTGGAGCTTGACCCATTGGTTGCCTTGTTGTAGATTGGTATAACGATCATTGGCTTCGGCCTCCCCTCCCCAATTGCATACGTACAGGTCTAAATCGCCGTCATTGTCCAAATCGCCTGAAGCCGTACCTGCCGAGATATGCGCCTCAATTGCGGGAAGCGAATTATAGACCCTTTTGAACGAGTGGTCTTGCTTGCCCAAAAAAAGGAAATTCTGGATTTCAGGATAGCCCTCGGTTCCATTGGCCACATATAGATCCAACCAACCGTCATTATTGAAATCTCCCCAGGTCTGCCCTTTGGACGGCCTTTTTATTTGATAGCTCACCTCAGCATCGGTTAACTTGCTAAAGGCGCCCGTTCCCAAGTTTTCATATAGCGCATTAATATCCGATGTTGACACGTTGGTAACATATATATCCAAGTCACGATCATAATCATAGTCTATAAATGACACCCCGTAAGATGCGTTTTCCTCTTCCACCAATATTCCCGTTTGGGCCGCCTCGAACGTTCCATCACCGGTATTCCAATAGAGTTGGTTGCGATGTTTGCCGATGACTTGACCATTCTCCTTACGCACAAAGTTTACGACGTACAAATCGGGTTTTCCATCTCCGTTCAGATCACCCCAGGCACAGGCCCTGCCATCTCCACCGTTTCCTTTCCAAGGTCCATTTGCTGCCTTATTGAACATTCCCTTCCCGTCATTTTCGTAAAGCTCGTTATCCTCGCCATCACGGTTGACGATAAATACATCAAGGTCCCCATCCAGATCATGGTCACACCAACAAGCGCCTGGTGAATTGGTATTGTCGATGGTCAAATCCCCGGCCTTTGCTTTGGAGAAATGACCTTGCCCATCGTTGAGGTACAGCAGGTTTTGGGTTCCGAACTGCGTGGTAAAAAAGAGGTCTAAATCACGGTCGTTGTCCACATCTACCGTATGTACAGATTCGCTCCATGAATCCGTTTCCCCAGCGGCAATGGCCGATCTTCGATATCCATTCCCGTTGTTGAAGTAAATGGTATTTCCCAAAAGTTTTGTCGAATCGACTTGGTTTGCAACAACAATGTCGTTCAATCCATTGCCATCAAGATCTGCGATAGAAACCCCTCTTGAACCTTGGGGCATATCCTCCATTGGTAAATACCGAAAGGGAAGTTCTTGCCCTTGGGAGCTAAACATTGAGAATATGAATAAAAAAAGAAGTGCCATTCGCATCATCCACCTTGTTTATTCGCCGCCAACTGTATCGCCTTTCGAATACGGGTATACGTGCCACAGCGACAGATATTCCCCGACATCGCACTATTGATTTCCTCCTCGGTCGGTCTAGGGGTTTTGGATAAAAGCATAGAAGCACTCATGATTTGCCCCGATTGACAGTAGCCACATTGCGGTACATCCAGTTCCTTCCAAGCCTGCTGTATGACGTTTCCGTTCTTTTCGGAGATGCCTTCAATTGTTACTAGGGTACCCCCATCGGCCGAGGCTATGGGCATGGAACAGGCTCTAATGGCATCTCCATTGTAGTGCACCGTGCAAGCCCCGCAAATACCGGTACCACAGCCGTACTTAGTTCCGGTTAGGCCCAAATCATCTCGTAGCACCCATAGTAAAGGGGTGTCTGGCTCAGCTTCAATGGTAATTTTCTTGTTGTTGATCGTTAGCGTATAGGATGGCATACTGTTTTTATTGGAGAAGAATTTGATTTGATCGATGAATGAATTCCCAGGCTTGGAATACAAGCCATAATGGGTACCCTAAACTTAGCCAATGGGAATCATGAAAACCAGTGGTTGCAGTAAACGGAGGGGATTTTGCTAGTGAACGGCACTACAAGGTTTGGGTTTTGAAGAAATGGGTAACTTCCTTGACAAAATTTCTGCTTACCCTTCTACGGGCACCATCTTTCATAATCACATCAAGTTTGTAATCCCCACTTCTTGCAAGCTCAGACACCTGGTTTACGTTTATAATCGTAGACCGGTGAATTTTCTTAAAAATGTCTTGGGGTAGTACGTTCTGAAAATATTTAAGGGGTTTACGCATCATAAAAACCCCTTCCGAGGTAAAGAGTTTGGTGTAGTAGTTCTCAGATGTCAGGTAGTGAATCTGTGCTGGCTCGCAAAAGTAGGTATTGTTGCCCCGTGTAAGCTCTAGCCGTAGAGGGATGTCGGTATCCGCAGTGCCGTCGTCCCCGAGTTTATCCACGACAAACCACAGCAAGACAATATCAATAAAGGTCCAGAAAACAAAAAAATAGCGGAAGACCCCGAATCTACACCCATACTGCCCTATATAGGGGCTAAAATTGGAGCTTATTAGAAAAAACCAACCGAAATGTAAGGCCACCAATCCGGCGCATAACGCGAATAGTAGAGGTGAGCGATATTTCGACTGTTGTGTTTTTCGCAGGCCTCGATCCAGTACCATAAACCCAAGAATCCAAGGTGTCCAGATGGCCAGTTGCCATAAGACTACCTTATAGAGCGCCACCTCATCTCGAAGGTCATATTCCCTCCAAAAAATCAGGCCTGCCAGAATTAGCGCAATGGCCAGCGGTAAGGCAATAAGCTTTTTATTTCCCTGTGCAAACGCTATCACAAAATTCACTTGAAGCTTAATGCTAAAGGTAAGAAATGCCGTTCAACCCAAATTACAAGACAATGTTAAACAAATGGCCCTACGGAAAACCGAATAATCTCTACTGTCACTCTCAGATCATAGGGACTTACTCCACGTCTTTATTCGCAGAGACTTCTATAATCACTCTTTCTTATACCCTTATATTTCTAAGGGTCAGTAAACAAACTTATACCTCGTCAATCGCTTATCGCCGGCTTTTAACAAGAGTTTTTGCTCAACAGCCCATTTCAAATCGCGACTTGCGGTAGCTTGACTGATTTCTTTAAAGTTCTGCAAATAGTCTTTTCGACTAAATTCATGTTCACCAATTTTATCTTTGAAGAGTTCAATTCGGTCTTGTGCGGTAAGCGTTCTGTTTTTTGTTTTCAGCAAGTTTTCCAAAGATTGAAGAATGATACGCAACATAAAGGCCACAAAGGGTGTGGAATGTCCTAATTTATCCGATTGCCCCAGCGCCTTAAAATACTCCGTTTGGTTTTCTTTGATCAGATGTTCAACGGGCAGAAACTCAAAAACTGGATACTGTTGCATCAAAATAAGGGTCTGCCATAGCCTGCCCATCCTGCCGTTGCCATCCATAAACGGATGAATAAACTCAAACTCATAATGAAACACACAGCTTTTAATAAGCAATAGGTCTTTGTCCTTTTTTAGGTAACCGAACAAATCGTTTAGTAATCCCTTAACCCTATCACCACCCGGTGCCACGTGTTGCACTTTGGAGCCTTTTACGATCCCAACGTTTTTGGTTCGTAATTTTCCCGCGTCTTCAATCAAGCCCTGCATCAATATTCCATGGGCTTTTTTCAGATCTTTGATGCTACCGGGATCCAGCGCGTGCAGTTGTCTATACACTTTTATCGCATTTTGAACCTCAAGAATATCTTTTTGCGGTGCAATGACTCTTTTGTTCTCCAACAGAGCAGTGATTTGTGCTTCTGACAAGGTATTCCCCTCGATCTCCAATGAAGATTGGATGGTCCTAATACGGTTACGCTTTCTTAATTCTGTTGGGGGTTTGTGCAGATGTACTGCATTTATTTCGCCCAATTTCTCCGAAATGGCGGCGATCAGTTTTAGGATATCGCCCGTTAGGTTATAAGGAGGTTTCACAAATTGATAATATCATTTGATAGTATCACAAAAGTAAAAATTTTGGATGACACCATGGGATTTATGTGGATTACAAATTATTTGTGTTAGTCCGGAAAAGAAGTTAAACACAGAATACCCATACTCCACATCCCGACAGAGGTTTTGGTTCAGGATTACTGATAGGAAATCTAGGTCAACTTCAAGATTTATTTTTATGGGCACAAAGACTTTCTTGCCTTTGCTCTCGTTTAGGGCCAAACAAAGGTATTTTAAGCCTATTGGTGGTGGGCGGAGTACGCGATATGAGATTGTTATTTGATTCTTGAGTTAAAGTACCTGATTTACAAACGCGAATATTTAGGGGTGATCATACCTATACTTGTTGACAGAGAAGTTTTTCTATTGCCCCTTAAATCGTTCGTTTTCCAAAACAATTCTTTTCTTATAATTCATGACTTTTCGAGTTCGAATTGAAGTCAAGCAAGTATTTATTTTTCTAAATCCAAATTTTTAATGGCTTTTCTAATTCGATAATATGTCCCGCACCTACAAATGTTTCCTGACATAGCCTTATCAATATCCTCATCTGATGGCTTTGAATTGTTTCGAAGCAAGGCAACAGCTGACATAATTTGCCCCGTTTGACAAAACCCGCATTGGGGCACGTTTAAATCGACCCAAGCATCAAAAATTTCCTGTGGACCATTTTCTGCCAGACCTTCTATGGTAACGATTTTATTATCACCGACGCCTGAAATTACATAGCTACAAGATCTGACAGGCGTGTCATTTAAGTGAACCGTGCAGGCACCGCATTGGCCGACACCACAACCATATTTGGTTCCTGTAAGATTCAGTTCATCCCTCAATACCCATAGTAGGGGTTTGTTACTTTCTACATCTACTTCGTACCGAGTACCGTTTATATTAATATTATACAGAGGCATTTTTTATTGCTTTTTCCAGTTGATTTCCAATAGGGAGTTTTCTTATTCGTATACCACAGGCAGCATATATGGCATTGCAAAGTGCGGGTGCAGCCGGAGGATAAGGTGGTTCCCCGATTCCCGTGGGTGGGTAATTGTTCTGTACAATGTGCACATCTACCTTTTTAGGCGAATCCATCATTCTCAAGACTTTATAGTTGTGAAAGTTGGATTGTTGGGCGACCCCGTTCTCCACGGTTATCTCTTGGCGAAGGGTGGCACTCAAGCCATCCATGATTCCCCCTTCAGTCTGGGCACGTATCCCGTCAGGATTCAAGGGCGTTCCACAATCAACCGCTGAAGTATAGCTATGGATATCCAATTTTCCTGTTTGCATATCCACTGAAACTTCGGCTATATGGGCCACATAGGAATTAAAGGTGAAATAACCTGCAATTCCCATTCCCCTTCCTTTTGGCAGTTTTTTGCCCCAATTGGCCTTTACGGCGGCCAATTTTAGAACCTCCTTCATTCTTTGTGTATTAATTACATCTCCTTCCTCTTCGTCAAAAACAAATTCCCTCTCAATATCTCCAAGAAGTCGAAGTCTAAATTCCAAGGGGTCTTTGTTTGCATGGTGCGCAATTTCATCCATAAAAGATTCGACTGGAAATGCAAGGGCATTATTTCCAGGGGCCCTGATCAATGTCCTTTCTAGATTTGATTCCGCCAAACTATATTCCAGCCTAAAATCTGAAATCAAATTGGCGGGGAAATGATTGGGGAAAAACTCTGATTCATGGGGTTCACGGCTCTCCCTGAACGCATAACGGGAAGTCCCTGCCTGTCTGTGCAACCAGGCTGCCAGATTGCCCGCTTCGTCCACTGCGGCTGTCATCTTATGATAGCTAAACGGCCTGCAGCCTCCATATTTGATATCATCTTCCCTGGTATAGAACAACTGTACCGGGGCATTCACCTTCTGGGCAATCTTTACGGCTTCAAGTGTGAAATCTACACTCAATCTCCGTCCAAATCCACCCCCGATTCGGGGTATATGAATCGTGATTTTGTCTTGGGGCATCTCCAAAAAATCCGAAACGAAGCCTAGTTCGACATTGGGCATCTGGGTCGTTGACCAGATTTCACACGAATCTTCTTTTAAATCTACCGTACAGTTGACCGTTTCCATTGGTATATGCACAATAAACGGCATATGATAGGTAGCCTCCACAAGCTCATCAGTGGCACGGAAAACCGTATCGACATCACCATCATCTTTGACAAGGTAGTCGCCTTTTGATGAAATAAAGTCTTTACACAAATTGTGCAATCGCTCGGTACTCTCGTCGGTATTGGGGCCAAGGTCCCAATCAATTTTGAGGGCTTTGCGCCCTTTAAGAGCTCCCCAAGCCGAGGTAGCCACCACCACGACCCCCTCTCTGCAATAGGGGCGGTCTGGATTACTTCCGTGATATGGTAATTTAAAGACCCGCTTGACTCCTGGAATCGACAAAACTTCTTCCTCATTGAAAGAATTGACCGTGGCGGCATAGACATCGTTTTTCTCTATTGAGGCATAGAGCATATTATCGACTCTTACATCATGCCCATATTGAATCTTGCCGGTAGCAACTTGATCGGCCGATTTGTTCCGTGGAGATTTTCCAATCAGTTTGAACTCAGATTTTTCCTTGAGTGGGGCTTCAGGCAGAATTTCATAGGTAGCAGCCTTTTGTACGAGCTCTCCATAAGGCAGGTAAGAATCATTTTCTCGATTATAGACCTTGCCATTTTCTGCATAGCAATTTTGGGGATCAGTCTGAAAAGATTCTGCCGCGGCCTTTATCAAAAGTTCCCTTGCTATGGCACCTGCCTGTCTCATTGGGTTCCAAAAGGCACGAACGCTGTAACTTCCTGCAGCTCTTTGATTGCTGCCTTCATATTCAGTACTGGCTTTCGCCTGCTTTACAACAATATCTTTCCAATCGATCCCAAGCTCCTCTGCAACCAACATCGGTAATGCCGTGCTGATGCCTTGGCCAATTTCAGGAACCGGATTTGTTATTTCGACAAAGCCAGTTGTACTTATTTTCAAATAGGCATTGAGAAAGTGAAAAGTACCTTTTTCCCGTATTTTATTTTTTGTGTTGCACGAAAATGGAATGGTGAGCAAAAGTCCCCCAGAACCTGCTAGGCCGACCTTAATGAAGTTTCGTCTTTTCATTCCCACTGTTTTATTAGCAGGAGTAAACTATGAAGATTTTGTTTTTCTTGAATGGAATTTATTTGAACTGGGTCTTTCATTATGTGTAATTGCAAAAAGTTTCATCTTGATCTTCCAAAATACAGTCTATGCCAGGTTGTTGTGTCATACCTGTCAGAATTGTGAGGAAAATATAGGTCCTCAAATCCTTCATGCTCGACCATACTTCGTATTTCCAGTCTTGTCATAGTATTTGACAGCTGCCATATTTTTTTGTCGAACTGAAACTCAAAACCATCATAACCGATCAAGGATTCTACATATTCGTTTCCTTCGAACCCTGATGTTCTCAATTCCGCCATTTTGGCTCTATCAAAATGAACCGTGTTTGCTATCCAGCCATTATTGTACCACCATTTGGTTTCAGGGATTTCGTCTGTCCAATCTGAGTCGGGTGGCAACAAGCGATCGCCAAGCTGTGATGAAGCATGGAAATTCATTGTCGAATCGTTCTTACTGACAAAAAGATCAACATAAAAAGGTTTGGGAAGATCACTTTTTATGGCCAGGTAATAATACTGGTCATCGTCTTTCAGCAATAATTCGCTTTTTGGGTTCAAGGAAATAGTTTGCGAGCCTCTCCATTCCGACGATTCAATCTTTCCGTCAACAAGTATTGGCCTATGATCTTTTTGACCATTAGCAATGAACGCCGAGAATACCAATGCCATAAGGCAGATGGCTAGACTATTTTTCGCCTTAGTTATTTTCATAACGATGTTCCCCCGGAAAGCTTCGGGTTTCAATGACTTAAAAAAGCCAAAAGTTTTTCCCTATAGGTTTCACTTACGGGGATGTGTTTTTTTTTAATTATTACGTATTCATTTGAATAGCCTTCAATTTTGGTAGTGTTGACAATATATGATTTGTGAACCCTTTTGAAATAGGATGGCAATCTTTGCTCCAAATCACCCAACTTATCATAGACAATCTCCAGTCCTTTGTTTGTATGGAACTTCACATAGTTGCTTGCACCTTCCATGAAAAGTAGTTCTGAAAAGTCAATTCTCTTCATTACTTTGTTCACCTTGACATAAATATGGTCTTTGAGCATTTTGTCAATTTCAAGCCCTAGTTGCATGACCCTGTTGACAGCTTTTAAAAAACGCTCATATGAGAAAGGTTTTAAAAGGTAATCCAACGCATTCAATTCAAATCCTTCAAGAGCAAACTCGCGATGTGCTGTTGTAAAGATCAAGTGACATTTATCTTTTACCAATTCGGCAAAGTGTATTCCCTTAAGTTTTGGCATTTCAATATCCAAAAAAATGATATCCACTGAATTTTTTTCAAGAAAACCCAAAACATCAATGGCATTTGAGAATTCTTCAACCAGCTCTAGAAAAGGTGTTTCTTGAACATACTTTCTCAAAATGTTTCTCGCCGATTTCTCATCGTCTACAATGATGCATTTCTTTTTCATCTTAGATTGATTAAAAGTTCAATGATGAATATTTCTTTGTTTTTTGATATATCAAGCGAATATTGTTTGCCGTATAAAAGGTCGAGCCTTTCTCTAATATTCTTGAGACCTAAACCACTTTTTTGAGTATGATCGCTAAAACCAGAAACCTTTGAATTTTCCACTTTGAAGTAGAGCTGTTCATCACTTGCCTTTAGCTGAATGTCAATAAATGCCTTATCGGTCTCATCTTTTAACCCATGTTTAAATGCATTTTCAACAAAAGGCAACAATATTAGGGGAGGAACAGAAATATCTTCAATGCTACCCATGATATCAAACTTTACAGAAACTCTATCTTCAAATCTTGATTTTTCGAGATCGACTACATTGTTGACCAGTGAGAGTTCTTTTTCAAGTGGAATAATCTGCGCATTGCTTTCGTAAAGCGAAAAACTCAAAAAATCTGATAGTTTGAGTAGTAGCTCAGGAACTTTTTTTGATTCTTCCAAGGCATGTCCATAAATATTATTCAATGTATTGAAAAGAAAATGAGGATTGATTTGTGATTTTAGATATTCAAGCTGGGCCTCCCTCTTTTCTTTTTCAAGCCTGAAGTTTTTTTCTCTTTTTTCCTTCCAGTCTGCAAACAACCTCCAACCGGTGGTAAACGCCACAGGCGAGGCAATTATTAAGGCATTCTGCATGATTCTGGTGAATTTAAGAATATGGATATGCCCGTCATCGATCCAATTGGGAAAAAAAGCGGGATAACCCAAAAGAAGGTTAAAAGCCCTTTGTGCGATGGCCAAAACTAGAATAAGTAAAACGATAACTACAAAATATTCGATATACTTTTCCTTGTAAAGAATTTTAGGGACCAAATAAAACCAGTTCACATAAACCCCGATCAATCTTGTAGGTAGAAACAACAACTCAAAAACAAAAGCGCTCAATAAAGTATTGTTGTAATTCCACTGCGAAATTGTAAAGGTCAATGTGATTATCGCCCAAAAAATGATATGTAGATAAACTTCCCGCCTCATACTCTTCGAGGTAAAACTAGCCCTTTTTTTTTATGTTAAAATATTGATTTAATGATATTTATGTGAAACCGCATTTTTCTTATGTGAAAGTGATACATAAACTTTACAACGGCTGACATACTAATTTGCCCTGCTCGAATAACAATCTCATCATCGCTTTCCCAGGCGCTCTATTTTTATCTCAGCGCCATTTATTTTGATGTTTTAATAGCGTAACTAAAAACCAAAAAAGGACAAGGGCAATTATCAAAAACACTCGCTTTGAACTATACAGCCATGAGAACAATACCACTAAATCTTTCAGTCACACCAGCATTCCTACTAATGACTGTCTGGCCCTTACCCAGAACTCAAGATTTTGGTACAATTTGGTTGAAGGAACGGTTTACAACCCCAATGGCATCCTGTAACGATATGTCCTTAACGAGATTGCCCATAATCGATAATCAAGTGCTTATACTAAAATTTCAAAAAACCCTGACACGATGAAATTTTTTACAATGCTTTTAGCATCACTGAGTTTAATCTCCTGCGCGCAAAACAGTAAGAGCGGCGGAGAAAACCTAAAAATTCCGATTACAACGACATCCAATGAGGCAAAAGACTATTTTTTGCTTGCATTACAATACGAAAATAAGAGAGAGAACGAAAAAGCGCTAGAATATGTCAACAAAGCTTTGGATCTCGACTCGACCTTTGCAATGGCCTACATGAAAAAGGCAATTCTGTCAGGAAACTTTGATCTAGCAAAACAGCAATTGGGAAAGGCCATGGAATATGTAGACGGGGTATCACCCGGGGAGCGTCTTTGGATCAAGGGCAGAAATGATTTTTATGGAAATGGCGAAGAATTTAACGAGTACGAACATTTTAAACAATTGGTCGAAAACTATCCTGAAGATGAGAATGCCAATTACCTGTTTGGCCTCATCAATTTTAGCCATGGCAACCATGAAATGGAGAAGGCTATTGGGCATTTGAAGAAAGCCATCGAGCTCAACCCAAATTTCACGAATGCTTACAATGAACTTGCCTATGCCTATTTGGAGATTTCCGATTTTGAAAATGCCAGACAGGCTGCACTTAAAAATACCTTATTGCTGCCCGATAAACCCAACAGCTATGATACGCTTGCAGAGATATTGATGCGCGAAGGCAACTATGCCGAGTCAATCGATTCATACCGCAAAGTTCTTGATTTGGATCCAACTTATCCTTGGGCCATCATGGGCATTGCCGCAAACCAAAATTTTATGGAAAACCACTTGCAGGCCAGAAAAACACTAAAACAACTTGATACCCTTGAAGAAGGATTGTCAGACTATGAATATCGACACAAGTGGAAGTCTTTGGTGGTTTCCTATCTGGATGAAGGGAATCTAGACTCAGCCTTAGCCGTACTTGAGAATCAAAAAAAATCGGCACTGGATGGACTATCACCCAGAGAGCCATTCTTTCATGCCTACTATGGCTACTTGAGAAGAATCTATATTTTCTTTGAAAAAGGTGATTTTAAATCGGGATTGGAAGAATATGATGAATGGCAGAAATATATCATAAGCCAGACCAAAAAAGAGAATACCCTAAGAAATGTAGAAAACTTGGGAATACACTTTGAAGCATGGGCGAGTTTTTTGCAAGATGACCTTTATACGGCGAACAAACTCATCGATGACTATAAAGATAGGGTTGAAGAAGTCGATGACAGATACCTATTATTGAAATCCAAGCTGTACGTGGCCGAAGGACAAATGAAAAAGGCCGTTGAACTATCGAGAACACTGGACCTTAGCGATCCTTACAACCAGTACCACCATGGCATGATTCTGCAGTATGCCAATCTGGATCAAGAGGCTGCTGATTTTTTTGAAAAAGTATGTACTTGCAATGACCGAAATTCCTTTGAGTTGGGCCTTGTACGAAGAAGGGCGCTTGAACATTGCCGAAAAAACTTCTGATAATGGGCATTGTAAATTAAACAATGAAAGGAAAGTCTAAACGAATTTACATAAGGATTTAGGCAGTACACATAATAAAGGAACTAAATAAGCTTACTATCCATAAATTACAATGTAGCTATAAACAATAAATATTGTATAGGATGAAAAATATAATCGTGCTGTTCATTGTGATGGCCACCCTTCACTTTGGATGTGCTCAAGAAACATTAAAAAGACGTGCCTATTGGGGGGTCTCGTACGAAGAAAAAGACGGTTCAGTAGTGGTTTCAAAGGTCAATGAAGATTTTGCATTCGGCCTTTCTGATATCAGACCAGGTGACATCATAATTGGAGTGGATGATACTGAAATCAAAACAAGGGGGGATTTTCGAAATCAGCTTCGGGGAAGGTTCTTTGACGATGAGTTGCAGGTAATCTTAATTAGAGACGGAAACCAGATTTCCCAAACGGTCAAGGCAACCCCTTATCCCTTTGAAAAAGCTGAAGGTCTGACCTTTGAATATGGGGAATTGAACACCTCTTCTAGAGACTTGTTGCGAACCATAGTGTCAAAACCAGAAGGCAATACTTCAAAATTACCGGCCATTCTCTTTGTTCAATGGCTCTCTTGCGACCATGTAGAGGCTCAGCCCACTTTTATGGACGGCAACGTGCGATTGATCCACGATCTTTCTAAAGCAGGCTATTTGGTCATGAGAACAGACAAACCGGGTGTCGGTGATAGTCAGGGAAAGCCGTGTAATGAATACGGGTTTGATTATGAATTGGAAGTACATAAAGAGGCGCTTCAAGCCCTTAAAAAAAGGGAGGATATAGATCCGAACAATATTGTCATAATGGGTTCTTCAATGGGCGGCGCCATGGCCCCAATGGTTGCCCAGGGGCAAAATGTAAAAGGCCTTATCGTTACAGGATGCTATTACAAAACGTGGTATGAACATATGTTGGAAATTGAAAGGAGGATCTCTTTTCTCGATGGGGATTCACCCTCGACAACGTATAACAAAATGCGTGATTGGGCACAGTTTTATAACCTTTATTTGAACGAAGGCATGTCGCCGGGAGAAGTTTTGTCAAAACACCCCGAGTTCAAATACCTCTGGTCCGGAAATCCGGATTCACAATATGGAAGAAACTACAAATTTTATATCGAGGCGAACAATCACAATGTGCCTGATTATTGGAGCAACGTTAATGCGCCTGTATTGGTTATATATGGGGAATATGACTGGATAATGAGCAGGAAAGACCATATGATGATTGCCGAAGCGGCCAACCGAAGAAAAGAAGGATTGGGAACCTACCTTGAAATCGAGAAAATGGATCATGGTTTGAATATCTATGAAAGCCAAGAACAAGCCTATTCAAGCTTTTCTCCTGTTTATGACAATAGGCTTACAGCTGAAGTACTGAAGTGGTTGTCTAATCTTTAAATGCAAAGAAATAAATGAGCATAAAAATTGGCGCACATGACATTACGTGGATTTTGAGATATTGGTTGGGCGCCATTATGATGTACCATAGCTATTGGGCATTTTTTGAGAAAGACGGCCTTAGTGGATTTTCAGAATACTTGGCCAACAATGATTTTCCTATGCCATTTTTACTAGCCGTAGTTGCCAAGGGAACAGAATTTGGTGGTGGCTTTTTGCTTATTATGGGCATCGCAACCCGAATGGTTGGCTTAATGATCGGTCTGGTCATGACAGTTGCGGTTTTCATAATGCACAAAGGGCTGTTCTGGAGCGAGGGTGAGCTGGCATTCAACTATTTACTTTTAGCTATCGTGGTATTCTTCAGCCCAGCGGATGAATATGGATTAGTACGTTTAATAAAAAAATTGGCATAGAAATGAAAAATGACAAAACACAGTTTAGGAGAAATTTCATTAAAAGTAGTTTGCTTGGGCTGGTTGCTACCCCTGTACTTGCATCAGATTTAGAGTTTCGTGGTAGGTCACGGTTCCCCTTTTTTGGTGAAATTGATTTGGAAAACACCCGTGTTTCAGATAAATACCCAGCCATTGAGGATGATTTGGTAAGAAAAGTAGTTGGGGAAGCCCATAGAAACTTCGATACTGTAAAAGAAATTGTCGATAGGCAACCAGAGCTCTCCAAGTCATGTTGGGATTGGGGTTTTGGAGATTTTGAGACAGCGCTTGGCGCCGCATCCCATATGGGGCGCAAAGACATTGCTGAATATCTTATTGACAAAGGGGCTCGAACTGATATTTTTGCCTTCACCATGCTAGGTAAAGTGGATGTGGTGAAGAAAATTATCGATGCTACTCCAGGAATTCAACGTAATCTTGGCCCTCATGGACTCACCCTGTTGCAACATGCTAAAAATCGCCTAAGGCATTCTCTTGGAACTGATGAAAAAAACTCACAATTGCAGATGGTGGAGTATTTGACATCATTGGGTGATGCGGATCAACAACCCAATAAAATTAAGATGACAGATGAGGAAAAGGAAAAATACTTAGGTCAATATAGATTTGGAGAAGGTGAGAATGATGTAATGGAGGTTACACTGAATATGCGTAAAATGCTTAGCATAGGCCGAAAAGGTCAATTTGGCCGTCCGCTTTATAAAACTGGCAAACATGCTTTTTCTCCCAGTGGCACGCCATCTGTTACAGTCAGCTTTGCCGAATCCAATGGAAAAATAATCTCTGTAACCGTACATGAGCCCATGCCTGTCATTAAAGCTGAAAGAATTTAAATCCAATTCTTCGAGAAAAGAAACAACCTTTATGTTATACTACTCTTTTTACTTAGATTATTTCTGACCTAATTTAAAGCTTTACATGACCACCAAAAAGAAATACTGAAACCTTAACTACTTATCAAATTCAAGTGAAACAAGCATTATGATCGATTTTTTGGCGGTTTGGATTATTGACTTTTACAGAACCCGACCCTTCACGGGTAATGAGAAGTTAAGTATAGGTATTGTATGAAACGGAGTTTCGTGCTGCAAGCGTCCCAAAGCTTGCCAAACTAATACTACTGAGCGAGGTGAAAGTAGTTTTTTGCAATAAACTTTTTCAATGTTTATAGGGCTTCTCGCATTTTTTGCAATAAACTTTTGAAATTGTGCTGTTGAGGTTTTTTTTATCCCTCGACACGGGTTTTTCTTTGTAGAACCATCAGACAATTTGTAGTCCAACATAAATTTTGTGCCAAAAAAATTCAATGAATACCGGGGTTTACGGAGTTTTTGTGCCAAAAAAACTTGAAATAACAAAAATAGCCAACTATTGAAAAACTCTAATTTTATTGGTGTTTGAAGCGAAAATTAGATATTGTAACAACGCTTTAGCGTGTTACCCTCTCGCTATTAAAATTTGCCTCACTTCGTAACCCAAATTTTGAATACCTGAAAACGGTCTTAAAAAGACAAAAAATAGTTCGCGCCATTTTCCCTCTTTTTATTTTATCTATCACCTTGCAGAGTCAGGTGATTTTGCTGCTCAATCTTTTAGACGCCCTAAACTCGACTATTGCCAGCGATATAATGATGGTAATTTCTAGCAATATGTAAGACCAACCCCATTTTGTTATTTTATCGGAATGATAAAATGCAAGCCCAAGCGATAAACAACAATATAGCAAATTCATTATCGCAATTCCCTTCAAAAACAAACCTGAACCGGCATGCTCTTTTCGGTAGCAATAAAAATCATAGATCGCAAAAAGTATCGGCAGAGCTGCAAGGAAATATAAGGTTGAGCGGGGAATCCCGAAAATTCGTTCAAACTTGACCAATACAACGCCCAACAAAAAAGCGGATAGAAGTGCCCCGAATCCGTCTACCAAAAAAAGCTTTTTAGGATTAGATTCAAATTTTTCTATCAATCGCTTAAACTCCATTTATGGCATTCTACAGGGTAATGAACTGCCTTTATATTTTATCCTTCAAATTTATGAAAATCGGAAACAGTAGTGTAATAACCATCGGGGTCATTAAAAGAGAATTCTTTTCATCACGAATTCGGGTTCAATCGGACCCCTTTTTCAATAAGATAACCAATTTTCTTCAAACTCGGTCCTAGTAGGCTATGGTAAAACATATTGAATATATTAGTGCTTTTACACGGACGGTTTTGCCGTACCCCAATAGTTAAAACTCGTAAGCTTCCAGCCAGGGATATACATCGTTTCCATTCCATTAATTGTAAACCCATTTTCACTAATGATCGTTGGTATTTCCCTATTGATATTGCATCCACCGGAAAATCGATGCCAAATAGGATTGATCCAATTTTGCCAATTTTGGACAACCCTTTCTGGTGCTTTGCCATGTTCACAAAATAGTAAGGTCCCGTTTGGTTTTAAGACCCTACGCATTTCTTCAAAAGCCCTGTTCAAATCGACAATCGTGCAAAGTGTATAGGTCAAGACCAAGGTGTCGAAGTAGTTGTTGGCCGCTGGAATATTTTCTGCGGATGCCTCGATGAATTTGAATTTAAACTTCAATTTTTCCGGATCCACAACATTTCTATCCCACATTTCCCTAGACGGGTCGATTGCCATTAAATGTTTCACGACATCTTCATTGTATATCGGTATATTAGGTCCTGAACCGATTCCGATTTCCAAAACATTGCCAACCGCCAAAGGAATTATCTTTTCTCGTTGTCGCATATAAGATTCTTGCCGACAAGTACGGTCGATCATTTTGGGTAGTATAAGTTTGTTGGGCCCCATTGCTAAGTTCTCTTTCCAGATAAATTACATCTAGTTGTCTATTTCTTTTAAAAACTCCTTTATCATTTCCTTGGCCGACCTTGAAGACCCCATAATTTTTAGAAGCGCATCTTCTTTAGAATGTAGCCTGGTTTCGAAGGTGAAAAAGGGACAACATTCGATCTCCGTTATCATATAATAGGTCATTCTATGTAAAAAGGTTTTATCATATTGAAATGAGAAGATATACCCACTATCGATCTCTTCTATTCCCTTTACTTTGGAAAAAATATCCTTCCTAAGCAATTCTTTACGTTTGAACAATTCCTTCCCCATCAAAGAACAGGCAACAGGTGCCTCGGTATTGTAATCATATTTTGGAACATCATTTGTCATGTTTTTTAAACTAAAGGATTTGACATTGTGAGAAGAAGGGTCTTCAGTTCTGCATTGGGTTGAGCAATATTTGCTCGTACAGCTTTTTCCAGCGACCGAACCAACTATAAATAGACCTAACTTCTTGAAACAATTCATACCTGAATTCGAATTTTGACACAAAGTTAAACCGTGGAGTATAGTCAACGGTCAAGAAAAAAATGATAAATTCGCCAAAAGATCTAAAAATGCTTATCGGAGAAGTTGTAAAGAAGACCGCTTTGTCAAAGGATACAATTCGATTCTATGAGAAGATGAACCTTATTACTGTCGGTCGAACCGATTCGGAATGGAACAACTACAAGGAATATTCCGAGGAAACCGTTAAAAAACTGATTTTGATTAAAAAGGCAAAAAGTTTTGGGTTTACGCTAAAGGAAATTGCGGAAATTTTGGAGATGTACGAAGTGAACAGTGCAACTTGCGAAATGATGGAATCAAAAGTTGATGAAAAAATCGACACCATTGACCAAAAGATAAAGGAGCTTAAAGAGTTGAAAAAAACGATTACTCAAAGGCTCGAAGTGGCAAAAGAGAACTGTACTCCCAGTTTAGAGGAGAATTGTAAGGGCATTTCGGACCAAAAGTAGGAAGGCCAAATGATTGACGATGAATACAAATACAGAACAAATAAGGTAATCGACCATATTGAGAAAAACCTGAACAACGATTTTTCGTTGGATGAATTGGCAACCGTTGCAAATTTCTCAAAATTTCATTTCAGCAGAATATTTCAAGGTATCACCGGTGAAACTCCATTTCAGTTGATCCTTCGACTTCGATTGGAAAAAGCGGCATCGCTCTTGATTCACGGAAACGACTCGATTTCAAATATCGCCTTTAAATGCGGATTTAAAAGTTTGCCCGTATTTTCCAAGAACTTTAAAGCCCATTTCAATGAATCGGCCACTTCGTTCAAAAAGAAAAATAGCAATTTGGATAAAGTGAATAGCACGGCCGATAAAAACATTGAAACCCCTTCCATTTACCTTTGTAACCGAACGAAAACAATGAAATGGAAAATAGATATGAAAAACAATGAAAGTATTGAAATCAAGGATTTGCCGAATATATCGGTTGTTTATCTGCGGCACATAGGTCCTTATCAGGGAGACGCCGAATTATTCGAAAGACTGTTCAGTAAATTGTTTTCATGGGCGGGGCCAAAAGGTTTGTTGGATAATGGGGATTTTCAAACGGCCATTGTGTACCACGATGATGTCAATGTTGCCGACAAAAGCAAGTTAAGAACCAGTGTTTGTCTGACTGCGCCAGAAAACACCAAAGTTGATGGAGAAATCGGGAAAATGGTTCTTGAAAAAGGAAAGTATGTAGTGGCAAGGTTTACATTGAAAGCAAACGAGTTTCAAAATGCTTGGGATTGGCTTATGGGAAAATGGTTTCCAACAAGTGGGTACCGCCCCGATGACAGAGCTTGTTTCGAGTTATATCCAGAAGAACCTGAAAATGGAATCTTTAAGGTAGATATTTGTGTTCCGGTCATAAAACTATAAAGAAACGGAGGACCCACATTGGACTTCTATCGTTGATCATATCTCAATTATATATTTTGTAAAATAGGCAATTGAACCAATTGGTTTATGCAAAAGGATAAGTCCCATTGTTGGTCTTTTATATTGTTCTTGTTAAGTAGCCTTTTAGGGGCCTGTTTAATTTTCTGTGGTGTTGTCCTCAGAAGAAATTGAAATCCCGCTTATCTTTTCTTTTAACCGCCCCATCTCATCCGCAATTTTACTATCCAAAACCTTGGCATATATCTGAGTGGTCTTTAAAGAACGATGCCCCAACATTTTACTGACCGTTGAAATCGAAACTCCGTTAGCTAGGGTAACAGTGGTTGCAAAAGTATGTCGGGCCAGATGCGTAGTCAGGTGCTTGTTGATGCCACAGACATCTGCAATTTCTTTTAAGTAGGCATTGGATTTTTGATTGGTCAGTACGGGCAAGACTCCTTTTCCGTCCAACACATAGGGGTGTTCACGATACTTAAGAATAATTTCTTCTGCGGGAGGCAGTAGCGGTATGCTACTGATAGCCTTGGTTTTCTTTCTTGGCATTTTAATCCATCGATCCCCATTGACCCCGATGATGATATACTCTTGTTTTAGTTGTTGTACATCGGCATAGGCCAAACCCGTATAACAGCAGAAAACAAAAATATCCCTGACCAAATCAAGACGAGGCAAAAAAGATTTCTTCTCTCTAAGTGTGTCCAATTCGGCTTGGGTCAAGTATTGTTTCTCCTTTGTTTTCCATGAAGCTTTCCAATGAAAGAAGGGGTCTTTGGTTATCCATTCATTGGCCAGGGCAATCCGCATAATCTTTTTGAAGTTCACGACATATTTAATGGCGGTGTTATGTTCGCAGTTTCGTTGCGACTTTAGAAAGAATTCCAGTCCCGTAATGAATTTATGGTCTACCCTACGAACGGGAATATCATTTCTATGGTAGTTTGTTTGGATGTAAGCCGATACATGTTTATAGGCTGCTTTATAGCGTTGCAAGGTTCCTTTGGTAAAACCTTTCCCTAATAGACTTTCGATTTCATTATTGTGCTCTTGGAAGATTTCGAGAACCATATACTCTTTACCCGCTTTCCCTAGATAGATATTCTTGATGATAGTGGCTGAAATATCCTCTTTGTCTTTCAGAAGTGCATCGTAAATGTCGTAAAGTCTGTTTTTAACATTGTCCAAAAACCGATTGAAATTCGATACCTCTAATGTGGTCCCTCGAAGCTTCCCGCCTCGGGAGTCCCATCTATGTTCTTCTACACGACGACCCAAACTGAATTCACTACGCTTGCCATTAATGGTTATGCGAGCATAAATCATAGCCTTTCCGTCGGTGTCAGACTTAAGTTTTTTAGGACAAAAAAGGATGTTCAATTTGCCGTACATCGGTGAGTGTTTTAAATACTCACCAGAAGGTACGAAAAACAAATGTTAAAATTTCTCTGTAAAGTTTTCTTTAACAGTCAATTACAGCGATTTTGGTGAGTGTTTTTGAAGGGGTAAAATACGCACCGAATTCCTCACTTTTTATATGGTTTTATATGGTATTTTTTGGTATTAAATAAAATTAAAAAGCCCGTAAATCATTGATTTACAGGCTTTATGCTGAAATTTAATAAATTTTCAGCGGTCTGGACGGGACTCGAACCCGCGACCCCCTGCGTGACAGGCAGGTATTCTAACCAACTGAACTACCAGACCAAGAATTTTGCCCCGTTTGTGCCGAGACTCCCGCAACAGCGGGATTCAAATCTTGTTTCTATCGCTACTAGTGAGCGATTCATAATTTTTTATCAACTCCCTGTGTGACAGGAAGGTATTCTAATGCCGACGATGCTTTGCTTGTCGGCATCCAGACATTCCGTAAAACGGAATCGTCAGGACCAACTGAACCCCGCCCGAACGTACCTCCCGGCACGGGCAGGTACCAGACCAATGATTTTGCCCCTATACTTATTGGGACTCCCGCAACAGCGGGATTCAAACCTTGTTCAAAATGCCTGCCTATCGACAGGCGAGTGCAAATATACGTCGCTTGTTCAATTGCACAAACAATTTTGTTTAAAAACAGCTTAAAAGTCAAAGGGAAGCTTATATCTATTTAAGAGGCCTGACCGTAATATCTTTATAATAAACGACACTGGCCGGGTCATGACCTTGAAGGGCAAAGGTTCCGCTTTTCAGAACCCGGTATATTCCATTGCCCTCACGTTTCGGGTTTTCAGGCTCGGTATAGTCTACGACAACGGTATCATTAATTTTGACAATCACCCTTTTGTCCATCACCTTTATATATTCGGTATACCATTCATTGTCATTGACATAGGTTTCAATGACATCTGCTATGCTATATAGGCTTCCCGTGCGCCTCCAATCTTTTTGGGAGTTGTTCACCTGTACTTCATAGCCGTATTTGGGCCAACCTTTTTCTTGGTATTGCGTATGAAAGTAAATGCCTGAATTGGCTCCGGGTTTGGTCATTACCATGGCCTTGAATTCGAAATTTTTGAAATCGTGGTTCTCGACCTCACCATTGTAGAACAAATGTGCCTTTGGGCCGGCCACTTTTATGGTGCCATCAACTACCGAAAAGGTCTCTGAATTCTCACCTACCTTCCAACCATGAAGATCTTTTCCGTTAAATAGGGAGACCCAACCCTCGTCATTTTCACTTTCTTTTACTTGGGCATTGGTCACAGCGAGAAATCCCCAACATAGCAACAACAAAGAGAATATCCGTATATTTTTTTTCATGGCCATAAGTATTTCAATTGATTGGTAAAGTATAAAAAAATTGGGAGCCACTTTGATTCCGTGAGTTTTTTATTGAGATATGTTTCGCTAACTTGAGAACCCTTATTTTTCGTATATGGATATCGACATACAAAAAACTTTTCTTTTAGTTCTCTGTTTTTTTCTTTGTGCAGTTGATCTTACGGCCCAAGAAACTGACTATATCTTGAAAAAGGATATTCAGTATTACCCTGATTCTGTAAACAACTCCGACCCCTATATTTCCGAAAGGTGTAAGCTCGATGTATATTATCCCAAAGACACCACAAATGTTGCGACCATTGTGTGGTTTCATGGAGGGGGAATTACTGCGGGCAACAAAAATATCCCGAAAGGACTTTTAGGGCAAAAATTGGTAGTAGTGACCGTAAACTATCGCTTGTACCCGAAAGTCAAACAGCCTGACTACATTAAAGATGCAGCAGCAGCCGTCGCATGGACCTTTAACAATATTGAGCAATATAATGGAAGAAAAAATGCGATTTTTATTTCCGGCCATTCAGCAGGGGGTTATTTGGCGAGTATGGTTGGTATGGACAAGAGTTACCTTGGGCAACACGGTATTGATGCCAACGATATTGCCGGTCTGATTCCTTTTAGCGGACACACGATAACCCATTTTACGGTACGAAAAGAGCAGGGTATAAAAGGCACCCAACCTACAATCGATGAATTCGCACCATTGTTTCATGTAAGAAAAGATGCCCCATCAATGCTTTTGATTACCGGCGATCGAGAACAAGAACTTTTGGGTCGCTATGAAGAAAATGCCTATTTCTATCGTATGATGAAAGTGGTAGGTCATAAAGACATTGCGCTTTTCGAGTTGGATGGCTATGGTCATGACATGGTCTATCCGGCGGTTCCGATCTTGGTCAAATTTGTAAAGGACAATGCCTTGAAAAGAAAGGATCAATAGTGTCATTTAACTTCTAAACTGATAAAAATGAAAAATCTTATTGCGGTCATTTGTATAATTTTGGCGCTCTATTCTTGTAAGCAGGATAAAAAATCAACCAATAAGGAAGAGGTTTCCGAGACCGAGGCCGTTAAGAGTCTACACGGTCTCAATCCTGCTGATTTTGAAATGCAGATTGACGGAAAGCAAACAAAGTTTTACACACTTACCAACAATAATGGTGTTGAGGTCACTTTCACCAATTTCGGGCAACGCTTGATTTCGCTGTATGTCCCCGATAAGGATGGAAAATTTGCAGATATCGTTCTGGGTCCATCGAATCTTGAAGGATTCATGGCTCCAGGCGGTGGCTTTTTCGGCGCGGTCGTTGGTCGCTATGGTAATCGAATAGGCAAGGCCGAGTTTGAATTGAAGGGCACGAAATATTCCCTCGCAAAGAATAATGGCGAAAATCATTTACATGGAGGCATCAAAGGATTTAATGCTGTTGTATGGGATGTTGAAGAGGTTACGGGCAATTCAATCATCTTTTCAAGAACCTCACCTGATATGGAAGAAGGTTATCCGGGAAATCTCCAGGTTGTCGTAAGCTATCGTCTGACCGAAGACAACGAACTAAAAATCGATTATCAAGCCACTACCGATAAGACCACGGTCGTCAATCTGACCCACCATTCCTTTTTTAATCTAGCGGGAGAAGCTGCCGGTAATATTGGAGAACACTTGATGATGATCAATGCAGATGCCTTTACCCCCGTCGATGAAGGATTGATTCCAACAGGGGAAATTCGAAAAGTGGAAGGGACCCCCTTTGATTTTCGAGAGGCCAAACCAATAGGCCGAGATATCGACGCCGACAACGAACAAATCAAATTCGGAAAAGGCTACGACCACAATTTTGTTCTAAACGACCAACCTGCAAACGAAGACGGGCTGGCCTTGGCGGCCAAAGTGACAGAGCCCGGTAGTGGAAGAACGATGGAGGTATATACCAATGAACCGGGAGTGCAGTTTTACACAGGTAATTTCATGAACGGGTCCTATATCGGAAAATCTGGCAAGCCTTACGTTTTCAGGGGAACCTTCTGCCTAGAGACACAACATTTTCCAGATTCACCCAACAAGCCAGACTTCCCAAGTACGGTACTCGAGCCGGGCGAGATTTATAATTCGAGTTGTACCTACAAATTTGGGGTACAAAAATAGAGTGATCATTTCTTAAGTTGTTGAACGATAACTTCTTTCATAAAGTCAATGTTGTTCAACGCCTTTTTGGTAAAGTCGTATAGGCTTCGACTTCTATCGAGGTTTTGGTTTTCGTAGGCTACCTTATAATAAACATTGTTGTTAAGATAATCGGTCAAGGCTCGAATGCCATGCAAAAAGGGCATTAGTATTACCCCTAACGGCAATGCATCAAGTTCTTCTTCCGAAAGAAAATTTCCATTTAGGGCAAGGCCGCTTACGAATGCCTCGAACAGCGATTTTTCAAAAGTGATTTTACCGTGATCCCGTTCATCTTCAGGCGCCGTATTGGCGATGGTACGAATGGCATCGCCAAAATCGTAATGAAAATGGCCGCGCATCAAGGTGTCAAGATCGATCAAGCAAAGCGCTTTCTCGGTGTTTTTTGAGAAGAGGATGTTGTTCAGTTTGGTATCGTTATGGCAAATTCGAATCGGTAGATTCGTCCGATTCATGCTTTGGAGCGTGCTTAATGTATCAAGGGTGAAGGCAATATCGTTTTGAGCAATTTTCTTTTTTTTGGCATCGGCTTTTGAAAGTGATTCCTCAAATTGCCCTTTGCGCAATTCAAGGTCGTGAAACCTTGGTATTGTATCGGAAAAATCACGAATATTGGCTTTGGTCAACAGCAAATGAAACTTCCCGATAATCCTACCTGCTTCGAAAGCTATGGCCTTGTTTTCAGTGGTATTGTATGTCGTACTTCCATCGATATAAGTCATCAACCGCCAATAGGCAGGCCCATTGTGAAGATGTTTGTAATACCCAGAGCCATTTTTGGTTTTGACCAAGGTGATCTTGTGATAATCTTCGGCCTCGAGAATTTCAAGTGCACGTTGTACGTTGCCCATCAGCCCATCTACATCGGTAAAGACATTGTGGTTGATACGTTGTAGAATATATAGGGGAACACCTTCTTCCACAACTAGAAAAGTGTCATTGATATACCCGGCGGTTATAGGCCGCAACGAATACTTCCGTTGGGCAATATCAAAGTTTTCTAGAATGGGAGAAATATCAATACCCCTGTTGCTTGATTCTACTGCCATAAAGGCGAAATATACTTACCGGCATCCGTTTTTTGTTGAAGGTTCGCAACGGCCACTTCGCGATCGCTTGCATATGTAACTCCGAACCAATCGCCACCAGAAGTGACCACCTTGACTTCGATCTCACCTGCCTGTAGCATTTCTTGAATGGTCTTCGGAATATAAAGTTCTCCTTTCTGGGCCATCTCCTCATCCGCCAAAAAACTTCTGAATTCACTTTCTATCTTCTCGAAAATCGAGGGCTTACAAACCCAAAAGTTCATACTTACCTGCTCTTCGCCCGTGTACATGTTTCCCGAGTCTTCATCATAGACCCCATCATCTTTGGGAACCAATTTCAAGCGTTCGTCGACCGATACCAAATTTTCACCATCGACCTGACAAACACCACGTGAAACCGAACCATGCACCGATAACGTATCCTTTAAGGTATAGCCCACAAGTGCATAGCAGTTGTCGGCATAATGCTCCCGCATGAAGTTGGCAGCATTGGCGTAGGCCGGCTGCCCATAAAAGTCATCGGCGTTCAATACGGCAAAAGGTCCGTCGATTACGTTTCTGGCCGTCCATACGGCATGGGCCGTGCCCCAAGGTTTTGGGCGTTCTCCAGAAAATGTGCAGCCCTCGGGAAGATCGGTGACCTCCTGTGCCAAGATATCCAATTTGACGTTTTCGGGCAATCTGCCGCTCAAATGGTCCTCCAAAAAAGAGACATGTTCTCTTTTGGTGATGACGACGATATGTTCAAAACCATTTTTGATAGCATCATAGATGCCGAATTCCATTAAGAATTCCCCGTTCGGGCCAAGGTCGTCGAACTGTTTAAGTTTACCGTATCGGCTTCCACTACCGGCGGCCATTAAAAGTAAGGTCATGTGAAGTTTTGTTTATGTGTCGCAAAAATAAGTTTTTGAATAGAAACTGATTTGTAATCAACGTTTATATTCTTTGAATCGCATATATTTCACAACATCTTAAAGGTTTTTTATAAATTAAGTCGTACAAAGAGCAGGTGACATGAAATTGAAAGCAGTTTTTCTCTGGATGTTTTTATTCCATTTCGGATTTTCCTTTCCTCAGGAAAGACCCAATATACTTGTTATCATATTCGACGATGCGGGATTGGACATGAGTGCCTACGGAAGCAGTTATGTCGACACACCGGGTTTCGATGCGATTGCGCATCAGGGTATTTTGTTCAATAGGGCCTATACACCCAATGCGAAATGTGCTCCCTCACGGGCCTCGATCATTACCGGAAGAAACTCTTGGCAGTTGGATGCCGCCGCGAACCATGTGATTTATTTCCCTCCCAAATTCAAGACCTATCAAGAAGTGTTATTGGAAAATGGCTACACAACGGGTCATACCCAAAAAGGTTACGGTCCGGCCCTGACCTTGCGCGAAGACGGTACACAACGTGAGGTTGTCGGCCCCGCATTCAATGAGAAGGTATTGGAGCCTGCCACCGAGTACATTTCGACCAATGATTACAGCGCCAATTTCGAGGATTTTTTGGAAAAGGCCCCCGAAGGAGAACCGTGGAGTTTTTGGGTCGGCAGTATAGAGCCCCATAGGGCTTATGAATATGGCTCAGGAAAAAAATTAGGTGGTAAGACCGAAGATATGATAAAGAGCTTTCCGCCCTACTGGCCCGATAACGAGGTTACGCGAAACGATCTGCTCGATTACGCATACGAAATAGAGGATTTTGATAAGCACATTGTCAAAATTTTAAAAACTTTAGAAGAAAAGGGGCAACTGGAAAACACCTTGATCGTGGCTACCTCGGATCATGGCATGCCATTTCCCAGGGTCAAGGGCGATCAATATGAAAATTCGAACCATATTCCCATGGCCATGCTATGGAAAGATAAAATGAAAACTAGGGGCAGAACCATTGATGACTATGTCAGTTTTATCGATTTGGCCCCAACCTTTTTGGAAGCTGCCGGTGTTGATTGGAAATCCTCGGGAATGCATCCGGCGACCGGCAAAAGTTTGATGAACATTATCAATTCAGACCAATCAGGACAGATAGAGGCTGAGCGCAATTTTGTTCTGATAGGAAAGGAAAGACACGATACTGGCCGACCCGATGATGTGGGATATCCCATTCGGGGCATTCATAAAAACAATATGCTCTATGTGAAAAATTATGAAATTGACAGATGGCCAAAGGGAAATCCTGAAACCGGCTATTTGAATACTGATGCCAGTCCCACCAAAACCGAAATTTTGAATTTGAGAAGAAATGGGGAAGACAAGGAATATTGGAAGTTGAATTTCGGAAAACGGGTCGAAGAGGAATTGTATGATATTTCAAAGGACCCTTTTTGCATGAACAATTTAGCCGCTGATCCTTCATTTAGTGCAATGAAAGAAACCATGAAAAACGAAATGGAACAGAAGCTCATGGAACAAGGTGACCTAAGAATGCAAGGTTTTGGACATTTATATGAACAAGCACCTTTTATTAAGGGTCGTGGGCGAAATTTTTATAGGGATTTCATGGATGGCAAAAAACCAAAAGCCGCTTGGGTAAACGATGATGATTTTGAACCTTTCTTATTGGATGGCGATGGCAACGAATTAAGGAAGGTTTCCGTGCCGAAGAATTGAAAACTTGCGAATGAGCACCTGATATTTATCATATTCTGTTCTTTGATATGTCGGTAAGTTTGTAACTGAACAAACTCCATTCTATGTGCACTTTGGTTCAGAAGTACAATGTTCCTGGCCCTCGATATACCAGTTATCCGACCGTTCCCTACTGGAACATGAACACCTTCTCGGGTGAGAAATGGAAGTCAACACTCAAAAAAAGCTTTGACGAGAGCAATACTGAAGAAGGCATAAGCCTTTACATACATCTTCCTTTCTGTGAAAGCATGTGCACCTTCTGCGGATGCCATAAGCGCATTACGAAAAGGCATGAGGTCGAATTGCCCTATATCAAATCGGTGTTGCAGGAATGGAAATTGTATCGTGAGCTATTTGTTCAAAAACCGATTATCAAAGAGCTTCATTTAGGTGGTGGCACGCCCACCTTCTTCAGTCCGGAAAATCTGAAATTCCTTATCAACGGAATCTTGAGATATGCCACTGTGGCCGAAAATCATGAATTCAGTTTTGAGGGCCATCCGAACAATACGACAAGGGCACATTTGCAGGCTTTATATGACGTTGGTTTTCGAAGGGTCAGTTTTGGGGTACAAGACTACAACGAGAACGTGCAACGCGCGATTCATCGGGTACAGTCTTTCGAAAATGTCAAATCGGTCACCAAAATGGCCCGTGAAATTGGCTACGGTTCAGTTGGCCACGATATCATATTTGGTCTCCCACTTCAGCGCTTGCAAGATGTCAGGCAAACCATCTTAAAGACAAAGACCCTGATGCCCGATAGACTTGCTTTCTATAGTTATGCCCATGTGCCTTGGTTAAAAGGAAATGGCCAAAGGGGATATAAAGATGAAGATTTGCCAACTGGGGAGGAAAAAAGGAGACAATACGAAACCGGTAAAAATTTGTTGGCAGACGTGGGCTACCATGAAATCGGCATGGATCATTTTGCACTTGACAGCGATGAACTTTATAAGTCAATGGTTAAAGGAGAATTGCACCGCAATTTTATGGGCTACACCGCTTCGAAAACACAATTGATGGTCGGTCTTGGAGCATCAAGTATTAGTGATAGTTGGTACAGCTTCGCACAAAATGTCAAGAGTATCGAAGAGTACCATCATTTGGTGGAAAATGGTATCATCCCCATTTACAGAGGGCATATTTTAACCAAGGAAGACCAGATTATAAGAAAGCACATTCTGAATCTGATGTGCCGGTTCGAAACCAATTGGCAAGATCCAAAAATGCAGTTTTTGGAAATCGATACCATCAAAGGAAGATTGGCCGAGCTAGAGGTAGACGGACTGCTAACAACCACCGCAACCAGTCTTCATGTCACCGAAAAGGGTCGACCCTTTGTTCGCAATATCTGTATGGCCTTTGACGTCTTACTTCATGGAAAAGCTCCTGGAACAAAGTTATTTTCCATGACTGTTTGAGCTAAGCCTTAAGACTCAGTTGGTCAGCATGGGAAATAGTTTGATGATTTCTTCATCTGTAGGCTGACGCCCGTATTCGCAAATTTCGAATCTTTCAACATGTTCAGCTGTTTGCGCTCTTTTGCCATACCACTTCGACAATAATTCCTTTGTTCTCTCGTCGGGAGTTGAAGACCGCCAATTGGCCAACATTTTCAAGCGGCCCTGTTCATCGTCGGGTACCTTGTCAAGGTTTCCCGAAAGCCAGGGGAGCCACTCGAAAAACTGTGATTCATGTGCCGCCATTGCATAGATTTTCTGTTCGAATACCTGATCGATGATGACAGCTATTTCGGGTTCGAACGGACTGGGTTTTTCGAAGCCGTCTTCGGAATATAAGAACACAGGGTTCTTTTTTAGGGCCGGGGTGTCAGGTGCCACATTTGGCACGATTACCATAAAGGCTGCATCTTGAACCAGAATTCCGGCATATCGATGATCAGGATGGTAGTCGTTGGGCCTTGGGGCGATCACGATATCGGCATTCCATCTTCTGATTTCGCGGATTACTTTTAGCCTATTCTCCAAAGTTGGCATGAGCTCGCCATCGTGATTGTCGATGACCGTATATTCGACCCCGAACCTGTTCCCGGCCTCTTTTGCTTCCGCAATCCTGATTTTGGCCAGTTCACCACCTCCTTTCTCATGATGGCCGGCATCGCCATTGGTCAACGAGACAAATTTTACCTTATGCCCCAATTCTGAAAACAAAATTGCGGTACCACCGGCATCTATATCACAATCGTCGGGATGCGCCCCAAAAACAATGATATTGAGCGATTCGTTTTCTTGACCGGTCATTGAAAAGGCGACGAGGAAAAGACAGCAAATTATAGTTAGTTTTCCCATAATGATTGAATTCAGATCAACTTCATATTTTGGGGATCCCAGTCAACGGCTCGATTTTTAAAATAACTTTCATTGGCCAACAATGCGGCTCCGGCCGCGCGGAGTCCAAAAGTGGGGTCTTGTACAACCTTCCCTTTTCCACGGATGGCCTGAAAGAAATTATAGAAATGGTCATAGTGTCCGCCTTTATAATCCCTAGGAGCTTCCCAAATGGTTTCGCCAATGTTCAAACTCGAAGAACGCGGTTCCAAGTCGAGTTTCGCATATGCTTTCCTTATCTCCTCTTGGGTCGACTCCGTAAAGGAAATCATCGAATAGCCGTCGGGCACCATATCCAATTTTGACCTTCGAAGGGTAACCGACTCTTGTCCAATTTCCATTTCCCCTTCTGTGCCCACCAATTTAAAGCCCGCCCCACCGCCGCTTCCGGCGATGAAGTTGATCCTAAAAGCAGCGTTGAAAGCACTATGTGTATCGGTTTTAGGGTAATCATATAGTGTTATGCTTACATCGGGCACGTCTCGCCCATCCTTCCAATAACGGAGTCCACCTGTGGCCTGGGCCCGATTTGGTCCGTTTGAGCCAATGACATGGTTCAATGTGGAAAAGGCATGAACGAACAGGTCACCGGCAACACCGGTACCGTAGTCTTGGTAATTTCGCCATCTAAAAAACCGTTTCAATTCAACGGGCACCTTTGGGGCACTACCCAAAAAAGTGTCGAAATCGACGGTATCCGCACTTGCATCTGGCGGAATCGGATATTGCCAAGCCCCTTCGGCGGAATAACGATCGTTATAGAAATCAAGCATAACGATGTCGCCGATGGCACCATCGTCATACAGTTGTTTTGCCTTTTCATTGCCTAGCGATGACATTCCTTGGCTACCGATCTGGCATATTTTTCCGCTGGTCTTTTGGGCAGAAATGATCGCTGCGCCGTCTTGCCATTTCTGAACCATGGGTTTTTCGCAGTAGACATTTTTACCGGCCATTAGGGCGTCGATCACAATTTTTTTGTGCCAATGGTCCGGGGTGGCGACGATTACGGCATCGATATCATTTCGTTCCAATAACTTTCTATAATCACGTGTAACGAAGATGTCATCGCCCCACAATTCCTTTGCGCGATCTAACCTTCCCGTGTAAAGATCGCTTGCCGCTACCAATTTCACACCTGCTACACCGAGAGCGGCCTTGGTGTCGTAAATTCCTTGTATTCCTACCCCGATAAGGCCTAAATTAATTTGGTCGTTTACCGTGAAAGATTCATTTCGGTAATGTCTCTGAAGAACGACTTTTTGCCGGTAGGTGGAACCAAATACCAAAGGGGCCGAAGTCACTGCCGCAGATCCCATGGCGGCTTTCTTCAAAAAGGATCTCCTTGATTTGTTTTTGCCCATGTTTTGAAATTTTCAAATAGAAAGTAATTCCGTTGAATTTACAATTTTTTAGAGCGAATGGGAAAACTTTACTATCTTTACGGCGTTGTGTTGTGACCTTGTACTTTTATGAAAGTCAAGGCCAATGAAAGGCTTTCCAAGTTGGAAGGCTTTTTTTGTTGAATAATTTACGCGGGAATATGGCCTCTCAAACTGGGAATAAAATAAACGAGGACATTATCCATCAGCCACAAATGGCTGCGGAAGTCATAATTTCGACTGTAATATTTGGAAAATTAGGCGGTATCCCTTAGTTCTTTCTTAACGACTTGAATGCCCTTAACAGTGGTCTTTGGCACAGTCAATTCATCGATCAATTCGGTAATCGACATTTCGATTGCGTTTTCTTCCTCAGTATTATTTTCCTCGAATAATTTTTCCTTAACTTTCTTTGAATTCGAGTTTTTTTCAGCCTGCAGACGCAGCCATTCGGCCGCAGCCTGGGCTGCCCTTTTTTTGTAGTCGGGTATTCTCATTTTATGGTTATTTGGCTAGTGTATCTAATTATGTAAGGTTCGGTCAGAAACAAACATCTTTTGTGCGAAAACCTACACTTTGCAAAGATCTATTTTTTTTATTCCCCAGATTCTCAGGATGGTAATAGATATTAACAGAGTTGTTAAATGGTCCCACTCCCGCAAGGTACGATCAATTCGTTGTTCGGTAAACTTTCATCGCCAAGGTGCCTAATACCGACGATGAATGGTAAATTGTACGAACGTTTTGCGAACTTTGTTTTCACCGATCTATACTTCAAAAATGTCGTAATTTTAAAAAAAATGCGAAAGTAACAACTTATCATATGCCACTGTACCATAAACTCGGAAAGATTCCACAAAAAAGACATATTCAATTCAAGAAGGAAGACGGCACCTTACATTATGAACAATTGTTTGGCACCATCGGCTTTGATGGAATGTCGTCTCTTATGTACCACCTTCACAGACCAACACAGGTCAAGGAGGTTGGCAAGACCTTGGATATATCGCCTAGACCGGCCGTTGAATACAATATAAAATCACGATTATTGAAGGGACTCGACCTCAAACCGGAAGACGATTTTCTTTCAAGTCGAAAAACGGTTCTTTTCAATAGCGATGTACACATCGTTCTTGCAGCGCCCAAAAATTCAATGACCGATTATTTTTATAAGAACACCGATGCCGATGAATTGCTCTTTGTACATAAGGGGTCGGGTATCTTGAAAACTATGTTGGGTGAAATACCTTTTGAATATGGCGATTATCTATTGATTCCTAGGGGAATGATCTACCAAATCGAATTTGACTCCGAAGATAATCGATTGTTGATCACAGAAAGTTATCATCCCATTTACACACCGAAAAGATACCGGAATTGGTTCGGGCAGCATTTGGAACACTCACCCTTCTGCGAACGTGATTTTAAGTTGCCACAGAATCTACAGACCTATGACGAGGAGGGAGAATTTTTGATCAAGGTCAAAAAGCAGGGACAATTACACCATATTGTCTATGCCACACACCCTTTTGATATTGTAGGGTGGGATGGTTATAATTTTCCGTATGGATTTTCAATTCACAATTTTGAACCGATTACAGGAAGGGTACATCAGCCGCCTCCAGTGCACCAGACCTTTGAAACATCGACCTTTGTGGTTTGCTCATTTGTGCCTAGGTTGTACGATTACCATCCGGAAGCGATTCCAGCACCTTATAACCATTCAAACATTGACTCTGATGAGGTCTTGTATTATGTCGATGGTGATTTTATGAGCCGCAAGAACATCGAGCAAGGTTATATCTCGCTGCATCCGGCCGGCGTTCCACACGGCCCCCACCCCGGAACATATGAGGCGAGTATCGGTAAAAAAGGCACAGCGGAATTGGCAGTGATGATCGATACCTTCAAACCGCTACAATTGACACAAACGGCCTTGGATTTGGATGACGGAAAATACTATCAGAGTTGGCTATAAGTGCCCCGTGACCCATGAAATGAATGCTCAGATTTCATGGATGACATAATGAACCAATGAAGCGGCCAGCTTGGCCGTTTGATTGTCGATATCATATTTTGGGTTCATTTCGGCAATGTCCATACTTATCAGTTTTTCAGATTTAATGATCAACTCCAAACATTCAAGTACAATTCCCGGAGAAAAACCCATGGGAGACGAGGCGCTAACGCCAGGGGCATAGGCCGAGGAAAATCCGTCAAGGTCGATGGTCACATAGATATAATCGACATTTCTAATGAAATCCAAGACCTTTTTGGCCACCTCCTTGCCATAGGCCATTACAAACTTATTGTTCTCGATATAATCAACCCCCAAAAGTTCTGCGGTTTGAAATAACATATCGTCATTTGCATCGCGTCGAATTCCCAGGCATAGATATGCAACTTCGGAATCTTCTGATCGATAGTCTTGGGCGATCTGATAAAACGGGGTACCCGAGTTGTTTCCGGTGTCATTCTTTCTAAGGTCAAAATGGGCATCAAAGTTGATAATGCCGATGGTTTTCCTTTTTCCAAGGTGTTGCTTTATGCCATTGTAATGCCCATAGGCGATGTCGTGGCCCCCTCCTAGCAGAACCGGAAAGGCCCCATTATCCAATAGCAGTGCTACCTTTTGAGATAGTTGTCGTTGTGCTTTTTCCATATTCCCATCAAGGCATTGGATCGATCCGACATCCAGAAGTTTTGTTTCCAAACCCAAATGACTGGGCATTTTTCCCAATTGTCTTCGAATGGCGTTGGGGCCGTCAAAAGCACCAATTCTCCCTTGATTTCGTTTGACGCCCTCGCCACAGGCATAACCCAAAATGGCAATCGATTTTTGGGAAGCATTAAGTTTGGAGCGATTCAGATCGACCAGCTCCACTTTTTCGTGTAGGTAGAGGTTGAGGTCGGAAATTCTACCCGACCAGAGTTCTGCATTTGTTGTTTTGTATGACGGCATCTTTATTTAAATAGATCTTCGAGCAAATCGTCTTCCACTAAGTTAGGCAATGTAACCTTTAATTCGGGAGTTCGTTTCATTTCCCTTTTAATGGCGAACAGCGCCTCTGGGTTTCTTGCCCAACTCCTTCTGGAAATGCCGTTGTTGACATCGTAGAACAGCATACCCTTCAATTTTCGAGAAGCCTCCTCCGAGCCATCGAGCACCATTCCGAAACCGCCGTTGACGACCTCGCCCCAACCGACGCCCCCTCCATTATGAATGGAGACCCAGGTCGCTCCCCTGAA
Source organism: Aurantibacter sp. (assembly GCA_965215845.1). Lineage (GTDB taxonomy): Bacteria > Bacteroidota > Bacteroidia > Flavobacteriales > Flavobacteriaceae > Aurantibacter_A. Next base: position 2,336,036 of record CBDCEL010000004.1, read on the forward strand.
ACTATCGCCGATGACATTATGTATCGACATATCGGCAGTGAACTTGCTTCCATCATAAATATTACTGGTTTCCCTAAATGGAGAATCGGTGCCGCTTACATCGTGGTGGTCACGGCCTAGAACAACCGGTGCCGTAATCGCTCGCGATTTGATGGCTTGATTGAATGCCTCCGCAATTTTGGCACGTCCCTCGGCATCGGCATAGAGTATTCTTGCCTGCGACCCGACTACCAATTTATTTTGTTCCGCTTCCTCGATCCATTTGATATTGTCTTGCATTTGTTGTTGGATTTCTTCGGGAGCATTCGCCTTGATTTCTTTCATGACTTTCAAGGCTATGGCATCCGTCATCTGTAAATCCTTTTCGGTCGCCGAGGTACATACCCATCGAAAAGGTCCGAATCCATAGTCAAAACACATAGGGCCCAAAATATCCTGTACATATGATGGATACTTGAAATCAATCTGGTTTTCGGCCATTACGTCGGCTCCCGCCCGTGATGCTTCCAACAGAAAAGCATTTCCATAGTCGAAAAAATAGGTTCCCCTATTCGTATGGTTGTTGATCGAGTCAGTTTGTCTTCTTAACGATTCCTGAACCTCTTCTTTAAAAGCTTCGGGGTTTTCGGCCATCATTTTATTTGAGGCCTCAAATGACAACCCGACCGGATAATACCCGCCCGCCCACGGGTTGTGCAATGAGGTCTGATCTGAACCTAGGTGCACAAAGACGTTTTCTTGGTCGAAACGTTCCCAGACGTCGACTACATTTCCGATAAAGGCCAGCGAAACAACTTCTTCCTTTTCAACGGCGTCCTTTGCGCGCAAAACAAGCTCATCCAAATCTTCAATGAGTTCATCGACCCAGCCCTGCGAATGTCTTTTTTTTGCCGCCGCAGGATTCACCTCGGCACAAATGGTGATGCATCCTGCAATGTTTCCGGCTTTGGGCTGCGCCCCGCTCATTCCTCCTAGACCTGCGGTCAGGAATATCTTTCCTGCAGGCGTTTCATCCTTGGCCAGCACCTTTCGAAAGGCATTCATCACGGTGATGGCCGTACCATGAACAATTCCCTGCGGGCCTATATACATGTATGACCCGGCAGTCATTTGCCCATATTGGGTGACACCTAGCGCATTGTATCTTTCCCAATCATCTTGTTTCGAGTAATTCGGAATCATCATTCCGTTGGTGACGATTGCACGAGGCGCCTCTTTTGATGAGGGAAAGAGTCCCATTGGATGCCCCGAATAAATGTGGAGCGTTTGTTCTTCGGTCATCACGGCCAGATACTGCATGGTCAATAGGTACTGAGCCCAGTTCTGGAAAACGGCACCATTACCGCCATAGGTAATCAATTCCTCTGGATGTTGGGCAACGGCGGGATCCAAATTGTTCTGGATCATCAACATGATGGCCGCTGCCTGTTTCGTTTTCGCCGGATAGTCATTTATGGGCCTGGCGAACATTTCGTATTCCGGTTTGAAACGGTACATATAGACGCGACCGTGGTCTTCAAGTTCTTGGGCAAATTCTTTGGAAAGTTCTTTATGCCATGTTTTTGGAAAGTAGCGCAATGCGTTTCTGATGGCCAGTTTTTTTTCTTCAGCGGAAAGAATATCTTTTCGTTTGGGAGCATGGTTCGCGTTTTCTGCATATTCCCGTTTTTTGTGAAGATTTTTGGGGATGCCTTGAAGTATTTGTTCTTTGAAATTCACTGTCGTTCATTTAATATTTAGTATGAAGTAATGGGTAAAAAGTACTAAGCAATGAATCTTACAGGCATGGTACTTTTTACCCATTACTTCATACTTAACCATGTTTATCAAAAACCTTTTCTCCATTTTTCCATACAACACAGGGCTTTAAATTGCCTTGGTTGTAGAGTACTTCTTTATAGTCGCTTGTATGAAAAAGAATGAAATCGGCGACCTGGCCTTCAATCAGCTTCCCTCTGTCTTTTAGGTTTAGGGCTGCGGCCGCACGAAAGGTGATTGCTGCCAAAACCTCGGCATTCGAGAGTTTTTCAAATGCCCCCAAAATCGCCGCCTGGGTCAACAAATCGCCCATGGGCGCCGAACCCGGATTATGATCACTTGCAATTGACAGGGCTCCACCCGCATCCAATAATTGCCGTGCAGGGGTGAAATTACAACCCAGCCCTAAAGATGCACCAGGGAGTGCCGTAGCGATAACATTGCTTTTTGCCAATAGTTGTATTTCTTTTTCTGTGCTGGCTTCCAGGTGATCGGCGCTCACCGCCTCAAACTGCACGGCCACTTTACTTCCACTTGTCGAGAACTGATCGGCGTGTACCGTGATATCGAACCCCATTTCTTGTGCCTTCTGAAAATAAGGTGAAATTTGTTCGGCGGAAAAAGCGCTTTCCTCAATGAAGGCATCAACACGGTTCGCAAGTTCTTCTTCCTTCAGGATAGGAAAAAGTTGTTCGGAAATCATTTCGAGATATTCCCCTTCGCTGCCCTTAAAATCCTTGGGAAGCATGTGAGCCGCCAAACAAGTCGGAATCAAATCGACTGAAGTTTGCCCTTTTGCTTCCTTGATGGCCCGCAACATTTTCAATTCCTCTTCAACCGACAAACCATAGCCACTTTTTACTTCCAAGGTAGTTGTTCCGTTTTTTAAATGACGATTGGCCAGTTTGGCGGTTCGTTTGGTCAATTCTTCTCTACTGGCCTTTCGTGTCTGGGTAACGGTATCCCAGATACCGCCTCCGGCCCGCGCTATTTCTAAATAAGTTTTACCTGCGTTTCGCATGGCATAGTCATTGGCGCGAGAGCCACCAAAACAAATATGGGTATGTGAATCGATGAAGCCGGGTAGGCAGGTGTGATCACCTTTCAGTTCATGGAGCTCAACTGACGAATGGTTTTTTAATAGGTCATTGAATCTCCCAACGGCCTTGATTTTATCCCCCTCGATTAAAATCCCAGCGTCCGTCAAGACAACAATTTGGTCATCAGAAATTGACCCTTTGAGGTCAAGACCTGTCATTGGGAGCAATTGTTTGAAAGGGCCGATAAGTTTTGTTCTCATATGTGTTATTTAAGAGCCAAGAGCCAAGAGCCAAGAGCCAAGAGCCAAGAGCCAAGAGCCAAGAGCCAAGAGCCAAGAGCGAGCCATCAATATTCCTCAAACTCTCTTGCGTAAGGTACCTCAAATTTCAATTTCTTTTTCTTCTTTACCTTTTCTATGGCCTTAATGATCGTCTGGTCTTTAATCATTTCAATTCCTTTTTCAATATCATCGGCAAAAACCCGGTCTTTTTTGGCGAAGGTCACCACCTTACGGATTTCCTTATGGATTTCATCCAAAAAGATTCCTGATTTCATGGGCTTCCGGTATTCGAAGGCCTGAGCGGCGGTCAGCAATTCAATGGCCAGAATTTTTTCGACATTCTCGATGACCCTTAAAGCTTTTCTTCCTCCTATGGAACCCATGCTCACATGATCTTCTTGTCCCAATGAAGTCGGAATACTGTCGGCACTTGCCGGAAAACAGAGTCCTTTGTTCTCGCTGGCCAAGGCTGCCGCGGTATACTGTAAGATCATATAACCCGAATTGATTCCGGTATCCTCCATCAATAATTTGGGCACCCCCGGACTGTTGCCCTCCAAGGCCAAATAAATTCTTCGATCGGAGATGTTTCCGATTTCCGAAGCTGCCAAGCAAACATAATCCAAGGCCATGGCCAAGGGTTGTCCGTGAAAATTACCACCGCTAATGGTCAGTTTTTCATTGATTATTACAGGGTTGTCGGTTACCGAATTCAATTCGACCTCCAACAATTCCTTTAAATGCAACCATGCATTTCGAGATGCGCCATGAACCTGTGGAATACAGCGTAATGAATAGGGGTCTTGCACCCTTTCGCAATCGATATGGTCTTCCAAGATTTCGGAGCCCTGTAAAAGCTTTCCGATTCTTTTGGCTACATGAATATTGCCTTTGAAGGGTCGTAACTTGTGCAATTTTTCGTAAAATGGCTTCAACGAGCCCTGTAGGCCCTCGATCATCATAGCACCAATGACATCGGCCTGATCGAGACATCCCTTTAGTCTTTCGATGACTTTGACGGCGTGGGCGGCAATGAATTGTGTGCCGTTGATCAGGGCCAAACCTTCCTTAGGGCCTAGTTCCAAAGCTTGCAATTTGGTTTTCCTAAAAAGGGTTTGGGCGGTAATTGTCTTGCCCTGGTGCTCGATCTTCCCCAATCCTATAAGTGGAAGAAACAAATGTGACAGTGGGGCAAGATCACCGGAGGCGCCCACAGAGCCTTGAGACGGTACCACAGGAATCGCATCGTTTTCGATATGCCAGATGATACGCTCTAATGTAGCTACACCAATCCCTGAAAAACCTTTGGCAAGTGCATGTACCTTCAATATCAACATCAACTTGGCAATCTCGGTATTTATGGGTTTGCCCACCCCGACACTATGGCTTTTAAGAATGTTCGATTGCAACGTCTTGGTTTCCTCTTTAGAAATGCTCGTCGTGCACAAAGGACCGAAACCGGTATTGATTCCATAGACTGCATGGCCCTCTTCCGACAATATCGGAAACTATTTTGGCACTTTCCTTTATCTTTTTTCTTGAGGCCTTGGATAATTTTCCGGAAGTTTTTCCCCGTGCAATCGACAGTGCGATGCCAGCGGTCAGGTAATCTTCTCCGAAATAGAATGTTTTGGGCGCTGAAATCATCTTGCTGACTTTTGTTTATCAAAAATATGAATTACTTTTAATAACTATTGATACTAAATTTATCAATATTTAATAACTATGGGTTATCAGTTAGAGCTTCGACACTTTAAATATTTTTTGGCCGTTGCAGAAGAATTGAACTATCGAAAGGCTTCAGAAACCCTCTTTATTTCACAGCCTGGTCTTAGTAGACAAATCAGACAGATGGAGGAAATTCTTGAAACACAGCTTTTTGTTCGGGATAAAAAAAGTGTTGCATTGACGCGCGCCGGAATTTATCTAAAGGGCGAGACAGAATTTATACTTAACCATCTTGAACAAACAAAACGCCAATTGAAATCAATTGGTAGGGGAAATACCGGGGAAATCAGAATCGGGTTTTTGGGATCCGCCATGCAAGAGATCATACCAAAGTTATTATTACAATTGAATGAATCGCATCCCGGCATAAAGACGAATCTCGATGAACTATCAAATCGCGCCCAGGTCGATGCCGTGGTAAGGGATAAACTCGATATTGGTTTTGTTCGCCTGGCAAGGGTGCCCAGGGATTTACATATCAGGCCCGTGCTTGAAGACACTTTTTCTTTGGTGCTTCCGAAAGACCATAAAATTGGCCATCGAAGCTTTAAGGGGGTCGGGCAACTTTCTGGTGAAGATTTCATTCTATTCGCCCAAGAGTATAGCCCCCAATACTATGACACGGTAATGAGCATCTGCGAGGATGCCGGCTTTACACCAAAGATTTCACATAAATCAGTTCATGCACAAACGATTTTTACCTTGGTTGAAAATAGCTTGGGTATTGCAATCGTTCCTACCTCCTTGCAGCATGGGTTCGATATGAAAGTCAAGTTCATTGAACTTAAGAAAGTTCCACAGCGTGCCGTACTTTCGGTAATCTGGAAACCCGAAAATCGAAATCCGGCCTTGCATCATTGTGTTGAGCTATTGTTGGGCACTAAGTAGTTGCGTACATTTGAAGCCTTAAAATATTGCCCATGATTTTTGAGTTGATAAAAAAAAGACGTTCGGTCTTTCCTGCCCAATATGTGGATAAGACCATCGTGAAAGCGGATATTGAAAAAATACTGGAAGCTGCCAACTGGGCACCTACCCACCGAAAAACGGAGCCATGGCGTTTTAAGGTGTTGCAAGGGAACTCTAAAGAGGCATTGGGTACGTTTTTGGCGACAAGATATCAGGAGACCGAAGCAAAACCAAAGAAGATAAAAGTTAAAAAATTACTGCAAAAACCTGCTCAGGCCAATGTTGTCATCGCTATTTGTATGCAGCGAGATTCGAATGAGAGTGTACCGGAATGGGAAGAGATCGCCGCCACGGCCATGGCTGTTCAAAATATGTGGCTTTGCTGTTCTGCATTGGGAATTGGTTGTTACTGGAGTTCCCCCGGACTCATAAAATACATGGATGAATTCTTTGATTTGAATGAAGGGGAAAGGTGTCTCGGCTTTTTTTATATGGGATATTACGAAGGAGACATTCCCGAACAGACAAGAGAACCTATCGAGGATAAAGTAGAGTGGATGGGTTAATCAAAAAATGGAAATAAGGCGGCCTTGTTCTCCCATGCCGTCGAAATAAAGATGCCCAAGAAGATCAACGTCACGATCAGTTTCATAAAGGTGCCAGTCAAAAAGCCCAAAAAGGATCCGAACGCAGCTTTCAAAGCCGTTTTATTATCGGCTTTGTTCATGACTTCCCCGACAAACGCTCCGGCGAACGGACCTATGATGATACCGCCCGGAATAGGGGCCAGTAAGCCAACGATTAGGCCTAATGTAGCGCCGATCATCCCTGATTTGGTGCCCCCGAATTTTTTGGTTCCCATTGCCGGGATGGCGTAGTCAAGTCCGAAGACGATCAAGGCCACAGCGGCGGTAATTCCCAATATCCACCAATCGTCGGGAACCGCTTGGGTCAAAAATAGGAGGAGCAGGCCTACCCAACTTACAGGCGGACCCGGAAGGACGGGTAAAAAGCTTCCCAAAATACCCGTGAACATTAGAATTAATCCGAATATAAAAAGTGCAATATCCATCCAAATATTTTTCTATTTGACGAAGATAGGAATGATTTGTTACAAGTATTTAACTAAAAAATTAGTTTAAACTAAAAATTTAGTTATATTAGCGGTATGAACTTTACCATTTGTCCCCTCGAGCGCAGTCAAGGGGTTGATTAAAATTACAAATTCAAATAGGTCTCGCATCTCGGCTGCGCTCGATATGACGGCTCCACCTGATAGAAAACTATGAAACAATTAACAAAAGCGGAAGAAGAGGTCATGAAACTACTCTGGAAGTTGGAAAAATGCAATGTGGCCTCCATCATTGAAGAACTTCCCGAACCCAAACCGGCTTATAACACGGTATCGACCATAGTTCGCATTTTAGAGGACAAGGGGTTTGTAGGGCATGAAAAAGAAGGTAGGGGACATCTCTACTTTCCATTGGTCAAAAAGGCCGATTATAGCAACCAAAGCATCAACAAATTGGTCGATGGGTATTTTCAAGGCTCTTTTAAAAGCATGGTATCCTTTTTTATGAAGAAGAACGATATGAGTCTTTCCGAGCTGGAATCGATATTAAAGGAAATAAAGAAGGAAGAAAATAAATAAGAAGAAGTAAAAGTATAGAACCACAAGCCAAGACAAATCATTTAGACCATTAGGTCTTGAATCTAGTTTCTTGATGTCCGCAAATGTCGGATGGTCCAATATCTTAAAAAACAGATTATGTTACAGTACATACTCGAGTGCATCGCCTTTCAACTGGTGTTCCTTATCATCTATGACCTTTTTCTAAAACGCGAAACTTTCTTTCAATGGAACCGAGTGTACCTGATAGGCACTTATATATTGTCGGTACTCTTACCCTGGATAAAGATCGAGGCGTTCAAAGCGGCCGTTCCACAACGGTATTTTGTCTATCCTGAATATTTATGGGGCACCAATGATGCCGTTATCGCGGTTTCTGGAAATAACACTTCTGCCATTTCGTGGGAATATGTGGTGTTCTTCGGCGGGATGCTATTCGTGACCCTGCTCCTAGGTTATAAAATTCTACAATTGTACAAACTCCGGAAAAATGGGGAGATTTATTTCTTTGAGAACTTTACCAAAATAATCATCTCGGACAGCGACCTTGCATTCTCCTTCTTCAAATCCATTTTTATGGGGGATAAAATCCTGAAAGAAGAACAGGAAGATATCATTCAACACGAGTTGGTCCATATCAGGCAGCTACATTCGTTTGATTTGCTCTTTTTCGAACTGATGCGAATCGTAGGGTGGTTCAACCCCTTGGTGTATGTATATCAAGGCCGTATTTCAGAATTACATGAGTTTATCGCCGATGCTCATGTAGCAAAGAGCAATAAAAAAGGACAATATCAATTGTTGTTATCGAAAGTGTTTTAAACGCAAAAGATATCTTTTATCAGTCAGTTTTTCAAAACATCATTGATTAGAAAACGAATCATAATGCTACAAAAAACTAAATCAAAAAAGGTATGGAGGTTGAAGTATTTATTGTTGGTGCCGGTGGTAGTGGCCATGTTATTTTATTCTTCATGTCAAAATGAACTTGATGCGGGCGATGGCAATACTATAATTGTAGATGATATAGAAAACTTAACATTAGAAGAAGAAAGGAAAGTATTTGAAAAGCTCATCAATTTATCTGAAAATTCTGAAGACTGGGAATTGTATGTCAAAGATAGGAACTCAACAATGAAATTCGTTCCGTCCGAAGGTGATTCCTTTATAACTGGGCCTAACAACGAAAGAATTGCTGCGAGACTTGCAATCGACTCAAAGTTGAAATCCAATGATAAATTGAATATCCAAGATTTCCTTTCAAAAAATTCTTCGTCATCCAACATGGCGTCCAAGTATCAAGAACTTGTCGCAGAGCGTAATCGGCTTCTAAGGTCTATGGATGAAAATAACCCAATAATTAAAAACCTAGATGAGCAAATGAATTTTTTAAAAAAGGGTGCGCTTTCAAATAATGATGGGGTTATTCCTTTTTTATGGACGGACGAACCCCCTATTTTTCCTGGATGCGAGAATGAAAAGAATACACGCGAGTGTTTTCAAAAGTCCATACAAAGACATATTTCAAAAAATTTCAAATATCCACAGGAAGCCCAGGAAAAAGGCATTCAAGGCCGCGTGGCCATAATGTTTACTATTACCGCAGATGGCAATATCACAGATATTCGAAAGCGTGGCCCCGACAAATTATTAACGGAGGAGGCCGAGCGTATCATCAAAAGACTGCCGAAAATGAAACCCGGAAGGTATGGGGGAAAAGCTGTAGACGTGCCTTTCTCTATCCCCATTACCTTTAAATTGCAATAAAGCTATTGAGAACCTTTTTACTGATTTTATTATTAATGACAATGAATACCGAGGCACAAATCTCGGATTCGAACATTGCCGACAGCCTCTACGCAACAGGCAATTATTCCAAGGCCATAAATCAATATGCCCAAGAGGGTTCGATAAATTCACAGCTACAAATCGCACGGGCCTATAATTCCATTGGCAATCTTGAGAAAGCGATTACACAATATAAAAGCGTCGTCGAACAAAACCCCGAACTTCAAATCGCAAGTTTTGAATTGGGCAAATTGTTCGTCAAGGCCGAAGTATATGATGAGGCTCGGAAACTGTTTACGAGATTGGTGTCCACCGGAAAAGACAATCCCGAATGCCATTATTATTTGGGCGAGGCATTTCGACAGCTAGACCAACCTGCCAGTAGCCTTGTTTCTTATAAAAAGGCCATTGAATTAGACAGTACCCATCTGCGGAGCCTTTTTCAACTCGGCAAGTATTTTGTGGTCAAACAAGAGAAAAGCGAAGCCCTAAAGTATATCGATAAGGGATTGGAATTCTATCCGGAAGATGTCTCCCTGATCAATCTAAAGGCTTTGGTTCTCTTTAACGATGGGGCTTATGAAAAAGCGATTCCCTGGTTTGAAAAGGTCTTGTCCTTAGGCGAGACCAAAGAATACGTCTATGAAAAACTGGCCTATTGTTATTACAAGGAATGGGAATTCGAAAAGGCCAAAGAAAACTATCGAAAGATGCTCGAACTCGATGATGGCAACTCCGATACTTATTTCAAACTTGCCGAGGCCTATCGAAAAAACAAGCAACCCGATAGTGCCGAGATCTATATCAAGGAGGCAATGATCATTCAAAAACCAATATACGCCAAAGGTTATGGCTTATTGGGAAATCTGGCCAGGGAACGAAATGACCTTGAGGCCGCATTGGAATACTATAAACTGGCACATGCAGAAGACCCTGAAAACCCCATAGGGTATTATCATATCTGCACCCTGGTCGATAGAAATTATAAAGACCCAAAACTTAAACTTCAATACTACGAAAGGTATTTGGAAAAATATGGCGAGAACAAGTCTTATCACGCCATCTATTACGCGAAGCTTGCCAAAAAACGCATCTCGGCCTTAAAGGAGGAAATACATTTGAATGCCGATTGATGTTCTTTAAAATCGTAACTTCCCCATAAATTCGGGTAGTGCGAAGGATTTTCATTTTATTTTTTCTAGGCTTGATGACTTCTTGCGGATGGCTCGTTTCAAAAGACGAGAAGACCCAGGAATTGGTTCGACAAGAGTTGAGCGAAATTGATTTTGACGTGGTCGATAGCTACCCGCTGTTCGAAAATTGTGATGAGACGGTGACTTTGGCGGGACAACGACAATGTTTTGAGCAGGAAGTATTGGCAAATTGCTCCAAGATTTTAAATCAATATGAATTCGTTCTTGACCCGACCGCAGATCGAAATGTCTTTGTTGATTTTTTGGTCGATCGAGATGGCACCGTTTCGGTACTGAACATTGAGAAAGACGATTCAATCGACGAACAAATGCCCGAATTCAACCAATTGATAACCCAAGGCTTGGAAGATTTGCCACCCTTGGCCCCTGCGTTGAAAAGGGGAATTCCGGTGAAGGCCAAGTTTCGAATTCCCATTGTTCTTAATAGCAATTAAAAACATAGTTTTGAAAAGAGTTTCGTCAGGTTTGAATGGTGGCTCCTCCACTTTTTCCAAAGGGAAGTGGACACTGCCTTTGACGGAGGACGGCGGGGTCAATCCATCAAGTACCATACAATGAAATTAGTGGAAAAAGAAAAAATAATACTCGGTATCGACCCCGGCACAACAATCATGGGTTTCGGAATCATTAAGGTGGTCGGCAAGAAAATGGAATTCATTCAAATGAACGAGTTGCTTTTGACCAAGTACAAAGATCCCTATACCAAGCTCAAGTTGATCTTCGAGCGAACAATAGAGCTTATCGATACATACAATCCTGATGAGATAGCCATTGAAGCTCCTTTTTATGGCAAGAATGTGCAATCGATGCTCAAATTGGGCCGCGCGCAGGGGGTGGCCATGGCAGCTGGACTTTCAAGACAAATCCCGATTACGGAGTACCTCCCGAAAAAAATAAAGATGTCGATTACAGGAAATGGCAGTGCCAGTAAAGAACAGGTCGCAAAAATGCTGCAAAGTACCTTGGGCCTCAAATCACTTCCCAAAAACCTCGATAGTACAGACGGACTTGCGGCAGCCGTTTGCCATTTTTATAATGAAGGTCGCGTTGAAGTTGGCAAGAGCTACTCGGGGTGGGAAGCCTACATAAAGAGTAATCCGAAAAAAGTCAATTAACGACGAACAACCATCAATTGACAATAAGCAATTAACAATTATCAATTGGAATTATGGATAAAAAGTCGAATCCTTTAGCCGACAAATCATATGTATTTGCCCTAAAAATTGTCAAGATTTATAAGACACTGATATCTGCCAAAAAAGAGTATGTTCTATCAAAACAGCTGCTACGTTCTGGCACTTCCATAGGGGCTAATATTGCTGAAGCAAATGGGGCAATTTCCAAAGCCGATTTCTCTGCCAAAGTTTCCATCGCTTACAAAGAAAGCTTGGAAACCAAATATTGGTTGAATCTACTCAGAGATTCGGGTTTTATTCCCGAAGACCATGCAGAAGACTTGGTAATGGATGCCGATGAACTGTCTAAAATCATGTTTTCAATTTTAAAAACTACGAGAATCAAAAAATAGCTATTGTTAATTGTTCAAAGGTTAACTGTTAATTGAAAATGTCAGGTATCTATATCCATATCCCATTCTGTAAGCAGGCCTGCCATTATTGCGATTTTCATTTTTCGACTTCGATGGCGAAGAAAAATGCGATGGTTTCCGCCCTGAAAAAAGAATTGGAACTTCGGAAAAAGGAATTTACCGATGAAGTTATTGAGACAATTTATTTCGGTGGTGGCACTCCTTCTATTTTGTCCGCCGAAGAAATTGACCAATTGATCGGAACTGTCTATGACAATTATAATGTTTCCGAAAATGTTGAAATTACTTTGGAAGCCAACCCTGATGACCTGTCCCGTAATCGTTTAATCCAATTATCCAATAGCGTAATAAACCGTCTCAGTATCGGGATCCAATCTTTTTTTGAGGAAGATTTAAGATTGATGAACCGTGCTCATACAGCTCGAGAGGCCATGGAATGCCTTTTGGAGGCTTCGAAGCTCTTTAATAACATTTCGGTTGATTTGATCTATGGCATTCCTGGGTCAAGTAACGACCGTTGGGAAAAAAATATCGAAAAGGTACTGTCGTTCGACATACCACACATTTCAAGCTATGCCTTGACCGTTGAGCCCAAAACCGCACTGGCGCACATGATCAAGACAGGTAAGATTCCCGATGTTGATGAGGAGCAGGCGCAGCAACAATTTCTTCTGCTCATCCAAATTTTGGAAAAGGAAGGATTCGTTCATTATGAAACATCCAACTTCGGTAAAGAGGGGTATTTTTCAAGAAACAATACGGCTTACTGGCAGGGCAAAAAGTATGTCGGAATCGGCCCGTCGGCCCATTCGTTTGATGGATTACGAAGAGGATGGAACATTGGAAACAATACAAAATACATAAAGGCAATCCAAGAAGAAAAACTTCCGATGGAATCGGAAACCCTTTCTGCAGCTGACCGTTACAACGAATATGTCATGACCGGACTACGTACTATTTGGGGGGTGTCTTTGGAAAAATTGAAATCGGAATTCGGAGAAAAATATTTAAATTATTTAACTGAACAGGGTCAACGGTATATTGAACAAGATTTGCTGACAATCGACAAGGATATTCTCAAAACGACCAAAAAAGGAAGGTTTCTGGTGGACGGAATAGCGAGCGATTTGTTTATCCTTAACTAGATTCAGGATTTAATTTGATTTATGGCAAAAGGATATTTTTATTTTTTGAGCAATAAAACCCGGAGTCTTTTGTATTCGGGTGCAACAAAAAGCCTAAAAAACAGAATCAACCTTCATGAACAAGGTAAAGGTGCAGTATTCACAAAAAAGTATCATGTCAAATATTTGGTTTACTTTGAGGTATTCGATGACTCTAGTGATGCCTTTAAGAGGGAAAAGCAAATTAAAAATTGGCGGAGGGAATGGAAATGGGATTTGATAAAAAAAGTAAATCCTGATTTATTAGATTTAGGGAATGAATTAATCTAGATACTGAAATAAGTTCAGCATAAATGCTAGCCACCATAAAATACAACAATCGTAACTACAAAATCGATCTTTCCCTTCCTTTGGATATTTCGATACCCCTGACCGGCAACGAATCGAATGTGAATGCATGGTATTTGGATCATCCGAAAGTCGAACCGCATAGAGAAGGAAACTTTATCGGCAAAGTTTCTGAAGGCGCCTCTACAAATTTCAACGATATTTGGTTCAATCCGCATGCGCATGGAACCCATACTGAATGTGTGGGCCACATAACCAAAGAATTCCATTCGGTCAACAAATACCTGAAACGCTTTTTCTTTTTGGCGGAGGTGGTCACCATTGCCCCAGAAAAGTACCAAGACGATTTTGTGATTTCTAGAAAGCAATTGAAATATGCCCTGGGCAATAAAAAGAGGGAGGCCGTGGTCATTCGCACCTTAACCAACCTCAAAGATAAATTGACGCGTCAATATTCGAATACGAATCCGGCTTATTTGTTGGAGCAGACCGCCGAATTTTTGGTCGAGAGGGAGGTGCAACATCTATTGATCGACCTGCCTTCGATTGACAGGGAAAAAGATGGGGGAGCCCTATTGGCCCATAATGCTTTTTGGAACACTTCGGGCAAAATTCGAAAAAATGCCACCATAACCGAGTTCATCTTCGTGCCAAATTCAGTTAAGGACGGAACCTACTTTCTCGATCTGCAGATGGCCGCGTTCGAAAATGATGCCAGCCCGAGCCGGCCAGTACTCTTTAAAATAGAAGAATAGTATTGCATTCTTTATATCTTTAGCGCATGGGTGATATTCTAGAGGTTTTTCTCGGTCTGATTCTCGGTGCCATTTTGACGTACTGGATATTCTCCCTTTTTCGCAAGAAGAAGAGCAGAGAATTGACAACACATCAATCGACCGTGCTTCTCGAAAAGATAAAAAGTGTATGCAAATTAATTTCTGTCGAGGGAGATTTTGCCGAAATCTACAAATACGAAAATACCAAGAACCGATTTATGAGCTTGGTGACAAGCAAGAAGAAGGCACTGGTCGTTATAAAGGCAAAGGCCCAAATAGGCTATGACCTAAAGAAAATACTTATGCATGCCGACGAAGGAAGGCGGAAAATCGTGTTGACGAATTTTCCACAGCCCGAGGTGCTGTCAATTGAACCGGAACTCGATTTTTATGATATCAAAAACGGATTCTTCAATGCCTTCACCCCAGATGACCTGACCACCTTGAACTTGGAGGCGAAAAAACACATCAAAGAAAAAATTCCTGAAAGCGGCCTTATGGAAACGGCCAAAAAAGAAGCCTTGGAAGCGGTTTTGCTCATAGAAAAAATTGTTGAGACCATCGGTTGGGAATTGGATTATTCAGCTTTGGAAATCGATGAAAAACAAAAGGCGCTACTTAAAGAATAGGAAACAAACATGAGCACAATGAAAACAATCTGTACTTTGCTATTTTTAACAATGATCCTTGGGGGTTATGCCCAAACAAATAATGAAATGAAAGAATTCGACCCAAACTTCGCCCACACCGTTTACTTTTGGTTCAATGATCCTGATAATAAAGAAGACCGGAAAACCTTTGAAGTTTCTTTGCGTAAGTTTTTGGATAATTCGGCTTATGCCAAAACAAGCTTTATTGGAACTCCTCCGAAGGCCAGCCGAGATGTGGTCGATGGTTCATTCACCTATTCGCTAATTGTGACCTTCGAATCGGCCGAGGCCCAACAGGCATATCAAGATGAAGCTCCGCATAAGGTTTTTATAGATGAATCGAGCCATCTGTGGTCAAAGGTAATCGTGTACGACTCAAAGGGTATTTAAAAATGGTCACTTTCAGACCTGCTTCGAAAGAGGATTATCACGTAATCGCGGCTCTTCATGCCAAAAGTTGGCAGCAGAATTACCGAGGTGTTTTTAGTGACCGTTTTTTAGATGATGAAGTTGGCAATGACCGTCTTTCGGTCTGGAAGAACCGTCTCGAAAATCCCCCGGAAAATCAGTTGGTAATTATCGCTGAGATAGATAAACAATTTGTTGGGTTTGTGTGTGCTTACATTGATGATCATTTGAAATATGGAACCCTCATCGATAACCTTCATGTCGATTCGGATTTTATCGGAAAGCGTATCGGGGAGCAGTTGATGATCGAGATGGCCACATCTCTGAAGAATATCGGCAAGACCTCAATGTATCTGTGGGTTTTGACGGGCAACACAAAGGCAATCAAGTTTTACGAGCGAATTGGGGGTAGTGCGCTTGAGACCGTAAACGATTTTGATATTGGGGATCGCGAGATTACCAAGACCAGGTATTACTGGTCAGATTTGATTTTTATTTTATCACTTGAAGATTAAACAGGCTCAAAAGGTATCATAGATGAATATTGAAGAATTCAGGGATTATTGCCTTTCCAAGAAGGGTGTGACCGAAGATTTCCCCTTCGATGAACAGACCTTGGTGTTCAAGGTCATGGGAAAGATGTTCGCGTTGTCTGGTTTGGAAAGACTTCCTCCCCAGGTGAATCTCAAATGCGATCCAGAACGGGCCATAGAATTGCGCGAAGAATACGATGGTGATATAATCCCGGGTTATCATATGAGCAAGGTGCATTGGAATACCCTGATGTTGCAAAGCCTTCCGTCCAAATTGATTTTTGAGCTTACCGATCTTTCATATGACCTGGTGGTTTCAAAGTTCACCAAGAAATTGAAAGCGGAATATGACTCTTTAGATAAGCAATAAATGGCTACAGAACTCGAACATATCATTTACAATCTGAAGGAGTGTTTTGATGGCAGGCCCTGGTACGGAATTTCCATGATGGAAAAGTTGGATGCTATTCCTTGGGAGATTGTCAACGATGAACACTACGGAAAAAAATCAATTGCCGTTTTGGTTCAACACATCATCAATTGGCGAATTTTTCTTTTGAAGAAATTGGATGGTGACGAAATCTACGATCTTAAAATCGATAGTCCTGAAGATTGGTCTGAGGTGAAGGTCCATAACCCGAAAGAATGGGATAACTTGAAGAATTCACTTCGCGAGACACAAACTTCACTTCTCGAAAGACTTTCAGGAGCGACCGAAGAACTTTTGACGAGGCAGGTGCCAGGAAAAAAGTACACTTTCTTGCCGATATTGACAAGTATTTCACAGCACGATATTTATCATTTAGGTCAAATAGCCATGCTCAATACCATGCAGGGAAAGTGAAAAAACTATCTTTGAAACCAAGGGTTTCCCTTAACAGATGATGCCTTGGGCCAAGTCGAAGGGTTAGGTGTGTTTTCGCACATCAAAACCCATTTCCCTTTTTAAGACAAGTTCAATATTTTGATGGAAGACCTTACTACATTTTATAAAGATCAAATTGCTGAACATCAAGAAGCACTTGAACAGGTCAAGCAACAATTGACCACTTCAAGTATATTACGTTTGATTGTCTTCTGTGCCAGCGCAATAGGAATTTATCTCCTGTTCGGAAACACAAAATGGGTTCTTGTCACTTTGTTGTTGACAATTATGGTCTTTCTTTTTCTGGTTACACGGCATTCGGATCTTCAACGGAAAAAGGACAAGCTCAAGGTCTTGGTCGCGATTAACGAAACCGAGATCAAAGTATTGAACAGGGATTTCCATCATTTGCCTGAGGGAAATGAGTTCAAAACCCCTTCGCATCATTTCAGTCAAGATATAGACCTTTTTGGTAGGGGGTCATTTTACCAATTTACCAATAGAACCACCTTACAACAAGGTAGCGAAATCTTGGCCGGTTTATTCACGGAAAACTCAATTGAAAACATTCCAGAAAAGCAGGAGGCCATACTCGAACTTTCCCAAATACCAGGGTGGAGACAAGATTTTTCGGCTACGGCCACACTTACAAAGACCGAAACGACTATAGATGTTATCGTCAAGTGGTTGAACACCTATGTACCCTTCGTACCCCAACTGATGAACTGGTTTCCATTGGCCTTTTCGGTTGGCTCCATAGGGGTATTTGCCCTGTATTTTTTTGACCGCGTTCCAGCATCCCTTTTAATTATTTGGTTGTTCTTAGGTTTGGGGGTGAGTTCGGCCTACTTCAAGAAAATACAGAAGCTTGAAGGGTTCTGTTCAAAAATGCAAAGCACCTTTCGGCAATACAACGAGTTGTTGCTACAAATTGAGCGATACAACTTCAAATCGGAACTATTGACGAGCAGGAAAAAAAAGATCCTTAGCGAAGGAAAGGAAACCTCTGCGATTATAAAAAGGTTCTCCAATCTTTTGAACAGTTTGGACAAGAACAATAATATGCTCTATATCATTTTCGCCAATGGTTTTTTTCTTCGAACCATGACGCATTGTTATAACATTGAACGATGGATTGCCGAACACGGCGACTCAGTTGAAAAATGGTTCGAGACCATCGCTTTTTTCGATGCCTATAACAGTTTGGGCAATTTTGCCTTCAACCATCCGAACTATTCATTTCCGAAATTGAAAAGGAAAAAGATTGTACTGAATTCAAAAGGAGCCGGGCATCCATTATTGGACCCTGGGAAATGTGTGTTGAACGATTTCCATATTGACAGAGAGCAATTTTTTATTATCACCGGGGCCAATATGGCTGGGAAAAGCACTTTTTTAAGAACGATTTCCCTACAAATAATGATGGCCAATGTTGGCCTCCCGGTTTTTGCCAAGGAAGCGGAATACAATCCCATTAAATTGGTGACCAGTATGCGCACAACAGACTCTTTGACCGATGATGAATCGTATTTCTTTTCTGAATTGAAACGACTTAAGTTTATTGTCGGGGAGATTGAAAAGGACAATTATTTTATTGTTCTCGATGAAATTTTGAAAGGGACAAATAGTACCGATAAGGCCAAGGGGTCTCGAAAATTTGTCGAAAGATTGGTAGGTTCAAGATCAACCGGCATAATTGCCACACATGATTTAAGCCTTTGTGAAATCGCCAATGAACATGACCAAATAGAAAATTATTACTTTGACGCGGAGATCATTGATGATGAACTACATTTTGATTATGGTCTCAAGAAAGGTATTTGTCAGAACATGAATGCTTCCTTTTTGTTGAAGAAGATGGAAATTGTCAGATAGACATTAGATGCTAGACGGACGTTGCTAGGGTTGCAATGGGAAATTATGTTTTGAGGTAGGAAAAAAAGTTTTATCTAGAAGAAATAGATTGTTTATTCCGGAGTGCGAATAACAATGCCAGCGAATAAGAGCAATCGTGGAAACTGCTCCGACAATAATAGGGTCAATGGTGCATTGAAGCCAAGAATAACCCTCGGGCAAGTCTCGTATGAACGTACCCCAAACAATCACCAGAATACTGAAGACGACCGATATAATTCCTTGAAGCCTTGTTATTTTCACATTGTAGATTGCCAAAAGAAATAGGCCCAAAATTCCGCCGCCAAAAATTCCTGATATCTGCCACCAAACATCCAGCGCGCTTTTTGCTTGAATCATTAAAAGCGCAAAACCGATTCCGAGTGTGCCCCAAATCACGGTGGAAAAACGTAAAAATATAAGACTTTTTCTTTCGGAGGCCGATGGCCTGAAATATTTTTTATAGAAATCGATGAACATGACCGTAGCCGAACTATTTAAGGCTGAATCTACCGTACTCATTGATGCGGCCATGATTGCCGCAATCATCAAACCCTTAATTCCGACCGGGAGTTCTGTCGCTATAAAATATGGAAAAACCTGATCTCCTTTTGTTATGGCATCGTTCAATAGTTGGCTCTCCCCCCCATAAAAGGAGAACAGTGCTGTGCCAATATAGAGGAAGATGGCGGTCAACGGTAGATAGATCAGCATAGCGATCCAAACCGAATTTTTGGCTTCCTTTTCAGTGGCTACAGAGCTGTATTTTTGGGTATAGTTCTGGTCGGCCATAAGATTACGTACGTTTTCGGTAACGCCATAAATAACCATGACCCATATCGTACGGTCGCTTAAAGAGAAATGGGGGTCGCCCAAACTGAATTTTCGCTGATCTATGGCCTTTTGGATCAAGTTTTCGGGTTGGGCGAAGACATCAACCGTCAAAACGTAGCCCACGAAAAGGATTCCTCCAATCATAATTACCGACTGCATGACATCGGTCCAGATGACAGCTTCCATACCACCAATTAGGGTATAGATAATGGTGACGATTCCCACGAGCACAATGACGGTTCCAATATCGGCCGTTATGAAGGAAGTCAATAACAGGGATGACAGGTAAAGGATTACCGCTACTCTTCCGACCATAAACAGTAAAAAGGAAAACGAGGCATACAATCGCCCCCAATTTCCAATCTTTTCCTCCAGATAACTATAGACCGAGATGATTTTGTTTTTTCGATAATGCGGAATAACATATTGGGTAACAAACCAGGTAACGGGAATTGCCGTCAGTGCGAAGATCAAGGGATGCCAATTATCGTCAAAAGCCTTCCCGGGTACCGCTATATATGAAATACTACTGGTATAGGTGCTCATAACCGCTATACCGGCCGCCCAGGCGGGGATGCTCTTACCTGCTACCATGAACTGTTCTGAAGATTTACTTTTCCTGAAAAAATAGAAGCCCATGACCAACAAAATCAGTGCATAGGCAACTAGTATGGCAAGGTCTATGGTACCAAGGTCATAATTCATTCGATGGTCCTGAATTCATTGGTCGAAGGAAATTCGGCCATATGCTTTCGAATTTTGGCGCGCTCGACCTCATCGAACCGCGTGACCGGCGGTGCGGTGAAATCATGGCAAATGCCAAGCGCGGCAAGTGCACTTTTGATGCCTTTTATGTACTTCGAAGTATTTTTCCCCACGGAGTAGATGGTGTTGTCGATTTGAACCACTTTTTGACGAAGTAACATAATTTTATCCGAATCCTTGGCCAAGGAAGCCTTATAGAGCTCCACAAAAAGTTCGGGAAAGAAATTGGCGCCTCCGGCCACCCCGCCATGACCCCCGTTCAAAATGGTCTTATGCAACAGTAGTTCCGACCCGGTAATAATCGAGAAGTTGGGATCATTTCTGAACTCTTGAAGTAGGGAATTGAGATAGGCCATATCACCCGAACTGTCTTTTATTCCGATGGCTCCCAATTCTTTGGCCTTCCGAACGGTCTCCAAAGATAGATTCATTTTGGTACAACTTGGCATATTGTATAGTAAGATAGGCAAAGAAAGTTTTGGAAGCAGTAGGTCGAGATAGTCTTGCATCTCTTCTTGTGAAATAGGTAGATAATAAGGGGCGGCAACCACCAAAAAATCGGCCCCGGCCTGTCTGGCATGGGCGGCCAATTCCAAAGACTCTTCAAGTGCGGTATCGGTAATACACACCAGTAAGGGCACCCGTTTTTGAACCAAGGCACAGGTTTCCGAGACCAGTTGTTTTTGCAGCCTATGTGAAAGGCTGGTCCCTTCCCCGGTAGTACCCAGTAAGAACAGCCCGTGTACACCACCTGACAAAACGTGCCCGACCAGTTTTTTTAGGCCTACCAGGTCAAGCTCCCCATTCTCCAATAGCGGAGTGACCAATGGAGGTATGATTCCTTTTAATGGCAGATGCATAGTATCAAATAACGAGTAAAATCTCGTTGAAAACCACTACAATATTGCGCCAAACACATCATATTTTGATCTTTTTCTTGCCCTTAATTTGTATATTCAAGAATTCTGGTCAAAATAAATGTGAATGGAGTTCGTCTTCGAAAAAATAATCGTACCCAACAAGCATTCGTTCATTACGAGAAAACTTCCTTTGAAATCCGTTGATAATATTCATTCCCACAAGAATTTCGAACTTAACTTCATTGCCGCTGGAACGGGTCGTAGAATTGTAGGAGACAATATCTCAGGGTTTGAAAAAGGCGACCTCGTGTTGATGGGCCCGGATCTTCCGCATTGTTGGGAACTTTTTCCCTCAGAAAAAGAAAACTCCTCATTTTGTATCGTAACCCATTTTTCCGAGGATATCATGAATTCGGATTTTTTCATGATGCCCGAGTTGGAAGAAGTCAGAGATCTTTTAAGACAATCTGAACGTGGCCTACGGTTTAAAGTGGAGGATCATAACCAAGTTCAGGAAACGCTTGAAAGAATGATCGAACTTGAGGGTTTGGAATATTATATCGAAATGCTCAAGGTCTTTAATTTGCTATTGCAGATCGAGGAACGCGAAAAACTCTCCAATCCTATTGATAAGGCAGTCGTGTTCTCTAAAAATTTGGAAAAAATCAATAAAGTGTATGAATATGTTTTCCAAAATATCCAAGAAGGTATTCGCCTACAGGAGGCTGCAGCCTTGTTGCACATGGCTCCGAGCTCTTTTTGCCGGTTTTTCAAAAAAAAGACAAACCTTACTTTTATGGAGTATGTCAAGCGCGTACGTGTAGGTATGGCAGCAAAGCTTTTGGCGGAATCCGATCGGCAGATTACCCAGATTTGTTTTGAAAGCGGTTATAATAATCTTGCCAATTTCAATCATTATTTCAAGAGTATTATGGGAAGAACACCATCGGAGTATCGCAAAAGTTTTAAATAGGGTACTTGTCTTGAGTTTCCGAAATATGTCGCACATCTGTCTTTTTTCACCCGTATCTTGCCTCTTCTTGTTCCGTAACCCGGCCATGAGACTCAAAAAAGCCTGCATTTAGCCTCAAAATCCATTATTTTCGCTTAAATCTCGAAACTCAAAACAATTTCAGATTTTGGATCGGTCTTAAAAGGAAACCTATGAGATTTTCGCTATTCGCATTTTTAATATTGACTATGATATTTTCATGTAGGGGCCAGGAACGGAAATTGCCAAAGCCGAACCCCATCGATTATCCTGCCATTATCGAACAAGGGTTTGTCTATGGGCTTGAAGATGCCCCGACACCTGAGTGCCATGCATCGACAATCGAAATAAGCAACGGAACGATCATCGCATCTTGGTTCGGGGGCACCAAGGAAAAAAACAAGGATGTCGGTATTTGGATTTCGAGAAAAGCGAAAGGCTCATGGTCTACTCCAGTTGAGGTGGTCAACGGGGTTCAAGAAGATGGAACACGATATGCCTGCTGGAATCCGGTATTGTACAAACCAAAAGGACGACCCTTACATTTGTTCTATAAAGTTGGCCCAAGCCCACAAGAATGGTGGGGGATGTATATGACTTCAGAGGACGAGGGTAGCACATGGTCCAAGCCGATCAAACTTCCCGAGGGTATTTTAGGACCGATCAAAAACCAACCGATACAACTAAAGAATGGCATTGTTCTCTCGCCTTCGAGCAATGAGACCAAATCGGGCATTTGGACAATACATTTGGAAATTAGCACCGATCAAGGCAAAACATGGACAAAGACCAAGCCACTTAACGATGCCAATGAATTTGGGGCCATTCAGCCGGTAATTTTTAATCACGGCAATAACAGGCTTCAACTATTGAGCAGGACCAAAAATGGCGTAATCGGACAGAACTGGTCAGATAATGGGGGAAAAACATGGAGCAAAATGACAGCAACATCATTGCCCAACCCGAACTCAGGAATCGATGGGGTCACTTTAGATGATGGAAGGCAACTTTTGATTTACAATCCAACCGAAAAAAATTGGGGAGATCGGGTGCCTTTGAGTGTGGCCATCTCTGAAGATGGAAAAGAATGGAAACGCATTTTTGATCTCGAACCTATTCGTGAGACCACAGATAGGGAGGGAGAAGAGTATTCTTATCCCACGGTAATTCAAGCTGATGATGGAATGGTTCATTTGGTTTATACCTGGAATCGGAAAGCGGTCAAGTACGTGAGGCTAGACCCTAAAAAGCTCTAGTCCAAAGTGTTAATTAAGGTCCCCGATGGCACCAATACTAGGAGTTTGAACAACATTTAATCTTAAACTTGCAACCGAAATTCGAATTTAAACTTCCCATATGGATTCCTTGACTCAAATAGTACTTGGAGCAGCAGTCGGAGAAGTGGTATTAGGAAAAAAAGTGGGCAATAGGGCCATGCTATGGGGAGCGGTTGCAGGCACCATTCCCGATCTTGACGTGCTCTCCCGTAATTTTGTCGATACTGTCACCGCTATCGAATGGCATCGTGGTTTTAGCCATTCGATTTTCTTTGCAGTGTTGTTCTCGCCCCTATTCGGTTGGCTCGTTTGGAAAATCAATAGTAAACAACAGGCCTTGTGGAAAGATTGGTCCTGGTTAATGTTTTGGGGCCTGATTACCCACCCTATTCTTGATGCTTTTACTACTTGGGGAACACAACTTTTTTGGCCGTTCAAGATACGCCTCGCCTTCCAGAACATTTTTGTGGTCGATCCTCTGTATACCCTCCCTTTTCTGTTTTTTCTGATATTGGCAATGCGACAAAAGAGGACCTCAGCCAAACGTCATAGGTATAATCTGTTGGGATTAATTGTCAGTTCGGCCTATTTGGTGCTGACGCTTATCTTGAAAGGAATCGCCTTTCAAAAGTTCAAAGGTGGTTTGGAGGAACAGGGTATTGTATATCTGGCCATCAATACCCGACCGACACCTTTCAATTCGATTTTATGGACGGCCAATATCGACGTCGGCGATGCTTACCTGATTGGAAATTACTCCTTTTTTGACAAGAAGGAAATTAGTTTTAAATCCTACCCAAAGAACCATGAATTATTGGGCGAGCTAAGAAAAAAGGACAAAATTGATCGCCTGATTGAAATTAGCGAGGGTTGGTTTACGATTACTGAAACAGATGAAAATATTTTCTTTAACGACCTTCGATTTGGTCTGATAAGCCTCGATCCCGATGAAGATCGATTTGCCTTTATGTATCGGTTGATTCCCAGGGATAATGAAATCGGCGTAGAGGAAGTGCCTAGATTCGATGTCGATCGCAAAAATCTTTTTTCCGAGCTTTGGGAACGTATTTGGGGAAATTAAAGGACATGACCAAGCATTTGACTTTTCTATTCGGACTATGTGGCGTTTTACTCTTCGCCATTGCAAGCTTGGTCGGCGGTCTTCAAGTACAAGACTACGACCCGATAAGCCAATATATCAGTGAAAGCTATGCGACGGGGATGCCGAATTATAAGTATCTTGGGTACGCCTTTATGACAAGCGGTACCCTCTTGTTCTTGTTTGGGTTATTGGCCCCGAGCGCCTTTAAGAAATCCAGGGGCATTAAATTGGGATTCGCCTTCCTGGCTATATTCTATGGGCTGGGAACTTTAGCAACGGGATTTTTCCCTTGTGACCCAGGTTGCCCTTCCGATTCGGCAAACCTTAGTCTCTCACAGTTTATTCACAATACTGCCGGATTTTTGACCTACTCCGTGGTTCCCTTTTGTTTGATCGGGTTGGGTATTTCGTTTGAAAGGAACCCTCACACTAAAAACCTGAAAACGGTTTCGATTATATGTGGAATTATTTCCTTGGTATTTGTCGCATTATTGTTCGGTAATCCTTCAGGACCATTTATCGGACTTTTCCAACGAATTGTTGAGACAAGCATCTTATTTTGGATTCTATTTGTCTCCTTCCATATCCTAAGAATGAACGATTCGGACTTATGAAAAATACGATTATAACGATTCTGCTGTTGTCCTGCTTTTCGTGCGCAGAGAAGCAAAAGCAGGTTTCCCTAAAGGAATATCAAAATTTTCATACGGTTGCCTTGTCCTTTGAAGGGCCTGAAACTTCAGAGGGTGCCGAGGAAAACCCGTTTTTGAACTATCGGTTGACCGTTGAGTTTAAAAATGATGACAGCCAATATTCCATCAGAGGATTCTATGCCGCCGATGGCAATGCAGCACAGACCAGTGCAACTTCAGGCAATATTTGGCAGGTGCGATTTACACCTGATAAAATTGGGGAGTGGAGCTATTCGGCAGAACTGCGCCAAGGCGATTCCATTGCGCTGAGCGAAGATATGAACGAAGGAAGAATTGTTGAAACCACGAATTCGGAAGGAAAATTCGTGGTCATTCCATCCGATAAGATGGGAAACGACTTTCGTTCAAAGGGAAGATTGCTAAACGACAAAGGGTATTTTAAATTCAAGGAATCGGGGAAATACTGGATGAAAGGCGGGGCCGACAGTCCAGAAAACTTCTTGGCCTATGAAGACTTTGATGGCACATACCGCATGCAAGCTTCCACCAAAGATGGTGAAGCACATACGAATGATACCATCCATAGTTATTCCCCACATTTAGAAGATTGGCAAGAGGGTGACCCAACCTGGAAAGACGGAAAAGGAAAGGGCATCATCGGGGCGCTGAATTATTTGGCTTCAAAAGACATGAATGTCGTTTATTTCTTGACGAACAATATCAATGGTGATGGCAAGGATGTGTGGCCCTATAATAATCCTGCGGATTTCACCAGGTTCGATGTCAGTAAATTGGACCAGTGGGAAATCGTTTTCCAGCATATGCAGTCAAAGGGTATTCTATTACACATGGTACTTCAGGAAACAGAGAACGAAACAATGTTGGATGGTGGTGATACCGGGCCTATGCGCCAATTATACCTTCACGAGATGATATCGCGTTTTGGTCACCATCTGGCTTTGAAATTCAACCTAGGTGAGGAAAATGGTTATGCCGAGTTTAGTCCGATTTCCCAAAATGACCAACAACGTAGGTCAATGACCGATTTCATCAGAAAAATCGATCCTTACGACCACCCTATTTTGCTACATACGCACTCACATGAACCTCACCGTACCAATGTGCTCGATTCCATTGTGGGATTCAAACAATTGGATGGACTTTCACTACAAGTCGATAAACGCGAAGGTGTCGCGGCGGTATTGGAAACTTGGAAAAGCAAGGCTCGTGATACCGGCCATGAATGGATGATCACTATGGATGAAATCGGGATGTGGCATACGGGGGCTCGTTCCGACTCACTTGATGGCAACCATGATTCATTGCGCCGATACGTACTTTGGGGGTCGTTGCTATCCGGTGCTGCGGGCGTTGAATGGTATTTCGGAGCCAACAATCGGTATAATGATTTAAACACAGAAGATTGGCGTTCACGCAATCGATTGTGGGAGATTACCGATCATGCCTTGGACTTTTTCCAGGAACATCTGCCTTATTGGGAAATGAGACCCAAACATTCGCTCGTCAATTCGAAGGAGGCCTACTGCCTTTATAAAGCCAACGAAGTATATGCTGCATACTTGCCCAATAAGGATAAATATACAATTGACCTAAGTGAGACAAGCGGACAGTTTATGTTGCAATGGTTTGATCCTTTAGTAGGCGGGGTGCTTCAAGTTGGGTCAAAACCAACTTTGGCAGGAGGGGAAATACAAGATTTGGGACACCCACCACAAAGTAAATTACGCAAAGGCGGGCAAGACTGGGTTGTCATTGTCAGACGAAAAGGCCCTCAATAGAAAACCCATTTTGCTGGTCTTTACATCAACTGCACAGGGACTAGCCAACTAAAAATCGAGTTTCACAACATAAATCGCATAAAGGATAGTAAAATTCTTACTTTTGATTGTTAAACCCAAATCAACCTATATTCCATTTTGAATAATTACCACTGAACAATTCAAATTAACCCATGGATAGTGCTATGAAATACATTGAAGAACCTCCCAATTTAGACTATCTCTTTGAGTTGGGTGCGGCCGATACGGATTTTGAGCATGAATTTATGTCGGTTTTCAAGGAGGAATTCATACGGCAACTCGGAAACTATATCTATCACATCAAGAAAGATGAGCCAAGGGCCGCCGCCGAGCTCGTTTTTGAACTGAAGTACAAATTTGGCATTTTAGGAATGCCAAGAGCCGTTGACCTTGCCGAGTACCATGAAAAGAGACTTCATGTGGGCGATACGGCAATGGACGATGATTTCAGAAAAATTCTGAAAAACGTAAAAGACTTTCTTACGGCATTCTAAATTTATAGACTTTTGACTTGCAGATCGTGAAAGGCATCGGCCTGCAACCTTAGCAACTCCTCCGCCTTCTGTTTCTTGTAGGCATAAGCAGCTTCCTCTTCAGCGATTTCACCATATACTTTTTCGTTTAAGATGGTATCGGTGGACAGAATCTTTTCGCGTTGCAGTACTTTTTGGGTGACCCATGTCTTAAGAGCGCTTTCTTCATCTTCCAGTTTCAGGTCGTATTCGCCTTTGGGCGACAACAATTTGGCAATGATAGGTGAGGTCTCGATTGCCAAAAACAATAAGAAAATAAAAAATGAGGGGAACCAAGGCAATTCGGCCAACGCGTTGATACGTGCCATGAGTCCGTCAAAGCCATCGATAATCGGTTGTGAATTTTTGACCATCTCACCGTATTCGATGTTCAAGGTTGCTATTTGGCTTTCGATATCGACAATTTTCTGATTGTTTTTCTTTTTTAATTGCTGTAATTCGGCAAGATAGGCGTCGTGTTTTTCGCGTTTTTCCTTATAAACAGGGCCTTTGCCGAGTAACATCGTTCCGGCGGTGCCTTCTGCCTCGGCAATATAGGTATCATAGAGCGCGTTTGTTTCCGCCTCCTTAGAGGCGATTTCTGATTTAAGAGTGGCTATATCTTGGTTGAGTTTCTCAACGACAGGAGTATATTGTAAGGCCAATTGCTGTTTATTGGCCAAGGTCATTTCGTTTTTTTGCTCCAACAATACCTGATTGATTTCCTTTTCGAAAATCTTCATTTCCAAGGGCTTTGAGATAACAATGGCAATGATGACGGCGAGGATGATTCTTGGGGTCGCCTGCAAAAATTCACTCCAGAAGCTATTTCGCTTTTTAATGGTCGATACGATGAACCGATCCAGATTGAAAATCAACAGACCCCAAATCAAACCGAAGAATATAGATGCGTAGATGTTGTCAAAAACGGTGTAAAGTGCATAACTGCTTGCGATAAAGGCCATCACGGCCGTGAAGAAGACCGTGGCCCCGATTCCCGCATACTTGTTCTGTTCGCCTTCTGAACAGGTTTTGAGAATGGAGGCATCAGATCCTGAGCAAAGAATAAAAAAGCGTTGTAACATGATAATTTAATTGATGAATAAAAACTACTGTCCCCTCGAACGCAGTCAAGAGGTCATAAATAGCTCGATGGAGCCTGTACCGAGCTTTGTCGAGGTGCTCGAACGGACCTTTACCATGTAGTAGGATAAGAGGGAATCGGGACAATACCATTAGAACGCTACCTTGAGGGTTTTGTTACAAAAAAGCCCCGAAAATTGGGGCTTTTTGCGAAAATTTATGATTTTGAGCGGAATTCTATGCATGGAATCCTGTTTCGACCCACTTACAATGTGGCTATCAATTATCTGTTTTAATATGGATAGGTCCATCGGACAATTTTACAATAGGCCGTTTCAAGCCTGTATGTCTTGCCTCCAAACTTATCCTATCTGATTTTTTCAATAGGTCTTTGGCCTCGTCATAGCTAATCTCTTTATCGTTATAATAGAAAATGGCGTTTTTATCATTCATCTCATCGATAAATTCCAAAGGAGATTTGGGTTCGGGCGGAGCAGGTGGGGTCGTCAAACGAGTCGGAGGTTCTGGAACTTCGATTAGTTTTCCGCTTTTGTTGCTCTTTTCTAGATTCTCCCTAATTTGTTGGGCTGCCTTTTCGGGTGTTGTCCTTACCCCGACCATTACCATCGGTTTTTCAACATTCTTGACATTGTTATTCGGCGCAATTGATGAATAAGCCGGTACGGGATGGGCCAACACTCCTTCTTCGGCCGCCATTTCCTTATATTGGTCATAAACCTCCACGAGTTTTTCGTATTTGGCAATAACAGCGTCATATTCACCTTCTCCCTCGGTTCTATATTCATCGACAGCATTGAGGTAAGATCCCTTAGCTCTTCCGAATTTATCGACCAATTTTTTCAATTTTTTTGACATGGGCTTTTGGTCGACCCGATACGCAAGATTTGGGGGTGATGGAAAATCGGACGGTATTTTCGGATCTTGTTCAACGGTGACTTCATCGGGAGGATTAGGAGCTTCCGGAACATCAACATCAATTTCAACCGGGGCACTCGGTGGCCCTGGTGATGCGATTTCCGCCGTTACCTCGGTTTCTGAAGGGGCCTCTGGTGGAGTAGGCGGCTCAGGAAAATCAGGAAAGGGCTCGGCATTGGCCCGTTGTTCTTCCGACATTAGGCCGTATAGATATTCCAATCGCTCTACATCGTCCATTTTTAACCTAATGCTCTCTTCTTGGGCAATCATCGTATTATACTGTATGGCCAAAGCATTGTATTCAGCGACCTGCTCTTCGGTTGCGCCTTCTTGGTCTTCACCTTCGGGAATTCTTTTATAAGCAACTCCTTCGTTATCATATAAAATACCACCTTCAGCTACAAAAGACCATAAATATTGTTCCGGTCCATAAGTGAAAACATATCGATCATCCATTTTTTTAGGATAGTATCGAACAGGGTCACCATCTTCCATAACAACATCCCATACGAAGCCGGTTTCATGTTGTTGGACCATAAATTTGATGTCCCGTTCTTGATTTTCCCACAGCCCCAGCAATTGTCCCTTTATGCTTTTCTCAAGAGGAATGAACCTTGTGCCGCGATAAACAAGAATATCCATTTCGGGGTTGAATTGAACTGGAAATTTTTCTTTCCCCCTACCATTTGGTAATAGATAATAATAATCATCATTTGATTTTTGGATGTGGATAGAACCCCAATCAGCATCTTTAAATATTAACCTCCCATTTTTTTTGATAACAGCTAATTCAGCGGATTCATTTTCGGCCTCGATCCAATCCCCAAGAATTTCATGTGTATCTTCAGAATATTTCTCAACGGTTTTCTTTTGAGAAAAGCCCAATAATAATGCCGCTAGCAATGGAAATAACAGAAGACCCCTTAAAAAGACGGCTTTTTTGGATGTTTGCGTTTTCATGACTGTAAATCGTTTTTTGATTGATGAATAATTGATGGCATTCGGTAATGAAGGTTGATACTTTTTAGCGCTCTCCGATGATAAAAATGATAAGAGCGTGTTCTGATAGGCCAAGGTGTCAATATCCTTTTGAAGCACCGCCCGGTCGGCCAAAAATTCATGATTCAGTTTTATGGCCTTCTTAAAGAAATAGACCAGGGGGTTTACCCAAAAGAGTACCTGCAGCAATTCAACGAAAAGAACGTCCAAACTGTGTTTTTCACGGGCATGTGTCTCTTCGTGAAGCAGAACCTCCTTCGGTATCTTATTTGATTCGAACTTTTGCTTGTTCAAGAAGATATACCGTAAGAATGTATGAGGGGGCATCTTTTCTTGTAGCAATACCTGAATAAAGTTTGACTTTTGATATTTGGGATTCCTGCGGATGCGTCTGAAAATCTCGAACAGGTTCTTGAGGAACTTGATTCCGAAGAATAACATGCCCAAAAAATAGACCCCCCACAAGAGTGGCTCTATATCCAAAACATCCGACTCAAGTTTAGTGGGGATATTCAAATTCGCATTCGGCACAGCCACTTCTCGATCAATCCCAATGGCTGTTGGGGCCACCTCTACATATTCTGTAAAGACGATTGTCGGAATCACCAAGGCAAAAACCAAAGAGCCTAACAAATAAAAGCGTTTGAAAAAATGCATGTTCTCTTTTTCCAAAAACGTTTTATAGAAGAAGAGCAAAATGGCAAGACAGGCAGCGGATTTTAAAATATAGATCAACATGACTACTTGTTTTTCAATTGGTCATCAATAAGTTTTTTCAAGGCTTTCAGTTCATCTTTGCTTAAGTCTGTCTCCTGGGCAAAGAATGAGGCAAATTGCGCGGGACTGTCATTGAAGAAATTTTTGATGAGTCCGTTGACGTGTTTGGAAAAATATGCTTTCTTTTTTACCAAGGGGTAATACTCTCGAGAACGCCCAAAGCTTTTGTAAGCCACAAACCCCTTATCGGTCATTCGCTTTAAAAGTGTCGCAACCGTTGTGGTTGCAGGCTTTGGCTCTGGGTATGCATCTAACAGGTCTTTCATAAAGGCTTTTTTCTGCCTCCAGAGCATGTTCATCAATTCTTCTTCGGATTTCGAAAGTTTCATTTCTACGTTTTTAGAATGTATTCTACAAACATAGAATAAAAATTTGAATTCTACAAACGTAGAGTTAGATAGATGCGAATAAATTAAGGAATGGGCGCTAGCTTCTTACAAATTTTGAGCCCGCCAAAAGCGAGATTAGCGCCGTGAAAAGGCCAATCACCATTAAGAGGTTGCTGTTTATTGGCCCAAATTCCCAGTGGAGAATTTTGAACAACGAGGCAACTACAATATAAACGGTGGCCAGATCGGCCAAGGTATAGGAAAGGTTTTCCGTTTTAATATTGGGCAGTATAAAATTGTTTTGGTTGGTGTCTTTAACAGATTTCACTATTTTTTTAATATAAAATAGCAGAAATGCAATGAGTGCAACCTGTGTTAATAGAATAAGTACATGATTATAGGGTAAATTAAATATACTAGATAGATAACTGCCTAAAAAGAAGATTATCAACAATTGTCTTGAATAGTCAAGGGCCGATCTGTGTTGTTTTTGAAAAAATTGAATGGCATGGAAAACAACCATTCCTAGGGCTCCCATTGTGATCAAAGGCCAGGAAACAAATTTAAAAAGAGCCCCGAATACGGTTAGGGAAATACTTAGCCTGAAAAACAAGGCCGTTTTTTGTTCTGAAATCGTCATTATAAAGTAGGTTATTTATGGTCATTTTTTAACGGGAAAAAATGTGTCGTATTACAATTGCATTGAAATACTCGTTCATCTGCTATGATTTACGCTCAAAATACCATTTGACATACGAGTCGATGGGGCAACCAACGGGCTCCCTACGCAATTAACAGCCAATAGCGCGTAACATTAGAGCTTTGTGAAGATTTAAAGGTGATCTTCTAGCTCTTTTTACCTTGGTCAGGTGATGTATGTTGAGCTTTTAGAGACCTATTTTCAGATAGTCTCAAAGTTATTTTATCCCTTTATAGGCTCAACTCAAGAACTCATTTCAGAAAAGTACCGATAAAAGTATGGTATGGTCTCAATGCCTTTTAGATAGTTCCATACCCCGAAATGTTCGTTGGGAGAGTGAATATCGTCACTGTCGAGTCCGAAGCCCATTAAAATGGTCTTGCTTTTTAGTTCTTCCTCAAAAAGTGCGACAATAGGTATGCTACCTCCACCGCGCTGAGGCAGCGGTTTTTTTCCGAAAGTCTTTTCATAGGCCTTTTCTGCTGCTTTGTAGCCTATACTGTCAATTGGGGTGACATAACCCTGTCCGCCATGGTGTGGTGTGACCTTGACCCTAACCCCCTTTGGGGCAATTGATATGAAGTGTTTGGTAAATAGTTCCGTAATTTCCTCCCAATCTTGGTCGGGAACCAAACGCATGGAAATTTTTGCATAGGCCTTGCTCGGTAAAACGGTTTTGGCGCCTTCACCGATGTATCCTCCCCAGATTCCGTTAACATCGAGCGTGGGCCGAATCGAATTGCGCTCATTGGTGGTGTATCCTTCTTCACCATAAACGGCATCGATATCGAGTTCGTTTTTATAGGCTTCCAAAGAGAAGGGGGCTTCGGCCATCTTAGCACGTTCCTCCTCGGAAAGATTCTCGACTTTATCGTAAAATCCGGGTATGGTGATGCGCTTGTCCCCATCATGTAGGGAAGCGATCATTTTAGCCAAAATATTGACCGGGTTGGCGACAGCGCCACCATAAACACCACTGTGTAAATCTTTGTTCGGGCCTGTGACTTCAACCTCGACATAACTCAATCCGCGTAGACCCGTACTGATGCTGGGTACATCATTTGCAATCATACTTGTGTCTGAAATCAATATGATATCATTAGCCAGCTTTTCACGATTGGCAGCGACGAAAATCCCTAAATTATCGCTGCCCACCTCTTCTTCACCTTCAATCATAAATTTTACATTGCAGGGCAGTTGATTTGTTTCCATCATATATTCAAAAGCCTTTACATGCATATACAATTGTCCTTTGTCATCACAAGACCCACGGGCAAAAATGGCCCCATCAGGGTGAAGGTCGGTCTGCTTTATGACGGGCTCGAAAGGTGGTGAGTCCCATAACTCCAATGGATCGGGTGGCTGCACATCGTAATGCCCGTAAACCAGTACCGTAGGTAAATCGGGGTCGATCATTTTTTCGCCATAGACGATCGGGTGACCCTTTGTTTCACAGATTTCGACGGCATCGCAACCTGCCTTTTCGAGACTGGTTTTTATTGTTTCGGATGTTTTGATTACGTCTTTCGAATAAACAGGGTCGGCACTTATCGAAGGAATTTTCAGTAGCTCGATCAGTTCGCTTATAAATTGGTCTTTGTTCTTTTCAATATATGAGTTGATGTCTTTCATATCAAATGGTCTAAATGCCGAATTTACAAAAGAACTTTAGAAGGGCTAAAATTTAGAGAATTGAATTTTTGAATATATATTTGCAGCCCGTATTTATTGAATTGCAGGCGTGGTGGAATTGGTAGACCCGCCCGTACCGGACGGCACGTTCGGGCGGGCACGCTAGAAAGTCTGGCGTACAAGGTCTTAAGGTTTTGTGACGTTCTCGATAAGATTGAAATTTGCAGGCGTGGTGGAATTGGTAGACACGCTAGACTTAGGATCTAGTGCCGAAAGGTGTGAGAGTTCGAGTCTCTCCGCCTGTACGAAGTAGAGGCCCCTCCGGTAGGAGGGGCTTTTTCTTTGCAAAAAAGAAAAGAGGAGAGGCGAGAAGCCTGCCTGTCGGTAGGCAGGATTCATCCCTAACTTGTCAAGGAACCCGCCCTACCCTAAACTTTTCGCAAGTGAAAATTTACGCTTCTTTTCCCACTTCCTTTAATATTTTAAATAAGATCTGAAACTCCATCACCGCGCATTCCAAAAGTTATGCTAAAAAAGTTCGAAAGCCGTTAAATGTTTCCCAAGCCGAGTAACATTTCATTTTTTCGATAGTCATAGTAGCAAACAAAGGATAAATCATTAAACAATTAAACTGATCACAAAATGAACTATTTAATACTGATATGCGGATTGGCGCTCCTAAGTGGGGAACCAGCACATGATAAAGCTGAAAAATGTAATAATTCTGATGACACCCAAACCGTTTTCCATGACGATTGTGAAAAGAATGCGGATTTAGATTTAGATAAAATCGTGTATATCGAAGAAGAATCAGAAATCGATTTGGGCTTTGATACTACCGATTATTTACCCGAAAACTTCGACCCACACAAATTGTATGTTGATCTTAATGCCATCGAATATATCGAAGACGACGGTGAGATAGAACTTGGATTCAATTCCGAAGCATATCTTCCAGAGGGCTTCGACCCATATGCAGACCCATTGGGGATTGAGGGTATCAATTACATCGAAGAAGAAGTAGAATTTGATTTGGGTTTTGATACGGCCGAATATCTTCCCAGTAATTTTGACCCCTATGCTCGGGCAGAGGACTCCGAAAACGTGGCGGCCTTATAATTAGGGCCAATATTCTTTGATGTTGAGGGCCCTTGTTTTAGAGGGTCCTTTTGATTTAAGGGCACTTTTAAAGATAGGCTACACTTATCGGCAAAATATTCGATGAAATGCGCCAATTTAAGAAGATAAAAATCGGATCAAAAAAGTATTCCGCTGTTAAGAATCAAAATGTTAAAATATGGAATTCGCAAAGTTTTATGATCAAAAATGCGGATTTCACATTTGATGCGATTTTAGCCTTGACAAGCTGAAACCAGGGGTGCAATAATACCTGTTTTTAACGTTATAGCAGTTCATGGATATTAACCTAAACGTTATGAACAAAAAGAAATTGACTTTAAGTATTGCCCTTGGTGGATTGTTGGTTCACGGGGCTTTTGCAAACAACATTAATAAAGGTGCCGAGGACTTCGATCTTGATTCAATAGAATATATAGAGGAAGAGGATGTCATTGAACTTGGTTTCGATACGGCCGATTATCTCCCAGAGGGATTCGACCCCTACGAATTCTATTTTGACCTGAACTGGATAGAATATATAGACATGTCTAGTCTAGAGGAAATTGTTGTGGAAAATCATCTTCCAGAAAATTTCGATCCCTATGCAGATCCAAAAGGAATTGAAGGCATCAATTATATTGACCCAAATGATGAAATTAACTTAGATTTAGATACCGTCGAAAATCTGCCGAAGGGTTTTGATCCGTATTTATAGTGAGGCCTTTAGCTTCGAATTGTTTGAGTTAGTTTAGACGAAACCTCTGTATAAGCAGGGGTTTTGTTTTTATGATCACAATATTGTAATACAATCGCCTAGCTCAATGGCCATGAAAGTAACCATACATTTGATAAATGAACAAGGCGATACCGGCGATGACCAGATAGGTGTTGGCTGCCTTATAAAAAGCGCCATAGCTCTTTTTCGATTGCCATTGGGTAATGATAAAGACAATGGGAATCAAGGCCAAGATTTGACCTAGCTCGACCCCGATGTTGAAGCTTACGATTTTCGCCAAAAATT
Organism: Aurantibacter sp.; assembly: GCA_965215845.1. Taxonomy (GTDB): domain Bacteria; phylum Bacteroidota; class Bacteroidia; order Flavobacteriales; family Flavobacteriaceae; genus Aurantibacter_A. The sequence continues at coordinate 2,371,940 of CBDCEL010000004.1, forward strand.
GCGAGGATCCCACGTCAAATGACTGCAAACGGGTCGAAAGTCCGAAACCATGGATCAACCCGAAGATTAAAGACCATTAGAAGAAGGTTCGGCGATTTGACCTTGAAATATTTTTCAAAACCCCCTAAATTCTCAAAACCCTTATATAAGACACTCAATGCGATTACTGCATCTACGAGATGTTCGTTGGCCTGAATGCCCAAATAGGTCGCGCCGATAAGGGTAATACTGTGGCCAATTGTGAATACTGTGATAAAGCGAACAATATCCTTAAAACCTTGAAGATAAAATATGACCCCGGCCAAAAAAAGCAAATGGTCGTAACCGGTCACCATGTGCTTGGCACCTACATAGATATAGGATAGTAGCCCTCCGTTATTTAAAATTTCCTGATCGCCCGAACTTACTCCGTGGGCCAATATCCCCAAAGGAAAAAAAAGTAGAACGAAACCAACGAGATACTTCTTTGTAAATGCTCCCATCTATTTTTTCCTATTGAACCAAAAAAACAAAATACCTACCAAAAATATACTTCCTACCCAATATGCCCATGAAGGAATTCCACCTTCATGCCCATGCTCATGGGTGTGAGTATCTTCCCCATGTGCATGGGTAACCTCAAAGGTCAGGGTCGACCAATTCGACTCGTGTGTCAGGCCCTCTTCCCCTGTCTCGACCAAATGAATTGTCTGTAGGTACCATATACCATCAGCGGTGAGTCGTGCAGTTACAATTCCCCGGTCATCGGTTCTCAGTTTTTGTCCTGTTGTATGTTGATGCGGTTCTACGATTTCGGTATTGTCATGAGAATGGCCATCGGTTTTTCCATCGTGACTATGGCCATGTTCCGGACCATCATCATGAGAGTGGTCGATCGTGCCCTTGTCATGGGTATGGGTGTGTCCGCCTTCTTGCCCGTGACTATGGTCCGCCGTATCTGGGCCATGGGAATGACCATGTTCGCCTCCTTCATGGCCATCACCTTCTTTTGTATGTTCAGATGTGGTCTCTTCATGGCTGTGCCCCGTATCAAAAGAATCGTCATGACTATGGCCATCGGGCTTTACCTCGAAATCTGCGTAGACCAATTGGTTGACCAACGGTCGCCCGTTCAAAAGTAATTTTACCGCGATACTATCCCCTGTGTTCAAATCATAAGGGTTCTCGAGCGGTACAAATTCAATAAGATACCCCAAGGGTTTCCTCCAATCATCGCTTAGCTTCCGGCCGACTTGAAAAATCGTCTTTACATGTTTTGAATACTTTTCGATGGCTGTAGAATCGAGCGTGCCATTTTCCCTCCGTAGTTTCAACATATCTTCGATACCCTCATGCTCAAGATATTGGTTAAAATCCTCACCCGTCATTTCCAAGGATTTGGGCGCAGTAGAAACCCCGGCGACCCATGTGCCTTCCGCACCGGTCTTAAAATTGAGAATGGTAACGCTATCTTTTTCCGACCATTGCGAATCTTCAACTTTGGTGCGTTTTCCATTTCCAACAAGGCTGACATCCAGCATGCGATCTCGGTCGATAACGTTCTCACTTTTGTCGAAGGTGCCGTTGAACAATAAAATGGTCGCCTCGGTGTTTGGTGCCAGAAAGTAACTATCCAACTTGAGATACATCACGTGGCTGCTGAACAAAACCAGGGCAGCCAGTGCCAATAGTGTCTTTTTCATCTATTTAAAAATTTTTATTGTTCAGAAAATAAGCTTAATAAAAATTTTCTGCATAAATCAACCGCTACGCTTTTGTATAAAAAATTTAATTATTTCGGTCGGTGAGCAAAAAATTAATTTTGTTTATACTCATTTCATAGTAGCTAAGAAATTTGGCAAATTATACGATCAATTTTGCGAAAAGCACTAAAAATAATAAAAAATCGGTCCGAGGAACGTGCCTAGTCACTTTATTCGATATGTTGTTCTTTGGATAAGACGAGTTGTCAAAACAATACCGGAATCACAAATTGGAACATTAATATGAGCAGCGCTATAGCGATAAAATTCAAGATGACCCCCACTCGGGCCATTTCATTTACCTTAATATAGCCACTTGCAAATACAATGGCGTTGGGCGGGGTGGCCATGGGAAGCATAAAGGCACAGCTGGATGCCATGGTCACCGGAATCAACAGGTAAAGAATTGGAATGTCTAAACCTATGGCGATACCTGCTACGACAGGAGCTAGAACAGCCACCAGGGCGACATTGCTCATCAGTTCTGTCATGAAAAGCATTAGGGTTATCAGAAGAATAGCGGTGAAGAGAATGCTTATATCGCTTGAGGCAATTGCAGCTGAAACCATATCAACAATACCGCTTACAGACATTCCTTTGGCAAGTGCCAGTCCTCCACCGAAAAGTATCAATATGCCCCAGGCCAGATTGCGGGTGTCTTTCCAATTGATGATAAAATCCCCTTTTTTCAGATTATAGGGAATCGAGAACATGGCAATTGCCGCCATCATACTGATAATGGTATCGTTCAATTTGAGATTGGGAAAGATATCATTGATGACCGTCCTGAAAATCCATAGAAAAACGGTCACCCCGAAAATGGCCAACACCATTTTTTCTTTACCGCCCAGCGGCCCCAACTTTCGAAGTTCTTCATTAATGACTTCCCTTGAGGCGGTAAACTTTAGTTGTTTGTTGGGGAACATCCATTTGGTCAAAACGAGATAGATGATCCATATCATCACTGAGGAAAATGGAACACCGATGACCATCCATTTAAGAAACGATATTTCTATGTCGTATTCGTTTTCAAGCAGTCCGATCATGACCGAATTCGGGGGAGTGCCGATGACGGTGGCAATACCTCCGGCATTGGCCGAAAATGCAATACCCAACATAACACTTAGGGCAAAGTTTCGATCACTTTTTGTGAATCCATCTTCATCATTGACAAGCAATCCGATGACCGACATCGCGATGGGCAACATAACCACGGTAGTTGCGGTATTACTGATCCACATGCTAAGGGAGGCGGTGGCGATCATGAAACCCAACACAACCCTGCTGGGCGTGGTGCCGGTCAATTTGATAATATTCAAGGCAATGCGTTTATGAAGGTTCACCTTCTCGAGTGCCAAAGCCAATACGAACCCACCAAAAAAAGAAAGATAATCGGACTCCCATAATTCGCGCCGACATCACCGATATCCATTATTTTCAATATGGGAAATAGCAAGAGGGGCAGAAGTGCGGTCACAGAAATTGACACTGCCTCGGTAATCCACCAGATGACCATCCACACTGCCACGGCTATTACGGCATCGCCTTTTTCTGAAACAAGCTCGAAGGGAAGGTTGTTTATGACCAGAAACAAAATCGGGCCCAATATCAGCCCTAGTTTTCTATTTAGCTCCATTAAAATGTAATTGCGCTCTAAACTATGTTTTTTCTTTTTGGAATAAAAATTAAATAATCAAAGTATTATTCTTGGAAACAGTGGCTAACGATCGAGGGTTCTTCATTTGTACAATAAAGTGTCAGGATATTTTCAGCAAGATCAAGGGATAGATACTTCTACATGTTTTGAGGCTTTCAAAGCCGAATTAAAATAGCCCCAGCCCCTCCGACCCTGACGAAAATGTCAGGGCACCTCCCTTTGACAAGGGAAGGGGCTTTCCAAATTAGAATTTTCGGTTTAGTTACACCTTGGGGTTTTAATAAACAATGGAGTCTGAAGGTATGGGTGGTAGTTCGTAATTGCCGTAGTCAATTGCAATCTGCCCTTTTTTTGCGGTCCTTATTTCCCTTGGGTCGACATTTGTCTTATAGAGAAAGACCTTTTTTAAATTTTGGATCGATGTCATTCCCTCTAAATAACGCGCTTCAAATTGTGATGCTATCAGGTTGATCGACTTTAAATGCTTTAAAGATGATAGCAATTCTATATCATTTCCGGTAACGGTGGTATTGTCCAACTTCAAAATGGTCAAGTTCTGTAGTTTGGTCAACTTTTCGAAAATGGAATCCGTCACCTGTGTGCCGCCCAAATCCAATCTTGCGATTTGGGGTGCGATAGGTAGTAAGTGCTTGAAATCAGCATCGACAAACGAAGGTTTATTAATGGCGGAAACAGCCAAAAAATTTGAGGTTTCACTGATACGGTCCACATGTATGCCGTTCGCTTCAATAATCTTTATGCTGTCTTGCGAGGCTTCTGAAATTTCAAGGTCTGGATAGTCATAATCATGCTTTTTTGGAAAAAAGGAGAGGAATAGGTCTTTCTCCAATCCCACTTCCTTAATCGTGCCTTTGAACGGATGGCCCGCGTCGATCCAGGCGCCCAATAGTGTGATTTCTTCATTCGAAGGTTGTTTTTTGCCTTCCGGCGGCATGTGGTCGTCATCTTCAATAGGCAGCATCATGCGCGTAAATAGCTCGCTATTGGATGCATTGTTCACAACGATGACCTCTCCGTTTTCCCCACCCTTTAATATTCCTTCCGCATCATGTAGAAGCAGTTCGCCCTTGCTCTTTTTTGGATTGTGACAGCTGACACAATTGTTGTTCAAAATGGGTTTGATAACATCTTCGTAGATCAATGATGTTTCCCAATTGTCATTGTTCAAGGCGATTTCCTTTTCCTCAAAAGTTTCGAATCCCAAAGCCGATTTGATATTGTTCGGAAGGGGTTCCACCAAATAGTCTTCACCGTGTGTAATGTTTCCTCCCTGATGACCGGTGAAGGAAATCAAGATTAGAAACATAATGGACAGGGCTGCAATCGGAATTTTAGAAAGAAAGGCCGTGGATTGCAGTCCTTTTAATTTGGCATACATCAAAAAGGCAAATAATGTTGTGGCGATACCGGCCCATAAATGCCATTTGACGGTTTCAAAACCATAACCTTCGCTTACGTACTGCAAATATCCGGTAATACATGCGAAGACGGCTGCAATTGCACCCCAGAAATAGGCTATGGGTATTATTTTGGAATACGTTTGTCTTTTGCGGTCATACCACTGCAGTAGCAGCCCGAAAATGATGAATCCGATGGGCAAATGTACAATGAGGGGATGGAGTCTCCCCACGAGTTGTTTTAGAACGTCCATATGGCCGTAAACTTAGTCAATATTCAAACGTTCTTTTAGTGCCTTCATCATAAAGGTATTGGCTTTCCATTGGTCGGCCACGGGTATCCGGGTATAAGGCAATGTTGGCATGTAATTAGGCGGGCCGAATTCCGTGGTTATGGTAAAGATATCATTGGTTTCCCATTTTTGTCTGATAACTTTTTCCCAGATATCCAAATGCCGGTCAACGGCCTTTTTCCACTCTGGGGCTTCGGGCTCATTGACCTGTGGCGCTTCAGCTTGACCTACCCGGGCGTGAATATGGTAAGAACGGCCTAGAACCTCTTTCAATTCGGGGTCTTGATTTTGCAATAATGACTCATGAACAACCATCCAATGACTGATATCCAATGTCAATTTTAAATCTGGAATCGCTTGAAGGTATTTTTTTGTATCTGGCAGGTTATAGCTAAATCGCCCGCGATGCGTTTCATGATAAATGGGAATATTGTTTTCCTTGGATATTTTATCTGCGGCATCGATAAATGCCTTGTTCTGCTCAAAAGTGAAGAAATCATTGCCCGTATGGCAATTGATATAGGCCGGATTCCAGGCGATCAAGGTCTTGAAATGCCCGGTATACGCTTTCAAGCTTTCTTCGAATGCAAGCGATTTATTGGTGCCGTTCAAAAATCCAACTTTCAACCCGTACTTTTCCAAAGCCGACTTTAATTCCGTTTGACTCTTTTCATCTGAAGGAAACCAAGTTTCGATGCCATCGTAACCCGCTGCTTTGGTCTTCTCACAAAAAGCGTCCCAAGATATATTACGGCCCCAATCAGTTTGGAAGAATTGCAGTTTTTTTTGTTGGGCAAAAGTGGTGGTGGTGATTAAGGCAATAGTCAGAATTAGAAATTGTTTCATTTACCAAGGTTTGATATTGTTTAAAGTTTTGGTTTTGTAACCCCTCCGTCCCGCTGAAAAGCGGGACACCTCCCCTCAACTAAGGGGAGGAGCTTACTATTTTCAAGCCAAAACCTCTTTTATCAATTGCCCTTCAACGTCTGTCAACCTGAAATTTCGGCCCTGAAATTCATAGGTGAACCGTTCGTGATCAAAGCCGAGCAAATGTAAGATGGTAGCGTGCACATCATGAACGGAAACACGGCCTTCGATTCCTGAAAAACCGATATCGTCGGTCTTGCCATAACAAGCTCCTTTTTTAACACCGCCTCCGGCCATCCACATGGTAAAGGCATCGCCATGATGGTCACGACCCTTAAATTCCATTTTTTTGTTACCTCGGTTCTCCTGCATAGGTGTTCTGCCGAATTCACCTCCCCAGATGACCAATGTCTCATCCAAAAGTCCTCTTTGTTTTAAATCAAGAATCAAGGCTGTAATCGGTCTATCGATTTCCCGACATTTATTTCGCAAGCCCATGTCAATGGAGCCTTCGCGAATGTTCCCGTGGGTATCCCATCCCCAATCGAACAATTGAACAAAGCGTACACCGTCTTCCACCAATTTTCTGGCCAATAGGCAATTATTGGCAAAGGATTCCTTGCCGGCCTCCCCGCCATACATTTGCTTAATGTTTTCAGGCTCGTTATTGATATTCATGACCTCTGGAACTGCGATCTGCATGCGATAGGCCATTTCATATTGATTGATACGTGCCAAAATTTCGGGATCGGCATATTTAATATATTCTTGCTTGTTGATTTTATTAATGGCCTCAATCGTACTTTTTTTAAGATCTCGGGTAACGCCTTCGGGGTCTTCGATATAGAGCACGGGATCACCTTGTGAACGACATTGAACCCCTTGATAAACAGATGGCAGAAAACCACTTCCCCAAACGCTTTTTCCGGCATCGGGGGCATGACCGCCAGAGGTCAAGACTACAAAACCGGGAAGGTTTTGATTCTCGGATCCAAGTCCATATGTGGCCCATGCACCGATGCTGGGCCTGCCCAATCTAGCGCTACCTGTATGCATGAACAACTGGGCGGGTCCATGATTGAACTGATCCGTATGCACTGCTTTTAAAAAAGCAACCTCGTCGACCACCTTTTTGAAGTGGGGCAAGAAATTTGAAACCCAATTCCCAGACTCGCCTTCTTGCTTAAATTCGGCCTGAGGTCCCATTAACTTCGGAGTACCTTTGATAAACGCGAATTTTTTTCCTTCCAGAAGTGATTGCGGACAGTCTTGCCCGTCGTATTTATGAAGCTCGGGTTTGTAGTCGAACATTTCCAATTGAGATGGAGCGCCGGCCATGTGCAAATAGATGACGGACTTGACTTTTGGTGGAAAAGGAGGTGCCAATGTGGCCAACGGATTTAAATCGCGCTCCGAGAAGGCCATTTCGGCCTTTTTGGGTGATTTTCCCAATGGGTCGCATCCCGTAAAAATGGAACTCAATGCGAGTCCACCGATACCCTGGGCGCAGTTCTTTATGAAGTGTCTTCGCGTTTTGGCCTGAACTTTACGAGCCAGCTTTTCTTGAATCAGTCTGTCGATTTCATCTTTCATTAGGCCTTGGTTAAAAATTCATCCAAATTCATAATGGCATTGGCCACTACGGTCAATGCACTCAATTCCACTGTAGGTCGGTCATCAAAATGCAAGAACAATTCCGCTGCCTTGTCATTCGCTCTGAATTCTGATAGCGAATTTTGATAGAGTTCTTTCAGCGCCTCGAGGGCGGCGGGGTCTATTTTGGAAAATGTAGCTCGCTCAAAGGCCTTGGAAATACTTTTTTCGACTTCTCCGGCCACCTGGGTATTCTTTGCCAACTGATACGCGGCCTCCAAATAGACTGGGTCGTTCAAGGTCACCAAAGCCTGTAAAGGGGTGTTGGTAACCGTTCTTCGTATCATGCATACTTCCCTACTTCCTGCATCAAAGGTCAGGAAAGAAGGGTAGGGGCTTGTTCTTTTCAAATAGGTATAGACTCCCCTTCTGTAACGGTCATCACCTTTGCTCTCAACCCATTTGGCGCCGTTGTAAACGGTTTGCCAAACACCCTCGGGCTGGGGGGGCATAACCCCAGGACCGTACATCTTATAGCTCAAAAGTCCGGATACGGCCAGGGCCTGGTCCCTTATTTGCTCCGCGCCCAGTCGAATTCTTGGCCCACGGGCATACAATTCGTTTTCAGGGTCGATTTGATAAAGTTCGGGCGTGCCCTCTGAACTTTGTCGATAGGTGCCAGACATAACTATTTCCTTTATCAAAGCCTTTATGCTCCAGTCCATTTCGTTCATAAATCGCAGGGAAAGCCAATCTAACAGGGCGGGGTGTGTCGGCGGGTCTGACTGTGATCCGATATCCTCTATGGTGGAAACCAATCCTCGGCCATAAATCTGATGCCATACCCTATTGACCAAAGTTCGTGCGGTCAACGGGTTCTTTTGGTCAACGATCCATTTTGAAAGACCGAGCCTGTCTTTGGGCCAATTTGGGTCCCATTCGTTCAGGCTTACAGGAGTGGCCGGTTGTACCGTGTCGGTCCTCGTCAAAAAACTGCCACGATCAAAAACCTGGGTGACCCGTTTCATATAGTCTGGGTTTTCGGCCATAATAGGTACGGTCTCTGTATCTGCGTTCAAAGCATGCAAGAAAGCTGAGTTTACAGCTGACCAACCGGCTATATCGCTACCCGGCATATCTTCGATAAATCCAACCCAATATAAATTGAGAATGTTGACCTCCTTGGCAGCGGCGTTTTGTTGCATCTCAATGTAGAGATTCGTCTTTTTGTCAATTTTCTTTAACGGAAATTGCGAAGTGGTATTTTTCTTTGTCTTGTTTATGGTAAACTGCGCCAAAATTTGGCCTTGCCGACCTCCCTCGCGTATAGTGACCCTCGTATCATTGAAATGCGAACGATAATTCAAATAGACATAGCTTGCATTGTTTGTATAGGCGTCTTCGATAATCAAATTACCGCCGTTCCAGAAAACAACGGACGCATGGTCGTCATAGACACTTTTGTCGAATTCCTTGAAAAAATGCGATTTATAGACCGGCTCGGTAAACCGTAAAAAATCGGTATAGGTCTTTAGGGATTTTTTATTTCCATGTTTCGAGACCCAGTTGAGTACTTTATCCACTTTTTTTTGTTGATCGGAAGAATAGAATTTCAACACCGGCGATTCGTTGGGCGTGTCTTCGTCCCTACTATTATTGAAAAAGGCCATTAGGTTGTAGTATTCTTCATGTTTGAAGGGGTCATAAGGGTGACCATGACACTGAACGCATTCCATGGTGGTGCTTTGCCAGACCGAGAAAGTTGTATTGAGCCGGTCTATGACCGTGGCAATCCGATATTCTTCATCGTCGGTGCCCCCCTCGTCATTGTTCATTGTATTTCTATGGAAGGCCGTAGCAATCAATTGGTCCATCGACGGTCTGGGCAGCAGATCTCCCGCCAACTGCTCGATGGTAAATTGGTCGAAGGGCATGTCTTTGTTAAATGCCTTGATCACCCAATCGCGGTACTGCCATATAGACCGCCCCATATCTTTTTCATACCCTTTGGAATCTGCATAACGGGCAAGATCAAGCCACCAGGTCGCCCATTTTTCCCCGTGGCTTTTCTGGCCCAATAGGCTATCTACAAAAGTTTCATAAGAGAGGTTACCCTTTACGAATTTTCTCAATAGATCTGGGCTCGGAGGCAATCCGGTAATATCCAATGACGCTCTTCTGGCGATCACGTTTTTATCCGCTGGGGGATTGGGTTCCAACACTTCGCTGTCCAATCTTGCCAAAACGAAATGGTCAATACTATTTTGTAGAAACCCAGATTTTATTGACGGGGCAAAACCTGCCTCTTCCGTAATTGTGGGAACATCGACTTTTTCAGGAAGGGTATACGCCCAATGTTCCCCCCATTCAGCGCCTTGGTTTATCCAGTCCGTAAGTAGTTTTATTTCTTCTTCCGATAACTTGGGATGTTCATAGGGCATTCTTAACTCAGGGTCGTCCTCATTGATCCGTTTAATTAATTCACTGGCATTGGCATCTCCTCGAACGATGGCCGGTTTACCCGATTTGGTATCGGCAAAGGCTTCCTCCTCAAAAAGAAGGCTAAGTCCGCCATTTTTCTTTACCCCGCCATGGCATGATATGCACTTATTGTTCAAAATGGGCTTTATCTGGGAACTGAAATCTACTTTATCCGATCCTTGGCAAGATTGCAGCAATAACAGCACCGTCAATAGAATAGTGAAGAAAATTCCAAGTAGCTTAAACCGTTTCATTGCCCATGTGATCGACCCATAAAGATAGGAATATTTTTGGGAGATTCTTCCGGTATACGAATGGCAATCGGAGAGATAAGCACCTAGGCTTTTGCATTAAAATCGATTGTTTGGCCGGCTTCGGTCTGAATCGTAGTAATGTTATTTCCATCCAATTCAAATTTGGAAGAGCAGCTAAATTTCGAGTCACCAAAGGGATTCTTCAATTTCAAAACACCACCTTTTTCTGAACGGATGCTTACCTTTTTTATTACTCCGTTTTCCATTGTACTTGAGACCAAGAAAGCCCCCTCGGCCCTTAACTGATTAAAAGAAGCATTTCTCCAATCAGAAGGTATGGCGGGAAAAATATGAACGATACCGGTATGGCTTTGCAACAACATTTCTTGCAGACCAGCGGCAAAGGCGAAGTTTCCCTCTAAAGTGAAGGGCCGATAGGTATAGTTGGAATAACCCTTCCCTGATTGATCCCCGTTGACATGGAAACTATTCGGCAAACAAAAACTTGTGGCGAATATCATTAATGCTTCAGCCGCGCCATTTCCGTCGAACGCCCTTGCCTTCATATTTGCCAACCAACTAAAAGAGTAGCCCACCCATTGCGAAGAACCCTGGTCGTCTAAAGTTTTTATCGTTTGCAGTATGGTCTTCTTATCTTTTTCCCCCTTTGAAAAATCAACAATGCCCAAGGGATGGTAGCCGATCTGATGTGAAAAATGACGGTGTGATTCTGTATATGAAGCGTTGGGGGCCAATTTGAGTCCGGTTCTTTCATCGACCGCCAACGACGGCCATTCTGAAAGTAATTGTTCCCATTTTTCGGCCTCCGCGCTCTTACCAAGCTCGGTGGCAAGTTCGGCTGCCTTTTTATATGTCCATCGGATCAAGGCCAGATCGAAATTGGTCGTGTTTTCAAACCAGGCTTCCCTACTGTTGTTATGGATTTCAGGACTTGAGCTAATGGGAAGCTTTCTTAGTCCATTTTCACCTTTTTTGGAAATAGCCTCTAGATAGATCGCAACATCCCTAATCCATGGATATGCCTTTTCGGCCAAAAAATCCTTGTTCATGGTATACCGCCAGTGCAAATAAAAATGATGTCCGAGCCAGGCAGATACTGTGGGTCCGAAGGAATATTGAATCCACCCGCCCATGGGCTCCCCTGTTAAGGTGGTTACGCCCGGAACATTCAAACCCGTCACCTGAAAATAATCTGAAGTATACCTTTTGAAGGTTTCCCTATTTTGCCACAACCAATTAATAAACCCCGTTTCTTCGCTCAAATGGTTGCTCGAATAGGCGGGCCAATAACTGAGTTGGGTGTTGAGGTCGTGGTGAAAGTCGCCTTTCCACGGTGGTAGTTTTCCATTGTCGGCCGTCCAAACGGCCTGTAGCGATATGGGCGGACCGGTTTGCCTTGCTGTCGAGCCGAATTTATATTGTTCCAAGTACCATTGTTTTTGCAAAATCGGGTTTGGAATCCTTAGTGAGGATTTCGACCAAAATTCGTTCCACCATTCCGTGTGTGAGTCGAAAGCTTCAGAAATTGTCTCTTGTCGTTGTTTGAGCAGATCCATGGCCCTAGTGGTCTTTTCCCATTTGGGAAATTCAGCGCTGATGCTCCAACTGCCTACTACGTGGCCTGCACTCGCGGCATGCTCGGTATGGACTTGATATTTGAAGCCTCCCCAGCCCTCTTGCAGGTATGTGCTGGAATTCATTGTTCTCGACATTTTCCCTTTCGGGTATTCAAGCCTTCTAAGATCCTGACCTGTAACGGGGTTATCTTCATGACTTTCGCCCGGTATATTGTATGCAGGTGGAACCAATTCGTACTGCAATTGTTTTGTTGGCCCTTCAAATTGATACCAGCCGATTGGATCGGTAGCGTGTACAAACGCCAACATACGATACCCATTTTTCCATTTCACCTCGCAAATGGCATTTGTGACGTACAGATGAACGGAGGCGACTTCGCCAAATTCGGAAATGTCGAATTCCAAAGCAGCCCCGGGAATTTTCGAAGGAGCGGGACTTTTGTCATAGGGAACATCAAATCGTTCTTGTACTGCTTTATAGGTATCGTTCTTCCATTGTTCAAAGACCCAGCTATATTTCCATTCAGGGGTTTTGAGATTTCCCATAGGACGCAGGTCCCATAGATCTGCCCGATCTAAGGAAAAACGAAGTTTGCCATCTTTTTTCCAAATGAGAGCGCCTACGGTACCATTGCCAAGGGGGATTGCTTCATCCCAAGTACTGGCAAGATTTTCGAAATGTAGGTCATGTGGCGATTCTTGAGGTTCGATGGTCTGACCCAACAGGTTGCCCATTGTGCCAAGAACAATTAAAAGAATTTGCAATTTTTTACGATAGAAGTCCATGATCCCAATCTAAGGACAACTTTGTAAAGCATCAAGAACGATACCTGATTTTTAAGAAACAATTTCCACAAAAAGTCCCTCATCGGTCTTTTCGACCTGGGCCAATTTGTTTTTGGTCAATTCTTTTATGGATTTGTCCCATTTCTTGTTCGAAAGCCCAGATTGTTCTTTCAGGTCACCGAGCGGAAGTTTTTCGGCCTTCCTCAAGGATTCAAAAACCATTTTGGCTTCTTCGCTCAAGTCAACTTGTTTGCGTTCAGGTCTCATTTGAGGAAAAAAGAGAACTTCTTGAATCGAAGCATTATTGGTCAATAGCATTACCAAGCGGTCGATGCCGATACCGATACCAGAGGTTGGAGGCATACCGTATTCCAAGGCACGAAGAAAATCTTGGTCGATGAACATGGCTTCATCATCACCCTTTTCGGAAAGTTTAAGCTGTTCCTCGAAACGTTCGCGTTGATCGATGGGGTCGTTCAACTCAGAATACGCATTCGCCAATTCCTTGCCGTTGACCATGAGTTCAAAACGCTCGGTCAGGGCCGGATTGGAGCGATGCTCCTTCGTCAACGGACTCATCTCTTTCGGGTAGTCTATAATAAAGGTGGGCTGTACGTAATGGTGCTCACATTTTTCACCGAAAATTTCGTCAATGAGTTTGCCAACGCCCATGGTTTCGTCGACTTCAATGCCCAAACTTTTGGCCGTTTCACGTAGCTCCGTTTCACCCATGCCGGCCACATCGATACCGGTATGGATCTTTATGGCCTCCAATATCGGAACCCTGGGATAAGGTGCCTTGAATTCGATTTCATGGTTTCCCACGGTTACCGTAGTGCTTCCGTTGGCGTCGATGGCCACTTTTTCTAGCAATTGCTCCGTAGTGTCCATCATCCAATTGTAGTCTTTGTAGGCCACATAGAGTTCCATGACCGTAAACTCGGGGTTATGGGTGCGGTCCATTCCTTCGTTACGGAAATCTTTCGAAAATTCATAAACCCCATCGAATCCGCCGACAATCAATCTTTTTAGGTAGAGTTCATTGGCGATCCGCAAATACAAGGGAATGTTGAGCGCATTGTGGTGCGTTAAAAAGGGCCGTGCGGCAGCACCACCGGGAATAGGCTGTAGAATGGGTGTTTCGACCTCTAGATACCCCCTATCGTTATAAAATTCCCGTATACTATTGGTTATTTTGGTACGCTTTACAAAAGTCTCCTTTACATGCGGATTGACCACTAAATCTACATAACGCTGACGATAACGCAATTCGGGATCATTGAATTCATCAAAGATATTGCCGTCTGCATCTTTTTTGGGCAACGGCAAGGGTCGCAAAGACTTGCTCAACAATGAGAAGTTTTTGACCATCACGGTTTTCTCTCCCACCTGAGTGGTAAAGAGCTCGCCCTCGACTCCGACGATATCGCCAATATCGAGCAGCTTTTTATAAACTTCGTTATAAAGCGTTTTGTCCTCACTTGGGCAAATTTCGTCGCGATTGAAGTAGACCTGTATTCGGCCTTCACTATCTTGTAGTTCGGCAAAGGAAGCTTTGCCCTGAATTCGTCGCGACATCAGTCGGCCCGAGATGACAACTTCTTTTCCTTCGGAATAATTATCCTTAATGCTCTTTGAGCTGGCATCAACCGGATAAAGAGCGGCGGGGTATGGATCGATGCCCAACTCGCGCAGCTTGGTCAATTTTTCTCTTCTGACGATTTCCTGTTCCGAAAGTTGCATATGCCTTGGATTAAGGCTGCAAATATAGGATTTCGACACATGAATGTAAAGAAAGCCCGGTCAATAATAAATTAATCGAAATGCAACGATTGTGGATAGTTCGGCGTGTATTCAGAATTTGTGACGATTGCTTTAATGTCAGCTTCCAACGATGTAATCGGACTTTCGATAATTCGGTTGACTTCCTTACCATCTTTGTAAAAAATAAAAGTGGGCACCCGTTTGATGCTCAAACCCCATTCTTCCCCCCCCGGACTCTTTTTGTAATGCTCTTTTCGTCGATCTACAGCTACCATTTTTAGACTTTCCATGGGGAAATCGGCAGACTCCAGAATCTTCATGAATCGAGGCACTTCACGTTTACTGTCCCCACACCATGTACCCATAAATACAAGTATTTTATGCTCTTTTAGTTCATCTTTGATAGGGGATACAATTTTATCGTCTACGCTGTATTTTTCATGGTTGGAGCGGTACCAGTTCTGATAAGACCCAGATGTGAGTCCGTCAAGATTGATTTTCCCTACCAAGAAGGGCTGGGCGTTCTCGATCTTGACCTCTTGATTGATTTCTTGGGATAACACCAAAGTTGAAAAGAACAGTAGAAGTGTCATTGAAACTATTGACCTCATAATTTTCGGATTTAAGATTTAGAACCGAAAATTGTTGAAAAAGTGCCTGTTAATCTGATTTTTCGGGATGGAAATCAGGACTAGACCCCCGGTGGAAATTTTGTAAAGGTAAATTCAAGTGTCGATTTCAAACTCAAAAAAGCGGGGCGCGGCTTGTACTTTACGAACTTCGAGCAGTTAACCGAACATCCGCTTGATTTCATCGCGGGAAGAAACATTGAGCTTCTTGTAGAGGTTGTTGATATGCGTTTTGACCGTACTGGTGCTGATGAACAAATCGGAAGCTATCTGCTTATTGGTTTTGTCCTTTCTGATTTCTTCGACGATCTTCTGTTCTTGAGGGGTGAGTTTTTCCAGGAAACCTCTTTTTAAATTTTTACGGGTTTTGTTTCCTTTCCAGAGAAAATAAAGGTTCAATAAGGCGGAAATTGCCAAAAGTGAAGCCAATACCCATATCCAATTTGAACTTGAAGGCTTTCGTTGGGCGCTCAAAAGTATGTCGGAGCCAATTTCCCTTAGATACAAATCGGTAGACTTCGCCTCGGGATATCTCGAACGGAGTCTGTCTGCCAATGCCCCATAGTATTGGTTGCCGGCGACATCTTGCAAGTAGTATGAATAGGTGTCATTGCGTTTGTCGGAGAGAAAATCATAGATATAGAGCTCCGCCAATGGCTCGTCTAGGTTTTGGCCAAATTGCTGTAGGGTGGAAAACCACTTCTTCGAATTTAATTCTTGACTGGCCCGGCTTTGAACATCATAAAAATCAAAGGCCATTTCTTCTTTTAGTCTATCAATTTCAAGGAGCACCGCCGAATTATCGTTGGTAGAAATGACCTCGCAGAGCGTTTGATCGCCAAAACTTTTGGGTAAAGAGACCGTGTCGTGATTATTCGCAATAAAAAGAATGCTTTTGCTGCTCTCACAACTGCCAAAGAAGTGCTCTGAATTTTGAAAGGCATCGGAACATTCATCGATATGAATTCGATAGATGCGATTATCATTGGGCAAATTGTCACCTTCAAATTTAAAATTGCCCAAAGAATCGATTTGAGATTTTCTTATGATTTGGTCGAAAGAGATTCGAGACATTTTACGATAATCTTCGATCAGGGACAGATAAATTGTTTTACCCACTACCTGTTCATCGGCCTGCCCAGAGAATTGGTATTGGGCAAAACACGGCGTGCTGAATACGACCGATAACAAAAGAAATCTTACCAACATAGAAATCTAAAGTAATTGATTTTGTAACAATGGCCCTAATTTTGCGTCAAATAAGTACACCCGCCGGATACGGAACGGGCAGGTCAATCAAATAATTCCAAATCAATGAGTTTAATACGAGTTCTACTAGCAATCATATTTCCGCCACTTTCGGTAATTGGCAAGGGTTGTGGATCGTTCCTAATCGTTTTGTTATTGACTTTCTGTGGGTGGATTCCCGGGGTCATCGCAGCACTGATCATTTTGAACAATCCGAATTGATAGATGTATCTTTGTGCCGATGAACAAAAAGGTGAGGATACAAGATTTAGGGCTGAAAGACTATAAAGAAACTTGGGATTACCAAGAGCTTCTTTTTAAGAAAACCCTTGACCTTAAAATCAAGAACCGAAGAGAAAATTCACAATTTGAGACGCCCAATCACTTTTTATTGGTTGAACATCCCCATGTCTATACCTTGGGTAAAAGCGGGGATATAAACAATTTATTGGTCGATGAGGTCGAGCTGGCCAAAAAAGAGGCCAAATTCTATAAGATAAATAGAGGGGGGGATATCACGTATCACGGTCCAGGGCAAATTGTAGGCTACCCAATTTTAGACCTTGACAACTTTTTCACCGATATTCACAAATATCTAAGATTGTTGGAGGAAATGGTCATTCTGACCTTGGCCGACTACGAACTTAAAGGAGAACGATCTAAAGGTGAAACAGGCGTTTGGTTGGATGTTGGCACTCCTTTTGCCCGAAAAATATGCGCGATGGGCGTTAGGGCTTCGCGATGGGTAACCATGCATGGGTTCGCGTTGAACGTGAATACCGATTTGGGGTATTTTGATTTGATGATTCCCTGTGGTATAAAAGATAAGGCCGTGACCTCATTGAATGTGGAGCTGGGCCAAAAGGAAGTTGATATAGATGAGGTAAAACAAAAACTCCTCCGACATTTTGAGGAGCTTTTTGAGGCTGAGCTTGTAAGAGAAGAAACAGTGATTTGAGCCCCGTCTTTTGATTAAGACCTTGGAATCAAGAAACACCCATATTTTGAGCAATGTAAGGGTTCATCGAACATAGGTAATTTTACTAATGTGGGTAACCGCCCCGGTTTTACCGAAAATAACCCTTGAAATTACTTTTGAATCCATTTCCCAAGATATGACAGAAGGGGTTTCGTATTCATAAGGGGTGGATGTCTCCATTGAATTGCCTAATAATGTTCCTTCGTCATCAAATACGGTGAGATTGTAGTTCACCGCGGCACCAAAAAATTCTACGACTACCTTCTTAACAGGCTGGACAAATATGAATTGTATGGGAATCGTGGAGCAAGCGCTGAAATTATCCGCATTAGAAGTACCTAAGTAACTGGTTGGGGAATCGTTGGTTCCTTCTTCCAAAAGGGCTGGTATTGCATCCGAACAGTAAGCCGCAGAAGTAACCGCTTTTATACTTTCAATTCCTTGCTCAGTATATTCGAATTCGTCCAAGTTAATCGAGGACCCCAAATGGTTGCTAAAATCAATACTAATTTCCTCGTTGCAATTCAAATTGAAGTTAGCCTTGTTCGACAGCATCTCATTGGGCGAAATGATTTTTAATTGTTGCCAATTGCCTTCGTATGAGCTACCGTTGGCACCAAATGTCCATGAAGTCGTCATCGTCTTGCTACCTGCTTTATCAAATGTTATAGTTTTTTCAGGGGCAGTGACGCCGTCACTGCGAAGCCAGATATATTTTACGGTCATCGGCCCATCGGTCTTGATCTCGGCTTCAAAATCAAATTTGGCTGGGCAGGTTCCTGTAAATTCTTCAACTGCCTTCAAGACGACGGAGGTTACTTTGCCTTCCGTCACTGTCGGCGGTTCAATTTCTGGGCTGTCGTCTTTACTGCAACCTATGAAGGCCAACAGAAAAATTAACAGACATTGGGTAATCACTATTTTTCTCATGATTCTAGTTTTAAAAGAACATTAATTTTCATTTTAATGCTGGTAAAGTTTCATGGTTAACATCTAGAACAAAAACCGGGACATATGTCCCGGTTTTAAGTTGATACCTATGAGGAAACTAATATTCAAGCCCGAAGTGGTCCATAACCTCTTCGTAACTCATTTTGCTAAAATTCTGTCTCTTGCCTTCCGCTGCGGGAAGACCGCCGGGAATGATGATATATCTGAATTCGGTATTGGGCCCCTTGTATTCCTCTGTGGTAATATTTCTACCATAGGAGGTAATGCTGAGCATTATTCCATTGCCTTGTATGGGACTTCGATAACTTATATCAAGCCCTCCACTGCCATTGTGAAAATCGATTGGCATCAGGTCTCTCAATGTATTTGCGGGGCTGGGCTGGTATTTTCTGTAAACCAATATGGCCGCTTCGTTCAGCTGTTCCTGCGTTAATATGCGGTCAGGAAAACGGGTCCATTTGTACATTGGCGAATCATTGTCCCAAGTATCTATTGAGGTCCAGTCCGAATAAATAACATTGTTGGATCCGTCTTCTCCCGCAGGTCCTTGTTCCCCTTGTGGCCCCGTTGGTCCTTGTTCTCCTTGTGGTCCTGGTAGGCCCAATGCCTCTCCGTCTTCCCCGGCAGGCCCCTGAGGCCCTTGAATGCCTTGCTCGCCCTGCGGCCCAATAGGCCCTACCTCACCTTCTTTGGTACACGAACTGATTGAGATACCTAGTGCCAGCATTCCAAATGCCAATAATTTCATTGTAGTTTTCATAACTTATGATTTTAAAAAATGAATCGTTTTAATTTTTATGACCAAAAGGGGAGAAGGTTAACTCCAGATCACAAAAACTGAGGTTTAAACTCGATTTTGTAATCAGTTGATAACCGAACGATCAGGGTCTGATTCGATATTTTGAGATAGTGTGTTTTCCATAAAGTTTGGTCGGACTGAAACTTAAGGAGTCGATTTTTTTCTTCACTGGCTTTTGGCCAATGCCTCCTCCAACATTTTGGTGAATTTTATCCGGAGCTCTTCTTTCTTGGTGGGATCTAAACTTGTATCGTAGAGGTCGTAGATTTCACGTAGTTGGGTTTTTTGTTCTTCTGTGCCTTCCATTTTTTCCAACAGGTCCAAATAATTGTTGGCACCCTTGGTAGGGTTTTCGTCTGGGCTCATTCCGCCAAGGGTAAAAACCTGATTCAATATTTTGGTCTGCTCATCGAGAAGGTTCATTTGTTTTGCGGTGTCCTTTTCCGTGATTATTTCCGTTTGTCCCGGACTGTCGTTAGTTTGTGCTTTACCCATAACGATTATCCCCATTAATGCGATAATAAATAGTATGACTGATTTTCTCATTGCAATGGATTTAGAATTCTCAATTAGGAGGTCAAAACGATCAAGAGCAGCAAGATGGTTCCGCCCAATGCAGCAAATAATAAATGTTTGATTACCTCAAGTTTTTTATATGTTTCCATGATAATTGTTTTTAGTTCGCTTTTTAATGGGTACGAATATGGTTAGGTTAACACCTGTTGAACATTTTCTTGACGAATAGATGGATTGACCGGCATTACCACGAAAGATACCCGTAGTAAGAATACTACAAATGCCTGATTCCATTGGAATTATCACATCTTTAAAGATGATGGCCCACAAAAAATGGTAAATTAGCTTTGTCCATTGTTAACCTTCTCAATAGATTCACATTAAATGGAAAATACAAAGGCCGATATTACACTTGAAAACCTGAGATCGGGTTCAGAAAGTGTACTTCGAAGGGTGTACGAAGAGAATCGAGACAAGTTCTTGAACTATGCGAGACGTTACAATCTTTCGGAAGAAGAGAACATCGATGTATACCAAGATGCCTATGTTATTTTTTATGATAATGTAATGAGTGGTAAAGTAGAAAACTTCACAAGTAGCATTTCTACCTATCTATTCGGAATTGGAAAATATTTGATTTTTGATCAAATGAGAAAGAACAAAAAAAAAGTGGGAAGCAATTATGACCTATCGTTGGTAGGAGAATCCGATGAACAGGTGAGTACCTTTGAAATGGAAAGACCAGGGCTCACCACTGAGCAAAAATTATTGCAGAAGTATTTCGGAACCCTCGGCGAAAAGTGTCAAGAGTTGTTGACCCTCTTCTATTACCGAGGCTTCACAATAAATGAAATTATGCAGGCCGGCGGATACAGTAGCGAAAATGTGGTCAAAAGCCAAAAATCGCGATGTATGAAAACCTTAAAGGAACGGATTAAAGAAAACAGCTAAGCGATGGATAAGGAACAGTTGTTATTAAATTATTTTTCAAATAGCCTGACCCCTGAGCAGGAGCGGCAGTTCCATGAACTGTTGGCAACTGATGTGGAATTCAAAAGGCAGTTCGATTTTGAAAAAGACCTTCAAAGCGTCATACGCGAAAAAGAGGCTGTCGACCTAAAATCAAAACTGCTGGGCTTTGAAAAAGATATAGCCAAGGAAACCCCGGTCCGAACCTTGCGTTCCGATTATCGCAAGTGGGCCATGGCCGCATCTTTTGCCTTATTGATCGCTTTGGGTTGGATGGGATATAACAACTTCTCAGGTCTCAATTATACAGATTTGTACGAGTCGAATTTTCAGGCATATCCGAATACAGTGTATGCCATTACCCGTGGTGAAACGGTCGAGTCGATTGAAAGAGACGCCTTCGTCGCATATGAGTCGGGCAATTACCAAACGGCCATAGACAATTTCGATAAAATTCCAGCTACCGAAAGAGAACGGTATGTTGACTTTTACCTTGGTCAGTCTTTTTTGAATCTAGGGCAAATCGAAAAGGCCAAAAACCATTTTGAGAAATCGATTTCCGCAAAATCCGAACTCGCAGCGGAGGCCCATTGGTATCTTGCCCTGATATCCATTAAGGAAAAAGACAAAGACAATGCCGTCAAACAATTGAAAATACTAAGCTCGAAGTACAACTTCAACAAGGATAAGGCCATGGAGCTCCTTAGAGAACTGGAGTAGGTGTTTGGACTACGGTTATTGAACAAAATCCATTAAGCGGCCTTTCGACTTTTTCGGTAAAAATAAAGACCACCGGCAATTGCAAATAGTGAACCCAATATTGGCAATGCCCAATTGGTCTTATTCACTAGAGGCTGCGTATTTCCCGAAATAATAAACCCCGACCAATAATAGGGATGTGAGAGCGCATTTTGATTGTTTGCCTTTAAGAATTCGACCTTAGCTTTTTGCAGCGCTAGATTTTTGGAATCCCCTTGGGCGAGATTTTGATAAAATGAATCCATCAACTGGGTCGAGGAAGCATCATTGATTTTCCATAGGGTGCTCGAAATGCTTGATGCGCCCCCATAGAAAAATCCGCGCGCCAAACCCATAAAGCCCTCCCCTTTTTTTAGCTCCCCAACGCCTGTTTCGCAAGCACTTAAAGTTACCAGGTCTGCATTCAATTGCATATTATATAGATCTCGAACATAAAGCAGATACTCTTCGTTCTCATATGGGGTAAATGCCAAATACGAATCTTCGGGCGAGATATCGTCAAAAATTGCATGGGTCGCCAAATGTACGATGCCAAAATCGGCAATCTCAGAAACAAAGTTTTTCAAAGAAGCTTCTTCGCCCAAAAAAGGACTTCCCTCAAAGGAATTCATAATCTGAGCCACTTCTCTGTTATTATGGGGCAGGGGCAATAATTTTTTTGAAATTTCCCGAACCTTTGTCGAATTTTCAAAACTTGGGGCAAAGGCCAAGACCTTGTTGCCCTCCAATTGCCGTTCCTGAAGTTGTTGTAACAGGGTAACCGAATTGGCATACCCAATGGCCATGCGCTCGGCCAAGTATGAGATTCCATTCTCTGAGGTGTTCAAGGCGCCGAAAGGAATGTAATTCAATAAACCATCTGTGACAATCCTTAGTTCTTTCCCTTCAAAAGAGAGTATTGGTGGTTCTAGAATACTTTTATAAAGTGAATTGGTCATTTGTGCCAGGGCCGTCACATCTGATTTTGGATTACTTAGCATCCGATGAATTTTGACAATCTGGGCAGGCAAGTCGTCGTCGACGGGAATCTTCAGCATGGCTTTTGAGTTGTTGGTCAAGGTAATTGCATAGATGGCCTCATTTCCGTAAAAATAGGTAACCAATGCCTCGTCACTGGCCAATAACTGCTGCGCTTCAAAAATCGAAATCACATCTGAATTGTACTTGAGGTCGTAATATGTCGGATAATCTGTTTCAATTGTTGTGATAAGATTGCGATGCTCGTTCTTGAGCTCGAACAATTCATCCTGTAAGTGCGCAACCCCCAGGGCGCCGTTCAATTGCTTTTCAATATGTGTTATCTGCGCTTTAAGTTGTTTTTCGCTTTCAAGAAGTTCACTGGGAATGTTTCCAAATTCGGTGGCCTTTGATGCCAATAAAGCCTCCATAAGTAAAACGGACTTACTTTTTTCGAAATACAAAAAAGCCCTATCGATATGCTTTTCGTCTTTTTGGGTTTGGTACAGTTCGTAGGAGGCCTGAATACCCGATTCGAATAACGGAAAGGCATCTTCGATCAATAGTAATTTGTCGGTATGGCTCTTAAAACCAGGTTTTAGGCTATCCAATAGGGCGATACCCAAATCTACCGAGATTGTTGCATCTAAATGTTGTGCGTTCGTTTTGATTTGGTTTTCGAGGACTGCCTTGTTCTTAAGGATCTGAACCATTTTGGCCTGATTGACCGCCGTATTGGAGCCAGATAGTTGCTCTAGGGCAAGATCAAAACTTTGTATTGCCCTGTCGGCCTGTTCAAATTCGGCGTGCAAAATCCCCATTTTGTTCAATACATGAGCGACCTCCCAGTGAGGTCGGTTGTCCCATTTTTGGTGAATCAATTCCAAAGCATTTTCAAAGTCTGTCAAAGCGCCCTCATAATTTCCTATGTGTTGTTGGGTTTCGGCACTGACCTGAAGAAAACTGGATCTATAGGGGTCCTCTGGGTCTAGAATGCCTTCCGCAATATTCAAATAATGTTGAGCACTATCTAATTGGGAAAGACTGTTGTGATTTTGAACGATGTTCAAAACCGTTTGAACACTACTTTTGTTCTTGTTTTTAAGATGGTAGTCTAACGTCTTCAATAAATAGTCGTTCGCTTTTTTAAAATCACCCTCCTTTTTATAGACCTCTGCAAGTAGAGCATAATTGCCATAGAGTTGTTGTTTGTCACCCGTCAATTTTGTCGTTAGTAGGCGAATGTTCTTTTCATAGTTTTCTTTGGCCAAATCATATTTGCCCTCTTGACTATGCATAAGAGCAATATGACTTGACGCTAAGGCAGAATATCCATCCAGGCTAGTATCGAAAATAGAATCTGGTACCTGATTGATGGCATTTTGAGTTTCGAGAAAGGTTTTTTTGGAATTTTCAAAATCATACAATTGAAATTGATAAGTTGCTTTATCGCTCAAATAGGCGATTTTGTAAAAAATAAAGTCAGGTATTTTTTTTAAATGATTTTGATGAGAAAGGGACAGGGAATCAATCAAAGACAAGTTGTTTTGAATTTTCTGGAGATCAAAATGATAATCCGCAATTGAGTTTGCACTGAGTAGTCCATCAAGAACGGTAATCCAGTCTTTCTGATTTGCAGCTACACTCTCAACTTCTTTCAAATATGCATAAGCGGAGTCCTTGTCAGTGTAAAAATGCCCATTACTTTTTTCAAACAAGTCATTTATTTTTCTTTCATAACTTGGTTGTTGGGCACCCAGAGTTATAGTGAGCAAAAGCAATATGATGTGCAAAATGTCCCGCATGAAAAAGCCTTTGGCGGATTCCCGCCAAAGGCTAATTTACTAAAAATATATCCTGCTATTAATTGCCTACTTCTTTTGAGGCTTCAAATTCATATTGTGCCTGTAGACCTTCTTCGTCAACTCGTTGGACCTGTACCAAAACGGATCCTTCGTATTCTGGATTGAGCACTTCAAACTCTTTGTACTGCAATCTTCCCCGTGTTCCGCTTAAGGTCCGAATGTCACCAATTGTTTGCGCTATCAATTCCCCATTGGCATCAAAAATCATGATGTCCAGGGCGACCAATTCGTACATGACGGCATATTGCAATTCAGGTGGAAGTATTGGTGGCGGTGGCGGTGGCGGCACGGGCCTCCTCGGTCCGACTCTACTGGCTATATCCGCACTAGTCAAAAGGCCTTCACTTATAGCGGCTTTTTCATCCAATTCTTGTTTTGCCAGTTCCAATTCCTCCTCGATTTCAGGGGTGCCTTGATTGTTGTCGATGATTTCTTGTAGCTCCGTGATTTTTTCTTCCAAGGCGACAATTTCAAAGCTTAGGGCGTACTCATATAAATCGCCTTCAAAAACGTAGTTGTCTTCGGTCAATTGAACCTTATTGTCGTTATGATGGTTGTGCCATCGCCACTTGGTACAAGAAGCCAATACAAAACATATCAGTAACGTGAGGGTAATCTTTGCTTTCATAATGTTTAGTTTTGTGGGTTTTCTTTCATTTATGTTCTATTCCTATCTAGGTTAACATACTGTCAAAAGTAATGTTGATAAGGACATCAATATACTACATATGTAACAATAGATCTATCTGATGTAACATCAGACTGTAAACGAAACTATTGTTCTTGCCACGCCAAATCGCAAATAGTTGTGTTTTCTGCGAGGTATTTTGTATAAATGGTGAGGTTACCATTGTTTTTGGTAAACCTACGATCCATCAAGACTGTAGGGCTAAAAATGTAAGTATTAGAGGTCGTTCAGGGCATTCGAGACCGTTTCGGCCTAACTCCATGCCAATTAAGATGATTTATTTACTGTACTTGGTCAATTCTGTACGGCTCATTAGATCCCCGTTCTTTTTATAGGTCTCATGTTTGACCATACCGATTCCTTCGGCCAACCACATTTTGGAGTTCATCTCCATATTGGCACCCATGGTTTTCGACCTTGAAGTTTCGGTTATGACATAGCAATCAAAATTGCCTGCCGCGGTCGACACACTTTCTTGGCCGGCGACCTTTCTATTGGTCATGTCTACATTGATGTTCATCTTGATTCCAGACATATTTATAGTGCACGAAACATTGGCATCGTCCAATTGTTGCCCAACGCTCAAATTGTTCGGTAATTCGATGTCGGTGCCGGTAATGTCCATTTCAACGCCCATATCCTCGTACTGGCTTATCATCTGAGACGGCAAGATCGACATATAGTCGATTTTGATGCCATTGCCAGTGCACGTCATATTGTATTCGGAATTATAAGCGTCTTTTCCCTTTTTATCGGTATAGGTCATCTGAAAGGTGGCGGCAGTTTCCCCACCGGAATTGGTCACTGCGGTAACCGAATAGTCGGTGGTACCATCTTCCTTTCCTTTCTTGTTATATATCGTGTATTGGAAAGAGCTTCCCTCTTCCATTGGATAATACTTGCTGCAGTTATTCTGTGCGATGGCCGCGCTCATTCCAAAAAATATAGTGATGAGAACTAGTAGTGTCTTTTTCATAAAAGTATTTTTAATTGATTATTTTTTTAGCCTTCCCTCCTTGGTCCACGGTCTTCTGGTTATATCTTAATAAACTCCACCCTTCGGTTTTGTGCTTTTCCGTCAGTCGTACTATTGTCACCAACGGGTTCTGATTCTCCTTTTCCTTCGGCGGTCAATCTGTCAGATGCAATATTGTAAATGGAGACCAATGCTTTTTTTACGGCATCCGCCCGTTTTTTTGAGAGTTCCATATTCGCATTGTCATCACCATCTGAATCGGTGTGCCCCACAATTTTTAGTTTCATGGCAGGTTCTTGCTGTAGCACCTGAAACATTTGCCTGATAATACCCATCGATTGCGGCTGAATATTGGCCGAACCGGTATCGAATAAAATTCCGTTAGTCGATATTTTTCCTTCGGCCAACAATTTTCTTCTTAGGTCTAAACCTCCCTCGGCCACTTTCAAATTGGTTATAAAAAGACGATCTTTTCCATCTTCAAAACCGTGTAGATTAAACTTTAAAGTGGTCAAAACCGCTCCTTGAGGTACGATTCGAGGAATATCAATATATTTTTCCTCGTTCACCCAAAGCCTAAAACGCTGTTTGTTCACAGCAATGGAAATATGAGGTCGATTCAACACTTCATCCCTTAAATCGGCATTTACCACACTGTAGATTTCCCTTTTGCCGTTGATATGGTTTTCCATGGTAATTCCAATGGGGGAATATTGGCAGAAAGGAAGATGGGCGTCTACAAAATTAGCCCCTTCCTTAAATTTATCGTCATCGCTCAAACTTATCCTTAATTTGGCCGTCGAAGAGGTTTTACGATCCAATCCCGCCGTGAGGATATCGAATTCAATGGTGTATTCCTCCGGAAGTTTGGGTACATCGGGAATATAGCGAAGATTGTAACCCGGAAGAAGTTCAAGCCATTTTTCAGAAGATTCGTTCACCGTGATAATCTCACCGCCACCGTTGGTGTTCCACCTTGATGGAAAATCCCCGACAAAATCGTTTGAAAAATTATCGAAGAACATCAATTTGTCGCCTGGCACATAATCGAACTTACTATATACAGAAATAGTTTTCGCCTCTCCATTCTCTTTAGGTTGACTGTTTCCGTTCGAGTTCCCAGCATCAGGACTTTGGCTTCCGGAATTCCCTTCATTATTCGGTCCATCTTGGGGTACAGGCAGATCCTTTTCTTGCTTTCCCTTGGAACCAGGTTCCAAAATACTATCCAGAACCTCTTCGGTTTTTTCGGTTGTCTCTTTTTCAACCCTTCGCTCGATTGCCCTTTCAGCGGCCTTTTCGGCCCTTTTTCCCAACTTTTTGAGAAGTTGCCCGTTTGCATCTGGCGCAAAGGCAAATATTAGAAATAGGGGTAGGGCTATTTGCAGTAGTCTTGTAGTTTTTTTCATAACAGTGTTTTTATCATCATTAAGGTAGCCGTTCAGTGTATTCCGTTTAACCACCGAATTTGCTTTTCAAAAACCCATCGATTTCCATTTAATGACGTCTAAGTTAAAAAGTTAACATCAAAGCTAGTCGAAATGCGATTTAGGTCAAGACGGCTTTTATCTATGGTGGTAAAATTTGTATGAATGGCAACTTATTGATTACCAATGGACACAAATGTCAAAATGGGCCGTGTAGGAAAAGACGTGTCTAGAAGTCGAACTTCAGCTGTTTAGGAAGCAATCGAAAGCTCTTTCGGTGATATTTGGTAATTCCAAATTTTCTGATGGCTTCACGATGCTCTTTGGTCGGGTACCCTTTGTTCCGTTTCCAGTTGTACATGGGGAATTCTTCATGAATTTTCTCCATATAGGCATCACGATGGGTCTTTGCCAATATTGAGGCCGCCGCTATGTTCATGAAACGACCGTCTCCCTTTATTACGCATTCAAAGGGTATATTCTTGTATGGTGTGAATCGATGGCCATCTACGACGATAAATTTTGGGCGTGTTTTGAGCTGGTCTATGCACCGATGCATAGCCAGAAAAGAAGCGTTCATGATATTTACGGCATCGATTTTCTTGGGATGAACGTGCGCAATAGCGTAATCGACGGCGGTCGATTCAAGCAATGGCCGCAACCTGTTTCTATTAATTTTTGAAAGTTGTTTCGAATCGTTGAGCAGGTCATTCTTGAAACCTTTTGGCAGTATAATGGCTCCGGCGGTTACAGGTCCTGCCAAACAGCCACGGCCGGCCTCATCGGTGCCGACCTCATCAAAAAAAGTGTGAAACGGAACTAACATGTCAAAAAATGAATCTATGCTAATATAGTCGAAACAGATGAGACCTAAGGGGTATGTGCCCCCTTATAAGCATGGTGAAACTTTCACACCGCATTAACATCAAAAAATATAACTTTGTCGATGAGATAGCACTTAAAGGGTGGCCATAGGCAATTTTAATTACTATCGAATTAATCCCGCATCAATGCGGGACCAGTTTAATGCTCCTTTTTGGGGATCTTACTTACTTTAATGAAGTATTTCCTTTTACTTTTTATCTTCTGCAGTTTCTCACTTTTTGCCCAGCAAGATTCTCTTCCTCCCAAAAAAAAAGTCGATACCGCCCAATTGAACAAAAAGGGTAAGAAAGATATCGGTAAGACCCCAGGTCCCGAGGTCAAGGAAATTTCGATTAAGGACTACAAGATAATTTCACATTTTAGAGACACCACTTATCTCGACACCTCTTTGACTATTCAAAAGGAGTATAAATACAACTATCTCAGAAGAGATGATTTTGAATTGATGCCCTTCGCCAACGTAGGCCAACCCTACAATAAATTAGGAGTGGACTTTAAGCGCGTGAACATGTATCCGTTTATTGGCGCAAAAGCAAAACATTTTAATTATTTGGAGTTGGAAGATATTGACTACTACAATGTCCCTACCCCGTTGAGCGACCTTTTTTTTAAGACCACTTTTGAGCAAGGGCAATTATTGGATGCCACCTTGACTTTCAATACCTCGCCACGACTTAACTTTTCGATTGCGTACAAGGGGTTTCGTTCCTTGGGTAAATACCAGTTCAATCAAGCTCGATCCGGTAATTTTAGAACGACGGTCAACTACGAGACGAAGGACATGAGATATAACATTAGGGCGCACATAGCCGCTCAAGATATCGAGACTGAAGAAAATGGCGGACTCGCAAATGGTGAAGAGCAATTTGCTTCAGGTGATGACGAGTTTTCGGATAGGGCCCGAATCGATGTTTTGTTCGCCGATGTAGATAATAAGACCTTGGGAAAGCGGTATTATTTTGACCATCGTTATAAGCTAATACGAAAAACAAAAGACTCGAGTAGATTGGAAAAGACTTCTTTGGCCCTAGGCCATACCTTTAACTACGAAACGCGATACAATCAATTCGAAGACGGGGCGCAGAACGAGTTCTTCGGAGAAGCGTTTCTTCCTGCCGTAAACGATCGGGCGAGATTGAAAACAATGTATAATGAATTCAATGCCAGGTTTAGCAATTCGGTTTTAGGAAGGTTGGAAGGTAGTCTAGGCCTTTATAATTACAATTATTATTTCAACAGCCGTTTGATTACTCCGGATCAAATAATAGACAATCAATTAAAAGGCGAAGAAGTAATTATAGGGGCCAACTATGCCAATAGAATAGGCGGTTTTCAGTTAACGGCTGATGTGAAATATAAGATATCGGGCCAATTAACGGGAAACCTGATGAATGCCAGGGCAAGTTATAGGCTCAATGAAAACAACCTAATTTCCGCCTCGGTACATTCATCTGCTAGAATGCCCGATTTTAATTTCTTGCTCTACCAAAGTGACTACGCAAATTACAATTGGCAGAATACCGCCGTTTTTGAGAACGAAAGAGTAAACGGAATTCGATTTGATTTTCAATCAAAGTTTTGGGGAACTATTTCTTTGGATTATACGACCGTCGACAACTATTCATATTTCGGTGTAGCGACAAATGAGGTTTTGAACGATTTTGAACAATCAGCGATAAAACCGTTTCAAGAGAACAATGTCTTAAATCATACCAAATTAAAATATAATAAAGAATTTAGGCTTGGCGGTTTTGCCCTGAACAATACCGTAATGTATCAAAATGTATCGCAGGCCAATCAAGTTTTGAATCTACCACAATTGGTTACGAGAAATACGCTTTATTTTTCCTCCGATGTTTTTAAAAAGGCCATGTATATTCAGACGGGGGTCACGCTCAAGTATTTTACCTCTTATAATATGGATGCGTATAATCCGGTCTTGGGAGAATTCTATATTCAGAACAATGAGGAATTGGGCGGTTTTCCCATGCTTGACTTTTTTATAAATGCCCGTGTCAAGCAAACCCGAATTTATTTGAAGGCCGAACATTTCAATTCGAGTTTTGGTACGACCAATAAGTTTTATGCAGCACCTAATTACCCCTACCGTGATTTCGTAATCCGTTTCGGTTTGGTTTGGAACTTCTTCTCTTGATGAAATGGCATTTTTAAGAGTGAGGCGTATTCAAAATATCGAGCTAAATTAACCCGGCCGTAGGTGGGGTCTCTTTGTACCGGTATTGCACCAGTGCCATATTTTAAAATGCATAAGCATATTTAAGATATCTAATTGAACGAATCTTAATCGACGGCGAAAATGACTTTTGCCTTTTACCCTGATTATTTTTTGGAATTTTTGTCGGCTTGCCCTTCAAATACTATTTTGGAGCAGGTGTCTTTCTGACAGTCAAATGGTTGTGTCAAAACGGTCTTCTTGACACGGTATAAATTATATGCGGCGAAACCGGTTTGATCCCAATTTTTTTTGCGTTTTTTTTTCTTGTGATAGTGATTGATTTTCAGTATATTAGAATCCTTTTTTCAAATGTCTTGAAAATTTTTTCAAGAAGGTTTGGAACCTAAGAAAAAGGTTATATATTTGCACCCGCTTTGAGACAAAAATCAAGAAGCGATTTTTTTTGGAAGTTCATTTACATATTGTAGAGACTACATACTTTAGATAGAAATATATAAGGTATGTTTTGATAGATAGAATCACATTCTGAAATCTTGTGCTGAACTTGCTTCAGTGTATTTTTTAGAATGAAGAATTAAATCGAAAACAGGGCCGGGAGAATTTTTCGATGGTTGGTGCTTTAATTTATTTAAGAATCGACAATGAAGAGTTTGATCCTGGCTCAGGATGAACGCTAGCGGCAGGCCTAACACATGCAAGTCGAGGGGTAACATAGAGTGCTTGCACTCTGATGACGACCGGCGCACGGGTGCGCAACGCGTATAGAATCTACCCTTTACTGGGGGATAGCCCGGGGAAACCCGGATTAATACCCCATAGTATGCTTTTATGGCATCATAGAAGTATTAAAGGTTACGGTAAAGGATGACTATGCGTCCCATTAGCTAGATGGTAAGGTAACGGCTTACCATGGCAACGATGGGTAGGGGCCCTGAGAGGGGGATCCCCCACACTGGTACTGAGACACGGACCAGACTCCTACGGGAGGCAGCAGTGAGGAATATTGGACAATGGGCGAGAGCCTGATCCAGCCATGCCGCGTGCAGGAAGACGGCCCTACGGGTTGTAAACTGCTTTTATACGGGAAGAAACCCATCTACGTGTAGATGGCTGACGGTACCGTAAGAATAAGGACCGGCTAACTCCGTGCCAGCAGCCGCGGTAATACGGAGGGTCCAAGCGTTATCCGGAATTATTGGGTTTAAAGGGTCCGTAGGCGGGCCGTTAAGTCAGGGGTGAAATACTACGGCTCAACCGTGGAACTGCCCTTGATACTGGCGGTCTTGAATTATGGTGAAGTTGCCGGAATATGTAGTGTAGCGGTGAAATGCATAGATATTACATAGAACACCGATTGCGAAGGCAGGTGACTAACCATACATTGACGCTGATGGACGAAAGCGTGGGTAGCGAACGGGATTAGATACCCCGGTAGTCCACGCCGTAAACGATGGATACTAGCTGTCCGGGACCTTGAGTCCTGGGCGGCCAAGCGAAAGTGATAAGTATCCCACCTGGGGAGTACGTTCGCAAGAATGAAACTCAAAGGAATTGACGGGGGCCCGCACAAGCGGTGGAGCATGTGGTTTAATTCGATGATACGCGAGGAACCTTACCAGGGCTTAAATGCATTACGACAGGTCTAGAGATAGATTTTCCTTCGGGCGTTTTGCAAGGTGCTGCATGGTTGTCGTCAGCTCGTGCCGTGAGGTGTCAGGTTAAGTCCTATAACGAGCGCAACCCCTGCCGTTAGTTGCCAGCATGTAATGATGGGGACTCTAACGGGACTGCCGGTGCAAACCGTGAGGAAGGTGGGGATGACGTCAAATCATCACGGCCCTTACGTCCTGGGCCACACACGTGCTACAATGGCCGGTACAGCGGGAAGCCATGCGGTAACGCAGAGCGGATCCACAAAACCGGTCACAGTTCGGATCGGGGTCTGCAACTCGACCCCGTGAAGCTGGAATCGCTAGTAATCGGATATCAGCCATGATCCGGTGAATACGTTCCCGGGCCTTGTACACACCGCCCGTCAAGCCATGGAAGCCGGGAGTGCCTGAAGTCCGTCGCCGCAAGGAGCGGCCTAGGGCAAGATCGGTAACTAGGGCTAAGTCGTAACAAGGTAGCCGTACCGGAAGGTGCGGCTGGAACACCTCCTTTCTAGAGCTTTGTCTACCCTTGGTAGACATAGAGCCGACCTTCGAAGGTCTAACGGTCCTGTCTTTTCGATTTATAATTTTTGATTTTCTATCAAATGTCTCTATAATCATAACATAGAAGGAACGGTGCTGATGATAGCTGTCGGCATCCGGGACAGTCCCGTAGCTCAGCTGGTTAGAGCGCTACACTGATAATGTAGAGGTCGGCAGTTCGAGTCTGCCCGGGACTACAATGTAGGACGAGGGAAGACGAGAAGCCTGTGCCGAGCGGCGTCGAGGCAAGTCTGCCCGGGACTACTTAAGTAAAATACTGCTTTAGGCAAAGTGTCGAGTATTTAAGTTCTTAAAAATAGTATTGGAAATTCTGGAAGTTGGGTAGTGGTTATAGTCTAACTACTAACTACTATATACTAACTGCTAGTATATGGGGGATTAGCTCAGCTGGCTAGAGCGCCTGCCTTGCACGCAGGAGGTCATCGGTTCGACTCCGATATTCTCCACTTGTCCTGAACTTGTTTCAGGACCTCCTTTGGGTAGCACCGATCAACATCGGCAAACCTTTAAGGAGACCCTGAACTGAATTCAGGGTAAAAGTTCATTG
>CBDCEL010000004.1:2410000-3160458 GCA_965215845.1 Aurantibacter sp.
GTATAGTTCCATGTTGTCTTGCCTTCCTCGGCCGAGGGAAGAATCATGATTACCGACCCGGGATCGATGGCTTCATCGTTCAATTCCCCATGATAAACTTTAAGCGCTGCATTTAACCATTTATCGGAAGTGTTTGCACCGTCATTTGACATGTTGGCCACGGCATTCGATAGGGCGTTGGTCTCGGGCAATTCACCGGCCCTTAATAGGGCCGCCAAACGTAATTGTAAATCGGTACTGGCCAACAAACCGGAATCTACCAAAAGTTGGCTGCTCTCCTCGCTAGGGGGCATTAATGCCAATGCAGCGCGCTGTACACCGTAACTGCCTTTGAGCAAACAATTCGTTAATGCCGAATGGGCTTCCTCATTGGCACCGTTTAATGCACCAAGGCCGTCAAGGGCCCATAAGGCGTGCAACGCGGTACTATTGTTTTTGGTCAATTCGATCAGATCGGGAATAAGTTCGGTCTTTTTTTCCTCTACCATAAGGCGCTGGGCGGTCGTACGCCAGAACATATTATTGCTTTTCAAGGCTTTTAATAGGGCCTTGCCATTTTTCGGATCCAGGCTTTCAATATCGGAATCATTGCCGTCTTCGTGTTTTATGATATAGATTCTTCCATGACGCTTATCGCGAAGGGGGTTCAAATGTGCGTTGCCCTCCCCTTTGTTATCATTCCAAATTTGATTTTCCATTCCCCGCTTGTCAGGGTTGTGTTGGATTACTGGATTGTACCAATCTGCTACCCATAAGTTTCCATCCGGTCCTGTTTCACAAAATACGGGCGCCGTCCAGGCATCCGTACTGGCAAAGATATTCCCACCGTCTTCTTCGACATAGCCTGCCCCCTTTTTTACAATCTTTGCAAGATGCACCAAATGGCCCGTCGGTTCGTTGACATACATCTGGTTTTGATATTTCTCGGGATAATTTCTAGCGGTATAAAAATTCGCGCCGGCTGCAGCGGTGTAACCTCCACGCACATCGACCTGCTGCAGGGGAATTGTATCGGGGCTATAAATTTCGTAGTGTCCTTGAATAAAGTCCGAATCAATGGCCCATGACGGTTTTTTATCCAGATAGTCGAAGTGTTTCAAGGGGATGCCTACATAACAGGCGTGGTTATTATTGGCGGTCGAGCCGAAAATCTCAAAATTCTCATTAAATCCTAGCCCCCAAGTATTATTATTGAACTGTCCTACGGGCTCAAAATAAGATCCGTCTTTTGAAAAACGGTAGACCCCCATTTTAAAGCTGACGTTTTTACCTTGAAATCGATTATCGAAGCCCGAATAACCGACTGAGCCCCAAATCATATTATCGAGGCCATAGCGCAAACTTGAAGGGCCTGCATGCGTATCCCATATACCGAAACCATCAAAAAGGATGGTGCTTTTATCCATTTTGTCGTCCCCGTCGGTATCTTGAAGAAATACCATGTTCGGTGCCTGGGCTACGATAACACCTCCCTTTATTTTTGTAATTCCGGTCGTCAGACCTTGTTCCGTAGCAAAATCGGTGAATTTATCCGCCTTGCCATCGTCATCGGTGTCTTCACAGATCGTAATCCGGTCTCCTCCTACATCATTGCTTAAACCGTGAGGGTAATCTTGTGATTGTACCACCCAGAGTCTTCCTTTTTCATCCCAGGTAAAGGCTATCGGGTTGATGATATTGGGTTCGGCCGCAAACAGCTCCACTTTAAAGCCTTCGGGAAGTTGAATGTGTTTTTTAGAATCTTCAGGGCTCAAAGGATTTTGAACTCTTGGTTCTTCTTCGGTATAGGTTAAAGCAGGGGGCTTTTCTTTGGGCTGAGAGCACCCGATGAGTAGTACACCCATTAATAAGAACACCGACAGGTAAAAGGTTGATTTCATAGGAATATGGTTCTAAACTTGTTTTTCTCGATAATTGATATAGGGCAATTCTTCGCTTACATCAACGGTTCCCGCATCCCAACCCGACGGAGGGGATAAAATCGCCAATAACTCCAGTTCGCCCTTACCTCCATTGAAGGTGGCATGCACTACATTGGAGCGTATAAAGACCGACTCCCCGGCCTCCAATAATTGCATTTCATCTTCGACCCATTGTTCGGCAGTACCTTTTAGAACGTAAAGAATTTCGTTCATCTCGGGATGTTTGTGGAACGTATGACCTCCACCTTCCTTAACTACGACCTTGACCATGAGGCAATCGCCCTGTTTTATCAATTCGGGATGGTAATGCCAATAGTGCTCCCGACCGGGTACTTTTTCGTACATCAGGTCTTCGTTCTTCATAAATGTCCGTTTTTCCATATGCTATTCCCTAATTATGGATAATGATTTGAAATCTTTTGTCAAGTTCGTCAAGGATGCCTCTACACCCATTCTTTCGAGAGAGGAAGCACCTACGAAACCATGGAGACCGGTCACATGGTCCAATGCATAGCGCACATCTTCGGGGGTATTGATTGGCCCGCCATGCGCCAGGAAAAAGGTGTCAATATTTGTTTTTTTAACCGCGTCTACGATGGTTTGCGTGCGCTCCAATGCCTCATCCATTGAAACGGTTGCGCCGGTAACCCCGATCGATCCCCCTACCGTGGTACCCACATGCGCTATTATTGCATCAGCCCCTGCCTCTGCCATTTGAACAGCTTCTTCGGCTTTGGCGACATAGACAATCGAGAATAAATCCATTTTAGTGGCCAGGCGGATCATTTCAACTTCCTTTTGAAAACTCATTCCAGTTTCTTCAAGTACATTCCTGAAATGACCATCTATAATGGAATGGGTAGGAAAGTTATTGACTCCTGAAAACCCCATATCCTTGACCTGCCCTAAAAAATGCCACATTCTTCTTCGTGGATCGCTACCATGAACACCGCAGATTACGGGAATCTCCTTAACCACGGGAAGAACCTCAAATTCCCCTATTTCCATGGCCACGGCGTTGGCGTCACCATAGGCCATCATTCCTGCGGTCGACCCATGCCCTGACATTCTAAATCTACCTGAATTGTAAATAATCAAAAGGTCTGCACCACCCTTTTCTATAAATTTGGCACTGATACCGGTACCCGCGCCGGCAGCGATAACGGCCTTATTTTGATCGATTGTGGCTTGCAATCGATCTCTTACTTCCTGTTTGGTGTACGGGTTTCCTATACCCGTCCATGGATTTGGCATTATTTGTTTTTTTACGATTAATTTTTCAATAGTTCCAATAACGATTTTACGAGTTGTTCGGCAAAATCAATTGTATTAATATTCGCCTCGACTTCGAGCAATTGAACGGAATCTTTTATATTCTCTTTTATAGTACGGAATAGTACGGCGTCGATTTCCGGGCGATAAAAGTCTTCGCCCTCGGCACTGATTTTTGAGATTCCGCCCAATGGCAATATGACGATAACCTTACCTTTTGAACGATTTATCTTTTCGGCAAGCGTTTTTCCCAAAATTTCATTTTCTACTTCATTGGTACGCATTAGCGTGACATCGGGCGCCCATTGAAATAAATGTCTGTCGCTATATTTTTCAGGTACGGTCTCCAAAGCACCAAAGTTTACCATATCCAAACAACCTGGAACCACAACCTGTGGAATTCCCATCCTGGCTGCCGCTTCCAAACGATTCGGGCCTGCACTGCAAATTCCTTCACAGAGCTCATCTGCCAATTCGGTAGTCGTCAAATCCAAAATAGCATCAAAGCATCCATCCGACGCAAGCGCTTCCATTGTTTTCCCTCCGCTACCAACGGCATGGAATGAAAGTACATCGTAATTTCTTTCTCGCAATAGTTCGGTACAGCGATCGGCACAAAGAGAGGTATTGCCGAATACGCTAATGGCAATGGTTCCTGAATTTGTGCTTTGATCCGATATTCCAGCATCGATCATTCCATATACCGCTCCAGCCGCCTGCCTTATCAATGTCCTGCTTATTGTATTTAGACCGTTAACATCAACAACCGATGGCATTAAAACAATGTCTTTACTCCCTATGGCCTCGGACAGATCCTTTGTGGCCAAAGTACTCAGACACAATTTAGGAATGCCAAAAGGAACACTTTGCATTGCGGTAATAGCCATATAGGTACCGCCTCCACCACCCATGCCGATAATGCCGTCAACTTTGTTCTTAGAGCACAGATCTTCGATGATTTTTGCGGCTCCTTTCCCCATAATTTCAACCGCTTTTCCTCGGTCTGAAGATTTTCTCAATTTGAAAATGTTCGAACCTCCTGCTACGGCTACTTGACCAGAATCGAAATCGATCTTAAACTCAGTTGAGCACTCGAAAATTCCGGTGTTTACCGTAATAACCTCAAGGTCTTTCTCCCTTAGGTTTAAATTGAGATATCCGAAGTCGGCACCTTTGGTATCGAAGCAACCGATTATAACTACGCTTTTGGATTTAATGGATGCGGACATATTCTGAAAATCACTTCATCGGATGTTCCTTCAAAAGCTCTGCCGGTGAATAAAAGCCTTCTTTATCCTTTATTGCATCGCGTACCTCCTTTACCTTTTCAGGCATGATGGGGTCGGCCTTGTTGCCAAAAGTGTTGCGCACAAATGTCAAGACGGAAGCGATTTCCTCATCGTTCAACATTCCTCCGAACGGCGTCATTGGAACTTGCCCGGGATAGGTCTTCCCACTTAATTTTAACGGCCCCATCATACCCTTAAGGGTCAATTTGATCAGTCGCTCTTCACTTCCTGTCACCCATTTTTGGCCTGCCAAGGGTGGAAATTGTGATGCACTAAGTCCGAGACCATCGGGTTGGTGGCATGTTACGCAAAACCCTTCGCGCTTGTAGATTTCCTCTCCTTTGACGAACAATTCCTTGGCCATGCCTTCCAAGTCGGTCTTGGTTCCCCCGTTGGGGTCTTCGCCAAGGTTATGATCATTGACGTGGGCCAGTGCCGCTTGATAGGGTTTCTCCATCCAGCTGTCCAAAGGCATTTTGCCAGCAGTTTCGATGATGGTCGTTGCAATTTCCTTATCCAACCAAGAGGCTGCCACAAAGGCCTCCAAGCGCACTCGTGGGTTTTCATCTTGGGCTGCTGCCATTAATAAATCGGCTTGGTTTGAAATTTGATGCCCTGAATACCGCAAAACCTTCACGGCAGCCGCTCGGGCCCTGAAGTCTTTTGCCGTCAACATTTGATTCAAAAGATCGGGATCGACATCGTTCAATCCCCAGGTTACCCATAAAGCTTCTAAAACATGATGCTCGTAGTTGGGGTCATTGGTATCCAGAATACTCACCCAATTTTTCAATTTTGAAAGTACCTGCCCAGAATCTCTCGCCCGTAGTTCCCTTTTCGTTCGATAACGTGTCCTAAATTCGGGAAGTTTCAAGTTATCCAATAATTCCTCAATATTGGCGTCAACAATTTTGGCCGGTTCGACCAAGGGTCTAGAGGGGTAAGTGATTCGATAAATTCTCCCGTGCACATGGTCTCGTAAGGGGTCACGCGCATTGTGCTGCATATGGCCCACCAAAATATTATGCCAATCGACCAGGTATAAAGACCCGTCAGGGGCGAATTCCATATCCACCGGGCGAAAATTGGTGTCAGATGAAGTGATCAGATCAAGTCTATGCCGACTAAGAAAGCCTGAACTTTCAGGGTCGTCAACCATAGTATGCTGTTTTGTACCC
Organism: Aurantibacter sp.; assembly: GCA_965215845.1. Lineage (GTDB taxonomy): Bacteria > Bacteroidota > Bacteroidia > Flavobacteriales > Flavobacteriaceae > Aurantibacter_A. Next base: position 2,415,662 of record CBDCEL010000004.1, read on the forward strand.
AAGAAGCCGATTGTATTGTTGATAATCAAATCGCCTTGGACCTCATCCGGAAAGTGGCGGCTGGAAATAAATTCTAAGCCTGAGGTAGGTCTAACCCGGTGTTCTTCTTGAATCAAGTTTTTGGGTAGCGGATTCGATTGTCCATATCGTGTTTTTATCGTACCGGGTGTCATCCAGGTCATATCGGGGCCCGAGGTATGCGCAAAAAATGGTTGTCCCCAATCGTCGAACGCTATTCCCCAAGGATTGGGTATGGGCAATTGGGCGGTTCTTTCCAAATGATGCCTTTGCGGACTGTACCGATAAAATCCACCATTGGTGGCCCTCACAGGACCATAGGCGGTTTCTATATTGGTCTGGAGAAAAACCCCTTCTCCCATGTAGATGGCCCCAGATGGATCGGCGGCAAAGGCCCCGGCGGTATGATGGGTGTCGTGATCATCAAAACCGCTTAAGATGATTTCTTTCTCGTCGGCCTTGTCGTCTCCATCAGTGTCTTTTAACAGAATAAGATTGGTGCCTTGGGAAACGTAAACACCTTCAGGGGCAAATTCAAAACCAATGGTCAAATTTAGGTCGTCGACAAAAGTGGTTTGCTTGTCTGCCCTACCATCTTTATCGGTATCCTCGAGAATAATAAGTTTGTCTTCCGGTTTTTTATCCCCTGGTTTGTAATGGGGATATGAAGGCATTACCCCGACCCATAATCGCCCTTTATTGTCAAAAGACATCTGAACGGGGTTGGCCAAATCTGGAAATTCCTTTTCGGAGGCGAAGAGCTCAATCTTGTACCCTTCGGCAACCTTGAAATGATCTAGGGCATCTTGGCCATATTTATAGCCTTCGTCAACATTGCCCATACCATCATCGTAGTTGGATTTTACAGGGGGCAGCGTCCTCGTTTTGGCATCGGCCACGGCCAAATCGAACGCTTTGCCCTTGTTCGCATACCAAATGGCACTGTCGCGAATGGAAGTCATTTGCTGTATCTTCTCTTTTTCATAGGGATAATTGTCTGGCCCAAAAGGATCATAGCGACGCCCCCAGGCATGAACCCCGTTCGGTAACTTGATCTCATTATGCCAAAACCAATTCTTTTCCATTACCGCTCGATGAATCAAATCACGATGGGTTTCCATTACCGGCTGTGCATCGCCAAATACTTCATTTACCAGTAGTTTTGCCAGTTTTTGATACCCGAGGTCATTCAATTGAAAACCATCTGCGGTCAAATCTTCCGATTCCGACTCGAACCATTTTTTGCTGGGCTCAAATGCATCCACAAAAGCAATACTGTCCATAGCAGCAACTTCCCGTATGGCCTCTGTGTAAAGTTTTAAGCTCTTATTTTCTTCCACCCCATCGGGAAGATCCATTTTAGATGACAGGTCCTCAAAAGCGATGGGCGAAACCAAAACAAGTTCAGGGGCTGATTGTCCATTATATTTTTGGTTTTTGGTATGTTCGACAAAGGCATGCAGTTCATCCTTGAAATTTTGCAAACCTTCCTCTCCCCTGAAGGATTCGTTATATCCAAAAAAAGCCAGGATGATATCTGCCTCCAGATTGGTCAACCACTCATCCTCTGCCGGAAAGAAACCAATACTACCCGCTTTGTTTCCAAGTTCATTTTGATTGAATCGTTCTGCACCGGGGAAAGCCCATGGCAAATTTCTTGAGGAGTGCGGCCGAAAACCAGCCGTATTTGCAGGGTCTGCCATATTTCTAATGAACAAAGTACTGTCAGGATAGCGCAGCTGCATTTCGGTCTCAAAGTGACCGAAATTCAGCATCCGCGAAGCCAGGTTATTACCGATAAGTACGATATGGTCATTCTTATGTATTTGGACCGCTCCGTCTTTCTTGCCGCCGCAGGCAAGGGCAATTAGTACTATTGAAAACCAGATGATTCTTTTAAAATTTTGTGTCGTCATAAATTCGATTATGCATTTAAGTTTACATGTACTCCTTTTTCCACGGATTGTTCGCAAGCCTCGATAATCTTTTGACAGGTGATTGCATCATGCAAACTGGAAAGTGGGTTTTCATCGAGTCGTACAACTCGATCTATAAAATGTGATGCGGTATTTTTTATGGATTCGGGATAATTCTGATATGTCTGCGAATGTGCACCATTTCGGTCATTGATAACAAAATCACGGTAACTATATCGGGTGCTGCCCTTGGTGCCGATGACCTTGATAATACATGTCCAAGGGTCTCCGGCATGGTCATCATTGGCAAAACTGGCACAGAGATGGCTTAAGGTTCCGTTTTGCATTTGAATGTTTGCCATGGCCACATTTTCCTGTGGAGCAAGCGAATCGTCTACGGTATGCCTTAAACAGGAAACAGTTTTCGGCTCACCCGCCAAATACAGCATTGTGTAGCTGTGATGCGTCAGAATTTGGCGAATAACACCTGGATAACGCGCGCGTATCTCATCTGCATGGTGAATATTATACATCATATAAAACTGTACGATATCGCCCAATTTATTCGATTCGATCATTTGCTTGGCCCTAAGGACTGCCGGTTCATAGATGTAGTTATGGACCGGCATACACTTTACGCCAGCTTCTTGAACGGCCGATAGCATCCGCTCCAGTTCCGCGATGCTCGAAGCCGCCGGTTTTTCTACCAGAATATGCTTTCCTGACTCTGCCGCCCGCACGGTATACTCGCAATGGGTTTCCATATTGGTCAATATAAAAACGGCGTCGATTTTTGGGTCCGCCAAAAGTGATTCGACAGAGTCATAGGTTTTGCAACCAAACCGTTCGGCTTTTGTCCTTCCTTTTTCGGGAGTTCGATTCCAAAGCCCAATCAATTCGGCCCCGATCAAATCGTTAATGGCCTCGGCATGTAAATTGGCAATATCACCAGCTCCGATAAAACCGACTCCAATTGTCTTCATGATGCAGGTGTTGAAAATTCCAAAGTTTCTTTTTCTGCCATCGCCTTGAATTCGAGTAACGACTTTCGAACACCCAACGAAATATCGCTTAAGGGAAGATTCGAAAATGAATTGGCTATTTTGGTATGGTCTAAATCACATATGAATAAATTGGGCGGGGCATTTTCTTCAATGGACAATTCTACATAATCCCCCATGCCCAATTCCTCTGCCTGATTTTTTGCCAGGTCTAGAAAAGATTGTATCGGAATGGTCTCTCCCTGGATGTTGAAAGCGCCAAAGCCTTCGAAATGTTGCAGGGTTACCGCCGCAAATTGAGAACCAACATCTTCAACAAAATGATAATTTTCGCGACCTTGATAAGGCATCGCAAAGGGTATTGCCTCCCCTTTGACCGAGCCTATGGCGATTGCTTTTAAGGCATTGGTCGGCGCCGAAGTTTTGCCTTTGTCCCTTCCTTTTCCATAGGTGGTATTGATTCGCAAGCAGACGGTGGGTACGTTGGTGTTATCATGAAAGAAACGCGCTAAATGCTCTCCGGCAAGTTTCCAAATGCCATAGTGGTTGGGGGGGGCCAGAGGTACATCCTCTGGAATACTATCTTGTGGATACATAGAGCGCACTCCGTATACGGCTCCCGAACTTGCGAATACGAACCGTTCTAAATTTTGTAATTTTTCAGCGGCGTCGAAAAGCGTCATGGTGCCGCCTGTATTGATTTCCATGCCGCCAATGTGGTCTCGCGAACAATCCGGGCTTTGATAGGCACCTAAGTGAATGATATGTGTCGGATTCACTTCAAGCAACACCCGTTCGATTTCGGTATAGTTCGAGACGTCTAAAGTCACAAATTCTAAGCGTGGATCTAAATCGTTCCCCAACCATAATTTCAGCGGATTCGAATTATTCGAACGTGAGGCGATTACGATTTTCTCGATTTGATCAGATTGCAATAATTTAAAGATAGTAACCGAGCCGATACATCCGGTTCCGCCTGTGATAAAGATTTTATGCATTCTCTGTTTTCTTAATTGGGTAATAAGGGAAATTTAAAACATCCCCATGACCCCCTTCAAAGGGGGAATTACTGCTAGTTCATTTTTACGACAGCCTTCATATTCTTTGCCCTGATTGAATCTTCAAATGCTCTAGATACATTTTCAAAATCATAGAGGTCGGTATAGTGTTCGGCAGGAAATATTCCCGTGGCCATCAACTTCATTGCAGACATATAGTCATCTCGGCATGACCCCATGGAACCTCTCATGTTTAAAGAGGTTCTAGTCAAATGTGTCGCGTTTATGGGAACTTCTTGGCCATATGTCGCTATTACACAAATATCACCTTCGGGTCTTACAATCTCAATAGATTCGGTCAGCACGGCAGGAACACCAGAGCATTCAATGAGTAAATCCACTTTTCCATTGGTTCCAAAGGGAACTCCATTCTCATCGGTAATTCCCTGCTGTAATTGGGATGTCAAGGTATTTTCAGGGGAAACCTCCAAGGTGATAAAACCTCTTTCCTTGGCCTTTTTCAGGCGTATGTCTCGATCATGGGCAATACCTGTTACGGCAACTCTGGCTCCGGAAGCCCTGGCTACTTCGGCTGACATCAGGCCTATAATCCCGCAGCCAGTAACCACGACATCCTGTCCGGGTTTGATGTCGCATTTATTGTAAAGTGCGTTGGTGATAATGGATAGAGGCTCTACCAAGGCTCCTTGTTCCGGGGTCAATCCGTCCATTAAATGTACCACTCTATCCGATTCCAAAACGACGCGTTGGCCAAAACCTCCATTTCTATGAAATCCGATGATTTGCTTTTGTGGACAAAGATTCCATTTGGCGATGCTACATGCCGGGCAATCTTCGTCTTGACAGCCCAACATAGCCAATGGGGTAAAGACATCCCCGACCTTGACATCGCCATGGTCGCCGGGCCCTAATTCCAGAACTTCAGCGCTGAATTCGTGACCGATAATCCTAGGTCGCTCAACCCAATCAAAATTGGCCTTTCCGATGGATGCGCTATTGTCAGAACCGCAAATGCCCGTGTACAAAGTCTTCGCTAGAACTTCACCCTCTTTCAACCGTGGAATTTCCATTTCCACAACTGAAGTATTACTCATTACATTGTCAGAACTCGGATAAATCTTTTCCCTCCCATGAAGGCAAAAGCCCTTTATTGTTTCACTCATACTTTGTTGACGGTTGTTCGTTGTTGGTCTCCTGACTTATACATTTAATACGACAAGTTGGCCCACTGCCTCGATAAACTTTTTAATCCCATTTGACTCCAGTGTCTTTCCAGCTTTTTGATTTCGCAGATTCGAGTACTGCCTCGCAGACTTTTTGGGTCTCTTGGGCTTCCTTAAAGGTTGGCGAGCAAGGTCTGCCCTCCTCAAGGCATCGTAAAAAGTCGGCTACTTGATGCACAAAACTATGTTCATATCCTATTGACAGTCCGGGTACCCACCATTTGTCCATATAAGGTTGGTCTCCATCGGTCACATGAATGGAGCGCCATCCTCTTTCGATGGATTCATCCCTATGGTCGAAATATTCAAGCCGTGTCAAATCGTGCAGATCCCATTTTATGGATGCATGTTCGCCATTGATTTCGAAAGTGAACAAGGCTTTATGCCCACGTGCGTATCTGGTCGATTCGAAAAGCCCCAATGAACCGTTATCAAAATGACAATGAAAAATACATGCATCGTCGATACCCACTTTCTGCTTTTCCCCGGTCAATGAATGTACGCGTTCTTTAATAAAAGTTTCGGTCATGGCGGAAACATCTTTAATGCCCCCGTTCAACCACATGGCAGTATCGATACAATGCGCCAGTAGGTCGCCGGTGACTCCAGAACCTGCTGCTGCATCGTCCAGGCGCCAAAGGCCTTCCCCGCCCTGTGGAAGCTCTGGACTGATTGTCCAGTCTTGCAAAAAATTGGATCGAAAGTGAAAGATTTTGCCCAATTTACCGGAATCAATAAGCTGTTTTGCGAGCGTAACCGCAGGAATGCGTCTATAATTGAAGTATACCGTATTCGGTACGCCCGCCTTTTCAATGGCATCTACCATTGGCTGGGCCTCGGCAACTGTTCTTGCCAATGGCTTTTCGCAAAGTACCATTTTGCCGGCTTCTGCCGCGGCTATGGCAATTTCGGCGTGCATATTATTCGGCGTGCAAATATCTATCGCATCGATATCATCTCGGGCAACCAGCTTTCTCCAATCGGTTTCTATTGATTCATAGCCCCATTGCTCGGCAAAGGCCTTAACCCTTTCTTCATTTCTTGCGCAGACTGCTTTTAAAATAGGTTTGTATTTCAGTTCCGGGAAAAAATTCCCGACTCTTCTATAGGCATTGGAATGCGTACGGCCCATAAAGCCATAGCCGACCAAACCAACCCTTAGTTCTTTTTTGTTAGACATGCTAGTTGTATAAAATCAAGTTCTTATTCTGAATTAATCTTCTTTGTTAAGGGAATCTTATGGAAAACACCCCTTATGTTCCCTCATGGAGGCAATTCCTTTATTAAGCTTCATGCCAGCCGTGTAGCTCACGGACTTTGATCATGGCACCGAGTACATCGTCCCAGGTTTGTTGTGCCAACATAACTTCATTTGGGAACATACAGCCGTCCCAACAGATATGCTTGAATCTTTTGGTGAGGCTTCCATCTTCATCACGAAGCCAATGACCCGCATCGACGGCAATGTTCAATTTACCATTTGGATCGGATGCCTGACAATGTCTACCTGTCTTATCGTGGGAACCCGAACCGAAAACAGTCCCATCGTTTTGCGCCACATGAAAATCAATGGTCCATGGACGTAAGGCAGCCGTTAAGGTTTTAAGCCCTTCCGTAAGCGTTTCCCGGTCGCTCCAGTCAAAATCAGCAGGTAAAATTCGCTCATCCTCTTTGTTGTACCCTAGAAGATATAATAAGGTATGTGCCATGTCAGCTTGAAAACCAATGTTTGGCCTATCGACGGCTTCCAAGGTATTCAACATGGTCTTCCAGCCGTGCATACCGCCCCAGCAGATTTCTCCTTCGGCGGCCAGCGATTCTCCATAATCCGCTGCGACATCACACGCTTCTCGAAAGGTTTGTGCAATAAGCCTGGTATTTTCCGCCGGGTCTTTGGCCCAACTTTCAGGGTCGACCGAAGAATCGATTCTGACAATTCCATTGGGTCTAATACCCATATTTCTAAGTTTTTGTCCTATAGCGCAAGCCTTTCGCACTTGGGTTACGAAGTTCTTACGTTCTTCGGTAGATCCCATGGCAGACCCACCGCCTGTCACCCCCCAAACCGGGGCTACAAAACTTCCAATTTCCAGACCATGTGAACTGATTTTTTCCGCAAGTCGCTTTAAGTCATCGTCAGACGAATCAATACTTACATGTGGATCTGCCAGAAATAGGTCGATTCCATCGAATTTTTGTCCGTTCACCTCTGCTTTGGCAGTAAGTTCCAACATGGTGTCCAAGTCTATGGGAGGTTCTGAATCGGGGCCTTTGCCCACTACGCCGGGCCACGAGGCATTGTGCAGTTTAGGGTAATTGTTCATTTGCATATTTCTTTGGTTCTACTCCTTTTTCAAAAGTTATGTGCACGTACACAAGAAGGACTAATTTAACCAAAATCCCCCAATAGAAAAGGATAATTATTGTTGGTTTTACATCGTAAGCGACTTTTTTGTGATAAACAGGTGGGACAAGGGTCGAATAATTATGATAATAGCAAAAAAACAGTTAAACTTATGGGTTCAAATATCAAGACTAACCAAAAAACGGAAACATAACCTAATCTCTTTTAAAGTATGGAAACAAATACAACGGTCGGTACTTCCAATGCCAATAGGCTATTCTATGGTAGTTGTTTTGCCTTGATTACTACGGCTCTTTCATTTAGTATTAGGGCTGGTATACTGCCCCAGCTCGGGGATGAATTAAGTCTATCGGCGACCCAGTTGGGATTCATCAACCAAATGTGGTTTTTGGGCTTCCCAATTTCAATGGTAATCGGAGGGCTTATTTACCACAAAGTAGGGGGTAAAGCTATTATGCAGTTTGCTTTTTTCGCCCATGCCATCGGCATAATAATGACCATTTATGCGGGCAGTTATATAGGGCTATTGATATCCACGCTGTTGATAGGTTTGGGAAATGGCTGCACCGAAGCTGCTTGCAACCCGATGATTGCCGATGCTTACGAGGGTAACAGAATGAGTAAGATGATGAACCGTTTCCATATGTGGTTTCCGGGCGGGATAGTTATAGGCAGCTTGGTTTCAAAATTTATGACCGATGCTGGTTTGAGTTGGCAATCACAAATATGGATGATTATGATTCCTACTTTGATATATGCCTATCTATTCTTTGGCCAGAAATGGCCTAAAGCGAAGGTACAGGAAGCAGCAACACTTTCAGGGAATTTGAAGGCAATGGCTTCGCCGTTGTTTATATTTATGATGGCTTGTATGGCCCTTACGGCCATTACAGAGTTTGGCCCACAGCAATGGACAAGTATCATCTTGTCAAAAAGTGGAGCACAGCCAATGTTGATTTTGGCCCTGGTCACTGGAATTATGGCGATTGCACGCTATTTTGGCGGCGAAATGGTCGCCAAATTCGATCAAACCGGTGTTTTGCTGGGTTCAGCAATTTTAGCGACAGTTGGCGTTTATCTTTTTAGCACCCAAACGGGATCGATGGCCTATGTCGCTGCAATATTCTTTGCTCTCGGCGTTGCCTATTTCTGGCCAAATATGATCGGTTTTATTGCTGACAAGATTCCCAAAAGTGGTGCCTTGGGCATGTCAATCATTGGAGCTGTTGGAATGTTCTCCACTTCAATTTTTCAGCCAATTATTGGTAGCTGGATTGATTCTGACAAAGCGGAAGCCGCTGCAGCGGGATTCACTGGAGACGAATTGGAACTCGTATCTGGGCAAGAGACCCTTGGCACTATGGTTTCGTTCCCCGCAATATTAATTGTGCTTTTTATTATACTCTATTTCTGGGTAAAAAATAGAAAAACTGACGATAGTGTGCCCTCCGCAGCGCACTGATTCAAAATGCCTTTTGCCGGCAGTTAGTTCGAGATGAAATAGAAAATATCCACCTAGGTGGAATGACATAAAACAGTCTATTCATGAAAATAGGAATGAACATGCTCCTCTGGACCAACCACGTGACAGAGGAGCATTATCATATAGTCGATGATTTAAAAGAGTCGGGCTATGACGGTATCGAACTCTATATGGGCGATGGAGATGTCTCCCATTACACCAAACTTGGCAATCATTTTGCTGACCTTGGTTTGGGGGTAACAACGGTCACCGGTCTCTCACCCGAGGAGAATATTTCAAGTGAAGATGCCAACGTTCGTCAAACGGGGCTTGACCGCTTGAAATGGGCGATAGACAATGCCGAAGCCTTGCGATCTGATAATATATGTGGGCCGATTCACTCGAGTTTTGCTTATTTCACAAGGCAACCACCTACCCAAGACGAAAGAAGGCGGAGTGCAGAGATGCTTCGCAAGGCGGCAGAGTATGCCGCGCAGGCCAATATCATGCTTTGCCCCGAGGCATTGAACCGCTTCGAGTGCTATCTCTATAATACCATGGCCGATTTGAAGACCTTGGTCGAAACCGTCGACCATCCTAATTTGGGCGCCATGTACGATACGCATCATAGCAATATTGAGGAGAAAAGCCAGGCCGAGGCACTAAAAACGATTGCCCCCCATTTGAAACATGTTCATATTAGTGAAAACGATAGGGGAACACCGGGAAGTGGCCAAGTGCAGTGGGACGATGTTTTCCAGACTATAAAAGAAATCGGGTATGATGGTTGGTTGACCATCGAAGCATTTAGCACGACTATTCCCGAATTCGCCAATGCGATCAATGTATGGCGTGATTATTCGCCGTCCAAGGAAATCTATACTGAAGGTCTGCGATTTATTAAAGAAGGAATCGGACAATAACGGTTAATCGACGTTAGAACCCTAAAATTCAAAATGGCTGGACTTCCCTTTTATTATCATATGCTGAACAGTTTTACAGCGAAGCGATATTTGATGGGGGCCAAGAGTTTCAAAATCTGCAATTACAAAAAATAGGATGAAAAAATTAAATATCATAGTCGTCTTTTGTCTGTTGATTTCCTGCGGGCAAAAAGCAAAAAAGGAAGAAACCACGGAAACGGTTGTGGAAAAATCAGTTGAAGAACCAAAACAGTGGTTAAGCTTTCAAGGAAAAGATGGTGATTCAAAACACATTGTTTTGGTCTCGGGAGATGAAGAATACCGTTCTGAGGAAGCGCTTTCCCAACTTGCGAAAATTCTTTCTGGGCATCACGGATTCAAATGTACCGTTCTTTTTGCCCAGGATCCTGCCAAACCTGGAATAGTCAATGCAAACTATGTCAAGAACATTCCAGGTCTCCACCAGTTGCGAGAGGCCGATATGATGATTTTGTTCACTAGATTCCGAGCACTGCCCGACGGGCAGATGCAGCACTTTGAGGATTATCTGATGGCGGGAAAACCATTGGTAGGCATTCGTACGGCGACCCATGCCTTTAATTTTCGAGAAGGCGACACCACCAACTTTGCCCATTATAGCAACGCCTATTCGGGAGACAAAGCGGCATGGACCGATGGATTCGGCCGGCTTGTACTAGGTGAAAAATGGCATACCCATCATGGGCACCATAAACATCAAAGCACTCGCGGGGTGTTTCCTGAGGGAGGACATGACAACCCCATAACGAATGGCATTAAAAGCGGAGAAATTTGGGGGCCGACAGATGTTTACGGGGTGCGATTGCCACTTCCTGAAGATAGTCAAACTGTTGTTTTGGGAGAGGTTGTCAATAGAATGGGTGAATTCGATGAAAATGATATCTTCTTCGGAATGAAACCTACCGACAATGAACTCGCCACCGAGAACAATGAAGGCCTGAAGGTGAACGATGTTTTGATGCCCATTGCCTGGACCAAAAGTTATCAAATTCCCGGTGGGAAAAAGGGTAAGGCGTTCACATCGACTATTGGCGCCGCGAGCGATATGCTAAATGAGGGTGTTCGACGATTGTTGGTCAACGGTGTTTTTTGGGCCCTTGGAGAGGAAGTCCCTGAAAAGGCAAATGTTGATTTGGTAGGCGAGTACAATCCTTCGGCCTACGGCTTTAAGACAGATGATTATTGGGTGGAAAAAAACCTAAAAATCCAAGATTTAAAATAAGCGGTAGAAAAATACTTCTTGCCTTAGATGCCATTCACATGTTTTTCCAAAATATGAAAAACCTGAGTCGGCTTGATTCTCCCTTCCAACGGGCAGAGCGTGTTATTGGTAATTAGAATTGGATAATCGTCTAAGCTATCCGGAACTCTTCCATGGGAACCCTTTATTAATTGGGCATCCAAAGGAATGATATCCATTACGGTTCTAAAGCCCAACTTCTTTTTTATAAGCTTTCCGACAACTTTGGGCATCACGAAAAGATCATTCGGATCGACAAGCATTTCGACCGGGTCATACCCTGGTTTTTTATGTATATCGACCATTCTTGCGTAATCAGGAGCGTTGGAATCATCTAACCAAAAATAGTAGGTGAACCAAGACCGGGCGTCTGCCAAAACGACGAGATCCCCGCTGCGCTCATGGTTGAGGTTTATCTCTTTGAGCTCTTCCCTGGAATACACTTTTTCAATACCATCAATATTATCAAATAGCTTTTTGATGGTGCCCATCAATGTTTTATCGTTTAGATAGATATGTGCGATTTGATGATCCGCAACCGCGAAAGCTTTGCTGGCTCCGGGATCTAGGAGTTCCAATCCCCTTTCAATTCTAATGTTGAGGTAACCCTGCTTTCTGAGTATTCTATTCAAGTGAACCGGATTGCTGACGTTGGTAATACCATATTCCGACAGCAGAATAACGTTTGCTTCCTGTTTTTGATAATATTCGACCAATTGTCGTACGACGATATCTATTTCGTTCAAGTCTTTTGAAATAGTACTAAAATCGACTCCATGCCGTTGCAGGTTATAATCTAAATGAGGAAGGTATACCAACGTCAGTGTCGGGTCGTGTAGTTGATCGGTCTTTATGGTGGCATCCGCTATCCATTGACTTGATTTGATCGATGTCTTTGGCCCCCAGAAATGAAATAATGGGAATGTACCCAACTCTTTCTGTAAGGTATCGCGCAATTCGGCCGGATGTGAATAACAATCAGGTATTTTTCTTCCGTCGGCCAAATAATTCGGGCGTGGTGTGACGCAGTAGTCTACAGACGAGTACATATTGTACCACCAAAACATGTTGGCACAGGTAAAATCAGGATGCTTCCTTTTGAGTTTATCCCATATTTTTTCGCCTTGAACAAGTTTGTTCGATTGTCTCCAAAACTTTATTTCACATTCTTCTTTAAAATACCAGCCATTGCCTACGATGCCATGTTCCGATGGGTACTTTCCCGTGACATAGGTTGACTGGGCAGAACAGGTTACTGCCGGGGTCACAGGCTCAATAGTAGCGGATTTTTCGTTGTCTAAAAAAGATTTTATAAAGGGTGTATGTTCGCCAATCAACCTTTTGGTCAAGCCTACCACATTGATGACTACGGTTTTTTGCATCGATCTAAAGCTTCTCTTTGAACCATTCGATTTCTCGGATAATCGATTCCGACAGGTTTTTTTTCAGTTTTTTGGGGAGTACATCCCAAGTATACGTTTCTATCTCTAGGTGCTCTGAGACCCGATTTGTTTTTAGATAGTCAATTACCTTGAGAATATGGTCTTGGGTAGAATATAGTTGGCCAAACTGCTCTAAAAAAATTGGCACATGAAAATGAGAGCGAAGCTCTGTAAATTCTTTCCGCCGTTCCAAAACTATTGGCAGGTCGTTATACGTTTTTACATTGCCTTCGACTTTTTCCGTTACCTGATGCAGATAGGTAGGTTCATCAAATTGCGATAGTGACTCCCAAATAGCATCTTCGTTTTCTTGATCGTTTATGATTTTTAACGCAGCACTCACCTGAATCTTGCCAATTTTTATTTCGGCCTTGGCCAGCTTCTTAAACGTGTCCTCGGGTTCCTCAAAGGCTAATGAAAAATGACAAATGTCGTAACAAACAGTAATATAACGCTTTATCAATTCCTCGATTTGACTATCGTCTTTTCCATACTTGTTTCTTAGCACTTCAATACCTAGGGGAATTAGATGGGTCTCGAAAAAATACACTACCTCATCACTGTTTTCCAAAAGTCCATCCGGCTCAGGTTCAATATCCAGATGCAGATATTTTCCGGTTGTACGTTCTATTTCATGAAGGTAAAGGGCAACTTCCACAAAATTTTTTGCCCCTATTTCAAAAGCTTTTTGCCGAGCCACCTCAGAATCATACCAATGTTTATAGGTAATGGGGGAAGTAGATATTCCTCCTGATATTCCATCAGGAATTAGTTCCGCCAACTGTTGAAAGAGACGTTTGGTGTAAATTACCCTTTCTTTGGTGGTCCAATCCGGGGCATGGACATTTTCCTTGACACGTTCATCGTGAAAATTGCCATAGGGAAATCCGTTCATTGTAAAAACATAAACCTCATTTTCTCGCAACCATTTTTTGAATACAGTTAAATTGTCGCCTTCATTAAGCTCTTCACTGGCCTTATTGGATAGGCGTAGACCAAGGCCAAAAGAGTCGTTATTTGAGACTTTGGCCTTTATGCCCGGCACATATTCTTTGAGGCTGTCAAATGTACTTTTCCAATTGGAGCCAGGATGTATGTTGGTACAATAGGTAAGATGGTTTGAGCCGTTGATCCACATGTAAAGGAGTTTAACTTAATTGATAAAGGGTATTCAAATGGCGAATGGATTTTTTCATGGTTTCAAAATCAATGGAGTTTACATCTCGTTGCGAACCGATTCCCTCGATCAAGGTTATGCAGAGCTCTCCTCCTAAATGTTCTTGAAATTCTCTGATTCCCGACAAAAGAACCTCTATTTCTTCCTCACTGCGAAAAGGTATTTTAAGGTCGAAACCGATTTGTTCCATGACGTTTAAAATACGTTTTAGGGTTACCTCATCTATCAATCCGGTTAAATGTGAGTACGTTATATCTAGAGCGATGCCTTTTGCGACGGCCTCACCGTGTCTTAGACTATAACCGGACATATTTTCCAATTTGTGGGCGGCCCAATGGCCAAAATCCAATGGTCTCGACGATCCGCTTTCAAAGGGGTCGCCCCCTTCGGCGATATGTTGCATATGCATTTCTGCACACTTGTAAATTACGTATTGCATCGGTTCTGTATGGCGCTTTCTTAATTCTGCCATATGTGATTCGATGTAGTCAAAGAAATCAGCGTCTTTGATCAGCGAAACCTTGATGGCTTCCGCAATACCTGCAATCCAGTCGCGCTGTTCAAGGGTACGAAGAAAATCAGAGTCATTGATAATGGCGAAAGGAGGGGCAAAGGTGCCCAAGAAGTTTTTCTTTTCAAAAGTATTGATGCCATTTTTTACTCCCACTGCCGAGTCATTTTGCGAAAGTACCGTAGTAGGTATGCGGATCAATTTCACTCCCCGATGGGCTATTGCCGCGGCATACCCTACCATATCTATCAAGGCGCCTCCGCCTAGGGCAATAACGAAGGAATGCCTGTCTATATGTTGTTCGTCGATGCCCTTGAGAACAAGTTCAACGGATCGATGATTGTTTTTACATTGTTCCCCTCCTCCAACAACAATGGTCTCTGTATGTTCTAAATTTTCTGAATAGTTAGTGCAGTATGATTTTATTGATTCAAGAATTTGAGGATGATTTTCGCTCACCCCGTCGTCCACTACGAAAAGTAGCTTGATGCGCATATTCTTTTTATATCCGTCCAAAATGTCCCTGAACAACGTATTTCGTATGTCGAACAGGTTTTGGGTAAAGTACAATTTGTACTCATACGGAACGGAAAAAGATTGCTTTATCGGTTTCAAAGGCCTCAATTTGGTTTAGGTAACGGCGAAAATTTTTGACAAAAGTATAGACAAAGGCAGTAGTAACAATATCATGAGCCCATACCACCAAACGGAAAAACCGGCGGCGATACTTGCATCCAGTACTATTAAAGATAACACGCCCGCCATGACGGCTTTTTTAATGTTTTCGGGGGAATTCAAATGAAAGGCCCTTACCAAAGGTCTGAATATCAAAAACGCAAAAAGAATTAAAAAAGGAATCGTCTGCAAGATATTATCCGTATTCATCACAACTATCGTTAGAACGACCAAAATTACCCAAACGTATAAAACACCGGCCAAAACAATGTGTTTTTTGTTATCACCGTGGACTTCTCCCCGACTTATCAATGTTATTGCGAAAATATAGGCTAAAGGAATGAGGGCGTACCATGGACTATCTATGTGCCCGAATATCGACATGCCCAAAATTAAATTCAACCCTCTACAAAGGCCCATATTCAAAGGCCCCCAAAAACTGTATTTTTTTGAAACCCCATCGTATACTATAATGGATACGGCCAACACAAAGGCGATGTATCCACTAAGTCGATTTGCCAAAAAAGCGAGGGCTATTCCTAAGATTAAAAGTACCGCACCGAATATGGCTGCTGACTTCAAACTGATCAAACCGCTTGGGATCGGTCTTTCAGGGCGTTCCAAATTATCAAGTTCATGATCAAAAACATCGTTCAAAACCACCCCTCCCGCATACAAAAACACCGAAGCAAATATCAGGAAGAAGAGTGTTGGAATGTTTGTATTTGATGCAAGAATACCTGCTATGGCCGCTCCGGCCAAAATATCTGCGGCTGCCGTGGGTAAATTCGCAGGGCGCATCAATCGTAAATAGCCCTTTAAGACGGCATTCATTTAAATAATTTTATCTGAGTCTACTTTTGGCTTTTGCCCACGGAGTACACTATTGTCGTTGAAAAGTTCGGTTTGGTCGATTCCCTTGGCATTCAACCAATCAGATTCTTTCATTTTCCCATTTTTGCCGAAAGCATCCAGGGCATTTTGGTAACAGGTTTTAACGACGTCTTCTTTTGAAATGCCTCTTCGAAGCATCAATCCCGCTGTTTTTGGAACGGCCAATGGGTCGCTGACGCCCCAATCGGCCGAGCTATCGACAATTATATTGGTGCTTCCAAACTTGCGCACGACCTCGACCATGCGCTCATTGCCCATCTTGGTTTTAGGGTAAATTGTAAATGCCGCAATAAATCCACGATCTAGAACTTCTTGAACAGTCTCCTCATTATTGTGATCGATGATGACCATGGCCGGGTCAAGCCCGTGCTCGATACAGACTTCCATACTTTTAATGGTACCCGCTTTTTTATCCCTATGCGGTGTGTGTACCTGTACGACCATGCCCAATTCCTTGGCCATTTCCAATTGTATTCTGAAATATTTATCTTCTTCGGGAGTCTGGTCGTCATAGCCGATTTCACCAATGGCCACTACGTTTTCTTTGTGTAGATAGAGTGGTAGTAATTCGATGACCTGTTCGGCCAAAGCCTCATTGTTGGCTTCTTTCGAATTTAGTCCGATCGTGCAGTAGTGCTGAATTCCGAATTGACTTGCCCGAAAAGGCTCCCAACCCACCAAACTACTGTAATAGTCTTGAAAAGACCCAACTTGTGTACGTGGTTGTCCCAGCCAAAATGACGGCTCTATCAATGCCACGATTCCTGCTTTTGCCATGGCTTCATAATCATCAGTAGTTCTTGACGTCATGTGCACATGGGGGTCGATAAACATCATTTTGTCTTCCATAGCTAATTTTTTAGGGTTTTCCAGCTCAGTTCCTTGCTTTCGATTTGTTCGACCAATTCCTTATGATTTTTCAACAGCTTTTTGGCTTTCGGAGATTCAGAACCAAAGCAGCACAGTGCCCCGGCCCTGTTTTCTTCTGAATTATGGCTATTCAATAAACGCTTCATATCGTTTAAAAGTGTATCGTTCAGGAATTTGGAAACAGGCCGCCAAAAATAGGGGTCGATATCTCTCGATGCCGCCCATCGTTCATGGGCATAATCTGAAATGATGCGGGCCAAATCTTCATTGGCCCTTTTATCAATGTCAAGTATCGCACTCAGTTCACCTTGCATGAAAGCGGTCTTTAGATACATTTGGTTCCACTGCTGATCATTAAAGAATAATGCGGGGTACGGATTACGGTATGCGATAGCATTGAATATCGTGGCAATGTTCGTTCGCAATGCCTCCACTGCGGCGGTTTTATAGTTTTCGGGATTTGGCAATAGAATTAAGAATTTCAAAAATGTCTCCAACTCACTGGTATCGGCAACCTGGATAATATTGGACACCTTGGACGTGAAAAATTCATCATTGGCCTCCAAGACTTTTATAAGAAGATATATTCTTGCCAACTGTTGCGTATTCGCTTTTTGAATTTGCAGATAACTTCCGAGACTTGAATCCGAAGTGGTGAAATTGGTGGGCTCTGCAGCGGTAATTTTAGAAGGAATCAAACTATAGGTAAGGTACAGGTCCTTTACCGATTGATTGGCTATTATGGTATTTATTTTTTCTTCCAACCAATCTATGGCCTCTTTGTTTGAACCGGTTTCAATTATGTTTGAAATGGTCTGACCTACATTTTCGAATTGCATTGTACTACACTTTGGTTATGGAGGTATCGATGAATTGGAGATTAAATAATCGTCTTGTCAAATGCGTCACCAAAAATACTGTTATTTCCCTTACAAATGAAGAAATGTTGTCAGTGAAAAAACTGATATTTGTTAGGTTATTGTTGGGCATAATTTGCCAATTGAAGGCCAATTATTTCATTCCAAAACGATAATCCCCCAACTCCAACTGCTAATCTATTATTCTGCCAATCCGTATTTTTTTAGGGATTCATTCCAGAGAACGGACTGTATTCTCATAATAAGTTGTTTGTTGACCTCATCGAAATAGGGATGGTTCTTGGGCATGATAAAACTGCGATATTGCTTTTGAAATGTCAAAGGAAGCAAGCTGATATTATTTTGCATTTGGTTGGTCTTGATGAGGTATTCGGCGGTCGTCTTATCCGACACCAAGATTTCGATTTCCTTTCTTGACAAGGCCCGCAAGGCCTGAGTAGGAGTTCTATAAATCTTTGAAGGCTGCATTTCGTGTTGTTGTACAAATGATTCACCATCTGAGGCTCCGATGACCCCCAATTTTTTTGCCTTCTGCAAGTCTTCCAATCCGTTGATGTCGGCTTCCAGCGTATTCACCGTTAGGGTCGATGCTATGGTGGCGGTAAAACCTGAAATAATGATGATTGCGGTGAACATCCATACAATGGCTATGGCTTTCCCCAAATTTGTCTTAGGAGCTTTGTCTCCGTAACCTACGGTCGTCATGGTGACCGCCGCCCACCAAAGTCCATCGAACAAACCCATTATTCCCGGCCTGAACTGGTACTTATTCGACTTGCGTTCTGCAAACCAAAGTATGGTTCCGAACGTTAGAAGAATCAAAAACAGCAAAAAAACCACATTTAAAAAATCCCGGGAAAAAAAGTTGTTGATGAAAATTTGAAATTGACTTTGACTGCTGGTCGTTGTAGCCACTCCTAAACTTGAAATGTAAAAGGGTTGGCTCACCTGAAATCGTTCGATACGACCTGGGCTGTTGCTCAAGGGGTTGATGGAAATATCGAGCTCGTCATAATCTAGGGATCTTATGATCCCAACTACATCACTGTATTCCACATATCGATAGGCGATGTCCATTTCGGTCGCGATGTGCTCCCAAAGTTCTATGGATATACCTCGATAGCCATCCGTGTCCTTGACCACAAAAGGGGGGTCTTGATAAATGCCTACCAACAACGTATCGCGCGTCTGCTCGGCATGGATTACAAAGCTCGTGAAGACCGATAAAAGAAATGATATGTTGAAAACCTTACCCATATTATTTCAGTTGGTTTTTCGCATTTATCGATAAAAACCTTACCAATATACCCAAGAGGGTGTTCGTTCGTTCCGAAAATGCATTTTTTTGCTTAGCATATGCACAGAAGACGACTGTGGGACCCCTTCTTGGTTCGAAAGGTATGTAGGATCGAGATAAAAAGCCGTCGTTTTCCTTACCGCTTACATACAAATTCACTTCCTTGTCAAAGTCATTGATCGACAACATTTTATCGGTAACTATAACATAGCTTGTCAAGTTTTTCTTTTCATCGAATTCTTCGAGCCTTTCAGTCATTTTCCCATTTTCCCTTTCGTAGCCTTTATACTTGACATCGCCATTCTTCTTGAATGCCAATTCGAACTTGTCGATACCCGTAGGTAGTTCGACCAATTTACTGAGTATGGGCATAATGATAACCCAATCTGCATCTTTGGGTATCTGTTGTATCAATCGGTGTAAGAGGAATATATTTGTGCCCGTACTCTGTAGCTCGCTTTTTTGTCTTTCAAGGGCACTGCCCTGTGTAACCAATTCGGCCTCTTTTTTGCGAAGCTCCTTTTGTTGTTGCTTTATTGAGGCTTGCAACCTGCCGACCCGGCTCAAGAACCATCTTCGGGCGAAATACCATAAATTCGTAAGGGCGAGTAAAACCAAAATGAAAATGCCCCACCAGGTACGATACCATTTTTGATAAACCTTGATGCCCAATTCCAGAGGTTTGCTCCATTTGAACCCTCCAGCCTTTTGACCTCTTATCTGGGCGGTATAATTGCCACCGACCATTTCGTTAAATGTAATGGATGAAGTTTCGGTATTGGTCCATGGAATATCATAAACTTCATCATTAGGTAGTTCACTATCGAATAACCTGAATTGATATCCCACATCATCACTTGGAAAAGTCAAGGTGGTCATGTCTAAATTCAGGTTCGCCGACTCACCGATTTTAATCGACTTTTTGACATCTACTTCCTTGCCCTCAATGGCAATTCCTTTTATGCTGGGAGTCATGGTCTCAAGAGGGTCAGGAACTGCCCTTGCCGAAAACACGGCCCCTTCTGCGGTACCTACCCATAGCTGTGATTCATTGTAAAGCGCCATGCACCTGTATGAGGCGATCTTTGAGGGTGTTCCGCTTTTTTCATCAAATCGCACATAATTACCCATTGTGTCAAGATGTAGAAGTCCGTTGGTATCTGTTGCCAGCCATAAGGTACCGTTCGGCATTGCGCTTACCGATCTGATTTCATTTTTGGTGAACTCACCGAGATCCATTCTTCTAATCGTCTCGGTATCGTATTTCAAAAGTCCATCTGTAGTTGCCAGCCAGGCAATCCCTTTTTGGTCGACAGCCATATCGTGTACTTCAAAGTTTCTACTGACCTTGAAGGGGAAGGGCAGACTTTTGTTTTGAAAACGATCCGATTGGCGATCATATTTGTAGAGGTACGATGAAATACCTATTCCAGCAGCGTATAATTCATTTTTTCCACCCTCGCGAATGACCAAAACGCGGTTGGTAAAACCTTTCTCACTTCCATATTCGACTAAATTTCCATTAAGGTCGATTTTGGCAATACCGATAATCGGTTTTTCAGATGTCGATTGACAAAGCCAAACTTCACCGGTGTGGTCTGCCAAGACAAAGAATATACCGCTTCCACGATCATTTAGGTCATACGTCCTTACGAGACGACGATCTTGGTAGTGAAAAACCTTTCCTTCACTTGAGCCATACCAAGCGTCGTTTCCATGTGAGGCAATACCGGTTATTTCATTGAGATCATGCTCCCTCTTTGAAGTGATTGAGGCCTCATTGATATTTATTTTGGAGACGACTCCCTGCGAAATCAGAATAGGGCCACCTTTAGTGGAGTTCACCCCTCTAACATTGTCGTTTCGCAAACCTGATACGCTTTGAAAAAAACCTGACCACATCAGCCAAAGTCCATTGTGCGTACTGACCCAGATTACATTATCTAACCTTGTCTCATCGGAGGTGAACCCCAGCCAACTGATTGTTTCGAAAGCAAGTTCTTCGACCCGATGGGGGTCGTTTGCCCCAAATACTTTGGTCAGTCTGGCCTGATTGCCCGTGGTGCGAAAGGTATGTACAGATGATTCAGTGGCTAGGAACAAGGCACCAACATTATTTTTTGAGATATATTTGAATTGCTTATCACTGGCAAAAATCTGTCTGCCTTGAATGTCTTGTGTGCCAGTTACGGAAAACTTTTCCAATCGATCTCCGACCAACCAAATGACCTCGTCTTCAACAAGAAAATGATTTACGGCATTGTAATTTTTCAAGGGTCGAAATTCTTGGCCAAGAAAATTCAAATAGAAAATGCCCTGTTGGGGGACAAGGGCCCAGACCGTACCGAATTTATCTTCTCCAAAAAATATTCTTGGGGTCTTTATTCCTGGTGTCAGTTCATAGTGTTTCCCTTGAAAGTTTATGTCGGAAAACATCATAATGCTGCCATTCATTTGGCCTGTCCAAAGTCGATTTTGGCTATCCCTAAAAAGCTCGTTGGGATAATGTAGGTACTTAGGATTCTTAAATACCTCGACCCGTGGCTCCTCTCCTGAATATCGGATTTTGTGAATACCAGTGTCATTGGAAAAAAGTAGGCTATTTTCTTCCCAAGGAATAAAAGCCCGAATGGTCTTACTGCGCAACGAAGTGTTGAAATCTTCAAAAGAATTGCCATCAAATCGAAAAAGACCTTGGTCGGTTCCTAGCCAAACATACCCTTTATAATCTTGTATGGTCTGATTTACCTTTTTGAACGGAACTTCCTCCCCGGTATAATGGGCGTACTTGAATTTTTGCCCAAAGGCCTGCCAGCCCGTGAGGAGGAACAAACAGAATAAGACGAAATTTTTTGGTCTCATTGGGGGTTGGCTAATTCCTAAAGATAAAAAAAGCAGACGATTCTGTTTTGAGTATCAATTAGGAATAGGTAACCGGTCGTTTTGCCACTTAGTCGAGGTGATGAATTACGAAAGGTAATTTTTACAGGCGATTTAGATTCGGGGTAGGTCACCCTCGCCCTTCAATGGTAATTTCGAAGTGCCCATGAGATATTTATCGACATGGTGGGCGGCTTGTCTGCCTTCCGAGATTGCCCATACGATCAGTGATTGGCCCCGACGCTGGTCACCTGCAACAAAAACACCGGGTACGTTGGTTTTATAGTCATCTTCCGAAGCTTTGATGTTGGTTCGCGTATCGGTTTCTAGGCCCAATTGCTCCGCTATGGTCATTTCTGAACCGGTAAATCCAAGGGCCAATAATGCCAATTCGCATTTCCATTCTTTTTCGGAACCTTCGACCTCTTTTAAAATAGGTCTTTGACCCGATTGTTCGATCCATTCAACTTCGGAGGTAATCAGCCCTTTTAATTTTCCATTTTTGTCCCCAATGAACTTCTTGGTGGAAATGCTGAAGAAACGTTCGGCACCTTCCTTGTGCGAAGAACTGGTTCGCAATCTCATGGGCCAAAAGGGCCAAGGCTGATCTTCTGGGCGATTCGTTGTTGCCATTGGCATAATCTCAAAATTAACGACAGATTTTGCCCCTTGCCTGAAAGAAGTACCAATACAATCAGATCCTGTATCGCCGCCACCGATTACGATGACGTCTTTTCCGGTTGCCAAAACTTCATCTTCGAAATTTTTAACCCCGTCGATTCGCCTATTGCTTTGGGGAAGAAAGTGCATCGCCTGTACAACACCTTTCAAATCTGCACCTTCTATTGGTAGGTTCCGCCTGACCGTGGCACCTCCGCAGAGTACGATTGCCTCGAAATCTTCTTTTAGTTTTTCGACTTTCAAATCGACGCCGACGTGTACACCACATTTGAATTCGATTCCTTCTTCCTCCAAGATTTTCAGTCTTCGATCGATAATATGTTTTTCCATTTTGAAATCGGGAATGCCGTAACGCAGTAGCCCGCCGGGTTTTTCGTCCCGTTCGAAGACGGTAACCAAATGACCCGCTCGATTCAATTGTTGGGCCGCCGCCAGACCTGCCGGCCCCGAACCGATAACAGCTACTTTTTTCCCACTTCTTGTCTGGGGCGGTTTTGCCACGATCCATCCTTTTTTGAATGCGGTCTCGGCAATGCTCTTTTCAATATTTTCTATTGACACCGGGTCTTCGTTGATGCCAAGTACACAGGCTTCCTCACATGGGGCGGGGCATAGTCTTCCGGTAAATTCGGGAAAGTTGTTTGTCGAGTGCAAAATGGCGGCCGCCTTCTCCCATTTGCCGCGGTAGACGGCATCGTTGAAATCTGGAATCAAATTACCCAATGGGCAACCGCTGTGGCAAAACGGAATGCCGCAATCCATGCATCGGGCTCCTTGATTTTTTAATTCCTTCTCCTTTAAGGGTTTGGTAAACTCTTTATAATTTTTGACACGTTCTTTAACCGGGGCATAGGCCTCGGTCTTTCGTTCAAATTCCAAAAATCCCGTAATCTTTCCCATGTCTACTTTAGATACTTTGTAATTTTTCTTCTTCCAATCGAATCAAGGCCTGCCTATATTCTTCAGGGAACACTTTGATGAATTTAGGGAGTTCTTTTTCCCAATTTTCAAGAATCCGCTGTGCCAATGGGCTCATTGTATAATTGTAGTGGCTTTCGATCAAGTCTTTCAATTGCTTGATATCTTCCGCCTCCTCGACGGCCAAAAGGTTCAATGCTTCTTTGTTGCAATTCTTTTCGAAAGTGTCGTTCTTGTCGTAAACGAATGCAATACCCCCGCTCATTCCGGCCCCAAAATTTCTTCCCACATCACCAAGAATGACCGCAACACCCCCGGTCATGTACTCACAACCATGATCTCCTATTCCCTCAACAACCGTTTTGGCCCCGGAATTGCGAACGCAGAATCTTTCACCGGCCTTACCGTTGATATATGCTCTCCCTGCCGTCGCACCGTAAAGTGCAACGTTTCCTATTATGATATTTTCCTCCGGGACAAAAGTCGATCCATCGGGTACCTTAATGACCAATTTGGCCCCACAGAGTCCCTTGCCCATATAATCATTGGTATTTCCATTAACCGTAAGTGTGAGTCCGCGTGTGGCAAAAGCGCCAAAACTTTGTCCCGCCGACCCCGTAAAATTTATCCTTAGGGTATTGATCGGAAGACCTTCGGCTCCGTAGGTCTTTGAAATCTCATTGCTGATAATCGCTCCAACAGCTCGATCTGTATTTTTTATGGGATAATCAAGGGTAAGCTTTTCTTTTCGAAATAGGGATGGATTTGCTTTTTCTATGATATCGAATTCTATTGACTTGTCAATATCGTGTTCCTGTTTTTTGGTGTTGTGCAACTTGGTATTTTTCGGAACATCGATTTGATGCAAAATAGGGCTTAGGTCAATTCCGGAGGCCTTGTAATGGGCTATGGCCTTTTTACGATCCAGTTTTTGTACTTGACCCACCATCTCGTTGACCGTTCTGAAGCCCAATTGTGCCATAATCTCACGAAGTTCCTGGGCAACGAAGTACATATAGTTCACAACATGTTCTGGCTTGCCCTCGAATTTCTTGCGTAGTTCGGGGTTTTGTGTCGCGATTCCAACAGGGCAGGTATTCAAGTGACAGACACGCATCATGATACAGCCCGAGGCCACAAGGGGTGCGGTGGCAAAACCAAATTCCTCGGCGCCCAAGAGACAGGCGACTGCCACATCACGACCTGTTTTTAGTTGTCCGTCACATTCAAGAATGATTCGATTTCTGAGATCGTTCATGACCAAGGTCTGTTGTGCCTCGGCTATCCCTAGTTCCCAAGGTAGGCCTGCATGTTTCAATGAAGTCAAGGGCGATGCCCCTGTTCCCCCATCAAAGCCGGAAATTAATATGACATCGGCTTTTGCTTTTGCCACTCCCGCTGCTACGGTACCAACACCGACTTCGGAAACAAGTTTTACGTTGATTCGTGCCTTACGGTTGGCCGACTTGAGGTCGTAAATTAGCTGTGAAAGGTCTTCTATCGAATAGATATCGTGGTGGGGCGGAGGCGAAATAAGACCGACATAAGGAGTTGAATTCCGCGTCTTGGCAATTGCAGGATTCACTTTTGGTCCCGGTAATTGCCCTCCTTCGCCTGGCTTGGCGCCCTGAGCCATCTTGATCTGTATTTCCTTTGCGTTGGTCAAATAATTCGAGGTAACACCGAAACGCCCCGAAGCGACCTGTTTGATAGCGCTATTCTTCCAGTCTCCCGATGCATTTTTATAAAAACGTTCCGCATCTTCACCACCTTCTCCCGAATTGCTTTTTCCGCCGATACGGTTCATGGCGATGGCCAAATTTTCATGTGCTTCCTTACTGATCGAACCATATGACATGGCACCCGTCTTAAAACGTTTTACGATTTCGGTCCAGGGTTCGACTTCCTCCAATGGAATGGGGTCGAAGTTCGAGAACTCGAACAGTCCGCGAATGGTCAATAGGTTTTTAGACTGCTCATTGACCATATCGGCAAATTCCTTATACGTATTAGGTTCGTTACCACGTACTGCCTTTTGTAGTTTTGCAATGGAAAGCGGATTGAACATGTGTTTTTCCCCATCACGTCTCCAACGATATTCACCACCGACTTCAAGATCGAGATCGGCGGCAATTTCTTTCTCGGCAAAAGCCTTTTGATGTCTCTTGGCAATCTCCTTCTCAATTTCATAAAGCCCTATGCCCTGGATTCGGGTGGGCGAATTGGGAAAATACTTGTCGACCACCTTGGTATTGATACCTATGCATTCGAACAATTGTGACCCGCGATAAGAATTCAAGGTAGAAATTCCGATTTTGTTCATCACTTTCAGAATTCCCTTTCCGATGGCTTTGTTGTAGTTCTTGACGGCCTCGTCAAAAGAATATTCCGTTATATCGTGTTCCTCGATCTGTTCAGCGATAATCTCGTTCACCAAGTAGGGGTTGATCGCACTGGCCCCGTAGCCGAACAAAAGGCAGAAATGATGTACCTCGCGGGGTTCGGCCGATTCGACAATGATGCTCAATTTGGAACGCTTCCCCAGTCTTTGCAAACCACTGTTCACATACGAACAGGCCAACAAGGCGGGAATCGGCGCCAAATCTTTGCTAATATTCCGGTCGGAAAGAATAATAATGTTGGCATTATCATCTACGGCCTGTGAGGCCTGGCTCAAAATTGATTCCAAGGCATCTTCCAGCCCATTGAGACCTTTGTTGATTTCATAAAGAATAGGCACGGATACGACCTTGTAATCAGGACTCGCATCATAGTTTTTGATTTTGTCCAAATCCTCTTTGGAAATAACAGGATTCTGGATTTTCAATTTTCTACAATGAAGCTCGGTAAAATCGAAGATGTTGTGGTCTTCTCCCAAGGTCAGGCTAATGTCGGTGATCATTTCTTCACGGATTCCATCCAAGGGCGGATTTGTGACCTGCGCGAACAATTGCTTGAAATAGTTATAGATCAATTGCGGACGTTCTGATAATACGGCAATGGGCGTATCCGATCCCATGGAACCTATAGGTTCTTTTGCATTCTTTCCCATCGGCAGAATAATCGTATTGATATCCTCCAACGTATACCCAAATGCCGATTTCCTTTTTTCCAATGAGGCCTCTCCCAAAAACAATGGACAGTCGTTGTACGGAATGTCCCTTAGGTATACCATATTATTGTCTAACCATTTTTTATACGGATGGCGCTGGGCTATTTCCTCCTTGATTTCCTCGTCATTGACGATACGGCCCTCTTCCATATTGACCAAAAACATCTTTCCGGGTTCCAAGCGGCCGTGAAATTCTATGTTTTCTGGTTCTATGTCGATTACGCCAACTTCTGAAGACATAATTACATATCCATTTTTGGTAACGGAGTAGCGCGAAGGTCGCAATCCGTTTCTGTCGAGCACCGCGCCAATATAATTGCCATCGGTGAAGGGAATTGAGGCCGGCCCATCCCATGGTTCCATCAAACAGGAATGATATTCGTAAAAAGCTTTTTTTGCCTCTGACATATCGAGATTCTTTTCCCATGCCTCGGGAACAAGTATCATCATGACTTCTGGCAAAGAACGTCCGGTCATCAACAAAAGCTCGACGACCATGTCCATCGTGGCTGAATCGGACTTTTCGGGAAGGATAACGGGCAAGATATTTTTTATGTCATCTCCGAAAAGATCGCTTTTCAACAGTTCTTCTCGAGACCGCATTCTTGAAACGTTTCCGCGAAGCGTATTGATTTCCCCATTGTGGCACATGTACCTAAATGGCTGTGCCAAATCCCAAGTGGGGAAGGTATTCGTCGAAAAACGTTGGTGTACCAAGGCTAGGCGCGTAACCACCCTTGAATCCATCAGGTCTTGATAATAAAGGCTGATATCGTTGGGCATCAAGAGCCCTTTGAAAATAATAATTTTGGTGGAAAGGCTTGGCACATAAAAAAACTTGCTCTCCGACATTTTCGAAGCATTGATGCTATGTTCGGTTACCTTTCGGGCAATATAAAGTTTAAGGTTAAAGTCAAAATAATCTTGCTTTTCAGAACTCTTGGCTACAAAAAGTTGTTTCACAAATGGTTCGGTTTCCATGGCAATTCTACCGGGAACGGATCTGTTTACGGGAACATCGCGCCAACCCAAAAGTTTGAGTCCTTGTTTCTCGATATTTTCCTCAAAAACGGAAATGCAATAATTTCTCTGGTTTTCCTTCTGTGGAAGGAAAACATTGCCGACAGCGTACTCTCCCGGTTCCGGGAGTTTAAAAGAGGAAACCTCCTGAAAAAAGTCATGTGGAATATCAATTAGGATACCCGCTCCATCCCCGGTTTTTCCATCTGCACTTACTGCGCCGCGATGCTCCAATTTATCCAGGATCTCAAGGGCCTTGTGAATGATGTCATTCGATGTTTTTCCCTTAAGACTGCAAATGAATCCCGCACCGCAGTTATCGTGCTCAAATTCAGGTAGATATAATCCTTGCTTTTTCAACTTCATCATTGAGGTATTTGGTCAAAATGCTATTTTGATATTAGCATGCGAATCAATAAAAATAGTACTTTTATTGAATTATCAGTATCGATAGGCTGATTATGGTATAAAAAATTCAACGTTTGCAATAATTCCTTAAAAAAAGTACAATTTCGAAATTTTGCCCTTTAAAATTTATGATTTTAATAATGGGGTTTTGAAGTACTAGGCGAGAAATGTGAAATACGAAAAGTGCAATGCAGATTGCGCACCGCGCCAGAACGAAATGCGATCT
Organism: Aurantibacter sp.; assembly: GCA_965215845.1. Taxonomy (GTDB): domain Bacteria; phylum Bacteroidota; class Bacteroidia; order Flavobacteriales; family Flavobacteriaceae; genus Aurantibacter_A. The sequence goes on from CBDCEL010000004.1 coordinate 2,443,857, forward strand.
CAAAGTACGAAATATGGAAACGTAAATTTGAATAAAAGGGGCATGATTTAGGCCGAACCTCTGCCGTTATGGGCAAAGAGTCCAAAAAAAGTTAATCTCTTTATCCCGCATCAATCCCTCAATATATTTCTTGAAATCACGATTTTTTGAATTTCGGAGGTGCCCTCGTAAATCTGCGTAATCTTGGCATCGCGCATCAAACGCTCGACATGATAATCTTTGACAAATCCGTTTCCGCCGTGAATCTGTACCGCCTCAATAGCGGTATTCATCGCTACCTCTGAGGCATATAACTTGGCCATCGCTCCCGACAGGCCATAATCATTACCGTTGTCCTTATCCCATGCAGCTTTGTAGACTAAGTGTCGGGCTGCCTCGATTTGGGTATGCATATCGGCCAATTTGAAGGCAATGGCCTGGTGATTGGCAATTTCGGTACCAAAAGCCTTTCGTTCTTTCGAATATTTTTTTGCCAGCTCGTACGCCCCGGCAGCAATGCCCAACGCTTGGGCTGCAATTCCAATCCGGCCTCCCGCAAGGGTTTTCATCGCGAATTTGAATCCGAAACCGTCTTCGCCGATTCGATTTTCCTTAGGTACTTTTACATCGTTGAAATTCAGTGAATGGGTATCGCTGCCACGTATTCCAAGTTTGTTTTCCTTAGGGCCGATTTCGAAGCCCTCCGCTCCCTTTTCTACGATAAGTGCGTTGATGCCTTTGTGGCCTTTTTCCCTGTCGGTCTGCGCAATCACAAGGTATATTTCGGCAGTACCACCATTGGTAATCCAATTTTTTGTTCCGTTCAACACGTAATGGTCGCCTTTGTCTATAGCCGTCGTCTTTTGCGAGGTGGCATCACTCCCCGCCTCGGGCTCCGACAAACAAAAAGCCCCTATGCATTCTCCCGTTGCCAGTCTTTTCAAGTACTTTTCCTTTTGCTCCTCGCTCCCAAAGGTTTCCAATCCCCAGCATACCAAAGAATTATTGACGGATACGACCACAGAAGCCGATGCATCGACCTTAGACAACTCTTCCATGACCAATACGTACGAAATGGTATCCAATCCGCTTCCACCATATTTTGAGTCGACCATCATTCCCAAAAACCCAAGTTCCCCCATTTTTTTTAACTCCTCTTTCGGAAATCGTTGATCGTCGTCGCGCTCGATGACCTCAGGAAGCAATTCGTTTTGAGCAAAATCCCTAGCGGCTTGCTGAATCATCAATTGTTCTTCGGTAAGTGAAAAATCCATATTTGCAAGTAATGAAGTTAAACGTTCCGTAAAGATACAAGGTGGCTCTTAATAATGGGTAATTTGAAGAATCGATCTGAGAATATTTTTATATTTGTGACTCTTCGATTTCTTAAGATTTGATGCCTAAATTATGAGACAACATTAGCTTCCTTAGACCGCTCCCAAAGACCAATCACACTTTGATGGATGGAAAAATTAGTTTCATAACTATTTAATATTAAGGAATGAAAGAACTGCTTAAAGCTTACGAAGAAAAACAACCTGAAATTGTATTTAACTGGAAAGACCCCGAAACGGAGGCCGAGGGGTGGACGGTCATCAACTCCCTAAGAGGAGGGGCTGCCGGTGGTGGGACACGTATGCGTGAGGGACTCGACATGAACGAGGTGCTTTCATTGGCCAAAACGATGGAGGTAAAATTTACAGTGTCAGGCCCGCCTATTGGTGGAGCCAAATCGGGAATTAATTTTAATCCGAACGACCCTAGAAAAAAGGGTGTTCTTGAACGATGGTACAATGCCGTATCGCCCTTGCTCAAGAACTACTATGGTACCGGCGGAGACTTAAATGTCGATGAGGTGCACGAGGTGATACCGATTACTGAAGAAGCAGGTGTCTGGCATCCTCAAGAAGGTGTTTTTAATGGACATTTCAAGCCTACGGAGGCGGAAAAAATAAACCGTATCGGGCAATTGCGTCTCGGCGTAAAAAAGGTCTTGGAAAATTCGAGGTATTCGCCGGATACAGACCGAAAATATACGGTGGCCGACATGATTACCGGGTTTGGGGTAGCCGAGGCGGTGAGGCATTATTACGACATTTATGGTGGAAATGTCATGGGCAAAAGAGCCATAGTCCAAGGTTTTGGAAATGTGGGTGGAGCGGCGGCCTTCTATTTATCCCAAATGGGCGCAAAGGTCGTCGGGATACTTGATCGCACTGGCGGTGTCATAAATGAGGAGGGCTTCACATTTGAGGAGATCAAGAAACTCGTTCTTCAAAAAAGGGGAAACAATTTAATGGCCGACGCAGATCAGATGATACCTTTTGAAGAGATCAATGAACGCATCTGGGCCCTCCCAACTGAAATATTTATGCCCTGCGCAGCCTCTCGCCTGATTACCAAGGAACAGATTTCAACGATGATCGAGACCGGTCTCGAAGTTATTTCTTGTGGGGCCAATGTGCCTTTTGCGGACAAGGAGATATTTTTCGGTCCGATCATGGAATTTACCGATGAGCGTGTTAGCTTGATCCCCGATTTTATTTCCAACTGTGGAATGGCACGGGTCTTTGCCTATTTTATGGAGCGTCGCGTAGGTTTGGATGACAAATTGGTATTTAATGATACTTCAAGTACGATTAGAAGCGCAATTTTGAATATATTTAAAGCAAATCCAACGAAACTGAATCTGAGTCGCACCGGATTTGAAATTGCCTTGAAGCAACTAATCTAAACTGAAGAACCATATGGAATCTGCAATTATTCTCGTATTTGTACTGGGCTATTTGGCCATTACCCTAGAACACAATCTCAAAATTGACAAATTGATACCGGCCTTGGTCATGATGGCCATTTGTTGGGCGCTCATTGCTTTGGGCATCGATGGTTTCGATACATGGTTTGATTCGGGCAAGCACGCCTTGGTCGACGGTTTTGGTGGCATGGAACACGAGAGTAAAATGCATTTGATGGAGGAGACCCTACTACATCATTTGGGAAAGACCGCTGAGATTTTGGTCTTTTTGTTAGGGGCCATGACCATAGTCGAGATTATCGATTATTTTGATGGCTTCGCTACGATAAAGGGCTTTGTCAAAACAAAGAGTAAGCGCAAGATCCTTTGGATTTTTTCTTTTTTGGCCTTTATACTTTCGGCCATAATAGATAACCTTACCGCTACGATCGTATTGATTTCGATACTGCAAAAAATAGTCAAGGAGAGAGACGTCAGGTTGTGGTATGCGGGTCTGATTATCATTGCGGCCAATGCAGGTGGAGCATGGTCTCCGATTGGCGATGTGACCACCACGATGCTTTGGATCGGTAATAAAGTGACCACGTTGAATCTAATAAAGTATCTGGTCATACCATCATTGGCATGCATGATAATTCCCTCTTTGATTGCGTCGACAATGAAACCTTTTAAGGGCAACCTTCAATCGAACGATGATGATGATGCAACGCCAAATCGTTTCAGCGCGACTATGCTTTATTTAGGGCTTGGGGCCATAATATTCGTTCCAATTTTTAAGACGGTAACCCACCTGCCTCCTTATGTTGGTATGATGTTGTCGTTGGGTGTTGTTGCCACCTTTGCAGAAATATACAGTAAAAGCAAGTTCAATATTTCTTCATTGGAAGATGAACATCATGGCGAATCACATCATCACAGTCCGGTACATGCGTCCTTATCAAAAATCGAATTACCAAGTATCTTATTTTTCTTGGGCATATTGATGGCGGTGGCCGCCCTGGAATCTTTGGGACAGCTATTCGGTTTCGCAACCTGGCTTCAAGAGGCGACACCGATGGTGGGAACCGAAATGGCCGGAACACGTGTTTCTGACTTGGTCGTTTTGTTGCTTGGGGTAGGTTCGGCCGTTATTGACAACGTACCGCTGGTAGCTGCCAGTCTAGGGATGTTCTCCGAACCGATCGATGACCAACTTTGGCATTTTATTGCCTATTCTGCTGGTACCGGTGGTAGTATGTTGATTATTGGTTCTGCGGCAGGGGTAGTGGCAATGGGAATGGAAAAAATCGACTTCTTTTGGTATATGAGAAAAATATCATGGCTGGCTTTGGTAGGTTTTTTGGCTGGTGCGGCGGTATTTATGTTTATGAGACAAATTGTTTAGGGGACATAATTTTATCGACAAAATATCGTTATTAAGGCAACCTAACTAATGTACTAAAGAGAATTCATATGTCAATTTTCCAAGACCTCGCGCAAGATCCTGAAATGGGCGAGGCCCTTTCCGAAGAAAAAACACTTTCTGTAATCGATTTGATTTTTAGTGGCGGCATGGGCAGTGTGGTCATAATTGCGATTCTATTCGTGCTTCTTTTTGTGGCTTGTTACATTTATTTTGAAAGACTTTTTGCCATTAAGGCCGCCTCGAAAATTGATAAGAACTTCATGAACCAGATTCGGGATCATGTGACCAACGGAAAGTTGGACGCTGCCAAGATGTTATGTGCCCAGACTGACTCTCCCGTTGCACGATTGACCGAAAAAGGGGTTTCACGTATTGGGAAGCCTTTGGACGATATTAATACTGCAATAGAGAACGCGGGTACTTTAGAGGTTTATAAACTTGAAAAGAATGTGAGTGTATTGGCCACCGTCGCAGGAGCCGCACCTATGATTGGTTTTTTGGGCACCGTAATCGGTATGATCCTGGCATTCCATGAAATGGCGACCAGTGGTGGGCAGGCAGAAATGGGTTCCTTGGCGGCAGGTATTTATACCGCGATGACAACCACCGTTGCCGGACTTATTGTAGGTATCATTGCCTATATCGGTTATAACCATTTGGTCAACCGTACCGATAAGGTAGTTCACAAAATGGAGGCCAACGCTGTTGAATTCCTCGATCTTTTGAACGAACCCTTATAAGTATAACCTATATGAAACTGAAAGGAAGAAATAAGGTCAGTCCTGATTTTAGTATGTCGTCGATGACAGACATTGTTTTTCTGCTATTGATATTTTTCATGTTGACCGCCAACTCTCCCAATGCCCTTGATTTGCTGTTGCCGAAGGCCAAAGGCAAATCGACCAATACTCAAAATGTTTCCGTCAGTATAGACAAGAATCTGCAGTATTTTGTGAACAACCAACAGATTAATGGAGACTATATTGAAGTTGAATTGAAGAAAGCCTTGGAGGGTCAAGATAAACCGACGATTATTCTAAGGGCCGAAGAGAGCGTGGCGATTAAGGAGGCGGTAAACGTCATGGATATCGCCAATAGAAATAATTACAAAGTAATTTTGGCCGTTAGACCGAACTGACAAGTTCAATATAAATTGCTGATTAACTCCCATATCCTACCTACATTTGACCGAATGGCCCAACCATATATTGTTTGGCAGTATTTTTGATTCTATATCTAAAAAATAAGTTGGCCCAATGCCATTACTGGACACGAGACACAAGAAAAAATCATTTACGCTGACAACGGCTTTGTTGAGCGTTCTTCTCCTTTTACTTTTTTACATCGGATTGACATACATGGATCCGCCCATTGAGAACGGTATCTCGGTCAACTTTGGAACGATGGATTTCGGTATGGGGAATGTTCAACCGAAAGAAAAAATTCGTTCAGAGCCTTTGGATACTCCTCCGGTCGAACCTACCAAACAAGAAGTGGTCGAGGAGGTAGCTGAGGAAGAACCAGAGGAGGTAGTGGTCAAGGAAGCCCCTTCAGAAAAAGTGCTGACCAAGGAAAGTGAAGAAGCCATAAAAATCAAACAGGCCCAAGATGCCAAGAGAAAGGCTGACAATGCCGCACGTGAGGCCCAAAAAAGAAAAGAGGAGGCCGAAAGAAGGGAAAAGGCCAAAGCGGAAAGGATAGCCCAACAAAAAAGGGAGGCCGAAGAAAGGGCCCGAAAAGAGCAGGAAGCCAAAAAGAAAAAATTGGATGAATTGATGGGCGGCCTAAATAAATCAGATGGTACGGCGACGGGTTCAGAAGGTGATGACAGCCGAGCTGGGGACAAAGGGTCGCCCGATGGAGACCCATATGCAACAAGCTATTACGGTAGCCCAGGTTCTGGAAGTGGAACAGGCGGGTATGGCCTAAACGGAAGGTCTTTGGTCAGTCGTGGAAAGGTGCCCCAAGAATGTAACGAGGCCGGCCGGGTCGTAGTAAAAATTGTGGTTGACAGAAACGGAAACGTAATCAGTGCAACACCTGGGGTAAAAGGCACGACGAACAATAGTCCCTGTTTGTTGGATCCTGCCAAGAAAACGGCATTCAAGCATAAATGGAATCTTGATTCCAACGCACCAAGCCAGCAAATCGGTTTCGTCGTAGTGAATTTCAAATTGGGCGGGTGACCTACGAAGAGACACTCGATTGGATGTTCAATCGACTTCCAATGTTCCAGAAAAAGGGCAAGACCGCCTTCAACGGAAAGTTGGACAATATCATTTCCCTGTGCGAACACTTGGGAAATCCCGAAAAAAAATTCAGGAGTATCCATGTTGCGGGCACCAACGGCAAGGGCTCTAGTTGCCATATGCTGTCATCGATCCTTCAAGAAGCAAGCTACAAAACCGGACTCTACACCTCTCCGCATTTAAAGGATTTTAGAGAAAGAATCAAGATTAACGGGGAGCAGGCCCCCAAGGATTTTGTGATTGACTTCATTTCAAATCACAAAGATTTTTTGGAACGTCGACAACTTTCCTTTTTTGAGATGTCAGTTGGAATGGCTCTTGATTACTTCGCAAAGGAGAAAGTCGATATTGCGATTATAGAAGTAGGGTTAGGGGGGCGTCTTGACTCGACTAACATTATTGTCCCCGAAGTTTCACTTATCACGAACATTGGCTATGACCATTTAGATATTCTTGGGGATACGCTTCAAAAGATTGCTTTCGAAAAAGCGGGAATCATCAAGACCAAAGTTCCGGTCGTGATTTCTGAATACCAAAAGGAGGTGGCCGAAACTTTTAAAGGGATTGCCAGGGAACAAGAAGCTAAAATCATATTTGCCGAAGAAGAAGTAACCAAGGAACGTGAAACTTCACTTTTGGGAAAATATCAATCAAAAAATGTGAAGGGCGTTGTTGCTACTATTCAAGAACTTGACGATTTTGATATTTCTGAAGATGATATTGATAGAGGCCTAAAGAGGGTGGTTGAAAATACAGGACTGATCGGTCGCTGGCAGATTTTACAGGAAAATCCGAAAGTGGTGTGTGATACTGCACACAATCATGAGGGTCTTTCGCTCGTTTTGGGGCAGATCCAAAAACAGTCCTATTCAAACCTACATATTGTTTTGGGTTTTGTCAAGGACAAAAACCTTGACTTGGTCCTGCCGTTATTCCCTAAAGAAGCCCAATATTATTTTGCCAAGCCTGATATTCTTAGGGGGCTTGATGTATGGGAATTACAAGAGCAAGCGGCCAAATTTGGCCTTAAAGGGGAAAGGTATGATTCTGTGCAAACGGCCTTGAAAAAAGCAAAGGAGAATGCATTGCCGGAAGATTTCGTTTTTATCGGGGGCAGTACTTTTGTTGTTGCCGAAGTGGTATGACGTTTTGAACTCACTAAAAACTTAAAACCCATTCACAAACTTGCGAATGGGTTTTCATAATGTGGGCAATGAGGGATTCGAACCCCCGACCCCCTCGGTGTAAACGAGGTGCTCTGAACCAACTGAGCTAATTGCCCAAAAAGGTGTGCAAATATAACGTAGTTTTTTTGAAGCCCAAAAGAAAAGTTTATTGACTTGGAAAACCTTGATAATATCCGTGATGACAAGGAATAAGTCATCAAATTGGCACATAGACCACCATTAAAGACTGTATGATAAAATACAGCAAAAAAGGAATGACCAAATATCCCATGATATCCCGGGCCTGAATTTTGAGTCCGGCGCCCATTACCGGCAAGACCAATAACAAAAAAAAGGGCTGCAAAAGATTTGTCAGGCTTTCCCCATATGCAATCGACAAGGAGGCTCTTGCCGTCATTTCGGTCAATTTTTCCTTTGGTAGCCCATCACCGATAACATTAATGGCCTCGATGACGCTGGGGCCGATAACGGCAAATTCCCCACCCCCGGAAGGTATGGCGAAATTTACCACTCCCCCCAGCAAATAGGCATAGAAAGGATAGCTTTCAATGGTCGCCACCGAGGCTATAAGTTTTGCCAATTCCTCGCCAAGACCGGTATGGGTCATAATGCCCATGATTCCTGCATAGAACGGAAATTGGAATACAATATCGGAAACATTGCTACTTGCACGACGCATTGCGATACCGTATCGAATGGGAGTCCGGTGTAAAAACAATCCGAATATGATAAAGACGAATATCATGATGTTCAGATTGAGATCCAGGCCTTTTGTGAAGAAGTAATAAACAATGTAAGCCATACCGAAAACCGCGATTGTGTATTGTAACAACATGCTGTTGTTCAGCAAATCGGATAGGGCCTTAAAAGGTAGTTTAAGCTCTGCCGCCTCATCTTTAATTTCGAGCTTGACCCTTTCCTTCTTGTCAATAAGAAGGTCTTTTATTTCCAGTCCCTTCTTTTTCGGAATCAGAAAAAACATCATTAATGGAGCCAGTATTACATACAAAATGATCATGCCTAGGTTGAGATAAGAACCGAGTGTATAGGAGGTCGCTATGGTATCGGTAAGCATGCCACCTTCGATCATATAGTTGTTTTCGGTGTTCAATAACAATGGGATGGAACTCGAAAGCCCGGCGACCCAACTGTTCATTGAAAAGTACACACAGGCAATTAGAAAGGGATAATTGATACTCTTAACACGTTGTGCAAGTTCGCGCGCCAAGACTGCTGTGATAACGACCCACCCCCAACTTATCATCGAAAGCAGCATTCCGACCAGGGTGACGAACACATAGACCTGTGTCGGGGTCTTCAAGTATTTTGTCGATTTGTCGATTGTTTTTCCAATAAAGGGGGAAAGGGCGATGCAATAGCCGGTCACAATCAGGAGTACCATTTGCATACCGAACTCAAGCAGGGTCCAAAAACCGGTATACCAAGATTCTAGAACCTCAAGAGGGGAGGCACCTACCCACAAAATCGACCCGATGGCGGTTACCAAAGTCAAAATCAATGCAAAGACAAAAGCATCGGGCATATTTTTTTGAAAGAGATCGGTAAATCTTTGCCCGAGTTTTGAAATCATTGAAAAAAGGGGTTATTCGACTACTTTGATTTTGCCCCCAAAGACCTTGTCACGTTCAATCTTCTTTGGATTGCCATGGATTTCAATACTACCGCCCGCCCGAACTTTGGCATCCGCCAATGTAGAGGCCTTGATTTCGGCAGCGCCCCCGGCATTGACCGTTACTTTGGTCGTTTCGGTGTTGAGTTCACTGTTGAAGACCTTTCCGCCTGCATTGGCAACGACCTCTTGATTTGTTGAATTCCCCGATAGGGTCACTTCACTTCCTGAAGTTGATTTCACGAATAGGTTTTCGACATCGACCTTCATCTCAACCTTACTACCCTCCTGAACTGCTATTCGGGCCTCTGATGCCTTGAAGGTTCCCTCGGACATTATGCTGGCCCCTTCATTGGCGTCGACCAGGGTGAGTTCTTCGGTATAATATACTTTGGCCTCAACGTCTTCGCCATCCATGGAGTTTTCAAAATCCATTTTTATTTTTAAAAGGCCTTTTTTATTTTCAATATCGACATCTCCCTGACCCTCGCCGGTAAGTACAACCTGATTCTTGTCGCTTTTGATCAAGGTGACCTCGATTCGATCAAAGGCTTTTACTTCCGTAAATTTCTCTAAGTCCTTTGTGGTCTTTTCCTGGGCTGCTACCCCCGATGCAACGAGGGCCAACAGCATGAATATGATTATTTTTTTCATTTTTTATGTGTTTAAATGTTAATGGGGCATTTTCTCAAATGTAACATTTATTTGGCGAATTGTTGACATCGTAATTGGCCGCAAAAACTAGCAATATTAATTTTTTAGGTTAACAAGTATTACATATCTTAATCCACTAATTTTGGGCCTAGGATAACACTTAATTGAATTTCAATGATAAGAGAAAAAGCGACCTTTTTTGATGGAATGGTTCTTCATATGGCAAGAATAATTGGTTTTGCTCTTTTAGCGGCAGGACTAATGTTCTTGCAGGCATGCAAGTCAACGGCACCCGTGGTCAAAGAGAATGAGGTAGATACCGAAGGTGTTGCCTCCAACGAAGAAGACAAGTCCAAAACATCTGTAGACCAAGGATATGTCCAGACCGTACCACAGACCGATGTTTCTTTCGAAATGCTATCGATTCCGGCAGGAAGCTTTCTTATGGGAAGTCCTGAGGGCGAAGCAAATCGAAAACCCGATGAAGGCCCACAACATAAGGTGTCACTTGACGCATTTTATATGGGTAAATATGAGGTGACCTGGGATGTTTTCGAGCTCTTTTTCAAACAGAACGAAGAACTTTTTGTCAAGCTTGACAATGACAAAGTTGTCAAGATCGATGCCATTTCTAGGCCGAGTCCGCCCTATGAAGACCCCTCCTATGGTATGGGCAAGGCAGGTTACCCTGCAATAAGCATGTCGACCTATTCGGCATTGGTTTTTTGCAAATGGCTGAGTACGGTTACCGGAAAGTTCTATAGATTACCTACAGAAGCCGAGTGGGAATATGCCGCAAGGGCCGGAAGTGGGAGCGCCTACTCCTTTGGGGATTCGATCGAGGAATTGGATAAATATGCCGTGCATTATAAGAATTCGAACAGTAAATCGGCCAAAGTTGGAACAAAGCTTCCGAATCCATGGGGACTTCACGACATGCACGGCAATGTGGCGGAATGGACGCTTGATGAATACAAGGAAGATGCTTACGCCAACCATGAAGAAAAGAATCCTTGGGTAACCCCAATGGTATTTCATCCACGGGTAATGAGGGGGGGATCATGGGACGATGATCCCGATAAATTGCGGTCGGCGTCAAGAACGGCATCAAGTTTGAAGCTACAAAAACGAGACCCACAAATTCCTAAAAGTTTTTGGTGGTTTACCGACAGTAATTTTGTAGGTTTCAGACTGGTAAGTCCGAAAGAACAGCCGACAGCCGAAGAACAGCAGAAATTTTGGCAAAGGGTTCTTGACGAGGGTTAATGACATTTCCTTTACCGGGCAAATGTTTTTTGACACCGGAAGTATATAGAAGCAAAATATCAATAAGATGAAAAAACTTGTCCTCACACTATTTTTTGTTTTTGCAATCCTTGCGGCATTTGCCCAAGACGCATATACCTTATCGGCCGAGAGTACGTTGATTGTCGATGGTACCTCTACTATACATGACTGGGAGGTTACGGCAAATACCATTGAAGGTACGCTGAAGGCCGATGGTACCGATCCAAAGGAAATCGATTTTCAGGTTACCGTGGCGGATATAAAGAGTGAACGCGGTGCAACTATGGACAAAAAGACCCATAACGCACTAAAAATGGAGTCCAACCCAAAAGTGATTTTTAATTTAAAAGAGGTTAAGGGCGGGTCATCGGTAGTGGGCACGCTCAGCATGGCCGGCAAAAAACAGGATGTTGAAATACCGGCAAAGATTGCAGCAACCGATAGTAATATCAAGATTTCAGGGGAGTACCCTATTATACTTCAAGATTGGGACATCGAGCCTCCTACCGCCATGTTTGGTCAAGTGGTCGTTGGAGATGAGGTAACCGTCAAATTTGATTTGATTTTTTCTAGAGATTGATAGCGGCTTTTTTATCAAGGGGTAAGTTCGAAAAATACGTACTTTTTTATTTGACTTTCAGCGTACTTGGTGTTTTCAAAAATCACTAACTTTATAAGTTTAGGAAAGCTTATAAGGCAGTGTTTTGGTCAAATGAAACAAAAGATTTACTTAGTAACTATTCTTGCGGGGTTGATTGCTTTACTCTATGCATTTAAAAAAGGTGTTTTTAATGCTCCCGAGGAAGACAATGTGAGCTTGGAAATTCCAGATGAAGTCAATTATAATTTCCATGTCAAGCCCATACTTTCAGACAACTGCTATACATGCCATGGGCCGGATGCCAATAAGCGAAAGGCAGGCCTACGACTTGACTTGGAGGAAACCGCGTTCAAGGAGTTGAAGGAAACTCCCGGTAAATATGCCCTTGTGCCGGGTAAGCCCAGTGAAAGTTTGATGTACCAGCATATAACCACGGAAGACCCCGGGTTGCTCATGCCACCGCCCGATTCAAAATTGAGTCTGAATTCCTACGAAAAAAAAGTAATCAGGAAATGGATTCAACAAGGGGCGAAGTTTGAAAAACATTGGGCTTTTATTGCTCCCGTAAAAAAAGAAGTGCCAAAAGTGGAAGCTTCCGATCAGAGTTCCAATGAATGGGTACAAAACGAAATAGACGGATTCATCCTTAAAAAACTTGTAGACAACAATATCAAACCTTCCGAAAGGGCTTCCAGTGAAACTTTGATTCGGAGGATAAGCCTTGATTTGACTGGCCTTCCACCAAAGCTCGAACTGACAAGAGAATTAATGGCGCTTCCTTCCGAAGAAATCATTCCGAAAGCCATTGACAGGTTTCTTTCCACCGTGGCCTACGGCGAACGTATGACCCAATCTTGGCTCGATGTCGCTCGATATGCCGATTCACACGGTTATCAAGATGACAGTTATCGTACGATGTGGCCATGGCGTGATTGGGTGATTCACGCCTTTAACAAGAATTTGCCCTATGACGAATTTCTAACTTGGCAATTGGCTGGTGATCTTTTGCCCAATGCGACCAAGGAACAAGTTTTGGCAACGGGTTTCAATAGAAACCACCCCATAACCCAAGAGGGTGGAGTAATTCAAGAGGAGTACCGTACGAACTACGTACTCGACCGTACCAATACTTTGGGCAAAGGTATTTTGGGATTGACCTTGGAATGTGCACGCTGCCATGACCATAAATACGATGCTATTTCACAAAAGAATTATTATGAGCTTTTTTCCTTTTTTAATTACGTTAATGAAAAAGGCTTACAAATGGATGCCGTGCAGGCAAAGAACGAAAGATTTTTTGCCGACCCACCCTACATTACGCTCACCTCAAAGGAGGTTGAAGGGGTATTGGATTTTGTGAATCTCGATGAAGGTAAACAAATCAATGTAATGGTCATGAACGATTCGGCGCCCAAAACAACGTTTATATTGAATCGTGGCGAATATGATCAACCTACCGATTCTGTGTTGCCAAATACGCCCGAGCTCATTTATCCTTTTTCGGAAGAACTTCCAAAAAATCGATTGGGGCTGGCCAAATGGGTGGTCGATAAAAACAATCCCTTGACAGCACGGGTTTTTGTAAATCGTATTTGGGGCATGCTGTTTGGAAAGGGCCTTGTGGAAACTTCTGAAGATTTTGGTGTACAAGGAAGCCTTCCGACACATCCTGAACTTTTAGATTGGCTAGCGGTCGATTTTATGGAACACGATTGGGATATTCAGTACCTGTTAAAAAAGGTGATGCTTTCAGCCACCTATCAGCAAAAGTCGGAGTCGCGCCCCGATTTGAAAAAAGCGGATCCCGAGAATAAACTATTGGCCAGGGCCCAACGTTTTCGAATGAGTGGGGAAATGATTCGCGACTATATTCTAGCTACGAGCGGATTGTTGAATACAGAGGTTGGCGGCCCTAGCGTAAAACCTTACCAACCTCCGGGACTTTGGGAAGAAACGAATGCGGGGGAGAACAGGGGTGTACTTACCAAATACGTACAAGATGGTGGTGAAGATTTGTATAGACGCTCGTTGTACACGTTATGGAAACGTACCCTACCCCCACCGACCATGACTATTTTTGATGCCCCGACGCGCGATTTTTCGGAAGTGCGGAGACAAAAGACCAATACGCCACTTCAAGCTTTGGTTCTTCAAAACGATGTTCAGGTCCTTGAAGCTGCCCGGGTATTGGCCCAGCGGACCATTGCGGAAAATGAAGACAACCCAGATATGGTCCAGGAAGTGTTTCAGCGTATTTTGGTGCGAACACCTAAGGATGAGGAGCTGTTGACCCTGAACAATTATTATCATGATGCCGTGAAGTTGTATAAGGATGATTTGGAGGATGCCCAAAAATTGGTTTCCGTAGGCGAGTATGAACAGTTGGATGTAGATCCTGCCAAAACGGCGGCTTTGATGCTCACTGCACAGGTAATCTACAATTTAGACGAAACCATTACCAAAGAATAGATGTATGAAGGCTAATAAGAATGAATCGGAAAACCCCTTAAAGGTCAATCGAAGGCACTTCTTTTCACAGTTGAGTGTTGGTATAGGGTCTCTTGCCTTGGGTTCGTTGCTGATTCCAGACCTATTTAAAGGAACATCAGAAAATCTTATTACCCAACCGTTGGGTATTCCTCATTTTGCACCAAAGGCAAAACGAATCATTTACCTATTTCAGGCCGGGGCTCCCTCACAACTTGAGACTTTTGACTACAAGCCGATTTTGAGAAAGCGTATGGGAGAAGACTTGCCAGAGTCCATACGAAACGGGCAACGCCTGACCGGCATGACGGCCAATCAAGACAAATTTCCATTAATGCCACCCAAAATTGGTTTTCGGCAACATGGGGAAAGCCAGACCTGGGTCAGCGACTTTTTCCCCCATATCGCAAAAATCGCAGATGAGATTACGGTTGTACGTAGCATGCACACTGAGGCCATCAACCATGACCCTGCAATTACCTTCTTTCAAACAGGAAGCCAAATTTCTGGGCGGCCCTGTATGGGCTCTTGGTTGAGTTATGGCCTTGGAAACGAAAATAAAAACCTGCCTTCATTTGTGGTCTTGACATCAAGGGGAAAGGGAAATAGCCAGGGACTTTATGCCAAGCTATGGTCCAGCGGATTTTTGGATTCAAAACACCAGGGAGTATTGTTGCGTTCAGGAAAAGATCCGGTCTTATATCTCAATGACCCTGATGGTATTTCGCGTTCTGAGAAAAGAGATTTGCTAGATCATGTATCGTCCCTCAATAAATTACATCATGTTGAAACCGGCGATGACGAAATTGAATCACGTATTGCGCAGTATGAGATGGCCTATCGCATGCAAATGTCGGTACCCGATGTAATGGATATTTCCAAGGAACCACAATCGATAATCGACTTATATGGTGAAGATTGCCAAGTGCCCGGTACCTATGCGGCCAATGCATTGCAGGCAAGACGGCTTGCCGAGAACGGGGTACGTTTTATACAACTATATCATCAGGGTTGGGATCAACATGGCAATCTGCACAACGAAATGAAGGGACAGGCCAAGGATGTGGATCAGGCCTCCGCGGCCCTTGTTCTTGATTTAAAGCAAAGAGGCATGCTAGACGACACCTTGGTTATCTGGGGAGGTGAATTCGGAAGGGGCAACTATGCGCAGGGCAAGTTCGACCCCGAGAATTATGGTCGCGATCACCACCCTAGGGCTTTTAGTATCTGGATGGCCGGCGGTGGAATTAAACCGGGCCTGAATTATGGCCAGACCGACGAATTTGGATACAACGTGGTCGAGAACCCAGTTCATATCAATGATTTTCACGCAACTTTGATGCATGCCATGGGGCTTGACCATGAACAGTTGACTTACAAATATCAAGGCCGCCGTTTTCGACTGACCGACGTAGCGGGCAACGTGATCAAAGACCTTTTAGCGTAATTGATGGCCGCCAATAGCTTTAGAAATAAATGGGTCGATTATGTCGTTTTTGGCCTTTCGGTATTTCTGATTTTCTGCCTGCTTTTCGATTCATATATCGAACCTCCTAGATTAGTCGCATGGTTCGGTCGATGGCATCCGGTTGTGTTACATTTTCCGATAGTTCTACTGTTGATTTGTGTTTTTTTGGGATTGACCAACAAAAAGATACCCCGTCTTTTGCTGACCATTGGCGTAATCTTTGCCCTGTTGACCGCCATCTCAGGATTTTTTCTTGGCAAGGAAACCGGTACAAAGGGAAACCTGTTGTTCTGGCACCAGTGGCTGGGGGGCTTATTGGCCTTACTTGCCGCGGTTTGGTATTGGTTGGTTGGAATGCAGTTGCAAAATAAAGTGTATACCAGAATACTTCAGATTGTTTTGACAGGTCTCATATTATTTGCTGGGCACTATGGAGGAATGGTCACACACGGCGAGGATTTTTTGGCGCTTCCTTTGGAAAAAAGGCAAGAGAAAATTCCAGAGAACCCCTTGATCTACCAAGATATTGTCGGGCGGATTTTGGATGATAAATGTGTATCATGTCATAACCGGAATAAGAAAAAGGGAGAATTGCTAATGACCTCGTTGAATGAAATGTTGTTGGGCGGTGAGGTAGGAAACACTATCGTTCCCGGAAGTCCAGAAGAGAGTGAAATCGTAAGAAGGGTACATTTGCCAGATGAGGACGAGGAGCATATGCCACCTGATGGAAAAAGGCCGTTGGACGAAACTGAAATACGAATTTTGGAACGTTGGATCGCCTTGGGAGCATCTGACACCATACGTCTAGAGCATTTAGGCCAATCAGAGCCTTTGACCGATTTGATCAAAAGCTTGATGGAACCGGATCCAATGGAAAAGTGGGCCAACCTCCCAAGGGTCGCCGATACTACCGTTCAGAACCTTTCATCCGACTATTTGACCATCAAAAGGATAGCCAGTAATATTGATGCGCTGAGTGTCGATGCCTTTATACCGCCAGAGTACCATTCCGAGGCTATAACAGACCTAAAACGCATAGCCGAAAATATTGTGGAACTTGATCTGAGTGGCCTGCCTATCGGCAGGGAAGAAATGGGCCTGATCGCCGCATGCAAAAATTTGGAATGGCTCGAAATTGATAAGACTCCTGCCGGCGATTCCGAAATCGATACTTTAAAAACACTTTCGAAATTGAGCACTTTGAAAATATTTGAAACGTCGATAGGCGATAAAAGTCTTACCGTATTCAAAGAGCTTCCGAGTTTGAAACGTCTTTATTTATGGAGAACCTCGGCAACAAGGGAAGGAGTTGAAGATTTAAAGGCAAGCAGACCTTCTTTGCAGATAAATGAAGGTATAGATAAAGAGCTACATTCTTTCTTTTCCGAGAAAGATTCGGTACCCGAAATCTAGAATTTTTGGTTAACTTTGCCGCTCTTAAATAAAAAAGGGTCGCGTAGCTTCCTCCTCCGTTGCACTTTGGCGGACGGGCAGCTTCGCAACACGACATAAGGTCGCGTAGCTCAGCTGGATAGAGCATCTGCCTTCTAAGCAGACGGTCACAGGTTCGAATCCTGTCGCGATCACTTAAAGCGGAAAGTCCATTGCGATAGTAATGGATTTTTCTTTTATGGAAAGATGGAAAGCCAAAAGCTTTCCGATCTTGGAATAAAATAAAAACCAACTGCTCTAGCAGGCGGACTTTCCATTTTCACCTGGGGCCACAAAGGAAAACCGTAGGTAATCCTGTCGCGATCACTTAAAGCGGAAAGTCCATTGCGATAGTAATGGATTTTTTGCTTTTTAGGGAAACGGAGCTTTGTTTTGAACTTAAAACAGCACCCTAATTCCGTTGATCAACATTTGAACGGCCATCATTACCAGAAGCATACCCATAAGCCGTTCGATGGCATGAAGGCCCCGTTCACGAAGAATTTTGTAAAGAAAGGGAGCGAATAACAGGATAACGGCGGCCATACCCCAGGCCATTAGCAAGGCAAAAAACCAATTGACCATTTGACCGGTACCACTTTGCGTCAAGAGTATCAGCATTGCCAGTACCGATGGCCCGGCAATCATTGGTATGGCGATAGGTACAATAAAGGGTTCACCGTCAGGCTGTTTTCCCATTACGCCGTCATTGGTCGGGAATATCAATCGCAGCCCGATAATCAGAAGTATAATTCCTCCGGCAATAGTCACCGACTCTTGTTGTAAATGTAAAAAACTTAGAATTTTTTGACCTCCAAAGAGAAAAAGTGTCAGAATCGTCAAGGCAAGAAGCAGTTCCCTGATAATGATGAATCGTTGGCGTTTTGGAGGAATTCCCTTAAGAACGGAAAGAAGTATCGGAATGTTTCCCAAGGGATCCATTAAGAAGAACAACAAAACCGCTGTCGACCAAATTGAAGTTCCTAAGTCCGTCATGTTTTTATTGTGAAATTACAATTTAATTCGAAGGGCAAGTTTAAAAAGGCATAGGAAAGTGGTTGGTCAAAAGGTAAGATGGGCAAAAAGGAAAACCAAACCTCAAAATGGGACTGGGAGGTTGTTTTTGCCCACCTGAGTGTTTTTATTCCAATCCAATCTTCACATATTCGCCTTCTTTTTCCACATCGGGGACATACCATGCCGGATTACCGGATTCATCGCGCCCCAGTCGTGCCCCTGGTATAGGCGGCTTATTAATAATTACCGGAGTACTTTTTTTACCAGTGGTATCATTTTTGGCCATTGAGGAATTAAAAAAGCCGGCGACCGTCATTTCATCTAGGCTTTGTAAAATGGCCTCAATAAGCTTGGTGATATCTACTTGTGAATAGGCCGTGGTTAGAAAACAGGGAAATCCGTCCCAAATATGTATTCCTTTTTCACGAAGCAGAACGAACAACAATTCTGAATAGGGAATCTCCTCCTTAAAATTCAACCGCCATAAAGAACTGAAATAATTGACCTGTAAAGGAAGTTTACGTTTGGCAAATTCAAGATTTAGTTCGATCGCCATTCGTTCGGTCATTGAGGCCAAATCATCTTGAAGTGCTTCCCCTTTTTCCTTCATGTGAAGTAGTGAGGCTTTCGATGCGGCAAGGGCCAACGGGTGGCGCACAAAAGTTCCGGCGAAGTAGGTAACCCCAACCTCTGGGTAAGACTCATCCCCATATTGCCAATGTCCTCCATCGAGGGCGTCCATATATTCCCTTTTCCCCAAAATGGCACCGATTGAAAGTCCTCCGCCGATCACTTTTCCATAGGTGGCGATATCGGCCTTAATGCCGAATTTCTCTTGAAAGCCTCCTGGGTGAACCCTAAAGCCTGTAATTACCTCATCAAAGATTAAGGCGGTTTCCGATTTTTCGGTAATCTGGCGAATCTCCTTTAAGAAATCCAACGGTAGAAATTCCGGTCGACGACTTTGTACAGGTTCGACCAACACGGCTGCAAGCTCATTGGCACGTTCTTTTATGATTTTCAGGCTTTCTTCCGTCCCATATTCCAAAATGAGCATGTTTTGTACCGCATCGGGTAGGATTCCCGCGGCAGCAGGAAATGTTCTCAGTTTTTTAGAACCGCGTACGATCCCTTCATCATTTATGCCATGGTACGACTTGGTAAAGGCAACGATCAGTGAGCGACCTGTAACCGTTCTTGCAATTCGCATGGCCCCTAGCACGGCTTCCGAACCTGTATTGCACAAGGCTGCGCGTTCGTGGCCTGTGAATTCACATAGGAGCTGGGAAACTTCACCGGCCAGTGGATGTTGCGGACCAACTTCGTAACCTTGTTCAATCTGGTTTCTCAAAGCCTCCTTTACGAAATCGGGTTGGTGTCCGAACATACAAGACCCAAATCCGTTTAAGGCATCGATATACTCGTTGCCGTCCAAGTCCCAAAGACGATTCCCGGAGGATTTTTTAATGACGATCGGATAGACCAATTCCTTGGTCAATGGCTTGAAGCCAGATACGACCCTTGGGTCCGCCATATGAGATCGATTCTCTTGGGAATTATTCTTACTGCTCGATGTTTTATTATTATAGCGTTTGATCAATTCTTCAAGAAAGGCCAGTTGGGTTTCGTTCAACCCGGTCGATTTTTTCTCTATTCGAGGTGAAGCGCCAAAGGGCTTTTCATGCTCCTTTTTTTCATCTTCCGAAAGAATATTGGAATCGGGTACTTGTTGCTTAGCTTCCGAAGCAGGTGAAAGATTCGCTTGAACATTGCTGATCGAGGCCGGTGGTATATTGCCCTTGCCCTGTAACAACTCTACTTGTTTCCCAAGCAATTGGAGCTGCTGTGCAATAAGGTTCAAAGCCTGATCCGCATTGCCTGAGGTTTCCTTGGAAATATGCAACTGCGTATCGGAGTCATTTGAATATACTTGGGTTTGTGCCGTAGGTGGGGCAGGAGCCAAAACGTCTACCGGAAGATTTTCATCTAGATAATCAGCCAACAATTCCGGGGTGTTAAAATCTTCGTTCAGTTGACGGAACGTAATAGGGAGATTGAATTCTTTTTTACACGTCAGCGCTATCTGGGTCAAAATTAGCGAGTCTAACCCGAGCTCCATAAAGTTCAAGTGTGCGTCTGAATCTTCCATTTCAATACCTGAAGATGTATTGATCAATTCAGATATCTTATTTAAGATGATCGGTTTTCTCATTGGTGGGGTATCGGTTTGATCTGTGTTCTCAATAGTCTCGTTTGGGCGGTTAACGGTCAAGGGTTGAACAGCTTCTATTTGTTTAGCGGCAATAGGCTCTACCCAACATGGCTTTCTGTCAAAATAATAAGATGGCAGTCTAACTTTTTGGCGAGACTGCCCCTTATAAAAGGCCGCCCAATCAGGTTCAACCCCTCGTAACCACAATTGGCCCAAGGCATTGAATACCGCGTAATATGCGTTTTCATCGTTTTTGGGAATCGACAATGAGGGAATGGCAGTCAAATCACGTGCGGCTTTCTTCTGGCGAACCAAAGTCGTCAATGCGCGACCAGGACCTACTTCGAGTAAAAGGGCATCGTCTAATTCAACCAATGTGTCTATGGCATCTGAAAACCGTACCGTTGCTCGAAGGTGATTCGTCCAATAATCAGGGCTTTTGGCCTCGGCATCAGTCAAATATTCTCCTGTAACCGTTGAAATTATTGGCAGGTTCGGCCCATTCAAGGTAAACTTTGCGACCTCCTTTTTGAAGGTTTCGAGAACAGGCTCCATCATGGTCGAGTGGAAAGCATGACTGGTAGCCAATAGTTTGTGGGGAACATCATGTTGTTTCAGAACTTTTGAGAAATCCTCTATCTCTTCGTCCATGCCCGACACCACACACAATCTATCTGAATTTACAGCAGCGATCGAAAGGTTTTTTGGAAGTAATTCTCGAAGTTCTTCCACCCCGATTCGAACGGATAGCATACTTCCTCCAGGCAATTCGCTTACCAATCGCCCCCTCACCGTTATCAAACGCAGTGCATCTTCAAGACCAAATACACCTGCCAAATGAGCACCTACGAATTCGCCAATGCTATGACCGCAAAGTATCGTAGGTCTTATTCCCCAGCTCATCCAAAGTTGTGCGAGGGCATATTCGATCACAAATAATGCGGGTTGCGTAAATCGAGTGTCCTTAAGTCGTGTTTCAGCCTCCTTTGTATTCGATTCAGGAAAGATTATGTGACGAATATCGAATTTGAATTCGGCCATTAAAATTTCGGCGCACTGATCAAACGCTTCGCGGAAGACTACTTCATGATCATATAGTGCCCTACCCATTTGCAGATATTGAGCACCTTGTCCGGGAAATAGAAAAGCCAGTTCGGTTGGGGCCACTTTAAGAACCGAAGTTTTTGATTTGTCCACTTTTTCACCGAGCAGATTTTCAGTTGCCTCGACCGTTCCCTTTGCCAAAATGAATTGGCGATGGCTAAAACTATCTCGAGTGCTATTCAAGGAAAATTCGACATCGGCCAAGGAAGCCGAAGGGTTCGATTTTAAAAAATCGCCCAATTTATTTCGATAGCCTTCCAAACTATCTTTGCTTTTGGCCGACCAAGGTAATATTTGAAGCGGCCTGCCCTTGTCTGACATTTTTTCCTCCATCAAATATTCTTCAACAATGGCATGAACATTCGTGCCACCCACTCCAAACGAGCTGATTCCCGCCCTTCGAGGCCCTTGATCAACATGCCAATCACTCAATCGATTGTTCACAAAAAATGGGCTATTCTCAAAATCAATGGCCGGATTCGGTTTTTCAAAACCTAAAGATGGGGGTATTTGGCGATGGTTCATCGCCAATAGTGTCTTTATCAAGCCCGCGACTCCTGCCGCCGCGGTAAGGTGGCCCATGTTACTTTTGACCGAGCCTATAGCGCAATAGCCTTTTTTCTCCTGTTCACCAAAGGCCATATTTAGTCCTTCCATTTCGATAGGGTCACCGACCGGGGTTGCGGTGCCATGGGCTTCTATATAACTAATGGTCGAAGGTGAAATCTTGGCATCTCGGATGGCCCTGACAATGGCATCGGCTTGACCTTCAACACTTGGGGCCGTGAAGCTGCCTTTTTCGCCTCCGTCGTTGTTGATGCCGACCCCTTTGATCAAACCGTAGATTTGATCACCGTCTTTTTGCGCCTGATGTAAATCTTTCAACAAAACCACACCTGATCCATCGCTGAAAACGGTTCCAGTAGCTGAGGCGTCAAAGGTTCTGCAATGTCCGTCCGAGCTTAAAATAGACCCTTCTTGATACAGATGTCCACTATTTATCGGCGATGTCAAGCTGGATCCACCGGCCAATGCAATATCACATTGACCAGTTCGAATTGCTTCAACCGCTTCGGCAATTGCCAACAATGAAGTGGAGCATGCCGAATGAATACTTACGGCAGGGCCTTTCAGATTAAGGTGGTAGGCCGTACGGGAAGAAATGTAGTCTTTCTCATTGACGGTATTGGCCTGTAAATGGCCCACCAGGTCGAGTAGTTCTTTGTTTGGTAATACATTGTTCTTGTAATAGGTATTGGTACCCGTACCGGCATATACCCCGATACTGCCATCGAAATGCTTGGGTAGATGCCCTGTTTGTTCCAAGACCTCCCAGGCAATCTCCAAAAACAGACGTTGCTGGGGATCCATTGCCTCTGCCAGCTTTGGATTGAGCCCAAAAAAACGGGCATCGAATTCCCTTGCCGAAGGAACGATTCCACGTGCGGCTACATACATTTCATCATTTCGCAATGAGTCGGGAATATTTTTGTCAAGCTCTTCGGCGGAGAAGAACGAGATGGTCTCCTCGCCATTCTTTAAAACGTTCCATAATTCATCGATGGAAGAAGCCCCTGGAAACCTTACGGCCATACCGATGACTGCGACATCGGTGGTAGCCCTACGCTCTTTATTGTTTTCATTGAATCGGGAGCTATTTTTCGTTCCGCTCTTCTCAATATATGCAGAGAGTGCGGCAATCGTAGGATATTGATAGATTTTTGAAACCGGTACCTTCTTTTTCAATCGACGCTTCATCAAGGTCGCTACTTTTTGCGAAAGAAGAGAGGTGCCTCCCATTTCAAAAAAGTTGTCATCAATGCCAATTTCTGAAATGAGCAATTGGTCTCCCCAAATTTCAGCTAGGTCTTTTTCCAGGTGGGTTCGGGGCCTTTTCAAGGGTGGTGCCGAATCTGGTCGAACATATTTCGGGCTTGGTAATTTATCTTTATCGACTTTGCCGTTTGAGGTAATGGGAAAATCCTTTATCCATGTAAAAATGGAAGGAATCATATAATCTGGCAAAATAGCTGAGAGCTTCTCGCGTATGCCGTTCGTATTTTCGGTAGCATTTGCTGACTGCATATAGGCAACCAATCTTGGTTCGCCCAACTGGTCATTTACTATGACGGCTGCCTTCTTTACTTCGGGCAAAGAATCGAGAATGGTCTCGATTTCACCCAACTCAATCCGGTGCCCTCTTACTTTCACCTGTTGGTCCCTACGTCCCAAACATTGGATTTTGCCGTTGGGCAACAGTTTTCCCAAGTCTCCCGACATGTACATTTTGACTCCCTCTTTACCTTCATCGAGATCATTGATGAATCGTTCGGCAGTAAGTTCAGGGCGGTTCAGATATCCTAACGAGACACCGTCTCCACCGATTGCGATCTCGCCCACTTCTCCCTGCCCTACCAGATTGCCACCCTTGTCCAACAAATAGATGTGGGTATTCGCCACGGGCCTACCCACGACTATTGGGTTATCTTTTTTGTCGATTTTTGTCAGTAGGCAACAGACAGTTGTTTCTGTGGGGCCGTAAATATTCCACAATTCATCACATCTGTCCAGAAGTTCATGGGCCAATGGCATGGGAACTGGCTCACCTCCGATTAGGGCTTTGAGACCCAAAGGCTTTTCCCATCCTGAATCTAAAAGTATTTGCCAGATGCTCGGTGTGCCCCACATCATGCTTATTTTCTCGTCCTCGGCTTTTTGCAGAAGTATATCGCCATCCCTTCTTGTGTCTTCATCGACCAGAACAATGGAGGCGCCGTGGAGCAATGGTAAAAAAGTTTCCATCACCATGGCGTCGAATGAAATTGTCGTAATGGCAAAGATTTTATCCTCTGGCCCTATACCGGGTTCCCGACCCATGGAATAGACCAAATTGGCCACGTTTTGGTGAGTGACCCTGACCCCTTTCGGCTTGCCTGTTGAACCAGAGGTGTAAATAATATACGCGACCGATTCAGGGGAAACCAAAACGGTATTCAATTCAGGTGAAATATCTTTTATATCATTTTCAACCTGATCGACGAATATAAACCTGGCAGAATGTGATAGCTTGTTTTTGGAAAAATGACAAATGATAAAATCGGCTTCAGAGTCGGCAACCATCATCTCGATTCTCGCATCGGGATACCCCGTGTCGATTGGCACATAGGCAGCACCACATTTTAGAACGGCAAAAATCGATACGATCAGATCGGGTGATCTTTCGAGCGAAATGGCTACAACTTGACCAGGACGAACCCCTTTTTGCCAAATATAGTTTGCAAAGAAATCGATGCGCTTTTGTAGCTCGTGATAATCGATGGACTCTGCGTTGTACTGAAGGGCCAATGCGTTAGGTGTCGCCAAAGCCTGTTGAGCCAATAAGGTATGCAACGGGGAATTCGGATAGGTCGAACTTTTTCCGAAAATTATATTTTCGAGCCGGTTATGATTCTCTTTATTTTTCCTTAATGATGGCATTGCAAACTCCCCGAAATGTTATTGGCACACTTGGCATTTTATTTGATTGGGTCTCAATTGTTTCCATTGTCGGCATAAAGCGAAATGGTCATCTTTGAACATTGCGCAAAAGAACAACTTTTTTGCATGATTTCAATTCAATGTTCATAAGATCGAAATGTTTGTTTATTTCAGACCTAAGACCTTCAAAGCCCGTCAATCAGACGAACATAATAATTTGGAAAATTAAGTAAATCGAAACATCAAAATGGATATATTCTGTATATCGCCAAAGTACTCGATTATTGGCCGTCTGTTGAATAAGAACCAAGGATCATCGACGTATTTTTGGAAAAAGGCGAAAGAGCTCTCTAATTATACGAATAGTCGATGAGCGGAAATAACTATTTTGGTTTTTCATACATTTATCGCGAAGTATTTTGGGCAAAATTTCGTGACAGCTAGCAAATGAAGGATACGATAAAGGAATTTCTTGGCAGATTGTTGATTTTCTTGAAGCCGAAAAGGGCCGCTGAATTAATGGAAAGTGGCATGACCATTATGGCAGGCGAACAGTTTTCACGCTACGATTACCTCATGCGCGATGTGATGTTGAAGAGGGCAGAACGAAGGAAAGATTACGAGACCCTGGCCAAGTTTCAAAAAGCATATTGGGTGAACCAAGGTGAGGATTTTTTTGCCAGAACGGATGATTCTTTCGAAACTGCATTTCTGCCCGATTGTGCTTTTATATTCGATATTTTAAAAGAAAAACTGGCCCAGTCACCTGAAAGGTTCAAAACTTTGGTGGAAATTGGAACCGGTAATGGAAAAGTGCTAAACTTTCTAAGCAATGAATTTCCAGAAATTGAACGTTTGGTGGGCATTGACCTTAGTGCCAGTCAAATTGAAATGAACGAAAAGAATTATGAATCGAATAAACGCTTGGAATTTGTTGCCACCGATGGTCTTGAATGGGTCAAAAGAAATGGGGGCGGTAATATGATTTTTGTTACCTCTAGAGGTGTACTTGAATATTTTACCGAGGAAAGACTACAAAACTTTTTTCATAGGCTGAATGGTCTTGGCAAAACAATTTTCGTTGCCATCGAACCCAATGGCGTCGATCACGATTTCAATATAAATCCTGGTTCCCAGCCATATGGCCATGAACGTTCATTTTCCCATAATTATGCCGCAATGTTCAAAAAAGCCGGATTTGATCTCTGGCACAATTCAAAAAAGGATCTCTCAAGGGATGATTTTTATTTTACGTTTATTGGGGCAAAGAATTGATGATATTATTTTCAGCAAAAAACTAAAAAACCATTGGGTAAATATAGAAGGGCGGTTTTCAATGGTTACCCACTACTCATTCACATTGTTGGCGTCTAGTATGCCCTGTAGGGTCTCTGCGGAAATTTTGTCATTCGGAGGCGTGAACATTTCGGTATGATTACCAGGTATTCTGTGCAATTCCACTCCGTCTAGGGCAAATGACCTCCAACCTAAAAATATGGGGTCATGCTTGTACTCAGGGTCCTTGTTGACCCGTACCAGATCGATTCTCACATGCTGTGGTTTTAGATGATATTTATCAGTTGCCCGATCGTGGATCTTTCTGATTTCCGCGGCCCTTTCGTTTTGCAGTTCGAATTCTTCCGTCTTTTCAAGAATATTTCCTGATAAGATGCGACCGAAGCCTCTTCCGATATTGCCCATTTTTTCTTTGAACCCTTCTTTGCTTCCGAGGCCTTTTTTAAGCGAATGGAATTTTTGTGCAAAGAAGTATTTTGTGTTTGCGATTGTTTTGCCCAATTGGGTCTTACGACCGTAAGGTGGAAAGGCATAGGTGTCTAAAAGTACCAACGTATTGACTTTTTCACCTTTTTCTTTGAACTGTTTGGCCATTTCATAGGCGATTACACCGCCAAACGAATAACCGGCCAAAGAATATGGACCATTTGGCCGAACCGACGATATGGCCGCGTTGTAGTGTGCAGCGATTTCCTCGACTGTTGTCAACGGATCTTCCAGCCCATTAAGGCCCTTTGCCTGTAAACCGTATATAGGCTGATCATCATCCATAAACTTGACCAGCGAACTAAAATTTAGCACATTCAGTCCCGCACCGTGCACGATGAATATAGGGGGTTTACTACCCTGCGAACGGATAGGTACCAAAGAGCCCCAGGTTAGTTGCGAGTCGTTGGCCTCGAGCAGGAGGGCGAGTTTTTCTACCGTGGAATGTTCGAAAAGCGAAGCTAGGGGCAAGCGTTTTCCAGTTTTCTCTTCAAGCTGGGTCATTACCTTGGCAGCTACCAATGAATGACCGCCCAACTCAAAAAAACTACTATAAATATCCAGTTGTTCCAGACGCAGACATTCTTTCCAAATATCGGCGATCAATTTTTCAGCTGCATTTCTAGGGCCTGTATGGCCAAAATTGATTTTCGAATTGGTCGAAGCCAATTGAGCCAATCGTTTTCTGTCGAGTTTGCCATTTGAAGTTACTGGCAATTCCTCCAGAAAAATGAACTCTTGTGGAACCATATAGGCCGGTAACTCTGCTGTCAATTGCTCTTTCCAGTTTCTGATGGCTTCCTCTTGGCCGAGCGTATCTTTTGAAGAAATGATATATGCCTTCAACAAATGGTTTTGAACATCGGTCGCTGCTGTCTTGACACCTGGTAATTCCTTCAATATATATTCGATTTCACCCAGCTCAATACGATGCCCCCTAACCTTAACCTGACGATCACGACGCCCCAGACACTGTAACTGGCCATTGGGCAGCAGTTTGCCCATATCGCCCGAACGGTACATTTTTTTTCCTTTTTCTTTTCGAAAAGGATCATCGAGAAAACTGTTTTCGTTTAACTCGGGGCGATTCAAATAACCCAGTGAGACCCCATCCCCACCTATCACGATTTCCCCTTCCTCGCCTTTGGCTACCGGATTTCCATATTCATCCAACAAGTAAGCGTGGGTATTGGAGACGGGTCTGCCGATTGTAATGGGGTCATCGTTTTCGGTAATTCGGGTCAAAAATGCGCATACGGTGGTTTCCGTTGGGCCATAGATATTCCAAAGCTCATGGCATTTTTTTAACAATTGGCGAGCTAGGGGTAGGGGTACCGCTTCTCCCCCTATAAGCGCTTTAATGGGTAATGGGTCCTTCCAGCCAGAATCGACAAGGATCTGATAAATGGTGGGTGTACCCCACATCATGGTTATACCGTCATTAACGGCCTTTTTTAGCAACAAATGTCCATCACGTCTTGTTTCTTCATCTACAAAGACGATGCTCGCGCCGTGCAGTAGGGGTAGAAAGATTTCCATTACTGTGGCATCGAACGAGATAGTGGTCACGGCAAAAATTTTGTCTTCAGAGGTTATCCCTGGCTCCTTTGCCATTGAGTTCACTAGATTGATGACATTGCTATGGGCGACTTGAACCCCTTTTGGTTTTCCGGTCGAACCTGAGGTGTAAATGATATAGGCTGGAGATTCAGTTGAAACATAAATATCCAGTGGGACGGCCTCAAATGCAGATGATTCCGTGTGGATTTCTTCAATAGTGATGTTTTTGGTTGAAAGAGATAAATTTCTCTTAGAGCCGTCACCGATATAAAATGTCGCTGCCGAGTCGATGACCATCAACTTTATACGGCCATCTGGATAACTGGTGTCGATAGGTACATAGGCTGCACCACACTGTAGAACCGCAAAAATGCAGATGATCAGATCTGGAGAACGATCCAAAGAAATAGCCACGGTCTGATCGGGTCTTACGCCCCGCTCCCAAAGAAATTGGGCCGTTTGATTTATTCTTTTCTGCAGGTCACCATATGAGATATGTTCAGAATCCAGTTGAAGTGCCAGATTCCTAGGGGACTCATGGGCTTGCCGGTCAAAAAGTTGATGAAGCGTCGATTGGGGATAGACCCTATCTGGACCCTTGATTTCATAGTTGGGTGTTTTTTTGACGGTAAGATCGCTTAGTTTTTGTTCTGGTTGGGCAACGAGCTTCTGCAAAAGAGCCTCAAATGAATCGACCATGCCCATTATGCTACACTTTTCGAACAAATTTGAGTTGTACGACCACTCCAGTATAAGACTCTCATTAGAACCGGTCGCATTCAAAAACAATTCAAATGTTTCATATTCACGGGGGTTGCTCAACAATTCGTAATTTAAGCCGGAAAAGGAGACATCATCATCGATACCCATATCGATGTTTAGAACCACGGGCACCAAGGGTATTCTAGCAGGATTTCTCTCGATGTTAAGTTTTTTCAGCAAATGGCCGAATGTCAGTTCTTGATGATCGAAGGCGTCAAAATTGGCCGATTTGCGCCGCTGCAGCTGATCGACAAAACTACTTTGAATATCAATCTCTGTTTTTAATGGCAATAGGTTTACACAGTGGCCAATTAAATGTTTGGCGCCCATTGCCGATTGTCCTGCCGTGGGTAGACCCAATGAAAAACTTTTTTGACCTGTGAGCTCGTACAGAAATATTTCAAAGGCCGCCATCAATGTGACGACCAGGCTACAATTGACTTTAGCACCTGTTTTTCTCAATTCGGCGATTAGTTTGTCGTCGAGTGATTGGTCGAAACGCTTACCCTGATAACTTCTTTGACTTGGCCTTGGGTTATCGACGGGCATATTCAGTTGGGGTACTTCACCACTATACAGGTCAAGCCAGTAAGCTTCAACTTTTTTAATGGCCCCGTTTTCTGAAAATTCTCGTTGTTCTTTGGCATATTGGCTATAGCTAATTGCATCGGGCAACTTATGTGGCGTGTTTTGAACGTTGGCCGAGTAAAGTGCCCCCAACTCTTGTAGTATGATTCCATATGACCACCCATCACAAACAATATGATGTGTTGTAATGACCAAATGATGCTTTTCTTCTTCCAATTTGAGGAGGCCTACCCTGATCAGCGGACCATTGATCAAATCGAAAGACCGGTGTGCATCTTCATTCAAATATCCATCGGTTTGGGCTTTTTTTTCCATTGCCGAAAGATTCGAGAGGTCGTGGAAGTCTATCTTGAATTCCACTTGTGAAAAAATGCACATGAACTTTCCATCCGGACTAAATGCAGCCCGTAACGACTCATGACGCTGAATAAGTGTCAGAAATGCTTTTTGCAAGGCGTCATAATCCAAATCACCAGTTAAGACAAGGGAAAGGGATTCGTTATAGGCCCGATTGGCATCTTCACCACCAAAAAGACAGGAATGCCAAAGTTCTTCTTGAGAATCTGTGATGCGTAGAAGATGTGCAATCTCAGGACCTGCAAAAGGATTGAAAATAGTTGGTGATTCCAACATTTTGTACAGTTAAATATGGTTTGGTCATTCCGGGGGAATAAGTAAAAATAGGGATTTTGGCAGGTTGGCTACAAAATATCCGACTAAAACGGTAAATATGTCGATTTTTTGAGCCCTGGACAGTTAGCCTTGATCGAACTCGTTGATAATCGACACCGTATTCTCAATGTTTCTTTTGGAAGAGGCCCCAAACAGTATCGATTGAACATTCGGCAAATCGCAAACATAACCCAATGCTTCTTTTGGCGGAATGGCCCCTCCGCCCAAAACTTGCATGGCAATTACCCGTGCTTTTTTGGTTCTCAACGTCTGTTCATATACTTCCATACCGCCAGACATCCTAAAATTTGCGCTATTGATCGAAGCGCAGACAATCGGATTTTCTATACCCAAAGACGCTAAAATGTCGATGAGTTTTGGAAGGTTCATCGTTATAAAACCAGGCTCCGCATCATATTTTTTGAGCACATAGTCGTGAAATCCTTTTAACACTTCTTCCATACCCAAACCCAGGAGCAGGTCGGTAATTACATTTTGAAGAAAAATGACCGGAGTTTTGACCCCTTTGAACATTTTCATTTCGGCATCGATTAACAATTCCATTATCGACAGGTAATCTTGGGAAACCAATGCCTTGCCTCCCTTGAAGATAGATCCGAAGAAATTTCCGGGAACATATTGTTTTATGGTACCCTGTATGCCCAATTCGGTGACGGCATTGGCGTATTTATGGGCATACGGCATACAAGGAAATATCTTGAAATCCTTATACTTTTCAGGATTTGCCCTGACCGTATCGCAAACAAACGATATGCGATCGTGTGTTGTACACATAAAAGTATTAATGCCCGCTTCGATGGCCGTGTCAATGGTTGCCATAATCGCTTCGTTCTCCTTAAACTTTATCGACTGAGCCATAGATTTGCTGTCAGAGATATGATTGACGGCAAAAAATTGGTTGTCTCCGTATAAAATGCGATCCATTACACTTTTGTTTTTGAATTGTTCTTGATCATTGCGATAGCCCTATCGGTGTGCGAAGCACTTCTGAAAGTATTGATTTTATTTGGTCCGCTACCTTTGACCGCTTCTATGAAATAATCTATTTGAGCAGAATATTCCTCGCCGCGAAGGTAAAAATCTACCTGGTCGGTCAAATCTGTAACGTACTTCACGTTCCACCCCTTGGAGTATCCCGATAGGGCATTGTCACTTTTTAGATATACTTTTAGTTCGCTGGCATCTGATATAATCTTTCCCTCCGTACCGATTATGCTAACCGAGGTCGACATTTTTCTGTAGGTCTCGTCACTCCAATTGACCGATAAAACGCCACTCACCCCATTTTCCAATTGTAACAATGAATAGACGGCATCATCAACTTTTTGGGAGTAAATCGATTTGAGCAAAGAACCGTTGACTTCTTTGACCGGGGCCAGTAAATCGTTTACCAGATCAATAACGTGAGAGGCGTAATCCATAAGACACCCACCACCATCTTCCGGGTTCGATCGCCATGTACTTTCCTTTCTTTTGATGACCACAGGTCCGTACGCCTCACCCATAAAATGATAGATTTCCCCAAGGGCTCCCGAGTCTATTATTTTTTTAACTTCTTTGAACGTACCGATAAATTTGTTGTGATAACCCACCTGATTCACCAAGCCTGAATCTTCGGCAATTTTGGCCAATTCGCTACCCTCTTCAGGATTCAGGCAAAAAGGCTTTTCAGCGAAAACATGTATTTTTCGTTTCAATAGCTCTTTGATCATACCGTAATGCAACTTTGTCGGTACGGCAACGAAGACGGCATCGGGTTTTTCCTGGTCGAGCATTTTTGAGAACTTCTTATAACAGGGGAACGAAGTATATTTTTTTAAGGCACCCATTACAATCAATGAGGTATCACAGACCCCAACGATTTCGACGTCTTTATGTGCACCCAGAATTGACAGGTGTGAAATACCCATTTTACCTGCCCCAACTAAAGCAACCTTTGGCATAACTAATCCTTTTTCCTTTTAATATGCGTAATATGAAGAATTACATCTTTAAAAAATTTCATTTGATTTCCGGTATTTCTTTTGAAAATCTCGGGGCGCAAGAATATTCGAACAAACCATTCCAAACGTAATTTTATCCAGATTTTGGAAGGTCTTTTGCTGTTTCCAGCGTACCAATCGAAAACGTTGCCAATGGTACTCAATATCCTGGCATTGACCAAATTCTTATGCTCATAGGCCCATTTTTCCTGCTTAGGAGCGGTGAGGCCGACAAAAAGAACATCTGGTTCAAATTCATTGATTGTTTTGACCATTAGCTCATTATCTTTAAGCGAAAATTCAGGTTTATAGGGTGGCGAGTAGCTTGCCACCTCGATATTCTGAAATTCGTTCAAGGCCCTTTGTTTTATTTTGTCAAGCGTTTCATTGGTCGACCCTAAAAAGAAAACCCGCCAGTTATGCTCATTGGCCAAGGCCATAAAGTGGTTGAAACAATCTTCACCCGCAATTTTCTTAATGTTCTTTCCGTTGATCAAGAGTGACCCAATGGCCACACCCATACCGTCAAGTACAAGAACATCGGTGTTCTTTAATGCAGTTTCAAATCGCTCATCGGTCTTTGCCAAACCGTAAGAATTAGGACTGAAGGTGTTTACCAAGGTCTTATTCGTGTCAGGTTCGATGACATCGAGGGTAGACGAAAAAACGTCATATCCGAGCACGTTGGTGGTTTTGTATTCAGTTGGTCTCATACTAATAAACCTTCCTTTCGGAAAAGTGGGCAAAAGTAATATGGATTGCCCAATTAATCATTGGCTTCGGCAAAAAAAGTTGAAATCGGACAGGCGGCAAAATTTCATCGATGCCCTGTCAAAAATCAGGTTATATATCAATGCCTTTTATTCCCGAATAGTTCTTATGCTTTGCCAAAAACTCTTTTTCGAGCATTAAATGTTCCTCAAGATCTTTTTCATTTTCAAAGCGTGGCTTTAGCTTTTTAGCGGGATTGCCCGCATAGATATAGAACGGTTCAGTATCTTTGGTCACGACCGATCCCGAGGCAATAATGCAGCCTTTACCAATTTTGACACCACTCATTATTATCGAGCCATAACCTACCCAAACGTCGTCTTCGATAATTGTCAACTCATGTAGGCCTTTCCAATCATAATGCTCGTCCATAATCCGTGGGGCCATTCTTATGGGTACCCCAGGTATTTGAAAGTGATGGTCGTACCTGCCCACTATAGCTACTTTATTGCCGAAAATTACGTTGTCACCAATAATACAGTCTGTTTCGATCTGTGAGTCCTTGCCGATATAGAAATTATCACCAATTACCAATTTGTTTTTGGCCCATAGGTAAACGCGTAAACCGGCATATAGATTTTTACCAATGGAATACCTTCGCCATTTTATGCGTTTCAAATACCAAAACCGCAATTTTTTGATGATCTCCTTCATCCCATGCCGAACTTTGATTGCAATATGGTTTCTATTTTAGTGCGGATTCGAGCCTGTACACCCATTTTCCTTTGAAATAGTTTCTGTTTTTCCGGATGTATTTCAAGCTGCTTGGGAAACCTGATTCCGGCGCTGCTATTTTCATCCAATATTGGTTTATATCTTTTGTTGGATCCGGTGGTGTGTGTAGCCATATCGTCAAAGCCATCATTGTACACCTTTGAATAAACCGGATAAAGTGTCAAGCCCTTCACTTTGAATTGGTGATAGAACCATCTAATGGCCCATGAATCCAATGTGCCCTCCATCTGGTTTCGCAACATCTTGTTCAAATCGGAGCCCCCTTTGGCAAATTCAGCCATTTTCTTTCGATCTTTTCTGAAATCTTGATAATCTTTTATCTGCCAGTCGATTTTAGACCATCGATTTTTCCATGTGGCCCATCCCCATGACCATCCCCGATTTAAGAAATAGGTGTCATCAACTTGGTCACCATGTTGTTTCAGGTCGAAAGAATAACCTGAGACCGAAAAAACCTTTTCCTCATACTTAAACTTTTTCAGTGCTTTGTTCATGAAGATCAAGAAGTTTGGAGTGGTCAGAAGATCGTCCTCTAGTACAATAACCGTATCGGAATGTTTCATAACCTCCGATACCCCTGAAATAATGGAATTGGCCAGCCCCAGATTTACTGAAGACTCCTTGATAACGACTTTTTTAAAGCCCTTGATTTCCTTTAGATATGACCTTACCGCCTCAATTTGTGGCGCATCTTTTTTCGTCTTCGGCCCATCTGAGAAAATATAGAGATCAGAGTCGGGGGCCAAATCGTTCTTTTGAAGCGCCTCGACCGTTTTTATCAACGCTTCACGTCTTTTGAAGGTGAATAATAAAATGGGGGCCCTTTCATTCATTGTGCAGCACTTTTTTTGACCTTTTTCCATTCTATTTTGGTCTATCGATTGTTCGGCGATTGCGGACTTAAGAACATGGGTTGGGGGCCGCAAATTAACACATATTTTTCAATAGCCCCTTCAGATGTAATGCACCATGTCGTAGGTCGATGATTACCGACTGTTGGGCGTGTTTCAGGTTTTTCGATATGGTAATTTTTAGCCCCTTTTCAAACATTGAACGGGGCCAATTCCAAGTTAAAAAAAACGATTGGGGCTTGTTGGGCCGCTTCGTAAACCTTGGTAACTCCAAATTGTGTGTGGCCAAGTGTTTCCTGCCTATGATTTGGTCAATGGTGAGGTAGCTGGCCACTTGGGCGAAACTATCATCGTTTCAGCGAAGAATCGGTTTGAAACAATCGTAATTGCGTTAATTTTATTGAATTTGCCGCCTTTTGGAAATGTATGTTTACAAATGCCATTTCATAGCGCATTTTCCCATATAATTGTGGGCTCAAATAATAAGATTCAAAGTACTTTGATCAAGAAGGGAATATAATCATCCATGTTATTCAATTCGTTAGATTTCGCCATATTCTTACCCGTGGTTTTCTTGCTCTATTGGTTCGTCGCCAACAAGAGCTTGAAAATACAGAACTGCCTGCTATTGGCGGCGAGCTATGTGTTTTATGGCTGGTGGGATTGGCGATTTCTCTCACTCATAATTTTCAGCACCATCGTTGATTACTTTGTGGGTCTAGGTTTATCGAAACAAGAAAATCCCTCCAAAAGAAAGTTCCTGTTGTGGACGAGCATTTTTGTGAACCTGGGGTTTCTAGGCCTCTTTAAGTATTACGATTTTTTTCTTGAGAACTTCAAAAGCGCCTTCTCATTTTTTGGCGCAGAGATCAATGCAAGTACATTGAATATTATCTTGCCGGTGGGCATCAGCTTCTATACCTTTCAGACGCTAAGTTATTCGATAGATGTCTACAAAAAAAAGCTCGAACCGACAAGGGACTTCCTGGCTTTTGCGGCATTCGTGAGTTTTTTCCCCCAGTTGGTGGCTGGGCCGATAGAAAGGGCCACAAATTTACTCCCACAGTTCTATAGTCATAGAAAGTTTGAGTATTCAAAAGCCGTCGACGGGCTTCGTCAAATTCTGTGGGGTCTTTTTAAGAAGGTCGTGATTGCTGACAATTGTGCGACCTACGCCAATTTGATTTTCAACAATTCAGATGAATATTCGGGCAGCACTTTGGTCTTGGGCGCCTTGTTTTTTACATTTCAGATCTATTGTGATTTTTCGGGATATTCCGATATTGCGATAGGAACCTCAAGGCTTTTCGGCTTTGATCTGATGAAGAATTTCAATTTTCCTTATTTTTCCAGGGATATTGCCGAATTTTGGCGCCGTTGGCATATTTCGCTCTCTACCTGGTTTAGGGACTATCTTTATATTCCCCTTGGCGGAAGTCGGGGAAGTACTTGGATGAAAGTGCGCAACACCTTTATCATTTTTCTTGTGAGTGGATTTTGGCATGGTGCGAACTGGACCTTCATCGTTTGGGGCGCACTTAATGCAATTTATTTTTTGCCCCTTTTGCTGACGCAAAACAATAGAAATAACCTCGATGTTGTTGCAAAGGGGAGGTACGTACCCAGTCTTAAAGAGGCTTCGGCAATTTTGTTGACTTTCGTTTTGACTGTTTTCGCTTGGATATTTTTTCGCGCTGAGAATATGACCCATGCGTTCAACTATATTACCGACATTTTTAAAGACCCAGAATCGTTTGTTACGTTCGGCATCTATTGGCAATACAAGAAAATCATTCTGTTCATCACTGTATTTATGGTAATTGAATGGTTGGGTAGAGATGGGGCGTATGCCATTGAATCCCTTGGCAAAAATTGGAAACGCCCAATACGTTATGCGATGTACTATGGGATTGTGTTGGCAATTTTTTGGTTTGGGGGAGAGGAACAACAATTTATATATTTCCAATTCTAGGCCTCATGACGCGCTTTTTGAAAAGAATCTTTCTGTTCGCAATACCACTTCTAATCTTGATTGGATGGGCCATAGCCAAGTATGGAACAACTTTGCCAAATTTGTCGAACAGTCTTTCTTTTAATTCCAAAATGCTTTTTCTAAAAGAAAACGGAACTGATAATGAGCTTGACGTGATGGCAATCGGATCTTCTATGAGCCTCAACAATATCCATTCTCGGTCAATGGTAGATAGGTATGGCCCTGAATATCTGAATATCTCCTCTTGGGGCCAGACCATCGAAGAAGATTATGAGTTGTTAAAAATTTTTGCCCCCAGGTTCAAACCAAAGACATTGGTTATTTCTAGTAATTTCATGGACTTTGAGAATAACCCGATTACCATTAAATACAATTTGCTAGACACCTATGTTTTCGAGAATAAACCATTATCGGGTTTTGATTTGCGCTATAACATCAAGAATGCCGAAGACTATCGACTATACCTCAAAGAAAAAAATGGATATAAGTATTTAGACTATGATGAAAATGGAGGGATAAACCTTGAACCCAAGGATTTTAAGATTGAATCTGGACGATGGAATGGGAGACAAATCGGGGAATCATCATTAGATTCGAAACACTATCGATATTTAGACAGTATATCGAACTTCTGCAGGTCAAATGACATTTCCTTCCTATTCGTTCAGGCCCCCTTTCGAAATGGATTTTACAATGAATTAAAAGGTTATCAAATAGATTCGCTGCAAAATCATGTCAATAGAACCAAGGCAATCTTGTACCGATATGGCCACCAATATGTAAACAGCCTTGATTATTCATGGCCAGATAGTCTGTTCGTGGATTATTCGCATTTCAATGAAGTAGGGGCAAAGAAATACACCGAGTTGTTTCTGGGGCAGACAGATAAAACCAATAGATATTGAATTCAGGGCAATGTAGCCGACATCCAGTACGCATAGGGTCACTTGAAAATGTTATAGCCGTAATAACTTTTTAAGTACGGGTAACACCGCCTTGAAAGTTTGCTTCATACCGGCAATTTGCACTGAGAACAGCAAAGGATGCAGTTTTTTATCCTTAAATCTGTCCAGTTCTTTCACATCCATATTAATTAATTTGGAGAGTGCGGTTTTCGCAAACGGAATGCCGTGATGACCTGTATTAAAACTGAAGCAGTTTAGGCCCAACTCTTTTATATGGTCGAATTGTTCGACATCCCAATCACTTTTGTTTGACCTGAAATAGTATATCTTGAGAGGATCTTTAATAAACTTCTTTACGTCATAGTATGGTCTTAGGCTCTGGTCATGTTGCTTTCTGAAAATGATGGGATCAACACTTTGGGACGACTTTTCAAGTAACGAATCGACCTCAAATTGTCCGTTGAAGGTGTATATCTGTTTTGCATCCAGCCCTTGCCCGAACAGCACGGCGGCAAAACCACCAGACGAACTTCCTATTGTCACTGTTTTGAAACCTTCGGTAACCTGCTTTAGGAACTCAAGCATTTTGGCCGGATCGGTGATTTTCGAGTTGATTCCGGTTAAGTACCACTGCTTGTGAACATCCCTCATGAAAATGTGTTTTGAAGCTTTTTCTATTCTTGTACCATACCATTCGAAGCGATTTTCCTTGAGAATATGCCGATCGAACACTTCTTCTTCATTTGGATAATAAATGTTGTTGCTGCTAAAATAAATTGCACAGATTTTCTCGCCAGAGCGATTTGGGGTCGGGGTGTTTTCAATTAAATAGTTGTCATGGTCAGTATATACCGAATTCACCAATTCGGAATCTGTCTGAAAGACAAAATCGTGTTTAAAAAGCGAGCTCATTGGGATAGGGCTTGTACGACCGACGACGATGGAATTAAATCCACAATTCGTCAGACTCGGTACCAGATTATCCTAACGGAGCTTACACATCCAATATTGTATCAAACAGGAACAAGTGAATTTTTAAGATGATGAAATAGAGCTATTTAAAAACCTAGACCGGACAGATTGGGACTAAATACGGAAAGCCGGTATTTAGCCTGTAATACAGAATTTTTTTACTGGGTTAACCTCTTGATGTGCCCGTCAATTTTATCGGCAAAAGCCCTCCAGCTGTTGTTCTCAAAAAAATTCTCGATTTTCGAATCGCTGGCCTCATTACCTTCTGGCTTGTCCTTAACAATTTGCACGATATCACTGAACTTATCGAAAATATGAACATTGGGAAGATATGCCAAGTCTTTAAATGCCCCATGGTTAGGACCGACTATTTCGGTGTTCATTCGAAGGGTATCCATTAGGGCTCCAGAACTGAGCACCGAATCTGAGCTATAGGTAAACATTGTGTATTGAGATTGGGCCGCGAAATCAGCGATTGCGTCCATTTCATAGAACTTATTTTCGTAGGTGACGTTCTCTGTCAGGCAAGAAACAAGTTCGTCTTCATAGTTTTGGTCATAACAACGTCCGACAATCAGAATTCGGTGCTGTTGAAAACTTTTTTCGGCTTTTGCGAATTTCAGAAACTTGACAATATTCTTATAGGGGTGGATGGTACCCCAAAAAAAGAAGTCATATTTCTTTTCTTTCATTACGGTTTTGAGCCTCGCCTTTATGGGATGAATTTCGTATACTACTTTTTTTACGTGCTTGGGATAATTCGTCTTTACGAATTCGACTCCTTCATGGGAGTGGGTCAAGATGAGGTCTGCCTTTTTCATCATACGATCGAACATGAAATCTGTCCAAAAATTTTGCTTCGTATTATGTGAGTACCTGTTGTGGAGCACCCAAATGATTTTATTTCCAGTGAACTTCCTCAGTACAAGAAAAACGATGAAAAAAAGAACTTGCAGTTTACCGTACCTTCTTCGCGGTATTTCCTCGATCCAGTTGAAGATATATATTTCGGCCGTTCTTAGGTATTTGAAAAAATCAAGCACTCCCCTTGAGTTGAACTTTTTGTTGACAACTTCATTGTGGATTGAAAGGGCATTTTCGAAATCCGATGCATAGGAATTCTGAATGTCATCTTTCTTCAATTCGATTTTTGGATAGAAATAGATTTTGGTCATGGAAATGGGTAAGACTCAGAATTTAAGATTTGATGATACTGCCATTCGACAACTTTTGATGTAGACATTATTTTGTATTGCTGGTTTTGTATACCTGCTCTAGCGGGATATTATTTATCTGCGAGGCAACTTCGGAAAAAGAACTATAATAGCTGCCCAATATTTTTTTACATTTCGAAAGACAATAGATGTCGATTAAGGCATCTTGTATGCCCTTTTCTAAATTCCTGTCAAGAACTTTTTCATGAAGAAGAATTCTCTCACCGTATCTATTTTTGATCTCTTTCGCTGTTTCTGGCGAGTCAGTGGCAAGAAAGAACTTTGTGCTGCCACTTTTCTCGATTTCTCGATCCATTAACTCCATAAAACCGGATAACGGACTGAACTTGACCGAATTGGCATTATCGGTTCTTCTGATATGTATACCGATCGTGTTTTCGGAAAAGCGTTGCGTATGCCCATTTATGATTTTCTGAAGCTTTTCGATAGGCGTAAAAATACTGAACAACGGTTCTGATTTATAAAAATGTTCAACGGTGTTGATATAGATTCGCCTAAATTTTTTTAGTTCTTCGAAGTTGAACCCCTGGTTTTCGAGGACGATGATTTCGTCATTGAAGAGATAATGGTCATAGCCCCTTGGCAAAAAGAGACCAATTTTTCGTAAAGCTTTGGTCATCCTATTTTTTAGTGCGAGCTGCTTTCGGCCAATATCATATTCGTCATATGTTACGTTCTTTGGCAATTCGAATAAATGGTCGAAACTACAGTTCAATTCAAAACTCTTTTCCCATATCAAATGAATTGGCCGACCGAATTCTTTGGCCAGGGCATAAGAAGAATCTAAAGCCCGCATTCTATTTGCAAGACCCCCAAAAGGTTTGATCGTGATCATTTGTGATGGATTCATTGTTCGTGGGCGTCTTTTTGGGAAATCGCCGAAACAAGTACCTGTTGAAATTGTTTTGACACCTTGGAGATACTATGATTGTTTTCGGCAATGTCAATTGCGTTCAGTGCGATTTTCTTTCTTCTGTTTTCATCTTTTATCAAATCGATAATTGATCGGGTCAATAAATCAATGTCGTTCTTTGTTATGGTTTGGGCCCAATGATGACTTTTAGCATATTTGACCAATGCGGTGTCCTCTGGGGCGTATATTATTATTGGGGTACCGCTAACCATATATTCGGCAGCTTTGGTAGGCATCGATAATTTGAAAAAGCTAATAGACCTATCGCCGAAATCATAGGGCAACATAAGAAAATCGGCTTTGCCAAAGACCTTTGGAAGCTCCTTGTAAGGTACGAAGCCTCTATGCGAGACAAAACTGTAATTTGATATCCATTCAGGGGCATCTTCGGCCTGGATGATAAATTCACAGTTCATGCCAAGTGTCGTATTTACCTTTGAAATCGCCTTGGCTATTGACAATAGCGATTCATCGATACCTAGACCTGTTCTGCCGGCATATAGGATTGTTGGATTTTGGCCAAGCTGATATTCATTTCTTTGGCCACCCTTCCAGAAATTGAGATCCACGGGATTGTGAAATGTGCCAAAAGACTTGCCATATCTTTTTTTGTATTCTTGGGCCATATAATCACTTATTGCCAATGGCACATCGGTACCTGCAATCAGGTGCCTGAATTCTTTGTCGACCTTTTTTTTCCAATAATTCTTCATGAAGCCCGATTCACCGATCAATGAAGGCCAATCGTCCATCATATGAAAAACAAATGGCTTGTTAAGATGCCGCTGAACCTGAACGGTAAACAGAATTTCCTCTAAGGTGGTACATTGTGCGTAGATGATATCCGGAGAAAAATCAGCAAGCCAATCGCAGAATTTTTTAGATAGATTGGTTCTTGCCATGATGTTGTTCAAACCAAAATAATCCAGTACGGGATATAGGTAGTTCAAAACAAAATTGACCCTGGTAGAAGATTTGGAATCGCTTGTCACGATTTTCTCCTTGGTGCTATCGGTAAGCCGTATACGACCACTTGGGTATTTTCTGCCGAAAATACTGAAAGGGAAAATCCACCTGCGTTCTTCATGCCCCAGTTGATAGTAATTGTTGCATAGATTTGAATTGGTATGGTTTCCCAACAGATAACCTGAACAGGCTACCGCCAGTTTTTCGCTATCCCAATTGGCGAACAAATTTGATAGGGTGATACCTCCGCCCTTGATGTTGTCGAAAGGTTGATTAAGAATCAAGACCTTTGGTAAAGCCATTTTGCTCAAAATGATTTTGATTGGTTAATATAATACCATCTTCATCATCTTCCCCTTTATTAAGAAAATATTCTTTGAGTGCAATATCGGGTATTTCCCTAATTTTTTTGCTGTAACAAATACCTGCCGATAGCCAAACCAAAAGATAGTTGATCGAAAAAGCAAAGACGTTGGCCGGGTATAGACAGAGCACCCAAAACAGAATCCACGAGGCGGCGGCCTTTGACAATACATTGCGCGATTGAAATAGGCCTTTGAATATCGCAGGAATCAACAACAATAAGAGCAGAATCAAATATATGGATCCGTTTTTGAGTATGATGTTCAAATAATCTGTTTCTATCACTTTGCGATAACCGACAACTTGATAATTGTTGTCGATGTTTGGGCAAAAATAAGCGCCATCGAATCCACGACCAAAAATCCAGTCCCTCAACCTAAAATCATTGATTAGGCAGTCTTCAACCCCCCCTCTCGTATCTTCGTCGATTCGGGTCGTTATATTATCAAAAAAACCGCCCTTGTTTGTATTGTACAGTTCAATTGACAAAATCAGAACGCCAAAACTTACCAAAAATGCCGCCATAATTGCAATGAGCTTATATCTTGATTTAAAGACATATATTATGGTGGCAATCATCATTGGTAAAAAAGACATAAATATCAATGCTCTCCTTGCCCTAAAAACTGCAATTAATAGCGTGGTTATTATGACACCTATGGCAATGACCCTAACCTTTTTAGAGTTGTACGAAAAGGTTAGCAGCAAAAATCCTGATCCGATACTGAGCCATTTGGCAAAATATTCAAAGATATATCTGTCGTTGTCGACCGATTCCGACCCATAAATGGTGAAGACTTTGTCTTGAAACAACACGACAAATACAAAGAACACACAAGCCAAAATGGCAACGGCGATTATCGTTCTTTTGAGCAACAACAATTTTTTAGGGATAAAGACGACCAAGGGCACCAGATAAGCGGGAAGAGCCGATTCTCCACTGAACAGCATTAATTTGATGAATGCATAGTCCAATTTGAGGCTCCAAGCTGCCAAAATATAAAACCAAATGAACAAAAATGCCAGGAGTATTTTGACATAGCCGGTAGTGGTTTTTTTGAACCTAATCGAGGAAAACAAAGCGAATACGACCATTCCCAACCCGATTAATGATAGCAGCTCGTTGGCCAAAATGATCATATATGGCGGGTTGACCCGGTTGAGCACGAAGGCAAAACTGTACAGTACATAGCCAATCAAAAAGATATTGATGTTTCTAGATTGAATATGCTCCAGCTTTTCTTTCATCGAATCACTTATCAACTACCTAAGGCGTCAACTATTTGTTCCAGACACCTACGGCGCTGTTGTTTAAAATTCTTCTGACCTGTATCGCATACACGGCGCCCGTTACCATGAAAAAGATTGTGCTGATCAAGGTTATTCCGATAAGACCCCAGATTTTCCCCAAATAGATTACCAAGGGTATGTATAATATGCCTGCCACGACGGAAACATATAGTTGCATTCTGATTTTGCCTATTCCGTTCAACAAGATGGTATAAATGGCCATCCAGACATAGCTTATGACATAAGTGCTCATTGCCACGGAAAGTGAGAAGGGCACCTCGACTTTGTCACCAAGCCAAATATGGAATACCCAAGGTGAGACCGCCAATACCAGAATGGTCAACCCCGACAGCGCCAGCCACAGTTGCTTGGTCTTCTTTAAGGTGTTCTTTACCCAGTCAATATCCCCTTTTGTGTAGGCTTCTGTATATGCACTCCATAATGGGGTGACCATAAGCATGTATATCATCGAAATCATAGTGAACAGCTTATAGGTCACACTGAAAACGGTCACTTTTTCCGGACCTAAAAGTTGTGTGATAACAATGTTGTCTGTACTTAGCATTAAAAGAACGGATATGTTGATTATAAAAAACTGCGTTCCAAGACCCATTAGTCCCTTAACGTGTTTCAGGCGAAAGAATTTTAACGAAGGGGCATACTTTTTGTATGAGGTATTGTAAAACCAGATTCCGGCCAGGATAAAAACGACTACCGGTACGGAACTTAAAGTAGCACCTAGGTAAAGTAGGTTTCCCGAGGTAGTTTTTGTAAGCACAAAAACAATTATCAACGAAATCAAGCTTCCTAAAGTAGTGAGCAAAGAGCCTTTTGCGGGTTCATGGTTTGCGGTCAATACAATTGTGATCAACTGAAAGACAAATTGAATGCAGAAAAAGACAAATACCATCAAGGCCAATGTGCTCAATTCCGATTCCATTGCCGGTGGGCTGTTCAGAATATTGGCCCAACTTAAAAAGGGATTTACCATTAAAAAAAGAAGCAGAATAATTCCCATAACAAAAGCGAGTGAAACATATGTGGTGCTAACATATATGCGCGCCTCCTCATCTTTACCTTGGGCCACTGCCTCGGCAAATTTGTTGCGAAGTCCGTGTCCGAAACCGATGTCAAAATAAGTCAACCAGGCCACAATGCTGCTCAGGGTCAACCAAATACCATATCGTGTTGGATTTATATAGCTGATGGTCAAT
This sequence comes from Aurantibacter sp., assembly GCA_965215845.1. Lineage (GTDB taxonomy): Bacteria > Bacteroidota > Bacteroidia > Flavobacteriales > Flavobacteriaceae > Aurantibacter_A. Next base: position 2,488,378 of record CBDCEL010000004.1, read on the forward strand.
GGAACCATAAGAAAACCAATGGCAATACTGCCTCCTTTGATTGCCAATAGCCCAAGGATATTCTTTTTGGCCTTGATACTTCTTTCGTGACCTTTTGAAAGATGTCTCTGGACTAAGGAAATAATCTGGTCTTTAAAAGTCATTTCTCATTGTCGGGGGTTAATTTTTTATCAAGAAGACCATTCGCGTGAGATATGATTTCATTGGAAAAGGAAGTGTAATTATAAACCTCACGGCTTAACTTTTGACCTTTTCTTCCCATTTCTTGCGCAATTTCGGGATTTTCGATCAGATACGTTATTGCTTTTTTCCAACCCTTGTCGTCATAATAATCGACCAAAAGCCCAACACCTTCTTTCTCAATATCGAAAGCATAGGCCTTGTTGTTTGTTGCTATGATCGCCTTACCGGCCGCCATGGCCTCAAAACACACAGTACTGCCAAAAGGTGCAAACGAGACACTCTCTATAAGGGGTAAGACCACGGCCAAGCAATTATAATACTCCCCTCGTAACTGTCCGGTAGAGGTGAGGCCGGGGGTGATTGACGTATCGACATGCACATTAGAGGGAATCTCGGTAGCGAGTTCACTTGCGAAATTTGGCCGAGCAGTTATGCGTAGCTGAAAATCGATATTCTTAAATACCTCTAAAAGAGTGTTGTAATCTCTCGCCGCCCCTCCCGTGGAATAAAGAAAGTCAAGTGTCGGTGGTTGCGGTTGATGGGCGTTGTATTTTTCAAAAAAATCATGATCGGCGCCCCAGCCTCTGAGATAGTCTGTATTTCCGCTAATCTTGTATTTTGCACTTTTCTCGGCCAACGCCCCGTTGATAAAAACAATTTTATCAATACCCTTAAAATAGACCCATCGGGTTAGGTATTGTCGTAAACGTTTTAAAGGGTTTTTCTTGTTTACCTCATAGGCTCTCTGGGCGATAGCAACAACCGGCTTATTGAAAAGCCCCAATATTTTGAACACCGCGATTAAAAAAGTGAACTGCATGAAGGGGTCGAAGATTATGTCGAACTCCTTTGCCCTTCGTAGCACGGTCAACTGTTGCTGCAGATTATTTATTCGAAGAAGTCGCCCCAATCGGTCCAATATTCCCGATGCGTTATTCGGGATAAAATGAACTTCGTATCCCTCTTTTTCAAATTGATCGTAACACCAAACATGATGCCGTGGCAATAGGTCGCCTCCGTTTTTCAGGTACTCCAATCCCTCGTCCAAAGAATAAAAAGGAAGTATTTCAAGCAGTCGTTTCATTGGTCAGGCTAAAATGGTTAATTCGGGCACACCGACGACAAAACGAGCTCCTTGCCGTTGCAACTCTGATTGTTGTTCGATGATTTCGCCACTGATATTCCAGGGCAAGATCAAGACCCATTTGGGTTTTTTGTTCTTTAATTCATCAGGATGTAAAATTGGAATATGGCTGCCGGGCATAAACTTATTCTGCTTCGACTGAGCTGCATCGGCCACTACAGGTAATAGATTTGGCTTTATTCCGGCGTAATTCAACAAAGTGCTTCCTTTCGCCGCGGCGCCATAAGCTACTACCAATTCATTCGCTTCTTTCTTTTCGATTAAAAAGGAAACCAGTTTATTTTTTAAATGATCTACCTTTTCTTGAAATGTATTATATATTTTCAAATTCCTCATTCCAGCAGTCTCCTCTTCCGCAATTATCTCGTGAACGCTTGATTCTATAGGTCTTTGGCTATCTGCATGACACCCATAGATTCTAAGGCTTCCGCCATGGGTGGCCAACTTTTCTACCTTGAAGATCTTAAGGCCGTTTCTCGCAAAAATCCTTGAAACCGTAAAAACGGACAAATAAGAGTAATGCTCGTGATAAATGGTGTCAAACTGATTGTATTTAAAGATGTTGAGTAGATGCGGAAATTCTAGGGTTACGACCCCCTCGACGTTGAGAAGTTCTTTGATCCCAGCCGTAAAATCATTGATGTCTGGTACATGTGCATATACATTGTTTCCGATAACCAAATCTGCTTTTCGCCCATTTTTGGCAAGTTCTCTGGCCAATTCCAATCCAAAAAATTCCTTGATGACCTCAATACCCAATGAAATGGCTTTGTCTGCAGTGCTCGCCGTGGGTTCGATTCCCAGGGAAGGAATATCCTTTTCGACAAAATTCCGTAATAGATAACCATCGTTTGAGGCCAACTCAATTACATGGCTCGAAGGGCCCAGACCAAGAAAATCGGTTATCATATCACAATAATCGGCCGCATGTTTCATCCAAGATTCAGATACAGAAGAGAAATAAGAATAAGATTCATTGAAAAATGTCTCCCTCTTCGTATAATCGGCGGTTTGAACCAGCCAACACTTTTCGCATACATAAACTTTCAAAGGAAAGTATACTTCAGGTCTTTGCAGATCTTCTGCTCTTAAATATGCGTTGGAAGGAGGTGCAAACCCAAGGTCTAGAAAAACGTGTTCAAGCTTATGTTGGCAGTGGCGGCAATTCATGATTTTAAGGGCTCTTTGTTTTATCAAGTTTCAAATTTGGGTGTTCTTGATCTCTTTTCGATAAAACCGACACAGCAAGAGGCCACGAAATCTTTATCTGGGGGTCCTTGAAATGGAAACCTCTTTCGTGCTCCGGGCTATAATATGATGAATGTTGATAGATCATTTCAACATTGTTGCTCAAGGCCTGAAAACCGTGTGCAAATCCTTCGGGCACGTAAAGCAATTGCGGTTTATCTTCTGATAATGTGGTCGAGGCCCACTGTAGAAAAGTATTGGATTCTGGTCTCAAATCAACGATTACGTCATAGATTGTACCTTTGATCACCCTAATGATCTTTACTTCTTGAGCGGGCGATATTTGGTAGTGCATTCCTCTTAGGGTGCCTTTTTTTCGGGTAACCGAATGATTTGTCTGAAGAATTTGCTTGTCAAATCCGATTTCACCAAGTTCTTTTTGGCAGAATATCCTTGTAAACATGCCTCTAGCGTCGTGCATTGGATCTAGATCTACCAAATAGGCATCCTTCAATTTTATTTTGGTAAATTTCATTGTCACTTTCGTTCTGCCGTGATTGCCGTGGCATTTTCAAGATTCGCCCGTGATTGTTCATTTGCTGTACTCATATACATCTCAAGAACAATTCGACTCATCGGTACTCATCATTTTGGTTTGGTATAATTCTATAAATTCGGTAATCTGCGATATACTTATTTCCCGTGGTTTATCACCGCCAACATATCGCTGGTACCATTCTATCGTTTTATCAAGCCCTTGTTCCAAAGAGTAGGCATTGGACCAGTTTAATTGTGTTTTTGCTTTTGATGAATCAAGCTTCAAAAAATTGGCCTCGTGTTCATGATTTGTACCTTTTATTCGGTAGGAGGTTTCATCTCCCCACTTTCGGCACAATTGACCTATAATCCATTCTACCGTTTTATGGCTTTCTTCTTCAGGTCCAAAATTCCAGCTTTCGGCATATTCGAAACCCTCATTGTATAGTTTTTCTACTAGATTCAAATAACCAAAAAGTGAGTCGAGAATATACTGCCAGGGTCTGATTGCCCCAGGGTTTCTAATAATCACTTCTTCTCGTGACATCATGGATTTTATAAAATCGGGAATCAGACGATTTTTTGACCAGTCGCCACCTCCAACTATGTTGCCCGACCTTGCCGTTGCAAGTAAAGTTTCGTTTTTCCCTTCGTTGAAAAAAGATTTTCGATAAGAAGCAGTAACCAATTCTGAGCAGGCCTTGCTGTTCGAATAGGGGTCATGGCCACCTAGGCGGTCGTTCTCTCTGTAAGCCCGTTCCCACTCTTTATTCTCATAGCACTTGTCGGTGGTGACGTTCAAGATGACTTTGGCCCTTGCCTCGATCCGTAAAGCTTCGAAAAGATTCACGGTTCCCATCACGTTGGTCTCGTAGGTCAACCTAGGATGGGTATATGAAGTTTTTACGAGTGATTGGGCGGCAAGATGGATGACAATCTCAGGTTGTGTTTTCTTGATGACACTTTTCAGCTTGTCAAAATCCCTGATGTCTGAAATATATGAGGTCATGAATGCGTTGGCATCCATCAAATCGTATAAATTCGGGTTTGTGGGAGGAGAGAGGGCGTAGCCAAAAACCTGGGCGCCCAATTCGTGCAGCAACAGACTTAACCAAGCCCCTTTAAAACCGGTGTGCCCGGTGATAAGTACCTTTTTGCCATTAAAAAAATTATTTTCTAAAAATCGAATCGCCAAAACAATTTTAAAATTTACAAATTGGCTAGATCAAATCGGGGGTTTATCTCACGCTTTAATTTCTGTTTTTCTAATTCGAAAACGGGCCACGTACATTTACTTCATACATAGTCGACCGTTCTCCCAACATTTTGCCACTTCATCCAAGGGGCATTTCCTTTTTTAATAATCTCATCGAGTTGCCTCTTGTCCCTCAATGTATCCATCGGCTTCCAAAAACCGGTATGTTTGAAAGAAATTAGATTGCCCGTATCTGCTAAATTTTGCAGAGGCTCATTCTCAAATACGGTCGCATCATTATCTATATAATCCAAAATGCCGGGTTCGCATACAAAATAGCCTCCATTGATCCATTTTCCTGAATCCGCCGGTTTTTCAGCAAACTCGATAACGTTGTCATGGGCATCGGTAACCAAAGACCCAAAACGGCTTTCGGGTTGCACCGCTGTGATGGTCAACATTTTTCCATGGGATTTATGAAAATCCAGGGAATCTTTGATGTTCATGTCTATAACGCCGTCTCCATAGGTCAGCATGAAGGTTTCGTTGCCGATATAGTCTTTCACCCTCTTGATTCGGCCACCCGTCATTGTGTCTTTGCCAGTGTCGACCAAGGTTACCTTCCAGGGCTCGCTTTTGTTTTTGAGATAGGTTGTTTTATTGTTTTTGAAATCAAAGGTTATATCGGAATTATGGAGGTAATAATTTGAGAAATATTCTTTAACCATATAACCCTTGTATCCTAAGAGAATAATGAAGTCATTGAAGCCGTAATAGGAATAGGTCTTCATGATATGCCAGAGTATGGGTTTTGACCCAATTTCGACCATGGGTTTAGGTTTTAGAGCTGTTTCCTCCGAAAGCCTAGATCCCAATCCCCCAGCTAATATCAATACTTTCATTATCCTTAAATTTATTTCTGCAAAACTCTTTTACGGCATTTGCCCTCTAACTAGACTTTGACTGAGCTACCCTTCATATGAAAGGTTTATTCATAATCGAATCGGTCAATAGCCATAGGCCCGAGTGTAGGTGTAGCCATAACCACTACTTGGTTCTTTGACAAACCCTCTGTTCTTTATACCATTGAAAACAATACCCATATTGTCCAAAAGCCCCTCCTTTTCGTTTTGCCCCAGTCTTTGCAATATCTTTTTGGGCGTAAAGGCATGTCTGACCACCAGCAGTTTGCTATCACTGAACTCTGCAAGCAGATTTGCATCGGAAACCAAACCAATAGGAGCTGAATCCATGATTATGTAGTCGAATTTATCGGAAAGTTCATCAAACAACAATTCGATTCTTCCATTCAAAAGCAATTGTGTATGATCGCTACCTTTTGTACCAGCTGGAATAATGGTTAGATTTTTCTCTTCCACGGATTGATGCATAATCTTTTTGATTCTCGCTTCTCCCTTTAGATAGTTCACTACCCCATCTTTATTGGTCAAGTCTAGAAAACGGGTTAAAAAAGGTCTTCTAAAGTCCATGTCAAGTAAAGCGACCCGTTTGCCACTTTGGGCAAGGCTGAATGCAAGATTCTGACTGACGAAACTCTTTCCTTCGCCCGGTATGTTGGAGGTGATTAAAATTTTCCTTTTGGTAAATTTTGAGCTGTAAAGGCCAAGTTTGGCTGCCATTTGCCGCAATTGTTCGAGCAACTCTTTTTCGTTTGGCGCCCATAGGCTATTTCCTTCCTTTGATTTTACAAAAGGAAGTTCCCCGATTACAGGCAACGCTGTCAATTCCTCGATTTCTGAACGGAAAAGAACTTTTCTATTCATCATTTCCCTGACGGCGACCAAGGCGATCCAGAGGCCGGCACCCAGAAAAAAGGCGATGCCATATATCTTTATGCCCTTCGGACTCACCGGATCCAGTGAAGCTTCGGCACTGGCAACGATTTCTCCATCGCCGCCGGTGGGCATATTGGCGAGGGCAATCTCTTCTCGTTTTTGCAATAGGTAAGCAAAGAGTTCGTTTTTAACCGCCTTTCTCCTGCTAATTTCCAAGAGCTTTCGTTCTTGTTCAGGAAGGGTCCTTAAAGCCGAATTGAACTTGCCGGAAGAAGCACTTAAATACGAGAGGCTCGCCCCCAAGTTACTTTTTTGACTTCTTACATTATCGAGAATGTTTGGTCTTATTTTCTCGATTTCATCCGCTAACGAAAGCAAGATGGGATTATTCACCGCGGTGGTCTTTTTTAACCGTTCATACTCTATTTCGGAGTTGTAAAGTTTCTGAAGTAATTGGGTCAAGACAGGGTCATCGACACCGAGCGTAGAAGGTACAATGCTACCGCCCGTATTTTTCGATACGATATAGTTTTCTACTTTGTCAAGAATCGAGAGTTTAAGCCTTATATCAGCAATTTTTCTATCGTTCTCCCCGGCATCTTGCAAGTACATTCTACCTTGTTCATTAAGGTCGACCACGCCCTTTGAAGATCGATACTGTTGTATTTCAGCCTCTAGCTGATCTAATTCGGTCTCAACATTTTGAATTCGGCCTTCTATGAATTTCATGGTATTGGCAGCCAACATATTCTTGTCTTCGACCGCCTTCAGATTGTAGGTCGTAATCAAGGCATTTAGAATGTCTTCACCCCTTTTGGGATTTTCGTCGTTGAAATAGATGCTGACGACGGTCGATAACTTTTCTGGGGGCGCAACATCCAGGGAATTCAGTAAATATCTGGTAACATCGCGAGGTGTATACAAAGAAAAATAAAAACGTTCGCTCGAATTTGGAGCGGGATTTGCCGTCGGCAGAAACATGATCGTTCCGAACTTACTTTCAGACCATTTATTCAAGGGGTAGTTTTTTCCATCGACCTTCACCATATTTTTTGAAGAATCGAACGTGAAAAAATAATCGGATATATCGCCTTCGAGAGGTGGGATATTTTCAGGGTCTTTCAATTGGATTCGTACAGGGGTGCTGTTATAGGCCGAGACATAGCCAACGTTCAACCCAAACAATTTGTTTTTCTCTAGAATTGGGGCATAGAGATGAAGTTTTTTGACCACTCTCTGCATTAGGTCTCTAGACTGTAAAACCTTGATTTCGTTTTCCACGATCTTCTTGGAGTCGAAAGGGTTCATCGATTCAAGCATTTTTGCATCATCTACACCTTTATTTTCATCTTTTATCAACAATGTGGCGGCCACCTCATAAACGGGGGTTTTATATTGTAGATAACCCCAAGCGAGAATAAAGCTTGTTACCAAGAAAAAGGCCAATAGAGGCCAGAATGGGAAAAAGGTATCCATCAGCATGCTGAACAGATTGTCTTGACCGCGGTTGTTTATGTCGTTTTTATGTAACACGATGCATGTTTTTTAGTTGCTGCTGTTGATAGCTATTATTGCCAACGATGCTGCACTCATTATGACTGGCAGCCATTGTATGGCCCTATTCGTTGATGCTACCTTTGATTTGTTGGGTTGAACGTAAAGCACATCGTTCGACTTCAGGAAATAATAGGGGGAAGTGAATATTTCGTTGGTTGTCAAATCTATGCGATGCGTTTTTTTAACCCCATCTTCGGTTCGGATCAAAAGCAGATTATCGCGTCGGGCATAAATGGTCAAATCTCCCGCAAGTCCAAGGGCCTCTAAAATGGTAACTTTTTCGTTAGGTATGGTCAGTACTGACGGGTTCCGAACTTCACCCAAGACCGAAACTCGATAGTTTAAGTACCTAACATCGACAATTGGCCCCAAAAGCAATTGTTTGTCGACCAGAAGGCCGGTAATTTCTTCCCGTAGTTCCTTTTTTGTCTTCCCAGCGGCCTTTAATTTCCCCAACAGGGGAAAACGAATATAACCTTCTTGGTCGATCAAATACCCAGAGGCTTGGGTGGTGGTTCCTGTAGATGAGGAAGTTTGGGTAGCTGTAAGATTGGCAATATTGAAAATTTCGGCAGCCTCTTTATTTAAACTGCTCACCGAAATGCTAAGAATATCATTCTCTTGAAGCACGGGTTCCAAGTCGCCAAACCTCTCCGCAAATCGTTCATCACCCACGTCATTGAAATAGGTTGCTTTTCGCGTATTTATACAGGAAACAAGCTGCAATGACAATATGATGATTGCCAAAAATCTAAGTAAGGATAACCTATGTACTATCATCTATTCTTTGTTTAGGTTTAGTGACAACTTTTAAAAATAGATTTAAAAAGTCGGATTTTAGTTACTTAATTAAATTTTTAGGGCAAAAAAACTTTCAATCTGAAAGCAACTGAATAATTGGTTAAAACACTCTCTTTATGGGGCGTAAAGTAAAGTAATTCATTTGCAAAAAAAACCTTTAGTAGGGTATTTTTCGATTTTAATCGATGCACTACCGAATTAAACGACTTTCTACCAAGATGCTTATCGTGTATTGTCAACTGACTAAAGGTGTAAATTAGGAGCTTACAATGAGTTTGTTGGAGCAGAAGGGCTCTATCGGTATACAAAACCGCATGATTTGATCTGCTCAGTATGCCTTTGCTTCTCCCTTCAGTGCGTTGGCAATAGTCTTATAAATAATCTTGATATCTAAGCTCAATGACCATTTTTCGACATAAAAAATGTCTAATCTTACTCTATTTTGAATGTCGGCCGGTTTTTCGATTTCACCGCGATACCCCTTTATTTGTGCAAGGCCGGTTATGCCTGGTTTGACAAAATGCCGAACCAAATATTTATCTACAGACGATTCATAGTCGTTTGTATGCTTGACCATATGGGGTCTTGGTCCGACAACGCTCATATCTCCCAGAAATACGTTAAAAAATTGGGGCAACTCATCTATACTTGTCTTGCGTAAAAAGTTACCGATTCGAGTCACGCGTACATCGTTTTTTGTTGCCATTTGTGTGTCACTATGACCGTTGGACACCATTGACCTAAATTTATAGCACCAAAAGACTTTTCGCCGTAGACCATGCCTTTTTTGCTTGAAATAAAGATCTCCCTTGGATTCAAGTTTTATCAATATGAATAAGAGGGGGCTTAGCCACGAGAGCACAAAAACGATCATGATCGTCGAGAACACTATATCGAAAGTCCGTTTTACAATCCTGGCGTACTCGGTATCCAAGGGAACTTCTCGCAGGTTCAACACCGGAATATTGCTATATAATTCGATAGACATGGCCCTCGAGAACATTTCTTTGTTGTCGAGAACGACCTTGAATTTTATCAAATTGTTATCTGCGAAGCTTATTAAGCTATGCAATTCTTTAGCGTTGAACTGAGAGGCTACGCAATAGATTTCATCAATTTCATGTTCTAGAATGTACAGGAAACAATCGATGACCTGCCCTAGGTAACTAGAGCTTTCGTGTTTTTTGTCATTGAAATATCCGTGGTATCGATAGCCTAAATCGGGCTGATCAAAAACCCTTCTAATTTTGTTTTTATCCCCATCACCTCCTATGACAACAACATTCGCTGAATTTCCTCCTTCGATGCGGTATTTGCTTCTTGTCCAAAAGAAGATCAACCTATACCAGGTTAGGGAAAGGCAGACCAAGAGGTATACCAATAACTGATAGTCCAATGACTCGTAATCTATTTTTGAAATCCCAAAAAGCGCAAAGTAGGCTAAACCATATAACAGATACAAATGCAGCATTTTGGACAAGTTCGTCGAAAACTTTTCTTTTCGCGCCACAGGATAATAGTCTAGAATGTAGGCAATCAAGAGCCATGACACATTGTAGTAAAGTATATGATAAGGGTAAAGGTAGGTCTCCGGAGTAAGCAGAAAAAGAAGTCCATTGATAATACACAGGTGTATTACTATGGAAATAGGTATGATTAAATCAGAATTTCGAAACTTTCTCATTAGTCAACTATGACAATTCTTTTTCTTTCTTAAAAAACTATCATACTTGGTCCAATACGTTCACCCGAATTCGCTTTTTTCACGCTTCGGTAATGTTGTTTGGTTCCTAGTATGCCATGGCAATACCCGACTATCCAATTGTCATGGTTATAGGTTTGAGGGTTTATGATTTAGACCGGGGAGGAATTATTTGTTCTGTGTGTCAAATATATATATGAGCTTAGTCGGACAATCAAAATGATCAACTTCAATCGATAAAGTGCCGGAAAAACCGACCAACTCAATTCCGTTTTTTATTCTCTTCTGACAAAAATTCCGTCGACCTGAAGCAACTGGCCCGTATCGGGATTTGAAAAGACATTTTCGAGATAAAATAGGTCGAACCCTTTTCCATTCAAAAGTTCAATCATTTCAAGGTATAGGCTTCCATTTTCATAAAGGGGTACAAGCGAAAGCTCCAATTCAATGACACCTATATTTTTCAATGATTCAGTCGATCCGTCAAGCACATTCTTTTCGTAACCCTGGGTGTCAATTTTAAGCATGACATTACTTCCCTTAGGGCATACAGAATCGAAAACGCTATCCAATTTTTTGATTTCTATTTCTTCCTTAGCAACATATTTCGACGTTGGAGCGCTATTTTCATGTGTGGGTAACATCTCCAAAATCGAACTGCTGAACGAGTTATTTGAAATGTTAATGACCGACCTCCCATCTTTATGTCCAAGAGCATGATTTATGGTTATCCATGAAGAATCACTCTTGGCATTGTTCTCTAATTCTTGGAAAGCCTTTTTCATCGGTTCGAATGAGATCAATTTCCCGGTATAACCGAGTTCTCGCATCAATAAACCATATTGACCCGTGTTGGCGCCCACATCCAAAATTGTGTCGATTTTATGATTATCCATAATCACCCTTCTCATTTTTAGAGCATCGTCAGGGTAATCGACAATCTGTTTGCCCCTTTTCCTAAGGGCTTTGTGAATAATACTTTTCATTTCTTATAGTTAGTGTTCGGTTTCAGGATTTTGAGCGGGGAAGATATGAAAATTGTGACTCGAAAAATCAAAAGGTCTACATGTGGCAGAAGTTATCGGTAATATGCAGCATGTCCGCTTAGCACTTGTAGCCATTTACAAAATCGATGAAATTTTCAATGTGGAAAGCTGTTTGTGAAAACAATCGGCCTAAGAAAAAGAAAATAGCTGAAAGGGCTGGCCAGACTATAGTAGGTGCCACTTAGGCTAAATCGCCTTTGGGTTTTCAATAAGTAGGTAGCCTACAATCACCAAAAGTTGACCACTAGGCCGATTTTTCCAGTAGCGGGGACTGTATTCGCTTCGGCTTCGCTCAGGATAAACTTCTTGTCCAGTCTAATTTCCAACCCTGGTGAAAGATCAGGAAACAAAAAACCCCACCAGATTCTGATGAGGTTTCTAGTAGCGGGGACTGGACTCCCTTCGGCTTCGCTCAGGATAAACTTCTTGTCCAGTCTAATTTCCAACCCTGGTGAAAGATCAGGAAACAAAAAACCCCACCAGATTCTGATGAGGTTTCTAGTAGCGGGGACTGGACTCCCTTCGGCTTCGCTCAGGATAAACTTCTTGTCCAGTCTAATTTCCAACCCTGGTGAAAGATCAGGAAACAAAAAACCCCACCAGATTCTGATGAGGTTTCTAGTAGCGGGGACTGGACTCGAACCAGCGACCTTCGGGTTATGAGCCCGACGAGCTACCTACTGCTCTACCCCGCGATGTATGTATATGTGCCTTGGAAGCACAATGCTTTTGTTTATCTGCCCAGTCTGGGTAGGTACCCCGTCCTGAGCGCCAGTCGAAGGGTACTGCTCTACCCCGCGATGTGGAGGGCAAAGATACAACGGTTTTTTATTTTATTCCAAACTTAATCCGACAATTATTGGTTTTGCCTTATCGCCGCGACTTTTTTCTTCTGAAATCAACAATATTGAATATTTTGGATACCTCATCCAAGTGAACCGTAAAGTCTTCGTAATATTCATTTAAGGAGTGTAGTAAGAGTATTCCGTTTTCCACATCGTGATCCAAGATGCGCTTTACCAAAATTCCCTCGGTCTGGTGTACAATGACAAAATCCCATTTATTGATATGGAGTTTGTTGCTCCAGTAATCCCTGCGTACTTCCCGGCACAATAAAACATCTCCTTCCAAAATGCTTTCATAAGAGCCGTTGTCCATGGAGTCGCCTTTTACCTCAAAACACATATAGTTGCCTTTGGCTTCAAAATCGTTGGCCCATGGAACCTTAGGTAGGTCATCTAGATATTCATCATCTCCAAAACCATTCAAATACCCGGCATAGGCGAACTTATTGATCAAGGGTACATACATTACATTCATTTCACTAAAGTCGACCGGGATGGTGCGATGCTGGTCTTGGCGCTCAGGCACTCCACCTGAAACACGACTTTTTTTCATGTCATTGATTAAAAAGGCCGTGCCCTTACGAACTTTAGTCTCTCCGGCCTCCCATTTCTGTACAGTTCTTGAATTAACTTCAAGGGCATCTGCAAACTCCGCCTGGGTCATCTTAAGTTCTTCACGAATTTTTTTTATCTCCAAAGCATTCAAAACGAACTATTTAAAACAAAAATACGAATTTAATACGTTTTTTATTTGATAAATGCGAATAAAATTCGTATATTTATATCATTAACACGAATGAAAATACGAAACTTATGGAAATAAACAAGGAAATGACAAAAAACATAGATAAAGATGTATTTCAAATTTTAATCCAGGGATTGCGTTGCGAGACGGGCAGTGCCATTGAATCCATAAAGATGCTGTCAGAATGGGGCCCTTATTCCATTCGGTTTTATGGGGAAATGAGGGATGGCCATCAGTTGGTACTCGAGGACTTCGGGGCACTTTTGAATGGCAAATGGGTAGAAATGGAACCCACCAGCTTTCAAATGGTAGTCATGCAAGAACGGCTTACCCAACGCGCCAACCGAATCTACAATGAAATGGAACAGGAACATTGGCGCTTTGCCCAATGGTTGTCTTATCAGGCCGAATATGGCGAACACTTGGACTGGGAATATGGTTGAAGAAACAACGGAGTATGGACATAAGCCCTTGGAACAAAATCAATATAAATATAACATATGCAAAAAATGAAAAAAAGAAACATGAACGGAAACAGAAGGCGCTTTTTGGGTGCCAAAAGAAAATGGGGAACACGATTTAGACGATTAAACAGTCCATTGGGATTTTTGTTCTTGCTATTCGTTTTATCCCTGTCCTTTTCATACGGACAACAAACGATTGACATAACCGCAACCGATGCCGTCAATAGCAATGAACTGGTTACCAAGTCGCAATTGGATGCCGTTTCGGTGTCCATTACGGATGATCAAACATTATCCTTAGCGGGAAATATCCTTACCCTGGAAAACGGTGGTACTGTAGATCTAGGTCCGATTACCGGGGGCGACGGCCTTGGGGCCGATGGCGACAAAGGGCATCTAACAATCTCGGGAAGCGGTACGATAGCCGAAATTGACAACAATGTAATTTCTGCATCCAAGCTATTATACAGTGGGACTCCTACTAACGGCCAAGTGCTTGCATACAATGACGCTGTTAGCGGCCAGATGGAGTTTGTAAACGCAGGGAGCCTGACAACGGAACAGGCTAACCGTATTACTAACCGAGAATGGGCGGGCTTTAATTGGAAGACCTCCAATGGAAACCTGACCATTGACGATTTTTTTGCCACCGACACCGGTAATGAAGGCATAAATCGAATTGTAGGAAACCGTAGCGGATCGAGCGTCGAACAAACTTTGACAGACGCCCTTATTGGTAATGTAACCCGTTTGACGAACGGCAGCGAAAGCGGTAAGCCTCTTTCTTTTCATGCCCAGGATGAAATCGTCGTGAAGCTGGAAAGCGGAAGTACTTTTCTTTTCGAGGATATACAGGGCAATACTGGTGATACGTGGACAATGGATGACACGCGGTGCGTAGCTATCCCCGATAACGGAATCGATAGGATTCTAGTCGGCGATTGCGGTACGGTGAGTACCGGGGCGGTGGCATATGGCCCTGAACTGAACACGTCGGCAAATGCCACCTCTCCTACCAATGAAGCGAACGCAGTAGGTGATTGGGTAGAGAACCAGCCCGGTAATACAAGTATGGTTTCTGTCGCAAATACCGACCCGGGCGGGGGTACTGTCTCACCCGGTTCTCACATGCTGGAATTTGAATTGATAGGAGCCAACGGTGTGGTGGTCAACTGTGTACTCCCTATAAGCGTTGAGATAGGCGAACAATACCAAGTGACTTGGAGAACGGCTGTAAATGTTGTTAATGTTCAACAATCTGGCGCAGCATTCTGGGATGGTGTAAGTGGTGGAACGCAAGTTAGCGACACTACCACATGGACAGAGCACACTCAGATTTTGACAGCAACAGGGCCTACTTTCGACGTTCAGGTTTATCCCGGTTCTAACAGTGCGGTGCAAACAGGTGATAAATTATTGATGAGTGTTATATCTGTCAAAAAAGTATTATAATGAAAAAACTGATTTTAATACTGCCGTTTTTATTTGGGTTCATATCTGAACCTGATTCGGAAGTACCTATTCATTTAGATTGGAAAATCTACGACGCACAACCTTATGCACGTTTCGAAAAATCGGAATGGGACACTTTTTCCGACTACGAAAAATCGAACGCATTTTATCAGACCTATTTCGTAACGGAATCCGGCAGTAGAAACAACAACGGTCTCAGCGAGGGGAATGCGTGGTCTTTCACACATGCAGTAGAAACGGCGATAGCAGGTGATTTGGTAAATGTTAAGGCAGGAAGCTATGGCAATAACAAGGCCATTTTTTCGAATGCCGGAACTTCGGGCAACCCTGTTAAATTCGTAGGTTATGACAATACACCTGGCGACATCGTTTCGACCCAATACAGTACCTATGTAAATCATTCCGGGGCCGACCCGAATTCATGGCCCGTGTTTGACGGGGGAACCGATTTTACAGGGGAAATGTTCCTTGTGACGGCTCCTTGGGTGCACATAGAAAATTTTCAACTAGTAAATGGTAGGGGCGCGGTAGGTTCTTACGCTTCAGCAACCGACCTTCATTTGAAAAACGTGGTCGGTATCGAAAATGGTGACCAAACAGAAGGAGAGACCACGGGAGGGTCTGCCGGAAAAGGAAGGGGGTTTATTATACGTGGAGATAGAAGTGTACTTGAAAATTGCACACAGGAGGATAACACGAGCCAAGCGTTCAATTCGGCAGGAGCCGATGATTTTGTTTGGAAATATTGTCGAGCGATTTCCGATCATAACCCTAACCCCACAGGTTATTATTTTCTTTTTTCAGGCGGGTCACGAAATGGGGTTGCAGAACACTGTGAAGTAATAAGAGACCCCGGAAACGTGCACCCCGGTCATGGTTTTGTGATGAAAAACGACGTGCAGAACTGCACTTTTCGGAATGGATATGTTGAATATGCCGCTGTCCAGGTCATTTTCAAAAATGTCGAGAACAATATTTTCGAGGACATAACAATCCAAGGTTTTAGGAACGACCCGGAATCATCTTCCGTAATAACATGGTCGAACGGGGCGCACAATAATACCTTTCGCAGAATATTAGTACGGGACAGCGATGTAGGCATGCGTATTAACACATGGGACGATGGGGAGGATGGAACGGGTGCTTCCAATGACCCTAATATTGATAAAAAGGGAGGGGGCGATTTCAATACCCTTGAAGATTGCATCTTCACCAATATTGGTACTGTAATACAGCATACTTGGGCATCCAATGATGGCCCCGCATTTTCGGAGGGAAACGAGTTTAGGAATATCACCATTTATGATGCCAACATTTTTTTATCCACCAATTTCGACGCAAGTGATTATGTGTTTGAGAATATAGGGTTGTCGGGAATAGCAAGCAGCAATGCGATTACGGCTAGTACCGCAGGGTCTAATAATGGGGCATTTAACAACTTTTCTTATACCAATTGCCTTTATTTTAATTCTAGTGATTCTACATGGCCGAGTGGATGGTCCAGCAGCACCGACCCCCTTTTCGATAATGCAGGGGGTGATGAGATTGCCGATTATGTAGTGCAACCCGGTAGTCCATGGATAGGGGCCGGAACAAGCGGTCAAGATGTAGGTTACAGGCATCAAGGAGGCGGCACACCACCTACTCAACAAACAAAAAAAGACCCCTTTTTCGGATTCTTAGGCAATTTTTAAAAAAATGAAGGATGCAGTTTGGAACATATCAACAGTACATAAGTGTCATACGTTAAAAGGTTTTGATTGAAGGGTGATACGGACCGACCGTTCAACCTCCGGTATAACAATCTGAAGCTTATAAAGATTTCCTGAGGCACATGAAAACGGCATCATCAAACCCGTCTGCCCATATAGTTTGTAAAAAATTTCGGTACCAGGCATGCGGGTTGCGATGCCCATCGATCGGGGCAGGCTTTCATATACCCTTTAATAAACAAAATCAAAAAAATAAAATAGATACAAAAAATGAAAAAAAGAAACATGAACGGAAACAAAAGGCCCTTTTTGGGTGCCAAAAGGAAATGGGGAACACGATTAAAACGATTCAACAGTCCATTGGGATTTTTACTATTCCTGTTTGTTCTTAGTTTGTCGTTTTCTTATGGGCAACAGACCATAACGGGTACCCTAACGGCTACCGATGCGGTCAATAGCAACGAACTGGTTACCAAGTCACAGTTGGATGCCGTTGCGGCCTCCAGTACTGACGATCAAACATTATCGTTAACAGGAAATACGCTCACCCTCGAAAACGGTGGCACGGTAGATTTGACCTCCTACCTTGATAATACCGACGGGCAGACCATCACCGATTTTTCCCTTTCGGGCAATATTCTGAGCTTGACCCTTTCTGGCGGAAACACGCAGACAGTCGATTTGAGTTCGATCGCCGGGGGCGGGGGAGTGTCTTCAAAAACATTTTCCCCTGTAATCGAAGTGACGCAAGACACCACGATTACTTCAACGGCATTTGCGAACAGCAAAAATTTCTTTTGGACCGATTCAGCTACAGATATCAAGGTAACGGTAACCGGGGCTGGAATTTCGCCCGGCGAATACGCGACTTTTAGCCAAGAAGGCGAAGGAAGTTTTCAATTTGAGGGAGATGTAGTCTATGGGTTCCAAACGATTGACAGCACGTCCATTGTCAATGTGATTAAAAAAGGAACCGGAATAAAGCCCAACGGTTCTTGGGAAGATTATCTATCTGCTACGCCGCACCCTAACGCGACAAATCCAAATTCTGAGCTTATAACAGGGGATGCATCGGCCTTTGTGAGTAATGCGAATAGCGCAGTGGAAGAGCCAACAGGTTTCCATTCTCCAGTAGGGGCTACAGTGTCATCTGTAGCAGATAGCTCAAATAATTATGTAGATTATGTATTAAGGATTACGGCGGATACAAACGGTACTTTAAAAAGAAATAGGTTTGACCTTGACCACATAAGTTGGGAAAACGGTGAGATATACGAGGTCTACATATTGAACAGGCAAAACAATACCAATGATTCTTTTAGGTATCGTTTGAGCTTGGGAACTACATCAGGAGATCATAACACTTTTGTTTCTGCCCATACAGATTGGCAACTCGAATCTTTCGAGTTTACATCAGATGGAACTATTTTAAGATTAGAGGCATGGGCAAGGAACAGCGCTCTTGCTGGTGAGTATTCCGATGTACTGGTCTCAATAAAGAAAAAAGATGATTAGAATGAAAAATCCAATTTTATTACTGTTTTTCTTCACAGTTTGCTTTTATGGCCAGCAAGACAGTGATTACTGGTTAAACCAAGCGGATTTGGGCTGGACAGAGAACGATAGTCTTCATCGCTATAATGAAGCCGAGGAACCTTGTAATTTAGGAACTACAAATGATAGATGTGGTCAAAATATGTATTATAGCGGCTGGGCTGTTAGTTATCTTTTGGATGCTTTTCGAAAAACAGGTAATGTAAAATACCTAAATGAACTTATTGATTTCCATTACATATATAAAGCGAAGTCATCGACTGTAAATATCAACGGCACTAACTATGTAGGGTGGCCAGCATGGAATGCTAACGCCCAATCAGGCAAAGAAGACATTCCAAATGGTTCTACTTTGTGGGAAAGCTATTTTTATAGGTATCCCGCTACGGCTATGAGAAGTATAATGGATGATACTGCTCTTCTCGCCACAACACATAATCAACCAGGTTCGGTAACATGGCCGGGTACAACATACCAAGACATCTATGACGACATCAAAGGCTTTATTGAAGTAAATATTTGGGATAAGTTCGAGGATATGGGATGGGGCAGCATCTATCGTTCCCGTGTACACATGACAAGCCATTGGGCGAGGTTGGCAATGGAACTTCACGAAATGACAGGCAAGCAAAAGTACCTCGATGCTTTTAATAATATGACACATGATGGTTTTCCTGACTTGACTGGGGTTCCTTCGGAACGTGTGGGTGAAAGTTTCGAAGGAAACAGCTTTTACAATAACACAAATTATTTATGGGATATGGATATGGACAATACTGTTAATTCTATTCAGGACACAGATCATTCTCTGGATGTGGCCCAATTTTTTGCTGAAGCTTATTGGCTCAATGAACTAAGCTCAACAGATTACTTTTATAATTCTACTCACATTGAAGGGCTAAAAGAAACCTTTTTGAATTATTTATACGTTTCACCTTTGAGCAATGGTCGTGACACAAAAAATAATATCGATGGTACCGGAGGGAGCCAATCTAGCGCAAGCGTTTCTGGTTGGTATATGTTAAGCGGTTGGGAGCCAGAAGTCTCTACATTTATAAATTCTGAGCTGACAGACAGAACTGACATAGACCCAAGTAGTGGCAATATAAGAAGGGCAAGTATGATAGGGAGTTTGGTTATCGGCCTGTCCATTCGAGAAGGCACTAACCACTATCCATTGACCAGTGTTGATACACCAATTTCTCTACTGCAAAGAAGATTAAAAAAAGATTCGGAGACCATTGGATTTTAGATGAAAGGCTAATTGCCCCTTGATTGGTCGAGAGATATCAGAAACCGGCATCATCAAACCCGTCTGCCCATATAGTTTGTAAAAAATTTCGGTACAAAGCAGACGGGTTGCGATGCCCACATATGCAAAAGACAAAGTCCAACGGAAAAAAGTTGGGTAAGGGGTTAAAAGGTAGTACAATGAAAGAATTCTTTATACAGTTTTTTGGCGAGCATTCATGGCAGTTTCATACTGCCGGATTGGTCTTTGCCCTATTGGGTTCGGGCCTGGTGAAAAAACACTTTTGGGAAAAACACAGGGCACAGTGCGAAGGGGTATGCAGGCATCCCCGATTCGACCCCCGGTTTTGGATAAGGGACAACTGGTTGAACGTGGTAGAAACCCTTGCGGTGGCCTTTATTTTTGTACGGTTTTCAGATATTCTCCTTCATTGGAACGGGATCGACCAGTTTAAAATAGGAACATGGAGCATTCCCACGACGGGAGACACTTTGTTCTATTATCCCTTTATCGCAGGGGCTTATCAATATTGGGTACACAAACGATCGAGAAAAAAAGATGGATGAAGGAATATTCCGGCTTTTGGCTGGCCTCATTTTTATCGGGCATGGCCTTGAATGTAGATGAAGAGTTGCTGTCGATATTTCTATGCTCGGGAGCCGCAACAATTTTTCGAATGTTATATGAAAAAAAATATCGGGAGCAAAAAATCGATCTGACACGAATGGCCCTCATATGTATCGTGTCGCTTGCATTGCCCTATTTGATCAACGAAATAATTGTTGGAAACAAAGCGATCGAAAAGGCCAGACTATTGGTTTTGTTCGCTACTGGGGCGATTGCGGTAGACGTTGTTGAAATATGGGTTTCCCTCATCCCCCAAAAAATTAGAGAGATAATTAATATGATTCCTGAACTGATAAGAAAAAGGGTAGGGCTCGAAAAAAAGGATGATAAATGAACTGGTTCGATCTACTGCACATGGTACTGCACTTTGTATCGGTGGGAGCCTACTTCTACCTGGGGCTTGTAGTATCATTGCACTATAAGAAAAGGTTGCCCGAATGGCTTTATTATGGAATGTTGATTGCTTCTTTTTTCATGGTTTACAATTTGTTGTACCAAGCGACCGGGGGATCTTTTTTATTTGGCGATTTCAGCTTGAAAAAACTGGCAAAGTTGCCTTTTTGGTTGATTCCCAACCTTATTCATGCTTTTGTACTGTATTGGTTTTTAAGAAAAGCCTAGCATTGAGGGCACTTTAAAGGAAAATGAAAAAAGTGAAGCAAATGCAAAGTCCGATTAAAAAATTGGTGTTAAGGGGCAATGACCCTACTGGCCATGGTCATTATGGCGCCAAAAGAGGAAGGAAAAAGCATAAAGGCCTTGATTTGGC
The DNA here is from genome assembly GCA_965215845.1 of Aurantibacter sp. Lineage (GTDB taxonomy): Bacteria > Bacteroidota > Bacteroidia > Flavobacteriales > Flavobacteriaceae > Aurantibacter_A. The sequence goes on from CBDCEL010000004.1 coordinate 2,508,968, forward strand.
AGCCACTCAAGGTGAAGATGTCATAAGCCCAATTCATGGTGTAGTGACCAAATTGGGATATCCATATTCCTTTGCCCTCCAGTTCAGGTATGTAGAGATCAGCAACGATGTATATCGGGTACGTCTTATGTATGTCGCCCCTTTAAAAAAAATAAAAGTAGGGATCAGATTGTTCGAAGGAGATCTCATAGGCCGGGTACAAAATATTGCGGGGTATTGGAATCAGAAGATGACAAATCATGTTCACATGGAGGTATACAAGTACGGATTGCTAACTGATCCAGAACCGCTGCTGGTTTGTAATAATTCCATTATTAGCTGAAAGGCTTATATTTTAAAATATTAGCGAAATGAGTAATAATTTGCGTGTAAAAAAAATCAATGCGCTATGGACCATGTGCTGTATCCTCACCTTTGTTTCTTGTGGCCTGACCAAAAAAGTAGGCAAACAGGAGATGGATAAAAAGGTGATGGAACAGATTGTTTCCAAAACAAAACGAAAGGGAGACAGCGTGATTTACCAAGTTCCTAAGATCCGTTTTAAAGATACCACTGTATATACCTATAACCATGTGGGAACCCGATTGGAGACTCGGTTCGATTCAGAAGGGTATATAGACCAGGTGCGCTGTATCGAAGCAGCATTGGAACAATTCACGTTGATTAATAGAGAGCTGGCGACATCGATTAAAAACAAGGAAAAAGAAGAGAAAAGTACAATAGATAAAACGCTGGTGTATGGAATATTGATGATTCTTGTCTTTGGGTTACTTTATGTTATTTCCAGATTGGAGTCCTTAAGGCTGAGGTGAGTTGGGTTCTATGATTTCTGAAATATCAACAAATGGTAAATTTTGATGCTTCGAAAGGCTATATTTCCATACCTTCGAGTGCATGGATGTAATTAATGATTTTCTCTCAAATGCCATTCCACTTACCGAATGGCCAATGTTCTTGCTTTTGATAGTCGGAGGGCTATTTTTGGTTTTTTACTCCAAGTTTTTACCCTATCGTTTTTTTGGTCATGCCATTGCCATAACAGCAGGAAAGTATGATGATAAAAATGCCAAAGGGGAAGTGAGTTCTTTTCAGGCACTTTCGGCCGCCGTGGCCGCTACGGTCGGTTTGGGCAATATTTCGGGTGTGGCCATTGCAATTCATGATGGCGGACCTGGTGTCGTATTTTGGATATGGATGACGGCCTTGATCGGTATGTGCATCAAGTTTTATTCGTGTAGTTTGGCAGTGATGTATCGAGGGGTAGATTCCGATGGCAAGGCCCAGGGAGGCCCGATGTACTATATTACCAAAGGATTGGGAGAAAAATGGAGGCCATTGGCGGTTTTCTTCGCGATATGTGGTCTGTTCGGGTTTCTGGGGGTCTTTACGGCCAACCAGTTTACCGAAACCTTTATGAGCGTTGTGGAACCAACAGATACCCTCTACGATATGGGCGATCAAAACTGGAAACTGACAATCGGAATAGTGTTGGCCATAATCACGTCTTTTGTGATTTTTGGGGGATTGACCAAGATTGCTAAAGTGGCTTCGGCTATTGTTCCGTTTATGGTAGCAGTTTATTTGATCGCGGTAATTGTTGTCATGGCGTTGAATGCTTCTCAGATTCTACCTTCTTTAAAAATGATCATTACCGAAGCCTGGAATTTCGATACTGTCGTTACCGGTGGTTTTTGGGGACTTGTCATTATAGGAATTCGACGTGCGATGTTTTCTAATGAGGCCGGTCTGGGTAGTGCACCGATGTATCACGGACAATCGAAAACCGATAATCCGATTAAAGAAGGGCTGGTGGCCATGCTGGGACCGTTTATCGATACCATTCTGGTGTGTACCTTTACTGCGGTTGTCATTATTTTAAGTGGAGCCTACCTTGAAGATTCCAGCGGAATCGTAATGACACTCTCCGCTTTTGAAACTACTTTGTTCGGTTACGGCGATATCTTATTGATGGTAATCGTTACGGCTTTTGCACTGTCAACTTTGTTCACCTATTCTTATTATGGCGTGAAGTCACTTTCTTTTTTGACCAATGCCAAAATTGGCAAGTTTTATAACTGGTATTTCGTCGCTATGATTGTTTTTGCCGCGGTGGCTTCATTGGAACTTGTCAAAAATCTCATCGATTTGTCATATGCCCTAATGGTTATTCCGAATATGATCGCAGTACTATTGTTGGCCCCGAAGGTAAATGAAGCGGCCGCGGCTTATTTTAAAAAACTCAAGGGTGAAAGAAGGGCATAAATCAGGCTTCGTAAACATCATCGGTAATCCGAATGTCGGTAAATCTACTTTGATGAATGCCTTTGTTGGCGAAAAGCTTTCAATAATCACCTCTAAGGCGCAGACGACCAGACATCGCATTTTGGGTATTGTTAACGGAGATGATTTTCAAGTCGTTCTTTCCGATACGCCCGGTATAATCAAACCCGCCTACGAGCTGCAATCTGGCATGATGGATTTCGTCAAGACTGCCTTCGAGGATGCCGATGTGATTTTATATATGGTCGAGATAGGGGAGAAGGCCCTGAAAGACGAAGTTTTTTTCGAAAAGATAAAGAACAGTAAGATTCCTATACTGCTACTTCTCAATAAGGTAGATACCGCTACGCAAGAATTATTGGAAAACCAGGTACAATATTGGCAAGAATTGCTTCCTAAAGTAGAATTACATCCCATTTCTGCTTTGTCGAATTTCAATGTAAAGAACGTCTTTGGCCGTATCGTCGAATTACTTCCTGAAGGACCACCTTACTATCCAAAGGATCAATTGACCGACAAGCCTGAACGCTTTTTCGTCAATGAATCGGTTCGAGAAAAAATACTGGTCCATTATAAAAAAGAGATTCCGTATTCCGTTGAGATCGAAACCGAGGAGTTTCTTGAAGATGAAGATATCATCAGAATCAGATCGGTCATTATGGTAGAACGAGATTCGCAAAAGGGAATCATTATTGGCCATAAAGGGGCAGCTCTTAAACGGGTGGGAATCGAGACCCGAAAAGACCTTGAGCGGTTTTTCGGCAAGCAGGTGCACATCGAACTTTATGTAAAGGTGAACAAGAATTGGCGGAACAATGAGCGTGAGCTAAGACGATTTGGTTATAAATAGCCTCCCAAGAAACGATGCGGTTAAAGGCCTTAAAGAATTTTTCGATGAAATACCTATGTCGTTTATCGAATAAATCGGTCCTTCCTCGATAGGGACTCATAGTTTTCCTACATTTGAACAATCGAAGTGAGGAAACCCCAAATCCCCCGACGAATGCAGAATGTGGTAATAATCGGTGCGTCCGGTCACGGCAGTGTGATACTGGATATCATCGAAAAAGAAGGTAAGTATAGTGTTGTTGGCTTTATCGACACCTATAAGGGTAAGGCCAGATTAAACAATGGCTACGAAATCTTAGGTAGCGAAGACGAGCTTCCCCATTTGATGGATAAGTTCAATTTCTGCTCCGGCATTGTTGCCATAGGAGATAATTGGATTCGCAAAAAATTGGTAGATCGCGTCTTAAAAATAGCACCCGATTTCGATTTCATTTCGACAGTCCATCCTCAGTCGATTATCGGACGTGACGTTAAAATAGGCGAAGGTACTGCAGTAATGCCCGGTGCCATCATCAATTCAAATTCCCTTATCGGTAATTTCTGCATCGTGAATACCACTGCTTCTTTAGACCATGACTGCGTTATGGGCGATTTTTCCAGTTTGGCACCGCGCGCTTCTACCGGCGGACATGTACATGTCGGGGAGTTTTCGGCTATTGGCCTTGGGGCAAACATTATTGAAGGCATTAACATCGGCCATCACACCGTTATTGGAGCCGGTTCGCTTGTGGTCAAGCACATCAAAAGTCACGTGGTGGCCTATGGCACCCCATCTAATGTCGTTCGAAAAAGAGAAGAGGGAGAAGCCTATTTATCCAAGGAAAAAGAATCGAAGACAGAACTCACCGTTGTTCATCAGGTCGAGCAACAAACGGCAATTTGAGGTCTAGACCAGATTTTTTACCCCCAAACTACAGCAACAGATTTACGGCGATTAACATTACCTTTGTGGCCTAATTCAATGGAATGAGCGCTATAGTTGCCATTGTGGGTAGGCCCAATGTCGGAAAATCCACTTTTTTCAACCGTTTGATTCAACGTCGGGAGGCCATCGTCGATGCGGTCAGCGGCGTGACCCGTGATCGTCATTACGGTAAGAGTGATTGGAACGGGAAAGAGTTTTCGGTAATCGATACAGGCGGATATGTGCTCGGCAGCGACGATGTTTTTGAAAAGGAAATTGATAAGCAGGTTGAATTGGCCATTGAAGAAGCCGATGCCATCATCTTTATGGTAGATGTCGAGACGGGTGTAACGGGTATGGACGAAGACGTTTCGAAATTGTTGAGGAGGGTCAAAAAGCCTGTCTTTTTGGTTATCAATAAGGTCGACAATGCAAAAAGGGCCGCTGATGCCGTAGAATTTTATTCCTTGGGATTGGGAGAGTACTATACCCTTTCAAGTATCAACGGAAGTGGAACTGGCGAACTTTTAGATGACTTGGTCAAAGTACTTCCCGAAAAGGAAGAGGTAAAAGAAGACCTGCCTCGATTCGCCGTCGTCGGAAGACCCAATGCAGGAAAATCTTCTTTCATAAATGCCCTTATCGGAGAGGAGCGATACATAGTGACCGATGTTGCCGGTACCACCAGAGATAGTATCGATACCAAATACAATCGCTTCGGATTTGAGTTCAACCTGGTCGATACGGCGGGCATCCGCAGAAAATCTAAGGTCAGGGAAGATCTTGAATTCTATTCCGTGATGCGATCGGTTCGGGCCATCGAACATTCAGATGTATGTTTGCTGCTCTTTGATGCAATCCGGGGTTTTGACGGCCAGGTTGCCAATATCTTTTGGCTGGCCCAGCGAAATAACAAGGGTATTGTCGTTCTTGTAAACAAATGGGATTTGGTCGGAGACAAGCAAACGAATACCATGAAACAGTATACCGCACAAATCAAAAAAGCGATGGAGCCTTTTGTCGATGTTCCGATATTGTTTATTTCCGTCTTGAACAAACAACGAATTTACAAGGCCATCGAGACCGCGGTCGATGTATATAAAAATCGCTCAAAGAAAATCAAGACCCGAAAGTTGAACGATGTGATGCTGCCAATCATACAACATACACCACCACCCGCATACAAAGACAAATATGTAAAGATCAAATACGTTACGCAGTTGCCGACCCCTTATCCACAGTTTGCCTTTTTTTGCAACCTACCCCAATATGTACGAGATCCGTACAAACGATTTTTGGAAAATAAGCTTAGGGAAAACTTTGATTTTACCGGGGTTCCAATTACGATTTTTATGCGGAAGAAATAAGTCTGAAGTGTAAGGAGGGGATATTAAGAGGATACCGTTCGCTGATTGAACAAAATTCAAGTTGAACGATCTACTTAATTGTCGGAAGCATAAACTTTTGTTAATTACAACTAAATTTTTAGTTGTAATTGTACATTAGCCACTAGCTTTTGACCCATCGCACCAAACCACCTGCATGCATAAAGTCCCTCCTATAATTTGTCTTTCTATTTTCTGTTTGACTTCTTTATGGGGCCAAGAGTTCAAGATTACCGGTACGGTGGTCGATTCCGAAACAAAAGAAGTTTTAGAGGCGACCACTGTTTATATCGAATCCCCAAAAGATAGTTCACTGGTTACTTATACCATTTCCGACGAAAAAGGATTCTTTGAAATTAAAGACCGCAGCTATCTAAAAGAATTGAATCTTTTCTTTTCGTTCAATGGTTACAAAACATCGGCCTTGAAGATTCCCAGGAAGCCATCGACCGAACTTGGATTGGTTCAGATGGAACAACAGGCCGAACAGTTGAAAGGGATAGCTGTAGTAGGAGATAGAGTGCCCATTACGATTAAGAAGGATACCTTGGAGTTTAATGCCGATTCTTTTAAGACCAGGCCCGATGCAACCGTTGAAGAACTCTTGAAGAGATTACCAGGGGTAGAGGTCGACAGTGATGGTAAGATTACGGTCAATGGAAAAGAAGTGAACCAGGTTTTGGTCAACGGACAGGTTTTTTTTAGCAACGACCCCAAAGTGGCCACTAAAAGTTTACCTAAAGAAATCATTAGTAAGATTCAGATAACCGATACCAAGACCAAGGCGCAAGAATTTACAGGTGATAAAGGAAGTGGGGAAACAAAGACAATTAACCTTACCATAAAGGAGGATAGGAATAAAGGCATCCTAACCCGAACCACAGCGGGGTATGGCACCGATGAACGATATCAGGCCAACGGCCTCTTCAATTATTTTAATGGTAATGAGCGTTTGAGTTTTGTGGCGGCTTCAAACAACATCAACTCGGCTGGTTTTTCCTTCGATGAAATATATGATATGCTGGGAAGGTCAAGGGGAGGCATACGTATGAATAGGAATGGGGGGTTTTCAATTTCAGGACTTAATTTTGGCTTCGGTCAGGGCATTACGACGTCCAATACATTGGGTACGAGCTACGCCAATTCGAAAAAGGGAGAATACGAGCTATCCGGCAACTATTTTTTTGCATCCTCAGATAATTTTAACGATGAACGTACGGTTAGGGAAAACGTTTTGCCTACAGGGAGTTTTTTTACCGATAGCGAATCAAATTTTGAGGGCAGTACCATTTCGAATAGGGGAGCTGCCAATTTGATCTTCGATATCGATAAATCGTTAAGGGTCACCTTAGAGCCAGCCATGAGCATAAACCGCATTAATTCGGTCAACGCTTCGAATACCCAATCCTTTACTTCTAGTGATGGACTACTCAACCAAAATGTGCGGCGCAGAATGGAAGACGGTCAGGATCGAAACTTTTCGAACCGCTTCACCATAACAAAAAAGCTTGATACGCTCGGCACATATATAAGTGCCTTCTTTAACAACACAAATATCGAGAGTGATAAAATGTCAAGATTTCAAACCTCTAGCGAGATTTTTGGTGATAGCCCCAGAATTGACGAATTGAATCAACAGACCGATTTTGACATCGAAAATAACGCCTATGAGATGGGAGCGACCTATCGCCAAGTTTTAGCAAAGAAAGTTTTCTTGGACCTGACATACAAGCGGCGAGAGGAAGAGAATAAAAATAGTCGTTCGGTTTTTGATTTTAACGAGTCAACGGGGGCTTTTACCGATTTCAATTCGATGCTCAGTTCCGATTTTCTATTCGAGATTTTCCAGAACTCTCCCAAGTTGGGTATCAGGCATAATGGTGAAAAACTGGGTTTGAGTTTAAGTGCCGAATATGTTTTTTCCGAGCTGAACAATAATGAGTTTTTGCAGGAAAGCGCACTTTCGAAATCCTACAAAAATCTTTTGCTAGGGGGTTATTTGAGATATACGTTGGATAAGGGCAAACGACTTGGGATTTATTTAAATTCAAATCTCGAACTTCCGCGGATAGGCCAACTACAGCCTATACCCGATGTAAGCGATCCGTTGAATGTTGTAACAGGAAACCCGAATTTGGAACCTTCGGTTTCCAATAGGTTGCATCTGAATTATAATAATTACAATTGGAAAGAGCGCACAGGAACGTTCTTCTATCTAGGGCTCAATTTTCAGGATAACCTTATATCCCCGGTGACGGAAACTGACGAAAACCTACTTCGCCAAACCACCTACACAAATGTGGATGGCAACTACAATCATTATGGAGGAATGGGCTATTCCAAGGAATTCAAAAAGGATAGTACGCTTACCATAAAAGTGAACATCAGACCGTATTTCAATCTCCAGAAAAATATCGGCTTCGTAAACGGACAACGTCTAGAAGCCAAAAGAAATACATTCACCCCTAGAATATCAACGAATTTTAATTTCAACCAAATTTTGGAGATAGAACCCATCTATTCGCTAACCCTAAATGCGACGAGATACAACATAGATTCGTTTGAAGATATTAATTTCACCGCTCACAATGCCGAACTGAAAACCACCTTATATTGGCCTCAAAATGTAACTTGGGGCAATGATATCAGATATAATTATAACGGTAATGTAAGCGATGGTTTTGATAAGGATGCGCTTTTTTGGAATATGAGCCTTGGGGTACAATTGTTCAAGAAAACGGCAACTTTGAAAGTCTTGGCTTACGACCTCCTGAATCAGAATATAAACACGAGGCGTACCACAGGGCAAGACTTCATTCAAGATTTACAAGGTACTGTTTTGCGTCGCTATTTTATGCTCAGCTTGACCTATAAGTTTGATCAGTTCGGTGGCAAGAAATCAAAGGAAGGCAATCGATTTATGTTTTAATGGCCATTTTTCAATTTACCACCCCCCAGAAGCGCCACCGCCACCAAAGCCGCCACCGCCGAAACCTCCTCCGAAGCCACCGCCACCTCCGAAACTTCCACCGCCACCAAAGCCTCCTCCCGAGCCTCCGCTACGGCCCATGTTGCTGAGAATGATGATGTCCCAAAGGTCGAGTCCGCCAGAGCGTCTTCCGCCATTTCGACCTCCACCCCTGCGGTTACGGCGTGAGAGTATGATCAAAATGACGAAGAAAATAATAAAGGGCAATAACGAATCCAAAGGAAACCCTTGCGGACTTTCAAACGTGCGTTCTTCGGTAAACTCGCCGTTGAGTACTTGAAAGATAGCATCGGCACCGGCGTTTAATCCGCCGTAATAGTCATCTTCCTTGAATCTCGGAATAATGACATTTTGAATTATTCTTCGGCTCATTGCGTCGGTCAAGGTACCTTCTACCCCATACCCCGTGCTGATGGCAATTCTTCGATCTCCTCTGGCCAACAGAACCAAAATGCCATTGTCCTTATCGGCTTGGCCGATGCCCCAGTGATGGCCCCATTGGGCGGCCAGATAGTCAATGTCTTCCCCTTCAGTCGACTTTATGATTGCTACGACTATCTGTGTGGATGTGCTGTCGGCATAGCGGATGAGCTTCTGCTCCAAGGAATTTTTTTGTTGTTGTGGAAGAAGGCCAATGTAATCATAGACACTCGTTTGTTCCGCAGGTTTTGGCGGAATCTTGTACTGCGCTTGCCCTACCAGACAACACAGAAAGATGAGCAAGAAACTAACCTTTTGAAATTTCATCGCTCAGCTCGTTTGTGTCCGTTGGGCGCCAGGGGAAATGGGAATTTAATTCTTCCCCTGCCCTCAGAATACCGCTAATGATTCCTTGTTTGAAATTGCCTTTTGTAAATTGTTCTTGAATGGCATTTTTGGTAGACTCCCAAAAATCGTCCGACACTACATTGTCGATACCCTTATCGCCACAGATGGCAAATTTTCTATCATTGACGGCTATGTAGATAAGTACGCCATTGGCTTCCTTGGTATTGTCCATTTTCAATAAATGGAATACTTCGTGAGCACGTTCATCGTGGTCTAATCGGGTGTGCGATTCGATATGTACCCGAATTTCACCAGAGGTATTCTTTTCAGCCTTAAGAATAGCCGCAATAATCTCTTGCTCCTCGTGGGCAGTCAAAAAATCCTCTACTTTAGACATGTAATCTTAGTTGAAGTCGAAGTCTACGTCAGGTGCTTGATCAGAACCTGGGTCAGCTTTGTAGCGCGCCATCTCCTCAAAACCAAAAAGTCCGGCCAAAAGTTTGCCAGGAAATTTTGTGGTATGTACATCATAAATGTTCACGGCTTCGTTAAAACGATCACGTGCAACATTGATCCGATTTTCTGTTCCTTCCAATTGGGATTGCAATTCCAAGAAATTTTGATTGGCCTTTAGGTCGGGGTAACGTTCCACAACGACCATTAATTTGCTCAGGGCTCCTGTAAGCCCGGATTGTGCCTCCTGGAAGGCAGCCATTTTTTCGGGTGTGAGATCTCCTGCATCAATATTGGTAGCCGTGGCCTTGGCCCTTGCCTCAATGACATCTTTTAACGTGCCTCGTTCGAAATCGGCCGCGCCCTGAACCGTTTTGACAAGATTACCGATAAGGTCGTTTCGTCTCTGGTAAGAACTTTCGACGTTTGACCATGCGGTCTTGGCATCAGCTTCGTATTCGACGGCGGTATTATTGAATCCTACCGCCCATTGATAGAGGCCAAATGCAATGACCCCAAGAACGATTAAAATAATTAGTCCTTTTTTCATGATAGTGTTTATTTAGTGTATCTGTAATTTAAAGTTAACGACTATTGGTCGATGTTATGGTTATTCTGTTACAAATGGAATGAAAAGTAGATTATTATGCTGTGAATTGGGAATATCTAAATAAGGCTTTGGCGTTGAAGATTTACAATTGTTCCTTTATCTTGATGAGTTCGGCCTTGACTCTTTCAAGCTTGTCGATAATCTCAAAATTATTGAGTGTCTTCTGGCGATTTTCCTTGAGATGTGTTTTCGCACCTTCGAGAGTGAAGCCACGCTCTTTGACCAAATGGTAGATCAATTTAAGATTTTTGATGTCATCGGGTGTGAACTTTCGATTTCCCTTCGCATTTTTTTTCGGTTTTAGGGCATCAAACTCTTTTTCCCAAAACCGTATAAGCGAGGTGTTCACGTCAAAGGCCCTGGCGACCTCCCCAATACCATAATATCTTTTTTCTGGTAGTTCTACTTGCATCAGTCAAGTGATTGATTTTCTTGGTTGGCAAACTTCAACATGTTTTCAAATTCCGCAGGCGACAAACTGCCATAGTAGAAATTGATCGGATCGATCCGTTCTTTATCCTTCCAGACTTCGTAATGAAGATGGGGTGCTTCCGATCGCCCTGTATTTCCTACAAATCCGATCAAGTCACCTCTTTTGACTTTTTGTCCTTTTTTGACGTTATACTTGCTCAGGTGTGCATATAGCGTAAGATAACCATAACCGTGATCGATACGTATGTGCTTTCCATAACCTGAAGAGCCATTATCGGCCCGGGTCACCTTTCCATCCCCACTCGCATAGATCGGAGTCCCTTTTGGTGCGGTGAAATCCATGCCGCGATGCATCTTGCGTGCCTTTGTAAAAGGATCTGAACGCCATCCGAAACCAGAGGCCATTCGGGTCAGGTCTTCGTTATTTATCGGTTGTATCGCAGGTATGGCCATTAGCAATTTCTCTTTTTCCTCTGCAAGTTTTGTAATCTCATCGAGTGACTTGGATTGAATTGCCATTTGCTTTTTGATGATATCGAGCCTTTTAGTGGTCGAAACGATCATTTCGGAATTGTTGAAACCCTCCAAAGATTTATAGCGATTTATACCTCCAAAACCGGCCTTTCTTTGTTCCTCGGGAATGGGGTTCGCCTCGAAATAGAGGCGATAAATATTATTGTCACGATCTTCGATATTGGCTAAAACATCTTCGATTTGCTCCATTTTCTTGTTGAGCAATTCAAATTGCAGTTCATAGTTTTTGACCTCACGGTGTAAAGAAAGCTCCCTTGGGGTATTGATCAAATTGGTATTCATCAAAAGGATGACCGAGAGCAATCCGAAAAGAAGGGAACCCAAAAAGAAAAAGGCAATATTGCGATACCGTTTTGATTTTTTCGGTTCTATCTTTCGATAAGACAGCGTATCGGGATCGTAATAATACTTTACCTTAGACATAAATGGATTTTATCCTATTTTTGCGCAACTGTTTTTTACAAAACAAACAAATATAAAAATTGTTTTGTACAAATTGTTAAAATTTGCAAAACCTTAGCAATTTCTATGACTTCCAAGGATATCAGGTCGAAATTTCTCAATTTTTTCAAGGGCAAAAAACACAAGATTGTGCCCTCGGCGCCCATGGTGGTCAAAGACGACCCCACCCTGATGTTCACCAATGCCGGAATGAACCAATTCAAGGAGTTTTTTCTAGGTAATACCGTTTCAAACCATGCCCGAATTGCCGATACCCAAAAATGCCTTCGTGTCAGCGGAAAGCACAATGATTTGGAGGAGGTCGGAAAAGATACTTACCACCATACCATGTTCGAGATGCTGGGCAATTGGAGTTTTGGTGACTATTTCAAGAAAGAGGCCATTGAGTGGGCTTGGGAGTTTTTGACCGATGTCTGTAAAATAGATAAGGATAGTCTTTATGTTTCCGTTTTCGAAGGAAGTGATGATGCCGATAACCTCGACAAAGACCAAGAGGCCTTTGACCTTTGGAAAGCGATCGTACCCGAAGACCGTATCATTTTGGGGGATAAAAAAGATAATTTCTGGGAAATGGGCGACCAAGGTCCCTGTGGGCCGTGTTCCGAGATCCATGTTGACATCCGTTCTACCGAAGAAAAAAAGAAAACCCCGGGAGCTTCTCTGGTTAATCAAGACCATCCGTTGGTGGTCGAGATATGGAACCTTGTCTTCATGCAGTATAATCGAAAGGCCGATGGAAGTTTGGAAAACCTTCCTGAAAAGCATGTCGACACAGGAATGGGCTTCGAACGTTTGTGCATGGTACTACAGGGAGTTCAGTCAAATTACGATACCGATGTCTTTAAGCCTTTGATCCGGGAAATCGAAATTATTACGAACCATGACTATGGCCAGAAGGAAGAAACGGATATTGCAATTCGCGTAATAGCAGATCACATAAGGGCAGTGGCATTTTCCATTGCAGACGGACAACTACCGAGCAATACCGGTGCCGGTTATGTTATCAGACGGATTTTGAGACGGGCCGTTAGATACGGTTTTACTTTTTTAAATACAAAGACTCCATTTATTTATCGTTTGACCAAGGTTTTGGTCGATACGATGGGCACCAATTTTAAAGAGTTGAAAGAACAACGACAACTCATCGAGAATGTTATCAAAGAAGAGGAGCACTCGTTTTTGAAAACCTTGGATCAAGGTCTTGTTCTGTTGGATACAGTGATTTCGAATGCCCAAAACAAGACCGTAGATGGGAGAAAGGCCTTTGAACTCTATGATACCTATGGTTTCCCCATTGATTTGACTGCCCTGATTTTAGGTGAAAAAGGGTATTCCTTAGACGAAAAGGGCTTTAACAAAGCTATGCAAGAGCAAAAAGACCGCTCGAGAGACGCTTCCGAAGTTTCCAAAGAAGATTGGACGGTTTTAGCCGATGATGAAGAACAAGAATTTATTGGGTACGATTCGCTAGTGGCCGATGTGAAATTGGTCAAGTATCGCAAAGTGACTTCAAAGAAAGAAGGGGAACAATATCAAATGGTCTTTAATTTGACCCCTTTTTATCCAGAGGGAGGTGGGCAGGTTGGCGATAAAGGTTATTTGGAAGTGCCCAATGGCGATGTAGTCTATATTTTGGACACCAAAAAAGAGAACAATGAGATCATCCATTTTTCGAAAAACCTCCCCAAGCACTTAAACGAGACGCTCACCGCCGTAGTCGATAAAAAGCAACGGCAACGAACAGAGGCAAACCATACCGCCACCCACCTGTTGCATCAAGCACTCCGCGAGATTTTGGGGACACATGTCGAGCAAAAAGGTTCGGCTGTGCATTCAAAATATCTACGTTTCGATTTTTCACACTTTGCGAAAATGACGGTGGACCAGTTGCGCGAGGTCGAAAATTTTGTGAATGCCCGAATTGAAGGGCAATTGCCTTTTAAAGAACAGCGAAACGTACCCATTGAACAGGCACTGTCTGAAGGTGCTATGGCATTGTTTGGCGAAAAATATGGGGATTCTGTTAGAACGGTGCGGTTTGGGCAATCCATTGAATTGTGCGGGGGCACCCATGTAAAGAATACAGGTGACATCTGGCACTTTAAAATTGTTTCGGAAGGGGCAGTCGCGGCCGGAATTCGTCGTATCGAGGCCATAACTTCCGATGCCGTGAAAGGTTTCTATTCAGAAAACAATCGAAAATTGTTCAAAATCAAAGATTTATTGAACAATGCCCAAGATCCGGTCAAAGCCGTTGAATCGTTACAAAGTGAAAACGCCAAATTAAAAAAAGAGGTTGAACTACTTTTAAAAGACAAGGCCAAAAACCTCAAAGCAGAATTGCTACAAGAACTTGAGGAGATTAACGGAGTTCGGTTTCTTGCCAGGAAAGTGGACCTTGATGCCGCAGGTATTAAAGATTTGTCATTCGAAATGGGCAGTATTGGAAAAGACCTCTTTTTGCTCTTTGGAACTCAGCAAAACGGAAAAGCACTGCTTTCGTGTTATATTTCCAAAGAAGTGGTCGCCGAAAAAGACTTAAATGCCGGTACCATTGTTCGAGAATTGGGCAAGTATATTCAAGGCGGCGGCGGCGGACAACCTTTTTTCGCTACCGCTGGTGGAAAGAATCCGGACGGACTTAAAGAAGCTTTAGAGAAAGCACGGGACTATTTGGAATAGCCCGATTAAGGATTTTCCCGCGAATACTAAGAGAGGCGGTAACTCTAAATTCTGAACCTATTCCCAAACAGAGGTTATCAGCCACTCTATGGCATCTTTGACATAAGGTTGGTAACCACAATGAATGCTGTGGCCTGCCCCATCGATTTTCACAAGTACAATCTCACTACCTGCATTTCTTGATTGCTCGACCAATGTTTCGGTATTGGTATACGGGAACAGTTCGTCGTTCTCGCCATGTAACACATATAAAGGAACTTCGGTTCTTTTAATTACACCACCATTGGTGGTTATCAGTCCGTAGGCCTGCGCGAGGGGAATGGCAGCTGAAAAAAGTTCAGGATGCGTATCGGCAAAAAACCAACTTCCGAAACCGCCATCGCTGATGCCATAGGCCACCACTTTCTTTGGATCTACGTTCAGATGTTCTATTGCAAACCTGGTCAAATTGACCACCTGCGCCTCGTTAAAGGGGTCGAACCAGAGAAAACCCTGTGAGTTGGGACTAAGTACATAAGCCTTGGTGCCCAACTCTTCCAAAGAAGGTGTTATCATGCACTCTGGTCTTTTGTGACCATCGGGCCTAAAGGTAAGGGCACCACCATGCATATTGATGAAAAGAGGCACTAGTTCGTCATCTGTAATTTCAGGGACCGACAATCTAAACGCCCATTTTTTGTTGAAGAGAACATTGATTTCATAATCACCTTCACCTGTTTTGAACGGAAGTTTGGAAAAGTCGCTGTTGGCCTTTGCTACATCGAGCTGTGGGGTATTGTCAATTACCTCTGAGTTGGGCGATGTTTCTAGAAAACTGTCACTGCAACCGGCGAAGACCAAGGCCACCGCCAAAAATGACAGCGTGATTTTTATCTTGTTTTTCATGGCATTATAGTATTAAGACCCTTGCAATGGAACAACAAAGCCTCTTGAAACTACGTTAAGAATCTTAATAAATGTAGTGAATCTATGTAGAAGGTCGCTTCTGGCCCTTAAGAAGTATTATAAATAGAATTGAAAGGCGGGCCTTAATTCCAATTTGGGTGATACGGTCAATTCAAAAGCTTCTAGAGTACAAAATTACGTACCTTCAACATGGCGTCATCGATAGCCGCTGAATTCATTTTTAAATTTTATGAAAAGACTCTTGGCAGGTATAGTTGTAGTTCTTGGCGGAATTTTGATTTTCCGTTCTTGCTCAGAAGACAAGAAAGAAAAGTCCATCCTTCAAGAGAATACCATGTTGATTCAACAACAAATCGATTATGTTTCAAAATTGGTCGTGACCGAGGGACATTTTGCCGAGTTCTATAACTACAAGGATTCCCAATCATTATTTGGCGCCTTGATGACCGCTAATAAAAAGGCATTGGTCGTTGTGAATGCCGAGGCCACGGTCGCCTATGATTTGAGTAAAATCACTTTTGAAATCGATGCGCCAAGCAAAACTTTGCGGATATTGAGCATTCCCGAGCCTGAGTTAAAGATCAATCCAGATTTTGAATATTATGATGTTTCGGCAGATTATTTTAACCCATTCGATGAAAAGGACTATAACAAGATCAAGAAAAATGTCAATGCTTCGCTCATGAAAAAAGTAGAGGGGTCTTCTTTAAAGAAGAACGCTCAAAACCGTTTGATCAGCGAGCTTCAAAAATTTTATCTTTTGACCAAAACGATGGGCTGGACTTTGGAATACCAAGACGAAACCGTTGACCAAAATTTACCCGGTCTATTGCTAAAAGATTGATGTTAAAGTTTCCCGAAAGCGAAAAGGGTTCTGGGTGTTTGTCTTTATCTTGATGACAAATCAAGAACAATGGAAGACAAAGACAGAAACAACCATAGACGAAATTTTTTACGGGCATCAGGCATACTGGGTGCAGGACTTTTGATTCCCAAAGTGAATTTTGCCTCAAGTGGCACTTTCCCCCTAAATGACAACGTCAATGTATTTGGAAAACGTGAAGGATATGGTGACCAGATTAGCATCTTGGTTTCAATGATGGATTGGATGCGAGGGGTGATACTTCGTGATGCCAATGGCCTCTCACAAAAGGAACTTGATTTTTTATTGGATGAAAACTCCAATTCGATAGGTGCGATGTTGATGCACTTTGCCGCTACCGAGCGTTTCTACCAAATCGATACCTTCACGGGAATTTCGGAGGATAGGATGAACTTTGGGGTAGAGGATGACGTCTGGCAGGCCGCAGGCAATTTAGGAAATGCCGGACGGAAGACTTTTAAAAATAGGCCGCTGTCTTTTTATATCGATAAATTGGAAGAAGTTCGTGAATTCTCAAAGGCCGAACTAAAAAATAGGGATGATAGCTGGTTGATGGAATCTACCATTTTTTGGGGTAACCGGCCCGCCAACAATTACTGTAAATGGTTTCATGTCGTGGAACACGAATCAAATCACAACGGTCAGATACGATATATTAAGAGTAGGGTCTCCTAAGTTATTTCAATATTTTTTTCGCCCATTTGATATATTGCTCCCAATCGTAATCGGTGACATCGTGCTTTCCCGAACGGATGTGATAGGCCAAGGTATTTTGGACAGGCTCGTTGACCTGTGGCATTTCGTTGGAGGGGATTCCTTCTTCTTCGAACAGATCATATAGTTCGCTGGCATGGTAGGTCGATAGAAACTCTCCTTTTGGGTCGGCCCATTGGTCCTCTTTGGCACTTGCAACATAAAGAGGCCTGGGTGCCATCAATGCCAGCAATTGATGTTGATCTACCGGAAGGGACTCTTCATTATCATTGTACCGATTAAAATTGTCGCAAAACCAATGTGGAAAAGAACTATTTATTCTCGCCACCGTCTCTCCGAATTTTCGTTTTGAAAGTGCAGCCCCACCACAACCCGAATTGTTTGAAATGACTCCTGCAAATCGGTTATCGGTGGCTCCTGCCCAGAGAGAGGTCTTTCCCAATCGTGAGTGGCCAAAAGCAATTACCTTGGTCTCATCGACATGGGAGTCGGTCGCAAAATAATCCACTGCGCGGCTCATTGCCCAGGCCCAGGCCGCAATGCTTCCCCATTCTTCCGATGCCGGATTTTCTTGACCTTCCTTATAAAATAGGGCATGGAGCCCATCTGATAGGTCGTCTTTATCCGGATCTACTTCCCCATAATAAATTGTCGCCAACCCGAATCCGCTATCCACGATTTTATCGATGGCCCAGCGATGCGAACGAACTCCTCTTGAATTTTCATTGGCACGGTTATCTGAAATTCCGAGATTATCATTGTTCATGACCCATGCCTCGGTCAGAAGAATCTGAGGGTCGTTATGTACGGTATGGTTTCCTAAAAAATTATATCCTAAAAATAAGGGCACATTCGATCTTCTCTTTGGCAAGAACAGTAGAATAGTGAAGTCAAGAGAACGGTCATTTCGAGAAAAGGTTATTTTAACCTGCTTTCGAAGGGCCTTTCCATTTAGGGCATCTCCAACTTCCAAAATCTCAAAATTGAATTTGTCAATTTCGCCCGGGACTCTTCCGTAAACATTTTCCTCAAAAAAAGCATAAAGCTCTGGCCTTCGCTTTTCAACCCATTCAGATTTGTTCTTGATTTTTTCACCCTGAAAAGTGGTAAAGAGATCGGGCAAGACGAACTTTGGCACTCGACTCTCGTCGTAATTAAATTCTTCCGATGTTTGCGAAACCGACATTTGACAACAGAAAATGAAAAGTAAAAGGTAGTACAATTTCATGGTTTCCGTTTTCGTGAAGTGCTCATCGAATAAAAATTAGGAAGTTTTGATTGCATCAACTTCCGAGTCGACCAATTGCAGTCCGTCATCGATCAAATGACCCACTTTCGGATTGTTCAGCTTTACATTTTGCAAATGCCAAGAAATCTGTTGGGCAAAGTCATCATCACCATTGTGTTTCGCAAGTTCATAGAGTTCAACTGACAGTAACCAATCATTCGGATGTTTTTCCCTTACTTCCTTGAAAACTTTGTTCCTTGAGATTGTGGTATTGGTTCCTTCCCGAAAAGCCCTGATTTGATCGTAATAGGCCTCTAGGCTCATTCGCTCTTCCGAGAGCGTGGGCTTAATGGTGGTAGTTGAAATTTTATGGGTGATGAGATCGAAACTGTTCAAGTCTGCCGGACCATTGAAACAAGAAACTATTTCTTGGCCGATGGCCATGTTGTAAAGCTCTGATTGAGACTTGAAAATGATTTTCTTTCCGTGTGATACGGTACAGTTCTTAAAGGTGACCAGCAAAATTTTACCTTGAAGATTGCGTGTGCCTGTAATGATTTCGCCCGATACTTTGATATTTCCTTCAAATTCCAAGGTCACGGTTTGACCTTCATAGATATTGTACGCTTTTAGGTCACGCGGACTCATATCTTCGATAGCGAGATTGATTCCCCTCAACATCCCGACCGGTGAACCAAAACCCGTGGCGTGTTGCCGATTGTCTTGTCCGACCAACTCTTTCTCGCGGTAGGCGAGGGCGGTTTCCCCTATGGTCTGAAAATAGACCGGCTTGCCATCGTGCTCGATTACACTTTCGAAGTTGCCCGAAACCTGTAGGCCAGTGCTTAGCTCAATCGTGCCCAGTTCTTTTGAGTTGATCAGTTTTTTAAGTCCTTCAAGGCCACCGGTACGCAGGGCCATGGTATTGGCAAAATCTTCAAGGACTTGGCTTAAAAAGGCAAAATCAGGGGTGACAAAGAGTTGGGGCTGGGGTTTCGTAATGTCAAAAGAAGTGTTTGCCGCTTCAATGGAATAAGGGATTTTTTTGACTTGGTCGGTCATGCACCAAGTACTTTCACCAATCGAGGAAAGTAAGCCTGCCCCATATATTTTCGGATTTTCGATAGAACATATTAAGCCATATTCCACGGTCCACCAATGCAGGTTTCTAATCAAGGCCATTTCACTGGGTTTGCCCATATTTTGTTGCAAATAGTCAATTTGCTTTTCGGCTTTGTGAATGTCTTCTTTCGGAGTACCCTTGGCTTCTTTTATAATCGAAAGGTGGCGCACGGCCTCATAGAGCTCAAAGTCTTTGGCACTCGAAATCGCCTTGCATCCTATCTCGCCAAATCGCCTTAGATACTCGGCATATTCAGGGTTTGCGATAATCGGTGCGTGGCCCGCACCTTCATGAATGATATCTGGGGCAGGGGTATACTCGATATGTTCCAATTGCCTTATGTCAGAAGCGATGACCAATACGTTGTATGCCTGAAATTCCATAAAGGCAGCGGGCGGAATAAATCCATCGACCGCGACCGCTGCCCAACCGATTTCTTTAAGAATTCTGTTCATCCCGTACATGTTCGGAATTTTGTCGGTCGAAATACCGGTCTTGGCAAGGCCATCCAGATAAGAATCGTGGGCCACTTTGCTCAAATAGTCGACATTCTTGCGCATAACGTAGCGCCATACCGCTTGATCAATGGCCGTATAATCCTCGTAATTCTGGGGTTTGATATACTGCTTGAGGTGAGTGGGAAGTTTGTCCAATATAGGATTGCTTTCGTATGTCATTCGGCATAAATTTCAATAGATTAAAGATACAAAAAAGCCCCGACAGAAACGCCGGGGCTTATAGTTTGAAAAAGGATTTTCTAGTTCGTAGCAACTTGGTTTGGAGGATATTTCTGAAGAATTTCAGAAACGAATTCCCGAATACGCTCGTCCTTCTTTTTAATTTTGTCCATGTTGTTCAAGGTGCCCACACCTTTACCTTGCCATACCAACTCTTTTTCCTTGGCATCGATGAGGTCGATGTATAACGAGCCCTCGGTACGTGTAGTGGCGGTAGGTCCCCAAGCACCAGGTCCCCACAGTCCAGGGCCCCAGCCCCAGCCGCCCCAACCGAAGCCTCCCCAGCCCCAGCCACCCCAACCCCAACCGAAGTTGTTGTTGTAGACGTTGACTTCATCTCTTTCTTTCGTAAAGATGCTGACCAGCAAATCAGGATTTTCAGATTTCACAAAACCCCTTGAAGACATTTCAGCCTCAATGGCCTTCAAAATTCTTTTTTTGTCAAGGTCCGAGATATGGGCCTTGTCTATGCCTGTCTTATAAAAAGCATATGATTTATAGGTGTTGAAGTCTTTTTCGGTGTCATAATCGGACAATACGCGAACCGAAGTGCAAGATGCCAATAGCATCAAGGCCAACAGAGGTATCGCTAAAATTTTTACCTTTTTCATAACTATATATTTTGAATTGAATCTAATATTACTTGGCTTTTTATTCACAAAAACTATGCCGAACGCACTCAAAATATCGGTCAAATAACATCATTGAGTGTTGGTCTTTGGGTTATATCCGTAAGGACAATGTCTACAACCACTTTCGCAGCAATACCCTCTTTTTAGATGATATTGCTCCGTAAAGACCCGATATCCTTCCTTAGACCAGTAAAAATCGCCTTCTTCAATAGGAATTATTTTTTTCACAGTCCTTCACTGATTTTGGAACAATCATAAAATTAGTCGAAATTTTGTTGATAACATGGCCTCTGCCCATTTAAACCTTGCATTTCAAGGGTGGTTTTGGCACACAATCGATAAATTGCAATTGTTGGCAAGAAATTTGGTTGTACAAAATGCAGGGTTCCGCAACAATTAACTTTGTAGTTGAACGTTCTAAAGCCTGATTATGATACTAGTCTTCAAACACTTATTTCGCAAAAATTATGTGGGTCTTTCACTATGGCCCTTCATTTTTGTCAAGCACTGTTCACTGAAAGAAGATGTCTTCTTGATCAATCATGAGCGAATTCACTTGAAGCAGCAATTGGAACTTTTTATACTTCCCTTTTATATTTTTTACTTCATTGAGTGGATTATTAAATCGATTTATTATCTAGATCGATATAAAGGTTATCAGAACCTTAGTTTTGAACGTGAGGCTTACGACAATGAGAGGGATTTGGATTATCTCAGTCGAAGACCTACCCTGGGATTTATTAAATATATTTGGGCATAGGCCCCTCATTGGCCCTCCCACAAGGGGAGGGAGTTGTTTCCGTTGATCGAGAGGCCGTTGTTTGGAAAGATGATTCTTGTCTTAATCATATTTTAGAGTGCGCTCAAAAAACCAGAAAATCGAACATCCTTTATTGCGAGAAAAGGGTATTTCACTTTTTATGAAGCGAGAGGACCTACTGCATCCCACTATTTCTGGAAATAAATTTCGAAAATTAAAATACAATTTGGTCCGTGCAAAAGAATTGGGCCACGATAGCTTATTGACCTTTGGAGGAGCTTTTTCAAACCATATTGCCGCAACGGCATATGCGGGGAAAGAACATAAATTTAGGACCATTGGCGTTATTAGGGGAAAAGAATTGGAAGGAAATTTTTCCGACAATCCAACCTTACAATTGGCACTGGAAAACGGCATGCGATTTAAATTTATATCAAGGGCCGATTATAGAAGCAAGGAAGATGGCGATTTTCTAAAGGATTTGACCCTTGAATTTGGCCGACATTATTTGCTTCCCGAGGGCGGAACAAACCTTTTGGCCGTTAAGGGCTGTGAAGAAATATTGACCGATTCCGAAAACGATTTCAACCTGATTTGCTGCCCGGTCGGTACAGGCGGAACCGTTTCTGGAATCATAAATGCCTCGAATGAACGTCAATACATATTGGGCTTTTCAGCGCTTAAAGGTAATTTTTTAAAGGAAGATATCCGTAAATTCGCATCCAAGAAAAATTGGGATTTAAATGCCAGGTATCATTTCGGAGGTTTCGCAAAAGTAACCCCTGAATTGATTCGGTTCATTAATGATTTCAAGCAGATTACCCAGATTCAATTGGATCCCATCTATACAGGAAAAATGGTTTTTGGTATTTTTGATTTGTTGAAAGAAGACCGCTTTGAACGAGGAACACGCATTTTGGCCGTCCACACAGGCGGACTTCAAGGAATTGAGGGAATCAACCAAAAATTGAGGAAGAAGCGAGAACCCCAAATTATATGAGAAGAAATTTATTTTTGATTTCTTTGCTTGCCATTATTGCAACAAGTTGCAAGGTCAAACAAAGTGTAACTTATGTAGACCCCAATGAAAAGGGCCCAAAAGTTGTAGTGGAAAAATCGAAAGAGCGGGCCGCAAAAGAAGATGACGGACTTTACCCCTTGCCCGAAGATTCGGGAAAGTTCGTGAAATTCGAGATTGGGTCCATTCAAGAATACATTGACGAATTTTCAGAAATAGCCCAATTCGAAATGAAGGCTTTCGGAATACCCGCGAGCATTACCTTGGCACAAGGCCTGCTTGAAAGTGGTTTTGGTAAAGGTGAACTTGCCGCCAAGACCAACAATCATTTTGGTATAAAATGTCATAAGGGCTGGCAGGGCGATTTCGACTATCATGACGATGATGAAAAAGGGGAATGCTTTCGAAAATATAACCATCCGATGTACTCGTATCGTGACCATAGTCTTTTCTTGACCTCACGTTCTAGATATGCCTTCTTGTTCGACCTAAAACCCTATGATTACAAGAAATGGGCCCGAGGTTTGAGCAAGGCAGGGTATGCAACTGACCGTCGCTATCCTCAAAAATTGATCGCCTTAATCGAACGACACCAACTCTACAACTACGACCAAAAAATCGATGACCGAAGTGATATAGCCGTTACTTCAATCGGGCTGGGGAGTTCTGAGCGCATCCACACGGTAAAGAGTGGCGATACTTTATATTCCATTTCCAGAAGATATTCCCTTACGATCGATGAACTGAAACGCCTCAACAAAATGAACGATTCAAATCTGGCCATCGGGCAAAAGCTTATTATCGATGCCGAATAATGTAACTATCGCCATACAAGGGGCTAGGGGCGTTTTTTGGGTAAAACTGATATTTGAATTTGAATTTTTCCTCTCATGATTTACAAAAGAAGCAGTGCGCTATTTACAGAAGCGAAAAAATATATTCCTGGGGGGGTAAACTCTCCAGTACGTGCTTTTAAGGCTGTTGGAGGCGATCCGATTTTTGTCAGGGAGGCCAAAGGGGCCTACCTTTATGATGAGGACGGAAATCGCCTGATCGACTATATCTCTTCATGGGGTCCGCTAATTTTGGGTCATGCCTACAAACCCGTTATTGAAGCGGTGGTCGAAAAGGCAAAAAAAGGGACTTCCTTCGGAATGCCCACAGAGATAGAAACCGACTTGGCGAAGTTGGCGGTTTCGATGGTACCCAATATCGATAAGATACGTTTTGTAAATAGCGGTACGGAAGCCTGTATGAGTGCAGTTCGCTTGGCAAGGGGATTTACGAAAAAAGACAAGATTATCAAATTCGCGGGTTGCTACCATGGCCATTCGGATTCCTTTTTGATTCAAGCGGGTAGTGGGGCCGTGACTTTTGGAAGTCCAAACAGTCCGGGTGTGACGCAGGGCACGGCGAAAGATACCTTATTGGCGAATTATAATGATTTGGAGGGCGTCAAGGCTTTGGTCAGGGCCAATGAGGGGGAAATAGCCGCGATTATTATCGAACCGGTTGCCGGAAACATGGGCTGCATCATTCCTACCGAAGAATTCATAAACGGTCTACGAACACTATGTACTGAAAATAATGTCCTGTTGATTTTTGATGAGGTAATGACAGGTTTTCGGCTGGGAAAAGGAGGCGCACAAGAGGCCTTGGGAGTCGATGCCGATATTCTTTGTTTTGGTAAGGTCATCGGTGGCGGGCTCCCCGTTGGGGCTTTTGCCGCCCGAAACGAGATTATGTCGTATTTGGCACCAGAAGGTCCTGTTTACCAAGCAGGAACGCTAAGCGGAAATCCCCTGGCGATGAGTGCAGGCCTTGCCATGCTCACCGAATTGAATAATAGACCACAAATCTTCGAAAGCCTCTCTAAAAAAACCGAATACCTGCACAATGGACTTAATGAGGTGCTTCGGAAAAACGGGATTCCCTATCAGATCAATCGATTTGGATCAATGATTTCGGTACATTTTACTGAAGAACCTGTAGTTGATTTTGCTTCCTCGGCCAAAGGAAACAACGCTACCTTTAAGGAGTACTTCCATGGAA
Organism: Aurantibacter sp.; assembly: GCA_965215845.1. GTDB lineage: Bacteria > Bacteroidota > Bacteroidia > Flavobacteriales > Flavobacteriaceae > Aurantibacter_A. Next base: position 2,533,369 of record CBDCEL010000004.1, read on the forward strand.
TGTTGGCAAAAGGCATCTATTTGCCGCCTTCGGCTTTTGAAAGCTATTTTTTGAATGATGCCCTTTCTTACGATGACCTTGATGAGACTATTGCAGCGACGGAATCAATTTTTACTGGAAAAAGTTAGAATGTGACCACCTTTTTTTCATTTTCCCTGTGTTCTTCCAACAATTGCCTTTGTTTACCAGTGAGTACCTTTTTGATTTTATTTTCGGCTTCCCTATCGAGTTTTTCGAGTTGTTGTCTCTCCTTTTGTTCATCGTGTTTCGTATAGACAATCTGCACACGATTGGGCTTTCTTCGATATTTGTGTTTGTTGGCCTTTCTTATGTCCCTTAGTTTTTTTTGTTTTTTTATCTCATAGTTCTCGTAGATTAGATGTATTTTTTTTTGCTGGTTCCCTTCATTGAGCTGTACAATTTTGTTCAATTGCCCAGTCTTCGCCTCGGCTACATAGCGTACCTTGTCGTAATTAATATCGGCATAGTGGGCAACTTGTTTTTTTTGTGCATTTACTAATGAGGAAGTGCTCAAAAAAAGAAAAAGGAACATTAAAAAGTTGATTTTTTTCATGATGAGACCTTATTTATTTAGAATAGAACGGTTTTTAGGGTGAATTAGTGTGGCACAATCTCTTCCGGCCAATGGTGCACAAGATATGGCCTAGGTGCAACCGTCTTTTGACCGGAGGCTCTAACAAGACCGTCAAAACCCTTTTTCCCGCCAATTCTTTATACTATATTATTGTCAGCTACCAATTACAAAAGGACCAATCGCATTAAACGAAAGGTCCTTTCAATCAACCTACTCCAACCTATTTTTTTCTACCTCTTTTTCCTTTTTTACCGTGGTGTTTGCGTTTGGCAGACTGTATTTTCTCCCATTTTTCCATCTGTTCATCTGAAAGAATTTCTTTCATTTTTTCCTTTTGGGCCAGCCTTGCGTCCAATCTTTTGTTCTGCATGGAAAAACGTTCTTCTGAAGTCGGCTTTTTGCGTTCGCCATCTTCTTTTGCGGCTTTTCGTTCTTCCATTTTGGCTTTTCGGGCCTTGGCGTTCTCAAGGTTCAGCGCCTGCATTTGTTTTTGCTGGGCTTCTGAAAGGTCTAAGGCCAAGGTCATTTTTTTGGTCTGCAAAGTGGCCACTTGTTCAGGAGTCATGTCATGCATGTGACCTCGACGGCCTCTTTCCGATTTTTCTTGTGCCAAGACCGTTGTGCCGATCATAAAAAGTGCGATTGCGATTAATTTGTTCATGTGTTTATTTTTTTTGATTTATGCTACTTTGACCTGTACAAATCGAATTGGTTTAAGGCTGATTGAAAATTTGTGATTCGTTTAACTTTTGTAATCACCACCGCGCACAAAAAAAATGGCACGAAAATTTCCGTGCCATTTTATAGTAAGTAGGTATAATCTGGTCTTATTTAGGGCTTTTAGTTGGTAGGTTGTTCACTTTTTCAACTTTGTCAAGCTTGGCAATCGCGATTTCCGATTTATCACTATAAGTGTTGTTTGATTCGAAAACGCTAAAATTATAGATGGTGAATGCAGCTATAAAACAACTTAAATAGATAAAACTTTTTACTTTGTATGACATGATTTGGGGTTTTTGATTCATACTTCGAAGTTAGGTGGTGTAGGCCCACACTTGGCCCTATTGTTGTGAAATACGCACTTTTTTGATGTGAAAACGGTCTTTTTTGTGGTTGTGGGGTGCCGATTCTTGAATTCTGAAATATGGCCATAGGATAAGATGTTAGCTTTTTCCGACGAGCAGGTGATGGCTAAATCCATTTTAGGCATCCCCCAAAACAAAAAATGATGAAATCAGCATTATCAGTTCGAAAAATTGAGGTCATAAGCAATAGTTTTTTATATCTTTCGAACCTAGCTTGCAACCTATGCCGACCACCGAAATCTTTCATGTTAGTGCCGAATGTTATCCTATTGCCAAGGTCGGTGGTTTGGCCGATGTCGTAGGGGCATTACCAAAATATCAAAATGAACTTGGGGTGGCTTCTAAGGTGGTGATGCCTTATTATGCCACGAACTACGTAGGCAAAGCCAAATTTGACACTGTTTTTTCGGATGAGGTAGAACTAGGAGACCGAAGGTATCCGTATAAGGTACTCGGTTCTGCGGAGTCTGATTTGGGTTTTGAGCTTTTTCTCGTGTATGTAGAGGGCCTTATGGACAGGGAAAGGGTATACTCATACCCAGATGACGTAGAACGCTTTACTTCATTTCAGATTGCAGCTTTGGATTGGTTGTCCCAACTCGCCAAAAAACCCGATATCATTCACTGCCATGATCACCACACTGGTTTGATCCCTTTTATGGTACAATATTGTCATAAATATGGAGGTTTAAGCCAAACACCGACGATATTGACCATTCATAACGCACAATATCAAGGACAATTCGGTTTTGACAGGTTATACTATCTTCCCGCATTCGATTTCGTTCATGTGGGCTTGTTGGAGTGGGGCAATGTGATCAACCCTTTGGCCACGGCAATAAAATGCGCTTGGAGGGTCACGACCGTTTCGCCCACCTATTTACAAGAATTGATGCGGCACGCAAACGGTCTGGAAGATTTATTGGCGCATGAACATGCAAAGGCCATAGGAATTTTGAATGGTGTTGACACCGAAGTCTGGAATCCCGCCACGGACGAGCGTATTCCACAAAATTATAGTTTCAAGACGGTAGAAAGCGGTAAAAAGACCAGTAAAGCCCATTTATGCCAACAGTTTGGCCTTGACCCCGAAAGGCCCTTGTTCGCATTCATAGGTCGTTTGGTCTGGGAGAAGGGCACAGACCTTCTTTCCGACTCATTTTTGCAATTGCTTTCCTCCTTGGAAAATAGAGGTAATTTTTTGGTCTTGGGTTCAGGGGATCCGGAAACCGAAGAAAAACTTGGAAAACTACATGAATGGTTCCCGCAACGGTACAATGCGTACATTGGTTATGATGAGGCGCTTTCCCATTTGATTTACGCCGGAGCAGATTTTCTCTTGATGCCCTCTCGGGTCGAGCCCTGCGGACTCAATCAGATGTACTCGTTGCGTTATGGTACCATTCCGATTGTCAACAGTGTTGGTGGTCTAATCGACACAGTGACCGATATTGGCGAAAGCAACGGTTTTGGAATAAGGCATCATGGTGCATCCTCTGCCCATATCGTTGATGCCATTTTCAGGGCCCAAGAATTGTTCGAGGATAAAAAGAGGTTCAAGACAATACGAAAACGAATTATGGGTATCGACCATTCGTGGCACACATCCGTAAAGGAATATATTACCGTTTACAATGAATTATTAAAACTGAAGTAATGGACAACAGCACATTGGCAATAATCTTGGGCGGCGGACAGGGAACCCGCTTATATCCGTTGACCGATAAACGGTCGAAACCGGCCGTTCCGATAGCCGGAAAATATCGATTGGTCGATATACCGATCTCTAACTGTATACACTCAGATATTCTTAGGATTTTCGTTTTGACCCAGTTCAATTCGGCCTCTTTGAACAAACACTTGAAGAATACCTATAATTTCAGCCATTTCAGTTCGGCCTTTGTCGATATTCTCGCCGCTGAGCAGACCCCTGACAACAAAACCTGGTTTCAAGGCACCGCCGATGCCGTGCGTCAATGCATGTCACATTTTCTGGCCCATGAATTCGATTATGCCCTTATTCTTTCCGGGGATCAATTATATCAAATGGATTACAGCGAGATGGTCGACTTTCATAGGGAAAATGATGCCGATATCACAGTGGCGACCCTACCGGTAAATGCGAAAGATGCACCATCTTTCGGAATCTTGAAGACCAATGATAAGAGCAGGATTACCTCCTTTATAGAGAAGCCGGGAGAGGAAATTCTATCGGAATGGACCTCTGAAACCACACCTGAAATGCAAGACCAGGGGCGAAATTATTTGGCCTCAATGGGTATCTATATATTCAATAAACAATTGTTGGTCGATATTCTTGCTGACCCGGACACCACCGATTTTGGGAAAGAAATTTTACCGAACGCAATCAAAGACAAAAAGGTTTTTGGCTATCAATTCGAAGGGTATTGGACCGATATCGGTAATATCGATTCCTTTTATGAGGCGAATATCGGTCTGACCGAGGAAGTGCCGAAATTCAACCTGTTCGATAAATCGAAGAGTATACTCACTAGGGCCCGCATTCTACCACCGACCAAAATGTCAGGTACGACCTTGGTAAAATCAATGGTTGCCGAAGGTGGGATTATAAGGGCAAGTCTAATCGAGAACTCCGTAGTTGGCATACGGGCCCGCATTGGCGAAGAAACGGTTATCAAAGATTCTTATATAATGGGTTCGACCGGATATCAGACCCTAGATCAAATAAAAAAATGCCTCGAAGAAAACCGACCTTATTTAGGTATAGGTGATCGGTGCCAGATCAGTAAGGCCATTGTCGATAAAGACTGTCGTATCGGAAATGACGTTATGATCAGGGGTGGTAATCATTTGGAGGAACAAGAACACGAGAACTATGTCGTCAAAGATGGCATTGTCGTCGTCAAAAAAGGAGCCGAGATACCCAACGGATTCATTATTTAGAAGTATAAAATATGCCGAAAGTAGAAGTACATAGCTTATTTAGTGATTTTGATATCGATTTGTTCAAATCGGGAAAGCATTACCGGCTTTATGAAAAACTGGGGTCTCATGTCATGAAATTGAATGGTGTCAAAGGAACGTATTTTGCGGTTTGGGCGCCTTCGGCCAAGCGTGTATCCGTAGTCGGGGATTTTAATTACTGGACCGAAGGGGAACACGTTTTAAATGTTCGATGGGATTCTTCGGGTATTTGGGAAGGTTTTATTCCAGGTGTCCAGCAGGGCGATAAATACAAGTATAAAATACTGAGCAATCACAATGATATCACTACCGAAAAAGCAGACCCATATGCGCTGCGCTGCGAACATCCCCCGAAGACAGCTTCGGTCGTCTGGAATCTGAAATACAAGTGGAAAGACAAAGATTGGATGGGCTATCGCAAGGATAAGAATGCACTTGACAAGCCTTTTTCGGTCTACGAGGTCCATCTCGGTTCGTGGCGGCGTAAGGGCAAAGATAACCGACCCTTGACCTATATCGAACTTGCCGAGGAATTGGTCGATTACCTTAAGGAGACCCAATTCACACATGTAGAGTTCATGCCGATAATGGAGTATCCTTACGACCCCTCTTGGGGGTACCAACTGACGGGCTATTTTGCACCTACCTCGCGTTTTGGAAAACCGGAAGACTTTATGCTCCTGGTCGACAAATTGCATCAAAACGATATTGGAGTCATTTTAGATTGGGTGCCGTCCCATTTTCCCGATGACGCCCATGGTCTAGGTGTTTTTGACGGTTCTTGTGTCTACGAACACCCAGATGTGAAAAAAGGATATCATAAAGATTGGAAGAGCTTGATTTTCAACTACGGCCGCAACGAGGTCAAATCTTTTTTGATCAGCAACGCTTTTTTTTGGTTGGACCGTTATCATGCCGATGGGCTGCGGGTAGATGCCGTGGCGTCGATGTTGTATTTGGACTATTCAAGGGAAGATGGGGAATGGGATCCCAATATTTATGGGGGAAATGAGAATTTAGAGGCCATTGAATTTATCAAAGAGCTCAATTTGGCGGTCTACGGCAATTACCCTGATGTGCAGACCATTGCAGAGGAGTCTACCAATTTTTCGAAAGTTTCGGGCCCAATATATTTGGGAGGCCTTGGTTTTGGTATGAAATGGATGATGGGTTGGATGCATGACACTCTTGAGTATTTCATGAAAGAGGGCATTTATAGAAAGCACCATCAGAATGACATAACATTCAGTTTGGTCTACGCCTTTACCGAGAATTTTATGTTGCCCTTATCACATGATGAGGTCGTTTACGGGAAACGGTCAATCAAAGGTAGAATGGTAGGTGATGAGTGGCAACAATTCGCCAATTTACGTTTGTTGTACTCCTATATGTTCACACATCCAGGGGCAAATCTACTTTTCATGGGCAATGAGTTCGGACAAAGCGAAGAGTGGAATTTTCAAGCAAGCCTTGATTGGCATTTGTTGCAATACGATTATCATAAGGGTGTCAAAAAGACGGTTACCGATTTGAACATCTTATATCGAAATAGGCCGGCCCTACATGAAAAGCAATTCAGTTCTGAAGGTTTTGACTGGATCGACCATGGCGATGCCGAAAATTCGGTATTGGCCTATATGAGAAAGGGCCATGACGAGAAAAATGATTTGGTCATCGTATGCAATATGACACAGGTGGTACGTGAAGGATATAGAATTGGAGTTCCACGTAAAGGAAGCTTGAAAGAGATTTTCAACAGCGACGCCAAAAAATATGGGGGCAGTGGAGTAAACAATTCCAAAGCGATTCGCACCAAAAAAAGCGCCCTACACGGTCGGCCCCATTCGGTTTCGGTTACCTTGGCTCCTTTGGCGGTTATGGTTTTCGAGTGGTCCTGAGCTACTACATCGTTTTCGTAATTTTTTCGGAATAATTTATCGAATTGATAACATTGTTGCATTTAATCAATGATTTCTCAAATGCTATCGGCAAAGCTTTTAAATCATCTCAGAAATCGTTTCTTTTGTGCGCAATTAACTAAAGAAAAACTATGATTACCAATACCGAGTTGGAGTACAAGGGAAATCTGTTCCCTGAAAAAATATCGAGCTACGAGAAGAACGTAGATACACTTCTTTTTAAGGCGAATAACGATGTTTTTCTGCAGGTGATGGTCTTGAGGGATGGGGTCTTGCGCTTTCGATATACCACTCATCAAAACTTGGGTCAAGACTTTTCATATGCCATTACAAAATATGCCAGTATTGGATATAACAAGCTGGAAATCAAAGAGAGTAAGGATAAGTATCGAATAACCACGGCCAAACTTATATGCGACATCTTCAAGGCAGATATGAGAAAGGCGATTTACGACGCGAAAGACAACACCTTGTTGAGCGAAGATGAGCTTGGCTACCATTGGGAGGAGAGCTACGAATTTGGCGGGAATGTTGTAAAGATGAGCAAGGTAAGCCAAGAGGGCGAGAGCTTTTTCGGATTGGGTGACAAGCCTGTGCATCTTAATTTAAAGGGCAAGCGCTTTGAAAATTGGGTCACCGACTCTTATGCCTATTCAAAAGATACCGATCCCATCTATAAGACGATTCCTTTCTATGTAGGTCTTCACAAGGGCAAATCTTACGGAATATTTTTCGACAATACCTTTAGGTCATTTTTCGATTTTTCGCATGAAAGAAGAAATGTGACCAGTTTTTGGGCCCAAGGTGGCGAAATGAACTATTATTTCATTTATGGCCCAGATATGGCCGATGTGGTCGCCGATTATACGGATCTCACCGGAAGGCCGCATGAACTTCCTCCATTATGGGCATTGGGGTATCATCAATGTAAATGGAGTTATTATCCTGAATCGAAAGTAAAGGAGATTACGAACAAGTTCAGGGAACTCAACATACCGTGTGATGCCATTTATTTGGATATCGATTATATGGACGGATTTCGATGTTTTACTTGGAACAAGGAATACTTTCCAGATCCAAAACGGATGGTAAAGGAATTGGAAGAAGATGGCTTTAAAACGGTCGTCATCATTGATCCGGGTATCAAGATCGATCCAGAAAATGAGGTTTTTAAGGAGGGCCTCGAAAAGGACTATTTCTGTAAACGGGCAGACGGACCCTATATGAAGGGCAAGGTTTGGCCCGGCGAATGCTATTTTCCGGATTTCACCAATCCAGAGGTTCGCGATTGGTGGTCAGGTCTTTACAAAGAGCTTATTGAAGATATAGGGGTTCGCGGTGTTTGGAATGATATGAACGAACCCGCAGTCATGGAAGTGCCCAACAAAACCTTTCCGAATGACGTTAGGCATAGCTATGATGGCAATCCATGTAGTCATAGAAAAGCCCATAATATATACGGAATGCAGATGGCGCGGGCTACGTATCACGGCATCAAAAAATTCGCCTATCCGAAGCGTCCCTTCGCCATTACACGTGCCGCCTATTCCGGCACACAGCGATACACTTCGTCATGGACAGGGGATAATGTCGCTACTTGGGAACACTTGTGGATTGCGAACATCCAGGCACAGCGAATGGCCATGTCAGGCTTTTCTTTTATAGGCTCTGATATAGGTGGCTTTGCCGAACAGCCTAATGGCGAACTATATGCACGTTGGATCCAATTGGGCGTTTTCCATCCTTTCTGTAGAACGCACTCGTCTGGTGACCACGGGGATCAAGAACCTTGGGCCTTTGATGACGGAATCACTGATGTGGTTCGAAAATTCATAGAAATTCGATATCAGTTATTGCCTTATCTGTATAGCACTTTCTGGCAGTACGCCAAAGAGGGGGTGCCCATGTTGAAGTCTTTGGTCATGATAGATCAAGAAGATACCCAGACGCATTTTAGAACCGACGAATTTGTGGTAGGAGACCATATACTAGTCTGCCCGGTTCTTGAGCCCAATGCACGGGGCAGAAGAATGTATGTTCCGAAAGGGAAATGGTACAATTACTGGAACGATGAATTGGTTACCGGAGGCAAAGAGCAGTGGGTCGATGCCGATATAGACAGTATGCCGATTTTTGTTCGTGAAGGTGCTATTATTCCGAAATACCCCATTCAGCAATACGTGGGCGAAAAGGAAATCACTGAGCTTACCCTTGACGTCTATTATAAGAAAGGAAAGGAAAAATCAATAGTTTATGAGGATGCCGACGATGGGTTTGAATATAAGAACGGGGTATATAGCCTTCGTAACTTTAGTTTGACCGGTAAGCAGAATGAGCTTATTATCATGCAACATAAGTCGGGGAAATATACCACCCCCTATGAAACCTTTAAGATACACTTACACGGTTTGCCATTTAAAGTACATAAGATTCAAATTGACAATGAGGAGACCTTATTTGAAGATGTTAAAGTTAATGGGGATAATACCCTGATTGTCAGCAAAGAGTTTAACGAAGTACATATTACTGGGGGTAAGTAATCAGTTAAAATGTAACATTTTGGTTTTTGATCAGTCTTATATATAGAGAAATGTCATTTTTCGATATTTTGAATTGGTCAGTACAAAGCCATCCGTTTTCGCGGATGGCTTTGTTTTTTACAAAAAAAGCCCTGACGGCTTGGTCAGGGCAAACTAAGAATTATCAAAATCAAACTTAAACTAACAAAATAGAAATACGTTTTAATCCCGATTGACATCGGGAGTGTATTGATCAATGGGACCTGCCGATTAAAGAATTCCGACAGCGGCCAATAAAAGACCGATCACCACAGAAATCAAAATACCTACCAAAACGACCACCATAACTTTTAGGACTCCGTTTAAAAGACGGGTTCCGGTTGTAATATCAGTTTCCATAATTGTTCTATTTCCTATAAATATAAGGAAAATTTGGGTTGTCTTGACTTTGTCGTGTGTTAATTCGACTATCTACACCATTCTTATTGTTTCCTAACGATGTAAAGCAATATTTATCGGTAAGCGGTTGATAGTCAGATTTTAGGATGTTTTTCTAGCTCCGCTCAATTTTTTGCTCAATGCCTCCAATGATACGCCTTTGGTCTCTGGCATCATGAAAAGTACAAATAACAATTGCAAGACCATCATTCCGGCAAAAAAAACAAATATTGGCCAGGGGTTGTCTTTGAATATTCCTTTGTCAGCGTCTAGGAATATAGGTGTAATCAAGGTTATAATGGCAGCAAAGACCCAGTGGGTGCCCGAACCCCAAGACTGCCCGAATGCCCTTGCCTTATTTGGAAAGATCTCTGAGATAAAGACCCAGATTACGGCTCCTTGGCCGATGGCGTGTGATGCGATGAAAATCAATACGAAGGTGAGAAGTAAGCCCGAACCGGCCCCTGAATAAAAGCACCATGCCACCATTGCAAGGCTTATGATATAACCAACAGAACCAATTTTCATTAATTGTCTTCGGCCAAGTCGGTCTATCAGCCACACTCCTACAAATGTAAATATGAGATTCACGATACCTATCGATATCGAACTGAAAAGTGATTCTTGAGTCGCCAGGCCTGCCCTTTCCAATATTTCGGGTGCGTAGTAGAGCACAAAATTAATTCCAGACAACTGATTGAAAAAGGCGAGTAAAAAAGCCAACATTAAAGGCTTCTTTAAGTAACCTGAGAAGAAACGTTCCTTAGTGCGGTCGAGAACCAAATTCTCCTTTATTTCGTTCAATTTGGCTTTGGCTTCGTTATCGTCGTACAAAATTCTCAAGGTATCTGAAGCGGCGGCCTCATCGTTCTTCTTGATGACCAACCATCTCGGGCTGTTCGGTATGCTGAATACCATGATTGTATATAGAATGGCCGGTATGGCTTCAACGCCCAACATCCAACGCCAATCATTGGCGCCCCCAACACCTTGAAGCAAATAATTCGAGATAAAAGCTATTAAAATACCGAGTACAAGATTGAATTGATATAAGGCCCCTAGTTTTCCGCGATTTTCCTTTGAGGCAATTTCAGAGATATAAATTGGCGCGGCAACCGATGAGGCCCCTACACCTAGTCCTCCTATGAAGCGAAAAAAAGAAAACATGTAGGGGTCGGTGGCAAGGGCAGAACCCAGGGCAGAGACCGCATAAAGCACCCCGATCCAGAGAAGGGTTTTCTTTCTTCCGAAACGGTCACAGGGTATACCACCGATGAGGGATCCAACAACTGTTCCCCAAAGGGCCATCGACATTATGAATGTGCCATGAAACCAAGGTGACGTCTGCCATAATTCTTTGATGGGCAAATTTGCTCCGCTAATAACTACGGTATCAAAACCAAAAAGAAATCCGGATAAGGCTGCAGTGAGTGAAATTCGAAATAGCTTGGTGTTCATAGGGTCGATTTTTCGTATCGAGTAAAACTAACGAAAAATCGCCAATGGTTATTCGAGTCCATCCAACGAGGCCACCCCGGGTTTGAGAGAATCCGAACGTTTTGATTTCTTTTTCTTTAAGGATTTGATACTATCGATTTCGCGGTGGGTCTTCTTGATTTCATCAAGGTCCTTGTTTTCCGTGGACGGTACAGGTTGATTCTTCGGTTTTTCAGTAAGGGTATTACAGGAAAATAGAAACAGGCAAATTAAGGCACCGGACTTAAGAATTCGAGACAATTTCATACACTAACAGTTGCGGTCAGAGTAATTTACGTATATGCTCTACTATTTGGATGCTTGCGCCCTTATTTTCAGAAACGTAATCTGCGTTTATCTGACCGGTTTTGGCGAGCAACGAATTTGGCCTTTGACCTAAAAATTCATCCATCAAACGATTGAATTCGTCTCGATTTTTGACGACTTTGATGCCCTTTTTCGAAACAAGGTCTTCGGCTTCTTTAAATCCCTTATAATTAGGTCCGATTACGACCGGAATTCCAAATACGGCTGGTTCAAGTGTGTTGTGCAACCCGGTCGCGAAACCACCCCCGACATAGGCAATATCCGCATAGCTGTAAATTTGGGCGAGAAGTCCGATGTTATCTACAATTACCACATCAAGTTCGTCGAACTTGTCATTCGATAGTTGAGAATAGAGTGCTGTTCGCTTATGGATTGACTTTTGCAGTTTTTCAATATGGTCCCTTTTGATATTATGGGGAGCTATGATCCATTTGATTTCCAATTCCGAGGAATTCATAAAGGGAACGAGAATTTTTTCGTCCTCTGGCCATGTGCTACCGGCGACCACGCAGGTCTTGTCTTGTTTAAAATTCCCAATGAGTGCATTTTCGTTGTTTTGTTCCAATATTTGGGAAACGCGATCAAATCGAGTATCCCCACTTTTAGTCACCTTGTCGACCTTAATTGATCGCAAGAGCGGTTTCGACTTTGAATCCTGCACGAAAATATGCTCGAAGGTGCGAAGTGCCTTCCGTATAAAACCCCCATAGGGTCTAAAATAGATTTGTTCCTTTTTAAAAATGGCCGAGACCAGCAGGGCAGAAATATTTTGCTTTTTGAGTTCCCTAAGAAAATTGGGCCAGATTTCATATTTAACAAAAATGGCCAGTTTTGGGCGCACCACCGCCATAAATCGACTTGCATTTTTAAGGGTGTCCATTGGCAGATAAGTGACCACATCCGCTACTTCGGTATTCTTTTTTACCTCAAAGCCCGAAGGTGAAAAAAAGGTAACCAATAGTTTATAGGAAGGATACTCTTGTCTCAATTTCTCCAATATGGGAAGCCCTTGCTCGAATTCTCCCAGAGATGCTACGTGCATCCAAATCACCGTGTCCCCCGAAGAAATCCCTTTTTCTAAAATTGTGAAGGTGTTTTTTCTGCCGGAAACAAAAAGGTCTATTTTTTTGTTAAAAAGCGCAATGATCTGCAGAGCGAACCATGATATATGAACCAGAAGGTTGTAGATGAAATGCACCTAGAAGATTTTGCTGCTAAATTACACTTCTTTGCATAATTGCATTGGGGTGCTTTTCGTATTTTTGTCCCGTGCCGAACGTGATTCGGTATCCAATTCAAATTATATCCGTGAAAAAAATTCAGATGGTCGATCTCAAAGGCCAATATCAGGGAATCAAAGAGCAAGTAAACAAAGGAATTGCTTCGGTCTTGGAATCGTCGGCCTTTATCAATGGTCCTGAAGTGCACGCCTTTCAAAAAGAGTTGGAAGCCTATTTGGTTGTCAAGCACGTCATACCTTGTGCCAATGGTACTGATGCATTACAAATTGCCATGATGGGCCTAGGCCTAAAACCAGGTGATGAGGTCATTACAGCCGACTTCACTTTCGCCGCTACTGTAGAGGTCATTGCTCTTTTACAATTGACACCCGTTCTTGTCGATGTGGAGCCGTACACTTTCAATATCGATATTAGTGCCGTTGAAAGGGCCATTACACCAAAAACAAAGGCCATTGTCCCCGTTCATCTCTTCGGGCAATGCGCCAATATGGATGCTATTCTTGAAATTGCCGAAAAGCATGATTTATACGTTATAGAAGACAATGCCCAGGCGATTGGCGCGGATTATACATTCAAAGATGGTCGAAGCCAAAAAGCCGGTACGATGGGACATGTGGGCTCTACCTCCTTTTTTCCATCTAAAAATCTTGGATGCTACGGTGATGGAGGGGCAATTTTCACAAACGACGACGAACTGGCCCATACCATTCGCGGAATTGTAAATCATGGAATGTACAGAAGATATTACCACGATGTGGTCGGGGTAAATTCAAGATTGGATTCTATTCAGGCTACCGTTCTAAGGGCAAAGTTGCCCCATCTCGATGATTATTGCCAAAAAAGGCGTGAGGCCGCACAAAAATACTCGGAGGCCTTTACTGGCCGAGAACATATCAGTGTGCCTAAAATCGTACAACAAAGCCATGTTTTTCATCAATATACGTTGCGAATAACGAATGGTCAGAGAGATGCTCTTGCCAAACATTTGGCCTCTAAAGAGATTCCTCACGGTATTTATTATCCGGTGCCATTGCATTTACAGAAGGCCTATGAAGATGAAAGATACGACGAAGCCGATTTTCCGGTGACGAACCAATTGGTGAAAGAGGTAATTTCCCTTCCGATGCATACCGAGCTTGATGATGGGCAAATCGACTATATAACCAATGCGGTCATCGGTTTTGTTAATGGATAATGACTTGAAGTGTCTACATTTGCATGCATCCTCACAAAATCTGGAATCTTAAATTGTGTATATAAATGAAAATACTTGTTACGGGAGGATTGGGTTTTATCGGTTCGCATACCGTTGTCGAATTGCAGAATGAAGGTTTTGAGGTTGTCATTATCGATGACTGCTCAAACGCTTCAGAAAGTGTTTTGAATGGCATTCAAGCTATTACAGGTAAGGCGCCGTTGTTCGAAAAGCTCGATTTAAAGATTCGTGATCAAGTAGTGGATTTTTTTGAAAGACATAGTGACCTTGAAGGGGTCATACATTTTGCGGCTTCGAAAGCGGTGGGGGAGAGCGTTGAAAAACCATTGTTGTATTACGAGAACAATATTGGAACATTGGTTTATATATTGAAGGAACTATCGAAAAAAGATAGGTCGCACTTCATTTTCAGCTCTTCCTGTACCGTTTACGGCCAAGCGGACGAAATGCCGATCACGGAGGATGCCCCTGTAAAAGGCGCTGAATCCCCTTATGGCAATACAAAGCAAATCGGCGAAGAGATTATTGCAGATACATGCAAGGTGACACAAGGGCTTAATGCAATTGCACTTCGCTATTTCAACCCCATGGGTGCCCATCCGAGCACTCAAATTGGGGAATTGCCGGTGGGTATACCACAGAATTTGGTGCCTTTTATTACGCAAACCGCGGCCGGGCTGCGAGAGCAACTTTCGGTTTTTGGCGATGACTATCCTACGGAAGATGGCACCTGTGTACGTGATTACATTCACGTAGTCGATTTGGCCAAGGCCCATGTCGTTGCGCTGCAAAGGTTGCTGGACCGAAAAAATAACCTCAACTATGAGGTTTTCAATGTTGGTACAGGAAAGGGTAGCTCCGTGTTGGAGGTCATTCACAGTTTTGAAAAAGTATCCGGACAAAAATTGAACTACAAAATAGTTGATCGCAGGCCCGGAGATATTACAGAGGCCTATGCCGATACCACCAAAGCCAATACGGTCCTGGGCTGGAAAGCTCATTCCACACTTGATGAGGCGATGAAGTCTGCATGGGACTGGGAGCAGAAAATCAGGGGATAAGTTTTATAAGTTATAAAATGTAGCTGCTCCTCTCAGACCTGTACTCAGCGCAGTCGAAGTATGGAGGGAAGTGTCCCGTTTTTTTCGCAGGACGGAAGGGATGGCAACAGTACCAAACCTATAAACTGAACTTACCCTTTCGTCCACACTAAAAGGTGCGAAATTCATTCCTCTCATCGGCTAAGGAGGGGGGCGCGGACATTCATTCATTACTTTGTCGACATCATAAGAGAGAACTAGAATAATTCCCTATCTTTCTCTCGGACTAATTCAAATAACCACTGAAATGAAAAAACTACTCCTCGCACTCTCGCTATTTTCATTAACTTTTATTTGTGCACAAGATACCTACCTGCAGTGCGGAAGTATTGTTGACACACAATCTGGTAAAATCCTTAAGGAAAAAACAATTGTAGTTTCCGGCGATAGTATTAAAAGTATTCAAGATGGTTATGTAAATGGTTTGGGAGAAGATGAAACCATTGACCTTAAAACGAAGACCGTTTTACCCGGATTTATTGATATGCACGTACATATCGAGGGCCAGTCGAGCCCGACAAGATATTTGGATCGGTTTACCAAGAATCCGGCCGATGTTGCCTTTCAATCTACCGTTTATGCCGAGCGAACATTGATGGCTGGTTTTACCACCGTTCGTGATTTAGGCGGTTCGGGCGTCAATATTGCGTTAAAAAATGCCATCAACAAGGGTATTGTGAAGGGCCCACGGATATTTACAGCTGGTAAGGCCATCGGCACCACTGGGGGGCATGCCGACCCCACCAACGGCATGCGAAAAGATTTGATGGGGGATCCGGGACCTAAAGAGGGTGTTGTGAACTCTCCTGAGGATGCAAAAAAAGCCGTGCGTCAAAGATATAAGGATGGTGCAGATTGTATCAAGATAACGGCCACAGGCGGTGTGATGAGTGTTGCGAAGAACGGACAGAATCCGCAATTTACCATTGAAGAAATCAAGGCCATCGTAGCCACGGCGAAAGATTACGGAATGTTGACCGCCGCCCATGCGCATGGAGATGAGGGGATGCAGCGGGCCGTTTTAGGAGGAATCAAAACCATTGAGCATGGTACCCTCATGAGCGAAGCGACCACCGATTTAATGATTAAGCACGATACCTATTTGGTGCCTACGATTTCAGCAGGCAAAGAAGCGGCAAAAATGGCCGAGATTCCAGGGTTCTTACCTCCTGTGGTCGCCAAAAAAGCCCGTGAGATTGGTCCGGTCAGTCAAGCCAATTTTGGGCGTGCCTACAAAAAGGGTGTCCCAATAGCATTTGGCACCGATGCTGGAGTCTCGCCCCATGGTGAAAACGGAAAGGAATTTGGCTATATGCATGAGATGGGCATGCCGATAATGGAGACCATTCAATCGGCTACGGTCACCAATGCGGATCTTTTGGGCATGGCCGATGAATTGGGTCAACTTAAGGAAGGCTTTATTGCAGATATCGTAGCCGTCGAAGAAGATCCGACCAAGAATGTTTCGACCTTGGAAAATGTCGTTTTTGTGATGAAGGAAGGGAAGGTTTATAAGAACTGAGTAAATCCAAAATGATTTTCGCCATGAAAAAAGGCAAGAATGGTTTGTTTCGAAAACGATGGGAATTCCCTTTGAAAAGGCCATTTTCATTGACTTTTCAGGAAAATTTATTTTTATACTAACTTGTACAAAATACCAAAAGGTTTTTTAATTATGCTATTGGGCACCCCAAATTTGCTTTTGGCCGGGAGACAGTTTTTTTCGAATTCACTGCACACTACTCAATTTTTATTCGTTCTTCCTCGATGTTGTAATAGGCAATAATTTCCGCGATAAGTCCATCTTTTGTAAAATGCCATTCCGTGACTTCCAGCCTGAAATCTTCTTGAATGGCCGAGTACCGAATACAGCTTTTATTGCGGTCAGAAATCAAATCATGTATTTCGAAACGGTGCCCCAAGAACTTGTCTTTGTTTGTTTCCACGATTTCAAGGTATGCCTGTTTTCCCTTGATAGTCCCATAAGGACTCGTATGTACAAAATCTTCGGTGATGGGCAGGTTTTCGAAATCGCCATTTTCCCAAATCGAAAACCATTTCTTTGTTAGTTGCTTTGTTTCCATTGGTTTGATTTTAAAAATAGACCCTTACAAAAGGTACCCAGGCTCCTGCATAAATACTTCGGTTGTCATGCAAAACATTGTAGCGTACACCGACAGTTGCAAAATTTGAGGTGTAGCCAAGGCCTAAAAACAGCGCTGGCGACCAGTAGTTGTCCTCCAAGATCGAATTGCCCAGGTCAAAACGTTGATTGATCCTCAATTGCTCGAGTTCTGCCGAAAGTTGAAGAAAGGGGATAGGGTTATATAGTGTCAAGACACTCCCACCATAAGCAGTTCGTTTATCTTGATCGAACTTGGCATAGTTAAAAGTCAGACCCACACCTGCCGCAAATTGGTCGTTGAACAAGTAAATGGCACTTGGTGAAACCGAGGCGTTGAAACCTCCGTTGGTAAATCCAAGACCGAGTCCGCCACCGAAGCGAACCTGACTCCAAAATGGGCTACGCTGCCCTTGGTTTTGAGCGGGGAGATTGGTTGAGACCGCCATCAAAATGAAGACAAAAAAAAGGGTTGATAAACGGGGGAATCCTGAATTTTTCATTCTCGATGATTTTTTATGATTATGTCAACTAAGATACGCCTAGATATGTTAAATGTTGTATTTTTGAAAGATTTTCAAATGAACGATAGCCAGATTCATGTATGGATAATTATTCGTTTTTAAACGCTGCTCACACTTCTTTCTTTGCAGAACGTTACGATCAATATTTAGCCAATCCAGATAGTGTTGAGCCAAGTTGGCGTGCCTTCTTTCAAGGTTTCGATTTCGGCATGGAGAGCATGCTGAACGAGAATGGGGTAGCTTCCTTCGACGGAACGGTTACCTTGGAAAATGGACAGGCCATTGCGGTACCAGAATCGCTTCAGAAGGAATTTCGTGTGGTGAAACTCATTGATGGCTATCGCACTCGAGGACATTTGTTCACTAGAACCAATCCGGTTCGCGAACGTCGGCAGTACACACCCACCCTTGATATCGAAAACTTTGGTCTTGAACAAAGCGATTTGGATACGGTTTTCAATGCAGGTGAGATTTTGAATATCGGCTCAAGCACATTACGCGATATAGTCAGCCATTTGCAGCGAATTTATTGTGATGCCATCGGTGTGGAATACATGTATATTCGAAAGCCCGAACGTGTAGAATGGATCCAGAATTGGATCAATGTCAATGATAATCACCCGAATTTTAATGCAGACCGCAAAAAGCACATTCTTAAAAAATTGAATCAAGCTGTGTCGTTTGAAGGATTTCTTCACACGAAATATGTGGGGCAAAAACGCTTTTCCCTTGAAGGTAATGAAAGCTTGATTCCGGCCCTTGATGCCATTGTCGAACGGGCGGCCGAATTGGGCGTTGAGCAATTCGTAATGGGTATGGCACATAGAGGCAGGTTAAATGTGCTGACCAATATTTTTGGGAAGTCGGCCAAGGACATTTTTAGCGAGTTCGATGGAAAGGACTATGAGGAGGAAATTTTTGATGGTGACGTTAAATATCATTTGGGGTGGACCTCAGACCGTGTTTCTGATAACGGCAACAAGATTCGCATGAATATTGCGCCCAACCCCTCACATCTTGAGACCGTTGGGGCCGTAGTAGAAGGTTTGGCAAGGGCAAAACAGGATGCCGAGTATCAAGACAATTTTTCAAAAGTACTCCCAATAGTTCTACATGGTGACGCGGCCATTGCAGGTCAAGGCATTGCCTATGAGATTGTGCAAATGGCGACTTTAGACGGATACAAGACCAATGGCACGATACACATGGTCGTAAACAACCAAATTGGTTTCACGACGAATTACCTTGATGCCAGATCTTCAACCTATTGCACTGATGTCGGTAAAGTTACCTTAAGCCCGGTATTGCATGTCAATGCCGATGATGCGGAGGCTGTGGTTCACGCGGCGATTTTTGCATTGGAATATCGTATGCGTTTCAATCGCGATGTTTTCATTGATTTACTCGGATATCGCAAATACGGTCATAATGAAGGCGACGAGCCTCGCTTTACCCAACCAAAATTATACAAGGCCATTGCCAAACATAAGAACCCAAGGGATATATACGCTGAAAGGTTGATAGCCGAAGGCGTAATCGATGAAGGTTATGTGAAGCGCTTGGAACAGGAGTACAAAGAGTCTTTGGAGACCGAACTTGAAGATTCCCGTAAAGAGGATAAAACTGTGATCACTCC
Organism: Aurantibacter sp.; assembly: GCA_965215845.1. Classification (GTDB taxonomy): domain Bacteria; phylum Bacteroidota; class Bacteroidia; order Flavobacteriales; family Flavobacteriaceae; genus Aurantibacter_A. The sequence goes on from CBDCEL010000004.1 coordinate 2,552,513, forward strand.
TTTTATGGAAGATGCTTGGAAGGGTTTCGAACGCGTTCGCGAGTGGGAAATGTTGGATTCTGTGGACACTTCTTATAATAAAAAGAAACTGACAAAGATCGCACGGGCAATTACGGAGTTGCCAGCCGGAAAGAAATTCTTGAGAAAGGTCGAACGCCTCGTGGCCGATAGAAAGAAAATGTTCTTCGAGACCGATAAATTGGATTGGGCCATGGGAGAACTGTTGGCATATGGTAGTTTGCTCGAGGAAGGTTTCGGTGTTAGAATTTCAGGACAAGATGTCGAACGGGGAACTTTTTCGCATCGACATGCCGTAATGAAGGTCGAGGAAAGTGAAGAGGAAGTTCTTTTATTGAATCACTTAGCCGAAAAACAAGGCAGGTTTCAGATTTATAATTCACTATTGTCAGAGTACGGGGTGGTAGGTTTTGATTATGGCTATGCTATGGCCAGCCCGAATACCCTCACCATTTGGGAGGCACAATTCGGCGATTTCAGCAATGGTGCCCAGATAATGATCGATCAGTACGTTTCGGCCGCCGAGGACAAATGGAAACTACAGAATGGTTTGGTGATGTTGCTTCCCCATGGATATGAGGGTCAGGGAGCCGAGCATTCTTCCGCCAGAATGGAGCGCTATTTGCAACTCTGTGCTAGGGATAACATGTATGTTGCCGATGTTTCGACGCCCGCCCAGATTTTCCATGTTTTCAGAAGGCAGATGAAGGCCAATTTCAGAAAACCGTTAATTGTATTTACGCCCAAAAGCTTGTTGAGGCACCCAAAGGCAGTATCAAGCGTTGACGAATTGGCCTCGGGAAGTTTTCAGGAGGTTATTGATGATGCCTTCGCCGATGCAAAGAAGATTAAATCTTTGGTCTTCTGTACCGGAAAGTTTTACTATGACCTTCTGGCCCGTAAGGAAGAGTTCGATCGTGACGATGTCGCCTTGGTGCGATTGGAACAACTGTTCCCGTTGCCTGTGAATCAAATGGATAACATTATTGAAAAATATAAAAACGCTACCGATTTGGTCTGGGCCCAGGAAGAACCAAGAAATATGGGTGCATGGAGTCATTTGATGATGCACTATCCTGACTCTGGTAAGTTCAGGGTCGCTTCGCGAAGGTTTTACGCGGCGCCGTCGGCGGGCAGTGCCGTTCGTTCAAAAATGAGGCATCAACAGGTCATCGATTATGTCTTTGACAAATCGAAAGACAATATGACGCGACCTAAGCCAAAACCTGAATAAAAAGCCAAGGCCAAAAAGTCACCCGCAATGATTTTATGGTTCTTTAAAGAATAGATAATACAGAAATTGATATAGAATGGTTCTAGAAATGAAAGTTCCCTCACCGGGGGAGTCAATAACCGAAGTGGAAATTGCCGAATGGCTAGTTGAAGATGGCGATTATGTTGAGAAAGACCAAGCCATTGCCGAAGTAGATTCGGACAAGGCGACTTTGGAACTTCCTGCAGAAGAGAGTGGCACGATAACGCTGAAGGCAGAAGAAGGTGATGCCGTTGCCGTTGGTGCCGTAGTCTGCCTAATCGATACAAGTGCGGAAAAACCGAGCGGAGGGGAGGTAGCCCCAAAAGAGGAAAAGAAGGAAGAAGCGCCCAAAGAGGTCCAAGAATCGAAACCTGCTTCGGAAAACAAAGCGCAGGAAAAGACCTATGCTACCGGAACCGCCTCACCTGCTGCCAAGAAAATACTGGATGAAAAGGGAATTGATGCCTCGACGGTGAAAGGAACGGGCAAGGATGGAAGAATTACCAAGGAAGACGCTGTCAATGCGAAACCATCCATGGGCAGCCCCTCAACCGGAGGAAGTAGGGGCGAGTCACGGTCAAAGCTCTCAATGTTGCGTAGAAAAGTTGCGGAAAGGTTAGTTTCCGTAAAGAATGAAACGGCTATGTTGACCACCTTTAACGAGGTCGATATGTCTCCCATTTTTGAGCTGCGCAAACAATACAAAGAAGACTTTAAGGCAAAACATGGGGTCAGTCTAGGCTTTATGTCCTTCTTTACAAAGGCGGTCGTTCGCGCGCTGCAAGAATTTCCGGCGGTCAATTCGATGATCGATGGAAAGGAAATGATTTCTTATGATTTTTGTGATATCAGCATTGCAGTTTCAGGTCCAAAAGGGTTAATGGTTCCGGTAATTCGAAATGCAGAGAATCTTACTTTCAGAGGTATAGAGGCAGAGGTCAAAAGACTCGCGATCCGGGCCCGAGAGGGTGATATTACCGTTGATGAAATGACCGGTGGCACTTTTACCATTACGAATGGCGGAGTGTTCGGTTCAATGTTGTCCACTCCGATAATCAATCCTCCCCAGAGCGCGATTTTGGGAATGCATAATATTGTCGAGCGCCCAATCGTGAGAAATGGTGAAATAGTGATTGCACCTGTAATGTTCGTCGCACTTTCTTATGATCATAGGATTATCGACGGAAAAGAATCGGTAGGTTTTCTTGTCGCCGTGAAGGAGGCATTGGAGAATCCCGGAGAAATTCTAATGGCCAACGATGTAAAAAAATCACTGGAAATGTAAGCTGGTTAAAAAGGGCCCACCTACTCTACCTAATTACATCCCATATCATCTTTCGAGGCCTGGTCAGCATTGGGGAAACAATTTCCCGATGGAAGGCTTTCGGGTACATAGCGATCAAGGTTATCGTCATATAGCGCATTCCATATAAAAGCTGATAATTGGTCAATTTCGGTCTCGCTGAGATTCAATGGTGTGAATAGGGGGGATAACTTTTCTTTGGGAACATCTTGGTTTTCGGCAACGGCCAAATTCTTATATTCCAGTACCTGTCGAATGGTCTGAAAACTTCCTCCATGACCAAAAAAACTGACATCCCTCAAATTGTAAATTGTAGGGGTTTTAAAGGCGAAATCATCTTCTGGATTTCCTGTGAATCCTCCTCGGCCCTTTTTGGTGGCCTCGTCAACCTGACCGGCAACCTTGGGACCGCTTAAATCGTTCATACCAAGCACATGGAATTTCATATCGTTGAGCGCAGGGCCAGAATGACAAGTGTAGCATTTTGCCTTTCCAAAGAACAGTCCCGCTCCAAGGGTTTCCTCCTCGGTCATGGCATCAAAATCGCCCTGCAACCATTTTTGAAAGGGAGCTTGATTGGGTAGTACACTGCGTTCATAGGCCGCTATTGCAAGTCCGGCGTTGACCTTGGTATATCTTTCCGTTTCCGGGATATCGGGGAAGGCCGCATCAAACAGCTGTTTATAATTTGAATTCTCGATGAGTGCACTGTCGATTTTCAGGCGATGTACCTCCAACCCAGCGATGGCCTGGGTTTCTACCCCTTCAAAACCTAAATGATTCGTTTCCTTGGGCGTATTTTCGGTCCAGCTTTGCTCAGTACCTTTATTGGGTCCCTTGGCCCCGAATTGACCATTCCATAATAGCACCTTCTGATACGCACTGTTGAGCACGGTCGGTGTACGTATGGGTTGTACGTCGATTTCCTCCTCTGAATAATCGTCTGATTTGACCCTGGCTTCACCGAAGTTTCCAAAGCCGATTCCCCCTTCACCAATTCCTTGGCGCAACCCACTTTGAAACCCTGCTTTTGCATGGTGACAGCTGGCACATGAATAGGTGTTTTTCCCGGCTTCCAATTTAGGGTTTAGGGCCAAACTGGTCTCATGGAACAGCAATTGCCCCAATTCGATCTTTTGGGCGGTCAATGGGTTATTAGCATCAAAGGGAATGTCGGTATATGCATCACTTTGCGGAAGCAACAGTTTATCTGTCGTTCCGTAAATACTTTCGATTTGTGTTTTTAACAAAACGTTGTCGGTGGTTCGAATAGAATCAACGTCCTTATTACAGCTCTGAAACAGTGTGAGGGCTGCAATGCCAATAAGGGAATAAGGGGTAAAGGCTTTCATGGCTTAAGATTTGGAAGGGTAAAATTCTTCCAAATACCTAAGAAAACCCATAAAATTCGGTGAAAGAGCTACTTTTTCGGCAAATAAGGGATTATTTTTTCCTTAAATACAACGAACGGGTTTTGTAATCAACAAGGGCCTTTGCCTTGATCAATAGATCAGCGCCGATAATTCCGTCGACGGGCATTGCCTTGTGGGCGGTTAACGCCTCGTTGACATGTACAAGGTCAAAAAGAACGATTTGAACTTTTTTCTTCTTCCATTTCCCGATCGAAATGCGGTTCTTTTTTGAAACTTCGGTTTCCAAGTTGGTGGCCCCTGCGCCGGCAGCTTTTATCTTAGAGGCCTTAGAGGTGAGTTTGAACATTTCAAGTTTATCAAATCCGACACAGGTATTCGAAGCCCCAGTATCCAAAATGAAACGACCCTTGACGCCATTGATCGCCGCGTTTATTTCAAAATGATTCGTAGCGGTCAAGACCAAGGGTACCCTGATATACTTTTTCTTTTTTAGAAACTTTTTGAGGTTCGCCATCCTTATTTTTTTGGTAGAATTGGTTTGAACTTTGTATTTGGAGCCGAGGTTCGAAGGTAAATGAAAAAGTTTAAACCAATTCTTAAAGATAAACCTATTTTTGTTGCATGATTTTGACCGATACCCATGCACACTTATATAGTGAAGCCTTCAATGAAGACCGCGATGTTGTCATTCAAAATGCTTTGGATAATGGAGTGAAAAGATTTTTCATTCCGGCAATCGATTCCACTTACACTGAGTCTATGCTGGCCTTGGAAGAATCGTACCCCGAAAATGTTTTTTTGATGATGGGTTTGCATCCTACACATGTCAAAGAAGATTTCAGGGAAGAACTTCGACATGTCGAAAAAATGTTGGATTCAAGAACCTTTTATGCCGTCGGGGAAATCGGTATTGACCTTTACTGGGATAAGTCTTGGTTGAAATATCAGCAAGAAGCATTTAGACAACAAATTGGGTTGGCCAAGAAGCACCAGCTTCCGATAGTCATTCATTGTCGAGATGCCTTCGATGAAATTTTTGAAGTTTTGGAGGATGAAAAATCGGATGATCTCTTTGGAATATTTCATTGCTTTACCGGAACAATGCGACAGGCGCAACAGGCAATATCGTATAACATGAAATTGGGTATAGGAGGCGTTGTCACCTTTAAAAATGGAAAAATCGATACTTTTCTTGACCAGATCGATTTGAGCAATGTTGTTTTGGAAACCGATGCTCCCTATTTGGCCCCGACCCCTTACCGAGGAAAAAGGAACGAGAGCTCGTACCTTCTTTTGGTACTTGAGAAATTGGCCCAAATCTATGGATTGGAGACGGCTGAAGTTGCGCGTATCACCACTGCCAATTCAAAAGATATTTTTGGAATCTAGATAAACGTAACACTTGAAAGGTAATTTGAAGATTTTACTCATCTATACGGGTGGCACCATCGGAATGGTCAAGGACTATGAATCGGGTTCGTTAAAGCCTTTTGATTTTAAGAAACTGGTCAAGAACATTCCCGAATTGGGGCAGCTCGATTGCCACATCGATTCGATCTCCTTCGAAAATCCGATCGACTCCTCGAATATGAATCCAGATTATTGGACAGCTATTGCCGAACAGATCGAATCTCATTATGAAAGCCATGATGGCTTTGTGGTACTGCACGGTAGCGACACTATGAGTTACACGGCCTCGGCCTTGAGCTATATGCTTGAGAATTTATCAAAGCCTGTAATATTTACCGGGTCGCAATTGCCGATAGGGGATTTGCGCACCGATGCAAAAGAAAATCTTATTACCGCCATTCAAATCGCTTCTTTGCGCAAAAAGGATGCTCCCTTAATTCGAGAAGTATGTCTTTACTTCGAGTATAAGCTGTACCGAGCGAACCGGACGACCAAAATAAATGCGGAACATTTCGAGGCCTTTTCCTCTTTGAACTACCCGGCCTTGGCCGAATCGGGGGTACACCTTAAAGTATATGAAGAGAATTTGTTGAAAGCCAACTCACGAAAAAAACTGAAGGTCAATAAAAAGATGGACTCAAATGTCGGCATCCTCAAACTATTTCCGGGAATTGGTGAGACCTTGCTTAAAAGCACTTTAGATACTCCAGGCCTTAAGGCCCTGATTCTCGAAACTTATGGTGTGGGCAATGCCCCGACTGAAGATTGGCTAGTCGCAGAACTCAAGAAGGCCATTAAGAGGGGTATTTATATTATTAATGTTACCCAGTGCTCAGGGGGTAGTGTGATTATGGGGCAGTACGAGACAAGTCAACAATTGAAGAAACTTCAAATAATAAATGGCAAGGACATTACGACCGAAGCGGCAATTACCAAGCTGATGTATCTTTTGGGTAGTGCCGTTTCCCCAAAATTGTTCAAAACCGTTTTTGAAACCTCGTTGCGAGGTGAAATGGAATGAATTGCTGCGCAGATTTTATTTAAAAGGATTTTTTTTGTTTCTTGGGCGCCCTGATAATGATGAACTAGAGAGGTGGCCGAGTGGTCGAAGGCGCACGCCTGGAAAGTGTGTATACACCAAAAGTGTATCGAGGGTTCGAATCCCTTCCTCTCTGCAAAGGCATTTTCCCATCCAAAGAAAATATCAAATCTTGTTTCGGTATTTTTCATGGATGGGAAAATGTTAATTGCCAAGTGGTTTTTCAATTGCTTTTGAGGGTTGTGTTCCGAGGTTTGAGAGAGGCTCAATAGATACCGTTCTCTCGGTAAAAGCCATGAGAAGAAATTGAGTATCAACGGCTTCTCGATCAATTGATGAATAACTTTTTTAATTGCAAAATTTTTATATCTTTAACCCTATTAACTAACTAATATTTAAGTTTGAACGAAATGAAAAAATTATTCTCTATCCTGGCGATGGCCGGGTTATTTGTGCTAAGTACAAATACGGTAAATGCAAAGGCAGTAGCTGCCACTATGGTTTCGAACCTTTCGGCAACGGTCACTACTACAGCCGTCTTGCTACAAGATGACGCTCCGGCTGATGACAAGCCTTTTACACAAGTCCTAAAGGAAATGTTCATTCAGGGTGGTGCCGGTTTCATGGGCATCGTTCTTTTGTGTTTGATTCTGGGCTTGGCAGTTGCCATTGAAAGAATTATCTATTTGAACATGGCCAGTACCAATACGACCAAACTAAAGCAGCAAGTTGAAGACGCTTTGGCCTCAGGAGGTGTTGAAGCCGCCAAGGAAGTTTGTAGAAATACAAAAGGCCCCGTTGCTTCGATCTATTATCAAGGATTGGATCGCGCAGGAGAGAGTGTCGAATCTGCAGAAAAGGCCGTTGTATCTTACGGTGGGGTTCAAATGGGCCAGCTAGAGAAAAATGTATCTTGGCTTTCGTTGTTTATCGCTATTGCGCCGATGCTTGGGTTCATGGGTACTGTAATCGGTATGATTCAGGCCTTCCAGAAAATTAGTGCCGTAGGTAACTTAAGTGCTTCGCTTATTGCAGGTGATATTCAAGTTGCCCTTTTGACCACGGTTTTCGGTCTTATCACGGCGATTATCCTTCAGATATTCTATAACTACATTATTGCCAAGATTGATAGTATTGTTAATGATATGGAAGATTCATCGATTTCATTGATCGATATGTTGGTGGACCACAAAAAATAATTTCAGACCCTTAACACTATAAATTATGTATAAAATACTTAAAATAGCCTTAATAGTTTTGGGTTTGATCGGGGCCGTTCTTTGGTTCATGCTTCCAGAGAAAGACATGCCGGTAGGTGAGGCCGTGTCGAGCGGTTCGATGAACGCGATGTTCTGGATAACCTATATTCTTTTGGCCATCGCAGTTGTCAGTACGGTGATTTTTGGGCTGAAGAATGTGTTTTCCAATCCGGCAGGTTTGAAAAGAACCATGTTCGGTATCGGCGGATTGTTGTTGATCGTTATCATTTCTTATGTATTGTCTAGCGGTACAGATGTGGCCGATGAATATATGGCGATGTCAAACGAGTCAACAGTAAAGAGAATTGGTATGGGACTAAACATGTTCTTCATACTTACAGTTGTGGCCGTTGCGCTAATGGTCATACCAGGAGTAAAAAAATTATTTAGTAAATAAAAACCGAAATTATGCCTAGAAGAGCAGGAGCACCCGAGGTCAATGCGGGATCCATGGCAGACATTGCCTTCTTGTTACTCATCTTTTTCTTGGTAACCACTACTATAGAAACGGATGCAGGACTAGATCGTATGTTGCCCCCAATGGAGCCGCCCGAAGATGATGTGGTCATCAAGCAAAAGAACATCTTGCAGGTAATTATCAATAGAAACGGTCAATTACTTGTTGATGACGAACTTACAGATCTGAAGGCCCTAAGGGTAAAGGCAAAGGATTTTTTAGACAATAATGGGGATGGGACCTGCACTTATTGCAAGGGTAGGAAGAATCCGGAATCATCTGATAATCCGACTAAGGCGATTATTTCGCTTAAGAATGATCGAGAGACGAAGTATAGCACTTACATTACCGTTCAAAATGAATTGGTCGGTGCTTACAACGATTTGAGAGACAGGGAGGCCGAAAGGCTTTTTGGTAGGGAATTTACTGAAATGGAAGCCACCTATTTAGATCAACAGACGCCGGCGGCTGAAAAGGAAAGGTTGAAGGATAAAGTAAAACAGATCCAAGACCTCTTTCCTCAAAAGCTTTCAGAGGCTGAAACATCGTCTAATTAATAAGCATAAAATAGAATAATATGTCAAAGTTTGCCAAGAAAAAGAGTGGTGAGTTGCCGGCGGTTTCGACTGCCTCCTTACCCGATATCGTTTTTATGCTGTTATTTTTCTTTATGACGGTCACGGTTATGAAAGACAACACCCTAAAGGTGGATAACCAATTGCCGAATGCGAACGAAATCAAAAAGTTGGATAAAAAGGATAGGGTGATCTACATTTATGTTGGAAAGCCTTCCAGAGAGTATGAAAAGGTCTATGGAACAGAGCCCAAAATTCAGCTTAATGATAAGTTTGCCGATCCTTCTGAGGTTGGCTCCTATATCCTTCAAGAAAGAGCCAAGAAGCATCAAGATTTGCAGAACTTCTTGACTACTTCGTTGAAGGTGGACAAAAATTCGAATATGGGCCTTATTTCTGATATTAAGGAAGAATTGAGAAAAGTGAATGCTTTGAAGGTCAACTATACGACCTATGAGGGCGATGCCTTTAGAAATTTACAATAGCGAAAAGTTCAAACTTGTTCAAACGCTCCAATTTTATTGGGGCGTTTTTTTTATTCTAGTTCCATAACTTTGCCCGAATGAAACCATTATTTGTAATAGTTCTTCTGCTTTCATCCGTGAACCTAGGCGCCCAGATGGCCAATGATTCGCTCTTTGACTCCTCTCGTTATTTTGAAGATCAGTTTTATATCGGTATCACCTACAATTTTCTGTTGGATAAACCAGATAATGTGAGCCAACGGAATTTGTCTTACGGGCTACAAGGAGGTTTTATAAAAGATGTGCCTATCAATCGTGATGGAACCTTCGCATTTGGCATCGGGCTGGGTTACGGTGTCTATTCGTACTATTCAAACTTGAAGGCCGAGGAGATTACAGATGGCTTTACCTATAGAATTCCCGTAGAAGCGGAAAACCTAAAGCGGAATAAGATTGAAACCCATATGATAGAACTGCCACTTGAGTTGCGTTGGAGAAATTCGACGGCATCAAGCTACAAGTTTTGGAGGCTCTATGCAGGCGCCAAAATCGGTTATGTTGTCGGCGCAAGGTCAAAAGCCGTTTTCAAAGAATACAGCGATTCTTTTTTTAACCAAGATGTACGTGATTTTCAGTATGGCCTTACCTTAAATTTTGGGTACAACACCTTTAACCTTCACTTTTATTACGCCTTAAATACCCTGTTTGAAGGGGCGACCACCGATACCGGTGAAGAAATCAAATTCAGGCCCCTAAGCGTCGGGTTGATTTTTTACATCCTCTAGATTTTTCGTTTGAAATTACCGATATGGCATAAAACTTGATGCCATGTTAGCAGGTGATACCATATCATCTGACTACCACTACACCTTTCTATTCCCAATTGCCCAGTCTTATTGGTCAACCTTGCTATGGTGGAAATTTATTTGATAACCACTAAACATTTCTATTATGGGAAAAAGGGAAAGTGCCCCGGAAGTAAATGCCGGTTCGATGGCCGACATTGCATTTTTATTGTTGATCTTCTTTTTAGTAACAACTACAATCGAGACCGATGCTGGTTTAAACCGTATGTTGCCACGATTGGATGGCGATTCGAAAGAACACCACCAACGTAACGTTTTCACAGTTCTTCTGAACAATCAAGGTAGTATGCTCGTTAATGGCGACCCTACCAAGTTGGAGGACCTTAAGGAAAAGGGCATTGCATTTATCGATAACGGTGGTTCGAACCAAGAGGAATCATATTGCGATTATTGCAAAGGCGCAAGGAGTCAAACATCTTCAGACCATCCAAGGGAGGCAATAATTGTACTGAATACCCAACGCGAAACAGATTATGGCCATTATATCTCCGTGCAGAACGAACTGGTGGCGCGTATAATTTCTTGCGAGACCGCGAAGCCAATCGACTTTATAATATTGATTATAAATCGATGGACGAAAGATATCTAGACCCTCAAACGGGCAATGAGGAAAAAGGAATTCTTGCCGAAAGAATAAAAAATGTTCAATCAAAGTTTCCACTGAACATTTCAGAAGCTGTAATCAAAAATTAATAGTTATGGCCAAATTCTCAAAAAAAAGTGTTCTACCAAAACCAGAGGTCTCTACCGCTTCATTGCCTGATATCGTTTTCATGTTATTGTTCTTTTTCATGACCGTTACCGTAATGAAAAATACTGATCTGATCGTTGAAAATAAGTTGCCGAATGCTACCGAGATCAAGCGATTGGAGAAAAAAGACCGAATCATCGAAATTCACGTGGGTAAACCTTCACCTAGATTCGAAGACGTCTTCGGAGTTGAGCCACGAATTCAGTTAAACGACAAGTTTGCCGACCTATCAGAGGTGGCCCCATATGTTTTGGAGCAAATTCGAAAAAAACCACAACATCTTAGGCCTTATGTGACTATATCACTGAAAATCGACAAAAGGGCAAATATGGGCCTGATTTCCGATATAAAGCAGGAGTTACGAAAAATAAATGCCTTGAAAATAAACTATACCACCTATGAGGGTGATACTTTTAGCAACCTTGAACAAACTCAAAGCCAATAGCGAACCATCAACAATTGCGATATGAGCCCGATAAAAAAGCCGATTAATATCTCTGGTTTTGAATGGGTTTTGAGGTACAGCCGTGATGTGGCCACAAGCCCTGTGGCCAGCGTGAACAGGCTAAGACCAATGGTAATGTTTTTTTCAAAATGAATACTTAGACACACAAGAAACATAAGTAAACTGCCCATACCCATAAGGTGCAAACTGACCTTAAGTCTGAACAGAATGAACAATAGGGCAACCATGGCAGAAATTACAAGGCCAATAAAATAGTAATTGAGTTCGGCTATATAGTTGTTCGGAATGACTTTAACCACAATCAATAGTAGAAGAGCGATATGTATCAATGCGGGATAGATTCGCTCCTTAACCTCGGGGATGAACACAGAGCTCACGAGACCCAGGTTATACAATATCATGTAGAATATAATCGGGATGATTATCGTAAGGATGAAGATGGGCAATATATTGCCACTTTGTACCTCTATCGGACTGTATTTGGGTGTGATGATAAAATAAGCCAAAGTGCCGGCAATGGGCACAAACAATGGATGAAAAATATAGGAAATAAGCTTTAGGAAGAACCGCATAAGGGTTTATATCTGTTTCCTCAGTCGAGCTACCGGTATGCCCAATTGTTCTCGGTATTTTGCGACGGTTCTTCTTGCGATAGGGTAGCCCTTTTCTTTTAATATGGCCGCCAGTTTGTCATCCGTCAAGGGTTTTTTCTTTTCTTCGTCGCGAATTACGGTTTCAAGTATTTTCTTGATTTCCTTGGTGGAGACATCTTCACCCTGTTCATTTTTCATCGACTCTGAAAAATACTCCTTGATCAGTTTGGTGCCGTAAGGGGTATCCACATATTTGCTATTGGCGACGCGCGAAACAGTGGATACATCCATATCGATTTCGTCCGCTATATCTTTTAAAATCATGGGTCGCAGATTGCGTTCGTCTCCGGTCAGAAAATACTCTTTCTGATAGTTCATAATGGAATTCATCGTAATGAACAATGTCTGCTGTCTTTGCCGTATTGCATCGATAAACCATTTGGCCGCATCCAACTTCTGTTTTATGAACAATATCGTGTCTTTCTGTGATTTCGATTTTTTCTTTGAGTCCTTATAACCCTTGAGCATATTACTGTACTCTTTTGAAACATGAAGTTCGGGGGCATTTCGGCCATTCAATGATAATTCAAGTTCGCCATCTACTATTCGTATCGAAAAATCAGGTACGACATGTTCGATCATTCGATTGTTTCCCGCATAGGCACCACCCGGTTTTGGGTTCAATTTTTCGATTTCTGAAATGGCTTCCCTAAGTTGTTCCTCAGAAATATCATGTTTTTGTAACAGTTTTTTGTAGTGCTTCTTTGTGAACTGATCAAATGATTTTTCCAAAATTGTAATCGCACGTTCGATGCTTGGCGTTGGTTCTTTTCTCTTGAGTTGTATGATAAGGCATTCTTCCAGAGATCTTGCCGCGACCCCGGGTGGATCAAGTTCTTGAACTATTTTGAGCACTTTTCCGATGGTTTTTTCATCGGTGTAAATATTCTGGGTGAAGGCGAGATCGTCTAAAATGTCGGTCAGGGGCCTTCTGATATACCCGCTCTCGTCTACGCTTCCGATTAAAAACTCGGCAATGCCCCACTCCTCATCATTTAAATAGAAGGTGTTGAGTTGATTGAGAAGGTGCTGCGTAAACGAGGTTCCAGCTGCATACGGTATGCTCTTCTCGTCGTCATCGGCGCTGTAATTATTTACCCTAGTACGATAATCGGGGATTTCATCGTCGCTCAGATAATCATCTATATTGATATCTTCAGCGGAAATGGTTTCATTGTCATTTTCCGATTCGTAAGAATCATCAAACTCGCTACCGAGATCATCACTCTTTTCTTTGCCACCTTCCAATGCCGGATTTTCTTCCAACTCTTGTTTCAACCGTTGTTCAAATGCCTGGGTTGGCAGTTGAATCAATTTCATAAGCTGAATCTGCTGGGGAGACAGCTTTTGTGAAAGTTTGAACTGTAAATGTTGTTTTAGCATTGGGTTGTTTCAACTACTTATAAAGTTAGCGATTTCAGATTAAAATTCCGCATTCTGGGGGGTGCGCGGAAAAGGGATGACATCCCTGATATTGCCCATTCCGGTTGCGAAGAGAACAAGGCGCTCAAAACCCAACCCGAACCCGCTATGTATGGCCGTACCGAACTTTCTAAGGTCGAGATACCACCAAAGTTCTTCCTCTGGAATATCGAGCGCAGCCATTTTTGCCTTTAAGACATCCAAACGTTCCTCACGTTGCGAGCCACCCACAATTTCCCCGATTCCAGGAAAGAGGATGTCCATTGCACGTACCGTTTTGCCGTCTTCGTTCAATCGCATATAGAACGCTTTTATCTTGGCCGGATAGTCGAATAAAATAACAGGGCATTTGAAATGTTTTTCGACCAAGAATCTTTCGTGTTCGCTTTGTAGATCGGCTCCCCATTCTTCAATTGTATATTGAAACTTTTTCTTTTTATTGGGTTTACAATTTCTGAGAATTTCAAAAGCTTCGGTATAGGTAACACGTTTGAAATTATTATCGACCACAAACTTCATTTTTTCAATTAGTGCCATTTCGCTACGTTCGGCCTGAGGTTTGGTCTTTTCCTCATCCAATAACCGTTTTTCAAGAAAGGCCAAGTCATCGGAACAATTTTCAAGAGTATATTTTAATACCGATTTGATGAAGTCTTCCGCGAGATCCATGTTCGCGTTTAGGTCATAGAAAGCCATTTCAGGTTCTATCATCCAGAATTCGGCCAAGTGCCTAGAGGTATTTGAGTTCTCCGCCCTAAAAGTAGGGCCAAAAGTGTAGACTTTTCCGAGGCCCATGGCATAAGCCTCTGCCTCCAACTGTCCAGATACCGTAAGGTTCGTTTCCTTTCCAAAGAAGTCCTTTTTATAATCGACTTCCCCATCCTCGGTCAATGGTGGGTTCTTTTCATCCAGGGTGGTGACTCGAAACATTTCACCGGCACCCTCTGCGTCGGAACCCGTAATGATCGGAGCATGGAAATAATAGAATCCGTTTTCCGTAAAATACTTATGAATGGCAAATGCCAAAGCAGATCTTACACGCATAACTGCTGAAAAGGTATTGGTACGAACTCGCAGGTGAGCCTGTTCCCGTAAGAATTCCATCGTATGTCTTTTGCGCTGTATTGGGTACGAGACAGGGTCTGAGCCACCATGAACATGTATGGAAGTAACTTGAATTTCGACCCTTTGTCCGCTTCCTTGACTTTCAACCAAATCACCGGTCACTTTCAATGCTGAACCCGTATTGATCTGTTTCAATAAATCGTCCTCAAAGTTTTCAAAGTCGACGACGCATTGCATATTTTTTATGGTAGACCCATCATTCAATGCTATAAATCGGTTGCTTCGAAACGCCTTAACCCAACCGTTTACCGTAACTTCTTGCTGCTTGGGCTCTAGGGAAAGTACTTCTTGTATGCTCATAAAATCCATTGATAATTTCGTTTGGATTGAATTTGCAAAGATAGCCTTTTGAGAAAAAATATCGGCGATGAAACAATGTTTAAAAGGACTTACTTTGTATCGTAAACTTCTACGGCCTGACCGATTTCGGTAAAAAATTGAACGTTCTCAAAGCGCTCTGAAATACTTCTTTGATGGCTTTTGTCAAAATTGGGAGGAATATGGGTCGCTATTATATTTCTTGGTACCATTAGACGGTCGACCAGTTCGGCAGATTTTTCTTCAAGCAACATCCAATAGGGCAGAATGGCGACATCCAAATCTTTTAGAAGATTATGGTTTGCCTTCAAATGTTTCTCAGCAACGTCCCAGTTCGAATCCCCAACATGCATGACCGAGATTTCACGTATTTTGACGATGTAAGCGGTATTTTCTATGGATCTATGTCGGGCGGGATTTGCATGGTCGATTTGAAAAGATTTGATTTCAATCCCGTTATGTTTAAATGTATGGGTTGTTCCGTTATGGTCGGCGGTCTTTAGCTGCTTGCTTAAATCGCCTTTTCGTTTTTTGGCTTCTTTCTGCAAAAGTTCATTGATCTGTGGGGAAAGAATTGCAATCGAGGATTTATTCGAATTCAGGAAAGAATAAAAATAACTCGGATCAAAGTGATCTCTATGATGATGGGTGGCCATAGCCACATCGATAGGGGTAAAATTTTCATGCGGCCCGTTGATTATTTTCGTGACCAATGAATCGGGAGGAAAGAGGTATTGCGGCTTGTATTCTTTATGAAAACCATCAATCAGAACCGACCGTTGATCATTCCCGATCAATACACCCATGTTGCCGATATAAGAAATTTTAATCGTATCCTGAGAAATGCAATTGACCGTAATGGCAAAAAGAATGGCGAAAAGCACAATTCTGATGGAGCGTGCTTGCAAGTAATTATTCCTCCTCATCATATTGGTCGAAATTGGGTTCTTCTTTTGGAAGGATATCGATTTGAGGTTGCTTGAAAACTTTTTTGTTTGCGATACTTCGCTCTAGAGACAACAATAGGGACGGTAATAAAATTAAATTGGCCAACATGGCAAACAATAAGGTAGCGGAAACCAGGGCTCCCAAGGCAACCGTTCCCCCAAAGTTCGAAATCACGAAAACAGAGAATCCGAAGAACAGGACAATCGAGGTGTAGAACATGCTTACTCCCGTTTCTCGAAGAGCGGCATAGACAGATTTTTTGATCCGCCATTGATTCACCATCAATTCCTGTCGGTACTTGGCCAAAAAATGAATGGTGTCATCCACAGAAATACCGAAAGCGATACTAAAGACCAATATAGTGGACGGTTTAATAGGCACGCCCACAAAACCCATCACGCCGGCAGTTATTAATAATGGCAAGAGGTTCGGAATCAGGGAAATAATGATCATTCGAAACGAACGGAACAAATAGGCCATGAACAGGGCGATCAGGCCTATGGCCAGGGCCAATGATAATACCAGGTTCTTTACAAGGTATTTCGTGCCTTTTAAAAAAAGTAGGGCACTACCGGTCATATAGACCGAATAACGTTCGCCAGGAAATATTTTCTCTATATTTTCATAGAGGCGGGCCTCGATATCTTCCATGCGCTCAGTTTTAACATCTTGCATGAAAGTGGTCATTCGTGCGGTTTGGCCTGTGCTATCGACGAAATTTTTGAGTAAATCGCTGTTGCCCGAAGACTTTCGCGCAACGTCCATAATAAAATTATTCTCTTGGGAGGTTGGAAGTTGATAATATTTCGGAATGCCGTTGTAAAAGGCCTGTTTCGAATATTTTACCAAATTGACAATCGAGACAGGTTTTGAGAGCTCTGGAATTTCTTGTACCACATTGCCCAAACGATCAATTCGTTTAAGGGTTGCAGATTTCATGATAGCATTAGGACGCTTCGCGTCGATAACGATTTCTACAGGCATGATACCATCGAATTCTTTTTCAAAAAAGCGGATATCCTGAAAAAACTCCGCTTTTTTGGGCATATCTTCAATTGGGCTTCCCGAAATCTCGATTTGGTACATTCCAATAATACTCAAGACCAGCAGGGCAATTGAGACCACATAAACGGCAATTCTTCTCTCGCGAACAATATTCTCCATCCAATTAACAAATGCATCGATCCACCTTTTGTTGAGGTGCTTAAGATGTTTCGTTTTTGGCAAAGGCATAAAACTGTAAACAATCGGAATGATCAATAAAGACAAGAGAAAGATGCATAGAATATTGATCGAGGCAACAACACCAAACTCGGTCAACAATTTACTATCGGTAATTATAAAGGTGGCAAAACCCGAGGCGGTGGTAACGTTGGTCATCAGTGTGGCATTGCCGATTTTTGAAATCACGCGTTGTAATGAGAGGGCTTGATTGCCGTGCTTTTTGACCTCTTGCTGGTACTTATTGATCAAGAAAATACAGTTCGGAACGCCAATAACAATAATTAAGGGCGGAATCAGGGCCGTAAGCACGGTAATCTCATATTGCAAAAGACCGAGAATACCGAAAGCCCACATCACGCCAATGATGACAACACCCATTGAAATAAAGGTGGCACGTACACTTCTAAAAAAGAAAAAGAAGATTAGGGAGGTCACGGCCAGGGCAGCCAAAATGAACTTGCCGATTTCGTCAATGATGTTCTGGGAATTCATTGTACGGATGTAGGGCATACCAGAAACGCGAACATTCATTCCGGTCTCCTCTTCGAAGTCGGTAACGAGATTTGCAAGATCTTTTAATATGAAATCTTTGCGCACCGAAGTGTTGACAATGTCTTTATCGAGATTGGCAATGGTTCTAATAGTTCGTGTCTCTTTGTTGTAAAGTAGGTCTTCGTAAAAGGGTAGCTGATCGAAGAGTTTGTTGGTTATGCTATCAAGGGAGGCTTGAGATCGCACCTCTGAAGAGACCAAGGGCCGCATGACAAATTCTTGTTTTTCTTGGTCCTTGACCAACTCTTGAAGGTTATCCGTAGAAATGACAAAGTCGATTTCTGGGAAGGCTACAAGTTGTTTGCTCAACTTGTTCCATCGATTGAAATTTTCAGGGGAGAAAAGTGTGCTATCGTTTATGCCAAAAACAATGGCATTTCCTTCCTCACCAAATTGCTCCAAAAAATTTCGATATTCAAGGTTTACGGGGTGGTCATCCGGTAGCAGATTGGCCTGGGAATTGCTGAAACGCATATTCTCCCATTGTAATGCCAAAAAAAGTGTAATGGCGCCAAGAAGCAATAGCATGAAAATCCTATTGCGTAGTATGATCCGGGCAGTTTTGGCCCAAAAGCCCTGTGTCAGTTTGGCTACCATGAATAAGTGGTTGTCGCCTGCAAAGGTACAGAATGACTATAAACGTACCTAAACAAAAAAGCGACCCATCGGGTCGCTTTTTTGCTATTTATTGAATAATCATACCTTCATGATTTCAGCTTCCTTGGCGTCTAGAAAAGTATCGATTCTTTTGGTATAGGTATCCGTCAATTCTTGAATGTCGATTTCAGCATTCTTTTCGAGGTCCTCTGAGATGTCAAGATCCCGCAACTCTTTGTTGGCATCTTGCCTCGCGGTGCGCACACTTACTTTGGCGTCTTCGGCCTCTGCCTTGGCTTGTTTGGTCAATTGAATTCTTCGTTCTTCGGTCAATGGAGGTACATTGATAATGACCATTTCACCATTGTTCATGGGGTTGAACCCCAAATTGGCGTTCATGATCGCCGTTTCGATTTCTTGCAACATCGTCTTTTCCCATGGTTGTACCGAAATGGTACGGCCGTCGGGTGTATTGATGTTCGAAACCTGCGAAAGCGGTGTTTGGGAACCATAATACTCGACCATTACCGATGAAAGCATTGCCGGACTTGCCTTACCCGCACGTATTTTTACAAATTCCTTTTCAAGATGTGCAATTGCCGCTTCCATACTTTCCTTGGCCGCGTCTAAAATAAATTTTACTTCCTCGTTCATAATCAAAGAATTATATGATTACCTTAACATATATTGTACCAAACTCGGTGACCCTTATAGGTCGACCACGGTTCCGATATTCTCCCCAGAAACCAATTTGATCAAGTTTCCTTTTTTGTTCATGTCAAAGACGACTATCGGCAATTCGTTTTCCTGACTCAAGGTGAAGGCCGTGGTGTCCATTACCTTCAATCCTTTATTCAGCACATCCTTGAATGATATGGTATCGAATTTGGTTGCGTTTTTATCTTTTTCGGGGTCTGAAGTATAAATGCCGTCTACTCGCGTTCCCTTTAAAATAACATCGGCCTCGATTTCAATGGCGCGCAATACTGCTGCGGAGTCCGTTGTAAAGTAGGGATTTCCGGTACCACCTCCAAAGATGACCACTCTGCCTTTTTCGAGATGTCTCATGGCTCTACGTCTAATAAAGGGTTCAGCAACCTCGTTGATTTTTATGGCCGATTGTAGACGGGTCTGTACTCCTTTTTCCTCCAAGGCACTCTGTAGTGCGAGTCCGTTGATGACGGTCGCCAACATTCCCATATGATCCCCTTGTACACGATCCATGCCCTGACTGGCCGCAGAAAGCCCCCTAAAAATATTGCCCCCGCCGATTACGATTGCCACTTCGATGTCCCTATCGACAACTTCCTTGATCTCGTCGGCATATTCTGAAAGTCTTTTGGGGTCAATACCATACTGGCGCTCGCCCATTAAGGCCTCACCACTTAATTTTAACAATATTCGTTTGTAGGGCATTCTATTTTTTTATGGTCAGACAAAAATAATCAAAAAAAGTTAGGGCAAAATGGGCAAAATCTGATGTGCATTTGGTCTAATAATTTCATAAAAGCAAGGCTTAGGTGAATTAATTTTAATAATCTTGTGCCCAACTAATTCAGAAAATTCCTTCCAATGAAGAAACTTGCAATAGTCTGTTCAATTTGTATACTGATTTATTCTTGTGGCGCTACCAAATCTGTGATAACGGCCGACAAAACGGATATCAAAACCACAATCGATTTGATTAATGTTGTCGACGATAAGGTTATGGTGACTTTAGACCCTGGTGCCTTTACGAAGGATGCAGTTTCCTTTTATATTCCCAAGACCGTTCCAGGTACCTATAGCACTGATAATTATGGACAATATATCGAGGGATTCAAAGCCTTCGATGACAAGGGAAATGAACTTCCCGTAACCAAATCAGATGATAATACTTGGAACATCGGCAACGCAAAATCCTTGGACAAAGTATCCTATTATGTAAATGATACCTATGATACCGAATCGGAAGTTAAGGAGGCCGTATTCTCGCCAGCAGGGACCAATATACTGAAGGGCGAAAACTTCATGTTGAATCTACACGGATTCGTTGGCTATTTTGATGGATTGAAGGAGGTGCCCTATGAATTGAACTTTGTAAAGCCAAGTGATCTTGTGTCGACCACTTCCTTGAAGAAAAAAATTCAGCAGGATGAAACCGCTCAATCTGAAACTTTTTTGGCGGCCCGGTACTTTGATGTTATCGATAATCCTATTCTATATACAAAACCGAATACGGAGTCGTTCACGATCAATGATATTACTGTCACTTTGAGCGTTTATTCACCGACCGGGATTTATTCCGCTGCCAGTCTCAAACCCCAAATGGAGGAGATGGTGCGTGCCCAAAAGACCTTTTTAGGCGATATAGATGGCACCAAGGAATATAACATCCTGTTGTACCTCTCAACCTTGGATGGTGCCGATGCCACAGGTTTTGGCGCCTTGGAACATCACACTTCCACGGTAGTGGTTTTACCAGAGCAAATGCCAAAACCCGCGTTAGACGAAGCCATGAAAGATGTGGTATCCCATGAATTTTTTCACATCGTGACTCCACTGAACGTTCATTCGGAAGAAGTGCAGTACTTCGATTTCAATGATCCAAAAATGTCACAACACCTTTGGATGTACGAAGGCACCACCGAATATTTCGCCAATTTGTTCCAAATTCAGCAGGGTTTGATCGATGAGAGTGAGTTCTATAAGCGAATTATGGACAAGGTGAACAACGCTAAATCGTATGACGATGCCATGTCGTTCACAGAAATGAGCCAGAATATTTTAAAGGAGCCTTACGAGAAGAATTATGCCAATGTATATGAGAAAGGCGCTTTGATCAACATGTGCTTGGATGTTCTTTTACGCGAATTGAGCAATGGTGAAAAAGGGGTGCTATGGATGATGAAGGAACTTTCGAAAAAATACGGAAACAACACCCCGTTCAAAGATAATAAGCTGATCGATGAGATCGTGGGGATGACTTATCCCGAGGTTCGAGAATTCTTTGATGCCCATGTCATTGGCGATACCCCAATTGATTATAATACATTTTTGGCAAGGGCCGGCTTAAAGACCATAGACCAAGAAAACCAAACAGGTTATTTTCTTGATGGGGAGGTGCCTTTTATCGATGTGGATCCCGCCGACCAAAATGTGGTTTTTATCCGCAAGGGAATTACTTTGAACAGTTTTTTTCGAAATCTTGGCGCTCAGGGCGGGGATACAATTAAAAGCGTCAATGATACTCCGATTACCCTGGAGGCCATTCGTTCGGTAATCGGCCAGAGTTTTACATGGACACCCGATACAGAGATCAAGATGGTGGTAGACCGTGATGGTAGGGAGCTGATCTTAGAGGGCAAAGTAGGTTCGCCGACATTGGTAGTTGAAACAATAGTGCCTATTGAAAACGCTTCTGCCGAACAAGATAAGGTTAGGCAAGCCTGGTTAAAGGGTTGACCAATATTTTTTTTCAATGTTATGGCGCCACCCAGTCGGGTGGCGTTTTCTTTCAAAAAACTTACCTTAAAAGAAATCTCAAAATTTTTGTAACCTTTTTATATTTCCTCGGTTTATCCTTTTGAATCCCGATGGATTTCTGACCTAAAAACAAAAATGCAGCAACTGACCGACAATGCATTAATGCTAAAAGTGAAGGCTGGAGACTTAGATAAGCTGGGGCTCTTGTATGAACGCCATAAAAAAAGACTGTTTGGCTTTTTTTACAATATGAGCGGAAATGTGTCTGTCAGTGAAGATTTGGTACAGAATGTTTTCATGAGAATGTTGAAGTACAAGCATACGTTTACAGGTGAGGGTTCTTTTGCCGCCTGGATGTTCAGAACGGCAAGGAACGTGAACCACGACTACTATAGGAAACACGGCAAAGTAAACAATCGGAATAATCTTGCCGAGATGGAATACAAGTTGGAGGACAGTCGAAATTTTGAATTGCAAATGGACAGGGACGATCAAGTTTCTACCTTGAGGATGGCAATGCAAAAATTGCCACAAGAAAAGCGCGAGATATTGGTGCTTAGTAAGCTAAAAGAAATAAAATATAACGAAATCGGCGAAATATTGGGATGTAGTGAGGGTGCAGCAAAGGTGAAGGCACATCGTGCCCTAAAGGATCTTAGAGCGATTTTTCTACAACTCGAAACCAAATAAGTTATGGAACAGGAAAAGTTTGAAATATGGTCAATGGAATACCTCTCCGATGCTTTGGATGAGACGGAACGCGAAGAGTTCGAAAGGTTTCTTCAAGAGAACCATGAATACCAAAATCAATTTAAGGAATTAAGTCATACCTGGACCGAAATAGATGGTATGTCGATACCCGAACCTTCGGAAG
Source organism: Aurantibacter sp. (assembly GCA_965215845.1). GTDB lineage: Bacteria > Bacteroidota > Bacteroidia > Flavobacteriales > Flavobacteriaceae > Aurantibacter_A. The sequence goes on from CBDCEL010000004.1 coordinate 2,574,927, forward strand.
AAATGGACAATGAATTCTTCAACATGCTTCACAGCGAGATTAGGAAATCAGAAGAATTAAAGGATGGGGGTAAAAACTGGTTGACCCATATTACTGAACTTCTCTGGAGACCGCAAATGGCTTACGGTATTTTGCTTTTGTGTCTGGGATTGATGGGCGGCTATTTTTTGAGTTCCGAGGGGTCTATTGATTCGATTCCGAAAACCGTGGTAAACAACCCTGATGAAACCAATGAGGTAAGGGAGCAATTGGTATTGACCTTGTTGGAGCAACCTTCGGCGAATAAGCGACTTCAAGGCATAAATGAGCTCAACAAAATTGCAAAAGTAGATGAGACCGTGATAAAGGCCTTACTGAAAACATTGAATGGCGATGCCAATGTCAACGTTCGCTTGGCAGCCATAGAATCATTGACCAATTATTTGGATGAACCAATGGTTCGCGAAGGTTTGGTACAGTCTATCGTTAAACAAGATTCCCCGATAATTCAGGTAACCTTGGCAAATCTAATGGTTGCACTTCAAGAGAAAGAATCCATAGAACCATTTAAGACATTGATGCGAACTAAGGAATTGGACGAAGCTGTCAAGGATAAATTGGAAACAACCATCAATTCCATTATATAAAATATTGGCAAAGTGCCTCTAGAATTGGAGTTTATTCATTAATCATAATAAATCAAATCAAATGAAAAAAGTAACCGTTTGTGCAGTGTTGGCCGCATCCTTCACACTACAATGTGCCAGGGCACAGAAAAAGGAATTTAAAGAAGTCATCAAGAAGGAACTATCCTATCAAAGTGCAAGCAATGATGTTATGCTTGAGGTTCAAAACCTGAACGGCTCCATTTCAGTGGAGGGCTATAATGGAGAAACAGTGTTGATGGAGGTCGAAAAGACGATTAGGGCCAGAAGTGCCGACGATCTTGAATTGGGCAAAAAAGAAATTGGCATTAATGTCTTAAACGAGGGGGACAAATTGATTGTTTATCCGCAAGTACCCAATATGCACTATAAAGATGGACGATTTACGTCAATAGACTGTAATCGGTGGGAAGAGTCACCATACGATCATACTTTGAATATTACGGTAAAGATGCCAAAAAACAGCAAACTCAAGGTAGGGGCCATCAATAATGGCGAGGTTGTCGTAAAAAATACACGGGGAAGTTATATCGAAGCAAACAATATCAATGGAGGAATCGAGCTTATGGATATCACTGGTCAGACAAAAGTACATTGTATAAACGGAAAAGTGGATATCTCCTATGCCGACAATCCGACCGTTGCCTCGACGTACTATTCCTTAAATGGTGACATAAATATTACCTATCAAAAAGGACTATCCGCTGATATCGGTTTTAAGAGCATGAATGGCGAGCTTTTCACCGACTTTGATATTACCAAGCAATTTGCGAGAACGACCAAAGATGAGTCCGGCAAAAAAAACACGAAGTATAGATACGAATCAAAACCCGTGGTTCAAATCGGCAGGGGTGGTTTGTCCTTCGATTTTGAGACGTTGAACGGCGATGTTATTATCAAGAAAATTTAAAAGAAAGGAAATCAAAATTTAAAATTTGGAATCATGAAAAATATAAAGCTACTCTTCGTCACGATGTTATTGGTACCACTACTATCAGGTGCGCAAGATGAAAGTGTTGAATTGTTCTCTGTGCCGTTGAGCAATCCTGCTAGTGCCGGAAAATTGATTGTAGAGCAATTGGCGGGTTCAATCGATGTAATTGCCTATGATGGCAATGAGGTGATCGTTAAGGCTTCCTTTGGAAATAAAAAAGAACATTACAAAGACAAGGAAAAAGGCGAAAGGCAAGGACTAAAACGAATTCAAAATAGTTCAATGAAAATAAGTGCCGAGGAAAAAGACAATGTGGTTCGAATTGTTAATGAGCAATGGAACCGGGCAACTAACCTTGAGATTAAGGTGCCTTCGAATTTTTCACTAAAGTTGGGTACCGTAAACCAAGGAAATATTGCTGTCAAGGGCGTGAGCGGCGAGCTCGAAATAAGTAACGTCAACGGGGAAATAACAATAGAAGACGTTAAGGGTTCCGCCTCGGCCGATACGGTCAACGGAGATATCAAGGCAAATTTTTTATCTGTTACCAATGGCGCAAGTATGGCATTCAGTAGTTTGAACGGCGATTTGGAGGTGACATTCCCCAATTCGGTCAAAGCCGATCTCAAATTGAAATCAGAGATGGGCGATATTTTTACCGATTTCGAAATGGAGGTCGACAAACAAAAACCTGTCGTTGATAAGAATACCTCTGGCGGAAGCTACAAAGTTAAAATAGAGCAATGGGTAAACGGAAGTATAAACGGCGGTGGCCCCGAAATGCTTTTTAAGACCTTTAATGGCGACATTATTATAAGATCCAACTAATATTTCCCTGAAAATTTAGACGGCTATACAGTACTTCCCAGTGACCAATTGGATATCCGAGCTGGTACACCAAAATAAAAGGAATGGCAAAGAAATCTGCTCAATATGCGCTCTTCGTTTTATTCATATTTGCTTGTTCCACGGGGATAACGAAAAAGAATGCCCCCGCGAAAAGGGTCGGACCGAGTGAAGAAATTGATTCGTATGTTGGCAAGATGATGAAAGTTCATGAAATACCGGGTATGGCGTTGGCCGTAGTAGGTAAGAAAGGCATAATTCATAAGGGCTTTTACGGAAAGGCGTCTCTTGAGAGTGGAAAATCCATCACAAACAAAACAGTTTTCAAGATTTTTTCGCTTACAAAAACAATGGTCGCTACCGGCATATTCAAGTTGATCGAGGAAGGAAAGATTTCTCTTGATGATGAATTATCGGATTATTTTGTTGCAATGCCAAAGGACTGGCAAAGTGTAACAATTGCCAATCTGTTATCACATTCATCAGGTCTGCCAGATGTTCGAAAGTATATGCGTGAATTTGAGGATAACGAAATCGATAGCGAAATATTCGTCAGCTTGCTATACAATGACGAAATGGATTTTATAACAAATACGGAATGGAGCTATAATCAAACGAATTACATTCTCCTGAGACTTATTATCGAAAAAGTATCAAAGACCTCCTTCGAAGATTATATTTTAAAACATCAATTCCCCAACGCCGATTCGACCGCTGTGTTTTTTTCGTCTGGTCCTACTAAGGATCGACTTAATGGCGCAAAATATTATGATTTTGACACGGAATCGAGTTCATTTCGAAAAAAATCGGAGTTTTCGGGCAAAAAAAATCTTCCATTGGCCGGAATGAATATTACCCTCGATCAGTATGTTTCATGGAATAATCGTTTAGATAGGAGCGAATTGATTGCCCAACCGACCAAGAAGGCAATGTGGTCTGCCTTTGATTTTACCGAAACCGATAGAAGATTTCTTCATGGTTGGGACGTATATGAAGTCAACGGCCACGATTCTTTTGGATTTAGCGGGGGTGGGGTAAGTGGGTTTCGCAAGTTTTTGGATAAGGACCTTTCGATAATCGTACTTACCACGGGTTTTCGCTATTACCCCGCGCACGACATCATCATTGACCATATTGCCGGTGTTGTGGACAAACGTTTTGAAGACAAAGATTCTGCCCTAAAGGAAGAGATAATGAGCAAATATTTTTTGACAGATACGGTCAAAAGCCTTCAAGATATGGTCAGGGAAGTTAAATCGATCCGTCCGAACATGAATTTGGAAGCGGTGTTTAAATCGGTTGGGTATGAACTATATTTCTCCTTGGGGCGAAAACAGGAAGCCATACAATTATTTGAGCTAAATGTATTGGAATACCCTAATTCCTATGATACGTATGGAAGTCTGGCTTATCTACAATTTCTAACAGGCCAATTCGAGCTTTCCCGGATGAATTATGTGAAAGCCTTGGAGCTTAACCCTGAAAATGGGTATTCGGAAAGAAGGATTAAGGAGATTGACCAAATGAAGAAATAAAAAACCGCCCCGAAGAGGGCGGTTTTGATTATGGGCCAGTCTGGTTTGAAAATTATCCTAAAGCCACACGTTCGAAACCGGTGACCTCTAAATCTGCGTTTACCGATTTCACATATTGCTGAACACTTTGCTTGCTATCTTTGATAAAATCTTGATTGATCAAAGTGTTGTCTTTGAAAAAGCGCTTCAATTTTCCTTGGGCAATCTTATCCAACATTTCTTCGGGCTTACCTTCCTGTCTCAATTGATCTTTGGCAATTTCGATTTCCTTGTCGATCGTTTCCTGATTGACACCCGCTTCGTTCAATGCAACCGGGTTCATTGCAGCCGCCTGCATCGCAACATCCTTGGCCGCAGCGGCAGAACCATCTACAGCGGCGGACAGACCTACCAAAGTGGCGATTTTGTTTCCTGCGTGAATATAAGATCCTACAAAGGGAGCGCTCAATTTGGCGAAACCACCTATTTCGATTTTCTCTCCGATTACACCGGTTTGTTCAGTCAGTTTTTCTTGAACCGAAAGACCATTGAAATTGGCGCTCAAGAAAGAATCTTTACTGTCGTGTGCCAATGCAAGCTCGGCCAGCTCATTCGCCAAGGTCACGAAACTCTCGTTTTTGGCCACAAAATCAGTTTCGCAATTCAAGGATATGATAACACCCTCATTGTTCTCTGAATTTACCTTGGCAATTGCAGCACCTTCCGAGGAATCACGATCCGCCCTTTTGGCTGCAACCTTCTGACCTTTTTTGCGTAATATTTCAATTGCCTTGTCGAAATCACCATCAGCCTCGACCAATGCATTTTTACAATCCATCATTCCGGCCCCGGTAGTTTTCCTTAATTTGTTTACATCTGCGGCTGTTATATTTGCCATAACTCAATTTATTTTATGTTGTTCCCATGAAGAAATAGGGAATCATATATGTTAATATTTGAACTTTGACAAGGAGCTCTATTCCTTGCCTCCTTTGGCTTTGTCTTGCCATTCTTTCAGTTCGTCCCATTTATCGGCGGCCGCCATTTTTGCCTGCTTCGGCCAAGAAGTAGGGTCTAAATGTGCCATTCTCGAACTTGCTTCGGTCAAAACCTCCTTTATTTTCTCAGGTTTTGCCTTTGCCAAATCCTCATATGATGCGATGCCGGCATTGACAAGTGCCTCGGCTCCCTTAGGACCGATGCCCTCAATTTTTGTCAGATCGTCTCCTTTTTCCTTTTTGGCCTTGGCAGCTTTTTTCGGTGCTGCTTCCTTTTCGGCCTTTTCTTCTGTTTTAGGAGTTTCTTGGGCTACGGTCTCTTCCTCGGCATTCTCATCGCTTTTTGTTACCGCCGGCTTTTCCTCTTCCTTGATTTCCTCCTTGACATCTGGGGTCGCCTCCACCGCTTCAGCTTTTTCTTCCTTCTGGTTCTCTTCTTCGGCGGCTTTTTCCGATTGGCGTTCGGCCAAACCTTCGGCAACCGCATCGGTCACCGAGCCCATAATGATATCAATTGATTTGGATGCGTCATCATTTGAAGGTACCACAAAGTCGATTTGCCTTGGGTCACAGTTGGTGTCCACCATCGCAAAAATCGGAATGTTCAATTTTTGCGCTTCCTTTACCGCGATATGCTCACGCATGGTATCCACTACGAACAAGGCACCGGGCAAACGCGTCATTTCCGAAATAGATCCCAAGTTCTTCTCCAGCTTCTGGCGAAGACGATCGACCTGCAATCTTTCCTTTTTAGAAAGCGTATTGAAGGTTCCATCCTTTTTCATTCGGTCTATGGCCGCCATTTTCTTGACCGCTTTACGTATGGTGACAAAGTTGGTCAGCATACCACCCGGCCACCTTTCGGTGATATAGGGCATGTTCACATTGGCCACTTTTTCGGCAACGATATCCTTCGCTTGCTTTTTTGTGGCGACGAAGAGAATCTTTCTTCCGCTTGACGCAATTTTTTTGAGGGCCTCATTGGCCTCCTCTAATTTTGCTACTGTTTTGTAAAGGTTGATGACATGGATCCCGTTTCGCTCCATATAGATGTAGGGCGCCATATTAGGGTTCCACTTTCGTGTAAGGTGGCCAAAATGCACACCTGCTTCCAATAATTGTTTTACTTCGACTTTTTTAGCCATTTTAATTTAGTTTACGTTCTTTTGAATTAGCAATGTCAAAGTGGTTCTCCGCCCAAAGCGGATAGCCTCTGACATTTAGATGCTAAACTAACAGTGCCCCGAACTTGTTTCAGGGTCTCCTGAAGCTCCCTCGAATTTTGTCGAGGTTAAGCTATTTTTTAATTGTCTCCCGCATAGAGCGAAAAACTTTCAATGAACTTATTAGAAAAATATAATTGAAACATCTGCCGACAGGCAGTTGTTCTGAAATACAAATTATCTTTTAGAGAACTGGAATTTCTTCCGTGCTTTCTTCTGACCGAATTTTTTACGCTCGACCATTCGAGGATCTCGAGTAAGCAAACCTTCGGGTTTTAGTACCGCCCTATTCTCCTCGTCCATTTCACACAATGCTCTTGACAGTGCCAATCGAACGGCTTCCGCCTGCCCGGTGATTCCGCCTCCATATACATTGACCTTCACATCGAAATTTCCTTCGTTATCGGTCAAGGCAAATGGTTGCTTTACTTTGTATTGCAATGTAGCGGTGCTGAAATAATCGTTGAGATCCCTATCATTGACGGTTATGTTTCCCTTTCCAGACGAAACATAAACACGGGCAACGGCTTTCTTTCTTCTTCCTATTTTGTGAATCGTCTCCATTATTTAAAATCTTTTAGGTTGAAGGCCTTTGGTTTTTGAGCTTCTTGGTCATGTTCTGGGCCTACATAAACCTTCAGGTTTCTGAATAGGTCCGCTCCCAATCGATTTTTTGGCAACATACCCTTTATGGCCTTTTCAACGATTCTACCCGGATTCTTGGCCAACAGCTCTTTAGCCGTAGTGGAACGTTGTCCGCCAGGATAACCCGTATACCTCTGATAGGTCTTGGCTTCCCATTTGTTGCCGCTCAGATTGACTTTCTCGGCATTGATAATGACAACATTGTCCCCACAATCAACATGTGGGGTAAAATTGGGCTTATGTTTTCCGCGAAGCAATTTGGCAACCTTGGATGCAAGACGCCCTAAGGTTTCTCCTTCCGCATCGACCAACAACCACTGTTTGTCAACCGTCTTTCGATTTGCCGAAATGGTTTTGTAGCTCAATGTATCCACTACTATACTATTTATCGATTAAACTTTCAATTCCGTTAAACGGGCTGCAAATGTACAATTATTAAGTTGAATTACAAATGGTTGTTTCTTATTAATTTCTTGATTTTATAAGGACTTTCGACAAGGTTCGTTTTTATTCTGATTTCTGTTAAAGAAACCCTAAATCGATACCCCTTATGTAACGATAAAACATTTTGAGGGTCTTTACTTCGAACCAACCCAACGGCCCAATGAAAAAAGCCTTTGTAGTTACATTTCTTCTGTTGATTTTTTGGTCATCCGTTAAAGCACAAGATACGACTGGGGTCGTACCTAAAAGAGTATATACCACTAAACCATTATTATCTGACACACAGGTCGATATAGACGGTTTTTTAAACGACTCGGCTTGGGAGGCGGTCGAGTGGGAAAGCAATTTTATTGAGAGTCGTCCCGATGAGAATACTCCACCCAGCAATCAGACTCGATTTAAGATAACATATGACCAGAAGTTTATCTATTTTGCTTTTCAGTGTTTGGACAATGAACCCGACAAGATTGTAAGACGCCTTTCAAGGCGGGATACTTTCGATGGTGATTGGATAGGTATTTTTATCGACAGCTATCACGACAAGCGAACCGCCTTCGGTTTTATCGTTTCGGCGGCCGGTGTCAAATCGGATGTTTTTGAATCGAACAACGGAAATAATGAGGATGAGAGTTGGAACCCGATTTGGTACACAAAAGCTAGAATCGATTCCGAAGGTTGGACGGCCGAAATGAAAATTCCGCTGAGCCAGTTGAAATTTGGAAAGTCACAGGAGCAGATATGGGGTTTAGAGGTAATGCGAAGGCATTTTCGTGAGGAAGAGCGCTCCGTTTGGCAGCGTCTACCCGCTGATACACCGGGATTTATAAGCGAATTCGGGGAATTGCATGGCCTTTTGAATTTAGAACCTCAAAAACAGTTGGAAATACAACCCTATACGGTAACGAGCCTAAGAACTTATGAAGCGGAAGAGGGGAACCCCTTCAGTGACGGTAGCGACGGTAAAATTACGGGAGGGCTTGATGCCAAGATCGGGATTACCAACGATTTGACGCTTGATTTAACGATCAATCCCGATTTTGGGCAAGTCGAGGCTGATCCCTCGGCCATCGCCCTTGACGGATTTCAGATTTTCTTTCGAGAGCAGCGGCCGTTTTTTGTCGAGAACAAGAACATTTTTGACTACCGCATTTCAAACTCCGAGGCCGGCAATACGTTCGGATCCGACAATGTGTTTTATTCAAGAAGAATAGGTCGCAGCCCGCAGGGTTTTCCAAACACAGAAGATGGCGAGTTTGTCGATCAGCCTGAAAATACGGCAATTTTGGGTGCGGCCAAGTTCAGCGGAAAGACAAAGGATGGGTGGTCGATCGGAGTGTTGGAGAGTGTGACCGCCCGAAAATTTGCCACCATTGACAATAATGGCAATCGCAGAAAAGAAGTTGTTGAACCGTTGACCAATTATTTTGTGGGCCGTGTTCAAAAAGACTTTAATGACCGTAATACGTTCATCGGAGGGATTTTCACCGCCACAAATCGCGATGAGCTGAGCGAAAATATTGACTTTTTGCATGGGTCGGCCTATACCGGCGGTATTGATTTTAAACATCAATGGAACGATCGTGATTGGTACTTGGGCGGTAATGTAATCTGGAGCCATATCAAGGGTAGCCCTGAGGCAATAGAAGGTACACAGCGTTCAATAGCACATTTGTTTCAAAGGGTCGGGGCAGACCATGTGGAGGTTGATACCACGAGAACTTCAATGACCGGAAGTGGCGGAAATATTCAAATTGGAAAAGTGGGCAATGGCAATTGGAAGTTTGAATCAGGCGCGACTTGGCGATCTCCCGAGCTCGAGTTGAACGATATTGGCTTTCAGAGACGCGCAGATGATATCAGGCACTATACTTGGATTGGATATCAAACCCTAAAACCCGACAGTCTCTTTAGAAAAGTGGGTATGAACTATAACCACTGGAGTGTATGGGATTTTGATGGGAACCACAATTCATTGCAGTTCAATACCAATAGTTGGCAAAATTGGAAGAACAATTGGTTTACAAATTTAGGGATTACCTATATGCCCATACAATACTCGAATTTTGCGCTTCGCGGCGGACCTAGGTTGCGTCAATCACAAGAATTGCGATTTTGGAACGGCATCAATACCGACAACAGAAAGAAATTACGCTTTAACATGTTCCATAACGGAAGTAAGGCGCTTGACAATTCTTATGCGACCTACTTCATAGAAGCCGGGTTTTCGTACCAACCCTTGAATTCACTTCTAATATCGGCCTTTCCATCCTATAGTATCAACAATGACAAATTGCAATATATTGATAACATCGATGTTGACGGAATCACCAAATACGTCAACGGCGAGGTGAGGCAGCGAACGTTGAGCATGTCATTTCGGTTGAACTATACCATAAATCCGAATCTGACGATTCAGTATTGGGGCCAACCCTTTATTTCAAGAGGCAGGTTTTCGAACTTTAAACAGGTGGTCGACCCTATAGCCAAAAACTTTGATGATCGTATCTCGTTGTTTGCGGAGGATCAGATTTCCTTTATCGATGACACCTACGCGATCGACGAAAATCTTGATGGCAATACAGATTTCACTTTCGGGAATCCAGATTTTTCGTCTATTCAATTTCGGTCCAATCTTGTTTTACGATGGGAGTATATTCCTGGATCTGAAATATTTCTGGTCTGGTCACAAGACACTTCCCAATCGGGAAATCCACAGGATAAGTTACTCAACAGTCTTGGCGACAATATTTTCGGCGAGAAACCACAAAATATCTTTTTGTTAAAGGCCACGTACCGATTCGTACTCTGATCTAGCACGACAAGGTTTGGACCTGTTTAATGTTAAAAAAAGCCCAAGACCAAAACGGTAACAGTCTATTTACTTGGATCTTTTGACAAAACCATACCCCGTGCCACGTATTGGAGAGACATTTCCCAAATCTGAGATTTTTTGACGGTCTCAAGGCGTAACGGGTTTTGGTGACCCGATGGATTTGCTGGGCCGTAGCATTGATGGTCAAATTCTCGGTCAAAAAAAAGGAAAATACCTTTTTGATAATGGCTACCTATCGGTTCTTCTGATTGCCCCTGAATTATATGGTATAAAATATTCACCCAGTTTGAACGTTTTAAGGATGTAAACCGCGTCGGGGGCCCATTTGGTCGCCTGACCGAAAAAAGTAACTATGAAACGAATGCTAGTATTATTTGCGGCGACCGCGTTTTTCTTCTCTTGTTCAGATGACAAGGAAGATGATCTTAACGACCAAAGCAACCTTCATGGAACATGGGATGTAAAAGAACTAAAAATCGATGATCAAACAGCAAGTGATGAGGCAAAATTTGGCAAGCAGATCTTGGATTATTTGATAGGACAGGATTGTTCCATAATCAGCTTTACTTTTAATGCCGATTTAAGCGTGGCGGCCGAATCTTCGGCAAACTATATCGAGATAAACGTGAATTCAGGTGGTACTGGTCTAGATATTCCATGTCCCACCCAAAGTGATGTTGAGACGAGCACCTATACCTATGATGGCACTACCCTCACTTATGTTGACAGTGATGGTGCAACGATTTCCTTGAAGCCGATTATCTCAGGAAACACAATGACCATCTTGGCGGCGGAATTGGGACAAGAGAATTTTGACGCAGAAGGCGAACTGGTTTTTCAGAAAAGATAGTTTTTTAATAAACCCTTATTCGAAGGCCCTTTTTACTAAAGGGCCTTTTTGTTTTCCATGATCGATCGCGCCAAAAATTTGGCTATATTTCGATAATGGTAATTAGATGTCCGAAACTGGTTCGACCCCTCAATAGTTTTTTGCTAGCGTGTATTGTTTTACTTACAAACTGTACTGATCCGGTAGCACCTGAATTCGACTTCCAAGAAGGATTAATATTTATTGAAGGCTTTGCCTCGACAACTCCGGGCAGCTCATTTGTGACCATTAATGAATCGGCAATAGAGTTTGGAGTCTATGTTGTAAATTTTGTGCAGAACGCCGAAGTACTGTTTGAGAATGTCGATACGGGAGAGTTTATTTTGTTGAACGAGGTGGAGGGCGCCTATCAAGCACCACATGACTTTGTAGTTTATCCAGACCAGCGCTGGAAACTAATTGTACGTTTGAACAATGGTAAAAAATATGAATCGGTACCAGAACTTGTATTGGATGCTGTGCCAATTTCCAATCTTGAAGTTGATTATGATCCTGAGCTTGTTTTTGATGTAGGAAGGAATACATTTGTCCCAGGACATGCCGCAAAGATTTCATTCATCGATCCTTCGGAGACGGAAAACTACTATTATTGGTCTTATCGCACCTACGAGAATCTTGTTTTATGTGAGAAATGCATCGGAGGCATTTTTCGTGATGGTGAATGCATGGACATCGGAAACCTTGCGACGGGTTTTCCATATTTTGACTACACTTGCGATACTGATTGTTGGCGCATTCGATTTCCCTCGAGTATTGCCATTTTTAGTGATGAATTTTCCAACGGAAAGTTGACCAATAATTTAAAAATAGGTGACCTTCTTCTGTATAACAAGGAGGATATGGTCTTAGAGGTACAGCAGATTTCCCTGACACCTTCGGCATATGATTATTATAAAGTGCTAAAGGATATTATCGATAACAACAACGGCCTGAATGCCCCGCCACCAGCGGCTCTGGTTGGCAATCTGTTCAATCCAGACGATTCTGATGATTTTGTTTTTGGGAGGTTTACGGCCGTAGCGGCGTCTACCGCGTCAGTATTTATAGATAGAACCCTTATAGCGGAGGAACCGTTGGAAACAAGAGACCCGATTAATCACGAACCAGTTATTGGTTGCCCATTTCCTCCTCCCTGTACTTCTTTTGCCCCTTGTTCTGAAACAAGATTCAGAACTGCGATCAGCCCACCGGGATGGGTAGAAAACTGAAATGACCAAGGTCTCATGAAAAAATGTATCGTTTACATTATATTCACTTTCTTTCTAGGTATTGTGATTGTATCTGGGCAAGAAGAGTTTACTTTATCGTTTGAGGTACTTAACGAAGAAACGGGTTTGCCTTTGGATGATGCCCAAATTGCTATCAGTCCGTGTGCCTGTGGTGGGGTGACCAATCGAGCCGGGCGTTTTTCCATTAGACTTCCTCAAGACCAATATTCGGTAACGATTTCTTTTATCGGTTTCAAAGAAGATGTACGCACCATAGACTTAAGTGAAAGTATCATTTTGAGAATTGAAATGTTCGAGGCGGAAGAACAGTTATCGGAAGTAATCGTGCGCGCCAAGCAACGATTAAATCAGGTTGAAACCCCCCAAATGGGTGTTCTGCAATTAGAGGCCAAAGACTTGAAAAAAATTCCGGCCGCTGTCGGAGAATTTGATGTGTTACGCGGAATGACACTTTTGGCGGGTGTCAACAATGCAGGTGAAATTAGCAACGGACTATCGGTAAGGGGCGGATCTTTAGACCAGAATCTTTTGCTATATGATTATGCACCCGTATTCAACCCGACACATTTATTTGGGCTTTTTTCGGTCTTTACCCCTGATATGATTTCGACCGTCGACTTGTATCGAGCCAATATCCCCGCACGTTATGGCGGTAGAATTACCTCGGTTTTAGACGTTAAGGTTAAAAATCCTTATGTAGAGAAAACTCAAATTTCAGGTGGTGTTGGCCTTGTTTCAAGCCGTTTGTTATTACAAACACCCTTGATTAAAGACAAGTTGCTTCTCAGTATAGGTGGCCGGGCCGGATTTACCGGTTTCTTGTTGCCACTTTTTTCAGAACGCCTTAAAGACACGAAGGCAAATTTCTATGATGCTACGATGAAATTACTTTATCTGCCGACCGAAAATGACCAAATATCATTGACTGGGTTTTATACAAAGGATTTCTACCAGTTAGACCTCATAAGCCAAGTTGAGAATATCAATGCCGAGGTCAATCAGTATGATTTTCAAACCTTGAACGGAACCCTGAATTGGACGCATACCTTTGCAGATGAATCAAATCTAAGAAACATATTTGTCGCGAGTGACTACCGGCCCAAGACTATTTTTCCAGAGGTTGACAATGACAATGAAATAGAGTATGACGCCAAAATAAGTTATTTGAGCTTTATTTCGGAATATTCGAAAAAGGTGAACGACAAGTGGGACTATTATGGGGGGATTCAGGCCAATCAGTATACGATAAGCCCCGGTAATCTTGACCCTGGAAGCGGAAACAGTATTGTTCCCGTTACCCTTGAAAAAGAAACCAGTTACGAAATGGCGGCTTTTGCCAACCTAAATTGGAAACCAAACGAGAACCTCTCTCTTTCTGGCGGTTTGCGCTTTAACCATTTCGTATTTGTCGGCCCTTTTGTGGAGGCGAATTTTGACGAAATTACAGGAGACTTGCTCGGAAGCACAGTTTTCGACAAGGGTGATGCGGTGAAGACCTACAATGGCCTAGAACCTCGATTGGGCGCAAATCTTAAGGTAGATGATGATACATCTATTAAGGCCAGCTATGCAAGAACCAATCAATATTTGCAGAATATCTACAATACCACCACACCTTTGCCCACAAGTAGGTGGAAGACCACCGATCCGCAAATAAAACCACAGCAAGCCGATACTTATGGTTTGGGTATCTACAAAAACATCGGAGATCGTTCTATCGAGCTTGGTCTTGAAGGTTATTACCGCACAAGCGATGGAAACCTTACCTATAAGCCTGGTGCTGATTTTTTCCTGGAGGAATTCTTGCAACGTGACGTCGTTCAAGCCGAAGGTGAGGCCTATGGCCTTGAGCTGAGCTTTAGAAAACCAAAAGGTAAATTCAATGGCTGGTTCAACTACACCTGGTCAAGAAGTCTTCTTCGTTCGCAGAATGAAAAGTTGGGCGATCGTGTGAACAACAACCAGTGGTACCCATCCGATTTTGACCGCCCCCATGTGTTTAATGGTACAGTCAATTTTGAGGGAGATAAATGGAATACCTGGAGCTTTAATTTTACCGCACAGACCGGAAGACCTTACACGGTGGCGAACAGTGTTTTTGTCATAGAGGATGTGAACGTGCCCATATTCATTGAGCGTAACAACGCCCGATTAAGGCCCTACCATCGATTGGATTTTTCATGGAAAGTAAAATATGGCAGAAACCCAAACAGAAAATGGGTGGGAGATTGGACCTTTACCATATACAACGTTTATAGTCGACGAAATCCGTTTAATTTGTATTACGCCCAAAGAAGGGGGGCGGGCAATGCCGATGTTTTTGGGGGAAGTCCGTTGGGCACTTTTGAACTTTCAGTTTTGAACAGTCCACTCTTTGCAGTGACCTATAATTTCACCTTCAATTGAGTTGCAGCTATTGCTTATAGAACTTGGTCTGTACTTTTTGCTCCTGCGAACGTATGGTAATGATGTAAATTCCTGAACCCAATGAAGTAATCGGAATGTTCAACGCTTTGTTCTTGATTGCCCAGTGATGCTCTAAAACGACATTTCCATAGGTATCGGTAACTGTGATTTCAGCTCGAGTGCTATTTTGAAGCCCCAAAACGTTTACGACGGTGGTCGCCGGATTGGGAAACACCTTTACTTTTTCGGTGCCGTTCGACCTTGCATCGTTAGACTGGGCCGAGGCAACAAATGACAACATCAGGGCCAACGTTATAAATAAAAAAAGCCTTTTCATCAATTGGGCTACTATTTTGAACAAATTGAATTTGGTCTTATCCCAACGGAAAATGCGCTTGCAATCGTATAAAAAGGGCTAAAAAGGGTCTTTTTTTAGGTATAATTTAACTATTTGTAAAATGAATCATTCTAATGTGCCTCCAACCAATCATTGCCTTCACCCAATTCTACGTCCAATGGTACGGCAAATTGATGGGCATTTTCCATTTCGGATTTGATCAACTTTTTCATTTCTGAAAGCTCCGTTTTGGGCACGTCAAAGACCAATTCGTCGTGCACCTGCAATAACATCTTGGTTTTGAATTTGCTCCTGGAGAGCTTCTTGTGGATATTGATCATGGCAATTTTGATAATGTCGGCCGCACTTCCTTGAATAGGTGCATTCACGGCATTTCGTTCGGCTGCACCACGAACTACCGCATTTCTCGAATTAATGTCCTTCAGGTACCTTCTTCTGCCCAACACGGTTTGTACGTAGCCGTTGTCTCGGGCAAAATCGACCAATTCGCTCATATAATTCCGAAGTTTCGGATAGGTCTTATAGTAAGTGTCGATCAATTCTTTGGCCTCCGTTCTCGAAAGGTCGGTCTGATTGCTGAGTCCGAATGCCGAGACACCATAAATGATTCCGAAGTTTACCGTTTTTGCATTACTGCGTTGGTCTCTGGTAACTTCCGAAATAGGAACATTAAATACTTTTGCAGCGGTAGAGGCATGAATATCCTCCCCATTTTTAAACGCGTCTATCATTGTGGTCTCTTCACTTAAAGCGGCGATGATCCGTAGCTCGATTTGTGAATAATCCGCAGCTAGAAGCACGTGGTTTTCATCTCTTGGAATGAACGCCTTACGTACTTGGCGCCCTCTTTCAGTTCGAATGGGAATGTTCTGCAAGTTCGGATTGTTGCTCGCCAAGCGACCTGTTGCCGCAACAGTCTGCATATAGTCGGTATGCACTCTTCCGGTGCCTTGCTCAACTTGCAGGGGTAGGGCATCGACATAGGTACTCTTTAATTTTGAAAGACCGCGGAAGTCCAAAATATTTTGAATGATCTCATGGTCTTTCGCCAAATATGAAAGCACATCCTCTGCGGTGGAATACTGGCCGGTTTTGGTCTTTTTGGGCTTGTCTACCAATTTCATCTTATTGAACAATATTTCTCCCAATTGCTTAGGGGAGGCAATATTGAACTCTTCTCCGGCCGCTTCATAGATCTTGCCCTCCAAGGCCTTGATATCAGTCTCTAGATCTTTGCCAAGGGAGTTTAGAAAACCCACATCAAGATTAATGCCTTCCAATTCCATATCGGCAAGCACCCGCAAAAGCGGCACCTCGATTTCATTGAACAATTTTTCGGTATTGGCCTCCACAAGTTCAGGCCTGAAATGGTCGGCAAGTTGCAGGGTAATATCGGTATCTTCGACGGCATATTCGGTCTGCCTCTCCAAAGGAACCTCCCGCATCGACAATTGGTTCTTGCCTTTTTTCCCAATAAGCTCGGTAATCGAAATAGGGGTGTAATTCAAATAAGTCTCCGCCAAGACGTCCATATTATGCCGCATGTCAGGATTGATGAGGTAATGCGCCAACATGGTATCAAATAACTTGCCCTTGACCTCGACATCATACTTTTTGAGCACCTTTATATCGTACTTCAGGTTCTGCCCGATTTTTTCGATTTCATCCGATTCAAAAAACGGTCGAAGTTGCTCTATAAGTTCTTGTGCTGCTTCTTTCTCCTCTGGAAAGGGAACATAAAACCCTTTACCGGCTTCCCATGAGAATGCTATTCCGACCAATTCGGCCGTAATCGGATTAATTCCCGTGGTTTCGGTGTCAAAACACACAGAACTTTGTTTCATCAAGTTCTGTATAAACAATTTCAAGGCCATTCCCTGGGCCACACTTTGGTACATATGGGAGGTGCTCGAGGCGGTGTTTCTTCCCGTTGAAATACCGGCTGTTTCAGTTGGGCTTTCGCCGTTGTCGCCGAACAACGAAAACTGACCGGCGCCCGCGGTACTCTTCCTTTTTGGCTGAACAGTTCCCGAGTTCTCTGTTTTGGCCGCTGGCTGAGCCGTTTCTCCTTCGGTCGAAAAAGTCTTTAGAAAATTGTCCAATAGTCTTCTAAACTCCAATTCTTGAAAGATATCCGTGACTTCCTGGATATTTGGGTCGCACATTTCAAAATCGGCTTCGTCGAATTCCACTGGAACATCCAACATGATGGTGGCCAACTCTTTCGACAGTTTGCCCAATTCGGCATTGGCCTCGACCTTCTCCTTCATTTTGCCCTTGAGCTCATGCGTATTGGCTAGAAGACCTTCCATACTTCCATAGGCCGTCAAAAATTTTTTGGCCGTTTTTTCACCAACACCGGGCAACCCTGGAATGTTATCTGCCGAATCGCCCATCATTCCCAAAAATCGATTACCTGCTCAGGTCGCTCAATCTCGAATTTTTTCAACACTTCAGGGATTCCCCAGGTTTCATAACCTCCGCCGAACATAGGGCGATACATAAAGATATTATCGCTGACCAATTGGGCGAAATCCTTGTCGGGAGTCACCATGAAGGTTTGATAACCTTCTTTTTCGGCCTTCTTGGCCAGGGTGCCAATAATGTCATCAGCCTCATAGCCTTCCTTGACCATGATCGGTATGTTCATGGCCTTCAATATTTTTTCGATATATGGCACGGCTATCTGTATAGCTTCGGGCGTCTCATCTCGATTGGCCTTATAATCTTCGAACATCTCGACACGTGCTACACTACCTCCTTTGTCAAAGCACACGGCAAGATGATCGGGCCGTTCACGTTTGATTACATCTAGCAAAGAATTGGTAAAACCTAAAATGGCCGAGGTGTCCATACCCTTTGAATTGATCCGTGGGTTTTTGATAAAGGCATAATATCCCCGAAAAATAAGTGCGTAGGCATCGAGTAAAAAAGTCTTTTTTGTTCTGACATGAAGTGTCTTGAATTAGAAGTTAACGCTAGTTGTATAGATAAATAGTATCTTCAAACCCGATAATATGGAAGGCGAATACCTGTAAAAATTGTGGTTTTAAATATAGGAAAATGATTGTAGAAGTTTGTGCCAATTCTTTGGAATCTGCCTTGAATGCGGAAAAAGCCGGGGCTGACCGAATAGAACTTTGTTCAGAGTTGGCCGTTGGCGGTATTACACCTTCCTATGGACTTCTAAAGTCGGTAAGCGAGAAGATTTCCATTCCGGTGCGTGTATTGATTCGACCGCGCAGCGGAAATTTCACATATTCCGAAGAAGAGTTCGAAATCATCAAAATGGATATCGGACTTTGCAGGGAAATCGGTTTTGACGGTATTGTTTTGGGAATGCTGCATACCAATTTCGCATTCGACGAAAAAAAATATGATGAGATCGCCAGGTTGTGCGGTAATTTGAAAACTACTTTTCATCGTGCATTTGATTGGGTGATAGACCCCTTTGAGGTCTTACATTGGCTTGATGCATTTGGGGTCGATACAATACTTTCTTCTGGGCAACAAAGAACTGCTACGGAGGGTATTGACCTACTTTGTGGGTTGAATGAAAAAGCGGTCAATACAATTATAATGCCCGGGGGAGGAATAAATGTAGAAAATGTCCATCTTTTTAAGGAAAGGGGTTTTAAAGCAATCCACTTGTCAGGCGTCAAAATGAACCGAAAATTGTTTGAAGGACCCAAGGTGGGTATGAACTCCCCAAATTTGCTATCTGATGACTCAGTGCCCATTTCACATTTTGAAACGATCCAGAAAATTGTAAATGCGATCAAATAAATTTTGAAGTAATCGTCGAGAACCACTTAAAAAAATAACTTTGTAAAAAAGTGTTATGATACGTTGGATTATTTTTATCGCCATTTATGTCGCCCTAGGTCTATATGCTCTACAGGCAATAAAAACCGCCTCGAGATATCCATGGGTCTATTACACTTTTGTCGCCCTCTCATTATTGGTTTTGGGCAATTTTATATTTCAATTTACTTTTGGTGAGGAGCCAGGCCGGGTTTTGAGTCGAGCGAAGAGCTATGCTTTTGGTTTTTTATTGGCGATGCTGGTCTTCAAATTGATTACCATAATATTTCTCTTTTCGGAGGATATTTTTCGTTTTATTTCAGGTTTGTACCACAAAATATCGGGCGGAAACAGAACCTTTTCAGTACCTGAAAGAAGAAGATTTCTCAGTATAATTGCCTTAGGTATTGCCGCTTTGCCTTTTGGGGCTCTCCTATACGGAATGTATCGAGGCAAGTACAATTACAAGGTGTTGAAATATGAATTGGAGTTCGAAGACCTGCCCGATGCCTTTGACGGATATCAAATTACCCAGATTTCAGATATACATAGTGGTAGCTTTGATAATCGCAATAAAATAGAATATGCCATTGATCTTATAAATGAACAAGAAAGTGATGTGCTCTTCTTCACCGGTGATATGGTCAATAACAAATGTGATGAGATGAAACCTTGGGCTGAACTCTTTTCAAAGTTGAAGGCCAAAGATGGAAAGTATTCCGTGTTGGGAAATCATGATTATGGGGATTATGTCGGATGGGAAACAGAAGAAATTAAGAAACAGAACCTCGAAGACCTCAAAAGCCTGCAGAGAGAAATGGGCTTCGACCTGTTGTTGAACGAAAATCGATATTTGGAAAGAGGTGGAGCGAAAATAGCCTTGATCGGAGTAGAAAATTGGGGTCGGGGGCGGTTCAAGAAAGCTGGTGATCTAGAAGGGGCCAAAGTAGGAATAAATAAAGAGGACTTTAAAATATTGATGAGCCATGACCCTTCGCACTGGGAAGATGTGGTCATCGATGACGATTACCATTTTCACCTCACTTTGAGCGGCCACACACATGGTATGCAATTCGGTGTTGAAATTCCAGGGTGGGTGAAGTGGAGCCCCGTGAAATGGCGTTACAAATACTGGGCCGGCATCTACGAAGAAATGGGCCAATTCATCAACGTGAACCGGGGTTTTGGTTTTATTGGCTATCCTGGAAGGGTAGGTATTTGGCCTGAAATCACCGTAATCAAATTAAAAAAGAAATCATTAACATGATTTTAACTTCACCATAACGTTACAAAAACTGTAAGAGGAATCCTTTTTTAACAATTTTTACTACTTTTGGCAGATAACCCAAAGTAATAATTATGTCAAAATTTGGCGAACTTATTGACTTGAAGGTTCCGGTGCTATTGGATTTTTATGCGGAATGGAACGAACAATCAACTTCGATGCATCCGGTTTTACGTGATGTAGCCGCAGCATTGGGTGACAAGGGTAAGGTAATCAAAATCGATGTCGACAAGAACAAAGAACTTTCACAGGCACTTCGAGTAAAGGGCTTACCGACATTGATGATCTATAAAAAGGGTGAAATGGTGTGGCGCCAAAGTGGTGAACAAGATGCCAATACACTCATTGGAATTCTTAACGAATACGTCTAGGCAGGCAATAGACAGCTTGGCTATCAGATTTAGACCGCTAGATGTATTATCCAATTTTCTGGTTGCATACAGTTTAACAAGCTATTCGAAATTTTCCAATTCCTTCGGAATTTAAGGCTATCGTGGTGCGATTAGCCCAGTATTAATTCTCTGCAGGTACCAAAGCTGTATCTGCCTCGACTTCGTTCGGTCCACCATTTTGAACGGTGTCTGAAGCTGGGGTGGAATCCGTCATATCTGGATTGTTTCCGGAGGATCTGATTTCTGGCTCTTCGAGTACATCATTTTTATAGAAATGCTCGAATTTGTCGATGTACTCGTTAAAAATCAATGTTTCCTTTTCGGCCAATTCCCGGTCATCGTTATTGATTAGAATGTCAATGACCCTTCGGTAGGCCGACATATCGTCAATGATCTCATCAATATTTTCATATTGCTCGTCTATCGACATCGTCTCGTAATATTCCAATCTTTCTTGATAGATGGTTTTCAACTTCTCGAACAATTCCCGTGCCTTTGTGGTTTCACCCACTTTGTAATATCCATCGACAAAGGGTTCTACAAAGGCATAATAGGCGAAATGTTCAACGGGCATATTTTCTATGGCCATGTCTATGATTTCTTTGGCCTTTTCGATTTTTTCCTCCTTGATCAAGGTTTCGGTAAGCCTGGCGAGGTTGCTTCTAAACGAAATACCCTGAATTCGTGTCTGCGTATCGTGATAGATGTCATCGCTTCCAGAATTGCCCCAATCCCATTTCTTGACGATGTCGTACATAAGGTCGCTATCGATACGGCCCATATCGAATGCACTCTCCCTTTCGGTTTTGATGGGCACCAATTTGTAAACGAGTCCGTCCAGTTGTAGATAATCCTTCATCCAAATGTATTCCGCATTGTCAAAACTTCCACCGGAAAAATAGAGTGGCCTCTTCCAGTCATTATTGGCCACGATATCCAACATCATCATGCTCTTTTTGGTAATGGCGCTTTCGGGAAGGTCTACATCAATATAATCCACGATCAGGGCCGAATCCTTTTCCTTGACCAGGCCACTTTCCAAGACGTTTTTCTTGTTAACGGGAATACGTATTTTGTTGGTCGGATAATAAACCGTATTCAAGAAAGTCTCAGGATACTCACTGGTGTCATTGCCCTGCTTTTGTAACAAATGCCTCAATTTGGTCTGCGGTTTGTCGCTATCGATCCAGTTGATAAAATCTTGCAAAGGCCACCTATTTTCGGTTGCCTTTTGATGGTATAAAATATCACGGGTGCCAAAACGATATTTATCGTGGGTGATCTGTGACGGAATGGGTTCGCTTTCATAGGCTTTCTGCTTCATTTGATCGACATACCAATCCGTTTCGAAAAGACTGGTACATACAATTCGAACATCGGTGCGATAATGTTCGATTTCTTGGGCATACCAAAGTGGAAAAGTGTCATTGTCGCCAATGGTGAACAATATGGCACCGGCATCTTCTTGACAGGAGTCAAGGTAAGCCTTTGCCGAAGAGTTTGCCGTAAAGCGATTCGAGCGGTCGTGGTCGTCCCAATTTTGGAAGGCCATCAACAAAGGCACTGCCAATAGACATAAAATGGTGGCCGCCGGCGCCAGGATCTTCGGTTTTACCCACTTTTTGAAATCATGAAAGATTCCGTAGACTCCCATGCCGATCCATAGCGCGAATATATAGAAGGATCCCACCAATGAATAATCGCGTTCACGAGGTTGAAAGATATACGGATTCGTATAAAATTGAATGGCGAGACCGGTGAACAAAAAGAAAACCAGCAACACCCAAAATTGCTTCGGGTTTTTGCTAATTTGAAATATTAGTCCATAAATCCCCAAGAGCAATGGAAGAAAAAAATAGGTATTTCTTCCCTTGTTGTTCTCGACATCTGCCGGCAGGTTTTCTTGACTTCCCAACCGTGGGCTGTCGATGAAATCAAAACCGCTTAACCATTCCCCATTTCCATTGTATCGCCCCTGTACATCATTCTGTTTGCCCGTGAAATTCCACATGAAATAGCGCCAATACATATAGCCCCATTGAAATTGTACCATATACTTGATATTGTCCCATAGGGTAGGGGGCTGTACCTCGATATAATCACTGAACCGTTTTAAGAAACCGATATACTGTTCGGCATCGATCTCACCATTGGCATAACCCTCTTTTACCTGTCGAACGGCCTTTGCCAATTCCTCGTTTGCCTGGGTCATTTTGAAATCAAGCGGACCGAAATATTTCATGTAGTTTTCAGCATGCTGGGTACTCCATAGACGGGGCAATAGTCCTACATGATCAGGGTGGGGTCCTTGATCTGCCCCAACATAATCATTGACGATTACATATTTGCCAAGCGTTTCATCTTTTTCATATTTCGGTTTTATATCTCGATTTTCGCCGGCCGGAGCAAATAGATTGGAATAATACGTACCATAAACAGGGCTATCGACTCCCGGATATTGTTCACGGTTATAATAAGCCAGAAGCGCACGGGCATCCTCTGGATTGTTCTCATTGATGACCACTTTGGCATTGGCCCTTATCGGAAGCATCAGCCAAGACGAAAACCCGAGGAACAAAAACATGAGGCAAAGCACAATGGTGTTGGCCGTTCGATAATTGTTCTTTCTGGTATAGCGTAATCCGAAATAAAAGGCCGCAATAAAAAGTAGACCGATTATTAAAGAACCCGAATTGAACGGCAGACCGATATTATTTACAAAGAAGACTTCCCCCCAACCGAATAATTGAAGTACATAAGTAAGGGAGAATTTATAGACAAGCATCAAAATAGCGATTACCGCGATATTGGAAATTAAAAAATTTTTTATGGTCGTCGTCTTATATTTTTTGAAGTAGTATAACAACCCGATCGAAGGAATGGCCAAAAAGCCCATAAATTGCACACCGAAAGTCAGGCCGACAACAAATGAAATGAGGACCAACCATTTATTGCCTCTGGGATGGTCTATATTATCGACCCATTTTAAGCCAAGCCAAAGCAATAAGGCCATTATGAGACTTGCGCTGGCATATACCTCGGTCTCGACCGCATTGAACCAAAAACTATCGGAAAAGGTGAACGCTAGACATCCGACCACACCACTGCCTAAAATGGCAATGGCCCTTGGATTGTTTATTTTTTTTCCTTTGGCGATCAGTTTTCGTGTCAGATTGGTTATCGTCCAGAACATGAACAATATGGTAAAGGCACTTGAAACCCCAGATACATAATTGACCATTCGTGCTACTTGGCCGGGTTCGAATGCAAACATGGAGAAGAACGCCCCGATCATCTGCAGCAAAGGCGCCCCTGGAGGGTGGCCAACCTGTAATTTGGCCGAGGTCGCTATATATTCACCGGCATCCCAAAAACTATTCGTGGGTTCCACAGTAATGGTATACACAAGAAGGGCTATAAAAAAAACGACCCACCCTAGGATGCGGTCCCATTTCTCGAAGTCTTTTGCAAACATGCGTTAGCTATGGTTTTATACTGCGCAATACTGGTGGCGAATTTAGTGATAAATATAGATATGGGTACTTCTTTTTGATAAACCTTTAACAGCGAAAATGAGGTTTTATTTTAGGGGATTGTAACGTAAAATGTTTGTGCGATAAAAACTTTGTCTTAAATTTGCACGCTCTTTGCGACATACGATTTTGCAAGGAAATTGGTATTGGCCTATGGTGTAATTGGCAACACAGCTGGTTTTGGTCCAGTCGTTCTAGGTTCGAGTCCTAGTAGGCCAACAGATTTTGAAAGAATCCTGGTTCCTGAAAGGAGCCGGGATTTTCTTTTTAAGAAAAAGGCCGAGACGAGAAGTTTATCCTGAGCGCAGACGAAGGGAGTCCTAGTAGGCCAACGAATTTTTCAAGAACCCCGGTTCCTTAACGGAGCGGGGATTTTCTTTTTTTGGAAAAGGCCGTGACGAGAAGTCTATCCTGACCGCCGTTGAAGGAAGTCTAACTAGAAAACAAAAATCCGGTACAATTGCGGAATTTTTGGTTTAATGATTCTGCGCCCCTTCTTCGGAATCGAGGTCTTCTCGAGGTTCTTCATTGGCTGAATCGGGTTCCGAGGTTTCTTCCAATTCTTGGGCCTCTTTACTTTCGGCCTTGTTATGTTCGCGCAGGGCATCCTCGGCTTTATTGCGTTCTAACAATTCATCATCGATTTCGTCAAGTAGTGTTTTCATTTTCCTTTTGTCCTTGATCATGGCCCAGGTCATAACAAGGCTGGTAGCAATGATAACGAACAAAAGTATACCCGATTCAAAGGTCGCGATTTGCGCCTCGGCCGGGATAGCATAAAACAAGAGCACGGTAATCAATCCGCGGGGGGCGATGAACAACTGTGGAAGTATATCCTTTCCCACAAAAACACGCAACAACACAAAGCGTATGATGTAGATCGATACGATGATCAGCACACTCACTAGGGCGACCGTCAGACTGAGCAGCGATGATAATACAATGGTCATTCCGAAGATGACGAAGAAAAAAGTTCGTACGACAAAGGCCGTCTCAAGTGTAATAATGTGCAGCTCGTGATAGATTTGGTGTATTTTTTCATTCTCCAGAAAAATGGCCGTTTTTCCCGGAAAAAATAATTTCACATTCGCAATGACCAATCCGAAAATCAAAATGATGATTAGCGATGACAGATGAAATTTCTTTCCAATGGCATAAAGCAACAACAAAACGGCGATCAATAAGAACTGTTTGGCTTGGCTCTTGATTCGTTGAAAAATTAAGATAAGCGCATAGCTCGCAACTAGGGCAATAACAATGGTCAGCACCAAATTTCCGGCGAAACCGGCCACGCCTCCATCTTCGGCAGGGTTTAATCTTCCTACCAAAAAATAGAACATCATAATGCCCATGATGTCTGAAAATGTGCTTTCATAAATATGGAATTCCTTTTTGTTCTCGTTCAACCCACTGACACTGGGAATGATGATGGCACTTGACAAAATTGAAAGCGGTGTGGCATACAACCACGCCGATTGCATCGTCATTTCTGGAATAAACTGATAAAGGATCAAGGCGGCCACCCAAGCCGATCCCACCAGACCGATAAGGGCAACGGCCATTGATTTTAAAATGGGCCATAGTTTTTCGCGCTTCAGCTCCAATTCCAAGGCGGCCTCCAAGACGATCATGATCAAACCAACGATTCCGAGAATCTCTAATCCGCCCAAGAGATCTAATTCCTCGGGCACAAAATAGCGCAGCACATACTGTAAAATAATACCCAATACGATCAGCATAAGTACCGACGGAATGTTCGTTTTTTTTGAAATTCCGTTGAACCAGAATGAAAGGATAATGATGATAGAAGCCTCAATGATGAGGTTGTAAGAGGATAGAATTTCCATGGTCGGCTGTTTAGGTGTACTAAAAATAGTATTTAATCCTTATTCTAACGCAAGTCTAGATATGATATTTCAGGGCGATATCGAAGATTCCATGGTTGGTAGTATCCACGAATTCTTAATGCAACATTTGTGGCGACCAAATCAAAAAAAAATGTATATTTGTGCCACTGAAAGAATATCGAAGTATTCATGAGGGGACATTATGGTCCTCTTTTTTATTGGCGAAACTTTCTTTGTTCGGCAGTTTGGCTTGGATCGAAAGAATTAATTCAGCCGATCGCGGTGCATCACAGAGTCTGACTAAAAGGAAATAATATGCTGAAGGAAAAGGTCGAAGCACTTTTGGAAGAAGCATTGAAGGAAGACAAATCGTTGTTCCTTATTGATTTTTCGGTGTCACCAGATAATTCGATACGAATAGTACTAGATGGTGATAAGGGCATTTCTTTGAAAGATTGTATAAATGTCAGTAGGGCGATCGAACATAATCTTGATCGTGAAGAGACCGATTTTTCACTGGAGGTGACCTCCGCGGGGGCGGCATCACCTTTGATTATGCCAAGACAATATGGAAAGAACTTGGGCAGAAAACTGAAGGTCAGAACCGCTGGAGAGTATTTTGAAGGAAACCTCGTCGAAGCCAATGAAGAGGGTATTGTTCTCGAGTGGAAAGCAAGGGAGCCGAAACCGGTCGGCAAAGGAAAGAGAACCGTTCAGAAAAAAAAAGAAATTGATTTTTCAGATATAGAGGAAGCGAAAGTTATATTAAAATTTTAATGGTATAGATTCCCTTTATCATGGGGATTATAACAACACTTGACAGTTATGGAAAATATTGCGTTGATCGAATCATTCTCTGAGTTCAAAGATGACAAGTTCATCGATAGGGTTACGTTAATGGCGATTTTGGAGGATGTCTTTCGGGGCGCCCTTAAACGTAAATTCGGCTCAGACGAGAATTTTGATATCATTATTAATCCGGATAAGGGCGATTTGGAAATTTGGAGAAACAGAATTGTTGTTGAAGACGGCGAAGTCGAAGATCCAAATGAAGAGATTTCGCTTAGCGATGCCCGTCAAATCGAACCTGATTTCGAAGTTGGGGAGGATGTATCTGAAGAGGTAAAATTGATCGACCTGGGAAGACGGGCCATTTTGGCGCTTCGTCAAAATTTGATCTCAAAGATCCATGAGCATGACAATACCACCATTTATAAGCAGTTCAAAGACCTCGAAGGCGAAATCTATACCGCAGAGGTACACCATATTAGGCACAAGGCAATTATTTTGTTGGACGATGAAGGAAATGAGATCATCTTGCCCAAAGACCGGCAAATACCTTCCGATTTTTTCAGGAAAGGAGATAACGTCCGTGGTATAATTGAGAGTGTAGAACTAAAGGGCAGTAAGCCGACGATTATCATGTCTAGAGCCTCGCCCAAATTTTTGGAGCAGTTGTTCTTTCAGGAAATCCCTGAAGTTTTCGATGGTCTGATTACCATCAAGAAGGCGGTTCGAATTCCTGGGGAAAAAGCGAAGGTTGCCGTTGATTCTTATGACGACCGTATCGATCCCGTCGGGGCTTGTGTTGGCATGAAAGGTTCACGAATTCATGGTATCGTCAGAGAATTGGGCAATGAAAATATCGATGTCATTAACTGGACGAACAATCCTCAATTGATGGTTACCAGGGCTTTAAGCCCGGCAAGGGTTTCCTCTGTCAAATTGAACGATGAAAAAATGACGGCACAGGTTTACCTTAAGCCTGAGGAAGTTTCAAAGGCGATCGGCAGGGGCGGACACAACATTCGCTTGGCAGGAAAATTGACCGGTTATGAAATCGATGTCTTTAGAGAGGGCGTTGAAGAAGATGTGGAATTGACCGAGTTCTCTGATGAAATCGAGGGATGGGTCATCGAAGAATTCAAAAAAATCGGTATGGATACCGCTCGAAGCGTTCTCGAACAAGATGTGGATGATTTGGTGAAACGTACCGATTTGGAGGAGGAGACAATTGTCGAGGTTGTAAGAATACTAAAGGAAGAATTGGAAGAATAGCTATATATTAGCAACAAAATTAGCGGATAGCGATATTATATTTATGGCAGACAGTGCAACGATAAGACTTAATAAGGTCCTCAGGGAACTTAATATCTCGCTCGACCGGGCGGTCGATTTCTTGGCCTCTAAAGGTCATACGGTGGAGGCACGTCCTACCACCAAAATTT
Source organism: Aurantibacter sp. (assembly GCA_965215845.1). Lineage (GTDB taxonomy): Bacteria > Bacteroidota > Bacteroidia > Flavobacteriales > Flavobacteriaceae > Aurantibacter_A. The sequence goes on from CBDCEL010000004.1 coordinate 2,602,979, forward strand.
CAAGTGAGGTATATCAGGTGCTCCAAGATGAGTTCCAGACCGATATGAGCAAAAAAGTTGCATCAAAGGAAGTCGGCGAGGAAAAGCGAAAGGAGAAAGAGGCCATCCGTTTACAAGTCGAGCAAGAACAAGAGGAAAGAAGGGCGGCACGAGAAAGAAGGTCTTCGACTTCTGAGGTGATAAGGGCCAAGGCAGATTTGAGCGGCCCCAAAACGGTTGGAAAGATTGATCTTGACCAAGACAAGAAAAAGAAAAAAGATGAAGCCCCCGAACAAAAGGTCGAGGAAAAGGTAGAAGTGCCGACTCCGAAAACCGAAGAAAAAACAAGCAAGGAAGAAAAGCCCAAAGAAGCGGAGAAGATTGCGACACAGTATACAAAGCTGACCGGGCCAAAGATTACCGGTGATAAAATCAACCTGGATCAATTCAAAAGACCGGAAAAGAAAAAAACCGAAACCAAAGCATCGGAAAAGACCGATCGCAAAAAACGAAGAAAGCGTATTGTCAGTAATACTGGCGGTGGTGCCAGTACCCATGCAGGTTTGCGAAAAGGGGGCAAGAGGTTTTCTGTGCCTAAGGTCGAGCCATCTGAAGAAGATGTGCAAAAACAGGTGCGAGAAACCCTTGAAAAACTTCAGGGCAAGTCGAAAAAAGGCAAGGGGGCAAAATACAGAAGAGACAAAAGAGATCAGCATCGGGCCCAGACCGAACAAGAACTTGAGCAACAACAGCTTGAAAGTAAGATATTGAAGGTTACCGAGTTCGTTACGGCAAGCGAGGTCGCTACGATGATGGATGTTTCGACGACCGAAATTATTTCCGCCTGTATGTCTTTGGGAATCATGGTGACCATGAACCAAAGATTGGATGCGGAAACCTTATCGATAGTCGCGGAGGAATTCGGATACGAAGTGGAATTTGTGACCGCCGAAATCGAAGAGGCCATCGAAGAGGAGGAGGATGCTCCAGAAGATTTGAAACCTCGTGCACCAATCGTTACGGTAATGGGTCACGTTGATCATGGTAAAACTTCATTGCTTGACTATGTTCGTGAGGCGAATGTAATTGCGGGTGAGAGCGGTGGAATCACACAGCACATTGGTGCCTACGGAGTGCAACTCGAAGATGGTCAAACGATCACCTTTTTAGATACTCCTGGTCACGAGGCATTTACGGCTATGCGGGCACGGGGCGCGCAGGTGACCGATATTGCGGTAATCGTAATTGCCGCGGATGATGATATTATGCCCCAGACAAAGGAGGCTATTAGCCATGCGCAAGCGGCAGGTGTTCCGATCGTGTTTGCGATAAACAAAATAGATAGGCCGACAGCGAACCCCGATAAGATCAAGGAAGGTCTGGCCGGCATGAATCTGTTGGTTGAAGATTGGGGAGGAAAAATACAGTCCCATGATATTTCGGCTAAAACAGGCGACGGCGTTAAAGAACTGCTTGAGAAAGTCTTGTTGGAAGCTGAGCTGTTGGAACTGAAGGCCAATCCTGATAAGGCGGCCTCAGGTACGGTTGTTGAAGCATTCTTGGATAAAGGGCGTGGCTATGTCTCGACCATTCTAGTCCAGAACGGAACCTTGAAAATTGGGGATTACGTTTTGGCCGGTACCAATAGCGGTAAAGTGAAGGCAATGCAAGATGAGCGAGGAAAAGAAGTTCAGCAAGCGGGCCCTGCGACCCCAATTTCCATTTTAGGCTTGGACGGTGCCCCACAGGCTGGTGACCGATTCAATGTAATGGAAGATGAAAGGGAGGCCAAGCAGATTGCCACCAAAAGATCACAGTTACAGCGCGAACAATCGGTGCGAACGCAACGTCATATCACATTGGATGAAATTGGAAGACGAATCGCGTTGGGAGACTTCAAAGAGTTGAATATAATTCTCAAAGGTGATGTCGACGGATCGGTCGAGGCCTTGACGGATTCATTTCAAAAGTTATCGACCGATGAGATTCAGGTCAACATCATCCACAAAGGTGTCGGGGCTATAACAGAATCCGATGTTTTGCTGGCATCCGCATCGGATGCAATTGTAATCGGATTCAACGTACGACCTATGGGCAATGCCAGGGATATAGCCGACAAGGAGGAAATCGATATTAGAATGTACTCGATTATCTATGATGCCATCAACGACCTAAAGGATGCCATGGAGGGAATGCTTTCCCCCGAGATCAAAGAGGAGATTACCGGAAATGCGGAGATTCGCGAAACCTTCAAAATTTCAAAAGTCGGAACTATTGCTGGATGCATGGTGACTACCGGCAAGATATTCAGAAACTCGGGTATTCGATTGATTCGAGATGGAGTCGTTGTGTACACGGGTGAGTTGGCATCTTTGAAACGTTTCAAAGATGATGTTAAAGAAGTTGCCAAGGGTTATGATTGCGGATTGCAGATTAAAAACTACAATGACATTAAAGAAGGCGACATTGTTGAGGCGTTTGAAGAAGTTGCGGTCAAAAAGACCCTATAAACTGTAATAGATCAGAGTTAAAAAAATCGTCTTATTTAGACGATTTTTTTGGTTTTAACAGCATCGCGTCAGGGTATTTGGCCCGTACCTTAAGAAACTTCCGTTCGGCATCCAGTTTATTTTTGAAACGCCCCACACGAACTCTGTAAGTAGGGGAGTCAAAATCTATTTTAGAGGCTAGGTTCGGGAAATCTATTTCGACCTCGGATTTGATTCGCTGCGCCTTTGCAAAAGAACCAAAACCGACTTGAATTCGATAATAATCCGAATCTCCCTGGGCCGTTTTATAGAGTTCCAATAGCTTGTCTATTTTTTCATCCTGCTCAATATTGATATTGCCCTGTTGGGCAAATGAACAAGTAACCGTACCTACAAGAATCATTATCGTTATCAGTGTTTTCATGTGTGCTATTCTCTTGATTTTTAATCCCTTGAACAAAGGTAAATTTTTCAAAATCAATCCAAACAAAACCATCTTATTTAGAACAATTATAAATTAGAAATTATCAATACGTTAACATTTTCAAAATAAAGTCTATGTCGTACTTTTGCCTTCGATTTAAGGGTGATAGTTCGGGCCTTTAGCCTAGTATTACGAATTATCGTGCCAGGATTCCGAAAGCAACATAACCAAGCATGAAAAAGGTTCTAGACCGAGATCGATTTTCAAAAGTTTTCAGTATCACTACAGTAGTTTTCCTACTTTTTTCCTTATCACTTTTAGCACAAGAAGAAGCAGCCGTTGAGGTGGTCGAAGAGGCCGCTGAAGAAGTTGCGGCAGCGGGTGGAGGAGACCCGGTCAAAGGTAAACAACTCTTTAATCAAAATTGTGCCGCCTGCCATGCACTAGATCGCAAGATGACGGGCCCGGCACTTGCCAATGTAGAGGCAAGACTGGCCGAGGATGAAGGTTTGGATAAGGAATGGCTCAGTCAATGGATAAAGAACAGTCCGGGCATGATCGCTGATGGCGATGCCTATGCCACTAAAATTTATGCGGAGTACAACCAAGCGGCAATGACCGCTTTCCCTACCTTGAGCGATCAAGATATCGACGATATTTTGGCCTATACGGCGGCGCCTCCACCAGCAGCGACTGTTGCGGCAGCCCCGGCGGGTGATGGAGGAGAATCGGGTGGAGCAGGGTCTGGAATTTCGAAGAAAGCCATACTCGGAGCACTGGCACTCGTCTTCGGGCTATTGGTCATAATGTTGTTCTTGGTGAACAAGACCTTGCGAAGAATTGCCGAGGCCAATGGCGTCAAGTTGGATGAGGAAAGAGAAAAAAGATTACCTCTATGGAAGGCCTTTGCCAAGAACCAATTTTTAGTTTTGGTAACCGCCATATTCCTGCTTTTGGCGAGTGGATACTTCGCCTATGGTTGGATGATGCAGATCGGGGTAGACCAAGGTTATGCCCCCGTTCAACCGATACATTTTTCGCACAAGGTGCATGCCGGTGACAACAAGGTCGAATGTAAATACTGTCATTCCTCCGCACGGGTTTCGAAGACTTCAGGTATTCCCTCGCTCAATGTTTGTATGAACTGCCATAAATCCATTTATGAGTACAAGGGCAATCCCGAGGGGCCAAGCAAAGAAGATTTGGCAAGCGGGTATACCAACGAATTTTATACGGGTGAAATCAAGAAACTTTATAAGGCCGTGGGCTGGGACGAAGAGAATCAAAGCTATACCGGGGAGAGCCAACCAGTGGAATGGGTTCGTGTTCATAACCTTCCCGATTTTGCTTATTTCAATCATTCACAGCATGTTACGGTAGCAGGTATCGAGTGTCAGACTTGTCACGGACCTGTCGAGGAAATGGAAATCGTAGAGCAATATTCTCCGTTGACGATGGGTTGGTGTATCAATTGTCACCGTGAGACCAATGTAAATATTGCCGACAATGCTTATTATGATAAGATTCATAAAGAGCTATCAAAGAAATATGGGGTTGATAATTTGACAGCGGCTCAGATGGGTGGATTGGAATGTGGAAAATGTCATTATTGATCGAGAAACAAGCAGCTAATTACAGAAATACGTATGGCATCAAACAAGAAATATTGGAAGAACGCGGCAGAACTAGATCCGAACGATTCCATTGTTGAGACGCTAAGACAAAACGAATTTGTTGAGAAAATACCAGTGGACGAGTTTTTGGGTGACCAAGATACACTGTCGTCTACCAGTACCAACCGTCGGGATTTTCTCAAGTACGTCGGGTTCAGTACTGCTGCGGCATCCTTGGCCGCATGTGAAGGTCCGGTCATAAAATCTATTCCTTACGTAGTACAACCTGAGACCATTGTTCCTGGAGTCGCTAATTACTACGCGACGACGATAGCCGATGGATTTGATTTTGCAAGTATTCTAGTAAAGACCCGTGAGGGTCGCCCCATAAAAATAGAGAACAACGACGAGGCGAAGGTTTTGGGCGCCGGTAATGCAAGGGTTCAAGCCTCGGTTTTGTCGCTTTATGACAGTACGAGATTACAGGGTCCATTGGCGGCCGGTGAACCCGTGGAATGGGATACCTTGGATGCTGCCGTAAAAGCAAAGCTCGGAACCCTTAAAAATAGCGGTAAGCAAATCGCTTTATTGACCCAGACATATGCGAGTCCTTCGACCGATCGGTTGATTGCCGAATTCAAGGAAGCTTTCGGAAACGTTAATCACGTTACCTATGACGCAGTATCTCAAGATGCTGCGCTTTCGGCCTATGAGGCGAAGTATGGAGAACGCGCCCTGGCCGACTATGATTTTCAAAAGGCGAATGTCATTATTTCGTTTGGAGCCGATTTCTTGGGAGATTGGCAAGGTGGCGGGTATGATTCTGGCTATGCCAAAGGACGGGTTCCGAAAAACGGAAAAATGTCGAAACACCTACAGTTTGAGGCCAATATGTCTTTGACCGGTGCCAATGCCGATAGGCGCGTTCCCTTGACACCCTCGCAACAAATGATTGCCCTGGCGAAATTGTATGCCAAATTGAACGGCACTTCCGCAGGTGGGGAACTTCCCGAAAATGTGGAAAAAACAATTGATGACGCCGTAGCCTTGATTCGAAAGGATATGGGTGGATCTGTTGTGGTTTCAGGAATCAATGACGTCAATGTACAAACCGTTGTGCTGGCCATCAATGAACTGTTGGGCAGTAAGGCCTTTGATCCGCAGTCCCCTAAATATATACGTCAAGGAAACACAAAAGCCTTGTCTAACTTGATTTCGGCAATGAAAGCTGGGAGTGTGGGTGCCTTGATAATGGATGGTGTCAACCCCATGTATACCTTGCCGAACGCTTCAGATTTTAAGGAAGGTGTTGAAAAAGTAGACTTGTCGGTGACATTTTCAACCAATTGGAACGAAACGACCGAAATAACGAATTATACCGCTGCCTCAAATCACTATTTGGAGTCTTGGGGCGATGCTCAATTGAAAAAAGGGCACTATAGTTTGATGCAGCCCACCATTCGCGAATTGTTCGATACGAGACAGTTTCAAGGGGCCCTCTTACAATGGATGGGCAATGACAAAAGCTATTACGATTATATAAAGGAAACTTGGGGCACCTTTGTTTTGGGAGGAAGTGATTGGAGCAAAGCCTTGCAAGACGGTGTTTTTGTTCCGGCGGATGCAATGGCAATGAACGCCACTAATGATGAAGAAGGTGATGCCGACCCGGTGATGACAGTTGCGCCGAATGCTGATAAAGAATCCGGGACCGATACCGATACCGAAAGTGCTGCCGATGAGGCCACCACAATATCAATTGCTTCAGCGGTTCAAAGTTTGGCCGGTGCCAATATGGCGGGCATGGAACTGCAATTGTACTCGAAAGTGGGCATGGGCGATGGGCGTCAAGCAGGAAACCCATGGTTGCAAGAATTTCCAGACCCTATTTCAAGGGTGACTTGGGACAACTACGTTACCGTTTCAAAAGCAGATGCCGATAAGTTGGGAATGGTCAATGAGAATGTGGCCAATGGCGCCTTGGACGGCAGCTATGCCAAACTCACCGTGAACGGGGTGACGGTCGATAGAGTGCCTGTTATCATACAACCCGGACAAGCGACCGGCTCGGTTGGACTTTCCTTTGGATATGGTAGGGAAGTGGGCATGAAGTCTGAAATGAAGACTGGGGTCAATGCCTATAATCTTTACCAAGATTTCAATAATGTGCAGTCGGTCACGGTCGAAAAGTCCTCAGGTAATCATGAATTTGCCTGTGTACAATTGCACAATACCCTAATGGGTAGGGGCGATATCATCAAAGAGACTACTTTGGAGATTTTCAATACCAAGGATCATTCCGAATGGAATGCGATTCCGGTGGTGTCCAAAAACCATATTGAGACTCCGGTAACCTCTCCCGAGGTTGACTTGTGGGAAAGTTTTGATCGATCTATCGGTCATCACTTCAATCTTTCCATTGATTTGAACGCCTGTACCGGATGCGGGGCCTGCGTAATTGCTTGCCATGCAGAAAACAATGTTCCCGTTGTAGGTAAAGAGGAAGTAAGAAAGTCAAGGGACATGCACTGGTTGCGTATCGACAGATATTATTCGTCTGAGGATAGCTTCGAAGGGGACAATGTCAAAAAGGACGAACTCGACGGACTTTGGGGTGAAAAAGGTTCACTAGGCGGTTTTGGCGAAATGGAAGAACCCACCGCCAACCCACAGGTTGCCTTTCAGCCGGTAATGTGCCAGCATTGTAATCACGCTCCCTGTGAAACGGTATGTCCGGTGGCGGCCACTTCACACGGGCGTCAGGGCCAAAACCACATGGCCTATAACCGATGTGTCGGTACAAGATACTGTGCGAACAACTGCCCTTACAAGGTTCGAAGATTCAACTGGTTCCTCTACAATAATAATGATGAATTCAATTACTATATGAACAATGACTTGGGCAAGATGGTTATCAATCCTGATGTCAATGTTCGCTCACGGGGTGTAATGGAAAAATGTTCTATGTGCATTCAGATGACACAAAAGACAATATTGGATGCCAAACGTGAGGGTAGGGAAGTCGAAGATGGAGAGTTCAAAACGGCTTGTTCGGCTGCCTGTAGTAGTGGAGCTCTGGTTTTTGGGGATGTGAACGATGAGAACAGTGAAGTTTCCGAATTGAAGAAGAGTAACCGTATGTACCACTTGCTTGAAAGTGTGGGTACAAAACCAAATGTATTCTATCACGTCAAAGTAAGGAATACGAACGAAGCATAATCTAAGGAATAAGCATAGTAACTATAAAATAAATTATGGCGTCGCATTACGAAGCACCTATACGCAAACCGCTGGTACTTGGAGACAAAGGATACCATGATGTGTCTGTTGACATCGCACGTCCGGTCGAAGGTAAGGCCAACAAGCATTGGTGGATTGTTTTCTCCATAGCCCTGGCGGCATTTCTTTGGGGTGTCGGCTGTATCATATACACGATTTCCACAGGTATCGGTACTTGGGGTTTGAACAAGACGGTAGGTTGGGCCTGGGACATCACCAACTTCGTTTGGTGGGTAGGTATTGGTCACGCAGGAACCCTGATTTCGGCGGTATTGCTTCTCTTTAGACAAAAATGGAGAATGGCAATTAACCGTTCGGCGGAGGCGATGACCATATTTTCGGTAATTCAAGCGGGGCTATTTCCCGTAATACATATGGGCCGACCATGGTTGGGGTATTGGGTCTTACCAATACCAAACCAATTTGGGTCTTTATGGGTCAACTTCAATTCTCCGCTTTTGTGGGACGTTTTTGCGATATCGACTTATTTATCGGTTTCCTTGGTTTTTTGGTGGACGGGGCTACTCCCTGATTTTGCGATGATCCGTGATAGGGCGGTAAAACCCTTTCAAAAGAAAATATATAGCCTGTTAAGTTTTGGTTGGACAGGTCGAGCCAAAGACTGGCAACGTTTCGAAGAAGTGTCCTTGGTGCTTGCAGGTCTGGCGACTCCACTGGTACTTTCGGTACATACGATTGTATCGTTTGACTTTGCCACCTCGGTTATTCCCGGTTGGCATACCACGATATTTCCGCCCTACTTTGTTGCCGGTGCGATTTTTTCGGGCTTTGCAATGGTGCAGACATTACTCATCATCATGAGAAAGGTATGTAATCTTGAAGCCTATATCACGGTACAGCATATCGAGTTGATGAACATTGTAATCATGATTACAGGCTCAATTGTGGGTTGTGCCTATATTACTGAATTGTTCATGGCTTGGTATTCAGGTGTCGAGTATGAGCAATATGCATTTTTGAACCGGGCGACCGGGCCTTATTGGTGGGCCTATTGGGCGATGATGACCTGTAACGTTTTCTCCCCACAGTTCATGTGGTTCAAAAAGTTGCGTACCAGCATCATGTTCTCATTCTTCATTTCGATAATTGTAAACATCGGAATGTGGTTTGAGCGTTTCGTGATCATCGTCACCTCGCTGCATCGCGATTATCTACCGTCTTCGTGGACGATGTTCTCACCTACCTATGTCGATATCGGAATCTTTATCGGAACTATAGGATTCTTCTTCGTATTGTTCTTGTTGTACGCGAGAACATTCCCTGTAATTGCGCAGGCAGAGGTAAAATCGATTTTGAAGTCCTCAGGAGAACGCTATAAAAAGCTCCGTGATGCCGGCAAACCACTTTATGAAGTCAAAAAAGGAGGCAAGATAGTTGAAGCAAAGTCCAATGAAAGTTCCGTTGATAAAGTGGAGACAGACACCAGCGATAAGTCAGGGTTAGCCGATTTATTGGATTCTATAGGCACATTCGACGCATCAAAAGATATTGCCGATGATCTTAAGAAGGTGAAGGGCATTGGACCACAAATGGAAAAAACATTGAATGAAATTGGAATTTTCACATTCGCACAGGTAAGCAGAATGACGAAGAAAGAGTACGATTTATTGGATTCCATCACAGAATCATTTCCTGGCAGGGCACAACGTGATGATTGGGCAGGTCAGGCCAAAAGATTAAACGATAAGAAGTAGATATGGCATCTAAAGTTATACAAGCTTATTACGACGATGACGACGTGCTGATGCATGCCGTTAAAAAGATCAAGTCGGCCAAGCACCATATTGAGGAGATCTATTGCCCATTTCCAGTCCACGGATTGGACAAAGCGATGGGATTGGCACCTACCCGTATTGCCATTACCTCTTTTATGTATGGATGTTTAGGCCTAGGGGTAGCCATCTGGATGATGAACCATATCATGATTAGTGATTGGCCACAGGATATTGGCGGAAAACCTAGTTTCAGTTATATTGAGAACATGCCGGCCTTTGTGCCCATTATGTTTGAAATGACCGTATTTTTTGCGGCTCACTTGATGGTCATCACCTTTTACATGAGAAGCAAGTTATGGCCATTCAAGAAAGCCGAGAACCCAGATGTGCGTACCACTGACGATCATTTTGTGATGGAGATCGAGGTTCACGGCAATGAAAAAGAATTAAAGGACTTACTGTTGGATACAGGGGCCGTTGAAATCAGTATGACAGAGAAAAACCTTCATTGATATGAATAGTTTTGGCAAAATAATAATGGCGTTTGGTCTGATTTGGATGATTTCGGCATGCAAGAGCGATAATGCACCGAACGTTCAATACATGCCCAATATGCAGTATCCGGTAGGTTATGAAACCTATAGCGAGGTAGACTTCTTGCCAAACAAGCAAGAGGCGATGATGCCTCCGGCAAATACGATTCCACGTGGTTGGTTGCCCTATGGTAATGAAAATACACCTGAGGGCAAAGAGTTGTCAAGACTTTTGTCAAGCCCCTTGGATTCAATGAATTTGGAAGCAAACCTTGAGGCGGGAGCTGAATTATATGCGATTTATTGTGCAGTTTGCCATGGTCCAAAAGGCGATGGTCAAGGTACGCTGGTAAAGCGTGAAAAAATCTTGGGGGTACCCAGTTATGCCGACGCAGCTAGAAATATTACGGTGGGCACAAGTTTTCACACCGTTCAATATGGCTTGAATTCAATGGGTTCTTATGCGGCGCAAATGAATACCGAAGAAATGTGGCAAGTTTCGGAATACGTGATGAAACTGAAACAAGATTTAACAAAATAAGACATTAGCATACCGATATGTACACGTTTTCAAATCGACTAAAAATAGGTTCCATCATAATGATGGTACTCGGTGCAATATGCTTGGCCACAGGTTTTCTTTCGGCCCCCTCGACAGTTGAGGAAGCCAAGGCAATTGTGGCAAGCCACGATGATGGCCATGGTGGGGGACACGACGCTCAAACCGACCATTCTGCCGCTGCGGCCGAACACGGTGGTGAGCACGACGCTTCGCACGATGAACATTTATTGCACCAACTACAGAACAGACCTTGGTCCGCCTTATATGTGGCTGCGTTCTTTTTCTTTATGATCGCATTGGGTACGCTGGCCTTTTATGCGGTGCAGCGGGCTGCACAAGCGGGTTGGTCGCCTCTGCTATTTCGTGTTATGGAAGGAATAACCGCCTATCTGGTTCCTGGCGGTATTATCGTATTTGTGATACTGGTCCTATCTGTCATGCATATGAACCATATGTTCGTTTGGATGGATGCCGATGTCGTTGCCCATGATGCAATCCTACAAGGCAAAAAGGGCTATTTGAATCCAACTTTCTTCTTGATCAGGGCAGCTATCTTTCTTGGGGGCTGGATTCTATATCGGGAGTATTCAAGAAAGCTTTCGTTACAACAAGATGAGGCTAATGACAATGCCAACTTCAAGTTGAATTTCAGAATATCGGCGGCATTTTTGGTGTTCTATCTAATTTCGGAATCCATTATGTCTTGGGATTGGATTATGAGCGTTGACCCGCATTGGTTCAGCACGTTGTTCGGTTGGTATGTCTTTGCAAGTATGTTCGTTTCTGGCATAACGGTAATAGCAATGGTAACGATCTACTTGAAGTCAAAAGGATATTTGCCAGATGTCAATGATAGCCATATGCATGATTTGGCAAAGTTTATGTTCGGGATAAGTATTTTCTGGACCTACCTCTGGTTCGGCCAGTTTATGCTGATTTGGTATGCAAATATTCCCGAGGAAGTAACTTATTACTTAACGAGGATCGAAGATTACAATTTACCGTTCTTCGGAATGGTCGCAATGAATTTTGTTTTCCCTCTGCTCTTATTGATGAATAGCGATTACAAGCGGATCAATTGGTTCGTGATCATGACCGGCATCGTAATTCTTGCGGGGCATTATTTGGATGTTTTTAATATGATAATGCCGGCCACGGTAGGGGATCAATGGTCAATAGGTATCCCTGAAATTGGTGGAATATTACTTTTTGGCGGACTGTTTATATTTTGGGTATTCCGGGCACTTTCATCCGTGCCGCTGCAGCCCAAGCGCAACCCGTTTATTGAAGAAAGTAGGCATTTTCATTATTAGTTTTAAGGCATAATTATATCATAAAATGAATACATTTTTGATTTTAACTGTTTTGGTTCTGGTGGCAATTGCCGTTTGGCAAATGACCAAAATATTCGAACTGTCACAAGTCAAGTCGGCGAGGGGCGAGGTGGCAACTGACCAAGACAACAAATACAATGGGTATTTGATGTTCGCCTTTTTAATATTCATCTATGGTATCACCATTTTCAGCTTTTGGAAGTATTCGAAGGTATTGCTGCCCGAAGCGGCCTCGGCCCATGGTGAAAGCTACGATTTGTTAATGCTTACCTCATTTGTGATCATTTTTATTGTTCAGACAATAACTCAGGCACTGCTTCATTATTTTGCCTATAAATATCGTGGGGAAGAGGGTAAGAAGGCACTTTTCTTCGCAGACAACGATAAACTCGAATTTATCTGGACCATAATACCTACGATCGTTCTTGCCGGTTTGATTATTTGGGGCCTGTATTCATGGACGGTCATTATGGATATCAATGACGAAGACGACCCTCTCGAAATCGAGTTGTATGCACAACAATTCAATTGGACGGCCAGATACGCCGGTGAAGACAATGTACTTGGTGGTGCGAATGTTCGAATGATCGATATTGACAAGGCCAACATTTTGGGCCTTGATGAGAGCGATTCTTATTCGGCAGATGATGTAATCGTCAAGGAATTACATCTTCCCGTAGGCCGCAAGGTAAATTTCAAAATGCGCTCGCAAGATGTTTTGCACTCTGCATACATGCCGCATTTTAGGGCTCAAATGAATTGCGTGCCGGGGATGACGACCGAATTTTCATTCACCCCGATTTATACTACGGATGAGATGCGACAAAATCCTGACGTTGTCGACAAAGTAAGGAGAACAAATGAGATTCGGGCTAAAAGGGCGGCAAATGGAGAACCGAATTCAGACCCTTGGGAGTTTGATTATGTTTTGATTTGCAACAAAATCTGTGGAAAGTCGCATTACAATATGCAAATGAAGATTATAGTCGAGTCCGAAGAGGACTATAAGGCGTGGATGGCGCAACAAAAGACTTTTAGTCAAAGTATGGCGGCCATTGAATAAAATTTAAGCAGAAAGAATTATATAAATAGCTGATTATGTCAGAATTAGGACACGGACACGGGGACGAACATGGAGATGATCATGGGCATCATCACCATAAAGAGACCTTCATAACCAAATACATATTTAGCCAGGATCATAAGATGATCTCTAAACAGTATTTGATAACGGGTCTTATTATGGGCTTCATTGGCATTGCCATGTCTTTGCTGTTCAGAATGCAATTGGCTTGGCCCGGTGAGTCTTTCGGGATTTTTGAAACCATCCTTGGCAAATGGGCTCCGGGCGGAGTAATGGATGCAGAGACCTACCTTGCTTTGGTCACCATACACGGTACCATAATGGTGTTCTTTGTTTTGACTGCCGGACTAAGTGGTACCTTTAGTAACCTTTTGATTCCATTGCAATGTGGCGCGAGGGATATGGCTTCCGGTTTCTTGAACATGATTTCGTATTGGCTTTTCTTTTTGAGCAGTGTGATAATGGTCATTTCCCTGTTTGTTGAATCGGGGCCGGCTTCGGCAGGTTGGACGATCTATCCACCGTTGAGTGCACTCCCGATGGCACAATCGGGATCGGGGCTAGGTATGACACTATGGTTGGTATCAATGGCCGTGTTTATCGCATCCTCACTTTTAGGATCCTTGAACTATATCGTAACGGTTTTGAACCTTAGAACAAAGGGCATGTCAATGACTAGATTGCCCTTAACAATTTGGGCTTTCTTGGTAACTGCGGTTATTGGGGTAATTTCGTTTCCTGTTTTATTGTCGGCTGCACTGTTACTTATTATGGACAGAAGTTTTGGCACATCATTTTTCTTGTCCGATATCTTCATTCAAGGTGAAGTATTACATTATCAAGGTGGATCTCCGGTGCTCTTTGAACATTTGTTCTGGTTTTTGGGCCATCCCGAGGTATATATCGTGATATTACCGGCGATGGGTATCGTATCTGAGGTCATGGCCGTAAATGCCCGCAAACCGATTTTTGGATATCGGGCGATGATAGCCTCGATTATGGCAATTGCGTTTTTGTCAACGATTGTATGGGGCCACCATATGTTCCTCTCAGGAATGAACCCTTTCTTGGGATCCGTATTTACATTTACAACACTCTTGATTGCAATCCCTTCGGCGGTAAAGGCCTTTAACTGGATAACCACTTTATGGAAAGGTAATCTACAGTTAAATCCTGCGATGCTTTTCTCCATTGGTATGGTCTCTACTTTCATAACTGGTGGACTTACGGGAATTATTTTAGGGGATAGTACCCTTGATATCAATGTTCACGACACTTATTTTGTGGTAGCCCACTTTCATTTGGTAATGGGTATTTCTGCACTCTATGGTTTGTTTGCCGGTGTATATCATTGGTTCCCTAAGATGTTCGAGAGCAAAATGATGAACAAGAACCTCGGTTACGTTCACTTCTGGATTACGGCCGTGGGTTCTTACGGTATCTTTTTCCCGATGCATTTTGTGGGTATGGCCGGTGTCCCAAGACGTTATTATGAGAACACTGCCTTTCCGATGTTCGATGAATTGACCGATGTTCAAGTACTTATGACAGTATTTGCCCTGATTACGGCAGCTGCACAATTGGTTTTCGCCTTTAACTTCATACGTAGTATATTCTATGGAAGAAAAGGTCCGCAGAACCCTTGGAGAGCCACTACTTTGGAATGGACGGCACCAATCAAGCATATACATGGCAACTGGGACGGTCCGATACCCCATGTGCACCGTTGGGCGTATGATTACAGTAAGACTGATGAAGATGGGGAATATGTGATTCCGGAGCAGGATTTCGTTCCACAGACCGTACCCATGAAAGATGGGGAAGAGGAATTGCATCATTAAGTGAGACCAAAAAATATTGAGACCCTGTTCACCAAACCGGTGAACAGGGTTTTTTTATGGCACAATTTTAGAGACTTGAGATTATATTGGTTTTTATAATATCTTTAAATCAGAAGAACTCAAAAATGAAAAATCTAATAGTAATAGTTTCCCTGGTATTTTGTTTTCAAGCCTATTCGCAACGTCAACCCAAAATCAAAGGCAATAGAAATGTTGTAATCGTAGAGGATGTTTTACCCGATTTCAGCGCGATCGAACTTAAAGATGACCTTGACATTACCCTACAACAGGCCGATGAACCGGGCTACTTTATTGAAGCCGATGATAATCTAATAGATATTTTGAAGTTCAAGGTATCTGGAAATACCTTGGAGATCAGTTCATTTTATAAGGTGACCTCAAAAAAGAAATTTGACATTATCATCCGATTTAGGGAATTGGACGGTATTACGTTGAATGAGGGAAAGCTTGTTTCTAAGGATAAAATCTCAGCCTACGATAATTTTACAATAAACACGCATAATAACTCGAAATTGGAAATTCTGGCCGAGGCCAGCGTTGTCGAGATCAATATGGACGGAAATAGTTCTGGAGATCTTAACATTGAAAGCGATTCATTGAGCATTAATTTAAAAGACCGGATTGATGCTCGCATTTATTCGGTTTCCGAGTCGTGTAACGTGCAAATGCAAAGAAATGCGTCGACCCGATTCGAGGGTATGACAGATGAATTAAACGCCGAACTTTTGGATAGTTCAAATTTCAAAGGGGCCAAACTTCAATGTGATACCGCCCTTGTTGACATCAGTGGTTCAGCCGATGCGAGAATCGATGTAACAGATGATCTACAACTAACCTCGAGGGGTTCGGCCAAGACCCATGTACATGGCAATGGTAAAATTACGCTTGTCGAATTTCTAGACACTTCCCAATTGCATAAAGAAAAGAACTAACTGGCGATAGGTGCCTTCAAACAATGTTTTGGTATTCCGAACCCATCTACCAAAACCTCGACATGGGGGCGAAGTTCTGAACATAATCGTTCGACCCGCTGTCGAATGGCCTTTGATTTGGTCCCTCCTAGATAGCCCTGTTCTAGATACCACGTGGCGTCTTGCCTAATCTGGTGAAGGGCGTAAAGTGTACCCAGTTTTTCGAAAAGCTTCCGATTTTTTTCATCGGAAATCGAATCTGTAAAATTTACAAAGGTGTGATAAGATAGCTCGTGACTATAGGCCTTTGCCAAAGCCAAGAGATGTGTCTGAACCTTTAAAAAAGCCTGGTATGAAGGCATTCCTTTTTTGATATAGCTGCGAATTCGTTGTGCCAGGGTGTAGGTCAACCGTCGTGTTCGATAATCGAAGGCATGACGGTGAAACTTGCGGTTGAAGAGGTGTTCCTTGTCCACTTTATTTGAATACATCGGGTTGATCGTGGTCAGTTTATCGGAGACTTGTTGCCCTAACAATTTTAGCACGGCGGAGAATCCTGCACTGTTAAACTCCGACTTGAAATCGGAAAGCACTCCTTTCGCCGCTAAAAGCAACAGCACCGTATTGTCCCCTTCAAAAGTGGTAAAGATGTCAACATCCCCTTTGAGGTCGGCAATTCTATTTTCAATAAGGTAACCCTTTCCACCACAGGCCTCACGACACTCTTGAATGGTTTCATTGGCAAACCAAGTGATAATCGCCTTAAGACCGGCTACTTGGGTCTCCACTTTTCGCTTGTCGGTGACAGACTCATCGGCATACGCTTTCATGATGTGCTCCAAGGTCACACTGTGAACATAACATTCGGCCACGGCTGGGATAAGTCGCAATTGATGACTGGGGTAGTCCATGATCAAATCTTCCTGAACCTTAATGCTGTCATTGAACTGCCGACGGTTAAGGGCATACTTTACCGCTATGGCCAAGGCCATTTTTGTTCCGCCCAGTCCTGCCCGGGCAACACATATACGACCCCCGACCAAGGTGCCCAACATGGTAAAAAAGCGTTTGTTCGGGTTTTTAATTTCAGAATAATACGAGCCATCGTTCCTGATTTCACCATATTTGTTCAGCAGGTTTTCCCTGGGAACCGACACTTGATTGAACCATATTTTGCCATTGTCGACCCCATTGAGACCCAACTTATAGCCATTGTCCTCGACCGTAATTCCCGGAAACAATTCATGTTTGTCATTTCGCAACGGAACAAGCACCGCATGTACGCCTTCGTTCTTTCCGTCAACGATGAGTTGGGCAAAAACTGTGGCCATTGTGGAATGCAGTGCATTTCCGATATACTCTTTATTATCGTTTTTTCCGGGAGTGTGGATTACAATACTATCGGTATCCTTTACATAGGTCGCGGTTGTTCGAACTCCACGAACATTAGATCCATGTCGGGTCTCTGTCATGGCAAAACATCCCAATAATTTGGCCTCGCCGGCATCTTGTAAATATTTATCGTGATGTTTTTTGGTTCCCAGTTTTTGAATGCTTCCTCCGAACAGTCCGACCTGCACTCCGAATTTTATGGCCAGGCTTCCATCTACATACATCAGGTTTTCAAAGCAATGGGCATAGGCGGGCATATTATCGATTCCCCCATAGGCTTCGGGATAGGCCATTTTCCCATATTCGTTTTTTCCTAGGAATTCTACCTGGTTTAAAACCACCTTTCTGAAATCCTCCTTATTCCTGCTTACTTTCCAATTGAAAATCGGATCACCCAAAAAATCCCTGAACTTATCGACGTATTTGGCATGTTCTCCTTTTAATAATTTATCCAGTTCGGCGGCGTCATAAAAATTGGAAGTTTTCTCATGCACAACCTCTACTTCAAAAAGATGATTGTACTGGTTGGGCTGAATGCCCAGGTTGA
Source organism: Aurantibacter sp. (assembly GCA_965215845.1). GTDB lineage: Bacteria > Bacteroidota > Bacteroidia > Flavobacteriales > Flavobacteriaceae > Aurantibacter_A. The sequence continues at coordinate 2,620,724 of CBDCEL010000004.1, forward strand.
CCTCAATGTGTTTCAGAAAATTGTTGAATGGACATTCGGCCCGATAGTGACAGACCATATTTTGGCTGAATGTAGATAAGGGATAGGTTTCGTTCTCGACCAATTTGACTTTTGAATTTGTAATAGTCCGTTTCCACATTTTTTGCTCTGCGTCGTCGGGAGGCCTTTCTGTATTCAACCAAGAAAACAGCTTTTTTCTATCCTCGGGGGTCAAGGTCTCATCTTCATCAATGGCCTTTTTTACCACATTTATTTCGGAAGCCGAGACCAAATCGTCTGACCAAATCACATAGAAAAACGGGATGTATTGCAGCACCCCAGGGGAGTAATTGTTTTTTTGCATGCACTGAAATTACGACATAGACCGGAAAGTTGAAATAAAAAATCCCCGTTGACGAACAACGGGGATTTTTTCTTGGGGGTCGGTCCTTGCTAAGCTGTTTCCACAACTTTGGGCCCTGCCTCTACGATTTCAGGGTTCACGTTCGCTTTGAATTTCTCAAAATTTTCATTGAAAAGGCCGACCAATTTGTTCTTGACCTGAGCGTATTTTGCTTTGTCTTCCCAAGTATTCCTTGGAATCAGCACCTCTTCGGGAACGTTCGGACAACTGGTAGGAATCTGTACGCCGAATTCTTCGTCGGTCACCCAATCTACATTGTCAAAATCGTGATTATGTATAGCGTCGATCATGGCGCGGGTATATTTCAACTTAAAGCGTTTGCCCGTACCGTTCCATCCCGTATTTACCAACCAAGCAGTGGCCTTGTGCTCTTTGATCTTTTCGGCCAATAATTCGGCATACCGGTTAGGGTGCCACATCATAAAAGCTGCACCAAAACAGGCACTGAAGGTTGCCTGGGGCTCGGTTACGCCCATTTCCGTACCTGCCACTTTCGCGGTATAACCCGAAATGAAGTGATAACTCGCTTGTTCAGGGGTCAATTTGCTTACCGGGGGCAACACTCCAAAGGCGTCACAGGTCAAGAAAATAATATTTTCAGGATGACCGGCAATACAAGGTATTTGTGTGTTTTCAATAAAGTCAATGGGGTATGAGGCCCTTGTGTTCTGGGTTATCGAAACATCGCTATAATCAACCTCCCTGGTTTTTTGATTGTAAACGACATTTTCAAGAACGGTTCCGAAACGGATAGCATTGTAAATGTCAGGTTCGTTCTCAGGGGACAGGTCGATGGCCTTTGCGTAACAACCTCCTTCTATGTTGAAAACACCGTCATCCGTCCAACAATGTTCATCATCACCGATCAACTTTCTTTTTGGGTCGGCACTTAGCGTTGTTTTTCCCGTCCCCGATAAACCGAACAAAATACTTACATCGCCTTTTTCGCCAACATTTGCCGAGCAGTGCATCGGCATTACGTTCTCGAGGGGCATGAGATAGTTCATTACACCAAAAATACCCTTCTTCATTTCCCCGGCATATTGTGTACCCAGGATTACGATTTCTTTCCGCTCGAGATTCACATCGATACTTGTTTTTGAGGTCATCTCTGAGGTGTAGCGGTTGGCGGGAAAACCACCAGCATTCATGACTACGTAGTCAGGCTCGCCGAAATCGGCAAGTTCTTCTTCGGAGGGCATGATGAGCATATTCTGCATAAAAAGCGCATGGTAGGCCCTTGTACAGATAATTCTCGTCTTGATGCGGTACTTGGGATCCCAGCCCGCAAAGGCGTCTACGACGTACAGATGTTCCCGTGTATTCAGATAGTCCAACGCACGTTCGTGGTTTACCATAAAGGTGTGTTCGTCAAGACCGATATTGATGTCGCCCCAATCGATATTTTTTTCGGAATCGGGATGACGAACAATTCTTTTGTCTTTCGGACTTCTGCCCGTCTTTTCGCCCGAATAGGTCATCAGCGCGCCAACATCTGATATGGCGGTTCCCTTTTCAAGCCTTAGCCCTAGTTCATAAAGTACCGGAACACTACTGTTTCGATAGATTTTTTCCGTGTCAATTCCATATTGTTTAAGGTTGAATGCTTCTGCCATTTCGCGTGTTTTTAAAATTTTATGTGTTACTCTTTAATCCGTACAAAGATTAAGTTATTGCGCTAAAAAAAAGATGACAAATGTCATGCTGCCCAATAACCTCAAGTATAACATTGATTTGGCCAGGGAGAAACGAAGATTTTGATTTTGCTATCTTTGATTTATGAACGAATATCTCGATGCCACAGGCGAACACTTTTCTTCAGAGGAAATGGATATCGAAAGGGCGCTACGTCCGATTTCGTTCGATGATTTTACCGGGCAGGAACAGGTGCTCGATAATCTAAAAATTTTTGTTCAGGCCGCCAACCGGCGTAATGAGGCCTTGGATCATACGCTATTTCATGGCCCTCCTGGATTGGGAAAGACCACGCTTGCACACATACTCGCCAATGAATTGGGGGTTGGTATCAAAGTAACCTCTGGTCCCTGTCTTGGACAAGCCCGGAGATTTGGCGGGGTTGTTGACCAATCTCGAAAATCGCGATGTTTTGTTCATTGATGAGATTCATCGCCTGAGCCCGATTGTGGAAGAGTACCTCTATTCGGCTATGGAAGATTACAAGATCGATATCATGATCGAGACCGGGCCGAATGCCAGGTCGGTGCAAATAAACCTGAATCCGTTTACTTTGATAGGTGCAACAACTAGATCGGGGCTTTTAACCGCACCTATGCGGGCCCGTTTCGGTATTTCGAACCGATTGGAGTACTATGACACCGAACTTCTTTCTACCATTGTACAACGAAGTGCTGAGATCCTAAAGGTCCCTATTACCAATGAGGCCTCAATTGAGATTGCCGGCAGAAGCCGGGGCACCCCGAGAATCTGCAATGCCCTTCTGCGAAGGGTGCGCGATTTTGCCCAGATTAAGGGAAATGGGAATATTGATATGGAAATATCAAAATACGGACTAAAGGCCTTGAACGTTGATGCGCATGGACTGGACGAAATGGACAATAAAATCCTTTCCACCATCATCGATAAGTTCAAAGGGGGCCCTGTGGGCATTACTACTCTGGCCACCGCGGTTTCCGAAACTGCCGAGACCATTGAAGAAGTCTATGAACCTTTTCTGATACAGCAAGGTTTTATTATGCGTACCCCGCGAGGACGTGAAGTCACCGAATTGGCCTATAAACATTTGGGACGAATTAAGGGAGGTGACCAACCGGGACTTTTCTAAAGACTATTCACTCGTTTTCTGCAAAAATTTGGATTGGACCGCTTCTTTTTCACAAAGCCAATCAAATGGTCCTGAACCATTTCTGTTAGAATTTGACCTAAATTTTATACTTTAAGAGTTAAAAGTTGACTTTCTTTAGGTCATCTCGTTCAACGATGATGTATTTGTTCTAATATCTTCTAACCAAAACCCTTAAAATGTAAGTCATGCCTATATATATGGATAGACATATGGTGCCGGGTATTGAGGCAAAGCACGCGGCCGAGGCGCATCGCGAAGACATTAAGATTCAAGATGAATATGGCTGTCGTTGCATGACTTATTGGGTCGATGAGGAAAGAGGAAGTGCCTTTTGTTTGATAGATGCACCGAACAAGGAGGCGGTCCAGAAGATGCATGATAAGGCACATGGCTTAATGCCCCATGAAATAGTGCAGGTCAATAGCAATGTTGTTGAAGGGTTTTTAGGAAGGATTGCCGACCCTGACGCATATACCGTAATGCCCGGTAATCTAAAGGTATTTAACGACCCGGCCTTTCGCATTATTTTGGTAGGACAAACTACCGACATTGGTTTATTGCGGCACCAACTTGGTAAGGAAAGGGCCGAACAATTAATGACCCTATATTATGAGATTATGCGTAAAGAGGTTCAGGCCCATGAGGGAAGGGAGGTTGAACTAAAAGGACAGGGGTTTGTTGGTTCTTTTGTTTCGGTGACCCAAGCTGTGGCCTGTGCCGCCGCTGTTCAAAAAGGGATGCACGTAGCCGGAGAGCTGATAAATTTGCGAATGGGAATCAATGCAGGTATGCCCGTTGAGAAGAGTGAGGAACTTTTTGGTGATACCATTAAAATGGCAAAATACCTTAGCACATTTGCCAACAGGAATCAAATTGTCTTGGCCTCCATTATCAAGGAAATCTATAAAGACGACGGACAAAAGAACTTTCACAATAAGGAGCTTTTTAAATGGATCAATCCCAAAGACGAAAATTTGTTGCAAATGCTGATGGACACTCTGGCCAGAAAATGGAATGATTCTCATTTAGGCGTTGGTGATTTTTGTGATGAGCTCTCAATGAGCAAATCCAAACTCTATAGAAAATCAACAGAGCTCACAGGAATGTCGCCCAACGAATTGATTCGTGAATATCGCCTGTTGAAGTCATTAGATTTGCTAAAGACCGAACGCAACGTCTCTCAGACCGTTTTCGATGTGGGCTTTAGTAGTCCGTCTTACTTCACAAAATGTTTTCAAGATAGGTTCGGGTTACAACCGATGGCCTATCTAAAATATTCGGCCTAACACAAACCCGACCGATTTTTGTTATCATTCGAAACATTAGTGACAGCCCACGATATGCGGGCTTTATAGTTTTGGGATGTAAAACCCGTCTGCAGAAAAGGCAGGCTTTAAAACATTCCATTATGAAAACAATCAAAACAAGTATCGCACTGGCAGTGACAATTTTAATATCCACGTATTCCTATTCACAAACAAGTTCAAATCAGCAAAATTCAGAAACGATGAAGACCTATTTAATCGAACGAGAAATCCCCGAAGCCGGAAAATTGACCCAAGAAGAACTCAAGGGAATATCACAAAAGTCGAACCAAATTTTGTCGGAAATGGGTTCTGGCATTGAATGGGTACATAGTTACGTGACTGAGAACAAAGTCTATTGTGTTTATAAAGCAGAAAACAAAGAAGCTATAAAAAAACATGCTGAAAATGGTGGTTTTCCAGCCAACAAGATAAGTGAGCTATCGACCATAATCGATCCGGCCACAGGAAAAGACTAGTGTTTGAGTTAGTTTCCAAAAAAAGGTACCTTACAAGCATGGTTTTGTGAAAATTACCGGTATGAGAACGTCAATTGCCAACCTTTGTGTATTTCTATTTCTTTGGCTGTTCTTTGCTTGTCAAAAAGAGTCTAAGGTTGTAACGCACACCATGGCCCTTGTAGGCGGTACCGTTTTGGATTTTGGCAATTATGGAAAATCGAACAATGACATTGAAAATGCCGTCGTAATTATCTCGAAAGATTCGATTTTGTCCGTTGGAAATATGAACGAAGTCGTGATTCCCAAGAATGCCAAGGTTGTCGATGTAAGTGGAAAATATTTAACTCCGGGATTCATTGATGCCTTTGCTACCCTGAACGACCAAAATTATGCCAACTCCTTTTTATACATGGGAGTGACCACCATTGTTGGTTTGGAGGGTGGGCGCCGCGGCAAGATTTTTTGGGAGGCCGATCCATCTCCTGAGATCATAAAATTCGACAGCTATTATGGCGAAGGGGTATGGTCAGATGAAGAACAACGTATCGTTCGGTGGGCGAACAAAGAGGAAATTGAGCATACCATAGACTCGCTCGGCTCAAATGGAGTTAAAGTGCTTTTGGTACATTACGGCGTAAAACCTGATCAGTTACCAACAATTGTTCAAAGATGTCGTGAGAACGGAATGGTAACTATCGGTGAACTTGGGTATTCCAAGGCTGAAGAGGCTATCAATGCGCGCATACAGAGTTTTGTGCATATTTCCCGTTATTCCATCGATGTTGTTCCCGAAGAAATCAAAGAGGGATATGAAGATGCACCCTTTGGTCCTCCTAGAATAAAGGCCTACGAATATTACGAAGATTTCGACCCTGAAATCGATAGTGCTATGCAGAAGCATGCGGCTATGCTAGGGCGTTCAAATGCGGCGCTAATACCTACCCATTCATTGTGGTACCCAAGTTTTCCGTTTGCCAAAAACCCATGGAAATACCCAATAGCCAAATTGATTGAAGCTGATAGTATTCATATGCCGGTCAACCAAGAAACGGGCAAATGGGGAGAATTGAAGAACACGGATCGGTGGGATACGTTGGTATGGTCAAAAAAATTGGTGAATAACTTGCTAAAGATCGAGAATCAGTATGTTCGAAATGGGGCCAAATATCTCACCGGTTCGGGCACTGATGCGTTTGGGACCATGCCTGGTATTTCCCTGTATAGCGAAATGGAAATGTTAGTACGCTCGGGACTCACTCCTCGGGAGGCCATTGCGGCAGCCACCACCAACTTTTGCATGGTATGGGAATGGAACCATATAGGGCAAATCAAAGAAGGTAGTGAGGCCGATATTTTGTTGTTTGATGAAAATCCTGTTGAAACCCTTGAAAATTTGAATTCCCTAGATCTTTTGGTTCTCGATGGGAAGTTGCTTGAAAAGAATTCATTGTTGACTGAATCAAATTAAGTGAAATCCGCAAGATTTGTAACTTGGTTCAAGAAATCACTATATACTGTTTCTACAAAATCAGCACATCGCGCCTAATCAAGACCGAAGCCAAACGCCCTAGTTTTTTTTAATATCTTGTAAGACTTCCCCTTTTGCTTACCAACAAATTTTAGACTCGCGGCATGATCAAACGGTTTATAGTTGTGCTAATGTTTTGTATCAGTTGTTGGGGAATCGGGCAACAGGTATATGAATTGGATACCTTATACCCGGTACATTCCTTAGACCATGTCCTTCGTGTATACCCCGATACCGAAAATGAGCTAAGTGCCAAAAAAATTTTGCAAGACACTACCCTTGCATATCTTCGAGGGAATGGATTACCAAGATATCTTGAAGTGGGGACTACCTATTGGGGAAGACTTACCCATAATGGCAAAAGATAGTCTGAAAGGATGGACGTTGCATTTCGAAGATAAAATGATTGGTCCTCCGGTCTGGACTAAAAGTAACGGCAAAGTCGATGTATATGCCTATTCCGAGGGCCATTTGCTTTTTCATCAGAAAACAGGTGTTGAATATCCAAAGAACCAGAGGGCCTACAAGGGGTACTGGGTCATGAATGCCGTAAATTTAGACGATTTATCACCTAATAAACCTGTGACGTTGATAATGAAAGTGCGGGGTAATACCTTGGGCTATCCTGCCTACTTCAATCTAACCATTAGAAGCCCAGAACAACCTTTTTACCACGAATTCAATCAGTACCATAGCAGCTTCAACCTGTTTCTTTTTGGAGTCACGTTTATCATTCTTGTCTATCACCTGTTTGCAATATATTTACTTACGCGAGTCTATTTATTTATGGTTCTGCCTGTGGTTGTTTTTTTGTGCCTTAACCCAATCCATGGCAGCAGGCTTAATCATCGGTAGTATAGATGCCTTTAAATATGCAATCTGGTTCTTGATTGCCAATGGCCAATTTTATTCCTTCTGGTTTTTTGGCAGGGCTTTTATAGATTCCAGGACGAAGTTTCCCAAATTAGACAAAGTGATGTTGGGCCTTGCGCTGTTCATTTTAGTCGAAATCATTCTAATGGTTTTTTATGTACTGTTGGCCAAACCTCAGACCTATTTCACTGGGGTAAGTTTCCACTACACAATCTTGAACATTTATGCCGTGCTAAGTTTGGCGATTTCAATAGTGCTGGTTTTTAAAAAGGATTTGTTTGCACGTTATTTTGGCATTGGAGCCATTGTGGCAAGTTTATCCTTGATTATCGGAGACGCTTTGGTCCATGGGTTTGATGCAACCGCCCTTTAGGCTGGATCCTTATGCGACGGGTATTTTTCTACAGATTGTACTGTATTCCTTTGGGATTGCCTATCGAAGGCAAACTTTGGCCAAACAATCAGAACAAGAAAAGTTGGAAGCAGAAAAATCACGGAACGAAATGCTCCGTATGAAGGACTTGGATGAGTTGAAAACACGTTTTTTTACAAATATCAGCCACGAGTTTCGAACACCGCTGACCTTGATACAGGGCCCCGATTCGAGAAGCTTTTAAAAAACTTCAAAATGTGGACGAAAGTGAAGCTGTCTCTTTAAGCAAAAAGGATTTTGGAATTATTGAACGTAATACCAACCGTCTTCAAGGCTTGGTAGATGAATTATTGGAGCTTTCTAAAATAGAAAGTGGAAAAGCGGTATTACACCTTGCCGAAGGTGATCCAATGTCGCTGATTAAAGCCACTGTTTTTTCCTTTGAGAGTATGGCCGAGCGCTCGAACATTAAATTTAAATACGAATTTTAATGTCAATACCTCGGCCGGAACGACAACATCGCACTTCTTCGATGGCGGTAAATTGGAAAAAGTGGTCTACAAACCTACTGTCTAACGCATTTAAATATACGCCAAAATGGAGGTGCAGTAACCTCGAATACTAGGCTGCTAAATGACTCCCTGCTCATAGAGATTGCAGATACGGGAAAGGGCATAGATGCTAAAGAACTGGTACATATTTTTGACCGCTTTTACCGGGTTGAAGGGAGTGAGCAAAAAGGCTCAGGAATAGGATTGGCACTTACCAAAGAATTGATTGAGTTGCACAATGGCGAGATAAAAGTAGAAAGTGAACTTGGAAAAGGGACACGATTTTTGATCACATTACCTACCCAGTTGATGGATCTACCCAAATCGTCAATTTTGCACGAGTCAGAAAATTCGAGTAAAAATACATCTCATTTATCGGAAAAAAGCCCTCATATTGGGAACAAGGAACCCTCTAAAAATACCAAAGACCAGCCTTTGGTATTGGTTGTTGAGGATAATATGGATCTGCAAAGCTACATATCTGATGTTCTCGGCAAAACGTATAACGTATTATTAGCATCTAATGGCTTACAAGGAGAACGAATGGCGATAGAACATATACCCGATATCGTAGTTAGTGATGTGATGATGCCAAAAAAGGATGGATTTGAACTCTGTCACGATTTAAAAAACAATATAAAGACCTGCCATATTCCTATTCTTATGTTAACCGCCAAAGCAGGCCATGATAACAAAATGGAAGGTCTTCTTCAAGGAGCCGATGCGTATTTAACAAAACCCTTTGTGGCAGAAGAACTGTTGGTCCGGATGAAAAACTTAACCAACCTTAGACAGAATCTATGGCAGAAGTTGAAGGAGACAAACGGTATTCTGGTAGACAATCTCGAGCTAACTTCCATGGATGATAAACTCTTAAAAAAAGTGCTGGGAACCATTGAAGATAATTTGGACGACGAACGTCTTTCTGTAGAAACCCTTTCAAGTGCTGTCGGCTTTAGTAGATCCCAGCTAAATCGAAAATTGCAAGCGCTTTTAAATACATCCCCCAATCAACTGATTAATGAAATTAGATTGAACAAAGCGTATCATCTGCTTCAAGCTAATTCGGGAACGGTTTCCGAAATAGCGTATTCCGTCGGGTACGGCAATATGTCTTATTTCTCCCGGCGATTTAAGGAAAAATTTGGCAAAGCACCGAGCGAGCTTTTTGTCCAAAAGCAATAAAGCTTTTTTTTGCTTGTTTAAGTTTCTCAAAACCAATACTTTATCAACAATGATTCAAATGTGTTAGGGTCTGCTACATATGTTCTAACCGTGAGACGCTTTTCTTTTCAATTTAGCGGTACGGTTCCCCACTTAAAACGATTTATTCATATAACAACCGTACTCTTATGAAAACAAAAAAAAGAATTTGGAAGATTAACGTTACAGTAATAGCGATGATGCTAGTATTGTCATCGTGCTCTAAAGAAGAAGTAGATAGCAGTTCTGATATCAAGGCCATTACCGCTAAGACCCAGGTGGAGACTCTGGAAAATCAACTGAAGAAGGTGACAAAGGCAGCCATGCGTTTCCATAGCTTTGAACAAGCCAGGAAAGCAGGCTATGCCGATCCGTTTCCTTTTAATCCCTCTCCCTATGTTCCGCACATGGGTTACCACTACATCAATGTAGGTCTAATGGATGGCAAATTTGAGCTTGAAAAACCTGAAATTTTATTGTATGTTCCCAATGAACATGGTAAGTTGAAGTTAGTTGGGGTGGAGTATGCGGTTCCAGGTCCCAAAAATTCAACTCCACCCGAAGGTTTTATTGGCAGTGAAGACCACTGGCATTACAATCCTAATGTAGCTGGCGGATCGTGGACACTTCATGCATGGGTGGTTTTGGATAATCCTGATGGGGTTTTTGCCGCATTCAATCCCAATGTTCCGGTAGCAGATCCATCGGAAGATTAAAAGAGATTGAAATGCCCAATCGCAGACCTTGGGCTTTTCAGGAAGTTCCAAGGTTTTTATTAAATGATTTTTATCGATTATGAGCAAAATAGAACTGTCGACGGAAATTTTATCCTGAAAAAATTTAAATTATTCCTGTATCCAATCCAAACAATATGAAAAATATCAGCATTATTCTGTTTGTGGCCCTATTAATACTATTTGGTGCCTGTAATCAAAAAAAGACCTCGAAGATTGAAAGGAATGTCACAGAGACGGCTCAAGAGGAAAACCTTGTGAAGCGAGGTGAATATCTCGTTACCCTTATGGACTGTGTTGCCTGTCACACCCCAAAGAAAATGGGTCAAAAAGGACCTATTCCTGATATGGATAGATTTATGATGGGCTTCGATAGCTCTGGTTCCTTACCCCCGCTACCAGAGAATATATCTATTGGGCCATGGGCACTTTTCAGCGGCGAGCTTACCGCCACGGTCGGGCCATGGGGCACGACCTATGCAGCCAATATAACACCACATGCATCAGGAATAGGCAACTGGACCTTGGAGCAATTCTCGAAGGCAATGCGCGAAGGTAAATACAAAGGGCTTGACAATTCACGGCCAATCATGCCTCCCATGCCGATTGAAGCGTATAAGAATCTCACAGACAAGGATCTAGAGGCAATCTTTATCTATTTAAAGACCTTGAAACCTATTGAAAATGTGGTGCCGGGATATCAACCTCCGACCCAATAATTTTTTATAGGGTACCTTTGAGATATGGAGCCTGCTAGGTATGCCGAGATGATCAAAACCGAAGCCAAAGGCCTCGGTTTTTTGTTTGGGGACGAAATTTAGTATCTTATTTCGGATTTTAATTAGAACCTAATTCACGAGAAATGGGGTGTAACATCCGATTTAATTTGTCCTGAAAATGGGAGAAGAACTTTCCATGGATGATGCATTTGTCCAAAGAATCACCGACATCATTGCAAGGAATTTGACCAATGAAAAGTTCGGTGTAAGCGAATTGGCCGAGGAGGCAGGGATGAGTAGATCTCAACTGCATAGAAAACTTCACTCACTTAACAAGAAATCTCCAAGCAGGTTCATAAGAGAATACAGGCTGGAAAAGGCAAAGGAGATGTTAGAGGCTAATATAGCTACAGCCTCCGAAATTGCTTATAGAGTTGGCTTTAGTAGCCCCACTTACTTCAGTACTTCTTTTAAAGAGTACTATGGATACTCGCCAGGGGAAGTGAAGTATATGAAGGCTAATACTGTTAATGAGGAAGGTTCTCAGATTATGGATGAATATGAATCCACCAATCGGGAAAAACGTACAAAGAAAAAGCTAAGTCGAATTTTGTTTTTCCTGCCAATCGCGCTACTCATAGGGGTACTTGTTTATTATAGTTACTCTGCCGGTAACAAAAAGACGCCAAGCGCGAAAGAAGAATCTGCTGTTTCGGATAGGTCGATCGCAGTGCTACCTTTAAAAAGCCTAAGTGACGACAAAGAAAATATATACTTTGCAGAAGGAGTGGCCGAGTCCATTCGTGATCACTTAAATAAAATTGGGCGACTCAAAGTAATCTCGCGTACCAGTATGTCAAGATATGCAGAAACCACCATGTCTGCCCCCGAAATTTCTAAAGAATTGAATGTCACTTACCTACTCGAATCCAGTGTTCAGCAGTACGAGGATAAGGTCAGGATTGTTACCAAGCTGATCGATGCCAAAAAAGATGAGCAGCTCTGGTCGGACACCTATGATAGGGAATTGACCGGTATTTTTCAAATCCAATCCGAAATCGCAAAGCGCATTGCTACTGAGCTAAGTATTGTATTGTCTCCCCAAACAGTAGGTCAAATTGAGCGCATTCCGACAAATAGTATGGAAGCCTATAACGCTTATCAAAAAGGGCGTCATTTTTATAATTTCAGAACGCATGCGCATTCTCATAAAGAAGGTGAAGCAAGTGTTCAATATTTTAGAAGTGCCATTAAAGAAGACCCTAACTTCTCTCAAGCTTATTCGGCCCTGGCAACTGCCCATCTCTTTGCTGGTAAAAACCTATATCTCATCGATTCCGTAGACTATGTTAAGAATTTAGCAATGAAGGCTTTGGAATTAGACCGCCAAAACGCTAAAGCCCATACTGCTCTTGGGATGTTGGCAAGTTTTTACGAATGGGACTGGGAAACTGCCGAAAGGGAATATCAGGAAGCACTGAAGCTTAATCCCAATGACTCTGAAACTTATGTATTTTATTCATTGTTTAAGTATCACGTTCAGGGAGAACTTGATGAGGCCCGAAAGTTAATGGATCAGGCCCTTGAATTGGATCCGTTGTCGTTAAACGCCTTGGTTAACAGTGCGATTTACTATTTTAATGAAGAAGTCTATGACAAGGTTTTCCAAGAGACTGCAAAACTCAAAGAGCTTAGAAGCAATATTGTCTATGCCTTTTGGTTTAATTTCAGAGTATTGGATGCACAGGGCAAAAGCAAAGAGGCCCTTGAAGAATGGAAAGAATGTTACAGGTTGAATATTGACGATGAAGATTTTGAGAGCCTCTCAATAGATGGTACCTCAAATGCTTATAATACAGGTGGCTACAATGGAATGATGAGATACAGCTTGGCAAAGAGCGTCGAATTTTTTGGAAGTCTAGACAATTTTGATGATTTCAGTTTGTATAACAATGCTCAGGTGTATGCTAGCATGGAAGAAAATGATAAGGCCTTAAACTATCTGGATGTCGCACATAAGAGACGATGCGATTTATTGTATCAAATTAAATATGATCCCAACTTTAAAACCCTTCGCGACGACCCCAGATTTTTGGCCATTTTAAACAAAATGAACCTGGGAGACTATAACTAGCTTTACTTATCTTCTTCTTCTACAAGCTCTTAAATGACCTCATACTAGCAATATATCCTTCAAATTCTACATAATTGAAAGGGTTTCAATTATGTTCGGAAGCATTTCAAATAAACTTTGAGCTATTCGCGACATAGCCGTTAAGTGCAACCTGCCTTTCTATTTAATCTTTACCAAAAATTAATTACTAATCTTTTAAAATAGAAAGTCATGAAAAAAGTAAGCATCTTATTAGTAGCACTTGCCGTTGGCATTACAGCATTCGGGCAAAAAGAAATTAAACTAGATTATGTTGAAGTAACTGGAACAAAAAACAAGCCTATCAACATTACCTATTTAAGTGAAACACAAGGGGGAATCCTTTCCGAGCGTGTTAAAGACATGCAACACAAAGTAGCCAGCTTCAACTTAAAGCGATCTGCCCTTTATAAGGAACGCACTTCGATTTACAATGTTGATTTTGTCGGGGATAAAAGTCTCATCATCGCCAAATTTGCCCGAAATGGTAAACTTATTGAAACAAATGAGCGGTTCAAAAATGTGATCTTTCCCGTGGCCGTCAGAAATGCAATTTTTAAAAACAACCAAGGTTGGCAAGTGGTAAAAAATCTGTATTTGGTGGAATATAGTGACAAGAACCTTCCTAGTAGAAAATATAAAGTGTGGCTGGAAAAAGAGGGTAAAATAAGGAAGGTAATGATGGACGCTTCCGGGGATTTTCTTACCTGGGTTGATTAGATAGGCCGCAACCAGCCCAATGACAGAGAGATTTGTACATTTACCTACCCATTTTGAATAGTACCCTAATTGAGTTTTTTCGCGTAATCTTAATTCAATCGAGGGTATGGGGTAAGGCGATGATAACAATACATATAAATACGGAACGTATAAAAACCGAAGCCAAACGCCTCGGTTTTTTTGTCATGTGGTATTTCAAAAGCCGAATTTCTGGAAGAGGAAGCCCCTCGATTGGAAACTTGGCTGAACCAAAACAGGCATGGTGAAATGGGCTATATGGAAAACCATTTCGACAAACGTTTGGATCCCACGAAACTCGTCGATGGAGCTAAATCGGTAATCTCTTTATTACTTAATTATTACCCCCATGTAAAGCAACCAAAAGATACACATCAAGTGTCAAAATACGCCTATGGGCAAGATTACCATTATGTCATCAAATCCAAGCTAAGACAGCTGAATGAATTTATTTCCAATGCAATCGGGGAGGTGAATGGCCGTGCCTTTGTCGATTCCGCCCCGGTGTTGGATAAAGCATGGGCCGCTAAAAGCGGACTCGGCTGGATCGGTAAGCATAGCAATCTTCTGACCAAGGAAGTTGGGTCGTTCTACTTTATCGCCGAATTGATCGTAGACCTCGAGCTAGAATACGATACTCCTGTTACCGACCATTGTGGCACCTGCACAGCCTGTATCGATGCCTGCCCTACGGAGGCAATTGTCGAACCTTATGTAGTTGATGGCAGCAAGTGCATTTCCTATTTTACCATCGAGCTAAAAAACGAAATTCCGACATCGGTCAAGGGCAAATTTGATGATTGGATTTTTGGCTGCGACATATGCCAAGATGTTTGTCCATGGAACCGGTTCTCAAAACCCCATCGAGAACCCTTGTTTAATCCGCATCCCGAATTGTTGTCGATGACCAAAAAAGACTGGGAAGAGATTACCGAAGATGTTTTCAAAAAAGTGTTTCAAAAATCAGCAGTAAAGCGAACCAAATTCTCAGGACTAAAAAGGAACATCGAATTCCTAAAAGGGAATTAAGATATAGAACTCGTCTCTCCGTCTGCAGAGGGTTTTGGGGGGAGGGCTATCCGCCAAAAATGCAGGCTTAAAATGGAATATTGAGTTTTTGAGGTAAGCCAATGGAACTCCAACGTTTTCGTGTTTGTTTTCTGATTTTTTGTTCCAAAAATTACGAGATGAATACTATTTAAAGAGTATATTCATCACTGTTTTTTAAAAAAAATGCATGCAGAACAAGGTTCAACTGATTACCTATATCGATAGGCTGGGTTGCGATAATATCGATGGGTTCACTATGTTGCTCAAGAATGAATTCAATGGGCTTTTCGGGGGTGTTCACATACTTCCCTTTTTCTACCCCATCGATGGTGCCGACGCAGGTTTTGATCCCATAGACCATAACACTGTTGACCCTAGATTAGGTAATTGGAACGATGTCAAGGAGTTGGGCAAGGAAATTGATGTCATGTCGGATCTTATCGTCAACCATATTTCCGCAAAATCAGACCAGTTCAAGGATTATCTGCAAAATGGTGAAGCATCTGAGTTTGCCGATTTGATGTTGACCCGTGATAAGGTTTTCCCTGAGGGCGCCTCAGAAGGGGATATCGCAAAAATATATCGGCCGAGACCAGGGCTACCCTTTACCGAATTCAGAATTGGGAACGGAGACCACCGAACACTTTGGACTACTTTCACAGCTAACCAAATCGATATTGATGTGAACTCCAAGATGGGAGCGATTTATTTGGAGGGTATTTTAGATACTTTTCAGTCCGCTGGAATTTCAATGATCCGTTTGGATGCCGCCGGATATGCCATTAAGAAAGCGGGTACCTCTTGCTTTATGATAGAAGAAACTTTTGATTTCATCGGAGCCTTGACCCAAAAGGCGAAATCACGGGGAATTGAGGTTTTGGTGGAGATACACTCTTTCCATAAGACCCAAATACAAATAGCACAACGTGTCGATTACGTCTACGATTTTGCGTTACCTGTTTTGGTGCTTGATTGTCTTTTCAATAAAAATGCCACCAACCTAAAAAACTGGCTACAAATTTCCCCAAGAAATGTCATAACGGTTTTGGATACCCATGACGGTATTGGAATTGTCGATGTTGCTTCTGAAGGTACGAGTGCCGGCCTGATACCCGATCAAGTACTAGATGATATCGTAGAGAAAATACACGAAAACAGTAATGGAACCAGTTTAAAGGCGACTGGCTCCGCTGCCAGCAATTTGGATCTCTATCAGGTCAATTGCACCTATTTTGACGCCCTTGGCAAAGATGAAAACTACTATTTGATTGCCAGGGCCATCCAGTTCTTTGTGCCAGGGGTTCCACAAGTATACTATGTCGGGTTATTGGCCGGCGAAAATGATATGGATTTGTTGGCGGAGACGAATGTGGGTAGGGATATCAATCGCCACTATTATAGTGGAAAAGAGATTTTGGATGTTATTGAAACACCATTGTTTTCAAAATTGAAGGCACTGATGCTATTCAGAAATTCACATCGTGCCTTTAATGGAATTTTTGATTTGCACGATACCGACGGACATGTATTGCGGATTAAATGGGTCAATGAAAGTACTTGGGCCGAACTTTTTGTTGACCTTGAGACAATGGAGCTAAGAATTACTTTTTCCGAATTTGATGGAAGCACCTCCTCATTATTTTGATCACTATAGCGGAACTCTAACGTTTTCGTTTTAAAATACCATTTTAATTGGGAAGAGTTTAGGCCAACAAGCCCCTAAAAGTGCTATATTGTTAGGTGGAATTTTGACAACCAAACTATCCTTTTTATGAATGTAATTAAGAAACCCAAATTAAGTTTTTGGCAGATTTGGAATATGAACGTTGGATTTTTAGGAATCCAATATAGTTTCGGTTTGCAGCAATTGCCTGTCAATTCAGTGTTTGTTTTTTTAGGAGCAGAAGAACATTCTCTTCCAATTCTTAACATTGCAGGCCCTATTACTGGACTAGTAATACAACCTATAATTGGAGCCATTTCAGATAAAACATGGTCGCCAAAATGGGGGCGGCGCAAGCCGTTCTTTTTGATAGGGGCCATTTTGGCAAGTTTGTGTCTTTTTCTTTTTCCGTACAGCCCTGAATTGTGGGTTGCCGTGACATTTCTTTGGATTTTAGACATAGGAAATAATACCGCCATGGAACCCTACCGAGCATTTGTGGGTGATAAACTGCCTGATAGTCAATTGAATTTTGGTTATCAAATGCAAAGCCTGTTTGTAGGGACCGGAATTTTGCTGGCAATGGGATCAATTTCCCTTTTGCAATTCATGGTTGGCGGCGATGAAGTAGATGGTAAAATACCTCTGTGGGTTTATATCATTTTCTTTTTTGGCTCATTCTTGTCCTTGGCAACTGTACTGTGGACAATTTTTAAAACACCAGAAATACCACCTTCAGAAGAGGAGTTAATTGAAATTGAGAAATATAATAAGGACAAACCCTCTCCCTTGATTCAGATTATTAGTGTTGTTGTAATTATTTTTTCACTTCCAGTTACACTAGGATTGCTTCTGGGCTATTTATATCCGCCAATTATGTCTGATATAAATATTTTCGTTGTAATAATCCTGTTATTTGCTTCGGCTTGGATTTTTTATCTTTTTAAATTGATAAAAAATAATAAGAACCATTCTGGCATCAAAAAATTGGGTGATACGCTATCTCCATTTGTCGAAGTTGCCGAGGCATTCGGAGATATGCCAAAATTCATGTGGAAATTATCGGCGGTATATTTTTTTCAATGGTACGCCTTGTTTATTTACTGGCAGTTTATAATGCCTTTGTTCAAAGCTACTATGGCAATGGATACCTCAGAGGCTACGGCTCAAGCTGCGAATATGAGCCTAACATACAATGCCGTAACTATGGTAGTTGCACTTATTTTAGTTCCTTTTGCCGCAAAATTTGGAGGTAAGAAAGTTTATGCATTTGGCATTTTCGGCACAGGTCTAGCAGTTCTTTTAATTCCATTTATATCAAATCCTTACTTGGTTTTGCTTCCTATGATTCTGTTTGGAATAGGATGGGCCGCGATGATGGGTATTCCCTATAGTATGGTCTCAAAAATTGTTCCGCAAGAAAGAAGGGGAGTTTATATGGGAATCTTGAACATGATGATCGTGATACCAATGTTCTTGGAAACGATTTCGTTCGGACCAATTTACAAGTACGTATTAGGGGATAATGCCGTGAATGCCATGCTCTTTGCCGGTGTGTTCTTTGTCATCGCGGCCATGCTTGCGCTGCGCTTGAATACCTCCAAAGAAATTGATCGGGGTGGAATTGCGGCAGGCGGTGGTGGTGGACACTAAGACCGACCAAAACTATAGTTATGAAGAACGCTGGAATCAAAATTTCCATTTTTATTAATTATTTCGTTTTTGCCATCCTATTGAACAGTGTTGGCATAGTAATCGAAAGATCTATAGAGGTATACGGGGCTACCGAGTCTCAAGCCTCGGTTTTAGAGGCATTCAAAGATTTGCCGATAGCCATCATCTCTTTTGTGATTGCATCGTTTCTGCCGCGCTTTGGGTATAAAAAAGCGATGCTTACAGCCCTTGCGATCGTATTTCTTGGCTGTTTACAAATGATTTTTGGAAACTCTTTCTTTTATACCAAAATATTGTTTCTGACAATAGGAGTCAGCTTTGCGTTGATTAAATTATCGGTCTATTCGCTTATTGGAATTTTGACCGACTCAAAGAAAGAACATGCGGCCATGATGAGTTCCATTGAGGGGTTCTTTATGGTTGGAATAGCACTCGCTTATTTTTTGTTTCCTGCGTTCTATTCGGATTCCGATGAAAAT
The DNA here is from genome assembly GCA_965215845.1 of Aurantibacter sp. GTDB lineage: Bacteria > Bacteroidota > Bacteroidia > Flavobacteriales > Flavobacteriaceae > Aurantibacter_A. The sequence continues at coordinate 2,639,453 of CBDCEL010000004.1, forward strand.
TCATGGTTAAATGTATACTATCTGTTGTGCGGCCTCATTTTAATTTCTTTTGTCTTTTTGCTCTTTTCAAAAGTTGAATATGAAGTCGAGGTTATTGGTTCCAGTTTAAAGGAAGATCTAATGGAGTCTTTGAAATTGATGGTTGTACCCCTGGTCTTGGTGTTTATTGTTTCCGCCTTTTTATTCGTAATGATCGAACAAGGTATTATGACCTGGTTGCCAACGTTCAATAAAAAAATATTCAATTTCAATTCGGTGCTCAGCGTTCAGATGGCAAGCATATTGGCACTTACTTTGGCCTTGGGCAGGTTTGTCGCGGGGTTTTTGACCAAATATATCAATTGGGTGGTTTTGGTCATTGTTTGTGTCATCTTCTCAGGCGGAATACTTTTATATATTTTACCTCAGCTGCAGGGCGATGGTAAAATGGTAACGGAGATAACAAGTTTGTCGCAGGTTCCATTTCTCGGATATATATTGCCGCTTATAGGTCTTTTTATCGCTCCGATCTATCCCCTGTTGAATTCGACGGTGCTCAGTTCTTTGCCAAAAAGTTTACACTCTCCCATGTCTGGGTTGATTATTATATTTTCGGCTCTCGGCGGCACTTTGGGGTCGAGAATTGTTGGTGAGCTGTTCGAAAGTATTGGGGGTGCGAATGCATTTTACTTTCTTCTGATTCCGATGGTATTGCTCATTATCTTCGTTTTATTGATAGATAAAATGTCTAAGAAACAAATGGAAACCGGCCAATGAAGTTTGTTCTTCCTGTTCAAAGAACTCTTGAAGAATTGTTGCTTCAAGAAGATACGGACGGTGACAAGAAAATCACCAAAGAAGATGATGGCCCGAAGTGTTTTGAGGTGATTTCTACCGAAAATCGGCCATACGAAATAAAGGGTACTTATTTTCTATCCAATTTTTTGCAAGAATTGGCCTTGGCAAAGAACAAAGGGTTGATCGAGGTAGAAATTCCCTTGACCAAAATCAAGGAGGCCCCGACCTCCAGAATTTCGAGAATGATCCGTGAAGTCTTTTGGGACGATTTGACACGAACTATTGATGAGGAAGGGTTGGCCAAAATCCTGAATGACGACAAAGCATCTGATGGAATTCAGCGCATCTATGTTCCTTTTGGCGATTTGAAGGGCAGGGCCTACTTTAAGAGCGTCCAAAAAAAATATCCGCAGTTAGAAGTAGTCGTTCTTCCCGAACAGGTCTCACCTGAATATGTTCTTTCGATCAATAAAGAGCCGGGAATTCTATCCCTAAAATTGGAAAATGGAAGAGGAGTTCCATTTGTAGTGCCCGGCGGTCGCTTTAACGAAATGTATGGTTGGGACAGTTACTTCGAGGGTGTCGGACTTTTATTGGATGGAAGGGTCGATTTGGCAAAGGCCATGGTTGACAACTTCTGCTATCAAATAGAAAATTACGGCAAGATATTGAATGCCAACAGGTCTTATTATTTAACGCGAACGCAGCCTCCGTTTCTTTCGTCGTTTATTCGTGAAGTGTACAAGGCCGACCCCACGATCGGGAAAGATTGGTTGGCTACTTCCCTTGAAACCGCAATCAAGGAATACGAAACCGTTTGGATGGTCGACGGAAAAAGGCGTACTCAAAACGGACTGAATAGATTTTTTGCCGACGGTATTGGCATACCCCCCGAGACAGAACCGGGCCATTTCGATGAGGTTTTACAAGTGTATGCCAGAAAACACGAAATTGGCCTTAATGAGTTCGAAAAGAAATATTCGAATCGTAAAATTATAGACGAGAGTTTAGATGGGTACTTTGTGCATGACCGAAGTTTGCGAGAGAGCGGTCATGATACTTCTTGGCGACTTGATGATGTGTGCGCCGACCTCAATACGGTCGATCTCAATGCTTTGCTTTTTAAATATGAAAATGATTTCGCCTATCTGATCAAGAAATATTTTGACGGAGAATTTTTGACCGGTTCCGGAAAGAGATATGACGAAGGTTACTGGAACGAAAGAGCATCATCCAGACTTTCTTTGATCAATAAATTTTTGTGGTCAAAGGAGAAGGGATGTTTTTATGATTTCAATTTTGAGAAGAACAGTCCGACGTATTTTGAGTCGGCTACGAATTTTTACCCTCTTTGGGCCAACATCTGTACCACCGAGCAGGCCGACTCCTTGGTTGAAAATTTAATAAAGATCCATCGGGCCAAAGGTGGAATTCTCGCTACATCTAAAAAATCAATTGAGACATTCGACAAAGGCGGTGCCCAAAAACAATGGGACTATCCCAACGGATGGGCGCCACACCAAATGCTGATATGGAAGGGCCTACTGAACTACGGTTTTGAGGAAGAGGCTTATGAATTTATCTATCGGTGGCTTTGGATGATTACCAGAAACGCGGTTGACTACAACGGTACAATCCCGGAAAAGTATGATGTGGTGGCCTGTACACATAAAGTGTATGCTGAATATGGGAATGTCGGCACGGAGTTCGACTATATCACCACTTCCGGGTTTGGTTGGATGAATGCTTCCTACCAATTGGGACTGAATCTTTTGCCACGGAATCTCATAGAGAATCTTGATAGGCTTGTTGATCCAGAAGATCTTTTCTAACCTCTTTTGGGCTGTTTATACATATTTCAAAACAGCTTCCAATGCTAACCCAAAGATAACCCTTAAATTTGTTTCCCAAATCCAGCGTCGAGATAAGTGTTTTGTCGAGACTTGGCAAAAATGAACAAGGTTTGGGCCGATTGATGGGCTTTCCATAACACTATATACAATGGGCAAACGAAAGACACGACGAGAGGCACTGATTTACCATGCAAAGCCTCAGCCAGGTAAAATCAAGGTGGTTCCTACCAAACCTTATGCCACCCAGCGCGACCTCGCTTTGGCATATTCCCCAGGGGTCGCAGAACCTTGTCTAGAAATACATAAGGATAAAGAATTAGCTTATCGGTACACCTCAAAAGGCAATATGGTCGCCATCATCTCCAATGGCACAGCGGTTTTGGGCCTCGGTGATATAGGTCCGGAAGCATCAAAGCCTGTGATGGAGGGCAAGGCCCTCCTCTTCAAAATTTTTTCTGATATAGATGGAATCGATATTGAGGTCGACACCAAAGACCCTGACAAATTCATTGAAACGGTGAAGATGATCGCACCGACTTTCGGCGGCATAAATCTAGAGGATATCAGCGCCCCCGAGGCTTTTGAAATTGAATGTAGGTTGAAAGAGGAATTGGACATTCCGGTCATGCATGATGACCAACATGGCACCGCGATTATTTCTGCCGCCGCCTTGTTGAATGCCGTTGAAATTGCTGAAAAGAAAATTGAAAAGGTGAAAATTGTTGTCAGCGGCGCCGGTGCCGCTGCCGTTTCCTGCACACGACTTTACAAAAGATTTGGCGCAAAAAGCGAGAACATTGTTATGCTCGATAGCAAGGGTGTCATCCGAAGCGACCGTGAGAACCTTTCCCCCGAAAAAAAAGAGTTTAGTACGAAAAGGAAAATCGACACGCTTGACGAGGCAATGAGAGATGCCGATGTTTTTATTGGGCTGTCAATTGCCAATATCGTAAGCCCACAGATGCTAAATTCGATGGCAAAAAACCCGATTGTTTTCGCCATGGCCAATCCGGATCCCGAAATCGACTATAAGCTTGCTATAAAAACAAGGCCAGACGTCATAATGGCCACGGGTCGTTCAGATCATCCGAATCAGGTGAACAACGTTTTGGGCTTTCCCTACATTTTTCGGGGTGCTCTTGACGTTCGCACCACCGCGATCAACGAAGAGATGAAAATGGCGGCAGTGGTGGCCTTGGCAGAGTTGGCAAAAGAAACGGTGCCCGAGCAGGTCAATGTGGCCTACGGAGAAACAAGACTTTCTTTTGGTCGTGGATATATCATTCCAAAACCCTTTGATCCCAGGCTCATTGTTGAGATTCCGCCTGCCGTGGCAAAAGCTGCCATGGATACCGGTGTGGCGAAAAACCCGATTGAAGATTGGGAAAAATACAAAGAGGAGCTTTGGCTGCGGTCTGGCAATGACAATAAAGTGGTACGAATGCTGCACAATAGGTCAAAGGCGAACCCAAAAAGGATTGTTTTTGCCGAGGCGGATCAAATGGACGTGCTGCGTGCTGCCCAGATTGCCTATGAGGAGGGCCTTGCGATTCCGATTCTTTTGGGCGCCCAAGATATCATCGAAGACCTGAAGGAGGAACTGGAGTTCGACGCGGATGTAGAGATTATCGATTTGCAGAGACCTCTGTCGGCCACGAAGCGGAATGAATACGCAGAAAAACACTGGGAAGCCCGAAAGCGTATGGGCGTTACTCTCTACAACGCCAAATCTAGGATGCGAGAACGCAATTATTTTGGGGCGATGATGGTATGCGAAGGTGATGCCGATGGCATGATTTCGGGATATTCTAAAGCCTTCCCAAGGGTGGTTACCCCGATATTGGAGGTTATTGGTAGGGCAGCTGGTGTGAAAAGAGTAGCAACGGTGAACATTATGAATACGCAGCGAGGTCCCATGTTTTTGGCTGATACTTCGATTAACATTGATCCGAATGCCGAGGAAATTGCCGAAATTGCACAGATGACGGCGAATGTGGCTACCACTTTTGGGTTTTCCCCGGTAATGGCGCTGGCATCTTACGCCAATTTTGGGTCGTCTCCGCATCCTCATGCAAAAAAAGTACGTGAGGCGGTTCGAATTCTACATGAGAGAAATCCTGAATTGGTGGTCGATGGTGAGCTTCAAATCGATTTTGCCTTGAATCAGGAGTTGCATAAAAGTAGATTTCCGTTTTCAAAATTGGCAGGAAAAAGAGTGAACACCTTGATATTCCCGAATTTGGAATCGGCCAATATTACCTACAAACTTTTAAAGGAATTGAACAAGGCCGATAGTATTGGTCCGATTATGGTCGGTCTTCGAAAATCGGTTCATTTGATGCAGTTGGGCGCGAGCGTCGATGAAATAGTGAACATGGCCGCCGTTGCGGTTGTCGATGCCCAAGAACGGGAAAAAAGGAAGAAGGCGAAAAGTGGAAAATCGTGAGTCGTTTGTCTTCTCTTTGTTTAGTAATCAGTAATCAGTAGGGGAGGGATATCGGAAATCACACTAATTTTGAACTTGAACTTGAACTTGACGTAAAACGATGATACACCATCTAAAAGGAAGATTGATTGAAAAAAACCCGACCTATCTAGTGGTCGAATGTGGCGGTGTCGGGTATTTTGTCAATATTTCTTTGAACACTTTTTCCCAGATTTCCGATGCTGAAAACATTCAGATTTATACACATTTACAGGTCAAGGAAGATTCACATACATTATTCGGTTTCGCCGAAAAAAGCGAGCGAGCTATATTTCGTATGTTGTTATCGGTGTCCGGTATAGGATCTAGCACCGCCCGAACCATGTTATCTTCGCTTTCCCCGGCAGAAATTCGAGATGCCATAGCGCACGGCAACGTACCTACGATACAGGGTATCAAAGGAATAGGTGCAAAGACCGCCCAGCGTGTCATTTTGGACCTAAAAGACAAGATTCTGAAAATCTACGATATTGATGAAGTTTCCCACAATTCGAACAATACAAATAAAGATGAAGCGTTATCTGCTTTAGAGGTACTTGGCTTTACCAAAAGACTGGCTGAAAAGGCCGTTGACAAGGCGCTAGGCCAAAACCCTACAATGAGTGTCGAAGAGTTGATAAAACAGGCGCTCAAAAATTTGTAGCAAGTTTGAAAACAGGGGCAAAAAACCAACTTAAATCTTCATTTAAGCTTATCTTCCTATCCATCACTTTTATGCTGATGGCGGGTAGCTCTTTTTCACAGGAAACCGAGGAAACAGAAGAAACCGAGGAGACGGAACAGGAGGTCGATTCCGTTAAGACGGGCTTTGATCTTGGAAGGCTGAAAATGGGCAATCCAGAGAGCATCGTTTCCAAGTATATCTATAACCCCAATCTAGATGCTTATATCTACTCTGAAAAGGTAGGTGATTTTGATATAGGATATCCCATCATTCTTACTCCCGAGCAATATTTGGAATTGGTTCGCCAAGAAGGGATCAAAGACTATTTTAAAGAAAAGTCGGATGCCTATTCCGGTAAGAAGGAAGGTAGTGAAGAAGCCCGAAAAAATTTATTGCCGAATTTTTATATCAACAACAACTTCTTTCAATCGGTATTTGGGGGTAATACCATTGAGGTGATTCCGCAGGGGTCTGTGGCGATGGATCTCGGCGTTATTTGGCAGAAGAACGACAATCCATCCTTGTCACCCAGAAACAGGACCAATCTTTCGTTCGATTTTGATCAACGTATAAGTCTTAGCATGTTGGGGAAGATCGGTGAGCGACTTCAGGTGACCGCCAACTATGATACAGAGGCGACCTTTGATTTTCAGAATATCGTTAAACTTGATTATACCCCGACAGAAGATGATATCATTCAAGGCATCGAAGTAGGTAATGTGAACATGCCCTTGAACAGTTCTTTGATTCAGGGCGCCCAGAGTCTTTTTGGGGTAAAGGCACAATTGCAATTCGGAAAGACCAAAGTAACGGCCGTTTTTTCAGAACAGCGATCACAAAACAATACGGTTGTGGCCCAGGGCGGGGGTACCCTAAATGATTTCAACATTACGGCCCTGGATTATGATGAGAACAAACACTTTTTTCTCGCACATTACTTTCGCGATAATTACGATGCCGCTCTTGAAAAATACCCCTTTATCAGAAGTGATGTTCAAATTACAAGATTAGAGGTGTGGGTAACGAATCGTAGTCAGCAGACCTTGAACGTACGCAATGTGGTTGCTATTCAAGATTTGGGCGAGGTCGATGATCTAAACCTCCCTATAGACCAAAGAAAGACGAGGGCCGGTGCCCAAGGTGGTGCCAATCAAGGGTTTTTCAACGGAGCGTCACTTTTGCCAAGAAACGATGCTAACGATTACAACCCCGAGTTGATTCTTTCGAACACTGGGGCCCTTAATGATAATATTAGAGACATTGCAACGGTCGAAAGTGGGTTCAACGACCCTAGTTTTGTTGCGGGCTATGGTCCAAATCAAGGATTCGATTATGCAATTCTCGAAAATGCACGAAAATTGGATCCGGGCAGGGATTATGACTTTCATCAACAACTCGGTTACATTTCATTGAACCAACGTCTGAGCAACGACGAGGTTCTCGGGGTGGCCTTTCAATATACGTATAGGGGCGAGGTTTTTCAGGTTGGTGAGTTTGCCAATGGAGGTTTGGATGCCACCACGGTGTCTCAGCAGACGAATCCGATTATCGAAAACAACACCTTGATTTTGAAATTGCTGAAAAGTAATATTACGAACATCTCAGATCCTATATGGGACTTGATGATGAAGAACATCTATGCCACGGGCGCGTTTCGATTGAGCCAAGACGATTTTAAATTGAACATCTTGTACTCCGATCCCACACCTCGAAATTATATTACTCCTGTTGATGATGCCACATGGCCCGAAGGGCTTGAAGAAGATATTCTATTAAGACTTTTTCGTTTGGATCGATTGAACGTCTACAATGATATACAACCCGGCGGTGATGGTTTTTTCGATTTTTTGCAAGGCTTGACGGTAGATACCCAGGGGGGCGAGATTATTTTTACGACTGTGGAGCCCTTTGGGGAGTTCCTCTATAATGAATTGGGCGGGGGCAATGATTATGACAATGAAAACAGTTATAATGAAAATCAAGAAAAATACGTTTTCAGGGACATGTATGAGCTGACGAAAGCGGCCGCCTTACAAGATCCCGAAAAGAACAAATTTTTATTGAAAGGAAGGTATAAATCCGAGGGGAGCAATGGCATCCCTATTGGGGCTTTCAATGTTCCCCGCGGATCTGTTAGGGTCACCGCAGGAGGGCGACAATTACAGGAAGGCATTGACTACACGGTCAACTATCAGGCCGGTACCGTTCAAATTTTGGATCCCAGCCTTGAGGCCTCCAACACCCCGATCAATATTTCCGTGGAAAATAATGCGGTCTTCGGGCAACAGACTAGGCGCTTTACAGGGGTGAATATCGAACACCAGTTCAACAAGAATTTTGTATTAGGTGGTACTTTGCTCAATCTTCACGAAAGACCCTTGACCCAAAAATCAAATTTTGGGGTCGAACCCGTAAACAATACGATTTACGGTATCAATGGAAATTTCTCCACCGAGGTTCCATTTTTGACCCGCTTGGTAAACAAATTGCCAAACATCGATACCGATGTACCTTCAAATATATCGATAAGGGGCGAGGTAGCCGCGCTGAAACCGAATTCACCGAAGAATGCCGATTTTCAAGGAGAAACAACGACTTATCTGGATGATTTCGAAGGCGCCCAGGCTCTAATCGATATAAGGGGCTCCTTGGGTTGGAGCCTCGCCAGTACACCCCTGGAGTTCGTTGACGGCGAATTGAAGGGCGATGACCCTGAATCTCTTGAAAATCTCGAAAATGGCTACGGTAGGGCAAAAATGGCCTGGTATACCATCGATCCCATTTTCTATACGAACCAACGCCCCGATGAAATCAGCGACAATGATATTTCGACCAATGCGACAAGACGCGTTTTTATTGATGAGGTATTTCCGGTTACTGATATAGCACAAGGTCAGACCCAAGTTCAAGGTACCCTTGATCTTGCTTACTACCCGGACCAAAGAGGTCCGTATAATGCTTCGCCCACAGATGGCTCCGCTGAAAGTTTTGAAGCAATGCAGCCGGATCAAAAATGGGGGGGTATCATGCGTTCGTTGAGCAGCACCGATTTCGAACAATCGAATGTAGAGTTTGTTCAATTCTGGGTGTTGGATCCCTATGAAGGTGGCGAGGCCACTACCCCTGGGGAACTGGTCATCAACTTGGGCAACATTTCCGAAGACATTTTAAGGGATGGTAAGAAACAATACGAAAACGGACTCCCGATTCCGGAGAGTACCGAAAGTCCTGCTCCCACCTCCTGGGGACAGGTGCCACAGACCCAAGCCTTGGTCTATGCCTTTGATGCCAATGAGACCAACAGGGCCATACAAGATATTGGTTATGATGGTTTGGATGACTCGGCCGAAGTGGATATATACAATGGACCTGCCGAGGATCCCGCACTTGACAACTACCAATATTATTTAAATCGATCCGGAAGTATTTTAGAGCGATATATTGATTTCAACAACCCCGATTGGTAATTCACCGGTCGCGGTGAGCAACACGAACCGCGGATCCACTACATTGCCCGATGTTGAAGATTTAGATCGGGATCTTACGATGAACACGGTGAACAGTTATTATGAATATCGAATCCCGATTAGACCTGGCACCACGGTAAACGTACAAATATGTCACAGACATTGATGAAGGTGACACCCCGACCTTACCGAACGGTACTAGCCTCAGACGTAAATGGATACAGTATAAAATTCCGTTGAGTGACTTCACGGAAGCGGTAGGCGGAATCACCGATTTTCGGTCCATCAGTTTTATGCGCATGTACCTCACCGGATTCGATGATGACGTTGTGCTTCGATTCGCCACGCTTGACTTGGTGAGGGGAGACTGGCGATCTTATACAAAGAACCTACAAGATGAGGCAATCGATACCGACCCCTCTGATGACGGTACGGTGGTCGATGTCAATACGGTCAATGTTGAGGAGAAACGCTCAGAAAGAGCCCATACCCTATGTTTTGCCACCGGGTGTAATCCGTGAACAGCTAAATAATAATAATACGATCATTCGTCAGAACGAACAGGCCCTGTCTTTTAATTTCTCGAATCTGGAGCCACAAGATTCAAGGGGCGTTTTCAAAAACCTGAATATCGATATACGGCAGTATGAAAAGCTTAAAATGTTTCTTCATGCCGAGGAAATCAATTCAAATGATTATCCTGATGGAGAAAAGCCAATCGTTGGATTTTTACGAATTGGTACGGACTTCACCCAGAATTTCTACCAAATAGAATTGCCTTTGGAGTTTACGGAGTACGGTCCAACCCAAACCACTTTTACTGAAAGGGAGGTCTGGCCAGAGGCCAACGAATTGAGTATCGAATTGCAATATTTGAATCAGGCAAAATCCGCACGCATAGCTTTGAATACAGGTGCACCTGATGGCGTTGCCCTTAGCGAACTACGATTTTACGATTTGATCGATGGTGAGTTGTTTCCTGTCGCGGAGTTTGACCCGCGACCCGAAGGAAGTTTGCGAATAGGAATCAAAGGTAATCCGTCGTTGGGTAGTATCAGAAGTATGATGGTCGGTGTAAAAAATGACGATGACCTTCCTGCCCGGGGCGAGGTATGGTTCAATGAGTTGCGTTTGGCCGGTTTGGACAACAACGGTGGTTGGGCCGCTGTGTTGGCCGTTGACGGTAATATTGCCGATTTTGCCAATTTTACGGCCACCGGGGCGAAGAGTACATCGGGTTTTGGATCCATTGATCAGATGCCTAATGAACGGGCACGTGAAGATGCGACCTCTTATGATTTGGTGACCAACGTAAATGTCGGACAATTGCTTCCAAAGAAATGGGGTATTCAATTGCCGTTTAACTATGGTATATCCGAAGAATTGATAACACCGGAATTTGACCCGGTCTATGACGACTTGAAATTGCAAGACCGTATTGATGCCGAAACCACCCAAGAAGGTGCTGACCGCGTAAGGGAGCAGGCCGAGGATTATACAAAAAGAACGAGCATCAACCTGATCGGTGTACGCAAGGACAGGGGAGAGGAGGCCGATGCCAATTTTTATGATGTCGAAAACTTCACTTTTAACTATTCGTACAACGAAACCGACCATCGCGATTTCGAGATAGCGAGCCTCAGGGATCAAAATGTGGTGGCCGGCTTTGTCTATAGCCACAATTTCAAACCTGTTGAGGTAGCGCCGTTTGCGAAGAAGGATTCCTTGTTTACCGGGAAATATTGGCAATGGCTGAAAGAATTGAACCTAAGTCTTTTGCCGACTACCATTTCTTTGAACTCAAATATCAACCGACAATTCAACCAACAAAGATTTCGTGATGTTTTTGAACCCGGTGTAGACAGTAGGCCACTTCCCTTTTTACAACAACGTAACTATTTGTTCGATTGGCAATACAATGTCAATTACAGTTTGACGAAATCATTGCGGCTGCAATTCACAGGTTCGAACAACAATATTGTACGCAATTACTTTACAGGGGAGACCGATGACGATGGTATTATGTTGGTCGATGAAACCCGCGGGCTTTGGGATGGTTTTTTCGATGCCGGTGAGCCCAATCGACATTCTCAGCAGATGCAGCTGAATTATGAACTGCCCTTCGCTAAAATACCGGCATTGGAATTTATCAATGCCCAATATACTTACCAAAGTAATTTTGATTGGCAACGCGGTGGTGATGCCCTTAATCAGGTCGCCAGGGATGAACTCGGCCCTGATGCCGCCCAGATAAACACCATTCAGAACTCGAATTCACATAACTTGACGGCTTCGATGACCTTGCAAAAGTTCTATGATTTGTTGGGATTGAAAAAGAGAGACGGCAAAACTACGGCAGCAAGGGCTCCCGTTCGACAAGATAAGGCAGGTAACCCGGTGAAGTCAGAAGAGAAGCCTAAAAAGAAGACGGGCAAGTTGGCCAACATAGGTATCGACCTGCTGACAATGATCAAGCGTTTGAACATCAACTACAATGAAAGCAACGGAAAAGTATTGCCGGGTTACACCCAATCGGTAGGTTTTGCCGGCACCTTAAGGCCTACGGTGGGTTTTATATTTGGAAGCCAGGCAGATATACGTTTCGATGCGGCAAGAAAGGGGTATTTAACGCCCTTCAGTGAGTTCAACCAGCAATATTTAGAGAATACGAACAAACAACTGGATATTACCGCCACGGCACAACCCACCCAAGATTTGACTATAGACATCTCGGCAGACCGTCAATATTCTAGAAGCTACCAAGAAAATTATAATCTTCTCGAAGATAATGGCGAGTTCGTGTATAACGAACTCTTGGGCAACGAATTTGGCAATTTCAGTATTTCGACCATGATGCTGGGTACCTTCTTTAACAAGAGCGATGAATTCACCTCAAAGAACTTCGAGACTTTTAAGGAAAACCGAATCATTATCGCAAATCGATTGGTCAACGATAGGGGACAATTGCCTGGCACATTGGACGAAGATGGGTTTCCCGAATTCTATGGAAAGACACAACAAGATGTATTATTACCCGCCTTCTTTGCAGCCTATTCTGGTCAGGATGCGAATCGGGTCAATTTGGATGCCTTTAGAGAGATACCTATTCCCAATTGGAATATCAAATACACCGGATTGATGAAGAACAAATGGTTCAAAAAGAAATTTAAGCGTTTTTCATTGAGCCATGGCTACAAAGCCGCATATAGTATCAATTCGTTTCAGTCGAATCTGGAAAAGACCCAATTTGTGAACGAGCAAAATGATTTGGTCGCCCAAAATCCGACCTATACGCCTTTATCACCTGTTGATGCGGAGACTGGTGATTTGATGCCAGATTTGATCATCAACAATGTGGTTATGGTCGATATGTTCAACCCCTTGATCCGTCTCGATTTCGAAATGCAGAATTCAGTAAGTGTATTGGCCGAAATGCGGTCCGACAGAATGCTTTCATTGAGTTTTGACAACAATCTCTTGACCGAGAACAATGGCAAGGAATATACCCTCGGACTGGGATACCGTATCAAGGATGTTCAGTTGGTTACCAATATCGGAGGCAATAAAACCCGATTGAAGGGCGATTTGAATTTGAAGGCCGACGTGACACTTAGAGACAACATCACCATTATTCGAAACCTCGACATTGACAATAATCAGATTACCTCGGGTCAAAACCTGCTGTCGATAAACTTTACGGCCGACTACGCCTTGAGTAAAAATCTGAACGCCATATTTTTCTACGACCATTCCTTCTCAAAATTTGCCGTTTCCACAGCCTTCCCCCAGACAACCATCAATGCAGGTTTCACCTTGCGATACAATTTTGGAAATTAAAAACTATGGAAAATAGGGTTCCACCCCCAGAGCCTGCACTGGGCATAATTACAGTGCAAGGTGGGGTGTTCCGACCTTTTTGTCGGGACTGAGGGGAAGAAATCCGTATGGGGCAAATAGTTTGTATTCCATTGTTTTGAAAACCAATTAATAATCGATTACATTTGTCGAACTTCAAATTAAAGTTTAGCAGATGAATATACCATCGGAATTACAGTATACTAAGGATCATGAATGGGTCAAAATAGATGGTGACGTCGCCACGGTTGGAATAACTGATTTCGCGCAAAGTGAATTGGGTGATATCGTATATGTAGAAGTTGAGACTGTGGACGAGACCCTTGATCGCGAGGAGGTTTTTGGTACAGTCGAGGCCGTAAAAACAGTCTCGGATCTTTTCTTGCCGCTCAGTGGGGAAATCATTGAATTCAACGAATCGCTCGAAGATGAACCCGAAAAGGTCAATTCAGATCCCTATGGTGAAGGCTGGATGGTCAAAATAAAGATGAGCGATCCTTCCGAGGTAGATGATTTGATGAGTGCCGATGGGTACAAAGAGTTGATTGGTGCCTAAAAAACCATTCTTTACCTTCGCCTTCGTAGGTTGGTTGGCCTTTATTACCTTTTCAAGTCTGGCCTCCTTTTCAGGAATCGACACAGGCTCGCTCAACATTCCGTATGGAGATAAGTTGGTACATTTCGCATTTTACTTTATTGCGGCAGTTTTGGGCGTTTTTTTTCTTAGGGAACATGAAGAATGGCACTTGAAATCCATAAGTGCATTCGTTATTACGCTCCTTTTTACCATTGTTTTTGGTATAATTATTGAGGTTATTCAATATCATTTCACAACATATCGAGAAGGCGATGTTATTGATGCAATCGCTAATTCCTTGGGCAGTTTTGGAGGAATTTTGGCCACATACTATTTTTTCTCCAAAGGCGGATTTATGGAATGGAGAAAAAACGGTTGAGCCACCAAAGATTTTAATTTTGCACAAATAGAATAATTGGTTAAATTAGCAAATACTTAAATTTAGAGGATATGGAACTTAAAAAGAATCCGAAAGCTGATATAGGTCGCAATAGCGGACTGTACTTTGTAATAGGCCTGGCGCTTGTTTTGCTTATTACTTGGAGAGCCTTGGAATGGAAAACTTATGAAGAAACAAATGATTACGACATTTCGATGAATGTTGATGATGAATTGGATGAAGAAGTTCCGATGACAGAACAGATTAAAACCCCGCCACCACCACCGCCACCAGCGGCACCTGAGGTTATCGAGGTTGTGGAAGATGAAGAGGAGATTGAAGAGACCGTAATCGAATCGACCGAAACTAGCCAAGAGGAAGAGATTGTCGAAGTTGAAGATGTTGCAGTCGAGGAGGTTGAAGAGGATGTCGACGTACCTTTTGCAGTAATTGAGGATGTACCCATTTTTCCAGGATGTGAAGGCGAAAAAGGAAAAGGGGCCAAGGCGATGCGGGCCTGCTTTCAATCAATGATGCAGAAGCACATCAGTAAGAACTTCCGCTACCCGGAAATAGCCCAAGAAATGGGTGTTCAAGGAAGGGTAAACGTGATGTTTACGATTCAAAAGGATGGAAGCATCGGTAATGTTAGGATGCGTGGACCTGATAAGAACTTAGAAAAAGAAGCAGCTCGAATTATCGGCAAGCTCCCTAGAATGACCCCTGGAAAACAAAGAGGTCGAGCCGTGAGGGTTCCATTTAGTATTCCGATTACATTTAAGCTCCAATAAACAAGAGCCTTTAAAAATTACGAGGAAACCCTGATTTGAAAAATCAGGGTTTTTTTGTTTCCAATTATTTCTGACCTTTCAAACTAGTATAAAAAATCTCCTTCAACCGATCGGGCTTGATAAAGTGGGCTCCATAGGTGGCATCATAATTCTTGGTCAGTTCGGCATTTGATTTGACTTCTTCCAAGGTCTTTCCGGCGTCGATTTCCTTTTGAATTATTGCTTTGATTTCTTCGAGCATCCCCATATAGGTTTCAAGCTCTTTCTTGTTAGAGGGCCTTCCGTGCCCGGGAATGATTTTGGTACCGTCGTTGATTACCAAAAGTGCCTTTTTATGGGCGGAAATGTAGCCCTCGACACTACCTCCACTTTTGAGGTCGATATACGGGTAGCGTCCCGCAAAGTAGGTATCCCCCATGTGCAGAATATTGTTCTTCATGAAGTAGACGATTGCATCCCCATCAGTGTGTGCATTGTGCACATGAAAGGCCATAATAGTCTCTTCTCCGTCGTGAAAGGTTATGTCTTTTGAAAACGTAACTTCGGGCAACATCTGCTTGGCCACTGCGGCATCCATTTTATTTTGATCGATGGCTTCGATTTGTTTTTCGACCATTCGGCGTCGAACATTGTCATGGGCGACGATGTTGGTTATGTTAGAATTGAATTTGGCATTACCGCCGGTATGGTCACCGTGCATATGGGTGTTGAACAAAAACGAAATGGGTTTGTCGGTCAATTGACCAATTGTACCTTTCAATTTTTCGCTAAGCCGTGCAAATTGGTCGTCTATCATAAAGACGTGTTTGTCACCCACATAAATCCCGATATTTCCGCCTTGCCCGGTAAGCATATAAACCTGTTGGCTCAAGGTGTCGATTGTTATTTCCACTTCCTTGTCTTGGCCTTTGACCGGGGCCGTAAAAATTATCGTGAAGAACAGAAGAAAATTGAAGAAATTTCTTTTCATGGTAGTGGTTTTCAATTGAATCAGCTTCTCTATAAAGATAGTATAAACATTGGCATTTCGTTGCAAAAAGTAGATTGGGGGCTTATCTTTGGGCACTATTTAAAAAGTGAGGATGAAGACTGCGGTCAAATCGGCCAATACCAATATTTGGTCCTTGGCTTTTACCGATTTTAAGGAGATTACAAAGGCCCGGCTTGCCGTCAGTGTGGTGTTTTCATCCATTGCCGGCTATTTTTTGGGTGCCTACTCGGTAGATGCCCTTTCCGTTCTACTTTTGGCTTTCGGTGGATATTGCATGGTAGGTGCATCGAACGCCTATAATCAGGTCATTGAGCGAGACCTCGATGCACTTATGGATCGTACCAAGAATCGGCCCATTCCGGCTGGGCGAATGTCGGTCAACAAAGCCTTGGCGATAGCCATTATTATGACCGTTCTTGGAGTGATTTCACTGTACATACTAAATCCGAAAACGGCCATGTTCGGGGCCATTTCGATTTTTTTGTATACAAGCGTATATACACCCCTAAAGACCAAAACGCCTCTTTCGGTTTTTGTCGGGGCATTTCCTGGCGCCATTCCGTTTATGCTGGGTTGGGTGGCGGCCACCAATGATTTTGGTATCGAACCGGGTACATTGTTCATGATTCAGTTCTTTTGGCAGTTTCCCCACTTTTGGGCCTTGGGTTGGATGCTCGACGAGGATTATCGAAAGGGTGGGTTCAAGATGCTTCCGACCGGAAAAAAAGATTCGGGAACCGCCCTTCAAATTATTATGTATACCATTTGGATGATTATCATATCGATTGTACCCGTATTTGGAATCACGGGAAGATTGCAGTTATCGATTACCGCTACTGTTGTTGTGTTTCTATTGGGTCTGGTGATGTTGTTCTTCGCCTTTCGTCTTTATGAAAGACGAGATAACAAGACCGCACGCAATTTAATGCTTGCAAGCGTAAGTTATATAACGATAGTGCAAGTGGTCTATGTAATCGATAAGTTTATTGGCCAAATGATTTATTAAAACAAAGTGGCAAAGGATATAACACAATTAAGCGGAGAGGAAAAAAACGAGAGAGCAAAGAAAATGATGCTCTGGTTCGGCCTGGCGAGTCTTTTTATGGCCTTTGCCGGATGGACCAGTGCGTACATTGTCAGTAGTTCAAGGGAAGACTGGGCGGCTGAACTTGAGTTGCCCTCAATGTTCTATTTTAGCACAGCCGTTATTATCGTGAGTAGTCTTACCTATATATTGGCAAAAAAGGAGATTCGGAAAGATCAAATAAAAGCCTGCGGCTATTGGCTTTTGATCACTTTGGCATTGGGTTTGGTATTTATCGTGTTACAATTCAACGGATTCTCCCAATTAATAGCCGAGGGCCATTATTTTACAGGTCCTTCCAGTACCATAAAGTCTTCGTATATCTTCTTGATCGCGGCGGTTCATATTGCTCATGTCGTTGCGGGAATTATTTCCCTGTTGGTGGTTTTGTACAATAATTTCAACAAAAAATATTCAAGTAAGAACCACCTCGGTCTTTCACTCGGGGCCACTTTTTGGCATTTTCTTGGACTGTTATGGATCTACCTCGTTTTATTTATGACCTTTGTGAAATAATATTTATGAATAATCTAAGTTTTGGTTTAAAATGCATTTTTGTTTGCACCAAAAAAATGTAAATTTGTGCCAAATAATCGACCAGATACTTTTTTATGGATTCTACGGTAACAACGGCTACAAAGGAAAAAGTTTGGGGAGGTGGTAACAGGCCCCTAGATGCAAGCTACGGAAAACTAATGATGTGGTTTTTCTTGGTTTCGGATGCATTGACTTTCTCGGGATTCTTGGCCTCTTATGGTTTTTCCCGCTTCAAGTTTATTGAAACATGGCCAATTGCCGATGAGGTCTTCACACACATTCCGTTTTTCCATGGAAACTTTCCGATGTACTATGTCGCCTTTATGACCTTTATTTTGATTATGTCTTCGGTAACAATGGTGCTTGCGGTCGATGCGGGCCATCGTATGAAGAAGAACGCCGTAATTTGGTATCTTTTGTTGACCATTGTGGGCGGTGCGATTTTCGTTGGATCTCAAGCTTGGGAGTGGGCTACTTTTATCAAGGGTGATTTTGGGGCCGTTGAGACCAAAGGGGGCAGAATACTACAGTTTGTAAATGCCGATACCGGTGAAAGGGCGGCATTGGCCGATTTCGCGAAAACACTTCCGAGTGAAAGGATCAAGTTGGAACGAAATGAGGGTTTCTGGTTTATGCAGGAAGGCTATATGCCCAGCTATAACCTAGATGAGGTGGTGGCCGGTTTGAAGGCATCTCCGAATATCGTAATTCGTACCGAGCAAATTCACCAAGATGGAGAAAAGCAGGGAGAAAAGACGGTACTTAGCCGAGCGGCGTCATTGGAGAAAATCAAGGACGGTAAAATGGTCGTCGAAGGGGCCAACCTCATACGAAACGAATATGGCAGTAGATTGTTTGCCGATTTCTTTTTCTTTATTACCGGGTTTCACGGGTTTCACGTTTTCTCAGGGGTGATTTTCAATCTTATCATATTTTTTAATGTGATTTTGGGAACGTATGAACGTAGGGGACACTACGAAATGGTAGAGAAAGTGGGGCTCTATTGGCACTTTGTAGATTTGGTTTGGGTATTTGTATTTACCTTCTTCTATTTGGTTTAGATTCATTATGTCATTCCGGTAAGGGCCGGAACCTATATAATTTGTAGAATTGAAAAAGTATGGCGCACGAACATAAATTGGAAATTTTCAGGGGACTTTTAAAGTTCAAGTCCAATACCCAAAAAATTTGGGGAGTACTCGTATTTCTTACCATCGTCACGGCAATTGAGGTCGCTCTGGGTATAACGAAGCCAGAGTTTTTGACCGACAATACCTTTTTGGCCATGAAATTGTTAAACTGGATATTCATTATCCTGACCTTGGTCAAAGCGTATTACATTACCTGGGATTTTATGCATATGCGGGATGAAAAAAGTTCATTGAGAAGATCGGCTGTATGGACGCCCATTTTCTTGGTCGCCTACTTGTTATTCATCTTATTGTTCGAAGCCGATTATATTTATAATATTTTCAAGGACGGTTTCGTGACTTGGAATTTTTAGAATATAAGTTCATGAACAAAATATTCGAAGATGGCTTGACGGCCATCTTTTTTTTGCTCCTCCCCCAATATTTGAAAGGTTATCGACCGTGTTAATTTGAACTACAATTGGCACCTTTGTCGTATCTTTGTAAGCCAATTTTACAGGCCTATAAATGATGAAAAAGACCTTTGTTCTTGTTACTCTTTTTGTGCTTCCGGTTGTGGTATATCTCTTTTTTGCCTCAGGTGTATATAATTTCGGACGGCTTCCTACACTTACTCAAAACGTGACCGACATTACGAGTATCGACAATGGGGCAAGGCTGTCTGAGAAAATCACTATTCTGGGGTTTTTGGGTGGGAACTTGGAGGTAAAAAAGGGAAATGCCTTTAACCTCAATCAGAAAATATACAAACGTTTCTATAAATTCGATGATTTCCAATTTGTTATGATCATGCCCGAGAACACCCAAGAAAAGGTAGCGGTGCTAAGGAAAGAGCTGGGTGGCTTGGTCGATATTAAAAAGTGGAATTTCGTATATGCGAATGAAGCCCAGATCCGTGAGGTCTTTGAAAGCCTCAAAACTGATTTGACATTGGATGAACACCTTGGTACACCTTATGTTTTCATAATCGACAAGAATAGGAACTTACGCGGAAGGGATGATGACGAAGACGAAGGAACCAAATATGGTTTTAATACTACCTCTGTTGCAGACTTGAACAACAAAATGATAGACGACGTGAAGATAATTTTGGCCGAATACCGTTTGGCCCTTAAGAAAAACACAGCGGCCCGAAATAAATGAAACGAAGTTGTTCTTCCCTTGAAAATATAAGCCTAAGCGCAGTCAAAGGTTCATGGGTGCCTTTGATAAGTACACATTTATCTTGAATGGTATCGAAATGAAAAAAAACAAACATGGTTATATATGGGTTTCTCTCGTCGTACTGATTTTTGGAATTATTTTTATCCCGAAGATTGTTGATCGGATCAAGGGCGGTAATATCGCCGATAACGACCGTCTGAACGTCAAAACAGATGAGGTAACACTTTCTTATATAACCCTGAACGGTCAAAAGCGTCGGGTGCCGTCTTTTGCTTTTCTAAACCAAGATAGTTTATTGGTGACCGAAAAAGATTATTTGGGTAAGGTATATGTGGCTGAGTTCTTTTTTACGACCTGTCCTTCAATATGTCCGGTAATGACCAAAAACTTGGTGGCCTTACAAAAGGCGTTTAACGAAGATGCGGCATTCGGTATAGCTTCTTTCAGTATTAATCCGAGATATGACACTCCACAGGTGCTTAAGAAGTACGCCGAGAAATACGATATTACCGATATGGATTGGCATCTGATGACCGGGGAGCAAGAAGCCATTTATAGTTTGGCGAATAGCGGCTTTAATATTTTCGCTGCTGAAGTGCCCAACGCCCCGGGAGGGTTTGAACATTCGGGCCTTTTTGCGCTTATCGATAAGAAGGGTTATATACGTTCGCGCACCGATAAGTTCGGGAATCCTATAGTGTATTATAGAGGAGCCATTACTGAGGAAGAAGGGGAAAATGATGAAGGGGAGACCCAGCAGATTTCAATTTTGAAAGAGGATATCAAAAAACTTTTGGAAGAGTGATATGGGAAATGTCTCGCAAAAGGAAAAAAGGTTTAACCGACTGATTACGGTTGTCTCGATAGCAGTACCAATTCTTGTTGCCGCCTTATTCGGCATCAAGATTTCGAATGTAGAGCCATTGTCGTTTCTGCCTCCAATATACGCCTGCATAAATGCTTTGACGGCTATATTGTTGTTGATTGGCGTCTGGGCCATAAAGAATGGCAATCAAAAATTACATCAACAGCTGATGACCAGTTGCATTGTTTTATCACTTGCATTTTTGATTATGTACATCGCTTACCATATGACATCTGAATCGACCTCCTATGGTGGGGAGGGTATCTGGCGCTACCTCTATTTCTTTATTTTGATTTCGCACATAGCATTGTCTATCGTAATAGTACCTTTGGTTTTGAAAACATATGCTCGAGCCTATTTGAAGAAGTTTGAAGCCCATCGAAAACTGGCTAGGATAACTTTTCCAATATGGCTGTATGTGGCGGTTAGCGGGGTAATTGTATACCTTATGATTTCACCTTACTATGAGTAATAGGTATAAAAGCAGAGGAAGCTCCTCCCCTCATTCGAGGGGAGGTGTCCCGCTAAAAGCGGGACGGAGGGGTGCATTGAGAATGGTTAAATCTTTAACCCCTATTTTAATTCTTTTTCTTTCCCAACTTTCAAGTGCCCAATGTGCGATGTGCCGTGCTGTATTGGAAAGTGAAGAAAATGCTGCCATAGCCGAAGGAGTGAACAATGGCATTGTCTATTTAATGGCCATTCCATACATTTTGGTGGCCGTTCTTTTCTATTTCGTATACAAGAAGATGAAGTCTTGATTATTGGCTGAACTTTAACATTTTTTTATAGTGTAAACTGTAACAAAACAGCTAATTATATAGTCTTAATGTAATACAACCGTATTTCATAAGACTTCACCAACAACCAACTATGTTCGATATAGAACGCTGGCAAGAGATTTTTGATACGATACGCAAAAATAAACTGCGTACTTTTCTAACCGGACTTTCCGTGGCCTCCGGTATTTTTATTCTGGTCATTTTATTGGGATTTGGCAATGGCATGCAGAATGGTATCGCTCAAGAATTTGCCCGTGATGCCAGTAATATGATCGGGGTTTGGACCCAGGTGACCACAAAGGAATACAAAGGCATGAACCCGGGCAGACCCATTCAACTGAGGAGAGAGAACTACGACTTTGTTGAAAAATTACACCAAGATAAACTCGAGTATAAGTCACCCTCTTATCGGGTCTTTGATGTCTCCATTAATTATGGAACTGAAACTGGCGGCTATATGATCTGGGGTTCGTCACCCGACTTTCAGCAACTTGAAAATGCGCAGATGAGTTATGGTCGTTTCTTGAACTATAACGATGAGAAATTAAAGTCAAAGGTAATCGTTATAAGTAATAAGATCCATAGAGAGCTTATGGATAAAGTGGAGGATCCCATTGGTCGATATCTTGAAATTGCGGGCTTAAAATTTCAGATTGTCGGTGTTTATAGCGATGCAGGTGGCGAGCGGGAAGAAGAGAAAATCTATATGCCCGTTACTACTGCTCAAGCCGTTTTTAACGGGGGTGATCGTTTGAACATGATGTTTTTTACTTTGGAACCTGAAGAGACCTTTGAGGCCTCCCTTGCCAGTTCACTGAATTTCACAAAAGAATTGGAAACCTATTTGAAACAGGTGCATACCGTCGCACCTGATGATGAAAGCGCTATTAATACCTTCAATACCTTGGAGGATGTTCAACGCTTTCATAACCTCATGACCGGAATCAAGGGTTTTTTCTGGTTTGTGGGCATTTGTACAATTATTGCTGGAATAGTCGGGGTGAGCAATGTGATGTTGATTATCGTAAAAGAGCGAACAAAGGAAATAGGTATTCGAAAAGCCCTGGGAGCCAAGCCCATTTCAATAATCGGCCTGATTTTGCACGAGGCGATTTTTGTAACGGCCGTGTTTGGTTTTGGTGGACTCATTTTCAGCTTGGGATTGCTTGAGATTTTTGGCCCTATGGTCGAAGTGGACTATGTCGTCAATCCTTCAATAAACTTTAATGTGGCGCTGACAACAGTATTCATTTTGATTTTGGCTGGGGCCTTGGCAGGCTTTGTACCGGCATATCGGGCGGCGAAAATTCAACCGATAGTCGCGTTGAGAGATGAGTGAAATAGCTATTAGGTAGTAAAACTATGTTCAATAAAGATCGTTGGAACGAAATTTTACAGGTGTTGACCACGAATTGGTTTAGAACCGTTCTCACGGCTTTTGGCGTTTTCTGGGGGATTTTTATTTTGATTCTCTTATTGGCAGCTGGAAAGGGCCTCGAAAATGGCATTCGAGCAGATTTTGGTGATATTGCAACAAATACCATGTTCACTTGGACACAAACGGTTACCAAGGCCTATAAGGGACTTCCCAAGGACCGTAACTTCAATTTCAAGACGGAAGACGTAGAAGCCTTATGGCAAAATATTCCAGGGCTTCGATTTGTTTCCCCAAGAAACCAATCTGGTGGTTTTCGAGGCAATAGTAATGTCGTAAGGGGTTTGAAAACGGGCGCATTCAGTGTATACGGTGATTATCCCGAGATTATCAAGCAACAACCAATGGACATAACCTCGGGCCGTTTCATCAATCAGTCTGACATAAATGATAAGCGCAAAGTTGCTGTAATCGGTATGGACGTAAAAAGAAGCCTTTACGAGCCTGAAGAGGAGGTTTTGGGAAGTTATATTAAGATCAACGATGTTAATTTTTTGGTAATCGGTACCTATAGAAAAAACGAGAACAATGGTAGTGAGGCCCAAAAAGAAATCTATACACCCTTCACCACCTTTTCGCAAGTCTATAACCGGGCCAACAATGTGGGCTGGATGGCCATTACTGCTGTAGATGGAACCCCGATAACAAGAATCAAAGAAGATATTTTTTCCTTGCTTAAGGAACGCCATTCCATACATCCCGAAGATTTAAGGGCTATAGGGCACTTTGATCTTTATGAACAGTTCAGTCGTGTTTTAAGATTGTTTGGCGCATTGGAGTTTATAGCCTACTTCGTCGGAATATTGGTTTTACTTTCAGGCATTATTGGGGTTAGCAACATTATGTTGATTGTGGTGAAGGAAAGAACAAAGGAAATTGGAATACGCAGGGCGTTGGGTGAAAGTCCGTGGTCGATCAAAAAGCAGATTCTGATGGAGTCGATTTTCTTGACCATAATCTCAGGTATGGCGGGAATCGCCTTTGGAGCTTTGATTATCTACCTGATTAACTATGCCCTTGAAATGAACGGCCCGGTAATGATGTTTACCAACCCCAGTGTAAATCTGGGGGTCGTGATCATCGCCCTGATAATATTGATAGTTTCAGGACTCTTGGCCGGTTTCATTCCAGCGAACAGCGCAATTCGGGTCAGGCCCATAGAAGCCCTTAGAACTGAATGACGAAAACATCAATCATAGAATAAATCAATCAAAATGAAGAAAAAAGTCACCATTGCCATCCTTTTGCTTTTAGTTATTTTCTTTGGAGGTGCCATGTATTATCTATACCAAAAAAATGCTGAGGATCCTGTAGTATATGAAACGGAAAAGCCTGAAAAAAAGAGTATTGTCAAGAAGACCGTGGCCACCGGAAGTATACTTCCTTTGGAAGAGGTCTTGATCAAACCGAATATCTCAGGGGTAATTGAAGAGATTTTCGTAGAGGGTGGGGATTATGTCAAAACAGGAGACCTATTGGCCCGGATAAAAGTGGTGCCTAACCTCAATGCACTGAACGATGCAAAAAATGGCATAAACGAGGCCAAAATTGCATTGGATGACCAAAAGCGAAATCTTGACAGGCAAAAAGCCTTGTTTGATAAAGGGGTAATTTCACAAGTCGATTTAGAGCGGGCCCAGGTGAGTTTTGATCAGGCCAAACAGGCCTACGGGGCCGCGAACCAACGATACGATATTGTTAAAACAGGCACCACTAGAGGCCTTTCAAATTCGGCCAATACCATGATACGATCTACAGTAACAGGCATGGTCTTGGAGGTGCCTGTAGAAGTGGGCAATCAGGTTATTGAAAGTAATACCTTTAATGAAGGTACAACAATAGCTGCCGTGGCCGATGTCGAGAAAATGATTTTTGAGGGTAAGGTCGATGAATCAGAAGTCGGCAAAATTACCGAAAACCTTCCGTTGGAAATTACGGTCGGGGCCATTGAAAATCAAGTCTTTGATGCCGTGTTGGATTACATTGCGCCTAAAGGGAATGAGGAGAATGGGGCCATTCAATTCGAGATTAAAGGTACATTAAAAAAGAGCGATACCACATTTATCAGGGCCGGACTCAGTGCCAACGCCTCAATTATTCTCGGCCGCGCGGATAGTGTTTTGGCGGTAAAGGAAGCCCTGGTGCAATTTGATTCCACTACTAAAAAACCTTTTGTCGAAATTGAAAATGGCGACCAGCAATTTGAACGGAAAGATATTGAACTGGGTATTAGTGACGGTATCTATGTAGAGGTCAAATCAGGCATCGACTCGGAAGATAAAATCAAGGTTTGGAACGAGATAAAGCCTGAGGAATTTGGGGGCTAAGACATAGACATTCTTCCTTTTTAACATAAATTTTGGAGTACTTCTTGTAACATTTCGGCAACTTACATGTCTTATGCAAAAGGGCACTCCTGAACAGCTAACAGACCAAAAATGATAGAGATCAAAGACCTTCACAAGTCCTATAAAATGGGAAGTAATTCCCTTCATGTTTTAAAAGGGCTCAACCTTACCATTGAAGCGGGCGAACTTGTTGCTATCATGGGTTCTTCGGGTTCTGGTAAGTCAACCCTTCTGAACATATTGGGCATGTTGGATGAACTTGATGAAGGTGCTTACACCTTAGACGGGGTTCCCATCGTTAATTTGAACGAGACCAAGGCGGCCCAATACCGCAATAAGTTTTTGGGTTTCATATTCCAATCCTTCAACTTGATCAATTATAAAACCGCTATGGAGAACGTGGCCCTTCCGCTTTACTATCAAGGAATCGGTAGAAAAGAGCGACAAGAAAGAGCTATGAAGTATTTGGAGCAAGTAGGCCTAAGGGAATGGGCAGAACATTTACCGAGTGAGCTTTCCGGGGGGCAAAAACAACGTGTGGCCATTGCAAGGGCGATGGCAGCTGAGCCAAAGGTATTGATGGCCGATGAACCGACCGGTGCCTTGGATAGTACCACCTCTTACGAGGTAATGGACCTTATTCAAAAAATTAATGATCAAGGCAACACCATTTTGGTCGTGACCCATGAAGAGGATATTGCCCACATGTGCAAAAGAATAGTCTACTTAAAAGACGGCATTATTGTCGAGGATAAAAAGGTAAAACAGGTAAGGGCGTCAGAATATGTTTGATCGCGATATTTGGCAAGAAATATTCCATAGTATTAGAAACAACAAGTTACGTACGTTTCTAACGGGCTTTTCCGTTGGCTGGGGTATATTCATTCTCGTAATGTTGTTGGCTTCCGTCAACGGAATGCAAAATGGGTTCACAAGTCAGTTTGATGACGATGCCACAAATTCAATCTTTATTCGGGCTGGCAACACGTCGAAGGCCTATGCCGGTTTCGAGGCCGAGCGGAGAATACAGTTTAAGAATGATGATATCGACTATATCAAGAAGACCTTCTTTGAAGATTACGAGCATATTAGCGGTCGCATGTTTAGGTCTACTTCGGCACGCTACAAAAGTGAGACCGGAACCTATTCGGTACAAGGTGTACATCCCGACCATCAGATTATCGAGAAAACCATTATCATCGATGGCCGTTTTATTAATATGAACGATTTAGTCGCTGGGGCCAAGGTAGCCGTTATCGGAAGAAAGGTTGCAGAAGATCTATTCAAGAAGGAAGATCCCATTGGAAATTTTGTTGAGTTCAATGGCCTGCCCTTTCGAGTGATCGGTATTTTTACCGACGAGGGAGATGATAACGCTGAACGGGGCATCTTTGCACCGCTCACCACCTATCAAAAGATTTATGGAAATACCGACAAGATTGACCAAATAGTGTTGACATACAATTCTTCGTATGACCTGACCAAAGCACTCGAATTTTCGCAACGTCTGGAAAATATTCTCAAAAGACGTCACAAAATAGCCCCAGAAGACCAGTCAGGTATCCGGGTGTGGAATTATGCCGAAGCCTTTTCCGACATCAGTAGTTTTACGGGCTTATTATCGACGGTAGGTATCGTGGTTGGCATTCTGATCTTGATTGCCGGAATCGTTGGTATAGGCAATATTATGGTCTTTATCATCAAGGAACGAACGAAAGAAATAGGAATACGTAAGGCCCTTGGTGCAGAGCCCATGCAGATAATTAAATTGGTCTTGCTCGAATCTGTTTTCATAACGGCTTTATCTGGATTTATCGGTCTTTTGTTCGCTACCGGGCTTTTAGCGCTCGTTGGACCCTCAATGAACGCACCGGCGTTTACCAATCCTTCCGTAAGTATGTCTACCGTTATTACAGCAACAATAATTTTAGTTGTGGCTGGAGTATTGGCCGGATTGATACCGGCCATGAAAGCGGCAAATATAAAACCGATTGTAGCTTTAAGTGATAAATAATGTGGTTGTTGGATAAAGATTTGTGGGGCGAGGTTTTTAATACGCTGGGCAAGAATGTATTCCGCACCTTCTTGACAATGCTGGGCGTAATCTTTGCTATGATCATCCTGATGCTGCTATTGGGTTCTGCCAATGGAATGAGCAACGGCTTTGACAATGTATTCGCGGGAACGGCTTCGAATAGCCTTTTTGTATGGAGTCAAAGAACCGCTGAACCCTACAAAGGATTTGAACGCGGTAGACGGATCGAGTTTAG
This sequence comes from Aurantibacter sp., assembly GCA_965215845.1. Lineage (GTDB taxonomy): Bacteria > Bacteroidota > Bacteroidia > Flavobacteriales > Flavobacteriaceae > Aurantibacter_A. Next base: position 2,666,928 of record CBDCEL010000004.1, read on the forward strand.
AATCGAGGATGCGGCGATTCTAAAGAAACAGATTCCAGAAATTTCAGTCTTGGCTCCAAGAATCGAACTGGGAAGCCATCGTGACGTTGTTACTGTCTATAGAAAAGGAAGAAAAAGCGGTTCAACTGTTTATGGTGATTATCCAGAGATCGATAATATCACAAAAAAGAAACTTGTTGAAGGGCGTTTTTTGAACCAGACCGACATTAATGACTCCAAAAAAGTTTGTGTCATTGGTGAGGAAACCTATAAGCTGCTTTTTGACAAAGATGAGGAAGCAATCGGACAAGACATTCGAATCAATGGGGTTTTCTTCAAGATAGTCGGCGTATACAAACCCAATAACAATATCAACATTGATGGGGAAAATGCGGTTTTTATCCCTTTTTCAACATTTCAAAAGGCGTTTAACTCTGGAGACCGAATGGGGTGGATGGCAATCGATGTAGCCGAAGGAACCCAGGTGGTGGAAGTCGAGCAAAAAATCAAGAAAATCCTCAAGGCCAAATATGATATCCACCCAAATGATGAACGTGCAATCGGTAGTTTCGATATGTCAGAGATTTTTAACAATATTTCGGCATTCACAACGGTACTTCAGGGCTTCTCTTTTTTCGTCGGTATTTTTACACTACTCGCTGGCGTTATCGCTATTAGCAATATTCTTCTCATTACGGTAAAAGAACGAACCAAGGAAATTGGGGTACGTCGTGCCCTAGGCGCAACACCTCGGGTGGTGAAGCGCCAGATTGTGTTGGAAGCCATTGTTTTGACCGCTTTTGCCGGACTGATCGGTTTTGCCATTTCGGTTGGAATCTTGGGTGCCCTTGATGCACTGTTCGGCCAAGGGAACGAGTATCCGTTCAAAAACCCGATGGTCAGTATTCCACAATTTGGAGTATCATTTCTACTTATGGTGGGGCTTAGTGTCTTGATTGGAATGATTCCGGCCAATCGGGCAGTAAAGATCAGACCAATTGAGGCCCTTAGGGAAGAATAGACTAGAACTAAACTTATATAATAAATGACCAATGAATAAATATTTAAAATATAGCCTAATAGGCCTTCTGGGAATATGCATCTTAGGGGCGGCCGCGTATTTCATAAAAAAGAATAGCACCCCTACAAAACTTTACGAGACCGAAGAATTGGAAAAGAAAGACATCGTTAACCAGGTTGTTGTGACCGGTAAGGTCATTCCGGAAGACGAAATCGAAATAAAACCTCAAATTTCGGGTATTATCGAAAAGATATATTTGGAGGAAGGCGTTCAGGTCAAGGCCGGAGATTTGATTGCTGTCATAAAGGTCGTGCCGAACGAACAATCTTTGAACCAATCAAGAGGACGCGTGCGCAACGCCGAGATAGCCCTGAACAATACTAAAATCGAATATGATAGAAATAAGGCACTTTTTGACAAAGGGGTTATTTCAAGTCAAGATTTCAATAACCTTCAGTTACAATATGATCAGGCGAATCAAGAACTCGATAACGCAAGGGCCGATTACCAGATAATTCGTCGAGGTTCGGCGGGAGGCTCATCTACGGCGAACACCAATATTCGAGCTACCGTTGACGGCACGATCCTTGAAATTCCTGTCGAAGAGGGGGATCAGGTCATTGAAAGTAACAATTTCAATGACGGAACCACAATCGCTTCAATAGCCGATATGTCAAAAATGATTTTTGAGGGAGAGGTAGACGAGGCCGAGGTAGGTAAATTAAAGGTCGGTATGCCTTTGGAAATAAGTTTAGGTGCATTGGAAAAATCAACCTTTAAGGCCAATCTTAAATTTATTGCGCCCAAAGGTGTAGAGGAGGAAGGTGCCGTTCAATTCAAGATCGAGGGCGATTTGGTCGTGAGTGACAGTGCCTATGTAAGGGCTGGTTACAGTGCAAATGCGGCCATTGTATTGGAAGAAAAGAAAGACGTCTTGGCCATCAAGGAAGCCTTGGTACAGTTTGACAAGGAAACCGAAAAACCCTTTGTGGAAATTGAAATTGGCGAGAACGAATTCGAGCGTAAAGATTTGGAATTGGGGGTTAGTGACGGAATCGATGTCGAGATTGTCTCCGGACTTGAGGAAGGGGCCAAAGTAAAGGTTTGGAACGGACTCGAAAAAAAGGATGAAGACAACGGTTCATAAGAACAAGGAAAATCAATCAAAAAGCTAAATAAAAAATCAAGGAATGAATTTCAAACTATTGACCCTATTATTGATTATTTCAATAGGGACCCTATCTGCACAGCAAAAGAAATGGACTTTACAGGAATGTGTGGACTACGCGCTCGAAAACAACATTACCATTCAACAGTCAGAGTTGGATTTAGAATCGGCAGAAGTAGATAAGCTGGATGCCAAAGGAAACTTTTATCCGACCTTAAATGCCAATGCCAATCATTCTTGGAATATTGGCCTAAACCAAAATGTGACCACGGGTATCTTGGAGAATCTTACCACGATGTTCACCTCTGGAGGCCTGAATTCAAATGTTACCCTTTATAACGGATTGCAGAATGTAAATCAATTAAGAAGAGCCAATCTTCAAATATTGGCAAATCAATATCGGCTCGACGACATGAAGGACGATATTTCGCTGGCGGTCGTCAACAGCTATCTACAGATATTGTTCAATCGCGAGAATTTGGTCGTGGCCAAGGCACAATATGCGGTCACCGAGCAGGACCTTAATCGCACAAAGGAATTGGTTGAATCAGGGGTCGTTGCCAGGGGTGACCTTCTTGAAATTGAGGCTACTGCAGCAACGCAGGAACAGCAGATCGTGAATGCAGAAAACAATTTGCGACTTTCCAAAATTGCGTTGGCCCAATTACTTTTGATCAATGACTACGAAAGTTTCGATATCGCCGATGATGATTATGAGATTGCGCCTTCAGAGGTACTTCAAAATTCACCAAGAGCCATATATGAAAAGGCGCTTAGTTTTAGGAACGATATCAAGTTTTCGGAGGCGAACGTTGAATTGGCCGAAACCGATGTTAAATTGGCGAAAGGGGCACTCTACCCCAGATTATCTGGTTTCTATAGTTACAATACGAGGGCATCATATCAAGACATTATAGCGGGTTTTGAAGTAGATCCCAATAACCCTACTCGTCAAATTGGTATCGTTGAAGGTACGGATCAAGTGGTGGTTGCTCCGAACACAAGACCAATTACGGAAGCAATGGATCCTTTCATTTATCAGCTTGGGGTCAATGATGGACATTCTTTTGGAGCCGCCTTGAACATTCCCATCCTTAATGGATTCTCTGCTAAAAACAGCGTTAAACGAAACAAGGTCAATCTCGAACGGGCGAAGCTGCAATTGGAGCAAGACAAGTTGGATCTTGAAAATGTTATCAATCAAGCTTGGAACGATGCCAAGGCGGCCATATCGGCTCATGAGGCAGCGCAAAAAACATTGGAAGCCCGCCAACTGGCCTACGACTATTCAAAGGAAAGATTTGATGTTGGCCTAATGAACGCCTTTGATTTTAGTCAGGCCCAGTCGCGTCTTGACAATGCCCAGGCCGAGGTTATCCGTACCAAGTACGACTATATTTTTAGGATCAAGGTGTTGGAGTTCTACTTTGGCGTTCCTATCGATTTGGATTAATTCAAAAAGCTCTTGAATTCAGACCTGCCTTTTAAAATCGGGCGGGTCTTTTAATTTGTGCTTTTGGCTATATATTTGCCACTATGGCCATGATTTTAAACTTAGAGACCGCTACCACCAATTGTTCGGTGGGACTAGCTTCTGACGGTGAGCCGCTGGCAATTAAAGAGCATAGCACGCCTCGTTACTCCCATTCCGAACAATTACATGTCTTTATTCAAGATGTCTTAAGACAAGCAAATGTAAACCTCTATCAACTTGATGCCATAGCGGTCAGTAAAGGTCCTGGTTCTTACACAGGACTTCGAATAGGGGTTTCAGCGGCGAAAGGATTATGCTTTGCCCTAGATATACCTCTAATAGCAATTGGGACGTTGGAAAGCATGGCGCATCAAGCTGTGTCAAAAAATGTGGATTTTGTTATACCCGTACTTGATGCGCGACGCATGGAAGTCTATTCTGAGGTGTATGATAAAAATCTATTAAAGGTTCGAGAGACTAGGGCAGAGATCATAGATTCCAATAGTTTTGAAAAATATTCTTCTCAAGGAAAAGTTCTCGTGGTTGGTAGCGGCGCCAAAAAATGTGTGGAGGTTTTAGAAGGTCAAAATTTTCTTTTTGAACCGGCGGTTGTTCCATCCGCTGAGCAAATGAGTTTGCTTTCCCATAAAAGCTTCACGAATTCTGAGTTTGAGGATGTCGCTTATTTTGAACCTTTTTACCTAAAAGATTTCATTGCCATAAAGTCAAAATCCTAACTTTTATTGTGAATATCGCGCTGGGGAAACGGGATTTCGATACCGGCTTCGTCGAATCGTTTTTTGGTTTCCTCCAGTACATAGAAATGAGCCGGCCAAAACAGTTCATTGTCGGTCCAAAATCTTAAGGTGAGGTTCACCGAACTTTCCGCAAGCTCCCCAACATAAACTTCAGGAACGGGATCTTTTAATATGTCTTCGTTATCGGCACATATTCGCAGCAATATATCTTTTGCCATTTTGATATCAGAACTATAGCCGATGCCAATATCGATCTTATCCCGTCTTGTGTTCTCCGCGTTATAATTGACAATATTGTTGTTGCTCAATTGGCCATTGGGTATTATGGCCACTTGATTGCCAAAGGTATTTAGCTTCGTTGTGAAAATTGAAATCTCTTTTACAGTACCTTCCATACCCTGGGCCGAAATGAAGTCACCCGTCTTAAAAGGTTTGAACACCAATATCAAAACGCCGCCGGCAAAATTGGAAAGTGATCCTTGCAGGGCCAAGCCTATGGCCAAGCCAGCTGCACCAATCAATGCGACCAACGAAGTTGACTTAACCCCCAACTGTGTAATGACCAAGACAAATAGAATGACTTTTAATCCTATTCTTATAAAGCTTTGCAAGAATGTCTCAAGAATCGGGTCATAGTCTTTTCTTTCAAAAAATTTGGCAACCATTCTATTTATGATACGCATGAGCCAAATTCCCACTATGAGAATAATAATCGCCAAAATCAAATTGGGCAAGGCTTCCCAGAGCCAATTGATGGCATTGTCGATATGTTTCTTATAGTCTGCTAGTTCTTTCATTGGTAGAAATTCGATTAGGGGTCCAAGAGTAAGCAAAAGTCATGATTTAAATCAAGACTTAAAAGGAAAAATCTCAGGATGTAGCTTATTTTGAAACTTACCGTTTAACGGATTCTATCGTCTGAAAAGTGAGACATTTATTTTTTCAATTCATTGGTGGTTTCCTCGTCTTGTTCTAAGCTTTGGTAATAATCCAAAACCTGAATTACTTCTTCTTCCGACCTCATGTGAAGTTTGTTTTTTCTGGCATATTTGCGTAATTCTGAATACTTGTCCCAAAGTACCGCAAATACTTCTTTTCTACTCAAATGCGCCAATGGTACGGCAGGTCTATTTCGTTTTTTGATAAAATACATGGTTTTCGTCACGAATTCTGGAAGTCGGGAAACCTCATACCCATTTTCTGGTTTTTTAAAAGGTAAAATCGTTTTTCTGGTCTGAACGAACAGTTGGGTATGACCTTCATTGAGCGGATTCAAATATGCTGATCTTTCATTTCCATGCTCTATGTAACTCAGGTATCGATATGTGTTTCCCTTAAATTTAACTTCGATATCTGGACTCTTTATAAGGTCAACGGTTTTTTTGTTGGAGTCTGGAAGCTCGAACTTGTCGAGATAAGCGTTATAGCGCATTAATTTTTCGGTCGCTATACCATTTAAGAATACTTGCCCAAGTTCGAACTCCTCTTTTAAAAAAGGATGTCCTCTGATGATGAATTTTCGTTGAGTGTTGCTTGGCAGGCCGGCTTCCTTGTAGTTCAACTTATATACACCTCCCTCTTTAACAACGCTCATCTGACCTAGTGAGATCGTAGCAGGGCCTAAAAAGAAAATCAATAGAACTACTGCATCTCTCATTGCTTCACATCATAATTTTGGGAAGAAGTATCTACCAAATATGCATTTGAAGAGACAACCGGCATCAAGAATCAGCCTATTCCAACCTCGCCACCGACATGGGCTCCTCTCTTGTTTTGCAGTGCGTTATAGTAGTTTAGCAACAGAAGCACATCGGCCTCTTTTCTAAGATCGAGCTTATGCTTTTTAATGAAGGGTTTTAATATTGATTCCTTGTCCCCAATACTTTTTAGAAGCACTTTTTTCCTTAATTTAATAAGTGTTGCCGGTTTTTCACCAATTTTGAGGTAGTACTCCGATATATCTCGATATACGGGAGGTTCGTATTCTTCATATCCGTTTTCGGGGGTTTCTGCCTGAACAAACTTTTTCTTTGGACGATAGAGTAGTACGACCTCACCTTCGTTCAACGCGTTGAAATAGCCTAATCTTATTTTCTTGCCATCCTTATATTCCATTACTTGATAAGTCTTTCCATCAAAAGTGGCGGCAATGTTCTTTCTACGCAATAATTTTCTCGGCTTTTGATTGTTCGGGTCCATTATTTCGACGGCCTCATTGAGAGCATCGTACCTCATAAGCGCCGCTGTTTTTGCCTCTCCATTGATCAAGGTCTCACCCTTCTTATAAATTTCGTTCACATAGGGCGACCCCAAAATGGGTACCTCATAACTGAGCACATGAAACTGGCCATGGGTAGTTATGCTATTTTCCTTACCAGGAATTTGTGTAATGCCGACTTGGGCCGAAAGCCCGAAAGTGATGAAGGTGAATAAAAGAAAAATCCAGGTTTTCATAGAGAATTGAAATTTGAATTAAGATACGAATTTTGGTTCAGTAAAGCAATAGAAAGTCAAATGGAACTGCCTGAAAATCATAGGTTCGAATCTAGCGGGAAAATCAGGTTTCACTAGAACTTTGGCTAGTATTTCAATTGGGCCAACACTTCTTCAAGATGGGAAACCGGCAATTTACAAGCACCCTGCAAACAAACGTAGACCATTGTTTGGTTTTCAACCAGACGATTGTTTAACAATGATAGGTCACTGTTTTTTGAAGTTCCTGCCAAAATCGTATTTGGCAAATAGTTGCCCCTTAGGGTAGTTGCAAAGGTTTTGAATTCCTCACCGACAATTGCAATTTCAAAAAAAGGCTGTTTTACGAACAATGCCAATTGTAGCCAATTTGCATGGCTATGGGCATTGGTTTCGAAACTCTCTTGAACATTTTTTAACATTTGCACGGCCATGTTTTCGTATTCGCTTTTCGGAAATAATTTCGATAGGCGTAACAGATTTTGGGCCATTATCGAATTGGAGGCCGGGACTACATTATCCGCGATTTCGATTGTTCTTCGAATCAAGACCTCATTTTGCTTAGAGGTAAAGAAGAACATTTTACTTTGTTGGTCATAAAAGTTTTGAACACAATAGCTTGCAAGACTTTGGGCCTTGCTTAACCATTCTTCATCGAAGGTCACTTCATAGAGACTTATAAGGGCATCGATGACCGCGGCATAATCTTCAAGATATCCATTGATGGTACTTTTGCCCTCCTTATGGTTGTGAAAAAGCGAGCCATCTTTTTTTCTTAGATTTTTTTCAATAAAGGCAGCATTTTTCAAGGCTATGGACAAATACTCTTTTCTGCCTAGGTAGCGATAAGCATCTATAAGTCCTTTTAGCATAAGGCCGTTCCAAGAGGTAAGAATTTTGTCATCTAACCTAGGCCTGCTTCTGTTGGCCCGGTGCGCTTTTAACTTTTCCAAGCACTTGCCAATTGATTTTTTTATATCGGCTTTGGAAAGGTTATGCTTCCTCGCTATTTTCTCTTCGGATGCGTCACGAATCAACACGTAGTTTTCATGTTCCCAATGACCATATGAATTGATATTAAAATAGTCCTTGAAAAGCTCGAAGTCCTTTGCCAATAAGTTCTTTAATTGATTTTCTGTCCATACATAAAAAGCACCTTCCTCAAGTTTGCCCTCCTCGGTAAAGCTATCGGCGTCCAAGGAAGAATAAAATCCACCACTTTTATCCATTAATTCCTCTATAAGAAAATCAATGGTCCGCTCGACGGTTTTTTTATATAATGGATCTTTGGTGACTGCATAGGCTTTCGAATAAAGACTTGTCAATTGTGCATTGTCATATAGCATTTTTTCAAAATGGGGCACATGCCATTTGGTATCTACGGAGTATCTTGAAAACCCGCCTCCGACATGATCGAAAATGCCGCCCCAGGCCATTTTGGTCAAAGAGGTATTCACGTATTCCATTATATAACCATTTTTTTGGGACATGGCGTAGTGCAACAAAAAATCAAGGTTCACGGGCATCATAAATTTGGGCGCACGTTTATAGCCACCTAAAAAAGTGTCGAAGTGCTTTGACCAATTGTTGACCACCTGGTCAATTTTGTCGACCGATATGACATCACTGTCGTTTTTGTTTTCGACCAAGTTTATGGCCTTGATTCCTTCTGACAGTTTTTGGGCATGGGCGACCACCTTATCAGGGTCTTTTTGATAGAGGTCGGCCAATTGCGCCAGTATTCGCATCCAGTCTTTTTTTTGGACATATGTCGCCCCCCAAAAAGGCCTTCCATCTGGCAGTGCAATGATGTTCAGGGGCCATCCCCCGCTTCCGGTCATCATCTGAAGGGCATCCATATAGATTTGGTCCACATCGGGACGTTCCTCGCGATCTATTTTTATGTTGATGAAGTTCGAGTTCATTACTGCGGCCACCTCTTCATCCTCAAAACATTCTTTCTCCATAACATGGCACCAGTGACAGGCCGCATAGCCAATACTGACCAGCAATAATTTGTTTTCCTGACCTGCCCTTTCCAGAATGGCATCGTCCCATGCATGCCAGTCTACAGGGTTATGGGCATGTTGAAGTAAATATGGACTTGTTTCGTTGATAAGGGCATTGGTATGTTCAACTTTCATCACATATGGTTTTTGGGCTGAAATCTCTGATATTTAAATTGAAAGGAAGACCAATAGTCTTGTTCGCAACCTGACCAAAAATAAAAAAGCGCCCTTTTAGGCGCTTAGTTTTTTTGAGATGGACAACCTATTTTACCTCAAAGGTAATTTTTACGTTGACACGATAATCATCAATTTTACCGTCTTTTACCGAAGCACTTTGTTCGTTGATATAGACCGAGCGAATATTTTTTACCGATTTCGAGGCTTGATCAAGAGCTTCCTTCGTAGCATCTTCCCAACTTTTATCTGAATTCGCCAATACTTCAATAACTTTTAAAACTGCCATAATTAGTGTTTTTAGATGAAAGCGAAAGATAGCAAATTATAATGCAGAATGAAAATTTTGAACTGTGCCTTTTGCATAAAAACAGTTCACCGAAGATGAATTGGGTTCTCTCTCGTAAAAGGGCTATCCGTTCAGGGCGACCACTTCGTTTACTTTATCGCCCATCATGTTTTTGAGCATGGTTTCGATGCCGTTTTTCAGGGTAAAGGTCGATGAAGGACAACCACTACAGGCGCCCTGCAGGATGACATTTACGGTCTTGCTGTCTTCTTCATAAGATTGAAAAAGGATGTTGCCGCCATCACTGGCCACGGCAGGTTTTACGTACTCCTCCAATATATCGACAATTTGTTTTGAAGTCTCATCAAGATTGCCAACTTGACCGAGGTTCTGGGTGTCAATTTCTTGTGATGTGGAAAGGGCACTGGAAAAAACCACCTCGTTACCCTGCATCAAAAACGCTCTGATGAACTCTCTCAATTCCATCGTGATTTCGTCCCATTCAGCGACATCATATTTTGTCACCGAAACATAGTTTTCATCAAAAAAAACCTGCTTGACAAAAGGGAAATGGAACAACTGTTTTGCAAGCTCAGAGTCTTTGGCCTCATCGATATTCGTAAACTCGAAAGCCGTTGGCACGATTCTCCTGTTGGCGACGAATTTCATCACCGACGGGTTCGGTGTTACCTCCGCATAGACGGTCACCGCTAGTTTATCGGCTTTATCCTCCAATAATATGGGCTCACCGGCATTTAAGTATTCGACCATTTGTTGTGCCACCTCATCTTTGACATCTGACCAATCGACGATATCGAAGCGCTCTAAGGCGACAAAGTTCCCTGAAATGTATATCGTTTTGATAAACGGAAGGTGGAAAAGCTGCTGTGCAAGAGGTGAATTCTTTGCTTCATCGATATTGGCGAATTCATAATTTTTACCCTTTGTGAGCATATGATTCGTCTCGAACTTCAATATTGTCGGATTGTTGGTTTCGGAAACCGTTATGTTAAACTCCTGCATAGGCGCTTCATTTTTGGCAAAAATACACCATTTTCTAAGTTAAAGGCCACATAATAATGTTACTTTTCGTCCGTTATACTTTATATTTAGCCCGCTTCGGATTTCCACATCATTGTATGAAAAAGCAACTACTGCTCTTAATTGCCTTTATCGCTTTTGGCTTTCAGTCCCAAGCTCAAGAAGGTATACCCGTTTACTTTGATTATTTGGCCGACAATTATTACTTGGTCTATCCTTCTATGGCCGGTATCGGTCAAGGCGGAAAAATTCGGGGCACGATACGCCAGCAGTGGTTCAGTGTTGATGAGGCACCGAATTTACAAACTTTGAACGCCCATTTCAGAATAGGGGATACCAATAGCGGGGTAGGCGCTACGTTTTATAATGACGCCAACGGATATCATGCCCAGACAGGTTTCAAACTGACTTATGCACATCATTTGAAGTTGGGAGGTGATGCGCGTTATTTGAACCAACTATCGTTTGGTTTAAGCCCGACCTATTTGCAAAGTAGCCTTGATGAAACCGAATTTCGCTCTGTCACTCCCGATCCGGCGATTGTCGGTAGCAAGATAAGCGAGGGTTATTTTAATATGGATTTGGGTATTTCATATAGCAAGATGGAATTCTATGCCCATGTAGCGGTTTTGAATCTATTGTCCACTGAAAGAAGCCTCTATCGCTTTGGTCGAGTGGGCGAGGTTCCGGTAATCGACAATCTTCGCAGGTACTTGGCCTCTGCGGGATACATTTTTGGAAGAAATGAATGGCAGTATGAGCCTTCCATTCTATTTCAGATGACCGATTTCACGAAAGAAAAGACGATGGATGTCAATGCCAAAGTTTACAAAGATGTAGCCTTCGGAAGACTTTGGGGTGGAATATCGTATAGAAGAAGCTTCGATGGAGCACAGTTTCAGAATGGAGCCGATTTTGGCGAACAGCGCTTACAGCTGATTACGCCGATCATCGGCGCGAACATCAAGAACTTTTTGGTTTCGTACAACTATTCGTATCAAATAGGGGATATTCGATTCGACAATGGAGGCTTTCACCAGATTACGGTAGGTTACGATTTCGGCCAGGCCGAAAGAAAGTACGATTGCTATTGTCCGGCAGCGAACTACTAATAGTCTCACAAGATTAACAAAAATGGGCCCGTCGTATGTTCAAGACGGACCCACAACACTACACCAACCTACTATTTTTTATTCGAATGTATAATCCTTTTTGGCGGCCTGTCTTTTGATGGCACCGAGCATTGCGTTTTCAAGTTCTCCGGCGGCTTCTTCCTTTTGATGTTTGGCAATATAGGCCTCCCGCTTTGTGTTTAATTCTTGTATCTCCTTTTGGATTTTCGCTCTTTCCGATTTTTTTTCTGAGATATAAGACTTGATTTCAGAATCGGATTTACCCCTCAATTCTTCCGGCAATTCCTCCTGCCTGATTTCCGAAACATCGAAATCTTTGTCGGCTGAGGCATCGACTAAATCCCAACTCGAGTTGTTGTAAAGCCTCGAACTTTTGCTAACGGCGCGTTTGACCGCTACCCCTTCCTCCATTTCGGCGGCATTTGAATCTTGTGCTAGCTGCATCCTGCTTTTTGCAGCTCCTTGCCGACCATATGAGATGTATGTTTTGTTCAATTTCGAATTCAACTTAATGATAATGTCATCATAGGGTGTGTCGATATGAACGACATGACGATTATGGTCGATAGCCATATATTCGCCTCCTGTCAGGGTCGCACCCATTTTCCATTGGGTGTTGATACCCTGTTCATAATTTCCACAGAAAATGGTATTGACGATAATATCTTTTTCCTTGGCGTCGATAACAGCATCCTTATAATTGAGTTTGCCTTGCGTAAACGGTTCGTTTCCGGCAATGAAGATCATTTTCAAATTGTCAGGGTTTTTTCCCCATTCCAACTGTTTCAAAGAAGTATGGATTACTTGCCCACAAAATTCCTCTCCACCATTGGTGGTAAGTGAAAAAAGCTTCTCGGATATTTCATCAAGGTCACTGCTAAAATTCAAGACCTGTTGAATATAGCCTTCCCTTACCGACAGATCGTCGTTACCATATTGGTACAGGGCGATTTGCAATTTGGGCCTCACTTCATTGCCGCATTTGGCGTGGGTGAACTCGTTGACAATGTCCCAAAGTTGGGCCTTCGCCTGGTTGATAAGACCGTCCATACTATTGCTGGTGTCCAACAACAATGCGATCTTGACCGTATTGTTGGCTTCTTTTTCTTTGTCCTTTAATGCATGGGCGATTAAAAATTGAGCATCACTCTTTTTAGATTTCAATTCACAACCGAAAGCCGATATCATAAAGAATGACAGTAGACTAAAAGACAACAGGTGTTTTACATTTTTCATTTTGTTTCGATTTTATTTTTCCGCAAGGCGGAATTCCTTTGTTAAACTATTTTTCACTTTTCAAGTTGGCCGAAATCTTCGAAAGGAAGACAACCCAAAATCAGGCTAGGTTTTGGTATGGGTATGACCTGTTTTTTTATGTTTCTAAGAAGTAAAAGTAGGTCTGAACTTCTTCCTAATAAATGGGCAATGAGCTAATGGGTACTTTCGGTGAGTAAACGTGCTTTTTGGCTAAGCGAAAGCGGAATTTTCTCCCGGAAAACCCCTGTTTTCAGGGTTCGGCCATTTTTTAGTACCGCATAAATCAGCTAAGTTTACGTTGTTATTACAAGTCTATGGATAGAACTTTCTACATATCGCTTTTTTTCATGTGCTGTTCTTTTCTTACGTTTTCGCAGGTACTTGAAAATGCAAAACGTTTGACGGTCAAAGGCTCGGTGCTGGCAAAAGAAAGTTATAAACCGATTTCTGGTGTAGAGGTCGCTACCGATAAAGGGAATTATACGGAAACCGATTATTTGGGAGAATTTGAAATCTCGGCCGCTGTAGGGGATGAGCTGATTTTCAGAAGTCCAGATATCGAAACACTCAGATATGTAATCCGAAGTGATGAAGATATTAAGGTTTTGGTCGAGGGATACGATGATAAGGCCTCCTTTGGAAAAAGCAGAAACAGGTCAACAAAAAAGGAGGTCTCAATGCACCAGGTTTTCTTGGATTCGGCCAACTATTACAAAAGAACCGATATTGAAAAAAGCATAGATTTCATTACCAAGTCTATCGCCGAATTGGGCACTCGGGGCAATAAAAAAGAACTTGCCCTTTCACTCACCGCTTTAGGGGAAGTATACCAATACTATCAGCAATACGATTTGGCGATCACCAGTTTCAAAGATGCCCTTGAAGCCAACAAAACGACAAGAACGACATTGTTGTTGGGCAGGACTTACATTTTGAACAAACAGTTCAAGGAAGCCGAGAACATATTATCGCCATTGTTGGAAGTAAAGAATATGATACCCTTTCAAAGAACCGAGCTATACGAGAGCCTTGGTGATTCGTATAAGGGCCTCAATCAAATTGCTCGAGCGGTATCTTTCTACGAAGAAGGGTTGAAGGTTGCCAAAAAAAATCAAATCACCCCCAAATTGACAGATTTAAATTCCAAGATTGCCGATGCCTATGATAAAGATGACAAACCCATAGAGGCCGAAGGTTTTTATAACAATTCATTGCGCTTGGCGGGTGATGAGGCACCCCAAAGGGCAATTCAGGAGAAGGAAAAGGTGGCCGATTTTTACAACAAAAAAAATCGTTATGATGAAGAAATCCAACTAAGAAAAAATACCTTGAACGAATTGAACAACCTGCCTGCACCGGTGTTGGAACAGAAGGCGTCGATTGTTGGTTTGGATTCTATTACTTCACAACGAATCAACTATAAAATTGCCAATGCCTATATCGCCCAAGACAAGTACGAAGAGGCTATACCATATCTTGAAAAAAGTATTGTCGAAGCCGATCGTGATGACGATTTGATTGTTCAGAAAGATGCGACGCGCAAACTTTCCGAAGTTTACGAGACCAAAGGTGATTTTACTAGGGCCTATAAGACTTATCAAGACTATGTTGCCGTTGTCGACACATTGTACATCAGAAAGGAACAAGAGATTTCGCGGGCCGCAAGATTCAATCGGGAGATTTCATCAAAACAGAGCCGTATAGCTGGCCTTGAGCAAGAACGTGAACTTTCACAGAGCAAATATGATCTAGCAGTTACGGAACAGCAATTGGTGCAAGAGAGTTTCAAGAGACAGAAATGGGTCATATATTCGTTAATAGCGGGATTGGTTTTAATGGGCCTCGCTGCATTTTTCTTCTATCGAAGTACACAGCAGCAAAAATTGGCGAATAATCTCCTGGCCTTAAAATCGCTGAGATCGCAAATGAATCCCCATTTTATTTTTAACGCCCTGAATTCGGTCAACAGCTATATTGCCAAAAGCGATGAACGAAGTGCGAATAGGTTTTTGAGCGAATTCTCGACCCTTATGCGGTCTGTACTTGAAAATTCCGAGGAAGATTTTATTCCGCTGACCAAAGAACTTGAACTATTAGATTTATATGTAAAATTGGAGCATTCGAGATTTCCGGAGCGGTTTGACTATGAATTGAAAGTAGACGACCATGTCGATATAGACGCGTTTCAAATCCCTCCAATGTTGTTGCAGCCCTATATCGAGAATGCAATTTGGCACGGACTTCGTTATAAAGAAGAAAAAGGTTATTTGGAAATAGCAATAAGGCAAAAGGACAAGGAGAGCATCGAAATTGTCATTTCCGACAATGGTATCGGTAGGCGGAAATCGGCCCAACTAAAGACGAAAAACCAAAAGAAACAGAAATCAAAGGGCATGGGCAACATCAAAAAGAGGGTCGCCATACTCAATGATATGTATAAAGACAAAGTTGACATTTCAATATCCGATTTGGAAAGCGATGGATCAGGAACCCAAGTTATGTTGACCTTAAAGAAAGACTGATGAAATTAAATACGATTATTATTGAAGATGAGGCCAATAGCCGGGAAATCCTTAAGAACTATCTTGACAAATATTGCTCTAATGCGGTCCTTTTGGGAGAGGCCGAAAATATTCAGGAAGGACTTTCCCTAATTGACAAAAAGTCACCTGATCTGGTGTTTTTGGATGTTGAGATGCCATACGGCAATGCGTTTGATCTACTGGATAAAGTGCCTGATAGAACCTTCGAAACAGTTTTTGTTACCGCTTACGATCAATATGCCATGGATGCGTTGAACAACCATGCTGCCTACTATTTGATGAAACCTATCAACATCGATGAGTTGGTCAAGGCTGTTGGATATGTAACAGAGATTCTTCAAAAAGAAAATGCATTGGAAGATAGGGTGCTCACTCCGAAGTTGAATAGTGTCGAAGGAAAAATCACCCTTCCACAACAAGATGGTTTTCAAGTACTCGATGTAAACGATATTCTTTACTGCAAGGCCGATGACAACTATACCGAAATACATTTGGAGAACAAAAAAATCTTGGTCAGCAAAACCCTTAAATATTTCGAAGAGGCGCTGTCGAAATTTGCATTCGCACGTATACATAAATCCTATTTGGTAAATGTGAACGAGGTTGTCAAATATCGGAAGGGAAAGGGGGGTAGTGTTGTCATTTCAAACGGCAAGGAACTTTTGGTGTCGGCATCGAAAAAGAAGGATTTTTTGTCCTACTTTTAGCCCCGTTATTGCACCGAACGCAGTCGAAGCGTAAATTTTGTCCATGATCATCAAACAAATAAACGGCGAATCCCCAAAAATAGGCAAGGATTGTTTTATTGCAGAAAATGCCACCATTGTTGGCGAAGTCATTATGGGCGATCAATGCAGCATTTGGTTCAATGCCGTTCTTAGGGGTGACGTGCACTACATAAAAATGGGTAACAAGGTCAACGTGCAAGATGGTGCGGTGGTACACTGTACATATCAAAAGTCCCCTACCAATATCGGCAACAATGTGTCGATTGGTCATAACGCAATTGTCCATGGTTGCACTATTAAGGACAATGTTCTGGTCGGAATGGGTAGTATAATTATGGATGACTGTGTGGTGGAAAGTAATAGCATTATTGCGGCGGGAGCGGTTCTCACCAAAGGAACCCATGTGCCATCGGGAAGTATTTTCGCCGGCATGCCAGCTAAAAAGATCAAGGAGGTGAGCCCTGAATTGAGCGCCGGGGAAATAGACCGAATTGCCAACAACTATGTGAAATACTCAAGCTGGTTCAAATAATGCGAGGTCTTTGAAAGCTGTTACCTACAACCGTGTCGAGATGTGCGACCTTGCGCAATACTTCTGTAAAAGTCTCTCAGATGGAATAGAGTTTTAGGATTCAAAGTGGTATTTTTGCCCACTAAAACATTTGAGAATGAACGCGTATATCTTCCCAGGTCAGGGTGCCCAATTTGTCGGCATGGGCCTTGATCTTTATGAAAAATACCCCTTGGCCCAAGAAATGTTCGAAAATGCCAACGAAATTCTTGGGTTTGCCATTACTGACACCATGTTTGAAGGCACAGCCGAGGAATTGAAACAAACCAAGGTGACCCAACCTGCAATCTTTTTACACTCGGTAGTTCTGGGTAGGGTGCTTGGTGATGACTTCAAACCCGATATGGTAGCGGGTCATTCGCTGGGCGAATTTTCGGCGCTGGTCGCAAATGGTTGCCTGAATTTCGAAGACGGACTAAAACTTGTTTCCCAAAGGGCCCAGGCAATGCAAAAAGCATGTGAGCTTCTTCCAAGCACTATGGCCGCGGTACTCGGATTGGAAGATGAAAAAGTGGAGCAAATCTGCGATGAAGTTGAAGGGGTTGTTGTTGCCGCCAATTACAATTGTCCAGGTCAACTAGTAATTTCAGGTGAAGTAGACGCCATCAATATAGCGTGCGAAAGACTTAAGGAGGCTGGGGCTCGAAGGGCCTTGGTGCTTCCTGTTGGTGGGGCCTTTCATTCCCCCTTGATGGAACCCGCTAGGGAAGAATTGGCATCGGCGATAGAGAATACCGAGTTCAAAGACCCTATATGCCCCATTTATCAGAATGTTCCTACTATTTCGATTCAAAACCCGTCTGAAATCAAACAGAATCTAATTGCGCAACTGACCGCACCTGTGAAATGGACACAAAGTGTTCAAAATATGATAAAAGATGGGGCAACCTTGTTTACCGAGGTAGGTCCTGGAAGGGTTTTGCAAGGACTTGTTAAAAAGATAGATTCTTCAGCAGAAACAGCCTCCGCAGGTCAACCCTAAAGCCGTTTTATCCGTATATTAGGTAGTTTAACCATAAAACCCTGATTTAACCTTGAATTTAGGGCGATGGCCTATTTTTTTAGTAATATTGACCCCAAATTTTACGTGAACCTACTTACCTCGCTGTGAATTGAATTGAAAACATTCAAAGAACAGTCTATGAAATTGAAAAGAAAAAATAATACCTTCCCTTGTCTCAAGTGTGAATGGCTTAAGCGTCTTTTGCTTCTGGCAATAGTTCTTATTAGTTTCAAGTCATATTCTCAAAATCTGGTCGCATCAATAACTGAGGACGATAATACGGCAAGTGAAGATGGATTGGATCCAGCCAGTTTTGAGATTGAATTGACCCCCATCGGCGTCATTCTTAATATTCCCTATACGGTTAACTACACAGTTACCGGTTCGGCTTTGGGAGGTGACGATTATACTGCCCTTTCTGGTCAGATAACATTTCCGGCCGGAGTATTTGTTCTTCCTCTCGATGTTACGGGTATCATAGATGACAATATTGTTGAGGGAGACGAAACGGTTACTGTTACTTTGGACCCGGGTGGGTTGGTCTATTCGGTTGACCCTGGCAATGCTACTGCCACAATTGATATTGAAGATAACGATACAGCGGTTGTTTCAATGAGCCTTGTCCCCAACCCCGATGGCTATAGGCCTGAGGCTGACGAAGGAGGGGCAACGGGACAATATAGGGTAATATTGGATAAGCCCAAAGGTGAAGGCGTGCCTTTAGAGGTGTATTTTGCCATGTCAGGCACCGCAACAGGCCCGCCCGGATCCAATGACTACAATTTGACTGGTGCGGTCGATTTAACAGGTTCTTTTGTGACCTGGCAGAACGAGCAGGCAATCTTGAGACATGTTAACGTGGTGGCCCTTGATGATACCGAACCTGAAGATGATGAAACGGTCATCATGACATTAACTGGAAC
The DNA here is from genome assembly GCA_965215845.1 of Aurantibacter sp. Lineage (GTDB taxonomy): Bacteria > Bacteroidota > Bacteroidia > Flavobacteriales > Flavobacteriaceae > Aurantibacter_A. Next base: position 2,685,471 of record CBDCEL010000004.1, read on the forward strand.
CAATAATCCTCTTTTTACAATTAATCCGGTCGATAACAGTGCGACTGTCACGATTATCGATGACGATTGTGCGGCAGGTACCACGGCACCCGTTCGCAACAACAACCCTTCCAATTTTTGTGACCGTACGGCCAACCTAAATATGAATACCTTGATCCAGGGAGGGGCGGGTAGCGCGCCAAATGGTTCTGATCTGCGCTGGAGTATGGTTCAGAATCCGACTGCTGACGGGCAATTGATTTCTGAAACAATTACACCAAATGACTCCGGCACCTATTATGCTTTATATTGGGATGATGATGAAGACTGTGCCAGCCCTTCAACTCAAGTAGATATTAATTTTGAAACTACGCCCGAAGCGGGTAATGCTGTTGCAGGTTTGACCCGCTGTAACGATAATACCTTTGGTCAGACCACAATCGATCTTGACAATGCCATCACAGGAGCTGATGCGGGTGGTTCTTGGACATGGGTTTCTGGCCCGGCGAATGTACCTATCAACGCCAACAATGTTGTGAACTTTAACAACGACCCCTTAGGTACGTATGTGTATCGTTATACGGTTGTGGGTACCGCACCCTGCGGAAACGATTCGGTCGATGTAACCATTGTGGTCAATGATTGCGACCCTTGTGTTGCTGGTGACAATGCGCCCACCTTGAATTCGGGAGTGCCCACCAATTTTTGCGATGATATTGATAACAGTTTGAACGACTATACTTCAAGTACACCCCCGGTCGGAACAACCCTTAAATGGAGTACCGATTCAGACCTTGAGAATGAAAGCGCCCATTTGAATGCTTCTCAAATTGCAAATCCCTTGGCCGGTACCTATTATGGATTTTTCTGGGATGATGTAAACGATTGTGCAAGTCCGGCTTTGGAAGTAAATCTAACAGTCAATACTACGCCGTCAATTACTGCTACCACCGGCGACGAAAGATGCGGGCCAGGGCAGGTGACCCTTACTGCTACCGTTACCGGCAACCCGACCATTAATTGGTACAATTCGGCGACAGGTGGTTCTCCAGTGGGCATGGGTGCGAGTTTCTCACCGAACAACGTTACCCAAAGTAGGTCATATTGGGTCGAAGCGACCGAAAATGGATGTGCGACCTCACCGCGGATTGAAGTAGAAGTGACGATCGTACCACAACCATCGGCTGGAACCCCTTCTGACGGATCCTCTTGCAACGACCCAACATACGGTGAAACAATATTGAACCTAGACCAGCAATTGACGGGGGAAGATGAAGGAGAATGGGTAATTACATCCCAACCGGCCGGAGGATCGGTTCAAAGCGGAATGAGCCAAATCGATTTCGAGGGACAACCCGATGGTAATTATGTATTTACATTTACAACCACGGGAGCCATGTCTCCTTGTGAGAATGAATCATCAGTCGTAACGATTTCGGTCAGCAGTTGTGATACAGATGAAGATGGCGACGGATTATTGGGAGGGGAAGAAGCTGCTTTGGGCACGGAACCCGATGACCCTGATTCAGATGACGACGGTATTGATGATGGTGTTGAGGTTGGTCCAGATGTAAATAATCCACTCGACGAGGACCAAGATGGTATAATCGATGCCCTTGATTCCAATATCGCCGATAGTGATAATGACGGAATCGTTGATCAATTGGATCCCGCAAATGACAATCCATGCCTTCCCGAACGGTTCAACGGTACTTGTGACACCGATGGTGATGGTATTTCTGATCTGGAGGAACAAGAAAATGGATCAGATCCAGACGACCCTTGTGATCCCAATGCTACTCCTGATTGTGCGTCGCCAATTGATTTGGAAATTCTCAAGGTGGTCGACAACGAGAATGCGGTTGTGGGTGATCGCGTTGTTTTTACCGTAACAGTGACCAATTTATCCGATCGCAAAGCACTGAATATCCAAATAAGTGATTTGCTTGAAACCGGATTTGAATATGTGTCGCATGAAACCGAAAGTGGAAATTATGACCTTGATTCTGAAATATGGACCGTAGGTGAGCTCGAATCAGGAGCGAATACGAGTCTGATGATTACGGTCGATATTGTCGAGGGAGGTATTTATACGAATACGGCAACATTGGTAGATTCGATTCCAGTCGATGAAACGGATGAAAATAATTCGGCCACCGCTGAGGTTTTTGTGGATATTCCTGAAGGGGTTGACCTGGAGATACTAAAGTGGGCTAGAATAAAAGCGGATCCAGATACCAATAATTCTCTCATTGATGAAATTCAACCATTAAATGAAGAAGAAATTGTTTTTGTCATTAAGGTGACGAACAAATCGTTGGATGGAACAGAAATTTCCAATATTCAGGTCGAAGATATTTTACCTGCCCTGGGCGAGCGTTGGTTCACCTATAGCTCGCATATCATTATTGCGAACGACATTTCGGTGGGCGAATACAACCCTCAAAACGGCATTTGGACGATTCCTACTTTAATGTTGTCTCAGGAGGCGATTTTGGAGATAACCGGTACGGTACAATTATTGGATGACACTAATCCGCAAGAGGCCTACACCAATACGGCAAGGTTGATGCGTTCATCTCCAGCTGATGGAAATCCAGAAAACAATGAAGATTCGGTTCGTATTGTGATAAGCAAACCAAACGAGGCTGATGTTGGCTTTCTGTTCAATCAATTTTCGCCCAATGCCGATGGCACAAATGATGTTTTGGAGATCAACTTGGTAGATACGGAGACACAGCAACCGGTTGCGGTTTCATATAATGTGCAGATTTTTAATCGTTATGGAAACCTGGTTTTTGAAGGCAATGATATGACCGAAGCAGAAGTTTGGGACGGTTCTTGGAAGGGAAAAGACGCTCCTGATGGCACCTATTTTTATGTGATGAGTATTGATGTTGGCGATGGTAATGGAGCTCAAACCAAAAAAGGCTGGATTCAGCTGATAAGATGATTCGACACCAATGGCTTACACCAAAAAGCAAGTTTTTATAAATAGCTATTTCTTCTTACCGATAATCATGGCACTTTGCGTTGTCCAATCGGTAAGATCTCAGAAAGAACCACAATACACGCAGTATATGTACAACATTGGTAGTTTTAATCCTGCCTATGTCGGTACCACGGAGACACCTGAAATAGCAGGTCTATATCGAGCCCAATGGCTTGATATTCCTGGTGCACCCAGAACAATTCGTTTTGGGACCAACATTCCGCTTTCCAACGAAAAGATGGGTCTGGGCTTTAATGTCATAAGTGATCAAATCGGACCGTCGACCCAAACTTATGTTGATTTGGCCTACTCATACCAGTTCAATATTTCTGAAAGCACTAAACTCTCTTTCGGTATGGATGCGGGAGGTTCTTTTTTGAATGTTGACTTTGCCAAGGGCACATTTAAGAATCCCGGAGAACCAATTTTGGGCCGAGAAAATATTAGTGAATTCTATCCTACTATTGGGGCCGGAATGTTTCTGTATGAGGATGAAATTTGGTACCTGGGCGTTTCGATACCGAATTTCTTGACCGATGGAATATACAATGATGACGTGGCAACGATTGTAGAAGATAAGGTACAGTTTAATTTTATCGGAGGATATGTTTTTGATCTCTCGGAAAGTTTGAAATTCAAACCCGCTGTGCTCGCAAATTTGATAAGTGGCGCACCGGTCAACTTGAACTTTTCGGGAAATTTTCTTTTCAATGAAAGGTTTACATTGGGCGCTTCATACCGATTGGACAATGCAATAAGTGCATTGGCCGGTTTTCAGATAAGCAGTTCGATGTTTATGGGATACTCCTATGATTATAATACCAATGCAATAGGAGAGTTCAACAATGGATCTCATGAAGTAATTTTAAAATTCTATCTTGGTAAGGGCGGCGGCAGCGGCGGCAGCAAAGATCCCAAATTAAAGGGCAAACCAAAACAGATCGATACACCAAGGTTTTTCTAAATAGTTATTTTATGCGTCAATTGAAATTAATATTCCTAATGTCTTTTATGGTCACAGTGACTTTTGGCCAAGATAAAAAGATGTCACGGGGCGACGCCTTTTTTTATAGTTATGCTTACGAGGCCGCCATTAAAGAGTATAAAAAACAAATGAGCGATGGCAAACTCATCACCAATCATCAGTTTTTGAATTTGGCAGACTCTTATTTCAAAACGGGGGATTACCTTAACGCTATTAAGATTTATCTGGATGTTGACAAGAAAGACACCATAATGTCCGGTCACCGTTTTAACAACATGTTGCAAAGCATGGCCATGGTCGATGGTCGGCAAAGTGTTAAAAACCTATTACGGTCAAAGGGGGAATCATTAACCAATGAATTGGTTGAAAATGCCGAATTCAACTATGAGCTATTGGATTCAAACTCAGGTCAAGGGTCGGGCTTTTTTATATTCAATCTTGACGGAAATAGCCCTTATACAGATTTTTCCCCAGCTTTTTACAAAGACGACAAATTGTTGTTCAGCTCGAGCAGGAGCGCAAAGTCGAAGAAAATCTACGAACCTTCGGGGGAGGCTTATTTAGATTTATTTGTGGCAAAGTTGTCAAGAAACGGCAATATTTTGAACCCGAACCGTTTTGATGGCACCCCTGAATCAAAATTCCATAAGTCGACACCTTATTATTCGAGGGATCTTAACCGAATTTTTTATATCCTTTCGAATTCCGAAGATGGCCAACTTTCTTTTGATGACAATGGAAAAAACGCCTTGGCCATAGGCATGATTTATGGTAACGGGTTTTTTAGGTACCTGTTAAAAGATTTGAGTACCTCCTTCTATTATCCGTTTTACGATGCCAAAGCTGAAAAGTTGTATTTCTCGGCAAATTTTGATGATGGTTACGGGGGTACCGACATTTATGTAGTGAACACCAACAACGGGCAGATTATGTCTGAACCCATTAATTTGGGCCCTCGGATAAATACCCCTGGCAATGAGATATCTCCCTATATTTTTGATGGAAATCTTTATTTTTCTTCTGATATTTTTTATGGTTTGGGGGGTATGGATGTCTACAAGGCCAACATCTATTCAAATGGCGATTTCGGTATACCCGTGAATCTTGGCAAGGGACTTAATTCATCTTCCGATGATTTTGGTTTTATCATAAAGGAGAATGGTGACGAGGGCCTCATTGGCTATTATGCCTCGAACAAACCCGGCGGAAAGGGCAAAGATGATATATATGGATTTAAGGCAACCGCTACCCCAGGCTTAAGAACCCTGTCTTTTAGAGGAGAGGTAGCGCGGGTCAAAAATGGCGATTTCGTTCCAGACGCATCGATAGAATTGTTTGCGGAAGATGGGAGTTTAATTAAGGCGGTTTCTGCACATGATGACGGTTCTTTCTTGGTAGAGGTGCCGTGGAGGGCGAATACCAGTTTGGTGATCAAAAAGGAAAAATATGGCACCTATCGCCAAAAATTCGGAAAAGCGGAGATAGATGCGATGGGCAATAACCCATTAAAAGTTGAGTTGGCCCATTTGGAAGATATTGTCGATACGAAAGAGAACCTTGAGGTCATTAAAACCAAGGATTTTTTCTTTGCAAAGGGAGAAAGTTTGGTCACACCCGATGTTGCCTTGGAACTCGATAAGGTGGTTTTGGCCGCAAAGAATTTCCCTCAAATGAAACTTCGTATCGAATCCCATACCGATAGCAGGGGAAGCGATAGTTCAAACAAAAGGTTATCCCAAGAAAGAGCCAACGCTATCAAAGCCTATTTGATCAAGAACGGTGTGTCGAATGGAAATATTGTCGGCACGATAGGTCGTGGTGAAGAGCGATTGGTCAACAATTGTAAGAACGGGGTTTATTGTCTTGATTTTCTACATAAACAAAACGAGAGAACGCTCGTCATCATCGATAACTTTGATGAGATTGCCGGTGCCGCGACCGAATGAAAATTGTCAGTTTAGAAAACCACCATCCAGAAGTACAACAAAGAGAATACTGACAAGAAGACAATACCGGCATAGGTCAGTATTTGTAGGGCCTTTTTCGGATGGTCTTTCTTTGGTAGGTCTTCGCTCGTCACATTTTTTAAGTTCATATATCCGATAATCGGGGCGACAACAAAAGAGACAAATGTGGCCAAAGCGACGAGTTGGCCCATATTGGCTGCAAAGGCAATGACCACCACGAAATTGACCAGGGCCAGAACGATGATTCCGGTGGCATAATACCCTTTCTTGCCTGTCAATCTCACCTTTGGATTCAAGAGATCAATAATATCCAAGGCCACTCTGGTAACGGCATCGTGTGCCGTCATACAGGTACTGAACATGGTGGCAAAGGCGGAGATCGCAATAAATATATAGGCCCACGGACCGATATGCGTTGTAAAGAGATTGACCACCTGATCGGCAAAGGTCACCGCATTGCCGCTTAACTCGGTACCCGTTCCATAAAGAGTCATGCATCCAATAATCAAAAAGAAAATGGCTAGTATGGCTGTTGTGAGATATCCTACATTGAATTCCTGTAAAGACTCCTTTAAAGAAGGTTTCTTTTGTTCCTTCCATTTTTCAATGCTCCAAAGGCTGACCCAACTAGATGCCTCGACGGTGGTGGGCATCCATCCCATTAATCCTATTAAAAACAAAATGCCGACTTCGTTGAATATAGGTGTGGGAGTGAAACCCTCGATCTCGGCCACCTGACCACGAAATATGACAAGGGCTGTCGTTGCTATGAGAGCAACAAACAGAATGCCGACCACGAATTTTAGAGAAGTTTCGAGAAAACGATATTTCCCGATAATCAATAAGGTGCTTATAAAAATGAAGAGACCGAGTGCCACCATGCCCACTTTGATATCCTCTATTTTAAAAAGATTTATGAAGAGTCCGGCTGTTACGGTATATAGTGCCGCCAATATGGTAAATGTGGTAATCAACGTTATAAATGCATAAAACCAAAGGTATCCCTTGCCTCGATTCAAATAGCCTTCGATCAGTGTCTTATTGGTGACATTTGTATACCGCACCCCAAATTCGAAAAAAGGATATTTAAATACATTGGCCAATATTATGGGAATGACCATTATCCACCCATACTGGGCGCCTGCTTTGGTCGACAACACCAAATGCGAAGTGCCAATGGCCATGCTTGCGAACAAGAGCCCAGGGCCGAGATTCTTCACTAAAGTTTTGAATTTTGACATTTTTTGGTAGGTTGGCCGTGCGCCTAAAGTATAAAAAAATGCACTATTCGCAGGACCTATTTAATTTCTATTTTTTCCCCGAAAAATTTGGGTTGGGTGTTCATCAATAAATCCAAAAAAACCTTGACCCGAGCGAAATATTCTCGCAACCGCACTTTTGAACCTTGCTGCCCGGTAAGATCGGTGGCGTTAAAACCTATGGCTTTCAGGCCTTTTTTTTCGGCTAGGTAAATAGCCCGTTGATTATGGAATTTTTGCGAAATAACGGTCACATCCTCAAGCCCAAATACCACTTTGGCCCGTACCATCGAGTCGAGGGTTCTAAATCCCGCGTAGTCCAAGAATATTTTATCTGCTGGAATTCCTGCTTTTACAAGATCTTTTTTGAAAGTCGTTGGCTCATTGTAATAACGGCTTCCGTTGTCGCCACTTACCAATACAAATTCGATTTTTTTTGCCTTGAAAAGTGCCACGGTGGCACGAATTCGATAATGATAGTAGGGATTGGCATGCCCAGAGCTCAAATTCTTGGAGGTGCCTAAAACTAGGCCGACCTCTTTTTTCGGGATGTCGGCCGCATTGTCAAAAGTCTTACCGTCGGCCGCATTATTGATTATTTTATTGCAAAGGGCGATGACCAGTAAAGGCAATGCAAGTAGTAAGACAAGCAGCTTAAGAAGTTTCTTTTTCATGCAAAAAATGACTGAATATTAAAGGTAGTGAATTGATTCATATCTTTTCAGCGCACACATTTGATTCCTTTTTGAGCTTTGCAGGTAATCTTTGGTTGAGCCTTAATGCTTCGGCGATGAAACATTTCATATATTTAAAATCAACAAATACTTCAGCTAATGAACGTTAGAATCGGTTTGAACATATTGATCGTGTTGTTTTTATTTGGTTTGGGTGCATGCGATGCACAAAAAGACAACACGAAAGTCGTATTGATAACCTTGGATGGCCTTCGTTGGCAAGAATTGTTCACAGGTGCGGATCCGCTTTTGATTTCCAACAAGAAATATGTTAACGACACAACTAAGTTAAGGGAACGATTTTGGAGGGATTCACCAGCTAAAAGACGCGAATTGTTGTTCCCATTTTTATGGAAGGAAGTTTCTACGATTGGCCGGTTACATGGAAATCGAAATTTGGGAAGCAAAGTCGATCTTACCAATAAAATGTGGTTTTCATATCCGGGATATAACGAAATTTTGACCGGTAGGGCCGATGATTCACGGATTGATAGCAATGATAAGATCAACAACCCGAATCGAACAATTTTGGAAATTGCCAACAACGATACCCGGTACAAAGGCAAAGTCGCCGCATTCGGTAGTTGGGATGTTTTTCCGTATATCATCAACGAAGAAAGATCAAGTGTGCCAGTAAATGCAGGTTTTGAGCAGGCAACCGGCGGTGATTTGAGTGAACGTGAGGAATTCTTGAACGAATTGCAACCCATAGTTCCGAGCCCGTGGGGCACAGTACGATTAGATGCCTTTACACATCATTATGCACTTGAGCAGATGAAAAAGACACATCCAAAACTTGTTTATATCTCATATGGGGAGACCGATGATTTTGCACATGACGGGAATTATGAGGCCTATTTAAAATCTGCCAATACCACGGATGCCTTGGTCAAGGAATTATGGACCTTTGTACAAAAAGACCCCTTTTATAAAGACCAGACCCTGTTTATAATTACGACAGATCATGGGCGGGGAACGGAACCTTTGGAGACTTGGCGCCACCATGGAAATGAGGTCAAAGGGGCCGGAGGGGTTTGGTTGGTTCTTTTTGGCAAGGGAGTGAAGGCCCAAGGAGAGTTTGCCGAAAAAGAGCAATTGTTCAGTAATCAAATCGCCCCCACTATATTGGAGGTCTTAGGTATTGATTTTGATGCAAGCGAGGTAGAAGGGAAACCGTTGCCTATCAGCAATGACCGTTAATAGTTTAGCAATAACTAGATGTTCAGCCAGCATCAAAAATGTTTTACTTGTGACATTTTTGCAATCAAGTTAGGGTTGGTAAAGTCTGGGTTATTTCAAAAACGGGTATTTGCCGCGATACCGGTTTTTAAGAAGGCAAAAAAGCAAACCATTGAATGATCGTTTTTTTGTTTCTCATTTTTTACGCTAAATAGATTTTGCCAAATGTTCGAAACAAAAAAACCAAAGCTTTCGCTTTGGCTTTTCAATCATCTGTACTCGAGGCGGGACTTGAACCCGCACGGCCATAAAGGCCACAGGATTTTAAGTCCGGCGTGTCTACCAATTCCACCACTCGAGCAGGACTTAGATTCAACTTTTAAGCTAAACAAAAAACTCCACTCTTGGTGACTGAGCGGAGTCGAAGTCGAGCGGAAAACAGTATTCGAACCTGTCTGCCGACAGGCAGGCCCGCGACCAAGGTCACTAAATCTTTCGAACCTAAGCTGATACTCGCTCAATTTCAAACAACTTTGAGCGAAAAACGGGATTCGAACCCGCGACCTCCACCTTGGCAAGGTGGCGCTCTACCAACTGAGCTATTTTCGCATATTGTAATGAACGTACACCAAATTGGTGCGGACGCAAATTTAATACAATTCTATAAAAGGAAAGGAATATAAATCAAAAAAACAGGCTCAAGAACTGGCCTTTTTGTTTTTGGTCAAAAGACGCTTGATCTCGTTAAGTTTCATAAGCGCCTCGACCGGGGTCAAGGTGTTTATGTCTAGGTGCAATATTTCATCTTTTATTTGTTCGAGCAAAGGATCGTCTAGATTAAAGAAGCTCAGTTGTACCTCGCTTTGCACACTTTGCAACTTATCAGTGAGCTCTTCACTTGAATGTGATTTTTCAAGCTTTTTAAGGATTTTGTTCGCTTTTTGGATGACCTGCTGTGGCATGCCCGCCATTTTCGCAACATGAATGCCAAAGCTGTGTTCGCTGCCACCGGCCACCAATTTTCGTAAAAAGAGCACCTTGTCTTTTAATTCTTTAATGGAAACATTATAGTTTTTGATACGCTCAAAAGTTTCCGCCATTTCGTTAAGTTCGTGATAGTGCGTGGCGAAAAGGGTTTTTGCCCGTGCAGGATGCTCATGCAAATATTCTGAAATGGCCCATGCAATTGAAATACCATCGTAGGTGCTGGTTCCCCTTCCAATTTCATCCAAAAGAACCAAACTACGTTCAGAGAGGTTGTTCAAGATCGATGCCGTCTCGTTCATCTCGACCATAAAGGTGGACTCTCCCATTGAGATATTGTCACTGGCTCCCACGCGTGTGAAAATTTTATCAACGAACCCGATTTTTGCGGCCTCTGCAGGCACAAAACTTCCCATTTGCGCCAAAAGAACGATAAGTGCGGTTTGTCTCAAAATTGCTGACTTGCCGCTCATATTGGGCCCTGTGATCATAATGATTTGCTGTTCGTTTCGGTCGAGATTTACGTCGTTCGGTACGTAAGATTCCCCGATAGGCAATTGTTTTTCGATAACAGGATGTCGCCCATTTTTGATTTCGAGAGATGTTGAATCGTTCAGTTCGGGTTCTACGTAATTATTGTCTTTGGCCAACTGTGCAAAACCGCACAGGCAATCTAGGCGTGCAATCTGTTGCGCATTTTTTTGCACCGCTATGATATATTCTTGAAGCCAGACGACCAATTGGGAGAACAGTTGCTGCTCCAAACTTAAAATTCGCTCTTCGGCTCCTAGAATTTTGGCTTCGTATTCTTTGAGTTCTTCTGTAATATATCGTTCGGCGTTGACCAAGGTCTGCTTGCGGATCCATTCCTCTGGCACCTTGTCTTTATGGGTATTTCGGACTTCGATATAATATCCGAAAACATTGTTGGAAGCTATTTTCAAAGAGGTGATTCCGGTATGTTCGGTTTCACGCTCCAGCATTTTGTTTAAATAGTCTTTTCCAGAAAAAGCAAGATCTCTTAATTCATCGAGCTCATGGGAATAACCTTCTGCAATGGCATTGCCTTTAAGTATGTTTACGGGTGCTTCTTCGTTCAACATGGCCTCGATTTTTGAGATCATTGGTTCGCATGGGTCGAGTGAATCACCAATTTGTTGTAGGGCTTGATTTTGCGCTTGGCGACAAAATGCCTTGATCGGACCAATAGCCAGTAAAGAATTCTTGAGTTGTACCACTTCACGGGGATTGATTTTTCCTGTGGCTACTTTTGAGATCAACCGTTCAATATCACCAATAGGCCCAATCAAGCTTTTTACTTTTTCGTGGCCGGTTTCATCGGCTTTGAAATGGGAAACCACCTGATGCCGTTTTCGAATCTTATCGATATTTTTCAAGGGTAGCGCCATCCAACGTTTTAAGAGCCTTCCACCCATTGGAGACATGGTCCGGTCGATAATATCGATCAGGGTTACCGCGTTGGTGTTGCTAGAATCGTAGAGTTCAAGATTCTTGATCGTGAAACGATCCATCCAGATATAATCTTCTTCGGCGATTCGATTTATGGAGGAAATATGTTGAAGTTGTCGATGTTGTGTTTCAGATAGGTAATGCAATATGACACCCGATGCAATCATACCCTCTTGGAGGTGGTCGATTCCAAAACCTTTCATACCAACGGTTTTGAAATGACTTGTCAGGCGTTCGTGGGCGTAATCTTCTTGAAACACCCAATCTTCCACAAAAAAGGTATGGAATTGACCTCCGAAATCGTCTTGAAAATCGTTTTTACGCGCTTTGGAAATCAAGATTTCATTCGGTCCAAAGTTCTGCAAGAGTTTATCGATTTGCTCCTGATTGCCCTGCGAGGTAAGAAATTCACCCGTGGAGATATCCAAAAAGGAAACGCCTATTAGATTTCTTCCGAAGTGAACGGCACAAAGAAAATTATTGGATTTGGCATTGAGGATGTCATCGTTCAAGGCGACCCCGGGAGTTACCAATTCGGTTACTCCCCTCTTTACGATTGTCTTGGTTTGTTTAGGGTCTTCTAACTGATCGCAAATAGCGACCCGCTGCCCGGCCTTGACCAATTTCGGCAAATAGGTATTCAGCGAATGATGTGGAAAGCCGGCAAGTTCGGTTTGGTCGCCCCCATTGTTTCTATGGGTGAGAATTATGCCCAATATTTTCGAGGCCTTGACCGCATCTTGCCCGAAGGTCTCATAAAAATCTCCAACACGAAAAAGCAACAAAGCATCAGGATATTTGGTCTTGATGGTATTGTATTGTTGCATTAAGGGAGTGACCCTCTTAGTTTTTTTCGCCTTCGCCAAACCGATGGTATTCATTTACTTTGTGTTATAACGAAAATACCATTTTGCCTTGCCTTATTCCATATTTGTTGATATTTATGGATAAGTTTACCCGCTTATTCAATAACATAAGATTCACCCAATTAAAGCCTTCGAACTGATTGCCCCCCCCCTGTTGGATGGGCAGACCGTTCAAGAGGAGACCCGAAAATGAGAAAGCTCAAAAACGAAGAATTAGATCGACTTACCCTGGAAGAATACAAGGAAGCGAAAAAGTCGCCCTTGGTCATTGTTCTAGATAATGTACGAAGTCTCAACAATATTGGTGCCGTCTTCCGAACGGCAGATGCGTTCTTGGTTGAGAAAATCTATTTATGCGGCATAACGGCCATACCACCGCACAAAGACATTCGAAAGACCGCCTTGGGCGCTACCGAAAGCGTTGATTGGGAATATTGCGAAGACACCTTGGAACTGGTAAGCCGATTGAAGTCGAACGACTTTTGTGTAATCGCAATCGAGCAAGCCGAAAAGGCAACCCTGTTGAACAACTATGAGATCGACATATCAAAAAAGTATGCACTCGTTTTTGGCAATGAGGTTAAGGGTGTAACACAAGAGGCGGTCCATCATTGTGATGAGGTCATTGAAATTCCTCAATATGGCACGAAACATTCGTTGAATATTTCGGTAAGCGTCGGAGTGACCCTTTGGAATTTTTGGTCGAAACTCAACCGAGATACTTAAAAAGACCAGTTCATGATATATTGTTGAATTTGGTTAAGTACCATTTCGTAGTCCTTCTCGTTTTCCACAAAATCCAATTCGGTAACGTCAATTATAAGGCTATTCTGCTCAGGGTGGTCTTTGAGATAGTCTAAGTACCCGCGGTTTATCTTCTCGAGATAATCAAAGGAAATTTCCTGCTCATAATCACGTCCTCTTTTCTGAATGTTTTCGAGCAGACGTTCGGTGGTCTGGTAGAGATAAACATATACATCAGGCTTTTTGACTTCTTTGTACATAAAGTCGAAAATCTTTCGGTATAGCGAAAATTCCACTTCTTGAAGGGTTATTTTGGCGAAAATCAGTGATTTGTAGATATCGTAATCGCTGACCATGAATTTTTTAAAGAGGTCCATTTGGGTAGTATCATCAACGAATTGTTGATACCGATCCGCCAAAAAAGACATTTCCAACGGAAATGCGTACCGACTCTGATCTTCATAGAATTTGGGCAGAAAAGGGTTATCGGCAAAGCGCTCCAATATCAACTTGGCGTTGAAGTCCCTCGCGATCCTTGCGGCGAGTGTCGTTTTTCCCGCTCCAATGTTGCCTTCGATGGCCAAGAAATGCAATTGCGAGAAAAGTGTAGATCTGCTCTTGTAAAGTGTCAGATCCGTTTTTTGTGGAATGATATCATCCTTACATTCCTGTAATAGATTCCGGGTATCCTTTTTTAGAATAGGATGGTAAAATTGTGGTGCGATATCGGCCAAGGGACCAAGAACAAAACGACGTTCGTGAAGTCTTGGGTGGGGCAAGGTCAATTGTTCGTCATTTATGATTTTACGACCAAAATAGAGAATGTCAATATCGATGATCCGAGCTGTATATCCATTCTCGCTAGAACGTCTTCTTCCCATTCTGGCCTCAATATCCATTATGGTCGTCAATAATCTTTTTGGTGATAGCTCCGTGGTTAACGAGATACAGATATTGAAAAAATCATCACCGTCGAAACCCCAAGCCTTGCTTTGGTAAACGGGAGAAACTGTGTTTATGGGCCCAACCTTTTTTTCGAGTGAAAATACAGCCTCTTGTAGCATGGCCAACTTATCGCCAAGATTACTCCCAAGTGAAAGATATACTGTATTTGGTGCGTTCATAATAGGGAGCCAAATTACTTAAAAAGAATTTGGAATGGCTATATTTGATTCTGATTAAAACCGGGATTTAATGAATTTTTTGAGAAACTTGTTGGCCGCCATTTTGGGTTGCCTCATTGCATTTGGCATTATGTTCGTAATGTTCTTCATTTTTGCCAGTTTATTGGGCAATACGGAGGAAACCGTGAATGTTAGGAACTACTCGGTACTTGAACTTCAGTTGAATTTGCCCATCAATGACTATACCGGCAATGTGGCCGATCCGTTCGATGCGTTTTTTGAACAAACGCAGGGGCTTGACGAAATTTTACATGCCATTGATATCGCAAAGGATGATGACGATATCAAGGGTATTAGTATCAACAATACTTTCATTTTGGCCGGACTTGCACAAACCCAGGCCATTAGAAACGCGCTTGAAGATTTCAAGGAGAGTGGAAAATTCGTCTATGCCTATGGCGATTTCTATATGCAGAAAGACTACTATTTGGCGAGTATTTCCGATTCTCTCTATTTGAATCCGGTAGGTTTGCTCGATTTCAAAGGACTTTCTTCCGAAGTGTTGTTTTTTAAGGATTTGCAGGAAAAAACTGGGGTCAAAATGGAGGTCATTAGGCATGGCAAATATAAAAGTGCCGTTGAACCTTTTCTGGCAAATGAGATGAGTGAGGCGAACCGTACCCAAATCAAAGAATTGATCGGCTCCTTATGGAATTCAATGGTCGAGGAAATTTCAAGAGGAAGGAATATAAGTCCCGAAAATCTAAATATCATTGCTGATACTTTGGGTGGAAGATCTCCTGAACTTGCTAAATCAAGCGGACTGATAGACGATATTTTGTTCTACGATCAGTATGAAGCTAGGCTTCGCTCGGCTTTGAACATTGAATCCGATGATGACTTGAATGTAATTCTGTTGGACGATTATGTTATTCGTTCCAACGCCAAAATAAAGAATAAGGGGAACGATAAGATTGCCGTGATTTTTGCCCAAGGCGAAATTCTTTACGGGGAAGGAGGCCCAGATGTGATCGGACAGGGTATTATCAATAAGGCAATCGCAAAAGCTAAGAACGACGACATGGTCAAAGCGATTGTATTGCGGGTGAATTCCCCTGGAGGTAGTGCCCTTACTTCCGATATAATTTGGCGCGAATTGGAATTGGCAAAGGAAAAAAAACCGGTGGTGGTTTCCATGGGTAATGTAGCGGCATCAGGAGGTTATTATATTGCGGTCGGCGCAGATAAGATATTTGCAGAACCTACTACAATAACAGGATCAATAGGGGTTTTCGGCACCATTCCGAATATCAATGAGCTGGCCACTGATATCGGCATAAACGCAGAGCAGGTAGGCACAAATGAAAACTCCGTCGATTATTCGCTATTTGAACCGATGACCGATAATTTTAGAAAGACGGTACAAGAGGGTGTGGAGGATACTTATGAGACTTTCTTATCACGGGTTTCGAAAGGCCGCAATATTTCAATTGCCGAAGCTGATAGTTTGGCCCAGGGCAGGGTATGGAGTGGGGTGGATGCCAAGCGATTGGGTCTGATCGACGAACTTGGTAATCTAAACGACGCCATAGCCGAGGCGGCAAAAATGGCCAATTTAAATGCCTTTGGTATCAAAAAATACCCGAGATATAAAACCGGATTTGAACGATTCATGGAAGATTTTGGGGGTCTAGGCGCCCGGGCCAAGCAAGACCTTATTCAAGAGGAAATAGGTGATGAAGCTTATTCGACATTAAAGCAAATAAAATCCGCAATGCAACAAAAGGGAATTCAAGCCCGTATGCCTTTTGTTCTAAACATAAAATAGTGGTGAGAAAACCCATATGACCGAAAAGGACACGAAACTGGCCTACCGGATTTATTTGTATCTGGGGGCACTGTTCATTACCTCGCTGGTGGTGTCGAACCTGATATTCCAAAAGTTTTTTTATTGGAATCCATTTGGCGATGTCACCATTTTCGGGGTCTCACTTTTTGAATTATCGGTCGGCATACTGCCGTATCCCATAACCTTTTTGATCACCGACCTGATTTCTGAAATCTACGGTAGGGGCAAAGCGAATCAGATAGTGACAGCTGGTATTTTCGCTTCCTTTTTTTCCATGGGAATTATTTTGATATCGGATGTTGCCCCGGCGATTGACTCCTCGCCCGTAAACGACGATACGTTTAGCCAGGTCTTCGCACTTTCTCCGCTGGCCGTTCTGGCATCCATGATCGCCTACCTTTGTGCCCAATATATCGATATTGCCATTTATCATTTCTGGAAACGTCTGACCAAGGGCAAGCATCTTTGGCTGCGCAACAATTTTTCGACTTTCCTCTCACAATTCATCGATACGTTCACGGTGATTGGGCTGTTATGCCTTTTTGGGGTACTTCCGTGGGACCTCTTTTTTGGGCTTGTGGTCAGCGGTTTTCTTTTTAAGATTTTTATAGCATTTATCGACACCCCTTTCCTTTATTTCTTCGTATATCTTCTTAGAAAGCGGTTTGGTCTTGAAATTGGCGAGGAAATCGACCTTCAGGCATAATATATATCGCTTTTTCAAGTTCTTTAAAAAGACCCCGATCACATGAAAAAGAAAGTCTTACGAATACTGGGTATTGTAGTGTTGCTGATTATGGCCGTTTTGGTCGCGGCCCCCTTCATTTTGGAGGCGAAAATCGGTGACCTTATCAAGAACAACGTCAATAGCAACATCAATGCGACCTTGGACTTTGCAGAAGCCGACCTAAGTCTGATAAAGAGCTTTCCCAATGCCGATTTAAGACTTCAAGATGTCATTTTGGTCAATAAGGGACCTTTCGAAGGTGATACTTTGTTCGCTGCCAAAGATGTGGGGCTGACTTTAGGATTGAGCGAGTTGTTTAAAGGCAAGGGTGAACCACTTGGACTTAAAAGCCTCAGCGTTGACGGGGCGTATATCCACGTAAAGGTCAATGAAGATGAAGTGGCCAACTACGAGATCGCCAATGACGACGGCAATGAAGAATTGGAATCTTCGGAGGGATTTACCCTTGATCTACAATCTTATGAGGTAACAAATTCAAAAGTTATTTACAATGATCTCGCCGCGAAAGTTTATCTGGTTGTCTCTGAGATACAGCATTCGGGTACCGGTGACCTTTCTGCGATTACTTCTGAGTTGGAAACAAAGACCGATGCCTTGGTGACCTTTGAATTGGATAGCAGCAATTACCTGAACAAGAATAAAATCAAATTGGATGCCCTTATCGGCATCGACCTTAAGACCGATAAGTATACCTTCCTTAAAAATGAGGCCTTTGTCAATCAGTTGCCTTTGGTCTTTGACGGATTTGTCAAGGTTAATGAAGACAGCCAAGATGTCGAAATCAATTTTAAAACTCCGTCTTCCGATTTCAAGAACTTTTTGGCCGTTATTCCCGAGGAGTATTCCAAAAATATTGAACAAGTAAAGACCACCGGAAATTTTACGGTGGAAGGGGAGTTCAAAGGGGTTTCAGATGAAGAGCACATTCCAGAATTCAATATTCGAATCAATTCTGACAATGCCTCTTTCAAGTACCCAGATTTGCCGAAATCGGTAAGTAACGTTTCCATAGATACCAAAGTCATCAATGATACGGGCATTGCAGCCGACACCTATATCGATATCGACAAACTTTCTTTCAATATTGATAGTGACCGGTTCAATATGGTTGCCAAGCTCAAGGAACTTATGGGCAATACCAAAGTGAACGCCCATGTTGAAGCTGACATGGATTTGGCGAATATTGGAAAAGCCTATCCCGTGCCTGCCGACCTCAATTTGAAAGGACTGTTGAATGCGGATATCATCACTGCCTTTGATATGGCCTCTGTCGAAAAAGAGCAATATGGGAATACGAATACTACGGGTAAGATGAGCCTGAAAGATTTCGAGTACAGTTCAGAAGAACTGGCCAATCCGGTAAAGCTCAGTTCCACCTCATTGACCTTTAACCCAAAGACGGTTACCTTGAACGAATTGAAGGGCACATCGGGCAAAACCGATTTTAGCGCCACCGGAACCATAGACAATTTTCTGGGTTTCCTATTTAACGATGAGAAAGTCGAGGGGAATTTCAATCTTGATTCGAACACTTTCGCCCTGAACGATTTTATGGTAGAGGATGAGGTTGGTTCAGAAGGGGGAGATTCAAAACAAAAAACGGGCACTCCTGAGGAGAAAATAAAAATTCCGTCTTTCTTGGATGCCAATATAAATGCTTCGGCAAACACTGTGCTCTATGATAATTTGATACTTAGAAATGTGAAAGGTAACCTCCGTATAAAGGATGAGAAAGCCATATTGAGTAACATGACTTCCTCACTTTTCAACGGTAAGATTGGTTTTGATGGAGAAGTTTCTACAAAGAAAGATACCCCAACCTTCGCCATGAAATTGGGAATGGACCAATTACGAATAGGGGAGACCTTCAAGGCCTTGGAGCTTTTTGAGACACTAGCGCCCATAGCAGGTGTTTTAAATGGAAAATTGAATTCGGATGTCGTACTGTTAGGAAGCCTCACCGATGATTTCACGCCTGATCTGACCAATCTGTCGGGCAAAGTGGTCGCCGAATTGTTGGCCACGGATTTTGATTCTGAAAAGGCAAAACTTTTGCAGGCCCTAGGTAGCAAATTGGATTTTATAAAATTGGGCAAACTAGATTTGAAAGGCTTAAAGACTGCTCTTGATTTTGAAGACGGGGTGGTCAAGGTTAAGCCTTTTACCATCAAATATAATGATATCGCGATTAGTGTGGATGGTAGCCATACATTCGACCGAAAATTGAATTACAAGGCGACAATGGAAGTACCCGCAAAATATTTGGGCGCCGAGGTTAACAACTTGATTGCCAAAATCGATGAAAAAGAACTGGAAAATCTTACCATTCCCGTCATAGCGAATATTGGTGGTAATTATGACAATCCGGCCGTGACGACGGATTTGACCGGCGGTGTAAAAAGCCTGACCACAAAATTGGTCGAGATCCAAAAGCAGAAAATGATCGATAAGGGCAAGAATAAGGCCAAAGATTTGTTGGGCGATGTGCTTGGTACAAACGAGACCGTTGAAAAAGACTCGACCGAACAAGGACGGGCAAAAGAAAATGCTCAGGAAATCCTAGGGGGGATCTTGGGTCAAAACAAGGAAGATGCTGCTGTTGAGACCAATACAGACTCCATTCCCGTTGATAAAAAAGAAGAGGATATCGTCAAGGAAAAGGCCAAGGATATCCTAGGAGGGTTATTGGGGGGTAAGAAAAAGAAGGATTCGATTAATTAAGAAATTTCAAAAGAACCCCTTTGATTTGCAACCTTCTTTTTATTTGAACTTTTTTGTTGTCCACAGAGTTCAAATATTTTGTGTCTTTTAAAGTCGAGTTCCTTTTATATTATTTTATACCTAGCCCCACATAGTACCCCTCACTTCCACGTACGTTAAAAACGGTGTCGTCTTCAAAAATTAGGTATTGCCCCTTGATTCCCTTGAGAACGCCATTGTAGGCGGGTGTCTTATCTAAATTCAGACTTTTTAGTTTCTCGGGATATTTTAAAACCGGAAATTCCAAGGTTGTCTCATTGTTATTTTCTATGAAATAGTCTTGCGCCTCCTGTGGAATGTACTGTTTGAGCTTTGAACGCCATTCCACCAGATTTTCATCCTCTACATCATTTTTGAGCATTTTGCGCCAATTCGTCTTGTCGCCAATATGATTTTTAAGGGCAACCTCGGTGATGCCGGCCAAAAATCGATTGGGTACTTCGACAATCTCAATGGCCTCATGTGCCCCTTGATCTATCCAACGTGTCGGCACCTGGGTCTTTCGGGTAACACCTACTTTAATATTGCTCGAATTGGCAAGATATACGATATGCGGTTGCAACTGTACCTTTTTTTCATATTCAAGGTCCCGGTCTTCCTTGTTCAAATGGGCCGTGCTGAGTTCAGGTCTCATAATCCATTCCCCGGCGGCTGGTGTTTCATAAAAACAAGTCTTGCAAAAGCCCTGTCGATAAATTTTTCGATCCAATCCGCAATTGAGGCATTGATACTTTATGAATTCGATCTGTAGTTCTTTGTCGAGAATCTGGTTGACGTTCAAGAAATCGTTCTCGAAAACCATATAATATTGAATGGGGCTTCCGATTTCGGTTTGCATTTTTCGAAGAACGCCTTTGTACTGCATGTGATGGATGTTATTTGAAAATATTGGTTTAATACCCTATTTTAGGTGGATAAATATACCGAAAATGCCAATACCGCTGTTCAATTCCATCGCATCATGGTTGCTGAAAAAGCGCTATCACCAAATAGAGCTTTTTTTGAAGTACCCTGGTGAGGTACAGCAAGAAGTAATGCGCCAATTACTTGAAATTGCAGAGGATACGGTAATCGGAAAACAATATGACTTCGAATCGATTGAGAGTTATGAAGGCTTTCGAGATCGTATGCCGATTCAGTCTTACGAAGAAATAGAGCCCATCATAGAGCGAACCCGTCGTGGAGAGCAAAATATCTTTTGGCCCACTTCCATTAAGTGGTTCGCAAAGAGCAGTGGTACTACCAATGCGAAAAGCAAGTTCATTCCGGTCAGCACGGAAGCCTTGGAAGATTGCCACTATAAATCAGGTAAAGACCTATTATGCCTGTATTTGAACAATAATGAAAATTCACAATTGTTCACAGGTAAGAGCCTTAGGTTGGGCGGTAGCAAAGAACTTTATGAAGACAATGGTTCATTTTTTGGGGATTTGTCGGCTATTCTTATTGACAATATGCCGTTATGGGCCGAGTTTAGCAGTACGCCAAGCAATCGGGTTTCGCTGATGAGCGAATGGGAAACAAAACTCAAGGCGATCATTAGGGAAAGCACCCAAGAAAATGTGACCAGCCTGGCGGGGGTGCCTTCGTGGATGTTGGTTTTGCTAAACAATGTTATCGAGGAAACTGGCAAAGACCACCTTTTTCAGGTCTGGGAGAATCTTGAAGTATATTTTCACGGTGGTGTCAGTTTTATTCCTTATCAAGAGCAGTATAGAAAACTTCTTCCACGAAAAAGTTTCAAATATTATGAAATCTATAATGCTTCCGAAGGTTTTTTCGCCATACAAGACCGAAATGGTGCCGATGACCTGTTGCTCATGTTGGATTATGGTATTTTTTATGAATTCATCCCGATGGACGCCTATGGTACGGAGCAACAAGAGGCGATTCCCCTTTGGGAGGTCGAAACCAACAAGAATTACGCGATTGTTATCACAACGAATTCGGGCCTTTGGCGTTACAAAATAGGTGATACGGTACGTTTTACTTCGATAAACCCCTATAGAATAAGGGTGACGGGCCGTACCAAACATCATATCAATGTTTTCGGGGAGGAGTTAATTATTGAGAACGCCGAGGAAGCCTTGAGAAAAATATGCAAAGAGACAGGTGCCGAAATAAAGGACTATACAGCTGGGCCGATTTTTATGTCGGGTAAGGAAAAAGGTGCCCACGAGTGGATAATAGAGTTTCGAAAACCGCCAGAAGAGCTCGACAATTTCACAGAGTTTCTTGATAAGGCCCTAAAATCGTTGAACTCTGACTATGAGGCCAAGCGTTACAACGACATAACCCTGAACATGCCCAAAGTTCACGTTGCTCGTGAAAACCTTTTTTACGACTGGCTCAAGTCAAAAGATAAATTGGGGGGGCAGCATAAGATTCCACGATTATCGAACCAACGCGATTATTTGGAAGAGCTTCTTGATATGAACAAGTAAATTCTTGTGATATAGATAAACCATATGACCGCAGTTTTCAATTTTCTTATGATTGCCGGGGCGGTTCAAGGATTCATTTTCAACATTGCCACATTTCTATCCCGAAAGAAAATAGAACGGCCTGTGCTGTTTCTAAATCTTTTCGTCCTTTTTCTTTCATTGAACAACCTACAGTCATGGTTGATCGAAAAGAATTTTCTGTCAGATGGCATTGTCGCCTATGATTTTACCGTGCCTTGGTATGTGCTGATCGTGCCGATGTTCTATGCCTTTTTGGTGCATTACCTTGAAATCGAGGAGAAAAAAATGCCATTTATCATGGTTTCTTTGATGATTTTCGTTTTTGAGTTGATTGCAAGGTCTTTGGTCACGTATTTGGGAAGGGTCGATATATTGTCCATGGAATATATTGAATACTACAACACCTTTGAAGATATTCTGACCTTGACGTATTCATTATTCCTGTATTATAAGGCGATTCAAATTGTTTTTAAAAAAACCTCGGTCGAAACGCCCGTCTTGGCTTTTGACGACTTAAAATGGCTCAAATGGTTTTTTTACCTAGGGGGTGTGGTCTTCGTTCTATGGATTATGGCCATCGTTTTCAATGCCACGGGCATTGTGCAAAAGCCCTACAGCTATTATCCATTGCGCTTGGGATCTTCCATTTTGATTTATTGGGTGGGCTATCAGGCTTTTTTCAGATATGTTGTTTTAAAGGATAGGATTTTATTGAGGAAGGAAATCAGAAAGAACGGCACTTTAAAATTGGATAAGAATCCCACCAAAGAAGAAAAAGGGGAGGATACCTTTAGGGAAATTGAGTCATATATTTTGGAGAACCAGAAATTTCTTCATCCTTATTTGAGTTTGGAAAACCTTGCAGAGGAATTGGGTATGGGTGTTAGTAGCCTTTCAAAATTGATGAATGCCCATTCAGGAAGCAATTTTTCCGATTATATCAACAAGCATCGCATCGAGGAGGCAAAACAGCTCTTGAACGACCCCAATTTTTCTACATATACCATTGTATCCATAGGATTGGAATGTGGTTTCAATTCAAAATCTACCTTTTATTCCGCATTTAAAAAATTTACGGGCCAAACTCCTACTGCCTATAGAAAGAGTGCTTTGATTTAAACGCTTGTCCGAATTCTTTCCATTTACATAATCTTGGATAGCTAAGTTGTGAACCTCATCTAGCTTTGGATAAACTTTAAAACTAAAAGATATGAGAACGTTGTTTTTAATTCTTTCGGTCATCCTAATGGCCCAACAAGGATTTGCGCAGATAAGATCGGGCTCCGATTCCAAAAAGAATGAGGCAAGACTGAACACACTTTATTTGCCGGCAGGTTATCCCGAGCTAACATACGAAAGGGCCTTGGGCAGAAAATCTGCCATTGGGTTATCGATAGGCGGGTTTGTCGGCTCACAGAAACCGAATTACGCAACGGATATCATAACCTCCGATTTTGCTCTTTTACCCCATTTCAGATACTATTTCGGAAGGCGTATGACTTCTGGCTTTTTTATTGAGAACAACTTCAACCTTTTTTATCGGGATTATGATTATGGAGATGAAAACAAATTCGGACTTGGCATTGGATTGGCATTGGGCACCAAATTCAATTTAAACGACTCTTGGAGCATCGATGTGGTTGCCGGTGGCGGCTCTAACTTTAGTCAAGAATCTTGTGAGGATAGTTATTATTGTTTTCCTGATATGTTTGCGAGGCTGGGTATTTCTATAGGAAGAAGATTTTAGCACGCCGTATAAAAGATGAATTAGGGGAATTTCAGCAAATTCATGGTCATGGTT
Organism: Aurantibacter sp.; assembly: GCA_965215845.1. Lineage (GTDB taxonomy): Bacteria > Bacteroidota > Bacteroidia > Flavobacteriales > Flavobacteriaceae > Aurantibacter_A. The sequence goes on from CBDCEL010000004.1 coordinate 2,709,377, forward strand.
TAGTCTTTTTCCGACAGAATCACGAACTACATCGAAAAATTGTTTCCGATGAACAAATAAATGCGGATTTCAGCCGTTTATTGTTCAATTTGCCAGTCCAAATTAATACCTGCACCAATTAAACATTAAATTATGGCAGAGAGACTAGTAGTCTTGTCCGATATATGGGGCGTCAAAAAAGGACTCTGGATAACATCTTATCTCGGTTATCTTCAACAATATTATAATATCGTCTTCTACGATATTCAACAACTGGCCCATATCGACCTTACGGTGAATTGCGAGGAAAACCTTCATGATGCTTTCGTAAAAGGAGGTATTGACACGGCGGTAGCCCATTTGATGCGAAAGGAGAAAACTCCTTCGCATTACCTGGCCTTTAGCACTGGAGGCACTATCGCTTGGAAGGCCGCCTTAAAAGGTCTGCCAATGAAATCACTATATACGATTTCTGCCACCAGGATTCGTGAGGAGAAGATGAAGCCCGACTGTAAGATGACATTGGTATATGGTGGAAAAGACCTTTACACCCCAAAGAAAAATTGGCGGAAAAAACTGGGGATCGAGTTTGAGATGATCCCGAATTTTGGACATGATCTCTATGCCGATGAAAAAATCATAAGCAAAGTCTGTCAAGACCTGTTGGCCAGTGTAACCCAGGTTCAGTTAAAAGAAAAGAAAGTGGTTTAAAGTAAGAACCCGTTTGTATCATATTATAAAACCTTGTAAAACAGTTTACAAGGTTTTTTGTTTTTGAGTATACTTTGTTCTTAACTATGAAACGGCCTTCAGCTTCTTGATGGTCTCGTGTGAAAGCTTCTTCTCGGCATATGGTTTTGTGACTTTGAATTCCTTTTCACCACTACTGGGCATTTCGAACATCGCATCGGTAAAGATGGCCTCACACAGTGAACGAAGGCCACGCGCACCCAATTTGTATTCTACTGCTTTTTGCACAATATAGTCCAACGCCTGTTCTGTAATGGAGAAAACGATACCGTCCATGGCGAACAACTTTTCGTATTGCTTGATGATGGCATTTTTTGGCTCGGTCAATATGGCACGCAATGTTTTTTCGTCCAGAGGATTCATATGGGTGAGAACGGGCAACCGACCTATAATCTCAGGTATAAGACCAAAATCTTTTAAATCTTTTGGTATGATATATTGCAGAATATTAGTGTCGTCTAGGTTCTCCTCAGCTTTTGAAGCGCTAAACCCAATTGATTGAAGATTCAATCTCTTGGCTATGGCCCGTTCGATTCCGTCAAAAGCCCCTCCCGCAATAAATAATATGTTCTCGGTATTGACCTCGATAAATTTTTGATCCGGATGTTTTCTTCCTCCCTTTGGAGGTACATTGACCACGGTACCTTCCAAAAGCTTCAACAACCCTTGTTGAACACCTTCACCTGAAACATCACGGGTTATGGATGGATTATCACTTTTACGCGCAATCTTGTCGATTTCATCGATAAACACAATACCTCGCTCTGTCTTTTCAAGGTTATAATCGGCCGCCTGTAAAAGGCGTGTCAAGATACTTTCGACATCCTCGCCGACATAGCCGGCCTCCGTTAGAACAGTAGCGTCGACAATGGCCAAGGGTACATTGAGCATTCTTGCTATGGTTTTGGCCATCAAGGTCTTGCCTGTACCTGTCTGCCCGACCATAATGATATTACTCTTCTGTATTTCAATATCGTCGTCTTTGGTATTGGGCTGCAAAAGCCTTTTATAGTGATTGTAGACGGCCACCGACATAACTTTTTTGGTACGTTCTTGGCCAATGATAAAGGTATCGAGAAACTCCTTGATCTCTTTTGGCTTCTTAAGGATAAGCTCAGAGGACAGATCGTTTGTTTTCGACTGCTTTGATTCCTCAGCTACTATACCATGAGCCTGCTCAATACATCGATCACAGATATGGGCATCAAGTCCGGCGATCAATAAATTGGTCTCCGGTTTCTTTCTTCCGCAAAAAGAGCATTCCAAATTTTCCTTAGCCATATTGCTATTTGTCTACATTATTCCTTTTCCCTTACTAAAATCTCGTCGATCATACCATATTTCATGGCTTCCTCTGCTTTCATCCAATAATCACGGTCGCTATCTTCCTTTACTTTTTTGATGGTCTGCCCAGAATGTTGTGCAATTATCTCGTATAATTCGTCTCTTAGCTTGAGGATTTCCCTTGCGGTAATCTCGATATCGCTTGCCTGACCTTGGGCGCCACCCATTGGTTGATGGATCATTACGCGCGAGTGCTTCAAGCCACTTCGTTTTCCCTTTTCACCGGCGCAAAGCAAGACGGCTCCCATTGAGGCCGCCATACCTGTACAAATCGTTGCGACGTCTGGGTTAATGAATTGCATGGTGTCATAGATACCCAAGCCGGCATAAACGCTTCCACCTGGGGAATTTATGTAAATCTGTATATCTTTTGTTGCGTCTACACTAGCCAAAAACAACAGTTGGGCTTGAACAATGTTCGCAACTTGGTCATTGATTCCTGTTCCCAAAAAAATAATCCGGTCCATCATCAACCTTGAATATACGTCCATGGCAATGACGTTCATTTGACGCTCTTCAATGATATTGGGCGTCATATTGACGGGGTACATACTACTCATGATTTTATCGTAGTATGTGCTACTAATACCTTGATGGTTAATAGCGTAATTCTTAAACTCTTTTCCGAAGTCCATGTAGTATTTGAGTGATTTTTAAACAAAAAAGGTGCCGAAACACAATGTTCGGCACGATAAAGATAGTGATTTTAAACAGATAGCAATTCGCGAAAAGCGCAAATCTAGACGATTAAAGTTGAGTGTCGGATTTATTCGATGAACGGAATTCCTTACCCATATACTTCCTTGATAAACTTATCGTATGTAAGTTCTTTCGTCTTAAGGTTGACCTTTTCTTTGTACAATTTTAAGAGCTTTTGGCTCATTAATTGCTCAGACAGGCGCTTTACTTCCTCTTGATTGCTCAAAACCCGGGCAGCAATCCCTTCAAGTTCTTCCTCTTCGGGATTCATTTGACCATATTGGGCCATTTGCGATCGAACAAAGCCTTTGGCAAACTCCTTGAGCTCGTCAAATTGTACTTGCAAATCGTTTTCCTGAATTATTTTTCCTTCGATCAGTTGATAGCGAAGTCCTTTTTCAGATTTTTTGAATTCCTCGCTGGCCTCATCTTCGGTCAATGGGTTTTCACCTGTAGTCTTAATCCACTTGGTCAAGAATTCAACGGGAAGATCGAATTTCGTATTCTCAATAAAATATTCGGTGATATCGTTCAATAATTTTTGGTCTGACTGCTGTTCGAATTGCTTTTCAGAGTCTTCCTTGATTTTGTCCTTTAATTCCTTTTCGGACTTCACGGCATCTTTGCCAAACAATTTATCGAACAGTTCTTGATCGAGCACCGCGGGAACACGTTCGTTGATTTCTTGTATCTCAAAGTTGACTTCAACGTTCAGGTTTTTTCCTTTTTCGGCTGTAATGCCCAAGGCATGAGTCAATAAATGGTCTTCTTTGAAAAGACCTTTGGTCTTGAAAGCAATAATCTCCCCGACCTTTTTATCAATCAGGGCATCAATCGCCTTTTTGCTTTTCAGTTTATCGAATTCAATTAGAAATCTGTTTTCGATTTCTTCGGCCTCGTTTTTGAATGTTCCGGTCACCTCATCGGTCTTACCCACTTTTTCTTTACTGACAAGCTTGCCATATTGTTTTTGAATGCGCTCGACCTGCTCATCGACCATTTTTTTATCGGCAACTATTTTATAGTGGGTAATCGCTTTTTTTGTTTTCAAGGAAACATCAAAAGACGGAGCCAGCCCCAATTCGAATTCAAATGAAAAATTATCACTATCCCAATCAAAATTGTCTTGTTGCTTGGGCAGCGGATTACCTAAAACATCCAATTTTTCCTCGGTCAAATATTTATTGAGATTGTCTTGAAGCAATTTATTGACTTCATCGACCAGAACGGCCTTGCCATACTGTTTTTTGATTAGTCCCAGTGGAACCTGGCCTTTTCGAAATCCCGGAATATTGGCCTGCTTTCGATAGTCCTTCAATATTTTTTCTACCTTGTCTTGGTAATCGTCTTTGGTAATGGCCACTTTTACGATGGCATTCAGCTCATCGATTTGCTCCTTCGTAATATCCATAAATCTAAGCTTATCCCTTATTTTAAACGGGATGCAAAGCTAGTATATTTTATCAAGCGTGCCAAGTTTTCAAGGCCCCTAATTTGCTCGGAAGAAATACTGCATAAGGCTACTTGTCTTTCTTGAGTAATGAGAATAGAATTGATTGAAAAATACTCAGCAATAAACTGAACAAAAGGGCCCACCAGATATTGGCGACACTGAAACCATCAACGAAATAATCTCCTAAAAGAATAATGCTGGCATTCACGAACAAAAGGAAAAGGCCAAAGGTCAATATGGTGACGGGCAGTGTTAAAATGACCAAAATTGGTCTTACGATAAAGTTCAGTAAACTCAACACTACCGCAACAATTACTGCGGTAAGATAGGTGTCGACCCCTACCCCCGGAAGTACTTTCGATAATACGATAACGGCAAGGGCGCTCAGCAAGATTCTTAAAATGAGATTCATGATACTTCGTTTTTATCGTTGATGGTTTAAAGATACTGTTTTAGAATCATGCCTTGAGAAAGTCAACAGATTTCTCAAAAAACTGTCTGGGGTTCTCGGCATGCAACCAGTGACCGGCATTATCGATGGTTTGTATTGCCGCCTTGGGAAAGTGATTTTTTATGGCGGTTTCATCGGAGTCAATTACGTATTCTGATTTTATCACCTCTTAAAAATAAAGTTGGTCCATCGAAACGGGAACCAGACTCTATGTTCTCGCCAATTTCTTCCAGTTTATCGGAAAGCACATTTAAATTGAACCGCCAACCTAGAACTTCCTTTTCCCTCCAGTACAGGTTCTTCAACAAAAATTGTCGAACACCGAAATCGCTCAGGTATTTTTGTAGCTCGGCTTCTGTCTGCCTACGACTATTCAGATCGTTCAAATTCAAGGCATTCAAGGCGTCGATGATATATTGGTGGTGCGGTGGATAGAACTTAGGGGCGATATCCGCAATGATCAACTTGTTGACTTTTTCAGGATTGTCGCAGCCAAACTGCATGGCGGTCTTGCCACCCATAGAATGACCCATTAGATCAAAGCTGGCCAAGGCTTTGTTATCGGCATAATCGACCAGGTCGTTGGCCAAAAGTTCATAGTTGAATTCATGGGACCAAAAACTTCTACCGTGATTGCGTTGGTCGACCAAGTGTACTTGAAAGCCGTGTTCGGCGTATTTGGCGCCTAGGGTCTTCCAATTGTCAGACATTCCAAGAAAGCCGTGTAGAATTAACAATGGCCTACCGGTACCTATAACTTTTGAATGCAGTGTGTTCACTATTTCAAACGATTTAAGTACATATTTACTACATTTTCAAGACCCAGGTACAACGATTCAGAGATCAACGCATGACCGATGGAAACTTCCAAGAGATGTGGAACATGATCTTTGAAGAATTTGATGTTGTCGAGATTCAGGTCGTGGCCCGCATTGACACCGATGTTGAGCTCATTCGCCAATTTGGCCGCTTCCGTAAACGGATTGACCCCGTCAAGATTTCCCCTGGAAAAGTCGCGGGCAAAATTTTCGGTGTACAGCTCGATGCGGTCGGTACCGGTTTTGACGGCCCCTTTGACCATGGCTATATCGGCGTCGACGAAGATTGAAGTGCGAATGCCTTCTTTTTTAAAGGTCGAGATTACATCTTTCAAAAATGCAAGGTTGGTCACTGTATCCCAACCGGCGTTCGAGGTAATTGCATCTACTGCGTCTGGCACTAAGGTGACCTGTGTCGGTTTGACTTCCAATACGAGGTCAATAAACTTTGGAACGGGGTTTCCCTCGATATTCAATTCGGTCTTGACCACAGTTTTGAGATTTCTGGCATCTTGATATTTGATATGACGTTCATCTGGTCTAGGATGAATTGTGATGCCCTCGGCACCATATGATTCGATGTCTGAGGCAGCCTTTAATAGATCGGGCACATTTCCACCGCGTGAATTACGGAGGGTGGCAATCTTGTTGATGTTGACACTAAGTTTTGTCATAAAACGTTATTAATTGAAGGTCGTCGCAAAAATACAAATTGGGCATGCCTTTTGATATTTTAATTAGTATTTTGCGACAATATAGTTTGTTATGCCTTTACGACACCATATTATAGAAGATATTGATGTTTTCACAGTAAACGATTCCATAGATAAGATTGTGGAGTTTTTTCATGACAGCACCTATTCACATATCGCAATAATGGAAAATGGAGCGTTTTTGGGCGTGATTGGCGAAGAGGATATACATGAATTTGAACTGGGAAAGACGGTTTTGGATTATCGTTACAATCTGGAGGCTTTTTTTGTTAGAAAGGATACCAATTGGTTGGACGTTTTGGAGACCTTTGCCAGAAATGAAACCAACATTATTCCCGTTCTTGACGAGAATAATGAGATTTTAGGGTATTACGACCTGACCGATATCTGCGGATTCTTCATAGACTCGCCTTTTTTTACCGAACCGGGTGGAATCATTGTCGTTGCCAAGGGAATCAAGGATTATTCCTTCAGTGAAATCGCCCAAATCGTTGAAAGCAACAATACACGATTGATAGGAGCCTTTATTACCGATATTCGTAACGATCTAATACAGGTTACGATCAAAATAGGTCAATCTGACATCAACGAGATAATTCAGACTTTCAGACGATTCAATTATAGCATCTTGTACGGAAACAATGATGATCAGTTCTTGGAAGATTTAAAAGAACGAAGCGACTATCTTGACAAGTATCTCAATGTCTGATAGGCTGCCTTCATCAGCTATATAATACATAGACTAAATTCCATCAGAGTTAACGTGTCGGTATTTGGCATCCCCATTTTCCATAACCTCGGTTTCGTACTTCGAATTTTCCCATTCTGCCCTGTTATAAAACTGACAGTTATGGATTATTCCATACATTTGGGTAACCTGAACTCGAAGAAATGAAAGTTGCCATCTATGGTATGACTGATAAGCGCCAAGCTCTTGATGCGGTTGTTGAGCTTCTCAACGAGCTTCACCAAGAGAATGCCGAAGTTTGGGTCGAGCAAGACTTTCAACGCACCCTTTCCTCAAAAAAAAGCACCCTTGCCTACCCGACATTTACAAATGAAAAAGGTTTGGACAACTCCTTTGATATGTTCGTCAGTTTTGGCGGCGATGGTACCATTTTAAGGGCCACTACCTTTGTTCGGGATCATGGTATTCCCATTGTTGGGGTGAATACAGGCCGTTTGGGTTTCCTGTCCACCTTTAATAAGGAAGAAGTTCGCAAAGTAGTTACCGAATTTGTTAACGGCGCCTATAGAATTGTGGAAAGAAGTTTGGTTCAGGTACAGGCAGATTTTGATATACCTGAGTTCAAGACGATGAATTTTGCGCTTAACGAGGTGACCGTAAGTCGCAAAGACACGACTTCGATGATTACAGTGGAGACCTTCTTGAACGATGAATATTTGACTTCGTATTGGGCAGATGGATTGATAATTTCGACGCCGACAGGGTCTACAGGATATTCCTTAAGCTGTGGCGGACCAGTAATCGTGCCGTCTGCCAAATCACTTGTTTTGACGCCGATTGCCCCACATAACCTAAATGCCCGCCCTTTGGTAATTTCGGACGATACGATAATTCGGTTAAGGGTCTCTGGCCGGGAAGAAAACCATTTGGTTTCGCTCGATTCAAGATTGGCCTCCATCGAGAATGGCAGGGAAATCAAGGTAATGAAAGCCGACTTCACCATTAAAATGGTCGAGTATACTTCAGAAAGCTTTCTAAAAACCTTGCGAAACAAACTTTTATGGGGCGAGGACAAGCGGAATTGATTGTCGTATGAAAATTGCCTTGCTCGTGAAAATCCAAATCGAAAACCTTTATGCCGGGGGTTCAGTTCTCGATTTCAATGGTGAAAAACCCGACGTTTCTTTCCAAACAGTTCAAAAAACACCCTTATAGACGAACAATAAATGAGCACAAATGTTGTTTATCATGTGAGAACATGAAAGAAACGATTGGGCTCTCAGCATCAGCTGTCGTTATATTTACAAACTTTAGACTTCGATGAGGCGATTCATTATTGTTATCCTGACTTTGACCATTGGCCAAGTGAGTGCACAGACCTTTGAAATAGGTGCTTTTGCGGGCGGTGCCAACAATATTGGGGATGTCGGCCGAACAAATTATATTTTACCCTCGGGCCTGGCTTATGGCGGCCTTTTCAAATGGAACAAAAGTAAACGCTATGCTTGGCGTGTCAGCTTTATACATGGAAGGTTCACCGCCGATGACTCAAAATCGAATATTTCATCGAGGCAACAACGAGGTTATATCGCAAAGAATAGGGTAACCGAGGCTTCAGCAGGTCTAGAATTCAATTTTGTCGAGTATAATTTGCATAAATTAGGTCCTGCTTTTACCCCGTATCTTTATACCGGTGTCACCTATTTTCGCTACGACTACAACTATTTTGACGCAGGTCAGTTTATCAACTTCAACCAAACGGACGGAGCTTTTGCGATTCCAATGACAGTGGGGGCAAAATATCGTTTGAACCAATTCTTGATATTGGGGGCCGAAATAGGCGCCCGATATACCTTCACGGATAATTTGGATGCCAGCAACCCCGAAAAATCCGATTTGATCAGCAATCAATTGGATGTGGCCTTTGGAAACATTTTTAGCGACGACTGGTATGTTTTCTCCGGATTAACCTTAACTTACACCTTTGGCAGAAAACCTTGCCAAGATTGTTTCGAGTAAGAAGGCCGCTCGCATGAGTACTATCGAAGATATTGACAAGTCAAAGTTACCCCGTCATCTCGCCATAATCATGGACGGAAACGGCCGTTGGGCCAAAGAAAGGGGGAAAGTACGTGTTTTTGGTCATGAGAATGGGGTGAAGACCGTTCGAAAAACAGTGGAGAACAGCGTTAGAATCGGAATTGAATATCTTACGCTATATACCTTTTCCACTGAAAATTGGAACCGCCCCAAACTAGAGGTCGACACTTTAATGCGCTTGTTGGTATCCTCCCTAAAAAAAGAACTCAAAACCTTCAACGAAAACAACGTTCGTTTGAACACTATTGGTAATATAGACTCCTTACCTGAAAAAGCTCAAAAAGAGCTTACCGAAACAATCGTAAAAACCCAAAAAAATACAGGATTGACCCTTACTTTGGCGCTCAGTTATGGGTCTCGAGAGGAGCTGACCAGTGCAGTGAAAAAGATTGCTGCCAAAGTTAAAAATAATATAATTTCGCCAGAAAGTATTGAAGAAACCATTATTAATACTCATCTTTACACGCAAAATTTGCCAGACGTAGACTTGCTTATCCGTACCGGTGGGGAACATAGGATAAGCAATTTTTTACTTTGGCAGATAGCCTATGCGGAATTATATTTTATTGACGTATTTTGGCCCGATTTTAGCGAGCATCATTTGGTAGAGGCCATTACGGACTACCAGACCAGAGAACGAAGATTTGGAAAAACTAGCGAACAACTCAATTAATACTTCTAAACGGTTCAGCCTATACGGGTTTCTCTTTACTTTCCTTCTAATCGTAACCACTTCGATTACAGCACAAGAAACGTCTTATGACAATGGGCAGAAATACATTCTTGGCGGATTGGAGGTCACAGGTTTGAAGAGCTATAACGAGCAAACGGTGAAAACCTATACAGGCCTTCGTGTGGGACAGCCCATTACAGTACCGGGAGACCAAATAAGTAGTATAATAAATAAGCTATGGGGCCTGGAACTTTTCAGTGAGATCGACTTTTATATAAATAATATCGAGGGTGATCAGATATTTCTAGAGCTAGTGATAAAAGAACGCCCGACCCTAAGCAATGTAACCATTAATGGGGTCAAGCAAAGAAAAGTTGAATCCATTTTAGACGATACCGACCTTAAAAAAGGAAAGAAGATTACCGAGAGCCTTATTGCCAATACCAAGAACTATCTTCAAAACAAATACAAGAAACAGGGGTATCTTAATACAAAAGTAAACATCATAACAGCTAAGGATACGGTCGATACGAACACCCAAAAAATGGTCATCAATGTCGACAAGGGAGATAAGGTAAAGATCAAGAACATCGTTTTTGAAGGCAATGATAAACTTGCGGCCAAAAAGCTTCGTAAGGCGATGAAAAAGACCAAGAAGAAAAAATTCTATCGTTTTTGGAAGAAATCTAAATATATCGAGGATGACTATCAGAATGACCTGGGTCTAATGATCGACAAATATGCCGAGAACGGGTATCGTGATGCCCGTGTTATCTCCGATTCACTCATTAAGATTGATGACAACAATATTGGATTGAAAATTAAGGTTGAAGAGGGGAATCAGTATTATTTTGGAGACATTGAATTTGTCGGAAACAGTGTCTATACAGACCGCGACCTCAGCCGGGTTTTAGGTATACAGAAGGGTCAGACCTATAATGGTGTGTTATTGCGAGAGCGAATTGCAGATGATTCAGACCCAGATGCCACCGACATTACCAATCTTTATCAAAATAATGGGTATTTGTTCTCCAGTATCAATCCGGTGGAGATTTCAGCTGAGAATGATACCATCAATTTTGAGATACGCATCATTGAAGGTAAGGAGACTTTTCTCAACCATGTCACCGTAAAAGGCAATGATAAGACCAACGACCATGTTATTTTTAGGGAATTACGTACACGGCCGGGTCAAAAATACAATAAATCGAATATCATCCGAAGTATTCGTGAACTGGGGCAATTAGGCTATTTTGATGCGGAGCAAATCAAACCAGATATCTTGAACGCCGAACCTAACGAGGGCACCGTAGATATCAACTATAATCTCGTCGAATCGGGATCCAGCCAAATCGAGTTGCAGGGTGGTTATGGGGGTGGAGGATTTATCGGAACACTTGGCCTTTCATTTAGCAATTTTTCCATAAAGAACCTTTTTAATGGCGAGGAGTACAAACCCGTGCCCATGGGCGATGGTCAGACCTTCGCTGTTCGATTACAGGCAAGTAGAACTTATCGTATATACAGTCTTAATTTTTCTGAACCTTGGTTGGGGGGCAAAAAACCGGTACGATTCAGTTTAAATGCATCACAGACAAAGCAGTTTGCGGCCTCTTTTGATAACAGGGGTAGAATCGAAAGGGACCCCAATCGCGGCTTTTCGATTACAGGTATCACCGCAGGTCTTGCCAAAAGGGTTCAGTGGCCCGATGATTATTTCACTATTTCACACGCTTTGGGCTACCAACTCTACGATTTTAATAATTATAATATCGGGCTATTCAGTTTCGGTAATGGAAAATCCAATTCCTTGACCTATACCTTAGGTATTTCTCGAAACTCTCAGACTGGTGGGCGGATCTTTCCGCGGGGAGGTTCGAATTTTGAGATTACGGCCAAATTGACACCGCCTTATTCACTATTTAGCAACAAAGACTATAAGGCAATTAAAGATGAAAGTACAGAACTCTTGGAGGAGATTTCCAATCTGGACTCAAGTAACGCCCAAGATGTACAAACCATTAACGAGTTGAATGCCCGGCGCGAAGTATTGGAAGAAGAGCGTTTCAAATGGCTCGAGTATTATAAGATTAAATTCAAAGGGGATTGGTATACAACATTGGTCGGGGATTTGGTTTTGCGCACCAACGCCGAATTTGGTTTTTTGGGAGCCTACAACCATGATATTGGTGATGTACCCTTTGAGCGCTTTTTTGTAGGCGGGGATGGCCTTGGGAACTTCACCTTGGATGGACGCGATGTTGTTCAGTTAAGGGGATACGACAATCAGACGCTTACCCCTATAGACCCTGTGACCGGAAGACAAGAGGGTGCCTTGGTCTACAATAAATTCTCTTTGGAGCTGCGTTACCCTTTGACCTTGAAACCTTCTGCTTCTATATATGGCCTTGCTTTTTTGGAAGGAGGTCGCGGTTTCAACAATTTTCAAGACTTTAATCCGTTTGAATTAAAACGATCGGCCGGTGTGGGGCTTCGCATTTTTATGCCGGCGTTTGGTCTTTTGGGCATCGACTTTGGCTACGGATTTGACGAAAGTTTAGCACCGGGTGCCAATGGCCCAAGCGGATTACAAACGCACTTCATAATCGGCCAGCAGTTCTAAACAAAAAAATCGGTACAAGAAAATACCTATTGCCAGTAACTAAATACTTCATTTTAAAAGATTTAGTAATTTTGGCACGATATTTTCTTTAGTGTTAAACGCAATTAAAATGCAAACAAAAACAAACGTTCTTTTAGTTTTGGCCGTATTATTGTCGGCCTACGTACAGGCCCAAAGAGGGGTTCGTATTGGTTACGTTGATATGGAGTACATTTTGGAGAATGTGGAGGAATACCGTGATGCCAATGCACAATTGGATACCAAGGTCCAAAAGTGGAAAGTTGAGGTCGAGCAGAAGCAAAGTGCTGTTGAACAAATGAAGAAAGACCTCATGGCTGAGCGCGTTTTATTGACCGACGAATTGATTGCCGAACGTGAGGAGGAAATCGCCATTGCCGAAAGGGAGATGGTAGAATATCAACAAGATCGGTTTGGTCCGCAAGGCGACTTGGTGGTGCAAAAACGAATGTTGATTCAACCGATTCAAGACCAGGTATTCAACGAGGTGCAGAAAATAGGAGCGAATAAAAAATACGATTTTATTTTCGATAAATCTGCGGATGTCGTAATGTTGTACTCCCAAAAAAGGCATGATGTCAGTGACTTGATCCTTAGGGGGATAGCCCGCACAAGAAAGGTCAGCAAGCCAAAGAAGAAGGCCAACGATCGAAGCAGATTGGACGAGTTCGAAGGAGAGCCGGCAGAAGAGCCGATGAGCGACGCGCTTATCGAGCGTAAGGAAAAGGCAAAGCAGGCACAAGAAGCCCGAGCAAAGACTGCCGAGGAGCGAAGGGCCGAACAAATAAAATTACGTGAAGAGCGTAAGAAGGCTTACGAAGAAAGAAGAAAAAAATTGCTCGAAGAGCGGGAGGCGAAGCGAAAAGCGAAGGAAGAAGAGAGAAAGAAAAATGATTCAGAAACTGCAAGCGAAAGCGATAATTGAAACAAAGCTTATCCACTCAAGGAATGATTTATAGAACATCATGCCAGGGAGTAGTCGAAGCACAAAAGAATAAGGATATTTATAAATATCCAATTAAATTAAAGCTCAAATAAAGTCAATAAATATAAATTAACACTCAAATGAAACATTTAAAGAAAATTGCGGTAGCGCTGGTATTTTTTGTTGCCGCGACCGGATTTGTAAACGCCCAGAGCAAAGTTGCCCACATCGATGTGACCGAATTGCTTTCTTCGATGCCGGAAATGAAGGCTGCCGAGGCAGAGCTAAAGAAGTTGTCTGAGACATACAATGCGGATATTGAAAGCTCTATTACAGAATTTCAAAACAAGGCGACCTTATATCAAAACGAATCGGCCACAAAATCAAGGGAGGAAAATGATAAGAGGGCATTGGAACTTCAAGGAGTGAACAAAAACATTCAAGAAGCACAGGCAGCGGCCCAAAGGGAACTTCAAAAGAAGCAGGCCGAACTTTTCGCCCCGATTTCCGATAAAGCCAAGGCGGCCATTGAAAAAGTAGCCGCAGCTCAGGGCATAGAGTATGTGATCGACGCACAACCGGGCGGTGGTCTCATCGTTGCCAAAGGGAAAAATCTTTTGGCGGATGTAAAAGCCGAATTGGGAATTTAGCAGACCAGCCCGCTATAGAATTGAAAAGGCCATCTGAAAAGATGGCTTTTTTGTTTTTTCTTACCGTATGGTTCGAGACAAAACTGGGTGCACTGATGAATCCCATGAGATTTCCTTGAAGCTGGAAAGGCGCATTAGGGTATGGGCGAATGTTAGAACAACTTCCTTCTAATATTCTTCCAACGGTGTTTTCGAATAAAACGCGCTTCTTCCTCAGTGACCAAATAGGGCTTTTTACCTTTTCTCGCTTCGTAGAAGCCCTCCATATTATCAAAGAATACACTGGTTTTTTTATGCTTCCATGCCATTTTCAAAGAAGCGATAAAAGTAATCCAGTAACCATACCCCATGGTATACATGGCTTCCCCCTGCAGTAATTTTGCCTTCGTGTCGTAAGCATTCCCAGTAGGTCTCAGGTGTTTTACCTTTAAAGCGTCATCCGTGAAGATGTCAAAGCCATGGTACTGGGCAAGAAGCTCATCGACCGTGTCCCAGCCCATGGCATTTTTGAGTCCTCCTATCGCATTGAAACAGCTTTTCGAATAGGTCTTGAACGCCCCTCTGACATGGTCTTTGTTCATGGGATGATTAAGTTCCCATTCACTTTGCGAATTTTTTTCATAAACAAAACCACCCGCGATACCGACTCTGGGGTTGCCTTGAAATATATAGGCGATTTTTTCGAAGTAGTGTTCCGGTAAGATAATGTCGGCATCCAGTTTGACCAAAAAGTTATAGTCGTCATCGAGCATTTCCAATCCGCTATTGAACGCATTGATTACCTTGCTCCCAGGCATGTGTTCGGTAGATGAAAGCGTATTCAATTTTTCGAAGATGGCATCCCGAGAAACAAATTCATCAATGATCGCTTCGGTTCCATCGGTCGAATTATCGTTTACAATGATCACTTTTATCGGAAGTAGGGACTGTCCTAAAATAGAATCCAACGTAAAGGCCAAAAAGGCTTCTTCGTTATGAGCCGGAATAATTACGTAATATTTCATATTACTTAAAGCACCAAAATTCAAATCCTAAATTCCAAAAAACATCGATAGGAATTTAGCGCTTTTCATTCGGAATTTCTAACGGCATAAACAATATAATACCTAGGGGTAAAACTTCGCAATAGAGGTCGTAACCCGATTTTTTTAACGGGATTGGTAAATTTCTGGCTGTCCCTGATTTCCCACCCTGATTTCTTCAATAACCAATCGAACTGCCAATCTTCAAATTCGTGATAATGCCTATCCCATTCGTCGGTTTTACTTTGATATGCGCTTGAGAACCATAATTTTAAGGGAATACTGGCCACAAGTTTATTTGCTTTGATTTCCTTTAGAACATTAAAAGGAGCCAATAAATGTTCGAAAATTTCAAAGGCGGTCACAACTTCGGCGTTGGACCTTTTAACACCCTCAAATTCAAGGTCTAAATCTTCTCCTTTGGTATTTTCAACGGAGTAACCTTGTTCAACCATAATTCTCGAGAATGGATTCTCGACCCCCAAATCTAAAATAGCTTCTTCTTTCGAAACATGTTTTTGAAGAAATTCCAGGGTAAGCCGAAAACGTTTACTAGGGAATGATTTTTCGTACATGTTTGTTTTTTGGTAATAGGTACGCCTTGTATGACGCCCCTACATCTTTATTCTACTTCTGCGTAGGCCTCAATAGGTGTACAGGTGCAAATCAAATTACGGTCTCCATAGGCGTCGTCAACACGGCGTACGGCAGGCCAAAACTTATTTTCTGCAATATGCTCCAAAGGATAGGCCGCTTTTTGCCTGGTATACGGAAAGTCCCAAGTGTCACTGGTGACCATATCCAACGTATGGGGCGCATTTTTTAAAACGTTGTTTTCATCCGTCATCGCGACTGCATCAATTTCATTTCTTATGGAAATCATGGCATCGCAGAAACGATCCAGTTCTGCAAGGCTTTCACTTTCGGTGGGTTCGATCATCAAAGTTCCGGCCACTGGGAAGGAGACCGTCGGCGCATGAAAACCATAATCCATTAAACGCTTGGCGATATCGGTTACTTCGATTCCTTTTTGTTTGAAGGGGCGGCAATCAACAATCATCTCGTGAGCGGCCCGGCCCTTTTCGCCGGCGTAAAGCACATCGAATTTGCCGTTCAAGCGTTCTTTGATATAATTCGCGTTTAAAATCGCAATTTTAGTGGACTTTGTCAGTCCTTCCTCACCTAACATTTTGATATATCCATAGGAAATCAAACAAGCCAATGCGCTGCCCCACGGGGCTGCCGAAATTGCCGTAATCGCTTTTTCGCCTCCTGTTTTAATAAGGGGATTCCCCGGAAGAAATGGAACCAACTGTTCGGCTGCGCAGATTGGGCCAACCCCCGGTCCACCGCCACCATGTGGAATAGCAAAGGTTTTATGCAAATTCAAGTGGCAAACATCGGCACCTATGGTTGCCGGGTTGGTCAAACCTACTTGTGCGTTCATGTTGGCGCCATCCATATACACCTGGCCGCCATTATCATGAACAATTTTGGTGATTTGTCTTATTGAGGATTCGAAAACCCCATGTGTCGAAGGATAAGTCACCATCAATGCCGCTAGATTATCTTTGTGCGTGATGGCCTTTTCTTCCAAATCGGAAACATCGATATTACCGGCATCGTCAGTCTTGGTAACCACAACCTTCATTCCGGCCATGACCGCAGAAGCCGGGTTCGTGCCATGTGCCGAAGCTGGAATCAAACAGACATTTCGATGCCCTTCACCATTTGATTCATGGTAAGCGCGAATGGTCATGAGACCTGCAAATTCACCTTGTGCGCCCGAATTTGGTTGTAAAGAAGTGCCAGAAAAACCCGTTATGGCGGTCAATTGGTCTTCCAACTCCTTTAAAACAATTTGATAGCCTTCGGCTTGCTCAACAGGCGCGAAAGGGTGTATGTTGCCCCATTGGGTCCAACTTAATGGTAACATTTCCGTGGCGGCGTTCAATTTCATCGTGCAACTTCCCAAAGAAATCATTGAATGGTTCAAAGCCAAATCTTTGCGCTCGAGCTTTTTGATATATCGCATCAATTCGGTCTCAGAATGGTAAGAATTGAAAACGGTATCCTGTAAATATGGGGTGTTTCTTGTGAGCCCCTCAGAAATTACTTCTTTTACGGATGCAGAATATGTAACCTCCTTTTCATTTGCATCCATTTCCAGGAAACAGTCGATCAATACTTTAATATCGTCCTCACCCGTCGCTTCGTTTAGCGAAATGGAAAGGGTTTCGTTATCTATATAATTGAAGTTCACTTCTTTTCCTTCGGCAATTTTCCTAAGCTTTATAGCATCTTGAACATGGACTTTTATGGTATCGAAAAATGAAGAATTCAATTGTTGATATCCAATATCTTCTAACAGTTGACTAACCATTTTTGCCCTTGTATGGACCTGTTCCGCAATATATTTCAATCCATTTGGCCCGTGGTAAACGGCATACATACCTGCCATTACCGCCAATAACACTTGGGCCGTACAGATATTCGACGTGGCCTTGTCGCGTTTTATATGTTGCTCACGGGTCTGTAAAGCCATCCTAAGGGCCCGTCTACCATCTGCATCTTTGGTGACTCCGATTATTCGACCGGGAATACTTCGCTTGTATGCCTCTTTGGTGGCAAAAAATGCGGCATGAGGCCCACCATATCCCAATGGAATTCCGAAACGTTGGGTAGTGCCGACGACCACATCAACACCAAATTCGCCTGGCGCCTTCAAAAGCACGAGACTCAAAATATCGGCGGCCATGGCAACCTTGATTCCATATTCATTGGCCTTTGATACGAAATCACCATAATCGTGCACCTGGCCATGTTTCCCCGGATACTGCAGTAAGGCCCCATAAAAATCCTCGGAGGGCTCAAATGTTTCATGGTTGCCAATTTCCAATTCGATGTTCAATGGTCTTGACCTTGTCTCTAAAAGTGAAATCGTCTGGGGCAATACCTCTTCTGAAACAAAAAATTTGACCACCTTGGCTTTCTTTTGATTGCGTGAACGAACATCGTATAAAAGCGTCATTGCCTCAGCGGCCGCAGTGCTTTCGTCCAATAGGGAGGCATTGGCAAGTTCCATTCCGGTAAGATCGCAGACCATGGTCTGAAAGTTCAATAAAGCCTCTAACCTGCCTTGGGCAATTTCGGCCTGATAAGGAGTATAGGCCGTATACCATCCTGGGTTTTCCAGTATGTTTCTTTTGATGACCGATGGCGTGAAACACTCGTGATACCCGAGTCCGATAAAACTCTTAAAAACCTTGTTCTTTTTTGACAGCTTTTGCAGATGGACCAAAAATTCATTTTCACTCATTGCCACTGGTAGATCTAACTTGTTCTTAAGTCGAATATCGTCGGGTATGGTTTCCGAAATTAATTGATCGATGCCGTCGACATCAATCGTTTCCAGCATTTTTTGATAGTCGTTTTCGCCAATACCGATATGGCGGAGGGCAAACACATCTGTTCTCATATTCGTGTCAAAAATAAAGTCTGTAAAAATAGGCATAAATCTCTACTAAATCCGCAATTTAGGAAGCGCTGGGAGCAAAGTTTTTAACGAAAACCCATCCTTATCAACACTTTGGTTACTTTTATCATGTGAAGCCTTTAAAACGCATTTTCGATTTCTACCTTGATGCCAGTGTTCATGTGGCATTGGCGGTGTTTTGTTTTGTATGGCTGACGGGATTCTTATTGGATATTGCCATAAGCAAGAACCTTGCCTATTTCCTTTTTTTTGGAACCATAGCGAGCTATAATTTCATCAAATATGGCCTAGAGGCCGAGAAGTACATTTTGGTAGCGAATCGGTACCATAAAAATATTCAGGTTTTCAGTTTTTTTGCACTTGGCTTTGCCCTTTATCACGGGTATTTTTTAACCAAGGAGACCTGGGTCGGATTGGGCATCTTGTCTTTTTTGACCGCACTTTATGCACTGCCGGTTTTACCGAAGGCGAAGAACTTTAGAAGCTTGGGTGGTTTCAAGGTTTTTCCTGTCGCTTCGGTCTGGGCGGGATCTACGGTGATATTGCCATTACTGGAAATTGGCGGTAGCCTTGATTGGGATGTATGGGTTGAGGCGACCCAACGATTCTTGATAGTACTTGTGCTAATGCTGCCATTTGAGATACGCGACCTTCAATATGATGCACTTGAACATCGTACTATACCACAACGTTTTGGAGTGCCAAAAACTAGGCTTATCGGTTTTGTGTGGACGGTCGTACTATTTTTAATGACTTTTTTAAAAGATGACCTGCAACCCTATGACCTCTGTATAAAGGCCATTATCTGTGTGACCTTGTTATTGGCAATTGCTTTTTCGAATGGTGGTCGATCAAAGTATTATGCCACTTTTTGGGTAGAGGCCCTTCCTATATTTTGGTGGGCGATAGGTGGCTTAAGTTTCGCCTGGTTTTAAGTCTTGAGGCTTATGAATCTTTTCTCATGGCCCGTTTCATCTTCATTTTTTCTTCCTCGGAAAGCGAGTAAAGCTTTGATTTTTCACAAAGATGGGTGAGCTGTGCATTCTTTTTGGAGAATTTCGAACATACCTTGCAGACCAATAAATGGAACTTCAGCTTGATGCGCTCTGCGAAGGTAGCTTCGTTATATTGTGTTTTATTGCAGATAATAGCTGCTTTTTCACAAGAAATCATCATAATTTAAACCAGTTTTGATTTAGGCATCCCATGAGTGCGGTGCGCGCCCTATGGATCATCACCCACAGGTTAGACGGGTTTATGTCGAGTTCATTACAAATATCTTCGGTGCTCATGCCCTGAATCGTCTTCATTTTAAAAACAAGCGATTGTTTCTTGGGCAATTTTGAGATACAATCATGAATGGCAAGACCTAGTTCCTCATTTTCAATGGCATCATTCTCAAATGAACTAAAAGGGTCGGCGACTTGCTCTTCGAGCCAATCACCATCGGAATCGTTATTTGAACTATAACTCATACGCACCTCGGCCTTACCTTTTTTGGAATTTATCTTTCGATAATGGTCGATGACCTTTCGCTTTAATATTGCAATAAGCCAGGTGCGTTCGGCCGCATCTCCCTTATAGTTCTTGGCAGATTTTAGTCCTGCGAAGAAGGTTTCTTGTACAAGATCTTTGGCTATTTCGACATTGCTCACACGTCCTACGGCGTAGTTAAAGAGGTAGTCGGCATAGGCATCTACCCAAGATTCCGGATGTAATCGATGTAAAGTCATTCTTTTTCCGTCGCCTTCAAATGTAATTGAATTTGACTTAACTACCTTCATATTTTCATTTTGCCGTTCGTATTTCCTTGCAACCATAATTTTTATCTTTGATTAAACCCTAAATTGATGAGACTATTTTTTTCAATGGTATTGGTACTGCTACTTAGTTTCGGATGTACCCAAAATAAGGCAAAACCTATCACAGAACTTTCACAGAATGATATCAAAAAGGGGATATTGGTCGATGTGCGAACCCCAGAGGAGTACGCCGCCGGACACATCGATAACGCCTTAAATATCAATTGGTTCGATTCGGATTTTTCTGATCGGATCCGAGATTTGGAAAAAAATAAAACCATATATGTCTATTGCAAAAAAGGAGGTCGTAGCGCCAAGGCCGCCAGACTTCTAGATTCATTGGGGTTCAAAAGTGTGGTCGATTTAAAAGGTGGGTATGATGCTTGGAAAGCGATGGAAATGAAGACTCCCAATTAGTTGAAAATTGGCTAATATGAGACGGTATAATTCTAAAATCGGCGTGGGTCTGGTCTTTTTTTTGGCTTTAGTGGTTGCGGGCCCGACAAGTTTTATGATTTTCCAAAAAGTCTGGTTGGGAGTTGTAATCAATTTGCTGGTTGCCGGTTTTATTTGGCATCTATTTACCTCTACCTATTATGTGATAGATGGTAAAATCTTAAATGTCAGAAGTGGTTTCCTGGTCAATGAATCGATTGAAATCGAAACGATCAAAAAAATAACCGAAACAAACACTCCCATTAGCGCTCCGGCCACTTCTTTTGATAGATTGAGAATCGATTACAATGAATACGGCACCATAGTGATATCACCAAGGGATAAAGAAGCTTTCATTGAACAATTGAGAAAAATCAATCCGAAAATCAAAGTGTCTTGATTTCGATCAAGTTTCGTGGAACGACTTTACCGGAAAGAGATACTGATTTTTTTTAAGGAAGAGCGGTCAAATGTCTATTCAATAGTGGTAGACATTGTAGTTTTTGTATCCATTTGCATCCTCATACCCATCATTTCGTTCATCTCCACCGACAAGTTCATAGGTAACTCAGAATCGTATTTGACCATGTAATTGGCTTCTATACTGTACTCGCATTTGCCTTTACCGGAGCCCGATGCGCTCATCTTCATTTGATTTTGTTCCGTGTCTAGAGTCACGTCTTGCTCAAGGTCGAAATGTGCCATACCCTGGGTAACATCTTTCAAAAGATAAGTGGTCGTGACCACTATATTCATGGGATTCATGCCCTGCACAGGAATACTCATGGGAATCTCGTTGGTAAATGAATCTCCGATTTTTATTTCATTTTCTGGAAATTCGATTTGTTTTTGCATGTTTTCAATCGTCTGTGAAAGCGTAAACCGCATTTGTTCGGTGACATTGTCACCTATTATCGAATCGATTTCAAATCGGTAATCGGCCTTATAGGTACCTATGATTTCAGTACCTGCCAGTGTATTGGATACCTCTACCGGATTTCCGTTTACAATGGTTTTCGAGTTCATCTTCTCATAGCTCATACGGGCTGGTATGGCACCATTTACGTCTTTGGCCCCGGTCCTGGAAACCATAGTGATGTTTGCTTCCTGTTCCATTTTCATGGGAGATTCAACGCCGTTAGCCTTCATTTGTTCCAAAAATTCATCCTCGGCGATAATATCAATCAGTCCTTGGGAGGAGGTCGTCATTTGTGTGGTATAGGTCTTGTTCGGTTCGATTTTTAGTTCAAATCTGAACCCTTCTTGACCTAGGGTCGGAATATAGGACAACCCGCAAATGAGCAATACAACGATTTTTTTCATATTTGATGTTAACTGGTTTCCAACAATCCTGCCCGCTTCAAAAGGGCCTCTACCTTGGGTTCGGCACCACGGAATCTTTTGTAGAGTACCATGGGTTTTTCCGTACCACCTTTCGAGAGTACATTTTCTTTGAATTTCGACGAGACTTCCTTATTGAAAATCCCTTTTTCCTTAAAATAGGCAAAGGCATCGGCATCGAGAACTTCCGCCCATTTATAGCTATAATATCCAGAGGAATATCCGCCTTGAAAAATATGTGCGAATGAAGTACTCATACATGTTTCGGCGGTATCAGGATATAATTTTGTACCCTCGAAGGCTTTGGTTTCATGGGCCTTTACATCATTGATTTTGGAAGGATCTGCTCCATGCCATGACATGTCCAAGAGTCCGAAACTTAATTGTCGCAATGTCGCCATACCCTCTTGAAACGTTGAGGAATCTTTTATTTTCTGAATCAATTCCATTGGAATGACCTCCCCGGTCTGATAGTGTTTGGCAAAAAGCTCCAAGGCTTCTTTTTCATAACACCAGTTTTCCATGATTTGCGAAGGAAGCTCAACAAAGTCCCAATAGACAGAAGTGCCTGAAAGGCTGGGGTAGGTCGTGTCGGCCAGCATTCCGTGAAGTCCATGACCGAACTCATGAAATAGGGTCGTCACCTCATTGAAAGTCAAAAGTGACGGTTTTGTTTCTGTGGACGGGGTAAAATTGCACACATTCGATATATGCGGACGCACATTTTTCCCATCTTTTTTCCATTGTGATTTAAAGGAAGTCATCCAAGCCCCGCCTCGTTTTCCCTTTCGCGGATGGAAGTCGGCGTAAAAAAGCGAGATAAAGTTTTTGTCATTGTCGTATACGCGGAAAGTCTTTACCTCTTGGTGATATTTCTCGATATCAAAAACTTCTTCGAATTGTAATCCGAACAGCTTTTCGGCAACTTTGAAAACACCATCGATAACGTTTTCCAATTTGAAGTAGGGTTTGAGTTGCTCGTCGTCGAGATTAAAAAGTTTTTGTTTCAACTTTTCGGAATAATAGCTGCCATCCCATTTTTCAAGTCGATCGATATCATCCAATTCCTTGGCAAAATCTTCCAATTGCCTGAATTCCCTTCTGGCTGCAGGTTTTGCTTTTTCCAAAAGCTCCTTCAAGAATCCGTGTACTTTTTCAGGAGTTTCGGCCATTCGCTCTTCGAGCACAAAATGTGCGTGGGTTTCATAACCCAGTAAATTGGCCCTTTCATGTCTCAGGTTCACAATTTGTAGAACGTTTTCTTGATTGTCAAATTCATCACCATGAAAACCTTTGCTTCCGAAGGCCAAAGAAAGTTGTCTACGCAGCACTCTGTTTTTTGCATATTTCATAAAGGGAACGTAGCTTGGATAATCCAAGGTAATCAACCAACCTTCTTTTTCCTTGGATTTGGCCAATTGTGCGGCCATTCCCTTTGCTCCTTCAGGCAGCCCCGCTACATCTGTTTCATCGGTAAGATGCATTTCATATTTATTGGTCTCGGCCAAAACGTTTTCCCCGAACTTGAGTTTCAGCTTGGAAAGTTCGGCATCTATCTCCCGTAAACGTTTCTTTTTATCATCCGGTAGATTGGCGCCATTTCTGCTGAAGCTCTTATACTTCTTGTCTAAAAGTGTTTTTTGTTCTACTGACAGGTCCATGGAATCTTTATGTCCATAAACGGATTTAACTCTTTTGAACAACTCTTCATTCAATGTAATATCATTACCGAACTCTGAGAGCAGGGGAGAAACCTCTTGTGCAATTTTTTGAATTTCCTCGTTTGTCTCCGCCGAATTCAAATTGAAAAATATACTGGAAATGCGGTCTAATTGCTGCCCGGAAAACTCCAAGGCTTCTATGGTATTTTCGAATGTTGGGGCTTCCGAATTTGATGTTATCCCATCAATTTCTGCACGGGCGTCTTCTATGGCTTTAAGAAAGGCGGGTTTGAAATGCCTGTTCTCTATTTTAGAAAATGGGGCTGTGTCGAATTGTTCTAATAAGGGATTCATTTAAGAAATTGGATTTAAGTGGTGAGATAAGGGCTTAGCTCCATTTTTGAGCAGTTCTCGAACGCCTCCCAATAGGGTCGTTCAGGTGGGTGCTCCGACGGATACATTCCCATTATTCTTTACTTTGTATATCTTTTGCCCCCTCGATTACTTTCTGCTTTAGTCCCTCTTTGTAAAGAACGATTTTATCGAGAACACATTTGTCTGAACTTGCGATGATCTGCGCTGCCAGAATACCTGCATTCTTTGCCCCGTTCAGGGCTACTGTTGCAACGGGAACACCTCCCGGCATCTGTAGGATAGAAAGTACGGAATCCCATCCGTCGATTGAATTACTGCTCTTAACCGGCACCCCAATAACGGGCAAGGGAGACATAGAAGCTACCATTCCTGGTAAATGTGCAGCGCCACCGGCTCCGGCAATAATCACAGAATAGCCATTTGTATGTGCATTTTTACTAAAATCGAATAGTTTTTCGGGTGTTCTATGGGCCGAAACTATATCCACATCGACCTCGATATCGAAGCCTTTTAGAACATCAATGGCATCTTGCATTACGGGCAGGTCGCTGGTGCTTCCCATTACAACGGCTACTTTTGACATAAAATTCCAAATTTGAAAATTCCCAATTCCAAACCTTGGTTTTTAGGATTGGACTTTGCTAATTACCTTTATTTTCTCCTTGACCAACTGCGCAACTTTTCGAGCCTCCACTATATCTTCATTCACTATGGTCACATGCCCCATTTTGCGAAATGGGCGAGTCTGTTTTTTACCATAGATATGTGGGGTTACGCCCCCCATTTTAAGGATTTTCCCAATGTTCTCATAAACGACCTCCCCGGTATGGCCTTCAGCACCCACCAAATTTACCATGATTCCGGCGACTTTATTATCGCTCCTTCCTAGAGGTAAATCCAATAAGGCTCGAATGTGTTGCTCAAATTGATTTGTATAACTGGCCTCGATACTGTAGTGACCACTGTTGTGCGGTCTCGGGGCTACTTCATTGACCAGGATTTCATCATCTTGTGTTTGGAACATCTCAACGGCCAAAAGTCCCACCTGTGCTATTTCGTTGGAAACTTTGAGGGCCACTTCCCGCGCTTTATTAGCGATTTCATCTGAAATACGTGCCGGACAAATTACATATTCCACTTGATTGGCCTCAGGGTGGAATTCCATTTCGACCACGGGGTAGGTCTTAACCTCTCCACTGACACTTCTCGCAACAATTACTGCCAATTCATTTTTGAAGTCGATCATCTCTTCTGCAATGCATTCCCCTGATGGTAAACCCTCAAGATCCTTAACTTCCCTAACCACCTTAACCCCTTGGCCATCATAACCGAACTGGGCCGCCTTCCAAATAAAAGGGAATTCCAATCCACCATTACGAACGCTATCCGCAATTTCACTTATATAGGCAAAACGGTGGAATTTGGCAGTAGGTATGCTATGATCGATATAAAACAGTTTCTGTTTGGCCTTGTTTTGAATGATGCGCAATGACTTCGTTGGGGGGTAGACCTTTTTGCCTTCACCTTCCAACTTTTCGAGTGCCTCGAGGTTGACATTTTCAATTTCAATGGTCAACACGTCCACATCCTTTCCGAAATTATAAACGGCATCGAAATCCATCAAACTTCCCTGAACGAATTCGTCACAGGCAATTCTGCATGGTGAGTCCTCCGAGCTATCCATGACCTTGGTACGGATATCCCATTTTCGGGTCTCGTACAACATCATTTTGCCAAGTTGCCCACCTCCTAAAATCCCTAATGTAAATGCTGAGGAAAAGTACTCCATTTCAATCGGCCTGTCCTGTTTTAAGGCTTATGCGGTAAAAATACGTCTAAATATGAAAACGACTGGTATCGATTCTAAAAAGCATCCCGATAAATATCGGGACAAAGTGGTATATTAGCCATCCTTTAAAAGAACACTGTGATTAAGTTGCACGACCAATATTTTAAGCCATTTTTGTCCGAAGGGGAGATTCAGACGGCCGTTAAAAAGTTGGCGGACACGATCGCCACGGATTATAAAAATGAGACCCCGATTTTTGTCGGTGTCCTGAACGGCGCCTTTATGTTCGTTTCTGATTTTTTAAAGGCTTATCAGCATCCTTGTGAAGTATCGTTCGTTAAAATGAGTTCCTATGGCGGACTGACCTCCACGGGAATTGTTGAAACCTTGCTCGATGTCTCGGAGGATATTGAGGGCAGAAGTGTCATAGTTCTTGAAGACATCATCGATACGGGCCGTACCCTTCAAAAATTGATACACATGTTCTCGAACATCAATGTGAAGGAGTTTAAAATAGCGAGCCTTTTTTATAAATCGGAAATTTACAACGGTGAGTATTCAATCGACTATGTTGGCATTGAAATACCCGATAAGTTTATTGTGGGTTACGGACTCGATTACAAAGAACTCGGTCGCAACTTCACGGAAGTATACCAACTAAACCAAAAACATATGATCAATCTCGTGCTGTTTGGCAAACCTGGTGCCGGTAAAGGCACACAGGCCGAATTTCTGAAGGAAAACTATAATCTAGTACATATTTCAACGGGAGACCTGTTCCGCTACAATATGAAAAACAATACCGATTTGGGCAAGTTGGCCAAGTCGTATATTGACAAAGGGGATCTCGTGCCCGACGAGGTAACCATTAAAATGCTTGAGGATGCTGTGGATAAGAACAAGGATGCCAGCGGATTTATCTTTGACGGCTTCCCAAGAACGACGACCCAGGCCGAGGCCCTGGATGCATTCTTAGCGACCAAAGATATGAAGATCGATGCGACAATAGCCCTGGAGGCAAATGATGAGGTTTTGATTCAACGACTTCTAGAGCGTGGGAAGGTCAGTGGAAGAAGCGATGATCAAGATGAAGACAAGATTCGCAACCGTTTTGACGAATATAACCAGAAGACGGCCCCTTTGAAGGACTTTTATGAGGCGCAGGGAAAATTTCATAGTGTCAATGGAATTGGTGCCATTGAGGATATCACCCATCGGTTGGGAAAGGTCATCGAAGAATTATGAAGGGGAACTCGTGGCTTGATTAAATGAAATTCGATCTTCAGCCGTATCTCACAGGTAAACTTGTCACTCTTCACCCATTAAGACAAGACCATTTTGATGAATTATACGAGGTCGCTGCGGATGCTTTGATCTGGGAACAGCATCAAACCAAGAACCGACATGAACCTGAAGGCTTTAGACGTTTTTTCGATGAATCGATTGCTTCAAAAGGTGCTTTTGTAGTACTTGACCACAACTCGCAGAAAGTTATTGGAAGCTCCAGATTTAAGATTATTGATGTTACGGATTCGGTAATCGAAATCGGCTGGTCTTTTTTGGCCCGAAGGTATTGGGGAGGTCTTTACAATCGCGAGGTCAAAAAATTGATGGTCAATTACGCACTGAAGAATTTTAAAAAGGTCATTTTTTATGTCAATATCAAAAATTATCGCTCGCAACGGGCCCTTCAAAAATTAGGAGCCCAAAAATTGGAGTCTACAAGCGAATCATGGATTTTAGCAAAGGACAAAGGAGTTACTTTTCTAATCGACAACGAATTAAAATAAGGGGATGATCCTTGAGGCCCAAATATAAAAGCTGTTTTGAAGGCGCACAGCCATTGTTTTATGATCGCTCGTTCTATCGGTCTTCGCATTTGGGTACTTGGGTCTTTGTGAAGGGCCAAGACCCTGATTGGCATTTGCCGTTAAATAAAAGGAAAACAGAAGCTCATGGCATTCTATGACTTGTCGAAAGAAGATCGCGCAAAACTGGTTAAGAGAATCAACGACGATATTCATGATGATTTGGTCGAGGCGACTTCGGTCAATACGACCCTCTATTTTTCAGATGAGGACACCTACATTCGAAAATCGGCCTATTTGGCAATGGGCCGCATTTATAAGTCGCATGAAAGATTGCAAAAATCCATATTGAACAGATTGGGAAGCTTAATCGAATCTGATCATGAAAAGGTCCGTCAGACGGCGATAGATACCGCCGGGGAAATCGGTATGTCGGATTTTCAACTTGTAGTGGATTTTTTTGACGAAGGATTATTCGACCCCCATCATTCGGTTCGGAATGCAGTCATAGGTTCGGTCAAGAAAATGGGACAAAGGAATCCGGAGCCGGTTTTGAAATGGGCCGAACAATATTTGGAACATCCTGACAAGGAAATACGAAGGGAAATCTGCCATGGTATCGAACTTCGAGGACGTACTCATCCGGAAGATGTACTGCCTTTGTTGGAACGATTACAGCATGACAAGACGGCCCGTGTAAGAAATACTTTGGTGCATGTAATTGGTCAGATCGCCTATAAAAAAGGATGTTTGCAAACGGTGGTAGGCGCTTTGAACAACTGGAAGAACAAAGAATTGGTAAGAGACGCTTTCGACGAGATTGTTGACGTACACGAGCGGTACAAGAGTTTTGCGATACACACCCGAGAAGAGGTAATAGCTTACATCGACGAGAACTACAAGGCTTGACCCGAAAAGCTGTTTACCCTATTTCGAAATACGTACTTTTGCCAAAGATTTTGGACGTTTCGAATCACAGACCACAAACTTGAAATCATAAACGCTTAAGATGACAGAAGGCAATTTTGTCGATTACGTAAAAATACATGCCGAATCGGGCAATGGGGGCAAGGGTTCAACCCATCTTCATCGCGAAAAATATATCACAAAAGGTGGTCCTGATGGTGGTGATGGCGGCAGGGGCGGGCATGTCATCATAAAAGGAAACAAAAATCTTTGGACGCTCGTTGAGTTTAAATTCAAAAAGCACTTCAGGGCGGGCCATGGTGAACATGGTAGCAAGAATAGGAGCTCAGGGGCAGACGGAACGGATGTTTACATCAATGTGCCCTTGGGTACGGTTGTCAAAAAAACAGAGACACAAGAGGTGCTTTTTGAAATCACCGAAGATGGGGAGGAAAAAATGCTGTTGGAAGGCGGATTGGGAGGTCGTGGCAATTGGCATTTCAAATCAAGCACGAACCAAACTCCGAGGTATGCCCAACCTGGAATTTCGGGGCAGGAAATCGATGTGATCTTGGAATTAAAGGTTCTGGCCGATGTAGGCCTGGTCGGTTTCCCGAATGCCGGAAAGTCGACCTTGCTTTCCGTTGTGACTTCGGCCAAACCCAAAATAGCCGATTATGAGTTCACCACCTTGAAGCCCAACTTGGGCATCGTGCAACACCGGGATTTTCAAAGTTTTGTGATGGCCGATATTCCTGGTATTATCGAAGGTGCGGCCGAAGGAAAGGGATTAGGGCACTACTTTCTAAGACATATCGAGCGGAATGCCACACTTCTGTTTTTAATTCCGGCCGATAGCATGGATATTTCAAAGGAATACGAGATCCTACTTGATGAACTGCGTAGGTACAATCCTGAATTATTGGATAAAGAACGCTTGATCGCCATTTCGAAAAGTGATATGTTGGATAAAGAATTGATGCATGAGATGAGTCTTGAACTCGACCAAGACCTTAAGGGCGCTCCCTACATATTTATTTCTTCGGTCGCTCAGCAAGGTATTGTCGAGTTGAAAGATAGGCTTTGGGCAATGTTGAACGGTTCAACGAATTAAAATGGATTTTGTATTCCCCATGGGGTTTTTTGGCTATTTTAGATAAAGTTATATCGAGTGAATTCCTTTCTTTATCCGAGGGGGAGACAAGCTAATTTAAAAAGAATGAGGCACCTAATCTTTGCCATACTCGTTTTTTTACTCTTTTCCTGCAGCGCCGTTCGTGTCAGTTATGACTATGACAAGCAGACTGATTTCTCTAATTACAATACCTATAACTATTACCCCGACATGCGTACCGGGTTAAGTGAATTGGACGAAAAACGATTGTTGAACTTGATGGACATCACACTTCAAATCAAAGGGATGGTATATTCAGAAGAACCGGATTTTTTGATCGAGATATCCAGTGAGTACTTTCGTAATCCGCAAAACACCTCTGTAGGGGTAGGAGTTGGAGGTACTGGACGAAATGTGGGCGGAGGGGTGTCGATAGGTATTCCGGTAGGCAAAAAAAACCTTCAACGACAAATTCAATTCAAGTTTGTTGATGCCGAAAAAGACCTTCTTTTTTGGGAAGGTATCGGTGAGAGTACTTTCAAAGAAAATATTTCTCCCATCGAGCGGGAGCAAAAATTGGCCGAATTGGTCGATAAGGTACTTGCCAAATATCCTCCAAAATCAAAAAAATAGAAAACGGCCAGCGGTCGTAAAATTTGT
This sequence comes from Aurantibacter sp., assembly GCA_965215845.1. GTDB lineage: Bacteria > Bacteroidota > Bacteroidia > Flavobacteriales > Flavobacteriaceae > Aurantibacter_A. The sequence continues at coordinate 2,739,670 of CBDCEL010000004.1, forward strand.
GAATCGAAGGCCGTTCTTTGATAGATTTAAAACATTTATCCGTTTAGCAAACTTTTGTATTCGTCTCTATAGGCATATAGCATGATGACATTAAATGCCATAAAACAATGCCCATTACAATTCCACCTTGATCCAATGTAGCATGGTAGAGCAATGCATTTACGGAAATGCTCATTAAAATAAGCATCATTAGGGCACCGTATTTGTTCAATAGTAGTGACAAACCAGCCAAAATTTCTACAATGGCTACAACGGTCATTGTCTTCGACGCCGTAAGGGCCGCCCAGTAGCCCATGGCCTCTTCAGGTGGAGGTGGGGGATCCATAAAATGGAATAGTTTATTGGCGCCAAAAAATAAAAGCGCCAGACCAAAAACAATACGCAAACCTAGAAATACCTTTGAATTCATAACCGATGATTTAGTTGTTTGTAGCTTAAATGTAACAAGAAAAGGGCTACTTGGCAGCCCTTGCAGCTTCTTTAACATAAACTTGGTGGGCACTATCGTCTTTTGACTTTTACCACGTAGGTAGCGATGATGTCATTCTCATATTGAATATGAACGTCGTAAAGGCCGATTCTGTCGAAAGTATATTCCAAAATACATTCCTCTTGGTCTGAGGTCACCTTGGATTGTACTTTTCGATTGGCGCCACCGGTGTTTAAGATCAGCGATATTGCTTCTTTCATAAAAGAATCAGGTGCCTTCAATGTAAAGCGAATGCTTTTATTTTTAACGGTTTCAAGATGCATTTTTAGTGGCGAAACGGGAATAATATTAGGGGCAAAAGCCTCCTTGTATACTACTGGCCCTTCGATAAATTGGTCGAAGGTAGGTGGTCGGGACAATAGCATCCAATCCGCGTTCAACGGATAATGGTTCTTGACAAACAATTCGGAATCGGCCAAAAAATAACCGTCGTGATAATCATTTTTAAAGACCGGTACATTTTCCTCAAAAATTACCTGACCAGCTGACCATGTGGCATCGCATAAATACCAAGTGTCATTTAGCTGCACGGCATTCCATGAATGATTGGGAACGCTTTTTTTGTTCAACATCAAAGTAGGCGTTCGACCGTAGCCATCAACTATCTCACATTTGATATCGGCCAAACGGGCCATTTCACGCACCAAATAGGAATAACCTGTGCAAGCCGTCTTTTTGTCTTCGATCAGCTTGCGAATAACTCTGGGCCTAAAGTTTCGGTTCCATTCGAGATAGGCCTCTTTGTCATTTACCAGTCTCTTTCTTTTTTTGATGGTCCGCAAATAAGCGTTGTAATCGTTTTCAATATTGGTGCAGATCCAAGTATAAATGGCCCTGAACCTATCTAAGTCGTTGTCAAAAGTGTCAGTCAGTTGATAAACAAGGCTCGGAAGATTCTCAAGTGAATATCCCTTCAGTGCAATCGCGGTGCTATCTATCTTGGAAAAATCATATTGAATAAAGTCAGTGCGTTGCCCATAAGACAACGCACCAAAAAGCAAAAGAATCATCAGCGGCGATCTCATTTTTTGAAAAGACCAAAGAACTTTCGAAATATACCGCGTTTTGAAGTATATACCCCTTCGACTTGAACTGCCCCCATCAGCGTTATGTCAGAGGGGTCAAAAGAGATGGTAATGTCAATGGTCTCAGATTCACTTTCGATTACGGTATACTCCTTTTGGTCATATCCCAAATAACTAAAGACCAAGGTTTCACCAGCCTCCAATTTCCTTGGAAATTCGAAGCGGCCATCCAGGTCTGTCACCGTACCTTCGTTGCCTCCTTTTAAGATAACGTTCACGCCTCCCATGGGTAAACCATCCTCGTCGACCACCGTACCTGTTATGGTATAGGTTTCGGCCACCAACTTTTGGGCGAGTTCGAATCGATCCCACTGGTTTAAATCCGTGCTGATCGGAATATTGATGCTCGCCAAATTTTGGGCCTGCAAGACCGAAAAAGAACCGAAGGTCAAGAGCAGAAGTAACACCAGCGCCAGACTTTTTGCCAGATATCCATTGGGAATGGCGTCGAACCTGCCAGCTTTTTTTTTGACCCTTCCGGATCTTTCAAATCTTTTAAATGACGTTTTCACAGAAGTACTTGATAAATTTCTCATAATAATCCGGTTTTAAAGTTACACAACCAAACTATTTCTTTCAAGATACTTATAAAATGATAAACTAGGTAATCCCGTTGAATGTTGGGTCAATAGGTGCTTTGGGTTAGTTTAAAGATGTTGAAGACTATAACTAGCGTGCCATCATTAAGGTCAACGCCCGATTTCATACACTCTTGGCACCCCTTTTTGTGGGCATATTTGATAGTATCAATTACCGATTGTTCTTTTCAAACCAATCGTCGAATTCCTCGATTTTTTTGCCATTCAGCTCTAGCCATAACATGATTGGTTTTTCTTCGGAAGACATTTGTACATAATAACTCAAGGCCTCGCAATGGCCATCTTCGATCAAACGGTAAAAATGGGAGACATAAAAGTCTTCCCAAAAATCTTTTCTTTTCTTTTTTTCGTTCAATTCTCCAAGTATCGTGAAGAACGATTTAGTGTTTTCAAAGAACAACTCCTCGGCCGACTTGTCATTATTTTCTTCGGAATGATTTGCAGCCTGTAATAGGGACAACATCAAATCAGAAGCTTCGAAATCTTTATTATCGTCCATGGTCAAAACGATATCCACATTTTTATCGTCGCGCTTGGTTACCCCTTTTTTTTGTAGTTGCTTCAATAGATGCAGTGCGTCCTTTGACCTAGGTGAATCGGCTTCTAGTGTCAAGAAATAATACAATGAGAGAATAGTTTTCGAACGCTCACCCTGCTTATTGGTCATGTAAGCCAATAATAGATGACTGCTCGCATGATTTGGATTCAATTTTATGGCCTTTACCACATGATCTTCAGCATCCTTTAAATCATTTAAATTATAGTGGGTAAGACCCAGGTTATAATGTAAAAGATACATTTTTGGAAACCTTTTTATTCCCTTTTCATATGTTTTTATGGCCTTTTTGGGTTTATTGATCAAATCGTAGGCCGAACCAAGAACAACATAGGAATAGTAGGCATTGTTCTTGTCGTTTTTAATGCTTTCTTCTGCGTGGACAATTGCATTTTCATAATCTTTTGATGCGTAATAAGAGAATGCCATTTCATAATGTGCACGCCAAGAGGTTGGATCCAGTTTTAGAGCTTCCTCATATTTGGCAATAGCCTCTGTATATTTTTTTTCCTCGTGCAGTTCAATACCCTCATCGATCAATTTTTCGGAAGGTGCTTGCCCACGTGTCGCAATGCATGCCGCAAGCAAAAAAATCCAGATTAAGCCTTTTTTCATAGTTAATCCAAGTTTAGGTTAGATACATATAACGTGGGTAGGTGGTAATTATTCCACTACTTCTACCCGAACCCCTTCACTATGGCTACTAAACTCCGGGGCATACATACTTTGAATGGTTGTAATACCATTGCTGAACTCGCCTGCGTTGTTCACTCTTAGATCGTATTCAAAGACATAGACCCCTTTGGGCAAATAGTCAAAAAAGAAATTTGTACTGGCATCTTTGGTGCTTTCGTAGTAGCCCAATCCGTCTTGCCATTTGTATCTTGAAATCACATTGACAGGTTCAAAACCAGCAGCGCGCATATCTTTCATATGCACGAATTCCATATCACGGTCTGAACGCAATTCTATTCTAACCCGTATCAGGTCACCTACTTTCAAATTGGTCTTTGCGGTGATTTCCGAGATTTCTTCCCCTGTATCGGTATTCTTTTTGAGGAATAGCTTTTTCTGTAATTTTAAAGGTGTTTCCGCGGAGGTAATTTTATCCAAATCCTCAAAATACTGCCAGTACAATGCTCCCCAAGCGATTCCTTCCCCTTTTTTTTCAATTTGCACTTCTGCCATCTGCGGTTTGACTTCCGCACCGTTCCAAGAGGTTTTAAAGTAGCCCGTACCTGCTTCGACCTTGACATCCTCTAGTTTTGAAGGCCGTATTTTTTCACCTCCGACCAAAACTTCGACCGCGTCGGTCACTGATAGCCAATCACTACCTTGAAGCAAGAGTGCATATACCGCCTCGGTGGTCGCCTTCGTTGTACTCCATTGGTTCGTTTGTTTGTTTTTAAGCAGCCAAATTTTGAGATTGTCAATCGTCTTGATGTCGTTTTCTATTTCACCGAACGCCTCGATCATCAATGCCTGTGTTTCAATCGGGGCTTTGTACCAGTTCCAAGAAGCGGTATTCTCTTTCCAGTACATACCAAGCTCTTCAGAGTTGATGCTGTTCTCCCGTAAAGACCTCAATATCTTTGCCGAGGTTTGCGGGTCATCCATGCGATGAAGTGTCAAAGCCAACATTCCTTTGGAATACAATCCTCGGTTCATCCAATATTTTTGGGCTTGGTCTTTGTAATAGGCCGTGATTTCCTTCACATTTTTGTTGGAGGGAACATCCTTGAAAAAACTGCGCATATACAGATAATGGATTTGTGTTTGGCTCAAGTGGTCGTCATTGATATTCTTGGCATGTTGCTTCATTCGGTTATACTCTTTCACGAATTCATTGTCGAGATATCGAACGGCCCGTTGAATCATCTGTCGATGGTCACCGAGCGTAGCCGAAGTGACATTTAATTGCTTCAAGTGTCCTAGTCCGGTAATAATATGCTGTGTGATGAATCGGTTGTCAGGTCCGCCGTTAAACCAGGGCCATGCACCGGAAGATTTTTGATTGTTTTGCAATTTGCCCAACGAATTGGCCTGTTCGTTCTTCATCTTATCCAAATTGAACAGCAGAGCGATTCGTTTTTTCTGTTCGGTTTCAGATTGGGCGTCCCGTAGCCACGGAGTTTCTTGAATTAACAAGGATTTCAACTCTTGGTTTTTTTCCAAATTGCTCAACAGTGCATCCGAATTTCGCCATTGGTCAAATACCTCTTGAATTCTGGGATTCGAATTTGCAATATGGCTTGCCAAGGTATTGGCGTAATAACGTGCGAATATTTGTTCGTTGCACTCGTGCGGATATTCCATTAAATACGGAAGTGCCTGAACCGCATACCAAGCGGGGTTGGAGGTTACCTCCAAACTCAACTTATGATGCTTTAAGCTAGTTGAGGAATTGTCTCTGAGTTTATCCAAAGTAAAAGTCTTCGATTGATTGCTTCTCACCCACATCGGTAAAGTCTCGGTCACCAACATACGATTGGTCAATACGGGCAACAGGTTTTGCTCCCCATCGCTAAAATCCCCAGCTTTGGCTATCACTTTGTACTGAACGGCCTGTATGGTCTCAGGTATCTTTAACCGCCATGATACTTGGCTGTTCGATAGGGAGTCGACCGAAAAAGCTATCCCCTCTGGCTTTCCTGACAAGGTAGAGCCCATAAGGTCTTTTGAAATAGCTTTCCCTGAGATAGCATCGATCAATTCAAGTGTTGCGATACCTGATAAATTCTTTTCTGAAAGATTGGCGATCTTGGTACTGATAACGATTTCATCGCCTTCTCGCAAAAAGCGTGGAGCATTGGGTATGACCATCAACTCTTTTTGGGTCACCGTCTGTTTGCTCGTATAGGCACTTTGCAAGCCCTTGGTATGGGCCAACAGTTGCAAATTCCATTTGGTCAAGGCCTCTGGAGCGGTAAAACGAAACGAAACGTTACCCTCTTTATCGGTCTGTAACTGTGGAAAGAAAAATGCGGTTTCCTGTAGGTTTTTGCGAATTTGCACTTCACCAGAAGCACTACCATCACCTTGTGCCTGGTCCCGTTCATGCCCCGGTCGCTGTTCTTCCGGCTTTGTAGTGTTACCTGTGACCGCTACTTGTTTTTCTGAAGATAAAGATGCGGCTAGTTCACTTTCCTCCATCTCCATATCATCCATTGCCATGGCGGAAGGTGCGGGAAGGGCGTCCATTTTTCTACTTCTCGCATGTTCACGATATAGACTCAAACGATTACCATAGCCAAAATGGAGCCCAAACCAATTGAATGTATCAAAATATGGGTCTGTATAGCCGTAAATTCCATTTTTATCATAATAGGTTCTGAACGCACCGGTGCCGAAACTTCGTTGCGCATCGGTGTAAATGGAGGAGTAGTAGTGTGGTCGATAAATGGGGTTGAACCCCCAATGATGGCCTCGAAAAGCATCTAAGGAGGCGTCATACATGCTCGCCAATAACTCGGCTGCCACCCTTTCACCTTCACTGCCCTTGATCTTGAATGACCAGGTCTCGTCTGTTCCGGGTTTTAATTTATCACGAAAGGTAAGTGTCTCAATTCCCAATTGTTTTTGTGGGTAAGGCACAGCAATGTTCAAGTTGCCCGATTGATATGAGTTATAGGCAGAAAAGCTGTAGCCGATTGAAAACCCTCCCAAATCCTTGGTGCCGACGGGCACGGTGAACGATTTTGAATTTTCGTTCAAATGGATAGATTTAGTATCGATTATACGTCGGTCCTTTTCCACAAAAACCGTCACATCAATATCGCCGCAATTGCTCAAAAGAGTGACTTCGACCTTATCCCCGATTTCATAGCTTTGCTTGTCGGTCTTGATTTGAAAGAGCTGGTTGTCTGCCAAACTCTTATCATCGTGACTGAATAAGGTTGTATGGACAATATCCTTTACCACTTGGCCGAACTTATCTTTTGTTTCAAGTTCGATGACATATTTGCCCGACATCCATTTTTTAAGATTTCCCAATTCGATTTCCGTCGATTTTTGTGTATCAAAGTTCGATTCCCAGACCAACTTTCCCTTTTTCCATTGGGTTGGGTCATCTTCATTGGTGTGGGCTTCATGTGGGTATAGTTTTTGAAATTCTTGTTTTGTGAACCCTTCATAATCCGGGGCCGCCCATGGTCTGTTGCGCAATACATTTTCAGGGGGTGTCAACTTATACATTTTTAGACTTCCCTTTGCTGCAACAAATTGCCCGTTTAAATTGTTTGTTGAGACCGTTAATTTCGAGCCTTCCAGATTCTTGTCCAATGGATCGGCAATGTAAATATTTGCCGTCATTGAGTGATAGCCCACATGAACCGTGGTAGTAGCGGTATGGGTTTCACCATTGATGTCGGTGACATCGGCGGTAATCTCATAACTGAAAGTGGGCAGGTCTTTCGGATTCACGTCGTTCCTTGGCAAAGCCTTAAAATTGACCTCATATGTTCCGGAGGCATCTGTGCGCGTTTCACCATGTGCAATTTCTTGTGGATTATTATTGAAATAGGGGCGATACCAGTAGTACCATCTTGGATAATACACCGCACGCTTCACCCGATACACCACTTTGGCATCTGTGATGTTACTTCCGGCATAGGCCGCCGCGATGCCCTTGACGGCAATGGTGTCATTGACTTTATAACTTTCGGTAACGGGTTCGAAAGAGGTCTCAAATTTCGGACGTTTATATTCCTCAACGGAAAAGTTCGTTGCGGCGGAAAGCTGAGGTTTCTTTGAATTGACCTCCAAACTGAAGTTACCGGTGAGTCCGTTTGAGGGTAATATGAATTCCCCTGAAAAAGAGCCATATTCGTTCGTTTTGAACTGGTGTGATGAGACTTCTTGATAATTGACATCCCTTAAGATGACATCGACCAATGTATTCTCCAAAACAGTCGATTTGCCCAATTGCCTTTTGATGGCAATGCCTTTAAAATACAAAGGTTGCCCCGGGCGATAAATACTTCTGTCAGTAAAAATGAAAGCGGTATGATCACCGGTAAACTCGCTATCTTGATAGCGTTGGTTCACATAAAAATCTTTGTAAAAGGCCGTTCCGGTCTTATGATTTATTCGAATATTGACATTATTCCAGTTTTGGCCGGTCAACGGAATCGAAACCATGCCCCTGTCATCACTTATGAAGGTCTTGTTCTTTCTTGCGCCGTCATATCTAACCTGATAATGGAATTTTAGGTGTGCACCAACGACCGGGGAACCATTGTCGCGATCAATTACTTGGAAATTATGATTTATCGGGGTACGTGTTTCGACCAAGGCAAAATTCGTCACTTGCAGCGGACTGAAGGCGAAAGTGCCGTTCTGATTGTCTTTAGGCTCCGCAAGGATCACATATTGGTCATTGGGCAGAGCCGGCAAAAGAACTTCCGTGCTATGTTCTTGATTGTCATTTTCATTTTTTAGAGTGGCCTCCCATTCTTTTGTGACGGGTAATCCCTTTATGAATTCCAACTTCTCGGGATGTTTCCAGATTTTGTTCAGTTGATTTAGTTGCGATTGAGAAATTTTTCGCGCCGACAATTGTAAGTGGTCATGATTGCGATAATTCACCAAAAGTCTTGATGGTCGGTTAACCGGAATGTGTCGTTCAGTAGTAAGTTGCAAAGTCTGTGCTTGAATCTGAGATTTTAAAGCCCTACATTTTTCGGCTCCTCGACTTTTCGGATAGGCTGCGATCACCGATTCACATATTTCTAGGGCCTCTTTTAATTTCCAACGATGTTTGGTGTCACCTTTTGGCGAGTAGGTCTGTCCCAATTGATGATAAAGCGATGCGATTTGGTAGTTGTACAATGAGGCCGCAGCAGTACCGGCCGTGGCAGAGGCCATATTCTGTAAAACTTCGTGGTACCGATTCTCTTTGTTTTCGAAAACCGCGTTTTGATAGGTAAATGATAATCGCTCTAAATCGACCTCGGCCAATGCATATGGTTTTGATGAGGGCAGATGGAAGCGAATAAGTTTTTGAAAGACCTCCAAGGCCTTTGCTTGCATTGAGGTGGTATCTGTGGTGTCGATTTTCAACCTGGCAAATTGATTGGCCTCACATAGCAATTCAGGGTCATTTATTTCAAATTTATCGGCTGGTCGAGTGATATTGTTTTCAGTGGATTTATAAAATTCCAATGAGGTATGGGCCAACAAATCGAGCAGCGTAGGGCGATAGTCTTCAGATCCTTTCTCTCGATTTAGAATGGCGCTGAAGTCCGAAACCGATACTTTCTTTAAGCCTTCAATATTTTCCAGGGAGGCTTCAAAATGGATGCTTACTTCATGAAAAAGGGTGGTCAAATCCCATGTGCGAAAATCTTCTGGATCGATTTTGGCCTCTGTTTTAGTGCGATTATAGAATTGGTAACGGTTGTTTTGAAAGAATTGCCAATAAAGGTTCGCCAAATAACTTTCCAAAACGTTTTTGGTAGGGAAGGAGGCCCTGTCAATTTCGGTTTTGAAATCGTTGATGATGTTCAGTTGGGCATCTTCCTCAAGGGTTAAAGCGTATTTTGATATGTATAACAGCGCCTTTACGGTTTGAGGGGAATTATTTTCTTTTTTCGCTTTTGCGGAAATCGATTCCACCACCTTGAGCGCAGATTTTGTCAGAGCTTCGTTTTCGAGCTTTTGAACTTGGTTCCACAAAGCTTCGTACGAATTATTGTGCTGCGCTTCAGACATTTGTGAAAATAGAATTACGGTTAATAGCATTAAGATGTTTTTCATCTCTTATTTTTTACGGAATACCCTCGAATAGAACGGTTTAAGTTCAACAAGCGTATGCATTTACAAAATTAAGGGCAAAGATGATTCCAATACTCACTGAAAACAATGAAAATTTAGTGAAAGGGCTGTTTGGATTAGTAAAGTCGGGTCTCCTAGCCCCAAAAAATAGTTTCCGTTTAGAGCGATTTCAAAAGTCCGCCATCTATCGGAATCTGCGTTCCGGTAATATAGGCGGCTTTATCAGAGGCCAAAAAAGCTACCAAATATCCGTATTCTGAAGGGTCGCCGATGCGTTTGACAGGGACTTTTGATTCCATATCCGCTCTTACTTCTTCTTGCTTGATACCCATTTGTTCGGCTTTTTTGGCATTCAATTGAGAGATTCGCTCCGTGTCGAAATAACCCGTAAGAATACTGTTTACCGTAATCTGGTCCTTTCCGACATCGGTTGCCAGACTTTTGGCCCAAGTAACCACCGCTGCCCTTATGGTGTTCGAAAGGGCCAAATAGTTCAACGGTTCTTTGACCGATACGGAGGCGACATTGATGATTCGGCCCCACTGATATTCGCGCATCTGCTTTAAGGCCAGTTCAGTTGTGAAGACCACGGTCTTAAAAAGCAGTTCAAAAGCTTGCTGATAGTCTTGAACTTTTTTCTCCAAAGCATTGCCGGCCGTTGGCCCTTGGGTGTTATTGACCAAAATGTCGACCGAGTTAGACTTAAAATATCTGGAGATAATTTTCTTGTACCCTTCGAAATCTGAAAAATCTATGATCAGATATTGATGTTTCTGACCTTGGTCAGTGGGCAGACCTGAAATAATGTCTTTGAGCTTTGCTTCGCTCCGCGCCATCAAGGTTACGCTTGCACCACTTTCTGCCAATTGTTGGGCTATGGCCTTCCCTATACCAGCACTGCTTCCTCCGATCAGCGCTTTTTTATTTTTTAACGATATGTTCATTTACTCTTATTGGTTGTGACGAACTAAGATAAACATAAAGCCTTGGTTTTAGATGCGCATTTCAATGTCTATCTTTGAACTTTCAATATTTACGAATGAGAATTCATTTTATCGCAATTGGCGGTAGTGCCATGCATAACTTAGCCTTGGCCCTTGAGCATAAGGGCTATGTAATTACAGGCAGCGATGATATGATTTTCGAACCTTCTAAAAGCCGATTGGCCGATAAAGGGCTTTTGCCTGTTGAGTTTGGCTGGTTTCCCGAAAAAATACATGATGACTTAGAAGCAATAATATTGGGAATGCATGCGAAGGTTGACAATCCAGAACTTTTGAGAGCTCAAGAATTGGGTTTAACAATTTATTCCTATCCAGAGTTTTTGTATGAACAGTCAAAGAACAAAACCAGGGTAGTAATTGGTGGCAGTCATGGTAAAACGACCATCACCTCCATGATTTTGCATGTTTTGAATTATCATGACCGCCCGGTGGATTTTATGGTAGGGGCACAATTGGATGGATTTGATCGCATGGTGCATCTGACCGAGGAAAATGATTTCATCGTGTTGGAAGGTGATGAATATTTGTCCTCGCCAATTGATAGACGCCCAAAGTTTCATTTGTACAGACCAAATATTGCCTTGCTGAGTGGAATTGCTTGGGACCACATCAATGTTTTTCCGACTTTCGAAAATTATGTGGAGCAATTCAAGATTTTTGTGGATAGCATCATCAAAGGTGGAAGCATCACCTATAACGAAGAGGATCTCGAGGTTAAGAAGGTGGTTGAGGCATCTGGAAATTCCATTCGAAAACTCCCCTATCGCACCCCTAGTTATAAGGTGGAAAATGGCCAAACTCTTTTGGAAACACCAGAAGGGCATATGCCTATTGAGGTTTTTGGAAGGCATAATTTGAGCAATTTAGCCGGCGCCAAATGGATATGCCAAAATATGGGAGTGGATGAAGACGATTTTTACGAGGCCATCGGCACTTTCAAAGGAGCATCGAAACGCCTGGAAAAAATCGCAGAAAGCAATTCATGTGCGGTTTATAAAGACTTTGCACACTCGCCGAGCAAGGTGGCCGCGACCACAAAAGCGGTCAAAGAGCAATACCCTGACAGAAAATTGATTGCCTGCGTCGAGCTGCACACTTATAGCAGTTTCAATCCTGAATTTTTAAAGGAATACAAGGGCGCTTTGAACGCCGCGGATGAAGCTGTCGTTTTTTATCTACCTGAATCTGTCGCCATTAAAAAGTTAGAAGAAGTTACCCCAAATCAAATTTCGGAAGCCTTTCTACGAAACGATCTTAAAATCTTTACCGAGGCAGGCGGGTTCAAGGATTTCATTTTAGGCCAAGATTATGGGGATTCCGTACTGCTTTTGATGAGTTCCGGAAATTACGGAGGGCTTGATTTTGATGAACTTCGAAAATTGTTCTAAATACTTTAAAATCAGACAATTTATTCCTTTGGGCATCGTTTGGTAAGTACTAATCATAAAGTCAATAACGATGAGAAAAATCAATGCGATCTTCTTGGGTGCTTTCCTGATCGGAATTGTTTCCTGTAAAGAAACCAAAGAAGAACAAGAAAAATTGGATGCGACACTTGACAAGATCGAGTCTGTAGAAGAGGCAATCGATGAAACCATTAAAGAAGTCGAAGAAAAGGCTGAAGATGTTGAAGAAGCCTTGAAAGAGCTAGAAAACATTTAAAACAAAAAAATCCAGCATGAAAAATTTGATAAAATCGATTGTCTTGTGTTTGTTCCTTATGGCCTTCTCGGCAGCAACATTGCAAGCCCAGGGTAAATCACAGGAAAAACGATCCGAAATAAAAGAAAAAAAGGAAAAGGTAGAACGGAAGGAGGCCGATATCAAAGAGGCCAAGAAAGAGGCCAGGGAGTTAAAAAAGGAGCTAAGGGAAGAGGAAAAGGCGCTTAGAAAAGAAGAAAAGGAAATGAGAAAAGAGGCCAAGAAAGAGGCTAAGGAGATGGAAGATGAGGTTTCCGATGCTTCTGACAGGCCCGAAAAGGTGAAAGTAGAAAAGGCAATCAAAGAGAAGGGCAATAGGGGCAAAGCCTTTGGCCGGGATAAAGGTGATATGACCGGCAAGGAATTTGGACAATACCGTGCAGCCATGGCCAAAGAGAAGGCCGAAGACATCGATAGGCGTTTCACCGAGAAAGAGGAAATTGTAAGAAGCGGAAGGGAACAAATCAAAAAAGCCCGTGAACGAGTCGATCAACAACGCAAAGAAAAGACCGTAGAGGAAGAAATCTTGAGGGAAAAGGAAGAAAAGATTACGAAAGCCGAGGAAAAGTTGAACGAACTGGAAGATGTTATCAAAAAAGGCAGGGAGAAGGTAAAAAAACGGACTGAGGAAATCGAAGAGGTCATCGAGCCGATAGAATAGTTTATAGAACATTTTTGGTTTCAAAAGATCCCCATTGAATGAATGGGGATTTTTTTTGCCTTTTCAATATGTAACATCAATCCAATTACGTTTTTGGGAGGACCCCGTTATTAATATTAAAGAAAGTCATGCTGAAAATATTAGTTCACTATCTTTAACGGATGCAAGAAAAGCCGACTTCTTTCTCAATTAAAAATTGGTCAGATGATGATAAGCCAAGGGAGAAATTGGTACAGAAGGGAAGGTCTGTGTTGTCTGATGCAGAACTCATTGCCATACTTATAGGGTCTGGAAATCGAAACGAAAGTGCCGTGGACCTTTCGAAGCGAATTCTCGCGGCCGTCAATAATAATCTGAACGAATTGGGCAAGCTTTCGACCAAGCAGTTGATGCAGTTCAAGGGTATAGGCGAAGCCAAGGCGGTCACAATCGCGGCGGCTCTTGAGATAGGTCGTAGGCGCAGGGGAGAAGATGCCTTGAAAATTACCAAGATAAATAGCAGTCGGGACGCTTTTGATCTATTAAGGCCCATCATTGCCGAACTTCAACATGAAGAATTCTGGATTCTTTACTTAAATAATGCCAATAAGGTCTTACAAACCTCCCAATTGAGCAAAGGAGGTCTGACGGGAACCCTGGTAGATGTGCGCATTGTAATGAAAGAGGCACTTGAATTGGGTGCCGTGGCCCTGATTTTGGCACATAACCATCCATCCGGAACGCTAAAACCAAGCAAAGCGGATCAAGAAGTTACCAAAAAATTGAGAGTGGCCTCCGAAGCACTCGATATCAAAGTTCTAGATCATTTGATAGTCACCGAAAGAGATTATTTCAGTTTTGCAGATAACAAACTACTCTAGATGCTCCTTATTTATACCCATAAGATCACCCCCCGATTCACCTATATTATGCGGCATGTTTTTAGCCGCATATTGGGCATAGAAATTTCATTCACTGTTAAAGTAGAGGACTTCATAAAACATTTCGGTCCGAAAATTACATATACCAAACAACCATTACAAAACGAGTTTTTTCTGAGAAGCAATGATCTTCTTTTTCAGCAAGGGATAAATGATATCAATATCAACATAGTCGATTGGGACGGAATACCTTGTTTTTTTAGGGCAGGAGAGCGAAGTGAACTACCGTTCGATATATTTTCTGCAAGTTTTTATTTATTGAGCCGCTATGAAGAATATCTTCCACATGTAAAAGATATGCACGGCAGATTTTCGCCCAAAGACAGTCTGGGTCATAAAAATGGATTTTTGCAACTTCCAGTGGTGGATATATGGGCATTTCGCCTATTTGAGAAGTTAGAGAAAAAATTTCCACAGCTTGTAAGCAACCAAGATCGATTTAGGTATACTTCAATTATTGATGTTACGACTTCACATTGCTTTTCACATAGGGGCTTTTTTCGTGGTTTGGCCGGCCTTACCATGGATTTGGGCACATTGAAATTGGCACGTGTTTTCAAGCGTTTGGGTGTCTGGTTTGGTCGGAGAGATCCCTTCGACAATTTTAATGAACTCATCGAACTGCATAAAGCATATGGAACCCATAGCATGTTCTTTTTTCAATTTGCCGATTATTCGACTTACGACAAGAATGTTTCGCCCACCAATAGCAAGTTTAGGTTTTTAATCAAATCGGTCGCAGATTATAGCGTGGTTTCATTGGCAGCTTCTTATAGTTCGTTTGAAAATACCGAACTTCTCAAGAAAGAAAAGAACCGACTGGCCACTGTAATAAATAGGCCTATAAATTGTGCTCGGATGAGATACAATCGAGTCGATGTGCCCGAGACCTATCGAAAACTTGTGGAGGCTGAATTTACCGACGACTATACCATGGGATATACCCATGAAATCGGTTTTCGCGCTGGTACCTGTCGCCCCTTTTTCTTTTATGACATCAATTTAGAGGTACAACAGCCCATACGCATCCATCCTTTTGCAATTCACGACTACGCATTGGTCAATTTAAACTCTTTAGAAGATATGATCAAGGCGGTCTCAGATGTTTCCAATGCAATAAAACAGGTCAATGGGGAGTTCGTAACTATTTTTTCAAATGAACTTTTGGGTTCAGATCATCGGGTCAATTGGCTCGAATTGTATGCTGAGATAATCAAGGCACAACATGTTTAAGAATCAAGTCACTGACGTTTTTTTCGACCTTGACCATACGCTTTGGGATTTTGAGAAAAATTCTGCCCTTACTTTTGAGAAGATTTTTTTGGAAAATAGCCTTGATATCGATTTGAACGATTTCTTGCGCGTCTATATCCCACAGAACCTGGTTTTTTGGAAGCTTTACCGTGAAGAAAGAATCACTAAATCCGACTTAAGATATCAAAGGCTGAAAACGGTATTTGATCGTTTGGGCAAATCGGTATCCGATGATACCATCAACTTGCTTGCCGAACAATATATTATGTATCTCTCCTCTTTTGACCATCTTCTTCCGGGTACAATTGAAATCCTGGAATATTTGCACCCAAATTACCGACTGCACATAATCACAAATGGATTTCAAGAAATACAGCAAAAAAAGATGCGAAATTCAAACATTCTCGACTTTTTTGATGAAATAATTGATTCAGAGATGGCCGGGGTTAAAAAGCCCAATCCCTTTATTTTTGAATTGGCTTTGAAAAAAGCACAAACCGAACCTGAAAAATCGTTGATGATCGGTGATAACCTCGAGGCCGACATCATCGGAGCCCAAGCTGTTGGACTTCATGCCTTACACCTCAATGCCCATAATGAGAAACCTCACGATTTCTGCCCTATGATAACGGATCTTGATGAAATAAAAACCTATTTGTAGAGTTATATAGGTTATAACGCAAAAGTCATTTCAGGTACTGTAAAGATGGGTTTTATGAAGGGCAACGGTCGGCTGGGTTATTTTCTCTTGAGTTTATTGGTTTTAGGTCTGATGTATTCCTGTATAGAGGATACAAATTTTGATCAATTCGATGATTTGACCGTTGAACCGACCATAGAGGGCAGCATTATTTATGTGGAAGCCCCTGAAAATGTTATCAATCTTGCCCTTTCGGCCAATTTTTATACACAGGACTTTAATTTTGACGGATTTTCAGATGCCATTTTTGCAGAAAGGGTGTTGGATGGGGTAGTGACCTATATTATTGAAAATTCAACAAGTAAGGACCTGGAAATCACAGTGGAGTTTATTGACGATGCGGGTAATGTGTTAGACACTGAGCGGTTCCCAATTAATGCCGCCCCGCCTTTGCAGACCGAACTTCGAGAAATCGCTTACGGTGGAACCGGTAGAAGCCTTGATATATTGTTGAATACCTCCGGTATTAGGGTAAGCGCCATAAACAATGGTGATACTACAAGTACATCGGATCTTCCAGACCCTAAGGCGACCATTCGCTCAAGTGGAAAATTCAGACTATCCCTCAAATGAAAAACCACAGCATTTTATTTTCGGCCATTTTATTGGCCTGCTTTGGTTTGCGTGGCCAAAACAAACAGTTGTTGTATGATTTCAACGAAATACCTCAATCGCTGATTGTCAATCCCGGCGTCGAGGTCGATTTCAAATGGTATGCCGGTATTCCCGCAACGAATATCTCTTTTCAGGCGGGTTCGAGCGGAGTGGACGTAAATGACATTTTCGCGGACGACGGCCTTGACTTTACGGATAAGTTCGCCCGAGAAATAATTTATGGAATGACCACGCGAGACGAATTGAGCGGCACATACCAAATCGAATTGCTCAATGCGGGTTTCAGGGGCAAGGATGAGGATGTCTTTTATTCCTTCGGAATTTACAATGAAGGTGATGCCATAGGATATTGGTTCAGGGATCTTGCCATTTTGGGCTTTGAGGGCAATGCCGACAACCTAAATAGGCGTTACGACTTGTCTCATTTGAAGACAAGGGGAGAATTGATGAATGTCTTTCATTTTGGGGTCAACAAAAGAATCAGCAAGGAGCTTACGGCAGGGGTCCGCGCCAAAATATACTCGAGCATTTTCGACTTCAATTCGACCCGAAATGATGGCTATTTCGTTACGACCGAAGGGCAGAACAATATTTTTGCAAACACTCTGGTGGCCGATATGGAATGGCGTATTTCAGGGATACCCTCAATTAGGGATGCTGAACGGGAAGGCGAGCTTGCGAGTACCATTATTAAAAGGGGCTTTTTCGGAGGGAATCTGGGCGTTGGGGCCGATTTTGGTTTTACCTATAGATTGAACGACCAAACCTTTTTTACTGCGAGTTTGCTCGATCTAGGGTTTATTTACCATTCGAACGATGTAAGAAGGTACACCTTGAAAGGGAGCGCCACCGTTGAAGGTGTCGAGATTATTTTGCCAGATGCGCTTTTGGACCCTGACCAGGACTTTTGGGATGATTTGATAGATGATGTTGAAGAGTTGATTCCTTTTGAAGAAAATGAAAAAAGCTATTTGACCTTTCGACCTACAAAGCTGAATGCTTCGATAAGGCACGATTGGGGAGAACCCATCCAATCACGGGAAAACTGTGATTGCGGTATCAATGCTTCGACGAATACGAGGGGTGTAAAATATCCCAATAGTTTTGGAGGCCATTTATATGCAATCAATAGGCCGAGAGGCCCCCAGGCAGCTTTGACCGCTTTCTATCAGCGCAGAATCGGCAATGCCATTGCCCTCAAGGGCACCTACACCATTGACAAATTCACGCTAACGAATATTGGCGTGGGTATGAGCGTACAGGCGGGCCCGGTGAATTTTTACATCTTGGCCGACAATCTTCTCGGCTACCAGAATTTGGCGAACAGCCATTACCAATCTTTTCAAATAGGATTAAATATTATATCTTGGGGCAAGAAGTAGTATGGGCGCCAACAATCCTTGGTATGGCTTTTGCACACTTCGAATTTGAAACAATGTTCTACCCGAAATAATAGAGGAGGGGATCATTCGTTTTTGACAATTTTTCAATTAGACCGTTATGCGTTATATTTTTTTATCAATTTTTCTCTTTTCAGGCTACCTCGGAAAGGCCCAGACAAGTCTTAACGAATATAAATACATTGTAGTACCCAAAAGACTTAGTGACTTCAAAAAAGATAACCAACACCAGACTAGTACTGTTATCAAACACCTTTTCACCAAAAAGGGATTTACAACCGCATGGGACGACAATATGCCCGAAGATCTGTCAAATAGCAGGTGTAAAGGACTTTATGTAGACCTGCGAGATAAGTCATCAATGTTCAGTACCAAGACCACCATCGTTTTGAAAGATTGCAACAATCAAGTAGTTTTTTCCAGCGTCGAAGGAAAAAGCAAGGAAAAAGAGTTCAAAAAGAGTTATGCGGACGCTATCGAAAAGGCAATGACCTCGTTTGATGGTTTAAATTACAAATACGAAGGTGGTGACGATTCCAACGAACCAATTACGGTAAGTTTCAAGAATGACGTAAAAAATTTGGAAGAAGAAAAGACTACTGCAAAAGCGGCCAAAAATCAAACTGAGGTGGTAGAGATTCAAGAGGCCACAACTGAAAGACAAACCTACAAAAGCAAAGAACCGAAAGAATCGACATTTAAAAAAGCGGAGAAAAAATCATCCGCCGAGCAAAAGACCGCTCGAAAAGAGGAAGGCTTTAAAACTGTCGAACCTGTTTCTGCCGATATCAAAAAACCTGAAGTCGAACAGGCAATATCGAAGGTCCTTGCCACGGAGTCCAATATATTGTACGCCCAAAGAATTACCAACGGCTATCAACTGGTAGATAGCAGCCCGAAAATTGTCATGAAAATTCTCAAGACCTCGAAACCGGATTATTTTTTGGCAGAAGGTGATTGGGGTGCGGGAATCGTGTTTAAAAAGGATGACCATTGGTTTTTTGAGCACTACATTGGGTCTAAATTGACTACTGAAGAATTGAATATCAAATTCTAACCATCGTATTTATCTTTCCAACGTTTTTTCATAAAGTCCTTTAGGGCCTTTTCCCTCTGATTGTTGCCTGGTTCGTAAAAGGAAGTTCCTGAAAGTTCATCGGGCAGAAACTCGCTTTCGACAAAATTGTTGTCAAAATCATGGGCATACTTATAATCCTGACCATAGCCAAGGTCCTTCATTAACTTGGTGGGTGCATTTCTCAAATGCAATGGCACAGATAAATCGCCGGTTTGCTTTACCGTTTGCTGTGCCTTGCCTATCGCCTTATAGCTTGCATTGCTTTTGGGCGATGTTGCCAGATAAATGGCACATTGACTCAAAATAATCCGTGCCTCTGGGTAACCGATGGTGCTGACCGCCTGAAAAGCGTTATTTGCTATCACGAGGGCGGTCGGATTGGCCAATCCGATGTCCTCCGAAGCGGAGATCAACATTCTTCGCGCAATGAACTTGACATCTTCACCGCCTTCGACCATCCTCGCCAACCAATAGACCGCGCCGTTCGGATCGCTTCCTCGGATCGATTTTATGAATGCCGAAATAATATCATAATGTTGTTCCCCCGTCTTGTCATAGAGTACCGTGTTCTGCTGCACTTTGCCCATTACAAGGTCGTCGGTGATAGACACGTCTTTTTTGTCCTCTGAGGAAACGACCAATTCGAAAATATTGAGCAATTTTCTACCGTCACCCCCCGATAGCCGCAATAAGGCTTCGGTCTCCTTTAAGTTGATTTTTTTGGATTTTAAAAAATCATCGGTCCTCATGGCCCTCTGTAACAATTCCTCGAGGTCTTTTTTCCCAAAAGGGTTGAGAACGTACACCTGACATCTCGAGAGTAGGGCAGGTATGACCTCAAAACTGGGGTTTTCGGTTGTTGCACCAATCAAGGTGACCCAGCCCTTTTCTACCGCCCCTAAAAGTGAATCTTGCTGTGATTTACTGAACCGGTGGATTTCATCTATGAACAGAATGGGATTTTTTGAAGTGAACAAACCTCCACTCTGTTTGGCCTTCTCAATAACTTCACGAACATCTTTTACCCCACTACTAATGGCGCTTAAGGTATAGAATGGCCGGTCACTTTCATTGGCTATGACATTGGCCAGGGTCGTTTTGCCCGTTCCCGGCGGTCCCCAGAGGATCAGCGAAGGTATGAGTCCCTTTTTTATTTGAGCGGTCAAAGAACCTTTCTCACCCACCAAATGGTGTTGGCTAATATACTCTTCCAAGGTTTTTGGTCTTACCCTTTCCGCCAATGGTTCGTTCATGTCATAAAAATAAGGCTATAAACCCAAAATATTGGATGACAATCTGTCGTTGTTTTAAAATCTGGTCAATTTGTTGCTATTTTATATTCCATTCGGAAAACTGGATGAGAAAGGAATATGGAGAACATGGACCGAAACCAGTAACATGAAACGATGAACCTTTGGCATGTCTGAACAGCATTACTTTAAGTATACCAATTCAGTGGTTTTAGTGCCCATGTTGGCGGTTTTGGCCATATGGACGGTTTTCTGGATAGAAGTAAGGTTCAACGTCAATTTGAACGACCACGGGTTATATCCAAGGCGAATATCGGGTCTTCAGGGAATAGTCTTTAGTCCGTTTATCCACGGCTCGATAAACCACCTCTACAACAATACGATACCCTTGGCGGTTCTTCTGGCATCTTTGTTTTATTTCTACAGAGAGAATGCGGTGAAGGTATTGTTTTGGGGAGTATTATTGTCGGGCCTTTTCACTTGGATAATCGGCCGACCATCATATCATATCGGAGCCAGTGGTGTTATCTATCTGTTGGCCAGTTTTATCTTTTTTAAAGGGATTCTAACGAAATACTTTAGGCTGGTAGCACTTTCCCTGATAATCGTTTTTATATATGGCAGTTTGCTATGGTATATTTTGCCCATAAAGGATGGTATTTCATGGGAAGGTCATTTAGGAGGATTTGTCGTGGGACTGTTCTTGGCCTTCTTAATAAGGGCGAGAACCCCATCAACTCAAAAGTATGCCTGGGAGAAGGAAGATTACAATGAGGAGGAAGATCCCTTTTTACAACATTTTGACGAAGACGGAAATTTTTTGGAAAAGAAAAATGATGAGCCCGATACCGATGCTGACTCGATAAAAATCACCTATCATATCAAAAAGGATAGGGATCCCTGATCATGAATCGGTTCTTTGGCGAACGGCTTCATATAAAAAGACTGCGCAGGCCACGGAGACGTTGAGCGAGCCGATTTCCCCCAATAGTGGAAGTTTGGCCTTTTCGTCAACGGCCTTCAATGTCGAAGGGGATATGCCTTTTCCCTCCGCCCCCATAACTATGGCCAAAGGTTCGTCGAACTTTACATCATAGATCAAATTTTCGGTCTTCTCGGTTGCCGCCACTACTTTAATTCCGGATGCCTGTAAATAATGAACGGCGTCCTTTATATGGTCGACCTTGGCTATTGGTATTTTAAAGATTGCGCCGGCGGAGGTTTTCACCGTATCTGCGGTAATGGGGGCCGATCCATGTTTTGGGACAACTATTCCATGCACAGCGGTGCATTCCGCCGTGCGTATTATGGCCCCAAAGTTCCGCACGTCTGAAACTTGATCTAACAAGAGTAGGAGAGGGGTATCGTTATTCTCAATAATCGTTTCGACAAGCCCTTCGAAATTGTGCAGCGCAATCGGAGAAATATTTGCTACTGCGCCCTGATGGTTGTTTTTTGTGAGACGGTTCAATTTCTCGATCGGTACGTGGGAAGTATTTATTTGTTTTTTTCGCAGGAGGCTTTCCAGCTCTTTCGATAAATCGCCTTTAAGCCCTCTTTGAATAAAAACTTTGTCGATGGGCTTTTCAGAGTTTACTGCCTCTATAATGGCTCGAATACCGTAGATTCTTTCCGTTTTTTGCATGGAGTAAAGGTAAAGAAATCCAAGTAGGCCCTCTTATTAAAAAATATGTACCTGATAAAAAGTGAATTTAACCATTAAGTTATTCACATCTTTTTTATATATAGGAAAAAATACATGTTTATATTGTATTTTTCTTACAAAATTTTATTATATTTAATGCCTAGCGCCCTTCCAAACCAAGACTTGTTTACCACTAAACAGTACTTGTATTATGGAAGACTTTTCACTTTTCTCTATTCTTAAGACTTTTTTAAAAAATCAACAAATTAAAGTTGATTTTAAAGAGTTGAAATTTCAATTATTAAGTCACCCTTCTTATCCAAGCCTTCATTCGGTCACAGGGGTTCTCACCCACTTTAATATCGATGGCATTGCTTTGAAAGTCCCGGTGAATAAGGAAACTATAGAGCACCTCCCAGAACATTTCATCACTATTTATAAGGGAGATTTCGCGGTAGCGACCAAAACCGATCGCTTCGTGTCATTGCTTACTATAAATAAGAAGAAAAAAGTATTGACTTTTGATCAGTTTTTGGAACACTGGAGCGGTCTTGTAGTGGGAATCGAAGAACAGGAAGAGCTTTTAAAAAGGCCAAAACCTATATCAAAGGTGTTTTCAATCTTGACTTATTCAATTACCGCAATTTTTGTTGCAGCCTTATTCCTTTATTCCGGCCCTGATTCCTTCGGTATTTCCCATTTTGTTCTGTCGTTGGCAGGTATTGCGTTAAGTCTTTTAATCGTTCGTCATGAATTGGGATTTCAGTCAGCCATACTCAATAAATTTTGCAATGCCGGTGAGGCAACAAGCTGTGATGCGGTTTTGAATTCAAAAGGTGCCCAATTGTTCGGATTTTTTAAGTTGAGCGATATAAGTTTGGTTTATTTTTTTGGGTTGGCCTTGACCTGGCTGATATCGGCTCAATTTCAACTCAGCTATTTCGGCATTGTAATGCTATCGGTTCTGGGAATACCGATTACCCTTTTTTCAATCTTCTACCAATCAATGGTCATAAAAAAGTGGTGTCCCCTTTGCTTGGGTATTGTAGCGGTTCTTTGGTTACAGTGTTGTAGCTTATTGCTGGTAGAAAAACCTTTTAATGATATGGCCTTTGATTTTGTGAATCTTGCCATACTTTTTTTTGGGTTTTTGTTGTCAGGTTCTGTATGGCTTTTTGTTCGCCCGCTTTTAGAGGACAAACAAAATTTGACGAGACTTAGGATAAAACATCACAAGTTTAAGAGAAATTTTGAACTTTTTAATGCGATGTTAGGTAGAAAAGAATCTATCGATACGCAGATTCAAGATATTATCGGTCGTGAAATTGTTTTAGGCAATGTCGAAGCCCCCTTAGATATTATGGTGGTGACCAGTCCGGGTTGTTTTTACTGTAAAGCAGCGCATGCCGAACTTGAAAAAATTCTGGACCAAAACCAAGATAAGTTGAAACTCACCGTTCGCTTCAACGTAGGTATCGAAAATCAAAAATATACGGGATATCGAGTAGCATCGAGATTGTTGGAGGTCTACAACACGATTTCCGCGGAGCATTGCAAGGAGGCCATGCACGAGGTCTATCTTGACAATGCCGATTTTGATAAATGGTTGCTGAAATGGGGCGAGCCCCAAAGTTCTGCGGCCTTCGATGCCGTATTGGTGGCCCAGCGAAATTGGTGCCATGAAAACGATACGAATTTTACACCGGCCATCTTTGTCAATGGCCACCCATTTCCCAAAGAATACGAACGTAACGACCTGGCCTTTTTTGTCGAAGATTTAACGGAAGAAATGGAAATGGGGAATGAGGCCGAAGAAACTACAATACTTGAAACATCCTAAAAATATCCGATGTCGGGGCTTTTCCGCCCTAGGCGGAAAAGCTTGACAAAGGGAACAATATCTTTTCGCGAAAGATGGACACAAACCTTGAGTGTCTTTAACTGTTCAAGGCCAATATAATTCTAATATTTACAAACATGAAAAATTTAATGAATTTAGAAGGGGTAAGAATTTTGGGCAAGGTGCAACAAAAAGCCATTAATGGGGGACTTGCTGGTAAGTGTAGCGATAGTTGTGCCAATGGTAATCCACCAGGACCATGGCCACCATGGCCATGCTACCACAATAATGATTGTAATTGCCCCGGTTGGTGCACCAGTCAGGGATGCCAGCCAATATAAGACCACTTGTTTTTGAATGTGTCAAGCAGTAATCTGTTATTGGCACCACAAAGAATGTCAACGCGAGCGTTTAAACGTTCGCGTTGATTGAAAACACAAACCTCACATGTTATGAAACATTCATAGCATGTTTAATTTAAACTTATTTATTATGAGAAGTTTAGTTAGTCTATCGGGTGTAAAAATCTTGGGTAGAAAGGAACAAAAATCCATCAATGGAGGAAACCCTCCATTATGTTGTGACCCTGCAATCAGTTGTTGCACCACGGTCACAGCAGCGAATTCGGGTAGATGCGATGAAGTATCGGGAGGTCCACCATGCCAATATCTTTTCTATCATGGTAATAACCATTCCGCTTGTTGTATTTAGTTGGCATTGAAAAAGATAGCTTTTATATCACAGAGTTAAGAGCTAAGATGAAATGTTCGTTTTATTAACTGGGAATATGTCCTTAGGGCCTATGATGCTTTTTCTTAGCTTTTTCCTAGAACTCAACTGATTGAAGAAGCGACCTTGTCTACCAAGGTCGCTTCTTACTGCGACAAGGATGAAAAAATTTCCATTTTACAAACAAGCCGACCAAAAAGATTGCGGCCCTACCTGTATCAGAATTATTGCCAAGTATTATGGCAAGACCATCCCCATACAAACTTTACGTAGTTTAGCTGAAACCACCAGAGAAGGTAGTAGTTTATTGGGACTAAGTGAGGCCGCCGAAAAAATGGGCTTTCATACCCTCGGGGTACAACTGAACTTCGATAAATTGCTTGAGGCCACTTTGCCTTGTATTCTGCATTGGAACAAAGAGCATTTTGTTGTCCTCTATAAGATCAAAAATGACAAAATTTTTATTTCGGACCCGGCCCATGGTTTGATTAGCTATCACATAAACGAGTTTATCAAATTTTGGATCGGTCAGAATGCCGACCGGATGACCAAGGAAGGTATCGCCCTATTGATTCAGCCCACTCCGAAATTTTACGATCACAAAAAAGATCAAGGAGATGATGAGAAGTTTGATTTTCGATTTATCTCCAGATACCTGTTCAAATACAAAAAATTCATAGTTCAGCTAATAATAGGGCTTTTGGCCGGTAGTCTTTTACAATTGGTCGTTCCTTTTTTAACACAGAGCATTGTTGATGTTGGCATACAGAATCAGGATATCAATTTTATCTATCTGATTTTATTGGCCCAGCTATTTTTATTTTTAGGACGCACTGCACTTGAAGTTATCAGGGGATGGATACTATTGCACCTGAGTACACGTATCAATGTTTCGTTGATTTCCGACTTTTTTATAAAGTTGATGAACCTGCCCATTGCATTTTTTGATTCAAAGATGACGGGTGATCTTTTACAGCGTATCAACGATCATAAGCGGATAGAAAAAATACTCACAGTTTCTTCCCTTAACGTATTGTTCTCTATGGTCAACTTCATCATTTTTGGCTTGGTACTGGCTTATTACAGCTCGCAGATTTTTGCAATTTTTTTGGTGGGGAGCTTCTTCTATTTCGTTTGGGTGATTTTCTTTTTCAAAAAGAGACGGGAACTGGACTACAAGCGTTTTTCCGAAATCAGTCAAGAACAGAGCAAGGTTATAGAATTGATCAATGGTATGCAAGAAATAAAGTTGCACAACGCTGAAAGGCGTATGCGCTGGAATTGGGAATATGTTCAGGCCCGTTTGTTCAAAGTTGGTATGAAGAGTCTGGCCCTGGAACAAACCCAATCGGTAGGATCCTCATTTATCAATGAGCTCAAGAATATTTTGATTACGGTGCTTTCTGCCAAATTGGTCATCGATGACGAAATTACTTTGGGAATGATGGTTGCAATATCTTATATAGTGGGGCAGTTGAATGCTCCTGTCGCCCAATTGATCAATTTTTTACGGGAGGCACAGGATGCCAAAATATCGCTAGACCGTTTGGGCGAAATACACAATATGAAGAATGAGGAAAATCCAATAGTAGAAAACTTATCCGAGATTCCTATGAATTCCGATTTTGTTCTGGAAAATGTCTCTTTCAGATATTTAGGAGGATTGGAACCGGTGATTAGAAATTTGCATTTGTCTATTCCATCGAATAAAGTGACGGCCATAGTTGGTGTCAGCGGAAGTGGCAAAACAACACTGATGAAATTATTGCTTCGCTTTTATGACCCTGAGCAAGGACAAATACGAATAGGAGGTGTCGATCTTAAGGACATTTCACAGAAAAATTGGCGCGAACACTGTGGTGTGGTGATGCAGGAAGGATATATTTTCAATGATAGTATTGCCAATAACATAGTGGTAGGGACCGATAAAATAGATGAAAATCGATTGCTTCACGCCGTAAAAGTAGCAAACATAGAACCTTATATAGACGAACTTCCCCAAGGTTTCAATACCAAAATAGGTTTGGAGGGAACCGGATTAAGTACTGGACAAAAACAGCGATTGCTAATAGCGAGGGCAGTATATAAAAATCCCGAATTCTTGTTTTTTGATGAGGCGACATCCGCTCTGGACGCAAACAACGAGAAAGTGATCATGGAGAATTTGAGTGCCTTCTTTGCCAATAAAACAGTAGTGATTATTGCCCACAGATTGAGCACGGTCAAAAATGCGCATCAAATAGTCGTACTTGACGAAGGCAAAATTGTTGAGGTTGGCAATCATCAAGAACTTAGCTTGTTACAAGGGTTTTATTATAACTTGGTTAAAAATCAACTTGAATTGGGAAACTAAAATGTCGGATAAAAATAGACAACCGGACCGAATCGAGCTTCGTAGTGAGTCCGTACAAGAAATTTTGGGATATGTTCCACATTGGATGATTCGCTGGGGAAACACCATAGTGTTTTTGTTGGTAATCGGTTTGTTTTTGATTTCTTATTACGTGCAATATCCTGATAAAATTACTTCGAAAATCATCTTGGATACCGAGATACCGAGTGATGTGGTTTATGCTTCTACCAGCGGAAAACTTGTTGAACTTAATGTGGTAGACGGTGAGAAAGTTGAGAAAGGGACATTGCTCGCCAATATTGAAACAAAAGATGGTCAAAAGAAAGTTTTAGAATCATCGATGGAAGGCCATGTCTATTTTGTGGATTTTTGGAAAAGCGAATTGCCGATTGTTAAAAATGATATGATTTTTAGGATCATCCCCTTAAACAATGATGGCTTTGTTGGAAAAATTCAAATTTCGGCAAGGCAATCGGGGAAAATCAAGAAGGGACAAACCGTTCGGATTCGCTGGTCAATAGCAAACGAAGTTGAGTCTAGTCCTATTTCTGCAACGATAGATAAATTGGCACAAGTTCCTGATAAAATAGGCAACATCAACGTTCTGGTAAGACTACCCAAAGAAAAAATGAACAGGCAGAACCTATACAAGCCTGGCCAAATAGGAACCGCGGAAATTATAACCGAAGATGTTCGTCTAATTGAACGTTTTCTAGGTAGACTAGTGGAATTTTTCGAATGACCTAGTTGCTGGCCGAATCACATTTTCCTCACATGAAAGGCCCCAAACCGGTTTGATTATGATGAGACCTTGCCCAAGGTATTATAATAAATGACCAGTTGCTTAAGTCCATTTTCGGTACTTAAATCCAACTTTCGCTCTTTTACAAAGGTTTTAAGTTGATCATTGTGCTTCGGAAAGACGCCCAAGACCTTGCTTTTCTTTAGTTTTACTTTTTGAAGTGCCTCTTCACCGAATTTCACGTAATAATCGTTTTGGTCAAGAAATTTACTGGTCGAACCCTGGTGAAAACTTGTTTTGGCCTCTTCCCCTTCCCGTAACGTTTTGTATTTACGTTGATACATAGCACAGTTTTCATCGGCGATTCTTTCAACAAAATAGGCTTGTTCAACATCACCCGATTTGTCCTTGTAATTTAAAAGTTTATAGTGCTCGCCATTAAATTTTACACTGAGGTCATCGGCCTTGCGTAATGCTCCAATTCCGCCTTTTTCGTTAGGTGTTTCCATTTGGTCTAAAAAACCATTGTACCTGACTGGAAATTCCCCGAGCTTTTTTCCTTTGTAAATTATCACTGCTTGCTGGTATTCATCATGAATATAAGCACTTCCCTCTACATAAGCGTAGTTGACATCTTTAAAGTTTCCTCTATCGAATACCGCTTCAAAGTGATTTTTTGCGACATATTCGCTTTCGCTGGTCGATCCCTGCGCTTGAAGACACATGCCAGAGATCAAGAGTGCAAAAAATGCGAGACAAATATTTTTTTTGATCATTGTGTTTCGTTTTTCATTAATAATTTAAGATAAATTTCCAAAAATCGCAAATAACATAGATGATAGAGGGTTTTTTGTCGAATCAAAACTTATCGGATGTAGGGTGTAAATTTAGGGAAATTGGGGTATATTGGGCATTAAAAGTACAATTATTATAGGCCATGAGAGTAATAACACTAATTGTGTTTTTCACAGTCTTTCAGTTCATGACGGCCCAACTTTCGTTTCAAGAAAGTGCTATGGCTTTGGGCGTGGCACATAGCTATGGATTAAGCAATCTTGGTGGTGGCGTATCATTTTGCGACTTTGACGGTGATGGTTGGGACGATATTACCTACGCAACAGAAGAAAATGCGGAAACACTATTTTTCAAAAATGTCGGTGGTTTTTTCGAGCGGGTCGATTTGGGAATAAATGACACCTTCGAGACCAAGCAGGTATTGTGGGTTGATTACGACAATGATGGTGACAAAGATTTTTTTGCTTCCAGTATAACGGGTTTGAACAGGCTATATGCCAATAATGGCGATATGACCTTTACAGATGTTTCAGGCCCATCTAGTTTATTCACGGAAAATTTATACAGTTATGGGGCTTCTTTCGGGGATATTGACAATGATGGCGATTTAGACGTTTTTATTTCGAATCGCGATGTGATTACAAAAAATCAACGTAATTACTTATATCTGAACGATGGGGGCACATTTACCGACATCACCCAAACTGCTGGATTGTTGATGGAAAACGAATTGTCATTTTGTGCTGCTTTTTTTGATTACGACAACGATGGCTATCAAGATATCTATGTTTCCAACGATAAGTATACGAAAGCAAATCGTTTATATCGGAACAATAGAGATTTGACCTTTGAAGACGTTTCGGAGACCAGCGGCGCTGGTATATCAATAGATGCAATGTCGACTACTATAGGAGATTACAATGATGATGGATGGTTCGATATTTACGTCACGAATACGACGGGCGGTAATTATCATCTGCGCAACAATGGAGATGGTACTTTTACAGATGTTGCCATGCAATTGGGCACCAAATTCAACAGTATTGCATGGGGTGCCGTTTTTTTGGATGCGGATCTCGATGCCGACCTCGACCTTTATGTTAGCGGTATGCTCGATGGATCGACTTGGTTACCTTCGGCCTTCTATGAGAATAGGGCCGGTAGTTATGAAATACCTGCCGATATAGGTTTCGCGGATGACACACGCAGAAGCTTTGCCAACGCCATTGGGGATATTGACAACGATGGCCTTCCCGACATAGTGGTTATGAATGATACGGAGGATAATTTCTTATGGAAGAATAACACTTCAACCCCCAATAATTGGTTCAAGTTGAAGTTGCAGGGTGTAGAGAGTAATAGGGATGGTATTGGAAGCAAGATAGAAGTACATGCCAACGGTAAATCGAGGTATCGTTACACCCTTTGTGGAGAGGGATACTTGGGTCAGAATTCCGGTTATGAGTTTTTTGGGCTGAAAACCACCCCGATTATAGACTATATTAAAGTAACCTGGCCAAGTGGAGTTATCGATATTTTTGGGGACATTGGTGTAAACCAGTCTATGACCATCGTAGAAGGAAGTGGGGTTTTGGATGAGGTGCCCGAGACCGAGCCACCCTCCGAGGAAGAAAGTAATGACTTACTTCCTGAGGAAGAAGAGGAATTATCTGAAACTGATAGCACTATCGGTAGTAACCAGGATGAGTCGCAATGCCCTTACAATGAGATGGTACTTTTTCCTAACCCCTCAGACGACGGGTACTATGGAGTTTGCACTGAATTCGATGAAAGCAATCTTCAGGTAGACGTATTTGATTTAACAGGACAGAATGTGGCAACCAAATGGATTTCGGCGAAAGAACCGGGCTTTGACATCTCAAGCCTGAAAAGCGGTGTTTATGTTGTTCGAGTGACCCATAATGACAAAATAGTCCTCAAAAAAATATTGAAAAGATAGGTCCTAACGCTCGGAGGCCTATTTTTTACTCCCCTGAAGTGTTCAGAAATTCAAACACTTTAATCAAATCTTCCTCGTTCTTGATATTGAGGTTGTTGTCTTTTAGATAAGCTTTGGTTTTTGCCTTTATGTCCCCATCCAAAAGCTTTAACAACTTTCGATTGTTCAGTACGATTTCATCTATTCGGTCGACACCTTTTTTCTGAAAATAGTATTCGGTAAAGTTGGTAAATCTGGCCGGTACTGGAGGTAAAAAGGAATTGGGAGATGGTCTGCCGGGACTGTATATTGCGTATTCCCTTTTGTAGAGATCGTACTCCTCACCCTCATATAAATCGATGAGATAACCATTCAGGGTTTTATCTTTTGAAGTAACAAATGTTTTGAAGGCCATAGGCTTATTATTGACCTCAATGGCAATCTTTTTGTCTTTGTTGATGGCTAATATAGGTTCTTTGGCATCTACCCCCGCCTTAATCTCTATTTCTTGATTGTACGCATTGAATCTATAGTAGATATTGTTTTCAAATTTTCCGTTGTAATACATGGAAGTTTTGACAAACTTATCATTGAGATATGGAGAACCGATGTAAGTTCCTTTTATCTGAGCACCCCCACTTCGCCTGGCTCTTAGTTTTGCGTCAACCAACCGTGACATTTCTTCTCCACCGGCACCTTGGGCCAGCATATCCATTGAAAGGTGATTACTTTGCTGGGCGGATAGCCAAATACTTGAAATCATTAGTATACCTGCCAGAATTGATTTTCCCATATTATTTTGATAAGGTGCCAAAAGTACTTTTTTTCTTCAAGTGGACCAAAGATATCTGTTAAGCCGAAAAGAATAACGTTTTAAGGCAAATCAAGGGCTTGAATGCCCGGTGAATCCAAGTCGTAATTGTAGGCACGCCAGAAGAAGCCCTCAGCGTTGAATTGCCAAACAACATCGCCTGAACTGGTAACTTCCCATATACCATAATCACCTTCTGTTATAAGCGTATTGCCGTTGGGAAGCCTAACGGCTCCGGAGACTCTTCGCGCAAACAGGTCTTCGTCTGTAAAGCTCCAGACCACTTCGGGCTCATTGTCGGTGTTGGGCCCCAAAGTAAATGTTTGGGGTATTCTTAGTTCATATACGGTCGATTGCTCACTTGTTGCCCCATTGGCAAAAATCAGCATATTCCCCTTGTCCTGCCCATCAAGTAAATTGGGAAAGTGATTACGATCGAACAATTGTGTTCCCATATTGTTTTGATAAGCGCTTGGGTTTCCAAAGCGATATAGAAGGTCGCCCCCCTTGTTATAGTTGCCTCCAGAGTGGGAAGCCGCTTCTTCGCTCGAGGTACTGTGGTCAATGACCCATACCTCATTATAGAAATTAACGCTTATATAGATTACGTCACTAATTGGATCATAGGCTATTCCATTGGCATGGGTAATGTCTCCTTTTTCATCTTCTACATAGTTGATGTCCACCAAGTGCGGATTGTCTGGGATGCTACCAAAGTTCTGGGCCATATTGTCATGATCTTGAACCAAATGGTCCCATACATGCCATTCCCAGACAATTTCATTTGTCGATGGGTCAATTTCTATCAGACCATCGACGATTATTTCCATTCCTGC
Source organism: Aurantibacter sp. (assembly GCA_965215845.1). Lineage (GTDB taxonomy): Bacteria > Bacteroidota > Bacteroidia > Flavobacteriales > Flavobacteriaceae > Aurantibacter_A. The sequence continues at coordinate 2,771,447 of CBDCEL010000004.1, forward strand.
GGCAGAGCCGGCCATTTGAGCTTCCTCTACCGTTTTTCTCTCCCAGATCATTGTGAGAATATTTCCATTGGGTAAAAGCTCGGCATCGTGATGTAATATATAATCCTCTGAAGAATATTCAAAGTTCCATTCCACGTTTCCGTCCTTGTCTAGGAGCTGTATTATTCCACCGAAACCACCAAGGTCAATTGAAGGGTTTTCAGCCTCCAACATGGCCAACAATTTCCCATCGGGCAATAAGTAGGCGTCATTGCCAAGGCGAAGCCCATTAAGGTTCCAGTCGTGAATTAGGTTCGCATCCTTGTCCATCAAATAAACTGAATTGTTTAATGCATCATTTACCAAGACATAGCCCGTATGCACTTTAATGAGGTCAAAATATTCAGCGGTTCCCTGCATGCCCTCTACCTTTTTGGTAATAGGTTCGACAGGTTCAGGATCCGTTACCTTGTCATTGGAGCAGGCATAAACAAGAAAAAGCATGCTCAATATGGCCATGTGACCAATGATGTGATGGGATTTCATAACTTTTTTGGGTAAGATAAAAACAAAAGTCTACTTCTAATAGCTTAAAGAGAATTAGATACGAAATACAAGGCCGCCCATCAATAATGGGCGGCCTATTTTTATCAAGTCTATATTCTTAGTTCTAAGACTATTTTGATACCTAGGGGGCACAGAAATCAAGCGTAAGCTTAATCGGGCCGACATCAGGGGTCGGACCGTTATCTGCAACCGTTGAGCCATCGGGCGCAATAATCTGATAGGTAACCTCAGAATCCCAGTCACCACCTTGGAAAGTAAAGGCCAATGCTGTACTTCCGGGAGGTACACTTACCGTATAGGAGGCACTAGACCCACCGTCGATGGTGTAATTTACGGTATCGTCGTTAACGGTAGTTACGATTGCCGCACCGTTCCAACCATCACCATAAGAATCTTGAAGCTCTAATTGCCAATCTCCAGCAGGAGGAGGGCAAACTACGGCAGATGAATATCTAAAGGGGGAACTAAATGCAGAACTGGTCTGTATTTTAACTCCTACGTTATCAGATGTGAATACTTGTCCGTCGGTCGTCTTAAGAACCAATCGCATCAAGAAGATATCTCCACCATATAGGTCGTCTTTCGAAACACCCAATGCCGTCAAACCTTCCGCCATATTGACTGAAATAGTGGCTGTCGGTCCATTGCTACCGGCACTAAAGGCACTGGCAGGTACATTGCCGATCATCACTTCAGGAACTTCCATAACCACCCCACCGACTGGAGAGGTATCTATGAACTGCAAAAAGTAATCGACCGATTCTAGGGTATCATCGTTCTTAAAGTCATCGAATTCCACGGTGGCCGAAATAGTCGACTGGGAAGGGTCTTCCCTATTGACAGTGGCACCTGATGATTCCAATGTTCTCAATATTGCGCCACCTGTAATGTTGGCAATCTCTAATCTATCCTTGTCCTCATCTTCGCAAGAAATCGTTGCGAAGACCATCAAGGATGCTGCTAAAATTGAACTTATTTTTTTCATAGTTATATTTTTTAATAGATGAAACCTGTATCGGGGTTAGTATCCCAGAAAACTTTTTGGAAAACGTCGGGCTTTTGCTCGGCGTTTAGGTTTTGGTTCACATATTCATCTGGATACCAATACGACCTCATGAAGTTATCGGAAGGCTGTCTGACCAATTGTTGCAGATCATCAGGCTTGCCTGTTCTTCTATAGGTATTATAAGCTTCAACCCCATTGCCCCAAAGAGCGAAAAAGTACTCTCTAACAATAATGTTCAGCTTATCATCGGCACTGGCCGCCGCATAGTTGGCCATAACCTCATCAATATATGCAGTTATCTCCGCTTCCGTGGCAGCAAAAGTATCATCTACCAAGTCGGTTCTAAAATTGGTTACTGTCTCCATACTTTTTTCAATTGCAGAACGGAGGTACGCAGCTGCATCACCACTAACACCTATTGTCAAGGCGGCCTCGGCCAACATAAAATCTACAAAACTTGACATCATGATCGGCGCGATACCGGCTCCCCTGGTACCAATGGCCCTATCTGCAATCGCAGTGAACTGATCGGCATCAAAAATACCGCCTACAGGATACAATCCCCAAGTCGACCTTGCACCTGTGTCTGGTGGAATACCAAAGTCATATCCATGGTCACGGCCCCAATAGCCAGGGTTATCATCACCTAAATTACAAAAAATAACACTAAAGCCATAGTGCGGAGGCGGAAGCGCCCCGAAGCACGATTGCTCAACTGTGTTTTGTGCATTTGTCGCACGTTGTCTATAGAAATAGTACCTTACCCTAGGGTCTGGTGCGGCCTTGTCATTCAACAGGCGATCCATATACCAATTCGACATATAGTCGGTGACACCTACCCCTTCAACAAAGTTTCTTGCGAAAATCGGACTTCTACTATCTGGGTTTTGGTCTGTTGTACCATACTGGAAGATAAAGTCTCCAGAAGAATCTTGGATATAATTACCACTGGCCACGATTGCATTGATACCTGCCGTCGATTCTGCGGTGGTAACCAATCTTGACTGAAGCCACATCTTCAATTTTAGGGTGTTGGCCAGATTGATCCATTTTGCCTTGTCACCTCCGTAGAAAAAGTCATTATCGGGCGCTCTGGCCGCTTCCTTATTAAAATTTGCAATGGCCTCATCCAAGAGGGCATGAACGCTGTTGTAGATGTCCGCACCCGAATCTGCCATTGGGTTGAGGAACTCAAGATTTACACTTTCAGAGTAGGGTACATCCCCGAAGTAGTCGACCAAGGTCATCGCTACGTAGGCCTTTGCTACTTGGGCTATTCCTAAATGTGTCCATAATTCACCTTCTTCGGCCAAAGGCTGCAAACTGGCCACATCGGCAAATACCTGGGAATAACCTTTTCTCCAAATAAAATCATGATTACCTGGTGAATAGGCATTGTCATATAGTGGGCCGAACATATGGAGAATGCGGGTCATTTCCATGCCTCTTTCCGAGACTCCAACAAAATCGGCCACATCTCCGTCAAAGAATTCCCTAAGGTCAATTTGAATGGCATTCACATAAAAATCGGGTGATGCCGTGGTCGCACCCAGGGCGTTGGGATCTTCGACCAACTCCAAGTCAATTGTTTCACAACTGCCCGCACCCAACAAAAGCACCAGTGTTGCAACAACTATATTTATCTTTTTATTTAAACTTTTCATATTCATTTTTTTAAAATGTTGCTTTAATACTAAATCCGTAACGTTTTGAACTTGGTCCGGAAAAGTATTCCAACCCAATATTGTTACCAACCCCATTACTCAATGTATTGGTGTCGAAATTCACACCTTCTGGAAAATTCACTGCCTTATACCACAGGTTTGATCCCGATAGGGTAAAGGTAAGTCCTGTAAATGGTGTCTTTTCCAACATCTTGCTAGAAAGTGAGTAGCCCAATCGTACATCCCTCAATCGGATTGTGGTACCATCCCAAACTTCCAATTCATCTTGGCCAAGCCAGTTTGAGAACGCAATATCGGTTGCACCGATTTGGGTTGTATTCGGACTGCCATCCTCATTAACACCTGGAAGTACATAAGTGCCCAAGCGATCGAATGGGAAATCGATAATACCCCTACTTAATAAGGTAACCGCCGTTTTTGAGAAAATATCACCACCATGGCGGTATCCAAGCGTTACTCCTAAACTTAGGCCCTTGTAGCTAAAGGTATTGTCCAATTCTGCCGTCCAGTCTGGGTTGGGATCACCAATAACGACATCTTCTGGATTGTTAACGTAGTTACCGGTACTCTTGGTTATGATTTTGTTTCCATTATCATCACGTTGAATCTTATCGCCGATCAATATTCCGAAAGGCTGCCCGACTATGGCCGCATTTTTCGCATCAGCAGTAAAGAAGTTACCGATAATAATTTGCTCCGTACCTTCTGGTAAACGCGTTACCAAAGATTCATCGGCATAGAAATTGACATTGGTCTGCCAGTTAAAGCCATTGTTGAGTCCCTTGACTAAATTGACATCCAAATCAACTTCAATACCCTTGACTTCCATATCACCACCATTGATCGTGGTCAATTGGTATCCGGTAGATGGATCCAGATCTTTATCGGTAATCAAATCCTTGGTTTTCTTTTTGAAGATACTGGCATTCAAACCGACCCTATTGTTGAGGAACCTGGTGTCAATACCTAATTCCAACTCAGATAGCCTCTCAGGCTTTAACAAAGGATTACCTAGTATATCGTCAGTGGTATTACTTGAGACTACGTTACCACCTGCATCAACAAATGCCCTACCTGCCAACGACAAGGTATTTCTTGTACTATATACATCTGGGAAACCTGCCGAGGAACCATAACCGAATCGCAATTTCATGTAATTCAGACCGTTGCCATCGGATCGGAGTCCTTCAAAGGCATTGGTAGGAATGAATGATAAACTTGCCGAGGGATATAGAATTCTATTATTATCCTTTTCCAAAGTTGAGGTCCAGTCATTTCGAAGTGAACCGTTCAAATACAACCAATCTTTGTACCCCAATGAAACATCCCCGAACAGACCAAAAGTATTGTTTTTGGTGGTTCTTTGGAAATTGATGCTGTTAAAGGAGTTGGAAGACGCAGCCGTAACGAAGTTCCAGTGCTTCAAGACTCCATAAACAATTTGGTTTGTACTTTCCAAGCCATCTCTCTCAAAGAGAATGGAGTTGGCGTTGAAACCTGCTACGAATTTTAGATTAAAGCTTTCGCTCAAATCTTTGTTGTAATTTAAGCTGAAGTTATGGTCGGTAATCATATTGCGAATGGTCTGTGTACGATAAATACCTAGCTGGTTACCATCGACACCACCTTTATTCTGACCATAGAAAGTGCCCTCATTGTAGATGTCCAATCCATATCGATAAGTAGCGTTTAAATTTTCGGAAAGTTCATAAAGAAGGGAAACATTTCCGAAAAAGCGATCGACTTTCTGACCGGTCAATGAGTTTTTGACTGTCCAGCGAGGGTTCTGAATACCGTTGGTTTCACGATAATATAACGAACCACCGTCAGCCCTTTCAAAAGGTATATTTGTTAAGTCAACACTTCTCGGAGTATACATAAGGTCACCAAAAAGTGAAGCACCATCACCAGCGACCCCACTACCACGTGAAGCGGCAATCGGTGGACTCTTTAAATCGGTGGTGCTATAATTCAAACTTGCGTTCACATTCAATTTGCCAAATTTGGCAGATCCACCGACACCTAAGTTGTTTTTCAAGAGTTTGTTGCCTGGTACGAAACTGCTATCCTCGGTTCTGGAATAAGTTGCATTGTAACTCGTGGTGCCAGAACCACCGTTGATACCAATCGATTGATTTGTGAAAACACCAGTTCTAAAAAATTCTGGTACACTTTGATAAGCCTTATATTCATATTGGCTCGCCGCTAAATCTTCATAGCCGACTATAAAGGCAGGTACCGTATTTGAAGCAAATGGGTGGTTCAAAAATACGCGACCATCACGAATCTCGTTGAGGTAACCCGTCCAGATATTCGGGTTGGTGTCCCCAAAACGCGGGCCCCAGTTACTAAAGAACCAGCCGAACTCTTGGTCGAAGCCGTTACCATATTCGTTTTGATAATCCGGTAAGTGCGGGTTGCTAAAGAAAACAGAGCTGCCAACTGAAACAGTGGTCTTACCTTCAAAATCACCGCCCTTGGCATTTTTCGTGGTTATCAAAATAACACCGTTTCGACCACGGTTACCGTAAAGAGCGGTTGCACTTAGACCTTTTAGAACGTTGATGTCCTCAATGTTGTTGGGGTCAAGGTCCAAGAATCGGCTCGATTCCGTTGCGTTATCAAAAAAGGCCTCATTGTTGTTGGTGTCACTACCAAATGGCACGCCATCTACAACAAATAACGGTTGGTTAGAACCCGTAATCGAGGTATAACCCCTAATTACAATATTCGTTGAGGAACCTGACATTCCATTTGATGCCGTAATGTTTACACCGGCCGCTTTACCTTGAAGAAGCCTACCGACATCACTTGAAGGCTGCTCAGTGACTTCGTCCCCATCGACCTTGGCGATGGAGTAACCCAGAGACTGGGCTTCCTTTTTAACACCAAGGGCCGTAACGACAACCTCTTCCAAGGCCTGTGCATCTTCCTCCATTTGCACGTTTAGGGTATTGGCTGACCCGATGGTCTGCCGAACGTCTTTTTGCCCTATATAGGTAAAAAGAAGTGTTTGACCCTCACTACCGCTTATAGAGTAGTTGCCATCGAAATCGGTCTGGGTACCATTTGTAGTACCTTCAACAACGATGTTTACACCGGGTAGCGGCAGACCGTCTTGATCTGTCACCGTACCGGTAATCGTTTTGTCTTGTGCAAAGGAGACATGCACAACAAACGCCAATAGCAGCGTTAGAATTCCATTGAATTTTGTTCTCATTTTTTAATTATTTGAATTAGCTATCGGCAAAAATCACAATTTCATGTTAATAAACCAAAATTATTTTAATAAAACTTTAAGAGCAGTTTTAATAATACAACTTTCTCAAGGCTTTTTGTTATGGAGTATCAATAATTTAAAAAATTAAACAAAACATTGATAAAATCGTAATTTAGAGGTATCAAATTTATGGATATTTCAAAATTAAAGTGATTTGCCAATCTTTGGCCACAAATATGAACTGCATTAGGCCCGCTCGTCAATAGGTCGTTGTGCTCGAATCTTGCATTGTAGTGAATTGGCAAAAAAAACAAAATTAATCTGTAACGATTTGAATTATTATGAAATAGTATTACATTTGCCAGCCCTTAAAAGAGGGGAAGTTTTATACATATATTTTTAATATGCCAACGATATCTCAACTAGTACGAAAAGGAAGGTCGACAATTACCAAGAAAAGTAAGTCGGCAGCCTTGGATTCATGTCCTCAGCGCAGGGGCGTTTGTACGCGTGTTTATACGACAACGCCTAAGAAGCCGAACTCGGCAATGCGAAAGGTGGCAAGGGTTCGATTGACCAATGGAAAAGAGGTGAACGCTTACATCCCCGGTGAGGGCCATAATCTTCAAGAACACTCGATTGTTTTGGTTAGAGGTGGCAGGGTAAAAGACTTGCCCGGTGTGCGATATCATATAGTACGAGGAGCTTTAGATACGGCAGGCGTTGCCGGTAGAACCCAGAGAAGGTCAAAATACGGTGCAAAGCGCCCCAAGAAATAGATGAAATAAGAGGTAAGTTTTAGATAGCCTTATACCTTATATATATACAATGAGAAAAAAGCAGGCAAAGAAGAGACCACTTTTACCGGATCCCCGGTTTGGCGATCAATTGGTCACCCGTTTTGTAAATATGATGATGTGGGACGGGAAAAAGTCAGTGGCGTTCGGCGTATTCTATGATGCAATGGATATTGTGGATGCGAAGAAGACCGATGAAGAGAAATCGTCTTTAGAGCTATGGAAGGATGCCCTTTCGAATGTAATGCCCCATGTTGAGGTTCGCAGCCGTCGCGTTGGTGGTGCCACATTTCAAATTCCCATGCAAATTCGTCCCGATCGCAAAATTTCCACGGCCATGAAGTGGTTGATCAGTTATGCAAGAAAGAGGAACGAAAAGGGTATGGCGCAAAAGCTGGCCGCTGAGGTATTGGCCGCTGCGAAAGAAGAAGGAGCGGCAGTTAAGAAGCGTGTCGATACACATAAAATGGCCGAGGCCAACAAGGCATTTTCCCACTTTAGATTTTAATCAGAAATGGCAAGAGACTTAAAATTTACAAGAAACATTGGTATTGCTGCACACATTGATGCCGGCAAAACGACCACTACCGAGCGTATTCTTTACTATACAGGGGTAAGCCATAAAATCGGTGAAGTTCATGATGGCGCCGCTACGATGGACTGGATGGAGCAGGAACAGGAACGCGGAATCACGATTACATCCGCTGCAACTACCTGTACTTGGAATTTTCCCACTGAAAATGGCAAACCAACCGATGATGCCAAGGGTTACCACTTTAATATCATCGATACCCCGGGCCACGTCGATTTTACCGTTGAGGTTAATCGATCGTTGCGGGTGCTAGACGGTTTGGTGTTTCTATTTAGTGCAGTTGACGGCGTTGAGCCGCAGTCTGAAACGAACTGGAGACTTGCCGACAATTACAAAGTGCCAAGAATGGGTTTTGTGAACAAGATGGACCGCCAAGGCTCCAACTTTTTGATGGTTTGCAAGCAAGTTAGGGAAATGTTGAAGTCCAATGCGGTACCTATTGTTTTGCCGATAGGGGAAGAGGCTGATTTCAAAGGAGTTGTAGACCTTGTAAAGAATAGGGCCATCGTTTGGCATGATGAAAATATGGGCGCGACTTTTGATGTTGTCGATATTCCGGCTGAAATGGAAGCCGAGGTAAAAGAACATCGAGCAGCGCTTATCGAGGCCGTGGCGGAATATGATGAGGCCTTGATGGAAAAGTTTTTCGAAGATGAAGAATCCATTACGGAAGACGAAATCCATGGTGCTTTGCGTGCGGCGGTAATGGATATGAGTATTATTCCCATGATTTGTGGTTCTTCGTTCAAGAATAAAGGTGTTCAATTTTTGTTGGATGCTGTTTGTAGGTATTTGCCTTCTCCTTTGGATAAAGATGCCATCGTGGGTACAAATCCGGATACAGGAGACGAAATAGCTAGAAAACCGGACCCGAACGAACCTTTTTCCGCCTTGGCATTTAAGATTGCCACGGATCCCTTCGTTGGCCGCTTGGCTTTCTTTAGGGCGTATTCCGGAAAATTGGATGCCGGGTCATATGTTTTGAACAATAGGTCTGGTAACAAAGAAAGAATTTCGAGAATCTATCAAATGCACTCCAACAAGCAAAATGCGGTCGAGTCGATTGGGGCTGGTGACATCGGAGCTGCTGTAGGTTTCAAGGATATCAAGACAGGTGACACCCTTTCGTCTGAGAAGCATCCGATTATCTTGGAAAGTATGAACTTCCCGGATCCCGTAATTGGTATTGCTGTCGAACCTAAGACCAAGGCCGATGTAGATAAATTGGGGATGTCCTTGGCCAAACTGGCTGAGGAGGATCCGACCTTTCAGGTGAAAACCGATGAGGCATCCGGTCAGACAATCATCTCTGGAATGGGCGAGCTCCACTTAGATATCATTGTGGACCGTTTAAGACGTGAATTCAAGGTTGAGGTGAACCAAGGCCAACCTCAAGTGGAGTACAAGGAAGCTTTGACCGCAGTTGCAAACCATAGGGAAGTTTATAAAAAGCAAACAGGTGGCCGTGGTAAATTCGCTGATATCCAGTTTGTAATGGAACCGGTAGGGGAAGATGAAACCGGCTTGGTTTTCGACAACCAGATTAAAGGAGGTAACATTCCAAAAGAGTATATCCCGTCAGTGGAAAAAGGATTTAAGGAAGCCATGAAGAATGGTCCATTGGCCGGATTCGAAATGGACAGCATGAAGATTACTTTGAAAGACGGTTCTTTCCACCCGGTGGATTCCGATTCTCTGTCTTTCGAGTTGGCGGCAAAACTGGGTTATAAAGAGGCCGCCAAAGCGGCACGCGCCGTGTTGATGGAACCCATCATGAAGTTGGAGGTGCTTACCCCCGAGGAGAACATGGGTGATATTGTTGGTGATTTGAACCGTCGAAGGGGGCAGGTCAACAATATGGACGACCGCGCCGGTTCAAAAGTTATTAAGGCCGAAGTACCACTTTCGGAAATGTTCGGTTATGTTACTTCGCTTAGAACATTGTCTTCGGGTAGGGCGACATCGACCATGGAGTTTTCCCATTATGCAGAAACCCCATCGAATATTGCCGAAGAAGTGATAAAAGCGACCAAGGGAGTAACCGCTTAATTGTAGAAGATGAGTCAGAAAATCAGAATAAAATTAAAGTCTTACGATCACAATTTGGTCGACAAATCAGCCGAGAAGATCGTAAAAACGGTGAAGACGACGGGAGCAGTGGTTACAGGTCCGATTCCGTTACCGACACACAAGAAAATATTCACGGTTTTGCGTTCGCCGCACGTGAACAAAAAGTCAAGGGAGCAATTTCAGTTGAGCTCTTACAAGAGGTTGCTTGACATATATAGCTCCTCATCAAAGACCATCGATGCATTGATGAAGCTCGAACTTCCCAGTGGTGTTGAGGTTGAGATAAAGGTATAATGAGACTTGATTTTCGGAAGCAGCGATTGCCGGCCGAAAATCTTGGACGAATTATATTCCGAACTTGATTCGGAATCGGTAGAAAGTAAAAACAGACCCTGAAACGAGTTCAGGGTAAACATGTCCGGCGCTGCGTGCAAAGGAAAAACGGAAACAAAAATATATTCAGGGTTGAATAATTTTTGACCCTGTTTTTTTGTCAGATAGTTGAGTATAAATAGTGAACAAATATAAATAGAGTATGGGTTTTGGTTTCAATACAATTTTTGAAGCCCAAAATCTAAAATCTAAAATCTAAAATCAAATATGTCTGGGTTAATAGGTAAAAAAGTGGGCATGACCAGCATCTTTGACGAGAACGGGAAAAATATTCCTTGTACTGTCATCGAAGCAGGGCCATGCGTAGTTACCCAAGTCAGAACCGAGGAAGTCGATGGGTACAATGCCCTTCAGTTAGGTTTCGATGACAAGGCAGAGAAACGAGCCAACAAGGCCGAAATGGGCCATTTTAAAAAGGCAGGATCCTCTCCGAAGAAAAAAGTCGTTGAATTTCAAGGTTTTGAAGGGGAATACAAGTTGGGCGATACTTTGAGTGTCGACATTTTTGTTGAAGGTGAGTTTGTCGATGTAGTCGGTACTTCAAAAGGTAAGGGGTTTCAGGGCGTTGTTAAGCGCCATGGCTTTGGCGGTGTAGGGCAAGCGACCCACGGCCAGCATAATAGGTTGAGAGCGCCTGGTTCAATCGGCGCCGCTTCCACGCCCTCTAGGGTAATGAAGGGAATGCGAATGGCCGGAAGAATGGGTGGCGGTCGTGTCACGGTTCAAAATCTAAGGGTATTGAAAGTAGTGCCCGAAAAGAACATTTTGGTTGTGAAAGGCGCCGTTCCCGGGCACAAAAATGGATATGTAACTATTCAAAGGTGGCAGTAATGAAGGTAGCAGTATTAGATATAAAAGGAAAAGAGACAGGCCGGAAAGCGGATCTTTCTGACGCTGTTTTCGGTATTGAGCCGAATGAGCATGCCGTTTACCTGGATGTCAAGCAGTACTTGGCCCATCAGAGACAAGGCACGCACAAATCAAAAGAAAGGGGAGAGATTGCCGGCAGTACTCGCAAGATCAAAAAGCAAAAGGGTACAGGTACGGCACGAGCAGGTAGTATCAAATCCCCAATTTTTAGGGGAGGTGGTCGAATCTTCGGTCCGCGACCCAAAGATTACACCCAAAAACTGAACAAAAATGTGAAGCGTTTGGCGCGCAAATCGGCCTTGAGCATGAAGTCAAAAGACAAGGCTATTTTGGTGGTAGAGGATTTCGATTTTGAAACACCGAAGACCAAAGATTTTGTGCAGGTTTTGAAGTCCCTGGGGCTCGAAAACAAAAAAGCTTTGGTCGTGTTGGGCGATTCGAATAATAGTGTATATTTGTCTTCGCGTAATTTGACCCGTTCAGAGGTTGTAACAAGCTCAGAATTAAGCACTTACAAAATATTGAACGCTAATAATATTGTCTTGTGCGAAGGTGCTTTAGAGGGCCTTGTCGAGAATCTAAATAAATAAGTTGAAGATGAGTGTGTTGATAAAGCCGATAATAACTGAAAAAATGACCTCTGATAGCGAGTTGTTCAATCGCTATGGTTTCGTGGTCGATCAAAAGGCCAACAAGATTCAGATCAAAGAGGAAGTGGAATCGGTATACGGAGTTTCTGTGACGAAAGTCAGAACTATGGTTTACGGACCCAAAAGAAAAACCCGTTATACGCGATCAGGTGTACAGCACGGTAAGTCAAATGGCTATAAAAAGGCAATTGTAGATGTAGCGGAAGGCGACATCATTGATTTTTACAGTAATCTATAGGATTAACAATGTCAGTTAGAAAATTAAAACCGATAACCCCAGGGCAGCGTTTTAGAGTAGTAAACGGATTTGACGCGATTACTACTGATAAGCCGGAGAAAAGCTTGCTTGCTCCTTTAAAAAAGTCAGGAGGTAGGAACAGTCAAGGTAAGATGACCATGCGCCAAAGAGGTGGTGGTCACAAGCGAAGATATCGAATCATCGATTTCAAGAGAAACAAGCATGGTGTGACAGCTACGGTCAAATCGATTCAGTATGACCCCAACAGAACTGCTTTCATCGCCCTTGTCGAATATTCAGATGGAGAAAAGAGATATGTCATCGCCCAGAACGGACTTCAGGTCGGGCAAGAGGTAATGTCCGGTGATAAAGCGACCCCGGAAATCGGTAATGCAATGCCTTTGAGCCAAATACCTTTGGGTACGATTATTTCGTGTATCGAGCTACGTCCTGGACAGGGCGCCGTGATGGCAAGAAGTGCTGGAACATTCGCCCAATTGATGGCCCGTGAAGGAAAATTTGCAACGGTCAAGATGCCTTCTGGCGAAACAAGGATGATTTTGGCAGATTGCTTGGCGACCATAGGGGCTGTCAGCAATTCCGATCATCAGCTTTTGGTATCTGGAAAGGCAGGTCGAAGCAGATGGCTGGGTAGGAGACCTAGAACTAGGCCAGTTGCCATGAACCCTGTCGATCACCCAATGGGTGGTGGTGAGGGTAGGGCCTCCGGTGGTCACCCAAGATCTCGAAACGGAATTCCTGCCAAGGGATACCGCACAAGGTCCAAGACCAAGAGTACGAACAAGTATATCATAGAACGTAGAAAGAAATAAATTAGAAATCAATGGCACGTTCATTAAAGAAAGGACCTTACGTTCACTATAGTCTAGAAAAGAAAATACAGCAGGCTGCAAGCTCAGGTAAGAAGTCAGTTATTAAAACCTGGTCGAGAGCGTCAATGATTACGCCCGATTTTGTTGGCTTGACCATTGCCGTTCATAATGGTCGACAATTTGTTCCTGTGTACATTACAGAGAATATGGTCGGGCATAAGCTAGGGGAATTTTCGCCAACACGGTCTTTTAGGGGCCATGCCGGGGCTAAGAACAAAGGAAAGAAGTAAGCTATGGGAGTTCGAAAAAGAGAAAGAGCCGAAAGAATCAAGGCTGAGAAGAAACAAGTAGCCTTTGCCAAGTTGAACAATTGCCCGACCTCTCCCAGAAAAATGAGGTTGGTGGCCGATTTGATCAGGGGTGTTGAGGTCGAGAAGGCATTGGCCATCTTGAGATTCAATTCTAAAGAGGCATCCAGAAGATTGGAAAAACTTTTGCTTTCTGCCTTGTCAAATTGGCAAGCCAAAAACGAGGATGCCGATATCGAGGATGCGGATCTTTTCATTCAAGAAATCCGTGTTGATAGCGGTACCATGTTGAAGCGGTTAAGGCCTGCCCCACAAGGTAGGGCTCATAGAATCAGAAAACGTTCGAACCATGTTACCTTGGTTCTGGGTTCAAATAATAATACAGCGAGTTAGAGAATGGGACAGAAAACAAATCCGATAGGTAATCGTCTAGGTATAATTAGAGGTTGGGAATCCAACTGGTACGGTGGTGATGATTATGGCGACAAACTTGCCGAAGATGACAAAATCAGAAAGTACATTCATGCTCGTTTGGCAAAGGCCAGTGTTTCCAGGGTCATCATCGAGCGTACTTTGAAATTGATTACTGTCACCATTACCACGGCGAGGCCGGGTATAATCATCGGTAAAGGTGGTCAAGAAGTTGACAAGCTCAAAGAAGAGCTTAAGAAGATCACCAACAAAGAGGTACAGATCAATATCTACGAAATTAAAAGACCAGAGGTTGATGCCAATTTGGTGGCTGCAAGCGTTGCGAGGCAGATTGAAAGTAGAATTTCTTTTCGTCGCGCCATAAAAATGGCAATTGCCGCTGCAATGCGAATGAACGCGGAAGGTATAAAGATTCAAATTTCCGGTCGATTGAACGGTGCTGAAATGGCACGGTCAGAATCGTATAAAGACGGTCGAATCCCATTATCGACTTTCAGAGCGGACATTGATTACGCCATGCACGAAGCCCATACGACATATGGTCGCTTGGGAATCAAGGTTTGGATCATGAAGGGCGAGGTATATGGTAAACGCGAATTGAATCCGTTGATCGGAATGCAAAAAGGACAAGGCGGAAAAGGTGGCAAGCAAGATGGAGGCAGAAAGGGCCCTCGCCGAAGAAAATAATTTATAAAGCAACAGGACAATGTTACAACCGAAGAGAACGAAGTTCAGAAAAATGCAGAAGGGCCGTATGAAGGGTAATTCCGGCAGGGGTCACCAGCTTTCGAACGGCATGTTCGGGATCAAGTCTTTGGATTCGGCATTTCTGACGTCACGTCAAATCGAGGCTGCCCGTATCGCTGCCACGAGATATATGAAAAGGGAAGGTCAACTTTGGATAAAAGTTTTTCCGGACAAGCCGATTACCAAAAAACCTTTGGAAGTACGTATGGGAAAAGGTAAGGGGGCACCTGAATATTTTGTAGCCGTCGTAAAACCTGGTAGGGTCGTTTTCGAAGTTGCCGGTGTTCCGATCGATATCGCCAAGGAAGCCTTGCGATTAGCGGCCCAAAAGTTGCCAGTTAAAACAAAATTTATCGTCGCTCGTGATTATTCACCGAACGACTAATCTATTTGAAGCATGAAACAATCGGAAATTAAGGAAATGTCCGTTGAAGCATTGGCTGAAAAGATCGCCGAATATAAGAAGCAACATGCCGATTTGAAGTTGGCCCACTCGGTTACGCCACTGGAAAATCCACTTCAGATAAAACACGCCAGAAGAACTGTAGCTAGGTTGGCAACTGAATTAACAAAAAGAAAAAAGCAATAATTGGTTCTGCTTTATGGAAAAAAGAAACTTAAGAAAAGAAAGAATAGGCGTTGTTACCAGCGATAGAATGGAAAAGTCCATCGTGGTTGCAGAAGTCAAAAGGGTCAAGCACCCTATGTACGGAAAGTTCGTACTTCGCACCAAGAAATATGTCGCTCATGATGAAAAGAATGATTGCAACATTGGTGACACTGTAAAGATCATGGAAACAAGACCTATGAGCAAGACCAAATGCTGGAGGTTGGTTGAAATACTTGAAAGAGCTAAATAATTATGTTACAGCAAGAATCAAGATTAAAGGTAGCAGATAACACCGGGGCCAAAGAGGTTTTGACCATTCGCGTTCTGGGCGGTACCAAACGAAGATATGCTTCCATAGGCGACAAAATTGTGGTAACCGTTAAGGAAGCCACTCCGAATGGAGGTATAAAAAAAGGAGCTGTGTCGACCGCGGTCGTGGTCCGTACCAAAAAGGAAGTGAGACGACCTGACGGTTCATACATACGTTTCGATGACAATGCATGTGTTTTGTTGAACCCAACAGGAGAAATGAGAGGAACACGGGTATTTGGCCCAGTTGCAAGGGAGCTTCGAGACAAGCAATTTATGAAGATTGTTTCTTTGGCTCCTGAGGTACTATAAAAATTTAAAGTGATGAAATTAAAGATAAAGACAGGAGACACCGTAAGAGTGATTGCCGGAGACCACAAGGGATCTGAAGGCAAGGTGATGAGTGTCGATAAGAAAAAGAACAAGGCCATTGTCGAGGGAACCAATATGGTTTCCAAACATGAGAAACCGAGTGCGAAGAATCCACAGGGAGGCATTGTTCAAAAGGAAGCGCCAATTCATATTTCAAACCTGTCTTTGATTGATAAATCTGGCGATGCCACCCGCGTGGGGTACGAGATTAAAGATGGTAAGAAAGTTCGAGTTTCAAGGAAATCGAAAGAAGTAATTTAGTTATGGCTTACATATCAAGATTAAAGAAAGAATATACCGAACGTGTCATTGGGGCACTGAAAGAAGAGTTCGGCTATAACAATGTGATGCAGGTTCCAAAACTTCAGAAGATTGTGGTAAGCCGAGGTATTGGTGCGGCGGTAGCGGATAAGAAACTCATTGACCATGCGGTCGAGGAGCTGACCAATATAACAGGGCAGCGAGCGGTAGCGACCGTTTCAAAGAAGGACGTCGCAGCCTTTAAATTGAGAAAAGGTATGCCCATAGGTGCTAAGGTCACTCTAAGAGGTGAGCGTATGTACGAGTTTTTAGATCGCTTGGTAACAAGCGCCCTACCACGGGTAAGAGACTTTCAGGGTATTCGCGCCAGCGGTTTTGACGGCCGAGGCAACTATAGTTTGGGTGTTACCGAACAAATTATATTTCCAGAGATCAATATTGATAAGATCAATAGGATCAATGGTATGGATATAACTTTTGTGACCTCGGCCAACACGGACAAGGAAGCAAAATCATTGTTGAACGAATTGGGATTACCTTTTAAAAAGAATTAATATGGCAAAGGAGTCAATGAAGGCGCGTGAGCGTAAACGGGCGAAAATGGTTGCAATATATGCCGAGAAGAGAAAGGCCTTAAAGGAGGCCGGAGACTATGAGGCATTGCAAAAATTGCCGCGCAATGCTTCACCGATCAGAATGCGCAACCGCTGTAAACTGACCGGTAGGCCAAGAGGTTATATGAGAAATTTTGGTATTTCAAGGGTTATGTTCCGTGAAATGGCGAACAAGGGTTTGATACCAGGTGTAAAGAAAGCCAGTTGGTAAAACAAATTACGATTATGGAATTGCGATTTGCTACTTGAAGACAACAGGGGAAATCACAAATCTAAAATCAAAAATTGAAAATTATGGTTACAGATACTATAGCAGATTATTTGACACGGGTTCGCAACGCAAGTAGAGCGGGGCACCGGGTTGTTGAAGTTCCTGCATCCAATGTGAAGAAAGAGATAACCAAGATTTTATTTGATCAAGGTTATATTTTGAGCTATAAATTCGATGATGATAAGGTTCAGGGAACTATAAAAATCGCACTTAAGTACGACAAGTTTACCAAGGAACCGGTCATTAAAAAATTGCAAAGGGTCAGTAAACCGGGTCTGCGCAAATACGCAGGTTCAGATGACCTACCAAGAGTTTTGAACGGTTTGGGCGTTGCTATAGTCTCTACCTCGCACGGTGTGATGACCAGTAAGCGGGCCGAAGAAGAAAATGTAGGCGGTGAGGTACTGTGCTACGTATATTAATTGAATAAAGAAGTACTGGAAAATGTCTAGAATAGGTAATAATCCAATCGCAATTCCGGAAGGAGTTACCGTTGAGGTCAAAGATGGCGTAATTTCCGTAAAAGGTAAATTGGGAGAGCTCACCCAGAATTTCTCGGCTGTTGATGTAAAGGTCGATGATGGGCAGATAGTTGTATCGAGACCTTCAGACTCAAAAGAAAACAAATCAATGCATGGCTTGTATCGCTCTTTGGTCAATAACATGATCGAAGGAGTATCAAAGGGATGGACCAAAGAATTGGAATTGGTCGGGGTCGGATATCGAGCGAGCAATCAAGGCCAGAAGTTGGATCTTGCATTAGGATTCTCTCATAACATTGTATTGGATGTTGCCCCTGAGGTCAAAATCGAGACGATTTCAGAAAAAGGAAAGAACCCGATTGTCAAACTGACCTCACATGACAAACAATTGGTCGGTCAGGTCGCCGCGAAGATCCGATCGTTCCGTAAACCTGAGCCATACAAAGGAAAAGGTATCAAATTCGTTGGAGAACAATTAAGAAGAAAGGCTGGTAAATCAGCTTAATAATAATAGCTATGGGATTATCAAAATCTGAAAGAAAACTCAGAATACGAAAAAGAATAAGAAAGGTCTCTGGCGGAACTGCGGAAAGACCAAGGCTTTCGGTTTTCAGAAGCAACAGTGCCATATATGCCCAATTGATTGACGATACAAAAGGAGTTACTCTGGCCGCTGCATCCTCACGTGACAAAGAATTGGCGAAGGCCAAGGGCACCAAAAGTGAGATTGCTGCCCAGGTCGGAAAGGCGATTGCAGAGAAGGCCAATAAAGCGGGTATCGAAAAGGTAGCTTTTGATAGAGGCGGCAACCTTTATCATGGTAGGGTTAAATCCCTTGCCGAGGGAGCACGTGAAGCAGGACTAAAATTTTAAAGGATATATGTACCAGAAATACAAGAACGTAGAGACCGTCAAGCCAGGAGGTTTAGATTTAAAAGACAGATTGGTCGGTGTACAGAGAGTGACCAAGGTAACCAAAGGAGGCCGGGCATTTGGCTTCTCGGCCATTGTGGTAGTAGGTGATGAAAATGGAGTTGTGGGGCATGGCCTTGGAAAATCTAAAGAAGTGGCAACGGCGATCGCAAAGGCAATAGAGGATGCTAAAAAGAACCTCATTCGAATACCTTTGAACAAAGGCACTTTGCCACACGAGCAAAAAGGAAAGTACGGCGGTGCACGAGTTTTCATTAAGCCAGCTTCCCATGGTACCGGGGTTATTGCCGGGGGTGCCGTAAGGGCGGTTTTGGAATCGGTCGGTGTGCAGGATGTACTCTCAAAATCGCAGGGTTCGTCGAATCCGCATAACGTGGTAAAGGCAACCTTTGACGCCCTTTTACAATTGCGAGATGCAAACACGGTGGCCAAACAGAGAAATGTTTCCTTGGAAAAAGTTTTTAAGGGATAGAAAGAATAGAAAGTTATAAGTATAAAGTTTTCAGTAGTTGAATTTTGGTTCCCACGACTGTACTAAATACTAAAGAAAATGGCGAAGATTAAAGTAAAGCAGATAAAAAGTAGCATCAAAAGGCCGCAAAATCAAAAGCGGACTTTAGAGGCACTCGGATTGCGCAGAATAGGGCAAGTTGTCGAACATGACGATACCGCAAGTATTCTGGGTATGATCAATACAGTTAAACATTTGGTTTCCATGGAGGAAGCTTGAGATATACAAGTCAATGGATTTAAGTAATCTAAAACCAGCGCAAGGATCTGCCAATAAGGCGGGCAAAAGAGTAGGAAGAGGGCAAGGCTCGGGAAAGGGCGGCACTGCGACCAGAGGTCACAAAGGTGCCAAGTCTAGATCTGGTTACTCGAAGAAAATCGGATTTGAAGGTGGGCAAATGCCTTTGCAGCGCCGTGTACCCAAATTCGGCTTTACCAATATCAATCGTAAAGAATACCGTGGAATCAACCTGGATAAGTTACAAGAACTTGTTGACAAGAAGATTGTGAAAGACACAGTGACCTTGGAGACTTTGGTCGATAATAGGTTGGCCCGCAAAAATGACTTGGTAAAAATATTGGGAAGCGGAGAGCTGAAAGCTTCCTTAAAAGTTTCAGTACATAAATTTACCGCTTCTGCCAAAGCAGCGATTGAAAAAGCAGGCGGCGAGGCCATAAATTTATAAGCATACCCATACCATGAAGAAATTTTTTGAGATCATATCCAATATTTGGAAGATTGAAGAGCTAAGGAACCGGATCATAATCACCTTAGGTCTTCTTTTGGTATACCGTTTTGGCTGCCAAATTGTACTTCCAGGTATCGACTCAAGTCAGTTGGGTGGTTTGGTCGATGGTACCGATCAAGGTATTTTTGGTCTCTTGAACGCTTTTACAGGTGGTGCCTTTGCAAATGCTTCGGTATTTGCCTTGGGAATCATGCCCTATATCTCGGCATCCATTGTGGTGCAGTTGATGAGCATCGCCATTCCATATTTGCAGAAATTGGATAAAGAAGGTGAGAGCGGCCGCAAGACAAAGAACCAAATCACCAGGTGGTTGACCATTGGTATTTGTATTGTGCAGGCACCCACATATTTGTTCGGTCTTTCTGCTTTTGGAGTTCCCGATTCGGCCTTCTTGATGGGCCGCGGCTTGGATTTTATGATACCCGCCGTCATTATTTTGGTCACAGGTTGTGTTTTCGCCATGTGGTTGGGAGAGAAGATCTCGGATAAGGGTATCGGTAATGGAATATCATTATTGATCATGATCGGTATTATCGCCACCATGCCACAATCGTTCGTTCAAGAAGCGGTGACAAGATGGAACGGTGTTGGTGGACCAATGATGGTTTTGTTCGAAGTGATTCTTTGGTTCCTCGTCATTTTGGCCAGTGTATTATTGGTGATGGCGATGCGCCAGATTCCCGTGCAATATGCGAGAAGAACGGCTTCTGGGGGTTATGAAAAAAATGTAATGGGTTCGCGACAGTACATTCCGTTGAAATTGAATGCATCCGGGGTTATGCCGATTATCTTTGCCCAGGCAATTATGTTTGTGCCGAGCATGGTAGGAGGCTTGTTCAACGATACCACCGTCGGTCAATGGATGGAAGTACAGTTTGCCGACATTTTTGGCTTGGCGTATAATATTTTGTTCGCCCTATTGATTATCATCTTTACCTTTTTCTATACGGCGATTACAGTGCCGACGAATAAAATGGCAGATGATTTGAAACGTAGCGGAGGATTTATTCCAGGTATACGACCGGGAAAGGAAACCGGCGATTATCTAGACAAGATAATGTCTATGATTACGTTGCCAGGTTCGATATTTTTGGCCCTGTTGGCGGTATTGCCGGCGGTAGTGGTCAAGTTTTTGGATGTTCAGGCAGGATGGGCACTATTTTATGGTGGCACCTCGCTATTGATTATGGTCGGTGTTGCCATCGACACCGTACAACAGGTAAATGCCTATTTGTTGAACAGGCATTACGATGGATTGATGAAAACAGGAAAAAACAGAAAAGTAGCATAAATATTTATGGCTAAACAAGCACCCATAGAACAAGATGGAAGCATTATCGAGGCATTGTCAAATGCAATGTTTCGTGTCGAATTGGAAAATGGTCATGTCGTTACCGCACATATTTCGGGCAAGATGCGCATGCACTATATCAAATTGCTTCCGGGGGACAAGGTAAAGCTTGAAATGAGTCCCTACGATTTGACAAAGGCAAGAATTACATACAGATACTAATAATGAAGGTAAGAGCATCCATTAAGAAAAGAAGTGCCGAGTGCAAGATTGTGCGCAGAAAGGGCAGGTTGTACGTAATCAACAAGAAGAATCCTAGATTCAAACAAAGACAAGGATAATTATGGCAAGAATTGCAGGTATTGATATACCAAAACAAAAGCGCGGGGTTATTGCATTGACCTATATTTTTGGAATCGGAAAGAGCCGTGCGAAAGAAATATTGGGCACCGCCAAAGTGAGTGAAGACACAAAGGTATCTGATTGGAACGATGATGAGATCGGTCGTATTCGTGAGGCCGTATCTTCGTACACCATTGAAGGCGAGCTGCGCTCAGAGACCCAAATCAATATCAAACGATTGATGGATATCGGGTGTTACCGTGGAGTAAGACACAGATCCGGACTTCCTTTGAGGGGTCAACGCACGAAGAATAATTCCAGAACAAGAAAAGGAAAAAGAAAAACAGTGGCCAACAAAAAGAAGGCTACTAAATAATAGGTAAAGTATTATGGCGAAAGCAGGTACAAAATCGACCAAAAAACGTAAGGTCATAGTTGACAGTATTGGCGAGGCACACGTTACGGCCTCTTTCAACAATATCATTATTTCTTTGACCAATAAAAAAGGAGATGTCATCTCTTGGTCATCGGCAGGTAAGATGGGTTTTAGGGGTTCGAAAAAGAATACACCCTATGCGGCCCAAGTAGCAGCCGAAGACTGTGCCAAGGTCGCCCAGGAGGCAGGGCTCAAAAAAGTCAAGGTCTATGTAAAGGGGCCGGGTAACGGTCGTGAATCGGCAATTCGAACCCTTCACAATTCGGGTATTGAAGTTACGGAGATTATCGATGTTACCCCAATGCCACACAACGGATGTAGACCTCCGAAACGAAGAAGAGTATAACTAGAACATTAATAATTCGAAGAGGTGTAGCGCGATTATCGAAGGATAAGCCTTAATTCATAATCACACCCGCCTGCGGAACGGGCAGGCCTCAAATAAAAAGAAGATGGCAAGATACACAGGACCAAAAAGTAAGATCGCCCGTAAGTTCGGAGAAGCGATTTTCGGGGACGACAAATCCTTTGAAAAGAAAAATTACCCTCCGGGGCAGCACGGTAATAACCGTCGCCGTGGGAAAAAGTCGGAATATGCAATTCAGTTGATGGAGAAGCAAAAGGCCAAGTATACCTATGGTATTCTTGAGCGTCAGTTTCGAAACATATTTGCGAAAGCCAAAAGAAAAGAAGGCGTAACCGGTGAGGTTTTGCTCCAACTTTGCGAGTCACGATTAGACAACGTGGTCTATCGAATGGGCATGGCCAATTCAAGAAGAGGGGCACGTCAGCTAGTTTCCCATAGACATATAACCGTGAATGGCGAATTGGTAAATATACCTTCTTACAGTTTAAAGGCTGGCGATATTGTTGGCGTACGCGAAAAGTCTAAATCCGTTCAATCGATCAAAGACGCACTTTCGGCCAATAGCAGTGTCTACGAATGGATAGCATGGAACGCCGAAAAAATGGAAGGTACCTTTGTTTCCGTACCTGAACGCATTCAGATTCCTGAGAACATCAAGGAACAACTGATAGTCGAGCTTTACTCTAAATAATTAATAAGAACACTGATTCACATGGCATTATTTAATTTTCAGAAACCCGATAAAGTTATAATGATCGATTCTTCAGATTTCGAAGGGAAATTTGAGTTTCGTCCCTTGGAGCCCGGTTATGGCTTAACGGTCGGGAATGCATTAAGAAGGGTATTGCTTTCATCTTTGGAAGGCCATGCCATCACCTCCGTTAGAATTGACAATATTGAACATGAGTTCTCGGTCATTCCAGGGGTGGTAGAAGATGTTACCGAGATAATATTGAATTTGAAACAAATTCGTTTCAAGAAACAAATAGATGATTCCGAGGCAGAAACGGTTGCCGTTTCCATTAGCGGAAAGAATCAGTTGACCGCCGGTGATTTTCAAAAATTCATCTCGGGGTATCAGGTCTTGAACCCTGATCTGGTCGTCTGTAATATGGACTCAAAAGTCAGTTTGAACCTAGAAGTTGTAATTGATAAGGGTCGCGGTTATGTTCCCGCTGAGGAGAACAAAAAATCTGGCAGTCCACTTGGTACGATTGCCATCGATTCCATTTTTACGCCTATAAAGAATGTAAAATACAGTATCGAGAACTTCAGGGTCGAACAAAAGACCGATTACGAAAAATTGGTTTTTGAAATCGTTACCGATGGTTCGATTCATCCTAAGGATGCGTTGACAGAGGGTGCCAAAGTGTTGATTCACCACTTTATGCTGTTCTCCGATGAGCGAATCACACTTGAAGCCGATGAAATCGCCCAAACCGAGACCTACGACGAAGAGTCGTTGCACATGAGGCAATTGTTGAAGACGAAGTTGGTCGATATGGACCTTTCGGTTCGAGCATTGAACTGTTTGAAAGCTGCTGAAGTTGATACGCTTGGCGATTTGGTTTCGTTCAATAAGAACGATTTGATGAAGTTTAGAAACTTTGGTAAGAAGTCGTTGACCGAGCTTGAAGAATTGGTTATCAACAAGGGTCTTAACTTCGGAATGGACCTTGCGAAATATAAATTGGATAAGGATTAACTGCTATTTCTTACAGGAAGGGAGAAACCCTCAGTTGGAGAAATACATAGAGATACGTAATGAGACACGGTAAAAAAATAAACCACCTAGGCAGGCAGACCGCACATAGAAAAGCGATGTTGGCAAATATGGCCTGTTCCTTGATCGAACACAAGCGGATCAATACGACTGTGGCAAAAGCCAAGGCACTTAAGCAATTTATCGAGCCATTGATCACCAAATCAAAAGCGGAGAACAATCAATCGGCCGAAAAAGGTACGCATAATCGTCGTATAGTTTTTAAGTATTTGAGAGATAAGCATGCGGTCAGCGAATTGTTCAGTGCAGTTTCGGAAAAGGTTGGGGATAGACCCGGGGGCTATACCCGAATTATAAAGTTGGGAAACCGATTGGGAGACAATGCAGATATGGCAATGATCGAGTTGGTCGATTTCAATGAGCTCTACAACGCTGGCAAACCCAAAAAGAAATCTACGCGAAGAAGTAGAAGAGGTGGTGGGGCCAAGAAAGAAACACCTCCTGTTCCAGTTGAAACCAAAGGCGGATCTGACAAAAACGAAGTTGCAGCAAAAGCCGATGATTCAGAAGAGTAAGATGTTAATTACTATTGATATTTGTAAAAGGATAAACTTGAAAGTTTATCCTTTTTTTATGTTTATTTGTGAAACCCTGTAAACCCTAATGTATGAAGTACCAAGCTCGAAAAAAAGCATTAATATTATTGGCAGATGGCACCATCTTTCACGGAAAGGCTGTAGGCGATCGAGAGGGCACGGCCTTTGGCGAGGTTTGTTTCAATACCGGAATGACCGGCTATCAAGAAATATTCACCGACCCGTCCTATTTCGGTCAACTGATGGTAACGACGAATGCCCATATCGGAAATTATGGAACGAACGAAGATGAGGTAGAGTCAGATGGTGTTAAGATCGCCGGTTTGATCTGTAAAAATTTCAGCTATGAATACTCTCGCCCCAACTCTGATGCAAGTCTCGAGGAATTTCTTGGGAAAAGCAACTTGTTCAGTATATCAGATGTCGATACAAGGGCTTTGGTAAGTTATATTCGTGATAACGGAGCGATGAATGCGGTTATTTCGACAGAGGTCGATAATATTAAGGAACTAAAAAAGAGACTCGCCGAGGTACCCAGTATGGAAGGCTTGGAGCTGGCTTCAAAAGTTTCGACCAAAGAACCCTATTACTTTGGAAACGAGAATGCAACCTATCGAATTTCTGCACTTGATATTGGGGTCAAAAAGAACATTTTGAGAAACCTCGCCAGACGAGATGCCTACATCAAGGTTTTTCCGTACAACACTTCCTTTGATGAAATGAAGGCATGGGAGCCTGATGGGTACTTTATATCAAATGGTCCTGGTGATCCAGAACCTTTGACCGAGGCAATTGCAACGGCCAAAGAAATCATAGCAAGTGATAACCCGCTTTTTGGTATTTGCTTGGGTCATCAGATTATTGCCTTGGCGAATGGCGTTTCTACCTATAAAATGCATAACGGTCATCGAGGTATCAACCATCCCATTATAAATCTGTTGACGGGCAAAGGTGAGATTACTTCCCAAAATCATGGCTTTGCCATAAATCGAGAAGAAACCGAAGCTAACCCTGACCTAGAGATTACCCATGTACACCTGAACGATCAGACCGTCGCGGGCATTCGCATGAAAGACAAAAATGTATTCTCGGTACAGTATCACCCTGAGGCCAGTCCAGGGCCGCATGATGCAGAATATCTTTTTGACCAATTTTTCGAGTTGATCAAAAAGGCGGCCAAAGAGCCGGTTGCATAATTAAGAAATTGTTAGCTCGATGAATATGATGTCGCTGTTCCCTTCTTTAAAGGAAGGCTTTTGTATATTTGCAGCTTCTTAATTCCACCTAAAAAAATAAAAATGAGTATCATCTTAAGCGTACATGCGAGACAGATTTTAGATTCAAGAGGTAACCCCACCGTTGAGGTTGACGTTGTAACCGAAAATGGAGTAATGGGACGAGCAGCAGTGCCATCGGGCGCCTCGACAGGAGAGCATGAGGCCGTTGAACTACGTGACGGTGGCGATACTTTCATGGGCAAAGCGGTAATGAAAGCGGTCAAGAATGTAAATACGGTAATCGCAGAGGAGATATTGGGCATGTTGGTCTTTGATCAAAACTTGATCGACCAAACGATGATCGATCTTGATGGTACCCGAATAAATCGAAATTGGGGGCAAATGCGATACTGGGAGTTTCCTTGGCGGTCGCCAAAGCTGCGGCCAATGAGTTGGGTCAGTCACTTTACAAATATGTTGGTGGTGTCAGTGCAAATACATTGCCGGTACCGATGATGAACATCATCAATGGAGGTTCTCATTCAGATGCGCCAATTGCCTTTCAGGAGTTTATGATCATGCCGGTAAAAGCCAAGAATTTCTCACATGCCATGCAAATGGGTACCGAGATTTTCCACAACCTTAAGAAAGTTTTACATGATCGTGGTTTGAGCACAGCGGTTGGAGATGAGGGCGGATTTGCCCCGAATCTGGCAGGGGCACCGAAGATGCTCTTGATACTATCGGCAAAGCGGTCGATAAAGCGGGCTATAAGTTGGGAGATGATGTGATGATCGCGCTTGATTGTGCCTCGGCGGAGTTCTATAAGGATGGAAAGTACGATTATACCATATTTGAAGGGGATAAGGGAGTTGTCAGGACTTCAGAGGAGCAGGCACAGTATTTGGCAGAACTTTGTTCAAAGTATCCGATTATTTCAATAGAGGATGGAATGGACGAAAACGATTGGGATGGATGGAAAGCCTTGACCGACAAAGTTGGGGATAAGGTTCAGTTGGTCGGCGACGATCTTTTCGTAACCAATGTTGAACGGCTTTCGAGAGGGATTGAAAACGGAATCGCAAATTCGATTCTGATAAAGGTGAATCAAATTGGTACATTGACCGAAACAATCGCGGCGGTCAACATGGCCAAAAATGCCGGTTATACCTCTGTGATGAGCCATCGCTCCGGTGAGACGGAAGATAATACAATAGCCGATTTGGCCGTCGCATTGAATACCGGACAGATAAAAACCGGTTCTGCTTCTCGATCAGATCGAATGGCCAAGTACAATCAGCTATTGCGCATCGAAGAGGAATTGGGCGCTGTGGCTTATTATCCACAAGAGAAGGCCTTTAAGGTCAAGTAGTCGATTTCCAGATATTCTTCAAAGCCTTTCTTTTGTACAAATTGAAAGGCTTTTTTTGGATGGTCTTAAAACTTTGACTACCTTTTTAAAACTTCTTCGAATAAACTAAATCCTCCATTGTATGAAGAATTTTCTATTTGTTTCCGCCGAAAACGATGCTTTGGAAAAGTGCAAGGCAGGTGGTATGGGCGACGTTGTTCGCGATGTTCCCAGGGAGATTTCCAATAGGGGAGACAAGGTACATGTTGTCGTTCCTTCCTACTCTCGATTACACCAGCAGGGCAAGCTTTTGAAAACCCTTGATTTTGATTTGAGGGGCACTACCTACAGCGCAGAGCTTTATGAAGTACCCCCTAAAAAGGAATTCAAGAACCTGAAACACTATGTAATCCATCATCCGGAAATCATGGCCGGTGAAATTGGCCATATTTATCATGACGACCCCAAGGAACCATTTTTTTCAGACTTTATAAAGTTTACGGTATTCTGCACCGCCGTTGCCGAAGCGATAAAGCAAAAGGTTTTTGGCAAATTGGATATTGTGCATCTACATGATTGGCATACCAGCATCTTGTTGTTTTTGAAAACCTTTGATCCTACTTATAAGACGTTGAAAAAAGTTCGATTCGTCTATTCCATACATAATTTGGCCATTCAGGGAATACGCCCTTTCGAAAACAACTATTCCTCGGTGCGAAATTGGTTTCCCACAATCAATTATGACGAAAAAAAATTGATGGATTATCGTTACCAAGATTGCATCAATTTGATGGCAGTGGGAATCCGATTGGCAGATGCGGTACATACGGTTTCGCCATCCTATAAAAAGGATGTGTTATTACCAAGTGCGCCCCCTGAATTTATCGGCGGTGAAAGTCTTGAAAAAGACCTGCAAATGTCTGAGAAAGAGGGTAGGCTTTTCGGAATTCTAAACGGCTCGAATTACAAGAACATCCGCGAGGCGGAAAAAGGTTTGCTATATCGTAATACGGTTATTGCCTTGTTCAGATGGCTTCAGCAAGAGGATAAAAAATACAAGGCGGACTTTTTGGCCCATACGGGTGAAAAAATCATGGAATATATCATCAACGAAAGACCAAAATTCATTGCTTCAAGTGTGGCAAGGTTGACCGAGCAGAAATTCTATTTTGTAAAAAGGTCGCCAGAGGCCTTTGTAAAAATCCTTAAGAGCATTGAAAAAATTGGAGGAATATTTATGCTATTGGGTACAGGTGCACCAGAATACGAAGAAACTTTTCGCCAGCTCAGTTACGAGAACAAAAACTTCATTTTTACGAACGGGCAGTCCGAAGATTTGATCGATTCAATTTATTTGGAATCCGATCTTTACTTTATGCCCAGTCTTTTCGAACCATGTGGGATTAGCCAAATGCTTGCCATGCGAAACGGAAATCCATGCTTGGTTCATGATACCGGAGGCCTGAAAGATACCGTCGAACATATGAAGACCGGTTTCAGCTTTGACGGAAAAACCTATGATCAGAAAATCAAGAATATGGTAAAAGTATTCAATCAAGCGTTGGATATCTATTCGAACGACAAACCAAAATGGGAAACGATACAGAAAAATGCGAAAGCCATGCGATTCACATGGGAGAAATCACTTGATGCCTACTATGAGCAGCTTTATGCCCTGGAGAGTTAAATATTCGATCAATTGCAATCGAGTTAAACTGCCTAAAAACTTATTGTTGATCATTGAATAAATGAGACGAGTTCATTGTTAACATGGCCCCTTTTCCGTAAATTTACGGTTCGTTAAACAACAAGAAAATTAGAAGAATGTCAGACAAAGCCACACTTGAATTTGAGGGTAATACATATGAATTTCCAGTTATCAGAGGTTCTGAAGATGAACCGGCCATTGATATAAAGACACTGAGAGGTTCTACAGGTGGCCTTATCACTATTGATCCGGGTTACAAGAATACAGGGAGTTGCGAAAGCGCCATTACTTTTCTCGACGGTGAAAAGGGGATATTGAGATATCGTGGCTATTCCATAGAAGACCTTGCGGAAAAGGCCGATTTTTTAGAGGTAGCCTATTTGTTGATTTTTGGTGAATTGCCCAACAAAGAACAACTGGCGGCATTTCATATCGATATCAAGAACGAATCACATGTTGATGAGGAAATGAAAAAGATCTTGGATGCCTTTCCCAAGTCGGCCCACCCCATGGGGGTACTGTCCTCTTTGACAAGCGCACTGATAGCTTTCAACCCGGTCTCGGTCAACGTGACCTCGAAAGACGCCATGTACGGGGCAATTGTTCGCATTTTGGCCAAGTTCCCGGTGTTGGTCGCTTGGACCTTGAGAAAGATAAAGGGTCTGCCCCTTGAATATGGTGATGATAATTTGGGATATGTCGAGAACATTCATAAGATGATGTTCAAGAAACCAAGCAAAGAATATGAAAAGAACAAAGTCGTTATCGATGCCCTCGATAAACTTTTGATTTTACACGCCGATCATGAGCAAAATTGTTCCACATCGACGGTCAGGATCGTGGGATCTTCCCATGCCGGACTTTTTGCCTCGCTTTCGGCAGGTATCTCGGCACTATGGGGGCCCTTGCATGGTGGTGCGAATCAGGCCGTACTTGAGATGTTGGAGGCGATAGCGGCAGACGGCGGTGATACCAAAAAGTATATGGCAAAGGCCAAGGATAAGGAGGACCCTTTCCGTTTGATGGGATTTGGCCACCGCGTTTACAAAAATTTTGATCCACGGGCGAGGATCATCAAAAAGGCCGCTGATGAGGTTTTAGGCGATTTAGGTATTGAAGACCCGATATTGGATATTGCCAAAGGACTTGAAAAAGAGGCCTTGGAAGATGAATATTTTGTGAAGAGAAAGTTGTATCCTAATGTTGATTTCTATTCGGGCATTATTTATAGGGCCTTTGGCATACCTGTGGAAATGTTCACCGTAATGTTTGCCCTTGGTCGCTTGCCCGGTTGGATTGCCCAATGGAGGGAGATGCGATTGAGAAAAGAACCAATCGGCAGGCCACGACAAATTTATACGGGTGAAAATCACAGGCCGTTTGTCGATCTCGACCTAAGGTAGATTGCTACCCTTATAAAAACAATGAAGCTCTTTTAAATTTTAAAAGAGCTTTTTTTATAATAAAGTGATTTCAACCAGTTGCTGGTTTTAAAAGAAAATGTATGCTTAATCTAAATGTAAAAAATGAAATTTCAAGGCTCAAAGCCGTTGTTTTGGGTACGGCGAAAAGCTGTGGGCCCGTACCAAAGCCCGAAGATGCATATGACCCAAAATCTTTGGAACATATTTTGGCCGGTACGTATCCGAAAGAAGAGGATATGGTTTTGGAGATGGAGGCTTTTGCCGAGGTTTTTAAAAAATACGGAGTGGAAGTATTCAGACCGGAGGTTCTAAAAGACTGTAATCAGATTTTTTCTCGCGATATTGCCTTTGTCATCGAAAACAAATTGATAAAGGCCAACATATTACCGCACCGTGAAGAAGAGTTCGAGGCCATTTTGCATGTGTTGGAGTATATACACCCCGATAACATTTTATATCCCCCGGAAGAAGTACATATTGAGGGAGGCGATGTGATGCCTTGGCATGATCATATTTTTATTGGTACTTATACGGGCCACGACTATCCTGATTATATTACCGCAAGAACCAATTGGGAAGGTGTCGAGTATATCAAGGAAATATTTCCGAACAAAAAGGTGAAGTCCTTTGAACTGCGAAAATCGATTGAACATCCAAGGGAGAACGCACTTCATCTTGATTGTTGTTTTCAACCCATAGGTATGGGCAAGGCCATTATTCATAAAAATGGATTCTTGGTCGAGGAAGAATACCAGTGGTTGGTCGATTTTTTTGGCAAGGAGAATGTTTTTGAGATTACCGCTGATGAAATGTACCAAATGTTCAATAATGTATTTTCGATTTCACCTGAAGTGATTGTATCTGAAAGAAACTTCACACGTCTAAACGATTGGCTACGGCAGCAAGGGTTCATTGTCGAGGAAATTCCATATGGAGAGATCTCGAAACAGGGCGGCTTGTTACGTTGTAGTACCATGCCACTTATACGTGAATAAAATCATCGATGAGTATTATGCAGATAACCAATACCATTTTAATGATTCGCCCTGTCAATTTTCGTATGAACGAGCAGACTGCGGTCAACAATTACTTCATGGAAGATCTGAAAGTTCAGAATCAAACCATAAACAACAGAGCGCAAGAAGAATTTGACAACTTTGTTATAGCACTTCGTGAAAAGGGAGTTGATGTTGTCGTGGTGGAAGACAAAAAAGAAAGTGATACACCAGATTCCATTTTCCCGAACAATTGGATTTCATTTCATTCCAATGGCACCGTTGCAGTGTACCCCATGTTCGCCGAAAACCGCAGAAAAGAGCGTAGAGAGGATATTTTTGACATTCTGGAGGAACGTGGTTTTAGAATAGAGCGTATTGTTGATTATACCTCGGCGGAGGAAGAAGGTATTTTTCTGGAAGGCACTGGGAGCATACTTATGGATCGTGTTCACCAAAAGGCCTATTGTGCACTCTCGGAACGCGCTCACGAGGAACTTTTCATTGAGTTTTGTGAAGATTTTGATTGCTTCCCGGTCATATTCACGGCAAATCAAACAGTAGCTGGTGAGCGTCTGCCGATTTATCATACCAATGTGATGATGGCCATGGCAGAGACTTTTGCGGTCATATGTTTGGATTCAATCGACGATAAAAATGAACGAAAGGATGTAATCGACCACATTAAAAAGGATGGAAGGGACATCATCGAAATAACCGAGGCACAAATGCATCATTTTGCCGGAAATATGTTGCAAGTTCTCGGGGCAGATAACAAGCGCTTTATGGTTATGAGTTCGGCAGCATTTCATAGTTTAAGTCAAGACCAGATGCAAGCTATAAATGAACACTGCGAGATAATCCATAGCCCATTGGATACCATAGAGACCTGTGGTGGCGGTAGTGCACGATGTATGATGGCGGAGGTGTTTTTGCCCAAATGATAAAGAAAGCACACTTTTTCGGAACCTAAATGCCGCCTTTTAGTTAGATGGCGGAACGGCGTCAGGCCTGCTAAACTATCTCGTACATGGGGTTGCTTAAACCCTTAAATATCTTCAATTGAGGTCGGAGAATTGTTCGCCTTATGGTCAAGCAATTTTTTGAACCATTTCTGAATAGCTTTGGTATCTGAACGCACCTTGATAAAATAATGATCGCGATGAATGGAATATATGCCCAGGTCGCCCTTGTAAAGTGATAACTTGTAATAGGGAATGATAAGTGCAAAAGTTTCCAAAAGCGATCTAAACCTTACGATGATTCCCTTTGGCCTAAGTTCTATGTTGCACGAGTCGATATTATTGTCCAGAATCAGGAGGTTTCTAATTTCTATACTTGTTTCCGTAATGAACAATTTGGGAGAGCCGATGCCGCCCATTTTCCAGCGTTCCCTTAAGGTAAAGGGCTTACCTAATTCACTATCGATTTTTCGGGTGATTTTCTTGTCATTGTAAGAGACATTGAGCAGCATGACATTCTTTTCGATGAGCACCTAAAGTTACTCAAAATACTACGTATTGGGCTATCTGTAATAACAAAAGCCCAAAAATTGATTAGTTTTGCGAGCTTAAAACCAAAGTTTTGAATTCTATCCAGAGCGTTTTAGAAGCCAAGGTCAAGGAAGCGGTTAAATCCATATTTCAGATAGATCTTTCCAAGGTCGAGTTTCAACCCACGCGCAAGGATTTTGAAGGTGATATCACCGTTGTGGTTTTTCCGATACTCCGTTTTGTGAAGGGAAATCCTGAAGCGATCGGAAAACAAATTGGCGAATATTTACAGGCCGAGGTCAAAGAAGTTTCTTCCTTTAATGTAATCAAGGGTTTTCTAAACCTACTCATTGATGATGTTTTTTATCTTAATTTTTTCAATAGGATCAAAGACACGGAAGACTACGGCTATGTTCGCTCTGAAAACGATGCCGTGATGGTGGAGTATTCGTCACCGAACACCAATAAACCTTTGCACTTGGGCCACATACGTAACAACCTTTTGGGATATTCGGTCGCGGAAATTCTAAAGGCTTCCGGTAACAAGGTATACAAGACCCAGATCATCAATGATCGCGGAATACACATTTGTAAAAGTATGCTGGCTTGGCAGAAATTTGGCAAGGGCGAAACACCACAAAGTACAGGTTTGAAAGGGGACAAGCTGGTAGGGAATTATTATGTGGCTTTCGATAAAGTATACAAAGGGGAGGTTTTAAAATTGATCGCCGAAGGTTTGGACAAGGATGAGGCAGAAAAGAAAGCCCCAATTTTGTTGGAAGCACAACAAATGCTTAAGAAATGGGAAGCCGGGGACCAAGAAGTGGTATCCCTTTGGAAAAAAATGAACGTTTGGGTCTACGACGGTTTTGAGGAAACCTATAAAAATCTAGGGGTTGATTTTGACACACTCTACTATGAGAGCGACACCTATTTATTGGGAAAAGATTTCATCGCCGAAGGACTCGATAACGGCGTTTTCTTCAAAAAGGAAGATGGCAGTGTATGGATTGATTTGACCGACGAGGGACTTGATGAAAAAATCGTCTTACGTTCCGATGGGACGGCCGTTTATATGACCCAAGATATCGGCACCGCAATTCAACGTGTAAAAGACTATCCTGACATTACTGGCATGGTCTATACCGTAGGCAACGAGCAAGATTATCATTTCAAGGTTTTGTTCCTCATCTTGAAAAAATTGGGTTTTAACTGGTCGAAAAACCTTCACCATCTGAGTTATGGCATGGTCGATTTGCCAAGCGGAAAAATGAAAAGTCGTGAGGGTACGGTCGTCGATGCCGATGATTTGATGGAAGACATGACCCGAACAGCGGCTGAAATTTCCAAAGAACTCGGAAAATTGGAAGATTATTCCGAAGAGGAAAAGGAAGAACTTTATAAAACAATTGGTCTAGGAGCGCTGAAATACTATATCCTAAAAGTAGACCCTAAAAAGCGAATCCTCTTTAACCCCGAAGAATCAGTGGATTTTCAAGGCAATACGGGGCCGTTCATTCAATACACCTATGCCCGAATTCAGTCGATTCAGAGAAGGGCAGACGAAATGAAAGTTCTCAGGTCGAGCAAAATCGATACCTCACTTGTGTTGCATAAAAAGGAAAAAGAACTTATCAAGCAGATCCAACTTTTTCCCGAGACCCTTCAATTGGCTGCAGAGAATTATAGCCCTGCCCTAATTGCCAACTATGTTTATGAATTGGTAAAGGAATTTAATTCGTTCTATCAGCAAGTTTCTATTCTAGGGGAAAGCGATGAAAAGAAAAAGGTGCTTCGGGTCGAACTTTCAAAAAAGGTCGGCGAGGTCATACAATCTGCATTCGCACTATTGGGCATAGAAGTTCCCGAGCGTATGTAAATTGCCTAAAAGACAATTTTAAAGGGGTTTCAGAGTTTTAGTCATATGTATTCTGAGAGGGTGTTGCAAATTCTGGTCTTATTGTATGTTGTAGCGCATTTTTTATATATCATCTACTACGCCCTAGGAGTTTATCACATCAATCCTTTTATCAAACTTAAACCGCTTTTGCCGAACGAGAAGTTGTTTTTGGGTGAAAAGTTTCCGATTTACCACAAACTGCCCCAAAAAGTCAGGGAAAAATGTGAGAAACGTATTGCTTGGTTCAGAAGCAGAAAGAAATTCGTGTTCTATGGCAGCGTTGAGCGAAGGGAAGATTTGAAATTGCTGCTAAGCGCATCGGCCATTTTCATAACCATGGGGCTCAAAAATTATCGCATGTTGCGATCTGTGCTGAGAATTGTAATTTACCCCTCTCAATATTATTCCCGAATAAATAAAAAGCATCATTTAGGGGAGTATAACCCTAGATTTAAATCGGTAATTTTATCCGCCGACAAAATATGGGAAGGTTTTGATATTCCCGACGACAATATCAACCTGGCCATACATGAATTTGCCCATGCCCTAAGCACTGAAATGATGGGAAAAAGTAGCTGGGAAGCGCGAAGGTTCAGAGTAGGCCTAAAAAAGATAAAGTTACTTTTTTCAGATGATGATTTTGTTGTAAAGTTGGCTGCCTCAAGATATTTCAGGGATTATGGATATACGAACCTTCAAGAGTTCTTCTCCGTGGCCGTCGAAAACTATGTTGAGACCCCAAAAATATTCAAAAACGATTTTCCGGCTCTGTATGCGATACTTCAACGAATGTTGAAATTTGATTTTTTGCAATTGCCGAAAATCATGAAAAACTAAAGGACCGATGGAACGGCCCATTATCATCTAAATCGTTTATCTTGTTAACGCATTTGCAATGACCATGCAGACTGAAGAAACCAAGCTAAAAAAATTCGGAACCTTTGGTGGGGTCTTTACACCGACCCTTTTGACCATTCTTGGGGTCATCATGTACTTAAGAATGGGATGGGTAGTGGGCAATGCCGGACTTTTAGGCGCTTGGTTCATTATTATCATTTCCTTTTTAATAACGCTGTGTACTGCCCTTTCAATGTCAGCGATTACGACCAATATCCGGATTGGAGCTGGGGGTGCATATGCGATTATTTCCCAGGCTCTGGGCCTTGAGGTTGGTGGAAGTCTAGGCATTCCAAGATATGTTTCACAGGGGTTGGCGGTCACCATGTACATCTTTGGCTTTAGGGAAGGTTGGCTCGGTATATTTCCCGGGCACGACCCTTTTCTGGTCGATATAATCGCCTTTGCGGCTTTGATAGCTATTGCCTATATCAGTGCCGACTTGGCGATTAAGACCCAGTTTATAATTATGATTGTCATTATCCTCTCATTGATTTCGATTGTCATGGCGGCCTATCATGGGTCCATGTATATTCAGGGCGATGAGGCCCTGAGATGGGGTTCCTTTAAAGGTTCACCGGAGAACGATTTCGGTGGTAGCAGCTTTTGGATCGTATTTGCGGTGTTTTTTCCGGCAGCTACGGGTATTATGGCGGGAGCAAATATGTCTGGTGAGTTGAAGAATCCGAAAAAGAGTATTCCACAAGGTACACTTTGGGCCATTGGAGTGAGTTTTGTGATCTATATGGTTTTAGCCTATTGGTTGGCGCGTTCGGCCACCGAACAAGAATTGATATCCAATTATAATATCATTATCGAAAAGTCTTATTTCGGGCCACTTATTATTGCCGGAATCCTCGGAGCGACATTCTCATCGGCTTTGGCATCGATCGTGGGATCTTCACGCATTCTATTTGCCATGGGTGAACACAAAGTACTGCCCTATTCCAACTTCCTCGCGGGTAAGAGTGCAAACGGACAGCCAAGAAATGCGATGATCGTTACGGGTATCATGATCTTTGCGACCATGTTGCTCCGCGATTTGAACGCGGTCGCACCGTTGGTAACACTTTTCTTTCTAATTACCTATGCGATGATAAACATCGTGGTCATCATAGAACAGCGACTCGGACTGATAAGCTATCGACCCATTTTCAAGGTGAACAAATGGATTCCATGGGTCGGCCTGTTTTCTTCGGTCATGGCCATGTTCATTATCAATCCGACCATCAGCCTTGTTTCCATCATCATTGTTTTTGTTGTTTATTGGTTTTTGTCACGTCAGAATTTGGAAACACCCTTTGAAGATGTACGCTCAGGATTGTTCGTTTCTTTTGCCGAGTGGGCCGCCAAACATACGTGGGGTATGAAAAAGATGCAGCAGCGGGCTTGGAAACCGAATCTCATGGTGCCCGTACGGGATATTGTGGGGGCAAAAGGCAATTTTCAGTTTCTGAGGAATATCGCGGCGCCCAAGGGTTCGATAAAGTTGTTGGGTATTGTTCCACAAGAGGAGGGTGAAACCCTGGTCAATGAACTTCAATCACTATCGGAAGCGTTTTATGCAAAAGGAGTATTCTCTTCTTGGACAGTCATTCATAGCGACGATTTTGCAAAAGGGGTGAATTATGGCAACCAAGCTCTGCGGGGTGCTTTTTTTAGGCCGAACATCGTGTTTTTGAATCTACAGCAACATGATGATTTCGAAAATGAGATTCGGCCCGTGATCAAAGAGAGTGTTCGTTTGGAGATTGGCGTGCTCTTATTTTCCTCCCACCCGACGGCCTTGTTGGGCCAACGAAACCTAATCAATGTTTGGGTCAGTGATAGAAGGGGCAACTGGGAATTGGGATGGGATATCGGCAGTCTTGACCTTTCGACCCTGGTTGCCTACAAACTAAAAAAGAATTGGGAGGCGCGCATTCGTATGATAATGGTAGTGCGAAATGCTGAAGAAGAGAAAAACGCGAAGGAATTTCTGAAGTCATTGATCAATCTTGCCCGGTTGCCCGAAACCTTGATAGAAGTTCATGTCGGCAGTTTCAGGGAAATTGTGCAGAATTCACCTAAGGCCGATTTGAACATTTTTGGTATGGACGAAAACTTTCAATTTGGTTTTGTACAGGAAATGACACGAAAAACCAAAAGTTCCTGTCTTTTTGTAAAGGATTCTGGCCATGAAAGTATTTTGGCCTAATTGAGGAACTTTCCAAGGAATTTCACATTCGCTAGAAACGTACCCTAAAACTTATATTGGGCGTCAAGCCCAATGAAATACTTTCAATGGTCTCGATTTCGCCGGTTTCATTTATCCGGAAGTAGGTGTCCAAGATATTCGCCCGATTGCTTAGATTTAAGATCGACGCTCCCAACGAAGCCTTGACCGTTTTGCTGAGATCGAAATTGTAAACCGCGGAGGCGTCAACCCTAAAATATTCGGGAAGCCTGCTGCCGTTGTGCGCCAGATAGTTTATCCTGACCGGAAAGAAGGTAAAATCCAAAGGGTCATCAGGGTCAGGCTCGGTATAGGGCTTACCGCTTCTATAATTCAATCCTAAACTTAATTTCAGATTGTTCATGCTGTAAGAACCTGCAAAGGTTGCGGTATGCCGAACATCCAAATTATTTGGGAAACTGGGCGGTATGGTGCCTTCGAAAGTATAATCGTTCATATTATAGGTATAGCTGGCCCAAAGACTATAATCTGACGCTCTTTTGTTTATTAAGAACTCCACTCCCTTGATGTCGTATTTTCCCAACTCGCCATTGAACTGGTTTTGATTTTGAAACCCCTGGGTAGACGTACTTATACCCTCTACCTGTTTATAAAACCCTTCGATACCTACGTAAAGGTTTTCCTCATCAAAATTGAGGCCAACCGAACCTTGTTTGCTTTGGGTTACAGGTAGGGTAGAACCATTCGAAAGAATCCAACGCCTTTTCTCGATGCCAAAGAAGTTCTGCTCTAGATCGATGATTTGATTGGTGGCCTGACTCTTGAATTCACCCTGGATTTCCAGCTTGAAATGATTTGCAAATGAGTAGTTCAAATTAACTCTGGGCTCGATTAACAACTCGTCGAAGGTATTGATGTTTTGATAATGGTTGATACGAACGCCACCCCTTGCGAACCATTTGCGGTCTGTGGAAGTGTAGGTCAATTCAGAGAACAGGGCATTCGTATGGAGTACTTCAAGCACATCGCTGTTGAAATTGGGCTGAAAGACAAACGTTTGGTTCAAGACCCCCGTCTCGCTGAATTGGTAGCCGTTGGTCCACACCAGGCTTTCATTCAATTCGTAGTCCGTGGTCAACTTTGCAGAATTTTCAAGTACCCGGTTGATTTGCAACAGTTGCTGTAAACCATTATCTATCGAAGTGCTAGTTGCATCTAAATCATACTTTGTTTGATAAATATTCAAATTCGAACGAAACCGATCGTTCCATTCACTTTCCAAACTTCCCCCAAACGAAAGGTTGACTTGGTCTAAGATGCTGTTCGTGCTGCGACCGCTGTCCATATGATTTTCGGAATAATCCAAGCGGTTGTTCGAATTGATGAAATTCAGTCGTAGCTTATGGCCATCGTTTATATCATAAAGTACCTTGGCTGTAAAGTCGTAGAAATAGAAGTTCTCGTTACGTTCCACATCACTGTCCTGAAAAATACGATCTCTAAATTCTGAATAGGTTCCCGTGTCAAAAAAATCGGTGAGCGATCTTCTTGCCGAAAACTGAAAGGCGAGTTTGTCTGAAAAAGGAAGCTGACCATAGAAATCACCGCTCAAAAGATTGACTCCTGCCCCTCCCGTAAAAATGGGTTCGATTTCGTTTTTGGTGCGCATATCTATGATGCCACTGACGCCATCGCCGTACCTCGCACTTGTTCCATTTTTGATGATGGTCACCTTGTCGGTCAAATATGGATTGAAGGTCGAGATCAATCCGAAAAAATGACCCGATTGATACATTTTGATGCCATCCCAAAGAATCAAGTTTTGATCGTTCGTGCCACCTCTGATATTGATGTCCGAAACCGTTTCATCGATGCTTTTTATTCCGGGCAGTGCTTGTATCGTTTGCAGTACGTCTGGTTCGGTGAGTCCGGGCAAGATTCCAAATTTCCCCGTGTTAAGTTCAATACTCGCATCGGATTGTTTGGTAAGGCCCGTTGTCAAGAATTTATAGACGACCACTTCTTCAAGTTGCTGATATCTGACCGCCAACAAAAGTTTTGCGCATCGGTTTAGATTTACCAAATCTTTTGCCTCTACGAATAGTGTTTTAAAGCCCATATGCTGAATTCGAAGTACCGCATCCCGGGGAATACTCTTCAGTGTAAAAGAGCCGTCAAGATCGGTAATCGCATTGACGTCGGTTTCCAAAACCTCAATTGTGGCGCCCATAACGGTATTCTGCTCATAGTTGTCTAAAACGGTTGCGCAAATATCGATTGAGTCCCCTTTTTTTATGGTGTAGTAGCGCTCGTTCAACTTCTGGATCTCAATTTGGGTTTGACCCTTTAGGTTGTCAAGTATTTCTTCCAAAGAGGTTTCTGAAGGAGTGGTAATTTCTAGGGATCGAATATCTGCATCGGCATAGGAGAACTTGATGTTGAACCTGTTCTCCAATTGCTGTAGATAGGTTATGACATAAACCTTTGATGCTTGATTTTCTTGTGCCCTTGAATAATGTGTAAAAACCAGTAAGGCCAATAGCAGCCATCTGGCAAAAATTTTAGGGCATATTCTCGACATAGAAGAGCACTTTTGTCCCCTCTAATTTAAACTTTATTTGAGAAGGAACACTTATGCTCTGTAACGCCAGATTTATGTCCGTATTGCTAAAGGTGCCCGTAAATAATTGAGCCGTATCTATGTTCTGCGTTTCCACGGTCACATTATGTTGCCTTTCAAACTCGGCCAATACATATTTAAGTGGAATACTCTTGAAGGTACTCTCATTGTCGATCCAAGAAGGATGTGAATTTTTCTTGGCATCAAGATTGGCTATTTTGCCATTGATGGCCAAAAATGAATTACCTGCGGGTAGTTTGGTCTCTTTACCGTCGTAGGTAACGCTGACCAAACCTTCGAAACAGGTGACCTCAAAAAAGCCATTGCGATTTTCTACATTGAATTGTGTGCCCAATACGGCAACCGTGCCATTATCGGTGGATACCGTAAATTTCTTTCCTTTGGCAACTTTGAAAAAGGCTTCCCCATCGAGTTCGATGCTTCTTTTTTCGCCCCAATTCTTTTCATCATATGAAATCTTGGAATCGGCGTTTAACACAACCTCAGAATTATCGGGCAAGGTGACTTCCTTCAATTCGGCATATTGGGTCGAGACACGCTGCTCAAGTGTGTTCAAATAAAAATAGGAGCCCACCAAAAGTATGGCTATCACTGCGGCAACCCGCATAAACTTTTTATAGGGTCGCATGGCGATGACCTTGGGCTCTTTTTCAATGCCTCTATTCTTGAAGTCTTGCAAAGCTTTTTCGACATCAAAATCGGGGCCTTTCAACGTATCGGAAACGGCAACGATTTTCTGATAGGAGCCATAAGCTTCTGAATTCTTGAATTCCCTCAACTCCTCCTCAGAAAGTTCGTTGTTAAGCCATTTTGCCAAGTAATTCTTTTGCATGATTTCTAGCTTTATACCCTAATAACACCCCATAAACGAAAAACCCTACTTTGCGACCGGCGGTTTTCGGGTGCTAAAGAGGTAAAATCGTCAAACTACCATCTATCACCGTTGATCGACCACTTAAATACCGTCTATTTGCTCTCGTAACGTCTTGAGTGCCAAATGCATCCTTTTTTCAATTGCCTTTACACTGACCCCTTCCATTTCGGCGATTTCCGCATATTTTTTTCCATCTATCCTATTCAATAGAAATGTAATTCGCTGATTTTCAGGAAGGTTGTTTAGAGCGTTCTCCAACTTTTCCTTGAACTCGTTCTCCTCCATCAAAAATTCGGGGGATTCATTGGTCGATTTCAAGCTCTTATCAGCGTACTTCATGCGTACTTTTTCAGCTTTGATTACATTAAGATAAAGATTGTTGGCAACCGTATATAAATATGATTTCGCCTTTTCAGGGGTGACCTTCGCGCAATTTTCCCATAACTTCACAAATGCCTCTTGCACAGCATCATGCGACTTTTCCTCGTTGCCGAACTTATAATATATGAAGTTAAAAACCGTTCTGGAATTAGCGGTGAAAACTGCATTGAACACAGTTTCGTCACAAACATTGCTACTCGATTCGGTTTTCAAACGGGTGGTTTTGACCAAAGATATTTCAAAAAAATTAAAAAGTGGGTAGGGTATTTTTAAACGAGATTGTTTTAAGACCGTATTAACAAAAATTCCAAATCGTTATGAAAAAGTTTTTGAATTATGCGCTGTATACTGGCCTATTGGTTGCAGCACTGGCATTTACCTCTTGTCAAAAAGAGAGGTATGAAGTAGATCCCCAAGATGAGCAAGAGACAATGCAGGCAAGTTCTGCCTCTGCAAAATTAATTGAGCGAACGGTTGCAAATGATGGTTCTTGGGACAATATCATTGATGGGTCGAGTTGTTTCGACATGAAGTTCCCTTATACCGTAAATGTAAATGGTATAGAGATTACCCTTGATTCAAGGGAGGACCTTGATATCATCGAAGAGATTTTTGATGCTGTAGACGGAGATGAAGACCTACTTGATATCATTTTTCCCATTACCATCACTATGGGCGACTATACCGATGTCACCATCAATAGCGAGGCAGACCTTCGCGAAATTGCTGAGCAGTGTATCGAGGGAGGAGATGATGAAGACATCGAGTGTATCGATCTGGTCTATCCCGTAAAGATGTACACTTTTGATACCAACGTTCAAATATTGGACGACTACACGATCAACAGCGATTTTGAGTTGAGACGCTTTATGGCCGGTCTTGGTGAGAACGATATTATAAGTATTGATTTTCCTGTCACTTTAAAGTTGTACGATGGATCTGAGGTTGTTGCAAATACGCTTGCCGAATTGGCTATGCATATTGAAAGTGCAAAAGACATGTGCGATGAAGATGATGACAACGATCACAATGACGACGACTTCACCCAAGAGCGTTTAGAGAATTTATTGGTAGAGTGCCCTTGGACGGTAAAAGAATTAAAACGTGACAACTACAACCATACAGATCAGTACAGGGAATATTTGATGAATTTTTCTGAGGATGGTGGTGTCACCGTGATCGATCGAGAGGGCAATGTACTCAATGGAGAATGGAGTACCCGCGTGGCAGACCACAAGGTGCTTTTAAAGCTTGAATTTGATGTATTGGTAGATTTTACCTTAGAGTGGTTTGTTTATGAAATCGAAGAGGGTAAAATAAAACTCTATACCGATGACCACAACAAAATCATTTTGGAAAGTGTTTGTGATATCGTGAACTCGGACCCCAATACCCTTAGGGATGTTCTTAAGGAATGTGAGTGGGTGATAAAGAAAGTCAAGGTTGATGGTGAGGAAAT
Source organism: Aurantibacter sp. (assembly GCA_965215845.1). GTDB lineage: Bacteria > Bacteroidota > Bacteroidia > Flavobacteriales > Flavobacteriaceae > Aurantibacter_A. The sequence goes on from CBDCEL010000004.1 coordinate 2,814,216, forward strand.
CAGAAGACTTTTGGGTTTTGAGTTTAAATTCATGGCTGAAGGGGTTGTAACCTTGAGCAACGGCTTCAGTGTTTCTGAAGGCACTTGGGAAATCACAACTAACTCTCAAGGTCGATTGGTTATGGCAATAGAAATGGGCGTTGAACCCGGCGTTAGCTTTGAATGGCCATTGACAGATCTGCGAGACGATCGATTGAAGTTCGAGATACCGGGTACCGATTACGAATTGGTGCTTCAAAGAGTTTGTAATGATGGTGTTTCCGATGGCGATGTTATGGAAATCAGGAATGCTATGTTAGAGGGCTCTTGGCATGTTGCCAGTTATACGGTGGGCAATGAAGTCAAGACCGAGTACTACAATGGATTCTCATTTGATTTTAAACCCTATAACCAAATAGCTGTTACTGAAGGTATAACGGGGCCGGCTTTTCCAGGCTATTGGAGGGTTTTAAGAAACTATGAGAACGAATTGAAGGTATATTTAAACCTTGGAGAAGACGGAGTTCTGGGTGACCTTACAGATGATTGGAAATTGACTTCTTTCGCTGCGAACAGAGTGGAGTTGAAAGATTTCAATGATGACGGGAGCTACGACTTGCTCGTCTTTGAAAAATAATATAAAACAATCCCGGGTGCTAAAGGCGCCCGGGATTGTTTGATAATTCCAAAATTTCACTAAAATGAGGAAGAGCCTATTGGGACTGCTAACAATTTTAGTATTGTTATTCGTTTCGAAATCATGCGATAAGGACGAAGTAGAAACAGAAGATCGAATTACCGCGGCCGATATTGATCCAATAAAAGGCGCCATGATGGCTGGTGATTGGATTATCACCAAGTATTTTGACGATAATCAGGAAGAAACCAGCGACTATAACGGTTATACCTTCAAGTTCAATGCAGACGGCACTTTGACAACAACGAACGGCAACAGTTCCCTTTCAGGGGCCTGGTCCGTTACCCAATCCAACGATGGTAGTAATGATAATGATTCGGGGGATGTTGATTTTAATATTCTTTTTTCTTCGCCAGAGATTTTCCAAGAGCTAACGGACGATTGGGATATTAAATCATATTCGAATGCAAAAATTGAACTCAAAGATATAAGTGGAGGAGATGGCGGTACGGATTTGCTGACTTTTGAAAAGCTATGAAAAAGGAAACTCCACAAATGCCCCACAATCAGAAAAAGCACCCTCTTTAAAGGGTGCTTTTTTAGTTCATATTTTCTTTACAACCTCATAGGTTTCCCTTAGTTATTGTTAAATTTGCCTTTCTTCAGAAATCAACGAGACGATGTTCGATAATTTAAGCGAAAAGCTAGATAAAGCCTTACATGTTCTAAAGGGCCATGGCCAGATTACCGAGATCAATGTGGCAGAAACTACCAAGGAAGTCCGTAGGGCGTTGTTGGACGCCGATGTAAACTTCAAGATAGCCAAAGAGTTTACCAATCGCGTCAAGGAAAAGGCCTTGGGCCAAAATGTATTGACCACCTTACAACCCGGTCAATTGATGGTCAAGATTGTCAAAGATGAGCTGACCGAACTGATGGGCGGTGAGACCGAGGGAATCAATCTTTCAGGAAACCCTTCGATAATATTGATGTCAGGTCTTCAAGGGTCGGGTAAAACGACTTTCTCGGGCAAATTGGCAAATTACCTAAAGACAAAAAAATCGAAAAGGCCCTTGTTGGTAGCCTGTGATGTCTATAGGCCTGCCGCTATAGACCAATTGCATGTCGTTGGCGAGCAGATTAAGGTAGAGGTCTATTCCGATAGGGAGAACAACAATCCGATCGAAATTGCAAAGGCAGGCATTGAGAAGGCAAAATCAGAAGGATTCAATGTTGTTATAATCGATACGGCGGGACGTTTGGCAGTCGATGAAAAAATGATGGATGAGATTTCGAACATCCACGAGGCCATTGAACCCCAAGAAACGTTGTTCGTGGTCGATTCAATGACTGGGCAAGATGCCGTAAACACGGCAAAGGCCTTCAATGACATTTTAAACTTCGACGGAGTGATTTTGACGAAGTTGGATGGTGATACCCGGGGCGGTGCCGCTATTTCGATAAAGTCTGTGGTCGACAAGCCGATAAAGTTTATAGGTACCGGTGAAAAGATGGAGGCCATAGATGTTTTCCATCCAGACCGTATGGCGGATCGTATTTTAGGGATGGGCGACGTTATTTCGCTGGTCGAAAGGGCCCAAGACCAATTTGACGAAGAACAGGCAAGAAAGATTCAAAAGAAAATCGCCAAGAACAAATTCGGCTTTGATGATTTCTTGAGCCAAATCCAACAAATCAAGAAAATGGGAAACCTAAAGGATTTGATGGCGATGATCCCGGGCGCTGGAAAGGCCTTGAAGGGACTTGATATCGACGATGATGCCTTCAAGTATATCGAGGCCATCATTCATTCGATGACTCCGTATGAACGCTCAAATCCTGCTAAAATAGATTTGAGCCGCAAAAAAAGAATAGCAAAAGGAAGTGGACGAGATATTAAGGAAGTGAATCAATTGATGAAACAATTTGACCAAATGGCCAAAATGATGAAAATGATGCAAGGAGGCGGTGGCAAAAAAATGATGCAGATGATGGGCGGTATGAAGGGAATGAGATAATATTTAATTTAAAAACGGGGCTCTATGAAGATATTGGATGGCAAAAAGATATCCAATCAGATAAAGGAGGAAATAGCCGCAGAAGTAGCGGAAATGAAAAAAAGGGGCGAGAAAGTTCCCCATTTGGCCGCTGTGATCGTTGGCAATGATGGTGCAAGCTTGACCTACGTCGGCAGTAAGGTCCGTTCGTGCAAACGGGTCGGTTTTGAGTCGACCATGGTTCAATTACCGGGCACCACCTCAGAACAAGAACTGCTCAAGAAAATACACGAGCTCAATGAAGATGAAGATATAGACGGGTTTATCGTGCAATTGCCCTTGCCAGAACAAATTGATACGCAGAAGGTTTTGATGGCTGTCGATCCCAATAAAGATGTCGATGGATTTCATCCCACCAATTTCGGGAAGATGGCTCTTGATATGAGTACATTCATTCCTGCGACCCCTTTTGGAATACTTGAGCTCTTGGAACGATACAAGGTAGAGACGCAGGGAAAGCATACGGTAGTTATTGGCAGAAGTCACATTGTCGGGCGCCCCATGAGCATTCTGATGGGGAGAAAAGGTTTTCCCGGAAATTCGACCGTGACATTGACGCACAGTCGTACAAAGAATATCAGTCAGATCACTACCCAAGCCGACATTATAATTTCTGCGTTGGGCGTACCCGGATTTCTGAAGGCAGAAATGGTCAAAGACGATGTAGTCATCATTGATGTTGGTATTACCCGGGTTCCCGATGAATCTCGTGAGAGAGGCTATTATATAACAGGCGATGTGGATTTCGAGAATGTTAGTAAAAAAGCCTCATATATAACACCTGTTCCGGGCGGTGTCGGGCCTATGACGATTGCCATGCTTCTTAAGAATACACTGCTGGCAAGGGAACGACATCGTACAGATTGACCATTCTATTGGTGCGAAATTCTGTCATGGGCTGCGATTTAAAATGGTATCCAAGCACCCGATTCACAAATAATTAACAGTAAACCGTAACAAATTCGGTTATCTTCCGTCCAACAAAAAACGCAATAAATCTAAAAATGAAAAAAGTAGTCAATATTACCTCTGTGTTGGCATTGATAGCACTTGTCGGATGCAAAACAGAGAGCAAAAAAGAAGTGGTCGAAGCGAAGGAATTGACCTCGGGAATTCTTACCGAATACATGGATACGACGGTAAACCCCGGTGATAATTTCACCGCTTTCGTCAATGGCACATGGGTCAAGGAAACCGAAATTCCTGCCGACAAATCGTCTTACGGCGTTGGATACATCGTACATGAAGAATCTGAGGATAATGTAAAAAAGATTATCGAAGAATCGGCATCGGGAGATTTTGAGACAGGTTCCGATGAACAAAAAGTCGGTGATCTTTTTCAATCTTTTATGGATCTTGAAAAAAGAAATGAAATTGGTGTAGCCCCCCTAAATGAAGAATTGGCCAAAATCGATGCACTTTCGAATTATGACGATTTGGCCACCTATTTTGCATACGCCAACAAGTACGGAACCAACGTTCCCATCGGACTCTTTATTTACCAAGATTTTAAAGACCCAACAATTTATACGGCTTATACTTGGCAATCTGGTTTGGGGCTCCCCGATAGGGAGTACTACTTAAAAACCGATGATCGCTCGAAGGAAATACGAGCCAAGTACCTTGAACATGTAGAAAAAATGTTCGCCTTGGCAAATCTCGAAAATGGCGCCGCCGCAGCGAAAACGGTTATGGGTTTGGAAACCCGATTGGCTGAACAACATATGGAAAAGGAGAAGACCCGCGATCTGGTAAGTCTTTATAATATGTTTCCCGTTGATACCCTGTCGAACATCATGCCGAAGTTCAATTGGTCGGCATTTCTCGGCGAAGCCGGTCTCGACAAACAAGAAAAATTGGGAGTCTTGATGTTGGATTATACCAAAGCGTTGGACAAAATAATTACCAGTACTCCGTTGGACACATGGAAGACGTATTTAAAATGGGGTTTGATCGATGCGAATGCCTCTCGATTGAATGAGGCGATGAACGATCAGAATTGGGCATTCTATAGTAAGGAGTTGAGAGGTACCCAAGAGCAAAGACCCATGTGGCGTCGTGGCGTATCGGTAGTTAATGGCACATTGGGCGAGGTGGTCGGAAAGGTTTATGTGAAAAGACACTTTCCTCCAGAAGCCAAAGCACATATGGAAACTTTGGTCGAAAATTTGATCAAGGCCTATGATACCAGTATCAATGAATTGGACTGGATGAGTGATGCCACGAAAAAGGAAGCCCTTGACAAATTAAGTAAGTTCACTCCGAAAATCGGTTATCCCGATAAATGGAAAGCATATGATATCGAAGTCAAGGCAGACGATTACTTTGGTAATCGAAGACGAGCCGACTTGATGGAATATAATCGCGAATTGGCTAAGTTAGGACAACCAATTGATAAGGATGAATGGGGAATGAATCCGCAGACGGTCAATGCCTACTACAACCCGACATTGAATGAAATTGTTTTTCCCGCAGCGATTTTGCAACCTCCGTTTTTTGATTTGAATGCCGAGGATGCTGTAAACTATGGAGCTATCGGTGCCGTTATCGGTCATGAGATCGGTCATGGTTTTGATGATATGGGAAGTACTTTTGATGGCGATGGCGTCATGCGTAATTGGTGGACGGAAGAAGACAAGGAAGAATTTAAGAAGCGAACAGGTGCTTTGATTGCCCAGTACAATGACTTTGAGGTACTACCTGATTTGAACGTCAATGGCGAGTTTACACTTGGTGAAAATATTGGCGATCTTGGTGGGTTGAGCATTGCTCTGAAGGCTTATAAAATGTCGCTGAATGGAGAAGAGGGTCCTGCGATGGATGGCTACACCGCCGAACAACGCGTGTTCATCGGTTATGCACAGGCATGGAGAAATAAAGCGCGTGATGAGGCCTTAAGAGTGCAAATTAGCACAGACCCCCATTCGCCTGCAGATTTTAGGGTCAACGGAGTGGTTCGAAACGTTCCGGAATTCTATTCCGCCTTCGATATCAAAGAGAGCGATTCACTTTATCTTGCCCCTCAAGAGCGCGTAAAGATCTGGTAAAAATCATTGTGAAAAGCATATTTTAAAATATGCGGGGAAGCAATTCCCTTTAAAATAATTGAACGAGATAAGGGAGGGTGTCTAAAAAAATAGGGTAAAATGTCATATCAAGCCTGCTTTAATGGCAGGCAGGCTTGTCGAAGTATCTTAAGTTATTGATAATAACCTATAGGTTTCGACAAGGCTTGTATTGAATTAAAATACTCAAGCTAATAAGACACCTTCTTTTAATTACCGCGGCTCAAGCTGATGTACGGCGCTATTGATACTGTCATTGGGCGTCAATACATCAAGGTCGTTGCTGTCATCATAGTCACAGCTACCCATTGCGATGATCCATGTCAGGATCAATCCAAGCCATAATATTTTTTTCATTACGCTGAGGTTTAGCAAGTTGGGACAACTATATTCTCTCCCTATAACGGAAAAAGCGAGCTTTTGGTATTGATATTTTGATCAAAACCCAATGCTCGAAAGGCACCTTCACCTTGATAGGGTGAGACAGCTTCCACAGAGGAAATGGAAGGGCCGATTTTCTGACCACAATAGTTTTCCCGAAATTCCTTACCTTCCTTAAAAATCATCGACCGTGAAAACCCTTGTCTCAATCTTGGCCTTGGCCCTTATGGTTTCATGCCAGTCTCTAAAGGAGGATAAATCGAATTTCACCATCAATGTTACTTTTTCCGACGCGGTAAGTTCAGAAGCCAAAGACGGTAGATTGTTGTTGATGCTCTCGAACAATGATGAAAAAGAACCGCGCTTTCAAATCAATGAAGGACTTCAAGGGCAACTGATTTTTGGAATGAACGTCGATGGAATGACTGCAGGCCAAAGTATTGCCTTCGATGAAAGCATATTTGGCTTTCCATATTCAAGTCTTTCCGAAGTGCCTCCAGGAGAATATAATGTACAGGCCTTACTTCATGTCTACGAAACCTTTGATCTTTCGACAGGGCATACCGTAAAACTTCCTATGGACAATGGCGAGGGGCAACAATGGAATCGCTCCCCAGGTAATCTTTATAGCAAACCTTTTAAGATTAGAGTAGGTGACAATGGAATTAAAGATGTCGACGTGGTCATGGACCAAATTATCCCGCCCATTGAAGAACCGGAGGATACCGAATGGATAAAGCACATCAAGATCAAATCTGAGAAACTGTCCAAATTTTGGGGTAGGGACATGTACCTGGGCGCGCACGTCTTATTGCCAAAAGGATTTGAAGAACATCCGGAAGCAAAATACCCCTTGATGATTTTTCATGGTCATTTTCCTTCTGATTTCGGTGGCTTTCGAACGACTCCACCCGACCCAAATTTAAAACCTGAATATTCAGAACGGTTTAGCTTGGATGGTTATAATATTATCCAACAACAAGAAGCTTATGACTTTTATAGGCGCTGGAACGACCCCGACTTTCCCAGAATGCTGATAGTGGAAATTCAGCACCCGACACCCTATTACGACGACTCTTATGCGGTGAATTCCGCAAGTCAAGGTCCGTATGGCGATGCCATTACCCACGAGTTGATTCCTTATATAGAAAAAGAATTTCGGGGCATGGGTGAAGGCTGGTCACGCTTTCTATATGGCGGATCTACTGGTGGTTGGGAGGCTTTGGCCGTTCAGGTGAAGTACCCCGAGGAATATAACGGCTGTTTTGCCGCCTGCCCTGACCCGATTGACTTCAGGGCCTATTGCTTGACCAATATCTATGAGGATGATAATGCATACTATTATGATGGCGCCCATAAAGAATTGGAAGTACCTGCACATCGCGATTATCTTGGGCATATTCAGTCTACCTTGCGTGAGGGCAATCATCTTGAGCTGGTATTGGGAGACAAATCTCGGTCTGGACAACAATGGGATATTTGGGAAGCTACCTATTCACCACAAGGTGACGACGGCTACCCGGTTCGTATTTGGGACAAGATGACCGGGGATATAGACCACAAGGTTGCCGAATACTGGAAGGAAAATTATGACCTCCGACATATTCTCGAACGCGATTGGGATAAACTTGGGGAAAATCTTAAGGGCAAGATCCATATTTATTGCGGTGATATGGACAACTATTACCTGAACAATGCTGTATATCTGATGGAGGATTTTCTGGAAAGTACCACTGACCCTTATTACGATGGAGAAGTGCTATATGGCGACCGGGCAGAACATTGCTGGAATGGTGACCCTGATCAGCCTAATGCCATTAGCCGTTTACGCTATAACAGCATGTATGTGCCGAAGATCATGAAACGCATTGCTGAAAGTGCCCCACCGGGTGCCGATTTAACGAGTTGGAGGTATAGATAGAACTTAATTCAGTTGGTAAATATGATATCCAAATATTAGAAACATATGAAACTAGGGGCATTTTCGATAAGCCTATCGGTCAAAGACCTGCAGGTATCAAAAGATTTTTATGAAAAGTTGGGCTTTGCCGTTTTTGCAGGCAGTATGGAACAGAATTATCTAATTATGAAGAATGGGGATTCTTTGGTCGGATTGTTTTATGGAATGTTCGAGGGCAATATTATGACGTTTAATCCAGGTTGGGATCAAAGTGCTAACACCCTAAGTGAATTCGACGATGTTCGCGAAATTCAAAAAGAACTAAAAAACCACGGTTTGCAATTGGTTCAGGAAGCGGACGAGAATACCGAGGGTCCGGTAAGCATAATACTTACCGATCCCGATGGGAACACCATTTTATTGGACCAGCATGTCTAGGTACTTATAAATGAAGAAATACCTAACTCCTTGGTTTCTGATAAGTATCTTGGTATTACTTTTTGCGGTTTATATATTTTTATTTGAACAACCTGGTTGGGGTACCTTGCTTGTTACATGGTCGATTCCGGTTTCCATTTTAGTGTTAATGTTAGACCTATTGTTGAAAGTTGTACTGGATGACTTGAAAAAAGTGTTTATATTGGAAATTGCAGTGTCGATACCGTTGATAATTGCACTGTTGATTTGGCTCAACATCGTTTAATCGCCATCGTAATGGAAATAGTGATACTAATATTGAAAAATGAGAGGGTCTAACAAAGTCGCTTGGTTCGTTTTTGCTTTGCTGGCCGTAATCGTTGGGCTTTATCCCCTACTTTATCTCTTTGTCGATAGCGAGTTTGGCCTGTTGGCTTCGAAAAGTGATGCCTTGTTATCGAATATTTATTGGAACATTGGGTTTTATGGTCATATTCTATTTGGGGGACTAGCCCTTTTGATCGGCTGGGTGCAGTTCAATAAAAGGATTCGAAATGCCAATTTGCAACGCCATCGTTTGATAGGCAAGATTTATGTTGTTGCCGCGATTATCAGTGGGATTTGTGGAGTAGGCATTGGCTTCTATGCCACTGGTGGAATCATCTCTTCGTCAGGTTTTATAAGTTTAGGCCTGATATGGGTTTATACTTCCTTCAAGGCTTATTTGGCCGCAAAAAATCGAGACATACAACTGCACCAAGGTTTGATGGTCTATAGCTACGCGGCTTGTTTTGCAGCGGTGACTTTGCGAATCTGGCTGCCCCTGCTCGGGTTTTTTATCGGCGATTTTGAGTTGTCCTATCGAATGGTTGCTTGGCTCTGTTGGATTCCCAATATGATTTTTGCCTACTTCTGGGTACACCGTAGAGGCCTGTCAATTGAATAGATCTCAATTGGGAAATTTCCCATTTTAATGGACCATAAACTTCTAAAATGAAACTGAAATTATTGACCTTGTTATGTCTTTCTTTGGGGCAGGCCTCCGTTTTTGCACAATTTGATTTTCCATCTTTAAGTCCGAAGGGAAATATTGTTCAGACGGTCGGGAATACAAAGATCGAAGTGGAATATGAACGGCCATCGGCAAGAAATCGCAAAATTTTTGGGGAGTTGGTACCATGGAACAAGGTGTGGCGAACCGGTGCAGGGCATTGTACCAAAATAAGTTTTGATAAGTCGGTAAAAGTTGGGGGTCAACCAGTCTCCGCTGGAACTTATTCCTTATTCACTATTCCAGACAAAGAACGATGGGTCGTTATCATTAATTCCGATACAACACTTTACGGTAGCTACGATTATGATGCTAAAAAAGACGTGGCAAGATTTGTTGTCAAACCCGTGAAACCTGAGCGTTTTTTCGAGACATTGACCATAGACATCGATTTAGTGCCCAACAATGCCAAAATGTATATTTCCTGGGTAAATACGCAAATCGGGTTTGAAATCGAAACCTATACCGATGAAAATGTGCTGAAGTTTATAGAGGAGCAGTTGATTACAGGTAAAAGCAAAGAAGTGGATGACTATGGAATGGGTGCGGAGTATCTGCAAATGTCAAACGATAATTTTGACCTGGCCTTGGATCTTGCCCAAAAAATGATCGATATGGGTGGTAATGAAGGATGGGGTAGAAATATCAAACTAAGTGTCTATGAGAAATTGCATCTATATGATAAAGCTCTTGAGCAGGCAAAGTGGCTTTTAGAAAAGAATAAAAAGACGGCATATGAAAAAGAAGCAAATAGAATGCTGTTCATTCGCTACCACGAGAATCAGGTAAAGCGAATAGAAGCCAAAATGGAAAGGGTCGAGGAATAAATCCCACTAAAACCTTTATGACAAAACTCTTGTTTCTTATCTTCCGCTTGAATCAATCTTTCAATTTCCATGAAAAAAATTATTTGTCTATTACTGTTTTGCTTGGCGATTTCCACTACGGCACAATCGGGTAAGGTCTTTGACAACCTTTCCATGACCAGTAAAATTTTGGGTATGGAGCGAAATTATGCCGTCTACCTTCCTCCAGATTATGAAACTTCCGAACGCAGTTACCCGGTGATGTACTTATTGCATGGTGCTACTGACGACCATACGGGCTGGGTACAGTTTGGCGAGGTTTTGCACCTAACGGACGAGGCCATCAAGAATGGTACGGCAACGCCGATGATTATCATCATGCCAGATGCCGATACGGGTCGAATGGGGTATTTCAATGCCGGGGATTGGAAGTATGAAGATTTCTTCTTCGAGGAATTCATGCCCTTTGTAGAGAAAAAATACCGTATCAAAGGTGAAAAGCGATATCGAGCCGTGGCCGGACTCTCGATGGGTGGTGGCGGTTCTTTTATGTATGCCTTGCATCATCCCGAACTGTTCTCATCGGCTTGTCCTTTGAGCGCCTATGTTGGTCCGTTGACCATGAAAGAACTTGAAGATCGTATGGCTTGGTACAAGGAGGAATATTCGAAAGCCGAGCTGAAGGCCTATTTTGATAATCACAACGTTCTAAATTTGTTGGAAAGTGTCCCCACAGAAGATGTCAAGTCGGTCAGATGGTATATCGACTGTGGTGATGACGACTTTCTTTTTGAAGGAAATAGCCTAGTGCATATTGCTATGAAAAAAAAGGAAATTCCGCATGAATATCGCGTACGCGATGGTGCCCATTCATGGACGTATTGGCGTGAATCCCTACCTGAGGTTTTGAAATTTGTTTCCCAGGCATTTCATCAATATTGATAAATCTATGGATACAAAAAGATTGATAATACAGGTAATTGTTGGCATGATTCTTTTCACCGCCATTGCCGTTATTCTGGAAGGAAATTATGGTCAGGAAGTATGGCTTGAAAAAGGAAGGACCGCATTGTTGTTCGGTGCGGCCTATGCCATCTTTCTTTTGGTCAAAGAAAGGCTTCGAAAGAAAGACAATTAAGATGAGATACCTTTTTTCACTGCTTTTCATGGCAATTTTCTTGACGGTTACCGCCCAAACGGATGCCCCCCTTAAAGTCGGTGTTGCCGGACTTTCACATTCACATGTACATTGGCTTTGGAATCGCTCCCATTTGAATGATGTGGAAATTGTTGGTATCGCCGAATCGAATAGGGAGCTGGCACAGCGATTTTCAGACCAATATGGTTTTTCAATGGACTTGGTTTTTGAAACCTTGGAAGAAATGATCGATGCCAAAAGCCCTGAGGCGGTTACTGCCTTTGGCTCTATTTTCGAACATTTGGAAGTCGTGGAGATTGCTGCACCTAGGGGGATTCATGTCATGGTCGAAAAACCTTTGGCCGTAAGTTTGGAACACGCCAAAAAAATGAAGGCCTTGGCTGAAAAGCACCACATTGAGTTATTGACCAATTATGAGACAACTTGGTATCCCACTAATCATAAGGCATTTGCAATGGTGAAGGAAAACAAAATAGGACCCTTGCGAAAAATCGTTGTTCATGATGGTCATGAAGGTCCGAAGGAAATCGGTGTGAACCAAGAATTTTTGGATTGGCTTACCGACCCTGTTCTAAATGGCGGCGGGGCTATTATGGATTTTGGTTGCTATGGTGCCAATCTAATCACTTGGTTGATGGACGGTCGACGACCTGAATTGGTCATGGCGGTTACCGATACCATAAAACCCAACCTATATCCTGAAGTTGATGACGAGGCCACGATTGTTTTAAAATACCCGGAGACCCAGGGCGTGATTCAAGCGTCTTGGAACTGGCCGATGGGTCGAAAAGATATGGAGGTCTATGGTAAAACGGGTTATATTATAAGCGAAGACCGAAACAATTTGCGTTATCTGCTGAACCAAAAGGAAAAGGAAAAACATGAAGTTTTGGAAGAGAGACCTTCGCCGTACAATGATCCGTTCTCGGTATTGGCCGCAGTAATCCGAAACGAAATCAGCTTGCCCGAGGGAAATTTATATTCTTTGGAAAATAATATGGTGGCCATGGAGATTTTGGAGGCCGCTAGGGAGAGCGCAAAAACCGGAAAATTGGTTTATCTAAATGATTGAGATGTTCCAAAGCAATAAGCCGAGAACCAATTTGTCTTCTGGTCAGGTTCTCGGCGAATTATAGATGTTTGTTTAGGTCTAGTGGTTATCCTTAGGTTTTCGCCGTTTGAATCTCAAATAAAAAATGATACCACAACCCAATAAAATCAAGGGCCATATATACAAAATACCTAAGAACAAGTTTTTCAATAGATTCCAACCAAAACTAAGACTGTCAATTATTTTAGAGCCGAAAGACTGAATGTAGATTTCCGGTTGGTTTTTATGTTCAACGGTTTCGTATAGATCGACCTGAATGGTACTCAAGGCCACTTTGTTGGTCAAAAAATTCAATCTTCCTTGGGCCGATTCGATTTCCTCCTGAAGTTCACCCAATTGTTCCTCCGCAAGTAGAACTTCTTTGACAGTTTTCGCTTTGGTACGAAGAATTTCCTCATATCTTTTTTTTACTTCCAATTTGGTTTTTAAGCGAGTTTGAAGATCAATGTATTCCTCCGAAACATCGGTAGTACTAATATTGGTATAGTCAACAAAAAGAGCCATTTTAGATAATTCGTTGAGCACTTTATCAAAATGTTCCTGGGGAAGTCGAATGGTAAATCTATTTTCTAATTGACGGGTGTTGTTCTGAAAACGTAGGTCGGAGATATAACCATCATGTTTCGTAACGATGGCTTCGGCAAACTCTGTGGCCTCATCGACATTTTTTACTTTATATCTCGTTTGTGCGTTCTTAATTATTTTTAGCTTGTTAGGCTCAACTTTTGAATCAGCCTCTGAAATACCTTCGAAGTTTTTTGAAATGGATTTTGACTCAATGGTTTCAGAAACTTCCTGCATAGCTACGCTGTCCATAAATGGCTCATTTGATTGATTACAACTTATAATTGATAGCGCATAGAAAATCATGCTTTTGAATACTAAAGATTTCATACTTTCTTTTTTAAAATTGATGGCACAAACCTAATGCCCTATATTTGGTCTGTATTGTAAAGCACTTGTAAAGTGATTGTAAATCATTTTGCAAATATTAAGTGTTTGATTGTCAAATTATTAAGTTGAAGTTCGATTTTAAAGATGACGATATTTTTGAGCTTCTTTTGAAGGAAGTAGCCGCTGTATTCTTAAATGAACATCCTTCGGTCAATTCAAAAATGGTCGATTGGAAAGGGGAGCAAATCATTGCCTTTCAAGAAGACCTTCGGGAAAAGGTAAATGCAACTGTTAGCGAAAAGTGGTTTTACACCTATGTAAAAAATAAGCCCGAAAAATTACCACGAATCGATATTTTAAATTTACTAAGTAGGTATGCAGGCAGTGATAATTGGCATCAATTCGTAGCAGATAATTCCGTCCAGAGGACAAAACAAAGGCGAGGGAAGATCAAATGGCTGTTAAGTTCCATCGTGTTGATAGGACTTACCTCCTTTTTAATTTACGCATTAAAAAATCGTGAAAACGAGTTCAACTTTTGCTTTGTCGATGCAGACAAAAAAGAGGCCATTACAAATATCACAATTGATGTCATTGTTTTAAATGAAAAGGAGTCGCCGTCTTATAAAAAAACCGATAGCTTGGGTTGTGTAAAGATAGTCACACGAGATGATTTTGTGCATTTTGTTGCGCAGTCGCCCTACCACAAAAATGACACGATTTACAGATCTGTCGCTGGAAAGAATAATAATGAAGTTCGCCTACGAACAGATGATTACGCCCTAATGCTCCATTATTATGGAAGTGGCAATGTAAAGGATTGGAAAAAACGCCGTGTTGAGCTTGGCAAGTTAATAGCGGAAGACGCAATTATTTTTGAATTACTGCCCGGTCAGTTGGGCGTTGAATTATATAATAAAAGCGGTTTTATCAATAAATTGACAACACCGACCACAAGCTTACAACAATTACAAGTTGTAGAAACACAATATAAGGATGGCCGAATCTTTAAACTTAAATTCAAGACAAATGAAAGGTAATTGGTTTTATTTAGTGTTTTTCCTTTTTATTTGTTCTTGCAATCGTGCTCTTGAAGACAACAGAATGTCGGACGCGGATTTTTCTGTAGCAAAAGAAACCACAGTGGAAATGAGTAGAGAGGAGGCACATTTGTCTCTAGCGACCCAAAAATTGAAAGAAGAACTTGAAGTGGCCAAATTAAAAGAAAATCATCCCGAATTTATTGATTTGAATTTGTCAAATGCGGTCTTTCCAGACAATGTTGACCAAGCTACCAAAATCAATAGTCTCGATTTGTTGGAGTCAAGAACTCAAGGAGATACAACCTTTTTGAAATTAATACTTGCACTTGGTCAAAATCAAAAGATAAAATTGGATACCATTTTCGCAACTGTGATTTCGAAGAAAATGAAAATTGAGGAAGAAGAACTGCTGACGACAGAATTTTCTTTTAGACATTGATTTTGCTCCCCTCATTAGGCGAGGTCGGGGGAGGCCTTCGCAAACAACTGCCCCATATCCTTAAAAGCCTTAAACTCAAGGGCATTTCCCGCGGGATCCTTAAAAAACATGGTTGCCTGTTCCCCAACTTGCCCCTTGAAACGAACATAGGGTTCGATGATAAATTCGATTCCCTTTGATTTTAACTCTTCTGAAAAAGACTGAAAGGTGTCCCATGTTAGCACCACTCCGTAGTGGGGCACCGGCACATCATGGCCATCTACCGGGTTATGGTGCAATTTTTCCTGTTCTGATTTGGGTTTATAATGAATAACGAGTTGATGTCCGAAAAGATTGAAATCGACCCACTGGTCGCTGCTTCTTCCTTCACCACAATTCAAAACTTCGCGATAAAACGCTCGGCATTCGGCTAGGTTATGAACGGGTATCGCGATGTGGAAGGGAGTGATTCTTTGCATAGTCTTAATATTTATTTGAGAGGAGCCCCTCT
This sequence comes from Aurantibacter sp., assembly GCA_965215845.1. GTDB lineage: Bacteria > Bacteroidota > Bacteroidia > Flavobacteriales > Flavobacteriaceae > Aurantibacter_A. Next base: position 2,829,645 of record CBDCEL010000004.1, read on the forward strand.
CCTAGTCTAAGGAGGGGTGTCCTGACAAAATTGTCAGTGAGGGGAGGGTCCTTACCAAGACCAAATTACTCTTTTGTTACGACTTCAAAAAACCAATAATTTTTTCATTTACCTCAGGTTGATGCAAAGAATGGCCAAGGCCCTCGGTAGATATCAGTTTACTCGACCTCCAATTGGCATGTACCCTTTCAGATGCATGATACGGAGCCACTTTATCAAATCTATCATGAATGAGGAGCCCGCTTTGTGTTATCGATTTTGCATATTCAGTGGTGGAAAATTCATGTATACGAAATCCGAAGCGATTCAATATATATTTGTCCAGGGCGTCCATTACACGATCGTTAAATCCAAGAATCTTTTGAAAATGCGCCATGATTTCGTGAAACTCTGACGGGGAACCAATTGTCACAAGTTTTTCGATGTCTGAACAGGGGTTCTTGTATTGATTATATAAAACCGTCATGCCCCCTACAGAGTGCCCAATGATGTGTGCGGGCCTATATCTTTTCCTGACGACTTCGAGTATTTCCTCATAAAGCGGAACATATAGCATTTTTCCCGTCGAATTTCCATGGCCCGGAGCGTCGAAAGCGAAAATACGGTAATCGTGTTCCCGAAGTTTTGCGATAAGGTTCCTCCAGCGGAATGTGTTGCTTTCCCACCCATGTACCAACAAAATACCATCCTTGGAACCCGACCATTCATAAGTCTGGATTCTATGATCGGCGATTTCGAGTACTTCTTTTTTTGCCGAAGTGAGATAATCTGCCTGTTGGGGTAAAACTTGGCCTTTTCGAATAGTACAGAATAGGTCAAAAGCCTTTTGAGCCGTTAAACGCGCATCGATTAAGGCAAGTAAATTGAAATAACCCCCGTAAGTTTTGGCGAGTATGTGGGAAAGTATTTTTTTCATTCGGGTCAACAAGAATTAAGGATTTCTGTCAATTTTTGAACATGGGCAAAGGACTGAACGGATGCCTTAAAAAGTACTTAGTGAATTTGGACAGGATTATTTTGCGAAACCTTCCCATAGGAAATTCTGCATGGTTTTTTGCAATCAAATCCCTTGGGAGCCCAAAACGCTTTAAACCTTTGGTGAGGTCAACAAGATCGGCCTTTCTAAAAGCTTCCACATTATCCGAAAATTTGCCCGAATAACCCGAAAGTTTATGGTGCATGTCGATAATAAGGGCAATCTCTTCGATCCACTCCCTTCTGTTGATTTCTTTTAAGTAATGAACGGCCTTTGAAATTGACGGGTCAAGATAATCGAAGGTCTTGGCGGTCCACATTCCGATATCATGAAAAACGGCTGCAATTGCGATTTTTTGGTCATCATTGTCTTTTACGGCCTTTTTCAATTCCATCGTATAATTGAAGACCCTGTGAACATGATTTTTGTAATGAACATAGTCGGAACCAATTAATGCCTTATATGGTAAAAGCAAGTCTTCGATTTTATTATGAATCATTTTCAAGTTAAGGTAACTTTTTGTAACTTACTCTTTATTCGAAACTAAAAATAGTATTTTTTTATTGAATTCTTGCAGGTAACAAAAAGATCACAAGGTATGGAGATTGAAACTATCACTGAAAATCAGAAGCTTAGGTCGGCAAAAAAATTAAAAGAAATGTTCGGGCATATCGATTTTCGTGATACGAATCTGGTATGCCCTATACGCGATGTAATGGCGATGGTGTCTGACAAATGGAGTACCCTCATTATTATGTATCTCGGATACTACCCTATATTGCGGTTCAACCAACTCAAGAAGAAGGTCAATGGCATATCGAACAAGGTATTGAGCGAACGGCTGAAACAATTGGAGGCCGACGGATATTTGAACCGAACCATGTATCCTGAGGTACCCGTTCGGGTAGAATATGGGCTTTCTGACTTCGGCCATTCGTATCTTGAAAAGTTGATCGAACTGACCGAATGGGCCCAAAAGTATAAAGAATGTGTTTTAAGCAACAGGGCCAAATTTCAAAAGAACTGAAATCCTTATTTATTCCGTTGGAACCCGATTCCAGATATCGAGGTACATCTTCCAATCGGCACCGACCTTTTTCCATACCACTAAATATTTTCCTTTCCAAGAACTGATTTCGCCGTCCTTCTGTTCGGTTTTCCCTTCATAATATCCATAGTCATAAGCATAGTTTCCAAGAATATTTATTTCGGATGGCGACAGTTCATGATGCAGAACCTTAATGCCTTTCGGGGTTTTCCAATAGTTGCGCAAACCCTCTTGCCCTTCGATTATCGGCATGTTGTTCGGAAATATTTTTCCATCTTCGGTATAGGTGTTGACTATCTCTTCAAGATTACCCCCGATATACGACTTTGAAAAACCGTTGGCCACAGCTAGAATTTTTTCCTTCTCGACTTTATCGGAAGAACTTTCTATTCTTTTACAATCAATTTTCCAAGTAGGGTAGACAATACTCTCATCTGTATTTACCCATTCCCCGGCCCATTTGAATCCTGTAGCGTTCATTTCCGAAAATGTCAGTCTGTAAAATCCATCCATGCCATTGGGGGCTTTTTGTTCACGATATAGCACGATATTGCCTTCTTCGTTTTTATTTCCCTCCCAAGTGGGCAATGTGGTCGATGGCGACCCAGAGCTATAATAATGTACGTACCATCTCGTACTGTCAGCAATAAATTGGCGGATGCTTCCCGAATGCTTTCCGTCAGCCTTAAGAGTCTCATCTTGTACGCCCATGCCGTTCATGATGTATTTCCATCTCCAAATCATGTCCACCGGTTCAGCCCATGTCTGATCGGCATTTCGCGAGACCGATTTACAATTGCATTCCCCGATCAATGGAGCGAAATCAAGCAATTCTTTTGGTGCGTCAGGATTTGGTAGGCCGTACGGATTTTCATTGGACGGTTCGTATTCGTACTGCGAAAAAGCACTATTAACAAGGCATATCGAGAAGATGGTCAAAAGGATTCTCATATTGAAGGGTATTTTCACCAATTTAAGGAATGCATATATGCCGCAATTGGATTTTGGGATTTGTTTAACAGCACGGTTTTCGCTAAACCATCAATTCCACCCTACCATAAAATATTTGATTTTCGCCTTATCTGGAATCTGGACGGCTTCGATATTTACGCTAGAGGCATATCGTAAGCTCGAAGGAAGCTCCTCCTTATCGATGGTAAAATAAACGTCGCTTTCCTTCACGAACACGACCACATTGTTGATCGAAGTAATCACTTTTTTGATTTTGTAGTTGTCCTTGATATCCTTGAAAGTGCTGAGAAGCCCGATCCCTTTTTCGGTTTTGTATCTGGGGTCTTCAATTCTGATATTCTCTATGGACGGAATCGAATCTGAGGTCGGGGTCAATGTCAATAGGTGTTTTCCGCCTTTTTCATAGACCTTTATTTTTTTTGCCCCGTTTCCGAATTTCAATGCGACTGTATCCCTCACAATCGAGTCTTTATCAAAAATGATATCGATATCACGAACTAGACTCTCTTTATTGAGATTGCCGATGCTGTCTTGTTTGATCAAAAAGGAGGTGTCTTTCTCTTTTTTGCATGACGTGTGAAGTAACCCGATCACACAGAATACGATGATAATTCTCATGGATGATTGATAAATGGTTCCCCAATGCGGTCATCTTTTGACGCAGGTTGCGAAATGACCAAAAAATGCAGTGATTTTGAGGAATTGTTTTTGATTTGATGAATTGTTTTTGGTTTGATATGAAGGCCTTCACCTTCTTTCAGTTCGGCCGTTTTTTCATTGAGAATGAAAGTGGCATGGCCTTTAAGAATGTAAAAAAACTGTTGTGAAAAATTATGGTAATGAATTGTTTCTCGGGTGTTTGGTGGCATTGATTCTTGAATGACACTTAGGTTATTTGTATTTATCAAATACCAACCGTCGCAATTGTCTCCCCAATTATAATGCTCACTATTTTGAATGCTTTTCTTCATTTATGTTCGGGGGTGTCTTTGAATCTAGCGCAAAACTTTTTTGAGCACGCCCAGCACTCCACGAATAAAGGTGGCACTGGTCAGAACTTTTATTACAGGATTCTGTCGCGTACTTCTTCTTGATGAAGATCTTCTTCGAGTAGCCTTTGCCTTTTCCTTCTTGGCCAATTTTTCGGCTTTCTCTATTTTTTCGTTGAGCATTTCATAGGCACTTTCCCTATCGATGACCTCGTTGTACTTCCCAACCAATTGTGAACTTCTGATGACCGATTTCAATTCGTTATCGGTCAAAATATCCATTCTGCTCATTGGGGCACGAAGTAATGTTGCTGCGAGGGGGGTAGGCCTTCCTTTTTCGTCAAGCGCCGAAATCAGGGCTTCCCCGATTCCGAGTGAGGTCAATACTTGCTTGGTGTCATAATACTCCGAGATGGGATAATTTTCGGCCGTCAATTTTATCGCTTTACGGTCTCGCGCGGTAAAGGCCCGCAAGGCATGTTGTACCTTCAGCCCTAATTGGGCAAGTACCTCATTGGGTACATCGGTGGGGTTTTGGGTCACGAAATAAAGACCGATACCCTTTGAACGGATTAATTTCACGATACTCTCGATTTGATCCAATAGCGCTTTTGAGGCTTCCTTAAATATCAAATGTGCCTCGTCGATGAAGAGGATCAATTCGGGTTTGTCACTATCGCCCTGCTCTGGAAAAGTATCGTAGATTTCGGCCAGTAGGCTCAGCATAAAGGTGGAAAAGAGTTTGGGTCGATCCTGAATATCGGTTAAACGTATGATATTGATATAGCCCCGACCATCTTCATCGATTCGGGTCAAGTCGTCGACCTCAAACGATTTTTCCCCAAAAAACAGATCGGCGCCCTGCTGCTCCAATTCGATTATCTTTCTGAGGATGGTTCCGGTCGAACTGGTGGAAATCCGACCATAGTCTTTTGTAAACTCGGCCTTGCCAGCACCGGTGGCATATTGAAGCACTTTTTTGAAATCCTTTAAATCGAGCAAGGGCAATTTATTGTCATCGCAGTATTTGAATACTACGGCAACAATCCCTTCTTGGGTCACGGTCAAATCAAGGATTCTTGATAGCAAGGTCGGCCCAAACTCTGAAACGGTCGCACGGAGTTTTACCCCATCTTGTTCAGAAAGCGAAAGCACTTCGATAGGGAAGTTCTTTGGTTCGAAGGGCATGCCGATCTGCCCATGACGCTCATCGATTTTAGGATGCCCTGGGCTCGGTTGTGCCAACCCGCTGAGGTCTCCTTTTAAGTCCATCAAAAGTACGGGAATGCCTTTGTCAGAAAGATTTTCGGCCAACACCTGAAGGGTTTTTGTTTTGCCCGTTCCCGTCGCTCCGGCTATTAATCCGTGACGGTTCAAGGTTTTCAACGGAACCTTTACGAAGGCTTTGTTTACGGCTTCACCGTCAAGCATGGCCGCCCCCATGGTTATAAAATCTCCTTTGGTCGCATAGCCTTTTTCAATATGTGCGAAAAAATCCTCTTTGTTGGGCATGTAGTTTATTTTGGGTTAAAAATAGGGATTTTTGCGTGTTGTTAGGGTACTTTAATTAGTGGTTTGGAATTTGGGATTTGGAATTCATGAAGTCTATCTTTGTCGAATGCATAAGAACGATGTCTTAGAGGAAGTTTCAGAAGGTACTATGCTCCCCTTGATGGAAGAATTCTATACCATTCAAGGCGAAGGTTTCCATAAGGGTACGGCTGCTTATTTTATTCGTATTGGCGGATGCGATGTAGGCTGCCATTGGTGTGACGTCAAGGAAAGCTGGAGTGCGGAACTTCATCCGCCTACATCCATCGAGAGTATCGTTAAAAATGCTTCGAGGCATTCAGATACCATAGTGGTCACGGGAGGAGAACCTTTGATGTGGAACATGGAACCCTTAACGAAAAGCCTCAAGGCGCAAAATCTTCAAACACATATCGAAACCTCTGGCGCATATAAATTGACGGGGATTTGGGACTGGATCTGTCTTTCCCCCAAGAAAAATATGGTCCCGAAAAAAGGGATATACGGTCAGGCCCATGAGTTGAAAGTCATTGTATATAATAGACATGATTTGATTTTTGCCGAAGAGCAAGCGGCCTTGGTGAATGAAAGTTGCATCCTATATCTTCAGCCTGAATGGAGTGTTCGGGAAAAAGTGACTCCTTTAATCGTCGATTATGTGATGCAAAACCCCAAATGGAAGGTTTCACTGCAAACCCACAAATATTTGAATATACCTTAGTTAGGTGCTAAACGCTAGGCAGTCGAAATGCGAAACTTGAATAATTAAGATTTTCCAGAAACCAATGCGAGTTGATTTAATTCTGGCTATTACAAACTACCTCCCCCCGTTGGCTTGAAGGTCACGAATGCATTCAGAATCCAAGAGGACAGCCGGTGCATTGCCCTTTGCGGTGTTTTTGCCCAACATTTGAAGTACACTGTTTCCACTTAACGAACAACCGGCTTTAAGTCCCGACCCATTGTTGTTTTTGGCGGTAAGCAAAGAACTTTTACCCGAAGGTCCACCGAATTGCAATTCGGCCCGCATTAAACATCCCTGTACATTGCAATGATTCACCGCTTGAGGGTCTTCATGCGGATTGACCTGTGGTGTGCCTAAATCGACTAGACCGAACAAATGGCCGAACTCGTGGTTCAGGGTGGCCGTTTCTACATCGGTAATCGATATAAACGGGCTTTGGGAAGCCAAGCTCCAAACCGTATTCTCATGAATGATCATTGAAGTATTTCTATACACGGCACCTAGGGTAACAAGGCCTTCATCTTCATTATCGTCTTCCGCAGGGGCATCGGCAAAATAAATGTAAATGGCCAAGGTTTCCCCGTTGTTATAAGCGGTTCTATGTTCAGATTCCAAATCTGCAATTTCCTGTAAACTCAATGATTCCTCTTCAGGTGAAGCGACCTCTTTATAAACGACTTCAATTTCTTGCTTGAAGGTTCGTTGTCTTAAAAAATCAACAAAATTCGATATGCCATTGGGTGTTGGCCTGAAACCCTTGACATGCACTATTTCGATAAGTAGTTTGGTATAGACCTCGTTGGAGAGAATATCGTTTGCCGAATCGCCTGTACTTTTGAGATTCAACGATTTATCAACGGTCTGCGCCTGGGGTTCGCCATCTGAATTTTTTGAACAACTCGATAAGGACAGTAAGCACAACGCAAGAATATAGCAACCAAATTTTTTCATAGCAATCATTTTAGCGCCCCGTCGTAATAACGCAATTATCGTGCCCACTATTATAATTTGGGCGATAATTTAGCCAAATAGTCGAAATGTTCGCCCTGAACTAACATTTGGCATTCGTAACCATTCTCAATGGCCTGGTCATTCAAGGTCGCAAAGTCGATATACAGCCATTTGAAGGGCATGCTTCTTTTTTGTTTGTACTCCATGGTGAATTCGATTTCACCATAGTACGCTGAACAATTTGATATATCGTAATGACCATCTTTGGTCTCATACATATAGATGATGTCACTTGAATCAAGCACTATAAAACCTTCAGGTTTCAATAGCGTTTTTGCATGAACCAAAAATTGATTTAGACCTCCTAAATGGCCCACAAGGCCGATTCCGTTCATGAGCAGCAACAAGGTATCAAATTTTTCATTTGAATACCCATAAATATCCGAATGTATTGTTTTTTTTACCCCTCTTCTTTTGCATACCTCAATAGCCCCGATACTTGTATCCAATGCGGTTGCATCAAAACCGTTTTGTTGAAGGTAAAGACTATGATTTCCCGCTCCACAGCCTATATCCAATACTTTGCCATAACAATTTTTTAAGGCTACTTTCTCCAAAAACGGCATTTCGGAGTGGTCGCGAAAAAGATAGGATAAGGGCATCACATCCTTTTCTTCCAACGAGGAATAGGTAACGATATCTTCAGCATATGAATCTGTCTGAAAATCCAATAATGCTTGGCCAAAAATGTCCTCGGACATAAAATTTGTACTTTGCATGCAAATGTGATATTTTTTTTATTCAATTCACTATGAAAAAAGGAATTCCACTTTTTTTTGGCCTGTACTTTTTGTTTATGGGATGCTCCATCGCACAGGAACGTCCTGATATTGAATTGGTGGAAACCTATCTCGATGCGAACGGAAGTTTGAACCAATATGAATTTGCCTATAATCAATTGTTGAAAATGTTGGGGGAGCAATACCCTAAATCGGAGGCCAACAAACAGGGGTGGGATTATCTTGAGCGTAACAAAGAAAATGCCTTGGTGGAAATGAAAATGCTGCTGATTCCCATATATGGAGCCCATTTCAGTAAAACGGATTTGATGCAAATGACCAATTTCTATCGAAGCGATACTGGGCGACAATTGGTGAACGACCCTACCAAAATGACCGATGGGCAAAAACTGGAACTGAATTCGTATTACAACAGTGAGATTGGCCATAAACTCATTGAAAAGCGATCGTTATTATCCGAGGCGATATCTTCCGCATCCGAAAGTTGGAGTCGTGACCTCTACGAAAGTGCCATAAGCCTTCTGAAAAGTGAACGATAGTTTAGCAGATCTCTCGAAAAAGGCCAAAGCCAAGCACGGGGAGAACGTGAAGTTCTTTTCAAAACTACGCAGTAAGCCACCCAAGAATTTAGATTATCTGATGCGAGAACTTCACGAAGTCGAGTTCGAGCGCACCGAATGTTTGAAATGTGCCAATTGCTGCAAGACTACGGGACCGTTGTTCACGAATGCCGATATCGAGCGAATCGCCAAATTTCTGCGATTGAGACCGCAGCAATTTGTTTCAAAGTATTTATTGGTAGATGAAGAAAACGACCATGTTCTCCAGAATGTACCCTGTGCTTTTTTAGACGAACAGAACTACTGCTCGATTTACGAGGTTCGGCCAAAGGCCTGCAGGGAATTTCCACATACCGACCGAAGAAAGTTCCATCAAATAAGCAATCTAACATTAAAAAATGTCGCCATTTGTCCTGCAGCATTCAACATTGTGGAGGAATTGAAGAAAAGAGCAGTTAGTAAATAATTGGCTGAGCAGGTAATGTGATTGACCATGTGTGGCGAATGTTGAAAAAACAAATCTTCGATCCCAAAGGCAACCGGAGCTTTAGATTTTTTGAATTTGAATCTGGTCTTGAACTTGTTAGGTCGTATCTTTAGTCCATGGAAACCCTGATAAATTATTTTGAGAATATACCTTCACTGCATCGAAGTTTGATTTTAGTGGGTGGACTCACTTTTTTCTGGATTTTGGAGGGTCTTGTACCACTTTATAAATTCGACTATCAGAAATGGCGCCATGCTTGGCCCAATCTGTTCTTTACCTTCACGACGGTATTGATCAATTTTCTATTGGCATTCTTACTTCTGAAAACGAGTGATTGGACGGTTGCCAATGACTTTGGCATTATTAATTGGTTGCCCGAAATGTCGATTTGGCTTTATGGGATATTGGGTGTCTTGCTCTTGGATTTCATTGGGGCCTATTTGGCGCACCTTGTCGAACATAAGGTGAAACCCCTATGGATGGTACATTTGGTTCATCATACGGATCACAATGTCGATACCACGACTGCGAACAGGCATCACCCACTGGAAAGTCTGATTCGATACGGTTTCACCCTTTTTGGGGTTTTTATTATTGGAGCTCCCATGGGAATCGTCATGCTTTATCAGTCACTTTCGTTGGTCGCGACCCAATTTAGCCATGCGAACATAAGCTTGCCAAAAAAAGTTGATGAGGCCTTAAGTTGGGTTATTGTATCGCCAGACATGCATAAGGTACATCATCACAATCGACTTCCCTATACCGATTCCAATTATGGAAATATTTTTTCGATATGGGATCGGCTATTGGGCACTTTTATGAAATTGGATACCGATAAAATCGTTTATGGGGTCGATACCTTTCCCGATGAGATTGAAAACGCCAGCTTGATGGGCTTGTTGAAGCAACCTTTTCATAAATATAGGAAGCCCACGACGATGACCAATGAAGGGGAACAAATCAATAGATAAGATATTTCGCGCGAATCTTTCCAAAGGCTTCCAGGTCTTCTTGCCAACTTGCTTTGATTTCTTCCTCCGAAAGCCCCTCTTCGATTTGTCTTTGCAAGCTTTCGGTACCGGCATGTCTTGTAAAGCCCGAGGTATTGAAGAAAAGTGATTTGTCGGTACAATTGTTATAGGCATCTATCAACCATTTTAGGGATACCTCATCCATTTTCGGAATCTGTGTGAGATCCTTCCCAAAACACTTCTTGCCATTTTCCTTTGGATTTTTTGACCCGAAATTTGGTCCTGGCACATAGCTGAAGCTGTATTGACTTTCATCAAGAAAGGAAGCTCCATAACGTTGAAATTGAAATTCGGTTCCCCTTCCGGCATTGACATTGGTGCCCTCAAAGAGCCCAAGGCTGGGGTAGAGGTTTATGGCCTGTGCACTTGGCAAATTAGGCGAAGGCCTTATAGGCAGTTCATATTCCGATTCATGGGTGTATTCTTGCAAGGGAATAACGGTCAGTCTTGCCTTACGGCTTTTTTCGAGCCATCCTTCCCCATTGATCATTTTGGCATATTCGCCTATGGTCATACCATATACCAGAGGTATATTGGTCATGCCTAAAAAGCTGTGATGTTGAGTCTCCATGGTCGGCCCATCAACATAATGGCCGTTCGGGTTTGGCCTGTCCAAGACAAGTATTTCGCGATGGCTTTCGGCAGAAGCTTCCATAACCAATTGCAAGGTGGCGATATACGTATAAAAGCGAACGCCAACATCTTGAATATCGAAGATTATGACATCGACATTTGCCAATTGCGAAGGTTTAGGCTTTCGATTTTCTCCGTATAGCGAGATAATGGGCAGGCCCGTTTTTGAGTCGATTCCATCTTTGACATGCTCGCCCGCATCTGCGCTGCCCCTAAAACCGTGTTCGGGGGCAAATACCTTCTTAATGGCAATATTGTGTGACAAAAGTGAATCTACTAGATGGGTGTAATCGCCATTCTCCTTGAAAATTACAGAGGTTTGATTGGCCACTATGGCCACTCGTTTGCCCCTGATATTGGGCAAATAACCCTCTAGATTGTTTGCGCCTACAATGATTGAAGACTGCCCATTTTTTGAATTCGAATTTCCGTTCGAATCGACCTGGGCGGTCTTGTCCTTACCGCGATTGCCGCAAGCATTACCTATGATGATGGGAATTAAAACCCATAATAAAACTGTATTTTTGAAACCGGAAAAAAAGCGCATCTTTTGAATTTAGAATTCTTTATCGCAAAAAGGCTTATACAGGGTGCGGAGCATAAAATTAGCATATCCGCTACAATAATAAAAATTGCCATTGCCGCTATTGCCTTGAGCATTATAATGATGTTGATCGCCATTGCGACCGGAGCGGGCCTAAAAAATAAGATACGTGAAAAATTGACGGCCTTTAATGGTCACATCCAAATTCATAATTACGACAATAATGTTTCCAATATTTCCACCAACCCTGTTTCGTTAAATCAAGATTTTTATCCTGAATTCAAAACTATTGACGGTATTTCGCATGTGCAGGCCGTTGCGACAAAGGGTGGGGTGATCAGAACCGAGGAAACCTTTGAGGGGTCCATCGCAAAGGGGGTTGGCGCCGATTATAGTTGGGGCCTTATCGAGGAGTATTTGGTTGATGGAAGACTGCCGAACTATACGGGAAAATTGAACAATGAAGTAATGTTGTCGCGACTGATGGCCAACCGTCTTCGGTTAAAGGTGGGTGATTCATTCTTTATTTTCTTTCCGAAGGAAGAAGATTTGTCAAACCCGAACAAACGAAGGTTCGAAATTGTCGGTCTGTTCGATAGTAGCTTTGAGGAAATCGATGCGACCTACTTTTTTACCGATATTCGACATATACAGCGAATGAATAAATGGGAAGCTGATCAAATCGGAAATTTCGAAGTGTTTCTTGACGATTTCGATGATATCGATGAGAAAAGCAAAGAAATTTATGGGCAGACCGTTTCCGAACTCGATACCCAAAATGTAATCAACAAGAATTACGAAATTTTTGAGTGGATGAGCCTGTTCGACTTCAATATTGCCATAATCATCGGGATTATGATTATTGTAGGGGGCATCAATATGATAACGGCACTTTTGGTCTTGATACTGGAGCGTACACAAATGATAGGAATTCTAAAGGCCATGGGGGCCAACGACTTGAGCGTTCGAAGGGTGTTTTTATATAATGCGGCCTATTTGATCGGGGTCGGCCTTTTATGGGGAAATTTGATCGGCTTGGGAGTGTTGTTGCTGCAGCAAAAGTTCAAATGGTTCAAGTTTCACAACCCCCAAGAATATTATATAGATTACATTCCGGTGTATATCAACATTCCTACGGTGATCATATTGAACATCGGCGTTTTGATACTTTGCCTATTGATGCTTTTAATACCATCACTCATCATTTCGCGAATTTCACCGGTTAAGGCTATCAAGTTCGAGTAGAATAGACATATTAATTTATAAAGGAAACCCTTCTTTTAATGGATTACGCTGAAAACATATTAGAGACTATAGGCAATACGCCATTGGTAAAACTCAATAAATTGGTCTCCGGCTTGCCGTGTTTGGTCCTGGCCAAGTACGAGACCTTCAATCCGGGCAATTCGGTAAAAGACCGAATGGCGCTTCAAATGATTACCGATGCCGAGGAGGCAGGCCTTTTAAAGCCGGGTGGTACCATCATTGAGAGCACTTCTGGCAATACGGGTATGGGCCTGGCACTCGTCGCGGTGGTAAAAGGGTATAAATTGATTTGCGTGATGAGCGACAAACAGTCAAAAGAGAAAATGGACATTCTAAAGGCCATGGGCAGTGAGGTCCATATTTGCCCGACAGATGTTCCACCTGAAGACCCACGTAGTTATTACTCCACTGCAAGAAGGCTGTCTGAAGAAATACCCAACTCATGGTATGTGAACCAATATGACAATGCATCGAATACCAAGGCACATTTCTTAAGCACGGGCCCTGAAATTTGGGAACAGACCCATGGGAAGGTGACCCATTTTGTGGTTGGCGTGGGTACTGGGGGAACCGTCTCAGGTGTTGGCAAATATTTGAAAAGCAAGAACCCCAAAATAAAGGTATGGGGTATCGATACCTATGGATCGGTCTTCAAGAAATATCACGAGACCGGTATTTTCGATGAGAACGAAATCTATCCTTATATAACGGAGGGGATTGGCGAAGACATTCTACCAAAAAATGTTGATTTTGACATTATCGATGGCTTCACCAAGGTGACCGACAAAGATGCGGCAATTTATACCCAAAGGCTTGCCAAAGAGGAAGGCATGTTTTTGGGAAATTCGGCAGGGGCAGCTATCAAAGGACTTTTGCAGTTGAAGGAACATTTTACAAAAGATGACGTCGTTGTCATTCTTTTTCATGACCACGGCAGCCGTTATGTCGGCAAAATGTTCAATGATGATTGGATGCGTTCACAGGGATTTTTAGATTAGAATTGGTATCTTGAAAAATAAATTTTTGCTATGAATAATTTTCCCTTACGCTTCTGCGGGCTTTGCCGGCCCTTTTTTCATATCCTAATTTTTATTGCCATTTATTCATGTAGCAGTGACGACACTGTGCAGCCTCCAATAAATCAGGAGGAAAATGAAGAGGAAGAAGAACAGGTAATTGCTCCTGAGGATAAATTGCCCTTGATCGAAATCAACACCAACGGTAATCAAATCGTTGACGAGCCCAAGGTGGCTGCCGATATATTGATCACTGAAGGGGGGCAGGTCACTTACGATGGTTTTTCTGGCATTGAGTTTCGAGGTGCTTCTTCGCAAATGTTCCCTAAAAAATCTTACGGTTTGGAGACCTGGGATGAGAGTGGCGAAGATCTCAACACCGAGTTGCTGGGATTTCCAGAGGAGGAAGATTGGGTGCTCCACGGTCCCTATAGCGATAAGTCATTGATTCGCAATATGTTGATAATGGATCTTTCAAGGGACATCGGCCGATATGCCAGTCGTACCAAATTTGTCGACCTTGAAATCAATGGCAGCTACCAAGGTGTATATGTCTTTATGGAGAAATTGAAGCGCGATAGTGAGCGTATCGATATCAATAAATTGAAAGACGATGAAAATACCGGTGAAGATTTGACGGGAGGATATATATTAAAGATCGATAAGACTGCCGGAAACAATTTGGGCGAGGGGTACAACGATTTGAATTCTTTTGAATCGGCCTATGACCCGCCCCTCGCATCAATGGGCCAGAAAATCTACTTCTTATATGAGTACCCCGATGCCGAAGATATTACCACCGAGCAAAAGGCCTATATATCCAATTATGTCTCCGCATTTGAAGATGCATTGGCCTCCGATGAATTTACAGATCCGACAATAGGCTATTCGGCCTATATAGATGTGCCAAGTTTTATCGATTTCTTCCTTTTAAACGAAATTTCGAACAATGTCGACGGCTTTCGATTGAGCACTTTCATGCACAAAGACAAGAACGAGAAATTGAAGATGGGTCCTATTTGGGACTTCAACCTAGCCTTCGGAAATGCCGATTATTGCAGCGGTGGCGAAACCAATGTTTGGGCCTATAAGTTCAACGAAAGATGCTCAGGTGATTTTTGGCTCATTCCTTTTTGGTGGAATCGGTTGATGCAAGACCCGATGTTCGTTCAGCAAGTCAAGGAACGATGGGGTGCCTTGAGGGGTGCGGCCCTGTCAAATGCTTCCGTGAAGGCGAAAATTGATGGCTATAAGGCAGACTTGGAAAAGGCCGGGGCCATAAAGACCAATTTCGACAAGTGGCGTGTTTTTGGACAATATATCTGGCCCAATGCGTTTATCGGAAGTAATTACGATGACGAATTTCAATATATTGACACATGGCTCGATGATCGTCTGAGTTGGCTCGATAGCGCTATAGAAGACCTTTGATTCAGGGAAGTTGATTTTTCTTTCTTTTCGGCTTTTGGACTGCAAGCGGTCATAATCTCAATACGGATTCATACCTTAGTATTGCCATAACCCAATATTTTAGGGGATGAAGTACCTGATTCTTTTCACCGTCGCTATTGTCATAATCGCTTGCTTGGGTTGCAAAGATTCCGATAAGGAGGCCAAAGATGTTGAAAACGAACTCGAAAGGCGAGAATTGGCCCGATTGAATCGGGTTTCGGCACTTCCACTAAAAGTAAAATCCCCTGTCGATAATCCCTTTTCGCAAGAAAAGGCCGACTTGGGTAAGTTACTTTTTTTCGATCCCATTCTATCAGGCGATAAAGATGTTGCATGTGCCACCTGCCATCACCCGAGTACGGGCTATGCAGAGTTCCTGGATCTTTCCATTGGCCCGAATGCAAAAGGATTGGGATCAAGGAGAAAGTTTAAGAATCCCAACGATATTCCCTTTGTCAAGCGAAATGCCCAGACCGTTCTGAATACGGCCTTTAATGGCATGGATGTTTATAACAAATACGATCCCGAGAATGCCTCCATGTTCTGGGATGAGCGCGCCCGAAGTTTGGAAAAACAGGCTTTGGAGCCCATCAAGGCTTTGGAAGAAATGAGGGGCACCACTTTTTCCGAGGATGAAATACTAGAGGAAGTCGTAAATCGATTGAAAGAAATACCAGAATACCGAGGGTTGTTTGACAAGGCCTTTAATGAACCGGATGCTATTACCGTTGACAATATGGCCAAGGCTATCGCAGCTTTTGAACGCACCTTGGTAACGAACAACTCGCGCTTTGACAAGTATATGCGGGGAGAAAAGGACGCAATCCATATTTCGGAAAAAGACGGTTTTGAGCTTTTTAAGTCCGTTGGATGTGTCAATTGTCACAACGGTCCCATGTTTTCAGATTTCAAACCCCACGTTTTGGGTGTTCCCGATAATGGCAAATTGGCCGAGATCGATCGAGGTATTGCGGATACCTTTGCTTTTCGAACCCCGAGCTTACGTAATTTGAGATTTACGGCACCCTATATGCACAATGGAAGTTTGGCAACCTTGAAACGGGTATTGGAATTTTATGAGGATATCTCGAATGGAAAGGAAAGAAACCCGAATGTTCCTGCCGATAAATTTGACCCTCTGGTGCGTGAATTGAGGTTGACCGTAAAAGAAATGTCTTTGATCATTTCTTTTTTGAATACCTTGAACGATGAAGGTTTTGATAAGGAGATTCCCAAGGTGGTACCAAGTGGCCTTACGGTGGGGGGAAATATAGATTAAGAATTAAGTGGAGGAGTTGTTTTTTGACAAACAAAGAGTTCGAATTGACATGGGCGAATTGGTGAGCTATATTGTCGATGGCCACGAATTTATCCATCAAAAAGGCAGCCATGGCTGGAGAAGTTCCGACACCGAAATGTTTCCGATTATTGGGCCCACCGGCGAAGCGAATTTTGAAGTGAAAACGCCGAGGGGCATGGCGGTTCAGGATCAACACGGACTGTTGAGAGAGCTTCCTTATGAGCTGTTTTCCAAGGATGCTACCCGCGCTGTTTATCAAAAAAAATATACGGCGAATACCAAAATCGGCAATTCGAAGTTTCCCCAAAAATCTACGGTCGCGGAATTATCATGGCCCTATGATTTTAAATTTCAAAAAAGTTTTGCCATTTCGGAAAAGGGATTGGAAATATCCTTTAAGATCGAAGGTGAACAAGACATGCCCTTTATGCTGGGCTACCATCCGGCCTTTAAGTTGCATATCGAAAACCCCACTATAATGGCCGACGACAAAGTGATTTCCCTAGAGGAGGTTTTGGCGGTTGGAAGTCGTGCCTTGCAGGTACCTGATTGTGAGCGTATTGTACTAAGGGATAAAAGAAATCTATCTATTGCTACCCGAGGTTTCGGAAGTTTTATGTTGTGGACGGAGGTGAAAAACATGGTCTGTATAGAACCGATTACGTTTTATCCGTATGCCGTATCGGCGAAAGAACTGCATACGGGATTCATTTTACCCGAAAAACGATCCGAGGAATTTATAATTTCAATCCAGATAGAAGAATATAATTGAAAATAGGTTTTAAAAGGATGGGTTGCCAAATCGAATAACGGTATGAGTTTTCTGAGGGCGGAATGGCGTAAATTGGCAATAGCCAACTATGTGGTTGATCGATCACTACTGGAAAAATATGTTCCCTTCGGAACGGAATTGGATCTCTGGCAGGGCAAATGCTACGTGAGCCTTGTTGGCTTTATGTTTGTCAATACAAAATTGATGGGGATAAAAGTGCCCTTTCATATCAATTTCGAGGAAGTGAATTTGAGATTCTATGTCAAGAGATTGGAAAATGACGAATGGAGGAGGGGGGTGGTTTTCATAAAGGAGATTGTTCCCAGAAGTGCCCTGACATTTGTTGCCAACACGGTTTACAACGAGAATTATGAGACCATGAAAATGTCACATAGCTGGGAAATGACATTCATAGATAGAACTGTGGTGTATTCATGGCAAAAAAACGGGAAATGGAATACCTTTCAGGTGCTGGCATCGCTAGAGGCCCAAGAAATAGAGCCCGAAAGCGAAACGGAATTTATAACGGAGCATTATTGGGGGTACGCGAAAGTAAATGAGCGTATCACTAACGAATACGAGGTGACCCATCCGAAATGGGAGAGTTACGAAATCATCGACCATGAGATCAAAGTGGATTTTGGGGGTGTTTATGGGGCGGATTTTGAAATCTTAACGGGTCGGGAACCAGATTCGGTGATGTTGGCCGAGGGTTCTGAGATAATCGTTGAAAACAAAAGGAAACTTAAGGCATAATATTTCAAGGAATATGACCGACCTTCTCAGAACAAATTCCTCCAATGACGATTTCAAAGCCCTTGTTGCCGCCCTTGATGCCGAGCTGGCCGAGCGTGATGGTGAGGATCATGCCTTTTACGACCAATTCAACCAAATCGATATGATCAAATACGCTTTGGTCTTATATGATGAAAAGATTGCCGTTGCATGTGGAGCAATCAAAAAAATCGGAGAAAATGCCATGGAAGTCAAACGTATGTATACTTTGCCCGACCATCGAGGTAGGGGGCATGCGTCAAGGTTACTTTTCGAACTCGAAAACTGGTCTCGGGAAATGGGGTATGCCAAATGTGTTTTGGAAACTGGCAAACGGCAACCCGAGGCAATTGCACTTTATAAGAAAAATGGATATCAAGTGATTCCCAATTATGGGCAATACCGCGGAGTCGGGAACAGTGTTTGTTTTGAGAAGGTGTTGTAGTTCGACCAAAACGATTCCATAAACAACTTCTCCACTGCGCTTCTTGCATATAATCCTTAAATTTGGGCGATGCAAAAATTCCTTCCATTTCTGCAATGGTTGCCAAACTATAAATCAACTTTTTTTAGAAAGGATCTGGTCGCGGGCCTGACGGTAGCGATCGTATTGATTCCGCAGGCAATGGCCTATGCCATGATTGCAGGCCTTCCTCCAGTCTATGGATTGTACGCAAGCCTCTTCCCGCTTTTGATCTACGCTTTTTTGGGTACATCCAAACATTTGGGGATCGGCCCTGTTGCGATAGACTCTCTTCTGGTGGCGGCCGGCTTGGGTACTTTGGCCATTGCCGGTATTGAGAACTACATTTCCATGGCCATTTTTTTGGCCTTTACAGTTGGGGCCATGCAATTATTGCTCGGTTTGTTTCGAATGGGTTTTTTGGTCAATTTTTTGTCAAAACCCGTTATTAACGGTTTTACCACGGGAGCAGTGATTATCATAATTTTTAGTCAGGTGAAACACCTTTTGGGAACGGCAATCGAGAATAGCAGCAAGTTTCACCAATTGGCAATCAATGTTTTTAACGGTCTAGGTCAGACCAACCCATATGATTTTGCAATAGGTTTTGTGGGCATTCTGCTAATTGTGTTGCTAAAGACGTGGGATAGAAGAATTCCCGCTATTTTAATTGCTGTCATATTGGGCATCTTGGCAGTTAGACTGCTTGACTTAGAAGCTTTTGGGGTTGAGCTGGTAGGTGCGGTCCCGACCGGATTACCTTTCTTTCAAGTTCCTGAAATCACTTTAGCTAACGTCTTGAGCATTTGGCCCATAGCTTTGACGATTGCCCTGGTAGGGTATCTTGAGGCCATTTCCATTGGGAGGGCAATCGAGGAAAGGAATAATGAAGACCGTATTGACGCGAACCAAGAATTGGTAGCCCTGGGCATGTCGAATGTTGTAGGTTCCTTTTTTCAATCCTATCCCGTTACCGCGAGTTTTTCGAGATCCGCCATAAACGATGCTTCAGATGTAAAGTCCAATATTTCAGGTTTCATAACCATGCTATTGGTGGTCTTGACCTTGCTTTTTTTGACGCCTTTGTTCTATTACCTTCCTAAGGCCATTTTGGCATCGATTATCATGGTGTCTGTTTTCGGTTTAATAGACAAGGAGTATCCAAAAACATTATGGAAAAGTAGAAAAGATGAATTTCTGATTTGGTCGTTGACGCTTTTGTTGACATTGTTCGTGGGCATACCCCAGGGAATACTGATCGGGGTTTTGCTATCGCTGCTTCTAATGGTATTCCGCACCTCGAAACCGCATTTTGCCGTGTTGGGAAACATAAAGAATTCCGACTACTACAAGAACGTGAACAGATTTGACGAAGAGGTTATCGTTCGTGATGATTTACTGATCGTACGGTTTGATTCGCAATTGTATTTTGGCAACAAGAATTATTTCAAAAAGGAGTTGTTCAAACAAATCGATTTGAAGGGGAATCAATTAAAGGGTGTTATTCTCAATGCCGAGGCAATCAACTACATAGACTCAAGTGCCGCAGACATGTTGATAAAGGTAATAGACGAAATTCACGATCGCGGGTTGCAATTTATAATTGCAGGTGCGATAGGCCCCACCCGCGATATTATTTTTAGTAGCGGTATTATCGACGCCTTGCATAAGGATTATCTTTTTGTAAGGACCAAAGAGGCCGTTGACTTTTTTGATGACCCGAAGGCGGTATCACTTTTAAGGGATGTGGTAGCACATCAAAAGAACGGAATATGATTTTTATCATTTAAGAATTAGAATGACAAGATGTATTTTTACGAATTGGAAAAAGAATGGGAACTATGAAAATTGAACAGATTTATACAGGATGTTTGGCCCAAGGGGCGTATTATATTGAAAGTGAGGGCGAAGTCGCTATAATTGACCCACTGCGCGAGGTTACACCTTATGTAAAAAGGGCAAAAGAAAATGATGCTAAAATCAAGTACATTTTTGAGACCCATTTTCACGCCGATTTTGTGAGCGGACATGTAACCCTCTCAAAGGAGACGGGCGCCCCGATTATTTATGGGCCGAATGCCAGTCCGTCTTTCGATGCCACCATTGCCAAAGATGGAGAGGAATTCAAACTTGGAAAGCTGACGATAGTCGCATTGCACACCCCGGGCCATACGATGGAAAGTACCACCTACCTCCTAAAGGACGAAGACGGAAAGAATCATGCCATATTTTCAGGTGACACTTTGTTTTTGGGTGATGTCGGTCGACCTGATTTAGCGCAAAAGGCGGCGAGTATGACCAAAGAAGAACTTGCAGGAATTTTATTCGACAGCTTACGCACAAAGATTATGCCTTTGGCCGATGAGGTGATAGTGTACCCGGCGCACGGCGCGGGTTCGGCATGTGGAAAGAACATGATGAAAGAAACCGTCGATACCCTTGGGAACCAAAAGAAGATGAACTACGCCCTGAGAGCCGACATGACCAGGGAGGAGTTTATAAAAGAGGTCACTGACGGCTTGTTGCCACCACCACAGTATTTTCCGTTGAACGTTAAAATGAACAAAGAGGGCTATGAAGATATTGAGGATGTTCTAGAGCGTGGTACCACCGCCCTTTCACCAGATGCTTTCGAGACGGCGGCCAATGAAACGGGCGCTTTGGTCTTGGACGTTAGGCATCAAGACGAATTCGTAAGAGGGCATATACCAAGATCGATCTTTATCGGACTCAATGGGGATTTCGCCCCATGGGTGGGCGCGTTGATCGGCGATGTGGCGCAGCCCTTATTATTGGTAACGCCCAAAGGCAGGGAAAAAGAAACAATTACACGACTTTCTCGCGTAGGATTCGACGGCACTATAGGCTATCTCGAGGGCGGATATGAGACTTGGCTGAATGCCGGTAAAGATGTAGACATTATAGTGTCAAAGCCCGCAACTGAAATTACAGAAGAACTAAATAGCGCAAAAGAACTTGTTTTTGATGTTCGAAAAGAAAGCGAGTACGCATCTGAGCACTTGGTAGACGCCAAAAATACCCCCTTGAGTAACTTGAACGAGCATCTTTCGGAATTTCCCAAGGAACGAAATTTCTTTGTGCACTGTGCCGGCGGATATCGATCGGTGATTGCCGCCTCCATTTTAAAGAGTCGAGGGTACCATAATTTGATCGATATTGCAGGAGGCTTCGGGGCGTTGAAGAATACAGATTTGGCATTGACCGATTTTGTTTGCCCGACTACTTTGTAGCGGATTCAGCTTTTTGAAATGGTCTGTACGATAAAATATGAAGTTCAATAAGACGGTAAAGTTCATTATTGTTTGCCTGGTATGTATAGCGTTGGTTTCAGGGGTCGTTCTACTCTTCGAAAATATGAACAGTTAAATAATAGCACCATGAAAAAAAATATGGGTAGTCTAGACAAGACGATTCGAATAATATTGGCCATTGGTATTGCTCTTTTAGTATATTTTGAGGTAGTGACCGGTACAATTGCTTACATTTTAATTGCCTTGGCCGCCATTTTTGTTCTAACCAGTTTTTTAAGTTTTTGCCCCCTATATGCCCCTTTTGGGTTGAGCACTTGTAAAAGAAAATAGCTCGCAAAATTGTTCAACACCGTGAGTTGGCCTGATTTTTTTTAACTTTTTTGTAACACTTTCCTTTTTTTCTCGTCTTTATAGGTGTAGGGGATTTCTTTTATCCCTTTTTGGGATGTGGAAATACCTTGAAACTTCCCCTAAAGTTGGACAAAATAGGCACCACGTCTTTTCGACGTTCAAATATTCTGAAAGTAGCGAGAAATGAGTATGATTTGGGTATATACATTGGTAGGGGCCACGGTAATGGTATTATGGCTTCTTTTTGTAGTGATCATGTTCCGCAAACTTGGAAAGAAACAATGAACCCATTCAAAAAACTTAAATGAGTTCAATGAGCTCATTTTCAATCGGAATCATTTTTCCATAATTTTTGTTGAGGTAAGACCAAATGATTTGTTGCGCCTCAAGCGTATCTTTTTGAAGATGGAGAAAGGGCTCAAGGTCGTTGAATGAATTGATGGTATGTTCCTTTTCAATGAATCCGTAGCCGAGGTAAATTCCGTCTTTGACAACGATAAGTGCATCTTCCTCGATATTTCTTCCTCTTTCTCGTATGAGAAAATGGTTTTTCTTTGCCTTCATAAAATCGATAGCCTTATCAACTTTTAAATTGTATTTCTTGGGTTTTTCCTTTCCCCGGCAAACACCTTCGCAATTCACGATATTATAATGCGAGCAACTTTTGACCCCTTCTTGAAGGTGGCAATATTTAGGGCATAGATTGAAGTCACGACAAACATTTTCTAAATAAGTGCGGCATTCAGATACACTGTAAAAAGTAGCCAAAGGGTAGGGCACCGCTTTCAATTTGTTTGGCGCAAGATGTTTGATGCCGTTTTGATCTTCGTAACTGAAAATGCCATATTGCTGCGACCGTCGCTTTTGGGCTTGATTGTATTTGGGAAAATGATGTTTTATTGCGGCAGACTCCATCAACAGTGCCAGAATCTCGCTTCCTGAAAGTTCGAAATCGATATGGGCCGTTTCTCGGCAAAGTCTTGTTTCCTTATCCGATTTATCGTAAAAATGCCCCAAGACCCTTTTTTTGATGTTAATGGCCTTGCCCACATAAATGATTTTCCCTTTGGTATCCCTGAAATAATAGACCCCAGGTTTAGAGGGCAATTGTTCATAGACCTTTCGAGAAAGTAGTGGCGGCAAAGTAGCCTCTTGCGATCGTGAGTTCAAAAACCGCTTAAATACTTCGGGGGCTCCCTCTGCCCTTAAGAGCCTTTCAAATAGTAAAACGGTCGCATGGGCATCACCGCGGGCACGATGGCGATTTTTAAGCGGAATATCAAGCGCAGAACATATTTTGCCCAGGCTATAGGAATGATACCCCGGAAATAACTTTCGGGCCAATCGAACGGTACACAGTTTTTTACGCACAAATTCGTGACCAAGATCCTTGAATTCGTTTTTGATCACGTTGTAATCGAAATTCACGCTGTGCGCGACGAAAACAGTATCCTTGGTTATCTCAAGAATGGTGGGAACAAGCTCTACCAACTTCGGAGCATTGCGGACCAAATTATCATCTATGCCGGTAAGCCCAGTGATAAAATAAGGAATCGGCATCCCAGGATTGACCAAGGAGGTAAATTCCTCGACCACCTCATGGCCGTTGTACTTAAAAATGGAAATTTCGGTAATCCGGTTTCCCTTGATACCGTTTCCGGTGGTTTCTATGTCGACTATGCTATACAAAGGAGGTCGTATTTTCGTTTCCCCTCCATGGAATGGGTCGAGAAGAGGACACGAACCCATAAAGTTAGGACAAAGTTTTGAGTTGAAATTGCATTTGCAACATAGTTTTTCCTCAATGGCTCTTGAGACTAAATGCGATTGCTTATTTTTAGAGGATGGTTCACTTTAAATCAATTCATACGAATTTCCGCCTCAACTTAAAAAGTATCGCCCTGGTTTTGGTCATTCTATTTTTAGGATGTAAGGAAAAAATTGATCGGAAGGAATCGCGTCAACAACAAAAGCTTCCGAACATCATTTACGTACTTGCTGACGACCTGGGTTACGGTGACATAGGTTCATTTAATGCTGATGGTAAAATAAAAACACCGCATATCGATCAACTGGCATCCGAGGGAATGAAATTCACCGATGCCCATACCTCTTCGGCCGTATGTACCCCGACACGCTATGGGATAATGACGGGAAGATACAATTGGCGAAGTCCTTTGAAGCAGGGCGTATTGACCGGCGTTTCAAAATCCCTGATTCCAGGTAATAGAACAACAGTAGCGTCACTCTTGAAACGGAGCGGATACAAAACCGCCTTTATCGGGAAGTGGCACTTGGGTTGGGATTGGGCCTTGACCAAAGGTGACAGCGTTGAGGGCTCAGGATGGAATCCCACTGATTACGAAAACATCGATTTTTCCAAACCGGTCTCAAACGGGCCAAAAGATTTGGGTTTCGACTATTCATATGGCCATTCGGGATCGTTGGACATGGCCCCATACGTATATGTCGAAAATGGAATGCCAACATCGGTTCCGAGCAAGGTAACAGTTGATAAAGGAAAGTATACTTGGTGGCGCGAAGGCCCGACCGGAGATGATTTTGTACATGACGAGGTAACCCCGAATTTTTTTGGAAAGTCCTTTGACTTTATTGAAGAAAATTCGGAATCCGAAAATCCGTTTTTCCTCTATTTGGCATTGCCCTCGCCACATACACCGATTTTACCCACGGAGGAGTGGTTGGGCAAAAGCGGATTGAACCCTTATGCCGACTTCGTGATGCAAATCGATGATTTGATGGGGCAATTGGATGCTCTACTCAAAAAAAAGGGCATTGCCGAAAACACCATGGTTATTTTCACTAGTGATAATGGATGTTCCCCACAGGCCGATTTTGAGATTTTGGGTGAAAAAGGCCATGACCCAAGTGCCGTCTATCGAGGGCATAAAGCTGATATTTATGAAGGGGGGCATCGCGTACCGTTTATTGTCAGATGGCCAAAAAAGGTCAAGGCCGGTACATCTTCGGATAGAACAATATGCACCACCGATTTTTTCGCAACTTGTGCGGATATTGTCGCTGTTGAATTGAAGGAAAATGAAGGCGAAGACAGCTTTTCGATGCTTCCCCTGTTTTCGCCCGATTCGGAAAATGAATATAAAAGGGAATCAACAATCCATAGCTCGATCAATGGCAGCTTTGCCATTCGAAGGGGAAAATATAAATTGATTATGGCACCGGGTTCTGGTGGCTGGAGCGAGCCAAAACCGAATTCCCCTGAGATCGAAAAATTACTCTCTTCACAATTATACGATCTGACGAAGGACCCGGCCGAGGAAAATAATTTGTTCGCCGAAAAACCTGGGGTGGCCGTAGAACTTAGAAAAGAACTCTTGACCAGTATCGAAAATGGGCGTACCACTGCAGGTCAAAATCAATCGAACGACCCAAATTTCAATAACAAAGAGTGGAAACAATTGGCCGTTTTCGAAAAAGAGTAATTCGATATTCTTACATTTATAATCGGAATAAAGACCATGCCAAATCGAATGAACCCTATTCGCATTCTCACAATACTTCTTACGGCGTTTTTGGTGTTTGCATGCGAGCCCGAGGAAATTACCCAACCCCCGCCAAACATTGTCATGTTCTTGGTCGATGATATGGGATGGCAAGATACGTCGGTGCCATTTTGGAAGGAGCGAACAAATTTCAACGACCTTTATGAGACCCCTAATATGGAGCGGCTCGCCAAGGAAGGTATGAAATTCACACAGGCCTATGCCACCCCTGTCTGCTCCCCGACTCGTGTAAGTCTCATGACAGGTATGAATGCCGCACGTCATCGAGTGACGAATTGGACGCTTGAAAAAGACTCCATGAAGCGCATGGAAATCAATCACGAAACACTTAGTTTCCCTGAGTGGAATGTGAATGGGTTGAGCCCTGTTTCCGGTATTGCGAAATCTGTTTTTGCGAGTCCCTTGCCACAACTGCTCCATAATGAGGGATATTTTACTATACATTCGGGGAAGGCGCACCTGGGAGCAATCGGTACGCCCGGTGCCGATCCCAAGAACTTAGGTTTTGATGTAAATATTGCCGGTCATGCGGCGGGTGCTCCTGAAAGTTATTTGGGAACGGAAAATTTTGGCAATGGCAAGGAAGGAAAAGAAGTTTGGGCCGTCCCCGGATTGGAAAAATATCATGGGGAAGATGTCTTTCTCACCGAGGTGTTGACCAAAGAGGCATTAAAGGCCATGAATTCTGCGATTACAGCCCAGCAACCCTTCTTTCTGTATATGTCACATTATGCTGTGCATACGCCGATTATGGCAGACGATCGTTTTTTTCAAAAATATCTTGAAAAAGGTATGGATTCGGTTGAGGCGAAGTACGCTAGCTTGTTGGAAGGAATGGACAAAAGCCTTGGTGATATCATGGATTACTTGGAGGAAAAAGAAGTTGCCGAGAATACGATTATTCTTTTTATGTCTGATAATGGTGGTTTGAGTGCTCATGCAAGGGGAGGTGAGGCACATACCCATAACAGACCATTGTCAAGCGGAAAGGGCTCTGTACATGAGGGAGGCATTCGTGAGCCCATGTTGGTCAAGTGGCCCGAATTGGTTTCCCCCAATTCAATGAGCGATGCGCAGATCATTATTGAGGATTTTTATCCGACCATACTTGAAATGGCCAATATCGATAGTGTACATACAGTTCAAAAAGTAGACGGGCAAAGTTTTTTATCGGTATTGAAAGGAGAACTCAATAATACCGGAAGATCTTTGTTCTGGCACTATCCCAATGAGTGGGGCCCCACTGGTCCCGGAATCGGGGCGAGCAGTGCAGTAAGGAATGGACCTATGAAGTTCATCTATTATCATAATGATGGCAGAATGGAACTGTTTAATATTGCCGAAGATATCGGTGAGACTCAAAATTTGATGGAAGAACAACCTGAAAAAGCAATGGAACTTGCCCAGATCTTATCAGACTATTTGAGATCTGTCGAGGCACAGATGCCATCGAACAAAGAGACAGGTGAGGTGGTTCCTTTTCCTGATGAGATGTTGAAACCAGTGATGAAAGAAGAGATAGAGGAATGATTCATAGTAAATGGCTTTATTTATGCTTTGCTTTTGCGATTTCCGCTTGGGGCCAAACGCTGGAGAAAAAAGATTGGTTAAGTGACAATGACGGGTTTACGGCCTCCGCAGGCACTAGAGGGAAGAATCTGGTTTTGACCAATGGCTTGGCATTTAGAAAGATAAGGCTTGAACCAAATGCCGCGACGGTGGAATACAAAAACTTGGTCACGGGCGAATCGTATTTACGTAGTATCAAACCAGAGGCCGAAGTTACGATCAATGGCAAGGTTTATTCCGTTGGTGGTTTGGTTGGCCTCAGGGAACATGGTTATTTACTGACCGAATGGCTTGATGATTTGAGGGCTGATTCAACTTCGTTTCACTATGATTCGCACCGTGTGGAATCCCTTAAAAGGAAGTTGGAATGGAATCAAAAAAAGCGATGGAATACGGCCAGTGGGCTTTTACCCAAAGGCAAAGAAGTTATTCTAAAGTTTGTCCATCCATCCGAAGAACTTCAAGGAATTCAGGTAAACGTGCATTACACCATTTACGATGGCCTGCCTTTGATTTCGAAATGGATAAGCGTTGAGAACAAAAGCGGGGCCGCCATTACCTTGAACGGATTCAAAAGCGAAATACTGGCTTTTCCTGAATCTGAAAATCCTGTTGAGACCCCAAAAAGATGGAGAAGGCCCAATTTGCACGTTGAGAGCGATTATGCCTTTGGCGGTTTCACTTCAGATGAGGCCGAAACTTCCATTTTCTGGGAAGAAGACCCTGAATACACCTCACAGGTCAACTGGAAAATGGAAACCCAGTGCCTTTTGGAAGCAAAGTTGTTGGTCGGTCCGAATGTTAGTATCCCTTCAGGAAAACAGTTCGAAAGTTTTCATACCTATGAATTAATGCAAGATGGTGACGACCGGGAGCGAAATGCCCTGGGTGTTCGAAAAATGTACCGGTTGTTGGCTCCGTGGTCAACGGAGAATCCCATTTTCATGCATTTGACGACCACGGAACCCAAGGCTGTTAAGACCGCCATCGATCAGTGTGAGGCAACGGGCTACGAAATGGTGATCTTGAGCTTTGGAAGTGGACTGAATATGGAGGATACCACTTCGACCAATATCAAAAAATTCAAAAAACTCGCCGATTATGCACATAAAAAAGGGATTGAATTGGGGGGCTATTCACTTTTCTCAAGTAGAAAAATCAACGATTCCGTAGATGTGATAGACAGGGAAACCGGAAAACCGGGCGGTGCCAAATTTGGAAATGCGCCCTGTCTTGCCAGTCAATGGGGTCATGATTACCTCGAAAAGATAAAAACATTTCTCGATCGCACCGGCTTTGATCTTTTGGAACATGACGGTCCCTATCCGGGGGATTATTGTGCCTCAACGACCCATAGATACCATGTGGGGTATGAAGATTCACAGTGGGTGCAATGGAACATGACCAAGGATTTTTATCATTGGCTCAAGGTAAAGGATATTTACCTGAACGCCCCTGATTTCTATTACCTACAAGGGTCCAATAAGTGTGGCATAGGTTATCGTGAAGTCAATTGGTCATTGCCGCGTGACCAACAGATTATTCTAGGTCGACAGAATATCTATGATGGCACCTGGGAAAAAACACCGTCGATGGCATGGACGTTCGTACCGTTGACCGAATATCATGGAGGAGGTGCCGAGGCCACCTTGGAGCCCTTGGGCGAACATTTGGATGCCTATGAGGCCCATATGGTTCAGAATTATGGCTCAGGTGTGCAAGCCTGTTACCGCGGTCCACGACTTTACGACACCGAACCGACCAAGAAATTGGTCGTTGACCAAATCGGTCATTATAAGAAGTATCGCAACATATTAAATGCCGATATCATACATCTCCGCAGGCCGGATGGACGCACATGGGACGGATTTATGCATGTCGACCCAGATTTGCCTGAGAAAGGATTGATCATGCTTTTTAATCCGACCCAAAAGCCCATTCGAGAAAGGATATCGATACCTTTATATTATACCGGACTAAGTAAGGTGGCGTCGATTTCGAAGGAAGACAAGAGCCCTAAAATCATTGAATTGAATCGCGAGTATCAAATTGAATTGGAAGTGGATATTCCTGCAAAGGATTATATCTGGTATGTTGTACGTTAAACGGAAAAGATGAGGTTGAATATGAAGATTTTGGCCATAGTATTGGTCACAGGCTTTCTTTCTTGCAAAAAAGAGGTGCCGCCACCGGAACCTGTGGGTCCGGTACCCTCGCAGCGGCAGTTGGCCTGGCATGACATGGAGTATTACGCTTTTGTTCATTTTAATATGAACACCTTTACGAACATGGAGTGGGGTACTGGGGGCGAATCACCTGAACAATTCAACCCCACTGAATTGGATACCGGGCAATGGGCAAAGGTAGCCAAAGATGCGGGCATGACAGGAATTATCATTACGGCCAAACATCATGATGGGTTTTGCCTTTGGCCCACCAAAACGACAGAGCACTCGGTCAAAAATTCCCCTTGGAAAGAGGGCAGAGGTGA
Organism: Aurantibacter sp.; assembly: GCA_965215845.1. Classification (GTDB taxonomy): domain Bacteria; phylum Bacteroidota; class Bacteroidia; order Flavobacteriales; family Flavobacteriaceae; genus Aurantibacter_A. Next base: position 2,859,182 of record CBDCEL010000004.1, read on the forward strand.
TTTGATCAAAGATTTGTCGGAAGCGTGTAAAGCATACGGACTCAAATTGGGAATCTATCTTTCCCCTTGGGATCGACATGACGGTGATTATGGCAAACCGGAATACGTCGAGAAATTCCATGAACAGTTGAGAGAACTTTTAACGAACTATGGGCAGGTGTTCGAAGTCTGGTTCGATGGCGCGAATGGGGGCTCTGGTTATTACGGTGGCGCGAATGAAACCCGAAAAATTGATAATAAGACCTATTATGAATGGGACAAGACCCATGCCATAGTTCGCGAATTGCAGCCCGATGCGGTAATCTTTAGCGATGGTGGCCCCGATATCCGATGGGTCGGTACCGAAGAAGGCTGGGCGAACGAAACGAATTGGAGCATTATGCGTCGCGATGAAATCTATCCCGGTTGGCCTCGATATGTCGAATTACGTTCAGGTCATGAAAATGGTACCCACTGGCTTCCGGCAGAGGTCAATACTTCCATTAGGCCGGGCTGGTATTACCACCCAGGGGAAGATCATCAAGTCAAATCACTGGAGCGTTTGGTGCGCACCTATTATGAGTCAATCGGAAGAAATGGTAACTTTTTGTTGAACCTTCCTGTTGATAATCGTGGACTGGTTCACGAAAAGGATGTGGCACAATTGATGGCCTTAAAGGAACAGATTGACAAGGATTTTGCAAATGAATTGGCCCAAGGTAAAAGAATAACGGCTTCGAACGTTCGTGGAAATAGTTCTGACTATTCGGCGGAAAATGTAAATGACGGAAAGGGTGAGACCTATTGGGCAACCGATGACACGGTCAACGATGCACAATTGACCCTTGAATTTGACGAACCTACGGAAGTTAACAGGCTGTTGCTGCAAGAATTTATTCCGCTGGGCCAACGGGTAAAAAACTTTATTGTTGAGGTCGAGGTTGATGGAGAATGGATTGAGGTTGACGGACAGACCACCATAGGCCATCGCCGGATTCTGAGATTTAAAACCTTAAAGGCATCCAAAATTCGTGTGGATTTCAAGAATGCCAAAGGTCCAATTGTCATTTCAAACCTTGAATTGTATCGGGCACCGAATTTTTTGGTTTCCCCTAAGATTATGAGGAATGTGGAAGGAATGGTCAGTATGAAAATACCCGATGATAAAGTCAGGGTTCATTACACATCTGACGGAAGCATGCCAACAACAGAATCTAAGGTTTATGATGAATCTTTCTTGGTAGATTCCCCGACTACCGTCAAAGCCATCGCAGTCGATCCTGAGAACAAAGACCAGACCGAACCGGTTTCGGAGTATTTTGATATAGCCAAGAAAAATTGGAAAGTGGTTCGCACTTCCTCTGGCATGTTGGCCGATGCCCAAAAAATGATTGATGAAGACCCGAATACATTTTGGGCGACAGATGAGGGCGTGAAGAGGCCCCAGGAAGTCGTCATTGATTTGGGCGAGATTTATGATTTGAAAGGATTTACCTATTGGCCGATTCAAGAACGCTACCCCTTTGGGATTATTACCAAATACGAATTTTCGACCAGCGCAGATAGCCGAAATTGGAAAGTCGTGGCCAAGGGTGAGTTTTCCAATATCGTCAATAGCCGATTGGAGCAGACCGTTAATTTTGAAAAAGCAAAGGCAAGATATATTAAATTAAAGGGATTGGATGTTGACCGATCCTTGGCCCAGGTAGCCGGCGAGGCAGGTACCGGGCAGGAGGAAGATTTCAGGACATCCTTCCCTGAAATTGGAGTATTGACCGAAAAGTAAATCATCGAATTATGAAAAGATATTGTTTGGCATTGGACTTAAAAGACGACCCCGAACTGATCAAAAAATATGAGGAATACCATGAAGAAGTTTGGCCAGAAATTCTTCAGAGTATCAAAGAATCGGGAATTCAAGAAATGCAAATTTATCGGGTCGGCAATCGCATGTTCATGATTATTGAGACCGATGATGGTTTTTCATTTGAAAAGAAAGCGGAGGTCGATGCCAAATATCCCGAAAATGAAAAATGGGAAGAATTGATGTGGAACTACCAACAAGCCTTGCCTTTTGCAAAGCCAGGCGAAAAGTGGTTGCCCATGAAGAAGGTCTTTCAAACTGAGTGGTAAAATACCCTTTTAAGGGTTTTTTTTTAGAATTTGATAAAATAGAATTTTGTTACAGAGTAAAGCTTTCCCTTTACGATGAAGATCATAACTAAGAAACAAAAGATGAAAAGACCGTTACTGCCTTTTGGCGTGGTGTTAGTTTTACTATTTATATCATGCAGCTCGGAGAATGAACCCGTCTTGGAACCAATACAGGAAGAGCCCAATCAATCCCCCTCCATCGTCAATCAGACCTTTGAAGTATCTGAAAATTCACTCAACGGTACTTCAATTGGGACCATAGTTGCGAATGATGCCGAAAACGACAAATTATTTTATAGTCTAACGGTTGAATCAATCGATGCGTTCATCATCGACCGCGATACGGGTGAGTTAAAGGTACTGGATTCAAAATTATTGGATTATGAGACCAGTGAAATTCTTACCGTTGAAGTGGTGGTTACCGATGGCAATTCCCAAGCCAATGCGACGATAACGGTCAATGTTTTAGATGTCGATGATGGTGGGTTGTCGAATCTTCAAAAGGAGTTTATCGATGAGTTTCGATATGTGACCTACAATTTATCACCCACTTCGTTCGGTGCCAGCCTTAGTGAAAAATGGACCACCACCCTGAAATTGTATTTGGAAGGAAATATTTCAAGTGATTATAGGTCTGAGGTACAAGATGCCTTGGACGAATTCAATATGCTTTTTTCAGACGGTTTTGAAATCGTATTGACAGCCAGTCTTGAAGAGGCAAATGTTCATGCTATCAAGGGCGAATTGGTTGCGGTTAGAGATGTTTTTCCGGCCTTATACGCCGCTGCGAGTCAGGGGAACTTTTCAGGTTATGCCCTTTATAGCGGTGACGGAAATTTCAATATCACTAGCGGTCAAATTTGGTTGAATAATAATACGGGTATACCCCTGTTCAAACATGAGTTGGGCCATATAATCGGATTAGGGCATGCGAACAACGACTATTGTGGAAGTAATCTGACCGAAAAAAGCATTATGTGTTCTAACCCCGGGGCAGAATTCACGACTATTGATAAGGGTATTTTAAGTGGGCTTTACCATCCCGATATAGAAGTAGGTAAGACCTTTTCTGAAATAAGTCCTATTTTAGAAATACTTTTACTGACGGGCAGCATACAACTTTAAAATCCGCATCGTTTTTATAGACAAAGGTGTCGTTAGAATCCATAGGTATTGCCCATTACCTTCATGATAAAGAAAATGGTAATCGCCAAAATTAAGCAACTGGCGGCCGCCAGTAAATTTACCTTGTCGAATTCATCTTTTACTCTTCGTATCATTGTTTTCATACTGCATCGTTTGGTACAAATTTCCAATGAATTCGCGTTTTCAGGTAAATAATGCGGTAAAATGCAAAACGGTCAGGCCAACCGCCCTTTGAGAGCGTTAAGTCGGAAAAACCGGTTCACAAGTCGATTTTTGTTGTTTTCGAAAAACAACAAACCCTCTACTTCGCCGAACCACATTTCCCCCGACCTGTGATTCCGCTACCATAAAGGGTTTACGGTTAATGGCTATTTTAGTTCGAAATTAATTTCCGCAGTAGGGTGCTTGTATTCTTGCGGTATTTTCGATCTAGGGTTAATAAATGGATCAATTCGGTTTCCGTTAGCCCAAAATCCTTTTTGATGGCCCTTAGTTCTTTGGCACTCAATCCAGATAAGGTGAGTGCTGATTTGCTGTTGTTTATTGGAGCCATGCGTTCATTTTGATTTCATGAGGGCTACACGAAGAAATTAAATTGGCGGCCAAAAGCAGCAGAAAATAAATCAGTGAGGTTTTCATGATTTGTTTTTAAGTGGTTTGTTCAAAAACAAAGCTATCTGTAGAATGGATTGGACGAAATACCCATTGATAGGGATTTTCTAGAGGCTTGCAAGGTTCTAGAACAAAACGGAAAGTTTGCAGGGAATCGTAGGGACTTTAAGAAAAGGATGAAGATAATTTGTTAAAACTATTTTTTTGTTCTTATTTCAAGATACTAGACCTGACTACCTAAATTTCTTCCCCCGTTGTAGTTTCCCCAGCGGTAAAAAAAATACCGATGAATGGGGATTTTCCAGTAAATCGTTATTCATGACTTTTGAATCAAGATTAATAAACCAGACTAATTAAAAACTAAAATCATGATTGTAGAAAAATCAGAAAATCTCACCTCCTTAATGGTTAGTTTAAACAAAACCGATAACATAAACCATCAGCTGGTCTATGCAAGTCAATTGTATGGTACTTTCTTTGCAGTTGGAGCAAGGTTATCAATTGACGGTGATAATTTAACAGGTATTGAGCTTGCGCTCAACAATTATAAAGGGCTGTACAATATCGGTTTAATGCCCTCGACTCGAAATACTTGGCATATGGACGCCAAAACAGGTGTTATTGTTTTACATTTAAAGGTAGATAATGGGCAAAATACTGGACAGCTTACAAGGAATGTGACTATGGAGTTGCCAAATGCGATTCCTTTCGCCAATCTTGATGAATTATTCGTTACACGAGAGCTACACCCAATGAGTAACTCCTCCGCCGTGAATCACTTGGACGAAAATATTTTTGATAGCGAGTTTTATGTGCGCAACGGATCATTTATTACGGCAATTGAGCGTATGGACAACTACCTGCCCAATGATCCAAATCCCCTTAATGGTTGGACTGGGAATGGACAGGCCTGCATGTCAACTAGAGCTAAGTTTTTATAGTGTGACCAAGGTAACCTCTTTTGCTATATTCTTTTTATTTGTGGGATTCAACCTTTGCCCGCAGATGAAAAATATTGATTTAAAGGATATCGAAGGAAATAGTGAACTGTTTTTTGATGCTCTACGCCAAATGGAAATTGAGGAGGCAGAGTTTATCATTGCTAAAATTTCATCAGGTGGTTACAAAAAGCTTGCAAAGGCCTTAATCGATTCGTACAAAGGTAAGAAGTCAGACATAAGAATTGACTCGACTGGTTTAAACGTTGACTCAAAATTAGTTTGGCTACTGCAACAAGGTCATCAAGCAAACACGGAGTTTGCAGAAAATGCCGTCAAGGCTTTTCAAAGTTTTGCAGAAGCAATTCATTTGGCTGATTCTCGAAATCGCCAAAATGCTTTAAAATTTTCCTTGATTAGCATGCTTGACCTATTACAGAAGCAGGCCTTCTTGAGCGATAAAAGCTTCATGCCCTATCTTGACCATTACAGGGAAATTGTTGCAGATATCTATGACGAACGTATGTTGACGTTACTTGAAGTTCGACTCAAGGCTAACGAAGACGAAAATTTAAAAGGGAAATTCCAAGGCTATGAAGTGATTCAAAGGTTAGATTCCTTATTTAAAAATGTAAATGATTCTAGTGCAATGAAAGCGCACTACTATTACGGCATAGGTATACAGTACAAATTGGTGAAAGACTATGGAAAGGCAATGAACTGTATGAGACGGGCTCAAGCAATTTCAGCAAAAAAGAAGGAAATTCAGACGATATATGAGACCGCGGTTTGGCAGATTTCATCGCTATATCTTGGAATGAATCAGTTGGACTCAGCTCTTGTCTATTGGAAGGAATCAGCTTCTTTATCAAAAAAATTGAGAAACAAGTGGTATAATGAACGATTAGCCTCTTGGATTTATCACGACCTGGGGAAAATGGATTCGGCTTACCACTATTTAAATGAATCTATCGTGACCGGTTTCAATCTAGAAGGGAGGCAGCAGCGATTCCAGTCTTCACTGCTCGCGGTCCATAACGAAACCGAAAAATTGAAACTCGATAAATTGCGATTGGACAACCGTAGAAAGACCAGCCAAAATTATTTCCTTGGTGCGCTTTCACTTCTCGTTATTGGTACGATAACGGCAATTTCCATTCAAAAAAATACTGCCAAAAAACGCCAACTGGCAGAACAGGCCACCTTACTTGAACAACAAAAAGTAGCAACACTGCTAAAAGAACAAGAACTGGTCAGTATCGATGCCATGATCGCAGGCCAGGAAAAAGAACGCACCAAGGTCGCCAATGAACTCCATGACGACTTGGGCAGTCTCATGGCCACCGTAAAATTGCATTTCGACAACGTTAAGGTCGATAAGCAGGATCCCGCCCTCAAGAGTGCACAAGATTTGCTTGAAAAGGCGTACCAAAAGATTCGTGGCATGGCCCATGCAAAGAATTCTGGGGTAATGGCCGACCAAGGTCTGTTACCGGCCGTACAAAAAATGGCACAGATCATCAGTGAAACCAATGCACTTGAGATTGGTGTAGAAGATTTTGGCCTTGGGGACAGAATGGAAAATTCATTGGAACTGACGATTTTCAGAATCCTTCAAGAACTGGTGGCAAACATCATCAAACATGCCGAGGCCACCAAGGCCAGTATTCAGTTTACGCAACACGAAGATAAATTGAATATCATCGTTGAAGACAATGGCATGGGCTTTGAAATGGGCCAGGCCAAGATGGCTACCAGCGGTATGGGCCTGACCACGATCGAAAAGCGAATTGAACATTTAGGAGGATCGTTTACCGTTGACAGCATATTGGGCAAGGGCACCTCCATCTTAATCGATATACCCGTATGATCACCGTGGCCATAGCCGAAGACCATCAGGCCTTGATCGATGGCATACAATCGTATTTGGAGTACGAAGACGATATCAAGATTGTGGGCCATGCCAATGACGGACAAGAATTGCTGGATATGATCGAAAAGCGCCCTCCGAACCTTGTGCTCTGCGACATTCGTATGCCTAAGGTCGATGGTATCGCGGCGACCAAGATTATTCAAAAAAACTATCCGAATACGAAAGTGGTTGCTTTTACCATGTTCGATCAAGAAGAGGCGATACGACAAATGCTCGATGCCGGTGCGGTAGGCTACATTCTCAAGAACTCCTCCTTACAGGTGGTGCTCGAAGCCATTAGAACCGTGGCCGAGGGTCGGACTTATTTCGACAAGAAGATACATTTACCAACCGCGGAAAAGAACAGGTCAAAAAGTGTCTTGTCCCGTAGAGAAAGAGAAATTTTGAGTCTAATAAGTCGTGGTAAAACCTCGCATGAAATCGCCGATGAACTCTTTATTGGTAAAAGTACGGTGGATACCCATCGGAAAAACATGATTCGCAAACTTGGTCTTAGTGGTGCCGGGGAATTGTTAAGGTATGCGCTTGAGAAGAAATACGAGTTTTGAAACCAAAAAGTATTGCCATGAACATCCAAGAAGTAAGACGTGCCGTTGAAAAAACAAGTAAAGAAACTTTTAAAAGAGTCGATCACTTTGCTAAGGTAGAACGATTCATCGCCGCTATCTTATTTTTTACACCACTTATCTTATTCATCGTTGATTTAAAGTATAGAACGGATTTTAGGGACAGTATCAGTAATTACTTCTTTATGTGCGATACCCATTGGTTTGGTAGCCTTTTGACCCTAGCTGGAGCGTTGTTCATTTTTAATGGGGCACAACATATGAGTGTTCAGCAAAATCAACGTTTGGCCGACTTAGGATACCGCTTTGGCAAAGGGTATAACATCATTTTTGGACTCGCACTTTTTGGAGTACTCTATTTTGACCACATTACTTTTATGGTGATACACTACGTTTTTGCGGTGGTTTTTTTTGTGGGTTGTGCGCTAGCGATGATATTGACCAGGCAGACCCCCCTGAAAACCCTGGGAGATGTCTTGGGAATATTGACGTTGTTGTCATTATGTCTACATTTTTTACTCAATTATGTGTTGGGTGAGGTCCAAAACCCATTTACATTACTCTGGGCCGAATGGGTGGGGCTTTTGTTCATTGCCATTTACTTTATTGCCGAATCAATTCATAGGGATACCCGGGAAAAAGCGGCAGGGCTTTATTGAGTTAATGGTACAACTGGTTTGTGAAATGGAGCTTTCGCTCCATTTTTTAATTCCAATAGTTTTATTTCCAGTGCTTTAGGGTAAAAATACCCATGAATGGGGATTTATCAACAGTCTGCATCCAATTAGCTTTGAGAGCAATCGTATAGAATCGATAAAATGAAATCTTCAATCTATTTAATAACCATACTTGCAACATTCGCCCTACCAAGGACAAGAAACTTTTTTAAAGAGCTATAATATCAAGAAAGAGAAGAAAATCAATAACAATTATTGGCTCGAAAAGGTATTGACCTCAAACAAGACGGTCAACGAGTTTGTTGATACTTTTGCATTAAGGGAAATAGATTACCAAACATTTCGCGAGGCCGAAAACCTGAAGGAAAAAAGAGAGCTCATAGAGAATGCAGAATTTGCCAAGCTTGATGATTTTAAAGGAGTGTTGAAGTTTGAAGAGAACATTGTTTATGTAACCGAAGTACGGCGAACCATAAAAGTACTGCCACAAGGTAATGCCGAAAAGAAAAAGTCTTTTGTGGCAAATTCGCAAACTAAAAAGAACAGCAAACTATATTTTTATGGACTTGAGAACGGTCAAACTTTAAGATTGGGCTACAGATCATTGGCTTTAAATACTTTGACAATTCCAATCAAATACAGATTTAAGGGAAGGACTAGGAATATCAAGAAGGATGTTAGCGCATCGGTCAGTGGGATTCTACATGGAGGGATAACTTGGGGATGGACCAGTTTCACCTACCGGCAAGGAACAGTGAATGAATCAAATGACTGGAACCTTACCGTTGGACCTATTTTAGGCGTTTCTGTGGTGACATTAAATTCTAAAAACACATTGGGAGAAGTTCTCGAAGATACGGAGACGTTAAATAAAGGTTTAGTTTCAATGGGGTTGGGTTTAACGTTTACCTTTAACAAGTTCGCCGGAGGCGTTTTTTATGGTTGGGACTACGCTGTTGGTGAATATTCAAATAATTGGTTTTATAATAAAAGACCTTGGATAGGTCTTGGAATAGGCTTTAGCCTTTTTAAGTAGCCCTTACCAATTTTGGGAACCGTATTGACGTTCAGTCTAAATTTAATTACGCTGCTCCCTAAAATTTTCTATTCTACAAACGCGGATTAGTCATCATAGCTTATCCGATCCCGAATACCGCCACTGGCTCGGTGAATAATGACATCAGCCTTATATTTTCGGGCAATACTTTTAGCCTTGCGTATGGCGGTACTTTGTTTTCGGTGTTTGCTCGTGATAAGTTTGTTGCCTTCACGGCGCACTGCCCAACCGTCTTCATAGGGTACCACATGTTGGTGCCAAGTTCTACCTCGTTTGCTTTGTTGCAAGCTGTTAAAAAAGACTTCGATGAATTCTATGAGGGTTCGTAACCAGGATTTGCCTTTAGACATACGCTGTTATTGTTCGCTTTGAAGATACTGCTCTTCCCCCTTTTTCCCTTGACGAAGAAATAATGTGGCACAAATCAATCGTTTACGAGTCGATAAATCTAGCACGTTCGCTAGTTTTGTTCGCCGACTAAGGTCGTTGTCTTCCATATGACCAACCCAAAGCACCAAAGTGTTGATTTAAACCATAGGTCGGCCCTTTAGCCTTTTCTCGATTTTCCGCTTTTTGGCGGTCAACCGTTTCATCAGGTCCATAAGGTCGACATCCTTGGTTTGCTTATATATTTCATTGATCGCCAAAATCAATCTTTTTGCCTCCCTAGAGGCCGCCACCCTATCGCTCGTCGACATGTTGCTCATCTTCATATGCTCCAATTCATGCGCTTTCTTGAGTAACTCCATTTTAATTTTAAAGATAAGCCTATCTCAAATACCATTGGGCCAATACGAATTGCATTTAGTTATGGACGGATAGTACCTATCTATCACATTTATAGTCATTACCCCTTTGGCAGGGCGTTGATCACATTTAGTTCTTTGCTGCGCTCAAGGCCTACAGGTTCTTCTCCCTTTCCGAAGACAATTTCATCATTACCGTGTTTGTGATGCCAAGCCAGGCAGTCGTCGATTGTCTTTTCAAGTGGGGTATAGGTAAACCCAGCTGACAACGATTTAGAATTGCTTACCTGCATGAAATGATCATCTGAAATGGGTGCCCATAGGGGTAGGTCGTTCCAAGCAGATACCTCATGATCTTTTAAGAAGTCTTGACTCGACCAATGGATTTTGGAACTGGAGTTTAAATGCCGCTTAGCGGTTTCCAAAAAAGTTTTCCAGCTAAGGCCTTCCTTTTTTGGGCCTACACAGTTATAGATTCCGAATGTTTCGTTTTCGCAGGCCCTGATCGCAAATCTGCCCACATCGTTCACATCGATAAATTGCAAGGGGTCAGTACCGTCCCCTGGGGCCAAGATGCTCTCGCCACGTTCAAGCTTTATCAACCAATAGAGCAAGTCATAGGCAGGGTCACGCCATCCTTTTATTGCCCCCGGCCTTAATATGGTGTGCTTGTTTTGAAAACGCTCAGTTACGAAATTTTCGGCTGCCGCCTTTTCTTCGGGATATTCCCATTTCGTTTTGTCGTTGGGCAAGGGCACGGTATCGTATGCTTCAGTTCGATGGATATCATTGAAATCTTTGTAAGTGGCAATACTCGAAATGAACATGTAGTGATTGGTATGCGCTTGGAGAGCCTCGGTCGCCTCGTCTACCAACTTTGAATGCTGTGGCCAGACATCGATGATTACATCCCAGGTTTTCGACTTGAGCGGGTCATAGGCCTTGGCGCCCATCTCTCGATCACCCTTTATGAATGGGAGGTCTGTAAATAATTCGGGGTTGGTGATTCTGCGGTTAAAAAGGGTTGTTTTATGCCCTTGTTCCAAAGCTGACTTTACGATTGCCGGACCAAGAAAGTCGGTTCCGCCTAGAACAAGCAAGTCCAGCTTTTTTGAAGGCCTAAAATAGGGGAGCGCAGGACTTGCCGCCAAAAGAAAACCTGAGGCGCCTAGATTCTTGACAAAAGTTCTTCTTTTCATGACGCGTTGTTTTTTGATTGTTGATTTTGCATAAATTATCAAAAAACGATATGTGCAAGTGTGAAAGGAATGTTATTTAACAGACAAGACCGCATTGTAACGTTATAAATTGTTCCTTGGCTTCAAGCCTTTTCATACAGAAGGACAAAGATGTTGACATCGAGGTTTTCATGGGTAGCCCTGACATCAAATAGCAATCCATAAATAAATTCTTACCATTTATACAATTCTATACTACAAAAAGAATATAATATTCTAACTTTTAGGTAAATGCCCCACAAAAATGAACCTAGCAGAAATAGAAGACTGCCTCAATATGCATTCTCTTTGGGAGCGTGCGCTGGTATCGAAGTTATCTAAGATAATAGAAGCCTGCGAGCACGCCCAAAATCTAATGGTGGCCATTTACCTTATAAAAAGCGGTCATTTTTTATATTGCAATCGCAGATTAAAGCGCAACCTGGGCGAACACTGTGCTACCTTCCTAAAAGACGGTTGGAATTTTTGGTTCTCCAGCATCGACCTAGATGAGGTGCACACCATACGCAAGGCTGTCAGCACCTTTATAAAAAAGACTGATAATAGAGACTCCCTAACCCTTCGGTACCATGTTACAATGGCTGACGGAAGGCGTTTTCGCCTGAAGCACGAAATGTTATTGCACTACCTAAAAGGTGAGACCTTGGCCATCAATTACCTTCTCGATACCACGGACAAAGAGCGTATTGAAAAATGTTTTGAGACCTCTAAAACGACAAGCTGTTTTGCACCATGGCAAAGAGAACCTTGTCGTATTTCGGCTCGTGAAAAACAGGTGCTACAGCTGATCGCCGATGGTTTTTCATCCAAGGAAATAGCGGAGCGGCTTTTTATAAGTAACCATACCGCCATCTCACATCGCAAGAACCTCATTGAAAAATTCAAGGTCAAGAATACGGCCCATCTGGTAAAAAAGGCAAGCGCGTTTATCGCACCGTAAGTTGGCCACAGAGTGTCTACAAAAATTCCGCATGTCAAAACCCCCAAAAATGGGGATTGATTTTATCGACAGATAGCGACATCTTGTGGTATAGTTTTCAATACACTACCAAACTACCGAAAATTGGAAAGCTAAAATTCCCCTTCTCCCCTTCCCCCTTTTTATTTATACCCTTGCCAACGGTCGGGCAACCGCAAGCGCGCTTAGAACTATGGCGAAGAAAAATAATGATTGAACCACTACCTATGGGAAAGACTATTAAATCTTGGGCAGAGTTGCAGAATGAAGTACAAAACATTCTGAAAGCGCTGAAAAAAGACCACAACCTGACCATTGCAGCTGCATCTAACCCGCTAATGGCACTTGAGGAGCTTGGCTATGAGATTGATTTGGATATCGTAGGCCACCTAGAGGATAAGTTGCGATTCAAGACCAGGCAGGTCGCCCAGCTTTCAAAACTTCGAAAATCGGTTCATGATAAGGCTGGAAAGAAATTCAATATAAGATCGGAACATGAACTCAATAGTGTCTTGTTCGACGATTTGGAAATCGAAGCCTATGATGAGAAGGGCTGCCCGATACGTAAAACCATTTCGAAAAGACGAAAGGGCGATGACAAAGATGATTTAGATTTCTATGTAGACTTGCACCCGGTCGTAAAGCCCCTTTTGGCCTTCAGAAAGCTGGATGCCAGTATTGCCGGCTTTTGCGATTCAAGAACCTATCGGAAAATACGAACCGGTGGTTATGGGAAAAAATCCAACATCATCATAAGGCCCCGTTTGAAGAAAAAATAAGATAAGAATGGCAGATACACATGGATTTGAATTGATTATTCAAACGGCACGTACCGTTATTGTAAAAGCGCTGAAAGGTGCCTGGAAATCTGCGGAATGTCCAGATCAGCCTGACGATACGGGTAGAATCCCCGAATTTATGGACATTCCAAATGTAGGAGACATCGGGGGTTTTCCCATCGTTGATGGGCAGGTGCAAATTCCCCAAGAAGAACTTGATGCTGACTTCGCGCCTGAGGTGAACGGCGTAGCGCTCGCATTCGGCCTTAACATACAGATTGAGATTGGTGATCCACCGGTGCCATCGGCACAATTGCTCGATTTCCATTGTATACTTGGGGCCAAATCGCCCATGGGCACTTTGCCCGATTCACAAGACGTGGGGGTGCTTTTGGCCGATATCGAGCGAGCTGATGTGACCGCAGAGTTGGATTCAGGCCATCCGTTGGATGCCAGCCTTGACGAATTGTTACAAGATTATGTTCACACCGCCTACGAAAATGAAGAGATTCCCCATTTTATTGCAGAGAACGATGTGTCATTTTTTGGAGGTACGGTCAATACCACGACACAAATATTTGACGATGAAGCCAATCCGGCAAGGCAAATACTGACCTCCTTTCCTGATGCCAACACCCTAAGGATTTCTATACCCATCTATTTGAGGATGTTCTCCTTTATTCCGGATACCATAGGGCCATTTTCCATTTTATCGCCCATGGGCATAGAGACCAGGATTATCGTTGACTCACCTTTCGAGAAACACCCAGATCGCTATGAGGCCAAGTTTGGGTCGGTCACCATTAATGAAGTTACGGTTGGTACCATAGCTGGAGTAAACGCGGATATCGCCGGAAACATCAACGAGGCAACCAATTATGAAACAAATAAGGCAAACCTGCCCATTGATATAGACGCCCAATTGAGTGGGCAACTGCAAGAAAAAGGGGTGGAATTCGCAAACAGCCTCGGTGATCAACGTGTTGATATTCCGTCGACGAATGAAATTGAAACCCTTATTGCTGACCTCTTCTTTGACGAACTTGTCTCGAGAAACTACTTGGCCATTTGGTCGCCCACCGCATCTGATGATGAATTTGAGGTCGATAGCGTTGAAGTGAAAGTCTTTGATGATTCATTGAATATCGCACTTAACGCAAATGACGCTGCCGATAGCAGTGCGATTACTGGATTTATTCCCGATGATATGGAATTCAGTATCGCCATGAGCAAGGAGTCGTTAGAGGCCAAAGTGGCACAAGCAAAAGAAGAAGGAGGGTTTAACGACCTGCCAAAAAGATTTCGGGAAGATGGGAAAGACGTGGACCTTACATCGCTTAGCATAGCCGTGGTTGATTTTTCCCTTAGGCTCACGGGCAGTGTAACGGTAATAGATGCCGTATTGGGCAGTATCGATGTGGATGCCGACTTCACCACGAACGTAGGCTTCCATTGGGTGCCAAACGGGGATTTGGATGCGGATGGTTTTCAGAACATGCAACACGAATTGATCGGGGAACCCGATGTTGATGTAGACGAAGGAATTGCCTTTTGGATCGTGGCCATTATCCTGACCATTATTTCCTTTGGTGTAGGCGGTGTACTAGTGGGGATCATAGCGATCGTTGTTGTTTTGATTGTGAAGGCCATAATTGAAAATATAGGAAGTGATGCTTTGGTCGATGGAGCTACCGGCGCCATCAATGGTATTACGGCATGGCCACCTGAATTGGCCCATATCGGAGCAATGCGCGCGGTCTTTTTTGATCCCATTGAAATTTCGACCACGGGCTTGGTCATGTCCGGACAACTAGAGGTCATCAGTAGTTGCGAGTCCACTTTGGTAGTGCCCGCGACTACCGCAGGAAAATATACGACCAAGGCGGCACAAACAACAGAACTCAAAGCACTGCGAATATATAATCACGCCAACTTTTTTTGGAACCCCGGGGACGGGAGTGCGAATCAGTTGTTAAAGACCATTTACCACAACTATGATAATAGTGGTATCTATTTGGCCAAGCATGGGGTGGAAGTGACCGAGATTGGCGGGGCACGCAGCCGACATTTTGCACTTGTTCGCGTGAAGAACGTACCTGCGGTAGTGACAATGGGCCCAGACATCACCGTCAACGAAGGGGAAGTGGTGACGTTAGAGGCGAATTTTGAAGACGTCGAGTATCTAGATACACATTGGTCGTTATGGAATTTTGGAGACGACCAATCTGTACAAAAGGGATTTGTCGAGGAGGTCAATGAGCCCCCCAACGTAAAAGGGGTAGCTCGGGTCGAACACGCATGGTGTGACAATGGGGTCTATACCGTTACCGTACAGATTATAGATCAAAATGGGGGTGTGGGTACGGCCAGTATGCAGGTTACCGTTTTTAATGTTGCCCCCGAGGTAATCGTTCCGGAAGTAATGTACGCCTACCCTTGTAGTCCGATCACTATGGTGGGCCGGTTTACCGATCCCGGATGGTGTGATAAACATACCGGAACATGGTCTTTCGGAGATTGCTCCCCAATAAAAACGGCAAAAATAGAAGAGATTAATGAGGCGCCAGAGGCGAGGGGCACAGCGACTGCCTCACATGTATATCATTCCTGCGGCCGCTATGAGACCGAATGTGCTGTTTTGGACGATGATGGTGGTCTTGGAAAGGCACAAACGATCATCGAGGTTACTGATATTAAGAATACCGATTTCAATGATGGGTTTGGTTTTCATCCGTTGGGTCAGGTTGCCAATCACTGGTTGCCCTTCGGTGTAGCCTCAAGTGAAAGAAGTACAAGTACCGGGGCCGCAAACATCACCATCTTCAGTTGTGAGCATTGCATTGTTGAAGATGGCCTTGCAGCCCAGCGCATTACAGGATTTTCAGGAGGCTTTATGGGCATTTATCAGCATTTGAAGACCAATCAGGGTTGGACTTATCAGGTCGAATCACTCTACATGCTAATGAACGAACATGGGCAAGTACGTTTGGGTTTGGACCCGCTAGGAGGTACCGATCCAGCCGCTGCGAGTGTAGTTTGGACATCCGGTACGGTCATTCAAACATGGTCACATCTTTTGCAAAGGGTTTGTGCGGAAGGGGATAAGTTGACCATTTTTCTAGGATTAGAACAAGGGAAAGAAGGGCAAGGGGTATGCAGTTTGGACTCTGTACGATTGATCGCCATGCAAGACATGAGTTGTGCTATCGAACCCGAGCCAATTCCCGACCAGAGAAAGTGTTTGGATTTTGCGGATGTCGATGTCGTGGAGCAGTTGCCTTCGGATTGGAACCATCAAGGAGTAAGATTTATGGCCATGACGAAAAATGGTCAACGGATTATCGAACATTTACCGCCCGGTGACGCCCCTTGTCTAGAAATTATCCGTGGTCTGTTGATAGAATTCGATTCAGCGGTAAAAGATTTGAGTATTGACCTATGCTATCAAGAAAAATTGTCGCTAGGTGTACTGTTGAGCGACACCCGGGGCAAGGTAATTTCGAAGCAGACCCATGAGCTACAGGCTCCAACGACCAAAATACATTTGGGAGGAACACAAGTACATCGTGTTCAACTTGTAATTCGGGGCAATGCCGGCCTTTCGAAACTCTGTTATCGAAAGAACAAAGAGGAACAACATCGTAATTATTTAATATCTAAAACATTTAAAGATGAAAGAAGAATCGTATCACAAATACCGAATGCTGGCTAGATCGGCCAAACGGAACGGCACCAGGCAATGGCTGACAGACGATAATATAGTCGGAGTGGCCTATGGGCGTAAAACTGTACACAACCAGATTACCGACGAACCTTCGATCGTAGTCTATGTAATGAAGAAAATGGCAAAAGGTATTTTGCCAATTTCCAAACTACTGCCCCGTAAAATGTATATCGGGGGGGATTGCATCAATGTGGATGTGGTGGAAACCGGCCCCATATATCCGTTGGCCTTTACGACCCGAGACCGTCCGGCCCCCTCAGGAATCAGTATTGGCCATCCGAACATTACGGCCGGAACCCTAGGGTGTTTGGTGAACGATCTTACGGATGGTTCCTTATGTATTCTTAGTAACAATCATGTCATGGCCGACTCCAATGCGGCCAATTTGGGAGATGCTATTCTCCAGCCCGGCCCTGCCGATGGTGGGGTAATGGCCGATCAGATTGCAAGCCTGAAACGCTTTCAAATGATAAATGCAACCGGCAATACAATAGATGCGGCAATTGCCGAGGTCGAGGATGCGGGAGATGTGATCAATCAAATGAAAAACAACCTGATGCCGGTTCCGTCTCCAGACCATCCTGCAGTTGGGTTGCTCTTCGCTGGATCGGCAAGTAGAACTTTCATGAATCCCATTCGAGATGTTTTGGCCCTACTTGATATCGAGTTCTTAAACGGACCCGGGGCTATTGTGGAAGCCGAAATAGATATGGCAGTCGAGAAAGTGGGCAGAACCACTGAATATACAACTTCGTCGGTCTTGGAGGTAGATGTCACCGTATCACCTTCGGGGTATGGCTTTAGTGCCCAGTTCGATAATCAAATAGCCACTTCATGTATGTCACTGGGCGGGGATTCGGGCTCTGTTGTGTGCAGGGGTGGAGAAGGACAGGAAGCCAATGAACTTGATTGCGGGTGCGGTTCTTCCCAGGCGGCACGTTCTGTAATTCAAAGGGATATCAGTGCAGATATTTCAGCGGAAAAAACCTTTAGGGAGAACCATTTGGCAAAAACAATGACGGGCCGATATCTCTTGGATGTATATTTCAACAACGAGGACTATATCACAAGTAGGATTGACAAGGCCAAGGCCAATGACAAAGATGTGGCCTATTCCCAGCAACTTTACGACAAATATGCCGATACCTTTAGAGGAATGGCCGTGAATCCGGATAGCAAGGCCAAGTTTACCGCGGAACACTTTAAGGAAGGTAAACAAGCTTTGGGCAGGATCATGGAACATTTAGACAAGAATGAACAAAGAGCCGCAGAGCAGTTGTTCGAAATCGCCAAAGGCTTTCAAGGCAAGAATACGCGCGAGGCCCTAAAGATGTTGAACGACAAGAAAATCTATAACAATGTCGTCAAGATCGTTTCCAAAGTGGAAAGTCTGAAGACCAAAGATTGCTGATAAACAAATGGCGGTTTCAGCTTCAAATTGGATGCGGTGCAGCACTTCAAGGGCAAGATTAAGTTCTGTAGAGGGTATAATGGGGTCGTATATAGACTCTGATGACCGCAATTTCGAACGACTTGCACTGCATACGGTAAGGAAGGGCGGAAAAAAACTTCGCCCTTCCCTTTACCTTTTGGCCCTACGCATGGGCAACTATTATGATTCCGAGCTTCTTCATCCTGCGGCGGCCTTGGAACTGATTCATATCGCCTCATTGCACCACGATGATGTTATGGACCAGGCAGAACTCCGCCGAAATTCGATCAGTGTCAATTCTGCCTTCGGAAATTTGGATGCCACTTATTCAGGGAATTATTTGTTCTCCAAAGCGGTGGCCATCCTTTCGACTTATGGAAATCAGGTCAACAAAATGAGTTGTGATTATATTACCGAACTCTGTTTGGGACAACTCAAGGAAGCCGAAAATGCATTTAATTTAAATTTGAGCATCGATCAGCATCTTGAAATTATTGAAAAAAAAACGGCCTCTCTTTTTGAAATGCCATGTAAAATGGGCGCATTGTTGGCCCATGCAGATCAAGATACCCAACAGGCGCTCATAAGTTATGGCCGCAATGTGGGAATCGCTTTCCAAATGATCGATGATTATTTAGATCTTAATGGCAGTACGGGGCAAATGGGCAAAAAGAAAGGTACCGACCTCAAGGAAGGCGTTTACACCTATGCTACATTGCAAGCCTTGAAAAGGGAGAATGGTTCGAGCCGATTAAAGGACATTTTGCTACAAGAGGAAATCAACGATAAAGATATTGAGGCGGCAACAATCTTGATTGAAAATAATGGGGGACTGAATTTAGCCAGAATGAAAGCGCAGACTTATATTGAAAAAGGCCTTGCGGCTTTGGAATTATTACCCAAGGGAAAAAGCAGGGAATCCTTGGAAAATTTGGCGAATTACATCCTTGAAAGAGAAAACTGATAATGAAAGAACACCATGACGTACTGATAGTGGGTGCAGGGCCATCGGGATCTATAGCGGCCTTGTGTCTAGCTCGAGAGGGTTTTAATGTGCTTCTATTGGACAAAAGCGATTTTCCCCGTGACAAAAGTTGCGGTGATGGGCTGACCCGCACCTCTACCAAATTGTTGTATGAATTGGGTCTTTGGCCCCGTTTCGAGGAATTTCAGAGAATTGCAGGGGTCAAAGTCTTCATCGAGGACGAAGGATTTCGGCAATTTGACTATCCTGACTATCTCTCCCACCCAGGTCATGGATTGGTTGTTCCGAGGATGAAGCTTGATGCCATTCTCTGGGAAGAAGCCCTTGCCAATGGAGCCGATTTCAGGAGTAAGGCCAATTTTAGGCAACTGATATACGACGAATTTGGAAAGGTAGCAGGTGTCGAATTGGTCAGTGGGGAACGCTATTTTGCCGATTTGGTCATTGCAGCGGACGGTGCTTCTTCGAAAATCGCATATGAAGCCAATTTGGCAAGCACGCCCAAGAACAGATTGGGCTTTGGTATTCGAGGTTATTATAGCAATGTGCATGATTTGAACGAACGATTGGAGCTCTTTTTGCCGATTCTAGACAGTTCCAAAAAGCGGGTATTGCCATCATATGGGTGGGTCTTTCCGGTTGACGATAATATCGTGAATATCGGTGTAGGCCTTATCGAGAAGACCGATAAAGACAATATTCGATCGGTGATGGACATGTTTGTGGAAAAACTGGGAAAAACAGATTCGCGATTTGAAAAAATGAAGTTGGAAGGGAAGCACTTTGGGGCTCCGATGCGATTTGACTTTAAACCTGAACGCACCTTTGCCCCCGGACTTCTTTTGGTGGGCGATGCCGCAGGAATGATAAGCCCGTTTACCGGCGAGGGTATCGGGTATGCTATTGAGACGGGCAGAATGGCCGCCGCCCTGTTTTCGAAAATCAAAAGAAATAAAAACCCTGATTTTACCGACCTTTCCGAATACGGGCGTCAACTTGCCTCAAAATACCAAGGCTATTTTGAAACAGGTACCACCTCTATAAGTCGCTATCATCTGGTATGGAAGGTATTGAAAAGCACTTTTCAAAATGATGAGCCCTTGTTCAGTACCATTCGACAGGCAACGGTATTTCCAGAAGGTATCGGTGAGTCTTTTTTTGACCAGTATACTGAAAACATTGCCGAACTCATTGTAAAGTCCACGGGCTCCTTGAGAACGGATTTGCTTTCCATTGCCGATAACATCATCAATATAACTCGAGAAGATTGGCCCTTTTTATCACGCCTTTTTACTGCCTCCCAGGTTACTCCCGGTATTCCTTTTAGGCCCTCGTTGTTCTTGTTACTGGCGGGTTACGACGATCATGTAGATCGAAATCTATTGGTCAAATTGGGAACTGCCCTAGAGCTTGGCTTTGCAGCGACAATTTGCCATGATAGCATTATTGAAGATGGTTGCGGGATTATGAAAGGAGGCGTAAACTGGGGTAATATGATCGCCATTTTGGTCGGTGATTTTTTACTGGGTAAATCTTTTGAACTGGTGGCTAGGCTCGATCCGAAATATACCCGGCTAATTGCGAACGCCATGGGTCGTTCGAATGAGGGAATGGTTCGGTTGCGGAATATATTGGAAACCAAAGGCATGTGCAGCGTTGAACAATATTTGCAGATATGCTATCAAAAACAGGGCTATGCTTTCGAGCTCTGCAACCAGTTGGGAGCCGTGGCCAGACAGGCTAATATCTCAGAGGTGAGGGCCCTGAGGGAATTCGGTAAATACTTTGGTGCAGCATATTTTATTGTGGAGGATACCTTGAACCATATGGCCAAAAAGAAAGCGGATTTTAAAGTGGAAGTGGCCAACCCTTTGTATCTTAGGGATGAACAAATGAGTTTGATTCGGTTGTTGCTAAACGAGAATCAAAGTAATCGAGAGAATGTTTATTATGAAAGCGAATGTGTGCAAAGATGTTTTGCCATAGCCAAAGAAGAAATGAAAAAGGCCAAAGTTGAATTGAATGGAATCGCCAATGCGGCCACAAAAGAATCTCTTGACAATCTTTGTGGTCACGTAATTGAGAAGACTTTAAAGACAGAATTGGTATGAAGTTTGCCGGTATTTTGATACTAGCTGTGCTGAGCCTCGCTTGCGTGGGTTGTGGCACAAAATATGATGAGATGAATCAAAATATGCAAGAAATCAGAGAGGTATTCAAAGCGGACAAGGCCGTTATCATAGAAAAATATGGAGCGTCCGGTGCGGGCATCGGCAAGCGCAAAGGCCTAATTGTCATAGTAGTTTATGTCGCCCCGGAAACACTATCGCGCCCCCTTGATACCCATTGGAAGAATATACCGCTCATATTTGAAAATATCGGCGAGGTAAGGGCCCAGTAGCCTTGTCTTTTGGAATACTGTCCGGATCAATAGTTCTTGACTAAAAATAACTCAATATGACAAAGTATCTTCGGATGTGAATTTTGGAGACTAGGACATAACCTGCAAAGACCTTGTATATTGAGTTTATAATGGGTTTGTTTCCTTGCCCGAGGAATGAGTTTCTTTTTTACTATAAAAAATCATTGTTCCAGCTCCAATTCTCAAGATTGTTCCAGTGGTCCTAATAATGTCCGTGTTCTAAGTGCAAGGCCTGACGGGTAAGCGGAAATTTTGTATCGTTTCCCATCTTAAATTGTCGCTATCGTGACCGCCTTTCAATATAAAGTTCCCGCTCCAATTGTTTTAGGTCATCCTGACATTCATCTAAGGCAGTTTTGTATTCGGCGATTGTCGTTTCGGCATCCTTTAACTCCAATAGATTTTCTTTGGTAGCCTGAAGTTCGACATACAATTGTATGATATCCATATGCATATCATACAAATAGGTGGAATCTTTTGCAGGGATCTTCTTTTGCAGATCGACGATCTTATCGTTTATCAAAGAACTTTGATATGAAATGTTCTGCCCTTCGATATCCATGGAATCGATAAGACCTTTTAAGCCTTTCATTTCAGAAAAGAATTCCGCTTGAAATTTGCTTTCGGTCTCTGACCTCTTCGCCTTTTGACGCAATAACTCGTTCTCCTTTTTCGGAACCTTATAATTGAAGAAAACGGCCGCCTGCACTGAACAAACTGTCACTATAAATAGGGCTAAAAACTTTAAAAAGCTGTTCCTTCTTTTTTTGCTGTTCTTTGGTTTCATTTTTTTAAATTTTATGAGGTTTACTTTTTCTATCTTCGAAATCGTCCTTAATCCAATAAGAAACTTCTTCTTCCTTTAAGTTCTGATTGTTCCACAGACTCTTCTTTTACGAAAATTCCTGATTCGGCTTTTTTGCCGATGTATTCCAGCTCGCTTAACTTTTTGAATAACGACAACATGAGTTTGGTGAACGAGGAGACTTTGACCATTGCAGAGTTGATATCACCGTGCTTATATTCCAATTCGATGGTGTCGACCAAGATATTTTCAAAGGCACCTTGGTTCAAATCACACCAATTTGTCAGATAATTGAGAAAATTTTCCTTGCCCGTGCCTACATAAACATCAAGGCTGCCTTTAATTACCCTTGCCAGATTTATCAGTTTGGTAATCATGTCGATCGGCGGGCCGAATTTGTCGACCAACCGAAACTCGGTTATGTTTTCATTCAGATAACGCATTACTTGCTCAGACAGGTACAAGGCTATATTGGCCAAATCATTCGATTGTTTCTTTTGATGGATTTTTTGAATGATATGCAACGAAAACGATTCCATTTGATTTAGAAACGATCCCAATTCGGTGTAGATGAATTTAAGGTCGGGGTGACTTTGAACCGATCGGCATGGGGGAATAAAGTCTTGATCGACCACAGGATTGTCACCAGAGAGCCGAATTTTTCCAATTGTTACATGGTGCAAGCCCATTTCTTGATTTGAACTTCCGATACTGGGCAGAATGTCTAGATGGTACCTTGGAAAAACATATGGTCTTCGCGGTGGTTCTTCCCCAATTTCACTATTGCCGGCCTCGACCCTCTCAAAAGGGTTGACCGAAAGAACCACATACCATTCTTTTTCCTCATTGCTCGTGTCGTAACGTTGCTTTAAGGAATGCCCGGCTCCACCTAATACCCCATTGATATTAGAGGTAAGTTCAATTTGATAACCGCCCAGGGTTATAGCTCGGCAGGTGTTGAGAACTACCTCGATAGTAGATTGCCCATCAACGGAAATGGTCAGGTCGAGTGAACTTTCCAGATCTGAGTGTTGAGACAAAAGACCATAGTTAACTGGCGAAACATTATTTTGCTCGGCGTTCTTTACAATTTCTAGAATAGAATTCTCCATAGCGATGAAATGATCTTTGTTGATTTTCATTCCGTCGATCCAGTTCACCCTATGATGGTTTTTATCTTTTGTTTTCATAATTTACTTTGATTTTAAAACAGCCCGGATTTTTTATATGCTATCTGAAAGCTCGATATACAATTCGAATCGGCCTTGCGAATAAGATTCAAGCTTCTTATTTTGATTTTTTTGCCACTTATCTTTTCACAGAAATCCAGAAAGGTGGTATTTCTGCCATTTACCTCGATTAAAGGGTTGTCATCTCCGCAGAAAAATTCCGAAAAAACCTGAGGATTAATTTTTCCGCCGGCGACCATTTTGATTTTGTTCTCAAAATTGCCTGTCGTAATAAAGGGTACAATATTTGGTTCTTCTTCTTTTTCCTCTTCAATTTCTTCCATTTCCGTACCTTCAGGTGCTTGGTCCAATTCTAGCCTTTTATCCCTTCTTTGGCGTTTGCTTTTCTCGATTTTGTCACTGGATTCCGGTAAGGGAACTACGTTGATTTTCTTTTTTCGGATATAGGTCAGGTCGCCGTTGACGATTAGCGACACCGTTTTTAGGCCTGGCTCCTCATAGCTATATTCAGCTGTTTTGGTCGTAGCGTTTGCACTTGCGGTTTCCCCAAATCGCCACTCCCAAGAGTTGGCATTTTCGGTTTGATCCCTTACCCGTAATACTTGCCCGACTTTAATCATTTTGGGCAATTCAAATTGAGGAAACTTTGTGGAATCCAGTGCGACCAGTTTTTCCTTGATTGAAATGGTTTCGACTTTTTCACACTGATTGTTGACCACTAGCCGCACTTCAAAGTCTCCCTTGTCGTAAAATATGTGAAGAGGATTCTTTTGGGAGACCGTTTCGGAACCATCTCCGAAATCCCAATTCCATTCCAATGCTCCTTCCGTTCGGTCAGTGAATTTAATTATCTCTCCGACTCGATATGCATTAGCGGAATGCACCATAAAAACCTCATCGCAGGGCGCATTATTGACATACCTGAATGCCAAAGTGGTGGTGGATATCAAAAACACCAATGCGAACAATTGAATTACAGATTTGTCGATATGGGTCGACATATTATTACTTTTACTCATGGCCAATTTTTAAATTGTTACTTCTCTTTCCGGTGTTTCGATTGCATCCACGGCAATTCCTTACTTAGTGATGGTTATTTTATAGGGGAGCACGTTCATCGATTTCTTTTTTAGATGATAAAGCAGATTGCTTCCCAGGGTCTCCCATACAATATGGTCCGTCTTGACAGCACGATTGGGCGTCAAAACGATTTCCATACAGGGTAAAAGCCCCTTTTTGAGATCGATATCCTTTTTATAGCCTCGTTTTATTTCGACTTTGTTTATTTTGTTTCCGTATAGTTCGATACATAGGGCCTTGATGTCTTCCCTGGTAACAACCCTGTCTCGTGAAAGCAATGTTTTTCTTGAAGAATGAAGACGGTCCTGGAACTTCGGGTCATCTTTTCCACCATGTGTGGTGGTCAAAAGATAGCTTGCGCCCTGCTTGATGCCGATTCCCTTATATACTGGGATTTTACTTCCTGATTTGATGTTATTGCCTTCACTTCCGTTGGTGGTCCAATACTCCACCAAAAGTTGCTCTGTTATTTTATATGGCTTTATCGAGATATAGTTGGTGTGCGTCAAATCGCCGGCGGCCTCTGAAATCTTCTTCTCCAAAAGGGCAATTGCCTGGTTCAAAACCTTGAGATTGCCACGTAAAAAGTCGTTGTTCAAAAATGAGAAGGCCGCACTTTCATCTTTTAATAGTTCAATGAGATGAAGAATGTATTCTCGGGCCTTGCGTTTGTCAAGTTTTCCGATGCTATTGCCCCTAACAATAAAAGTTCCCTTTTCGATTTTTGCACTGTCCTTGCCTCTTGCCACATAAGCTTTACCGTCGGTATTCGTAATCGACTTGATATCGAAAAACAGGTTTTCGGTTTGTATGGGAAGCAAGTTGATGAATTGTTTGGTGGAATACGAGAAGTCTTCCAATTTTCTGTTGACGACCGGAAATGCGTTCAAATGGCATTTTACATTTTTCAATGTTGAACTGCTTAAGACTTCCGGGAAGTCGATTTTTATCCATCGTATCGTTTCATCAATCTTGATATCGTTGTCTGCTAAGGTGTCATTTAATTCGTCGAATACCGATTTTTTAATTCCCTTGTTGCATAGCAGGGTGATATAGTTTTTTTCGTATCTATTGATAACCTGTTGGCACGCGACCTTCGTCTTATTGGATACATTTTCGAAAATGTCTTCCAATAGTGAAAACTTGGCGGTCGTTTGCGAATGAAAACCGCTCGTGACATCGATTGCACCGTTCTCCGATGACCATTCGGCATTCAACAAATGATGGTAGAACAATTCGTCGCCGCCTGCCCTGTTCATGTCAAAATAAAGAGAGACCTTTTCTAAGGGAATGGTCTCAAGGTCACTCGTAAGGCCCAAATACAAAGTCGATGTATCCAACTTTGAACTTTCTAATATTGATATTTTGTCTTGGCTTTTTCCCTCTTTACTGATTTCCAAAAAGGTCTTTGCAGTCGCCATGAATTGTACGCGGGCATTGATTAGATTGAAACCCTGTACCGGCGAGAAATAGATGTCTTTATATTTTAGCGAGGTGGTATTATGTACTTTTGATTTTCTGTAGTTGAACAGAAATTCCGGTTTGACCCTTACAAGGTCATCGATTGGCTCAGCACACAGAATTCCATGGGCAAGACTTGGACCATTTATATTTTCTGGTGTCATTAATTGCACTACTTGTTTTGTAATGCGGGTAGTAGAACTATTGACTTCTCCGCCGATTTTTTCGATTTCCGAAGCACATGCGGACAACAATAAGGTAATGATAGGGTCGAAGGAAGTTTCAATATCGTTGGCCTGAACGTTCCACATCTGGGCAGCGTTCTTGATCATTCTATTTTTGATATGCTCTTTAGTGTTTGCTTCCATGGTTATTTTAGTATGACAATGGGCCGATATAGAAATATTCTACATAACTAAAATCCTCGTTTGTTTTTTTTACTTTCCCTTTTATTCTGATATCAATTCTTTTTTTTATCCGATTTGAACTTTCTATCGCAGTTAATTCCTCCTGTTTTATTCTTACGTTGACCTGTACCGCCCTTAGTCTTTTTTCATGCCCGATCAGGGCCTCATATAGAGAACCCTGAATAAAATCCTTTAGTCTATTTGTGCTTTTTAGGTTATCAAAATCCACCAGCCAGATTGAACAGCCAAAACTCTCATCAAAGGCACATTCGCCGAACGAAGAGGTATTGACAAGGTGTATATAATGTGATATCGACTGGATTAGACTACACCTGTCATGGGCCTTTCGGCCAACAAGTTTGCCGGCATTCAGTGGCAGGGTATAATATTTTGCACTCATGATTTTTAAACAGTGTTTTGACATTAATAGGTTCCCGTTCGCAAGAGGTTAACATTTGGTCATTTTTTGTCAAAGTAATGGTGGTGTCGGATCAGCGGCGGAAAACCATGGGGCCATGCAAAATGAACCTTCCATGATAATCTTTTGTTCGAGGATGTTAACCTAGAAGAAATTGTAATACACAAAACGTTATAAATGAAAATTCAATTTAAGTCAGCAAAAAAATCGGTATCATGTATTTAAATTCTACCCTCGTTTCAAACAAGTCGAGTACAGGGTCTCGCAAGGAGAGATCTATTGCCCCGATGGCCCTAATGTCGATTAAGAAATGTTTGTTGTTTCTCTTTCAATCCATGGGGATATGCTTTTTCTCCTTCTCTCAAAATCCGACGGTCACGGGAGCTATTTTGGAGGAAGGGAGCGCTGCCAAAATAGTGGATGCCATAGTTGCCATTGAAGGAACCGCCTTCGTTGAGACGACAGATGAAAACGGACAATTTGTTTTCGACGAGCCCATTCCCCAGAACGAGTATGTGGTAAGCGTCTCGAAAGATGGGTATGAAGAGCGCTACTTTTTGATCAATGTGATTCAAGGAAAGAAATTAGTGGTGGACCAAGTCGAACTAAAGGTGACAAAAAAGGAGCGGAAGAGAAGAAAAAAACTGAAGAAATCGACACAAAAGGAAAGTGAAAAGCAAGACAAGAAGGTAGCGAAAGAGACAAAAAGGCTAAAGAAGGACAAAAAAGGTCCTTTGGGTATCTTAAGGAAGAAAAAGGATCCTGTTGAAGTTGTCTATGAAGACCTTCCAACGGAAATTCGGGAAGACGAAGTTGAGGTCGTGGAAGTAGCGATCACTCCTTTGCAAAAAAAATATGCTGGAATTATTGGGGTGAGTCCGGAAGAAATCACCAATACAGATCTCTATTCCTTTATTGAAGAATGGATGGGCGCACCTTATCTAATGGGCGGTGAGTCTAAAGATGGCATCGATTGCTCTTCGTTTGCCCAGCGATTGTTTCTTGCCGTTTATGATGAACTTATTGAAAGAACGGCCCAGAACCAAATGGACTCTGAGGCAACCAAGACTTTTGCAGGGGTACAATTCTTAAAAGAAGGCGACCTTGTTTTCTTCAGGGCTGCGGGAGATTTGAGTGATACGATTACCCATGTGGGCATTTATTTGGGTGGGAAAAAATTTGTGAATGCAACTTCCAGAACTGGTAAGAGTGGCAGTTCAGGGGTGAAGATCAGTGATCTTTCCGATCCATATTGGAGCAGAAGATTCTTTGCCGGGGGTAGAAGAGTGATTACCAAAAGCTAATTTTTGAAGATGCAACATAAAGTTCTCGAAGATATTCAAATGGAATTAGGATCGGTCTACGAAAACCTAAAGGCGGAGACTTTGCTTGCAGAAATACAGCAAAGCACGGAAACGACAATGGACGATTTTGTAATATCGAACAGGGGAACATTTTCAAGAGCATATCGCAGAGATATTATCGACGTAGACGATGTGCTATATGGAAATAGGTTAACACTAAATCTTTCAAGAAATGGTTTATACGATATATTGCCAGAGGGATTGTTTCATAAACCGCAGGTAAATAAAGAGGGTGAATCGTATACCTCGAGAAGAAAAAATGTCAAGGAAGAAGAGCAAAACGTGAGGCTGTTATTTGCCCCATTGGAAAATGAATTCTTCTATCAAAGATTGAATATTGAGCGAAAGGAAAGAGAGTTGCTCGATAACTTCTATAACCTGAAGGACGATTTCTTGATCCAATTTTGGAACCTCGATACCTCCATTCCACGACCGTACATGCTTCAACTGCTTCAATTATTGCCCCACAGCAGTAAGATTTCAGGCGATATCGAATTGACCAGACTGTGTCTCGAGAAAGTCCTTGACGAGAAGGTTTCTTTTGAGCTGCGATATGTTGATAGAAACATAAATGGAACCGATATATGCATCGAAAGCTCGACGGTCAACTTTCAACTGGGAGTCGATAGTGTACTTGATGGTGAAAGCTATGAAGTGGTCGTGCCCAAATTGGTAGTAGGTATTGGGCCCATTTCGAAAGAAAAGGCAAATACCTATTTAAAAGAAGGGGGGGTATCAAAATTTATTGAAGCGTTCTATGCTTATTTTTTGCCG
Source organism: Aurantibacter sp. (assembly GCA_965215845.1). Lineage (GTDB taxonomy): Bacteria > Bacteroidota > Bacteroidia > Flavobacteriales > Flavobacteriaceae > Aurantibacter_A. The sequence goes on from CBDCEL010000004.1 coordinate 2,888,027, forward strand.
ATGGAATTGGAAGCAGAAACACATATAAACGTAAAAAAGGATGTCGGATTTTTATTGGACGATACCTTGCCATCACGCATGGGTATAACCACCTATTTATAAAACAAGAAGGGATGAACACTTTAATCAATAGCGAAGTATTGAAAATCAATATAGGGTTGTTTATGATTGGAACCATGATCATAGCCTTGGTCGCCAAGTTGCGCAAATTGTTTTCCAAGCATAAAAAGCGCGCCATTTTGTATGCGATCTTCGTTTTGCTGTCGTTTGGCTTGACCGGGCTGTTGAGTTCGAGCAAAGTGCTCAATGACACACCGATCAATAGTTTTTATGGCTTTGAATGTATCTTCTTCTTGATGGGAGTTTTACATCTTTATATTCTCAGAAAGTATTTTCCTGATTTGTCAAATGACAAATCGGAATTCTTTCCTGAATTTCTATTCACGATAGCTTATGTCTGTATTGGCCTGATTTCCTTTCTACAAATCGTAAGCCGCTTCAGACCGTCTTTCAGCTATCTTTTTATGGCATCCGCCTTGCTTTTTGTACTGCCGGTCATGGTGTATAAACTATACGAATTTGCCATGCAAATTGTGCTACCCATTTACGAGAGCTGGCCCTATCCTTTGGGCAAAGAGATCAAAGACCCCACAAAGGATGAACTGGCCAACCCGAAAGTGATAAGTTTCGAATTTAGGAAGAAGGAAGATAAAGACGATATTACGAATTTTAGGGTCAAAGCGCCACAAGCGATGGAGTTCGGCAAGCTGTTTTACTTTTTTATTGTCGATTACAACGAAAGACACCCGGAAAGTGAAATAGAGGTTTTGGATGAAAAGACACAAAAACCCAGTTCATGGGTCTTCCATATTAAACCCAATTGGTGGAGTCCTTTAAAACGCATTAATTTTAACCAAACTGTGGCACTCAACAATATCAAGGAAGACAGTGTGATTATTTGTAGTCGCGTTTCAGAGGCACGTTAATCGTTTTACCGAACACCCCTCGGGTATCGTTTCCGGTTAGCCTGGAAAAATTTCCCTCGATCTGTTAACCTTTTGGTTCGGCAATAAAACAAAAGATTGCATAGGGACCAATGATTGGCACTTTGATCGTTGAATGCAGGCAACGAAAAACCTGCTCCAGGTCAATAGGAAAACCCCGAACAACCTCCCCCTAATTGTATTGATTCATATCATCCGCTTGCGGATGATCCTATATACGGAAATCTATTAATTATTAATTAAAATTCTACGATTATGGCTTTTAAAGCAAAACTTAAAGTTGGGGGTAACGAGTACAACGTGCTCAATTGCAGTTACGAACTGCATCAAGAAACCGATGCCACGGGAAGACCCTCTTCAGTTACAAGAGGTGGTGAAATAAGGGTTGAAGTAGAGTCTACTTCAGACACTGCACTTTCTGATTGGATGTTCAACAATTTTGAGCGCAAGGACGGTTCTGTCGTTTTTCTAAAAAGGGACACCGACGCGACCTCAAAAGAACTAAAATTCACCGAAGGCTACATGGTACAATATCGGGAGAATTTCGACTCAACGGGTCAAAATCCGATGTCCGAGTCCTTCACGATTTCAGCAAAGACCATTGGCATTGGAAATGGGGAACATGTCAATGAGTGGGTATAGTACCAACTTCACTGTCGGATATATTCAATTAGAGGGATCTTTTGTCATCCCTTTAATTGAATGTCCATAAAAAAGGAACTGCCCTGGCCTTTATCAGGGAATGATAATTCTAAAGAGTAAAAAAGATATTGTATGTCATTTCTAGCGAAATTAACCATTGAAGACGAGGAGACCAATGTGCTGGAATGCTCCTATGATTTTAATCAAGCCATAGGTCCGGATGGCCGTACCGTTGAAATGCCCAGGGCCGGATTGATACACCTTCTTTTGGAATCGACGGGCAACACCGATATTCTGGCCTGGATGGTACTTCCACATTCCTTTAAGGATGGGGAAATCGTATTCTACAATCGGGATAGCATGTCGAGCAACAAGACCCTGACTTTTCACGACGGTATATGTGTGAGCTATCACGAAGAATTCAATGCCCAGGATACCATGCCCATGAAAACCCGCATCTCGATATCGGCACGCGCCTTGGATATCAACGATGTGAGCTTTGAAAACACCTGGGAAGCATTCCAATAATAAAGACGTTATGGCCTTATTATCGAAGACAATAGTATATATCGGCGGCAAGGAGGTACCCACATTTAAGCACCTTTATCTGAACCAACAAATCGATGCCCATCATACCCTGGAAATCGCTTTTAGAATGGACACCTTCGAAACCGATTCTTCTGAATTGGGAGAAAAGAGTAAGGAATTCTTAGGGGAGCCGATCGCCGTTCAAATCGGTTCGATTGCTGAACGATCCAACCATGGTACTTTGGAGTTCAAGGGCATTGTCACCGAAATCAAAATTGCAAAAGGCCAACATTCCGGGGTTGGCGACGAAATAATCGTTGTGGCCCAAAGTCCGACCGTCTTGGCCGATGATGGTGCACACTATGACTCCTTTAACGAAATGGGCCTCGCCGATATTATCGATGGTCGGTTGCAACGCTATAGGCTTGACAGCCAGATAGCGCCAAGGTATAGTGAAACCATCGATTATTGTGTACAGCAGAACGAAAGTAGTTTCACCTTTATCAGTCGCTTGGCCGCACAATACGGCGAATGGTTCTACTATAACGGGGAAAAGATAATTTTTGGGGCACCGGAAACCGAAGAGACCGAATTGCGATATTCCGTGGATTTGAGTTCGTACGATCTGGGCTTGATGCCAAATCATCAAAAACATAACTATTACACCAATGACTACCTCAAGGCTAATATTGAGGAAAATGACGAACATGCCAAACCTTTTGGCAGCTCGGCCATCAATGGCTTCGTTTACGATAAGTCGCAAGAGATTTTTGGTCATCAGACCACCATTTGGAACAACAACAACAATAGCCCGGTCGCGAAGAACAAATTAAAGGCCAAGGTGAAATCGGAACATGAGGGTATCGTAATCCGGCAAGTCCGTTTGATGGGCACTAGCAGCAACCCGGGGGTCAAACTAGGGAACTTTGTCAAAATAGAGAATGAAAAATATCGGATCATCGCAGTGTCGCACAGTACGGATTGCAGCGGACATTATCAAAATAATTTCGAGGCCATTTCAGGCAGTTTTGATGCCTACCCAAAGACCGATATCAATGCCTATCCGAGGAGTTCGAGTCAAATTGCAGTTGTCAAGGAAAACCATGATCCTAAGAAAATGGGACGTGTTAAGGTGCAATTCCCATGGCAAAAAGGGGATAAAAAAACTCCGTGGATACGTATGGCCTCCCTGCATGCCGGTGGTGGAAAGGGATTCTACTTTATACCCGAAAAGGGAGAGGAAGTCCTAGTTGATTTCGAAGGAGGCAATGTTGAAATGCCAATAGTTACCGGATGTCTCTATCATTCCAAGGCAACACCGCCAGAAGCAGGGTCCAATTCCAACAACGATATCAAAATTTTACAGACAAAGAGCGGTTGCTCCCTGACCTTCAACGATGAAAAGGGAAGTATTACGCTATCTGACAAAGGGGGTAGTTCCATTACCTTGGACGGGGAAGGCGCAGTAAGCATCTCGGGTAAAAAGAGTGTTTCGGTTAGCGGATCTTCTTCGGTAAGCCTTTCTGCGAGCAAAGTTTCTGCAAATGGTTCGAGTGCCGCAAGCCTTACTAGTGATACCGAAGTTTCCATTGGTGCCGCAGAGGTCAAGGTTAACGGCCAAACAAAAGTTTCCGTTGATAGCGCAACAGTTAATATTAATGGTACTACGGAAGCTACTGTCAACGGTTTGGCCAAAACGACCGTTTCCTCCTCTGGAACGACTTCTATTGCAGGTACGATCATCAAATTGAACTAGGCCCATTTTAATGAAAGAGAACAATCCCATACAAGATCGAATGAACCAATTGCTCTTAAAATGGACATTGGCAATCAACACTCCCAATTCGAAAGTCATACGGCTTTTGCATAGTGCTGATGAAGAGGAAATGATCGACACCTATTTTGAGTATATGCTGGCACTTGATACGAATCAAGAAGATTTTGTTATGGTATTGGATAGTCCTATTTCAACTTTGGAAGAATATGGTCGGGAACTATTAGAAGAAATCGAAGATGAAATCAAACAATGGAATGAGGCAAAAATTCACGAATCCATTCCTTTTGAAAGTATCACCTGGGAAGCCGATTATTCTTTGGGTAGCGAAACCGATTGTACTCGATTACTCGTTCAAAATCTGAATGCCCTTGCCCGATACCTGGTCCCTAAAAAGGATATCAAGGTAAGTATCGTATTGAAATCATTTTATGCGGATAGCAAAACGGCCTATAAGTGGTTTGCCTCATTATTGGAGCAAGAATTGGAACCTCATTTGATTTTTGGGATTGCTGATGCGGAAAAAACGCCCATGCTGGATAAGTTGGCCAAAGACCACCCAAAACAGGTTTATACGATCATTCCGGATTTGCAGATGGACGCTGCCATTGAACAGCTAGCGGCCATGGGAGATCCTACCGCACCTGAAACCCCCTATCGGAAAAATCTGGTCAGGTTAATGAACGGGGTGAAAAAAAGGGATGCCAAAAAGGTGGAAAAAGCGGCCACTGCCTGTTTGGACATTGCCACCAAGAACTTGGAAAAAGACCCGAATTGGCTAGCCCAAATAGTCACGATATACACCATTCTATATACCGATCAAGTGGGTTATAAACAGTATGACGAGGCGATCTACTTTGCCGGAAAATCGGTGGAAGCTGCCCTGCTTTCCGAAAAATTGCTAGACCCGGCGATTTCGCATAGACTAATAGGCCAAACACATGTAGGGCGGGGAACCTTATATAACCTGAAAAAACGACGTGAAGATGCATTGGAAGATTACAAGGTCGCCGTGGAATATTACGGCATGTGCAATGACCATATTATGAAATCGGAATCACTGCGGCTTTGTGGAACGGTATGCAATAAAATGTCGCACAATTGGGAAGCATTGCAATACTACCTGAATGCATACCACCTAAAGGATAAACTTACGCCCGAAATCATTCGAGGCTCGACTTTCCCACTTATTATCAGAAAGTTGTTAGATAGTATAGAGCGAAGGAAATACTTGAGCGATGCACAAATGGACCAAGACTGGCGACCGATTTTTGGAGATGGCTGGATTGAAATCGTCGAGAAATTCGGAAAACGAAACGGCAAACAAATTAGCACCGTCTGACCATGATCGATTCACTCACACAGTTTTTAGAGAGCAATCCACACTATGGGTACCTCATCGCAGTTGCAGGTTTCGCCCTTTTTTTGACAGGTTTGATATTGGACTGGAATTGGGTATTGGAACCGGGTGGTGGATTTTTTAATACACAGGATTGGATAGATACAATGGGCCGAAAAACAGTGCGGATATTCTTGGGAATTTTCGTTTTGCTTGGCATAATCACATGTCTCTGGCTGTTTTTTCATTTTGAAGCCAAGAATTAGGTGAAACCATCGTTTTTCATTTTCTCGACGACCGTGAATCCTTTTAACTAAAGCATATGGATACCTCTTACTATGATAGTGTTTCCCAGCAAATATCCCTTAACACCATGAGGCAGTTAGAGGGTATTGCCGATATGCAAAAGAGAAGGGAGCGTATTTCTGCGAACGAAAACCTAAGTGAATCAACACGAATGACCGCTACCGCATTGAACCTGGTCGATTCCGGTATCCAGACTTTCGGCGCAGTCATGGGGATGGCCCAAAATCTCACCGAGGCTGCGATTTTGCCTGCTTTGGGTGCCCTGGGGATGCAAGGAATGGCATGTTTGCCCATTACAAAACAGATGGACCCGGTAATCGGCATTGATGTGCATCTGGTTATGATACCTCCGTCACCATCGCCTATACCCATGCCGCACCCCTATATTGGTATGTTATTTAGGGCCAAAGACTTCTTGGCCGCGGCCGTAGCCTCTTTTATACCACCGCCCCCACCGCCTCCTCAACCTGAAAATCCCGATGCACCAACAGATGCGGAGCAATCCGCAATGAACGTGAATCAAGCAATTACTATAGGCCATACCGTAGCAACAATGGCCGTTGCCATGATCGGGGCCACGGTCAAGATAGGCGGATTTATACCCAGGGTGGTTGCCGGCACGCCTACAAAAAGTATACCCCATTTTCCGATGGGTGCGTCCTTTTGTCCTGTGGCTACGGCGTCCATCGAAAAAAATAAGGGGCATGCCCTTTTAGGCAGCTTGTTGGCACTTGCCGACAATGATCCGGTTGCCGGGGGTACGGTTCATCTGCACAATAACTGCTGTGATATTGGAATACCATCACCACATACTTTTCGAAAGAGCAAAAACACCGATGACGATACCAAATTTAAACTACAGACTTTTCTTCCGACGGGAATAGTGACGCCGATTCCTACGGGCAAGAGTGTTCTTACCAATCCGGTTCCCGCTCCTTTCAATCCGATGGCTTTGCTGCTCAGAGCGGCCAAAGGAGCTTTCGGCCGTTTATTTGCAAAGCTTGGTCATGGAGCTATCAATAAATTGATCAAATGCGATGCGCTTAGAAATAGACTTCATACAAGGTTATGCAAACTGACGGGCCACCCGGTCGATGTAGCTTCCGGTATGTTCTTTACCGATGAGGAAGATTTTAACCTTAATGGCCCCATTCCATTATCGTTCGAAAGAAAATGGTATTGCATCAGTGACTACAAAGGGCCGTTGGGCAATGGATGGCACCATAATTATGATATTGGTATCGTTGTGGATCCCAACGAAAACAACATAACCTTACGAATGCAAGATGGCAGGCCGATCGCCTTCAGAATGCCACGGATCGATGCGCCGACCTTCAGAAAAACGGAACGGTTGGAAATGCGTGTAAATGAACAAGGGGAGTACTACGTCTGGAACATTGACGAAGACCTGTACTATTATTTTACCGATACCAAATATGATGGGGTACAACTACTTCGAAGCATTGTAAATGCAAATAGTTTTAGTATTCGGTTTATGTACGGCGACAAGGGTAATTTGACCCAAATAGTTGATAGTGCCCACCGCATTTTAAAAGTTCAAAACGATTCGGCTGGGCGCATTTTGCAAATCACGACGGCCCATCCCGTTAAAAAGGGCGAGACCTTGGCACTGGCCTCTTACGTTTATGATTCCCGGGGCAACATGGTACAACAGACCAATGCCGTAGGGGATAGCATGTATTTTGAGTATGAAGGTGACCTCATGGTAAAGGAAACTTGGCGTAATGGCATGAACTGGTTTTTTCGTTACGACGGAAAAAAAATAGGGGCTCGCTGTATCCATACCTGGGGAGATGGAAATATATACAATCATAAACTCACTTTTTTTGAAGGCCTCACCAAAGTCGAGAATAGCTTGGGCCATGTTACGGAATACTATCACAAAGATGGGCTCGTCTATAAACAGATAGACCCCAATGGCGCGGAGCACCGATGGCTCTATGACAAGGACAATCAACTGTTGTCGGAAACCGACCCCATGGGCAATGCCCATTTGTACAGCTATGATGATTTCGGAAACAAAACGCAGCTGATCGACCCGAATGGTGCAGTTGTCGAAACGGAATTCCACTTGAAAGGCCCCCATCCACATCTTCCGATGGAGGCTACCGATGCCAATGGAGGGGTGTGGAAGTGGAGCTACGACGAACAAGGCAATGTTATCGAACGTACAAATCCAATGGGGGCAACTTCGACTATGGCCTACAAAGATGGACTATTACAAACGGTCACTGATGCCCTGGGTAACCCCACCCTTTTGTGGTACGATGACCAATACAACATTAAGGAGGTCAACGATGTACAAGGAAACCGGACATTTTATAACTACGACGGCCTTGGCCGGTGCACCAGGATTGTCAACCCCAAAGGAGCTAAGCAACATAGGGCCTTCGACCTGATAGGAAGGGCCATCAAAGTAGACGACTTCGATGGCAACCAAATTGAACTTTTGTATGACGGTATCGATAACCTTGTTCGCTATAAAGACAGCCAGCAAAAGGTAGACTATAGCTACCGGGGACTTTGGAAATTGACCCGGCGTACGGATCAACGAGGTACGACCTATTACCAATACAATACCGAGGAACAGCTGACCCAGATCATCAATGAAAAAGGGGAGCCATATACCTTCTCTTTAGACGAAGCCGGTCAGGTTCTGCAAGAGCAAGGTTTTGACGAAGGCATTAAAAAATACAAGCTAGATGCCGCCGGTCGCGTACTCGAAATGACCAAGGCCAGTGGTAAAAAAGTGCGGTACGATTACGATAATGCCGGTCGGATTACAGAAATCGATTATGGGGAAGACGATATCCATACTTTCGAGTACGACCCGGCCGGGCAATTGTTAAAGGCTATCAATAAAGATGCAGAAGTGGTCTTCACTCGCAACACTCTGGGATTGATCATCAAAGAAGAAGTCAATGGCGAGGCCATTGAAAACGAATATAATGCCCTAGGTAGGCGAACGAAACTTCAAAGCAGTCTAGGTGCCTACATCGTTTATGAACACGATGCCTTTGGAAACTTGGCCCATCTAAAGGCCAATCACAATGAGACCAGTTGGGAGGCCAATTACAGATACGATAGCTTAGGTTTTGAACTCGAACGGCATTTGCCCGGTAATTTGACGCAAAACTTTGACTACGATGCCGTCGGCCGATTGACAGAACAACAAACGCTTAAGGCCAGGAAAAGAAAACACCAACGCAGATATACCTGGGGTATTAATGACCGACTGCACAAAGTAGATGACAGCACTTTTGGTACAACCAAATACAGTTATACATCGACAGGGCACTTGAGTCATACCCAATTTACCGAAGGTTCCGAACAGTTTAGAACACCCGATGGAGTAGGTAATTTATATGAAACCCCAGACCAAACCGATCGCGACTATAGTATGGGCGGTCGCTTGGAAAAGAAAGGTAGTTGGCGTTACAAATACGATGAGGACGGCTTTCTCATCGAAAAGTATAAGGAAGGTGGCGGACTCTTTAAAAAACGAAAAGACTATTGGAAATACGAATGGAACAGCGCAGGCATGTTACAAACGGTAACCCGCCCCGATAGGGCGCAGGTACGTTTTACATACGATGCTCTGGGCAGAAGGCTGAGCAAGACCTTTAAGAACACGGTCACCAAATGGTTATGGGATGGCAATGTACCCCTGCACGAATGGAAGGAGACTTTAAAAGGAGTTGCCTTAAGCGGCAGCTCGGTCTCCGATGACGGTACGATTACCTGGGTATTCGTTGAGGCCAGCTTTATACCCGCCGCGAAACTAAAAGGCGCCAAAAAATATAGTATCTTAACAGACCACTTAGGTACGCCCACCAATATGCTTAACGGAGCAGGCGACACCATTTGGGAACGTTCTTTAGACAGTTTTGGTAGGACTAAATATGGTGATAACGGTTCATGTCCTTTTTTATACCAAGGGCAATATTATGATGAAGAGATAGGGCTGGCCTATAATCGGTTTAGGTATTATGATCCTGAGGAGGGACGATATATCAGTCAGGATCCGATTGGGCTTGATTCAGGTGAATTTGGTTTTTATAATTATGTACACAATCCAAATAGTTGGGTAGATATTATAGGATTGCATTGGGCAAGTGGTACTTTCACAGATGCAGAAGGTAATTCAACCAATTTAGGAAGCTTTCAGTCTTCTGGTTCACTCCATAGTGAACCTCAGGTATTAGATGCATTAGGGAATTCAAATATTGAGGGAGGTCATCTTACTATTACTTCATTGGGTCCGAATGGTGATGGAACATTTGCTTATCGTTCAGGAACTCGGAAAGATGGAAGTAGATATTCATATCTAGCTGGCCCATTAAAACCATGTCCAGATTGTGATCAATTGTTAGATGATTTTGCACGAAGAAGGGGAATAACAATAGACTATGAATGGACAGATAAAAAAGGCAATAATCATACAAAATCCTATGGAAAGAAATAACCAAAACGTTAGCCAAAGTATTGTTCGGAGGTTTAGTAAAAAAAGTTGGATGATTATTCCAATTAATGGTCATTCTGAAGTTATTGAACAACTCAAGCTAAATCTTATATCTGACACTTATAAATTAGATCAACCAATAGAATATGAATGGAATCCAGAATTAAATGTAAGCGAAAATACCATAATAAGAAATATTGATAAGGTTATTGCATACACTGTATCTGAAAAGTGGTGTTTATTCGAAAGTAAAATTTTATACTATATTCCAGATATAATAGGCAAACTTCTCTCAAAAAACCGGCATTTATATATCTTTCATATAGATGTTTGGACAGAGGCCATGAGGTATTCTTTCTATTATAACGGGGTTAAACAAAGGTCATACGAGTACAAAGTGGTAGATAATAAAGCCATCATCCATGAAGAAGGGGAAATTCTTGATTTTGAGGAGGTTACTTTATCAAGTATGGACTTGTCATTAGATAATGAATACTTGTTATACCCTCTGTTAATAATGAATTATTTTGGAGTTAAATTTGAGAATCTTGAAAAAGCGATTGACAAAAACACAAGGCTATATTGCATAGAAAATAAGTTTGTAAAACATGCAAAGGAAGTAGCATTATATGACCTCAAATAGTCTCCCTCGCCGGCGTGAGTTTCCAACCTGCTATTTCAGGTAGAGAAGTCGTCGCAGCTTAGGGTAATCTGTCGATATTGTTTCGCCAGAGTACGGTTTAAAGGGCCGGGTGAAGAGGAACCCACGAGCGGGCCCGGCAAAAATTTCTCGCTCCACTTCATTCAATTTGGGAATGACTCCTTAAGTCATTAAAAGGGCGTCTCAGGCATAGCGACTGGCGACAATGATTCTAGTTCAAGGTACGAAACCGGCTATGCGAAGTTTCAAACTTCGCACAAGCCGGAATCTTTTTTTCAGGCTACCGGTTTGTAAAAACCAAAAGTTAGACCCCGGGAATTCCTTCGATGTCATTCCGACGGGCTCCTGGTCAAAACGACGAGACGACGAGGAATCCACAATCGGGCCAGATAGAGATTCCTCGTCTGTTCGGCAGGCGGGCTCACTTCAGTCTGTTACGTTTCGGAATGATAAAAAGGAATTCGAGTGTCGTTCCGCGGGAGCAAGGCGAACGAGAAATCCCTATTTTCGGAGACTCCAATTATGTATAAATACCCGTTTCCGACAGTTCCCTCAAAAACAGACATGTGACCGATGATCCACTAAGTAATAATTGGGAGATTCAAGTTGGCCTGTCCTATGAAGCTTGCCCTTAACAGCAATTGGCAATCCAATACTAATTTTGAATTTTCCTACCGATAAAAGTCATGTGATAATACTACAGAAAACGCTTCGGCGATTGCTGCCAATTTCATGGCCTGGGTATATCTGGCAGTTCTCAATCCAATCGATATTTCATGTATTGCCCGATTTTGCCAATATGGGATATCATTACGTCTTGTCCTGGAATTTTCCTCCCTTGCTAATTTTCGGAGTAATCTCTTATCATTTATTTTGAGAAGCTTATCTCTTATGAATGTTTCATTCCAAATTTTGGAAACTTGGTTCGGATGCATGTTAAGTAGTCTGAACAATGTTAGTAAACTATTTCGACCACCAGCTCTACTGCTTTGCCAGTCTGAACCTCCCTGACCACCAAAGGTAAGTGCTCTCCAAAAGTATCGAATCAATCTGTCATTAATTGATGGGAGTTGTGATGCCAAATGAAACTCTGCCTGATGTCTAAAGTAGGCAGCAAAGACAGTATGAATATTACGCTGTCTAATGCCAATATCCGATGGGTCATCTGAGTTTGGGTCATCTCTAAAAACCTGTCTTCTGGTCCCTCTAATTAAAAATCTTGACACCCTACTTTGAATAAAACCGCTTCCCATATTGTCTAATCCACTTCCCCCAAAATTCCGGATATATCGACTCCTGCCTCTTCTAAAATAGCGATTTCTTCTGGGCACCCTGTTTTGCTGTGCCAAAGGAAGCCCAGTTTCTCTTAATCCAATTAAAAATGCAAGTACTCTAGTTTCAGAAGAAAAAGTGATATTGGGTCTGGTGCCTGGTAGTATGTTGGCAAATATTTCTATTACATTGTCAGCACCTATAATTTCAATATGACGTATGAATCTGTTTTGGCAATATTCCCTTATGGGTAAATAGATCAATGGGTCGTCATATTCCCTATTATGAGAGGTTATAGTATCAAAGACTCTAGAATTGTTAAACCTACACGCTAAGGTCTCCGAATCGTTCAACATTGTTTCTTTCCAAATCATCTTGACAAATTGAATTTATTTGGCTCAGTTCAGTTGTTTGTCAGATTCGCTTACCTACTGCTGCTCATATTCCGAATCCCATTCATTGCCGTCATCGCCTTTTTGCCCTTCCATTTTGATCATAAAGTTTTTGGCCGGGAAATAGGGTTTCATATGGATATCGAGATGCACCTTGTCTTTTTGAACGGGATCTTGCTCAAAGCGTTTGATCGAGAAATCTTCGATCAGCTTGTCCGGTCCGGTAATGCCATCGAGGAATTTTACAATCTGGCCCATCAATTCCTTACGGGTACGGGCATTGAAGTTTTCAAAGGCCCTTCGGTTAAGGAAGTCCATCAACACTTTGGTCACATAATCGAATACGCGTACCACTGAATAGGTCTGCAACCCTAGGTTATCACCATTGAACAATGTCTTTGCCGAGAAGGCCATTACCTTACCGTACTCGTTGACCATGGGAATCAATCCCAGTTTTTCGATTTGTGCGATATCACTTTTCTTCAAATCAAAGCGTACTCCATCGACCTCGTTCATGCCACCGAATTTTTTACCGGCAGTCACCTGTGACATCAGGGTTTTGTACACCTTACCGGCCAGGGCTCCCGAGGGCGGCACGAACAAATCGTCTTGCTCGCCTACCTCATCATGCTTACCGCGGCCGACAAGCCAGTTGCAAGACATCATGACATTGGAGCGGTATTTATCACCACCGGTAAGGTTGGCGGCTTCGAACATTTCCATCACATCATCGGGTTCATCGAGATGCTCAAAATCGGTGACCAGCATTACTTTGTTCTCGTGGGCGATCTTGGCCCATTTCTCCAATACCTTATTGAATCCCAAATATCCTGGGATGACCAACAGACTATAGTTTTCCCGTAAATCCAACCGATCAAAATTATCGGTAAGCTCGGCATTGATCGCATCGATAAAACGGGTATTGTCCAAATCTTTCATTTGCTCCAATTCCGCATTGACGATGGAGATGTTCTTGACCTTCTCCGATTCAGAATTTTTGTAGAACAGAGCTACGGACCGGTACGAACGTTCCAAGTCGCGTGTCGAATCGATGGCCTTGCCCAAGTTCTTGTTCAGAGACTCATGGGCCGCCTGCGCACTTTTTTCACATTCCTCGACCATCTCAACGATTTGATCTGAACCCGAAAGCACCTTCGACCAAATTTCCAAAGTCTTTTTAAGGGTTTCACGCTCTTCCTTTTTGCTCATTTCGGTCAAGAAAATGCGTTTTCTTGCCTTTCGTTCCGGGTTCATGTTCTGAACGCCTTCGACACAGGCCTCTAGCAAATCGAACCCTCCAAATTTGACGAGTTTGTCACTGCTTTCCTGTAGAAATACTGCCGGATTCTCCACTGGAGAAAATTCTTGCGCTGTAGTTGCCATAACGTTTTATTTATTTTCTTCTATTTCGGTTAATAATGCACGAATAGCATCCAACAAAGCTTGCTTCGCTTCCGTATCGGCAATGGCCGTCTTTAGGATCTTGTTCGTCTTTAATTGCTTTACGACCTTTATGTATTGGTCTTTTTCCGTATCGAGGTCTTTTAAAAAACTACTTTGGCGCGTGATGCCTTTGGCCCCGAAATCACCTAGGTTCGAAAACTTGAGCATTTCCTTTTTTCCGACCCCTTCCGAAGTTTCGAATTCCACTTCCACTTCAGGCCTGTAGTGGTCAAAAACTTCCTCAATGGTTTTCAGTCCGGTTTGCACGACCGGCTTTATGGCCGGGTCATTGGTCAGTTTTTCGACCAATAGGGTCCTATTTCTTGGAATATCGGCAAATGCCTCATTGGCATCCAATTTGACTTCCGTTCCTCCGATTCCGTATGTATCGCTCATAACTTTGAGTTTTAGGTTACTAATTCCTTATGTCTATTTTTCTCTTTTTTTGCTTTGGCAATGTCCCATTTAAGGTTTCCATCTGGGTCAAGCTTTAGTTTGATTTTTGTACCCTTGGAGACTTTTCCGGAGATGATCATTTTTGACAGTGGCGATCGCAGATCGCTGCGGATGACCCCTCGTAATGGACGGGCACCATATTTTGGGGTAAATCCCTTCTTGGCCAACATGGTAATCGCCTCTTCGGAGATGTCCAGAGAAATTTCTTGTTTCTCCAAGGCCCAGTAGAGATCTTTCAACTGAATTTTGAAGATTTTGGCAATATTGTTTTCGGTAATGGGGGAGAAGGGTATTATTTCTGAAAGTCTTCCTAAAAACTCGGGCCTAAAATGATTGCCCATTCTTTCAAGTAGATCGCCCGATTTTGGAATCTCATTTTTTCTGAAGGAATCCACAATATATTGACTACCGATATTGGAAGTAAACAAGATTACCGCATTGGAAAAATCACCTTCTTTTCCCAATCGATCATGCAATTTTCCCTCATCCAAGATTTGCAGGAAGATGTCGAATACCGAAGGGTGTGCTTTCTCAATTTCATCAAAAAGCACGATCGAATAAGGCTTCTGACGAATTTTATTGACAAGCAAACCGCCTTCTTCATATCCCACATATCCGGGAGGTGCCCCATATAGTAGGGCCGCGGAATGCTCTTCCTTGAATTCTGACATATCAAAGCGAATGATCGAGCTTTCATCTTGAAATAAAAACTCGGCCAAGGCCTTGGCCAATTCGGTTTTTCCAGTTCCAGTCGGACCTGAAAAGAAGAACGATCCAATGGGCAAACCCGGTTTGCTTAGGCCCGAACGTGATTCCATTACAGCTTCGGTAATGGTCCTTACCGCGTGATCCTGACCAATGACCCTTTTAATAAGTTGCTCCTCCATATGGAGCAGTCGCTCTTTTTCATCGGCTTGCAACTTACCGGTCGGGATACCTGTCTTATTGGCAATTGTTGCCGCAATATCGTTTTTGCTTACGCTTTGCTTTTCCTTTCCGGCAATCGTTTCCAAACTGCTCAAAATACCGTGCAATATTGCGAACCCTTCTTCAGGACTTCCGATGTTCTTGTACTGATCATCTTCGCCCAGTTCGGTAAACAACAGATAGCTCAGCTTGTTTTGCATCTGGGTGTACATCCAATCTTGTTCTGCCAGTATTTTATAGGGTTGCCCGTTTTCTTTCTGTAATACTTCAAGACGTGCCTTGAGAGCTGCAATTTCGAGCAGGGAAGTCTCCAGCATGAATTTTGAGGCCGACATGGTCCTGTCGATCAAGTCAAAGGCAGAGTCGGGCAGGCTACGTTCTTTATGATAACGTTTTGCAAGACGTATGGCCTCTGAAATGGTTTCATCTTCAATGGCCAGATGGTGATGGTCTGTATAATGACAAATCGAATTTTTTATCATTCTATGTGCTTCTTCCTCGTTTGGTTCAGCAAGATTTACCCGTTCGAACTGCCTTGACAAGCCCTCGTCGACCTCAATGTGTTTTCTGAAAGCATCGTTGGTCGCTGTGGCAATTATGGTAACATCACCTTTTGCCAATTCTGATTTCAGAATGTTCGCCAAACCCTGGTTACCCGATTTTTTATCCGTTAGGTTTTTCAATTCGTCAATGAACAGAATAGGTTTATTGAAGTGTTTTATCTCTAGAAAGACCTTTTGAAGCCGATCTTCGATTTCTCCCTTATATCCGGCACCTGAAACAAGGCGGATAAAATCAAGCTCGAAGACTCTCGCATCGCTGAGATGGCCCGGCATATTCTTGCCGATGGCGGCATATGTAAATCCGTTCATCAATACTGTTTTTCCGACACCGGGATCTCCCAGGATCAACACATTGGGTTTTGATCGTCTTCCGAGAATTTCAACGATCATTTTGATTTCTGAATCCCTTCCGGAAATATTCTCGATAGCCTTGTTTTGTGCTTGTGCCGTCTTATCAATGCAGTATTTGGACAGCGTTGAACCCGTTTTTCCATTGCTTTTTTTCGTTTTCGAGCCGGTATTTTCAGACGCTGCCGGAGGCGAGCTGCCGCCATTCAGGTCCAGATAGGTGATAATTTCGTTGGGTGTAAGCGGAAAGGTTTTCAACTGGTCGTATGAAAATCCGACTCCCGCGGTGGCCAGGGCGATCAGCAAACAATATTCGTCAACCTCTTCAAGCCCCAATTTTAGCTTGATGTTATCGGCCTCGTAAAAAACTGTTTCGATGGTGGAATCACCTGAGGGATTTTCGGGTATTTTCACGGTTTTGGGCAGGGCTTCCAAGCGGACTTCGGCCCACTCCTCAATATAATATCCGTCTTGTCCCATGTCCTCGATAAAGGAGAGCAACCCAATATCTTTATGAAGCAATGCCTTAAGCAAGTGGGCACTGGAGTAGTGGGTATGTGAATTTTCCTTGGCAATGGCCCGTGAAATATGAACGACCTGCTTTAGGGTATCGGAAAGTGTATAATCAATCATCATTAACTGTATTAAGGTGACGAACTTTGCCTACCTATTCTTGTGTAATCTTCCTTATCCTATTGTTGTCTCGGTCGGCAACGTATATGTTAAATTCGGAATCGACGATGACCCCTGTTGGGAAGTTGAATTTTGCATTGGCACCGGTGCCTTCAACCATACCCTGATTACTCCCTGCCAAGGTGATTACTTCACCATCTGGAGATATCTTGCGAATCTTATGGTTGGTTCTGTCCGCCACATATATGTTGCCTTGAGAATCAACAGCGGTTCCTGAAGGTCCGGAAAACTGCGCGTTGGCAACCGTGCCATTGGCAAAGCCCTGTACGCTTCCAGCCAATGTCGTTACAGTTCCGGCTGGAGTTGTTTTACGAATCCGGTGATTAAATCGGTCTGCGACATAGACATTTCCATCGGCATCGGTTGCTAAACCTGTCGGACCAAAAAATTGGGCATTTGATCCTGTACCATCCGCAAAGCCCTTCGTGCTGCCTGCCAAGGTAGTTACTACACCGCTTGGCGTAATTTTTCTTATTTTTTGGTTTTCCCTATCTGCAACATATATGTTTCCATCGTTATCGGCAGCCACTTCAATAGGAAAACTGAACTGGGCATCTGTTCCGTTACCATCTGAAAACCCATTGGTGCTTCCTGCCAGGGTGCTTACGATCCCACTAGGCGTAATTTTTCTTACTCTGTGGTTGTCAAAATCACCTACATAAATATTTCCCTGCGAGTCGCTGGTTACACCTGCGGGCCGACTAAATTGTGCAACGGCCCCACTACCGTCGGCGAAACCTTTTGAACTGCCCGCAAAAGTACTTACGACTCCATCTGGCGTAATCTTTCTGATTTTATGATTCCCGATTTCCCCTACGTAAATATTTCCCACTTGGTCAATGGCAAGGCCGAAGGGCTGGCTAAATTGCGCATTGGTACCATTGCCATCGGCAAAACCCTGTGCCCCCCCAGCTAGGGTACTTACTTGAACATCTGTAATGACATAATCAAAAACAGGACCTGTTAACGTGGTGGCTCCCACTTCTACGGTCACAACCCCTGTAAAAGCTCTAGGCGGAACGACGGCCACGATTTTTGTTTCACTTACAGATTGTATCTCAGCTGCCGAACCATTGAAAAATACGCTGATAGCGCTGCTGTCCGTACCAAAATCATTTCCATTTAAAGTTACGATTGTGGTCTTGGGGCCTTTGGTAGGGCTAATGCCATCCAAGGCGGGAGTTTTTACCTCTTCCTCTTCCTCTTCAACTTCCTCCTCTTCTTCAACTTCCTGGGAATCTGTTTCCGTTTCCGTTGTCACCGTGGGGGCATCATCTTTTTTGCATCCTGTAAAAGTCATTGCTAAGGCCATTAGTACCAAAAGAACCACTGCTAGTCTGAGAATCTTTTTTGGTGTGATAGCATTCAAGAAACTGCTAACGATTATCAAAAAATCGAGTATTGATTTCATTTGGTTTACCCCCGAATAGTCATAAAATTTTGTTTTCATGGTCGAAATTTTTTTATTCAAACCTTGGTCTGCAAGAGGGGAGTCAGGGTTAACAGAGGATAGAAAAAAATAATCGGCCATAAAATGAAAACAATAGCCTCAGGCTGATCGGACTATATGCGGCTATCTAATGAGAGTATAGATTCGCAGATTAAACTCCTTTTTAATAACGCCTATTTGAAGGCCAAGGATCCCAATTCAAAGTAAAAATTCATTAGCTTTAAGTTCAAAATTGTTTGTTAGAAGTACCATATGAATCAATTGCCAAATCAGAATAGCACAAATGACGTTAGAATTTGACCAGATATTTGGTTAAACAATTGCTTTGACAAAATGAAATAAAGAATCTTCAAATACCAATCGCCATGAAAAACTTCTACCCATTAGTTTACATATTTATAGTGTTAACGATTCTTGTAAGCTGTAAGAATGACCAGGATCGAGATGGTGTTGTTGACAGCAAAGACGAATGTGCCGATACGCGTTCGGGCGAGGAGGTCGATGAAAAAGGATGTTCTCCATCTCAATTGGCAGAGTCGACACCCAATTGTGAGGACAAGGGAGGCGTTGTTTTTATGGACCATGAAATCATTCTGAGATTTCCGGAAGGCGACAAGGACTTAGAACGACTTAAAGTGATACGAGAAAATAGCGATGAAATCGATTACAAGTTAAAAGAGAAGTTTGGAGAAATTCTGAAGAAATATTATGAAGAAGGACCGGACCTTGATTCCTTAATAAGCGCGGTAATGGATTTTGAATTTTGCTCTTGTGGTTACCTATCACCCGTTCTAGTGAAGTTAAACCCTGATTTTACGTTTGAAACAGAAACCAAGTTGGATAACCTCAAGAAAAAGGATACTGCGGAAGCCGATGTAGAAGGAGACTTGAATTTCAACTTTTCTGTTTTTCCCAATGAAACTACAAAGGAAGATTCCAAATTGTACTTGGCTGAGGATAATGGCGAATTTATCAAGCTGAGGGGAGAGTTTGAATCCCAATCAAATAATGTCATTGCCATTTTAGATACTGGCCTTGACCTAATGGGGCAGTACCATGATAGTGAGAATGATGCCCAAAATTTAATTTATAAATTCAAAGAGTTCGACAGCTCTTCGAAATGCTTGGGAACTTACAAGGGATCCGGGTGGAATTTTGTGGACGACAATGATAATTTTAATGAAGATAGCTCCGGAAGCGGCCATGGAACATTGGTAACAAGGGCCCTTACCAACGAGCTCGACCATTTAGGGCTTCGAGACAATTACAGCCTTCTACCTCTAAAAGTCTTTAATTCAGAAGGCAAGGGAAGCTATTGGAATGTGGTGTGTGCGATGGCGTATATAAATGACATTCAGAGGGAAACTCGAAACGTAAATACGGGTAGTCAGGGAGATATAAAATTGATCAATGCCAGTTTTGGCGGTAGTTTTGAAGCGCTACCCGATGCTGAAATAGGTATATTGAAAAAATTTATTGACGATCTTGAGAATTCAGCCCTTTTCGTGACTTCGGCTGGCAATTGTGGTGAAGATACCGATAATTCGATTTTGCATTTTCCTTCAGGCTATTCGTCTAAGAATATAGTTTCGGTGGGAGGGTATAAAATGGGAGAGAATTCGATTTTGACAATAGATCAGTCATCAAATTATGGGATAACGAGTATCGATGTTGCCGCACCTTTTACCTTAAATAAGCTTGAAACATATATAATGGACGGCGGGGCCAAGGTATTTGGCAGTGCCACGGTACAGGGGACCTCTTATAGCACACCTTTGGTAAGTGCTAAGATATTTGAAATTTACCTTAACAATTTGGGGAAGAAGCCTGAAGAAATTATTGAAATTTTTTACGAAAATCCGAATACACAGCAAGATGTAAACCTAGGCAGTTTCTTTCGTTCAAGTAGGTTCTATGAACCAAAGCAGAAATGATTTTCTTTTTTTAGATATACCCTACTCATTTGAAATAGTCGATTTCTAGATTTGAATAATATGAGTATAAAGGCACTTGTTTATGCGCTTTCGTTTCTGCTTGGCGTAGTGTCAAACGCACAAACAGAAAGTCTCCAAGACATCATTGGACAAGATATTGACGAAGTGTCCAAACAGCGTAAAATTGATTTACTCCTGGAGGAAGTCAAGAATGGAAGTGATTTAAGATTATCTGCCGACTACTATCACGATGTTGGCAGCAAATGGTATTTCAGGAAGTGGAGAAGTCAAGACACCGGAGATAAAAAAAATCTTGAGAATGCCATTTCATTCACGGCGCAAGCAATCGCCTACAAGGAAAGGTTAGATTCAATTGACAAGAAGTCACTTAAAAAGTCCCTGTACAATCTGGGAGCATTTTATAATTACAACGAAAATGTTTTCATGGCCGTAAGGGCCTTTGAAAAACTCATAGCCCTAGGTGAATCTGATGAGAAGACCCAAGCTGCAAATAGGGAAATTGCTGAGCTTTACAAGAAAATTGGTGATTACGGAAAGGCCGAAGAACGTTTAAAAAGTAGTTTTGACTATTACGCCACTCGTAAAAACCGGTATGACAAGCATATCGAGATACTGGTTAATCTAGCGGACTTGTATTCTTCAATGGGATTTGTTCAGTATGCGCCACAAATAATAAAGAATTTACGTAAAGCGGAAATCTTAATTGAAAAACACGAGGTCGACTACCCATTTACAAAAGCCCAGATATCACAGATTTATGGCAACCTATATATTGAATTGGGCGACTTTGAAAAAGCACTTGAAAAGCAGGGACAACTGCTTTCATTTCAAGAATATTTGAGTGACGAAGATTTGGCAATAGTCTATAATAGTATGGGGGTCTGCTATTTACGATTGGGGGATGCGGAAAAAAGTGTTGAGTGTTTGATGAAATCTTTATCGTTTGACGATCAGTATAGTTCTCCTTTTGAGAATTTAGGAGATGTTTACATGGAACAAAGTAATTATACGAAAGGAATCGAATACTATGAAAAGGCCGTTCGATTAGTGACCGGTGTTCCAGAGAATAAAAGTGCCCAGATGAGTTTACCTACACCTGAAATGCTTGAATTGTCCGAGGATAAATTATCGCTTTTAAATCACTTGGTAACGCAGGCTGGTGGTTGGCTTCTCTATTATAAGCACAGCAAGACTGCCAACCATTTAGAACAGGCCATAAAAACCTTTAAGAGGGCGGACGAGCTTATAAACTTGATAAAGGGCGAAAGTATCGAAGACCAGTCTAAGTTCTACTGGAGGGAACAAAGCTCGAATTTATATCTGAACGCAATAGAAGCTTGCTTTTTATCGAATAATCCACAGGATGCTTACTATTTTATGGAACGTAATAAAGCTCTATTACTGCTTGAAGATCTTACACAAGAAGAAGCAAAAGAAATTACTGCATTACCTGATGAAATTGCGGAAAGGGAGTTTGAATTGAAACGCGCCATCCATTTATCCGAAAATAGACTCCAGCAAGAAAAGAAAATTCTTGAAAATAAGCCTGTTTCCAGCTTAAAGGATACGGTATTTGCAAATAAATATCGCTACAAAACGTTTATCGACTCCCTTGAAAATTCCTTTCCCAATTATGCAAAATTCAAAAGCGAGGCCAAAATACGTTCTCTAAATGAGCTGTCTAATACTCATCTTGAAAATAGTCATGCCGTCCTATACTATGTTCTAAATGAGCACCAAGGTTATGCTCTGTTTATCGATAAGGATAGCAATATACTATTTGAGCTTGGTCAGGTTGAAGAACTAAATAAGAATATTGAGGCTTTGATTCAAATTTTATCAAGTGGAAATTCCGATATAAATCAGTTCAAAACCTTATCCCATAGCATATTTGAGATTCTTATGCCGGATGAAATCCATCAAAAAATTTTAGGAAAGCGCCTAACAATAATACCTGATTATGTTTTACAACAAATCCCTTTTGAAACCTTGGTGGTCGATAACAATAAATTGTCCTACCTATTTCAAGAAGTGGAAATTGATTACGCTTATTCTGCCTCATTAATGGAGTACGGCCAACAACGAGGAATGGATTCAGGAACCGACTTTCTGGGCTTGGCACCTGTAACCTTTGATCGTTTAAAACTACCCGAACTCCATTTTAGTGAAAAGGAAATCACGAGTATCGCTAGTATCTTTCCAGGGGAGACTTATCTGAACGGCCAGGCCTCCAAGGCCAATTTTATCAAAAATGCCAGCGACCCCAAAATCATCCATTTAGCGACCCATGCCGATATTGGGCTAGGAGACAATCCTTGGGTGGCGTTTAGTGATTCAAAAATGTACTTGAAGGAAATTTATGCTTCTAAGACCCAGGCAGATATGGTTGTTTTGAGTGCTTGTAATACTGCATTGGGCGAATTAAAGCGTGGTGAAGGGGTTATGAGTTTGGCGAGAGGTTTCTTTTATTCCGGTACCAAAAGTGTTGTTTCTACGCTGTGGCCGGTAAGTGATGAATCAGGAAAAGATATTCTGATCGACTTTTACACAAATTTAGATCAGGGCCTCACTAAATCAAAAGCCCTTCAAAAGGCCAAACTTGATTATTTGGCTACAACCGAGGAAGAAGAATTGAAACACCCCTACTATTGGGCCGGTTTTGTGTTATTGGGAGATAACTCACCCTTATCGGAAAAATCTATTTCACCATGGTCGATTCTAGGCTGGGGACTTTTAGGAACGGGGATTTTGGTATTCGGATATAAAAAAATCAAAGCTCGTCGAGCAGTTGCTTAGCATCTTCCATTTTGTAGGCGTTGGTGTCCACAACTCTTTGAAGTGCCTGTTTGGCCTTTTCGATGTCTTTGAGTTGCAAATAGGCCATGGCCAAATACCAATTCGATTTATCAGTAAGGGAATCTTGGGTTTTGAGGTGTTCTTGCAGTAGCGGAACGGCTTCGGCCGCCCTGTTCAACTGAATCAAGGCATTGGCCTTGTAAAAGAGGTAATAGGGTTCTTTTTCTGAAGCATACAATTCGGTAAAAAGCGGTAGGGCTTCTTTATATTCACCTTTGGAATAGGCTAAAAATGCCTTTGTTTTATGATCGGCCGGCTCTTCCCCCCGGGTTATGGGATGCGTTACATTTCGATAAGGTTTAAAGTTCTCAGCGAACAAATCTTTTGGATCGTTGGCCTGATTTAAGGTGAAGAAATAGGTGAGTGCGGCCAGTATTGCAATCGAAGCCGCTACCAACCATTTTGTTGGAAATCTTTTTGCCCCGGTCGATTCGACCTGGACTATTTGTTGTTCTTCGTTTCTTGCCTCCGATTCAAAATCGGACAACATCTCAGCAAAATTCCCGTCTTCCTCTGCGATCACTGCCCTCATGACATCTGTCTGGAATTCAACTTCTTCCTTAAAAGCGGGGTCATTTTTTAGTAGCGAATCAAATTCCTGCTGTTCCGTTTCGGTCAGCTTGCCTTGTAGGAATTTTTCTAACAACCTCTCTCCTTTCATAGCACTATCCATTGCATAGTTGTCTAAGCGTTTTTAGGCATCGGGACTTTTGGGCCTTTACTACATTCTCATTGCCATAACCGGCCTGCTCGGCAATTTCCTTAATACTTAGTCCTCGATAATAAAACATAGTTAACACCTGACGGCACTTTTCGCCTAACTCCTTTAAGTACTTGCGCAAAAGCCTCTGTTTCTCGTTCAATTGGGGCTCAGTTTCGATTTCAATTTCTTGAACTTCCTCATCAACAAGGTGCAATTGACTTTCATAGGAAATTTCACGTTTCTTGGCTTTGATCGTATCGTAAATCTTGAACTTTCCGATACCGAACAGGTAGGTTTTCATACTACTATCGATAGAATCAAGCTTTCCCTGCACAGCCCTTTTTCGAAGCGCTAAAAAAGACTCTTGATATACATCTGATAAAGCATCTTGGTCCAAACTGTAGCGTCGGCCAAAACCGATGAACTCGGCCCTATATTGATTATATAGCGCCTTTAATTTCAACCTATCGTTCGATTGTAAGTCCTTAAGCGCATCTTTGTCCATATAAAAGGCTTTTCGCTAATATGCCTCTGTTAAATATAGTTTTAAATTGGGAAAGAAAAAAAATCGGTGACGGTCTAAAAATGGGATTCACCGATTCCCTAATAGGGTAGTATGACTTTTAACCTTTTTGTGTCAAAATCCTTTAAAATTTAAGGATTCAACAGAATAAGCTTACAAGATGTTCTTATTTCAAGGTACAATAAAGTTGCGATTGGTTTAAGAGCCGGGGAGGGCCGAGCGTTGAGAAAATGCCCAGTGGGCATT
Source organism: Aurantibacter sp. (assembly GCA_965215845.1). Classification (GTDB taxonomy): domain Bacteria; phylum Bacteroidota; class Bacteroidia; order Flavobacteriales; family Flavobacteriaceae; genus Aurantibacter_A. The sequence goes on from CBDCEL010000004.1 coordinate 2,912,591, forward strand.
TTTGGCGAAGGGACCAGCCGGCGTATTGGCCTGAGGCGACCGAGGGCATAACAAAAAAGCCACCCTAGGGTGGCTTTTTTTGTGGAGCCGGGGAGAATCGAACTCCCGTCCAAACAAGCAACGTCAATGCTTTCTACATGTTTAGTCTTTATTCGGTTTTCGATGCACGACCGACCAAAGACCGCCTATCGTACACTTATCTTCTTAAGTTTTGGTGACTACGTCGAAGCTCCGCAATCCTTGTGTTGACTTTTTTGGTGCCCCGAAACTGGTCGCCGTCAACAAGGGCTACCATGGGACATCTCGCTTCTCCGCCTTGCGGAGACGAGGCTAAATCTTACTATAATTCAGATTAAGCGGCAAGAGCGTAGTTATTATCGCCAATTAAAAGTGTGAAATATGAGATTAACGAGCTATATCCCAGCGCTCGACATGCTTACATCGCCATTGGTCTCGCTGTCAAAACCAGTCGGCCCCATAATGAGATAGGGAATCTGTGATTCGCGTTATCGAATTATGCCCTGAGCGGAGTCGAAGGGCAATCTTCCTTTCTCATTTTTTTCAAAGAACTTTCTTAAAAAGGATAACAAAGGTACACAATTCAACAGTTTTCGACCCCACGACGATTGCCTGTCTGAAAAGCTTGTATACCCTTGTTATTCCACTTATTTTTGAACAAAATCCATACCAAACAATGACTGTAAAATTTGGAATCATAAAAGAGCGCAAAACACCGCCAGACCATCGGGTGGTATTGTCCCCGGCCGCCTGCCAAAAAGTCCTTTCAAATCATGAAAATGCCGAAATCAGTGTAGAAACCTCCCCAATACGTACGTTTAAGGACTCGGAGTACGAGAAGGCCGGAATCAAGGTTTCGCGACGAATGTCGGATTGCGATGTGCTGTTGGGAGTGAAGGAAGTGCCCATCAAAAATTTGATTCCCAATAAAAAATATTTTTTCTTTTCACATACCATCAAAAAGCAGCCCTACAACAGAAAACTGCTTCAGGCCATTCTTAAGAAAAATATCGAACTGTATGATCATGAGGTAATCACCGACCCAAAGGGCAGACGCCTTGTGGCCTTCGGAAGGTATGCCGGTATCGTCGGTGCGTACAACGGCATCAGGACATATGGAATGAAATATAATCTATTCAAGCTGCCCAAGGCACAGACCTTGACGGATCAACAGGCCTTGATAAAGGAACTTAAGAAAACCAAACTGCCAAATATCAAAATTCTGTTGACCGGTAAGGGCAGGGTAGGTAACGGTGCGAAAGAAATGCTCGATGGTATGGGTTTGAAGCAAGTCAATGTGAACGAATACCTGGAGCAGGATTTTAAAAAGCCGGTCTATTGCCAAATCGACGTGTCTAGCTACAATACGAGAATCGATGGCACCCGCGGCAACATGCAAGATTTTTTTGAGAATCCCCAGAAATATAGATCGACCTTTTTTCGTTTCGCCAAGGTGACGGATCTTTATGTCGCCGGCCATTTTTATGGTGACGGGGCTCCCTATCTGTTTACGCGGGAAGATGCCAAACATCCCGATTTTAAGATTGGGGTCGTTGCCGATATTAGCTGCGATATCGACGGACCGGTCGCATCAACAATCCGTGCCAGTACGATTGCAAAACCCATTTATGGCTATAATCCAAAGACCGAAAAAGAGGCGAATTACAAAAATAAGTCTTCGATTGCCGTAATGGCGGTCGACAACCTTCCGGCCGAACTACCGCGTGACGCTAGCGAAGGCTTTGGCGAGACCTTTGTGAAAAGCGTGATTCCTGCATTTTTTAACGGCGATGCAGATGGGATTTTGGAACGTGCCCGAATGACCAAAAACGGAAAGCTGACCAAACACTACAAATACCTTCAGGACTACGTCGATGGGAAGGAGTAGGTTTGTTAGGTGTTAGGTGTTAGGTGTTAGGAGTCAGGAGTTGGGAGTCGATTTTTTCGGATGACTTTTTCAAAAATCAATACGGCCAAAATTCCTAAGGTATAAGCGATTAAGTCTTGAAAGCTAAAAGAATTTCCGAAGACCAGATTGGCCCATTTACTGTGTTTCAACCCAAATAGTTGAAGAAAGCTGGTGAGCTGTAAAAACTCAATGATAAATGCAATACCCAAGGTTGTCAATGCTATTCCCAACGAGTGTGCTCTCAAAAAGCTTTTGAAAAAACAATAGAGGAGTATAACCACAAGAAAGTCCCCAAAAGTGTGGCGAACAAACCCTTCCTTGAAAAAAATGGCAATGGCTATTTCGATTATCAAGAGTAGCACAGCGACCAAAAAGTAGTTTTTGCTAAAAGTCAATTTCATGATTTCCGGTATTAAAGTGATTTGGAAGTCAGGTGTCCTCCTTGACCAAATGTTGCTCTCGCACTACTAAAGCGGATCGGAGCACTGAGAATAGCACCCAAAGCAGGCCCCCGAAGGCCAAGGTAATCGCCCATACCTTCGGTTGGAACAGACTGTTTACGATTTGTTCAAATAGGTCGACGGGCTTGGTCAGAATGTCCCAAGAGTTAAAACGTAGAAATCTTCCCAGGTAAATTCCGTATCCACTTAAAAGACAAATGGAAAAAGTTGCGAAGAGTGAAACCTTTTGAGAATATTTTTCCGCAATGAATCCGTACATATCGATCAGGGAAGCAAGCCCCAACAACAATCCATTTAAAGCGAAAACAAAGACCAAGAAAAGGTCGAGCCAAAGCAAATTGGAATGGTCATTATGAAGATGTACCAAATCGGTTATGATATACGGACTGTTGGGCAAGAACAATAACCAGGTCAAGAACAGCAGCATTTTTTGCCATAGCGAGGTGCGCCAAAGGGAATAGTACTTCATGATTTGGGTGATGATGAAGGGGATACCCGCCAAAAAAAGATTCCATACCAAAAAAAGGTAGAAATAGCTATGGGTCAATTTCATTCGAAAAACCAACAACAGAAGGGCAAAACCTACGGAAAGGCATAAATGAAAATAAAGACTTCCATATTTCAAGAAGATTGTATTGTTGAGTTTCATAGTGCTAGGGATTTAAAAAATGGATATATAGTATGGCGATCGGATAGTTCATCAAGACAATAATAAAGGTCATGATATGTTCGTGAATGTCTTTGACATGGGCCAATGTATTGACCAATAGTATTAGAAGTAGAACGAAGGTCACCAGAACGTAAAGCACGAGAAATGAAATACACAAGACGACTATCATCTGACTTTTCGATATCAAGGCCATAAGCATAAGTAGGGTTCCCAAGAGGAAACTTATGCCGGCCATGTGAACAGCCATGCGATTGTATTTATGTTTAAAAAGAGCTATCATCTTGGTTTATTTTTGCAATTTGGTAAAAGGTATATTCTTGCCAGGTTTTTTGGGACTGTTCCTCTAAAAATTGGCTGTACTTCTCCCCAATACGTTTCTTGGTATTGCTTTCTATGATGGTTTTATGGCCTTTAGCGTACCGATAAAGCTGTTCGCTATTGTTTTGCCCCAGGTCTACTAGATAGTTGATATCAGGATTTTCAAGAGTATTTAGATTGAACCAGGTAATAGTGTTGTCCCAAGGAACAGCGGCACTAATGATCAAAAAAGCAAAAACCGTCGCGATGTTCGTGCGCAGCAGATAGGTGAAATTTTTTACCTGGGCAATCTTGATATAGGCTGTTATCAAGCCGGTCAAGGTGAGTAAGAGATAGACAAATACGCCGATACGCTTGTAGGTGAGCCCCAAGGCTTCCACATATGCGCAGTTCTTGTAACAGGTAAAGGCAACAAGAACTACATTAAGGCCGATCCATAAATAGCTTAATGATTTGATTCGCCCGTTTCCCTGGAAGAAGTTAAGGTTACCGCGAAAAAAATAGAGGATAAGGGCAATCGCACAAACGATGGAAAATAGCAACGCATAAACCCCTTGATGAACAGATTGCGAGTATTCCGAGTTGGTAATATCGGTCTTCTGAAGCAGGTAAATGACATCGGTAACCAGAAAAAAGAGGAGCAAAAGGTTGAGGGCCACGAACACAATGCTTCCAAGGGTATGTTCACCCTCCAGTTTTTTCTTTTCTCCAATAAGAACCAATTCGGTCGGCTTTTCCAATTCGTTTTTTTGGGCCAGGTCGAATTCTATGAGCTCTTGTGCATGAAATGGGCGCAGCAAATGAAGGAAAATGATATAGCCAAGAAATGTGAAAAACAACCATGGCACGCTGATGAAATCCAATGTGATTTGGCCGACCAGGCTTTCAAAAACGGGATTTGCATTTCTATACAACATTCCGAAAAGGAAAAGTAGCAACAGCGCGATAAGCCCGCCTTTCAAACGATTGAAGAGTTTGGGCGATAGGTCCTTTTTTTCGGGCCCTTTTTCGTTTTCTTGGCTGTGAATGTGATTGGCCACCGAGGCCACCAGCATATTGGCACATCCCAAGAACCATGAAAGATAGACCGATGTTTTTTGTGAAATCGACTTTCCGACAAACACCATAAAGGCCATAAAATGGACAAAAATGGTAAACCCTGACGGATTGAAGAAAACGAAAATAGCGGTTGCCATATAGGCCAGGGAATAGCTCCATGAAATCGAACGCCCTTTTCGAACGGTCGAAACGAGAACTACTATCAAAATTGAGACTAGAAATAAGTTTAGACCAAAACTCTTACTGTAAAACAACAAGCTAAAGGCCACTGCTGATAAAATCGATTTGATGTGGATATTCATAATATTGAGATTTAAAAAGATTTTCAAGGGTTTTACCGATTCAGATGAGCTCTAGATATAGACCCGAAATCGGAATATTGGGTAATAGCAACAGCATTGCGAAAAGATTCTCTTTATAGTCTTTGAAACGGCGCACTGCATTTATCAGCAACGGTAAAAAAACGATCGTGTTGACCATAAAGATTAGAGCCGCAATCAAATATCCGATGGCGACCAGGCCCGTATCGCTATTATTTTTGAACAGGAACATGGATATACCTCCCAAGAAAAGACTTACCACCGCTACCCGGGTGGCGGTAAAATTGATTGAATGTTTGAAACCGTTTCGCATGTTTGTGGGTTTATTGGATTAAAAAAGTGTCTTTGATTCGTTCTATGGGTTGGTCTAAAAGTTTTAGAAAATCGAGATGGTAAAAGACCAAAGCGGACTTCCCCGTTCGAAACGCCCTTAGAAATAGTTTGATTTGATCGGGAAATAGAATTGTGCCCAAGACGATGACGGCATATTGATAGAGGCTTCGTTTTCCGTTTCCCAATAGATAATATTGCATACTGATTTCTTCGGGGACCGTGATGCCCGTACCGGTCAATACATGAAAGACGTCGTGATCTTCCAGCTTAGGCTGTATTTCAAAATTGTGTTTCAATAAAAAGGAAGCCAAATGAAATCCTAAACTGGTCGGTTCATAGTGCATGAGGTCTGGTAAGTCAACGGCCCATGGTTCATTTTTCTTCATGAACTTTTGATAGGGCACTTTGCTCCATTCGTATAATTTTTCAAGGACAATAGCTCTCATTTTATTTTTAAAGTACTTTGAAATTCAAAGTAAAATGACAAAAAAAATTACTTTCCTATTAGTTTTTCCAAGGCATCGATATGCTTCTTGAACGCCGTCTTGCCAGATTTGGTAGCCGAATATCGGGTATTGGGTTTTCTGCCGATAAACTGCTTTTCCACTTTGATATATTCGGCCTTTTCGAGTGCCTTTGTATGGCTGGCAAGGTTGCCATCGGTAGCGCCCAGCAATTCTTTCAATGTATTGAAGTCGGCATAGTCGTTTACCATGAGAATACTCATGATACCCAACCGGATTCGGTGGTCAAAGGCTTTGTTAATGTTGTCTATCAGACTCATTTTTCTAACTCCTAATTCAGGCCCTGTCATACTTAAGATACATTAACGTACCATAAAGTATATGACAGACTCCAAATCCTAGTGCCCAAAAGTACAATCCGTATCCCACAAATTGAGTATTGACCAGTCCAATGACAATAAAAGCAATTCCCATATAACGGACATCACCCAAAGTATATTTGCTGGCATTGACGCAGGCCAAGCCATAAAAAATCAAGGTGGCCGGGGCAACTAAACCTGTGATGCGGTACTGTAAAAGTACTAGGCAAAAAATACCGCCCGAGACCAAGGGAATTAAAAAGTTTATAAGTAATCTACGACTAGCTGCGTTCCAAACTTTTTCTCCGCTTTTATTCGCTTTTTGATAAGACAGTATGGCGCCTGTAAGGACAGCTAAAACAATAACTCCGATAGCTATCGCAATTAGCTCTTGTCGAAGACTGGTATCCCAAACTCCCCTATCTAAATACGAATGATCCCAAGTTGATGAAATACTTGGTGACATATGACTCTCCAGCTTTAGTTTTGCCAAGAATGCACCTATGAGCGCATATATCCCCGCCAAGATTCCTGATAATCCACTAAGGGAAATAAATCGTGATGAACGGCTCATCATATTTTTTATTTCCGATATATCCTCTAAATAGTTTTTTGATTCCATTTTAAAAGTACTTTGAAATACAAAGCAAATTAATAAAATTAATCCGTCTCCACCAAAAAAAGGGTCAAAAATTGGTTGAAAGGGTCAGTCGACCGAAATTTTCCACGTCACGACGGGGTGTTCCTCTGGCGCGATATAGGCACCCAAGGCTTTTAATCGAAGGTCGATCTCGGTTTTTATTTCAAGGGTCTTGATTTGAAGGGTTTCCTTTTCTCCTGCCGCAATGCTGAAAATTGGCGACTTGCTATAAAAGCTAAAGGGCATTGAATTTTCGAACAATAGATCACTGCTTGAAATGTTTTCCAGCTCCACTGCCAGAACCTGGGATTCTTCGTGATAAACAGCGGAATTAATTTGAACGCTTGCCTTTAACAATGGACTTAAGAATTCGGGTTTACCCACCCAAAGGGAATTATAGACCGCCACGGTGCGGCCCGCGAAAAGGGCTTCTTGGATACTTGCCAGACTTTTTTCCTTTGCAAAGACCAAGGTAACAGGCCTGTGATTTCCTTTTTCGGTATAATCCCAATCGATAAGCCCGTGTACATCACTGGTACCCATTATGGTCAAATTTTGCTCCAAGGCAAGTGCCAAGGACTCTTTCGCGTAGTCGAGTGAATTGATGACCTCGATACCATGCAATTCACCGCCTTTGATGCGTTCTTTTTGAAAATCACTGAGTATGGGGTTCCCGGTCGGACTCTGCCTATGCCATGCCGGATGGTTCCAAAAAACAAATGCGTTTTGCTTTTTTGCCTCGGCAAAGGCATCTTCAGGTGCGTCTTGCAATAATTTGTTTGCATCGGAAATGAACACCGCATTGCTGTGCCCTACAGGTTCTTCACGCGTTATTTCTGAGCCCGGTATGATCAATAGGTCGTGTTCTTTGGCTTCTTGCATGGCCAAATGATAGGCGCGGTTTCTATCGGGATGAGGAATATCTTCTTGATGTGGCTGGTACTCTAAATGCTCGGTGAGCGAAATGGCATCCAAATTATCACGTAGGGCTTCCTGAACCCGTATGGTCGGCCAAACATTTCCATCGGAAAAAACGGTGTGAATGTGCAGGTCGACCTTTAATGTCTTATATCCCTCGATATTGGGGTAGGTCAGGGGTTGGGCACCGGCATGTGAATGTTCTTGGGCATTTAAGTAGCACAATCCGGTAAGAAGAAAATAGGCGGTGATGATTTTTTTCATAATGTTCGATTTGAATTAGAAGTCCTCAAAAACGGTTTCTCAAAGTAGGGAAAAATGGTTGGTTAGCCGTAAAGAAATGGTAATTTTATTGATATGAACCCTTCCGAGGAATATATACTGAACCAGCCCGAACCTTTTCGCTCTATGATGCTGCATTTACAATCCGTCATCGAAATGACCATTGCCCATGTCGACTTGAAGTATAAATACCGGGTTCCTTTTTATTACGTCGAAGGAAGACCTTTTTGCTACCTGAACCAGGCGAAGGATTATGTCGACCTCGGATTCTGGAATGCCGCACATTTGACCAAAAATTTGGAATTCATGACCGTTGCCGACAGAAAAATGATGAAATCTTTACGCTATAGGGCATTGGAAGAGATCAATGATAAAATCTTGATCGAAATTTTGGAAGATGCCTATTCGGTAAGAGATAAAAAGTTTTATAAGTAATTTTTAGTTGATAGTTGATAGTTGATAGTTGACAATTTGTTGAATAAAATTATAATGGAAGGTGATATTTGAAATATGGTTTCCCTCAAACAGACAACGGACAACTAATCAATCCATCCTTTTTCTTTATATAGTTCGATGAACCGATTGCTTAAAGAATCCGAGTCCCTATATTTTTTTCTGACCTCCGCCAATTTGGCTCGCATGGTCTTTAAAACCTCTGAATAATCAGGATCACCATAGACATTATTGGTTTCGTTCGGGTCTTTTTTTCTATCGTACAACTCCCATTCATCAACATCAAAGTAAAAATGCATTAATTTGAAATCTTTGGTCGCAATACCATAATGCCTTTTTACCGCATGTTCAGCGGGATATTCATAATAGTGGTAATAAACGGCGTCACGGTCCCAATTTTCTTTTTCCCTTTTGAATAAGGGCAGTAAACTTTCTCCCTGCATTTCAGTGGGAACTTCCGTACCTGAAACTTCTAAAAACGTTTGGGCGAAATCTAGATTTTGAACCATTTCGTCCTCCGTAATTCCAGGCTTGATAACGTTCGGCCAACGCACTAATAGCGGGGTCTTAAATGACTCATCGTACATAAAGCGCTTATCGAACCAACCATGTTCTCCCAAATAAAAACCTTGGTCCGATGTATAGACCACTATGGTATTCTTGCTTAGGTTTTGTTCGTCTAAATAATTCAATAGCCGACCTACATTTTCGTCGACGGCGGCAATCGTGCCCAAATAATCTTGCATATAGCGTTGGTACTTCCAAACGGCCAAAGCGGAATCGTTCATTTTCTTATATGCATCCCTGAATTTCTCCGCAATCGGACTGTACGTGGCATCCCAGGCGACCTTCTGTTTTTCGTTCAATTTATTCACTCCGCCTGCTCCCAGTCGTTCCTTTATCTCCAAATCGTCTAAAATATGCTTCGGAACCTTTAAATCGTATTGCAACAACATATCATTGAAAATACCCATCTCGGCGGTCTTTGATGCTTCGCCCCTGGTTTCATAATCATCGAAAAGCGTTTCGGGCAGTGGATATGTTTTTTTTGTGTATTCAGTGAAATGCCTTTCTGCAGGCATCCAGGTACGATGTGGAGCTTTGTGCAAGTACATCAAGAGAAAAGGTTTTATGGTGTCACGCCGATTTTCCATCCAGTCCAAGGTAAGATCGGTTATGATATCGGTCACATAACCGGTAATCGTTGTATCTCCAGAAGTAGTGATGAATCGGGGATTGTAATAATCTCCTTGTCCTGGCAAGATTTTGAATTCGTCGAACCCCTTCGGATTATTGCCAAAGTGTAACTTTCCGAACATCGCGGTTTGATAGCCTGACTTTCTGCAATACTTGCGGAAAAGTAACATTCGTAGTGTCGAAAGGGGATAGGTTGTCTATTTTCCCATTGATATGACTGTGTTTTCCGGTGAGGATGACGGCTCTTGAAGGTGCACAGATCGAGTTGGTCACAGTACGCGTTGGTAAAGCGCATGCCTTCTGTGGCAAGACGATCGATATTCGGGGTCTGGATCAATTTATCGGTCATAGGCGCTGATGGCCTGATAGGCATGATCATCAGACATGATAAAGACGATATTGGGTCTTTTTGTGTCTTTTATTGGAGCCTCTTTCCTTTGGCAGGAATGATAAAAAATCAAGCAGCAGATCAATAGAAACCAAGAATACTTCATAAACCTAAGGTTGTTTAGGCCTAAAGTACAGATTTGCGGCTTATTTTGACTCTATTTTTTCAAGGACGACCAAGGAATTTTTTTGGAGTTCGACCGCTTTATGCCAAAAATTTGCTTTAAGGGCAGATATAGTCTTCAGGCTAAAAAGAAGCGTCGTGCCTCACCGCCAGATGAAATGTCAAAGCGAGCTGTACCTGTGTTTCATGTTTGGTATGGAACGTACAACTTTAGGTCTATTAGCGCTTGACCAAGATTGACTGAAAGCTATTTCATCGGGTAGCTCCACTAACTTTAGTAGCCATGAGTCGGAATATTAATATTCATGTCTGAAACCTGTAAGTTCTTGGATAACCAAAGTCGATAGGATACTCGCGCATTTCAAGTTGAAACGGATTCTTATCAAAGAATTTGATTAAAAATGGGTTGAGGTAGATTTTGTTGTCCATAATAGGACTATCCCCGGAAAATTGAAAACGTTCCGATATTTGTGATTCACTGTTCTTATTACCAACTAACCCGTAACCTGTAATTTCAACATTCTGGAAATGCTCTTCCATTCGATTCAAATATTCCTCTTCGCTAAGGCCATCATTCAGGTTTCTATTATCGAAAGCAAGGTACCCTAAGCGAGAGGTGTCGATAATTCCAGAAAACGAACCAGATTTGACATCTAAGCTTATTTGTGAGCGAACTAGATATTTATTTTTGGCATAAGGTAAGATGTCATACCAGTAACTAGGCCCTTCAAAATTCATCAAACGGCCATAGTGATTTAAAGCCCTAAAAGGCAATAACCCAAAAGGCATGAGCTTGTTTGATGCATCCAATAGATACTCTTGACCATCTATTCGCACACGAGCGATGAAATAGTCGAAATCATTGATGCTCGGGTACGACCTTTTAGGCAAGCCGTTTTTTCTTGTGGATACAAGCATTAGATTGGCTTCGATCCCAGCCTCGTTCAATAATGTGATCAATGACATATTGATTTCGGCAACATTTCCTTTTCGCTTCCTGAAGGCCTCCTTCACATTGTTATAAGTATAAACTCCGTAGCTCCTGTCCCAAGTGAAATGTTCCTTTACGAAACCATAGATTTTTTTGGCCCTCGAGAGATAGTCGCCCTTGAAGAGATCATCGGGTGCACGTTTTTTGAAAAAACCTTTTTTCTTGAGTTGGGGACCTATACTTTCACTTTTCTGAAAGTTCCGGTCAATTTTCGCCCAGGTAATTGGCTCCCTCGCTTTGGCACTGTTGTTAAAAGCAACTTTGAAAAGCTCAAATTTTAAACGGGAAGTGTAGTTTTTAACCGACAGAACAAACCCATCGGCCGCTTCCAAGGCCGGTATATCGCGCATGACATATTTCAGCACTTCACAGGCGGCTCGAATAAATGTGCCCTTAAAGCAATGCTTTTCAATATGCGCTTCATTAATATCTAGTTTTAATGATCCTACCAAGGCCCTGTTGTATTTTAAAAGCCCGGGAATTTTAGCATTGTATTCGCTATAGATTTTGGGTATTTTAGATTGAAAACTCCATCCATCGAGTGTGTAGAAATAAGGTGTCACTATTTCATACTTGTACTCTATGATGCTACCCACTCTTAGATTTGGAAAAGAGAACTTTTTTATGCTTGAATACTCGTTTTTCTGCTCCATGAAGATCTGGTCAGGGGAAACCACTTCTTGATCCTCCCCGTTATGCGTTATAGCATTAAGTTCAGTTAGTTTTTCATCCTCAAGAAGGGGAATGGAAATCGTGGCATTTTCAAAACCTTCCTGTTTTAGGATCTTTATTTTTGAATGATAGGTCTTGACCAAAAATAACTTGCTGCGAATCTCTTTGAAATAATGGTTTCCTTTTTCATATAAGACAACGGCTGAGGCTTCTGGCGCTTTTTGATAGGTAGTGAAGTTTTTGTCAAATGGGGTGAGTTGGCCAAAAATCACCTCTTCCTGTGCCCGGAGTAAGCAGGAACCAAACACAATAATAACGAATAGGGAAACTCTTATGAAAACGGGTGATAATTGCACCCTACAATAACTTCAGGATCATTAAATTATTGCAATTCAAGTACGGTTTTTCTCAAGGATACCAGGTTCTTCAACAACTTTTCCAATTGATCAAGCGGCAACATATTCGCCCCGTCACTTTTAGCGTTTGCCGGATCGAAATGGGTTTCCATAAAAATGCCGTCGACTCCCGCCGCGATGCCGGCTCGGGCAATGGTATCGATCAAGGCAGGGCGGCCTCCGGTAACACCCGAAGACTGGTTGGGTTGTTGCAACGAATGGGTGACATCCAATACTACTGGCGCGAATTGCTTCATAGTGGGAATACCCCTGAAATCGACCACCATATCTTGATAGCCGAACATAGTGCCGCGATCCGTGATCCAGACTTTTTCATTGCCCGAATCGGTTACCTTGGCGACGGCATGCTTCATACTTTCAGGGCTCATAAACTGGCCTTTTTTTAGGTTGACCACCTTATCGGTTTCGGCGGCTGCCACGACCAGATCTGTTTGCCTCACCAGAAAAGCGGGAATTTGTAACACATCGACATATTCTGCTGCCAAGACGGCGTCCGATTCCTTATGGATATCCGTTATAGTGGGAACCTTAAAAGTTTCGGAAACCTTTCGAAGGATTTTCAGGGCCTTTTCATCCCCGATTCCGGTAAACGAATCCACGCGACTTCGGTTTGCCTTTTTGAAACTGCCCTTGAATACGTATGGAATCTTTAACACATCGGTGACCGAAACTATTTTTTCCGCGATGCGAAGGGCCATATCCTCACCTTCAATGGCACAAGGCCCTGATAGCAAAAAGAAGTTGTCGCCATCTGCATGTTTTATCTGGGGAATAAGCGAAAGGTCCATTTCTTAAATTTTGTATAAAGATAGTATTTAAGTGTGGTTTCCTTTTTAGATTTATCGATATCAAAGACAATTTCATGAACATAAGAATACTCCTTTCATTTCTATTTACGGTGGTTTTCTTAAGCTTCAAATCTTCGGCCCAGGTAGAAAGAAAGTCCAACACTTTTGATCTTATAAATTTGGAAAGGCACCAATTCAAATTCAATTTGGTCAGTCCGGGACTGAGTTATGAAATCGGAATTTTAAAAAACGTTACCGCCTCTACAAGTTTTGGTCTGGGAGTAGCAACCTACCAAGAAGGCTATTCTTTTGGCTTTGCCTGGCATACAAGAATGAGGTACTATCATAATTTGAACCGAAGGATTGACTTGGGAAAAAATGTTTCGGGTAACTCTGGTGACTACTTGGCCCCAGCGAGAAGTGTCTTTTGGGAACCGTTGCAAATCTCACACAACCTCGATAGCGCCGGTGATTTTGGCCTTGCCTTTTATGGCGGTATGTATGGCATTCAACGCACCTATGAAAAAGGGTTCAATTTCAATGCCGAATTCGGGGTTGGATACTATAGGGGCGATGGGGTTTTAAGCGGCTATGGACCGCTTTTTAATTTTACGTTTGGCTGGGTAGCCACCAAACGAAAATCAAGAAAACCCGTTTTCAACTAATCTGATAAGCCCAACATCCTAAGAATCAATCAAATAAATTATTGGTCATTTACGTTTCAATGCAAGAAATAGCAGTATCTTTGCACGCTGAAATTAAAAGGTATGTCTCAGACAAAGAATATCGCGATTATAGCGCACGTCGACCACGGTAAGACCACTTTGGTCGACAAGATTATGCACCATTGCCAACTGTTCCGTGAAAACGAGAATACCGGCGAATTGATATTGGATAATAATGATCTTGAACGTGAGAGAGGCATCACTATTACCTCGAAAAATGTTTCGGTGGTCTACAAGGACACTAAGATTAATATTATCGATACCCCGGGGCATGCCGATTTTGGGGGGGAAGTGGAACGCGTTCTAAATATGGCAGATGGCGTTCTTCTTCTCGTAGACGCTTTTGAAGGACCAATGCCGCAGACTCGATTTGTTTTATCAAAAGCAATCGAATTGGGGTTAAAACCTTGTGTGGTCATCAATAAGGTAGATAAGGAAAATTGTACGCCCGATGAGGTGCACGAGAAAGTTTTTGACTTGATGTTCGAATTGGATGCCGAGGAATGGCAATTGGATTTCCCGACCGTCTATGGATCCGCCAAGCACAATTGGATGAGTGAAGATTGGCAAAAGCCTACCGACTCAATAGCGCCGCTTTTGGATATGGTCATCGAGCATATTCCCAGTTTTGAACCTGAAGAAGGCACCACCCAAATGTTGATTACGTCTTTAGACTATTCATCCTTTACGGGAAGGATAGCCATTGGCCGCCTACAGAGGGGTAGCCTTAAAGAAGGTCAACAGATCTCGTTGGTCAAACGCGATAAAAGCATAGTAAAATCAAAAGTAAAGGAACTGTTCACTTTCGAAGGCTTAGGAAGAAAGAAGGTGAAAGAAGTAGTGGCGGGAGACATTTGCGCCTTGATCGGTTTGGAAGGTTTCGATATCGGAGATACGATTGCAGATTTGGAAAACCCTGAAGGTTTGAAGACCATCGCTATCGATGAGCCGACAATGAGTATGCTGTTCACGATCAATGATAGTCCGTTTTTTGGGCAAGACGGCAAGTTTGTGACCTCACGGCATATCAAGGAACGTTTGGAGCGCGAGCTTGAAAAGAACTTGGCCTTGAGGGTCGAAGAAACCGATAGCGCGGATAAATTCATGGTATTTGGCCGCGGGGTTTTGCACCTTTCCGTACTGATCGAGACGATGCGTCGCGAAGGATATGAATTGCAAATAGGGCAGCCCCAGGTCATCATTAAGACAATTGACGGGGTTAAATGTGAACCGGTAGAACATTTGACAATCGATTTGCCGGAGGAAGTTTCGGGGAAAGCTGTTGAAATGGTTTCTATTCGCAAAGGCGAAATGACAAGTATGGAAGCCAAAGGTGATCGTATGCTTTGCGAGTTCACAATTCCATCAAGGGGGATTATCGGCCTGCGAAATCAATTGTTGACGGCCACGGCCGGGGAGGCCATTATGGCACATCGATTTTTGGAATATCAACCGATGAAGGGTGAAATTCCGCAACGGATAAATGGTTCACTGGTTTCTATGGAGAATGGTAAGGCAATCCCATATTCCATTGACAAGTTGCAAGAGCGAGGCAAGTTCTTCATCGATCCGGGCGAGGACATCTATGAAGGTCAGGTCATCGGTGAGAACTCACGAGGCGATGATATGACCGTCAATGTCACAAAGACCAAAAAACTTTCCAATGTAAGATCGGCAGGTGCCGATGACAAGGCCAAGATTGTTCCTGCCATTAAATTCTCTTTGGAGGAGGCCCTGGAGTATATCCAAAAAGATGAATACGTCGAGGTAACCCCAAAGCACCTTCGACTTCGAAAAGTGTTCTTAAAGGAAGTCGACAGAAAAAGGAACAAAATCGATTAGGGTTTAAGGTCGATTATTGTCCAAAGCACCCTAGGCTGTATCCTTCCTTTAACTGAAGAAATGAAGGGACAAATGCCTGAACCTCCTTATTTCAAGTGTTCTGAACCTTGAATTTTAGGTTTGTCATCTATACAGTTAATCTTTCCAAGAATACTTCGAATTCTTCGAGCTACACATTTCGAACCTCCCGAAATTGATAATTTGCTAAATTGTTTTGCAAACAATTCAAGCAATGTATACCCCGAGTACAATCTGGCGGTCAAGGTGCCTAAACAAATCTACTATATTATTACTATTGGGTGTTCTCCTTGTGGGGCTGCTGTGTATAGGCTGCGATAGTGAACAACCCATTCAACCTCCTGTCGAGAGCCCTGCCGAGCTTCCTGAAGATGATGGGCCTGATGGTAGTGATGACCCTGGCATGACGCCTCTGGTAGATCATGATATAGTAATCAAGGCCAGTGATGGTGGACCTGTGTTTTGGAACGAATTGACCGACAAGGAATTCGTTATTCGAGGCGTCAACTACTTTTGGATCGTGCCACATGATGGTGGATTTCAAGATCGATTCTTTGCGTTGGACGAATTTGATGCCACCCGAGTAGCTGAAGATTTCCGATTGTTATCGGCAAAAGGATATAATACGGTAAGGGTTTTTTTTGATACATGTAGTTCAGGATTGGGATGCATTGGCCGAACCGATGGTATAGGACTCGATTCGAGATATATCGACAATCTGGCAGAAACCATTAAAATTGCCGAACAAGAAGGTATATACTTAATCCTCACTTCCAATGACCTTCCAGATGATGGAGGTTATTGGGATATTTCAAATGCCGGTTCCAATGATAATTTTGCGGCCTACAGAAATGCACATTATCTCACCCAAAATGGCATTGAATCAGCGAAGAAGTATTGGGGAGACCTCCTAAGCGCCCTGGTTGACCGGGCCCCTCCTTTGAATCGGGTGCTGGCTTGGTCATTGCTCAATGAACAATGGTATTTTCGCTTTCAGCCTCCTTTTAGCCTTAGCAGCGGTGAAATTATTGCCGCAAATGGAATGAGCTATGATATGGCAAATAGTGCTGACAAAAAAAGGCTCGCGGTAGAGGGGATGGTGCATTATATAAATGAAGTCCGGAAAACCATCGATGAATACGACCCGAATGGGCTGGTGACCATGGGCTTTTTTGTGCCTGATTATCCAAATGCGTTAAGGAGTGGTGATTTCAGATATGTGGAAACAGCGGGATTATTACCCTCGGCCAATTTAGATTTTTTCGATTTTCATACGTACCCCGGGGAAGTACCATTGGATATTTTCGAAGAAAACTTCGGAATGATGGGCTATAATCAAAAACCGATAATTATGGGGGAGGTAGGCGCATTTTTGGATCGATATTTCGATTCAAACGCTGCGCTTTCCGCTTTGCAGAATTGGCAAGCACAATCTTGTGAATTCGGTTTTGATGGTTGGTTGTATTGGGGCATGTACAGGGCCCCAGAGGGAGTTGGTGATGCAAGTTGGGGTTTTATGGATGGTGAGATGGAATTATTGGAAGGTCTGGCACCGATCAATTACTCGGATGCATGCGCCACGGAATTGTTGCCCCCTGAAAATCTGGCTTTGGGAAAACCGGTGTCAGCATCGGCTACGTTGGCAGGGGAAGCCCCTGAAATGGCGGTCGATGGCCGTCTTGATACCCAATGGGGATCTGGAGACCTGCCGCCCCAATGGATTTCAATCGACCTTGGAGAGGAAACCCAAATCACTGGAATTGATTTACATGTTGCACAATTTCCCAATGGGCTTACCGAACATCATCTTGAAGCTAGCAATGATGAAAGCACATGGAGTACCTTGAAGGTCTTTAATGGGGAGACCATTGGCGGTGAAGTACTTCGTTATGAAGTTTCAGAGCCGGTGTCGTTTCGATATATTAGGGTGAGGACAACGGCCAGCCCCTCTTGGGTTTCGTGGAAAGAAATTTCCGTTTTCGGCCTGTAATTTCCAAAGATGCAATTTGGCCAAAAATCTATAATCGCTTAGTCCCTTGGCGCCTGATGAAGTGCGGCGGCTGCGGCGCCGACAATGCCAGCAGCGTTTCTCAATTCGGCAGGAATCACGGGCGTTTCGATTTTGATGCAGTCCTTGTATTCCTCGAAATCTTTTGAAGCACCTCCGCCTAATATAATTAGGTCGGGGGCAACGATCAACTCCACATAGGTCAAGAATTTATTGAAGCGCTTGCCCCATTCTTTGTAAGAGAGTCCTTCTCGTTCCTTGGCTGAATCAGCGGCCCAAAGCTCGATTTTTTTATATTTTTTATACGGAATCTGGCCAAGCTCAAAGTTTGGGATCAGCTCGCCGTCCAGAAATGCACCGCTTCCCAGCCCGGTACCAATGGTTATCATAATGACCAAACCTTGTTTGCCTTTACCGATTCCATAGTTCATGGTCGCGTAGCCAGCGGCGTCGGCGTCGTTCACAACGGTGACAGGTAAGCCTGTGGCCTCGCTGAACAATTCTTTGACGTTCACGCCACGCCATGATTTGTGTAGATTCCCCGGAGATTTGCAGACACCATGCTTGATAACCGTCGGAAAGCCTACACCGACGGGACCTTTATGATCAAAATGCTCGACTATTTGCGCGACAACCTTGGCCATCTCTTTGGGCTTTCTTGAAGGTGGGGTGGGTATTCGGTGGCGGGGTGTCAACTTTTCACCTGTCAATGAGTTTACTAGGGCTCCCTTCATTCCAGAGCCACCGATATCGATTCCAAGAACTTCCATGTGGTTATTTAGTTTATGCCGCGCAAAGTAATAAAACTTTTGGACTGTTCGGGCAATGATTTTTCCATTTTAATTTTCCAACGAGGTGTTATAAAGACCTGTGTCCCCCCTCTTTAAAAGCGGAAGAAGCCTTTCCACAATTTGTTGATTTTCAGCGGCGATGTTTTTGTTTTCAGTCAATTCTCCCGAATGGTCATACAATTCGATTATTGGCTCCTCATCCCGAAAATATTTGGTCAAACGATATTTATCCGTGCGGATGGAAATTCCATGTTTAAAATAACTGTAGGCAATCTCATCGGTATTTTCATCATCTCCAGACATATCGCCTACAAAACTTTCACCATCGATTTTATGTATTAAAGGGATGGTGCACAGTTCCATCAATGTTGGATAAATATCAACTGATTCAACAATGGTCTCTATTTTTTGATTTTTGTGTTCCAAAAAAGGTGATTTCACGATCAGGGTGCTTTTTAAGGCATTTTCAAACAAGGTATGTTTTCCCCAGATGCGCTGATCGCCCAGGTGCCAACCGTGGTCTCCCCAAACGACGACAATCGTGTTTTTATCCAATCCGGTGGATTTCAGTTTTTGGATCAACTTTCCGATTTGGGCGTCAACATAACTTATTGAAGCGAGATAGGCATGTTTCAATTTTCGGGCATAATTTTCGGAAACGGATTTTGCCAAGCCCGCCCTTTCTTCACCCAGGGCATATTGATTGAACTCACCGCTCTCGTGAAGACTTTTCAAATTGATGTTTTCAGGCACATCAGGATTTTCACTCAGCGGAATCGAATCACGCTCGTACAAATCCCAATATTTTTTTGGAGCGTTAAATGGTAGATGGGGTTTAAAGAATCCGACACCCAAGAAGAAAGGTTCTTGTTGATTTTTGAGTTTCTGCAATTGAGCGGTCGCAAGATCTGCGATTGATCCGTCAGGGTATCCTTGGTCATCGACCTCGCCAGCTTCATAGGGTTTCACTTGTTTTTTGAGGCTCTGCCGATTTTCACCATTGGCGTAGGCGAAAAAGGCATTCCAGCCCGTTTTCCACTTTCCGTAATCGAACAGAAGTTCATGCCAGCTATGGGGCAACTCTTGCTTCGTCGAAACATTCTCTTCGTATCCATAGATATATCCATCGGCCGAATGGCTAATTTTTCCGATACCGACCGTTTGATATCCCTCCTGCTTGAATCGATGTATAAAGGTCTCGGGAATCGAATCCTCGGCCTTATCCGATAACTCCTTTGCAATGGCTTGGTTTGATAGATGTATGGCTTTCCATGGGCGATACCCTGTCAACAGGGCATGTCTTGATGCACCACAGGTCGGCACTTGGACAAAATGATTCAAGAAGATCGAACCTTCAGCGGCCAGGCCATCCATATTCGGGGATACCACATGACTTTTGCCATAGGCCCCGAGTTCGGTTCGAAGGTCGTCAACGGCAATAAACAGTACATTCGGCCTTTGAACTTTTTCAACCTCCCCTTCATGGCAAGAGATTGCAGATCCGACTAAAAGGCCAATTAAGATTGAGCGACATCTCATTTTGATCATTTGCAATAATGAATGGGTGAGTTCATGAATTTCCGAGTCATTGGTGCCTAAAGATAAAAAGCACCTTGGTAAGGTACTAATTCACAAAACGAGTGTTTTGGTAGGCGAACAATATATTTCTAACTTACCAAATTCAAATCCTATTAAATTATCCATAAAACGAGTAGAATGAAAAAGACAATAATTAAAAGCTTGGTATTTGCACTTTTGGTAATAGGTGTTTCATCATGCAAGGATGCACAGACAAAAAAGAAACCGGCGAAGAAGAAGGTAAAGAGTCAAAAGAAGTTGCAGAAACAGGACAAAACGACCGATTGGGCGGATTGGCACTTTACACCGTTCGCGATGCGATGGGCGAAGATGCCAAGGGTACCTTAAAAACCGTGGCCGAAACGGGCTATCAAAATATTGAGGCGGCGGGTTATGCCGAGGGAAAGTATTATGGTATGTCACCGGAGGACTTCAAAGCCTTGTTGACCGAATTGAATTTGAAGCCGGTCTCGACACACCAAAGCAGCGTCACATTGGATAATGCCGATAAGGAGATGGCCGATGCCAAGGCGGCCGGATTTGAATATTTTGTGGTTCCAATTCCGCCTATGGGACTTTTTCAATATGACAATGCCACGAGCACTATGAGTATGACAGGTGGGGCGAAGAACCTGGCCGGGATTTTGGATGAACTTGGTGCAAAAGCCAAGGCCGCCGGACTCAAACTGCTCTATCACAATCATGATTTTGAGTTTATGAAGGATGCCGAGGGTATTGTGCCCATTGATTATCTATTGGAAAATTGCGACCCTGATCTGGTCAATTTTCAAATGGACCTCTTTTGGGTGACCAAGGCCGGGGCGGATCCTACGGCCTATTTTGAAAAATACCCCGATCGCTTCAAAATATGGCATGTAAAGGATATGGACGAAGAAGGAAAATTCGCGCCCGTCGGTAGCGGTACCATTGATTTTGCAAAGATATTGGGGGGAAAAGAAAAATCTGGAATGAAATACTATATGGTCGAACAAGACATGACTTTCACCATGGAACCTCTCGAAGCTATCAAAGTCAGTCATGGGGGAATCAAGAAAATGGGATTTAAATAGGTCCAATCATGAAACGAAAGGAATTTATCGCAAAAACAGCCGCCTTCGCGGCGGTGACTTCTCTTGCACCACTTTCGTCTTGTAAGGATGGCAAGAAAAAAATAGTTGCCGAAGTCGAGCCCGGAATTGAGCGGAAGAATTGGGCCGGAAACTATGTTTACAAGGCCAAGAACCTCCACGAACCAAAATCCGTTGAAGAAGTTCAGGCACTTATCAAAAAACTCGATACCCAGAAAGCATTGGGGTCATGCCATTGTTTTAATAATATTGCCGATAGTCCATTAAATCAGATTTCCACCAAAAACCTTAGCGGTCTGGTATCGTTGAATGAACAAGCTATGACAGTTACAGTTGGGGCCGGCACCAAATATGGTGATTTTGCCCCAGGGCTACACGAAAAGGGCTATGCGGTTCACAATTTGGCATCATTGCCGCACATTTCTGTTGCCGGTGCATGTGCGACGGCCACCCATGGATCCGGAGTAGCTCTTGGAAATTTGGCCAGCTCGGTCGCCGCTATCGAATTGGTCAATGGCAATGGGGAAATCATCGAATTGAAAAGAGGGGATGACTTGTTCGATGCGGTTGTGGTGAATCTAGGTGCCTTGGGTATTGTTACAAAGGTCACATTGGATGTTCAAAAGACCTTTGAAGTTCGGCAAGACGTTTTTCAAAATCTGCCACTTGAATCATTGAAGGAGAATTTTGGGGCCATCCTTTCTGGTGGGTACAGTGTCAGTCTTTTTACCGATTGGCAAGACCAGGTAGTAAGCCAAGTCTGGGTGAAAAGAAAGATAGAAGATTCCCTAAAAGATCTGGGAAAGGACTACTATGGTGCCAAGGCGGCAACCAGAAACCTGCATCCGATTACTGCGCTTTCAGCGGAAAATTGTACGGAGCAAATGGGTGTGCCAGGCCCGTGGTATGAAAGATTGCCACATTTTAAGATGGGTTTCACTCCCAGTAGTGGTGAAGAATTGCAATCAGAATTTTTCGTTCCAAGGGAAAAGGCTTTAAACGCAATTTTGGCATTGGAAAAAAAACGGTCGTTGATCGGACCTCAGCTGATGATTACAGAAATCAGAACGATTGCTGCCGATAATCTTTGGCTGAGCCCTTGTTATCAAAAAGATTGTGTCGCAATTCACTTTACCTGGAAGCAAAATGCAAAAGAAGTTGGAGAATTGATTACCATGATAGAACAGGAATTGGAGCCTTTTGAGTATCGGCCCCATTGGGGGAAACTCTTTTCCATAGACCCGACCATTTTGGCATCGCGTTATGAAAAACTTCCGGAATTTATTGCGCTGGCAAAACAGTTTGACCCGCAAGGAAAATTCAGGAACGACTACTTGAACCATAATATTTTTGGGATACAAAAAAGTTGATTTCCCAAAAGCCTGGCCGAAATGCCTTTTTACATCAACTTTTCCTTAAAAAATTCAATGGTCCGCTTCCACGCCAATTCGGCGTCTTCACGGTCGTAGCGAGGAGTGGTATCATTATGAAACCCATGGTTGGCATCTTTATACATATGGGCTTTGTACTCCTTGCCGTGTTCCTCTAAGGCGGCTTCGTAGGCGGGCCACCCTTCATTGACGCGCTTGTCGAGTTCTCCAAAGTGGAGTAGGAGCGGAGCATTTATCTTGTCGATATCATCTTTGGGTTGTCCGCCATAAAATGGTACGGCCGCGCCTAAATCGGGAACTTTGACCGCCATCATGTTCGATATCCATCCTCCAAAACAAAAACCGACCACGCCAACCTTACCAGTGCATTCAGGGTGGTTTTTCAAATATTCAAAGGCAGCAATGAAATCTTCCAGCATTTCGTTGCGGTCACGTTTGCGTTGCAATTCTCGACCTTCATCGTCTGTACCGGGATACCCCCCAAGGGGCGTCAAAGCATCTGGGGCCAATGAGATGAATCCCGCCAAAGCAGCTCGGCGGCCGACATCTTCAATGTGTGGATTCAATCCACGGTTTTCATGTACCACCATGATTCCCGCAAGTTTCTCCTTAGCATTGAGAGGTCTAGAGAGCAGCCCCTTGATCTTACCCCCGCCTTTGGGAGAATCGTATTCTATGAATTCCGATTTTAATCGATCATCATCTTGTTTGATTTGAATCTTCTTGACATAGTCCGGAGAAATAAAGCTAAGCAAAGAACCGGCAGTCACACCGCCCACCGCATAGGTCGAAAGCTTATCCAAAAACAATCTTCTGGGAATTCGGTCATGGGCATAGTCATCGTAGAGATCGAATACCTCTTGTTTGATATCCTCTTTTTTCAATTTTTTCATAGTAGTATTATTTTAAGATTCGTTTCATAAAACCTTCTTTATAGGCCCTGCCGATGGGGAGGGTCGTTTTTTCATCCAACCTGACTTGGTTGCCGACGACCTTCTTGATTTTTGAGATATTCAATATATATGATTTATGTATGCGAGTGAACTTTTTGGAATCCAGGGATGTCTCCCAATACCTTAAGGGTTCTTGAGAAAGATGCTTCTTTTCCGCCGTAAATATTTCGGTATAATCAGAATCGGATCGAATGAACTGTATGTCTGAGACGTCAATTTTAATATGCTCATAGCCTGATTTGATAAAGATGACATCTTGAAAGTCTGAATTCATGGCGTCAACACCAGAATTTTCCGTTTTCGATTTGGTGGGGGGTACTTTTGAAATTGCCTGAACAAAACGTTCAAATGAAAAAGGTTTCAAGAGATAATCGATAACGCCATACTCATAGCTCTCCAAGGCATATTCAGAAAATGCCGTCGTAAGAATGACGTGTGGCCTTGGGTTCAAGGTCTTTAAAAAATCGATACCTGAAATCCTCGGCAAGTGTATATCCAGAAACACCAAATCAACGGATTCCGTTTTGAGAAAATCCATGGCCAATAGTGCATCGGCAAAGGTGCCCTTCAATTCCATGGCGCCCACATCTGAAATGTATTTTTGCAGTACCCTTTGAGCTGGTGGTTGATCTTCGATAATAATGCAACGTATCATTTGGTCTCAGGTTTTAGTTGCATTTTCAAATCCACGTGATAGACATTTTGTTCTTTCCGTATGTTTAATTCATGCGCTTCTGGATATAACAATTGCAGTCGTTTTTTTACGTTTTGCAACCCTATTCCCTTTGAAAGGCTTTCGGTATTTGCAATGGGTCGAAAACTGTTTCTGCATTCAAAATTCAACATGCCTTCATCCGTGACCTTGATTTCAAGGTCGATTGAAATGCCCTCTGACTGACTGGCCGTACTGTGCTTAAAGGCGTTTTCGATAAAAACGGTCAAAATCAGGGGGGCTATCTTATAACCAGGTTTGATGTTTTTCGTTTTGAAGTCAACCTTTCCCCGTTCCTCAATTTGAAGTTCGTTTAGTTTCGTGAAGTTTTTCAGGTGTTCTATTTCCTTTTGTAGGGGCACATACTTCTCCTTGCAATCATAAAGCATATAACGTAGCACCGCGGAAAGCTCCAAGATGATGGATGGCGTTTTCGGTGATTGCGCCATGGCATAGGAATATAGGTTGTTGAGGTTGTTGAACAAGAAATGTGGATTGATTTGCGATTTGAGAAATTGCAATTCGCTTTCTTGGACCGAGGAACGTAGTTTTTCGACCTCTCGTTGCTTGGTAGAGGCGTCCCAGGCGAACTTAAAGCCCGCCAATATGGTAATGACCGGCATGACGTCCAAAAGACTATAAATTACTCCAGGAAAGCGCTTTCCCCGTGTATCGGGATAATAAATTTGCTCGAGTACCAATTCCTCCACGGCGATGATCACCGATACCATGATGGCCACATAGACGAAGAAGAGCAAGTATTTTTTACGGTAAAAAAAGTGGGGCAGCAATACATAATTGATGATCAAGGCACCCAGGGCATAATTGATAAAGGCAACTATTTTGAATTCATCTATCTCAGGTTTGTTCCTGTCAAAAGAAAAGAACAGAAACAACACGATATGCAATATCACTTGAAAGATAATTTCCTTCGAAGAACTGTTGAAGAAAGTTCGTTTGGCCGCCATGTAATAAAAATACCATTTTATAATAAGCCGCTTTTATTCTATACTGTCACCGACCGATTTAAGGGGGCCAACGTCACCTGTGCCATATGTATGTCGTTTGCGACGGCATTTCTGTCGTTCGCAGAAAATAAGGCATCACACCGAAATAATATGGTGACTTTTGAAGAGGAACTATAAATGTAAAGCCATGAAAAAGAAGGTTTGCGGTTTTTTCCTTATCGGATTTCTATTTTTTAATGCCGGATGGGTTCTCGCTCAATCGGGAATCACGACCATAACAGGAAAAGTTGTCGAGGAGAATGGTGAACTGCCCATTGGCTTCGCTACGGTTTTGGTAGCGGATTCTGAAACGGAAAAACCGATCACGGGAACAACGACCCTCGAAGATGGTACTTTTACCCTTGAGACCGACGCCGAAAAATTCTACATAGAAGTTAGTTTTTTGGGCTTTCAGACCAAAGCGTTTGCACAGCCACCGGCCAAAAATAAGACCATTGATTTAGGTACAATTATCTTGACCGAGGATGCTGAACAGCTTGAAGAAGTAGTGGTCGAGGGAGAAATCTCCCGTACCGAATTTAAATTGGACAAAAGGGTCTTTAATGTCGGAAAAGACCTGAGCAGTACAGGAGCCAGTGCCTTAGAGGTCTTGAACAATGTGCCTTCGGTCAATGTAAACATTGAAGGGGAAATAAGTCTAAGGGGCAGTCAGGGTGTTCAGATACTGGTCAATGGAAAGCCTTCAGTAATTGCAAGTGAACAGGGAAATACCTTGGGCACCATTACGGCCGATATGATCGACAGGGTAGAGGTCATTACCAATCCATCTGCCAAATACGATGCGGAGGGAACCTCGGGCATTATAAACATCGTAATCAAAAAAGAACAACGCAAAGGCCTCAACGGATCCGTTTCAGTGAATACAGGTGCACCAGATGCCCATAGTATTGGGGTGAGCCTCAATCGGCGCAGCGAAAAATTCAATCTATTCAGTCAGTTAGGTTTTGGAATACGTGAACTGCCCAATGATGTTGAAAACCGCAATATAGATTTGGTAAACGGCAATACTATTCTTTCTACCGGTACTGAATACAGAAACGAAACCTACTACAATTTGGTCCTCGGGACCGATTATTATATCAACGAACTAAATGTCGTAACGCTCTCCGGCAATTTTGCGATGGAAATAGAAGACCAACCTTCCACGACAAATTTTGCTTCGCTTGATGCCACGGACCAAATAACGTCGGAATGGCAGCGAACCGAAGTTACCGAGGCCAAGAACCCTAAACTTCAATTTGAGCTTCAGTACAAAAAAGACTTTGACAAAGATGACGAAGACCATAACCTTGTGTTCAGTTCGTTGGGCAGTTTTTTTGGAAAAGATCAATCCTCTGATTTCATTAACACTACCATTGGTGGTGACAACAATAATGCTAAACAAAAAACCCGAACCGATTTCAGGGAAGGGGTGTTTACGTTTAAGTTGGACTATACAAGGCCATTTTCCGACAATTGGAAATTGGAATCAGGAGCCCAATACGTCATAAACGATGTGGCCAACGATTTTGAGGTCAGCAATTTGACCAATGGAAGTTTTGTGGTCGATCCGGGGTTGACCAACGTTTTTGAGGTTCGACCAAAATGTGCTGGGCCTGTATAGTACAGGTTCCTATGAGGGCGAGAGGTGGGGGGTCAAGGCGGGCCTAAGATTGGAGCAAACAAGCCTAAATACCCTACTCGAGACTACCAATGAGGCCAACGACCAAAATTATACGAATCTATTTCCCAGTGTACATACTTCATATAAGTTCAACGAAAAAATATCGTTGCAGGCTGGTTATTCAAAACGGGTCTATCGGCCAAGAATGTGGGATTTGAATCCATTTTTCAACATTCGGAACAACTTCAGCATCCGGCAGGGAAATCCCAATCTGCTACCTGAGTTTACCGACTCGTATGAATTGACCAGCATCTATATTTTGGGCAAGACATCATTGAATTTTGGGGTATACCATCGATACACGACCGATGTCATTGAGCGGGTATCCACTTTTGAGAATAATGTGAATACTTTCCGTCCAGAGAACATCGGGGAAAACAAAATAACCGGTCTTGAATTTAATGCCAAGTATGTTCCGGCAAAATGGATGACCCTCAATGGCCGATTTCAATTATAGCCAATTCAATCGAGAGGGAACTTTTGAAAGTACGGTCTTCGACTTTAACGGTGATCAGTGGTCGTCAAAGTTGATGGCCAAGTTCAAGCTACCTGCCGATTTTGAATTGGAGACCACAGGAAACTATCGATCGAAGGTCAAGACGGTTCAAGGTGTTCGAAACGATTATCTCTTTATGGATCTTGGGGTTAGAAAGGATATCATGAAGGGTAAGGCCGTGTTGAACTTGAGCGTTCGAGATTTGTTTGCTTCCCGCATCAGTGAAAAACCTGATCGCCCAAAACGACTTTGAGGTTTACAGTCGCAGATTAAGGGGCACCTTCGTGGCCTTTGGTTTTAGCTATGGTTTTGGCAAGGGAGAGGCCATGCAATATTCAGGCCAACGAAGAAGATTTTAGATAGACGCACTTACACAAGAAATTGAATGTGATGGATTCACCCCACAATTTCAGGAAATACTTCAAATTCGTAATTTGGTACGTACTCTATGTCTCCATGCTGATATGGATTATTGTCACTGATTAGTTTATTGGAAAAGTCAGTTATCGGATTTTTTACAATCTAGTTAAAGATATTTCTTGAATCCGTTAATAAATTGTAACACAAGACGTTAAATATGAATGGAAAAAGAACATTGTTAAAAGCACTCATCGGCCCATTCCTTATGATGCTGGTACTAGGAAATAGCATTCAAGCTCAGGAAACAACCACTAAAACCGACCTTGATAAAAGAGTTGAAGCTTTCCTTGAGAATCATAAAGGGAAAATGGCGCGACATGAACGTGCCTGCGTCCGATGGAAAATTACTTTACGATATCATTATAAAAAATGGTTATACCAAAGGTCTGGAAATCGGTACTTCAACAGGACATTCAACAATATGGATAGCCTCGGCATTCAGTAAGACAGGTGGAAAGTTGATCACCATCGATATCGATGAGCGAAGACATAAAATAGCCCTTGCCAATCTAAAAGAAGCAGGGTTGTCGGAATATGTCGATGCCCGATTGGCCGATGCCCATGAATTGGTAAGGGAGCTGGAAGGCCCTTTCGACTTTGTTTTTAGCGACGCCGATAAGGATTGGTATACGAATTATTTTAAGGATGTTACACCAAAACTCGAAAAAGGCGGTTGCTTTTCGGCCCACAATGTTCGCCCACCGGGTCGAAGAGGTATGAGGGGTGCACAGGAGTATTTGGAATATGTGCAGGCCCTTGACACCTATACCACGACAGTGGACAATTCGGGCGGGGGCTTGGCCATTAGTTACAAAAACTAAATTCTCTTGGCTTCCTCGGAAAAAGACAAATTACATCGCGGGCTCGGCCTTTTTTCATTGACGAACATCGTTATCGCCAATATGATCGGCGCCGGATTTTTACGACCTCCGGGCTGCTGATGGGTGATATCGGTAATCCGTGGGTTCTACTGGCTCTATGGGTTCTAGGAGGTATTATCGCCCTTTGCGGGGCACTGAGCTACGGTGAGCTTGGGGCCGCAATGCCACAAGCGGGCGGGGAATACATTTTTTTTATCGAAATTGTTCAATCCGCTTTCTGGTTTTTTAAGCGGATGGGTTTCCTTTATTGTGGGTTTTTCTGCGCCCATTGCCGCCTCCGGCCATCGGGTTCAGCGAATACTTCTTTCGAGCGTTTCCTGAGTTGGGCTCTTCAATTGACATTTCCGTGGACATAATTAAAAAGTTGGCGTCAATTCTGTTGATTCTGATATTCTCCCGCGGTGCACCTTAGGGGAATCAAGTTTGGTGCCTTGGTTCAGAACTATCTGACACTACTAAAAATTGCCCTGGTGATAGGCTTGATCGTTGTTGGTTTTTTATGGGGAAAGGGAGACGCAACCCATTTCACGGGTTATACCATGCCGACATCGGGTTTTGGAAGCTGGAAAACGGCCGGACTCTCATTGATGTGGATTATGTTCGCCTATTGTGGATGGAATGCCTCGGTTTATGTTGGTTCCGAGATCAAGAATCCCGAAAAAAATCTACCCAGATCATTGATTTTGGGAACTGTTATCGTTATGGTAATGTATTTGCTACTGAATTTATTGTTCATCTACGCCGTTTCCCCGACCGATATGAAAGGGGTGATCGCCATCGGTGGATTGGCCGTCAATAATTTGTTCAATAGTTCCACCGATACGGTTATTTCGTTGTTCATTTCCTTTGCGCTTTTTTCTTCACTGAGCGCCTTTATGATTATAGGGCCACGAGTCTATTATGCTATGGCCAAAGATGGCTATTTTTTCAAGTTTCTCTCCGAAGTTCACCCTGTTTTTAAAGTGCCTTCCAAGGCAATTCTCATTCAGGCATTGATATCGATCATCTTGATACTTTCAGGAACCTTCGATCAAATATTGACCTATATGGGGTTTGCATTGGGAATTTTCCCGATCCTTGCCGTTCTAGGGCTGTTTAAGTTGAGAAGATCTGGCAAAGCGGTACTAAAACTACCGGGCTACCCATGGGTACAAGTTTTTTATATTGCGATGAGCTTGGCGATTTTGATTTTGGCATTTCTCGAACGCCCAAAGGAGTCATCTGTAGCGTTGTTTACGGTATTGGTTGGAATCCCGATTTTTTTTGTGTTCAAACACTTTGAAAAGCCCAAAATCTAAAAGCCCAAAAGAGGAATAAAAATTGCCAATGGGAAAGACTAGATTTCCCCATTGGCTTTTTTGATTCTATTCCAAGGTTTCTAAGCACCCTTGATTCCGCAACCAATTGCTTTCGTTCTGGTTGTTTTTGGATCGTTCCCTGAATCGATGGCATCAATAGCTTGCTCAACAAATTTTTCATTGACACCATCTGCATTGCGAGGACTATCGTCAATGGCGCCATGATAGCGTACAATGCGATTGGCGTCCACTAAAAATATTTCTGGGGTTTTGGTGGCTCCATATTTTGGGAAGACCTCTTGTCCATCGTCCAAAAGATATAAAAAAGGAAATCCCTTTTCTTCTGCGTTCTTTTTCATCGCTTCAAAACTATCGCCAGGCTTCTGGGCCGGGTCGTTTGGTTGAATTGCAACCACGGGATAGCCTTTTGGCGAATAGGTATTGTGCAAATCGATAAGTCTTTGTTCGTTGGCCACCGCATAAGGGCAGGTGTTACAGGTAAAGACTACGACAAAGCCTTTGGGTTTGTTTCCGTTGGCATCTAGAATATTGTCGAAGGAATATTCCTTTCCATCTACGTTCTTTAAATTGAAATTCGGGGCTTTGTCCCCGATATCGACTCCATCTAAATTTGTTTTGATGATTTCCCTATTGGCCTCATGTTCAAAAGGAATTGCATTCCCGAAGGAAAACAGCACCAATGTTACCGATAATAGAAATAACTTTTTCATGATTGATGTTTTTAAGAATTTATAAAAAAGGTTTTGCAATTTCGTTCAGGTGTTCAAGATTTTCAAAGGGTTCGCCGACCAACCGATTTTGTGACCCCTTATAAATATAGGTGGCTGGTATGGCTCCCGACCAATCGGGCGAAACCTTGTCGATCCAATCATTGTATTTGCCATCCAAGAGTACAACAACTTTTGACTTTAAGGCCTTCTTTTTTACAAAGGGAACTAAATTGGATTCCACCTGTTTGGGAAAATCAAGACTGACCAAAACAACTTTGACTTTTTCATTTGCATATTGCGAATTGAATTCCTCAAAATAGGGCAATTCCTTAATACAGGGTTTGCACCACGAAGCCCAAAAATTGATGACATAGGTGGTATCGTTGTCGTACCGGAACAAGGGTTCCAAACCATCGAATTTTTCATAGACTGGAATCCCACTAGCGTAAGAATCAGCTTTTGGCCAACTTTTACTTTTAGTTTCCTGCATTTCGGACAAAGTCTCTGATTCGGTATTGCTATGATTTTTGTTCTTTTCCTCACAGCTCAAGCCAAATATGACAGCTATCAATAGGGCCAAAGTAGGAAAATGGCTGAATTTCGAGTTTCGCATTTGCAAAATCACTTATTTAGAATACTCTATACAAGAAAATGAATTTCGTCGAAATTCCTAGCCAAGAAAACGTTAACGACATAATAAGCCCCCTGAACATCAATATTTTAATGGGGAAAGCAGAGAGTCGACGGTTTAATTAGGTCGTTGGTAGGTCAACAAATGTCGTTTGCGATGAAGAATTTGAAAATTTAGATAACTAAGTTTTATTTGGATAACAAATTATGGGGTACATTGAGTTCGCAAAACCTTGACTGCAAATCGTTTAAAAATAACCTCTAAATTCAAAGTAGCATGAAAAATCCGTCCGTCTTTAAAAATATATTCCTCGTTTCATTTGTTTTTTTTGGGATACAATTTGCACAGGCTCAAGAAACTGGATTCGATGATTCTTATACATTGATTGTGGAGGGCTATGATTGGGGGCCGGGTGTGAACAAAGTTGTACTTCCAATGGGGGAAAGCATTTCTGAGGTCAACGCCTCGGATTTTTTGGTGGAAGCAAGGCGAAGTGCTGACGGGGTTCAAATGAGCCCCCAAGAAGCGCAAGGAACTCGAAAAGTGTTGCATGCCTATGTTTCAAACCAAGCGGGGAAACTGACCAAGGAAGGAAACCACGCCACTTTGGTTCTCTTGGTAAGTCCGACCGACCCACTGGGCTCGCCGATGAAATATATTTTCAAAGATGGACGGGGCAGCAACAAATGGATAGATTATAAACTCGACATCACTCACAAAGCCTCTCAAAAAAAGTGGAATTCAGAAAGTGCCCGTATGAGACCCCAGATAGATAAATTCGATTTGAACGGAACTTATGGCCAAGATGGTATCGATTTGACCTACGCTTCCTATGTTCCCAAAACCGGAGATGGAAAGTCCCCGTTGATTATTTGGCTGCACGGGGGTGGTGAAGGAGGTACAGACCCGAGTATTCCGCTTTCTGCAAATAAAGCGACAAATTATGCATCCGATGAAATACAAACCATTTTTGGGGGAGCGTATGTGCTGGTGCCTCAGAGTCCGACCTTCTGGATGCAAAATGCAGATGGTGAATACACACGGGGGGACAAAAATGATATTTACAATGTGGCACTTATGGGACTTATCAAAAAATATGTGACGGACAACCCAGAGATTGACCAAAATCGAATCTATGTCGGCGGTTGCTCCAATGGCGGTTACATGAGCCTAAAACTGATTATGGAACACCCTGATTATTTTGCTGCGGCCTATATCAGTGCCCTGGCATATCAGGATCAATTTGTGACGGATGCCCAAGTAGAAAGTATTAAAAATGTCCCGATCTGGTTTCTACACTGTAAAGATGATCAAGTAACTAAACCCGATGAGACGGTCGTTCCGTTATATAAAAGGCTGATCGAAGCCGATGCCGTAAATGTACATTTCTCGTATTATGACAATGCCTACGACATCACAGGATTTTATGGAGGAAAAGACTTTCGCTATAACGGCCATTTCTCATGGATTTACTCCCATGCCAACCATGCTAATTTCGACTTTGATGGTAAGCCCGTAACAGTAGAAGGCAGACCGGTAGCCATTATGGAGTGGATGGCTTTGCAGAAAAAATAAACAACCAAATCACCCAGCTCTCTGAATCACCTCAAAGACCCTGTTACCATCCAACTTTAGTGTTTTGGACGGGAATTTTAGAATGAGTGCATAGTCATGGGTCGCCATCAAGATGGTTCGCCCAGCTTTGTTGATATCTTGTAAGACTTTCATCACCTCAACACTGGTCTGGGGATCTAGGTTTCCAGTAGGTTCGTCCGCCAGAATCAGTTCGGGGTCATTGAGAAGTGCCCTCGCAATGGCAACACGTTGTTGTTCACCCCCTGATACCTGATGTGGAAATTTAAATCCTTTGGTTTTCATTCCGACCTTTTCGAGTACTTCCTTGATTTTTTTGTCGATGGCGCTCTGGTCTTTCCACCCGGTCGCCTTTAACACAAAAAGAAGGTTGTCATAGATATTTCGGTCGGGGAGGAGTTTGAAGTCCTGAAAGACGATACCCAGTTTTCGACGAAGAAATGGAATATCCTTCTCACGCAATTGCGTCAAATCGAAATCGACGATTTGCCCTGTTCCCTTACGCAAGGGCAAATCACCATATAGGGTCTTCATAAAGCTACTCTTGCCGCTTCCGGTCTTTCCTATGAGGTATACGAAATCTCCCTTTTTCACGCTCAGGCTGATATTGTTGAGCACAAGACTTTCCTTTTGAAAGACGGCGACATCCTTCAATTCCAATATGATTTCCGAATTTTGACTCTCTTTAGTTGCGTCCACTACATTTTTTTTAACTCCATATTTGCCGTCCCAGGGGTAGTCGAAGGGCCAAATTCTTGTTTTTCACGTCTAATCTCGTACCTCATAATTCGTGTGCTCTCTGTTGATATAAAAGTAATAAGTTCTAACGGAACGCCCTTCCGCCGAAATCTTAAATATTTCACCTTTGTGCATATCTTATTTGAAGAGGTCGATATACTTAGGTACAATATTTGACGTTATTAAAATTAATATAAGGTAATTTTTACCGTTAGGCAGAACACGATGCGACTAAAGAACACGATGTTAATCCCCTTTTACTTGGGGATGGTTTTCATGGGAATCGCCCAAGAAACTAAAATCTACACACACGAAGACAAGCAATATCAAGACGCACTGGCACTCTACAACAACGAGCAATATCAGGCTGCGCAAACACTTTTCCAAAAGGTAAAAAATACGGCAAGGGATGGTGAGACCAAGGCGAACAGTGCCTATTACGAGGCCAATGCCGCAATTCGATTGAACCAACTGGGCGCTGATCGCCTGATGGAGGATTTCGTAGAGCAATATCCGACCTCTACCAAAAGAAATAACGCATTTGCCGATGTCGCATTCTATTATTTTGAGACGGGGAAGTACCCCTATGCCCTGAAATGGTATAACAAAGTGGAGCAGAGCGCTCTTTCGCGCGGGGAGATGGAGCGATTTAATTTCAACTACGGCTATTCGCTGTTTGCCTCAAAGAAGACAAAAGAGGCCGAACGCTATCTGAACAAAGTGGTAGACTCCCCGACATACGGATCCCAGGCGAAATACTACCTCGGTTATATCTCATATCAAGAAGACGACTATGAAGCTGCGAACGAAAGATTCGATGAGATAACCGACCCCGAGATCTTAGAGGAAAAAATGAGCTACTACCAAGCCGATATGAACTTTAAACTCGGCAATTTTGAAGAGGCCATAGCCTTGGCAAAAAAACAGTTGCCGAAATCAGATCGTAAAGAAGTTTCAGAGTTGAATAAAATAATCGGTGAGAGTTATTTCAATATGAAGCAATATGAAAATGCGATACCTTATCTGGAGGAGTACAGGGGCAAACGCGGGAAATGGAGCAACACGGATTATTATTTATTGGGATACGCCCACTACAAACAGGGCGATTTCGCGGCAGCGGAACAACAATTCAACAAAATCATTGGCGGTACCAACAGCGTTTCGCAAAACGCCTACTACCATTTGGCAGAATGCTATTTGAAATTGGATAAAAAACAGGAGGCCTTGAACGCCTTTCGCAACGCATCACAAATGGATTTCAGTGCAGATATTCAACAAGATGCCTATCTGAACTATGCACGTTTGAGCTATGAAATCGGTAACGCGTATGAACCGGTACCCCAGGTGATCGCCGACTATTTGGAGAAATATCCAAACAGCAAGAATTCACAAGAAATGCAAGGGTTGCTGGTAGATTCATATATCACCTCAAAGAACTTTCAAGGCGCAATGGATCTACTCGAAAAGAATAGAAACTTTTCCAGTAAGGAAACCTATCAGAAGGTGGCTTTCTATCGCGGAGTCGAACTTTTTATTGAAACCGATTATGGGCGAGCGGCCGAAACTTTTCAAAAGTCTTTGGATAGTGCCGAGGATGCACTTTTCACAGCTAGGGCGAGTTATTGGAAAGCGGAAGCTGATTACATGCTCAATCGCTTTGAAGATGCCTTGGCCGGTTTCAAGAGGTTTGAACAGAGTCCGCGTGCTTCGAATACCCCAGAAAAAAAGGAACTCGATTACAATTTGGCCTATACCTATTTTAAGCTGAAAGATTATGGCCGGGCAATTTCGTATTACAATAGTTTTGCTGGCTCGGGAACAAATGATACCCAGAAATTATACGATACCTATCTGAGGATGGGAGACAGTCATTTTGTGACCAGTAAATATTGGCCGGCAATTGAATCGTATAACAAGGCCTTGGACCTCTCAGGACCGGAAAAGGACTATGCCGCATACCACAAAGCCATCAGTTACGGATTTGTTGGAAAGCAGGATACCAAAATTCAAGAGCTGAACGACTTTGTCTCAAGATATTCGAAATCCACTTTAAAAGACGATGCGCTTTTTGAACTGGGGAATTCCTATATCACCTCGGGCCAAGAGGCCCAAGGACTTCGTGCTTATGACCGATTGATACAAGAGTTTCGCGGCAGTTCATTGATACCACAGGCCATAATGCGGCAAGGTTTGGTGTATTACAATTCAAGTCAGAACGAAAAGGCCTTGGAAAGGTTCCGGTCGGTAGTGCGCGATTTTCCGAAGACACAAGAGGCAATACAGGCTGTGGCTACCGCAAAATTGATTTATGTCGATATGGGCCGCGTAGATGAATATGCCGCCTGGGTGGAAAACCTTGATTTTGTCGAGGTTACCGATTCCGAGTTGGATAATGCTACCTACGAATCTGCCGACAAGCAACAACGTGATGGAAATACCGACGCAGCGATTCGAGCTTACGAAAAATATGTTCAGCAGTTCCCGAACGGAATCCATTCCTTAAAAGCGAATTTCAACTTGGCGCAACTGTATTTCGGAAAATCGCAGAAAGATAAAGCTATGCCCTATTACCAATACGTGGCAGATCGGGGCGCGAGTGAATACTCTGAACAGGCCCTAACCCGGGTATGTGAGATTTATATCGGTAATAAAGACTATGCAATGGCATTGCCTTATTTGGAGCGTTTGGAAAATCAGGCCAATATCCAGCAGAACAAAACTTTTGCACAAAGCAATTTGATGAAAGGCTATTACGAACAGAAAAACTACGCGAAAACGATTTCATATGCGGAAAAGGTACTTGAAACCGCTGCCATAGATAATCGGATCAAGAGCGACGCCCAGATTTTCATCGCTCGCTCGGCAATTGCCACCAATGATGAGTCAAGGGCCGAAGGTGCTTATCAAGAGGTGCTTAAAATAGCGACCGGAAGCTTGGCGGCGGAAGCCTTGTACTACGATGCCTACTTCAAGCACAAGGCGCAAAATCATGAAGCCTCGAACAGCGCTGTCCAAAAATTGGCAAAAGACTACGCTAGTTATAAAGAATGGGGTGGAAGGGGCCTTATCATTATGGCAAAGAATTTCTATGCATTGGGAGATGCCTACCAGGCAACTTACATCTTAGAGAATGTGACATCGAATTTTACCGAGTTCCCCGAGATCGTGGCCGAGGCAAAAGGAGAACTCTCGATCATAAAGGCAAAAGAGGCAAGAAGTAATTCTTCGGTAAACCCAAACAATAACTAATAAAATTCTTATCTGTTTGGCTCCTCCCCTCAGATGAGGGGAAGTGTCCGACGAAGGAGGACGGAGGGGTAGAAAAATAAAAGATACAAAGAACACAAAATGCAGAAACACGTAAAGTTTATAATATCACTTTTCCTTATGGGTTTTATTGCGGTTGGCTATGCCCAGGATGAAGACGAAGGTCTGGGTACCGAGACCGTAACCGTGACCAAGGCATACACCCCGACCATTTCAGATGCGTTCAAGATAAAGTCCTTGCCCGATTTGAACGATTCAATCGTCCTTCAAAAAAAGGATATCGAATACACGATTTTTTCGGTTCCGGTGGCCTCCACTTTTACCCCGGCCAAAGGAAAAGCGGCTACCGTGAAAAAAACGCCTCCCCCCATTTTGTACAATTCCTATGCTTCCGCTGGTGCGGGAAACCCAGGAAATCTGTTGGCAGAATTCTATACCAGTAGGGAAATAGGCCGAGAGGATCGTCTGGATATCGGGTTGTCCCACAACTCATCAAGAGGTGATTTTGATGACGTTTTCTTTGATAATTTACTATCGAACTCAAAGCTTGACGCTTCTTATTCGCAACGCGACCGCGATTTTGACTGGGTGGCGAACATCGGCTTTCAACATCAATTGTACAATTGGTATGGAACCCCTGCAGGGGCACTTGATTTTGTTACCGTGGATGAACAAGATGCCCGACAAAATTACTTTATGGGCGAGGTCGGCACCAAAATAAACGTTGCCGATTCATTCTTTAAAAGTGGGGAATTATTCTATCGTCGATTTTGGGACAAATTAAAATCAGGCGAGAACAGAATCCTATTTGAACCAATTTTAGACTTCCCCATTACGGACGAAGAATTGTCTTTGGGAGCAAAGGTCGATTGGGTACAGGGGAAGTTTGAAAATGCAAGCCTGAATAGCACCGAAAATACTTCAGGAATAAATTATAGCAATCTACAGATAGGTTTGAATCCGAACCTGAAAATACTACGGGATGACCTGACCCTTAGACTAGGTGCCAAATTTGTATATGGCATGGATTTGGAGAATAGCGATGGTAGCTTTTTCATTTTTCCCGATGTCACGGCTTCGTATCGTTTGTTAGACGAAGTGGCCATTGCTTATGGAGGTATTGTGGGGGAATTGCGCCAAAATTCCTATTATGGCCTGGTCGAAGAGAATCCATTTGTTTCTCCGACCCTGAGCATTCAACCAACAGATCAACAATACGACGCCTATGCCGGATTGAAAGGACAACTTTTCGCGAATTTAGGCTACAATGTCAAGGTTTCCTACAAGGCTGAAAATCGGTTGCCATTGTATACCTTGAATCCTGAGAATGATTTTCGAAATGAGGAAATATACTCCTTTGGAAATTCGTATCAGGTCTTCTATGACGATGTAAAGACCTTCGGGGTTTTTGGGGAATTGAATGTAGATGTGAATCGTAATTTCACACTGGGCATCAATGCCGAATATTATTCATATAATACCGAAACCGACAACCCGGCTTGGAACCTGCCTGACCTAACTGGAAGCTTTTTTATGGATTATCAAATTGGGGAGCAATGGTATACGGGTGTCAATTTATTTTATGTCGGTGAGCGACAAGATTTTTCGTCAACGGCCATCCAAAATACCCCGCCAAATCAGTTTTCACCTGTATTGATTGAGCTGGATGGTTATTTTGATGCCAATGCGCATGTGGGTTACCGCCTCAACAAACAATTATCGATTTTTGTCAAAGCTGCGAATATCGCCAACAACAACTATCAAAGATGGGCCAACTATCAAGTTCAGGGCTTACAAGTTTTGGGCGGGGCGACCTACAAATTTGACCTCTAGGCATTTTCTCCTTTTTTCTTGAGGCGGAAAATTTTGAAGCACCTTATACCAATAAGTTTAGCTTATCGTTAAATGTTTACAGATTGTCCCATAAAAATCATTTTAAGCTCGGCATTTGATTATTTTTGAGTGCTATTTAAAAGAAAATTTTCTACAATGTATCAAGTCAAGAATCTCAAAGCTTTATTGATTACCCTGTTTATTGTCCTGGCTTCCTGTAGCTCTGACGATACGCCTCCACCACCAGAGGTTGATACGGATGGAGACGGAATTTTCGACTCCAAAGAATCCCTTGACGGCACAGATAAGAATGATGCCTGTGACCCTGCCCAAAGTTCTGGTTATACAGGTTACGATTCATCGAACAGCAACTGGTCTGGGGCAGATTGCGATGGTGACGGCATTGCAAACGGAATGGAACTGACCAATGGAACAAACCCATATGTTGACGATTTGGATACTGACGGGGATGGAATTTTGGACTCACAAGAAACCCTTGATGGTTCAGATAAGAACAATCCGTGCGATCCTGCCCAATCGGAAGGTTACAGTGCCTATAATGCAGATAATTCAATCTGGTCAGCAGCCGATTGCGATGGTGATGGGGTCAATAATGGGGATGAGCATTTGAATTCGACAGATCCCTACCTTGATGATCGGGTCTTTGCCGTGGCGGAATTTTTGCCCAACCTTTCGCAGCTCGAGATTTTTGAAGGCCCTTTGGCCGACCTACAGTTCAATATGACTTCTGACGAATACAATCTGATAACACCACTATTCACGGACTATAGCTATAAATTGCGGTCAATTTCATTGCCGAAAGGTGCGCAAATGACCTACAACGGTGAGGGACTTCTACAATTCCCTGACAATACGGTTATCACAAAGACTTTCTATTATTTAAATGATGAAAGGGATGCTTCGTTGGGAAGAAAGATTATTGAAACCCGAGTACTGATAAAAAAGAACGGGGGCTGGCAATTGGGGAATTACCTCTGGAACGAGGCCCAGACCGAAGCCACCCTAGATCAAAGTGGCAATATACATGTGGTCATAGTGGATTATATAGATATGGCCGGTCAAAGTCAATCATTGGCCTATGAAGTGCCCAGTACAAATCAATGTGTCGAGTGCCACAATAATGACGGAACATCGTTCCCCATTGGCCCCAAAGCCAGGAACATGAACTTCGTGCATAATGGTGGCAATCAAATCCAGAATTTTATTGATAAGGGATTGCTGACCGGTGCCCCGGATCCATCGACCATAGCCGTGTTGCCCCAGTGGGACAACACTATGGATACCTTGGAAAATCGGGCCCGTGCCTACATGGATGTCAACTGTGCCCATTGTCACCAGCCTGGCGGATTTAACGGTAATCCGGTGGTGGAAACCATCGATTTGCGATTTGAGACCCTTTTTGCGAATACCAATATCGATGGCAAGAAAGCCGACATAATCCAGCGAATTAACAGCACCTTTCCGAATTTTGGAATGCCATATATAGGTACCACAGTTCCCCATGATGAAGGAATTTCATTGATTGAGGACTATATCGCTACCTTAAACTAAAATGTAGGAAACAGAATCGGATTCATTCAACGGAAAACCCTGCATTTGGCCGAACGAAGGATAGTCTTGGCCATAAAGACTTTGTAATTTGCTATTTTTGAGGTAGTTAATCACTCCAATGGGTTATACCGCCACGACAAAATTCGTAGTTTTTGCATTCGTTTTGCTTTCCTCCTTTTTGGGTCTGGGTCAAAATTTGGTCAACAATCCGAGCTTTGAAGTATATAGAAATTGCCCGTCTAAATTGGGCAATTTAAAAGACGACTTGATCGATTGGTCGATTCCGACAATTGGGTCTACAGACTATTTCAATTCCTGTAGTAAGGCCATGGGCACTCCTGAAAACTTCAACGGTTCACAACCTTCCGATTTTGGAAAGGGCTATGCGGGCCTTTATCTATATGCACCCGATGATTATCGCGAATATCTACAGGCCGAATTGTCAGAAACATTGAAGAAAGGGAAAAATTACCGGATATCGTTTTACGTCAGTTTGGCCGAAAGATCTGATTTTGCAATCAAGGAGTTTGGCGTGCTTTTTTCGAACAACAGAATTGAAATCCCCATAAAGAAAGAGCTTTCGAAAATGCACCTATATAAGAAAAAGGGAAATAGCTATAACTATATGGAAATCGGCTATACGAACTTTTATTCCGATACCAAAGATTGGATTTTGGTACATACCCAGTTCAGGGCGAAAGGCAATGAGAGGTTTTTGGTTTTGGGCAACTTTAAAAGCAACAAACGCACCCGTATGTTCAAGACCAAGCGGAAAGCCAAT
Source organism: Aurantibacter sp. (assembly GCA_965215845.1). Taxonomy (GTDB): domain Bacteria; phylum Bacteroidota; class Bacteroidia; order Flavobacteriales; family Flavobacteriaceae; genus Aurantibacter_A. The sequence continues at coordinate 2,953,408 of CBDCEL010000004.1, forward strand.
CAAGGGGCTTATTATTATATCGATATGGTTTCGGTCGTTTTGGAGGAACCTCCAAGGGCGAAGACCGAACTTATCGCCATTGCAGACGGGAAAGAAACCAAGAACATCGAATTGGACAAAAACTACGTGTTTAAAAATCTGTTGTTTGATTTTGACAAAGCTACATTGTTGATTTCGTCCAAAAAGGAATTAAAAAAAGTGGTCGACCATCTTGAATCGAACGCGATGTTGCAAATTGCCATCAATGGGCACACCGATAATGTAGGTGCCGCCCAATACAATGCAAAGCTCTCTCGCCAGAGGGCGGCGGCCGTGGCCGAGTTTCTGATCGACTCTGGTATTAATAAAGACCGAATCACATGGAAAGGTCACGGCGGTACAAACCCGATTTCTGAAAATAAAACAGAAAAAGGGCGACAATTAAATCGAAGGGTCGAATTCGTAATTTCGAAGAATAACCCCGAATCTAATAATCAGAATACTCAGTAGGATAGAGCATATACTTATCAATATGCGAGACATTGTTCTGATATTCGGGCCTTACCTTCAATTTCTGCCAAACGGGAGAGTCAACAAAAGCCTTCCAGTTTTCTGATTGGGCCTTTTCATTTTCGTGGGTCGTCATGTACATAAGGTTCGGCATTTTAGACCCGGCCAAAACCTCCCCATAAAAAACGGCATTGAAACCCAGATCATTGAACAAGGGTATTTCTCCACCAGCATTGAACATATCTACTTTGTTTACATATAATTTTTCGGTAGCCGATTCATAGCTTCGCAATTCATAAATTCGGTCCGGTCGTGGTCCTGTCAAATTAGGAACGGCCATCTTTGGCATATCTATGAAGGCTTGCATCAATATGGATTCAATCCTCTTATAGGGTGGGTTGTCGTGCATGGCCTTTAGATAGTCGGCACCTGCCGATTCATGGGTTTCGAGCATTCCCAGTTCACTGTTCAAGGTCAGGGGGCCATCCATTGAATCAAATGGAATCAATACAAATGTCTTTCCAAGCAATGTGTCATTTTCCACATGTTCCTTAAAAACCCCTATTGGGGAAACACCCAACTTGTGCAAGGCCGGTAAATAGGCATCTTTCAAGTAGGCATCGGTGGTTTTTATCTGTTCTTGCGAGTTAAAGGAATAGATTTTCAATAGATAAAATTCCCGTTCGGCGTCCTGCGAATGCAACGAAATTGTAATCAAGCAGAACAGCAATAATGATTTTATTTCTTTCATGGTCTTTATTGATTGGTGAAACGATCACATTCAAACATAGTGAAGTTCAGAGGAAAAACCAATTGACGATTCGCAGCATACCAATCTATCAAAACACTCGTTTATTAGTTATATTTGTTGATTATCACTGATTTCATTAGCATCTAGAAAAAATTTATTTTAATTAAATCTTTAAATAATGAAGAGCATTAAAAAACTACCGGCGATTCTAATATTCGGTTTTTCACTTTGTATGGTTAACCTCTATGCCAACTCGAAGGTCATAGTGCATACCGATTACATATACCTGAATGAAAATATTCTTGGTTACTGGGATTATAGTGTTACCGATGTTGACCCCATGTATCAAAAAGGGGTTTTACATGTCCTCAAAGAAGATGGCAATTATGTGGTCAATTTGGAATTGCCCAGCGGGGCTATTCCGACGCAAGAAGTTGAAGTCAATGGCAATGAACTGAAATTTGCCCTTTACGTCGAAGGAGAACGCGTTGGGGTGACAATTGTTTTTGAGGAGGACACGCTCACGGGATCGGGCAGCAGCAGCAGTGGCCCTTTTACTATTACGGGTATGCGAAAAGCCCAACCAGAATAGCACAAAATATTAAAAAAGGGCACGAAGTCCTTGCTTCGTACCCTTTTTCGTTCAACAAAATTCTTTATATCTTAATGGGTACGGTAACCCTGGTTTTGCCCCAGCCCATTACCATGCTTGCATCTCCCTTGGTTTCATCAAAAGCTATGGAGAAAGCTTCCAGCGATTCGTCACCTGAACTTTCGGCAGCTTTGACACGCACTACATCGGCGCCTTCCTCATAGCTGTAAGCGCCCCATTGGTTCAGATTTTTATTTAAGATGATCGTCCACTCACCACGAGCGGGAATGGTGAACAACGAATACGTGCCAGCCGGAACATCGGCACCCCCGAAATTGATGTTTTTGTAAAAGGTAATTTCTGCGGCCTCATTGGCGCCGGTACGCCAGACCTCACCAGCTTTGGCAAGTTCGGAAACAGACCTTCCCTTCAACTGAGGTCTACTGTAAATGACCCTCACGGCCTTATCAGGGACTTTGTAGCTTGATGGAAATGTGGCAATGTCAGCTGGACTCTTGTCCAACCCACTGAACTTTTGGGCATTGGCCTCCGTTGAAAGGGCCAAGGCGACCGCAACGAAGGCGATGGTAAATAGTTTTTTCATAATAGTCTTTGTTTTTTAGCCCGGAAATCGCCGACCCACTTTGGGAGGGTTTCAAGGTCAATGGGTTAAAACTAAAAAGTAGCGAGATGATTCTCTACTAAAAAGTCGTTAAAATTCAAGCAACTTACAATGTGGTAATCAATGGCAGTTGCCTACGCTAGATTAGTTTTAAAACTTACTAAAAACAACATTTTTGATTATAATATATTACCAAAACTTTTAAAAATGTTTTAAACTAAAAATATTTAAATCATCTTTGCTTCCATATTTAAAATCAAACCGATATGTGTGGAATTGTATGCGCCTTCGATTTAAAGCAAAAATCTGAAATTTTGAGGCCCCAGCTACTTGAAATGTCCAAAAAGGTTCGCCACCGTGGTCCGGATTGGAGCGGTATATATGCCGATGAAAAAGCAATTTTGGCCCATGAGCGATTGGCCATTGTAGATCCAGCCTCTGGCAAGCAGCCGTTGTTCAGCCCTGATGGAAAGTTGATATTGGCCGCGAATGGTGAAATCTATAACCATCGAGATCTTAGAAAGCAATTTGATGGTACATATGAATTTCAGACCGCTTCAGATTGTGAGGTCATTTTGGCCTTGTACAAAGAAAAGGGAACGGAGTTCATCGACGAGATGAACGGCATTTTCGGTTTTGCCATCTATGATGCGGAAAAGGATGAGTATTTTGTCGCCCGTGACCATATGGGCATTATTCCATTGTACATAGGTTGGGACAAGAACGGTACTTTTTATGTTGCCTCTGAATTGAAAGCCTTAGAGGGAACCTGTACGAAAATCGAACTTTTTCCTCCTGGTCATTACCTGCATAGTTCTGATGGGGAATTTAAAAAATGGTACCGGCGAGACTGGACCGACTATGAAGCTGTAAAGGATAATCAGACCAGCATTGATGAAATTCGGGAAGCTTTAGAGGCCGCAGTCCATAGACAGCTGATGTCCGACGTGCCATATGGAGTTTTGCTTTCGGGAGGTTTAGATTCCTCGGTAACTTCTGCGATTGCCAAAAAATATGCCCAAAAGAGAATCGAGACCGATGATACCACAGAGGCTTGGTGGCCCCAATTGCATTCTTTTTCGGTGGGGCTTGAAGGTTCGCCCGATCTTGCCGCCGCACAGAAGGTTGCGGATCATATCGGTACCGTGCACCACGAGATCAAGTTTACAATTCAAGAGGGTTTGGATGCGATCAAAGATGTCATTTACAATTTAGAAACTTATGATATTACTACAATTCGCGCCTCTACGCCCATGTACCTGATGGCCAGGGTAATCAAATCAATGGGAATCAAAATGGTACTCTCAGGCGAGGGTGCGGACGAACTTTTCGGTGGGTATCTATATTTTCACAAAGCTCCCAATGCCAAGGAATTCCACGAGGAAACAGTCAGAAAATTGGAGAAACTTCATATGTACGATTGCCTAAGGGCCAATAAATCATTGGCCGCCTGGGGCATAGAGGGCCGGGTACCGTTTTTGGACAAGGAATTCATGGATGTGGCCATGCGTATCAATCCACAAGACAAGATGATCAATGGCGAGCGAATGGAAAAATGGGTGGTTAGAAAGGCTTTTGAGGACTACCTGCCCGAAAGTGTTGCTTGGAGACAGAAAGAGCAATTTTCAGACGGTGTGGGCTATAGTTGGATCGATACCTTAAAAGAACTGGTCGAGGAGAAAGTATCAGACGAGCAATTGGCCAACGCACGGTTTCGATTTCCAATTCAGACACCGACCGCGAAGGAGGAATATTATTACCGCACAATATTCGAGGAGCATTTCCCATCTGATGCGGCCGCATTATGCGTGCCCCAAGAACCATCGGTCGCCTGTAGTACGAAAATTGCCTTGGAGTGGGACGAAGCCTTTAAGAACATGAACGACCCGTCAGGCAGGGCAGTGGCACAAGTACACGAAGAAGCCTATGAAAGTTGATTGTAGGCTACAATAAATGTTGAAATGGGCGTCTAAAAAGTCCATCTGCCCAGGTCTAAAAAAGGAATGTCGAAATAAGTATGACCACCCCAGTAATAATCAATGGACCTATGAATCCGAAGACGAGCCCGCCTAGCCTAAAGTCTTTTTGTTCCAGTTTTCCGGTGCTATAGGCAATGGCATTTGGCGGGGTCGAAATTGGCAAGAAAAGGGCGGTAGAAGCTGAGAGACCTATGACCAGGGGCAATATGACCGGGTCGTCGAAGGTCAAAATGATTCCTATGGGAATCAAGATCGTGGCCGTTGCCGTATTACTCATGATATTCGACATGATTACGGTCAGAAATCCGAATAAGATGACCAAGACGTATGAATTGATATCGAATTGTTGCAGACGATCCACATAAAAAGTAGCGAGTCCGGTTTCCTTGATGGCAAGCCCCAGGGCCAATCCTCCGGCGACCAACATCAAAGTATCCCAAGGGAGTTTGCGAACATCGTCCCCATTGATGATACCGGTCATGGTCAATAATATGATCGGCAACAGTGAAACTACCGAAGCGGGTATGCCGTGAAGCTTTTCCGTTAACCATAAAATCAATGTAAGCGCAAGAACTGCTAAAACGACCCTCTTCTTGATTTTTTCGACTTTTGGGGAACTGGCTTTTTCAGCACTGGGTTCATCTTCAAGTTCGATGATCATGCTTTTTCTTTTTGGAATGTACCTATTGATAAGCACGACCCAAAAGAGTAGGGTAAGAATCAGGGCCAAGGGAAAGCCTACGACCATCCATTCCAAGAAACCTACGCCCACACCGTGATTGTTCAGGGCTTCGACAGCAATGGCATTTGGGGGCGATCCAATAATGGTACCCATTCCACCAATGGAAGCAGATCCTGCAATACCGATTAGAATGGCCTTCGAGAATTTTGAATCCTTATCGAGTGTATTGATAAAGGGTAAGACCGAAGCAATCATCATTGCAGTGGTGGCGGTGTTCGACATAATCATCGAGAACAGGGCCGTCGTCAACATCAGGCCCAAAAGAATAAATCTTGGGTTGGTACCGAACTTGCTTATGGTCTCCTTGAAAACGAGCCGGTCCAACCTGGTCTTGCCCATGGCCTCGGCCATAAAAAATCCCCCAAGCATAAGCCATATGACACTGCTCGACCATGAATTGATATAGCCCCGATAGTGCGCTTCAACATTGGTCGGATCCACTTGAGAATAGTAACTGTTCATTGCGAAGATTAGGAAGCCGAATACCAAAAGGCCCACGGCAAAAGGTGGTATGGCTTCGGTCACCCATAGACCTATGGCCAAGAAAAGTAGAAATAATACATAGACCTGTGCCTGGTCAAGGGCCGGTTCGTTCAATGCATATGTCAACAAAAAAGCTACGATCAGGCTTGAGAGAAAATAGATGACGCGACTCTGAATATCGACCACTTTTTGAATGTGCGACAATATTTTAATTGAAGCGGTTCTAGAGTCGGCCATAATCTTTGAATTGAGGCTGCGAAGTTAAGGTTGAATCAATTATAAAATCCTAATATAAATCATATTTTTTGTTGAAAGACAGTATGTTGTACCCCGGTACATTATTGTTGTTAAATTGTTGATAACTTAGGCTGTTGTAACAGCCACTATCCCTATATTTCATGGGGTTTTCAGTATATTTGCAAGATTATAAAATTTCAAATGGAACAACCATTGATTTATGAGCGAAGAAGCAAATAAAGACGAGCAAAAAAAGAAGAATTATTCTGCCGATAGCATTCAGGCCCTAGAAGGGATGGAACATGTCAGAATGCGCCCTTCGATGTACATCGGTGATGTTGGCGTAAGAGGCCTCCATCATTTGGTATACGAAGTGGTAGACAACTCCATTGACGAGGCCATGGGAGGTCATTGCGATACGATCAGCGTTACCATAAACGAAGACAATTCCATTACCACCAAAGACAACGGAAGGGGTATTCCCGTTGGGCTCCATAAGAAAGAAGGTGTTTCCGCGCTTGAGGTTGTAATGACCAAAATCGGTGCCGGCGGTAAATTCGACAAAGACTCCTATAAGGTGTCTGGAGGTCTTCACGGTGTCGGTGTCTCCGTGGTAAACGCACTTTCGAATCATTTGAAAGCTACCGTATATCGCGAAGGCAAGGTTTGGGAGCAAGAATATGAACGGGGAAAGACACTCTATCCGGTCAAAAGTGTTGGTGAATCGAGTGAAACGGGTACTGTTGTGACATTCCACCCTGATGAAGCCATTTTCACCCAAACCATTGAATATAGCTATGACACTTTGGCCAATAGAATGCGTGAGCTTTCGTATTTGAACAAAGGGGTCACCATATCGATAACCGATAGACGCCAAAAAGATGAGGAGGGCGAATTCATGTCGGAGACCTTTTATTCGGATGAAGGCTTAAAGGAATTTGTTCGGTTTTTGGATGGTACGAGGGAAGCGTTGATCCAGAATGTGATTTCGATGGAAGGGGAGAAGAACAACATTCCGGTCGAGGTCGCCATGATCTATAATACAAGCTATACAGAGAATTTGCATTCTTATGTAAATAATATCAATACCCATGAGGGTGGTACGCACCTATCAGGTTTCAGGAGAGGGCTGACCTCAACCCTGAAAAAGTACGCCGATTCTTCGGGTATGTTGGACAAATTGAAATTCGAGGTTCAAGGCGATGATTTTAGGGAGGGATTGACGGCAATAGTTTCCGTCAAGGTAGCCGAGCCTCAGTTCGAAGGGCAAACGAAGACCAAATTGGGCAACCGTGAGGTTTCATCGGCGGTATCACAGGCCGTTTCCGAAATGTTGACCAATTATTTGGAGGAACATCCCGACGATGCCAAGGTCATTGTTCAAAAAGTGATACTTGCCGCCCAAGCCAGACATGCCGCTACCAAAGCCCGTGAGATGGTACAGCGAAAAACGGTCATGAGTATAGGGGGGCTTCCCGGAAAATTATCGGATTGCTCCGAGCAAGATCCTGCACTTTGCGAGGTGTTTTTGGTCGAGGGAGATTCGGCCGGCGGCACGGCAAAACAAGGTCGTGATCGTAATTTTCAAGCCATACTTCCGCTCCGTGGAAAAATTCTGAATGTTGAAAAAGCGATGCCCCACAGGGTTTTCGAAAATGAGGAAATCAAGAATATATACACGGCCCTGGGCGTCACCATAGGTACGGAAGATGATAGCAAGGCTTTGAACATTGAAAAACTAAGGTATCATAAGGTGGTAATTATGTGTGATGCCGATGTCGACGGTAGCCATATCGAGACATTGATACTCACTTTTTTCTATCGATATATGAGGGAGTTGATCGAGGGCGGCCATGTCTATATTGCTACCCCACCCCTTTATTTGGTCAAGAAAGGCAGTAAGAAACGCTATGCCTGGAACGATGAGGAACGCGATGAAATAGCGAATAGTTATAGCGGGGGTGTGAGTATTCAGCGTTACAAAGGTCTCGGTGAGATGAATGCCGAACAGTTGTGGGACACCACGATGAATCCTTCGTTCAGAACCCTGCGTCAGGTCACCATAGAAAACGCGACAGAAGCAGACCGAATCTTCTCAATGCTCATGGGCGATGAGGTACCTCCCCGAAGGGAGTTTATCGAGAAAAATGCTGTATATGCGAACATTGATGCATAAAAATTGACAGTTCACAACAAAAACCTCGGCTTGATGTCGGGGTTTTTTAGTTTAGAGGAAAATTTCCATCATGAAAAAAGTAATTTTCCTACTGCTCGCTGTCTTTTCCTCATCTGCCTTTGCCCAATCGAACATCAATGAACTTTTGGCCGCAGGTCTCGCCGATGCCGAAAGATTTACCGACGATTATTTGTTTCCGGTTTCAGAAGGGGCAATCCATAGTATTTCAAATGGATGGTACAACTCTGGCGAATCCAAACCTTTGGGGGGTTTCGAAATTTCGATTATCGGAAATTATTCCCCCTTTAAGAATAAGGATGACAAAAAGACCTTCACCCTGAATACTGCTGACTATGAAAACCTGCAATTCGATGATGGAAGCGCATCGAAAATAGTTTCGTCCGCATTGGGAGAAATTGAAGGCGTCATGGTCTATGTCGAGGGAGAGCCCGTACCGGGCACGACCGTTCGTGAAGATTTTGAACTGCCCACAGGCTTGGCATCGGAAGGTATCGATTTCGTGCCTTCGGCGTTTGCCCAAGTGAGCATAGGGTTGATCAAGGGCACCGAGGTCAAAGCGAGATTCTTTCCAAAGATCGATGTTGAAGGTGGAAGTTATGGCCTATACGGATTTGGGCTGCAACATGAATTTACCCATCATATGAAACCTTTGGCGCAAAAGGCCTTTCCTGTAAGGATTTCCGCGGTCATTGGGTATACAAGACTTAATGCCACCTATGACTTTACCGATACCAACATCATCGCAGGTGCCGACCAGAAAATCGATGTCGATATGAACGGTTGGGCTTTTCAGGCCGTAGCATCGACCAAGTTGCCGATTATCAATTTTTATGGAGGAATCGGATATATGACCGGAAAGTCCAAAACAGATGTTCTTGGAACGTACATCGTACAATCAGGACCTTTTCAACAAACTTACGAAGATCCATTTTCGTTGAACCACGAGGTGAACGGAATTCGTGGAAATATTGGGGCGAAATTGAAACTGGGATTTTTTCGACTGAATTTCGATTACACGATCGCCGAATTCAATACGTTGAGCGCCGGAATCAATTTTGGCGCCAAATAGCCTTCGGAAGCGCAAAAAACAAAACCCCGACAGTTGTGTGGGCAGATTGTCGGGGTTTTAATAGATATTAATCTATGGGGGCCTAACCTATGTTCCTTTATTCTCGAATGGCGAGGAGACTTCCATTTTGATATTCTAGCATATCTCCATCCAAAGAACCTTTCATACTTACCTTGTCGACCGTGAAATCGGTACCGGGATATGATATGGTGTATATGCCGTCTTCTTCCGACCATTTGAAATCGGTCTTGAAATTCAGCTCATTGTTTCTGTAGCTTTGGTATCTGCCGAGATAAGCGTCGTTGAAAATCCATTCTTGATGTGTGGTCTCATTCGTCTTTGCCGACTTTGCTTCCAACGCCTTATCGTTCCAAATACCGATAATGGGATCATCGTTCTCGGGTACCCTCGAACAGTTTGCTGCAAATATGATGGCTAGTATGGCCATCAAAGAATATAGTCGTTTCATTTTGAGTAGGTTTCAGATTTGGGAACACTATTAAAACGCAGGTTGCCATCTTGTATTTACCTCTTTTCGACGTAATACACTGTTTTGCCGTTTTCTTCGTTGAAAGACTTCTTTTTTTAACAAGGGTGTATTTTGTCGATCGATGAACATATCGATTTATCCGATTATTGTTCACTTGCGGTTCATCATTCTATTAAAATCCAGTATTTTTGAATTTCGATCGGATTAAATTCACTTCATAAAAAAAGGACACATGAAAATTACCGTAGTGGGCGCCGGAGCAGTAGGCGCAAGTTGTGCAGAATACATTGCTATCAAGAATTTCGCTTCAGAGGTAGTATTACTGGATATTAAGGAAGGATATGCCGAGGGCAAGGCAATGGATCTTATGCAGACCGCCTCCTTAAATGGTTTCGATACAAAAATTACAGGTACTACTAACGATTATACTAAGACCGCGAATAGCGATATTGCGGTCATCACTTCCGGTATACCGAGAAAACCGGGAATGACCCGAGAAGAGTTGATCGGTATCAACGCTGGAATCGTTAAGACAGTTTCTTCGAATTTGATCGAACACTCGCCCAATGTTATTATGATCGTCGTGAGTAATCCGATGGACACCATGACTTATTTGGTACACAAGACGACCAGTTTACCCAAAAATAAGATTATTGGTATGGGTGGCGCATTGGATAGTGCCCGATTCAAATATCGATTGGCCGAGGCTATGGAGGCTCCCATTTCGGACATTGATGGTATGGTGATTGGAGGGCATAGTGATAAGGGCATGGTTCCTTTGACCTCACATGCGACCAGAAATAGTGTAAAGGTGTCGGAATTTCTTTCCGTGGAAAGGTTGAACCAAGTGGCCGAAGATACCAAGGTGGGCGGTGCCACACTTACCAAACTGTTGGGCACAAGTGCTTGGTATGCCCCTGGCGCAGCGGTTTCAGGCTTGGCCCAAGCGATTGCCTGCGATCAGAAAAAGATGTTTCCATGCTCAACCTATTTGGAAGGGGAATACGGTTTGAACGATATCTGTATTGGCGTACCTGTTATTTTAGGAAAGGACGGAATCGAAAAAATAGTTGACATTCCGCTGACGGATGCCGAAAAGGCAAAGATGCAAGAAAGCGCCGAAGGGGTTACCAAGACAAATGGCCTATTGGAATTATAGTTCCTTGAAAACTCTTTGATCAGTAAGGCGTTTCTTATAAATGAAACGCCTTTTTGCATTGCTATTATCCGTAAATAAGTTGTTTAGTCGTGCCTTAAAATCATATATTTGCAGGCTGAAAGGAAAAAAACCAATTAATTTACGTAGATAATGCAAAATAAGGGACTTATAAAGCTTTTCGCTTTCTTGTTCGGACTGGTCAGCATCTATCAGTTATCTTACACTTTTGTTACGAACAAAGTAGAAAATGAGGCCGAGGTCTTTGCCAACAGCCGCATATCTGAAAGCGAAGAGGATTATATAAGCAAGAGAGAGGCTTTAGAAGTTAGGTATCTCGATTCCATTGGGGACCAATCGGTTTTTGGCTATACGGATTATAACGAGGCCAAAAAGAAGGAGCTGAACAAGGGCCTTGACCTAAAAGGTGGGATCAATGTTACCTTGCAAATATCGGTACGGGACATATTAAAAGGTCTCGCCAATAATTCCAAAAACCCTGTTTTTAATAAGGCGCTGGCAGATGCCGATACAGCTTCAAAAAATAGCGATGACACTTATCTAGACCTGTTTTTCGAGGCATGGGACAATATTAAAGGGGACGGCAAACTGGCCTCTCCCGACATTTTTTTCACGAAGACACTTAGTGAGGAAATCGGCAGTATGGATGCCACTGATGATACCGTAAAACGTGTCATACGAACAAAAGTAGACGAAGCAGTAGTTTCCGCATTTGAAGTATTGCGCGAACGTATCGATGGTTTTGGGGTAACTCAACCCAACATTCAAAGGGAAGGTAATTCAGGTCGAATTCTTGTAGAATTACCTGGTGCCCGAGATATTACGAGAGCTCAAAGTCTGCTTTCAAGCACAGCCCAATTGGAATTTTGGGAAACCTACCAGCCCAATGACCCGAAAATTCAAGGCTTCTTTTTTCAGGCCAACGAACAACTTAAGTCCCTTGTGGAAACTCCGGTAGTGGAAGAAGAGACCTCGAAGGAGGAATCGGAAATTGATTCCCTGCTTTCCGATGTTGCCCAAGACTCGTTGGATCTGGCCGGACAAGTGAATCCACTTTTTGACAAATTTCAGCTCGGTGCACCCAGCACCGCTGTCGGAATAGCTGCGGAAAAAGACACGGCGGAAATCAATTCCTACTTGAAGATGCCAGAGATCAGAAGGTTGCTTCCACCTGATATGCAGCACGCCAAGTTCGTTTGGGAAAGGCCCCAAGACGATAAAGAGGTCGTTGAGCTCTTTGCGCTGAAATCGAACAGGGAAGGCCTACCAAGAATAAGCGGTGATGTGGTCAGTGATGCCAGGGATGAATTTGCCAACGGCAAACCAGTGGTCACCATGGCGATGAACACAAAGGGAGCCAAGGAATGGGAAAAATTGACCGGAGACGCATTTACGAATCAAACGGGAATAGCCGTCGTCTTGGACAACAAGGTGTATACCGCCCCAACGGTCCGTAATGGTCCTATTTCGGGAGGTCGAACCGAAATTTCGGGAAATTTTAAAATTACGGAAACCAAGGATATCGCCAATGTGTTGCGCGCTGGGAAACTTCCCGCAAAAGCAGAGATAATCCAATCTGAAATCGTTGGCCCCTCCTTGGGCCAAGAAGCGATAGACAGCGGTTTTATGTCGTTCATGATTGCCATGGCCATTGTCTTGGTGTGGATGGTTTTCTATTACGGCAAGGCCGGGATATTTGCCGACATAGCGTTGTTGTTCAATATCCTATTGATTTTCGGGGTACTGACAAGCCTGGGTGCCGTGCTCACCTTACCGGGTATTGCCGGTATCGTTTTGACCATTGGTATGTCGGTTGATGCGAACGTGCTGATCTTTGAACGTATAAAGGAGGAAATAGCCAAGGGAAAAGGTAAACGGGAAGCGGTGCAAGATGGTTTTAGCAATGCCCTATCATCTATCTTGGATGCCAATATCACTACAGGTCTGACCGCGATAATCTTGTTTGTTTTTGGTTCGGGGCCCATCAAAGGTTTTGCCACGACCCTTTTGATCGGTATTCTGACCTCGCTTTTCACGGCGATTTTCATCACGCGTTTGTTGGTCGACTGGTATTTAAGCGGACGTACAAGACGTCTCGATTTCTCTACTACCGCAACAAAGAATCTGTTCAAGAATATCAATATCGACTTCTTGGGCAAGCGAAAAATCGCTTATATACTTTCATTGATTTTACTCGGCATAGGCATCTTTTCGTTAGCGACCCAAGGCTTACAACAAGGTGTTGATTTCGTTGGGGGACGTTCGTACCAAATTCGCTTTGAGAAAGTTGTGAACCCCTCAGAAATTGCTTCCGAGCTGAACGATGTTTTTGGTAGCGGTACCAATGTCAAAACCTTTGGCGAGGCAAATCAGATTAAGGTTACCACGCCTTACAAGGTTGATGTCGAAGGAATCGAAGTTGACAATGAAATTCAAAATAAATTGTTCACCTCTTTGCAAAAGTACTTGCCTGATGGAATGTCGGAGGAAGACTTCATTATTGGTAGTGACGACAAGGCGGTAGGCATTATGCAATCGGTCAAGGTCGGCCCTACAATTGCCGATGATATCAAGAAGAACGCGTTCCTGGCGATTATCGGTTCATTGGCCGTTGTTTTCTTATACATTTTGCTACGTTTTCGAAAATGGCAATTTTCATTGGGTGCGGTTGCCGCTGTTGCCCATGATGTATTGATCGTATTGGGTGTTTTCTCGTTATTCGGTAAAATCATGCCTTTCAACATGGAAATCGATCAGGCTTTTATTGCGGCCATACTAACGGTAATCGGTTACTCATTGAACGATACCGTGGTCGTCTTCGACCGTATTCGCGAGATAACCAATGAAAAGGGCTGGAAAAATGGAAAGAACGTAAACCTGGCCTTGAATAGTACACTTAGTAGAACTTTGAATACATCTTTAACCACTTTGGTGGTTCTTTTGGCCATCTTCATTTTCGGGGGTGAATCGTTACGTGGATTTATGTTCGCTATGATCGTCGGTATCATTATCGGTACCTATTCGTCACTTTTCATCGCGACACCGGTAATGTTCGATACATTGAGCAAAAAGATAAAGGGCGGGGACAAGGAATAGATTCTTGATTGATTATCGATATTAACGAAAAGCCGCTGAAATAGCGGCTTTTTTGATGGCAATTGAATCGTATATGGCCCTCTGCCTTTAGATAGGAAGCGTAGGCTTCGGTTGAGGGGCGAAGACGATGCTTTTTTTCAATTTGAAGCAGACAATGACTCCTGAACCCCTCCAATCGACCCGTGTTCGGTGATTTTCAATTCGTAAACAAAATCAGGGCTGAGATTAGGTTCTTTGCGATGTGACACAAAGATTATTGTCGATTCACTGTCCCCTGCGAACTTATTCACCAAGTTTACAAAAAGAGCTGCACTGGCATCATCGAGTCCAGCGGTGGGTTCGTCGAATATTAGAAGAACAGGGTGCTTGATCATGGCCCTTACACACATTACCAACCTTTTTTGACCCATGGTCAGGTCGTGGAAAAGGTTGTTTCTCTGGTGACCCATCCCAATCAAATGCAGCCATTCACTGGCGGTTCTTAGTTGGGCCTCCGTTGGTCTGATATATAATCCTATCGAGTCGTTTAGCCCGCTTATGACCATATTTTCGACTGAATGATACCCTGTAAACTTATCTGTCATGGACGGTGTAAAATACCCTATTCGTTTCTTGATGTCCCATACACTTTCGCCGCTTCCTTTTTTCCGCCCGAAAATATAAAGCTCCTGTCCATAGCCTTTCGGATTTTCACCGGTTATCATGGATAGTATGGTGGTCTTTCCACTACCGTTTTTTCCTTTTAACTCCCAAAAATCCCCCTTGTTGATTTTCCAATTTATATTTTTCAAAATGGGTTTTTCAAGGTATGAAACACTTACATTTTTTAATTCGATAAGCACTTCGTCCGCGTGGGGAAGTTTTTGAATAGGAGGGGGAATGTTACCATGGAATTTATCGGTTTCCCCGCTGAGTTGAAGGTTGGTTTTTTTCAAGGGAATCAAATCCCTACCGTTCAATTTATAGTGGGAATCGATAAACGGAAGCAGGTCTGACCTTCTACTGAAAAACTGAACCAACAAAATAGCATCTTTACACGCCTGCAGTTTTATCTTTAGGTCCGTTTGCGATTCGATATCGAGGTTGTCAAACGGATTGTCCAATAGCACATAATCGGGGTTGTTCTTCAATATATGTTTTAACAAGGCTTTTTTTCGCTCACCGCTAGACATGGTCTTCAACGGTTGCAGTCTTTCCTTTGAGAGTATTTTCAATCCGTGACGATCTTCCTCGTCAATAAACTGTTCAAGGGTCAATTTCGAAAACAAGTACCCTTTCAGTCCCTTTAACCTCTCAAAGCCATTGGGAGGGTCGTTATTTAAAATCGATTTCACAAAACCTACCTTATCGGAATTATTATCGATTAGAACTGCCCAATGTCTTTTTTGTTTCACGCTTCTTGTTTTGGCAAAATGGGTTCAATAAAGATAAGTATCCCGATTTTATTTGGTGACTCTGAAAATATGCACTGGATTTTCTTTGTAAGTAGTGGTCTTTTCAAGGTACATGCCATTGTTCCGGGCAACTTTTTGGGACGGAATATTTTCAATATGGATAATGGAAATCAAAGAGGGGGCCAAATGGTTTTCAAAAGCATGTCGTTTGCATTTTTTGGCGGCTTCAGAGGCATAACCTTTCTTCCAGTATTCCGGCAGAATAGAGTAGCCGATTTCCAATTCATTTATGTCGTCGACTGTTTGCTTTAGAAGACCGGCCATACCAATAAGCCTTCCGGTGATTTTATGAACCAGGGCATTCATGCCGCCCTGACCTTTTTCATAGCGTTCGAAGAGTCTTTCAAATTGTTGTTCGCAAGCTTCCATCGGGTCTTTAGGCAAACCATGCCAGTATTGCGAGGATCGAGGGTCTAGGTGAAAGGGCAGCCAATCGTCAAAATCGGAAGCCACAAACTTCCGAAATTCAAGCCTTTGGCTCTGTTTGCCGATGAGCAGATATTCTTCGTTTGAACCTTTTTTCATGATGTAAGGATCCATTCTTCGGTCTTCTTCCAAAGTGAACCTTTAAAAGCTTCCCTAAAAAAGCCAAAGTGTTTTAAATTATCGACTTCGTTTGCCGCCACCTTATAATGGATTCTCTCGGTTTTAGCATTCTTGTATTGAGCGGTCAGCCAGTCAACAGTCTCTTTTGGGGCAAAGTGATCTTTTGGAAAACTAAATGACAGAAGAGGTACTCTAATCTTATTGAAAAAATAGTTCTCTTCATTATAATAGTGCATGAAGTATTGCTCTTGACGACCCCACTTTGCCCATTCATAGACCATCTCTTTAGGCAGATTTTCGAACAACCCCAGTTTCTTTGAGGGAAAATAACCGAAGAGGGGCGTGAGTACGGGAATGATAACAAACCATAACAGCCACATTTTCGGATAATGCCATCCCTTAAAATACTCCCAATATCCTGACTGGGAAGCCACAAGAATGATTTTGTCGATGGCTTCAAACCGCTTATTGAAGCCTAAAACCTGCCCGCCTACACTATGTGTGATCAAAATGAGTTCATTACCCTTTTCGTGCTTTTCGGCATGTTTCAATACGGCTGCTTGATCCACACTTCCCCAGCTTTTAAGGTCGGATGTGTTGGCTCTCAACTTCTCTATTTGGGAACCCGATTTTCCAATACCACTATAGTCAAAAGTGTAGACGACAAAGCCCAGGGAAGCGAAGTGAGAAGCGAATTTTTTGTAATACCCCTGTAACACCCCTGTGGCCGAAGAAATTACAATTGTTTTTTTAAGGGAGTTGGAATTACCAAATCGCGTTGCTGAAACAACATGATTTTTTTCGGTGGGTATGGAAAGCTCTTGAGATTCCATAATTCAGCTTAATTCCTTTTGAATTCAACCCGATCTCCGACCTCCAATAACCACTTTTCAGAAAGCCCTGCATTGATTTCCAACACATATTTAACAGGTACTTTTGACGAAAGACTTGTTTCACTAAGTGGTTCCGCGTTTTCTTGAAAACTGGCAATGGTCAAATCTGATTTGATGAAAATGAGGTCCAATGGGAATTCGGTATTCTTCATGTAGAAACTATGCATGCGCTCAGTGGGAGAAATAAAGAGCATTCCCCTGTTGGGTTTCATACTTTTTCGGTACATCAAACCGGTTTGGGTCTCGTATTCGCTTTCAGCTATTTCGATGTCGAGTTTGGCCAAAAGGGAATCTGTCGTCGCTTTTAAAATACGAAGCTCACCTTCCTTTTTGAAGGTTACAGGTTCGGTTTTGATAATTTTTTTGGGCTCGTTCTTGCAAGAAATCGCAAATACAAGAAGCACCGAGAGCAACGTAATGATATGATGGTGATTCTTCACTCTAGGATTTTTTAGCTTGCTAAGCCTTGCTTGGTCGCAGTATGAAATACAAACCGATTATGATAAATGGAATGCTAAGCCATTGTCCAGTAGATAAAATCCCTAACGACTCTTCAAATCCGCCTTGACTTTTCTTGACGTATTCAACGAAGAAGCGAATCGTCCAAAGAAGTACGAGAAATGTGCCGAACAAAAAGCCCGGTTTATTCTTTTTATCGGTTTTCCAAAACAAATACCAAAGGATTAAAAAAACGAAAATATAACATATTGCCTCATATAATTGTGCGGGATGTCTATATGGAATCCCCGCCAAGAATTCAGAGTATTGTGGGTCGATCTCCAATGTCTTGTAGGCCGCATTGATATTTTCTTGTTTGGTAATGCCCATTACTTTCGATGGATGCATGTCATCGGAATCCCTTACGAATTTGGTGGCCAGGGCAAATGATTCCTCTACGGGCTTACCATTGATTTCCGAGTTGAAGAAATTACCTATTCGAATGCAAACGGCACCAATGGATACAGGAATGACCACTCGATCCAAAATTCCCAAAAGCGTAAATTCAGGCCATTTACGTATGAAAAGCATCATGCCAATAATGATACCTATCGCAGCACCGTGGCTCGCCAAGCCTGTAAAACCGGTAAATTCAAATCCATCTGTACCTTCACGAATCGGAAGCAATATCTCAAGTAAATGATTTTTATAATAAGGCCAGTCATAAAAAAATACATGACCTAATCGAGCTCCTAGCATGGTTGCGATTACGGTATGGATGAAAAGGGAATCCAACTTTTCAAGCGATTTGTTCTCACTCTTGAATATTCTTTTCATGATATACCAACCGAGGGCGAAGGCCAAGATCCATGCTAGATTGTAGTACTTAATTTGTAAGGGTCCGAGGGTGAAGAGTGTATCACTCGGGTTCCAGATAAAACCTAAAAAATACATCGAATGTGTTTTGAGGGGCTAAGATAGTTATTTCGAACCTAGCTATGGCCGCGGTCCGAAAAAATTCCAAACTCCAAGCTCCAAATTCCAAACTCCTCGGGTATTGGAATTTGGTAGTTGCGATTTGTGCCGGTCACGGCACGGGGTCGTAACCTGTACCTCCCCATGGCGCTTGAGCGTTTAAAAAATGTACAGTGTATATTTTAAGCACGACATTGCGTGAGCAATGGGCGAGGAGGAGCGTTGGAAAGCTGGCGCGTGGGCAAGTTGTCGTCCATTTATGGAACAGGATCGTAACCTTTACCTCCCCATGGATGACAACTAAAAATCCGTTTTAGGGAAAGCCAGCCGCCCTTTAGTAGTCCGTGTTTCTGTAGGGCCTCAAGGGTATATTGTGAACAAGTGGGGGTGTAGCGACATGTCGCGGGCGTGAAAGGTGAGATGGCCGATTGATAGAATTTCACCAGAAAAACGAAGGGGGCTATGAGTATTTTTTTCACCTATACTAAATTTATTTCGGCATCCCATCATGAGGATGCGAACCTTTAAAGCTTAAGAGACGCTAAAGGTGGTTCCGTCTTTCCCATCTTTGAGTTGAATGCCCATATCTGCCAATTGGTCCCGAATCTTGTCCGAGGTCACGAAATCTTTGTTGGACCGGGCTTCATCGCGAAGTTGTATCAATAGCTCTACAACGCCTTGCAGTTTATCTGAGCTACCGTCGACCTCTTTTTTATTTTCCAATCCGAGGACGTCATAAACAAAGGTCGAAATCGTTTTTTGCAGCATTGCCTTGCCTTCGGTCGAGATGCTTTGATTGCCCTCTTTGACCGAATTGATATACTTTACGGCTTCGAACAATTGGGCGATTAAAATTGGGGTGTTGAAATCGTCGTTCATCGCGTCGTAGCACCTTTGCCGCCATTTCTTGAGGTCAAAGTCCGTAGTATTGCCTTCGGGCAATTTATCAATTGATCCAACGGCCTCCATAAGTTTGAGATACCCTTTTTCCGAAGCCAAAAGCGCATCGTTGCTCAAATCAAGTATACTGGTATAATGTGCCTGCATCATGAAAAAACGAACGACTGATGGTGTAAAGGGTTTGCTCAAAATGTTATTGTCACCAGAGAATATTTCATTCGGATAGATGTTGTTATCCGTTGATTTTGACATTTTTTTCCCGTTCAGAGTGAGCATGTTGGCATGTAGCCAATATTTGACCGGTGCTTGACCCGTACTTGCTTCCGATTGGGCTATCTCACATTCATGGTGTGGGAATTTCAAATCCATCCCCCCCCCATGGATGTCGAAGGTTTCCCCAAGATACTTTGTGCTCATCGCGGTGCATTCCAAATGCCAGCCCGGGAATCCATCGCCCCAAGGTGAGGGCCACCTCATAATATGCTGGGGCTCGGCTTTTTTCCATAGGGCAAAGTCTTGTGGACTTCTCTTTTCTTCCTGGGCCGCAAGTGCTCGGGTATTGGCGATCATATCCTCCAATTTGCGACCGCTCAACTTTCCATAGTCATAATCCTCGTTGAACTTGGTAACATCGAAATAAACAGAGCCGTTCACTTCGTAAGCGAAACCTTTTTTGATGATTTCCTTGATAATCTCTATCTGTTCGATGATATGTCCGGTTGCAGTGGGCTCGATACTCGGCGGAAGAAAGTTGAATTTTTGCAATGTATTGTGAAAATCGACGGTGTATCGTTGCACCACTTCCATAGGCTCCAATTGCTCCAAACGTGCCTTTTTTGCAATCTTGTCCTCCCCGTCATCGGCATCATCGACCAAATGCCCGGCATCGGTTATGTTTCTCACATACCGCACTTTATAACCTAGATGCCTAAAATACCTGAAAATCATATCGAAAGACATAAAGGTGCGGCAGTTACCGAGATGGAC
Organism: Aurantibacter sp.; assembly: GCA_965215845.1. Lineage (GTDB taxonomy): Bacteria > Bacteroidota > Bacteroidia > Flavobacteriales > Flavobacteriaceae > Aurantibacter_A. Next base: position 2,973,525 of record CBDCEL010000004.1, read on the forward strand.
ATTGCTGTAAACGGTCGGGCCGCATACATACATACCCACATGACCTTCGTTCAAAGGCTTGAATTCTTCTTTTTTTCCGGAAAGCGAGTTATAGACCTTAAGTGATTGTTCTTCGTACAAATTCATGCCCAGCAGCAAGAGTTAGAAATCCGTTTCAAGATTGATATAGTCCAAAAACTCGCGTCTTACCGCCTCTTCCTTGAACTTTCCCCCGTATTCGGCTGTTACGGTACTACTGTCGATATCGCGAATACCACGTGAATTGACACAAAGATGCTTTGCGTCTATTACGCAAGCCACATCTTCGGTATTCAGTACCGTTTGCAGCTCTTTTACGATTTGAATATTCAGTCGTTCTTGAACCTGCGGCCTTTTGGCGAAATAATCGACGATACGGTTCATTTTTGAAAGACCGACTACCGTGCCGTTCGAAATGTAACCGATATGGGCTTTCCCTACGATAGGTAGCAGATGGTGTTCGCAAGTCGAATAAACGGTGATATTCTTTTCCACCAGCATTTCACCGTATTTGTACTTGTTCTTGAAGGTGGAGGATTTCGGTTTCCTTTTTGGGTCAAGGCCTCCGAAAATTTCCTTGACGAACATTTTCGCTACACGATCGGGGGTACCTTGAAGACTGTCGTCATCAAGATCAAGACCTAAGTTGAGCATTATTTCGCGAATATTTTCACGGATTCGCCCAATTTTTTCTTCATCGGTCAAAACGAAAGCATCTTCGCGCATAGGAGTCTCTTGCGACGAGGAAACATGGTCGTTTCCAAGCTCATCAAACTGTTCTTCCAAGGTATTTTCGATTTTCATGCAACTATGGTCTAAAGAACGGCAAAGATATACATAAAATGGCACTTTACGCCCTATTTGGCCGGTTACACAACATAAATTGGTGTTAAGAAGCAAGGGGGTGTATTTTTGTTATTTCCAAGTCCAAGCCTACCAAATTATGCTGTTTAGAGCAAAAATCTTGACCTTGTTTTTCTTTGGATTGCAGCAATTGTCTGCCCAGATCGCCCCTGATTGCACCAATGCCATTCCCATATGCAACAACACTCCTGTAAATGGGGGTACCAATGATTATGGCATCGATGATTTCAGCGGCGCTGCCATGAGCGGCTGTTTGGAGCAAACCATTACCGGGGCGATTGAATCGAATTCTGCCTGGTATCGTTTTCGAACGGGGGCGAGTGGTCAACTCGGTTTTAACATTGGCTTCGATACCCTGGAAGATTGGGATTTTGCCCTTTATCGATCCAATGACTGCAATGACCTAGGCGAACCGGTACGCTGTAATTTTTTCGACAATGGTGATGGCAATGCATTTATGGGGGTCGGGGAGGACCCCACAGGAGAAACCGAAACCGTACTCTACGAGGAGTGGCTGCAGGTCACCCCGGGCGAAGACTATTATTTGTTGATTAACAATTACAGCAATAACAACACCGGATTTTCAATTCAGTTTTCGGGCCACATTTTTGTTACGAATCCTTATGATGCTTTGGATTGTTCGATTATCGATAATCTTTTGGGGCCGCCTATCTCTGCTTGCCAAGGGGATTCCGTCATTTTGGATGCCACGACAACAGATGCCATCACTTACAATTGGTTTGAAGATCTGGGTAGTGGATTCCAGCCGATCGCAGGTGAAAATAACGAAATGCTGACCGTGGGCCAATCGGCCAACTATCGGGTGCAGGTAATTCTTCCTTCGGGGAATAATGTTATCAGTGATGTTCAGGTCGCTTTTTCAGATGTACCTACCACAGGAACGGTTACCGATATTGGGACGTGTTCCGATACCGCCGTTTTCGATCTTTCGCAAAAAGACCAAGAAGCCTTGGACGGCCAGAATCCGGGTGAGGTCGTTGTAAGCTACTACGCTAGTTTGGCCGATGCCCAGCTGGGAATCAATTTTTTGCCGAAACAGTATATGGCAAGTTTGGGTACCGAAACCATTTTTGTTCGCACAACTTCATTGTCAAACCCCAATTGTTTTGATACTTCCCAGCAATTTGACTTGACCGTTGTGGAGATACCCACCTTGGATTTTCCTGAGGAGGAATTTATTTGTCAAGATGCAGGCTCAATACCTATTGGTGAAACCTTTGAAAACCCTGATTATATATACTCATGGAATTCTGGAGAGACTACTCCCATGATCAATGTTTCGGCGGCCGGAAGCTATACTTTGACGGTAACCCATACCCAAGGCGGGATAAGTTGCACCAATTCGAGAACGGTCACCGTTGTTATTTCTACACCACCCGTTATCACCGATGTCATTATTGAAGACCTTCAGAAAAACAATAAGGTTATTGTTGAAATCGATAAGGAGGGCGAATTTGAATATTGGATCGATGATGAAAGTCCTCAACCATTCAATACTTTTAACAATGTTGCACCAGGTACCCACACTGTTACCGTCAATGATCCAGGGGGTTGCGGATCTGCTACCGAAAATATAGTGGTCGTTGGTTTCCCCAAATTCTTCACGCCGAATGGCGATGGGGCCAATGACAACTGGAATATTGAGGGAATAGCGAATTTACAAGAACCTGAGGTTCTCATCTTCGACCGCTTTGGAAAGCTACTTGCCCAATTGAACGATCGTACTTCTTGGAACGGAATGTTCAATGGAAAACCGTTGCCCTCAACCGATTATTGGTTCAAATTGACCTATCTCGATGGAGCAGGTGAGCGTATTGTGGCCAAGTACATAAATAATCATTTCTCGTTAATACGATAGGATATAGTGCCTGATCGATTAACGGGGGATTTTTTTGGATGTATACATACTAAAATGGCCTCGCTTGAGTTATTACTATTGACCCCGGACACATCAATAGCCCCACAACTATGCGAATACTTAACTGTGTCATTGGTGCCTTTTTGCTATTTTCAATAGGATTAAACGCCCAAAGCTCTCCCAACTCCCCAGATTGTAGAAGTGCCATACCCGTCTGTGCCGATGCCCCCATAATGGGGATGGCCGATGGCAGTGGCGATATTGATGATTTCGACCCTGAAGTAATTACCCAAACCGGTTGTTTGGAAAAGGGGAGTGTCAGTAATGCCAATATCGAAAATAACACTTCGTGGTACGTCTTTCGGGCCGGCACAGGGGGTCAAGTTGGCTTTGATATCGAAGCACTACCGGTGGGTGGTGGTACCGGAACCCCCACGGCCGAATGGGATTTTGCAGTATATGGCCCCGATGTGGATTGTGGTGATATAAGCAATGGCACCGCCATACCGATAAGATGTAATTATGAGGTCAATGAAACCAGGTTTACCGGTATTGGTGTAAATCCTGAAAATGGGCAGGTTGGGGCTCCCAACGTTACCCAAAGTCAAAATACCTATGACGAATGGTTGGATGTTCAACCCGGAGAGATTTACTATATCCTCATAAACAACTTCAACACCAACTTTGATGGGGAACCCGAGCACTTTATGCTAACCTTTACCGGAAACTCAGTGGATGCCGACCAGAATACTGCCCTTGACTGTACCCTTCGGGATGAGTTCTTGGGATTGGATATCGTCGCTTGCGAGGGTGATCCCGATATAACATTGAGCGCCCTGAATTCTCCGGCCGGGGCCGATATTGCCAATGTGAATTGGACAGTCGACTATGACGACGACGGTACCATCGATGATACGTTGACGGGCACTGGACCTTTTGGGGCCGAATTTGTGGTAACGAGCCCAAACACCGGAAGATACTTTGCCGAGATCACAACGGCTTCAGGCACTCCGCCTATCGTTGCGGACGTTGGTGGAATTTTGATAACCTTTCATGGGGAACCCATTTTGGATGAGGTCGTGATTCTTGATGACCTATTGGTAAGCGATATTCACGATATGTATAATGTGGAGATCGTCGTCGATGGAAATAGCGATTACGAATATGCCATCAATGGAGGGGAGTTTCAAGATGACCCGGTGTTCAATGACATTCCTCCAGGTGTAAACACATTGATTATCAATGATAAAAATGGATGTGGCACCACCGAGCCCATTGACTTCTTGGTTGTTGGCTATCCTAAATTCTTCACACCCAATAGTGATGGTATCAACGACACCTGGAATGTAAAGGGCATAGAGATGCTGACAAATCCGTCGGTCTATATTTTTGATCGTTACGGAAAATTATTAAAACAGTTGGCGGTGAACGCAGACTGGGACGGCACCTATAACGGCCAGCGCATGCCATCTTCTGATTATTGGTTTAGATTGGAATACGAAAGACCTGAAGACGCCCTTATAGTTGCCAAGACGGTTCAAGCGCATTTCACTTTAAAAAGATAAAATGGGGTGCCCATAAAGTATGGTCAAATGTCATATTGAGCCCGTCGAAGTATTGTAACTTTTGATAGTCAAAAAATCGGTTTCGATAAGCTCAACCTGACAACAGGATCAAATTGACTTTATGGCACCTTTTTTTGTTCGAACTTTAAAAGTTCATCGTATACCCGAGTGTAACGTTCGTGTTGATTCTATCGATTAAGGCAGGGGTCGTGACACCGACATCAAAAAGGCTCTCGCTTACTTCTTGCTCGGTACGGTTTACAGAAAGGTCCAATCTACTGTTTCCGAAATTGAATCCCAACCCACCGGAATAGCCGGTCAAATCGCCAATGGTGGTTCCATTCTCAAACGGACTTTGCTCGAAACGGTATCCGCCACGAAGACTGAGTCGCTCAATGCGATATTCCCCCCCTAGGCGGAAAGAGGACACCGCTGCCAACGTATTTTCGATTTCAGTATTGACCGTCGCAAAACTTGGATCTGACTCGGGTCTCAGTTGGGCAGTGCCCATATCTTGATACCCGTAATCAAAGCTCAACAGACCATTTTTGCCAAAGACAAAGGCCAAACTTCCTGTAAGTTTCCCTGGGGTTTTAATCCGATATGCTTCGAACAGGTTCACCACATCAAAGTTTATAAAATTTATGTCCTCGTCGGCTAGGTCCGAATTTACTCGCTGAGCGAGGTCATCGGTAAGGCGATACCAGGTTGGTGATTGATAGCTTCCCCCCAATCTTATGAAGTTGTTCAATTTGGCAATAGCACCTATACTGAAAGAAAACCCGTTGCCCTCGGTGTGAAGGTAGTTGTCAAACGTGGTGAATTGATTGGGAGAGCTAGCGTCAAAACCATTTTCCGTAAGTTCATCATAACGGTCATACAATAACGTATGGAAATTGAGGGAGGCCCCTAGGTAAAGATTGTCGCCGTACTGGGTAGCACCATTGACCACAAATTTACTATTGTAACCCGATGTTCTCCTGAAAAATTCCTGGTTCACCGTGGAATAATCGGCGTTGCTGATGTAATCAATGTTATTGTCATCATCGAAATCGACAGGATCCAGTATACCTCCATAGTATCCCAAAAAAGCTTGCTGATCTGAAAAGCCCTGTTGGGCTCCAATATCAAGATATGCATCTTCAAGAAATTCACCATCTTGAAGTAAAATCGAGCCAAAGGGAGTACCTTGGGCAAATTCCAAAAAATAGTTGTCGATGCCTTGGGTGCTATTTCCGGCAACGAATATTTCGTCGTCGAAGTTTCGCGCCAAGTCATAGTTTACGGCAAGTGTCAATTTTTTCCAAGGAGACCCATCCTTGTTATTGAAAACCAAAACACCACCGATTTGGTTGAATTCCAATGAGTTTAATTCTGAATTGGTCAATCCATCAAAATAGGCACCATCGTTATTTCGATTGTAATTGGTTCCCGAGAAGCCCAACAGGCTATTCTTGAAAACTGCAGCTCCGGCAGGATTCACGTTCAATGCCGATAAATCGCCGCCCAATGCTCCGAAAGCGCCTCCCATGCTTTGAAATCTGGCAGAACCTTGCAGGTTTTCGCTGCTATACCTTAATACATCGCTCAAGTTCTGGCCACTGGCAACCACACATAGTAATAGCATTATGAAAGTTGAATACCTTTTCATTTGGTCAAATTTAAGATGTTACTAGACGATTTTGGGTGCTTATTAAATGGATTATTGTCTCCTACCACCGCTGCGAGCGCCTGAAGACCGGCTACCGCCCGAAGACCTACTAACCCCAGAAGATCGGCTACCACCTCCCGAACTTCGGTAACCGCCGGAACTTCTTGAGCTGCTGCCTGAACTTCTGTATCCGCTACTTCGAGATGAAGAACCCCTGCTTCCCGAGGATCGGTATCCGCTGCTTCTTGGTGTCGAACTTCTGTACGACTGATTCGTTCTGGAGCTAGAACCGCGATATGCGCCGCTACTTCTTGTTCTTGCACCTGTACTTCTGCCGCCTATCCTTGAAGAAGTGCCACTTCTTCTGTACGTATTGCTTCGTGTGCCACTACCGTAACTTCGACCACTTCTTGGGTTACTGCCGTAAGAACGGCTACTTCTTGAACTGCCATTATATCTAGGTACGGCCCTAGTACTTCTACTAGACCTGTAGGCGCGATTGCGATCGACACCAACGGTTCTTCGCGAAGTATACCCGCTTCGCGAGCTACGATTGCTCCTTGAAGCTACACTTCTCGCGGCCCTTGACCTGCTGGCACTACTTCTGTATCGCGATGAATTTCCCCGTGAGGTATTCAGGTTCGAACGACCTCTTAAGGCAGTCGAGTTGCCTGCTATTGAATTCGTGTTTCTGTAAATACCTCGCCTACTTCGATTGACTGCATAGCTTCTACCATAGCCGAAATTATTGAAGCCGTTGTAGTAGCCGTATGGTGGGCACCAAGTTCCGGCCCATCCATAGCCTCCCCAACCCCAGTTGTTCCAGCCCCAGCCGTAGCCTCCCCAGCCCCAGCGGTTCCATCCCCAAGGCGAGTAACCTCCCCAGCCCCAGCGATATCTCCAGGGACTGTACCAGCCTCCCCAGCCGTAGCCTCCCCAGCCCCAGCTGTTCCATAACCAAGGTGAGCCCCATCCGGCGCCCCAGCCCCAACTGTTGTCGTAGACGTTTATATTGACACTTGTCGAATTATCGCCCCAGCCTCCATATCCGACATAGTCATTGTTGTTGTTATAATAATCGGTCAGCTGACCTTCTGAGATACTATCGTTTTCCACCCCACTGGAATATGAATCGATATCAGTGAATATTTCCCCCTCAAGCACATCTTCATATTGGCTCGACTGTAGCGCGAAATAATCGGCGTAGACATCTTTTTCTGCCGATTCTTCTTTCTGTACAGGTGCTTTTGCCTGAGGTCTACGTTCGACCACCGGTCTATCATTATCGTCAGCATAGATGCCGTCATTGTCGTAATATGACGCCTGCTGGTAAGAACCACAGGAAGCAATCAAGATGCCCATGACGCCCAAAAGGGCGGCAGAACGAATTTTTTGGAGGGGTAGAGAAATTGTCATCATGACTATAAATTATTGTTGAACATACTAAAAATAACTAGTTTTACCCAACTATTTTCTTTTCACTATCACAAGTTTTGTGCCAAACTACAGTTAATGGGTAAAAATTTAACGAGAAGGGATGAGGACTATTCCAAATGGTATAATGAACTCGTCGTAAAGGCCGATTTGGCCGAAAATTCGGGAGTTCGCGGTTGCATGGTAATCAAACCTTATGGCTTCGCAATTTGGGAAAAAATGCAGGCCGGACTCGACAAAATGTTCAAGGAAACGGGCCATGAAAATGCCTACTTTCCGCTGTTTATTCCCAAATCTTATTTGAGCAAAGAAGCCAGCCATGTAGAAGGGTTTGCCAAGGAGTGTGCCGTGGTGACCCACTATCGATTGAAGAATGACGAAGATGGCAAAGGTATTGTGGTCGATCCAGAAGCAAAGCTTGAAGAAGAGTTAATCGTTAGACCCACATCGGAGACCATCATTTGGGATACCTATCGACGATGGATACAGTCGTATAGAGACCTGCCGTTATTGCTCAATCAATGGGCCAATGTGGTACGTTGGGAAATGCGTACCCGACTGTTCTTGAGAACGGCGGAATTTTTATGGCAAGAAGGCCATACCGCCCATGCGACCGAGCAAGAGGCCATTGATGAGGCCGAATTGATTTTGAAGGTTTATGCCGATTTTGCCGAAGACCATATGGCCATGCCCGTAATCAAAGGGCTGAAAACCGAAAGTGAACGTTTTGCCGGAGCGGTGGAGACCTATTGTATCGAAGCCTTGATGCAAGACGGAAAAGCTTTGCAGGCGGGCACCTCACATTTTTTGGGGCAGAATTTTGCCAAGGCATTTGACGTTAAATTTGCCAATAAGGAAGGTAAACAAGAACATGTTTGGGCAACCTCATGGGGTGTCTCGACACGATTGATGGGCGCCTTGATCATGACCCATAGCGATGACAACGGATTGGTATTGCCTCCAAAACTCGCTCCTATTCAAGTAGTCATAGTACCCATATACAAAGGTATGGAGCAGTTGAAAGCTATTTCGGAAAAGGTGCATCCCGTTGTGGATGGGTTGCGTAAAAAAGGCATTTCAGTGAAATATGACGATAGAGACACCCATAAACCGGGCTTTAAATTCAATGAATATGAACTGAAAGGGGTTCCTGTGCGTTTGGCAATAGGGCAAAGAGACCTCAACAATGGCACCTTCGAGGTGGCCCGTCGCGATACTTTGGTGAAAGAAACGGTACCCATGGGCGAGGTCATAGGCAAAATAGAGCATCTTTTGGAAGATATTCAGCGCACTATTTACCAAAAGGCATTCGACCATCGTGAGAAAAACATTACCGAGGTCGATACCTATGATGATTTTAAAAAAGTACTGGAAGATAAAGGTGGGTTTATTTCTGCCCATTGGGACGGTACCAAGGAGACCGAAGACCGAATAAAGGAGGAGACAAAAGCCACCATTCGATGCATTCCCCTTAATGCGCAACCTGAAGATGGGAAATGTATGGTGACGGGCGAACCGTCAAATAAAAGGGTACTGTTTGCCAAGGCCTATTAATTTTTTTTCAATGCTGTTGCGATAGTTAAAAATAATTGTATTTTTGCACCCGCCTGAATGACATAATTTAAATGTGATGTCGGGCAGGTCCGCAATTATGCAAAAATTTGGCCCGTTCGTCTAGGGGTTAGGACGCCAGGTTTTCATCCTGGTAACAGGGGTTCGATTCCCCTACGGGCTACGAAAGACTCTTTGGAGTATAACATTGGCAAAGATTCCCTCCTTCGAGGAAATGATGCTTTAAAATTTTGGAATGGCAAATCATAAATCGGCTTTAAAGCGAATTCGCAGAAACGAAGCGGTACGTCTTAGAAATAGGTATCAGCATAAAACGACCCGTAATGCGATCAAGAAACTGCGCAACACGGAGAAGAAGAAAGATGCGGAAAAAATGCTGCCCGAAGTGGTCAGTATGATCGATAGGTTGGCCAAGCGAAATATTATTCACGCCAACAAGGCGGCCAATCTAAAGGGTAAATTGGCGAAGCACGTGGCTGCGCTATAATTTATAGATTTACAATATTAAAGAGCCCCGATGGAAAAGTCGGGGCTTTTTTGTGTCTAGACAACAAATTTTCGTTTGGTAACAATAAAGCCGATAATGAAGCATAGGTACATTGCACTTATGAGTATCTGCAGCAAACTATAAATTTTATAGTTTTCATAATAAGCCTCATTCCACACGCCTATTGATAATAAAATTGGGTAGAAGGTGTAAAAAACTACCAGACCGACGCTAATCCAAAACAACAGGTCGGAACGATATGAATGCCCGTTGATCTTTATCACCTGAAACAAATAAACAATTGAGCAGGCCACTATTAATATTGAACCGACAATTACGGTCAATATTTGGGGAGTTAACATTATATCCTGCAAAAAGGTATTGACCACACTTACTGTTATGAACACCAAAGAACCGTACTTAATGATTTTTTTAATGCTATTTTTTGAGATTGAGTTCCAAAAAACGTAAAGGAAATATAGGAAGAATACGATGTCAAAAATGTTGAATATCATTTGATTGTAATAAGAGTACCCTTCGGCATAAATCAGTTGAAAGTTTTCATTGTCACGTATAAGAAGCCCTAAAATTTCAGATAAGAGGGTATAACCGATAATGATAGGGAAGTACTTTAAAACCGAATCAAAGTAGTATCTATATTTGACCAATGAATAAACCATTGCCAGAACATAGAACAGAAAGAAATGGTTATACTTTAGAAATTCTAACACTTAGTCCTCAATTTTATGGGTAAGCACTTTAGAATACTATTGTTCATTATGCGGGGGTGGTGCCCCGGTTCCTCTGTTCATACTAACGCTTCTTCCCGCCATATAGGGTGTTGCCAGGTTATTCGTTGTGGTCGAGCCAAAAGGTAAAAATGAAGCATATGATCTTTCCTCCTCGCCATTGAGCTGCCCCATTCCTTTTTCTTGAGGGGCATCGATTGGCACAAAACTATCGGAGAGCAATTGTGGTTTCAGATTTTTTATATCCCGATCATCGATAGCGAAAATGTATTCACGATTGTTTTCATGTAAGGTCGGCGTAATGATAATCGAGTTTTGTCTTGGATGAACGGCCGATTTGTCATTAGGGGGATAATTAGAAAAGTAAAACCGCAAGGTCGAAATTTCGATATTGGCCGCTTCGGCCTCCTGCTCGATATATTTTAGGTAATCTTTAATGGTCTTATAATCCCAATATACATATCTAGCGACATCAAAGCGCGCTCCATTGGGGTCGTTTGGGTCTTGTTGGGCCTGTTGCCCATTTTGTTCTAAGGGTCTTTGACCTTTTTCATCATAGCCATCGATAGAGTCCTCATATTTTTGGATGAGGCCTACCCGTCGTTTTTCATAGGTTAAATACTGTTCTCGAGCCACATCGACCTCGATGATTTGAGTAGGTCTTTCGACCGTTTCCTGTTTGGGCTTGTCGTCAGGATTCTGACTTTTTTGATCCTTGCAATTGATCGATAAAAAACTAATGCACAGCATTAAAACGAAAGTAGAAAGCGATTTTTTGGTGTTCCCCATGGCCTAAATTTTAGGGTTAATATAGTAGATTTAATGCGGGGGAACACATTTGCTATTTATAAAAATAGCACTTATTCTTTGTTTGAGGGAATAATCTAGACCCTATTCGTTTAAATGGGGCGGCACAAAAAAATCCAACAATTCAAGAATTGTTGGATTTTTGCAACTTTTGTTTAATGGTGCCTTTACGGTTCTTACTGATTCATTGTCATCAGGAATTCTTCGTTGTTTTTGGTCTGTTTGATGCGACCTTCCATGAATTCCATAGCTTCGACCGGATTCATATCGGCCAAATACTTCCTTAAGATCCATAAACGCTGAATTGTGTTTTCATCCAATAGAAGATCGTCGCGACGTGTACTTGAAGAAGTAAGGTCGATGGCAGGGAATATTCTTCGGTTCGAAATCTTACGATCCAGTTGCAATTCCATATTACCTGTTCCCTTGAATTCCTCAAAAATGACCTCGTCCATTTTAGACCCGGTTTCCGTTAGTGCGGTGGCAATAATTGACAATGAACCTCCATTTTCAATATTACGGGCGGCCCCAAAAAACCGTTTGGGTTTATGTAGGGCGTTGGCATCAACACCACCGCTCAAAACCTTACCAGATGCAGGTTGCACGGTATTGTAGGCACGGGCCAGCCTGGTGATGGAATCCAGTAAAATGACCACATCGTGACCACATTCCACCAGCCGTTTTGCTTTTTCCAAAACGATATTGGCGATACGAACATGTTCGGTTGCCTCTTTGTCAAATGTCGAGGCGACCACTTCGCCACGAACGTTTCGTTGCATGTCTGTGACCTCTTCTGGTCGCTCATCGATCAACAGAACGATCAAATAGACTTCGGGGTGGTTGGCCGCAATCGCGTTGGCCACATTTTTTAACAACATGGTCTTACCGGTCTTGGGCTGCGAGACGATCATACCCCTTTGCCCTTTACCGATGGGTGAGAACATATCTATTATTCTGGTTGATATGTTGCTTTGACGTTCTGCAAGGTTGAATTTTTCTTGAGGGAACAACGGCGTCAAGTGTTCAAATGCCACCCGGTCACGAACGACCTGAGGGTCGATTCCATTGATTTTGTTGACCTTGATCAACGGAAAATATTTTTCACCTTCTTTCGGTGGGCGAACATTGCCCAGCACGGTATCACCATTCTTAAGGCCGAACAATCTAATTTGGGATTGTGATACATAGATATCATCGGGTGACGATAGGTAATTGTAGTCTGATGATCTCAGAAAACCATATCCATCTTGCATGATATCAAGAACGCCTTCACTTTCTATGATGCTGTCGAATTCGTATTCGGGCTGTTTATAGCGGTTCTTCAACTCTTTGTCGAAATTGCTCTTGTCGTGGTTCTGCCTTTGATTCTGGTGCCTTTGATTTTTGTTGTTTTGGTTTTTGTGCTGGTTGTTCTTTTGATGGTCTTTTCGTTGGTTCGATCTATTTTGTTGTTGACGGCGATTGTCTTTGGCGTCAGCTGTATTGTTGCTGTTTTCCTTTTTTTCTACGCCGTTTTGAGGATTTTTAACCTCTTGTTTTTTGTCATCCTTTGCAATCGCTGCTTCCTTTTTTTCTTCGGGCTGCGTTTTCGGTTTTACCTCTGCGGCCGCCTTGGGATTGGTAGCTTGAAGGTCTAAAATCTGGTATACCAGGTCGAGTTTTTTTAGTGTTTTGAATTTCGGGACATTTAGTTCTTTGGCAATATCCTGAAGTTCAGGTAGCTTTTTAGCTTTTAAATCAGAAATTTCAAACATGAAGTGGTTGAATAAATTATACTAATGAAAAATTATGAAGTATTGTGTTATTTGGGTATTGATCGGGAGAGTTCTCCCTACAGGCAAGTGCTATTACTAATAACGCAACAATGATACGAATTATTTTCAACAATTAGTCTATAATTTTTAAAAAGACACGTATTTTTGCCATCCGAAATCATTTTAAGTCAATGATACAGAGAATACAGACGGTATATTTACTCGGAGCGGCATTGTTGGCCGGAATTTCGCCTTTTTTTTTAAATCTCTGGTCCGATGCCGATGGCAACGAAGTATTTGCCAAAAACGAACTTATCGTCTCTATCGCTTTTTATGCTTCGGCCGTCTTGGCAATTATTTCGATACTGTTGTTCAAAAACAGAAAAAATCAATTTGTACTGAACAGGTTGAACATGATATTGAATCTTTTTTTACTGGGATTTTTCGTTTACCGATCACTAAACTTATCTGGAGAAAACATCATTTCTGAGAAGGGTATTGGGATGCTCATTCCTATTATTTCTATCGTTTTTCTGGTTCTAGCCAATAGGGCCATCAAAAAGGATGAGGATCTTGTAAAATCTGTCGATCGCTTGCGTTAGACCAACATCTTAGTAGTATTAGTGCGAAGACCCCGACATCTGCCTCAAGCAGGTCGTCGGGGTTTGCATTTTAGAACCTCTTGACATACAATATTTTAACACTTTTTGAGTTCTATAAAAACCCATATTGCCGGCGACGGCGTTCGTTAAACCAGTGTATTAATATATCAGTCCCATGAAAAACCAAATCTACTTGATCGTTTGCGCGTTGGTGACATCTTTGTTCACCGCCTGTGTATCTACCAATCAATTGACCATGACGGCGACGGAACCTGCACCTGTTTCGATTCCAGCGGATGTAAAGAACATCGGAATTATCAACAGGAGCCTACCTTCCCAAGGGCATAAGACCATTGACCAAATCGATAAAATCCTTTCTGTGGAGGGCAAAAACCTTGATAAGCACGGAGCTGAAGCAGCGGTTATCTCGTTGCGTGATGAACTGATTGCGGAAGGAAGGTTCGAAAATATCATCAACATTGAAGATGAGGCCGAGTTGAAAAAAGGGCTTGGCGTATTGCCCGCTACTTTGACTTGGGACCAGGTCGAGGCACTATGTGACAAATATGCGGTTGACGTGATTTTTTCACTTGCCTATTATGATACCGATACCAAGGTCAATTACAAGCAGACCACGATACAATACCCGAATAACCTGGGAATCAAAGTTCCAATTCCAGGCCATGAGGTCACCCTCAAGACCTTGATAAAGAATGGATGGCGTGTCTATGATCCACAAAGCAAACTCATACTTGACGAATATGCTTTCAATGAAGGTATAGTTGCGGTGGGTAGTGGAATAAACCCGATCGAGGCCGTAAAAACCGTAATCAATAGAAAAGAGGCCGTCGTTGAGCACAGTAGGAATATCGGAAACGCTTATGCAAGAAGAATAAGGCCTTACAGGCATCGTGTGACACGAAATTATTTTGTTCGTGGAACCGATAATTTCAAAATTGCCCAAAGAAGGGCCCAAACGGGTGATTGGGATGGTGCCGCGCAGCTCTGGGAACAAGAATTGTCACACCCTGACGAAAAGGTGGCCGGAAGAGCATACTATAACATGGCCATCAGCAGTGAAATAAACGGGGATTTAAACAAAGCCATGGAATATGCCTCTAAATCTTATTCCGACTATCGAAATAATGAGGCGATACGCTATTTGGATATTCTTCGTTACCGTCAAAGACAGCAGCACAGATTAGACCGACAATTGGGTAAATAAAAGGACAGCGCTCGCAAGAGTGCCAATTTGGGGGCGAAAAGCCAAGAATATGGTAAAGCGGTATTCTTGGCTTTTTATCTACCTCTTTTACCCAGTTCTATAACTTCTAGATTCTTTATATCATCGCCATCGATTTCAAAACGCAGCATCGTTCGAATTTGGTGAAACCCATATATGCCACATGCCCCTGGATTCATATATAAGACATCCAGATCTTTGTCGCGCATCACTTTCAAAATATGTGAATGTCCGCAAATAAAAAGTTTGGGTGGATTCTCTCTGATCAACTTACGTGTTCTTACATTGTACTTCGGTGGATACCCACCAATATGGGTCATCCAGACATCCACTTTCTCACATTTAAAACGATGGTCCAATGGAAACTCCCCTTGTATAACGGTATCATCAATATTGCCGTAAACGGCACGCATCGGTCCCAGATTTTTCAAAGTATCGGTGACTTCTAATGAACCAATGTCACCTGCATGCCAAATTTCATCAGCCTGTCGCGCATACTTTAAGATGGTATCATCGATATAACCGTGGGTATCTGAAAGCAGCAATATTTTTGTCATCAAGTACGGTTTTTTGATCGTTCAGGCAAAAGCGGTAACCTTTAACTTTTAATTGAGAGTTCAAAATTCGAATTCAAGGGCGGGTAATCTATATTTGTTACGCAAAACTAACAGATTAGCTTGAGATATTTCATTGAGTTTTCATACTTCGGAAAGGCATATCACGGATGGCAAAGACAGCCTAATGCGCTAACTGTTCAGCAAGTGCTTGAAGAAGCCCTTGGCACCTTGGTGAAACATGAGATAAATATGGTGGCCGCAGGAAGAACGGATACCGGGGTACATGCCAAACAAATGTTCGCGCATTTCGAAGGTGAAGAAATTGAAAATGATCAAGGTTTGGTGTTTCGCCTGAATTCATATCTACCTGATGACATTTCGATCAAGCGAATTTTTGAGGTGTCCGAAGAAGCACATGCGCGTTTTGATGCCATCGAAAGAACTTATGAATATTGGTTGGTACAAGAAAAGAACCCGTTCTATATTGATACCGCCCATTATGTGAAGTTGCCGTTGGATATTCAAAAAATGAACGCCGCCGCTAATCTTTTAAAAGGGTATTCCGACTTTGAATGTTTCTCAAAATCGAACACCGATGTTAAAACGTTCTTGTGCAAAATCAATAAGGCCGAATGGACTCAAATAGATGACCGATTGGTATTCACGATTTCGGCAGACCGTTTTCTTCGAAACATGGTCAGGGCAATTGTAGGAACCCTTTTGGAAGTTGGATTGTCTAAATGGGACTTAGCGGATGTGGGAAACATACTGGAAAGCAAGGATCGATCTAAGGCCGGGGCCTCGGTGCCGGCAAAAGGACTATATTTGGTCGCTGTGGAATACCCCGATAAGATATTGAAAGACCGATCTATATGAGCGATAATACCGGTAATGCATTTGATTTTGGTCTTTTCAATCGATTGGTGAAATTGACCAAGCCCTATCGTTTGACCTTTTGGGGCGTTGCCCTAGCGGCAGTTTTGATATCGACCTTTGCGATTTTGACCGCCATTTATGCCGGTGACATAGTCAATGAGGGAATCAAGAAAAAGGATGCGGTCAAATTGTTGGGGATGATTTTGTTGATGCTGGCTTTTCTAATCGGCGAGGTAATCTCCCAATTGGTTTTCAGCTACTATGCGAATTGGCTGGGGGAGTCAGTTATCAAAGACGTACGCATTTCCTTGTTCAAAAAAATCCTTGGCTTTAAAATGCAGTATTTCGATACCTCCTCGCTTGGGGTTTTGGTTACTAGGGCGGTTGCTGATATGCAGCGTATCGGGGAAATTTTTAGCCAGGGCTTCTTTGTGATCGCTGCCGATTTGTTGAAAATGTTGGCGGCAGCGGGAGTCATGCTTTATCTGAACTGGAAATTGGCCTTGATTGTTTTCGGACTATTGCCCATCATACTCTATGCGACCCGCATCTTTCAAAAGGCCATGAAAATTGCGTTTCAAGAGGTTAGGGCACAGGTGTCTAATCTTAATTCCTTCGTTCAAGAACGACTCACGGGAATGAAAATCGTGCAACTGTTCACCCGGGAGGAAATTGAAAAAGAAAATTTTAGGGATATCAACGAGAAGCATAAAAATGCATGGTTGAAGACGGTTTGGTACAATTCAATTTTCTTCCCCATAGCGGAAATCGTCAACGCGTTTGCCATTGGACTTGTCGTTTGGTTTGGGGTTTTACAGAATGTGACCAGTATCAATGTCGACAATGTAGGGGTCATATTCTCGTTTTTCTTTTTGATCAATATGTTGTTTCGCCCCCTACGTCAAATAGCCGATAAATTCAATACGCTGCAAATGGGTATGGTTGCCGCCAATCGCGTCTTTAATATTTTAGATACTGAAAGCCGTATCGAAGATACCGGAACCTTCGTGGGAAAAGAGATTAAGGGGAATATCAGATTTTCAAACGTACATTTTGGCTATGTAAAGGATGAAGAAGTTCTGCATGGAATTTCGTTCGAGGCAAAGGCTGGGGAGACCGTTGCGATCGTTGGGGCGACCGGGGCCGGTAAATCGACCATTATCAATTTGTTGAACCGTTTTTATGAAATAGATTCCGGAAATATTTTCGTCGATGACATTTCGATTTCCGATTATCAACTTTCGGCGCTCCGGGGTCAAATAGCTGTGGTATTGCAAGATGTCTTTCTTTTTGCCGATACAATTGCCAATAACATTTCATTGAAGGACCCTGACGTAAGCCTTGATGAAATTCAGGAAGCGGCCAAACAAATCGGGGTGCATGAGTTTATAGCCAGCCTTCCGGGAGCCTATCAATACAACGTCAAGGAGCGGGGTACGATGCTGAGTAGTGGCCAACGGCAATTGTTGGCTTTTTTGAGGGCCTATGTGAGCAATCCGAGCATCCTGATTTTAGATGAGGCCACCTCATCTGTCGACACCTATTCTGAAAGATTGATTCAACAGGCGACCGACAAGATCACCGAAGGTCGCACTTCGATTATCATAGCCCACCGCTTGCATACCGTCAAAGCCGCGGATAAAATCTTGGTGATGGATGCAGGGCATGTAGTGGAAACCGGAACCCATAAGGAACTCCTTGAAAAAGGAGGATACTATCGAAATTTATACGAGGCTCAGTTTTTGGCGGAAGAAGTGGTCTGATCAGACCAAATCTTCCTGCATTTTTTCCGAGAGCTCGGTCATATCCTTGAAAGAAATAAACTCACCGTTTTTGATATAGGAAATCTTTCCGGTCTCTTCACTTACGACCAGTGCCAGGGCATCGGTCTTTTCGGTTATACTGATAGCGGCTCGATGTCGTAATCCATACTTCAAGGGAATTTTGCGGTCATTGCCTACTGGCAGTACGACTCGAGTGGCGATAACGCGATTGTCCCTAACAATGGCGGCCCCGTCGTGCAAGGGACTGTTTTTATAGAAAATGCTCTCAATAATCGGGTAATTGACCTCTATGTTCATACGGTCTCCGGAAGTGTTCAAAAAGTCGAGCGAATTGTTCCGTTCTATGACCAAAAGCGCTCCCGTGAGCGATTCGCTCATTTTTTCACAGGCCTTGAGAAGGCCCGAAATATTCAAATCGGAAGTAAGATCTTCTTGCTTTAAGAATTTGAAGCGCTTGATAAGATTACTTTTCTTGGAGAAATTGGTCGATCCGATCATTAATAAAAACTTTCTTATTTCTTGTTGAAAAACAATGATCAAGGCGATGAGCCCTACCTGCATAAAAGCCCCGACCATACTGCTTATCATTTCCATGCCGAGCAATTCGGTCAATTTCCAAAAGGCCCAAACAAAAACGATTCCGATAAAAATATTGATGGCTACGGATCCGCGTACCAATTTATAGATGTAGTAGAGCAGCACGGCGACCAGAATAATGTCGATAATATCGGTTACCTTAAAATCGATAAAATTCAGAAAATCCAATCCGTGGTGTTTGAAATGAAATATACCTTTTTATTCCATACTGTAAAATTAGAAAAAAAAGAGGTCAATCATCGGCACCCTCTAATTCTTTAAAAAGTGCCATACACTCCATAGCCTCTTTTACATCGTGAACGCGGAGTATTTTGGCACCTTTGTGCAATGCCGACATATTGAGCGCCGTAGTGCCGTTGAGCGCGGAGTCGGCATCTGAATCAAGGGTCTTAAAAATCATTGACTTGCGACTAAGACCGGCAAGAATGGGCAGCCCATAAATGGTGAACAAATCGAGGTGCTTCAAAAGTTGAAAATTCTGTGCGCGGGTTTTCGAAAATCCGAAGCCCAGGTCAATAACAATATCATTTATTCCCAACGCTCTTGCCTTTGAAATACGCTCTGCAAAATAAAGTCTGATATCGATGACGATATCCTCATATTCCGTGAGCGTTTTCATCGTTTGAGGATTACCCCTCATATGCATCATGATATAGGGTACTTTGAAGCCGGCTACGGTTTTCATCATGTCCGAATCAAGATGGCCGGCCGAAATATCATTGATAAGTGCAGCCCCGGCTTCCAAACATTGTTTCGCCACTTCACTTCTAAAGGTATCGATTGAAAGTACGATTTCAGGAAATTCCCTTATCAAGAGCTCGACAAAAGGTAATATTCGTCTTGACTCTTCCTCTTCCGAAATATGGTCTGCCCCTGGTCGCGAACTATATGCACCCAAATCGATAAAAGTTGCTCCCTCGGCCAACATTCTTTCGCATTGTCTTAGAACCGATTTTTCATCAGAATGCCTTCCACCGTCATAAAAAGAATCGGGGGTGAGATTTAGAATACCCATTGCTTTTGGCGAAGTGAGGTCGATGAGTTTTCCGTTGCAGTTAAGGGTCATAAATCTGTGGTGTTCGTATTCCATGGAAACTACCCAAAAATAAAGCCACTATTCGTGATTGAACTTTGATGTTTCCATATATTTGAGCGAAATTTACGCAAAATTAAATTCTACATGCAGCACACTTCGGAACAATACGATGGGGTCATTGCGACCTGCAGAGACCTGTTCCAGAAAAAGATGAAAGACTACGGTAGTGCCTGGCGAATTTTGAGACTTCCGTCATTGACCGATCAAATCTTTATCAAGGCCCAGCGTATCAGGGGCCTTCAAGAAAATGAAGTACAAAGAGTTGATGAGGGCCAACAATCCGAGTTCATCGGGATTATCAATTATTCCTTGATGGCGTTGATTCAATTGGAGAAGGGCGTGGTAGAAGAGCCTGACCTATCTACAAAGGAAGCGTTGGCCTTGTTCGACAAACAGGCCAGGATCACCAAGGAATTAATGGAGGATAAAAATCACGACTACGGTGAAGCCTGGCGTGAAATGCGGGTCAGTTCTCTGACAGATCTCATTCTGCAAAAATTACTTCGGGTAAAACAAATTGAGGACAATAAGGGCAAAACCTTGGTAAGCGAGGGTATTGAGGCCAATTATCAAGATATGGTGAACTATGCGATTTTTGCGATGATCCACCTTAATGAAGCTGTTGAATAAGATGAAGTACTTGGTAACATTTTCGCGATTGGTTGTTGGAATACTGTTTATAATCTCGGGATTTATCAAGTTGAACGACCCCGTCGGATTTTCCTTTAAGCTTGAAGAATATTTTAGTCAAGGGGTGTTGGACCTTCCTTTTTTTATGGATTATGCCTTGGCAATTTCCATTATCGTAGTCATTCTCGAAGTACTTCTGGGCATAATGTTATTGATAGGCTTTAGGGTCAAGTTCACGGTCTGGAGCCTGTTGCTTATGATCATTTTCTTTACTTTTTTGACCTTTTATTCGGCCTACTTCAACAAAGTAACCGATTGCGGATGCTTTGGTGACGCCATTAAATTGACTCCTTGGGAATCTTTTACAAAAGACGTAATTCTTCTAGCGCTAATACTTGTTCTTTTCTTTGGAAGAAAACATATCAAGCCTATTTTTGGCGAGAGAAGTGAACGTATCATTATGGGTATTGCATTGTTCGCATGTATTCTCTACGCGAATTATGTATTGAACCATCTACCGGTATTCGATTTCAGACCTTACGAAATCGGAAAAAATATTGAGGAAGGGATGACGGTACCCGAAGATGCACCCAAGGCGATTTTCGACTACGCTTGGAAGTTTAATGTCAATGGTGAAGAGCAGATAATTGTGACACAAGGGGATTATCCGCAGGTCGACGGGGAATTTATTGGTGTCGAGACTACGGAGGTACAAAAAGGTTACGAGCCTCCCGTTCACGATTTTACCATTGAGCAAAATGGAGAAGATTTTGCCGCGTCGTTGTTGCAGGAACCAAAATTGATCATGGTCGTTGCCTATGATTTGAACAAAAGCGAAAACGAGGCATTTGCAGAGGTGAAGATGGTGACCGATCGGGCAATCGAAAAAGGATACAAAGTGGTGGGTATGTCAGCTTCGAATGAGAAACAGACCGGTGCATTGAAGAATGGCCACAAGCTGAATTTCGATTTCTATTTTACTGACGAGACCACATTAAAAACAATAGTTCGAAGTAATCCCGGGGTCTTAATCCTCGAAAAAGGAACTATTGAACAAAAAGTGCATTTTAACGATTTGGACGAATTGACATTTAAATAGAAATCCTCAGTGAGCCTCTATACGAAGGTTGTATAGCGTTTCTTGGGAAAGTGTAAATACAAAAACAATGAGAAATAAAATAGTCGCAGGTAACTGGAAGATGAACAAAACCTTTAATGAAACCGAGCTCCTGTTGGCGGAACTTTCGGCAAAGCTGCCCGATACCGAGGCCAAAATAATGGTCGCTCCCTCTTTTGTTAACCTACCCAGGGCATTTAAGATGCTGCAATCTTCGGTCATTGAGCCTATCGCGCAGAACATGCATTTTGCCGAAAGCGGGGCTTACACCGGAGAAGTATCGGCTGAGATGTTATTGGGCGTTGGAATAGAGACCGTGATACTGGGCCACTCTGAGAGAAGGTCCCTTTTTGGTGAGACCAACGAACTTTTGGCGAAGAAGGTGATTGCCGCACTGGAGAAAAACCTTCGTGTCGTCTTTTGCATCGGTGAGGAATTGGAAGACCGAAAGGCGGGCAATCACTTCAATATTGTGACCGATCAATTGACAAAAGGCCTATTCAATTTAGATTGGGATGCATGGTCCAACATCGTGTTGGCCTATGAACCTGTATGGGCAATCGGCACAGGTGAAACGGCAACCCCAGAGCAGGCGCAGGAAATGCATGCTTTTATCAGAAAGACCATTTCAAACGAATATGACAACGAAGTGGCCGAGAACGTCACTATTTTGTACGGTGGTAGTGTCAAACCTGGCAATGCCGCTGAAATATTCTCAAAGCCCGATGTTGATGGGGGCCTTATAGGTGGGGCTTCTCTGAACTGTGAAGATTTTTTGGCTATTATAAAAGCAATTTAGTATTTGTTCCGATTTACGGAAGAATCCCTCCGCCCGTAGCATTTAAAGAAGCGGCAATGCCTAATTCAAATTATATCGAGTACAATTTCAAAATTGTACCACCCCATCCCGCCTCCGAAATTCTGATTGCCGAACTGGGCGAACGCGATTTTGAAAGCTTCGTTGAAAAAGTTGACGGACTCTTGGCCTACATCCAAAAGAAAGACTGGAGGAAAAACATTTTGGATGGAGTCTCGATATTGAAAAACCCTGAATTCAAGATCGATTTTAAATTCAAGGAGATTGAGCAAGAAAATTGGAATGCCCGATGGGAGCGGAGTTTCGAACCGATAGAAGTTGAAGGTCGGTGTAGGGTAAGAGCTCCTTTTCATGAAAAAGTAGACTTTGAGTATGACATCGTGGTTGAACCGAAAATGAGTTTTGGCACGGGGCATCACGAGACGACACAGATGATGTTGAGGTATGTTTTGGCAAATGATTTTCGCGATAATCGAGTTTTGGATATGGGCTGCGGAACGGCTGTGCTGGCCATTTTAGCCGAAATGAAGGGCGCCTCTGCCGTTGATGCCATTGACATTGACCATTGGTGCTTTTTGAATGCCCAAGAGAATGTTGAGCGCAACGGTTGTAAAAACATCAAGGTCTTGGAGGGTGATTCAACCTTGTTGTCCAGCAGGCATTATGATATTATTTTAGCAAATATCAATCGCAACACATTGCTTGAAGATATTCCGATATACGCCGATTGTCTTGATTCTGGTGCAGTTCTTTTTTTAAGCGGATTTTATGCCGATGACATTCCGAAAATTGCCGATAGATGTAAAGAATTTGGTTTGATCTTTCAAAACAATCTGAACAATGGCCAATGGGTTGCAGTTGAATTCCTCAAGCAATGAAAGACTTTCAGGACCAAAATGATTGTTGCGACCAATTTTGGCAGCAGTTTTGACCACTGTTTTTAAGAAATTTATATATTAGTGAACGAAATCGAGGTTATGGGCACTGATGAAAAGGTATTGGAAGAAGTCTTGGTCGTCGAAGAAACGGTCAAGCAGAATGAGATTGTACTCTTCAATGATGATGTGAACACCTTTGACTATGTCATTGAAACCTTGGTCGATGTTTGCGAGCACTCTCCACAACAGGCCGAACAATGTTCGCTGATTGTACACTTCAAAGGCAAGTGCACTGTAAAAACAGGTGAATATAACGATTTGAAACCAAGATGCAGCAGATTATTGCAGGCAGGTTTGAGCGCAGAGATCGTATAAATTCCCTTTTGTACATATTCTTTCTTATCTTATTCGGATTATTTTCCGGAAAGGAAGCCCTGTGAGGAATTCAAGATCTTTAATCTCTAGATTCTGCCATGAATCTTTCATGGGGGTATTCTTTGCTTCATTGAATACACAACAGCTGTTTTATGAAGCAAAACGGCCAAACTAACTATTAATGACCACTCAAATTATCAAAAAAATGAAATTCTTTCTCACCGTATTAGTTATCACTTTATTGAGCTGTAAAGAAGATGAAAGTACCCCCGAGTTTGTTGCTCCGTCAAATCTTGTAATTACGTCCGACATCAGTGATGATGGTTCGGGTAAGGTCACCTTTGGGGCAACTGCCTCGAATGCCACATCATTTGTTTTCAATTTTGGTGATGGCACGACCCAGGAATCATTTACCGGTAATGTAGTCAAGATTTATGAAATGGGAGGTCAAAACACCTATAGCGTTACCGTTACGGCAAACGGAGCCGGTGGGCTGAATGTTTCTGAGACAATTCAAATTGAAGTTACGGTGGATTCGGGACCGTCGGGAAACGAAGGAATAATCGAATTTCTAACCAATGGCGATTCAAAAACTTGGTATTTGGCCACGGCACTACCAGGGCATCTAGGTGTAGGCCCGGCCCGTGAGGGAATTGACGGTGATTGGTGGTACCCAAAATGGTATTCGGCACAAGCTTTTGAGAAATGCAGTGATGGCGCTTCTGATTGTTTCTGTGATGATGAATTGACTTTTTCGGTTGATGGTACCGGTGAAGTTTCCTATGTACTTGACAACAAAGGCCAAACTTTTTTCAATGCCGCGCATAAAGAGGTGGTGGGAGGTACAGAACCAGAGGATTTTTGTTATGATTATGATACTTCGGGCACTAAGACCGTCTCTTTGTCAATGGTGTCGGGCAATGTGCCAGAGTCCGAAACAACTGGGTTTCAAATGGATTTTTCCGATGATGGGTTTATGGGTTACTATGTCGGTTCGTCAACTTATGAAATTCTTTCAATCGATGAAGACTTGTTATATGTCAGAACGTACGATACGATGAACGACGAACTGGCATGGTATCTTAGATTTTCATCGGAACCCGCAACTGGTGGGGGAGATGAACTACTTGAGACCATTTACACAAACCTGGTCTGGTCAGATGAATTTGATGTCGATGGTGCTCCAGATCCCGCGAATTGGACCTATGACCTAGGTGCCGGTGGCTGGGGAAATAACGAAGCGCAGACCTATACCGATAATCCGGGCAATGTTATCGTTGAGGATGGTATTTTAAAGATTACTGCCAAATCTGAAGGTGGAGAAGACGCTGTTCATTATTTCGATGATATTACATTGGTAGGCGCAGGTGGAGCATCTTCGTCCATTGATGATTTTGAGGGAACCCCTCCGGCATTTACGGGTTTCGGGGGCACTTCGACACAGGTCATTGCGAATCCTGATGCATCGGGTATCAATACTTCGTCCATGGTGGCTGAATCCACCAAACCCCTTGGTGCAGAGGTTTGGGCTGGATCTTTCTTTGACGTGGCCACTCCATTGGATTTGACCACATATACCAGTATCAGTATGAAAACTTGGTCTCCGACCGTAGGTGCCGTAGTCAAGTTAAAGCTGGAAAATTCGGCGAATGCCGATGAAAACTATGAAGTTGATATGAGCACTACGGTGGCCAACTCCTGGGAAGAATTGGTATTTGACTTTAGCGCGGCACCGGCATTCACCTATGATCGGGTTGTCGTCTTCTTCGACTTCGGTGTCAGTCCGGTGGGTGCATATACTTCCGCAAGGATTAAATCTGAAAATCTATATGGGTTTACCTATGGTCGTGTAGAGATTAGGGCAAAACTACCATCTACCGGCGGTACTTGGCCTGCTTTATGGGCGTTGGGCACTAATTTTGATACGGTAGGCTGGCCCGATTGTGGTGAAATAGATATCATGGAGCATGTCGGTAACAATGCGAACGTGACCTCCAGTGCATTGCATTATCCCGGTAATTTTGCAGGTACTGCCGTTACCGGCTCCACTCCGGTAGGTACGGCAACTTCGGAATTTCATAATTATACGGTGGAATGGACTCCTGAAAGTATCAAGTTTGTTGTAGATGACGAATTTGTCCACCTGAGTTTTGTCAATTCGGGTGATACACCTTTCAACAGCGATTTCTTTTTCATAATGAATATCGCGGTCGGTGGCACCCTTGGCGGGGCAATTGATCCGGCATTTACCGAAGATAGTATGGAGGTAGATTATATAAGGGTATATCAATAAACATATTTATAAATTGAATTGAAAAAGGCCTGTAACTTGAAAGATTTACGGGCCTTCTTGATTGCTTGGCTCGACCCCCTGCAAAGCAGTTAAGAGTTTGGGGTCCGTGGAATCTTTATTGGTTTTGGTTATTTCAGTCGTTTTCTAAAAATCGGGCCGCATTTAATGCAGGATTTCTTAAGAAAAGGCTTTATCTTAAATCCTTGAACGTTCAATGGTTTCGATTTGAAATATCTTCTTTTCATCTTTCTTTTATTGACTTTTGGGCTTGACGCGCAAGAGCTCCCACCAATTCGGAACTTTTATCCGAAGGATTATCACGGCGAAAATCAAAACTGGGCCATCTCCCAATCCTCCGAAAAAATAATGTATGTGGCGAATAGCAAAGGATTGTTGGAGTTCAATGGGGCCAGTTGGAAATTGTATCCTTCTCCCAACGAGACCATCATGCGTTCAGTAAAAGTGGTCGAAGACCGTATCTATACAGGTTGTTTTATGGAATTTGGTTATTGGCAAAAGAACAATTTGGGCACCTTGAACTATACTTCCTTGTCAGAACAACTGCCGGTCAAACTCATTGAAGATGAGGAGTTTTGGAACATAATAAACATCGATGATTACATTGTATTTCAATCTTTAAAGCGGATTTATATCGTAAACATAAACGATGGTACATTGAATACCATTGATTCCAATAGTACCATCACCAAAATGTTCAAGGTAGGTCAGAACATTTATTTTCAGAGGATGGATGAGGGGGTATTCAAAATTGAGTCGGGAAAGGACTTTTTGGTTTTTGATGACGACATTGTCAAAAACGATGAGGTCATCAACATTTTCGGAAGCCAAAAAGAAGTATTGGTTCTGACCAAAAACAATGGTTTTTATCATTTAGAGGATGGCGCATTGGTTGGGTCGGATAATTTTCCAAATGCGCTTTTGTCAAGTTTAAGTCTATATGATGGACTTCAACTAGGAGATGGTGGTTTTATTTTGGGCTCCATATCCAATGGCCTATTGTACCTGAATGCGGGCGGGGAGCTGGTTTATCACATAAATCAGGACAGGGGGTTGTCAAACAATACCGTTTTGTCCCTTTTTGAGGATATGGATAGTACCATATGGTTAGGTCTTGATTATGGCCTTAGCTATGTGAATCTAGTAGCGCCCTACGAGGTGTTTAACGATACTAAGGGAGTTTTAGGGAGTGTTTATGCATCCGAGGTCCATAATGGCAATCTGTATCTTGGAACGAATCAAGGGTTATTCTATAGGAAGTTGCAGGGTGGTGACGGTTTTGATTTTATAAATGGTACACAGGGGCAGGTGTGGTGCTTAAGAGAGATCGAAGGGAAGCTGTTATGCGGACATAATTCGGGCACCTTTGAAATCAAGGGTAATCGCGCAACAAAAATTGCAGGTATTCAGGGAACGTGGAATATAGCCAAGTTGCCAAATAGGCCAAATCTGTTACTTCAAGGAAACTATGACGGATTGTATGTCTTGGTTAAGTCAGGGGATTCTTGGAAACTTCGAAATAAAATCAAGGGGTTTGACAATTCATCCAGATATTTTGAAACATTGGGGAATCAAATCTTCGTTAACCACGAATATAATGGAGTTTTCGAATTGGACATAGACGATTCTTTCTTCGAGGCAAAAAGTGTGGTGAAAGATACCTTGATAAAGGGTTCCAATTCTGGAATTGCAAAGTACAATGACGATCTATTGTATGCTTATAAAAAAGGGCTTTTCAAATACAATGCCGTCGATCGGGAGTTTGTAAAGGATAGCCTTTTAAGCGCTGCCTACACAGAGGAAGAATACGAATCTGGAAAGCTTGTTGTAGACGATGAGGATAACAAATTATGGATTTTCAACAAATCGAACATAAGTTTTTTGGCATCTGAAGGGTTGACCAATACCCTAAAACTAAAAAGCATACCCCTGACAAAGGAAATGAGGGATGGGATTCTAGGATATGAAAACATCATCAAACTCAATGACGTCGGCACCTACTTACTAGGAAAAACCTCAGGGTATATCGTATTCAATATAAACGAAATAAGACCCAAAGATTTTCGGGTCGATATCGGAAGTATTTCCAATAGTGATAATAGTAAGAAGGAAACGTTAATCGACAAAAGTTTAAAAGGTGATTTTGAAAGCCATGAAAATAATTTTAAACTTTCTTTCTATGCTCCGGTATACGATAAGTATCTGGGCACACAATATCGATATCGCCTAAAGGGAATGTATGATGACTGGAGCGATTGGTCAGAAAGGGTCGAGGTATTCTATGAAAATCTTCCTTTTGGGGATTATACATTCGATGTCAGGGCCAAAATCGGGAATACCATATCAAAGAATACAGCTTCATATTCCTTTACGGTCGCAAAGCCTTGGTATATCTCCAATGTTATGATTGTATTGTATGCGCTTGGAATGCTACTGTTTTTATTGCTTATGCACACATTGTACAAGCGGTATTACAGAAAGCAACGTCAAAAACTTATAGAAAAGAACAAACAAGAACTTGAATTGGCCAAGGTTCAAAGCGAAAAAGAGATTATTAAAATCAAAAACGAGCAATTGGAAACAGAGTTCAAAAGCAAAAGTAAAGAACTGGCCGCGTCTACTATGAGCATTATTAAGAAGAATGAATTGCTGACCAAAATAAAAGATGAACTGAATAGAGTAGAAGACAAGGATGGGGTCGATAAGGTAATTAAGGTCATTAATAAGAATTTAAACCGAAATGATGACTGGGAGATGTTTAAGGAAGCTTTCAACAATGCGGATAGCGAGTTTTTGAAAAAGGTGAAAACGATACATCCTTCCCTTTCCCCAAACGATTTGAAATTATGCGCCTATTTACGATTGAACCTTTCCTCGAAAGAGATTGCGCGATTATTGCATATTTCACCTAGAAGTGTCGAGATCAAACGATATCGTTTGCGGAAAAAACTCAATTTACAACATGAGGATAACCTAGTGAACTATATATTAGACTTGTAGCAACTCAACATAAGGTATATTCACCTCAACAGAGGGCAGTATTACCTCAGCATTACCTATACAAAAGCCAGTTTACTTCTTCTTGACCATTTCCGAATGGTTTTTTAACATTTACCCAAAGCCATTGATATACGGTTCTTTCAAGCCGTTTTGTTTTGTCGATTTGATATTGATATCCACTTTTTTTTGCCATGTATATTTTTTGTAGAGGAAGATTTTATGGTATCCTCAGTTTTTGACAATAAGTTTAGAAAATCAAAAAATATTCTATGCGAACACTACGTAAAAATTTACTCAGGTTAATCTTTCTCTTAACAACTACGGTCATGTTTTCACAAACTGATAAAGTTGAGGTTGTTAGTGACGAAAACGGAACTCAGTTGGTTGTAAACGGGGAGAAGTTTATGATCAACGGAATGAACTGGGATTATATCCCTATCGGAACCAACACGGTAGATGCACAGTTCTGGAAAAAACCGGACGATGTCATCAAGGCCGGATTGGATATTGAAATGTCGCTTCTGAAAAATATGGGTGTCAATGTTATTCGTCAATATACCGGTGTGCCTGCTAGGTGGATAAAATACATTTACGAAAACTATGGCATTTATACCATGTTAAACCATTCGTTCGGACGCTACGGTCTAACCTTGGACGGTGCTTGGGTACCCGTAACCAAATATGGCGAAGAGCGCACTCAAAAATTCCTCTTAAAAGAAATGGAAGACCTTGTCAAGGGCTATAAGGACACACCGGGTCTTCTATTATACCTGTTGGGGAATGAAAACAACTACGGTCTATTCTGGGCGGGTGCAGAAACAGAGGACTTTCCCGATGGTGAAGAAAAAATCAATGCGATCGGCGAGTCGCGCGGGAGACCAATGTATAGACTGATGAACGAGGCGGCAAAAATGATGAAAACCTTAGATAGTTCGCATCCGGTGGCCATCTGCAACGGAGACGTCCTTTTCATTGATATTGTAGCCGAGGAATGTCCTGATATCGATATTTACGGTACGAATACCTATAGAGGGCTGTCATTCGGTGATATGTTCGAGGTCGTCAAGGAAAAGTTGAACAAACCCGTAATGTTCACCGAGTTTGGGGCAGACGCCTTTAACGCCGTAGAGAATAAAGAAGACCAATATTCGCAGGCCTACTATATGGTGGGCAACTGGAAGGAGATTTATGAGAATGCCGCCGGCCTCGGTAAAGCGGATAATTCAATTGGCGGATTTACCTTTCAATTTAGTGACGGTTGGTGGAAGTTCGGTTTTGACGACCGAAAGAATGCCGATGTACATGACAACAATGCATCGTGGTCGAACGGTGGTTATGCGAGAGACCTTGCCAAGGAAGGTGCCAATAATATGAATGAGGAATGGTTTGGTATCTGCGCAAAGGGAGCAACCAACCCAAGAGGTCTTTATGAACTTTATCCAAGAGCCGCATATTACGCTTTGAAAGAGGCACATCAACTAAATCCATATGCTGAAGGTGTGAACTTGGATTTTGTCTCAAACTATTTTGACAACATTGAGTTGATGGATGCCGTTCTAAAGGCGAGGGGTGATAAGGCCGCTTTGGTCGGAGAAGCCAGTAGCAAAATCCGTTTAAGCAACCTACAGGCAAAGTTCACCACATTCAATACTGGTGGTAATCTTTTGACGACCCCCGAGACTGCCGATCCAGAAGAGACGACGTATCCCAATGAACAGGGTTTTGACCACATGCAGTCCTATTTTGTGGGCGTTCAAGGTGAGCCCGCACCAAATATGAGGGCAGAGGTAAACTTCAATATCCTAGGCAACGTAGCGCAAAACCCGATTAATGAAATCTTCTATGAAAATAGAGGACGTCCGGTCGAGGTGAATACAGATGAAGGTCCAGTCACATTGAATGACTTCAATAGGGTTCAGGTGTACAATGCCTCCTTTGAATGGAATGCAAAGAATTTTGACGTAAGGGGCTTTTATCGAACAGGGCATTACCATTGGGGTTATGAAGGTGATTTCTTTGGCTTGTATCCCGAGGCAAACTACGGTCCAAACTTGGATATTTATAATGGCGAGATTTCCGGCATAGAAGTCGATGGAAAAGGAGTCTTAAAAGGACTAAAAGCAGCATTTGGACCACAATTGTGGTGGGGCGCCAACCCGGCGGTTCTTCTAAAATATAGAAAACATATCGGACACTATGAAGTTACCGGAATTTTTCATGAGGATATCGACAATTTTGGAACCATCGTTTCCTCGCTGGCCGTACCCATGCCGAGAACTAGAAGAGCCACCTTGCATATAGAAAGGGAATTCGGAAACTTGGGTATTTCCGTCGGGGGTATCTGGGGTGGTCAACCCCTAAATGGAAGGGAGTTTCAGTTCACTGAGGGAGAATCTGGAAACTACACCGTTTTCACCGATAAAGTAAATTCAAAGGACAACTGGGGAGGCAAGGCCAAAATAACGTATTCCAAAGGTACCTTTAACTGGTACGCCCAGGGTGCGGCAATGGGTCTGGTGGCCAACGGAGGTGGCGATTATACCAGAACATTCACCGGTTGGAAACTTAAGGATAGCGGCAGTGGTAATCAAACCAACTTTTTAACAGGCTTTACCTTTAACATTGGAAATGTTCAGGTAGCCCCTAACTTTTTGTGGCAAAAGCCCATTGTCGGGCCGATGCCCAATGACGTTCAGGGCCCTGGCAGACTGCGAAATATACTTGACGACCCCTTTGTTGTTCGGGCGAATCGAGAAACGGTTGCCGGTGAATTATTGCTCACCTTTGACCCTACTCCAGGAACCTGGATGTACGAATGGGACAATGACAGGGCGGAGGATGCAAAACTGGCCGCTAGCGTAGGTTTTGTTTTTAGACACCTCCCTACGGCCCAGGATGCCGCAATCGGATTTTTAGGTACTCGAACCTTATTTGCATTTCCGAACTCGGTTCCCGCCAAGGACTTATGGGAAACACATGCCCGCATTGTTTCCAAGGTAAACTCGGACCTGGGAATAATCTCGAATCTCTATTTTGGAAATGCCCAGGCAAGGGGTAGTGATGATAGGGTCATTGAGCGTTTTGGCGGTGACATTCGAATGATCTATAAAGACATAAAGCTACAGCATGCCTTTAAAATAAATGACTGGGGACCCTTTGATTATCACAGGGATTTCAACCTCACGTATCCCGTGCAACTGATGTTGGATCTATCAACAACGATTGGAAAACCAGACTGGTTCATTCTTCCGAGCACGCAGATCGGAATTCGGGGCACTTGGCGCTCGCTTGATGAATTTTCACCGAGATATCTGCCAAACGCAACCACAGGATTTGCCACTGAACCTGCTATCAGTCCGGTTGGATTTGAGAACGGAAGCGAATGGGAAATCAGAACATATATTCATATCAACATCGGCAAATAAAAAATAGAAAAATGAAAAACAAAAAATATATACATATACCGTTTTCACTTTTGCTGGCATCGATTTTTGCCGTTTTAGCGGGTTGCGAAAGAGATGTTTCCGATGAGGTGGAGTTCGCAACATTTCCTGCAACAGGTGATATTTTTACAGATACCCCTGTAGGACTTGGAACTAATTTCTATTTCCCTTATGGTCCGAGCCCAGAAAACCCTCCTGGCTCAAAACCAACAGCTTGGTCAGTTGACGAAGAGGTCAGCTATTTGGGGGAAGCATCGATGCGATTCGATGTGCCGAATGCCGACGATCCAGAAGGTAATTTTGCCGGAGCGATATTTAGAGTAGATGGAGAGGGCTCAGGTCGTGATTTAAGAGGTTTTGATGCATTGACGTTTTGGGCAAAAGCTTCACAAAATGTAACCATTGGCGAATTCGGGTTTGGAGAGGACTTCGGTGAAAACAAATTCGTCGTTACCCGGCAAAATGTACCATTGACTACCAATTGGGTAAAATATGTTATTCCAATACCAGATCCATCCAAACTGGATCAAGAAAGGGGAATGTTCCGATATTCCGCTGGTTCGGTAGATGGTTTGGGCTATACTTTTTGGATTGATGAATTACGATTTGAAAAATTGGGTACGATAGCCCAGCCTAAGCCCGAAATTTTTAATGGAAATGATCTGGTGCAACAGACCTTTAACGGCGCGAACATTCTGATCAATGGTCTTGCACAGACCTTTAATTTAGACTCGGGCGTCAACCAGACAGTTGTTGCCGCTCCGTCCTATTTCACATTTACATCCACAAATCCCGATGTTGCCCAGGTCAGCGAGCTTGGTGAGGTATCTGTTGTTGGGGCGGGCACAGCTGAGATAACGGCTATCTTGGCCGGTGTAAAAGCAAATGGCTCATTGGAGATCACCTCGACCGGAGATATTGTTTCCGCTCCGATTCCACAATTCCCCGAGTCGGAAGTCATTTCCCTGTTCAGTAACCAATACACTGATGTGCCCGTCGATACGTTTCGGGCAGATTTTGGCAATACGGAACTCAGTGAGATAACGGTGAACGGAGACGACTTCAAGTTTTATTCCAACCTAAATTTCGTGGGTATCCAATTCCAAAACCCGACGATCGATGCTTCCACAAAAGGTTCGTTGTTTATGGACATTTATACAAACGATGTGGCAGCCGGCAACTTTCAAATACAGATAAGGGATAGAGGCGGCAACGGTCAAATTGATACCGACATTTTTACGGGCCAACCCATCGAAGACGATGCTGAGGTACGGTTGGACTTGACCCCTGCAGAAATTCCCGTTGGTGAATGGATTACTATTGAAGTACCGCTAAACGGCACTTTGACAAGCCAAAAGAATAACCTGGCCCAAATTGTTTTTGTTGGCGATATCAATTTCTTATTGGACAATTTATACTTCCGTTAATATTAGGTTAAGCAAAAAAGAAGATGAAAAAAATAGAAAAAAAGATAAGTATACTATCGTTGCTTTTGCTGTTCATGATGGGCTGCAATACAGATGATACACAAAGAGTTGTCAATTTCACCGAGCCTACGCTTCAAGAGGAGTTCGATACCGATGGCGCCCCAAACAGTACGGTATGGGGTTTTGATATTGGTACAGGCCTGAACGGATGGGGCAATAATGAATTGCAGTATTATACAGACCGAACCGAAAATGTAAAAGTTCAAAACGGCGTGTTGCTCATAACCGCGCAACGCGAAGACTTTGAGGGTTCTGCGTACACATCGGCGCGTCTATTGACCAAAGATAAATTCGAGCAACGCTATGGTCGTTTTGAGGCGCGTATTCGTTTGCCCTATGGTCAAGGCATTTGGCCGGCCTTTTGGATGTTGGGTGCCGATATAGACGAAAATCCATGGCCGGGGGCAGGTGAAATCGATATCATGGAATACCGAGGGCAAGACCCTACCGTTTTGATAGGTAGTGTTCATGGTCCGGGCTATAACGGTGGCAATGCCATCTCTAAAGAATATACCCTGCCCAATGATCGCTTTGATACCGGTTTCCACGTTTTCGGAATCGAGTGGGGTCCTGAATATGTCAATTATTATGTAGACGATATACTCTATAACCAAATAACACCTGAAGATGTTACGGGTGATTGGGTCTTCGACAAACCCTTCTATATACTGCTGAATCTGGCCGTAGGAGGCACCTTCGTGGGCGATCCCAACGAAGAAACCGTTTTTCCGCAAACCATGTTGGTCGATTATGTCAGGGTTTATAAGAATACGAACACGAACTAATTAAAGGAACAACTATGAAAGAAGTATTAAAAAAATCGAAATACCTTTTTGCGTTTATTTTGGCATTGTCTTTTTTGGGATGCGATGAGGACGATGATAGCACCAATCTGCCGGAAGTAGTGGCGGGATTTACCTTCACCCAAAACGAGGAAACAGGTACGATTACATTTATCAATATTTCTGAAGAAGCCACAAGCTACGAGTGGAATTTTGGGGATGGTGGGACTTCGACCGAAGTAAACCCTGTTAAGACCTATCCTACCGGCACATATACTGTTTCGTTAGAGGCTTCGAATGCTTCTGGGGCATCGGACACTTTTGAGGATGAGATTACCGTGCTTCTTCCAGAAGCAATCATGCTGCCGATTACTTTTGATGGTGCCAATGTAGATTATACACCCAGTGTTTTTGGTGGTGCAAGTTTTGAAGTAGTTGATAATCCTGCACCTGGAGGTACAAACGATACCGCTTCCAAAGTGGGTGCAATAACCAATGGTGGAGCCGCTTTTGAAGGCCTGTTCTTTGATTTGGGAATTGGTATCGATTTGACCAGTGAAAAAACCATAAAAATGAACTTCTGGTCCGATGTGGCCGTGGATGTCTTAATGAAGTTGGAAGAAGGCAATGCGAATCCCGTTGAAGTAGTTGCGAGCCATGGCGGTACAGGTTGGGAAGAAATTTCCTTTGATTTTACCGATACTGCCGAGTATGCCAGGTTAACGCTTTTTGTCGATGGCCCAGGAACAACGGCGGGTACTTTCTATCTCGATGACATTGAGCAAATCGAGACCCCCTTGCCAACTTTTGATTCGGGATTGATTATGAATGGGGATTTCGAAAGCGGAGATGACCCATGGATCGGAGGTGGCCGTAATATAGTTACCGAGGGAGGCAATAGCTTCAACTTGGTAGATGTGATGACGGCGGGCAATCCGTTTGACGTGAACCTCAGCCAAGTGGTTGAAATTACGCAGGGTACAAATTATATTTTGACCTTTGATGCCTCTTCGAACGTTGCTCGCACCATCCTTGCGGGTATTGGGCTCAATGAAGCCCCGTTCTCGAATACGGCGCCGTCTGTAAATCTTACGACCGAAACACAAACATTTACATTGCAGTTGGCGGCCAATGACTTTGGTGGGGCAAATAGCCGAATCCTTTTTGATATGGGCGCTGAAGTTGGCACGGTCGTCATTGACAATGTATCCCTTGTTGAAGGGGGTGATGGCAGTGATACAAATGGCGGAAGTGGTTTCGATGATGGTTTGTTGACCAATGGCGATTTTGAAAGCGGGGATGACCCTTGGATCGGTGGTGGCCGTAACATCGTCACCGAAAATGGGAATAGTTTTAATGCGGTAGATGTCACGGTTGCAGGAAATCCGTTTGATGTGAATCTTAGCCAAGTACTCGACCTTACGCAAGACGCTGACTACATATTGACTTTTGATGCTTCATCAGATCGCGATAGAACGATAATAGCGGGCATTGGATTGAACGTCGACCCCTTCACCAACGTGAACGAGACGGTTAATTTGACCACGGACACCCAAACATTTGCGTTGAACCTAAATGCTACAGGTTTTGGAGGTGCCGATAGCCGTATCTTATTCGACATGGGCGCCGAAGTAGGTACAGTGGTAATAGACAATGTTTCCCTGGTTTTGGATGAAAGCGGCGGTGGCGGTTGCACCGGTACCGTGGTTGCGGCGACTGCTCTTCCATTGGATTTTGAGGGTTGTGAATCGTTCGTAGATAGCTTTACCGGGGCGAGTACCATTACCGTCGAACTGGCCGCAAATGAATTCAAGGAGGACATCAATACATCTGATAATGTATTGAAAGTGGTAAAAGGCAACGGAGCTACTCGCTGGGCCGGCATTCAGAATACGTTTGCCAGTAATTTTGACCTAAACGCCACTCCGACATTTAAAATGAAAGTGCGTTCTACCAAAGCGAATGTGGTATTCCGATTTGAGCTGGCCGCGGATCCCGTGCCCGACCCCGATCCGGGAAATCCACCT
This sequence comes from Aurantibacter sp., assembly GCA_965215845.1. Taxonomy (GTDB): domain Bacteria; phylum Bacteroidota; class Bacteroidia; order Flavobacteriales; family Flavobacteriaceae; genus Aurantibacter_A. Next base: position 3,009,927 of record CBDCEL010000004.1, read on the forward strand.
CCAACCTACGTGACCATTCCCAATGCAAACGAGTGGACGGAAATAAGTGTGGTCTTTACCGGTGTTCCGGATCCGACGGCATACAATCGAATGGTAATAAAACCGGATAATCCTGAAGGTTCCGACGGCACGAATACAGATAGTGAAGAGACGTATTACATTGACGATATGATCGTTGAATAAGCGCGATACGGATTCTTGAATTAATTACGGAAGAGGTTGGTGATAAGGCAATTTTTACCGACCTTTTTCCCTCTATCCCCCCAAGAGGTTCAAATACATTTTTAATAGGTAATTGACCGATAACGAATTAATACCAAAAAATGCAAACTTCCGACGAGGTACTTGAAATGAACAAATCATATACTGTCTTAATCAGTTTAATAGTCGCTCTTGGAGGGCTTTTACTCGGTTTTGACAGCGCAGTGATTTCCGGTGCGATTAAGGGCATTACGGTTTATTTTGAAATGACCGATGCAATGCTTGGCTTTTCGGTGGGTTGTGTAGTTTTTGGTGCGATGGCCGGAAATTTGGTCGCCGGTCCGTTAGCGGATAGATTCGGAAGGAAGAAAGTTTTAATATTGGTAGCCGCCCTATTTACGATATCGGCGACTTGGTCGGCCCTGTCAACGAGTTACAACGAATTCATTATTGCGCGTATTATTGGTGGTATCGGTATTGGTGGAGCGATACTGATTGCCCCTATTTATATCGCTGAGATTGCTCCGGCGAGGTTAAGGGGAAGCTTGGTTTCCTTTAATCAACTCAATATTGTGATCGGTATTTCGGTCGCTTACTTTTCAAACTATTTTTTAGTGAATATAGATGGGGAAAGCTGGCGCTGGATGTTGGGTGTGGAAGCTATTCCGGCCTTAATTTATTTTTTGGCACTTTTTACAGTGCCCCGAAGTCCGAGATGGTTGATTCAAAAATTGAACAGAATTGAATTGGCCCAAAAAGTTTTGACGAAAATCGGTGGGGAAGCGTATGCCGAAACCACGATAACGGAAATTCAGAAAGGCATAGATAAGAAGGAGCCAAAAGGCAAACTTTCCGACATATTTCAAAAAAAGTACTCCGTTATCATGGTAATAGCACTTGGAATCGCTTTCTTTCAACAAATAACGGGGATCAATGCAGTGTTTTATTATGCCCCGACCATTTTTGAGCAAGCAGGGGGCAGTACCGACTCTTCATTTTTACAAGCCATTGTGGTAGGTCTTACGAATTTGGTATTTACCCTGGTCGCCATTTGGTTGATTGACCGACTTGGTAGAAAGCCACTACTTTTAATAGGGTCAAGTTGCATGACCATTGCATTGTTGATGGCCGCATTTGCATTCTACAACGCCACCTATGATTTCAATGAGGCCAACCTGAAAAATGTTGGCAGTGCCCAAATTCAAAACGGACTGGCCGAATTAAACGGGCAGTCGTTCGATAGTCAAGAAGCTCTTTTTAATGCGGTGGAGTCAAAGCTGGATCCGGATATGTTTTTGGATTTCAAACGCAACGAAATCACCAACTTCATACAGATAAACGCAACACTGGTTTTAGTCGCAATCTTATTGTATGTGGCGGCATTTGCCATTTCATTGGGCCCGGTGATGTGGACACTGATCTCTGAAATTTTCCCGACAAAAATTAAGGGTATTGCAATTTCGGTCGTTGGTTTTTTTAACTCTTTGGTCAGCTTTTCGGTAACACAGGTTTTTCCGTGGGAACTTTCCAATCTGGGTCCCACAATGACATTCGCCATTTACGCGGTACTTTCATTTTTGGCCATTTTGTTCGTATACAAATTTGTTATCGAGACTAAAGGAAAAACACTCGAGGAAGTTGAAAAATTGCTGGTAAGAAATTAAGGTCTAACAGAAATTATAGAATAGTTTAATGGAGTACATCCAAATTGAAAATGAAGGGTATTATAAGATAGAGAACAGTGATTCTTTACGACCGTTTTTTATGAGTATTGTCAGTGATTCGAATCATTGGATGTTCATTTCGAGCAACGGCGGATTAAGTGCGGGAAGAAAGAATAGCGATTATGCCCTGTTTCCATATTATACCGATGATAAGATTACCGAATCTTATGATACAACTGGGAGTAAGTCCATTTTTAGAATCCATAGACCATCCGGAAAAACAGTTGTTTGGGAACCGTTCTCGAATAGATATACAGGAGTATTCAAGGTTACCAGAAATCTGTATAAAAATGAATATGGCAATAAGGTCATTTTCGAGGAAATCAATCATGATTTAGGTTTGACCTATCAATATCAATGGAATTCGAGCAATCGCTTTGGCTTTGTCAGAAAAAGCAGGCTAACGAATAATTCGGACAGCGATGTCGAGGTAACTGTTTTGGATGGGATTCAGAATATTATGCCTCACGGGGTTCCTGCCAGTACACAGCAGGCAAGTAGTAATCTTGTCGATGCCTATAAAAGGAGTGAGTTGTTAAAAGATTCAGGACTTGGAATTTTTGCGTTAAGTGCCATTATAGTTGACCGAGCGGAACCGAGCGAGGCGTTGAAAGCGAATGTTGTTTGGTCAATGGGGCTTGCTAACACGAAGACCTTATTGTCATCATTACAGCTTGATGAATTTCGAAACGGCGATGCAATAACGGAAGAAACCGATATTAAGGCCGAGAAAGGGGCTTATTTTACGGTCGCCGACCTAAATCTTGAATCCAAAAAAGAAAAACAATGGGCCACGATAGCCGATGTAAATAAGAGTTCGGCAAAAGTTATAAACCTTTCTGAAGAGATTAAAGCAAACGACAACATTTGGGAAGACGTTTGTAACGATGTGGAACTAGGCACGCAGAATTTGTTAAAACTGACCCATGCTTCCGATAGCAAGCAACTTACAGCCGATAAGAAAAGCAATACACGACATTACTCAAATGTGCTGTTCAATATCATGCGTGGGGGCATTTTTGACAACAACTATCATATTGAAAAAGACGATTTCGAGGATTACATTTTAAATGCCAATCGGAATGTGCTGGAAGCGAATTCCGATATCTTCGAAAATTTATCGGAGACGTTTGCCCTTCAGGAACTTGAAAATATCGCTGCCCAAAGTGATGATAAAGACTTTTGCAGGCTTTGTTTGGAATATTTACCATTGAAGTTCAGCAGAAGGCATGGGGATCCGAGTCGACCTTGGAACCGATTTTCAATCAATACGACAACAGAGGAGGGTCAAAAGATATTAGACTATGAGGGAAACTGGCGGGATATCTTCCAGAACTGGGAGGCGTTGGCACATTCGTATCCTGGGTTCATCAATGGTATGATCCATAAATTCTTGAACGCCACAACTTTTGACGGATATAATCCGTATCGTGTTACCAAGGATGGGTTTGATTGGGAGACCATTGAACCTGACGACCCATGGTCGTACATCGGTTATTGGGGAGACCATCAAATTATATACTTGCTCAAGTTTCTCGAATTTAGCGAGAACCATTATCCCGGTAATCTGGCCAAGTATTTCAATGAAAAAATCTTTGTATTCGCCAATGTGCCTTATAAAATAAAGGATTATCGGTCCATTTTGGAAAATCCAAAGGATACCATCGTATTTGATGAGGAATTGGATGCCCAAATTCACAGGGAGCGTGCCATTTTAGGAGCTGATGCCGCTCTGTTGAAAGACAGGAATGGGGCTATTTACAAGGTGAATCTTCTTGAAAAGTTACTGGCCACCCTATTGGCAAAGGTTTCCAATTTTATTCCCGAAGGGGGTATTTGGATGAATACCCAGCGACCTGAATGGAATGACGCCAACAATGCGCTGGTGGGCAATGGGGTTTCAATGGTAACCTTAAATTATCTAAGAAGGTTTTTAAAATTCTTTGAAAAGGTGATGCAGGGGATTCCAGAACAAGATTATGAGGCCTCTAAAGATTTGGTGGTGTTCTTCAATACCGTGAAAACAACCTTGATAGACAATGAATCCATTCTTTCCGCACGGGTATCCGATACGGAAAGAAAAAAGGTTATGGACGGACTAGGGAATGCGGGTAGTGACTTTAGGACCACCATTTATGAAAATGGTTTTAAACAGGAAACCGAAACGCTTGCAAAGAATGACGTGCAACAGTTCATAGAAGTGACATTGGCATATTTGGATCATAGTATTGCCGCAAACAAGCGTGTTGATAATTTATACCATGCCTATAATTTAATGACCCTACAAAGCGATACCGAGGTTTCAATTTCGTATCTATCTGAAATGCTCGAGGGTCAAGTAGCGGTATTGAGTTCGGGCTATATTTCATCAAAAGATTCCTTGGCTCTCTTAGACGGTTTGAAAAATAGTGCCTTGTTCAGACCGGATCAATACAGTTACCTATTGTATCCGAATAAGGAATTGGCCAAGTTCAATGATAAAAACAACATTCCAGCGGAAAGGATTCAGCATTCGGAATTAGTCAAACAACTGCTGAAGGATGGCAATTCCAAAATTGTGGAAGTCGATACTCAGGGTGGTTATCATTTCAATGGGTCTTTCAATAATGGGGAGAGCTTAAAAAAGGCATTGGCCGATTTACCAAAGGACAGATATGGCGAATTGATCCAAAAAGACCGGGCGTTATTGCTCTCCATTTTCGAGGAAGTCTTCGATCATAAATCATTCACCGGCAGGTCAGGAACGTTCTTCGGGTATGAAGGCTTGGGATCCATTTATTGGCATATGGTTTCCAAATTGCTTTTGGCGGTTCAAGAAACTTGTTTGAGGGCGATTGAAGCAAAAGAAGACGATGAGACCATAGGTAGATTGCTGGAGCATTATTATGAGATCAATGAGGGAATAGGCGTGCACAAATCCCCTGAATTGTATGGTGCTTTTCCAACAGACCCCTATTCACATACTCCGGCCGGAAAAGGGGCACAACAGCCTGGTATGACAGGGCAAGTTAAAGAAGATATACTCAGTAGGTTTGGCGAGCTCGGTGTTTTTGTTGAGCATGGTAAATTATACTTTGAGCCTCATTTATTGCGCAGGACCGAATTTCTTAAAAGGGATACTGCATTTGATCATGTGAATTTGAACGGACAATTGGAACATCATTTATTGAAAGAAGGTTCTCTTGGGTTTACCTATTGTCAAGTTCCAATTATTTATAGTTTGGGACAAAATCGGACCGTGACGGTTCATATGAATGATAACTCAAGATTGCTATTTGATGGGTCAAGTTTGGATGTAGCCGCGTCGAATAGCTTATTTGAAAGAAAAGGAGAGATTAACCGAATTGAAGTAACCATTACGAAATAAATTAGAAGCCCTAATAGAATAGTTGACAAGTCGTTACTGTTAACTTCTAAAAAAGAATAGAAACAATCTATGATTGTAGATAGAACCAAAACCGCAAAGGATATTTTAGGCGATCCAAATTATTTGGCAATTTCCTATGGGGGATATAGAGCGAAGTCTAGAGATATTCAACCCACAATTCCCCAGCTAAAAGAAGACATGAAAATCTTAAGTGCGATGGGAATCAAAATATTGAGAACCTATAATGTGCAGTTGCAGCACACACCGAACTTGTTGGTTGCGATCAGTCAGCTGAATGCCGAAAATCCATCTTTCGAGATGTATGTGATGTTAGGTGCCTGGATCGATTGCCACAATGCCTGGACGGGCCAAGAGCCTGATCATGAGGTTGAAAGTGAGGATAATGCGGGAGAGATAGAACGAGCGGCGGCATTGGCAAAAGCTTATCCAGACATTGTTAAGATTGTCGCGGTTGGCAACGAAGCTATGGTGCATTGGGCCTCGAGTTATTTTGTGCGTCCAAAGGTCATTCTGAAATGGGTTAACCATTTACAGGATTTAAAAAAGAGTGGAGATCTTCCAAAACACTTATGGATTACAAGTTCAGATGATTTTTCATCATGGGGTGGCGGTGATCCCATATATCACACGGCGGATTTAATTGAGCTGATTAAGGCGGTTGATTATATATCTATGCATACATACCCAATGCATAACTCTCATTATAATCCCGAATTCTGGTTAGTGCCTGACCGTGAAAGGGATTTTTCAAACAAGGAAAAAATTAAATCCGGAATGCAACGGGCCCTTGAATTTGCGACAAAACAATACGAAGGGGTTTCGAGCTTTGTTAAAAGCTTGGGAGTGAATAAGCCTGTCCATATTGGAGAGACCGGGTGGGCAACAAGTTCCAATGGACCCTATGGGGCCGATGGATCTAAGGCTGCAGATGAGTATAAGTCTGGAAAATATTATAAACTAATTAGGGACTGGAGTGAGAAAGAACGCGTTTCTTGTTTTTATTTCGAAGCGTTCGATGAACCATGGAAAGATGCCGCTAACGAAGGTGGTTCTGAAAACCATTTCGGACTGATAAATCTCAAGGGAGAGGCAAAATACGCCCTTTGGGATTTAGTGGACAAAGGCATTTTTGAAGGCTTAACTAGAGACGGAATGTCAATAACAAAAACATTTAATGGCAATAAAGAAGATTTATTATTGGAGGCCCTTGTCCCTCCATTGGTAAGAGAAATTGGTTAAACCATAAATTATGAGAAATTATTTTTCAATTATAGGTGTTTGTACACTGATTCTTTTGATCGGTTTTATGGGGTCTTGTAAAGAAGTTAAGGAGAATGACGTCAAAGAGAAAGATTCGATGAAGGAAGTTTCTGCAAAGGATATTTTGGGAAATCCCGACTATTTGGCCATGTCTTATGGGGGGTATAGGCACGCAGACCATAGCATTGAGCCTACCTTGGACGAACTTAAAGAGGATATGAAAATTTTGTCGGCGCTGGGTATAAAGTTGATCCGCACCTATAAGCTGCTCAAACCCCAAGCGGCCAATTTGGTAAAAGTCATTAGCGACATAAAAAAAGAGGATCCCAATTTTGAAATGTATGTCATGTTGGGAGCATGGGTCGATTGTAAGAATTCATTTGATTCGGGAAATGGGGAACCAGATCACAACCAGGAGAATGAAGAGAATCCGGCGGAGATAGAAAGGGCCGTAGCGTTGGCAAACCAGTATCCAGATATTGTTAAGGTCATTGCCGTTGGTAACGAGGCCATGGTAAAATGGGCCGCCAGTTATTACGTTCAGCCCGGTGTCATCTTAAAATGGGTCGATCATCTTCAAGATTTAAAGAAAGAGGGGAAGCTGTCTAAAGACCTTTGGATCACAAGTTCAGACAATTTTGCTTCTTGGGGAGGCGGTGGAGACGAGTACCACGTAGAAGATTTGAACAAATTGATCAAGGCGGTAGATTTTATTTCTATGCATACCTACCCGATGCATGATTCGCATTATCAGCCCGAATTTTGGTTAAGTCCTGAAGGTTTGGAAGGTAAAACCGATAAGGAAAAAATTGAAATCTCAATGTTAAGGGCTAAGAAGTATGCAATTATGCAGTATGAAAATGTAAAGAAATACATGGAAAGCCTTGGTGTCAATAAACCCATTCATATAGGTGAAACCGGTTGGGCAAGTTTTTCCTCGGGACATTATGGTGCCACTGGTTCAAAGGCTTGTGACGAGTATAAAGAAGCATTGTATTACAAGCATATGAGAGATTGGACCAATGAAGTAGGAATGTCGTGCTTTTTCTTTGAGGCATTTGATGAGCCTTGGAAAGGAGGCGATGACCCGGGTGATTCAGAAAAACACTTTGGGTTGTTCACGGTAGACGGAAAAGCAAAATATGCGATTTGGGATTTGGTTGATAAGGGCATTTTTGAGGGTTTGACCAGAAATGGAAACCCTGTCGCCAAAACATTTGACGGGAACAAAGAGGAATTAATGAAAGCGGTATTGGTTCCACCGACCGCTGACGAAGTTATGGTCCGCAAATAAAACTGTCTCTAACAGCCATTCATATGGGAACGCTTAAGTATATCATAGGCATCTTTTTAACTTTTCTTATGTTAAGTTGTAATGAAAAACAAGAACCCTTGGCAGTCGAAGTATATGAAACTTCGGCAAGCGGAAACAAATTGACACGAATTCCCGAGTTTTCGACAGGAGACAATGCCGTTCAAATCAAAGTAATTCCCGAAAAAAAATTTCAGGCCATTACAGGTTTTGGGGGATCGTTTACGGAAGCATCCGCCTCGTTGTTAAATAGATTGGGAAAAGAAAACAGAGAAAAAGTATTGAACGCCTACTTTGGTGAAGAGGGTGCAGCATATTCGTTGACACGTACCCACATGAATTCATGCGACTTTGCATTGAGTAATTATTCTTATGCCCCGGTCAAAGGTGATACCGAATTGAAGAGCTTTTCCATAGACGAGGATCGCGATGATATCATTCCGATGATCAAAGAAGCTATGAAATTGTCAAAGGATGGATTTAAGATTATCAGCTCCCCTTGGACAGCACCGCCATGGATGAAGGACAATAACGATTGGAGAGGGGGCAAGCTTTTACCGGAATATAATGATACCTGGGCTTTGTTCTTTTCGAAGTATCTGGAAGCCTACAAAGAAGAAGGCATCGATATCTGGGGATTCACCGTCGAAAATGAGCCATTAGGTAATGACAACAATTGGGAGAGTATGCATTTTACGGCGGAAGAGATGACCGATTTTGTTCAAAATCACCTTGGGCCCAAATTGGAGAAAGACGGACACGATGTAAAGATTTTGGGGTATGACCAAAATCGTGAGCATTTAAACGAATGGGTCGACGCCATGTACAAAGATGCTAATACTTCCAAGTACTATGACGGAACAGCTATTCATTGGTATGCCAGTACCTATGAAGTATTTCCCGAGGCTTTGCAGTATGCCCACGATAAGGCACCCAACAAATATTTGATTCAAACAGAAGCCTGCGTCGATGCCCAAGTGCCCGTATGGAAAGACGACGCTTGGTACTGGAAAAAAGAAGCGACCGATTGGGGCTGGGATTGGGCACCTGATAAAGATAAACATCTACACCCCAAATATGCCCCCGTTAATCGCTATGCACGTGATATTATTGGATGTTTGAACAACTGGGTAGACGGCTGGATCGATTGGAATATGGTTCTTGATAGACAAGGTGGCCCCAACTGGTTCAAGAATTGGTGTGTCGCACCCATCATCGTAGATCCAGAAAGAGACGAAGTATACCTTACGCCCATTTACCACACAATGGCCCATTTTAGTAAATTCATACGACCAGGAGCAATACGAATAGGAATGGCCCTCTCGAATGATACACTTTTGGCAACGGCGGCCAAAAACATTGATGGGTCGATCGCTGTCGTGGTTTTTAATCAAGACGAAGATGAAAAGGATTTGGAACTTTCGGTCGGGGAGAAAAGTGCAAAAATTAAAATAAGTGCCCAAGCAATACAAACCATTGTTATCAAATAAGATATGTAGAATACGACTAGTATAGATTGCCAACAACTAAATAAGAGAATTATGAGTCAAGTAAAAACACTTTCGAAAGACAAAGTCCCAGTGGGGCAAAAAGCCGCCTTCGGGGCCGGCCATTTTATATTGAACATTTTGCCGGGAACATTAGGTGTCTTTATTCAGTTCTTTTTGCTTACGGCTTGGGGTGTTGACCCTCTATGGGCCGGGCTTTTAGGCGGACTGCCAAGAATCTTTGACTCGATTACAGATCCGATAATGGGTTTCATTTCTGACAATACCAAATCGAAATGGGGGCGAAGACGGCCTTATATTTTTATTGGAGCGATCGTAAGCGGTATACTCTTCTTCCTGATGTGGCAGATTGATGACAATGCTTCACAATCCTATATCATTTGGCATGTGATGGTTTTGCAATTACTGTTCTTGATCGGCAATACTATGTTCGCTACACCTTTGGTGGGTCTCGGATATGAAATGACTTCAGACTATAACGAACGTACCCGTTTGATGGCCTTTTCGAATACCATGGGCCAAATCGCCTGGATGATCGTTCCCTGGCTGTATGTGATTATTCCCGATTCGAACACATTTAATACACAGACGGAAGGAGTACGCACCATGGCGCTCATAGTAGGTGCGATGTGCGTGGTATTTGGGATTCTACCCGCATTGTTTTGCAAAGGTATTGACGCCTCACATATGGCAAACCGCAAAGAAATTAATTTCAAAACCCTTGCCGCCAATTTAAAGGAATTATGGGAAGGAATTATACAAGTGTCCAAGAACAAACCTTTTATGAAGCTATGTGGTGCCACGTTTTTGGTATTTAACGGTTTTCAACTCGTTGCCGCATTCGGTGTTTTTATTATTGTGTTTTACATGTACAATGGCAGTTATGAAATGGCGGGGACTTGGCCTGCTTGGTTCAATACAATAAATGCCATGATCACTGCTTTTATTGTGATTCCTATTATTTCAAGAATGGCAAAGAAATGGGGAAAAAGAAAAGCTTTCATCATATCTACCATTCTATCAATTGTTGGCTATGTGTTAAAATGGTGGGGATTTGACAAAGAGTTAAACAGCCAATTCAACCAAACTGGGCTGGGGAAAAGTTTGAACTCCGCCGTAAGTGCTATTTTCGAAAGCATCAATCCATTTTTGGATAGTGTAGGAATGTCATGGTTCAGCATTGATCCCGGTAGCGAAGTACCGTGGCTAATTTTCGCTCCAATCCCATTATTTGCTTTCGGAATGGGAGGACTGTTCACCTTGATGATGTCAATGACCGCCGATGTCTGCGATTTGGACGAATTGGAAAATGGTATGCCAAGAAAGGAAGGAACCTTTGGTGCCATCTATTGGTTGATGGTTAAAATAGGGCAATCGATCGCATTGGTTCTAGGTGGTCTTATTTTAAGTATTGTTGGATTTGACCCCAATGTCAACGTACAGTCCATTGAAACTATGAACAATCTTAGAATAGCTGATATATTGGTTCCGTCGTTGACTGCTGCCCTTGCCGTATGGGTTATGTGGAAGTATAGTCTGTCGGAAAAGCGAGCGAAGGAAATCAAGGAAGAATTGGTCGCGCGTAGAGGAGAATTGTAATCAATAACACCAAAGTATAAAAACAATGTCATATAGAGGAGAGCACGATCATTTGATCCACTCGGTAGATTTTACTGATTATAAGGGTGTCGATTTTAGCAAGTACTCGGTCGAGGAATTAATAAAGCTATGGAGGGCCACCTTGGAAAAAGGAATGCATGGTATATGTTTTAGCATGTACGAAGATGGGCAAAAGCCTGGAGATATCATTACCGAGGAGCAAGTAAGGCGTAGAATTCAAATCTTAAAACCCTATACCAAATGGGTACGCTCTTTTTCCTGTGTAGAAGGGAATGAACATATTCCACGCATAGCCCATCAAAATAACATAAAAACCATGGTCGGTGCTTGGTTGGGCCATGACCTGAAAATGAACGAAGATGAAATAGAAGGTTTGATTTCTTTGGCAAAGGAGGGTTGTGTCGATATTGCTGCCGTGGGCAATGAGGTTTTATATCGAAATGATCTTACCGAAGAACAGTTGTTGGACTATATTTATATGGTAAAAGAAGAGTTGCCTGATATTACGGTGGGATACGTAGATGCGTACTATGAATTTTCACATCGGCCTCGAATCGCAGAGGCCTGTGATGTCATCCTGTCTAATTGTTACCCATATTGGGAAGGCTGTAGCATTGAACATTCCTTGAACCATATGCAACAAATGTTCGGACAGGCGACGCATGCCGGAAATGGTAAAAAAGTAATTATCACCGAAACTGGCTGGCCAAGCCAAGGGAGCAATTTAAGAGGAGCGATCTCATCAGGGGAAAACGCGATGAAGTACTTTATCAACTCCCAATTGTGGTCGGCAAATGACAATATTGAAATGTTTTATTTCTCTTCTTTTGATGAATCCTGGAAAGTAGGGGCCGAAGGTGATGTTGGTGCTTATTGGGGGTTATGGGATAAAGATGAAAAGCTAAAATTTTGAGTTGTCCTTTTTTATAAAGGGATTTCGCGCATAAATATTGGATTTACCCCTTTCATAAAAACTTGGGTTGAATCTGTTCATGATCATTGTGATTTGCTAGTTGCATCCTTATGATGATCCTATAATTGGGAATACTGAATTGAGTATAGACTTTGATTTTTCCCTTGAACCGAATTTGTAAGGTTTTCAGAAGATAGAAGAAATGTCATTGACTTCAGTGTTTCGGTTTGGTAAAAATAGTCGTGTTTAAAATTTAAATAACCTAAAGATGTTGACAAGTGTTTTAATTTCCGTTATTGCAGGTATTATTTGCGTGCTGGCCGCAATATTTTATAACAAGAATGCCCGTATTAAGATAGCTTTGGCTATCATTGGGGCAGCACTATTGCTCTATGGAGGGTTTGGCTATGGCGCCCTGCAGCCCAAGGCCCATATGGAAGTTTTCCATACTGGAAACAAACTACAAATAGAATATCCCATAAAGAAGGTTCAAGTAATATCTCCCATTGACGGCGACAGGGTTAAATGCCGTATTCTTACTATGGGGGTTTATCCTGAATCACATAGTAGAGATATTTGGGTGTTGCTAAAACCCTCGGACAATAAATTTTATCCACAATCAGATTACACCAATACCTCATACAAAGAAGATGGCAGGTGGCAGGTGGTCACCAGATTTGGAGGGGACCAAGGCGAATCGTATGATTTGTTCGTTTATGAGACCGATGCGTCGGCCTCGCGTTTTTTTAGCGAAACCATTGAAAAATGGAAGACGGCAGACGATTATGTGGGTTTAATGCAAGACGAATTACCGGCGGGTGCTACCGAAATAGATAGACTGAAGGTTACCTTGGAAAACAACTGTCGAGGCATCCATTAATTGTTGATTCCGACCTTGGCGATCAGAAAAAGTTCTAAACCTGGGCTAGAGCAATCGGTCCCTTCCGATGTGGTTCGGAGTACATGGTCAAAGTCCCCGAAGCCACATGCCGGCCGAAGCAACCGATCGGTGGCAATAGGTTCATGTGATTTATGAACCTTTAGTGCGGCAGTCGATTTTTTAGCAACCCGTAGACAAAGGTACCCAAGGTGGCCGCGGCAATTACGATCAGCATACTGAAAACTCCGGTGCCCAGCAGAATATACATCGGCCCGGGACACGCACCGGCCAATGCCCAGCCAAACCCAAAGATGATACCGCCTAAAAGATAGCGCGTAAAACTTTTTTGCTTAGGAGGAAGATAAATCTCGGCACCGTCAATACTCTTTATCCTAAATCTTTTGATCCACCAAATGAAAAGAATTCCGAGTCCCACGGCAGAACCGATAACGCCATACATGTGAAATGATTGGAATTTGAACATTTCGAAAATACGATACCAAGAAACCGCTTCCGACTTCACAAGTACGATTCCAAAAAATACCCCGACCAGTAAAAACTTCAAAAATTTCATCCTCCGAAAATTATAGGCAATAAAAAATGGGTCATTATCAATCCCCCGATAAAAAACCCGATTACCGCAATCAGTGATGGCAATTGCAAATTGCTCAGTCCTGTAATAGCATGCCCCGAGGTACATCCGCCGGCATATCGGGTTCCAAAGCCGACCAGGAAACCTGCGATAATCAGAACGGACAATCCTTTTAGTGTCAAGACATTGTCCCAATCATAAATTTCATCGGGCAATAAAGTTTCTCCCACTTTATCGAAGCCTAAAGCATTTAAATCAAGAATTGTCTGTTCGTTTAGATTGATTGCAGAACCGTCAGATAAATACGTGACAGCTATAAATCCCCCGATAATCGCGCCAAGCACAACCACAAGATTCCATCGTTGTGCTTTCCAATCAAACCGAAAAAAATCGGCATATTTTCCCGCACCACCTATTGTACAGAGCGTTCGTAGGTTTGAAGACATGCCAAAGGTCTTGCCGAAATAGACCAAAACCAACATCACCACGGCAATCAAAGGCCCAGAAACGTACCAAGGCCAGGGTTTTAAAAAGTAATCCATAGAAATTAAATCGATTCAAATATAATTGGAAAATTTCTTTGTTACTAAAATGTTCATTGCCGTTAAAATGAAGTTAAACCATATTATATTATTGATATATCAATTATATTTGTATCAATGAATGAGATTCAGCCCATATCCCGATTGGAAAATGTGCTTTTCTATATTTTGGAAAAGTCGATTAAATCATACAGACAATTCGCCCAACGCAATCTTAATGAAATCAATGACGATATTACTATTGATCAATGGTTGGTTCTAAAGACTATTTATGACAACCCGGATATAACACAAAGGGAAATCGCGGAAAGAGTATTTAAGGATCACGCCTCGATTACAAGAATGATAGACCTGCTTGTAAAAAAAGGATTTTTGGAAAGATCTTTTAATCCAGAAGATCGTCGGAGATACGGTCTGGAACTAACTCCATTAGGAAAAATCACCCAACAAGAATCAATTCCCGTAATCATTAAAAACAGAAAAAAAGCATTGGAGGGTCTAAGCTTGGAAGAAATAGAGACTCTTAAAAATTTACTGCAAAAAATCACAATCAACTGTACAAATAATTTACATCAAAAAACGTAATCATCATGAAAGTGTTACAACTACTCTTGATCACATTGTTATGTGTGATGGACATACCAACCTATGGGCAATACAAACCTGACAAAATAGGCGCAGATGAAAAAAATCAAGTCATCGATTCCATTGCGGATATATTGGACGCCAACTATGTTTTCCCCGAGGTGGCTTCAAAAATGAACAAATTATTAAGAGACAATTTAACGTCAGGGGCATACAGCAAAATTGAGGATCCCCAAAAATTTGCGGAGGTGCTTACAGGGGATGTACGATCAATAAGTAACGATTTACATTTACGAATTCAGTTCGACCCGGAGGGCATTGCCCAAAGACGAAATGCCCAAATATCTCCAGAAGATAGTATTGCTTTTGCCAAAAGACGGTTAAGGAGCAATATGGCAACCAACTATGGCTTTCGAGAGGTGCGCATACTCGACGGAAACATTGGTTACCTTAATTTAACCGGTTTTTCGAATGTGGACGAGGAGGCAGGGGCTGCTGCGCAAGCGGCTATGAATTTTCTTGGTAATGCCGATGCTCTGATCATCGACCTTCGACGGAATGGTGGCGGTAGCCCCTCAATGATACAACTGATTACTAGCTATTTATACGGTTCCGAGAGGGTGCATTTGAACAACTTTTATAACAGGCCGCGAAATGAGCATACACAAACTTGGACCTTGCCGTATGTACCCGGTAAACGTAGACCTGATATAGATGTATATGTTCTTACCAGTCAAAGTACTTTTTCCGCTGCCGAGGAGTTTAGCTACAATCTTAGAAACCTGGAACGAGCTACCCTGATTGGTGAAACTACCGGAGGAGGAGCTCATCCAGGGGGCACACAAATCGCTACTAGCAGATTTACCATATGGGTCCCAGATGGCAGGGCGATCAACCCAATAACAAAAACCAACTGGGAAGGAGTTGGTGTTGAACCTCATATAAAAGTTTCGGCTAATGAGGCACTCGAAGTTGCCCAAATAAAGGCACTCGAAACTATTTTAAAACAAAATAAAGACCATGATGAGGACACCTTTCGGATTGAATGGGCATTAGAAGGTCTAAAATCGGCAAAAAACCAAGTGGCAATTGAGGAAACAAGATTGAAATCCTATGCAGGAAATTATGGTCCGCGCAAACTGACGTATAAAAACGGCAAGCTACTGTATCAAAGAGAAGGTGCCACTGAGTATGTTTTGATTCCTATGACCGAGACGAAATTCCGGATAGAGGAAATTCCCTATTTCAGAATTGAGATGCTAGAGGAAAATGGAAAGATAGTGGCAGTACTGGGCACTTACAGCAGTGGTCGAAGTGACAAAAGTTACCGAGATAAGCCATAGAGGAAGCCTAAAAAGACATCACTGCCTTTCGTACACCCAACTTTGTACTCCGTCCGGTAAATTTTCGCCAACGGTTTGTGTCAACTTGGTATCATTGAATGCAAAAGTCATGGTCTCACTACCACCCACCATCGTCACGGTTCCATTGCGAAGTTGCCACGTACCTATGCCCGTGGTTGTTCCACCGCATTCGAGAAAAAGTTGTCCACCGGTAATTTCGGTAACATTCAGATTTACATATGAAATACTCCAAGAGTCGTCGGCCCTTAAGGTCAAGGTACCACTGAGGCAGGTCATTTCATCCAACATATTCGTCGAGGCAGTGTCATCTTCGTTTACATCTTGTTGCGGTGAAACGTTTAGCTCGGTCAATTGGTAAGTGCCAACGGCTGCTGCGTTTTCATCAACGGAGCCCGCCCCATCGTCATTGGAGCACGAAAGAAG
The DNA here is from genome assembly GCA_965215845.1 of Aurantibacter sp. GTDB lineage: Bacteria > Bacteroidota > Bacteroidia > Flavobacteriales > Flavobacteriaceae > Aurantibacter_A. The sequence continues at coordinate 3,026,239 of CBDCEL010000004.1, forward strand.
TAGCATTCCGGTCGCAACCGACAGGACTATTTTTTTCAAATAATTCATCAGCAATGATTTTTTAAACTTCAAGGCATAAAAATATGGAAAATTTGTTGGTACGATCTCCCTAAAACCACCTATTTTTATAAGACTACTCTTAAATTTAGGCTATGGACAATTTTGCCAGACCCTGTATGACATTGATCATTGCACTTGTGCTGACTGTTTCGGCCAAAGCCCAAACGCCCCCTAGAACCTATGTTGCGCACAAGGCCATAGGCCCTATTGTTATTGATGGAAAATCGAACGATTCGGCATGGCAAAATGTGGCATGGACGGATGATTTCATCGATATCGAAGGAGAACAGGTGCCCAAATATCGAACCCGAATGAAGATGATATGGGATGATGCAAACCTTTATTTTTATGCCGAAATGGAAGAGCCCCATGTCTGGGGTACCTTAAAACAACGTGATACGGTAATTTTCTATAACAATGATTTTGAAGTGTTCATCGACCCCAATGGCGACACCCATGATTATATGGAGTTTGAAATGAACGCACTCAACACCGGTTGGGACCTATGGTTGACCAAGCCCTATAGAAACCATCCAAAAGTAATCGATGGCTGGGATATCAACAATTTGAAAACCGCCGTGCACATTAATGGAACTTTGAACGACCCGAACGATATTGACGAAGGATGGAGTGTTGAAATTGCCATGCCCTGGGATGCTCTTCTTGAGGCAAGCGGGAAAAACAAGGTGCCTGCCCACGAATTTTGGCGCATCAACTTTTCAAGGGTGAATTGGGATTTTGATCTGGTCGATGGCCGATATTCAAGAAAAAAGGACCAATATGGAAATTACCTGCGTGAATACAATTGGGTTTGGTCGCCGCAAGGCGTGATCAATATGCACGAACCCGAGCATTGGGGTTATGTCTTTTTTTCCGAGGATGGGAAGGACGAATTTGAAATTCCGAAGGACGACCGTTTGAAATGGCATTTGTACAAACTTGCCCGTAGCAAATGGCTGGCCGAAAAAAAAGGAGTGGATAAAAATGAACAGGCAGAGTTGAAAGAAGCTTTTAGGTTGAATGACACGATAATTATGCCGGTCTTTGAGGGATATAGAGGGGGTTGGACTATTTCGATCAAAAGCCCGTTTACAATGAAAACACTAATGGTCAGCGAAGATGGCAAATTTGAAACAACCGATGAAAATAATTAGAATTCTACCATATGTTTTGATTCTTTTGGTTCCGTTTACATCTTGTCAAAAAGAAGATGAGGGAAAGATTGCGCTAGTCGAAAACGGAGAATCGGACTATGAAATAGTTTACAGTGGCGATATCGGTGAACCATGGTACAAGTCGGCAGAAATATTGGCGAAGTATATTGAAAAGGTTAGTGATGCACCACTTCGACTTGTCGACGAAAACTCCCAGACCAACGCAAAAAAGAAGATTTTTGTCGGCAACTTCAATGAACATGTGGATGCTCCCAATTTGTTATCCATAAAAACAGAAAAGGAAAACATCTATTTGACCGGCGGGTCTGATGCCGCTATTAGAAATGCCGTATATGTTTTTCTGGAGGACTATCTAAATTGTAAGTGGTATGCTCCCGGAGTAGAATCTGTTCCGGCTCGATCAACGATTCTTTTAGATTCAATACATTATTCGTACGGTCCGCGTATTACAACGCGAACGGTCCATTCGCGACTATTTTATGAAAATCCGGATTTTGCCGACAAGTTAAAAGTGACCTATGGGTCTTTTCCGAAATATGTGCCTGCAGCTCGAGTTCATACTTTTCATCGGTTTCTGCCCGAAGAAAAATTCTATAAAGAACATCCCGAATATTTTGCATTGAGGGGAGACCAAAGATTGCCTACACAATTGTGCCTGACCAATAAAAAAGTGCTCGAAATTGTGAAGGATTCGGTAGCGGCCCTTTTTGAAAGATATCCTGAATCATCGGTGATTTCAGTTAGTCAAGATGATAATCAACAACATTGTCAGTGTACTAATTGCAGTAAAATCGATAGGGAAGAGGGGAGTCCGGCCGGCACCATGATCCGTTTCGTCAACGAAGTGGCCGTTGATTTTCCCGATAAGACAATATCGACATTGGCCTATCAATACACCCGTAAGCCCTGTAAAACCAAACCTGCTGAAAATGTCTTGATCACACTCTGTTCGATAGAGTGCGATCGCAGCGCACCCATTTCGGAGAAATGCACTGATTTCGCCGACGATCTTATCGGTTGGGGAAAGTTGACCGACAACATCCGCATTTGGGACTATACCACACAGTTCACCAATTTTTTGGCCCCTTTCCCAAATATGGTGACTTTAAAACCCAATATTGAACTTTTTAAGAACAATAATGCGAAATGGATCTTTGAGCAACATAGCAACAACCCAAGTGAGCTTTTTGAATTGCGATCATATGTAACGGCAAAACTATTGTGGAATCCTGATGCCGATTTTGAAGAATTGGTAGTTGAGTTCACCAATGGCTATTATGAAGAGGCAGGGCCAATGGTCAAGCAGTATGTGGATCTTATCCATGGAAATTTGAAGAAAGACAAAGACTTTTTTTTGTTTCTATACGGAGATCCCTCAGAGGCTTTTGGTTCATATTTGAGCCCAGACCTGCTTAAGGAGTACGCAAATATTTTTGATAGGGCCGAGACTGCTGTAAAGTCGAAGCCCGAAGTATTAGGGCGGGTCAAGGCCGCCCGATTGGGGGTCGACTATGCTATTTTAGAGGCCAGTAGAAAAAACCTGACCAAAGAGTTCAGCTTGATGTCGCAGACCGAAAACAGTGATCCAATCGAAAACCCGGTGGTCAGAAATCTATTGGAAAATTTCAAGACCGTCTGTACCGCACAGAACATCACCTTAATGAATGAAATGGGGTTTACCGTAGAAGAGTATTTTTCAAACTATCTGTCGGCCTTGAGTATCGCCAAAAAGCCAAACAAGGCCTTGGGCAAAAAAGTGACGACTTTGACACCGCCAAAGAAGTATGCCGATGAGAACCCTATGGCGCTGACCGATGGCGCATTGGGAGGGAGTAGCTTTTATGCCAATTGGCTCGGCTACGAGGGCAACGATATGGAGGTAATGGTCGATTTTGAAAAAGCCCAACAAATCCGTTCGATTTCGATGGCCTTTTTGCAAGTTACCAATCATATTGTTTTTCTGCCAGAAAAGGTCAAGTACCTCGGATCGATGGATGGGACAAACTTTGTTGAATTGGGCACTGTTATGAACAAGCACCCGCTGCATAAACAGAGCAAGGTAAACGACATTCAATATTTTGACTTGGAATTCGAGCCTAGAGAGGTGCGTTATCTAAAAATAGAAGCCCAGAATACCGAGACTCCCTACTGGCATCATGCGGCAGGACTGCCCTCTTGGGTATTTGCCGACGAGGTGATCGTTGATTGACCGGCGAAGTCAGATGATGCTTCCTAAATATTGGCTTCTTTTTGAAATATTCGACGGTATCTATATGTCGGGCGCGATATGACCTGTTGAACAAATGGCCTAGGCCTGGAATCTGGTGCCATAAACCAATTTTTGATCAAATGGTCAGGCATTTAATGCCATGGATTTGAGTTTCGGGAGCATGGATTCATTTTTATGCTGTGACGATTCCATCTTTGACAGAATGGTATCGAGCAAGGCTATGGCCTCATCGATGTAGGGGCCTTTATTCAGCATCACGCATTCCGCATTCAAGGCGGTGGTGGCATCGGTAATTTCAGAACGTGACGGAAGGCCGCTTTTGGCCAGGTTTTCCAATACCTGTGTGGCCCAGATAACGGGTACATGGGCCGCCCCACAAATGGAAAGGATCTCTTGCTGAATTTGACCTATGTTTTCCCAACCGGTCTCAATGGCCAAATCGCCCCTGGCGATCATTACACCAATATTTTTTGACTTCATGGCTTCCAATAGAATGCGTACCAGATTCTCGAAACCGAATTGGGTTTCAATTTTTAAGACAATGCCAAGTCGTTGCAGTTCACCGAGTTTTTCAAGTTCTTCATAAAGCTCCGTAACATCTTCCGAGCGGTTGACAAATGAAAAATTAACGATGTCGGCATTTTTTGCCACAAAACCAAGGTCGTTCTTATCCTTTAGGGTCAAACCTGAAAAGCCCAATCGCGTATCGGGAAAATTAATACCTTTCTCTGCCTTGAGCCTAGATCCGTTTTCCTTGGCCAAGGAAATCTCGATCTTTATAAGTTTTTCATATACCTCTTTTATGACACCCGCTATTTTGCCGTCATCAAAAAATACACGTTCACCTGGCTGAACAGAATTGAATATTTCAGGCATTTGACACGAGATCTTTGCGGGTTGCGTCAAAAACCCCTTGTCATCAAATTCGGAAGGTGTACCTAAAATATCATCTTTTATCAGCCATAGTTCCTCCCCCTTTTTAAGCAATAACGAGTTCTCTTTAGGCTGTAGTTCACCTACGGTCAATTGCAACGGTTCGTTCGAACGAGAGACAAGAACCAGACCGGGTTCAAAGTAGACGGTCTGCAGGGTTTCGGCCTCTACCGTTTTGTCATTGCATTTGCTTATGTTAAGCTGTCTGCGTTTTGATCTTGCATCTACCAAGGTAACAACATCACCAACTTTTAATTGGCCCAAGTTTCCTGCCTTGATAGGAAGCATGTTTGGTGCGGAGACGTATTCGGCTTCCGGAACCAATAGTATTTTACCGGATTCCGTTGCTTTTCCATAGGCATTTTTTTTGGGCTTGCAGCGTAACACCTGAGGTCCCTGAACGATTTTGCCCGTGCGTATTTTGGGTCCGGCCAGATCCATGGCGATCTTTATTTCCCTATTCAGTTCCTGTGCCGCCCTTTTGATGTTGGAAATAATCCTTCCCCATACTTCGGGAGAATCATGTGCGCAGTTGATTCGCGCGCAGTCCATACCTTTTTCCACCATTTGCTTGACCAGGTCATAGTCGTCTGCCGCCGCGGTTGGTTGGGTGACCATAATGCGCACCCTTCTATTTGCACTACCCCCACCCAATAAGTTTTTCGTATTCCTAGACAGTAGTTTCCCTCCCTTTTTTATGGACCACTGCTCTTTTAGGGCATCTTTGGTGTTTTGGGTTACGGCAAGCCCCAAGAGGTAACGAATCGTCAGCACACTGGCCTTGATGTGCCCCTCGGCATTGGCAAAACGGGTCAGCCCTAAATTCTTCAAATGCTCTTGTATCTCTCGTACATCAAAACCTCTGAACGAGATGTAATTGACCAGGTTCTGGGCACTTCTTTTATAATAGGGGTCGATCTCTTTTAATAGTTCGCCTAAGCTCGCCTCATCGGCGTCCATCTTGTCTATAATGGTATTCAATTGCTCGATGATTCCCAGGACGATATCTTCTTTTATTTTCATCTTTTCGGTAAGGTTAACTATTTTGAAGCTCGGGTTTGGTTTTGGCATTCGAACCGCCGAATACATTCGAATTGCCTTTTTGCCCGTTGATTATACCTCCCAATATAGTGATGGTCAAGTTAAGGGTCAAGCCATTTGATTTAAATGAGGGGCCTAAAAACAAAGAAGACTAAATTTCAAATTAATATATTTAAACATGGTGCGGCCGTTGCCAAATATAACATACAAGTCAAAATTCCCTGAAATAAGAGGAATTGAAATTATTAGGCTCGAAAGTATAGCCAATCGAAAAGATAAGTTGTTAGACCATCACCCGGAAAAACCCCACCAAATAGACTTTTACAAATTGATATTTTTCTCAAGTGGTGAAACAGGGCATTTAGTCGATTTGAAAACTTACCACAATGTGTTTAAAATTTGTGCAGAAATATTATCGTAGCTTTAGTTTGGGCTATTTCCAATATACAAACTGAAAAAATTGTCAACTAAAAAAGAAAATAAAGAACTGCCTAAGCTACCGTTTCGAGAAGATTTGGAAATAGTTGGTTTTGAGGTAATTAAAATTAAGGACTTATATGAAAAGGTCGATTTATCTCTATTGTCCTCTGTCAAGATTATTAAATTCTACCAAATAATTTTTATTGAAGAGGGAAAGGGAAGGCATCATATTGATTTTGAAACCTATGATTTTAAAAAAGGAAGTATTCTGTTTGTTGGCAAAAACCAGATTCACTCCTGGCAGGATCATCAAAGCAGTGATGGATATATTGTCCTTTTCACCGAGAATTTCCTATACAAGAACCAAATGCAGTTTGACGAACTGTCTTATGGTTATCCTTACAATACAGCTTTATTTTCTCCTATACTCAATATCACGAATGATTCCCATTTTACAACTTTTCTTTCATTAGTTGAACTTATTTATGAAGAATATGCAGATGTAGCATACCAAGTTCGGCAAGAAGTTTTGCAGTCACTGTTAAGGACATTGGTTTTAAAAATAAGATCTCAACTACCTTCGGAAGAAATTCCTAATACCGAAATGAAAAAGCTATTTATTCGGTTTCAAAAAGTATTGGACCAAAATATTTTTCGTACCAGAAATGCGATTGATTATGTAAATATGTTAGAATGTTCTATTCATCAACTCAATCAAGCGGTTAAAACATTTACCAATAAATCTGTTAAGGTTTTTATTGATTCCGTACTCATATTAAAAGCAAAGCGATTACTTGTCGACAGTAGAAATAATATAAGTGAAGTGTCTTATTTAATGGGTTTTGACGAAACCACTAATTTTGCCAAATACTTCAAAAAACATACAGACCAAACACCAAGTCAATTTAGAAATGTGATGATAAAATAGGCTTCCTTTTCAACATTTACCATTATTTGCGAGATTTTAAAATAATTTACCTTTTACAGGGCACTTCCCGACTTTAATTTTGTGGCATAAATAATTGTTTGTGCCTTTTAAAATTCAGGAAATAGAAGCAAAATCAATTGTAGGAGCGACTCAGATTCCTAGTGCCGATTATGCTATAAATCCATATACAGGCTGTCAATTTGCCTGCATGTATTGCTTCGCAAGTTTTATGGGAAGGTTTGTTGGTGAATCCAATGGTAATTGGGGCAACTATGTCTATGTAAAAAGGAATGCAATAGAATTGATGGAAAGGGATATAAAGCCATTAATGAAAAAAAACCCCCATCCCAAAATTGCCATAAGCACCGTTACCGATCCGTATCAAGGTGTTGAGAGAAAATACAGGTTGACCAAGGGTATTTTGGAAGTATTTGCAAAAAATAATTATCAGGGAAGAATAGGTATTTTAACTAAATCTCCAATGATTTTAGATGATTTAGAGCTACTGAAAAAAATACCCAACCTGGAAGTAGGACTATCAATTACCACTACTGATGATAAACTAAGTCGATTTTTGGAAGTAAAGGCACCTTTAGCAAGTGCAAGACTAAGAACCATGAAAAAATTGAATGATGCAGGTATCAAAACCTATGTTTTTGTTGGTCCTTTTCTACCACATATGAAGTTAAGACCAGAATTGATTGACAAGCTATTTTCAGAAATAAAAAGCGCCGGTACCAACGATGTGAAAATCGAGTACTTAAATCTTCCCAAGTATGTAAGGCCTAAAATGAATAAAATGCTCCAGAAAGAGAAAAAGGAAATTCAGGAAGTTTATTCCACATCCCAGTTAAAGAAGTATAGAGAAGAAATAGAACCCATTTTACGGGAAAATCTTTTAAAGCACGATTTAAAATTAAAATTTGATGAGATTGTTCATCATGTAACCGATCAAAATTTAACAGAATGAAATTTTTAAAGACAATTTTATTCTTAGCTACAATAATGGCTAGTGTAAACTTTATGGGTGCACAAGAAAAACAGTCAGCGTCTTCTTTAGAGCAGGTGAAAAAAGAAGCAGAAGCAAAAAAGCATGAACATTTACTGGATGGAACCTCTATGAATTATTATTATCAAAACGGAGGTGGAATCCATATTGGGTTTTATGACGGAATGCTCAAATATGAGTGGATCGTTGGCCCTAGAAAGGGGAATAAAAATCAAGACCTGAAGTATCTCTCACGGAAAATAGGAGATAAAATGTATATGGTGAGTTGGTTAGAAGAATCTCATCCTGACTATACCACTTTAATATTCAATTTTAACAACAATGTAATGTACTCTACCGGTATATTTCGCTTTGGCACAAAGGATCAATTTATTCGATTTGATGGAGGAATCATTGAAGAACTGACATTAGTAGAAAAATAAACTAACCGATAAAAATTAAAATTATGAGTCAAAAATTGGAAAATGCAAAAAACCTTTATCTAAAAGGCATTAAAGAAGGACATATTGATGTGGTAGACCAATATACAGGAAATCGCTATACGCAACATAGCACTGGAGTTCCAGATGGCGCTGCAGGTTTTAAAGAATTCTTTGCCGATTTTTTAAATAGAACCAACAATCGCGATATAAGAGTCATTCGAGCTATTGAAGACGGAAGAAATGTTTTCGTGCATGTCTATCAAGATATCGATAATGGTAAGGCAAAATGGGTGACAGCCGATATGTTCGATACTGATGAAAATGACAAAATGATTGAGCATTGGGATGTTATTGCCGCTTACACAGAAGTTGAAGATACTGTTTCTGGGAATGATGTTGTCCTTGGAGATTTTGAATTAAAAGATCTCGGTAAGACTGAGGCCAATAAAATTTTAGTACGAAATTTTATAACTGAAGTTTTTCAAAATGGAAATCATGAAGCCATAGAAAAGTATGTTTCCACAGAAAAGTATATCCAACATAATCCTAATGTGCCGAATGGCATTGATGCATTAAAAGATTTTTTGGCCAAAGTGGACTTCAATTATGATTTCATTTTTAAAATCATTGGGCAAGGCGACCATGTAGTTAGCTATTGCAAATCTATTTTAAAAGGAACTGAATATGCCGTTTTCGATATTTGGAGAATAGAGAATGAAAAAATTGTCGAACATTGGGATAATATGGAACCTATCCCTCCACGGTCGGAGTGGGCTAATACCGGAAAATTCTAAAATATATTTTTGAACGTATTAGAAATATATAAATCAACAAGAGACTATGTGCCAGTTTCGATGGTAATGAGCTAGATGGTATACCGGCATCTTACCTTGCAGAATTACCTTTGGCGTTCCCTTGCTTTTAATGTTTCAAACCTGCCGGCAGGCAGGGCTCCGCTTTGAATATCAAAAATCCTCAAAATCAAAAAAGCAAGCTTTATGATTTTGCTTGCTTTTCAATTTATTCGTGACCTCTGCAGAATTCTAGTGTTTCAGAGGATGCGGGGATTTTATTGGTTCTAAAAGCTTTTATGCAAAATCTGTTGACCTATTTTGTTGACAGTCTATTTGATTGCAAATGATGTCATTTGACTTTCATTCGAAAGTTAAGGATCTTAAATTCTATTACAAGAGATCTCATGAAGTATCTAAGTCAAGTAAAAGCAAAAGTTCATTTTCTAATTCTTCAATTATATCCTTTTGTCTTCGTTACAAATTTGGAATACAAAAAGCAGGGTGTAGAATGGCATAAACCAAATGATTGGTTGTTTTTTTCATATTGATGATGATTTAACACTAAACCGGTCGTTCTGCTGATTGCTCCTTTTTCTATTAATACCTAGCTTTTAGGGTTATCGTGGTGTTTGATTGGAGAACTATGTGTGGACAATACAGTGATTTTGCCATCCTTTTTTAGAAAAACGTCTGTAAATCGAAGATATGCCCTGCTCGTGTCCTTATCCTTGACAAAAATCAATTCTTCCTTTCCCGTTACAATGGCAAAGTTTCCATAGAGGCGCACTATGGTATCGCTTAGAATAATGTCCTTAAGTTCTGTTTCACCAGGACTAAAACCAGCTAAGGCTTTTTCTTTATTCGTTGTTTTTCCATCATCTGACCCGGAATATATCCAGGTATCAGCTAAAATCTTCTTTTGGGGCTCCAATTTATTGTCCAACATAGCTGTTGCCCACTGAGCTATCGTATGGTGCACCTCCTCTTTAGTAATAATATCCTTGGCTGGTATTTTGGTATCATTATTCATCTCACATGCCGTCATTCCCAAAACGAAAAAAAATATACATAGCCTTTGCATGTTATTGGGGCCTTTTTAAAGTGTTGTTCAGGATTACTTTACGAGAGAAAATTTTGCTTACTATTTGCCATTGCCCATCTTCTTTCAGAAGATTCATATAATCGGTCACAATAGCATCTGGATATACAAGTTCTAAGCGTGCATTAGCCGTGGTCCCGGTCAATGTAATCTGAGCTATATAGGTCTCTCTATTTGCCTTGGGACCGGGTTTCATTGCCTTACCAAAAAATTCCAGGGCGTTAACTTCTTTGTACCCTTCGTCACCTATAAAGCTCATCACTGCATTTTTATGAAATGCTTTTTTTAAGGTATTAAAGTCATTGTTGGTACCTCCTTCCAAATAATAGTTTAATGTAGCCGCAATAGCTTGATATTCTTCTTGCCCAGATTGCCCTAATATATTGTTTGAAAATAGGCATAACGAAAAAACGCAAATTGTAATTTTAATTGTTCTCATTGTCTGAATTTATTTAAGTCCATATTGATTTTGCAACTTCTATAAAGCGCTGCATTGTTTCTTTTTTACCAATAGTTACCCGCATCCATGTGCCACCATCTATTTCACCAGCACCAATAATTATGTTATTTTGAGCATATATATCTGCCAAATCTCCTTCAAACGGGTCACATTTAAACCATATGAAGTTGGCATGTGGTTCGACACAGTATCGACCCAACCTTCGTAGTTCTTTAAGCGTATATTGAAGGTTTTCGATGTTTTTAGATTTTGATTCACTGACAAAAGTTGGGTCGTTCAAGCTTGCCGTTGCGGCTGCAATTCCTAAACTGTTTAGGTTAGACCCTGGCCAAACCTGATAGCTCTTGAGTTTTTCGACTAATTGGGCTTTTGCCAATAGGTATCCAATTCGCAAGCCTGCCAACCCGTAAATCTTTGAGAAAGTTCTTACTACAATTAATTTGGGATTCGAGCTAATCAAGTGGGCAACACTGTCATTCTTTGGTAAATATTCAATATAGGCTTCATCTACAATAACAAAAGAATGTTTGGTCATACGTTTACAAAAATCAATTAGAGCAAGAAAATTGATTTTTGAACCCGTAGGATTGTTAGGATTTACTAGATAAATCACTCCGGGATTTTTGCTTGCGATGGCTTCAATAGCCTCTAAATCAAATCCTTTACCCTCGGTTAAGTCGGTTTCGAAAACCTTTCCGCTAAATCTTTTTACATACTTAGGTAATATATCGAAAGTGAGTTTTGAGGTTGTCACCGTAAGTTTTTCTCGAATACACCAGTTTGATAAAACCTGTAGCAAATCGGAAGATCCGGCTCCCAGCATTACCGACGTTGTGTCAACCTCAAACTTTCTTGAAATAAGATCTATTAATTGCTTCCGAGCTTTATTGGGGTATCGATTTCCATTTGCGATGTGTTCTTTAATAGCCTCACGCGCTTTTAGGGACGGACCGTAAGGATTTTCGTTTGAACTTAATTTGACCATTCCGGCGGCTTCTTGAGCCTCGGGCCATTCAGCACCAAAAATGCCTATGGGGTTTAAAATTGCTGTAGAGCTAACTAAAAGCGATGAAGTAATCCAGTTTCTACGATTCATCAATTACGTCTTAAGTTTCGCAGGCAAGAAACTAATTGTAACCTGAGATTCATCACACAACCTTCTAAAAGGTCGATTAAGCATCTAAACAGTAGGTAGGAAATGAGGAAATGGAATTTTAGAAAAAAAAATTGTTGAAGTAGTAATTACAAAACTACTTTTCCAGTTTCGTCTACGCCTTAGCAGACTTTTTAACTAGTTTTTTGCGCATGGTTCGACTGATTGGCACCAAACTGCCTGACCTCAATACAATGGCGTATGTATTGGCTTTCCTTTGAACAATGGATTTTATTTGGCCAATGGGAATTACAAAGGACTTGTGAATTCTTTCAAAGTCCTGGGGAAGCAGTTTCAATAGTTGATTCAGGGGTTTGTCGTAAACCCTTATTGTTGTATCCTTTAGAATCAGTTCAGAATATATTCCTGAAGCCTTTATGTAGTCGATATCTTCGATGGCGACGAATTCCACTCCTCTTCTATTTTTAACTGCAACGTACTTTAAGCCAATCCCCTTGGTAGTATCATCCTTGCAAAAACGGTCTATTGCCTTTTGTAACCTTTCTGGTGTAAAAGGCTTTCCTATAAAATCCAGAACACCATATTCAAAGGCTTCAATAGCTTTTTCGGTATATGCCGAAACGATGATGGTATGAAATGATTCAGACGTTAGTTTTTTAAGGATATCGAACCCATCCCTACCATGGAGATTAAGGTCAAGAAACAAGAGGTCTGTCTTATTTACGGAAAGAAATTCAAAAGCTTGATTCAATGTTGAAACCAGATGTATTTCAGCAGGAAAGTCGATTGCATCATTGACGAACCGCTTTAGTCTGCTGGCAATTAGTTTTTCATCCTCACAGATGAGTATTTTTTTTAACTCCATATGGTTATTTTCGATTGCCATCCTGAAGGAACCGCGAAAGACTCAAATTGAAAATTCTTTCCATAGGATTCCTTAAGTCTGGCCACTACGTAATTAAGCCCCATACCTGTCTTTTTGGGCTTATCCTCAACATCTCCGTCGTTCAATATGAAGTAAATTTTAGAATTTCCATCTTCCTGTTTTGAAATTTTAAAAATTCCCTTGGTTCGGTTTTCATATCCATGTGACATCCCATTTTCCACTAGGGTAAGGAAAACCCCAGGTGGAATCTCATCAGACTCTGCAAGGTTCTCGGTCTGTAATTCAAATTCCATACTTTTCCTGACACTCATAATGCCCATATATGAGGATATAAGTTCCACCTCATCCATGACCGGAATCAGGTTTCTATCACTGATTTTTGCAAAAAACTCGAACTCTTTAGACAAGTCCTGAACAAATGCGGATGCCTTTATAGGATTATGCTCAATAAGTTCTTGCAATGAAGTCAGTGAGTTCAGTATGAAATGAGGTTGAATGGTGGTCTTTAATAATTGATTTTCTAATCGGGTAGAGCGCAATAGGGCATTTTGATATTCTTTGTTCTGGACGGCCAGTTCAATGCCGGAGGATAGTACCATACAGAATATCAGAAAAATGACCCCAACAAAGTACCCCCAGTTTAAAACACCAACCAACCCAAGACCTTCGCAAATTGCAAAGCCCAAAAGACCAATGAAAATTAACCATGCATTTTTTTTTATAGCTAATGCATAAATTGTTTGAACCAATGCCACTCCGATACTGAAAAAAATGTAATTCAACTCTTCAATAAAGAAGAAGAAAAAGAGTGAGATTACGATGTAGGCAGAAATGAATATTTTTTTATGTGGTTGCTCAAAGCGATATGCTAAAAAAGTACTCAATGATATCATACCCATGAGAACAGATAGGTATACTAGGTCAAAAGCTGTTAAATTAAGCAAGGGAAATAGAACTTTGTCGTCAGGATATGTCTTTAAATAAATTTTAAAACAATGGAAGAAACAATAAAAGGCGAAAAATAAATAAGCAAGTTTTTTGTGATAACCAAAGTAGAGCGCGACGTTGAAACAACCTGAGGTTATTAGAATAGAGACTATGATGAGAATACTCTCGTGGAGTGTAAAATCCAAAACTATTTCTTATTATCAAAAAGGGATAACAAAATACAATTCTTTCTGATGATCCCATTATTTCTTCTGAACGGTAGAATATCCTTCTAAAAAGTCATTAAAAAATAAATGACCTCATTTAACTTTAGTAGTAAATTTTTCCATCAGTGAATAGCCAAAAAACAAGCTTGATTGAGAATTTCTGATTTGTATTAAATTTGACTTTTAACAAATCGCAAACCATAAATAGTCAATTTTAAAATTGGAGGCTCTAAGATATATACTGTTCTTATATATAATCATAGGATTTATCGTTACCGGTGGCTTAGTATTTCAAAAGCCCAGAAAGACCAATGTATTCCTCGCAATTTTTATACTTGTTTTTACTTTAAAACAATTAAGTTTTTTATATGAAACCAGTGGTGTACTTCAACTGTACCCACAATTTTTTATGATTACATTTCCGCTTTCCTTTTTGTTTGGGCCAGCCTTGTTTTACCATTTCAAGTTTTTGGCCGATCCTAACGAAAAAATCACTTCATTTTCCCTATTTCACCTTATTCCTTTTGCTGCCCTGACTGTTGTAACTATTTATCTCTTTTCAATGTCAGGTGAGGAAAGGGTATTATACATTAGAGAGAATTTGCATAGTTTGATTGTTCCGGTAAACTATATCAAAGTTGCCCACATTTTAGCTTATGGTCTGGTAATTTTCTATACCGTTGGTAAAAGAACAGAAAAGCTGACATCAAAAGCAAAAAGCTACATGTTTACAGTTCTGTTTATTTATACCATATCAGCATTTTTACAGGCAAGCTTTTATGCATCTTTTTTACGTTTTAAATACTTTATAGTTTATCATGTAGTCGCTTCGACATTAGTACTATTTATAGGCTACATGCTATATTTTCATCCGAATATTCTGGAAAAAATAAAAAGTAAGTATTCTAAATCTTCTCTAAACAATAAAGACAAAAGCCGAATTTTCGATAAAATCGAAAACTACTTGTCAAATCCAAATAATATTAGAGACCAAGAATTAAACCTGGGAAAGTTGGCTCGAAATATTGAAGAAAAAAAATATCACATTTCCCAAACATTATCTGAAAAGTATAGTACATCTTTTAATGATTTGATTAACGAAAAAAGGATTCAATATAGCAAAACCTTATTGTTGAATTCAGACTACGACCACCTTAAAATACTGGCAGTGGCATTGGAGTCCGGTTTTACGAATAAAACTACGTTTAATAGGGCTTTTGTGAAGTTTAACGCCTGCACCCCAAGTGAGTTTAGAAATAAAAACAGGATTCAAATAATTTGATGCTCCCTCTTTTTAGAGAATAAGAATCTCGGGGCATTACGTTTTCTATAGTTTTGATTTATAGATTAAATCAAAACCCATATGAAAGCTTTGTGTTTACCTAAAATTATTGAGTCGCTTAGGTTTTTACCTTATTTCCTCATTTTTTCTGCAATAGTTGGAGGTGCTCTTAGTTGCTCTTCTGATGATAAAAACGAAGACCCGCCCGAAGAAACATTTGTAGCTACATCAAGTTTTAAATTAACGGGTGATGGTTACGATGAGACGATTACATACAATAGTGACGACAACTTAATATTTTGCCGATTAACAGGAAACGATATGTGGATTAGATTGGCGAGAGATAAAGCAGCAAATGGTGAAAATAGCTCACACATTGATATTGATATATGTAATTATGCTGGGGCAGGCACATACTCACCGGTAGACCCTCAAAATCGGCCTTGTCCGGCAGGATTACTATGGGATATTTTTTGGCATGATGGCGACAAAGTTTATTCGAATAAAGAAGACTCTTCACCCTGCCAGCTGACATTAAGCTTAGATGGTGATGTTCTAACTGGAGTATTTAACTGTAGCGAGGTCATACGTTTTCAAGGTACAGAAACTATTGAGATTACAGAAGGTACTTTTACATGTAAAATGGAATAGCATATTATTGGATGAGTCTTTTAAAAACATATATTTTTTCAATTCTTTTCTTCCTTTTAAGCTGTTCTTCAGAGACAGAGAGTAATTTTCAAGATACAAGTTCAGGTTCAACAATCGAAATAGGGTTCGGAAGCATTTTGTTATTTGAAGAAACTAATGAGCTCAATAAAGTAAAAGAAGATATTGAAAGGATAGCTAAGGAAACAATTTCTTTAGTTAATGAAAAAATGTCTATTGACAACCTAGAGATAAAGGTAAATTCATCCACCACGAATGTAATTCCTGAAATAGGAATAGGAGGTTTTAACCCAAACGGGAACGAGGTATTAATTTACATAGACCCTGACTTTTCCGATTTGGAGCAATCGATTGCAACCGAACTTGCTCCTATGTTGGCACATGAAATGCATCATGCAAAACGACAACGAACGATTGGTTATGGTGCTACTTTACTAGAGGCAGTTGTTTCAGAAGGATTAGCTGATTGCTTTTCAATAGAAGTTATGGGTATAGACCCGCCGATGTGGTCTGTGGCACTTACCGGAAACGAATTGGATAATTGGGTAGATAAGGCCAGCGATGTTTGGACAAATAATACATATGACCACGGGAATTGGTTTTTTGGCAATAATCCAGACATACCTCGTTGGACTGGTTATAGCATTGGCTTTAAACTTGTGAAAGAATATATTAGTGGAAGTCCTGAGCAAAATGCCTCCAATTTATTCGACGAACCAGCAAGTTCATTTGTTCAATAATAAACTGCTACATTCATTTCATATGATTAAACGAGCAAAATAAAATGAAGCATTTTTATCTAATATGTATATTCTTTTTTCTAATGCTTTCCTGCTCGTCTAGAGAAAAGAATGTTCAATCTTATTTGGATGATAGGCAATTTGCTCTTGTGGGTATAAATATAGTAGATGTTGAAAAACAAGAAATAATATATGACCAGACAGTTTTAGTAAGTGATGGTATCATATTCAAAATAGGAACTCGTAGCCAAATTTCAATTCCTTCGGAGACTACAATTATAGATGCTAAAGGTTTATTTGTAATTCCCGGGTTATGGGATATGCATGTTCACCTTGCGGATAAAGCTTCTCTCAAGGTGTATCTTGCCCATGGCATAGTTGGCATTCGAGATATGGCCGCCAATATGTATGTTCCATCAGATTCGGTTCAGAATTGGAAGCAAAATATTTCAAACAAAAACCTCATTGGCCCGGAAATAGTATGCGCTAGTCCCTTACTCGATGGAGCTCCATCAGGATATGAAGGAACAATTGTAATTTCAGACCCTTCTGATGTACCAGTGGTTATTGAACAGATTCAGGGTCAGGAAGCAGACTTTATTAAGATACTTGGTAGTCTTTCTAAAGAAGTATTATTGGCTCTATCTGATGAAGCTCATAATAGAAATCTGAGTATTGTAGGCCATTTACCCACTGATGTAAGAGCAATAGACGCTGCTCCCATAATGAAATCAATGGAGCATTTAATGGGCATCATAATTGCTTGCTCAGTTGAAGAAGATTCCATAAGAATAGCTTATCAAACATTACACAAAGAGGAAAACCCTAATAAACGGTCAATAGAATTGAAGAGAAGGATGTTTAGCACTTACGACAAGAGCAAGGCTAACCAACTCTTTGAACAACTGAAAATTCATGAATCTTTTCAGGTGCCAACGTTAAAGGGATGGGACTTCGATATGAGAGGATTATCTGGAGCTGTTATTGAGGAGGAAGCCTGGGGTTTAGTTCCGAAAACAAAACGTGAAGAATGGAAACAAGCTTTAGAATGGAGAGCCAGCTTAAGTAATGAACAACTTCAACTATCCGAAGAAGAATTTAATCTATATCTGAAAATTACAAATGATATGAATAAGTCAGGTGTAAGCATTTTAGCAGGCACGGATACGCCTCATACTTTGGCAGTTCCAGGGTTAGCTTTACACCAAGAACTACAATTGTTGGTAGAAAGTGGTTTTTCACCTGCTGAAGCCATTGCTTCCGCTACAATTAATGCTTCTAAATTCCTAGAGCTTGACCACGAAAGAGGACATATAAAACCTGATTATGTTGCTGATTTGCTCATCATTCGTGATAATCCACTTGAAGATATCAAAAACACCTTAACCATTGAATATGTGGTTAAAAATGGGATTATATATGATATTAGAAGCATAACAAAGTTACTCGAACAAGCAAGAATGTCATATCGGTGATAATCAGGACAACTTAAAAGTTTCCATATGGCAATAACCGAAATATTTATATGAATTAATGATGAAATATATTACAAAAACTATACTGCTTTTGTCTTTTTTAGTATCAACAAATGTGCTTTTAGCCCAAAACAGAAATAGCATTACAATGGAACAGCGATTAACCTTCATCACTTTGGGTGTAGAAGACTTAAACGCCTCTGTCGATTTCTATGAGAATAAATTAGGCTGGAAACGTTCCGAAATGGGTAACGAAAACCTAATAGTATTTGATTTAAAGGGAATACGCCTAGCATTGTTTTCAAGGGAAGAATTGGCCAAAGATGCCACTGTTGATTCCAATTGTAGGGGATTTAGAGGGTTTACGCTGTCGTACAATGTATGGAGTGAAAAGGACGTCGACAATTTAATGAATAGGTTAAAGGCCAGGGGGGTCAAGGTTATTAAAGAACCGCAAAAAGTGTTTTGGGGCGGATATAGCAGTTATATTGCCGACCCGGACGGAAATTTATGTGAGATTGCATACAATCCGTATTTAAAAAAGGATTAGAAGGTTTGGGGGGAACTTTTAAGTTGCTGGTACTTCCCTATTCTCCGCCTTAAAATTCTTGCCATTGCCATGGGGTCGGGCCTCACGAACAAGACCACTTTAGAATAGGGCTTTTATAAAGTATAATTGATGCACACCAAGGGAATACAGAAGGAGTAGGTGAAGACTGGATTTGAAGGTTCAAGTTGCTCAAAATACCCTTCAAGCTAGAGTGCTTTTATTGGTTCACAGGACCAGGGAACAAATACTATTTCAAGAAAACAATATATTTACTTTGACGGAAAAAGACCTTCCTTTTGGAGAATTTACAACCTATTTTGGATCAAATACCTATCAGGTATGATGCGATATCCCATGTCATGTTACTCGGGGTCTTTCAAGGAATCTTTATTTCAATAATTATTCTAATAAAATCACCAAAAAAGACGATTCCAATAAAGCTTTTAGGCCTTTTTATCATCGTGTTTACACTTGTGTTGTTCGATAACTATCTGTGCTATACGGGCTTGATGAAATATTACATCAGCTTTAATGATTCCACTGAACCTTTGGTGTTACTCTGGGCCCCCTTAATGTACCTGTTTATATATGGAGTTCTGAAGAAAAGAGAGTTTAGGTTTAAAAATCACTGGTATCACTTTCTCCTACCGTTTTTATATTTCGTGACACAAATAGGCTATTATTTTCATCCCAAATCAGTGAAATTGATAGCATATTTGAGTGCGTATTTTCCAGAGATGGAACGACCAGATATACCTAATGGACTCTCATTTTATTATGATGTAATTAAAAGTGAATTTAGGTGGATTATCCTCTTAAGTTTTTTGTTTTATATAATACTTTCCCTTAGAATTATTATTCAAAGTTCTAATCAAAGGAAGGACACAAAAAGAAAAAATAGCATTACCAAATTTGATTTCTCTAAAAATATATTGGTAATGTTTTTTGTGCTAATCCTTATCATACTAACGATCTTTTTGAATTTTGAAAATGACTTGGGCGACCACTATATAGCTTTGGTACAAACACTTTCTATTTTTGCAATTAGTTTTATGATAGTTTCTGAATCAAGGTTTTTCGAAAAATCATGGATAGCAGATAAATACGAGACACTTAAAACCCAAAATAAAGATATATCCATAGCAGATATAAAACATTTCATTGAGAACGAGGAGTATTATTTAAAGAAGAATGCTTCCCTAAAAGAATTGTCCGAGCGACTCGATGCCAGTCCCAATTATATTTCAAAAACAATCAACTTAGAAACTGAAATGAACTTTAATGAGTTCATTAATCTTTATCGCATTAGACTATCTAAAAGACGTTTAATCGATGAAGATTTTAAACACCTAACTATTGAGGCAATAGGTAATTCTGTAGGTTTTAAATCTAAATCTGCTTTCTATAATGCTTTCAAGAAACATACGGAATCAACGCCCACTACTTTCGTCAAAAATCATCGATAGACTTAAATTGTCCTGAATTATAATTCAAAACAAAACAGGACTTTCGCAACAAAGAATTGTGATTTGAATTATCCAATTTTGAAATTCAAACACAATCATATTTGTATTGAAAACAACAAGATATTATTATATAGATTTTTTAAGGGTTATAGCCATCTTAATGATGTTTCTCTTCCATGTTTTTATGGTTTTTGTGGCTGAATGGGATTGGCACATAAAAGACAATGTGACAAGCAACATGCTATTAGAAGTTAATTATTGGATGTCTTCATTTAGAATGCCACTATTGTTCTTTGTATCGGGCTATATATCTTATATTTTAATGAAGCGTATGAGTTGGAAAGTATTTTCTATGCAACGCTTTAAAAGATTAATTATCCCAACAATCATTTGGACCTTCATACTGGTTGCACCGCAAATATATTTTGAAAGAAAATTTGAAGGAACGGAACAATCGTACGTAGAATTTTATAGGTCCTTTTTAGAATTTAAGTGGTATCCTGAAGGAAATTTTCATTGGTTGCATCTTTGGTTCATTCCTTATCTTTTTTGCTACAATATAGCATCAATTCCTTTGGTTAAAATACTTGAACGAGATAATAGCATAACAAAGTTTTTATCTTCATTTTTTAGAAACCCAATGGGGATTTTCGCTTTTGTTTTTGTAGCGATATTGCCGTTCACCTTTTTAACGGTTCACTATGAGGCCTCATATGATTTGATTAATGATATTGCCAGGCATTCATTTTTTATTTTTTTCGTTTTAGCTGGTTTGTTATTCTTTAGGTTTCAAAATGTAATGGAAATACTTGAGGGTAACAGGCGTCTATTTTTAGGCTTAGCTTTTATCTCGATATTAATAATTAACGCTATAAGATGGAATGGATGGGAACCTTATGGGTTTTGGGAAAATTGGATAGAAAAACCACAAACCTATTTATATATAGCCTTAATCAACTTTAATACTTGGATGTGGGTTTTCACTGCATTGGGATATGGAAAGGCGTATCTTAATAAAAAAAGTCAATTATTGACTTATGCCAATACGGCTATT
The DNA here is from genome assembly GCA_965215845.1 of Aurantibacter sp. GTDB lineage: Bacteria > Bacteroidota > Bacteroidia > Flavobacteriales > Flavobacteriaceae > Aurantibacter_A. The sequence goes on from CBDCEL010000004.1 coordinate 3,047,200, forward strand.
TACCCCTTCTATATTCTACATCAAACAGTTATCGTGATTTTAGCGTATTATGTTGTTGGCACAACGGATGAAATATCGCTTAAGCTGGTTTTCCTAACAATCATATGTTTCTGGATCTGCGTATTAACATATCATTTATTTATAAGGCCATTTAATTTCATGAGATTCATATTTGGGATGAAGCAGTTTCAAAAAGAAAAGAGGTAGCATCTAATTTTTTGGCACCTATTTTTTGATTTCGCAGCTTACATCATCGCGGCAAACTTCTAGTTTTAAGCTTAAGGTAGGTTTTACCCAAGATTACTTAGACTTTAATAAGATTTGATATATCCCCTATACAAAGAGACGGCATTACAAAGCCCATGTGCTATCTTGGCTAGAATGCAAAGCGCTATGAATGTTATTATTCTTTTAGGCTTGGCGTTCTTTCTTCCAGATTACATTTTCATAACCTCAATTAATAAAATATGTACTGTAGAAAATTAACACTAACTATTATAACCCTTCTATTTTTTGGCAAAGTATTCGCTCAAGACGTGCAATCCGATTCCATTTCAAAAGCCAAAGTATCTCAACTTGAATTCTTGGTCGGTAATTGGAAAGGTACAGGTTGGATGATGGATAAAGATGGAAAAAAACGAGAATTTGACCAAACCGAAAAAATTCAATTTAAACTCGATAGCACTGCCATCTTGATAGAAGGTATGGGGAAAGTAAATGGCAAGATAATCCATAACGCTATGGCTATTATATCCTACAATAAAAACGAAGGTGGTTTTTCGTTTCATTCATATTTACAAAATGGTAGCAACAATAAGTTCAAGGCCGAAATTAAGGATGGGAAGTTCTATTGGTTTCCCAATGAAAATACACGCTTCATCATTTGGATTAATGAAAACAACCAATGGTATGAACGAGGTGAATATAATCAAGGAGGAAACTGGGTACAGTTTTTTGAAATGACGCTTGATAAAGAATAACTGAATTAATAATAAATGAAAAATAGAATAATTGTATCAATTATACTCGGCACATTTTTATTATTTATATGGAACGCACTCTCTTGGATGGTTCTTCCCTTTCATAGCAATTCCTTATCTAACATCCCAGATAGTGCAATAGACATGAGCCATTTGCAAAATACCCTATTAAAAGATGGTGTTTACCATTATCCAGGATTGCCAGATACCAGTTCGCCTGAAAGTTTAGATAAAATAGAATCCAAACTCAAAGCAGGCCCAAGAATTACGTTAATGGTGTATAAAAAAGGTTCAACTAATTTTTTCGAGCCTTCTCAATTTTTATGGAGTGGAGTTATTAATCTATTAACCGTCATCACGCTTCTATTTACCTTAATAAAAACAAAACATCATCAACTCAAGCCAATACTAATTTTCTGTATGCTCATCGCCCTATTATTAATTCTGATTAATGATTTTGGGCAGATGAATTGGCATCTTTTCCCATTGGATTATACACTAGCAAATGTTGTTGATAGGCTAGTTTCATTTGGGCTATTGGGTTTGCTATTTGGGCTATACACTTTTAAAAACTATCAACATGGCGGCTGAAGAACGAATTATGACCTTGCATCCACAAGAAAAAAATGGAGTTAACATATTAAAACGGCGGTATGATTTTATCAAAGACTTTATAGTAAAAACTATTAAAGAACAAGGTGAAATTACCTATGAAAGATTGGATGATTTAGCAGTAAAAGAACTTACAAAAACATTTGACGGAAAAGTGACCTGGTATATCGTATCTGTTAAACTCGATTTAGAAGCCCGGGGTATTATTGAACGAATTCCTAAAACAAGTCCACATAAACTAAGAATGAAATAAGCATAATGAGTAAAATAAGAATAGATTGGTTAAACCATGCACTGGAGTTTTTTGTGGTAATCATAGGAATACTCATTGCCTTTCAGTTAAACCAATATTCGTTAGAAAAAGAACAAAGACAAACAATAGGCAACCATTTAACTCAAATAAAAGAGGAAACTGAATTTAATAAAAAATCACTTCAAAGAGCAATAAGCTACTCCGAAGCTAACTTATTAAAATTAGATACGGTTTTGGGCTTAATCAAAAGGAAAGAGAACTATCCAAAAATCAATCGATTATCCTTGGAGCTGGTTAACCTGGGAGGAGTTTACATACGTAAAAATGCCTATTCAACTTTAGTAGAAACGGGCGATATAAAATTTATGAAAGACTTCGAAAGCAAAAAGAAAATCACCAACCTATATGAGTATTATAAATGGATAGAATCAATCAGTAAAGTTACCATGGATGTTTATGCCAACGACTATTATCCCTATTTACGAAACAACTTTGATTTTTATGGAGATGGAATTCAACCAATAGAAATATATCAATCGAAAGTATTTCGAAATATTTTAGGGACTATTGAAAAAGTCAGTGAGTTCGAAATCCAAAAATATCGAGATTGCCTTAATGAGATTGATAAATATTTAGAAGCCAATAAAGAATGAAAACAGCCGTATTAGGAACAGGGATGGTAGGGAAAGAAATTGCTACCAGATTGATCAAAAAAGGACATCAGGTAATGATGGGCTCAAGAACATCGGATAATAAAAATGCAACAAAATGGGGAAATGAAATGGGCGACAACGCTTATCATGGAACATTTAAAGAAGCTGCGAATTTTGCCGATAATATCATATTTAATTGCACTAAGGGTGAATTTGTCTTCCAGATTTTAGAATCTATTGGTCAACGACCGATGGCCAATAAAATTTTAGTAGATGTTAGTAATCCTCTAGATTTCAGTAAAGGAATGCCACCTACGCTTAGAATTTGCAATGATACCTCGCAAGGAGAGCAAATACAAGAGTTGTATCCAGAAACCAAGGTGGTAAAATCTCTAAATACCATGAATTGCTACATCATGCTAAATCCTGAAAAAATTAAAGGAAAGCATACGGTTTTTGTTTCAGGCAATAATGATACCTCTAAAAATGAAGTAAAAAAACTATTGAACACCTTTGGTTGGACGAAAGATAATATTATCGATTTAGGAGACATAACTACTGCAAGGGGTACAGAAATGTTGCTGCCAATTTGGTTAAGAATTTATGGCACCTTGGGTACACTGGATTTTAATTTCCATATTCAAAAGTAAACCGGAAAACATGAAAAGAATTGGAGCACTGATGGCTTTTTTACTTTGTTTTTTTGCATGCAACGAAAAAAAGCCTGAGACAAAAATAGGAACGAATAAAATTGACCATTTGGTAAGGAGTACGAATGGCGTTCAAATTTTTGTTCGGGAATTCCAAACACCAAAAAGTGATTCATTGTATGGTTTTCCACTTCTTATGTTGCATGGTGGTGGCCCCGGAGTCTTAGCTTCATTCGATATAGATGTACCTAACGGTTCGCTGGCAAAAGACCTGGTTGATTCAGGAATTAAAGTGTATCTGATGAACATCAGAGGCTGGGAAAACTCGACACTTCCGGTGTATGATGAAACAGATACCACCCTTGTTGTCGGAAACCATAAAGAGGCATATGACGACATTAAAAATGTTGTTGAGTTTATTAAACGCAGGGAAGGAATACATAAAGTCTCATTGTTCGGATGGGCTACGGGCGGACATTGGGGAGGTTATTTTGCTTCCAAAAACTCGAAGGACTTGGCCCATTTTATATCCCTAAATTCTCTTTATGGAGTAAATGCACCCTGGGAATTGCGACGCTTTTTTTGGCAAGAGACCGATACCGTTAAATTTAAAAAAGGGGCATTGTACAGGACTTCCGATAAAGAGGGATTGGTGAGAAAGTGGAACGCCGATATACCTATTGGGAACAGAAACGAATGGAGGGATTCCCTTATCATGGAAGGCTATAGAAATACCGCAATAAGTTTTGGAAACGATACGACAACAATGACTGTACCTAGCGGATATCGCGAAGAAAGCTTTTACATGTCTTTGGGTAAAAAATATTGGAGTGCAAAGGATATAATGACCCCATCATTGATTATTAGAACCCACCTTGACTTTTGGTCCCGCCCGGAGGATTTGAAGGCATTTGAAAAAGATTTGCCGGCTACCACAAAAAGAAAAACAATTGAAATACCTGGCACCCATTACGTTTTTTTGGATAGGCCATCAAGAGGAAGAAATCAATTAATAAATGAAATAACAAATTTTATCAAAGAATAGAAACCACCAAGGGAAAAATGGATAAGAAACAACGAACTAAACCCCCAACACTTTATGAGTGGGCAGGAGGATTGGAGGTAATTCAAGAACTTATAATAAGGTTTTATGACAAAGTGATGCGTGATGATATCCTCAGGCCCATTTTTACGCAGATGTCAAAAGCACATCAAATCAATGTGGCCCATTTTATTTCCGAGGTGTTTGGTGGGCCAAAACTATATTCTGAAAATGGCGGGAGTCATTTCGGAATGATAAAAAAACATTTTCAAAAACACTTGACCGAAGAACATCGAGGGCGTTGGATGAATTTGCTTCTAGAGACTGCGGATGACCTTGAATTACCCGATGACCCGGAATTTCGTTCGGCATTCGTCGGGTATTTGGAATGGGGTACGCGTTTGGCAGTAATCAATTCAAATGTAGATGAAATAGAAATGCATCCTGACGAACCTATGCCAAATTGGGGTTGGGGTGAGGTTGGCGGTCCCTATATTGAAGAAGGTTAAATCTTTAATGGACTTTTTCAATTTCGTATTTTTTTGCCGTACTTCTCAATGTGTGATTCCCCCCACTCGCTGATATGTGCGAAAATCGGTATCAGTGTTTTACCGTATTCGGTGAGTGAGTACTCGACTTTGGGAGGTACGACAGGATAGGATTTCCGTTTCACAATGCCATGCTCCTGTAATGTTTTTAGTTCCTTTATAAGTACTTTCTCGGATATAGTGGTAATGGTTTTCTTTATTTCGTTGAATCGCAATGTACGATCCTTAAGATACCATATGATCACACCTTTCCATTTACCACCGATCATATCCAGGGTCAATTCAACGGGACAGAAGTAGCTTTTTCCCTTATAGGCCAACATTACATCTTTATCTCCTTTTATCATAAATTTAATTTTAAAATCTTGTTAATCAATTAATTAAAAATAAATTTTAAACTTACCATTTGGTAAGTACTTCCTTTTTAGGAAGTAAAAATATATTTTTGTTTTGAAATAAGGACAATGATGCACAAAATCATCCCAATTTTTTTTATAATCGCCAACCTTTCCATGTTATCCGCACAAAATGTTCGGATAACCAGAATAGAGGGCACGGTCGTTGCCGAAAATGCATATATAATAGAGAGTGCCAAAAAAATATATGTGATAGATGCGCTCCGCTCATCCGATGATGCAAAAACACTTGTCAAAGCACTTAGGAAAATCGATAAGGAAGTGGCCCTAATATTTATTACACACGGGCATCCAGATCATTTCCAAGGATTGGCCGAATTGCACAAAAGCTTTTCCCAAACACCCATTTACGTAGCTAGTGAACTTATTAAAAGGGATATTATCGACTATGTCAATTATGCTTCCAAGAATGGCTTTTTTGATAAAAGATCCGAACTAATGCCTAAAAGTGAAGTGCACCCGAATGGGTTTGATTATATAAATCTGATTCAAATTTATAATGGGGCCACCATTCGGTTAGATAGAAAGAACAGTCTTGCTATAAAGGTTTTTGAAGAACCTATGGAAGCTTCCCATGCGACATCCTTGGAGTCTAAATCGCTCAATGCCCTGTTTACAAGTGACTTGGTCTATAATGAAACGTTTCTTTGGTTGGGCAATGGAGTGGATAAGAAATCTGTCGATAATTGGATAAAGGAATTGGAAAATCTTAAGGCAAATACAAATCCGGCTACCAAGGTTTATCCCGGCCATGGAAAAGAGGGAACGACGGAATTGTTCAATAAAAACATTGATTACATAAGAACATTTGTTGAGGTCGTAGGGGTGTCGAAATCCAAGGAAGAAGCCCATACGGTTCTGAAAAATATATATCCTACCTATAAGGGAGATTTTCTTTTGGACAGAAGTATCGATAATTGGTTTAAATCGTCATCTCCGGTCTTTTCGTTTAAGAATATCACAGACCTTACGCACACCCTGAATGAAGCTTTTCCTTATATCCCGGTTCCTGGAATTACCTTTCCTTTTAAGAGCAGCCCCATAGCCAGCATAGATAAGATGGGTGTAGCGGCAAATAGCTGGCGAATACATGAGCATTTGGGCACACAAATAGATGCACCCAATCATTTTGTAGAAGGCGGAATGGGATTGGAAGATTTGAATATAAAGAATCTAATAGTTCCCGCCATAGTCATCGACATAAGTGCCAAATGTATTGACAATGCAGATTCCGAATTGACCAAGCAAGACATTTTTAATTGGGAAAAGACCCATGGTAAGATTCCTGATAGGGCCTGTGTTTTTATGTATTCCGGATGGGAAAAACATTTGTACGATGAAAAGTTTATTGGGTTGGACAAAAACGGAGTAAAACACTTTCCTGGTATTTCCGTTGAAGCGGCAAAATTTTTGGTCGAGGAAAGAAATATTTCCGGTGTTGGTGTCGATGTTATTTCATTCGATCCGGGATACGATCACGAATACAAAACACACAAAATAATCCTGGGTGCGGGAAAATGGGCCTTGGAGTGCGTTGCCAACCTTGATAGAATTCCTGCTACAGGAGCAACGGTTTTTGTGGGTGCACCCAAAGTTGAAGGCGCGACCGGGGGTCTGACCCGAATATTGGCAGTATGGTAAAAAACAGAGATATGATAATAGAATACATTAGATATACAATAAGTGCGGATAGGCAAAGCGATTTCGTCAAGGCATATGCCCTGGCATCGAAACAGCTCGATGATTCGCAATATTGCCTTGGTTATGAGCTATCGCAATGCGAAGAAGAACCGGAAAGTTTTATTTTAAGAATAGAATGGACTTCGACCGAAGATCATTTAACCGGGTTTCGAAGATCCAAGGATTTTGCGACTTTTTTGAATCATGTAAGACCGTTCTTCAACAACATATCCGAAATGAATCATTACAAATTGACCGAGGTAATAACGAATAAATAGCCTTACATCGACCGACCCGGTTTAATTATTGATTTCTGGTGATTCAACCGGGTTCCAAAGGTCTTTTTTGGCTTTTCCCTAAAATAAATGACCACGCCATTTGGCATGGTTTTGAGCGTGTCGTGATCGTAGTGGAAATCTCCTCATTTTCCCTGGCTGTCAAGAGTTTTCACTATGGTTTTTGATGACTTACTATGCCAAATTATCGCTATGGCCGTGTTCATGATCCAGGGTAACCAAGCCGATAACCTGTAAATATTCATAAAATCCAAATCCAAAGCCAATGGAAGCAACAGCAGGGTACGTTGTGGTATTGCCGCGAAAGTCAATCCGTAGTTGATGAACATCCATTTTCTATGTTGTAGAATCTCTTGGCTTAAAATCGCCTTGATTGACTTGAATAGGGAAATTAACCAAAAAATAGCCAAGGTGGAAAATCCAAGTCGGGATAGAATACCTCCCATTGGAAATTGTGCCACGACCAATCCGGCCATAGCACTTAAGAACACACTTGTTGCATAAACATATCCAAGTCGCCTATGTGTATTCCTATTTTTGATTCTTAAGGAATCGATAAACTGAAAAGGGCCTATCAATATGGCGATCAATCCAAGAAAAATATGTGCCCTTAAACTTAACCTGTACCACAACTCATCTTTTACTACCTTTCCTTTCATTACGCCGGTTACATCTTCTTGAAAGTAATGCAATGACATTACCAACATGGTTATCGCACCTGCCAGAAAAAAGATTATGACTAGATACTTTTTCACACTTCCCATTCCATTAAATTTCTATTTCAAGTGTTATTCGCCTAATGGTCAATAGGGCCTTTTCAGTTTTTTTTGTCATTTTTTAGTAATCCTTTGGTGGGTTCATAGTTTACCTTTGACCAATTGACTGAATGGCTTTAAACGGATTTTTTAACAAATCTGGTCTTGCCCACTTTCAGCAATTGAAAATTTCGAATGCAGGTGTTGGATTATCAACAAAACGTTGTACTACCTCTAAAACTAATTGTTTGATATTGTAAAACTGTCTCGAATTATAGGGAAAAGCTTAAGAAAACAATGGGCCACCTAATTTTTGTATAGTTAGCTTTTAGTGACCCTGCCTGCCGCAGGCTGGCTCGGCCGGATTTGCTTTGCACGTCCTTTGAACTCCTTTCTGAAAATGCAAATGGGCATCGCAATGGCGCTGCAGTTTTATTTTCTGTCTGCTTACAAAAGCTTTCGGCTTTTGACGCTTTCAGAAAACAAAACCCTGCATTTTCATACAGGGTTTGCGCTTTAAGTGACCTCGGCAGGGTCGGAACTTTATTTGTATCTAATTGATATTCAAAAAGTTATAAATTTATGTTTTTGGGCGTACACCGAATTGTCCACCCGCTCGGAACTTAATTTTAAAAGAACCTAAATCTATTTAAAGATAAACAAATTAAGGCGAAACATTGGCAATTCTTTTACTTCTTACTTGTGATATTGAAATCATTTTCATGTTTTTAACGTACAAGTTGGAAGTCGGTTATCTTGATTTTAGGTTGACAGTAGCTTGTCCTTTAACCGATATCTTTGTAGACAGTAATTCCTGCACATTTTAGTTTTGGAGGTAACCTAACAGGTCGTCTTTGTTTGATCTAACGGTACATCAAGTGGTATTAAAGAAAAGTAAAATACGTGCGGATGACAAATTGAAATAACATTTGTTTGGCCTAATGATAATTGTCATATCTACTTTCCATTCCCATTTCTAATTTTGAACTTGTTTCAGCTAAAAATTGACTTTTCAAATCAAAAACGATTGAGCGGGCTTCATGCAATTCATCGACTATTACAAAGTACTGGGAATTAACAAAAATGCCTCGGAAACGGATATAAAAAAGGCCTACAGGAAACTTGCCCGTAAATACCACCCAGACCTCAACCCAAATGACAAGGAGGCCGAGAAAAGGTTCAAGCAGATCAACGAGGCGAACGAAGTTTTGAGCGACCCGGAAAAACGTAAAAAGTACGATCAATATGGTAAAGATTGGCAACATGCCGAGGAATTTGAAAAGGCCAAAAAATCAAGACAACGTTCAGGTGGTTTTGGTGGTTACACCTATTCTGATGGTTCTGAAAATGATTTCTCAGACTTCTTTGGATCAATGTTCGGCGGGGCTGGTTTTGGCACCCAGGGCAGATCGGTCAAATTCAGGGGCCAAGACTTTAATGCCCAATTGCAACTAAATCTTACCGATGTACTAAAGACGCACAAAAGAACCCTTACCGTCAACGGTAAAAAAATGAGGATTGCCATTCCGGCAGGGATCGAAAATGGGCAGACCATCAAAATCAAAGGATATGGTGGAGAGGGCCTTAACGGTGGCCCAAAAGGTGACCTATTCATTACCTTTTCACTGCGGAACAACACGTCCTTCAAGCGGGAAGGACCAAATCTTTATAAAAAAATAAATGTTCCGTTGACAAAGGCAGTGTTGGGCGGCGAAATTACTCTTGAGACCTTGAGCGGTAAAGTAAAACTCAAGGTGAAGCCTGAAACCCAAAATGGGGCACAGGTAAAATTGAGGGGCAAGGGTTTCCCCAAATACAAACATGAAGGTCAGTTCGGTGATTTGATAATTACCTATGACATTAAGATACCTACAAACCTAACCCCTGAACAACAAGGACTGTTCAAGAAATTATCGGAATCCGGCCTAAATTAGAAGCGATGCGAGTCAAAGAATATATTAAAGTTACAGCGTTTTGTACGAGCCATGATGTTGATCGGTCACTCCTATATTCATTATGGGAATACGAGATCATTCAAATAGAATTAGTAAATCAAGAACCTCACCTTATCAAAGACGAACTGCCACTCTTGGAAAAAATGCTAAGACTGCACAAAGAATTGGAAATCAATCCCGAGGGGCTGCAAGCGATTCACCATCTTTTGGAAAAAGTGAATGGCCTTCAAAATGAGATTGGCACACTTCGTAAAAAACTCGATAGGCTGGGCGAGTACTAGTTTCGAATCCCATATATATCTTTAAAAATCGAAACCACCAGTCCTTCATCATAGGTCTCCAAATCATAGCGGATTTTGATTCTTGTACCCAATGGGGCATGATAATAGATGATCCAGGCGTCGGCCTCTTTGGTGCCGATACAACCGTTCGAATAGGCCTTTTCCAAGGTTTCAGGGTTCGTTGTCGGGTGTATCATCTGTCCGTTTCTTGTGCCGTTGATTTGCGTTTCAATCCAGGGTATTTGTGGCATCAAGGTCGTTCGTCCGTCATCCCTTTTAGTTCGGAAGAATTGCTTGCCGTCGACAGGATTGTAAAAATCAGGGTCCTTCACATGGTTTACGATCACACCCCTCCCCGGGTTTGTTCGAAGGTCGGTTTCGCGATTACCCATGGCCAGGTATCGCGTTCTGTTCTGGCCTACTCGGATGGGAAATGTATATAACAAAATGGAATCTTGAAAAATCCGCAATTTGAATTCGGGAATATTTACATCGATTTCCGTTCGCTCAAAATCTCGGAGCAATGCGCAGCCCGTTACTGAATCTGGAAGATGTAGCACATTTCCTTCGGGCAAAGCGACCAGTTCCCGTTGGTCATATACAAAAGAATCGCGTGCAATCATGCGATAGTAATCGGTATTGGCCAAGGTATCGATGACCCAAGGATTATTTCGGGCAAGCAAATGTTCAGACAGCGAGTAGGGTACCAAGGAGTCATAATATTTCACCAATGAGTCCATATATCCAAAGTATTCGCCAACAGATACATTTTGGTTCACCCGAATGCTTCCGGGCAATTCTCCATTTTTATCGTTCCCTATATGAACTTCGGTTTTTCCGGTCAGCTTTTCCCCTAATGTCGGATTAGTGCCGTTACATGCCGCCAAAACTATTAAGACCATGTATGCCAATGACCAACGAAAGTGATATTTGAATTCACCGGTCATGGCTTGATTTTCCGATTCTCCCCACGGCACAACTCACATAAGACTTGGCCCTTGTGCCAAGACTATTTTGCTCACCGACTAAGGGATAGCCCAATTTGGCCAAGGCATTTTCTACCCTATTCATCGTTTCTGGATCGTCATAAACCAGCGAGACAGTGCCGTTTTCAACATCTACGGTAACATGCTGAACACCCACTTGTGCAGTTAGCTTTTTTAGAATGGTCGCCTCACAACCCCCACATTTTAAATTTTGTATTTCGACTGTACCTTTCATTGGATTAAATTTACTTTCAAATTTATGGGGCATCCATTGTCTAAAACATGACTAGCGTCATTCTCGCAAAGGTTTTGTCTCTCCGAACCACCACCTGGTCTTCATGGGTTTTTTGACCAATCCGAACTCTTTTACCGCATAAATTTTTAGGTGTTTGACCATATCCTCTACCGAATCCGTGAGAAACAAGAGCTCCATGTCTTCTTTTGAAATACTTTCGTTATCCGCCATAATTTGAATATGCTCATAGAGTTCTTTGTGATATTCCTTTCCAAAGAGCACCACCGGAAAATGTAAGATCATCTTGGTCTGGATCAGAGTCAAAGCCTCAAAAAGTTCGTCTAGTGTCCCGAGACCACCTGGCATTACAATAAAGGCATAGGAGTATTTCAACAACAAAAACTTGCGTACAAAAAAATAAGGGATGTCGATCCATTTATGTAAATAGGGATTAGCCGCCTGTTCGAAAGGTAAAATGATGTTACAACCTACCGAATAGCCATTGTTCTCAAAAGCTCCCTTGTTGGCGGCCTCCATGATGCCTGGCCCACCTCCCGTCATCACCGCAAAACCAAGTTCTGATAGTGCCTTTCCCACTTCTTCGGCCTTTTGGTAATGTGTATTGGTAGGCTTGAACCGTGCCGAACCAAAAACGGTCACACAAGGCCCGATAAAGTGTAATTTTCGAAAGGCACGTATAAAATGATATTGCACCTTGAAGGTGAACCACAGTTCTTTGAAACGATTTCTAGGCCCGTCCAAAAAGGCGCGCTCTTCACTCAGATAAAATGAGTCATCGATACGGGATTCGTAATCTGGCATGTTTCAAATTTTTCATATATGCGAACAAAATCTAAAATTAGCGTTCCGGCAAAGACTACCTGATGACATCGGTCATATTTCAAGTATGACCATGGTCATTTTTACGCCCCTATGTCTATTCTATATTTGATGACGCAGCTAAAAATTCAAGGGTGGGCATGACGCTAACTTCAGAAATGGTTCATAAAGCCAAACTGTTCCTTGTCGAAATAGGCGAACTCTCCTATTTTGCCGGCCGTTTTTTTAAGGAAGTCTTTAAACCTCCTTTTGAATTCAAGGAATTGCAGCGGCAGTGCTATCAAATGGGAGTACGATCTCTATTCTTGGTCGGATTGACCGGATTTATAATCGGTCTCGTGTTGACATTACAATCAAGGCCAACGCTGATTGAATTTGGCGCGGTTTCCTGGATGCCGAATATGGTTGGAATTTCGATAGTACGTGAGGTGGGCCCGGTTATCACAGCTTTGATCTGTGCCGGGCGGATCGCCTCAGGTATCGGGGCCGAACTGGGCTCTATGCGGGTGACCGAACAAATCGATGCGATGGAGGTCTCAGGCACCAATCCTTTTAAATATTTGGTCGTGACCCGTATTCTGGCTGCTACCTTGATGTTGCCGTTACTCGTGGTTTTCGGCGATTTGATAGCCCTTTATGGCTCTGCTTTGGTAGAGAACCTCAAGGGCAACGTATCTTTTCAACTGTATTTCAATACCGTATTTGATGCTTTGAGTTGGGGCGATTTGGTACCTGCTACAATAAAGTCCTTCTTTTTCGGATTCGTCATTGGCTTGGTAGGTTGTTTTAAAGGGTACTATAGCAAAAAAGGAACGGCCGGAGTCGGCGTGGCGGCTAACACGGCGGTTGTAATGGCCTCTATATTGGTATTCGTTGTGGATTTTATCGCCGTTTTCGTTTCGGATATTTTTTATGAACTATGAACAAAGTAGAAGAAAAAATAGCACCAGGGCGCAGTATGGCGGGCAATAATAATGTGGTCATCAAAATCAAAGACTTATATAAAAGCTTTGGCGACAACCATGTTTTGAATGGTTTTAACATGAACTTGCACAAAGGAGAAAACCTTGTGGTCATGGGTAAATCGGGTTCCGGCAAATCGGTTATGGTAAAATGTTTGGTGGGCCTGATCGCACCAGATAAGGGTTATATCGAGGTCATGGGAAAGGAAATAGCCACCCTAGATCGCCAGACTTTGGACGAACTACGCTCTGATATCGGATTCCTATTTCAAGGGAGTGCCCTATACGATTCGATGACAGTCCGCGAAAATTTGGAATTCCCGATGCGAAGGCACAAAGAAAAACTGGGCGTTGTTGACGACACTACCCCTTTGGTACTAGAAGCTTTGGAAAATGTCGGTTTGGCCCATACCATGGATTTGATGCCCGCAGAACTTTCCGGTGGTATGAAAAGGCGTATTGCCTTGGCAAGAACGCTCATAATGAAACCGAAAATTATTCTGTATGACGAACCGACAAGTGGTTTAGACCCCATTACCGCCAAGGAAATCATAGAACTGATGCGAAGCATCCAAAAGAAATATGGCACTTCCTCATTGATAATCACCCATGATGTCGACTGTGCACGGGTCATTTCAGAGCGGATGATCCTATTGGTAGATGGCATCAATTACGCCGAGGGTACCTACACCGAATTGTCGGTCTCAGAAGACCCTAAAGTAGAGGCATTTTTCAAAAAATAGCATTATGGCAAAGACAACATTGGAAAATCTAAAATTAGGCATATTCGTTGTACTTGGTACGGCCTTACTTTTGGTCGCCGCCTACCTTATAGGCAACAGGCAGAATATGTTCACCAAGAATTTCGGTATTAGTGCAGTGTTCAAAAATGCGAATGGACTCCAAAACGGCAACAATGTCCGCTTCTCAGGAATAAATGTCGGCACGGTCAACAAAATTGAGATGATCAACGATACAACGATCAAGGTGCATATGATCATTGCGGAAAAAATACAGGCCCATATTAAAAAGAATGCAGTGGCCGCCATAGGATCTGACGGATTGGTGGGAAGCATGTTGATCAATATCATCCCGGGAAACGGTGACGCACCTCTGATAGCGCCGGGCGACATAATACAATCGTCTAGCAAGGTGGCCACCCAAGATATGATGAATACCTTGAACACGACCAATGAAAATGCGGCATTGTTGACAGTAGATTTATTGAAAGTCACCCAATCCCTTATAAAAGGGAAAGGCACTTTGGGCAGGTTGCTCAACGATACCACAATGGCCAGCGATCTGCAACAGACCATTGCCAATTTAAAATACACCAGCAATCAAGCGAACTCCGCCATTTCAGAATTGAATGAAATAATTGGTGACATCAATTTTGAGGAAAGTACCGCAGGTGTGCTGCTTAACGATACGGCATCGGCAAAAAAAATGCGAAATATTATTGAAAATCTGGAAACATCGAGCATCGAAATCAACAAAATGACCTATGACTTGAATTCCATTATCGGCGGAATAAAAAATGGGGATGGTTTGGTAAACTATGTTACAAAAGACACCCTGCTGGTTAAACAATTGAATAATACCATGCGGAACATTGAACAGGGAACGCAGCGGTTCAATGAAAATATGGAGGCCCTTAAACACAATTTTTTGACCCGAGGCTATTTTCGAAAGTTGGAAAGGCAGCAGAAAAAAGAACGAAAAACCGAAAATGATGATTAAATTATTTTATGCATTCGCGCTTAAAAAAAATTGACGATGGGCTTAGTATCAGAGTAAAAAGCTGAATATGAGCGACGCCAAAACAATCTTCCCTGCGATAAGAGGGTAAATGGTCATGTACGCTATGCTGAAACAATAGAAAACGTTGGACAGATCGAGGTTGTATCATTCAATTGCATTATGGAATTCTTTTTGTTAGTCCATACTAGGCTTACCTTTCATAAAGGGAACAGCAACAGACCCCACCATGATAAATTTCAGTTAAAATATGACTCTGGTATAGGTTTTAGAAAACCAATTTTACGTTGTACGCAACACTTTTCACATTGAACCTGCCATAAACGAAGGCCCCATTGGTATAATGCCAAATTGCTTCACCATAGGTAGGCAAATTGTAGCCATTGATATTTCGGTAATTCTTCACCGGAGTGGAAAAAGGTAAGGTCTTCATCTCGGCGACAGAAATACGGTCTTCTGAAACAAAGTTTACCAGTTGTCCTTTTTCATTGAAATGGAGGATGGCAGAAATACGGGTACCGTTAGTTGCAAAAGTTGCCTTGGTCGAATAATCATCGATTACTTCCCAAGTAATCCGGTCGTCTATAAGGGTAGCAGGAGCGAACAAACAGAGATCGTTAAAAAAGGTAGCGGTCTCCGTGGCAAAAAGCTCTTGGCCATCAATTTTCACTAAGGTAAATATCGAGAGCAATTTTATGAGCATGCTCGCTTTTCCATTTTTATAGGCATGATATCCTACCGTGGACAGGCCTTTGACCTTAGCCTTCATAAAGAACAAGCGAGCCGGAGAAGCAATAAAATTATACTGTTCCGAGCTAAATTGAAACCAATCCTTTCCTTTGTCCCGCATTTTGCCTTCAAAGGTTATCTTTAAATTTTGTACTCTAGGTTTGCCCAAAACTCCTACATATCCTAGATATTTTTGTACGGGTACTGGAAGATGTACCAGATCTTTCTCTTTGATGATTTCATTTTCCAGTTGGGTATTTCCCAAAGCTAAAAGCGCATCATTTTGATAGGTATTTTCAAAGCGGTTGGCTGCAAAGCCTACAATAGCTACAGCTAAAATGATGACATTGGCAATCGTACCATACTTGGCATCTCCCCAGAACAATAATATCAATATTTGTGACAAGAGCACGGCGAGAATAGCCAATATAGGCCATACATCTTTTCTAAGGAAATAGAGTATAGCTACTGTAATTAGAAAGAGTCCAGACAGGAGCCAGAGCCAGCCCATGGGTTTTGGGATTCCTTTGGTAAACTGTGCCATATTCCCCAAATCATAGGCTTTGGCAAAACCCATAAAATGGATAAGGCCATGAAATATGAGAACGATTGTCAGTGCAATGCGCATATTCATTTTGTAGAAATTCGTTTATCGCTCGTTAAATTGTCCAGATGTCCTGGGTCAGTCAGAAACAGCATAAAGTTTTAAACGCCGTGATGCCCACTATTTCTTTCTTGCACAGGTACTCAGTCCGAACGGTATATAGAGCGGGCAAAAGCTAACAAAGCTGGTTAGCAGGAAAATGGCGGCCAACACAAGGAGCACGATACCCAAAGTACCCGAAATCACATTATAGTAATACAGCAAAGCTATAATTATTGCGGCCATGGTTCGAATGACCCGATCCGCAGTTCCCATATTTTTTTTCATCTTCCCATTATTTTTGATAAAACTAGGCAGCACCTGCAACAACTGAAATGATTATTATCATTTTGAGCTCAGCACATTTCACTTTTTCTTGATGAAAATGCACTTAGATAAGATTCCATTAGTTTTAAGTATTTACCGGCCTCGGATAGCGCTTTGCCCTTAGTAACTTCGTCAGACGCGCTTTTCGCCCTAAGGCAATTGACCTTGGCCCTGACATTGGCCCTATAGCTTTTGTAGTACCTAAAAAGCTGTTGGTCATTTTTGCTTTTTATTGCGGGAAAAAGCTGATTGTAGTGCTCGATAAAAATACTGGACAGGTCTTTTCTGCCCAGTGCATCCAGATCCATACAGAGAAAAGCCACTTCGTTCAGGACATCGATTTGACGGTAATCGTCATTGAACTCGATACAGTCAAATGGTTGGGGCTTTGGTAACAAAAATATATTTTTGGTATGTAGATCGCCGTGGCAATCACGGAATAGACCATCGCGAAGCCTTTTTTCCAAAAGCTTTTCATTTTTGTGTAAAAAAACTTGGGATTTTTCTACAGCTTGATCGATTCGGTAGGCACAATCCTCTTTCAAGTTTTTGGTTAAGAATTCTTTTTCCAATAACAGGTCGTTGAATTTTTCGCGGGCATCGGTCACATTTTTTTCGAAAATGATGGTCGCATCTTTATGGAAATCCGCAATGCACCTGGCCAAATTTCTAATATCTGAAGCGATTACTTTGTTTTTGGAGAGCAGAACGTCCATTTGCTTTTTAGGGTCGAGCTTGTACATTTTCAAGCAGTAATCTATAGTCGAACCTTTCTTGCCACCGATTCGGTATCGGTCTTCAAATTGGAAATGATGGATGGGCAATACTTCTAGATATATATTGTCGGCGAATCTTCGATTGAGTTCCAATTCCCTCTCGCAAAAATATTTTCGGTGTTCTATGGTGGAAAAATTCAGAAACGAATAGCGAATGGGCTTTTTGATTTTGTATACGAACCGGTCACAAAGAATGACCCATGAAATATGTGTTACGATCAATTTTCGTTGCTTGGTCGATTCTGGGAACACTCCGGCAGAAATCAGTTCATCAATTTGTTCGCGTGTCATTCTTCAGATATTGCAAGGCCTTTTTAAGCATCAGATCAATGTTGTTATTGGTGGATTGGAGTATTAAATAAGGCGGATTTAAGGGTTCCCATTCTTTCTTGATCAACTCATAAACCCCAAAATCAGCTTCGCTATATGGCCTGTTCTTTTTCAATCGTTCTTTAACAACGGCCTCATCAGCTTGCACTTCAATAAAATAAATGTGATTATTTGCTTTTGACAAGAATGGTTTTCTCGCTGAGCTCTTATGAAACGTCGCGTCTAGAACCAAAGCACTTTTATCATTGATGCTCTTTTCCATCTTTCTTAAAAGGGCTGCATAGACCGTGGCTTTCTCGCTTTCAGAATAGGAACGCCGTGGAAAAAGTTGTTTTCGTATTCGATCACTGTTTACATACTCCGCTCCCAACTTTTCAGCCAGGCGGGAAGCAAAATAGCTTTTGCCCGAACCGGGAAGCCCACATACGAGAATTATTCGATGCTTCTTTTCGATAACCATCCCAGTGGGAATAATACTATTGGCAGGCAATTCTAATTGCCGGTGGTATCAAAAAATACAAATACTCCCATCAACAAGGTAACAACAAGTACGATAACGATGATTACCCAGATCCATGGATTCATTTTTGTACCCAACCTTCTAGTTTTGTGCTCTTTCATTTTATACCCTAAAATTGGTTTTGGGAAAGGTAGAGAACTTAGTATTCATGAAAAATGAGGAATATCATGCTAGTATCCTTCCATCCTCCATCTGAATGATCCGGTCGGTACGCTTGGCAAAATCCTCATCATGGGTCACGACCAAAAGTGATAGTCCCTCTTCTTCCTTTAGACGTTTGAAAATATTGAACACGTTCTCTGAATTGTGGCTGTCCAAATTCCCCGTAGGTTCATCGCCCATCAAAATGGAGGGGTTATTGATCAACGCCCGTGCAATGGCCACCCGCTGTTTTTCGCCGCCTGAGATACGTGATGCGCGTTGCTTGGCCAAATGGCCAATATGGAGCATTTCGAGCTTTTCTTGGGCAGCCCTTTCGATTTCGGCAAGCGATTTTTCGGCCAGTTTTTTGGCCGGCAGCATTACATTCTCCAAAACGCTAAATTCCGATAACAGATAATGAAATTGAAACACAAAACCGATATGCTTATTGCGAATTCTTGATAATTCTTGCTGCGGTTTCCCAGTGACCAGATCCCCGTTTAGGTGAAGTTCACCCGTGTAATCAGTATCCATAGTGGAAAGTATATAGAGCAAAGTGGATTTTCCAGAACCTGATTTTCCCATAATCGAGGCGAACTCACCTACTTTGACCCCAAAAGAGATATCCTTGAGTACATGAAAATCATTGGGCTTGTGAAAATGTTTGTTGATGTTTTTGGTTTCAAGAACTAGCTTCATTGATATGCATTAAGTTCCGCGAATAATCCGAACTGGGTCGATCCGCCTAGCTTTGTTCGACGGTAACCAGCCGGCGACAAAAGTAGACAGCAGCGCAAACGTTATTCCAACGACGTAATATCCTACATTGTAATTGATAGGATAGGTCGTTATGGTAGGCAACGCCTCTGTCTCAAAAGTTACATTGTCTATCAATCTAGACAGGCCAAAACCGATAAGCAGCCCTAAAATTCCCCCTACAAAACCGATGATCATTGCTTGGCTCATAAAAATCAATTGTACATCGCTACCGGAAAATCCGGTTGCCTTCAGAATAGCAATGTCCTTCATTTTTTCGTAAATGAGCATGTTGAGAATATTGTATATTCCAAATCCGGCCACGATCAACAAAGTAATCGATACGGCATAGGTAATCAGATTTCGAATATTCGAGCCGGTCTCGAATTGGGCATTGGCCTCGTTGATGTCGGTTGCCTTTACCCCAAACTGCCTACCAAGTCTTAGTGCCATTACAGGGGCTTCCTTTATATCGTGCAGCTTTATGTTGATATCCGTTATATAGTTTTGGGCTTCTCCAAGTACCCGTTGCACGGTCTTCAGATTGGCAAAGCTTTGAATGTTATCGATATCGGCAATACCACTTTGGTAAATACCGACGATCTTCAAAGGAAAAACATCGCCCTTTACGGTGCTGACCTGTACCCTATCACCAACCGAGAGTGACATCTTTTTTGCAAGACCAGAACCCAACAATATGCCATTTTCGGTATTTCTTAGTGCCTCAGGGCTTCCTTTGACGATATAATCGCGCATATTGTATAGTCTTGCCTCTTCCATTACATCAACTCCAACAAGGTTTCCGCCAAGTTCAATAGAGCCCGACAGGTAGAAAAGTTGTGCGCGGAGCTGCGGAACAGCTCCCTTCACACTTTCATTATTTTTCAGATAATTCAAAATGGGTAGGGCATTATGGATTTTTTTCTGACTTTGCTTGGGTTTTACCGAATGCACCACATTCATGGTACCTTCAAATTCATCGTAAAGGGAAATAGGTTGATTTGCCGAAGGTTCGATTTCGTTGTACAGGTGAATATGGGGCGTTTGATTCAATATCAGACTATCCAACATTTCATTGAGGCCTGTCATAAAACTGACCAGTGTGATGTAGGCCCCAATGCCGAAAGTTACACCCAGCGAAGCGGTGACCGTCGATTTCATTTTTGTCATCAGATGGGTCTTGGCAATGTTCAAAATGACTTTCCAGTTGGTCATTCCTTGGGTTTTAAAAGTTCGGTATTCTCGTTTATCCCTTCCAAGATCTCTATCCGATCGAAATTTTGCAGCCCTAGGGCTACCTCTATCGGGCCATCTTCGGTCAAGACTTTGTTTCCATCCAATAGATACTCCTTAGGAATGGTCAAAGCGTTTTCCTTGGCCGAAATAATGATATTTCCCTCACCTGCCAATCCCGGATATAGCCTTTTTGGAGGTTCATCAAAAACGGCCTCTATTTTGAAAGTCTGGGAACGTTCATCTTTTTTTGGGTAAATTTTGCTGACCTTGGCAGGGAAAACTTCGTCACCATAAGCATCCAAGGAAATTAGGGTTTTCTGGCCAACCGAGAGTTTGACAATATCGACCTCATCGATCAACATTTCGATAACAAAATCAGAGGCGCTTCCCAAAGAGGCTAGGGGTTCCATAGTGTTCACGCTTTCACCTGGCTCTTTGAAAATAGCGTATGTCATCCCATCGATTTTACTTGCTACCGTAAAATCTTTATTGGCTATTTGGGAAGTTTGATAGTTGTTTTCGGCCTGCTTAAGTTGAGTGGACAGCTCGTTCTTGGTACGATCGTACCGGCCTTTTAATAGCCTCAAATTGTTTCGCGACAACTCAAAGGCCAGCTGACGGTTATCAAATTCCACCTTGGATCCAATGTTCTCATCCCACAATCTTTTTTGACGGTAAAAATTGACGGAATCGTTGACGAAGGTCAGCTCGGCGGCCCTTATTTCATCTTCCAGACCACTTAGCACCGCAGCGTTTCCGTTGTAATTTTCCCTTGCCAACTGCAGTGCAAGTCGGGCGTTTTCTGTATTCAGTTTGGGAGCGTTGTTGATAATTTGAATAAGGGCATCTCCCTTCTCGACCAAATCGCCTTCCTCGACCAAAATTTCATCTACTATACCCGAAACGACGGCATAGACCTGATATAGACTATCAGGTTGTATAGTAACCGAGGCATAGACCGATTCTGTCAAAGACGTTTTTTGTGGAAGGATTTTTTCGTGTTTATTACCACAGGAACTTGATAGGAAAACCAAAACCGCAAGAAACGAAAAGCGCATAGTTCTTAAATTTCCGATATTCAAAATAAAGTGAAAATCGACTTGCAGCATATGAGAAAAGTCATAATTAGTAGGATGTTACGATAAAATCGACCTACGGTGAAGGTGTGAAAATCAGTGGTCATTTTTCGACGGATGCTTTAGATGGGCAAAGTGGGAATATTCATGAAAAAAGGGTGCTCATAAAACAGTCTATACCAACGCTGTTTTACGGGCACCCTCTTATTGTACACATGCTCTACATCGATGCCGTCGGCTCAATACCGAAGCTTACTTTAGTGGTAACGCGGTATTGGTCAATTTGATCGTTGTTTACGGTAACCTGCATATCTTTGATATACACCGATTTGATGTTCTTGACCGTCTTTGAGGCTTCTTTGATGACATTTTGAACCGCGTCTTCAAAACTCTCGGGTGAATTGCCCATGATCTCAATAACTTTTAATACTGACATGATTATTTTTTTGAATGAACATTTAAGGGTTGGTAGGGCTTCTATTGTAAGTTTTACAGAATATTGCCATTCTCATCAGCCTTTACCCTGATTACCTCGTCTCCATTTTCCAATTTTAATTTATAGGTCTTTTTTGAACCCTTTCTGTCATTGTAATTTACCCTATAGACATCTTTGGTGATAACCCATTTAGGATACCTGTTTAAAATCGCCTTTTTTACTGCATTAGGTATGTTGATGTTCTTGAACCGCTCTACGGTTCGAATCAGTTTGCCATCTCGATCATAAGCCGCAAGAATCTTTCCCTCGGGAATGTAGAAGGATATGTTGTACCGGTCAAATTCATCTAAATAAAAATCAGAGCTAGTGGGGTCAAAGGCGGCGACCTTTCTTTCCAACATTTGTACCGGAATCGAAGCCACTTCTTGCGAATTGACATCGTTCAAATACTTGTAATTGGTTGCGACAACGGTAACTTCGGATAATTCTTCCGTTTTGATAACCTGGGAATAAACTTGAGCGCCAAGTGCAAGAGTCAAAAGACCAAATATCATTTTTTTCATGATTTCAAATTTTAGTTAATATTTGAGTGAATGAATTAACACTAATAATTCATGTCGCTAAAATATTGGGAGCTGCCCTGCACCGCAATGACCTAAATCAGTTCGCAATATTTAAGACACAAAGTCGGCCCATTACCACAACTGACCTATATCATATAATGTAAGCAATACAAGAATTAGTTTTAAAAAAGATTCGAACCACTATGTCGTGAGAAGAAATTTAAAGGAAAAGGAGGGCATCGAACTATTTCAAAACAACTATATAGGTCAGTTGGCCTATATTTCCCTGGGCAGCCCATATACAGTACCGATTACCTATTATTACGATGTGGCAACAAACACCATAACGAGTTATTCTTCTGAAGGTCATAAGATGACTGCAATGCGAAAGAATCGAGAAGTAGCCTTAGGTGTACATGAAATTGCCTCGGTGGCCAATTGGCAGTCTGTGCTCGTACATGGCACGTTCGAAGAACTCGAAAGTACCGATGCAAAGCATATGCTACGACAGTTTTCGCAAGGCGTAAAAAAAATCTTGAATCGCACCAAGGGAAAAGATACGCGATTCATCAGCGATTTTTCTGCCAAAATAGAGGCCGAAGAAACACCTGTCGTATTCCGTATCAAAATAAATGACATTACCGGAAAGTCAAGGGAGTCTTCTGCTTAGAGGTGAAATGATTGAATAAATCCGTTGAATTGTTAAAGTCAAAAAAAAAAACAGAAAACTGATCTAAGTCATTTTAAATCAAGGAAGGCCGACGTATTTTAGCTTCATAATTAATAGGCACGGTATTCTTGTTCTTTGAAAATGATATAAGGTTTTAGTATTCGTGGGGGTATTAAGATCTGAAAAAAGGAAGAGGTTATAGACATCTTTTTATACCTTTTGAATCGTGAACGAATCTAGCAATAGGTTCAAGTAGGGGTCAGTGTAAGCGGAAATTAGGTCGAGTAATATCTTCTGGGAGACCGGAGGGCTTCGGCATTCCGGTCTCTTTTTTAAAGAACATCAAAATACTAACCGCAATTGTCGCAAGGCTATGGTGGTTACAGTGAAGGAAAGGGGTAGTTGCTGTCAGAATTCATCGATTAGATTTTCTTATTCTTAGCAATAAGATGGCCTAAAGATAGGTTCAAGACAACAATGAATTCCATTCCTTTGTGGAAAACAGGAAGTCTCGGCTTCCTGTTTCTCTATATATGATAAACCTAAATGTCAATATGCCCTTGGGTTTTGAAATTTTGGTCTGACGAATATATTTCTTTAAAATCTTGTTCAAGCTTCGACTGGGCATCCTCGAGAATATCTAGCTCTGACCTCTTACTAGCAACAAATACCATGCATTGTTCAACTTTTTGATATGATCTTTCGCATCAGCCCTGTCAATTCCCAATCCTATTAAAATACCATAGGGATTCTCGCCTAATGAAGCTGTCCAATGGTTTCTTATGTCTTTTTTCACTTGGGTTATTTTCTTGTTCTTCGAGAAACAATGGTCATCAAGATTTCCTAAAACAGATATTTGAAAATGTTCTGGATCATTTCTTTTCACCGCCTGGATCGCCTGTTCCAATCGCCTTAAATGATTGTAAGCCTTTACTAAAAAAAAAGCTGCGTATTTGCTTTTGTGTTTTTGGTTCCATGATAGGGAATTTGTTAAGTCAAAGGGCGGCGGATTCCCATGGCACTAAACTAAAATGTACCTCCGGTCCCTACCATGACCTAAATCATTTCATTGCAACATCATTCGATTTATTTTTGAGCTATGTAAAAAATTTAGTCAATAACCTAAAAATTAGAATCATGACAAACGATAGTGGAAATGTTCTATTGGCACTACTAACTGGAGCCGCAATCGGTGCTGGAATCGGGATTTTATATGCCCCTGACAAGGGTAGCGAAACAAGGCACAAAATCAAAAGAAAGGTCGAGGATACCAGCCATGATTTAGCGGAGCGTGTTTCGCACGCCAAGGAGGAGCTTACCAAATCTGCAAAGGAGAAAAAAGATTCCTTCGATCGAAAATTAGATGAGGCCATATCAACGATGAGCTACAAGGCCGATGATATCATTGAAAAGTTGGAGCGAAAGCTTGAAGACCTAAAAAAGAAAAACGCCCAACTACAAAAATAAGGAGATATGGCCTTCGAAGAACTAAAGCAAGACCTCATAGGAGCGGAAGCCGATATGAGGTCTTATGTGGGAACTAGCGAAGAGTATCTGAAACTGAAGCTATTCAAGGTCTTGATGAACTATGTGACAAGAACCATACAGTTTCTTTTAATAGGGGTCGGAATCTCATTTGCATTACTTTTTTTTTCATTTGCGGCCGGCTTGGCGCTATCGGAAGCGCTCAACAGTTATTATAACGGTTTTACCATAGTCGGAAGTTTTTATGCTATAACAGGAATTTTGCTTTATGTTTTCAGGGAACGCTTGAACGCCCCGATCCTCAAAAAATTCTCCAAATATTATTTCGAATAATCATGGCACAGAAATACAGGTCTTTTCAGGAAATAGACGAACATTTGCAAATTTTGAAACTACAACGTGAAATCGACAAGGAAAGCCTGAAAT
Organism: Aurantibacter sp.; assembly: GCA_965215845.1. Taxonomy (GTDB): domain Bacteria; phylum Bacteroidota; class Bacteroidia; order Flavobacteriales; family Flavobacteriaceae; genus Aurantibacter_A. The sequence continues at coordinate 3,072,216 of CBDCEL010000004.1, forward strand.
TACGTTTAAATCGAACCAAGACCGATCTGTTTCCCCAAAAACTGGTTCAAGGTATGGGTATGACCCTTACCAGGAATGGGGCATGGAAAAGCCTATTTCTGGCTTTCGCGATCAAGAAAGTGCTACGGCAACTTGAAAAAACCACAAGGAGAAAGCCCATAAATCAGACGTCTAGGTAAAATCGGCGACATTGAGGAGTTCTTGCTTATCCAATACAATAATCCTTCGTCCTCTATCCGTAGTAATCAGACCTTCGTCTTTAAAATCAGATAAGGTTCGTATTGCCGTTTCGGTTGCCGTACCGATCATTCCTGCAAAGTCTTCACGGGGAATACCCATACCACCATTGGGCCTGTCTTTGATGATTCCCTTTTCGTGCAACTCCAAAATGGCCTTGGCCGCTCGTTGCCGAACCGAGGCGAAGGCCATATCTACCAGTTGAGTCTGAACGTTGATCAGATTGTTCGAAATCATGTCAATAAACTTTTGGGAGACGAAATGGTTACCATACAATAATTTGATGAAATCGCTCTTGGGTATTGCGCACAGTTCGGCATCTTCCAGAACCGTGGCATTCTCAACGTATTTGCCCACTTTGTTCAGCAACGACAATTGCCCTATGAAATCGCCGGGGCCGTATAGTCCGGTAACGAATTCCTTTCCGGCCTCGGTACTTTTATAGGTTTTTACCGTGCCGCTTTCCAAAAAAAAGAGTGAATGTGCATTGCCGCCTTCCCAGAAAACAGTTTCCTTTTTCTTATAGGGCTTAAGTGTAAATTCTTTTGACAGGCTTTCAAGATTTGCATATTGTGATGCCTCGGCAAAAAACGTATTGATACCCTCCATGCTTTTCACGATCTCTTTTTTTAGAAATTCGTTCTTTTTTAGGCGACAGCTAATAGCATCAAGCAGCTCCGTTTCTTCAAAGGGCTTCGTCAAGTAGTCATCGGCACCCAAGTTCATGCCCAATCGCATATCGGCCCTGTCGGTCTTTGCGGTAAGAAAAATAAATGGTACGGTTGCCATTTCATCCTCAATGGCCAGAGCTTTCAACACACCGTACCCATCAAGTTCGGGCATCATAATGTCACAAACCACTAAATCGGGCTTAAACTGTTTTGCTTTTTTAAGCCCTATTCTGCCGTTTTCGGCCGTGACGACTTCATAGTTGGCCAGTTCTAGGATGTCGGCCGTATTTTCGCGAACGTCCTCATTGTCCTCAATCAGTAATATTTTTTTCATTTTCTAGTAGATTTATGGGGAGTATGACGGTAAAGGTGCTTCCCCTTCCTGATACACTGGTAAAACTGACCGAACCATTCATAAGTTCCGTATAGTGCTTTACGATATGTAGTCCGAGGCCAGTTCCTTGAATGTTGGTGGCATTCTTGGCGCGAAAGAACCGCTCGAACAGTTTTTTTTGTTCTTTTTTTGGAATCCCGATTCCTTGATCCCTAACCGTGAAGATTACCTCATTTTCCTGTCGGTGTATCGAAATGTCGATCTTATTGTATTCGTCGGAATACTTACAGGCATTTGATAGCAGATTGACCAGAATATGACCCAACAGTTTCGGGTCTAGATTAACAAATATTTCTGTTTTCGGATGTTTCAATGTAATGGTCTGCCCTTGCTTTTTGCTCGATTCCATTTCTTCGACCAACATGGATGTAAACTGTACTACTTCGAAACGTTTGTAGGCGACCTTTACCTTGCCTTCTTCCAGTTTACCCAGGGACAGAAAATCATTTAAGATGACCACCAAATTTTTTACGTTGTCACGAATACGGCCGACATGTTTTAATCGTCGCTCTTCCTTGCCCGGCTCGTTCTGCTTGCCGATTAAGATGGCAGATGATAAAATAGCGCTCAATGGCGTTCTGAATTCGTGCGAAGCCATAGAAATGAATCGCGATTTGAGTTCGTTAAGTTCTTGCTCTACCTCCAGTGCCTTGGTCAATTCTTGCTGTACACGTTTTTGTTCGGTAATGTTATGATACACAAAAAGTGCCCATACTACCTCATTATCGTTAGAATACAATGGAGAGGAATTTACGGAGTAGTTGTTGTCTTGAAACCCCACTTCGAAGGAAAGGCTTTGACCGTCAATTGTTTTTGAGATATCCCCTTTGATTTTTTCAATTTGTCCCATGGAAAAAATCGGGACATCATCAATGGGCCTACCTTCAAAATCTGACTTTTTAAGGTTGACTCGTTTGAGTTCCTCACCTTCTATGTAGACCAATTCAAAATCGACGTTGAAAACCACGATCAATCCTTTTGGGAAGTTTTTTGCGATAGCTGTGAACTGGGCCTGACTACGATGCGCCTTGTTTTCGGCCCGTTTGGTTTCCTGAATTTGATCTTCGAGATTCAAATTCACGGCTACCAGTTTTTGAACCGTTGCTTCAATTTCTTGGGTACGTTCCGTTACTTTCTCCTGTAAGGTATTGGTATATGCCTCAAGTTGTTTCTTGGTACGCTGAATTTCCGTCACATCGTTTTGTACTCCGATATAATGGGTCAAACGCTGCTCTTCATCATACAAGGGGTTTATACTCAACTCGTTCCAGAACAGTGACCCATCCTTACGATAATTTCGGAGAACCACCCTACAGGCTTCCCCATTTTGTATGGCCTTGGCCATAGTGACTATGGCCTCTTGGTCTCGGTCGTCGTTTTGTAAAAATCGACAGTTTTTCCCGATGGCCTCACTTCTTCGATAACCTGTCAATCTTGAAAAAGCGGTATTACAGTAAATGATGGGAAGGTCGGGATCTTTTGCATCGGCAATGATAATTCCGTTACCTGCCACTTCAAGGGCCCTATTTCTTAAATAAAGTGTGTCAAGCGCTTTTCTTTCTTCGGTTATGTCAACTCCAGAACTTATCAATCCCTTAATTGAGCCGTCCCGATTCTTGAGTATGGTATTGCGCCAACGAACCAGCCTTCGCCTGCCCTTTTTGGTGACAATCAAATTTTCATAGGCATCAGGCGGGGCTATCTTTCCATCCATTATGGAGTCGAACAACCGTATCAGGTTTCCCGTCTCCTTTTTCGGAATAAATCGATGAAACCAGTTCCTTCCGATAATTTCATCTTTCGTATAGCCAAGAATTTCACACCCTTTTTTATTGACCAATTCAATGGTATGGTTTCTTCCGATCACCAAATACATTGAAGCTGCGGTATCTAAAAACTCATCGAGCATTTCCTTTTCCCTGGTCAGGTCCTTTTGGGCTTTTTCTTGGTCTGAGATGTCTTGCATTACGCCCTCCAACCGATAGGGTAGCCCCTTTTGGTCATACACGACCGAACCATTTTCCCAAATCCACTTAACTTCTTTGTCGGCGGTTCGTATGCGATAAGATAGCCCATACGGTTTTTTCTTTGCGGCGGCCTCTTTGAGCTTTTGCCATACCTTATCCGTGTCATTTGGATCAATAAGGTTTCCCCAACTAATATTTCCATTATCATAAAATTGTTCAGGTGCATATCCACTTATCGCCTTACAGCTATCGCTTATGAATTCCATGGTCCTTGGCCTTTCAATCTTGCATCGGAAGACAATACCCTGAAAGTTGTCGATAAGGGCACGAAGTTTTCTATCGCTCTCGAAAACATCAATACCTACCTGTTTACAATAGACTGTGATCACCGTTCGTCCTTCGACCATTGAGGTTGAAATTCTAACATCCAATGCAAATTCGTTCCCATTCTTGTCCAAGCCCAAAATTTTAACTGGGCCTGAGTCTTGCTTTTTAAGGAGCAATTCGAATCGTTCTTTGTAATGTTGGGAAAAGATGACCTCGATTTTTTCGTGGATCAACTCGTTCTTTTTGTACCCGAACATTCGCATGGCTCGTGAATTGACCTTCAGAATATGTCCCTCGATATCAATTACAAAGAGTCCCGTCAATGAGGAATCGAAAATCACGCGATGCAATAGCAGATTACTTATCTCTTCCTTCTTTGGTTTACCTTTATGTTTGCCTGAGGCGATCATTTTTCTAGTTTGGGCTATATTTTTTCGGCATCTATCCAGCGTAATTTTGGCAAGGCATCTGGGTGAAGGGTCTTGATAAATACCATCAATTTTTCCCTTACTTTACAGCGCAGACTCCAGGCATGCGAGGCATTTTTTACACTGAAGGTAGCTCTCAACTGCATTACCCGATTATCGGTATCGGTAACTAAGAGTTCAGCAGTATTTCGGTCCCAAAGCGGGTCGTTACTTAAAACCTCCATCATTTTGGTACGCAGTCTGGGTAGGGGAAAGGTATAATCCACATGCAAATAGTCACTTGCTATTATTGGTTTTGAATTGAACGTCCAATTCACGAAAGGTCTGTCGTTGAAATAGTTTAAGGGAAGCACTAGCCTGCGCCAGTCCCATGTTTTTATCACGACATAGGTGAGTGTAATATCTTCAACTGTACCAAACTCGCCCTCGATGACCACCTCATCATCAATTTTTAAGGTTTGTGTAAAGGCGAGTTGAAAACCCGTAACGAAATTGGCAATTGACTTTTGGGCGGCGACACCAACAATGATTCCGATAATTCCAGCCGAGGTAATTATCGTCTGACCCAGTTCACGGGCTGGTGGAATGTTCCATAGAACGGCGGCCACGGCCAATGTGACGATTACAATTTGTGCCACACTTTTAATAAATCGCAATTGGGTCAATACTTTTCGATCCTTGGCCTCTTGGCGCCCATTTATCTGGAACTTTTCCTTTACGACCTCCTCCAATACCCGTAAAAAGGCAATCAAAATCCAAGCAAAATTGATTATGAGCAACGCTTCCAAAAATTTGTGTCCAATTGAATTTAACTCAGAAAAGAAAAACAATGAGAAATAAATTAGAAGTAGCGGTATAAAGAATTTGACAGGCCTTTTAAGGCATTTCAACAATTGTTCAATTAAAATGGTCGGCCTCTTACGGTTATACATTCGCAATATTGAAAAAAAGGCCCATCTAAGTATGAGGCCTAAGACAATACATGCCAATATCACTGTCAAATGGGTCGACCAAGATTCTTTGCCAAAAATTTCGGAAAGGGAAATCTGCATTAATTTTTTTATAAAAATAAGGTTGAATGTCTGCCTTAAATATGACCATAGTCATGTGATTGGTCTTAATAATCAAATAATTTCGGTACTCGTTTAAGGAGACAATTGTCAACTTATGAAAACAGGTTTGGTACTTTCAGGAGGCGGCTTTCGTGGTATTGCTCATATTGGGGCCATTAAAGCATTGGAGGAATCTGGGGTCTGTGCCACCCATATTGCCGGTACCAGCGCCGGGGCCGTAGTCGGGGCATTGTATGCCAAGGGAGGCGGTTGGAAAGAAATGCTTGATTTCTTCAAAACGACCCAAATTTTCAGTTTCAAAAATTACTCACGTAATAAACCAGGCTTTCTCGATACGGACAAGTTTTACGATCATTTCAAATCATACTTTCCAAACGATAGTTTTGAAGGCTTGCAAAAGCCTCTTTATGTTAGCGCAACCAATATTTTGGACGGAACCTTGAAGGTATTCAAAAGGGGCGAGCTCATCCGGCCTATTTTGGCGTCTGCCGCATTCCCGGGCCTGTTCGCACCCATAAAAATTGAAAATGGCTATTATTCCGATGGAGGTATCCTGAACAACTTTCCCGTCGATTTGATTCACGACCATTGCGATCAACTTGTGGGAATCTATGTCAATCCCTTTGAGAAGGTCGTGATCAAAGACCTTAAGCATTCCTATTCCATTATGGAACGGGCCTATAAAATACGGATGGCAAAGGATTCGTTGGAAAAATTAAAAGATTGCGACCTTATCATCTACCCAAAAGCACTAACGAAGTACAAAACATTTTACAAGAAGGATATCGATTCGATTTTTAATCTGGGCTATAAAGTTGCCAATGAAGCCCTGAAAAAATCCCGAACCTTTCAAATATCTTATTCCGCCTTAAGATAACAATGAAGTGGTTTAAGCTTTTTCAACAAGAAAATTGAATGGGAAATCAAGACCAAACCTAACTTTTCACTGGAGAAGATAAGAAAACCCTCCCGCCCCAACTACCTACATGGACAAATTCGGGTTGTTGACAAGAGGGTCCTATTAAAATAAAAGTATGTTCTCTAGTACTCTCGGGCTAGGTTATTTGTACCTTTTTGGGCGGCAGTTTTTTTGCTTCTTCTTTTTTAGCCAATTTAAAACTTAAAATACCATCATTGTACTTGGCCTTGATTTCCTCTTGCTTTACACTTTCGGGCAATTGCAGTGAGCGTTCAAATGCGTTATAACTGAACTCCCTTCTGGTGTAGTTGTCCTCTTTCTCTTCATCAGAGGTAGATTTTTCGGCAGAAATATTCAAACAGCCGTCTTCAATGGTCACTTCAAAATCTTTTTTGGCGAAACCGGGAGCCGCCAATTCGATCTCGAAGTTGTCATCGGTTTCCTTGATGTTCAAAGCAGGTTCAGATCTTTTACCGTTCCAGAAACGGTCAGGCATCATATCCCTGACCCATCGTCGATTATCAAAAAAATCGTCCATGTCGAAAAAGTCTTGGGTAATCAAATTTCCGAAAGGTCTTCTTCTAAATTTCACAAGTGACATAACAATATATTTTAAAGGTTAAACATGTTTTTTATATTAATTCGAAAGTACATACATAGGTAACCTTATAAAATGATCTAGGTCATTTTGATATTCTATTTCAAGAAACAAATTTGAAGCCCTATGACAATACGATCTTTTCAAGTAAATCGCCAACAAAATAAGATACTACTGCTGCAATGCAGCCGAGCAACAAGGTTTCGAGAATACCCTTGAAAATGTTGGTTTGATTGACATAAGTTTTCATCCAACCAACCAGTATAAAACCAGTGGCAGTCAGCAATGATGACATAAAAAAGAGATTGCGACCCAAGGGGTCAATATAATCCAGGACATAAACCAGTAGGGGTATCAAGCCGATCAACAGAAACGAAAAGTAGGTTACGCCACCTATTATAAATGGGGATTTTGTGATTTCCGACATGCCCAATTCCTCTTTCATCATCACATTGACCCATCGATTTTTGTCCTCCGTGATGACATCAACTACTTTTTCCAATAAATCACCATCAAAGCCCTTCTTTTTATAAATGTCACGAATCTCTTGAACTTCCATATCAGGCATATTCTCAATTTCCCGATATTCGATGTCTTTGTGCTTTTGGTAATTGTCTTTTTCTGATTTTGTTGATAGATAAGCTCCGACCGACATCGCAAATCCATCTGCTAAAAGGTTTGCGAAACCAAGTATGATAATTACCGAACTATCGAGCCCGGCACCGACCGACCCTGACACTACCGCAAAAGTGGTAACGCAGCCATCAATACCACCATATACAAACTCACCAAGGTACTTTTCAAACTTTCTAAGCAAGCCCCTGTTCTCAGAGTGTATTACCACTTCATCATGGGATGAATTTCCTTCGCCAAAATCATGGGTGGTCATTTGTTTTCAATTTGATTGGAAACTACACTTTTCAACAATATGAACTCACTTATGTTGCTCTTGTCGATGGCCCCTACCAATTGTTTATTTTGAGTTACAGGAAAAAAGTTTTTCTTCTTCTTTCCAATCAGCTCAAGTACATTGCCAATTCCCGTAGATATATCGACAGTCTCAAAATCACTATGCATTATTTCACGGATTAACTGGGAGGGCTTGGCAGCGTTTTTAATAATATCTTTTTGGTAGACAATCCCAACAATTGTGCTGTCTTCCGTGACCACAAAGTCTTTCTCTGAACCTGCCAAGAGGATTTTGATGGCCTTTTCCATAGTATCCTCAGGATGCAGTCTGGTAATATATTGTAGCATGGCATCCTTTGCCGTATGCCCCTCGAGCAATGAGGCCTGCTTGACCATTTCATTTTCGCCATAGGCCCCAAAAAAGATGAACAGCGCGATCAACACCAAAAAAGGGTTGAAGAGCAAGCCGATCACAAAAAACAAAAATGCCAATGCCTGACCAATACGGGCTGCAATTTTGGTGGCTTTGACCCGACCCAACCTGAAGGATAACAAGGCCCTGAGCACACGACCCCCGTCCATGGGAAAAGCGGGTATAAGATTGAAAGCGACCAACATCACATTGGCAACTAAAAGATAGAACAGAAAATTCTGGACAGTGATTTCATAGAGCTTTTCTTCGATTATAACAGCATCAAAATTCAGGTACTCCCTCACGGGTACAATCATTGCCAGCAAAATTGCTATCGCAACATTAACGGCAGGCCCTGCAAGGGCCACAAGCAACTCTTGGGATGGCTTTTCGGGCATTTTCTCCAAGGTCGCGACCCCACCTATGGGCAATAACCTAATTTTTCTGGTATTGATATTGAACCTTTTGGCCGTTAGTGCATGGCCGAGTTCATGGAGCACCACACAAAAGAACAACACTACGATCAGGGCTTCGTTGAGAAGAATCCTATTTAGGTCGGCCCCTTGTTGAAATTCTATAAAGGCCACCCACAGCAAGAGCAGTACAAATGTCCAGTGTACCTCAATTTTGATACCTGATACCGTTCCCAGTTTCAATACACCTTTCATCTTACAAAATTTTAAGCCAAAGTATACCGATGGTCCATATTCAACAATGACGAATATCATATGATAGACGATCGCTTGAATTTATTTTTGATATAAATGTCATTACAATGAACAAGATCATCACGTTGACCGTAAACCCCGCCATAGACAAAAGCACCACTGTGGCAGGAATCAGACCTGATCGCAAGTTGAGATGCGATGTGCCTATTTATGAAGCTGGTGGCGGAGGTATCAATGTGTCCAAAGTGTTTAATGAACTGGGGGGCAAATCGCTAAGTATGTACCTGGCTGGAGGGCCGCCCGGAAAACACCTCAGGGATTTGTTGGTCGAGCTGGATATTCTACAGCAAATTATTCCCATTCAAGGTTGGGTTCGTCAAAACCTTGCGGTCACCGATACAGTGAACAACCAACAGTTTCGGTTTGGAATGCCCGGCCCGATCGTAGCGGAAACGGAATGGAAAGATGCCCTCAATAAATTAGAAGCAATATTGCTTGAAGGCGATTTACTTGTAGCCAGTGGTAGTCTGTGCCCAGGTATGCCCATAGATTTTTATGGCAAAGTATCAACAATTGCCAAGAAAAAAAAGGTCCGCTTCATTTTGGATACTTCGGGCGAGGCACTTGTTCATGGGGCAAAGGCCGGAGTCTATTTATTAAAGCCCAATTTGGGCGAATTGGCCACCCTCTCAGGTTTAAAAACCATTTCCTTTCAAGACCTTGAAAAAGTGGCACGTACATTTCTAAAGGACAATCCCTGCGAGGTAATGGTGGTATCCTTAGGGGCGCAAGGGGCCCTGCTCCTTCAGAAGAACTCGGAAGAAGTCACCTATATCTCTGCACCCATTGTGCCCAAAAAAAGTACTATTGGTGCGGGAGACAGTATGGTAGCCGGTATGGCCTTTGCTTTGGCAGAAGGAAAATCCATAACTGACATGGCCAAATTTGGAGTTGCCTGCGGCACCGCGGCGACCATGACCGAGGGTACCCAACTCTGCAAAGAAAAGGATGTCAATGAGCTGTATAAATGGATAGTCTCGAATTCAATAGACTCACATAAAATAAAGATAAATGCATAGTCGACAATAATTTCTCTAATAACAAAGCATATAAAATGAACTACAATTTTTCTACCCATATCAAAGGAAAGACTTTTGATGAAGCTGTATTAGCAACTACGGAAGCGTTAAAAGAAGAGGGGTTCGGCGTGTTGACCGAAATTGATATGAAAGCCACCTTAAAAGAGAAGTTGGGTGTGGACTTTTACAACTACAAGATACTTGGAGCCTGCAACCCACCTTTGGCCTATAAGGCACTTCAAAGCGAAGATAAAATCGGTACCATGCTGCCTTGTAATGTCATCGTTCAGGAAAGGGAATCGGGAACTATCGAAATTGCTGCCGTAGATCCCGCCGCATCGATGCAGGCCGTGAAAAATGACCAATTGATTTCGGTGGCGAAAACCGTTCAGGACAAGCTCAAAAATGTAATTAATAATATTGATGGATGAGTTAAGCACCAATGCATTACAACTCCTCGAAGCACGCTATCTCCGAAAACAAGAAATAGTTGAGACTCCAGAAGAACTTTTTCAACGGGTGGCCAAACACGCCATTACCTTGGAGGGAGAAGATAGGGACACCTGGTTCGAACGTTTTTACGATATATTGCGAAAACTTGAGTTTTTACCCAATAGCCCCACCTTGATGAACGCCGATTTGCCAAACGGGCAACTAAGTGCCTGTTTTGTACTTCCCGTTGCTGATGATTTGGAAGGCATTTTTACGACGTTAAAGAATGCAGCTTTGATTCATCATAGTGGAGGCGGAACGGGCTACAATTTTTCAAACCTCCGCCCTAAGAATGATACGATTGCCACCACCAGAGGCTCTTCCGCAGGACCGGTCGCTTTTATGAAAGTTTACGATACTGCCACTGAGTATGTAAAACAGGCCGGAAAACGCAGAGGTGCCAATATGGGAATCCTGAATGTTGACCACCCGGATATAGAAGCCTTCATTACATCGAAATCGGACGGTCAAATTTTGCGGAATTTCAACATTTCCGTGGGCATCACTGACGATTTCATGGAAACTGTGGAAGCCGATGGAAATTGGCAATTAATAAACCCCAGAACCAAAAGGGTTCAACGTACTGTCAAGGCTAAAACACTTTGGGACCTAATTATAGAAAATGCCCATATGACCGGCGATCCTGGACTTATTTTTTTGAGCACAATCAACAGAAACAATCCGCTTCCGAAACAGGGGCGAATTCAAAGTACAAATCCCTGTGGGGAAGTCCCGTTATTGGAATACGAGAGCTGTAATCTGGGCTCTATCAATCTTACTAAAATGATCAGTACCGATGGGGAAAAGCCAGAAATAGACTGGTCCAAGTTGAAGAAAACTGTTTCAACGGCCATCCGTTTTTTGGACAACATTATCAGTTCGAACCACTATCTTCTCCCTAAAATCAAGGAAAAGACCCAAAGCAATCGAAAGATTGGTCTTGGGGTCATGGGCTGGGCGGAACTTTTGGTGCTGCTCAATATTCCCTATGCTTCCGACGAGGCAGTAGTACTTGCCGAAAAACTGATGCAATTCATTCAAGAGAAGGGTTATGAGGCCTCCAGTGCCTTGGCACAAGAGCGTGGAAATTTTCCAGCTTGGAATGACAGCGTCTATGCCCCTGACAGAGCAATGCGCAATGCCACTTGTAACAGCATTGCCCCCACTGGTAGTATATCGGTCATTGCAGATACTTCCTATTCCATTGAGCCGCTTTACGCACTGGCTTATAAACGTGTTGGAATTTTGGGCGATAAGACCCAGACCGAAATGAACCGCATTTTTGCAAACAAGATGGAACAATTGGGCCTTTGGTCGGAAAACGTTCAAAAAGCGGTTCAGGCGACCGGAAGTATTCAGCAGCTAAAATCCATTCCAAAAGACATCAAAAAACTATTCGAGACCAGTTTGGATATCCCATGGAAATATCACCTAATGCATCAGCAAGCATTTCAGAAATATACCGACAATGCAGTATCAAAGACCATTAATCTCCCGAAGAACACTGATCGTACGATAATCTCAAAAATTTACAGGACAGCTTGGGAATATGGCTTAAAAGGAATAACCGTTTACCGAAACGGAAGCAAGGTAAATCAAGTGTTGCAAAAATGTGGGATAGGCTTAGAGGACCAGTGTTAAATTTCCCTTTAGCATATGCGCCAAAAAAGACCGGGAAGATCCATTGAAACATTCCCGGTCTTTAAATTTAAATTATAGACCATTTCAGGCCATCTCCTTTTCCTTGTTCTTGGCCAACTTTTCGATCAAATCGGGAACCTTTTCGAATGCGGCGGCCAGTCCGTGGAAATATCGCCTCACAATAACCAATCTACAATGTCAACTCTGAACATTTTTTAATTTTATCAATGCAAAGCGAAACTATTAAGAACCATTTTCGGGACCCAAATAATTGCGATAAATCTTCAGTCCATCGTTTACCATGTCAACCACACCTTGGCTGGTCATTGTCGCTCCAGAAATACCATCAATGATGTTTCCACCATCCTTGAACTGTTCTTTTGCATTGCGTAATGTGAAGGTATCCGCGTCCAAGTTGATTTTGATGCCTACAAACTGGTCTTCGAACTGTCTTTGTGTAATCGCCTCCCCATAACCATCAGATTCCGATTTATGTTCGAATTCGATTTTCTTGACTTGCAATGTTGTTTTATCGACCAGTACATTTGCCCAGATGGCGCCACCGAATCCTGAACCTTGAACACGTAGAATAACAGTGTCAGTATTCCTTATCTCAAATATAGGAAGCGATCCAGGTTGTTTTCCCTTGTTCAACCTCTTATAAAAATCAAGCGCCTGGTCAATATCTATAGAAGAAACATTTCCATTGAAATCGATTTCCTTGAATTGGAATATTCGGTCTACATCAGCCATTTTGGAAATGGAACAATCTGAAAATTTCGCTAGCTCCTTGATTTCAAAGGGCAGTCTCTTTTCAGTTTGAACCTCGATTTTTGATTCCGCTTTTTTTGTTGATATGGGTTCTGGGTTTTGCTTACAATTCCATATAAATAAAAAAAATGCCAATATCAGTATATGTATTGTTTTCATTTTATGTTCTTTACCGACTCTTTTCTATAGATGATTTTTTTATTGTGGACACCCCAAACCCCCACTACTGGTGTATCAATAACATAATCATGATTTACCAAATACGCTTTTAATGGGTGTTGACCGAAAAGAGAAAAGCACCGAAACCACATTGTCAACAACACACTATTCGGAATACCTTCGCCTTTTTGTGTATTGCTCAGAAGGTTTTCCCTTGTACAAGCCATCTTTTACAATAGGAGTCTACAAGTTTTATTTTGCAGGTGCCCTAAAAGATATCGGTCTCCAACTATGGCTATACTATTTGATGAGCTTGAAGTAAGGGCAATGCTCCTTATTTTCCAGATATCGCTCCCAGAAACAATTACCGCAAATCTGGTCAGGGTTTTTGATTTTGTGGGCCTATCATACGGATTTCCCAATTGTTGTCGCGTACTTTCACACCAAGCAGATTTTCGGCAATGAGCACAGACCTTAGTTCTGGCATTTGATAACGTCTTTTGGCCGTAATTGAATGCTCCCTTTCTGAAATCGGCCATACAATCTCACCTGAGGTATTGATCAATACCTCCATAAACGAATAGTCGTAGACATCGAGCTTAATCTCATTTTGACCTTTGAATGTCTTCTTTACAAAAATACCTATGGCATTGTTTTGATCAAACTCGGTGATGTTCAGATATTCCGGTTCTATGGCAATTTCACCTTTGGTATCTATAAATCCATAAAAAAGAATACCCTCGTCCTTGGTTTGTTGTATGGCGCAAAGCCCATTCTTAAATTCGGGATAACGAATGCCCTTAACATCTTTTCGGCCAATTTCGGCATTTTTGTTCCATACCAAATCGCTGCGAAAATCGATTGTCAATTTACCCTTTTTGTCGATGAAACCCCATTGATTGCCTTTTCTTACCGCCGCTAGACCCTCGCTAAAGGGCGCTACTTCGTCAAGGCCTGAAATTGTTGGTTTGTTGATTTCATTCATACGCTGCGAAATACCCAAAAAGGGAAATACCATAACAATAGCAAATAAGGCATATATACGTCTCATATCTTTGGATTTTTGTTTTGGTAAAAGTAATGGTGCCATTTTGCGCAAAAAATGATTTTGGTCAGTCGCTGCCACTAAAACAAAAACTATGTAGCATGGTAGATAAAAAGTTAATCCCTCGGTCGTACATGTACTTTAGGCCCAAACATAGGCTAAAATCGGTTTTAGAACGTTAAGTCGGGGAAAATCATGCTTTTCAAATCCTTGGGCAGTCCATCTCGAATATCTTCCATTTCACCCGATGATACATACTTTCTCAAGTAGATAAACGTCGTATTTACATAGCGTTCCGCTAAATCGTCGTTGTACTCAAAATCGTTGACCTCGGCCGGCCAATCATGGGCTCGTACCAGTTCAAGAAATTCTGGCATACGCTTGATTTTGGGCTTTTTCTTTTTGATGCTCCACCCATTCACATAAACTCCCTTTAGAAACATAGGGAGCTGGGCGATAAATTGTAGGGACTCCTGTGGTGGAATGATGTCCCGTAGGGCATGCATTATAGCCGTAAAAATACGTCCGGCCTTATTCAGGTCGTTCGGCATGTCCATCTGTTTGGCATAGTCCTTCAAAAAAGTATTGCCTTCGGTTGCATATTGATTAAAATCCATTGCCATGATTTCTATTTTTTAAAAATGTCCGATAAAATTGTGGCTTTTCGTATTGACATGAAATGACCTAGGTCATTTCGGTGCTTAAAAGGCCTTTCTATTTTTGAATCACATAAAGAATTATATGATGACCATAAACATCCAATACCTACAAATGCCTTCAAGTGACTCGTTAAGTAAGATCGTCAGTCAAAACCTGCGAAAACTGGCCAATAAATATCAATTTCTCATTAAAGCTGAAGTTGCCTTTAAATTGGGAAATAGTAATGATGGCAATAATAAAATCTGTGAAGTGGAACTGAGTGTTCCCGGGCCCAGAATATTTGCCAAATCCACGGAGGAAAATTTTGAGAAGGCCGCTGCCGAAACCTTGAGCGATCTGGAACGACAACTTAGAAAACGAAAGGAAAAATTCAGCAAACGTAAAAAGCCCATCTAAGATGCAAAATATTCTAGTTCCAATAGATTTTTCCGAACCTTCTGCCGACGCACTCGAAGTGGCTGCCAAAATAGCCAAAACACAAAATGCGGGCATAACCGTATTGCACATGCTAGGGCTTTCAGAAGCGGTACTGACCAAAGACGAATCACAGGAATACGAAGAGGCCAAATATTATATGGGCCTTGCTAGAAAACGGTTTCAGACCTTTTTGGACAAACCCTATTTAAAGGGTGTCAAAATCAAAGAAATAGTCCAAAACTATAAAATATTCAAGGAGTTGAACCAAGTGGCACGGGAGCACAATATCGATTTGATCGTTATGGGTTCACATGGTACAAGTGGCTTTGATGAATTATTCGTGGGTTCAAATACCGAAAAGGTTGTGCGCACTTCTGAGGTGCCCGTTCTGGTCATAAAAATGTCGAATCCTGATTTTAAAATCAATAACATTTTGTTCGCCTGTGATTTCAAGGAAGAAGCCATATTGGCCTATAAAAAGGCAAAGGCTTTCGCCGAAATTTTTTCTGCCAAGCTTGAGTTGATCTATGTCAACGTACCTTATGACGATTTCATTGGTAATATCGAAATTGAAGAACGTATCGAAAAGTTTTTCTTTAAGGCCGGGGAAAAGGAGAAAAAAGTCATGATCTATAGTGATTATAGTGTGGAGCAAGGCTTAATGAACTATAGCAAAAAAAAGGATTTTGATATACTTGCTATTCCAACACACGGTCGAAAGAGACTCTCACATTTTCTTCTGGGAAGCATTGGCGAAGACATCGCCAACCATGCCAGTTTGCCTGTGTTGACATTTAAGATTTAATCTTTGAACAGAAGTCCTAGTTTGGCGATCAGCACCAACTCGTTTTTGTTCTTGCCTGCATAAGAATTGGCGATTGAATTGGCCGTTTTCATGGCGAGCGACTTAATTTCCTTTGAAAAGGCATGTGGGTGTGCTTCATAAAAATCCTTGAATTCTTCGAAACACGCCTTGCTGGTCTTTTCATACTCCAAGAGCCAGTCGAACACAATTTCTATCTGGTTGGCGGCATCGGTGCCAAACCGATCTTTAAAATCATCAACATACAACCAGTCGTCTTTGACAATTTCCTTGACTTTGTCCCACTCATTGGCATGTACACTACCGTCGCTCATGGCAATGGCATAGAACAATTTCCCCAAACTTTGGTAAAGCTCTTTCATCGTTTTGGCAGTATTCTTCATTTTGTTCAATCTTTAATTTGAACTCTCTAAAATTAAGGTTTGTGTGTATGCAATTCCATGACGAAGGTCATTTTGAAATTCTTTACATTTGATACATGCGGGTGTTCCAAAAAAACAGTAATATTTTCAACTTGCTTTCCGAGGGAGTCTCTGAGGGAATTCTTGTTGTCAATCAAAAGAGAATAATCGTCGCAAGCAATTCATCGGCTCGGGAAATGTTCGGATACGCAAAAGATGAACTGGTAGGAAAGCCCCTGAATACGGTTATACCGAAGAGATATCATCGGTCGCATAATAAGCATACTGAGCTATTCATCGAAAAAAACGAAAGACGCCGAATGGGTCATGGACGCGATTTGTTCGGCGTTCGTAAAAATGGCAGGGAATTTCCGATCGAGGTTGGCCTGAACCCTTTCCAATTGTACGGTGCCACATATGTCATGGCCTTGATCATTGATATTACCGAACGTAGGGCAAAAGAAAGGGAGCTGAGCCATTGGGCTCGCATATTCGAAGAAGCGCTAAATGAAATCTACGTATTCGACGCCCGATCGTTTCATTTTGTGAATGTCAACAAGGAGGCCCAGCGCAATATGGGCTATAGCCTAGAAGAATTCAAAAAATTGACTCCGGTTGATATTAAACCTGAATTCAACCAACCTAAATTCCGTAAATTGGTCAAGCCCCTGTTAAAGGAAGATGAAGCCAAGGTACAGTTCGAGACCAGGCATTCAAGAAAAGATGGATCTTCATATCCGGTCGAGGTTCATCTGCAACTTTCAACAATAGGTGATAGAAAAGTTTTTGTGGCCATCATAATAGACATTACGGAACGGAAAAACTACACCGAAAAGTTGGAGAAAACCGTTGAGGAACGTACAAAGCAATTAAGCGAGGCACTTGCCAAGGAAAAGGAGCTAAGCGAATTGAAAACCCGTTTTTTGTCTTTGGTATCGCATGAATTCAAAACCCCTTTGAGCAGTATTCTAACCTCGATTACATTATTATCAAAATACAAACAAACCGAGGAACAGGAAAAACGGGATAAACATGTGAATACGATTCGCAACAAGGTCAAATATCTTGATGCGATTCTAGACGATTTTCTTTCCGTGGAGAGATTGGATTCCGGCAAAGTCAATTATAGATTGGATAGTTTTCCTTTGAGCAAAGTCATTAATGAAGTAGTCTATAGTTCAAATATGTTGCTCAAAGAAGGGCAAAAAATACAGTATCCCGAGAATATTGACGACTTGATAATCGAGTTCGATGAAAAGACCCTAGAGCTCGTACTGTCGAATTTGGTACACAATGCCATCAAATATTCACCAGAAGATTCCATCATCTACGTGCGGGTGGAAAAAGAAGAAAACAAACTTCTCTTAAAAATAATCGACGAGGGTATCGGCATTCCCAAAAAAGAGCAAAAGCATATTTTTGATCGTTACTTTAGGGCAGGGAACGCCCTGACCACCCAAGGAACCGGTATTGGCCTAAATATCGCCAAACAACATCTAGAAAATTTAGGGGCCTCTCTAGAATTCACCAGCAAAGAGAACAAGGGTTCGACCTTCACCGTACATATACCCAAGCAACCCGAAAAAGTGTAGAAAATGAAGACCATATTATTGATTGAAGACGATAGGGCCTTGCGCGAAAACACGGAAGAACTTTTGGAGCTTTCGGGTTATTCTGTTGTTACTGCCTCAAACGGCAAAATCGGTATCGAGATCGCGAAGGAAAAACTTCCCGATATCATCGTGTGTGATATTATGATGCCAGAGGTTGATGGCTACGGTGTACTGCAAGATTTGGCCGCCGAAGAGAAAACGAAACACATTCCCTTTATATTCCTTTCGGCCAAAACAGAACATAAAGAAATACGAAGGGGAATGGATCTGGGTGCAGACGACTATCTCACCAAACCTTTTGAAGAGGCCGATCTTATCAGTGCCATCGAAAGTCGCTTGGCCAAATCTGAACTGTTGTCGCGAATGCTTAGCGAGAGTAGTATAAAAAAAATAGTGTCAGAAGACGAGATGCGCACCCTGCACGAACTGAAGAACTTCTTCGACGACAACGGTGAAATAGAAAACCACAAAGAAGGTCAGTTGATTTACGAAGAGGGTTCCCATTCCCATAAAATATACCTGATCCTAAAGGGGGTGGTCAAATGCCATCGACTTGACGAAGATGGAAAAGAATTGATTACTTTTCTATACAGGCCCGATGACTTTTTGGGTTTTACCTCATTTCTGAACAACGTTACCCACAAAGAATCGGCCACGGCCATGGAAGATGTGGAACTCGCCGGAATATCGAAGCAAAAACTGAAGGAAATCTTGGAGAACAATCGCAATATTTCGATTGAACTAATGGAGCTGTTGACCGACAACATTACTGAAATTAAGGCACAGCTGCTTCAAATGGCTTATGCTTCGGTACGTAAGAAAACAGCTCAAACCTTATTACAGTTTGCCGAAATCATGAATAAGGATGCGGAGGAACCCATCAAGATATCAAGAAACGACCTAGCCAGCGTTGCAGGCGTTGCTCCCGAAAGCTTGATTCGCACCCTTTCCGGCTTTAAAAAGGAAGGCCTTATTGACATTGAGGGCCGAAACATTAGAATCAAACAATTAAAGGCTCTTCAGTACGTACATTGAGCATGACCTTGGCAATTAATCCCGAAAAATTGACCGTATGACAAAAATCATGTTTCAATATGTCTAACACCCCTACTTTTAAGGGGTATGACGTAGTACATGAAGACCATTCTAATCCCTACCGATTTTTCAACCAACGCTTGGAATGCACTTGAATATGCCGTACGGCTTTTTCGAGATGTACCCTGTACCTTCTTCATATTGCATATCGGTGATTTAAAGGATTCTTCGGTGAAGAGCAATTCGTTCACCATAAATATCGAGAACGTCGATGTTTCGATTAAGGAAAAAATAGACCGCTTATTCAATCGTATACAGCAATTGCCCAACAACGAAAGACATCGTTTTGTAGCACTGCAAGAATATGGCAATATCTTGGTTACCATTCGCAAGCAAATCGATGATAAGAACATTGACCTCATAGTGATGGGCACCAAAGGTGCTACTGGGTTAAGGGAAAGCATTATCGGCAGCAATACCGGCAATGTAATTACCAAAGTGGCCCGTAACGTTTTGGTCGTTCCTGATAGGGCAGTCACGGTTCCACCCAAGAAGGTAGCTTTTCCTACCGACTACAATATATTTTATACGCACACTATATTAGAGGCCATATCAGAAATACTGATTATCTCAAAAGCAGACCTGCTTATTTTGAATATCGCCAAGGGTATTGAACGACTCACCAAGGGACAACTTAAAAACAAAGTTTATTTGCATGACTACTTGGATGAAACTTTTCATGACAGCCATAGTTTTCAGAGTATAATAGACGAAGACATCAAATCAGCAATCCAAAATTTTGTCAGTAATGACAAGGTCGATATGGTCATTATGGTCGCCAAAAACCTGAACTTTCTGCAACAGCTCTTTTTCGATACAACCATTGAAAAACTGAGTTTCCATACGACGGTTCCGATGTTGGTGTTGCACGAATAGATTTCACAATTGTGTCTACATGTTTCGGTATTGACGATCGTCATATTTCTTGACGGTTGTTCGGACTATTTTTATGAAGGCTCAAAAAATAGACGACCGATGAAGAATATCCTGATTCCTATTAATTTTTCAGAGACTTCGCTGAATGCCATTTACTACGCGATGGCCTTGTTCAAAGATATTCACTGTCGCTTCACGCTGCTCTATGTGAATATTGATGGGCTAGATCATAGGCGAAAGCCTTTATATGACCTCGGGACTAACATTTTGGTTGAAAAGGAGCCTTTGTCAATCGACAGGAAATTGAAGGACTTGGAAAAATCTTTGCGATCGATTTCCCTCGATAAAAAAAGGCATCGTTTTATTACCGTTCAAGAAAAAGGTTATTTTTTGGAATCCATACGAAAACACGTCCAAAAAAATAAAGTTGAACTTATCATTATGGGCACGAAGGGTGCATCACAACTAGTGGAGTTTTTTATGGGGAGCAATGCGGGAGATGTCATCACAAAAGTGGAATGTGATGTGTTGGTGATTCCACAAAAAGCACAATACCAAGGTTTTACTGAAGTGATGATACCGGTGGATTTCTCACTGACCTATTCGGACGATATTTTCAAGGGCATTTCAAATATCATTACTTCAAAAACTACACTAATAAGGGTATTTCATGCTGCAAAATCGGAGAAGCCATTAAGCTCAGGGGAAAGGGTTCGGAAAGAAAATTTGATGCAAAGCCTGACCGAATTGCTACCCAACCCTATCAGCTTTCATTTGTCAATAAGTAAAAACGTCGAGAACGCGGTTCTTGATTTTGCAAAAGAAATGGCCGCAGACCTTATAATTATGATTTCCAAAGACCATGGTTTTCTACACAAACAATTCTTTGACACTACTGTTGAGGAAGTAAGCTTTGGTACGGATGTACCCCTCTTGTCACTTCAGGGATAAAGACATACCCTTCGCTTACACTTTACCTACTGACCAATATCATAGTATTTGGGTTTTATGGTAAATATTTTTGAACAATCATCAAAATGGAAGGTTATGAGGACCGTATTGATACCTACCGATTTTTCGCTCAATGCCATGCATGCCATTGATTATGCCCTAAGTCTATATAAATGCGAGCGTACCAACTTTTATTTTCTTCATGCGTATGCCGATGAGGTATACGGCCCGTTTAAAAAAAACAAGGGCCACTCTTTCGAAGAACAGAAAAGTAAGGTTCAACAAAATGTTGATAAATTGCTACAAGAGCTCGTCGAAAAATTAAAGAAAAGAGAACATAACCCGAAACACTATTACGAGGGCATATCTGTCTTTGAATCATTGGTCGATGCCGTAAACGACTTCGTCAACCAAATCAATATCGATTTGGTCATCATGGGCACTCAAGGTCAGACCCCCAACAAAAAGATCACATTTGGCAGTCATACAGTGCAAGTATTTAAGTATGTACAATGTCCAGTATTGGCCATTCCTGAAGGCTACGAATACCAACAACCAAAAAGAATTCTATTCCCTACCGACTATATGCTGCCTTACAAACGCAGAGAACTCAAGCTTTTGAATACCATTGCTGCGGAGTTCAAATCGAAGATTCATTGTCTATACATCTCTGATTTTGAAAAATTGAGCCATAGGCAAATCGACAATAAACGTTTTTTAGGAGAAGAACTGTCCAAGTCGTATCTCTACTTCGAAACTACACCGGTCAAGAATAAGGCAGAAGCGATTTTGGAATACATTGACATGAACGAAATCAATATGTTGGTCATGGTCAATGCCCGTCATTCGTTTTTAGAGGATATGCTGTACCGATCAACGGTGGACGAAATCGGCTTGCAGCCGAAAATTCCTTTTTTGGTTATGCAGAATTTGCCCAGATAAATTTTAAATATACCCTGATGAAGAAAATACTCTTGCCCACGGATTTTTCGGACAATGCATGGAACGCCATCTTTACCGCACTGAAACTTTATAAGGATGTCGAATGCCGGTTCTACCTTTTACATGCCTACGAACCCAACGCATTGAATATGTTAGGCAGAAAAGGGCAAAAACGACTCGGAACCATTTATGATTCTTTATTGCAGTACTCGAATCAAGAACTGGAAAAAGTCTTGACCTACCTCGGTGAAAACCATGACAATCACAAGCATTTATTCGAGACCGTATCGAAATCGGCCACTTTGGTCGAGGCCATCACAAATATGGTATCAAGACAGAATATTGATTTAATTGTCATGGGTACACAGGGCGCTACCGGGGCCAAGCAGGTCTTTTTGGGAAGCAACACCGTCAAGGTGCTCAGACAGATCGATAATTGTCCGATTTTGACAGTACCCAACAACTACGATTTTAAGTCGTTGAAAACATTACTCTTTCCAACCGACTTTTTAAAAAAATACAGAAAACATCAAATATTGCCAATGACCGAACTGGCATCGCTCTGGAAGAACGGTATACAAGTGGTGCATGTGGCCATTGAATTTGCCTTGAGCGACCGTCAAAAAGCGAATCGGAGACTTTTGAAAGAGTTTTTCGGCAATCTTGAAATTACCTTCCATGACCTTGCCTTTGAAGTCAATGTAGCGTATACACTGGAAAAGTTCATAACCAATAACGAGGTTGATTTGATGGCGATTATAAGATACCATCACACGTTCTGGGAAAAAGTCATTGGGGAGCCCGTGGTCAAAAAGCTGACTTTTCATACGAAAGTCCCGCTATTGATTTTGCCGGAGTAATTAATTGATAGCTAAACTCATGAAGACAAAACATATTCTTTTGCCGACCGACTTTTCGGGGAACGCGCGAAACGCCATAGATTATGCGCTGAAACTTTTTGAAAGGGAAGCCTGTACCTTTTACATTCTTAACGCTTTTGAGGTAGGGGCGTCGGGCCTTAGTAGTACCATGGGCAAGGCAAAGAACACCCGTCTGTTCCGTGCTATAAAGGAAGAATCGGAACGGAACATCAAATCACTTTTGGAAGAACTGAAATCAATAAATGAAAATCCGTTGTACCAATTTAAGGGTTTGAGTATAGCTGATTCCTTGCTGAACGCCATAGGAAGAACCACCATTGACAATAATATTCGCTATATCGTTATGGGCACAAAGGGCTCTTCGGCCATCAAAGAGGTTTTTATGGGTAGCAGTACGGTCAGTGTCATGAAACATATCGATTTCTGTCCTTTGATAGCCGTTCCTGATAATTATGGCTTCGATTTACCTGCTCATATTGCCTTTGCCACGAATTTTGAACATGTCTATACCAAGGTAGAGCTGGTTCCACTGATCGATCTGGCAAAACTATGGAACTCAGAAATTGCCATTGTGCATATAGATAGCGGAAAAGGGTTGAACTCACGGCAAGAAACCTGTAAAAATCTTTTAAAGGAGCGATTTAACGGGCTGAGCCATCGGTTTATCGAAGTCAAGGGAAAGGCCAAAATTTCTGAAGCAATTAAATCATACGTCGCGGAAAACAAGAAGATGGGTATGATAGCCATGATCAACTACTGGCACAGCTTTTTCGAGAAGTTGACCAAAGAAGAAGTGGTAAAAAAAATTACATTCAGCACAGAAGTTCCATTTCTTATACTTCCGCTTATCTCGCCGTAGCCAAATGATACCCGCCTGCTTTTATAAGTGATTTTGGCGAATTCAAGATGTTTCTAGTGCGAGATTCCGTTTTTTGAAGTGATTCATGGTCACATTGTAGCATGGGATAACCAATTCTGTTCAATTCCTTTTTCACCTGCTCAAGGGTCTTTCGACCAGTGTGAAGAAAGTGGAGCATGCCGTTCTCAACATCGATATCGATAATACGGATATCCAAGATGCGGCTCAGGTTACGAATGATTATGTGCTTTCCAGATTCAGAATCGAGGTTTTTAAGGGTGGCGTGTGCTTTCATGGTTTCTGAAATTTTGGGTTTTCTTTAAAATAATCATTCACTCCCAAACCTGAAATGACTTAGGTCAGTTGAAACCAACTTTACATTTTTTTTCTTTGTAAGAACATGACAATATAATTCAATGGTTAAGCAAACTGTCTTAGGAATCGACATTGGCGGCAGTCTTACCAAGGTAGGACTCGTTACAAGGGATGGAAAAATTTTGAAAAAAATCGTCTTTAAGACCGAGGCACAAAAACCGTTTTCATCCTTCAAGGAAAAGCTGAAATTAGAAGTGGAAAACTTGGTTTCAAAACTCGATTCCGGTGTTCACCCAAGTTACATTGGAATCGGAGCCCCTAATGCAAACCCCTATACAGGACAAATCGAGAACCCTCCGAACTTAAAATGGGGTAAGGCTACCCCGATTGTCCAGATAGTCGAAAAGACTTTCAAGCTTCCGGTTGCCTTGGCCAACGATGCCAATGCCGCCGCACTTGGCGAAATGTTGTTCGGTGCTGCCAAAGGAATGAAAAATTTTGTTGCACTCACGCTTGGCACCGGACTCGGAAGTGGTGTTATCGTAGATGGCAAATTGTTAATAGGGGAACATGGTGCGGCAGGTGAAATTGGGCATGTAAATGCCAATCTCAACGGGCGCGCGTGCAATTGTGGCTTGCAAGGCTGTCTGGAGACCTACGCTTCGGTAACTGGAATCAAGCGTACGGTGTTCGAACTGCTGGCCGAGATGAAGAAAGATTCGACCTTGCGCCACCTCAGTTTTGCAAATATGACAGGCGAAGATATTTCCGATGCCGCTTTAAAAGGGGATCCCATTGCCTTGAAGGCATTTGAAATGACCGGAGAAATTCTCGGAAGCAAAATGGCCGACACCGCGGCCCATCTAGATCCTGAGGCTTTTATTCTTTCCGGTGGGCTAAGCAAGGCGGGGGTGATTTTATTAAATCCGATAAGAACACGAATGGAGCGCCATCTTTTCAATGCTTACAGGGGCAAGGTCAAAGTCTTGTTATCAAGCGCTACTAGTTCCGATGCGGTACTGGGTCCGGCCGCGCTGGCTTGGCAAAAAATCGAAAAATCACAGGTTGAATGACCTTAGTCATTTGAAACTGTCTTTTACGATAATATCTTTAATGACCTAAAGTACAACAAACGATGAAAAAGATATTGATTCCTACCGATTTCTCAGAAAATGCTTGGAGCGCCCTTGTTTATGGCCTTGAATTGTTCAAAAAAACGAAATGTACATTCTATATTATGCATGTTAACCCTATACCACCCTATTCGGGTGCTGGTACTTCGGTGCGTGCAGCAGGAGATAATTTCAAGGAAACAGTTTTGAAAGAAAGCAGGGAGGTGCTGAAGAAATTGTTCAATCGCATAGAAAGGCTTCCATTGAATGCGAAACATGCATTTGTTCCCTTGGTTTTTTATGACTTTTTTACAGATGTGGTAAAAAGGGAAGCAGAAACCAAGGAAATCGATTTGATCATCATGGGCACCAAAGGTGCTAGCGGACTTAAAAAAGCGACCGTTGGCAGTAACACGGGTGATGTGATGACCAAAGTCAAATGCCCGTTGTTGGCCGTTCCTGAAAATACAGTGTTCAAAAAACCAAGGGAAATCGCCTTCCCTACCGATTACCTTACCGGTTACAGTGCCAATGTATTGAAAAACTTGACGGAAATGGCAACAATGAACAACGCCTCTTTGCGAATACTCCATGTAAACAAAAGAGGAGAAAAACTCGACCGAGATCAACAGAGAAATAAGCAGTTTCTAGAGAATTATCTTGAAAATGTGGGACATAGTTTTCATACGCTAAGCCATATAAAACTGGAAACCGCTGTCGAATGTTTTATACAAAGTAGGGATATCGACATAATTGCCATGGTTGCGAAAAACCTGAATTTTTTGCAACGTGGCCTCTTCAGGCCGGCGGTGGAAAAAATCAGTTACCATACGCACATTCCATTTTTGGTACTGCATGAAGAATAGATTTAGAAGTCGTCATTTGGAAAAATGAATTATGGACTAAGGTGATTTAGATTATTGAAAGGACCTCACGACCTCCACAATTTCATTTTTCTGCATAACCCCGGACTGGCGCCATACGTGTTTTCCATTCTTGAAAAGAAGCATGGTTGGTACCCCACGGACATTAAACTTATTTGCTATGGGCTG
Organism: Aurantibacter sp.; assembly: GCA_965215845.1. GTDB lineage: Bacteria > Bacteroidota > Bacteroidia > Flavobacteriales > Flavobacteriaceae > Aurantibacter_A. The sequence continues at coordinate 3,098,003 of CBDCEL010000004.1, forward strand.
GTTTTTATCTACATCGATTTTTATGATTTTAATGGCTTCCCCCAATTCGTCTTTGACCTGTTCCAATATTGGGGCCAATATATTGCAGGGACCACACCAGTCTGCGTAAAAATCAACAAGGACAGGGATTTTCGAATCGATGATTTTTTTGAAACTACTCTTCATTTTTTTTGATTTTAAGGACTCGAAATTACTAAAAGTCAAGCGCGATCAAACTGACCGTCGTCATGGTTTTTAGATTTCTTCTCCTTTAGTTTTACACGGAATGCTAAATCTAAAATAATGACACGAATTTTGTTGCCCACCGATTTTTCCGATAACTCCTTTGAGGCGATTCGCTATGCGCTACAAGTCTACAAAAAAGCGAAGTGTACTTTCTATTTGTTGCATGCCTTTACTCCACCGGTCTACAATTCCGAATATGTTATAGGGAGTCCGGGGATTATTGGGTTAGGCGATGTATTGTGGGAGGCTTCAATGACGAAACTTGAAAAATTAAAAAGCCGATTGGAAGAGCAATTCGAAAATTCAAAGCATAAGTTCATTGTACTTTCTGCTTTCAATACACTTTTGAACGAGATAACAGAAACCGTGGAAGCCAAAAATATTGATCTGATCGTCATGGGTACCCAAGGTGCGACCAGTGCTAAGGAAATTCTTTTTGGCACCAATGCCGTACATGTTATAAAGAAGTCCAATTGCCCAGTTATCGTAGTTCCGCCGAAATTCGAGTATGAGGCACCGAAAGAAATCCTGTTTCCCACCGATTACGAAATAACCTATGAAAAAGAAAGGTTCAAACCGGTCTTGGCAATAGCGAATGAGCAAAAATCAAGGATAAATGTGATGCATGTAAGAACCGGCTATGATTTGAACGAGATACAGGAAAAAAACAAGTCACAGCTCGAGAAATTGTTCGGCCACAAGGCAGTTTTCCACGAGGTTCCCGATAATGGCATCATCGCCGCGGTAAATGAATTTCAGCTCAAGACAAAAATAAATCTTTTGGTCATGGTGCAGAATAAGCATACGTTTTTTGAACGTCTTTTTATAGAGCCTGTCATCAAAAAAATCGGATTTCATGTGACGGTTCCCTTCATGGTAATACCGCAACTTCAAAACAGCTAAGATGAAAAATATATTGGTAGCAACCGATTTTTCCCATGATGCATATTGCGCCATTTTCTATGCCGCAAAACTGCTCTCTTCAAAGCATTGCCGTTTTTATATATTAAACGTATATGATAAAAACACACCCCTTCGGGGCAAAAGAACAAAATTGTTCGGTAGCAAAAAAAGACTTGATGAGCTTCGAGTAGAATCAGAAGAAAGGCTTACCGAAACGCTTCATAAAATAGTTATGGACGATGAAAATGACCTTCATCAATTCGAGGCCATTTCAAAAGAAGGAATTTTGACCAGGGTTATAGCCGATATCGTAGATGAGCTAAAAATAGATTTGGTCGTTATGGGCAACAAGGGCCATACGGGCGCAGCGGAAATTTTTTTTGGAGGCAATACCGTAAGGGTCATGAATGCCATATCGGAATGTGCACTCCTTGCCGTTCCCAAACAAATGGATTTTAAGGAGCCTAGGGAAATCGCCTTCGTCACCGACTATAAAAAAGGCTGTATCAAGGAAGTGCTCGATTCACTACTGTTCGTTGTATCACTTTTTGGTGCCTCGGTAAGGGTCGTGCATATCAATGAAGGGAAAGTGTTGACCACGGAACAGGAATCCCACAGAAAATTGTTGCAGTTGTGCCTTAAGGATGTCGAACATAGCTTTCATACTAGGTATGAGTATACCGAAAAAGCTATGGCTATCGATAGCTATCTTGAAAAGTCAGGTATTGATATGTTCTGCATGGTCAACCATAAACGAGGTTTTTTCGAAAAGTTGTTTCGGGAACCGGTCATAAAAGATATCAGTATATATTCAGAAGTGCCACTTTTGATAATTCCGCACCAAGACTGACCGTTGTCATAGGCAAATTTGAAAAGTGCTTTTACATTTATGCTAATTCAATAATGTAATGTCATGGACAAAAGAATATTGATACCCACCGATTTCTCAAAAAATGCGCTGAACGCAGCCCGGTATGCACTCGACTTATACAGTAAATTGAATTGTGAGTTCGACTTTCTGAACGTATTTCGGCCCGATGGCCATTCGACAAAGAATCTCTTCATTCCAGAGCCAGGAAGTGCCGAATACGAGATTGCAAAAGCAAAATCAGAGAAATGTTTTGTGAAACTTTTGGATATGTTGGAGCTACATCACGACAATCCCAAACACAGTTATCATACCATATCAACATTCAATTTTTTATCAGAGGCCCTAAAGCAGACTATCGCGAAAAAGGATATCGATTTGGTGGTTATGGGAACCAAAGGGGCGACAGCTTCTAGAGGGATAATTTTTGGTAGCAATACCATCAACACTATGGAAAAAGTTCGGGAATGCCCGGTACTTGCCATACCTGAGAAAGTACGATTTTCGACTCCTAAAGAAATCGTTTTCCCAACAGATTACAAGTCCAACTTCAAGCGAAAAGAATTAAGCTGCCTCATCGAAATCGCAAGAATGCATTATAGCCCTATTCGGGTTTTGTACGTTGCCAAAAACCCTGACTTGAACGAGAAACAAGAAGACAACAAGCAATTGTTGGATGATATTTTGGAATCTGTTGACCATAGCTTCCACACCCTTTCTAAGAAAGATGTGTCTGAGGGTCTGACCTCTTTCGTGGAAAGTAGAAACAGTGATATGGTCGCCTTCATCAACCGAAAACATTTCTTTTTCGGCAGCGTTTTCTCAAGACCTTTGGTCAAGGAAATCGGCTATGATGCCACTGTTCCGATTTTGGCACTGCATTGATTGAAAACCTCTTAAATAAAACGTTATGAACATTGGAATTTGGATGGATAAGGAAAAAGCGCACCTCGTGCGTCTAAAGGAGGAACTGGAGGAATTCGAGACCATTTACTCCGATTTGGAATTTTTTAACCCTAAGGGAGGGGCAAGAACCCGTTCGGCCAAATGGGGTCCGCAAGACGTGGTTCAAGACAGTAAATACCTTGAAAGGGAAAAGCATCAATTAAAGAACTATTTCAACAAATTAGCGGATGCCATTGGCAATGCGGATGCCATTGCCCTTTTCGGCCCCGCCGATACAAACGAAAAATTCAGGAAACAGCTAGTGCAGAATCACAGAGCACTGGCAGCCAAGGTGAAGACAGTCAAGAAAGCCGATAGCATGACCGAAAACCAGATCAAAGCCCTGGTTCGCGATTTTTTTGAGCATGGGGATTGGGGTTAAATTCTGACATGAAACCAAGGATCGTATCATACTTTGTATCGGCAATGTTGCAATTGCCAAAGATTCCGCAAGTTAAAATCAAATTAAAAGAAGATGCTAGAAGAAAAGGCAATCACCATCATCAAATCATCGGGTGAAAAGGCCAAATTTTCTTTGAACAAACTGCGAAAGTCTCTCAAACATAGCGGAGCCGACCATAAGTTGGTCGAAGAAATCGTTGCCAAAGTCTATGAAGAACTATATGAGGGTATATCTACCCATGAAATCTACAACAGGGCCTTCGCCCTTCTTAAAAAGAAGAGGTCGGTTTTCGCCTCCAAATACAAATTAAAAAAGGCCATTTACGAACTGGGGCCGACCGGATTTCCGTTTGAACGTTTTGTAAGTGCCGTTTTGGAATACTCGGGCTATTCTACAAAAGTCGACGTAACAATGGACGGTATTTGCACAACCCATGAAATTGATGTGGTTGCCAAAAAAAATGGAGAGCTGTATATTGTCGAATGCAAGTTCCACGGCGAAGAAGGCCGAAATTGTAATGTAAAAGTACCGCTTTACATCCATTCCCGATATAATGACGTCAGGGCACATTGGGCCACTAAAAAAAATGTCGCCAAAACCCTGGTCAAGTGCTGGGTCGCAACAAATACAAGATTCACCACAAACGCTGTTGAGTACGGAAAATGTGTTGGATTGTACCTCTTAAGTTGGGACTATCCCCAAAACGACGGCCTAAAAGACAGAATAGATCGGCTGGGATTATACCCCATAACGGTTTCAACATTGTTGACCAAAAGGGAAAAACAGTTTTTGCTAAGCAGAGATGTGGTACTTTGCCGTCAACTCTGGAGAGATAAATTCTTTTTGGACCATTTGGGGATTTCCGCTACACGAAAGGAAAAAATCCTGGCTGAAGTCCAACAACTTTGCAACCCATAGATAGTGAACAAATTGAAAATTCATTTTCTGGGTGCATCGGGCACCGTAACCGGTTCCAAATTTTATTTGGAAACATCCGAATTGAACCTTATGGTGGATTGCGGAATGTTCCAAGGCTTGAAAGAACTCCGCCAATTGAATTGGAGACCATTGCCAATAGATGTTTCCAAAATCGATGTGGTCTTATTGACCCATGGCCATTTGGACCATACGGGATATCTGCCTCGGCTGGTCAAGGAAGGCTTTAAGGGAAACGTTATTGGTACGGCCCCTACCTTGGCCATAACTAGAATTGTACTGCTAGACAGTGCCAAGATCCATGAAGAAGAGGCCGAACAGGCAAATAAGGAAGGCTACAGCAAACATCATCCGGCTTTGCCCTTCTATACGGTCAGGGAGGCCGAAAGAGCTATAGAGCTATTTCGATCCAAAGAGAAAGATGAATGGATTTCGCTATCGGAACATATTCGATTTAAATTCAGATACAACGGCCATATTATAGGAGCGACATTTATTGAATTGGAAATCTTTGGAAAGATCTTTGTCTTTTCAGGAGACATCGGTCGAGCAGATGATTCCCTGCTAGACCCACCCGAATGTCCGAAATGGGCAGACTATCTTTTTGTTGAGAGTACCTATGGAAATAAATTGCACCCCAAGGAAGATGTTGAAGAAATCGTGGTTAAATTGGTCAACCGAACTATCAACAATAGAGGCAATCTTATTATTCCCTCGTTTGCGGTGGAGCGGTTGCAATCACTGATGTATTTGCTCTGGCAACTTTACAAAAAGAACAGAATCCCGAATATCCCTATTTTTATTGATAGCCCAATGGGTAATAATGTATTGTTGGTTTTTGAACGATTCCCGGCATGGCACAAACTACCTATGATAGAATACCATGCCATGTGCGACCATTTCAATATCATAAGTTCATACGCCGACACTTGGAAAACAATAGATGATCCGAGACCCAAAATAGTCGTTGCCGGTAGCGGAATGGTAACCGGGGGAAGGGTTTTGACCTATCTACGACAATTAATCGAACTGTCTTCGACAAGTATTCTTTTAGTGGGCTATCAGGCCGAAGGCACTCGAGGGAGACAGCTTTTGGAGGGAGTACACGAGCTGAAACTTTTCGGAAAATATCATCGGGTAAAGGCAAAAATAGGGCACTTGGAAAGCTTGTCCGCCCACGCCGATCAAAAAGAATTGTTACTATGGTTGAAAGATATCAAGAATGTTCCTGAAGGCATATTTCTTATTCACGGTGAGCCTTCTGCCCTAGATGCTTTAAAATTAAAATTAAACGATACTTATCGCTGGAGAGCGAACGTCCCCAAATTGAACCAAATACACGAGTTCTTAGTATAAAAGCAATTTACTGACTTAGGTCATTGTGTACTTCACCAGTGGTCAATAGCTTTAAGAACAACCTATTCAGAAAAGCTATGGAAAAACAACAGCTAGCTTCTAATCAAAAAAGGAAAATAGAGGAACTTCATTGGGAAATTCAGCAATGGAAATCGAGCTTCATGCTTATAGATGACGAAATCTTATTTATTAGACGACTTTTGGATTCATATATCTTTCAGCCCAACACACCAAATCTTTTCGAGCGATTACAAGACTACAAGACCGGTTTGAAGAAATTGCAATTAACGAAGGCAGCGGTTCGTGAGCATATATCCAAACATGAAAATGACTTGGGAGGTATGTTGGAATGTAAGAACTGTGCTTGTGACTTGAGCTATTATCGCAAACATGATAAGCTGCAAATTAGAGTAGATGATTGTGTTGTCAAATTTCAAAAATTGAAGTCGGAAATCTTCAACTATGCGGGTAGCATACTAAAAAAGCGCAAGCCGTAACCAAATAGGCAAGGTCATTTTCAGACCCGAAAAAGTACTGATAATTGTCATTTTAATTCTTCGACTGTTCGTTTACCTTGTAACAATACTTAACATAAGGACCAAGCATCAAAAATGAAAACAGATTCTAAAAAATACCACTATATGGAATGGTTGAGTACTGAAGAAATACATGAAGCCAACAAGAATTGGTCATCTGAATTGCAATTCGTTCGTGATGAGCTATCATTTCTGAAAAACCTTATAACATCTTTCACATCTCAATTGTCAAATCCGAAGGTATTCGCCGACAGCAAAAAGGTCATCAATCAATTGCAAAAGATTGAAAGGAAAGTCAATTCTTTGTGCAAGCAAGTACAGGCCCACGAGAATCAACTGACGATCATGATGGACGATGTCGATCAGCTGAAAATGGAAAAAGCATATATAGAGACCCATAGGGAGCTTTTAATCAATATTCGCGAATACGGAGCGGACTACAGAAGAGTCAAGGAAAAATTATTCAACGTTGTTTCAACGATTATGAAGAAAGACAAACAACAAAGGTTGTTGAATTAAAGCACGAACAATGAAAAAAATACTGCTAATATCATTATTTCTATTTATGGGATGTTCTTCCACAAGCCTCGTGGAAAATTGGAAAAACCCCGATATCGTTCTATTCGACGCCAATAAGGTACTTCTTGTTGGCATGACCCAAAATTCGGATGCAAGGGCAAGTTTTGAGAGCAAGCTACAAAAAGAGTTCGATAAAAGAGGCGTAGAAGCGATGCGGAGCCTAGATGTTTTTGATGTCAAGTTCACTGATTCCGAAAAGACCGAAAAAGAACTGGATGAAGTGGAACAAAGTCTTCTTGACAAAGGTTTTGACGCTATCTTGTTCACCAAGATAACAGGGTCTGAGAATCGCGAAAGTTTCAGAAGCACACTCTCAAAATGGGACAATTATCAAGGTCGTTTCAACGAAGACTATTTAAGGCATCAGAATATCTATTATGATGAGCAATATTACGATACGTTTACAGTATATCATGCCCAGACCACATTATATTGTATTTGTGAGGGGAAGGAACGTGCCATGATATGGCGCGGCAGCATAGATATTACCGATCCTGCCAATATAGAGAAAACCGTAAAAGACTACATCAAGCTTGTTGTGATAGCGATGGAGGAACAAGACCTAATATTTAGAAAAGAACAACAGAATGAAATTACTGGTATATAGTGCCAAAGACTTTGAAATTCCATTTCTGACAAAAGCTAATGCAAAGAGCCATATTGTTTCCTATGTTGACGATGCGCTCGATACCCGTACCGCTATAAAGGCCGTTGGCTTTGAGGCCATTTCAATTTTTTCGGGGGACGACGCGTCGCTTGTCGTTCTTGAAACGTTAAGAGAACTTGGCGTAAAATATATAACTACCCGGTCTACCGGTTATAACAACATTCATGTAAAATCGGCCAAGCGTATCGGGTTAAAGGTCGCCAACGCCCCCGACTATTCACCCTATGCCATTGCCGAACATGCCGTGGCCTTGTTATTGGCCTTGAACCGAAAAATAACACTGGCCCACGGGCAGGTCAGAAAATACAATTTTCTACAGAACGACCTGATGGGTTTTGATCTGAATCGAAAGAAAGTGGGTATCATTGGCACAGGGAATATCGGATCTATTATGGCCAAAATCATGCATGGTTTCGGATGTAAATTATTGGCTCATGACATAGCACCAAATATAGAACTATCAACACGGTACGGGCTCGAATATGTAGACCTAGAGGAACTCTATTCGAAATCGGATGTCATAAGTCTACACCTACCTCTGAATTACGAGACCCATCGCTTGATTGACGATAATGCCTTCAAGAAAATGAAAAAGGGGGCAATTCTTATCAATACTGCAAGGGGTGCCGTAGTAGATACCGGGGCGCTGATCGAAGCTTTAAAAAATGGGAACATAGGGGCATATGGCACCGACGTTTATGAAAAGGAAAAAGGCATTTTTTTTCGGGATAATTCAACCCAAGGGTTAAAAGATGAGCAACTAAAAGAACTATTATCATTTGACAATGTCCTTTTAACCCCACATCAGGCCTATGTCACAAAAGAGGCCTTGACAAATATTGCAGAGACCACTTTCTATAATTTAGATTGTTGGGAAAAAGGCATCGTTTGCGAGAACGAGTTAGGGTATGAAACGATTATCTCATAGCAAAGGACTAAAAACCTTCCCAAAACCTTCCTTTAATTCTTCGACCCATGGCCTTTCAGAATATTCTTGGTAGGAGAGCAATTTGCTAACATTACTATCTTTTAAAAAATCGTCCTTCAAAAGTCTGGCAAAAGCCGAATCGTAAATTATCGCATTTACCTCATAATTCTGTTCGAAACTGCGGTTATCCAAATTGGCCGTTCCAATAGTTGAAATGGCATTATCGCTCACGATAATTTTGCTATGGAGAAATCCATCGGGAAATAGGTAAATCTTTATTCCAGATTTCAGCATCGTTTCAAAATAAGAACGTACGCTCCAGCTAACGATTTTATTATCGGCATTTTCGGAAACAAGCAATCGTACATCGACACCACCCAATGCAGCGGTCTGTAAAGCCTGTAAAATGGGTTGACCTGGAATTATGTAAGGGTTGGTAATAAAGATATAATCTTTCGCTTGGTTGATAATAGTAAAATACGCTTGCTCCAAAGAAGGAAAATCGTCGTCAGGCCCCCCTGAAACAATTTGCACCGTTGCTCCATTGCTATCATCGTGCGTAACTGGTAACAGCGGCGGAATTGCCTCTTCACAGACCAAATGCCAGTCCATTGCAAATATCTGGTCTAGATGATTGGCGGCGCTACCTTCGATCCTCAAATGCATATCATGCCAATTTCCCAAGGCCGGATCGCCCTTGAGGTACTTATCTGAAATATTGATACCTCCTGTAAACGCGACTTTGCCATCTACAACGATGATTTTTCGATGGTTTCGGTAATTCAGTGATGAGAAAAATCTACCAAATCTAAAAGGAAGAAAAGGATACACTTCTACCCCGATTTCGTCAAGTTTTTTAAGATATGATTTGCTCAGCGAAAAACTCCCGATACCATCATAGATCATTCGAATCTTCACATTTTGGGCTATTTTCCTTTCAAAAAGTTGCAATAATCTATTGGCCAGTTCACCATCTTCAAAAATATAGTACTGCAGATGAATTTGAGACTCGGAAGCTTCCAGGGCGGCGAAGATGACCTCAAAGGTAGTTTTACCGTCCTTCAACAATAGTAATCGATTATTTGTTGTAGGGGGAAAACGGGAATTTCGATATACAAGCCTAATCAATTTTTGGTATTTGTCTTCCTTAGATTCTAGCTGAAAAGGTACAGGCCGGGGGAGATGAACAAAAGCTTGTTTTTTTAGTTTTATAAGTTTGTTCTTTCTACGATTTCTTCCCAAGAGTAGGTATAACAAAATTCCTCCTACCGGAATGGTGAAAATGGCCAATAGCCATGACAATGTTTTAGCGGGTTTGGCCCCGTGCAATAATATACTTATTACAATGGACAAGGCTATGATAATGTACAGAACCAGAAAGATTGTATTCAGCATGCTTCCCTTTTTCCAGAATTCAATTTTGATGCTTGAAATCGTCAGGCTACAACAATTTTGGTATCGTGGCTTGAGGGTTAATATCCATAAGGTATAGAGGCAACCACATTTTTACCATGATATTGGTCAGTTTTGATACTTTATTGATTACACTTTGTTCCTGCATCCTATGAATCTAAATTCCTCCAAATAGGTTTTGGCATTGCTCCATCATCGCCACCGTCACCCCTTTCTCGATGTCAAAAAAATCAAACAACGTTTGAACCCCCAAAAATCCCGACTGAGCAAAACAAGATATTGTTCTATTTCTTAAGTTGAAAAAGCCAGCTGTACAATGCTTTTTGCCCCGTTGCGTTGAAGGGGGCTTCTCTATATCCATGGGTTTCGACCTTCCCGATCGACCCTGTGCCACACCACCTTTTTTGGTCGGCGAAAAAACAACATCCATCCTTGCGGACGGCATAAAGCCGCTCCGCCCCTCGACTTTGCTCGGGACTCCGCTTTTTATACGCCCTTTGCAAGTCTGGATGTCGTACTGTCATTTGCATCAAAAAAAGGTAATGTGAGGGCCCTATGGGAAGTAAATCAAAGACAAAAAAATGAAATCGTACAAAATCGACAAAAAGGAAGCGGAACCAGACAAGTTGACTAGTGTGCCGGCATCTTGTCTGCAGGATTTGCTTTGCACGTCCTTTGAACTCCTTTCTGAAAATGCAAATGGGCATCGCAATGGCGCTGCAGTTTTATTTTCTGTCTGCTTTCAAAAGCTTTTGGCTTTTGACGCTTTCAGAAAACAAAACCCTGCATTTTCATACAGGGTTTGCGCTTTAAGTGACCTCGGCAGGATTCAAACCTGCAACCTTCTGAGCCGTAATCAGATGCGCTATTCAGTTGCGCCACGAGGCCTAATATTCTGTTTTCTCCATCTTCTGCCGGCAGCGGATTTCAGGTATTTTTCCCTTTTCCGTGCTTCGACACGTGAGTCGAAAACTTCTTGATGCACCACTTCCCAAGGGACATAAGCCTTGATGGATACCGTTTTTCCCAAATTGTGCTCCTCCAACCTTCTATCCAAATCAGTGGTCATTCCCACGTAGTATTTGTCGAAGGCCGCACTAAAAAGAACGTAAACATAAAACATTCCCATCGTTTTATGCGCCCCGTCCGAACGTGCCAACGTCAGTTCGGCTCGGGCGGGCACTAGGCCTGATATTCTGTTTTCTCCATCTTCTGCCGGCAGCGGATTTCAGGTACTTTTCCCTTTTCCGTGCTTCGACACGTGGGTCGAAAACTTCTTGATGCACCACTTCCCAAGGGACATAAGCCTTGGTGGATACCGTTTTTCCCAAATTGTGCTCCTCCAACCTTCTATCCAAATCAGTGGTCATTCCCACGTAGTATTTGTCGAAGGCCGCACTAAAAAGAACGTAAACATAAAACATTCCCATCGTTTTATGCGCCCCGTCCGAACGTGCCAACGTCAGTTCGGCTCGGGCGGGCACGAGGCCTGATATTCTGTTTTCTCCACTTTCTCCCTGCAGCAGACTTCAAGTATTTTTCCCGTTGTCTAGCTAGAAGCCTTGTTTCAAAAACTTCATTATGAACAATAATCCAGGGAGTGAAAGCTTTTGTCGATTTCATTTTACCCGAATTATGCTCGTTCAATCTTTTATCAAGGGATTTTGTCATTCCGACATAATACCTATCAAAATCATTACTGTAAAGAACGTATACATAAAACATATATCAAGTTTTATGCGCCCCGCCCGAACGTTCCTAACGTCAGTTCGGTACGGGCGGGTATTCAGTTGCGCCCGCCTGAAAGAATCATTCGGCCAGGCCAGGCCTATTATCAATGTTCTTTCCCGTTTTAGGGGGGTGCAAATATATTTCTTTTTACTTTTAACGACAAACTAAGCACTGCCAAAATCATGGAGCTCAAGCAATACATTCGTGATATCAAAGACTTTCCTTCAGAGGGCATATTGTTTAAGGATATTAGCCCATTGTTGAGTGATCCGGCGGCTCTTAAAACCGCAGTTGGGAATCTGGTCGAATTGGTAGGGGTGCATAAGGTCGATAAGGTTGTTGGTATGGAAAGTCGTGGTTTTTTTTTCGCTCCAATGTTGGCTTTGGAATTGGGTGCAGGCTTCGTTCCGGTTCGCAAGGCAGGTAAGTTGCCGAGTGAAACCATAAGTGAGAACTATGGTTTGGAGTATGGTGAGGATACCTTGCAAATTCATACGGATGCCATCAAGGAAGGGGAAAGGGTCTTGGTTCACGATGATGTTCTGGCTACGGGAGGTACGGCCCAAGCGACTTGTAAGTTGGTCGAAAAGCTCGATGGTATCGTCGTACAATGCAATTTTCTTATCGAATTGGATTTTCTAAAGGGAAGGGAAAAATTGAAGACGTATGACGTACAATCTTTATTGCACTATTAGCCTAGGGCGTTTGTGGTCACATAATAACGCCACCCAATAATGGCAAGCTGAAATTTAGACGCCTTTGAAAGATCTAATCGTTTTTTTGAATAGGAGGGAAGTAACAGTTTGTTGGCATTTGCCAAAAACTTAAAGAAGGCTTTTTTCATGACTCCCGGTTTTTGCAAATATAAGTAGAAAGAGCTGCCATATGGCAGCTCTTTTTTATATAGGCCTATATGATACTACTTACGCAAACATCATGATCAGTGACATTAGCAAAGACAAAAGAAATTTTGCAAGTACAATCATAATACGGGGTTTTTTAGGTTGATCCTTCAAGATGGAATTTAAACCCTAATGAAGGAGTGAGTAAATAGTACTCCATAATCGATTATCCAAATAAGATATATCCGAGCCATGAAATCTTGCAAATAAAATTTGTTAAATTAATGTATTTGCATACACTTATGTAAGTAAAATAATGTTTTTTATTTCAAAGTTTTTACTTTTTTCTTCAAATAAGTTTTATACTGTAATTATAAATATTGTTTATTGTAACAGTTTATAACATTTGCAGGGGCTTTTTTTCCTATTTTCTAAAAACCAAGGTGCTTTTTCGATCAAAAAAGCCTTTTTTTGGCCATTTTGATCTTTTGAAATAAAAAAACCGACTCAAAAAAGTCGGTTTCCACATTACTCCTTTTTAAATTTAGAGCACCCCGTTTAATTCTTTTTGGTCGTAATCTTTACGACACCATTTTTGCCCTTATCACCGACCTTTTCCATTGCTTTTTCGTCCTTAGAGACGTTTATCGATTCTATATCTGAAGGATCTAGTTTTTCCATGTCTTCCCTACTTGATATTTTTCCATCTATAATAAAAACTGGTTCTTCATCGCCATCTGTATCAATGAAGTAAAATCCATTTCCTCCATGGCCTATAACCCTCACATCGTGTTCATCATCACTATCTGAATGGATAAAAACATTGCCGTCTTTTCCTTTTTTCGATTTTCTAATCTTAACATGTCTTTTATGGGGTCCATCCTTATCTTTTAGGGCCTCATAGGCCTCTCTGCTTACCTCCTTGCCGTCAATACGTATGGTCTCCTTGCCGTTTTCATCAATGATTTCGATGGTTCTTTGGTCTTCAACATCGTCTGAATTGATCCAAACACTGTGCCCTCCATCTTTGCCCATATCTATATGTATTCCTTTATGCTGCCCCATAGAAATTGAATTGTTCTTTTGATTGTAGCTGATGTAGATAGGGTCTATTGGTTGGTCATTATTATTGAAATTTGAGGAACTTCTTGTTTTGTTCCCACCGCTCTTTTTTGCTACAAAATCTATTGATATTTGAATTATTTTTTGGTCTTTGTTCCGGACCACATTAAAGGAAAAATCAATGTTATCTTTTTTAAGGTCATTTTTCATTGCTTCCAACTCATCGTCGGTTGTGTCTTTATCTATAACAAGCTCGATAGATTTCCCTTGTGGCTGATGAAGGGTTCGATTGTCTATTTGATATTGAGTTTTGGTATTGAAGCCAAAAAAGAACAATGCCAATAGTGGAATGATTGTCAAAATCTTAACGGCTTTGATTCTTTGCGATGGAATTTGATTTATCATAACTATTCGTTTTTTGATTAATGAATTAAAGAATGGATTAATTATTGACAAATTGTGTCTGCCAATAGACTGTTTTAACAAGAGGTATTGATATTGTTTCTTGTTGTCTTTTAGAACCCCATTTTGGGTGTCTGCCAAAAATTCAAGATTTTCTTTTATGGCATTTTTGTAGAGCCATGAGATTGGGTTAAACCAGTGGAGCAGTAAAAGAAACTCCATCAGCAGAATATCCAGTGAATGTTTCTGGCTTGCATGTACTTGTTCATGGGCAAGAATGAACTCCAGATCTTTTTGCGAATGCTTTTCAGGGTTGTATATAATGTACTTAAAGAAGGAGAATGGCTGTGTATTTCTTGAACTCTGAACGTACACGATATTGTGAATCGATTTTCTTTTTCCATGCTTGATATAACCGCTGACCAGGATCACCTGGAACACCAATTTGAACACAAAAAAAAGACTGACCAGAATATATAGGTAGAAAAAAATCGGAAGCCAATTAACCGAAAATTCATTGACTAGCATTAGGACTTCAGGTTGCTCCACGCTGTTTTTTACGACAAATGTAGAATCTACATGAATGGTCTTTGTGTAATACACCAAGGGAAGAAGAAGAGAGGTCAATATTCCAGAAATAAGAAACCATCTATTTGAGTCAAAGAAAGTTTCCTTTCTTAAAAAAAGATGGTAGCAAGTATAAAAGAGAACCAGCACACCCGAAGATTTCAGCAAATAAATGACAAAAGCTTCCATTTAATCTTTGTTTTCAATAAGGTCAATAATTTCTTTTAGCTCCTCAATGGATATTTTTTCTTCCTTGGCAAAGGCCGATACCAAATTCTTGTATGAATTGTCAAAGTAGTCTATCATGCTCGAAGTAATGAACTTTTTACGGTATTCTTCCTTCGAAACAATAGGATAGTATCTATGGGTATTTCCAAAAGCCTCATGACTCACGAATTTTTTATCCTCTAAGTTCCTTACAATCGTAGACAAGGTATTGTAGTGAGGCTTTACTCCCCTTAGTTCAGCTTTTATTTCCTTGACGAATGCTTTTTCAAGTCGCCATAGAATTTTCATTATTTCCTCCTCTTTATTGGTCAGTTTTTGCATCGTAAGAATTTTGAATCAAACATATTACTATTTTTATAGTTATACAACTATATTTATAGTTATTTAACTATTTTTTTAGTAATATGATGGTTCAGGGTTGGTAATTCATAATTGGTTAAATTCGTTGACCGATATTTACGAAGCAAAAACCCCCTATGCAAAACCTTTTTTTTATTGTTTTAGGCCTTGCACTTTTGGTCTTGGGAGGCAATTGGTTGCTAAAGGGGGCAGTGGCACTTTCCCTAAGACTGAATATTCCAAAGATTGTCATCGGTATGACCATTGTTTCGTTGGCAACCTCCGCACCTGAATTGATCGTCAGCCTAAAATCGGCTTTGGACGGTTTTCCTGATTTGGCACTGGGCAATGTGGTGGGTTCGAACATAGCCAACCTTGGACTCGTACTCGGAATAACCTTGCTTTTGGGCAGTATCGATGTTCGAAAAAGTTTTTATACCACAGATTGGCCCATGATGATGCTGGCCACCTTTTTGTTTATTGGGTTCATATATTTTGATGGTGAATTGCAACAATACGAGGGGCTGATAATGGCGACCGCCTTGTTCGTCTTTTTGGTATATCTCCTTCGATTTCAGAAGCAAGCGGTCGAAGAGGACTTGGGAGTAAAAGACATTTTGCTGCCCCTCTATAAAACTGCGTTGTTCTTGGGTTTGGGAGCTGTGGCCCTATGGGGTGGTTCGGAATTGTTGATCGATGGTGCCGTGGGCATGGCATCAAAATTTGGGGTGAGCGAGCGAATAATAGGTATTACCGTGGTGTCCGTCGGAACCAGTATTCCCGAACTGGCAGCCTCGATAATCGCCATGCTGAAAAAGGAAAAGGCGATTTCACTGGGCAATTTGGTCGGTTCGAATATATTTAATCTTCTTGCCGTTTTGGGCATTACCTCGATGATTACCCCGATCAACGTTATTGACCAAGGTTTGTTGACCAATGATATCTTCTGGATGCTGGGCATTTCCTTTTTGATTCTTCCTTTGGTTTTTCTGCCAAAAGGGCAACGTTTAGGCTGGCGTGATGGTACGGTTCTTGTGGCGATTTACGCAGTATTCGTTTACTTGACCATCACCTAAATAACACAGGCCTCATGAAATCGGCAGGACTCTCATTATTTACTTGGACTCTTACCATCTTGACCGTATACGGCCAAAGCGATCTTTTAAAAGGCAAACTTCTTGATGCTTCTACCATTGAGCCCGTTGCCTTCGCCACTGTTGTCGTAAAAGGCGGCAACTTGGGAGTTATCTCGAATTACGACGGTAGTTTTAGTCTGCCAGAGAAGTTCAACACCTATGGGGATACCCTGGAAATATCCTCGATGGGCTATCAAAATAGGCACCTATTGATTTCGACCTTGTCTGTTGATTCGGTGCGGACCATATACATGCAACCTGCACTTTTTGAACTGGACGAGGCTGTCGTTTACGGTAAGAGAAAAAGAAAACTTTCGGCACGGCAGATTGTTAGAAGGGCGATCAAGAACATTCCGAAGAACTATCCCCAGAGTTTGTCATCCACTATTGGGTACTATCGTGATTATCAAATGAAGAATGGCAAGTATGTAAACCTCAACGAAGCCGTTTTGGAAGTGTTCGATAAAGGTTTCCCGTCGACCGATTCCACGACAACCGAGGTGCTCATCTATGATTTGAGGAAAAATTTCGATTTCGAACGTGACAGTCTTGCCGATGACCCCTATGATTACAAGCGCCTTCAAAAAATAGTCGATAATGCATTTTTACATCATTACGGAGGTAATGAGTTTTCTATTTTGAGGGTGCACGATGCCATTCGTAACCATAATGTGGGATCTTATTCGTTCGTCGACCGATTTGATATCGACTTATTGACAAATCATAATTTTTCGAGGGACAATAGTACCTATATTAATGGTGAAGCGGTATATACCATAAAGTTTCGTAAGACCCATCCCAATTATAGGGCTTTTGGTGAGTTATATATCTCGCACCGTGATTTTGCCATACACAAAATGGAATATACCTTGTACGACGAGAGAAAGCACAGGCCTGACGGCACCTTAAACAGACATAACGGTCGGGGTCGGCTTTTAATGGACGTACAGACGGAATACCGCAGAAAGTACAACAAAATGCACCTTAACTATATTTCGTTTCAAAACAGTTTTATCTTATGGGAACCCCCAAAATTCAAGGTCGATTCTATTAAGGTCGATTTACCCCGACAGTGTTTTGTGCTCGAATATAATAGAATGCCCAGAGAGAATGAAGCTGTAAATATTGACAATTACCAAGTAAGATTTGACGGTAAAAAGCTAAAGTTGAGAGCTTCAGTAGTTTTCGAAAACCGCGTATTTCTATTCCCTGATATGACTCAAAAAGAAAAACGGACTATGATTGAAGGGCTTTATGAAAATGAAAAAAACGGAGTTGAGTTGAGCGAGGTACTTTCCGTTGATATCAAACCAATTCATGATGAAGAAGGCAACGTGCTCCATAAATGGTTAAAAAAGGACTATAACCAATTTCGCGAATATTTTGTACAACAAGTAAAACCTACCACCGAATTCCCTGATGATGGTAAATTCATGAACAAACAGAAGCCTATATTTAAGGACCAGCCCATTTTTCGCCCTAATAATTTCGATGATTATTGGATGAACACGCCGCTTCAAAATATTGATGAGTAAAGACAAATAACTTTTTCTGCCATTTCATGACCCATAAGGATATTGGAGGTGCACTCTTTTTTTTAATGCTATTTCTTAGCTGTAATCTCGGTTTTGGGCAGAATGGTTTCTTAAAAGGTAAGCTTGTTGATGCCAAAACCGGCGAACCCATTGTCTTCGCCACCATTGTATTGGAAAATAAGGCTTTGGGTGTAATTACGAATATTGAGGGCGACTTTAAATTACCCATTGAGTTTAAGTCCCAAGGCGATACACTTAGAATCTCTTCGTTGGGTTATGAATCGAAATCCGTCCCCTTACAGAATTTTGCCGCCCAAGTTGTAAATAAGATTACCCTTGACCCTACTCTTGAGGTATTGCACGAAGTAGTGGTGAAAGGGGAGAGGAGTTCGGGTGTTGAGATAAAGCGGGAACTTCTTTCGGGCCAGGAGATTGTTGAACTGGCCATACGGCGAATAACCGATAATTACCCTAAAATACCCTTTTCGCTTGTGGGCTACTACCGTGACTACCAGCTAAAAGATTCAATCTATTTAAATCTTAACGAGTCATTGATGGAAGTTTTTGATAGCGGCTTCTTGACAAATGATTATGACGTCACGAAAACAAGCATTTATGACTATAAGCGAAATTCTGACTTTCCCCGTGATACGATAACCGAAAAACCTTATGACTATGAAAACGAAAATAAGACGATTGCCGGCGCATCACTTGATGGTTTTGGAGGCAATGAGTTTATGATTTTAAGAATTCATGACCCGATAAGAAATCACAGGATAAACTCTTTTGATTATATAAATGTGTTCGATGTTGATTTTGTCGATAACCACGAGTTCAAAAGAGACGCTGACATCTTATTCGGAGATGAAAAACTGTTTGTGGTAAACATTGATAGAAGAGACGAAGGTCATGCCGTATTGGGCAAACTGTTCGTTTCACAAGATAATTTCGCCATCCATAAAATGGAGTACGCCCTGTTTAGGGGCGGTAGCAGGGTCGCCGTGAACGAATTATATAATCGTACGAAACGTGCCAGGGACAAATTTTTTGAAATACAAGTTGAGTACCGGCCCATTGATGATGTCATGTACCTAAACTATATTTCGGTAAGCAATAGCTTTAGGGTCAAACAAGATCCGGTGTTCAAGGTAGATTCCATGTTTATGAACTGGGATGATTTTTGCTATGAAGTCCATTTTTCCAAAAGCCCGATGGTATCAGATGCGATCAAACCAAACAAATACCACCTGCGATTTAAGGGGAAAAAGGTAAGAATCGAAAGAGTCGAGGTTCGGAAAAAAAGGGTGCGGCTCTTTTGCCAACTTGATGGGGTCAAAATCAATTTAGGAGATGGAAATTGGCGGATTGGAATCGACCGACCCGATGAGTTCTCACTAAGGATAAGAAATTTGAGAGATGTTGATGGTAATCGAATCGACAAAGGTGACTGGTCCAGGGTGGTGCAATTCAGGGAGTTTTTTGTTCAACGGGCGAAACCCAAAAATCCGGCACCGATGAATTATCCCTATATGAGAAAGAATGTTCCGATTTTTGAGAGGCAGCCTATTTTTCGCCCAGACAATTTCGATGACTACTGGATGAACACTCCCCTAATGAAAATAAAGGAATAAAAAAACCGGTCGTACCATGGTACGACCGGTTAATTACATATAATCAACAATCAATTAATTTGCTACTGCCTCAAACTTGGCCGATTTAACGGTCTTTATAATTCGACCGGCAATTTTATAAGGATCTCCGTTAGATGCTGGTCGACGATCTTCTAACCAGCCTTTCCAACCGCTTTCCACTGTTGCAATAGGAATACGAATCGATGCACCCCTGTCCGAAACGCCGTAACTGAACTCATCGATAGATTGTGTCTCGTGATCTCCGGTCAAGCGTTGATCGTTAAATTCACCATAAACGGCAATATGCTCTTTCACCACGGGTCTGAAAGCTTCACATATTTGCTCGTAGATTTCTTTTGAACCAGCAGTTCGAAGGGTAGTATTTGAAAAGTTTGCGTGCATGCCTGAACCGTTCCAATCCAAATCCCTTCCTAATGGTTTTGGATGGTATTCGATGTAATAGCCGTGCTGTTCGGTCAATCGATCCAACATGTAGCGCGCTACCCACAGTTCATCACCTGCTTTTTTTGCGCCTTTCGCGAATAATTGAAATTCCCACTGTCCACAGGCAACCTCTTGGTTTATACCCTCAAAGTTGATTCCTGCGGCAATGCACATATCGGCATGTTCTTCGACCAATTCCCTGCCGTGGGTATTTCTTCCGCCGACTGAACAGTAGTAAAGTCCTTGTGGAGCTGGATAGCCTCCAATAGGGAAACCCAGTGGCATTTGGGTATGAACGTCCATAATAAAATACTCTTGCTCAAAGCCAAACCAGAAATCGTTATCGTCATCATCAATGGTCGCCCTCCCGTTTGAAGCATGCGGTGTGCCATCGGCGTTCAATACCTCGGTCATTACTAAAAAGCCATTTTCCCTAGCTGGATCAGGAAATATGGCAACAGGTTTTAGCAAGCAATCCGATGAATCACCCGTGGCCTGTCTTGTTGAACTTCCATCGAAAGACCATATCGGACAGTCTTCCAATTTTCCACTAAAATCATTGACCACCTTGGTCTTGCTGCGCATGTTCTGAGTCGGATTGTAACCATCTAACCAGATATATTCCAATTTTGATTTACCCATATTTTTAAGTATTTGTTATTGTATTTTCAAAAGATGGACAAAAATATGATTTTTTGTTTTTGAGGCTATGTTTTTGGGGTTAAATGTTGAAAAATTGGATATTTTGTTCATAACCCCCTTGATTTTTGAGGGTAATATAATTTACACTATCCTTTTTTATAAATTACATAATGGGTATTTTTACCCGTTTTTAAACGAATGCCAATGTCAAATTTAAGGTTTCAAGCCATTTCGGAGAGTTTGCAAAGAATGCCCATATCGGTTACGGAAAGTGGAAGACGTTCAGAACTGTTCGGCAAGAACGTTTTCAACGATGCCAGAATGCTGCAGTATCTCACAAAAGATGCTTTGCAAAGTGTAAAGGATGCCATTTTCTCAGGCTCAAAAATCGATAGAAAGATTGCTGATCAAGTTGCAGAGGCGATGAAGGCCTGGGCAATATCGATGGGAGCGACCCATTATACACACTGGTTTCAACCCTTGACGGGAGCGACAGCGGAGAAGCATGATGCATTCCTCGATTTATTGGCCGATGGTACCGCCCTTGAAAAATTTGGTGGCCGCCAGTTGGTACAACAAGAACCCGACGCCTCAAGTTTTCCCAGTGGGGGAATTAGAAATACATTTGAGGCCAGGGGATACACGGCTTGGGACCCGACCTCGCCTGCGTTCATTTATGGTACTACCCTATGCATCCCCACGATCTTCGTTTCCTATACAGGCGAGGCCCTCGATAACAAAGCCCCTCTACTTCGAGCGTTGCACGCTGTCGATGAGGCCGCGACGGCTGTCGCCAGATATTTTGATAAGACCGTCTCAAAGGTCAATGCCACCTTGGGTTGGGAGCAAGAATATTTTTTAATGGACAAGGCATTGGCACATTCCCGTCAAGATATTATGATGACCGGTAGAACACTTGTCGGAAACGCCGCCGCAAAAGGCCAACAATTAGATGACCACTATTTTGGTGTAATACCTGCCAGGGCGTTAAGTTTTATGCGGGATCTTGAAAAAGAATGCACCGTATTGGGTATTCCAGTGAAGACAAGGCACAATGAAGTTGCCCCGAACCAGTTTGAGTTGGCCCCGGTTTTTGAAGAGGCAAATCTGGCCGTGGACCATAATCTTTTGTTGATGGATGTCATGGAGAAAACTGCGGATCGCCATAACTTAAAGGTTGTGTTCCATGAAAAACCTTTCGACGGAATCAACGGATCCGGCAAGCATAATAACTGGTCATTGGCCACCGACACCGGAGTGAACCTTTTGAGTCCCGGTTCGACGCCAATGAAAAATTTGCAGTTTCTGACCTTTTTTGTGAACACGATCAAGGCGGTGGACACCTATGAAGAATTGCTTCGGTCTTCAATCGCCTCGGCTAGTAATGACCATCGACTAGGGGCGCACGAAGCACCACCGGCCATCATTTCCATTTTTATTGGAAGTCAACTTAGCAACGTGCTTGACGAGTTGGAAGGTGTGTCAAAAGGAAAACTTTCGCCTGAGGAAAAGACCGAATTGAAGTTGAATGTGGTGGGCAAGATTCCTGAAATATTGCTTGACAACACTGACCGTAATCGAACTTCGCCTTTCGCGTTCACCGGAAATAAATTCGAGATGAGGGGAGTGGGCTCAAAAACGAATTGTGCCAAACCCATGACCGTGCTGAATACGATCGTCGCAAAACAATTGAAGGCCTTTAAAAAGGAGGTTGATGTATTGGTCAATAAAAAGAACCTCAAAAAAGACGAGGCCATCTTCAATGTGTTGCGTGAGTATATCAAAACCTCTAAAAGGATCCGTTTTGATGGTGATGGCTATAGTGTGGATTGGGAAAAAGAATCAAAAAAACGAAAATTAAGCAATAACAAGACGACCCCTGAGGCCCTTCAGGTATTGACCTCTGACAAAAGTTTGGAATTGTTCAAGACCATGAAGGTCATGAGCGAGGTCGAGGTCAGGGCTCGTCAAAAAGTGGAGCTTGAGGCCTACATTTTACACCTTCAGATAGAAGGTCGGGTGTTGAACGAATTGGTATATCATCACATTATACCCGCAACTTTGGAGTATCAAAACAAGCTAACAGACAACATTAATGGCCTAAAGGAGGTCTATGGACCGTCCCATAAGAATTTGGTAGAGGGACAGATGAATATCCTCTCAGATTTAGCTGACCATCTTACCGGAATCAAGAATGAAGCAGATGCGATGGTCGAGGCAAGAAAAAAGGCCAATTCAATAGCCGATACAAACAAAAAAGCCACGGCGTATTGTAAAAATGTCAAGCCCTGTTTCGAAAGAATCCGGCATCACTCAGACCGCCTTGAACGGTTGATTGATGACAAAATCTGGCGATTGACAAAATATCGTGAACTGTTGTTCATGAAATAAAGCTGACGGTCGAATGCTATTCGATAAGAAAGTGTCATAACCTCCATTCAATGGCTAGGCATTGATTACGGGCCACCTTGCATGACACAATTATCGAATCAACGGGCGTTCCTGACAGTTACAATACTTACCTGATATATACAAATTACTTAATGGTCATTTGTCGATAAGAATACAACATTTGTAGTCTTTTTGGTTGTCTTGAACCTCTTGCCGTTGAAAACATGTATTTCATCTAGTTTATCGATTCCAAATGTTAAATTAATCTATATTTAGTTTGATTTTTTGAGGAACCTATTTTCAAGGGGCGTAGCCCGACTTCCTCAAATAGTTTGTTCTTCCCCCGACATTTCCCCCCCCCAACATTTTTCCCCCGACATTTTTTTGATTGACGATTTTCTTTGATACCCCACTATCTTCAGAGACGTACTTGCCTGTGCTTTGGTTAAAAATAATCTTGACCAAATATTTTGCTATACACTGTAAATCAATTAGTTAAAATATTTTAAACAATTAATTTTTAACCCTTTAAACCTTAAGTATTATGATCAAAAAAGTTATTTTAAGTGCCTTGGCGCTTTCAATGGGCTTGTACATGCAAGCTCAAAACGTGAGTAATGTCTCTCAGACGGGTAGCGGAAATTCCGGTGCCGTTGTTCAGACCAGTGGAGACCATACCTCCGATATCATTGTCGTTGGTGACAATAACGAGACCAATGTTACCCAAGATGATACCGACCAAACTTCGGATATTAACGCAATGGGCAATGGTAATACCGTTGATGTTACCCAAATTGCCACTGGCGATAACAACATTTCCGATGTTGATATAGACGGAAATAGAAATACGGTTCGAGTCGACCAATTGGGATCCAGTAATAACAATCCGGCGGCCCAACTTGGAGTTGATATTTACGGTAGCCGGAATGAAACTTGGTTAGAGCAAAATGGTGATGGCAACGAAGGCTATATCACAATTGGTGATAGGGCAGGCGCCAATACGGCAAATGGCAACTATGCCGAAATTCGCCAACATAAGCCTGGCGGCGACGCTAATTATGCTACAATAGATGTCACGGGAAACAACAACTTTGCCAAAGTAGACCAAGATGGTTCAGACGATTTCACGGAAGTCAATCAATCTGGCAACGGAAACATGGCTGACACCGAACAATGGAACACCAATGTAACCGGAGAAATTTTTGTAGATCAAAGTGGTAACCATAACATGGCCACCGTTTTCCAAGATGGTTCCAGCTCCCTAAGCAAATCGGATCAGAGTGGTAATCGAAACGAGCTCAATGTTCATCAAACGGGAACCCGTGCCGATAGCTATATCAATCAAAGCGGTGACCGCAATATGGCTGATGTAGTACAGTCAGGAGATCGTGCCGATAGCGAAATCGATCAGAGCGGTAACCGTAACATGGCGGGTGTAACCCAATCGGGTACGCGCGCCGACAGTAATTTGGATCAGAGCGGTAATGACAATGGGGCCACTGTAACACAGACCGGAAATAGAGCCAGAAGCGACATAGATCAAAGTGGTGATCGAAACATGGCCACGGTAGACCAGGCTGGCGATAGAAATAGAAGCCAAATCGACCAATCAGGTAATGGCAATGAGGCCATGGTGACCCAAACAGCCGGTGATTCAGATAGAAGCAATATTGATCAATCAGGCAATCGAAACAGTGCGACGGTAATACAAGATGGAGATGATTCGGGACCGTTCTTTGTAGCGAAGGGCAATCGTAGCGAAATTGACCAATCAGGTGATGGTAACGAAGCTACCGTAACTCAAGTCGGTAAAAATGACGATGGTATTGCACCATTCGGCCGAGGTAGTTTTATCGATCAATCGGGTGATAACAATGACGCAACGGTAAGCCAGACAGGATCAAATATCAGTAATATCGATCAGCAAGGCAATCGCAATTCGGCAATGGTTACGCAAACCGGAGCGAACTTCAGCGACATATTACAGACAGGGAATGGAAACGAGGCTACCGTAATGCAGACCGGTTTCTTGAATATCAGCGATATTGACCAAACGGGTAATAATAATAGCGCAAATGTCACTCAAGACATTCAAGGTATTAGCACTGTTTTCCAGAGTGGTAACGGCAATGGTGCTACTGTGAATCAAGGAGGAGGTTTGAATACCAGTTTAGTAGTTCAACCCGGTAATCGCAATACCGCAACGGTTGACCAGACAGGCATCAATAATAATAGCACCCTTTTCCAATTTGGCAACCGGGGTACGGCCGACGTGACCCAAAATGGTCTTAGTAATAATAGCTTTGTGCAACAGGCAGCCGGTAATACAAATATGGCCACTGTAAACCAAGATGGAATTGGCAATGCCAGCAACTTGAGCCAATTTGGTAGTAGAAACACAGCAACCATTTTGCAAGACGGCAATGGTAATTTCAGCCAATTTTTACAATCTGGTAATAATAACACATCATCCATCTCCCAAACGGGCAATGGTTTGGTTTCCAATCTTTCTCAGGTCGGAAACGGTAATATGATGAACGTTACCCAGACCAACTAAAATTTAAGATCAGACCGATATACCCCCTAAAGTCTGAATTTTAATGGGATGGCGATTTAATCGCCATCCCATTACTAAATATCAATCGGCAGTTTAATGCTAAGAGGTTGACAAATAAACCGATAAGCGAAGAACTGAAACATTGAACCAATTTTTTTCTTAACCCTGGTATTATTTAAGAATTTTAATATCCGAAGCAGAGAGAACCGAATCACGAGCACTAATATGTTGAAAAAAAATATTCTAATAGGGGTAGCGACATTTTTGGGCATTTGTCAAATTTTTGCGCAAGATGAAAGTATGCCGGAAACCTCTTCAGCGCTGGTAGAGCGTTTGGGCCCTGAAATCCTTCTGGTAGTTTCGGAAACACAATCAAATCTGCCGACGATTCTATCGAACTCGATCTATATACAACAAATAGGATTGGATAATTCCACTTCTGCATATATACAATCAGAGAACAGCGAACTCAATTTATTGCAAAACGGAAATTCCAATCATGTGAAAATCGATGTGACCGGCAAAACGGTATTGCACAATTTGGTGCAAAATGGAAACAACAATTTTTTGATGGAATACGGAAATTCCGCCCATCTGAATCTAGAGCGAAGTATTATTCAAGACGGCAATGACCAAGGCGTCGTCATTTTCGGGAGCAATTCGTTGACCGACAATATCATCTTAAATCTTCAAGGTAGTTCAAAAACCATAACGATACGCAATTTCAATTGATTCAAAGCAGTCAAAAAATGAAATATTCCTTTGGAGTCTTAATTTGTCTATTGTGTTTTTCAATAGTAGGTACTTCACAAATCTATAATACCGATGTTTCAGCGGCCATAGATCTTGAGGTTCAAGACAATAGCATTTTAAAGATAACGGGCTCCGCACACAACAAGACTGAAATCAGCAAGAGCTTGCGCTTTGTTTTATCCGTAATAAAGTCCGGCGAAAACCAAAACACCAATAAGCAGGACGGACGCTTTGTGTTGGAACCAGGTGTAAAAAAAAATCTGTCGAATACGAGCATAAATGTGAACGAAAAAGACAGGACCATAATCCTTTTACTGGTTTATGAAAATGAAAAAATCGTAGGGAAAGATAGAAAGGTCTTAAACGGAATCGAAGGAGAAGATGATGAGGTTAAGGATCTGCTCAAATCCGAAGGCTATAAAGACGTTAAGGAAACGGCAGAGGATGGCTTCATTTTAAGAGGCGTTGTTATCGAGGATACAAAGACAAAGGCCGGCAACGATTTTTATGATATGTTTTATTCTTCTTATCTGTCGAACAATATCAACGGAGAGAAAATTGTAAAAATCGAGGAACGTTTGGCGATTGGCAATACCACCCAAATCAATGTTCTGGTCGGTAATGAAGTGGTGGTGCGATTTTTCGTGAATCCGAGAACCCAATATTTGAAGTCAATGGCCGATAATTCAATTTATCGCGTAAACGCCCATTTTCAAAGATTGAAAGATACCAAAGATCAGATTACAAGATACTAAGCAAAGAAAATATGAAGAAGATCGTATTGATTATCGCATTTATTTCGGCAAGTTATAGCTTTGGCCAGCAGTTGGTTTATACCCCTGTAAATCCTGCCTTTGGCGGAAACACCTTTAATTATCAGTGGTTATTAAGTTCGGCGGAGGCCCAAAATTCCTTTACAGACCCGAATGCAGTGGATAATGAACAAACCGAGCTTGAACGATTTCAGCAAAACTTGAACAATCAATTGTTGAGCAGTCTATCTAGAAATGTATTTAGTTCACAGTTAGGTGAAGAACTTCAAGAAGGTACTTTCAATGTAGGTGATCTGGCCCTCGAAATCTTCGAGACAGGTGAAGGCCTTGTCATCAATATATTGGATACAACTACCGGCGAACAGACACAGATAATCGTTCCGAACTAATTTAATCCTGCCCCATGCTCCGAAGAATTTTACAAATTTCACTACCCTTTCTTGCGCTTGTTTTAACAGGATGCGGGGCTTATCTCAATCAGCCCTATATGCCACAAGATGCTCGAATCGGTGAGTTGACCTCAAAGACGGAAGTCTTGCGAAACTTTCCGGAACCCTATCAAGAAGTAGTGGTCGGGGTTTACAACTTTAAAGACCAAACCGGTCAATACAAGGCCCAAGAGGGCGGAAGTACCTTTAGCACGGCGGTCTCCCAAGGAGCTACGACAATGCTGGTTCAGGCGTTGGAAGACTCGAAATGGTTTACGCCGATCGAGCGGGAAAATCTTGGGAATCTGTTGAACGAAAGAAACATCATTCGCTCGACTCGAGAAGAGTTTGGGCGTAGTACAAATACACCACAACCAAGCTTGCCTCCACTTCTCTATGCAGGTATTCTTCTGGAAGGTGGTGTGGTCTCCTATGATACAAATATCATAACAGGCGGAGCGGGTGCCCGGTACTTTGGTGCCGGAGGTTCCACCAAATATCGGCAAGATCGCATATCGGTTTATTTAAGGGCGGTATCGACCAGCAACGGAAAAATATTGAAAACGGTCTATGTCTCAAAGACGATTCTTTCACAATCGATTGATGCCAGTCTTTTTAGATACGTGAGTTTTCAACGGCTCCTTGAGGCCGAAACCGGTTTTACAAAGAACGAACCCGTTCAGTTGGCGATGAAAGATGCCATTGAGAAATCGGTCGAAGCCCTGATTATTGAGGGAATTGAAGAGGGGCTTTGGACGACCAAGGAAGGTGGTCTCACCAACAAGAAATTGATGGATGCCTACAAGGCCGAAAAAGAATTTGAAGAATCGCAATTACTCTATGATAGAAGACAGGCTAGCGAACCATCGCAAGACGCCATAACGGTTAACGGCACGATGTCGGTCTTGAACGGAGATCTCGGAAATAAAACATTGGCAGCTGGTTATAACTTTGGCTATTTGCGCACCATTGGCCCAAAGATGAATCTCGCCCTAAATATGGATTATTTAAATCTCAAAGGGGGAAATTCTTTTGAGAGAGAACATATGTCGGCTCAAGTGAACCTTGAAGTGAATTTATTACCCTATGACAATCTGGCCCCTTATGTATATGGTGGTGGAGGGGTGATTTTTGATATCCGAAGTATCGATGATACAAAGCCGACAAAAATAACGGCGCCCAAATTGCAAGCTGGCTTGGGTCTGAATTATCGGGCATCAGATCGAATCGACGTCCGAGCCTTTGCCGAGAGCAATTTTACATTCTCCGATGAATTGGATGGTGTGATAAGTGGCAAGCGAGATGACTTCTACTATAATTTTGGAATCGGTCTCAAATACAAATTTGGCAAGCGACATTACTCTAGAAATATAGAATCTGAAGGTGAGAACAGTCTTGAAAAATTTGAGAATCAGATAAATCAGGATAATCAAGTACCCCAGAAAAAGGACAATTCACAGCAAATTATTAAGCAATGAAAAAAAATACTCCATATTTCCTTTTGACCCTTGGTCTATTGTTTTTCATGGTTGCATGCTCTGAAGAACCCATTGAAGATAGCAGTTTCGGTTCCCTAACCGGTAAGGTAGTGGCAAAGGGAGACAACACCCCTTTGGCCAATGTCAAAATTTCTTCCTCACCGGTTTCAACAACGGTTTTTACCGACGCTCAGGGGAATTTCGAAATCAGTGACATTCAAATTGGCGAATATTCGATTCAAGCAGAACTGGCGGAATTTCAAACTGCATTTGAACCCGCTAATATTTTGGAAGGAAAGGTAACAAACATCGTTTTCGAACTTGATTCGGTCAACGTGAATAATTTGGCTCCACTTTCTCCCCGTTTGCTGTTTCCCCAAGATGGAGCAAAAAATATTGGTTCGGAGGCTGAATTCGTTTGGTCCTCATCTAAAAATGACGATGATGAAATCAACTATTCGGTAGAATTAAGGAATGGAAATACGAATGAAATAACAACGTATAATGACCTGCAAGACACTACATTGTTAATCGACAAGTTGGCGATAGGAAACAATTACTTTTGGCAGGTTTCGGCCAGTGACGGAGTCAATACTCCAGTTCAAAGCGAGTTGGGGGGCTTTGTCACAAGTGGCGGAACGGAGAATCGATTCTTCTACGTCAGGAACATAGGCGGCAACAATGTGATATTTTCAGGTACCGACCCCATTGGTGAAACCGATGAAGAATTGGACCAAAATGAAGTACAACTGACAAGTTCAAATTTAAATAGTTATCGGCCCATTAAAAACAATGCGGTAAACAAGATCGCATTTTTGAGGTCGGTCGGGGGCGAGACGCATATTTTCACCATGAATGCCGATGGTACAGATTTGAACCAAGTAACCAGCAACGTCCCCGTAGCCGGTTTTAGGCATGATGAATTGGAGTTTACATGGTATGATGATGGGGCTAGGTTCTACTTTCCGAATTTCAATAAATTATACTCGATCAATCAAGACGGATCTGGTATCGAAGAGGTTTATTCAGTTGGCAGTTCATCCATGATTACGGAAATTGCGGTGAATCCTGAGAACGATCTCGTCGTCATCAAGACCAATGACGTTAACGGATACAATGCTAAAATAGCAGTTGTCAACGTTGCAACGGATACAGAGGTACAAGTTGTAATTTCCGGCCAACAAGGAGGCATAGGTGGTATTGATTATTCTGCCGACGGCACAAAAGTTTTATACACAAGGGATATGTCTGGAGCACAAAACACGGGCTATCGCCAGTTGGATTCGCGAATATTCGAATACGACCTTGGTTCTGACACGGCGACTGAGATCGATACGGACAAAGAAGCTGGCACGAACGATTTAGACGCGAAATATTCCCCGGATGATGGTTCGATTATTTTCGTAAATACGTCCAATGATGGTATTTCGGAAAGAAGGATTTATAGAACCAGGGACAATTCAGGTTTTGATAAAAAAGAGGCGCTCTTTACCAATGCCTTTATGCCCAACTGGGAATAAATAATTCATCTGCTAACCAAACTAACGGGCTACTGCTTCAAATACGAAGTGGTGGCCTTTTATGTTTGAGGAGAGCAGTGCTTGACCGACACTCCCTTTGAGCATTTTCGGCGGTTAAGGTTACCTCTTATTTATAAGGATTCCCCTATTTTTGCCACAAAGATTTTTAAATGGGTTCTTCGACCAGTGAGCGCTATAGTCAAAGAGGGGTTTCGGCCTCAAAGGAAGATGTACACAATGCCATCAAGCATATCGACAAGGGACTGTTTCCCAAGGCCTTTTGCAAAATTGTTCCAGATTATTTAACCGATGACGATGATTACTGTTTGATAATGCATGCCGATGGGGCGGGTACAAAATCCGCATTGGCTTATATGTACTGGAAAGAAACCGGTGATATTTCGGTATGGAAAGGTATTGCACAAGATGCCCTGATCATGAATATCGATGATCTCATCTGTGTCGGGGCAGTCGATAATATCATGCTCTCCTCGACCATAGGCAGAAATAAAAACCTGATTCCCGGCGAAGTGATCTCGGCCATAATCAATGGTACCGAAGAGCTGATTTCGGATCTTTCGCAGCATGGTATGACAATCCATTCCACGGGTGGTGAAACCGCGGATGTCGGAGACCTGGTCCGTACAATTATCGTTGATTCTACGGTAACCGCCCGGATGAAAAGGGCAAATGTCATCGACAATGCCAATATCAGGGCGGGTGATGTCATCGTTGGCCTGGCCTCTTTTGGACAGGCAACCTACGAAGATGGGTATAATGGTGGAATGGGCAGTAACGGACTCACATCGGCACGACATGACGTATTTTCAAAATACCTTGCAGAAAATTATCCGGAAAGTTTTGATCCTTCCGTTCCGGATGATTTGGTCTACTCGGGCCAAAAAAAGTTGACCGATGGGGTGGAAGGCTCGCCTTTGGATGCCGGTAAACTGGTACTATCTCCCACCCGTACCTATGCTCCGATTATCAAGAAAGTCCTTGAAAAATACAATTCCGACGATATTCATGGCATGGTGCACTGCAGCGGTGGTGCGCAAACCAAGATCCTTCATTTTGTAGACAACCTTCATGTGATAAAGGATAACCTTTTTCCGGTACCGCCCTTGTTCAAATTGATACAAGAGCAATCGGGTACCGATTGGAAGGAAATGTACAAAGTCTTCAATTGTGGGCATCGAATGGAAATTTATGCGGACCCTGCTATAGCCAATGATTTGATCAAAATTTCCAGCGATTTTGATGTTGCCGCACGAATCGTCGGTAGGGTAGAGGCCAGTGATTCCAAAAAACTTACGATAACAGGCGATTACGGTACTTTTATATATTAAAGTATACATACGATTAGTGCTTTTCAAACGTTTTCATAGTAAATGTCCCAGCTATGGAAAGAAAAGAATTTTTAAGAAGTCTAGGTGTTGGTGCTGCCTTTGCATTGACTTTCCCCTGTCTTCAAGGGTGTTCAAAAGATGATAGCGCCGGTACCATAAAACCTGTACCTACCAATGTGGATTTTACGGTGGACCTAAATTCGACGGAAGCTGAAAATCTTACTGAGAATGGCGGATTCATACTTAAGAACGATGTTGTAATCGTCAAGAATTTGGCGGGCAATTTTGTCGCAGCCAGTCAAATCTGTAGCCATCAGGGTTATGACCAGGTTCGATTTCAGGGTATAGATGGTGGAATTTTCTATTGTGACGTTCACGGTTCTAGATTTGACCAGAACGGTACCCCGCTGAACCAGGTCGACAGCAATCCCGCCAAACCATTAAAGGTCTATATGACCGAAGTTTCCAATTCAATTTTGCGAGTTTTTGAATAGATTCACATACCTCACCAAACCAGCCGATCGATTTACCTTAATTTTGAATTAACGTGAGGACAGTTGTTCGCTTTCTATTTTGTTTGACCACATGCATTGTTGTTTCGCAACAGAAGTATGTTTCGTCGCATAAGACCCTAAAACTGATGGGAAGCCGTTTCGATATAACGGTCGTTTCGACCAATGAAGAACTCGGTCACATCAATATCGATGAGGCGGTTGCGGAAATTACCCGAATTGAAAAGCTTATATCGGCCTGGGACCCTGATTCCGAAACCTCATTGCTCAACGAAAATGCCGGGGTCAAGCCCGTCAAGGTGAGTCTTGAACTTATGAATTTAATTCTTAGGGCCAAACAGATATCAGAACTCACCGATGGGGCCTTTGATATTTCGTATGCTTCCTTGGACAAGGTTTGGAAATTCGATGGAAGCTTGAGGCAATTGCCCACTCCGGAAGAAATTAAGAAATCGATCGCAAAGATCGGTCATGAAAATATTGTCGTAGATCAAAAGAAACAAACTGTTTTTCTAAGGGATAAGGGAATGAAAATTTCCTTCGGGGCCATAGGAAAGGGCTATGCAGCGGATAAAGCCAAGGAACTTTTGATGTCAAAACAGGTTGTTGCCGGTATCATTAATGCCGGTGGCGATTTGACTACCTGGGGGACAAAGGCCAGTGGGGAAAAATGGTTGATCGGTATTGCAAACCCAAAAAGCAAGGATAAGATTTTTTCGTGGCTACCCGTGGTGGAATCTTCCGTTGCCACATCCGGGAATTATGAAAAGTTCGTGACCTTCAATGGCAAGCGATATTCGCATATCATCGACCCTAGAACGGGTTACCCTTCTTCAGGAATCAAGAGTGTTTCCATTTTTGCCAAAAGTGCTGAACTGTGCGATGCCTTGGCAACCGCAGTCTATATTTTAGGAAAGGATGAAGGTCTTGACCTGGTAAACCAGCTCGCCGAAACAGAAGTCATCATCATCGATTCCTTCAACGAAATGTACAAAAGCGACGGCGTTAAGTTTGAGCGTGGCCGGTGACCTGGACTTCTTCTTTACTTCCTATCCTCAAAATTGCTAGCCAGTTTACCTGCAAAGTTGTAAATTCGCTAATCAACTTTGCCTAGTAGATGATCGATAAATTAAATGTGGTAAAACAGCGTTTTGATGAGGTTTCCGACCTGATCATTCAACCCGACGTCATTGCGGATCAGAAGCGTTATGTTCAACTGACCAAAGAGTACAAAGACCTAAAGGATTTGATGGACAAGCGTGAACTCTATATTGGCTTGACCAATAACATTCAAGAGGCTGAAGAGATTATTTCCGACGGTAGTGATACCGAAATGTTGGAAATGGCAAAGATACAATTGGAGGAGGCGAAGGAAGACCTTCCGAAATTGGAGGAAGAGATCAAACTGATGCTGATTCCAAAAGACCCTGAGGATTCGAAAGATGTGGTCATGGAAATACGTGCAGGAACCGGCGGCGATGAAGCAAGTATTTTTGCCGGGGATTTGTTCCGTATGTACACAAAATATTGCGAGTCAAAGGGTTGGAAGACCAATGTCATCGATTTAAGTGAGGGCACCAGCGGTGGTTATAAGGAAATTCAATTCGAGGTAACCGGCGAAGATGTGTATGGTACCTTGAAGTTCGAGGCAGGTGTTCATCGCGTACAACGTGTACCTCAGACCGAGACACAGGGCAGGGTACATACCAGTGCGGCCACTGTAATGGTGCTTCCTGAAGCCGAGGATTTTGATGTGCAGATCGACCCCAAGGATGTACGTATTGACTTTTTCTGTTCTTCCGGTCCAGGCGGGCAGTCGGTGAACACCACTTATTCCGCCGTACGTTTGACACACATTCCCACCGGGCTGGTCGCGCAATGCCAAGATCAAAAATCACAGCACAAAAACAAAGACAAAGCCTTTCGGGTACTTAGGTCGCGTCTGTACGATTTGGAACTGGCCAAAAAGCAGGAAGAAGATGCCGCCAAAAGAAATTCGCAGGTTAGCAGTGGAGATCGTTCGGCAAAGATTCGTACATACAATTACCCCCAGGGCAGGGTAACTGACCATCGGATCGGCTTGACGCTTTATGACTTGCAGAACATCATAGATGGCGATATTCAAAAAATCATCGATGAGTTGAGCCTCGTGGAGAATACCGAGAAGTTGAAAGAGGCTTCTGAAATATTCTAATTGCTGTCCGTTCAAGCATTTCGGCTTAGCTCAAGACGGGCTAGGTCGAGAACTTACGGACTTTGTTAACTTTAAAAAACCGCTCGACTGCGCTCGAAGTGAAAGTAGGTGAATGACCACACAAGAATTAGTTGACCAAATCCTCAAAAAAAAATCTTTTCTCTGCATCGGATTGGATACCGATTTGGAGAAGATTCCACCACATTTGCTTGAAGAAGAGGACCCGATTTTTGAATTCAACAAGCAGATAATCGATGCAACCCATCATCTCTGTGTTGCTTACAAGCCCAATATTGCGTTTTATGAGGCCTATGGACTAAAGGGCTGGAGTTCCTTGGAAAAAACCATTTCATATCTAAACGAAAAGCACCCCGAACTTTTTACCATTGCCGACGCAAAAAGAGGGGACATCGGAAATACTTCCACTAGATACGCCAAAGCTTTTTTTGAGGAACTGGGCTTTGATTCGATAACCATAGCGCCCTATATGGGCCGTGATTCGGTCGAACCATTTTTGGAATTCAAAGACAAGCACACGATTTTGTTGGCGCTCACTTCAAATGATGGGGCATTCGATTTACAGACCAAAATCTTCAATGGTAAGGAACTGTTCAAGATGGTTATCGAGGTTTCAAAGACCTATCAGAATAGTGGGAATCTGATGTATGTGGTTGGTGCCACCAAGGCGGAATACCTCGCTGAGATAAGAAAAATTGTGCCCGATAGTTTTTTATTGATTCCCGGTGTAGGTGCCCAAGGCGGAAATCTTTTTGAAGTATGTCGCTATGGTATGAGCAAAAATGTCGGTCTTTTGGTAAACTCTTCCCGCGGGATTATTTACGCATCCAGTGAAAGGGATTTTGCTGAATCAGCCGCAAAGAATGCCGAAAAATTACAGAAGGAAATGGAAACTGAATTAAAGAACTTGGTTCTGTAAGGCTACACCAAGTTTTCCAATATCTTTTGAATCTTTTTTGCCTTTTGCTCGAAGAATTCGCTCAGGTTCGTATCTGAGGCGGCCTTCTCCATAAAGTTTTGATACTGATACTCCAAAAGGGCGATAGCCTGTCTTCCGGTGGTCATTGGGGTGATGGTTCCTACCTTGCAATATTGCTTTTCCATAGTTAAAGGTTTTAGTACTTTAAATATACGGCCGGAAAAGGGTTTTGGATGTAATTATTCGATATGGAGGATCATAAACTAGTTGATTTGACAATTTTTTAACTTTTGGGTAAAGATATCTTCAAAATTGGCATTCATTGTTCATTAAAAAAATGTGTTGTTCGTCGATGATACGAAAAGATTTAATACATTGCGCTGCTATCGCTTATGTCAGTAGCCAGAACACTATGCTAAGCTATACGAAATACCTTCACGAAAATTCCGGAACTTGGGTCACATTTGTACATGGCGCAGGGGGAAGTTCTTCCGTTTGGTTTAAACAAATACGTGCTTTCAAAAAACACTTCAATGTTCTGCTCTTGGATTTGAGAGGTCATGGCGATTCAAAACCTGATTTCGACGATTCCAAAATCGATACCTATACATTCGATTCGCTGACCCAAGACATTATCGAGGTAATTGATTATGAGCGTATCGAGAAATCGCATTTTATCGGAATATCATTGGGTACCATTTTGATCCGGAACCTGGCGGAGAAGTTCCCGGATCGGGTGGAGAGCATGGTATTGGGTGGGGCGGTAATGAATTTGAACTTCCGTTGGAAGCTTTTAATGGGAGTGGGCCGCACCTTTAAGTCGATCGTACCGCATTTATGGATTTATAGAATGTTCTTTTTTGCAATAATGCCCTATAGCAACCATCGAGAATCAAGATCCTTACTGATTCGGGAGGCGCGCAAATTATATCAAAAGGAATTCTTGAGATGGTTCAAGCTATCTTCAGAGGTAAATCCGTTACTTCAGTTTTTTAGGAAAAAGGATGTCAAGATCCCAACCCTCTATGTGATGGGCGGAGAAGATTACCTATTTCTTCCCGCAGTGAAAAAACTGGTTCAAAAGTCGGCATCTGCAAGTCTTTTGTTGATCGAACATTGTGGGCATGTCGTTAATGTCGAAGAATCGCAGTTGTTCAACAACTTGGTCATCGGGTACGTGTCAGAGCCGCGGTAAACCCAATTTTATTCAAGGTGAAAGCCATGAAAAAATCATTTTTCTTACTATTCTTTTTTCTACTTATCAGTGTTCGAGGGTTATCACAAGATGAATGCCCATGTTGCACCGAAAGTCATACGGCCTTTGATTTTTGGGTAGGCGAATGGAGGGTCACAAGTACCGATGGAAGTTTTGTGGGCACCAACACCATCGAAAAAATCGAAGATGGTTGTGTTCTGAAGGAAAGTTGGCGTGGCGCAAGCGGTACCACAGGAACCAGTATCAATTTTTACAATGGCGCTTCGGGCAAATGGGAACAGCTTTGGGTCGATAATTCGGGGTCCAACTTAAAGCTATTTGGAAATATAAAGGGGAATCAAATGGTTCTCTCTTCAGCAGAGTTCGTCGATAGTGATGGAAAAAAGGCCTTCCATAGAATAACATGGACACCAAACGAAGACGGAACTGTACGTCAACTTTGGGAGGTTGTAAGGGAAGGCAATAAGACAAGTATTTCTTTTGATGGACTGTATCACAGAGTGGAAAAATAGTCCGTTTGATAAAAGATATGGAAATAAAAAAAGCGACCTGAAGAGGTCGCTTTTTGATAATAGTGACGTGATTTGATTGATGAGCATTTAAGTAAAATGCAACCCTGACATATTATTGATAGCTAATTCAAATAACCACTCTAAAAAATGAGACAAATAGTTTTTTTAGGAGAAGTTCATCAGGGTTGCTTTACAATCATTTTGTTTCTTCAAAACTCCGTCATTTAATCTAAAGACGGGTTAATACTTATAAACGTTTCCTTTTCCGTTATTATTTTACTTTAGCTTTACACGCTGGTTCAATAATCGGAATAGCCTAATTGATGCAAGGCGGTGGATTAGGACCAAACGGTCCTCTTGTGTCCCCATCAGGGGTGGTAACCGTATAAACATGTTCTTCCTCGAACGCACCGCTTGTATATGAAATAACGAGTTCAGACGTACCTGCCGGTACATCGATATTGAACGTTGCCCCAGCACCGGCCGTAAAAGTATAATTTGTGGCTTGGCCGTCGATTTCAAAAGTTACGAAAGCACCGTCCCATCCATCACCAAAAAGGTCTTGCATTTCAACGACCCATGTACCGGCCGTGGTGGCATCGCTAATGGGCGAACATTTGATGAGGACGATAAAGTTGAAAGCTTGTCTTTGCTCTGGCTGACCTGTGACATTCGGACTGAAATTGTCAAAGGTGAAAACCGATCCGTCTGTTCCTGTCGCCGTTCCCAAGAATCGTATAAAATCGCCACCTGAGATGTCATCGGTACTAATATTAAGTGCCGATGCAATATCGGTGTAAGGAATCGATATATCACTGGGAAATGTGGTAACCGTGGTCAACGAGACCGTGTCACTTGCCACTCCGCCAGATTCCCTACTGACCGAAAGTTCATAGGAAGCCACGTTCTTATCAAGTGCATCTACCGTTCCGTTGAAAGAAGTAGAGCCAACATCCCCGGCGGCAACTATGGGTTGATCTACCAAAATGCGTACAAAAGGAGATTTTGAATCCTCCAATTGCAATAGATTAATTGGTTTTTTATCTTCATCCTCACATGCAATAAAGCCTGACAGAATTACAAGAAGGCCTAAAATTTTGATTGTTTTTTTCATTTTATTCTTTTTTGGAAATAATCTATTCTTAGCTATTTGACAAAACCTGTGGGATTTGTATCCCAAAAGACCGGAGTATCCGGCGCCGCTTTTTGCGTTAGGTTATTGTTACTATCGGTTGCCGTTTGCGAATACCACATAGACCTTAGGAAGGTACCTGAATCGGCAAGAACGAAACCAGGGGTAAGGTTATCCGGCTGGCCGGTTCTTCGATAGGTATTATAGGCTTCTATTCCGTTACCCCATAAGGCAATAAAATATTGCTCAGCGATTACCCTTAGTTTATCGATATCGGATCCTGCATCATAGGCCGACATGATATTGGCGATATGGGCGTCGATTTCCGCGGCCGATGGCACAAAAGCAGATCCTGATGCCAAACTCGAGCCAAAGGCAGTCACCGTGCCCATAGATTCCCTTATCCCATTTTCCAAATAGGTTCTTGGATCCCCGGTCGTGCCCAAGGTCAAAGCTGCTTCGGCGAGCATGAAATGGGTGTATGACGACATCAGGAAAGGTGAAATGCCAGCGCCGGCAAGACCTTCGGAAACTGCGGCCGAACCAGACACATTTCTAAACGAATCGTCATCAAATGGCCCTCCGATAGGGTAGACACCATGCAAGGTTCTAAAAGCATCGTCTGGTGGAATACCATCATCATCAAGATGGTTCCTTCCCCAGTATCCGTCTAGTCCATTTATGTTTGGAACAACGCAATAAGGTTCGTTGGGTGCCCACCATGATGGTCTCGAGATTTCGGTTACACACTCCTTGGTGACGACATCGGCCCCTGAAAAATCGCTTTGTTGCCGATAGAAATAATATCTGATCCGCGGGTCGGGATCTGGATATTGGTTCGCCATGAGGTTCATATAGTAATTGCATGTATAAAAATCCGAGCTTGGCCCGGCACCATCATAGTTGGCATCAAAGTAAGGATGTCTACTATCGGGTGCGGCATTGCTGGTGCCCCATTGAAAGAAAAAATCATCGCTGCTGTCCAAGATAAGTTGACCTCCAGCGACCAGGCTGTTAATGACCGCTGTGGATTCTGCCCCATTTACCAGTTTGGTCTGCAGGTATAGCTTCAAGCGCATGGTGTTCGCGACTTTTATCCACTTGCCTTTGTCCCCACCATAGAACAGATCATTCGTGGGTAGGGCGATCTCGTCCCGGTTGAAGTTCGCAATTGCCGTTACCAACAATTGATCCGCTGCGGCATAAATCGAAGCACCGGGATCAACTGCCGGATTCAAAATGCCCTGACCGCCACTAAGTGCCTCGGAATAGGGAACATCGCCAAAAAAGTCGACCATGGTCATCATGATATAGGCCTCCAAAACCTGACCAATACCCAAATGGGTGAATTGCCCGGCTTCCTCGGCCAGTGGGTTCATGGTTCGAATATCGATAAGTGCCCTGGCGTAAACATTGTCCCAAACACGATCGAAATCTGTTGGGTCATATACGTCTCGATAGGTTGGGCCTCCGCCGTGTTGCATTCTAACGGGTTCCATGCCGAATTGGCTGAAGCCATTTTCGGCCCGCCCTTCTTCACCAGAATGTAATTGGGCCGTCATTATTTGAATTTGATTCAGAAAGAAATCAACGCTTGCCTGTTGCGGACTTAAATCATTAGGGCTGTCAACTACTCGAAGCTCTGCTGTTTCACAAGACAGTAGCAACAATATTGCAGCGACCGAGGTGAACAGTGATTTTATTTTTATTGTGTTTTTCATTTTGTACTGATTTTATTTCTTAATATTTAGAAGCTTGCGCGGATTGTGAGCCCATATCTTCTGGCGGAAGGCCCTGTGATATAATCGATGCCCTGTCCGTTACCCACACCTGCGCTTGACGAGTTGGTATCGAAGTTTATGTTATCCGGAAAGTTGACTGCCTTGAACCAAAGATTTTGGCCCGATAATGTAAATGACAGGTTTCCAAAAGGAGTCTTTTTCAACATTTCTTTGGGTATCGAATAGCCCAATGAAGCTTCTTGCAGTCGAATTGTTGTTCCGTCAAAAACGCTAAGTTCGTTGATATCTCCACCGAAGAATGTGTTGAAACCAAACTCGGTAGAACTGATTGCCACGTTGTTCGGAGCACCATTTGCGAATACCCCGGGCAATACGTAGTTCGATTCTCGACTTATCGGATTGTCAGCATCTACGGTACCACGTCCGATCAATGATGCGGCCGTAATGGAATATATATCCCCTCCATGTCTGTATGATAGATTTGCCGATAAAGTAATCCCCTTATATGAAAAAGAAGGTATCAAGGCAGTCGTCCAATCAGGGTTCGGATCACCTATTTCAGAAATGCTATTGTTGACGAGATATCTTCCGTTTCCTCCTACAATTCTGTCACCGTTGGCGTCTTTTAGGAAAGTGGTTCCCAAGAACACCCCAAAAGGCCGTCCTTCAACAGCATAGTTCGCCGCTTCGCCGGCTACGGCTTGAGTCAATAAGATATTATTGGTGCCTTCCGCAAGATCTGTTACGGTGGTCTCATTCGTGGTGAAATTACCGGCCAAATTAAACCTGAATCCGTTGTCGGCACCTTTGAAGACATCAAGGTCGAAATCAACTTCTAGGCCTTGTGACTGAATCTCGCCGATGTTGACAAAAGTGTCGGTAAAACCAGTGGAACTGTCCAATGTCTGTTGGGTAATCAGGTCTTCGGTTTTCTTATCATACAGACTGACATTTAGGTTCAGTCTATTGAACAGACGCAGGTCGATACCCGCTTCCAATTCTCCGACCCTTTCAGGCTTTAGACTGCGATTACCCAAGGTATTGGATACCGTATTGCCCGATATGACATTGCCGTTAAGGTCGACAAGATTTCTTGCGCCAAGAGTCAGTACATCCCTTGTGTTGAAAGGGGTGGGAAAGCCTGCGGAAGAACCATACCCGAAGCGGAACTTCAAATAGTTGAGGCCATCGCCCTTCATACCCGGAAATGCCTCTGTGGGGATGAATGAAATACTGGCACCCGGATATAGTAATGAATTGTTCTGTCTTTCCAATGTTGAGGACCAGTCGTTTCTGGCCACCGCATTTAGATATAGAAACTCTTTATATGCCAATGTTGCATCAATGTAGACCCCGACTAGGTTTTCCTCAAAATCACGGTTGATGGGAATTCCCGAGAAAGAGTTTATCGGTGAGGGCGTTGTGAAATTGTAATGCTCCAACACTCCAAAGACGAGTTGCCCTTGGCTTTCCAATCCATCCCTCGAAAATACATCCCTTCTACTGTTGGCCCCAAGGGTTACCTTCAGGTTCAAGTTGTCCGATAACTCGCGATCGGCACTTAAAATCAAATCGTGATTGCTGATACTGTTCCGCACAGCCGACGTTCTGAGAACTCCCAAAACAG
Source organism: Aurantibacter sp. (assembly GCA_965215845.1). Taxonomy (GTDB): domain Bacteria; phylum Bacteroidota; class Bacteroidia; order Flavobacteriales; family Flavobacteriaceae; genus Aurantibacter_A. Next base: position 3,139,442 of record CBDCEL010000004.1, read on the forward strand.
GCCCGTCGACACCACCTTTGTTTTGTCCGTAAGAGTTGAGTTCTGAATAGGTATCGAGCCCAAACCTGTATGAAAGATTCATCCAATCGTTCAATTCATAGCTCAGCGACATATTGCCAAGAAACCTATCGGTGTTTTGTGAAGTCTTGGCATTCGCTACTGTCCAATTTGGATTTTGAATATCGTTGCCGCCTCGGTAATAGACACTACGCCCGTCAGCTGCCTGAAAAGGAAGATTGGTCAAATCTACACTTCTTGGCGTATAGAGGATATCACCGAAAATCGCACCCCCGTCAAAAGCTGCCCCACTACCGGTACTCACGGCATTTGGCGGGGATCTAAAACCTGTTCTTACGAAATTGAAGATACCCGAGACGGTAAACTTATTTGTTAGCCTTGCGTTGCCCCCAATGCTGAAATTATTGCGCAGAAGGTTGTTTCCAGGTGTAAAACCAATGTCTTCGGTACGGCCGTAGTTGGCGTTGAATGAGACATTCTCTGCACCGCCCCTGATATTTACCGAGGTACTCGATACATAACCCGTTCTAAAAAATTCCTCTACACTATTATAAGGCTTATAAGGATAAGGGTCGTCCAACAAATCTTCAAAACCGGCAATCAACGTTTGGTCGGCAATGAAGTTGAAGGGATGCCGTAGAATGGCTGTACCGTCGGCCCCATCACTCGAATATTGTGCTGCATTGGCTATACCGTCATTATCGGTTCTGTCGAATCTAGGTCCCCAGTTACTAAAGAAATAGCCAAAACCTTGATGGAAGCCACCTCCATAATTGTCTTGATAATTAGGTAGAACCGGTTTTGACAAAAAGATGGATTGCGTTACGGAAACCTCTGCCTTACTTGATGTTTCCCCTGATTTCGAGCCTTTGGTCGTTATAAGGATCACTCCATTTCGACCTCTATTCCCATAAAGTACGGTCGCACTTAAACCTTTAAGCACACTAACGCTTTCAATGGCGTTGGGATCGATATCCAAAAAGCGACTCGATTCAGTATTTCCATCCAGGAAGTTCGATTGTGTATTTGTGCCGCTATCAAACGGTACGCCATCAACGATAAAGAGTGGTTGATTCGACTGTGTAGCCGAAGAAAACCCCCTAATGATAATGTTCGTGCCCGATCCCGAAAGACCATTGTTTGAAGTGATATTCACACCGGCGACCTTGCCATTGAGAACACGGGCAATATCCGCCTCTGGCCGGGCTTCAACAAGGTCAGAATCTACCGTGGTCACTGCATAGCCCAAAGATCTTTTTTCCCTTATGATACCTTGTGCCGTAACGACCACTTCTTGAAGTGCCTCTGCGTCTTCCTCCATTTGGATGTTGATTACATCGTCGGTACCCACTATGGTCTCTACGGTTTTTTGCCCGAGATAAGAGAAGACCAACGTTTGCCCTTCACTGACCTGAATGGCATAATTTCCATCGAAGTCCGATTGTGTACCATTGGTGGTTCCCTGCACAAGAATGTTCACTCCTGGTAAAGGAAAATTATCTTGGTCCGTAATGGTACCGGTAATGGTTTTGTCTTGTGCGAATGCCCCACATAATCCAATAAGAAAAAGCATCAACACCCAATTACATTTTTTTTTCATACTTGAAATTTTAATGAGTTAGTTATCTGCCAATTATGTACAGCGAGTCTCTAAACATTCTTTGAAAACGGCTTTCAAAAAAGTCTACTCTAGGAAATCGTAAAAAACAATAAGTTCTTTCTTGGAGTATTTGCCTCAGAGTCGTTGTTACATTTAATTAGTCAATCGGGTCAAAGTAACAGGCTCTTAACATGATTTTAGGAAAGTCTTATAAACGTTTACCCATCCGACAAATGCTTACGGATAATTTACCTTATAAAACAAATTGATCTTTTTTTGTTATAAAAATGCCGTGAAAAGGCCCACAGAATTTAGGCGAAAACAATGCTGGGGTTTTAGGTTGTTTCGTACTTTCATCCTATTAAAGTAGGGAGAGATTCCAAACCTTGGGGCGACCGGAAAGTTGGTAGTGCAAAGTCTTTAAAGCGCAGCCCTGAAAGGGTTTGATGACTAATTCAAACGATACTCTCAATTTCGGAAAGATACTTTTCCTTAAGAAGTAGTTATCCAGAGCTGCTTTCTTTAAAAAACAATATTCAAATTAACATGCTCTTTATTCATCCTGTGGAAAGACTTATAAACATTTACCCATCCGACCTAGACTTACCTTGTTTTTACACCTTGATGCTCAGGGCATCTTTTTGATATTCACTGGGGGTAAGATTTGTGTCCCTCTTAAAGGCTTTATTGAAGGTTACTTTGTTGTTATATCCTACTTCATAGGCTATATCGATAATATTCAAATTGCCTTGAAGGTCCATTTCTAAAATTGACTTTGCCTCGGTTATTCTGTATTTGTTGACCAACTCATGAAAATTCATTTTGAAATGCTCATTGATCACTTGTGATGCATTGTGGCGTGAAGTGTTCAAGCGATCCGCTACCGTATCAAGGTTGATATCGTTTTCCTTATAGATTTTTTCCTCTTCAAACAGACGAATAAGGCTTTCTTTGAGCTCTTTTGACAAACTTTGGGTGAGCCCTGATTTTTTGTATTTAAAAAAGAGGCCTTTGTCCAAGTAGTAATTGCCACTGAAAACGTTGGGTTGAACATTGGCCGAATATCCGATATACATAACCATAAACGCCATACTTATGATCTGTAGGTGATAAAGAAAACCAGACGTAATATTGTTGCCCAAGAGTACACCATAAGCCGCATAGCAAACGACATACATTACATGTATCGCGTAAATATTCTTTTGCCAAACCTTATTTTCGTGGATCAAACCCTTGTTCCTCCTAGCGCTAACATACAGTTTTCTAATATAGTATCCGTAAATGATAAGAGAGGCCAATTTAAGTATGATAATGCCGATATCGGTAGCGCTTCTTCCGAGCGTTATTCGATCCATCATCAAGCCCAATTTTTCCGCGCCTGACATTGCATATATGGGGTACATGTAAACTAAAAACAGCACAGTTGGCAAAAGATGAAGTAAATCTTGTTGCTTGAGCCTGTAATATTGGGTCGTGCGCTTAAAATAAAGGTAGAGTAGGGGGCCATATAGAAATGAAAAACAAGTTGACATTGCATAGGAATGCGGAAACTCGTATTGATAATTGGTAAGGCTCAAGCAAATATGAAGAATGAAAAAGGAGTGTATGAAAACAAAGGCACTGATCAAACTTCTGGCAACAAGATCGATCTTTTTGTTGAAATTGATAATTACCGCAATATAAAAGCCTATCAAGGCGACATAAAGGTATAGAAAGGACCAGAAGGAAAATTTTGGCTCAAGCTTCAATTCGGAAAGAACGGGTTCCTGAAATGAATAAAACGGCGCAAAAGCGTCTTTTTCGATCGGATAACTTATAAGGGAAAAAAAATCGTCTCTATTCAAAGCGGATACAAGGCCATCTACCTTTGCACCAGTTGAGGTAGCGCCCATAATTAATTCCGTACTTATGTCTTCATTAGGAGCCGGCAATACGGGTACATGATTAATATCAATATCAAAATAAGATGGGAAACCGTTATTTTCCTTGAATTCTATCGGCGCACTGGGGTATAGGAAAGAGCATACTAAAAAGAATGCGATTAAGATTCCTATATGTCTCATTTAGGTTGATGATTGATGCCGTGTCTGAACTAGCCATGTTCAAATTATGGAATTTAACGATTTCAAATCTTAAAAAAAACTTAAAAAAGGTAAGCCCCGATAATAGTTTACCTTGAAAATCAGGTATATCGGGCATTTTCTTGAATCTTAAATTCTTTGGCCTAAAAGAATGGTGGGCAAATCGTGGCGTGTTCAAAAACAAAAAGCCGATATAAGATATCGGCTTTTCTTAAACTAACTAACTCAAAAAATACTAACTCAAATATTTTTGTTCAAGGGCACCTCATCAGGGCCCTTAATTAAATAACGGGGGAACCATTCAAATATTGCAGTTTTTCAAAAGACTTCTGGGTCGATATTGGGAAACGCTATGGTTTGATCCATGTCGCGACTAATTGTCTTGAAGGGCAAAGACCCTACGCAGAAGGTCGGTCGTTCTTGAAGAAACTTTATTTCTAATTTCTTTTTCCTCGATGGAAATCATTTTATAAACACCGTCAAGGGCTTCTTGGGTAACATAATCGGTCAGGTCTGGATTTACCTTTTTCACCAAGGGAATACTGTTGTAGCGACCGATGAGGTCGGCCCAAATTGCATCTGCCCCCACTTTTTCGAATGAGGACTTTATCACCGGACTGAACTTGCCGTATAATTCGGTCTGTGTTGCCCTTGTCAGGTATTGTGTAGCTGCGTTGTCGCTTCCTAAAAGTATGTTTTTGGCATCGTTGAAGGTGATTCCCTTTACCGCATTGACGAAAATGGGAGTGGCCTCGCCCACCGCGTCCTCAGCTGCCCGGTTCAAAACTTTCAGGCCTTCATCGGCAAGCTTGCCAAGCCCAATGTCGCGCAAGGTCTTATCTACTTTTTGAAGCTCGTCCGGTAAGAGTATTTTGACCAATTCGTTTTTATAGAACCCGTCTTCTTTGGTTAGCTTGCTCACTTGCTTGTCTATGCCAAAATCGAGCGCTTGGCGAAGGCCGTTGGCAATTTCGGCATTTCCGAGTCCCTCTTGGGGCAATTGATTGATGACTTGCTGTAGTTCACCGCAAGAGATAAATACAAATGTCAGTATAAATGGAAATAGTCTTTTCTTCATTTTTTTTGGATTGTGATACTATATCTTACGAGAAAATGACCGTTTTATTGTTGTAGACCATCGTCTTTCTGGCCAAGTGTAGCTTAACCGCCCTCGCGAGCACGATTTTCTCAAGGTCTTTGCCCTTGGCTATCAAATCTTTTATACTGTGGGTATGTGAAACAGTGGTGACGTCTTGTTCGATGATGGGTCCCGCATCCAATTCTTCGGTAACATAATGACTAGTGGCCCCAATAATTTTCACGCCCCGTTTAAAAGCGGCATGATAAGGCTTGGCTCCGGCAAAGGCGGGTAGAAAAGAATGGTGTATGTTGATTATATTATTCGGATATTCATCGATTATGGTTTTGGTCACAATCTGCATATATCGGGCGAGCACAATAAAATCAACCTGATTTTCCCGAAGAAGCCGCAATTGCTTTTTTTCGGCTTGATTTTTCGTATCTGGGGTAAGCGGGATATGATGAAAATCGATATTGAATTGATGGGCTATTTCGGCCAAAGCCCCATGGTTGCTGATAATAAACGGAATCTCGATGGCAAGCTCCCCCGAACGGTACCGGCTCAATAGGTCATAAAGACAATGCGTCGATTTAGAAACGAAAATGGCCATTTTAGGTCGGTCGCCATCAGTGAATATATTCCACTTCATTTGGTACCCAAGGGCCACCTCTTTATCAAAAGCTTCTTTTAATTCGGGCAACGACGTCTTTTCATTGTCGAAGTCTCCCTCAAGACGCATAAAAAATATACCGGCTTGCTCATCGACATGTTGGTCTAGATAAGTGATATTGCCGCCCTTTAGGTGTATAAAACCGGTTACGGCACTGATAATTCCGGCCTGGTCAGGGCAATTGATAAGAATAATGGTCTTCATTTCAAGGCACTTTAAGGCCTCAAATGTATGACAATAATCCTAAGAGAGATCGTTATCGACCAATGTTAGGCGGCTAATGAATAATAGATTTAAGATTATCGGGTGCCATCGCTCAACAATGACTTTCGCCACTGTTTGAAAGACTTTCTAAAAGACGAAATCTCACCCCTTAGCAAATTGAGATACTCTTTTTCCTTGACCCCGTCGTGCTCGAGTCCATTGCAATACGAAGTAATATTGCGAATGATTATACTTATATAACTTGTACTATTTAAGCGTTCGGTATAGCTGGAGGTTCGCTCGGCCAGTTCTATTTTCTGTGGAATCAAAATCACATCGGTCAATAGGGAATCGGCTATGATATCCCTAAGACTGTTCGATTTGTAGAGTTTCAGCAAATCTTTGTTGAATGTAACATAACTCGCTATCTCCCTGGTCATTTCACAGAGAGCGAGCGATCTTCGATAGACCGGAACGGACCTTAGATTGTGTGGGGACATAATTTCAAAGCAATTTAGTAATATAAAGTTACGACGGAATTCTGCCAGTTCGATTTAGATTAATTAGCAATTTTGTATCTTGACCTTCGATTATAAATTAATTGATTCAAAAAGTATTGAAAGCAAAAATTGATGATTTAAATTGGAAAATCTTGGAATGTCTGCAGACCAACGCGCGGGAATCTTACGCCAATATTGGCCGTAAAGTGGGCCTTACCCCACCGGCGGTGGCCGAACGCATCAAGAAGATGGAAGACCTTGAGATTCTTATCGGTTACCAGGCGGTGGTTTCCCATACAAAAACGGGTCACGCCCTGCGAGCGATTATCACCTTACGTGCATTCATGGGCAAGTTGAAGCCCTTCTTGGCAATGGTCGATTCGCTGAACGAGGTAATCAATTGCTATCGCATTACCGGAAACGAAAATATTGTAATGGAAGTTGTGCTGGTAGACCAATCGCATCTTGAAAAGTTCATAGACAAACTTATTCAATACGGTGAAACCCGTACGCATATCATTTTATCACATGTAGTTTCACGAACCCCGATCGGTAAAGGTTGATTTGTGATCGTAAAAACAAAGGCATTATTTGTACGAAAATGATTTAAACTAGTATTTTTAGCGTATGGATTGGTTGGAAAAAGGAAACGAATACCTTCAGATTGCAATCGATAAGGCGATTTTTTATTTGCCGCGAATTTTAGTCGCTGGAATAATTCTATGGATCGGTTTCAGAATTGTAAGGAAAATAGTGCAATTGGTCGGCGCCGCCCTTGAACGTACGGGCTTTTCGGCAACTCTTAGGCCCTTTATTTCTTCCACGCTCAGTATCATCTTAAAGGGAGCGGTGCTTTTCGTGATTGCCACGATATTGGGTGCCGATCTCACCGGTTTGGTAGCCATTTTGGCCGCTGCCGGTTTTGCCATTGGAATGGCACTTCAGGGGAGTTTGGGCAATTTTGCTTCCGGTATTTTGATTTTGACCTTGAAACCTTATAAGGTGGGCGATTGGATACAGGTCGATGACAAATTCGGCAGGGTGGAGGAAATCGGGATTTTCAGTACCAATGTCTTGACCCCGGGCAACAAGATTTTGATCATACCCAATTCGAAGATTACCGATTCGGTGGTCACCAACTTTTCCGAAAGGGGAATGATACGACTCGAGCTTGAGGTCACAATGCCCTATGAGGAAAGTTTTCCGAGGGTAAACAAGATTATTGAGGATGCGATAAAGGACGTTCCCGGAATTTTGGCCGACCCCAGACCTGAAATAGGCATTCAGACCTTTGATTCGCATAGTATTCAGCTTACGGTTAGGCCATATACCTTGCCCGATAATTTTTGGGAAGTCACATTTGCGGCCAATAAGGCGATCAAGAAGGCATTCAGCAACAATAATGTAAAGGTTGCCTACTCAGAAGGCGTGGAAATTGGTCAAATAGGGGAATGACCGATGATATTTTGCTTAGATCTTACGGCCATTGTCGACCATAGCCGAATAAAATTTTGGCGAGATTTTTGATGCCCCATTGTTATGAAGAGATTTTTACTTTTAAGCACATTACTTTTTGCCTTCCCAGCGACTGCCCAAGAATTGGTCCTTAAAAAGGGCATTGTTCTCGATTCCATAAAAATCAATGATTCGATTCCCGAGAGTTTCGCCCTATACCTGCCCCAAAGTTTTGACATTTCAAAAACTTGGCCGACCGTATTTGTTTTTGATGTCGATGGTCATGGAAAGAGGGCACTGAGCCTTTTTGCCCCGGCGGCGGAAGAACAGGGCTACATCTTGGCCGCATCGAACGACTTGAAAGATAGCCTGTCCATTTCCGAAAATATGTTGATTACAAAAAGATTGCTGACCGCTGTCTCCACCTTGCTTCCCCTTGCCAAGGAGAGAAATTATGCGGCAGGATTCTCTGGCGGAGCTCGACTGGCCTCGGTCGTCCCGATTTTTTTCAAGAATATCAAAGGTGTGATTTCCTGCGGTGCACCCTTTGCAAATACCGAGCTGTTATCGACCAAGAAACCGTTCCACTTTATAGGTATTGTGGGAAATAGGGATTATAACTATCCCGATATGCTGTCCCTGGAGAAAATTCTGAACCGACTGAAGTTTCAGAATCAACTTTTGGTTTTTGAAGGAGGGCATGAATGGCCAAAGACAAAATACCTTTCCGAGGCTATGGAATACTTTTCTTTGGCGCACAAGGCCAAAAATGGCGTCCGGGCGAAAGATTTGGAAATCGAAAAGCTATATAATAAACATTTGGGCGAGGTCAGCAGTCTGATGACCGATGGCAACTCATTATTGGCAGACCATCGAATAAATCAAATGATTCGAATATATCAGCCACATAAAAACATCGATTCACTTAAGGCTACCCAGAAAGCGCTGAGAAGAAGCAAAGACTATCGGACCCATCGCCGTAATCTTAATGCGACCATATTCAAGGAAAGCCTCATCAAGGACGATTATGATTATTATTTGGAAGAGGATATCCTCACCTACAACTATAACAATCTAGGTTGGTGGACCTATCAGATGGAGCAGTTGGAGGAATATAAGGAAGGTTCCAACGAATTTCAGAACCGAATGGCAGACAGGCTCAAAGGTTACTTGAATGCATTGATAGAAGATAACATCGATTTGATAGCGGCCGAACCAAATGTTGATGAAGAAGCCTTGAACTTTCTGTGGATGCTCAAGACCATAACCGCACCCAAGCAATACCAATATTATTTGAAGGTCATTTCGCAAAATGCCAAGAACAGTGAATACTCCACAGCGCTTTTTTATTTGGAAGAGTTGCTTAAACAAGGTTATACCGATAAAGACAAACTCTACGCATTGGAGAACACCGCATTGTTCCGTATTACACCTGAATTCAACGAGATTATCGAGAAGTATTTAAAAGGGGCACGATACGAAATCATTGAGGAATGACACAGGGCACCTCTTCCAAATTCCAATCGATGACGAGTCCTTTTGCTATTGATTCCGCGATAGATTTGCCATACATAATTTCGCATAGGTAAAGGGCGGCTTCAAAGCTTTTGGCCCCTCCGGCCGAAGTGATATATTTGCCGTCATGAACAAATAGAACACTGTCTTTTACCTTTAGTTGGGGAAACATTTTTTTGTAGGTATCGATGTCGCTCGGAAAGGTGGTCGACATCACATTGTTCAACAAGTCGGCTTTGGCTAGTACAAATGCCCCATCGCAATGTGAAGTCATGTAAATGGCATCTTTATCGACTTTTTTTACAAAATCGATCATTATAGTGTCCTTTAGGTCTGAATCAAGGTGGTGTTCGGCACTGGGTACGACCAGAATATCTATTTTGGGAATCGAATCCCGGGTGTAATCGAAATCGGGAAGTATTCTCAGACCTTCAAACGTGGTAATGGGCTCCAATGTATTGGCCACCGTAAATGTATTCATGGCCTTGATTCCCTCGCGATATTGGGTATGCTGAAAAATATCATAGGGAGCGGTATACTCGGTATTGTAGGTGCCGTTCATTATCAGAAATGCGACATTGTAACGATTTGGTTCCAAATGTGGAAATTCACGAACCGCGGCGGTTTCTTGACTTCCTTTTTTCTCGGCACAAGCGCCAAGGACAAAAATCAAAAGTAGGATAAGCGTTCTGTACATCTTTGTGGATTGTCTTGACAAAGTACGACAAATCACAGGAAGATTTGATACACTTTAAATCGTATTTTTACGGCCATATGTTTAAGGGGAGTTTATCAAAAATTATTTTTTCCGTTTTTGTCCTGAACATGCTCATATGTTGTAAACAGGAAAAAAAATATCATGACCAGGTCAAAGAAGTGGCTGTAGAGGCTGCCACCGATGCCATTGCCGATATTCATAAATTTCAGGCAAGCCTTAACCAGGAATTCAAGGACCCGGAGACTTCACCGCTGCCTGATCGATTTCGGAAGAACTTTGAGGGTCTCGATTTTTTCGCTCCCGACACCAACTACATCGTTACGGCAAGGTTCACCCGTACGCCGGATGCAATTCCCTTTTTAATGCCGACAACTACGGGCCGAAAGTCGAGGGAAGTTTTATACGGAATTGCGGAATTCAGTTTGAACGGAAAGATGCATACCCTTGAGATTTACCAAAATGAGGAATTGATGTTGGATAAAGATTATGAAGATTATCTTTTTTTGCCCTTTACGGATCTCACAAATGGAGAGGAGACCTACGCCGGGGGCAGATATATTGATTTAAGGATTTCGGACACCTTCGATTTGAAAATTGATTTTAACCGAGCGTACAACCCCTATTGCACTTACAACCCGAAATACTCATGCCCCATTGTGCCCGCCGTAAACGATTTGGACGTTAGGATCTTGGCAGGGGTGAAGGACTTCAAAAAAGGCAAAAAATAGAACCCCGATGTAAATACCTCTAAAAACATCGGGGTTACTAAACAACTCAAACTAGATAATCAACCAACTTTTTTAGAACGAGTATACGGCGGCAAGTACGAAAGAGGAAAGGCTTTTCTGGGCCATTAGGTCACTATCCAAGAAATTGACCGACTCTTCTGAAGCAGTGTCCAATCGCAATTCGGGTTTAATCATCAAATTTCCGATGGTAGCGCTTCCAGTAAGGGTGACGGCAAAAACACTTGCATCGCCATCGCCGTTGGCGTCTATTTCGCCAATTGCACCAAAGCCATCCGTTTCCGTAAAATATTCGGCCCTGAGTCCGATGGCGAAATTGTCAGAGGTCGTTATTTGCGGATAGATTGCCGCACCGGCAAAACTTCCGGCGCCATCGCCGTCAAAGTAGGCGGCGTTCAAGCCCAGGAAAAAGGAATCCGATAGGTCGAAACCACCTGTGTAGTCTATCTCGAACGGGCCATTGTCAATCAAAACGTTGAGGTATTGACCGCTATATCCCAATTGAAGTCCGTATGCATATTTTCCGGTAACATTTAATTCGGTAACATCGGTTTGGTTCATGACGGCCAACATCAAGCTGAAATCATCGGAAATTGCGAAGTCGGCTTTCAGGCCGGTATGCGAAAATGGCCCCCATGAAAATAGATAAGAGGTGCTGTAATTAAAGTTCGCTACCGGGGAAATGACCTCGTACCCTAAAAAGGTATTGAAATTTCCCAACGTCAAGGTAACCTTGTCAGAAACATTCCAATAGGCGTACAACTGGTTGACAATATTGCCCGTGGCCGAATAAATGGGCGAGTTGAAAATGGCGTCCGTACCCCGTGGTCCGAAGACCAAATCGGCAACGAAACCTGCCTTTTCGCCTTCATACCCTGCGACAACATTGGCCATACCCAGCGCAAAACCGGGTAGGTTGGCAAAAGAGGTTCCGGGGGCCGCATTGGGTAACCCCGAATTGGCGTCAAAGCTATTGTCTGCATTGAGATTGGCCCTGTAATAGGCGTCTATGGAACCGCTTAAAGTGAATTTTGGCCCCGCTTCCTCACCTTCTTCTTCTTGTGCCGTTGCCAAGGCGGTGGAACAAAAAATGGCAAGGAGCATAAACATGTTTTTTAGGTACTCTATATTTGTAATGGCTTTCATAAATTTAAATTTTAGTTGTCCGCCCTTAGCGGATGATTGATCGATTGAATTAATTTTGAAAGTTATTTTTGAACGGAGCGTTCTGCCAAACGCTCCGTTCTTTTTTATATCAATGTTGGTTCATTCTAAAATCAGGGTACGAATCCATACCGTGTTCGTGAATATCCAGACCCTCCAATTCTTCTTCTTTTGACACCCTTATGCCCATTGTGGCCTTTAGCGTATATATGATTATGAAGGCGGTCAAGACGCAGAAAGCACCGGCGGCGGCCACCCCTGCCAATTGATACAGAAATTGGTCGAGACCTGCCTTGTCCCCAAAAAGCCCTACGGCCAAGGTTCCCCAAATACCGCATATCAAGTGTACGGTTACGGCACCCACGGGATCGTCCAACTTGAGTTTGTCGATCAGCGCGACACCAAAGACGATTATGGCGCCAGCAATCAGGCCGATTGCTATTGCCTCTAGGGGCGACATCAAATCTGCGCCGGCGGTGATGCCCACAAGGCCGCCTAAAATACCATTGAGGAACATGGTCAAATCGAAATTTTTGTACAGTAGGGTAGAGACTGCGAATGCAGCAACCCCGCCTGCCGCGGCCGCCAAACTTGTAGTTACCAAGACCAAAGAGGTCAAACCGGGATCGGCAGAAAGTACCGAACCGCCATTGAACCCGAACCAACCCAACCATAGGATCAGCACTCCGGCCGCTGCCATGGGTATGTTATGACCCGGAATGGCCCTGAGTCTTCCTTCCGCATCGAATTTTCCGATTCGCGAACCCAAAAGATAGATGGCTACCAAAGCGCCCCATCCCCCGACGGAGTGAACCAAAGTAGAACCGGCAAAGTCATGAAATCCGCCATTCTCGCCACCGAGGGTCGAAAGAAATCCGCCGCCCCACTGCCAAGAACCCACTATTGGGTACACCAGGCCTACGTAGAAAAGTACGAATATCATGAAAGCGCCCAGTTTGATGCGTTCGGCTACGGCACCCGATACGATGGTAGCTGCTGTAGCTGCGAACATCCCTTGAAATAGAAAGTCGGTCCAATAGGTGTAACCACCATCTGCATATTCAGGGGTAAGGCCCGTTTCATCTATAGGTAGGCCAAAATCGGGAAAGGCAATGAAGCCGTTAAAGTCGCCCGGATACATTAGATTGAACCCGAATACGTAATACAATAAAAGTCCACTGCAAATAATAAAGACATTCTTGAACAAAATATTGATCGTATTTTTTTGCCTTGTAAGTCCGATTTCGAGAAATGCAAATCCGGTGTGCATAAAGAATACCAGTGCTGTACAAATCATCATCCAAACATTGTTGGCTGTAAATAATCCTGCGTCCATTTTAAAAAGTTTAGTCAGTTAAAAATTAGTTGATTCCGGCACGGCCAGTTTCTCCGGTTCTTATTCTATAGCCTTCCACCACTTCCGAGACGAAGATCTTTCCGTCACCGACATTTCCTGTATGGGCCGATTCAAGAATGGCATTGATGGTCTTTTCCAGAAAATCATCGGAAACCACAATTGACAGGTATCGACGTTGAATATCGCTCGTACTATAGGCGATGCCGCGATAGACATGTCCTTGTTTTTCGTTTCCGACCCCGGTCACGTCCCAGTAACTGAAGAAGTTCACCTCAATTTGATGCAATGCCTCCTTGACATCCTCAAATTTTGACTTTCGAATGATTGCCTCCACTTGTTTCATTTTTCTACTTTAAGGTTTTTAAGATTGTTAGACTTCTTTGGTTGTATTCATAATTTTCAGGGACAAATATTCATCTTTAAATTTTAATACCCCAAAAAAATAGGGGTATGTTTAAAATATTTATGATAATTATAATTTATACCCCTAAAATTTCAGGGTCGTAATAAAAAAATAGACTAAAAAAGATAAATTGACATATCGAGAGTTAGGGGTAGCAAGACAATATGCCAATATTGTCGATGAAGGGAATAATGGTGTCGGCCAAAGGCTCGAGTTTACGCCTTTAGGAGTCTATCGAAGAAAAACAAAGAAATGGCTCTAGGCCAATTTGGATAGCCACAGGCCGCAGACCACCGCAACTATGCCGACCACTATACTGGAAATCGTATAGATTGAAAAATGCATCAATTCGCCAGCATTCAACAAAGAGTGCTTTTCAAACGCAAAAGCTGAAAAAGTGGTGAAACCACCACAGAAACCTGTGGCCAGCAACAGGGTCTGGTTCTCGGTAAAGAAATTGCTTTTGGCCGAGAGTCCGAGAATGAGACCGATTAGAAGGCATCCTATAATATTGACCAGAAAAGTGCCTAAAAAGAAATGTTCGAAGTATCCGTTAAAAGTTTTGGAGACAAAATAACGCAGGGCGCTGCCCAAACCACCTCCGAGAAAGACAAGTAACAATTGCTTCATTGGCCCAAAATACAATGAAGTGCTTTAAACTTTTATGAATTGACCAAAAAATTACTGATTTGTACCCATATTTTGTCCTTTATTCGGTTCGCCCTCTGCAGATGTAGCCAAAAAAACCATATCGGTGCCCAAAGCATGGATGCTTGCTTGAATGCAAAATATATAAAACACTTCAATAAGGAATACGAATAGTAAATGTCATGAAGTTCGAGCGTATATCAAATCGCCCCGGAACGCAATGCGAGTTCCAAAAATATTATTGACGAAGATTTGGCCTAGACGGCCTTCTTGTATTTTGAAGACAAGAAGTTCATGCGGTAGGTTTTTGAAAGCGTGTCATTGATCAGATCTTTCTCAACTTTTCTGCCTTTTGAATTGACGCTCTTAAGACTGAAGATCATCAATACCGCATTTACTGCAATCAATACTAACAATATGCTAAAAAAAGTAATCATTGGGGTGCCCCTTTTAGTAGATAACGTAAAATTAAAGCGTTTTCTTATTAAGGCCCCACTATATTACGAAATTGTTGTGAAACGGTAAATTTTTGTGGTGTAGAATAATTTTTTCAAGGCCACCTGATTTTATTTGAGCAAATATTTCAAAATAAAGAGGCCGATGATAAAGAGCAGGAAGGCGATGGCAACCCATTTGACACCCTTGTAGTTTTTTAAGTGCAACTGCCGATCTTGGCGGTAGGTGAACCAAATGACAAACGCGAAGGCGATGGTGAAAAGTATCGCAAAAATGATTTGGCCGGTGGTGAACATATTATATATTTTTACGCAAATCTAGTCGAATTACAAGGAATATAAAATGGGCATTCTGATTTAGGTCAGCAGCTCGAACAGCGGTTCGACAAATAATAACCGTTAATAGCAATAGATGAAAAACAAGATTGCCGCAGTAGAATTATTTCATCGTTCGTTCGGTCTTGGGGTGGCCGAAACACCAATGGCCGATTTGGGAGAGGCGAAGAACAAGCTCCGTTTCAATTTGATGGATGAGGAAAACAAAGAATACTTGGAGGCCGCTGCAAACGACGACCTTTTAGAGGTTGCCGATGCCTTGGGCGATATGCTCTATATTCTCTGTGGAACGATTCTCGAGCACGGAATGCAACATAAGATTGAGGAGGTCTTTGACGAAATACAGCGCAGTAATATGAGCAAATTGGGCGCCGACGGAAAACCCATCTATCGCGAAGACGGTAAGGTGCTCAAAGGGCCGAACTATTTCAAGCCCGATATTGAGGCCATTCTAGAAAATTGATCGGACCGAAAATCTGGGCATGCGACTTGCTTAGGGATCGAGGGGCAGGGCCTCGAATGCGGCCTTCTTTTCTTCAAACCACTTTTGCATCGCTCCGGGCCGCTGCATCAAATCTTTCATCGCGTCCATCGCTTTCAGATGGGCGGCATCCCCCGCCTGAAACATTTCCATTCCATGTTTTTTGCTCATCTCGGCCATTTCTTCAAAGGTCTCCGCTTTGAACTCCATTTCACAGGCCCCGCCCAATTGGTTACAGGTCATTGTTTTCATGATCTTAGTTTTATTTATTTTTTTTGAGTTTTAAGAAATTCTTCCAGGCGGGTGAATACCGAACCCCAGCCATTGAGAATACCCATTTTTTCTTGCTGTATTTTATATTCCTCGGTCTGATGTATCACATTGAATGTAAAGTGGGTCTTCTCCCCATCTTCTTCGAACAATGACTCTATTTCCACATCTTCGGTCATCGGCCTAAAACTGCTTCTGGATTTAATTTTTTCGAATTCGACAATTTCCAAATAAACTCCCTCAGCGATAAATTCTTGTCCGTTGGGCATGGGCATGCTATATTTCCATTTGCCGCCCACTTTGAATTCGTGCTCCAAGACTTTTGTTTCCATTCCTTTGGGGCTCCACCATTTTGCAATGTGGTGAGGGTTGGTCCATGCCTCCCAGACCAATGCGATCGGAGCATCGAAGGTTCTTTTTATAGTCACTGTTCTGTTCGCGGCATCACTCATTTTTCACTTTTTTGTTTAAGTTTCATTAAATAGTCTTCAAAAGAGTCAAGTCGGTCTTCCCATAAATTTTTGTATTGCTCGATCCATAAAAAAGCTGGAATTAAATTTGCGGCCTGTATTTCACAATAGCGTTCACGCCCGACCTTGTCGTAACTAATGATGTTGCACTCCTCCAAAATCTTGAGATGTTTCGAAATGGCCGGTCGACTCACATCGAATTTTTCGGCCACAGCGCTGACGCTAAGTCGTTCTCGCGCCAAGAGTTCAATGATATCCCTTCTAATCGGGTCGGCGATCGCCTGGAAAACATCCCTTCTCATATAAAAAAAGTAACCGATTGGTTACAAATATAAATGTAATCGTTTGGTTACGCAAATTTTTTATTGATTTTTAAAATTTACGGACTTCTAAAAATCGCAAGCGGCTATTTTTAAGGTGGCGTCTATTACAGCGGGCAATATTGGCCGAATTCAGTGACCCAATCTGGGCAGGTGTTTGATCGAATGGTAGCTAAGCGCCATGGCGATACATGCTTTGAGCTTTTTTTCAGGGATTTTATCATCAAGGCTGAAGATGATGGCCCTATTCTTTTCATAGGAAAAAGTATCGCCAAAAACTTCCCGAAAAGTGGGCACCAATTTGCTGGTGCATTTGAAGTACATAGCATATTGATCGGGATTTTTATCTTTCCAGTCCATGCGAAGGGTGCTTCCTTTTTTGGTTAAATAGCTGGGTTCTCCCCATTTTAGGGTTTCCTCGATTTCATGTATGGAATTGTTCGCGGCCGCTACTTCGAGGATGAGCTTTCTTAGGAAATCCAACTTCTTTCTGACGTCAATCGGATAGCTTTTGAATTTTGCAGCGACCCGCGGATCGCTATTTACGGTGAGGTTTTTCATTTGTCTTAAACCTTTCGGGGGCCTATATACTATAGAACAAATATCCACAAAAATGTTATCTTAGGTGAGATGGAAGCAAAGAATGATATTATTGCGCTCTTGACCAGCGGGGTTCTGGTGCTGCTCTTTTTTATTGCTGTTCTGGTATATAAGAACTATGCATTATCAAAGAAGGTAAAAAAGAGCCCAAGGGTTAACCTTTAAAATTTGAAAATCCTGTTCTCCAAGTTTCGAAAAGTTCGGTAAGAGGTATGAGCGTCCGAACTTTTGCACCGGTTTAAAAAAGTTCAATTACACCTGGGATTGTTTGCCAGGATCCACTAGGAAGCGGTCCCAAAAAATGTTCATTTTATGAAACCCAATAAAAAAGCGATTTTCGGCAGGTGATTTTTTAATACGTTAAACCATTGTTGCCGGCCATAATCTATTATAAACACAACATATAGGCAGTCAGGGCCCGTTTCTCCTCCTTGGTGAGTTTTAACTCTAAAACCAAATTAAAGAATTCAACTGTATCATCCAACGTGGGCAACCTGTCATCATGCAAATATGGAGGAGAATCTTTTATCCCCCTTAAAGGAAAGGTTTTAATTGGGCCTTCCGGTCTTCCTTTATAAAACCTTTCCACTTTTAAATCATGCATATAATCATCGACAAATGCCGGGCCGCTATGACAAGATGCACATTTGGCCTTTCCTCTGAATAATTGTTCTCCAAACAACTCTTGCTTTGTAGATTTCTCGGGAATAAGGTTACCCATTGCATCCAATTTGGGAGCTGGGGGAAAATCAAGCATGGCATTGAAGTCGCCCATTCTGTTTGCCACGGATTTTTGATGTGCCCTTGGTCCGATGTGTTGCATCATTCCCGGATCTCCATCAAAATATTCTTCAATTTCCGCAAAGTGGTCCATACTTCTTATGGACCTTTTGGAGGCCAGCTGCATGAGATTGTAGTTACCTCTCATGGATGGAGTGCCTACTCTTAATCTTGCAAGATGGGGCCTACTGTCTGGGGCAAGTTCAAAGGCACCGTTGGTATGACCATTCACATGACAAGAAAAACAGGATACCCCAGCACTTGGCTCTTTAGTAACTCTATGGGTAGTCTGGTTGAACCATGTGGTCGCTGTTGGCCTGACCAATTCCTTTAGGCCTTCCATTTGCTCAGGAGTCAACAGTCCATCAAAAATCTCGTAGTAGTTGCTCAAGGTCACTTCCTTTCCTTTGGTCACATCTCCCAACTCCTTGTGATTTGTCAGGAACATCGGCGGTGGAAATTCCGGAAGGTATTCGTCCGGATAGTCATGGTCGACATCAATGCGGATGTGTTCCGGATGTGCTTTATTCCAATTATCAGGAAAGACCATGTGAGCCGTGGAGGCCAACGGGTGTGCCAAGGGCCTAAATGGGAACAAACCTCTCCTCTTGATTTCTTCGGGTGAAAGCTTTGATAGTTCTTCATAAGAGTTTATTCCTTTCGGCAATCTTGTTACCGGCCCCTTCATAACCTTTTTCCTTCCTCCCGACATAAATACCCCTGCATGTACCTCGTTGTTAAAATTGTATCTCGAGTTCATATAGGTGTTAATGTCGCTCATTAATTCCGGTTTTTGTTTTTCATGGAATGCTAGCCATTCATCCCAAGACATGGGCAGGGAGGGATTCATAAAAGAAGACCCGCTTTTCCCGGCATAGCTCCAGAGATCGAATGGTGTTCTTTCTCCTTTTTTGACCTTAGGATACGGTTTTAATGAATCAACGTGGCCGGAACCAAGACCATAATCCGGCTCTACATAATTCTCCACTTCTGCACCTGGTGATTGCAGTAGGAGCCTTTTAACTTGGTCAGCAACCTGAAAACCTACCAATAAAAAAAGTCCGAAAGCGGCAATCACTATTATTCTCTTTTTCATTTCCGTAAATGTTTTGTCGTTGATTATCTATGGATACAAATATAAATAATCACTAAAATTTCTACTACCTCGGAAGGCAATGGGGATTATAAATTGAAATCGAATCAAAAATGCCCTTTATCTGACTTTAAACACGTATTATAAAACCCTCTCATAATAATTTTTTAAAGAAGGTTGATTTGGGTCTCCCCAACCCACCGTTTTAGTGAACTTCTGAATCTTTCAGTTTTTGGTACTCCTACAAAGTTCATTTTCCCGTACTAGTTAATTCGTTTCTATTTTGACCTTTATTTAAACTTTAAGGTCATGATATTTGGATATGCACGAGTAAGTACCAATGAACAGAATTTAGATCTACAAATTGATGCTTTTTTGAAAGAAGGGATCAAAGAAAAAAACATTTATACGGACAAGGTTTCAAGCACAAAAGAAGAACGGAAAAGTCTGGCCAAGTTGCTGGACTATGTTCGGGAAGGCGACACCATCGTTGTTTGGAAATTGGACAGGCTGGCCAGAAGTCTGATTCATTTTACCAAATTGATGAATGAATTTGAGGAAAAAGGAGTAAAGTTCAAGAGCCTCACAGAGCCCTTCATAGATACAACCGATAAATCCTCGCATTCAGAATTTATTATCAACATCTTTGCGGCTTTAGCCCAACTGGAAAGGGACATTATTATTGAACGTACCAAAGCGGGTTTGGAATCTGCGAAACGCCGGGGTAAAGTGTTAGGAGCACCGAGAGGAATTAGTAAGAAAAACCAACAAAAAGCTGTACTTTGTGAACAGTATTTTAGGGAAGGTATTCTAACAGTTACTGAGATATGTGAGCGGCTTGAGGTTTCAAGGGCGACTTATTATAAGTATTTACGATATCGAGGATTTGACAGCAAATTAAGACCGTATAGACAGAAAGAGTAGATTGACTAAGGCATATGAGGTGTATTGATTTTATTATTATAGTTTTTATTACACATATTGGACTAGCTCAAGAGTCCGAGAATAATATTAAATGTGACCCAAAATTGGAAAGCCGTTCCAAAGGTTTTTTACATGGCTATAAAAAAAGAGGAGATCGTTGCGAAGGAATTTATGGGCAGGAGATTGATAATCGCACTTTGGAAATAAGGTCTTTTACGAAAGGATCTTTAAATTATGATTTAAAATCAACCAAATTCTTATCTCTTAAATGGGCAAAGCCACCATTTGGTAATGAATTGAAGATTGAAGGCAAAAGTCTTTTGCGAAAACTTTATTACAAAATGGATACACAACAATCAATTTCCAGTAAGGTTTATACCTGGCCTACAAATTTACTTTCTAGACTAAATATTACAGAAAGCCAAGTTGGATGGACAGCTAAGACTACTTCTGAAGTTAATGGGAAGTTTATGGATATATATATTCCTATAATGATCGATTCAAATCAAAATACAGTAATATCAGAAAAGTATGAACTTGTGATTTTTCCAGGAGTTGAGCTTAGAGAAGTTTACATAAGTGTTGTTGCTATAGAATTCAGTAGTGATTTCGAAAAGGAAATCATAACAAACAAGAAGCTTGAACGCAAAAAGTTCTTTGCTAAGCAGGTAATAAATATCCCTATAACAGGAATAAAAGAAAGTGGTTTATATAGGGTGGACATTGATGTTGCCCGAGAATTTGGCGGGACATCCAACAAGTCGATAATATTTTATAATACAATCGATTAATCTTGTATGGGGTTGTTTAGGTCATTTCGAAAACGTCAAAAATTTCAAAAATCTTTGTTGAAAAAAAAACAAAGAATACGGCAAGAGGCAATAAGGTCAAATGGGAAATTATCCAAGAAAGATTTTGAAAAGCTAAATAAAATTAACGAAACACTCGAATTATCGAGAACTTTTAAGTATCCAATAGTATTAGATTTGTGCTTATTTGTGCTTGCAGTTTTTCTTGTTATCGTCTTATTTACGTATAAGGTTTCATGCACAGAAATTGAAATGGACCTTATTTTGTCAAAAGTAGAGTTTCGGTTAACAGAGGAAAAAATAGTATCTAAAGAGACTG